>OZ253548.1:0-3439471 GCA_965262595.1 Dehalococcoidia bacterium
TATACTTGGTTCTGATTTCCAGCGGTTTCCCTTTCCAGCCAGGCGATAGCAGTCGGTTCGTCCTGCTCAATGGCGATTTCCACCGCCCGCTTGGCGCAGTCAAGCAGGCGCTTGGAGTTCTGGCGCAGGGTAGTGGACTCGGTAACCAGTTGCTGGATTTGGGTTTGGATTTCTTGTGACGGGATAGGAATGGCGACTGTTGCTATTTGGTCTGGCCGCCAGTGCATAATGACCGAGCCACCCACATCGCGGTTGGCTTGTTCTTTCGTCAGCATTGAATTGAGTACCAGCGTCAGGCACTCATTGTTAATTTTGTCGGTCTTGTTTTTCAGCCTCAGGACGCCGCCGGCAGGAATCATTTTCCGGGGCGGTTCGTGCAGGTAATGAGCGATGCCGGGGGTGGCGTCTTTGCTGAACAGGATTTCCCACTGCTGCGGCTGGTGCTGCTCAATTTCCGCATAAAGGCTTTCGGAAATATATTTCTCCTCGGTGACTTCAAAAGGGCTGAGGTTGCTTACCCGGACAAAGGGTATTCCTTCCTCCAGGTATTCACCACTGCCCACCTCGATACATCTCTGTATAGTTACCAAATTCCCCAGCGTGTCCCACTCACCGGAATAACTCTGAATAGCGTCAACGATTTCCGCATACTTGGGCTGGAAGTAGTCGGCGTCAATTCGCCCAACCTGCCAAGTATCCGAGAAGTTCACCTCAAAGGTTAAGCGGTGTTCCGGTTGCCACTCAACAAGTTCAAGCTCTGCGAGGAGCTGGGTTTCTGCCTGCTGATATTTTACTTCTGACGCTTGGACAAAATCAAATGCCGCGTTAAAAGCCGAAGTTATTCCGTTTTGTAGTTCTTTGGATACTACTGGAACCTCTACCCTTTTTAACTCTTCGGCGTTCACGTTTGACTGGTTTATCGAGATTCGAGCGCGTCTTTTGACATCAAGCATACCGTATTTTGTGTTCAGAAAAGCCGTAAGATATTCCGGCGTAATTATTTCCGGGTTTGGGTTTATACGAACAAGGTAAGACGCAAAGACAATATCCTCATCGGAGAATTGCCTGAATATGCCAGTTCTTCCCACAAAGGCTTGCGAGTTTGTGCGGTTAAACAGCACATCCCTATCTTTGAGCCGATATGTTGCAACTTCATCCGGGCTTAATTCTGCGTACTTTGATACGCTACGGTCGCACAAAACATTGCCAATCTCATTCATTCGGTAAATCTTGGTCCAATGCCTTCTTCGTTCATTTCTATTGAAACGCCGTATTGGGATAAAGTAAGGGCATTTCCTATAGGGACATACTCAAGGCTTTCATTCTTATTTGGCTCAAAGCACATATACTCGCCATCCCAGCGATAATCGGGGTGCAGGGAAAGACTGGAGAAATTTCTGATTCTGAATTGCATCGTCCGGTCTCTGGCTCTATATCACAGTATCGTAATACCGACCCGGGCAAGGTTCCGTATCCGATTAAAATCCCGCCGGTTGTAGGTAATCAACTCGGTGCAATGCTCTTCGGCGATGGCCGTGTGAATACAATCGTTGATGTTCTGGAAACCGAAGTTTGTCGCCAAATCGAAAGACCGACGCAGCTCCGTTTGACCGTAGGTTACTGGCTGAAACTGCATTACACGTTCAAAGGCTACTCGGATCCTCTCTGCGCCAACCCGCCTGCGGTTCAAGACGTAGAGCAATTCTTGAACGGAGAGGGTGGATATGACTACGGTACTTTCCCGTCCGTTTCTCTCCAGAATTTCGATTGATTGGCGATGCATTTCCTCATCTTGAAGGAAGAAGGCGTTGACCAGGACATCGGTGTCGAAGTAGGTCACTAGCCGGTGACCTCCGGCAAGACGTCCCCTTCTTCGGTCAGTTCGTATGGTTCTAGAAGGGATTCGTACATCTCGTCAATCAAGTCATTTATGTCAATATCCGGGTCGAGGTATATCGGATTTCGGCGACATTCCCGCAGAAAGCCCTGCCAGGCTTGACGCCGCATCACTTCGGCCGCCTCCGCCTCTGTCCAAAAGCTCAGACCCTGCTGTCCGGCCCACTCAATAAATGCCTCGGCTATGCCGGGCGGCAACTGCCCGTCGTGGCTGTGCAGGTCGTGGTCAACTACCAGGTGACCGTTCTTGTCCAGCGCGTATTGCCCGCTGTAGCTGTTAACATAGATGTAGTTGCCGGAGTTATCCTTGCCGCCCTTTTCCGATACGGCCATGAATATGGGATAGTCTTCCACCCGGGGGCAGAGAGGGCCTTGTGCTGGGTCGTCATTCCATTTTTGCAGAAAAAGGACGCTGGTTTTGGTGCCGGTATGGGGCTTGAAGGTGTTCTGGTGCAAGCCAACCACGGCCAGGATGCGAGCCCGTTCCACAATGAATTCCCGAATATATTTGTCCGAGGCGTTGTTGAACCGGCCTTGAGGCAGCACAATCGCCATTCTCCCGCCGGGTTTAAGAAAATCCAGGTTGCGTTCAATAAAGAGTATGTCGCGCCCTACTGTGGGCCGGGCCCAGCCCTTCTTCAGGGCAAGCTCGTATTGATGCAGGATGCGGCTTTCCTTGATGTCGCCGGCAAAGGGTGGATTCGCCATCAGAATATCGAAGTTGAACCGACCGTTTTGCCCCGGTTCGGCCCGCAATTCTTCCAGACGATGGAAACCTCTGCCGTAGGTGTCACGCCATCGCTCCTCCTGGGTCCGTTCCTGCCACCGCTCGTAGTCCAGGGTGTTCAGGTGCAGAACGTTCGTTTCCCCGTCTCCCGCGATTAAATTGAGCGTACGGGCCACGCGCACCGTCTTTTCGTCAAAGTCGATACCGAAAACCCGCAGAACGTCTTCCTTGTCCTGTTCCGGGATTTCCTCGTTGCTGAACAAGCGACCCGTAAGCTTGAAAATGGTGTGCACCGGAAACCCGCAACTGCCCGAGGCAGTGTCAATCATATACTCCCCTCGCTGAGGATTGAGCATCTGAACGCACATATCAATAACATGCCGGGGCGTAAAGTATTGGCCTTTTTCTCCCTTGGACGACTTGTTCACCAGGTACTCGAAAGCCTCGTCAACCACCAGCAAGTTGGAGTTAAACAGCTTTACATCCTGCAAGCTGGACACACAGACTGCCAAGTGGCTGTCGGACAACTCAAAGGTTGAGTTAGAAGGAAATACACCCGGCCATTGCTCCATAGCCCGTCGGAACAAGTCCTGAATCTTGGCCTTCAGTTCTGAGTCGGTCTGCCCGGTGTTACGAAACTCCATCACCCGAAAGCCGTCATCCGAAACCCCGCTAACCGCCGCTTTGAGAGCGTCGTAGTCATGGCCGCCCAAGTATGTGGGGGAGCCATTGTATCCGGGCTTATTCTCGTGTACGGCGGTGTTGGTTACTCGCCGAATAAAGTAATTGATTACGGTTTTATCTTGCTGGCTGAGAAACTCATCATAGAGCTTGGTAAAGATGAGCTTGAACACTTCCTCAAAGACATCTACCCCGGCATTCGCCAACACCTCGTCTTCCATTTCCAGTATTATGTCTTTCAGGGATTTCCGCTCGTTGGCTACCTTGTCCCTGAGGATAAGGTCTTTCAGAGTAAAGCGCTCGTTGAGAATATCTGCCAGGCTTTGACTTGCCTGGGGAATATCGGTAATGTCTTCAAAATAGTTGGGGTCTTTGCGATTATAGTGGGAGATTTGTTGCCCATTAGTCCATACGCCGATGGGAGCGCCGGTGGCGTTGCAGTAGGAACGAAGCTGGTTTTTCCCGTCGCTGAGCTTGGGCTTTTTCAGTTCGACGATGGTGTAGGCGGTATCGGGCCGGTCCTTGTCACGAATAACAATGTCCGCCCGCTTCTTTTCCAGACCGAAATTGACCTGGTACTCCAACGCCAGCCGGCTTTTCGGGTAGCCGTACTGGTTGAGCAGCCGGGCGGCGTAAAGCTGCCGCACCACTTCCTCCGGGTTTAGCTGGATACTCTTGTCACGGACGACACACTGGACAAAAGGGGTTTCCTTCCCGCGGTGGGATTTGATGACAACTCGCTCGCGCAATGCGGCAACCTCGTCTTGGCTGAACAATCCAAGGCGATAATTGCTATCTTTGAGTATCGTTTGAAGTATGTCCGGCTGGTTCACCTTTCCTCCTTAAGAGGCAAGAGCAGTTCCAGGGTAATTGATATTATACTTTACTTGTGGCCTACCCCCTAATCCCCCGCACCCGCCACCGACCCCGCCGGGCGCGCGGTGCGGTGCTCTTCGGGCAAACCTTCCTCCCAGTGGGGCAACTGGTGGCGGGAAGTGCCGGGCAGCAGCACGATTGATATAACCCCCACTGTACTGAAGAGGAGGGACGCGGCAATGGTAGCGGTGAAACCGCCGGAGGCGATAATCGCCGGGTAGGTAAAGCCTGCGGTAATGTCTCGCAGCAGCCCCCCAATTGCGGCGCCGGAGGCCATGCCGAAACCCGCTCCCATCATCTGAAAACCGTAGGTAGTGCCAATGGGGGCGTTGCCGTAATACTGCCGGTTGATGATGGGGAAGGCGGTCATCTCGCCGCCGAACCCGATGCCGAACAGCACCGCAAAGACGTAGAACATCAATGCACTGTCGGCAAAGAACAGCAGAAACACCGGCGCCACCTGCAAAAAGAAGCATACTCCCATCACCCCTTTGCTGCCCAGGTGGTCTGCCAGGATTGGCACGGCGAACCGGGTCAGGGTGCTGGCTACCGTAAGGGCGATAAAGGTTCCGGCGGCCAAACCGGGCGCTACCCCCGCTTCCTCGGCCATTGCCACCAGGAACACCATTACGATGGCGTGTCCGGCGCAGCCCCAATAATGGATGCCGATAAGGTTCCAGAAGGCCATCGTCCGCACTACTTGCCGCAGGAAAACCTTGGCTCGGAACTGGGCCGGGGCGCCGCTTTGCAGCCCGCGCACCGGGTCACTCGCATCCGCCCCCAGGGGACGGACGCCGATGTCCGCCGGTTCGTTGTAAAACAGCCGGATTAGCAGCAACAGCAGCAATCCCCCGCCGATGCCGGGTATCCAGAAGGCGGCTCGCAGCCCGCTCTCGCCGCCGCCAAACAGACCGATGATAAGCAGAATCACCGGCACCGCCACTATCGGCCCCAAGCCCTGGGACGCTTGCAGCAGGCCCATGCCCACCCCCAGCCGCCGGTAGAACCACTGGGTAACCCCGGCGGTCAGCGGCACCTGAAAGATGCCCATTGCTGCGCTGAGGACGATGCCAAAATAGAGGTAGAAAAACATCCAATCCTCTATTACCAGTCCAAATACTCTCACGTCGCTTACCGTACTGGTAAGTACCATCCCGACAATGAAAAGCACGGCCCCCAGCGCCATGGCAACCCGGACGCCATAGCGGTCGCCCAGCCAGCCGGCCGGCGCGCCGAACATCCCGGAAACCACCCATTGCAGGGCAAAGGCCCCGCCTACCAATCCATAGCTCCAGCCAAAAGTCTCCACCAGGCGGGGAATCAGGATGCTGGAGGAGGTGCGGAAGCTGGAAGAACTCAACCGCATTAAGGCGGCTACCATCACCACCACCCAGGCGTAGTGAATCTGTTTCCCACCTACGGCTAATTCGGAAGGCTTCAGGTTGATATTGAACAACTGCTCTCCTGTTTCCGGCCCCTTTTTCTCCCCCATCGGAAAACCCTATCGTGCTGGCAAATCCCGGATATGTCAAGGTTGGTTCTCCGGCCCGCCGGGCAATCGCGCTATAATAAGTGAGGCTACCAGAGCCGCCCGGTGGCCCAGGGTTTGGGGCCTTTAGATTATCCAGGGAATTCCGCTCATGTTGAACCGGTTATGTTGAACCGGTCGAACCACAAACCGGCCCTTCGACAAGCTTCGGGGTGAGCGGTGATACAGCGGAGCAAGGACTTTCAAGAGACCCGGTGGCTGCGGGGTTGGAGCAGTTGACCGCTGGAAGGCAGGGGTAATACGATGGGCGTTGATATGTTTGCCGAAGCTGACACGCCGATACAGCTAACCATACCCATTTCGGGAATGACTTGCGCCGCCTGCGTGACCCACGTGGAGCACGCCCTGCGGGATGTTCCCGGCGTACTTTCGGCCTCGGTGAACCTGGGTACGGAAAGGGCAGCCGTGCAGCTAGCCGACGGAGCGGATCCGATTGACCGGCTGATGCCCCGGCTGAGTCAGGCGGTGGCCGATGCCGGCTATGGCATAGCCACTTCCAGGACAACCTTCAACGTGGGCGGCATGACCTGTTCCGCCTGCGTCAGTCACGTGGAGGGCGCGCTCAGGGGCGTCCCCGGCGTCATGTCCGCGGCCGTCAATCTGGCTACCGAGAAAGCCACGGTGAACTATGTGCCCGGGTTGGCCGGAATTACCGAGTTGCGCCGTGCGGTGGAAGACTACGGCTATCGGATTGAGGGAGTGGAAGGCGAGTACCGGGATTCAACCGGCGAAATTGAACGATTGTCCCGTACTGAGGAAATCCGCTACTTCCGAAATCGCTGTATCTTTGCCGTTTCCGTAGGGGTTCTGTTGCTGCTTGGCGGCTTTCACGCCTTGCCCTGGGCGCCCGCCCTGCTGAACCTGGAATACTATCCCTGGCTGGTGTGGGCCTTGGCGACACCGGTGCAATTCTGGGCCGGTTGGTCCTTCTATACGTCCGGTTTTACGGCGCTGCGTCACGGTACTGCCAATATGCACACCCTGGTAGCCCTGGGATCCTCGGTGGCCTACGGTTATAGCGCGGTGGTGACCGTCCTCGGTTCGTTGGCCCCCGAAATCCTCGCCCGCGGCGGAATCGGACCCGGAGTTTACTTTGATACGGCGGCGCTGATTATCGGCCTGATACTGCTGGGCCGTTTTCTGGAAGCGCGGGCCCGGGGTCAGACCTCCGAGGCCATCCGGCGGCTCATCGGGTTGCAGCCCAATACCGCCCAGGTGCTGCGGGACGGGCAGGAAGTGCAGGTGTCGGTGGCCGATGTGGTGGCGGACGATGTGGCCCTGGTGCGCCCCGGAGAGAAAATCCCGGTGGACGGCGAGGTAATTGAAGGCCGGTCGGTGGTGGATGAGTCGATGCTTACCGGCGAGAGTATGCCGGTGAACAAGGAGCCGGGGCTGCCGGTTTACGGCGCTACCCTGAACCGCACCGGCTTCTTCCGGTTCCGGGTAACCCGGGTTGGGCCGGATACCGCCCTGGCCCAGATTATTCGCCTGGTGGAGGAAGCTCAAGGTTCCAAGGCTCCCATCCAGCGCTTGGCCGACCGGGTCGCGTCCATCTTTGTGCCGGCGGTGAGCGGGATAGCGCTGGCCGCATTTGTTTTCTGGCTGCTGCTGGGGCCGGAACCGGCGTTGACCTACGCGCTCCTGTCGCTGGTGGCGGTGCTGATAATTGCCTGCCCCTGCGCCCTGGGCCTGGCTACTCCCACCGCCATCATTGTAGGCGTCGGCAAGGGAGCGGAACAGGGAGTTCTCATTCGCAGCGCCCAAGCTCTGGAAACCGCTTTCCGAGTTGATACGGTGGTGCTGGACAAAACCGGCACCCTGACCGAGGGCCGCCCGGTGGTTACCGATCTGGTGATCGCCGCGGTGATCGCCGCGGTTACCGACCCGGTTACCGACCCGGTTGCCGACCCGGGTGCCGGCCCGGGTGCCGGCCCGGGTGCCGGCCCGGGTGCCGGCCCGGGTGCCCATGGGGATACCGCGGGCGCGGCGGTGTCCGGTGTGTCGGAAGAAGAACTGCTGCGCTTGGCCGCCACTGCCGAGCAAGGCTCGGAACATCCTCTGGCTCAGGCTATCGTCCGGGAAGCCCAGAGTCGGGGCCCGATAACCGGGGAAGTCTTGGACTTTGAAGCCTTGCCGGGACAAGGAGTAGCCGCCAAAGTGGACGGTCGCCCGGCGCTGCTGGGCAATGCGTCGCTAATGCTGGCCCGGGGCATTCCGTTGAACGGTTTGGGGGAATCGATTGAGCGATTGAGCGGTGAGGGCAAGACACCGATAATCCTGGCTGCCGACGGTGTTGCCCTGGGCGTTATTGCCGTGGCCGATACCCTGAAATCCACTTCCCGAGTGGGTGTGGCCGAGTTGCGGCGTATGGGCTTGGAAGTGGTGATGCTGACCGGCGATAACCGGCGCACCGCCCAATTTATCGCTGACCGGCTAGGCATCGAATCGGTGGAGGCGGAGACCCTGCCCGGGGACAAGGTGGAAGTGGTACGGCGACTACAGGCCGAGGGGAAAACGGTAGCAATGGTGGGCGACGGCATTAACGACGCTCCGGCCCTGGCTCAAGCCGACGTGGGTATGGCGATGGGCTCCGGAACCGACGTGGCGATGGAGTCGGCGGACGTTACCTTGATGAACAGTGACGTCAATGGAGTCATCACCGCCCTGAACCTGAGCCGTCAAACGCTGCGCGCCATTAAACAAAACCTGTTCTGGGCCTTTTTCTATAACGTCTTGTTGATTCCGGTGGCCGCCGGGGTCCTCTACCCGGTGTTTGCCGCGATGGGGGGCGTGCCGGCGGGGCTGGAGTTTTTCTTCGGAGAGCAGGGGTTCCTCAACCCGGTTTTGGCTGCTTTGGCGATGGCCTTCAGCTCGGTAACGGTGGTAACCAACTCCCTGCGGCTGAAGCGGGCGCGGGTGGCTTAGTTCAATGCCGTCGTGCCGGTTGCTGACGGGTGACACTTCACTATAACTATTTGCCTGCCCGGCAACAGGTAAATGATGCTTGGGAACTTGCGAGTAGTTACAGGCTCCTTAGTGGCTGGCTGCGGTGGCGGGACCGGATGGTCCAATCCAGGTTCAGCCCGGCGATAGCGGCGGCAAAAACCCAAAAGATGGACGCAACCAAGGGGTTGTTGGGGCCGAAGGGGTAGGCCCAGCCCAGGAAAATGACGTAAAAGGCAACCAGAAAGAGCAAAGATTGGGCCACAATTCTTAGCTGTGCCGTTAGGTCGAGGCCAAGTTGCCGGAAGGACCAAAGCATCCAAAGCGCGTTCAACCCGGTCAGAGTAACGAAAGCGACAGTGACCCAGACAAACCCAAAAGGCAGCAGACCGGAATAGGGATAAACGCTAAAGGCCCAACCAAGATAAAATGCCAGCAGGGACGCCAGGAATAGCGGCACATGCCGGAACGAAAATAATGTTCCAAGGGCGTTCAAAACCGCCAGCGCCGCGGCAACCGTCCAGGGAATCGGGCCTATGCCATTAAACTCCCCCAGCCTGAAAACCGCGAAAATCCCATAGAAGCCCAGGTAAAACACCGGCAAGGCGGCTAGCAACAAAAGGGCAGCGATGATTATCCTGACAATTCGGGCCGCAGTCCCACTGGATTCTGGGGCAACTGCTGTCCGCATTTCTCCTCCGGTTTAAATTCCCGGCTGATTACTCAATCGGACAGACCAAGGCCGGGGCAAGCGCTTTGAGCTTTTGCCGCGCGTCCCTCGCCAGGCGCTGGGTAGGCGGTCTTAACCGCCCGATTGTGGGAGGCCGGGGTTAAGCGCGGCGAACCCTGGACCGCAATAACCAGAACAGGTTCAGACCGGCGATGACGAAGGCTGCCAGCCACAGGAGGGTGCCCATGTTGCTGTTGACCTGCAACCCAACGAACAAGCCGATGTAGAACACGACAATTGCTGCCAGGAACAGCAGTAGGTGAACGACGATTCTAAGCGCTTTCGGCATTTGGCGGATACTCCACGAAGTCCGGCCAAGATGTGGCCCGGTTGCCGGCGCTAAACGTTGGCGCCGCAGCACCGCTTATATTTCTTTCCGCTGCCGCAGGGGCAAGGAGCATTGCGGCCAATCTTGTTCCCTCCGGTCCCGGCCTGGCGTCCATTGCCGACAATTGCCTGCATCGGGCTGGCTTTTGCCGAATCCGCCGCCCGCTGCCGGGAGGCGCCGTTGGTCGGCTGCTGGGTAACCGTGTAATGAAACAGGGAATGCACCACGTCAACCCGCATCCGGCGCAGCAATTCCTGAAAGGTCTTGTGACCTTCGCTGCGATACATCACCAGCGGGTCCCGCTGCCCGTAGGCGTGGAGGCCGATGCCGGTTCTCAGGTTTTCCATCGCGGTCAAATGGTTGACCCAATGAAGGTCAATGGCCCGCAGCAGCAGCAGCCGTTCCAGGGTTCGCATTTGTTCCGAACCCAGGTCCGACTCGCGCGCCTCATAGACCGTTTCGGCGTAGTCCGAGAGCTTCTGGACCAGTTCCTCCTGCTTAAATTGGTAAACCTGCTCCTCGTCGGACAAGTCCGGGGGCAGGGGGCAAATCAGCATCAGTTCGGATATAAAGCTGGTTGCGTTCCAGTCGTCGGCGTGGCGGCCGGGCAGGTGTTTGGTTATCAGGTCGCCAAACTCCTGGCGCAGCATCTCGACGACCTTTTCCCGCAGATTGTCGCCGTTCAGGATGCGCTCCCGGTCGGCGTAGATAATCTCTCGCTGGGTATTCAGCACGTCATCGAAGTTGAGCAGGTGCTTGCGGATGTCAAAGTGGTAGCCTTCGACCTTAACCTGGGCGCTGCTGATGGACTTGGTAATCAGCTTGTTCTCAATGGGCAGTTCCTCGTCCATTCCGCTCCAACCCATGACCGACTTTATGCGGTCGCCCCCGAAGCGCTGCATTAGCTCGTCTTCCAGCGCCACGTAGAATTGGGAACTGCCCGGGTCACCCTGACGTCCTGACCGGCCCCGGAGCTGGTTGTCGATCCGCCGCGCGTCGTGGTGCTCGGTGCCCATGACGTGCAGCCCGCCAAGTTCGACTACCCTATCGTGCTGGTACTGCCAGGTCGGGTCTTCGGTGTTGCTGCCGCCAAGGATGATATCGGTACCGCGACCGGCCATGTTGGTGGATACGGTTATGGCTCCAAGACTGCCGGCTTGAGCTACGATTGCCGCCTCCTGTTCGTGGTTCTTGGCGTTCAACACCTGGTGGGGTACTCCCCGCCGCTTCAGTAGCTCGCTCAATTCCTCGGATGCCTCAATGGAAGTGGTGCCGATCAGGATTGGACGGCCGGTTTCGTGGGTGGCCGCCATGTCCTCCACCACCGAGCGCCACTTGGATTCGGCGTTTTGGAAGACCAGGTCGGACTCGTCCCCCCGGATCATTGGCAGGTTGGTGGGAATAACCGAAACCTCCAGTCCGTAAATCTTGTAAAACTCGTCGGACTCTGTGGCTGCCGTACCGGTCATACCGGCCAACTTCCGGTACATTCGGAAGTAGTTTTGCAGGGTAATAGTTGCGTAGGTGACGCTCTCCCGCTGGATTTTCAGCCCCTCTTTGGCTTCTACCGCTTGGTGCAGACCGTCGGACCAACGACGCCCGAACTGGAGGCGCCCAGTGAATTCGTCAACGATGACCACTTCCCCGTCCCGTACCACATAGTCCTTGTCCCGGTTCTTCTGCACCTGGGCGTTCAGCGCATTTTCAATGTAATGCACCAGGTGAAAGTTGTCCGGGTCGTACAGGTTGTCAACCTTGGTCGCGCGCTCCATCTTCCCGATTCCCTCCTGGCTCAAGGAGATGGCCTGGGTGCGCTCGTCAATGGTATAGTCCTCGTCCGGGTCAAGGCGGGGCGCCAACTTGGCAAAGGTGTAGTAATGCTGCACCGGTTCTTCCGCCGGGCCGCTGATGATCAGGGGAGTGCGCGCCTCATCAATCAGGATGTTGTCCACTTCGTCAACGATGGCGTAATTGCGCTCCCGCTGTACCCGCTGGGTTGGCTCAATCGCCATATTGTCCCGCAGATAATCAAAACCGAATTCGTTATTGGTGCCATACAGCACGTCGGACTGGTAGGCCTCCTGGCGGCTGATCTGGCGCAGGGATTTCATCCCATTGGGGGCCACGGTAACCTCCGGGTCGTACCGGAAGGCGCTATCGTGCTGGAGGCAGCCGACACTCAACCCCAAGCCGTGGTAGATGGTGCCCATCCATACCGGGTCGCGGCGGGCCAGGTAGTCGTTTACCGTTACCACGTGGACGCCCAGCCCGGTCAGGGCATTCAGGTACACCGCCAGGGTAGCCACCAGGGTTTTGCCCTCGCCGGTTTTCATTTCGGCAATCTGGCCTCGGTGCAGCACCACGCCCCCAATCAGCTGTACGTCGTAATGCCGCTGTCCCAAATGGCGCCGCGCCGCCTCGCGGACTACGGCAAAGGCTTCGGGCATCAGGTCGTCCGTGGTTTCGCCCTGGGCCAATCGCTCCCGGAACTGATCGGTTTTGTCCCGCAATTCGTCGTCGGACAAACCCAGCAGGTCAGCCTCCAGAGCGTTGATAATCGGCACCAAGTCGCGGTTGATAAAATTGACCGCCTTTTCGCTGGGATCGCCGATGAACTTACGGAGCAGGGCAACCATATTCAGACACCGCCTTTAGTAGATACGCCCCGGAGTTGGCGGAGCGTCGTCATTGTCAAAATTAAACCGGCTCTCCAGGTTTTATGGTTTCACTACTCATGCACTGTTCTTTTACCAACCTGGCGCCCTAACATTGTACCCGAATGGTCTGAGAGTTGCACCTGTTCGTCAACGATTGTCCCGCAGAGCGTAAGCCCCGCCGCCGGGCGGTTGTCCGGTACTTGGCCCGCGTTATCCGGCGAAATCCGGTTCGCGTGTTTAATCCGCAACCCGGTCAACTACTTGAGTTCCGCCAGGAAAAACGGCGGCGGCGGACACAAAAAAGCCAGGTCTCCGGAAGCTCCGGGGACCTGGAAAATTGCGGGGTCCGAATCCTAACCGACTTCCGGGAAGGAAGGCGGTCAACTACTTGAGATAGCTGTAGTACCGGACTCCCGCAAAGGGCATCGAATAGGCCCAAGTAGCGCTTTCCACCGTGGGCTGATTTGCCGGTTCCACGGCCGGTTCCACGGCGGCTTCCACTATCTTGGCTACCTGCCGGTTCACCCTGTCGCTTAATACTTCCTGGGGGTTTTCTACCTTTGGTTCTGGTCCGAGAGTTACCATAACTTCACCTCTTTTTGAACCAGTAATTAAAAAATTATGAGGCAGTTGCCAGGCTGCTGTCGTACCGTTCTCGATATAATATCGAATTGTACACCTTGATATAACTAATGTCAAGTGTTGTAATGTGATATAAATCACAACTTTAGACATCTAATTGCTCAATAGCGTCAAGACAACCGGGGCAATCTCGATAGCGCCGGGCGTTCCGTCGGCCGACGGCGGGAAGGTAAGGTGATGTTTCACGCCGCGGCAAAAGGAAAAACTCCTCCGGTCTAATGGAGGAGTTTTTCTATAGGGCAAGCTGGCCGTTACCCGGCCTGGACCAGGGGGCCTTCCCCGGTCTTGCCGGAGGTGGAGGCTAGTGGTCCAGGGTAATGGCGGTGCTGACCAACTGCTTTTCCATTTTGATGGCTTCGGTCACTTCCCGTTCCATGCGCTGCTGCCTGGACATGGCCGGCCCGGAGACCCAGGCGTAGGCGATGATGATGTCCCGGGCGATCCGCTCCAGGAGGCCGGTTGAATCGGAGCTTTGTTGGGCATTGTTAGTGTTTTGCGTTGTCATTATTGTCTCCCTCATTAAAAATAAATTTTTGTCGGTTAAATTACGCCGTTGGAATATTTGTTGCTCCGAGTCTGGGCCAATTCCCGATTAAGACGCTCCTGGTCCGACATTGCGGGGCCGGTCAACCAATCGTAGGCCACCGTCAATTCCCGGGATATTCGGCTGAGCAACCGGTCATGGTCGTGGTCGATGTGAAAGTGGATGTGTGCGTTCAAACCTGTCTCCTTAACTAGCTGACTTAAAAATACTAATCAGCATTTACTATTTAATATAATGATACAGCCCGGTTATTATGTAGTCAACACATAATGTAAGCAATTTATTATCAGTTTTGGTAATATATTATGTTGAGCGATTAAGGCGCTGTTCAGGACTTTCCGGGCCATGTGGTCCAACTCCCATCGCGCTACTAGTGGGTGCATTGAGAGGGGACAATTGCCGCCCTCTCTATCAATCGGTTCCCTTGCGCTCAACCCCGGGACGCCGCTTAAAGTGCGCCGTTGAAGTATTTGTCGGGCTGGGCCTGGGCCAATTCCAGATTCAGCCGTTCCTGGTCCGTCAAAGCCGGGCCGGTCAGCCAATCATAGGCTGCGGTCAGTTCCCGGGTGATTCGGCTGAGCAACCGGTCATGGTGGTCGAAGTGGAGGTGGAAGTGTGCGTTCATACTGGTCTCCTTGACTAGCTGGAATGAAGAT
The DNA here is from genome assembly GCA_965262595.1 of Dehalococcoidia bacterium. Lineage (GTDB taxonomy): Bacteria > Chloroflexota > Dehalococcoidia > Lucifugimonadales > UBA3495 > CATQHB01. The sequence goes on from OZ253548.1 coordinate 14,230, forward strand.
ACTAAATAGGCTTTACTATTTAATATAATGATATACGTCCATGAATATCTTGTCAAGAGATATAGTATGGCAATGAATATTTAAGTATCAGATGTATTGAAAGGGCGATTTTCAGGCAAAATGGGCCGCAGGTCGCTTTGGATGGCATCGGCAACAAACAAAGCAGCAGGGAGCGGCAATTGAGCCGCTCCCTGCTGCTTTTCCTGGCCGTTTGCACCCGCAGACCTGGACCGGGCGCCTTGCATCTATCTGCTTGTATCTATATGTCGGATATCCGGCCCGGAAACTTTCCGGTTCTACCAGTCAACCACTCCGGCTAGGGCGTCCTTGAAACGGGCGATGGCCTCAATATGCTCTGCCACAGTGCTCAAGTTACTCCGTCGGGCCTCCACCGTTACGCTGACTGCCCCCAGCGACTGCCAACCCTTTACCTCGTTCACCCAGTCCTCCGGCTGCTTGTCTCCGATGCGGATGCGTCCCTCGATGCCCACTTCGGAAGGGTCGCGCCCGGCGGCCTTGACATAGTCCCGCAGGGCGCTGATGGCTTTCCGTCCCGGTTCATCCGGCGGAAAGTTGGGAAACCAGCCGTCGGAGATGGTGGCGATCCGGCGCAGCACCGGCTCCGGCGGCAGGGGGCTGGCGCTGCTTCCCGCGCCCAGCCAGACCGGGATTGGCCGCTGCACCGGCAACGGGTTGATACCGGCGTGGGTAACCCGGTGCCACTGTCCCTCAAAGTTGACCACGTCGCGAGTCCACAGGGCCCGCAGCAGCGCAATCTGTTCCTCGCTGCGCCGTCCCCGGTCGCGGAAGTTGCGGTTCAGCGCCTCATATTCCACCTGGTTCCAGCCCACGCCAATGCCCAGCCTCAGCCGGCCGCCGCTAAGCAGGTCCACCTCTGCCGCCTGCTTGGCGACCAGGACGGTGGCGCGCTGCGGCAGAATCAGGATGCCGGTGGTCAACCCGATGGTCTTGGTCACGGCGGCCAGATATCCCATCAAGGTAAAGGATTCGTGGATGACGCTCCGGTGGGTATAGTAGGAATCGACCACGTGGGAGTGGCTCTCCGGGTCGGCTCCCAACACATGGTCGGCAATGAACAGGTGGGAGTAACCCAATTCCTCGGCGGCCAGGGCGTATTCGCGGACGGCTCCGGGGTCTGACCCAATTTCGGTTTGTGGGAAAATGGCTCCAATCTGCAAAGCGCCCCCTAATAATTCTTATCGGTTCCTATGGATTTTGGTTGCGAGGCATCGTCTTATCGTCACAAAAGAATGCTTGTTGGGAGAGGGCCGGTTGGGTAGCAGCCCGGCAGGGGAAAGGGCAACGGCAAACGGTTCCGAACCGGCCTGAATGGTGCCCCAATTATCTGCGTCGGGGGCGTCGGCGGAAGTGAAAATCAACCGCTTGGCTTTGCCTTCAGGGTCTTTCAAATGCCTTAGGCGAACCACCTGCATTAAGCCTTCCTTCTATTTAGACTCCCCTTAGACCGGTTCAGGATCAGCGGAAGAATGCCGCGGCGGTGACTCTTGAAAGGCCCGGCCCCACTGACCAATCCAATAGGCTACCGCCGGTACTCATCGCCGCAGTCGCCAATCAGCTCAAGCAAGTCTCTCGACCGTCCGACAACCTCCTGTATAGCTGCTGCGTCAGACGAGTCCAGGGCAAACTCAAACACTCGAGCGTTGTCCGCCCGGTGGTCGCTCAACCCCAGGCGCGCCCCAACAATCACCCCGGCCACCGCAGGCTGGTCCAGGATGTACCGGGCGGCCACGTTGGCAATGCTTACCCCGTACTTGTCGGCGACCCTCTTCAGGCCGGTCAATAATTCCTGGAACAACTCCCAGCCGCCCCAGGCGTTAATCATTTGCTGGTATTTGCCCAGACTGGCCGTAGTGAGGTCGGCCCGGGTCGGTTCGGTACGGCCCAGGTACTTCTCGGACAGCAGCCCGCCGCAGAAGGTTCCATAGGCGAGTAAGTGGACGTCGTTCTCCTGGCAAAACTGGGCCATCAGGTTCCCCGGACGCAGATCCACCAGGGAATACTGTACTTGGTTGGAGACGACCCTGATGCCCTGGTCAACCACGGCTTTCAGGTGGGCCGTGTCAAAATTGGTCAGGGCCACGTGCCGGATTTTACCGGCGTCCCGCAGATCGGCCAGGTGGCCCAGGGCTTCCAGGTAGCGCTCATCCCGGTACTCCCACCAATGGAATTGCAGCAAGTCCAGGGTATCGACCGCCATCCGCCGGAGGGAAATATCCACATTATTTTCTACGATCTGCCGGGTCATTGGCCCGGCCCGGGGCACCCATTTAGTGAAAGCCTGAATCGTGGAGACTGCCGCCGCTCCCCTGGTTTGGGCCGCTTGCCGCCGAAACTCCCCGATAAAATCTTCCGCCGGGCCGTAATGGTCGGCCAGGTCCCAAGTGGTGTAACCGGAGTCCAGATAGTCAAACATACTTGGGATGGCCGCTGCCGGGTCAATCGGCCCGTGGGCGCCGGATACCTGCCACATCCCGTTCAGCAGGCGGCAGATGGTCAGGTCTGGGGTGAAACGGAACTTGCTGCTTTCGTTGCTTGGTATGCCGTTTATCGAACTCATTGGCTTACCCTTCCTGTGAATTGCCGAATGTCCTGGTCAAGCGATTTACTTCTTCCGGCTCTGATATGTTCCATTATATATGCATATAGGCCTTGGTCTGTCCGGCAAGTTCCCGAAATGGTACTATTAGCCTGAAATGAATCGACCGGAGTATCGGCCGGGGTGCAGGGTCGTTCAGCAATTCGCTCAATTCGCTCAATTCGCTCCACCGTCTCCAATTCCTTCGATATTTTTGGCCGGTATTGCCCCTGCCGGGCAGCTACTGTCGGAACCGTTTGCCGCCCAGCCGGCCGCTCAAGTTCATATTAGGAGGTAACCATCATGACATCCTCATCAGCTTCATCGGCATCGGAAAAGATACGCCTGGGCATCATTGGCGCCAACGTCCATTTGGGCTGGGCGCCCCGTTCCCATCTGCCGGCCATCGTGGCCAGCCCGGAGTTCGAGCTTACCGCCGTTTGCACCACCCGCCGCGAGAGCGCCGAGGAGTCGGCCCGATTGTTCGGAGCGCGGCTGGCTTTTGATAATTATCAGGACTTGTTGGCCCACCCGGACATTGACGCCGTAGCCGTGGTGCTGCGGGTACCGTCTCACTACGAGCCGACGATGGCCGCCCTGAACGCCGGAAAGCACGTCTATACCGAGTGGCCCCTGGGCCAGTCCACCGCTCAAGCTCAGGAGATGGCCGACCTGGCCCGCAGCAAGGGTTTGCGCAACATGGTTGGCCTGCAAGCCCGCGCCGCGCCGGCCATTCTGTATCTGAAAGAGCTGGTAGCTCAGGGCTATGTCGGCGAAGTGATGTCTTGCCACCTGAGCCTGGTCCGCGGCGGTTCCCTGGAACGTCATTCCACCCGCACCTGGCAGCGGGACAATGAACTGGGCGCCCACACCTTGACTATTGCCGCCGGCCATAGCATCGACGCCCTCCGCTATGTGGTTGGCGATTTCAGCCAAGTGTCCGCAGTGGTAAGTACCCAGGCCGGCGAGTGGCTGGAAACGGATACTGCCAAATTGTTGGAAGTGACCTCGCCGGATAACATCCTGGTCAGCGGCCGGTTGCGCAGCGGCGGCGTGGCCTCGGTACACGTGGCCAGCAATCCCTGGGCCGGCAGTGGCCTGCGAATGGAAATCTACGGACGGGAGGGAACTCTGGCTGCCGTTTCGGATGATTCGCCCCAGCTTGGCGACGTCGAAATTCAGGGAGCGCAGGGCAGCGACGTGCTGCAACCGCTGGAGATTCCGGCTCGCTTCAGCAATGTGCTGGAAGGAATGCCGTCGGGCGCGCCCTACAATGTGGGTCAGATGTACTACCAGTTTGGTCAAGCGATCCGTGCCGGGGCCGACTGTAAACCCGACTTTGACACGGCGGTAGAATTGCATCACTTCGTAGATGCTATTCGTCAGTCCTCGGACGAGGGTCGGGAAGTGGCGGTCAATCTCGGCTAACCCGGTTGAGCGGTCCTGGGTCTGATACCAATTGCCGGGAGCGCCCCGGGAATGAATCAGGGAGTGCATCAATGAAAGTTTACGTAGCCAGTTCCTGGCGCAACCAGGTTTACCCCCAAGTGTTGGAAGTCCTTCGAGGCGCCGGTCACGAGGTGTACGACTTCCGGGAACAGGGTGTTTCCTGGGACGGTTTCGAGTGGAACGTTACCGACGGCGTGAACTCCGGGGAGCTTCTCGATGTGCTGAACCACCCGGGCGTCCGCTCTCGTTTCCAACGGGATATGGATGCCCTGGTTAGCTGCGACGCCGTTGTTTGCGTACTGCCCTGCGGTCGGTCTGCTCACCTGGAACTGGGTTTCGGCATCGGCACCGGCAAGCGCACCGTCCTCCTCTGGCACGACGGCGACGAGCCGGACATTATGCACAACGCCGTTGATTCCATCGTGTTCAGCCTGGCCGATATTCCCCTGGCTCTGGAAGGCGCGGGGGCCGGCGCTGGAACGGTTTAGGGCCGGGCCGTGGGCAGTGCAGACCGGAATCGGGCCGGGAAAGTGCCGGGAACGGCCTCTTTGCAATGCGGCGCGTGGCCCGGCAGGGTCCTTCGAAAGTCCTGATTCAGGTGTATCCCGGCTCAGCTTGAGCTTGTCGAAGGAAGGGCTCGCCATGGGCGGGACTCTCTCTATCGGCGAAGATGATGAGCGAAGATGATCAGCGAAGAACCTGGCCGCCCGGATTCCCCGTAGTAATCTCCGGCCTTGGGGAGTATGATACCGTAAAGCTACAATCCGGAACCTGGTCCGGAACCGGAAGTCAAAAAGGCCATAAACTCTATCCTGCTTTTCACCCACACCAGACAAAAAAGGAGGCGTTGCTATGGCAGACAAGATGACCATCCTGGTAGGCACGGTGGGCCAAGGCATTATCCGGAGCGGCGACAGCGGTGATAGCTGGCAGCGGGTCGGCATCAATCAGGGCCTCCACTCCGATGCCCTGGTCAGGACGGTGGTAAGCCACCCCGACCGCCCCGAAAACCTCTTTTGCGGTACCGACAAGGGTCTTTACAGCAGCGACAACGCCGGAATGAACTGGACCCTGGTGGACTCGCCGCTTAGCGACTACTGCGTTTGGGCGGTAGCGATAGACTCCGCCGACCCGAAGACAATGTATGCCGGCACCGGCACCCCCAATCCGGCAACCATTTTCCGCTCCACCGACGGCGGCAAGTCTTGGGAAAAGCGGCCGGTGGAGGTAGCCGAAACCTGCCCGGCGGTGGGCGTTCCCCGGGTCACCGGCATCGCCATTGACCCCACCAACCGCCAGAACATCTGGGTCGGTTTCGAGGTGGATGGGGTGCGCCGCAGCACCGACGGCGGCGATACCTGGACCAACGTTAACCACGGCGCCATCCCCAACCTGGACATTCACAACGTGGCCGTGGCCGCCGGGCCGCCCAAGACGGTGGTGGTGGTGGTAAACAACGACGTTTATACCAGCGATGATGACGGCGGCAGTTGGAACGCCCTGGGCGTCAAGGAAGCATTTCCCTATACCTACCCCCGGGGCATAATGGTGCAGCCTGACGACCCTAAAACTATCTTCCTGACCATCGGCGACACCACTCCCGGCCGGGTCGGCGCGGTAATGCGTTCGAAGGACACCGGCAAGACCTGGGAAAGGCTGCCCCTGCCGGTGGACCCCAATACCGCTATGTGGGTCGTAAATATGCAGCCCTTTAACCCCAAAGTGGTGCTGGCGGGCAGCCGCTACGGCTACCTGTACCGCAGTGACGACGGCGGCGACTCCTGGGAAAAGCTGTGGCGCGAGTTCAGCGAAATATCGTCGGTAACCTGGATACCGGCCTAGTCCTTCATCGCCCGGTTCCGGCCCCGCCGTGTGTCGGAGCATTAAGGCATCGCCAAGCGCAGGGGCAACCTTTACGGTTGCCCCTCATTTTCTGTCATCGCACCGTCATTCCCTCTTACGCCCTCACCCGCGGATGGCCGGGAAGGAAACCGGGGCAGAGAATACGTCAGGTTTATTCAACAGAGGGGGCGGAGCGGGATCATTACTTTGAAGCGCCCGCACTGCGAAAGGCCGCGGCAACCCCGGTCATTGCTCTGGGCTGCTTTACGCTTGACCGACGTAACCCTGACCGAAGTAACTAGATAACTCGGCAACACCGAAACTGCAACAAAGGGCTACCCTATCCTGGCATTTAGTGGAATAATAAGGCCACCCTGGGGCAACTCTTCCACCTGATGCCTCGGGCAGCTTGTTCGAGCAGGAGCCAATGAAATTCGCTTTTTTCACCCATGTACCCTGGCCCGAAGGCACCGACCCCGGGCAGATTCTCGCAGAGACTACCGAGCAGATTCAGTATGCCGAGGAGTTGGGCTTTGCCAGCGCATGGCTGGCCGAGCATCACTTTACCCGCTACAGCATGGTTTCCTCGTCCCTGATTCTGGCAACCCACATTGCCGCCCGCACTAAAAAAATCCGGCTGGGGACGGCGGTCCTGGTGTCGCCGTTGCACAACCCGATGCGGCTGGCCGAGGATACCGCAATGCTGGACTTGGTCAGCGACGGGCGCCTGGACGTGGGCTTTGGCCGCGGCTCCGGCGGTTACGAGTACGCCGGCTACGGTCTGGACCCGGCGGAGAGCGCGGAACGGTTCCAGGACTCCATCAAGATTATCGAGGGACTTTGGACTACTCCGGGTTTCAGCTACGAAAGCCGGTTCAACAAGCTGGATGACATTAACCTGGTTCCACCCCCCTTACAGCAACCCCATCCGCCCATTTACATCGCCGCCACCCGTACTCCGGCGACCCTGGAGTTTCTGGTTTCCTCCGGTCACAATCTTTGTGTTGCCGTGGTCCAGGACACCGCCGCCGCTCTGGAACTGTGCCACCGATTCGTTCAGCTATCCGAGGAAGCGGGCAACAACCGGCCCATGTCCGAAATCCCCTTCTTCCGCTACTTCTATGTTGCCGAGACCGAGGAGCAGGTTCGGCAGGACACCGAAGACCGGATTAACTGGGTGGCCGACATAATGCAGTGGCGCCGCTTTATTGACACCGGCAGCGAAGTGTATCGCCGAATGGACGACTGGCGCCGGGAGCGTACCCAACTGCCCGACAGCTACGACTACCTGGCCGGCAACCGGGCCGTCCTGGGCACTCCCGACCAATGCGTGGCGCAGATAAAGGAACTGCAATCCCACGGAATAGACTACTTTGGCTGTAACTTCGACTTTGGCGGTATGAGCCGGGATAAGGTGCGCCGCTCCATGGAGTTGTTCAGCAAGGAAGTAATGCCCCGGTTGATGTAGGCTGATCCGTAGGTTAGCCTATGGTGTACCATCCCCTAGCTATCGGGCAGCCGGGCCGGCTGCAGCTGTTTTTAGCGAAGGACTATTTTCGATGAATATGGTCGAAATTTCAGCCCCGGTCCTGGTTTCCTGCGACTGGCTGGCGGAACATCTGGATGATACCGACGTTCGCATTATCGAAGTCTCCTCCAGCCCCGACGATGCGGTGTATCGCGAGGGGCACATCCCCGGAGCGGTGTGGTGGTTCTGGAAGGATGCCCTGTGGCATCCCACCGATCGGGAGTTTGTCACTCCGGAGCAATTGGCCCGTCGGCTGGGGGCGTTGGGAGTGACGCCCCAAACTACCATTGTCATTTACGGCAACCCGGTCCAGTTCGGCACCTATGCCTTCTGGGCATTGCAAATGGCCGGGCATCAGCAACTGCGGCTGCTGGACGGAGGCCGGAAGTGTTGGGTGGAACAGGGCCGGCCCTTGACCCAGGATATACCCAGCTTTGAACCTGTGCCTTATCTTCCTGGAAATGCGGAGCTTTCCAGCCGGGTCGGTAGGGACGATATTCGTTCCCGGCTGGGCCAACCCGGACGGTTGCTGCTGGACGTGCGCTCTCCCGAGGAGTTTTCCGGGGAGCGGGTAAGCGGGCCTCCCTGATTTGACCACGGGGCCGAACGCGCCGGGCGTATTCCCGGTGCGGTTCACCTGTTCTTCCGGGAACTGGTCAACGAGGATGATACCTTCCTGCCGCCGGGCGAGCTGCGCGCCATCCTGTCCCGGGCCATCCCGGCGCTGGCGGCGTCGGAGATCCCTGACCCGGCCAACGGGGCTGACGGCGAAATTGTGACCTACTGCCGATTGAGTCACCGCGCCACGCTGGCCTGGTTTGCCATGCGCTACATTCTCGGAATCGACCAGGTACGGGTATATGATGGCTCCTGGACCGAGTGGGGCAGTATCGTCGGTTTCCCGATAGAAAAAGACTGACCGAAAAGACGGCCCAGGATTGATCGCCCTGCCTGCCGGACAACTCACGGTTGAATCGTCTCCCACCGGTGTGCTAGGCTGACGCCATTCTGAATAAGTCCGTGAACTGGGCGTTTATCCCTATTCGTCGTTCCTGCGAAGGCGGGAACCTCGGTCCACAGCGTTTTAGGTTCCTGCTTCCGCCGGAACGACGGGGTGAAGGCGCTGGAGTTTAATGACTTATTCAGAGTATCCTTAGAGGGAGCCCGTATCAGAGGGAGCCCGTATCGTCCGCCATCGAGTGGGCATCCCTCAGCCATACCAGGAGGTGAACGCGAATGGGCAAGATGGAAATTGGGATTTACGACGTGCTGGACCAGGTGCAGATGGAGTCCCACGCCCTGGCCGCCGACGTGTATGACGAGCATATCCGCGGCGCCCAGGAAGCGGAGCAGATGGGGTACAAATACTACTTTTCCATCGAACACCAAACCTCCGACGTGAGCTTTCTCAGTTCGCCCAGCGTGTACCTGACGGCGCTGGCGCGGGCCACCGGCGCAATGCGCTTCGGGGTGATGATTTACCAGTTGCCTTTCCACCACCCCATACGCCTCGCCGAGGATGTGGCGATGCTGGACCACCTGTCTCGGGGCCGCGTGGAGTTTGGCGCCGGGACGGGCGTCACCAGCCACGAGTTTTTCCGGTGGAATGTGGACTTTGACCGGCGGCGCGACATCAGCCAGGAAGTCCTGGACATCATTCTCATGGCCTGGAAGGAAGGAAGCGTCACCTACAATGGCGAGTTTTTTCAATTCGACGAGGCGTTGACCACGCCCGAGCCTTTTCAGAAACCCCATCCGCCGGTGTGGTTCGGCTGCCACAGCGCCGCCAGTTTCGAATATGCCGCAAAGATGAACTTCCACGTCTCCCAGAACATCAACACCGACCCGGTTATCGCCGACAAGTTCGAGACTTGGCGCAAATTGTGGCGGGCGGAGGGCCATGCCACCCCCATGCCGAAAACCTTTTTGACCCGTCACGTCCACGTGGCCGAGACGGACGAGAAAGCCCGCGAACAGGTGGAAGCCCACCTGGCAACCGCCGTTCATCCGTCAATGGCGCCGGCCGGTCGGGGACGCGATATCATCGGCGCCACCCGCGTCGGGCACGGGCCGGAGGGTATGCGAGGCGGCGACCCGGGCACTCCGGAGCGGGCCGAGCTGCGACGGACTTTCGCCGAACGGGCCAGGTCCTACGACTTCTGGATTGACAACGGTATCGCGTTGGTAGGCAGCCCGGATACCGTGGCAAAACGCCTGGAGGAGCAGCGCCAGCTCATCGGCCACGACATCTTCTGCGCCAGGCACTTGTTCGGTTATATCTCTCCCCAGGCGGCGAAGCAATCCATTCGGCTGTTTGCCGAAGAGGTAATGCCCGCTTTCGCCTGAACCGTGTCGCCTGAACCGTGACAGTTGCGTATGCTTGCGCTGACAACTGTTCAAAGTTGATGAGTTGCCTGCCGTTAAACCGTCGTTCCTGCGCAGGCAGGATCCCAAAAGCTTGAGAACAGAGATTCTTGCCTGCGCAGGAACGACGGACAGCCTGCAATCCGGATGTAATACCCGGTGCCTATGGCTGAGAATATTGCAAAACTCCCAAAAGGCAGGAAGCGGACCGCAAGAGACCCGGCCCACGATGCCATAACGGGCGATTGACGTTCTGCCTTACGACCAGTAGGCTATTGGTAAGGAGGCAATAATGATAGTTAAAATCACAGCCAAAAGGCAGGTGACCTTTCCTGCCCACGTACTCGACGCCATGGGCGCCAAGCCAGGGGACTACCTGGAAGTCAGTCAGGCTCCCGATGGCTTCCTGCTCAAGCCAAGGCGCATAGACGAGTCGCGCCTGGCGCCCCTGAAGAACCTCATACCTAAAGACCACCCGGTCTTCAACACCAGCAACTTCCGCGAAGACACTTATGACCCTGCGCTACGGGACTGACACCTCGGTCCTGATGAGACTCCTTACCGGCCACCCCGAAGACGAGTACCAAAGGTGCCGACAGGGACTGGGGCGTATGGTGGAAGAGGATCAGGCAGAGATATTCGCCTCCAACCAGGTAATCGGAGAAGCCTACATCGCCCTTCAGCATCACTACGGCATATCCAAGCCCGACGCAAGGCAGTCCCTGACCCAGGTCCTCACTTCCGGGCTCATCGGCCCCCTCAACGGCCAACCGGTACTGATCATTCTCTCCGAACAGGGCGGAGCAGGCCTACTGGACCGGCTGATAGCCGACGACTACTCCCGGCAGGTGTACGAAACCCTCACCCTGGACCGCAGGATGGCAAGACTTCCCCAGGTAGGAAGATTGTAAGCGCTCATCACAGACCGCTGGAACGGCGGTGTTCCGCTGAACACCCGAACAGCCTCGACGTCACGACCAGGCTTCAAGGGATGCTGGACCTGATGTGCCAGCTCCATAACCAGAGCATTGCAAGCGGGAAGAAGTCCTGCTACGGCGGCCTGCTGGGCAGCCAGTTTCTTTACAGGAGTAAGAATGCCCGATAACCGCTAGCAAAGAAGGCGAGGCCACGGCAGGCCAGGCGTCGCCGGAGAGTTTCACAATTTTCTGATGGCTGGCCGTCCTTGTTCCCTTTAGCCCCTTATGCTACCCTAACCGTATTATGCCAATCTCGGAAAGCAACAGAGTAGTCGTCGCCATGAGCGGCGGCGTGGATTCGTCGGTGGCCGCCCTCTTGCTGCAGCGGCAGGGTTACGACGTGGTGGGCGTTACGATGAAGCTTTACAGCCTGGACCAGGCCGACCTGCCCGACTATTACCGGGGCTGCTGTACGGTGGATGATGTGGAGGACGCCCGGATCGTCTGCCAGCGTTTGGGCGTGCCCCATTATGTCCTTAACGTACAGCGCGAGTTTCAGGACCATGTCATTGATTACTTTTGCGCCGAGTACCAGAAAGGACGGACGCCCCATCCCTGTATTGCCTGCAACGACAAGATTAAGTTCAATTTTCTGGCTAACCGGGCCGCGGCGCTGGATGCCGCGTACGTTGCCACCGGCCATTACGCCCGCATTGAATCCGGCGCCGCCGGGTTATCCCTGAGAAAGGGTCTGGATTCGGGCAAAGACCAGTCCTATGTCCTTTTTGGGATGGGACAGAAGGAGTTGGGCCGCACCCTGATGCCCGTCGGCTTCTACGCCAAAGACGACATCCGCCAACTGGCCCTGGACGCTAATTTCCCCAACGCCGAAAAGCCGGACAGCCAGGACATTTGCTTCATTCCCTTTGGCGACTACAAAGCCTTTTTGCAGGAGCGGGTCACGCCGTCGCCGGGCGATATTGTGGATGATGCCGGGCAGGTTTTGGGACAGCACCGGGGCATTGAGTTTTTCACCGTAGGCCAGCGGCGCGGCTTGGGTCTCACCGGCCCGGAACCGGCCTACGTTCTGCGGGTGGAGCCGGACACCAAACGGGTGGTAGTTGGCCCCGAATCCGCCTTGTATCGGGACCGGATGGCCGTGTCTCGGGTCAATTATATTTCCGGAGTTGCCCCGTCCGAGCCGACGCCGGTGACAGTGAAAATCCGGTATAAGTTTGAGGATGCCCCAGCGGTACTCCATCCCCAACCCGACTCCGACGGCGCCCTGGTTTGCTTTCACCGACCGCAGCGGGCCATCACCCCGGGGCAGGCGGCGGTTTTCTATCAGGATGACGCGGTTCTGGGCGGCGGGTTCATCGATTGACCAACAGGGGTTGAGAGGTCAATCGTCGCTTTAATCGTTTGATTTGCGAAACATTGGCTGCCGGCTTATGGGCGGAGGGTTATCGTTTTTGACCCACTATTGACTGTAGGTTATATGCCGGACTTGTCAATTGAACAACGGCTTTACCGCCTCGGTGTTCGTCTCATTGCCGGGGTGGATGAGGCCGGACGCGGCCCCCTGGCCGGGCCGGTGGTGGCGGCGGCGGTAATTTTGCCCCCCAATTTGTCCGGAGAGGAGCCTTGGCTGGCCGCCGTGGACGACAGCAAGCGGCTGTCCCCGGGTCAGCGGGAGCGGTCGATGCGATTGATTGAACAGAACGCTCTGGCGGTGGGCGTCGCCGAACAGTCGCCGGAGGAGATTGACCGCCTTGGCATTGGCAATGCCGTCATTCACGCCATGTTGGCTGCCGTCGCCAAGCTGTCCGTTGCTCCCCAACACCTGCTCCTGGACTATGTCCCCCTTAAGGAATGCCCATACTCCTTCGAGGCCCTGGTCAAGGGCGACAGCCGCAGTTATTCCATCGCCGCCGCCTCCATCGTAGCCAAGGTGACCCGGGACCGGGGTATGGAGCGGGCGGAACACCGGTATCCCGGCTATTATTTTGCCCGTAACAAGGGTTACCCGACGGCGCAGCACCGCGGCCAACTGCAAAAGCTGGGCCCCTGCCCGATTCACCGCCGCTCCTTCGCTCCGGTGCGGCGTGCGGCCCTTCTATTGGGGGATGATTAGCGTGTCGATGGCCCGGGTCCGGTTGGGGAGGCAGGGAGAAAAGCTGGCCCGGCAGTATCTGCTGGACGCCGGGTACCGGATACTGGCTACCAACTACCGCTGTCCCTGGGGTGAAATAGATATAATCGCCCAGGAAGGGGCGGAGCTGGTATTCGTCGAGGTACGCACCCGCCGCAGCTCCGACTATGGTTCGCCGCAGGAGTCCATCACACCGGAAAAGGTGGAACATCTCCACGCGGCGGCCCAGGACTACTTGCAGAACCATGCCCCTGGGCCAAGGCCGGACGAACTAGATTGGCGCATAGACCTGGTCAGTGTCCGCTTTAACGTCAAGGCAAGATTCGGGGCTGATGCCGACGCTGATATTGGTGTTGGTGTTGGAGGCGTTGGGGGAAACAAATCGCCGCTGATTGAACACCTTAAGCACGCAGTCCAGCTATAATCCAACTTATGCCGGTTATGCCGGTTATGCTGGCGTCGCTCGGTCCTGCCCCGAGACCGAGTTCTTACAGTCCCCCGCCGCTGAACCGGAAGAGGAAAAAATAGATCAGGAACAGGAACCCCAGCAGAACCCCGATAATCAAGCACCCGTACCGCGCCAACGCTGCCTCTCCCTTTAACCCTAATGATTCTGAAATCGGGTAGGTCTTTCCGGTATATTATATACAAACGGGCAACCCACGGCGGCCCCGACCGTCGGTTTCGACTAAACGCATCCGGTTGAACGTATTCGACGCCGCGAGATTCGCACCCTGTCAGGAGAGCAGCCCATGACCGGTTCCGATAACAGTAACGATACCAGTTACGATTCCAGCTCCGGGGCCAGCTCCGGGGCCAGCTCCGGGGCCAACCCCGGGACCAACCCGGACGTCATTATAGTAGGCGGCGGCATTGTCGGCTGTCTCACCGCGTATCTGCTGGCCCGGCGAGGTGCCGAAGTCACCATTCTGGAGGCCGATGCGGTGGGCAGCCATGCTTCCGGGTTTGCCTTTGGCGGCCTGGGCCCCCTTGATGGCAGCGGCATTCCCGACCCGCTGCTGGATTTTAGTGTCTGGTGCTTTAACCGCCACGTCACCATCGCCGAGGAACTCCGGGAGGTAACCGGAATTGATACCCAATTCCATATTCGTGACCGCCTTAACCTGGCCTTTGACCCGGCCGACGTGGCCCGCTGCCGGGCCGACCTGGAGTGGCAGCGATCGGTAGCCGGATTTCAGGCGGAATGGCTGGACCCGGCAGCGGCTATCCGAGTGGAACCGCGTACCAACCCGGCCTGTCTGGGGGCGGCATACTACCAGGGCACCGGGGCGGTTGAAGCCTACCGTTATAACCTGGCCGCCGCTCAAGCCGCCGAAAAACACGGCGCCATCATCCGGCAGCGGCGCGTTACCGGATTGCTCCGGCGGGGCGGACGGTGTACTGGAGTATCTCTCGAATCGGGATCACTGGAGGCCGGAGCAGTAGTCCTGGCCGGCGGCCCCTGGATGGGAATGATGGCGGACTGGTGTGGAGTCGCCATTCCGGTGCGGCCCCTCAAAGGGCAGATTATCCGGCTCCGGCTGCCGGCCAATCCAATGCGGGCTTCACTGAACTACCGGGGCAGCTACGCCGCCTCCAAACCCGACGGCCTCATCTGGGCCGGCACCACCGAGGAGGAGGCCGGTTTTGATGAGGAAATCACCAACGCCGGGCGGGACACGGTTATGGCCGACCTGCTGCAAATGGCCCCGTCCCTGGCGGAGGCCGAACTGGTGCAGCAAACCGCCTGTCTCCGCCCTCTCTCCGCCGACGGTATGCCCATTGTTGGCGGCGTGTCCGGCTGGGAAAACCTGTACCTGGCAACTGGCGGCGGGCGCAAGGGCATCCTGTGGAGCACCGGCATGGGTCAGGGGCTGGCCGACCTGATTCTGGAAGGGGGCAGCGAGGTTCCCGGCTTGGCCGACCTGGACTTGTCCCGGTTTGGAGCCAAGTGACTCAGGCTGGTAACAATGTCTGATCCATTTACCTGGTCTGTCGTTCCTGCGAAGGCAGGAACCTAAAACCTTGAAGACAGAGATTCCTGCCTTTGCAGGAACGACGGGTTTTCCGCCGGCACAGCGCTGGAATGCCTTTTCATTCCCCCACATCCACCCGGCGCGCCACCGGCCGCCCGTTTTCGCGGTTCACCTTCATGGCATAGGGATACTTGCTAACTTGAAGGGCCAGCTCAACATCCTGGGGATGGAATTGAGGTTGGCGGTCATCGAAGAACTTTTGGGTAGCGCCACCGGTCATAATCAGGCTGCGCAGGGCTTCCGGGTCGGGCTGCCGGCCTTCCAGCAGGTTCCTCAGGTAGATGCCGCAGTGTTCATCCTCATCGGCCCGCGCCACTCCCTGGTCGCCCATTGCCACGATAGTTACCAGTTCCGGCGCGTCTTGCAGGACGGCCTTGACCGTAGCGTCGGCTACCACGAAGGAACCCAGGTAAATGGTCTGGGCCCGAGGCGCGTCAAAGGCGGCGGCAACGCCCACGGTGCCGGCTCGGGTTGACTGTACCAAAGACTTGCCGGTCAAATCGACTTGGGATATCTCGTGGGGCGAGTTGCCAAAGTGAAAACCGTCCGGGCGCTTGCCCTCCACTTCGCCCATCAGCACGTCGCCTACGCCGCTGCGGTGCAGGGCCAGAGCGTCGTCCGCCTCGGCCACCAGGGTAATTTGCGTCGCCCCGTTGGCAAAGGCGACGGCCGCGGTGGTAAAAGCCCGGAAAACGTCAATGACGATTACCGTTCCCTCCGCCTCTCGCGCATCCCGCACCAAACTGCCCAACCTGATTTCCATAGAACTTCCTTCAAGATCCTGATAAAGTCCGGCGCTAGTGAGTTGGAGCGCGCCTGATGCGTTGCTCTCTTTTTTCCAGAATTGAGTCGGCTATTCCGGTAACGATTCTCGCCAGTATCTTATACAGGTCGGTTCCTTCGCTGTAATCGGCGGTGTACGGCCCCACGGTTAATCGGTTACCTTCGGCCAACTCGTAGGGCTTTTTGAGTTCGGTTTCGTCCGGCGCCATTACGCCAATCGCCTTGCCGCCAAGGTACTTAATCATGGAAAAGCAGGGGATGTCGGTGGGGCCGTCCCCCACGTAAATCATGTGTTGGAAGGGCACCCGGCGGTCTTCCGATTCCATGAAGTCGTTTACCCGGAAAGGGTCCCGGCGCAGTTCCGCGCCGGAAATCCCCTTGTTAATGGCGTAGATAAACTTGGTCTTTTCGGTAAACGTTACCGCTCGCTTGACCGAGACAGCCTGGTGATCGCTGTTAAAGGCGAATTCACAACCGAAGATTTCCGTGGCCCGCTCCTGGAGCGGGGTAGCCCGCAACACCGCTTCGATACCACCGCTTACGATGTACCACTCGATGGATACGTTGGCCTCCAGATACTCCCGGTTCTCGGCCAGCATTTCCCTTAATCGAGGGATAAAGCCCAAGGCCTCCGGAAAGAACTGCACCGCCTCGCCCACCGCGCGCAGCCTGGATTTGGTCAAGTTCTCCACGTCGAGCCGCTGGCTCACTTTTAGCAGTTCGTTCAGGTAGGCCAGGGGAGGGTCCCAACCGTCCCTTACCAGATCACCTACCTGGCGCTTCCAGAAGTCGGCGGAATCGAGGCCCAGCTCCCGAACTAGCAGGTCGGTGGTGTCGGGACAAAGGGTGCCGTCGCAGTCGCAAATTATAGCGATTACATCTTGCGGCATATTCCCTATTTCTTGACCAGCTTTTGCAGGGTGCGCGGGTTATCCGACTTGACGGAATAGCTGCGGGTGTGCGTCCAGGATACCTCGCCGACGTAGATGTCGCTGCGGGAGTCAATGCAGATGCCGTGCGGCGCGATGAACCGCCCCGGTGTCTCTCCCTCGGTCTCACGGCCCAGACGGGCCAGGACGTTGCCTTTAGTGTCGTAAATGCTGACCCGCGGCCCCAGGTCCGTCGCCTCAAAGTTGGGGCCGATGGGTACTCCCAACTCGCCGACGTAGGCTAGTTCCTGCCCCTGGTCGATATACAGGCCGCAGGGCCGGGCCATATTCACCCACTGAGTCTCGAACTTGCCGTTGGAGTCGAACACCTGAACCCGGTGGTTCTCCCGGTCGGCCACGAACACCCAGCCGTCCTTGTCGGTGCAAACGTTGTGGGCAATATTGAACTGCCCCGGGTCGGTGCCCGATGCTCCCCAGGAGAATAGCAGTTTGCCGTCCGGAGAATATTTGTGCACGCGGGCGTTGCCGTAGCCGTCGGAAACGTAAAAATCGCCATTGCGCGGGTCAATAGCCACATGGGTGCAGCGGTTGAACGGGTCGCCGCTCATAAAGCCGGAGGGTTGCCCGCTGATGCCGAGGGTAAATATCACCTGGCCGTCCAATGTACATTTGCGGACCGTATGATCGCCGTCGTCGGTGCAAAACATCGTATCGTCCGGCACCATAGTTATCCCGTGGGCGCGGGGAAATATATCCTCTCCCCAGGAGCGGAGAAAGTTTCCGTTCTTGTCGAAGACAATCATCGGATGCTCGCCCCGGTTAAAGGCATAAACGTTATCGTTGGCATCCACGCCGACCGCCGCCACTTCCTTGAAAGTCCAGCCGTCGGGCAGCTTGCCCCAGCCCTCGGCCACTTCGTAGATGTAATCTCCGGTACCCAGTTCGACCATATGTTGACCTCTTTGCGCCAAGTTTTCCGAGTTATTTAGTCGGTTATGCCAGTAGTTGCGCCGCTATTTCAGCTACAAGCGCCTGCTGTCGAAAATTGTAACACCAAAACCCGCTGATGCAACAGAAGCCGGTTGCCGGCAGGGCAAGCGCAGTTGGAACTTTGTGCTTCGGATTGGCGTCTTCGATTCCGGCTCGCTACCGCCATTCCGGAGAAATCCGGAATCCGGAAGATCCCCGGCATAGGCCACCCATCCACGGTAAGACCCGGTAAGACCGCCGGGATTCCGGCCTGCGACGGAAAAACGATTCTTGGGCCTTTGACCGCAGCAACGCGATTGCCCTGGTTGCCGGCCAATCCGTTGCCATAACTCGGCTGCGTTGCTATTATCATCAAGGCTAAAGCAGCCTGGCAGAAAGCAGCCGGGCGCCAGAAACAGGCAGGAGACGGGTTAAATGGTTCAGGAAAGCGCCCGGGATTTCGTAAAATACTCTTTCTACAAAATCTCCCCGGAGTGGCGGCAATTGGCCGCGGCAGAGCGGAATCGAAGCAAGGAGGAGTTTGTGGCTACCCTGGCCGAGTTCTCCGACCGGGTGGCGATGTCCAGCTACAGCCTGGTGGCGACCCGCGGCGACGTGGACTTTATGCTCTGGAAAATCAGCCCGACTCTGGAAGCCATTGACGAATTGATGGGCCGGTTGAACCACACCGAGTTGGCTAAATACCTGCAAACGCCCCATTCCTTCCTGGCGATGACCCGCCGCTCCCCCTATGTGGATGACCACCGGCACAAGGGACAGGAAGGAACCGCCTCCACCATGCGCATCATTGGCCGCAAGTATCTGTTCATCTATCCCTTTGTCAAAACCCACGAGTGGTACCAGTGCAGCAAAGAAGAGCGGCAGCGGATGATGAGCGAACACTTCACCATCGGCCACCGCTACCCGGACGTGAAAATCAGCACGTCATACTCCTTCGGCCTGGACGACCAGGAGTTCGTGCTGGGCTTTGAGACGGACAATCCGGGTACTTTCCTGGACCTGGTGATGGACTTGAGAGAGTCGCGGGCCCGCCCCTACACCCTGCGGGATACGCCGATTTTTACCTGCCTGAGCAAGCCCCTGAAAGAATGTTTGGACGATTTGGGTTAGGGGGGACGGCTAACCTACCCCTCCTGAAGCACCGTCAGATTTCGGGGATTGCGCAGTTCGTAACCCCGGCCCAGCGGATGAACGTCGCCATCCAGACTAATGGATTTCTGCTCCTGAAAGGCTTGGATAACCATATCGTAAACCGCCTGATCGAACTTGACTCGGATACGGACAAGATGCTCATCTCTTTCAGATAAAATGACCGCTCTTCCGTCGAATTCGTCCGGCATTCTTTCCAGTTCAACAACTTGGGCCATTATTTGCTCGTCAAAGGAAGGTTCGTTGCGACGAAAGGACTTTGCCGCTTCTGCCAGAATATCCGAGGAGTTCACCGAAAAGGGGAAGTGGGAGTCAGGGACATTGGATGGTCGGACGCCAGCCCAAACCAAGTCTATTGCAATCCCACCTCCCTTCTTTGCCAACTCGGCCACCGAATCACACAGGTTGGCACTAACTCCATAATCCACGGCCTGCTTAAAAGGTTCCAGAGTATTGCCGGCCACCGCCTCGGATATGGCCGCTCTGGTATATTCCAGCGCTTGGGCCAATTTATTGGTGGCGCGGCGAGGGAAGGGAGCATGGAAATCGTCCCCCAAATCTTGTTGCCCAATTCCTGCCGGCACCGGGGAGTGCAGCGTTAGCGCATAGCCTTGAGGGTGGCCGGTTAGCGGACGAACATTATCCAGATATTCCGCTACTTCGGAACTCATTTTGCCCCGGTAGGCCGCTTGGGGTTTCTCCACCGCTCGGGCGGCGGAAGCCAGCATATCGTAGGCATCATTGAGCAGGTTGGCGCTCTGACGTAAGGACAAAGCCTCTCTTATCATTCCATTATCGGAACGCAGCCGTATCACGTCGGCCCCGGCGGCAGAAAGGTCGTGGAATACGTCAAGCTGAGAGCGTTCCTCAACCTCGGCCAGAATAGCCACCGACTCGGCCATACTCTCGGCATAATCGGCGACGGTATCCCGCAACGGAACAAGAACTTCCCAGCTTCTCCCACCGTGTTCTTTGGTATAGATTACGGCCGGCCGCTCTCCCCACCGACCGGCATTGTTCCAGTCTCGGGAATTAAGGTAGGCACGAAGATTGACTACGGGTAACGTTGCCAGTGCTTTCCGGTCGCGTATTTGGACTAGCATAGCGATTCTCCCCGGTCAACTTTTCCCATCAAGTCAATCAGTTGGTGAACACTGAAGATTTTAGCTGTGGGTATCTGCACCGTAACGCTGGAAGTATTGGCCGTGGCCGGGTGGTCTTCCAGAGAAAGCCAATAAGCGCAATGGCGCAGGCAGAGTTCTTCTTCGGATTGGGCAACCCGCCGGGCATCATCGTCCGGCATTAACAGAACTATCAAAATACGTGGTGTGCGGGTATCGGCCCGCAGGTCGTTATAGTTTTTGAGCGGCAGAGGAAAGTGCAGGGCCTCATCTCGCAAAACATTGCGCGTCGTTGACTTGGCTTGAAAATCCACTCGGGGTCGCTGTCCAAAATTGGCCATCAGTACGCCGTCCACGCTGTCAATGTCCAGTTCTGGCCTGGTTACCTGGAAACCGGCTTTTGCTGCAACCGTTCTGATGTAAGCAAGGGACAATTGCTCCATCTGCCAGTTTGGGGTCATTACACTCCTATGCCACTACCAAGTCAGACTTCCCCGGATTAACTTTCCACGCCTTGTTCTGCGGGATTAATTTCCGACACCGTGTTAGCAGAGTATCGTCCCAAAAGGGGCGGAACCGTCCCCGGCCCGCCCCTTCCTTACCGCCCCTTTCCCGTTCCCCCTACTGGTGGAACAGATTCAACGCCGAACCTAGCCGGAACCACGCAACCTGCGACTCCCCGTAGGAGTGGTTCAGTTGCAGAGTTTCCGATGTGCCGTCGGCGTGGTTGACGATGCACTCCACCTGCTTGCCCGGGGCCAGGTCTTGCAGACCCACCAGGCTGATGCGGTCGTCCTCCTGAATCCGGTCGTAGTCGTCCGGGTTGGGGAAGGTCAGGGCCAGCAAGCCCTGCTTCTTCAGGTTGCTTTCGTGGATACGGGCAAAGCTGCGTACGATTACCGCTGCGCCGCCCAGCAGGCGGGGCGACAGGGCGGCGTGTTCCCGGCTGCTGCCCTCGCCGTAGTTGGAGTCGCCGATGACCACCCACTTGATGCCCTGGGCCTTGTAGTCCCGGGCGATGCGGGAAAAGCCGGCGTCCACCTCGCCGGTCACCACGTTCTTACCCTTGCCCGCCACATCGTCATAGGCGTTGATGGCGCCCATAAACATATTGTCGCTGAACCGGTCCAGGTGGCCCCGGAAGCGCAGCCACACTCCGGCGGGAGAGATGGAGTCGGTGGTGGTCTTGCCCTTGGTCTTGACCAGCACCGGCATATCCGGCATATCTTCGCCGTCCCAGGCGGGCCAAGGCTCCAGGAGCTGGATGCGCTCGCTGTCCGGCGCCACGGTCAGCTCAATGTCGCTGCCGTCCTCCGGTGGATCCTCATAGGAAGACTCGCCGCGGTCGAAGTTCAGCGGCGGAACGTCCGGCGCCGCCTTGGGAGGGTCCAGCCGGAAGGCCTGCCCGTCCGC
The DNA here is from genome assembly GCA_965262595.1 of Dehalococcoidia bacterium. Lineage (GTDB taxonomy): Bacteria > Chloroflexota > Dehalococcoidia > Lucifugimonadales > UBA3495 > CATQHB01. Next base: position 35,481 of record OZ253548.1, read on the forward strand.
TCCGGTAAGGGTGTCGGTCAGGGGATTAAAAGACATCCGCCCGGCCAGGGCCAGCGCGGTGACAATCTCCGGGCTGCCGATGATATTCATCGTGGAAGCTTCCCCGTCGTTCCGCGCCGGGAAGTTCCGGTTGTAGGATGTCAGGATCGTGTTGGGCCGGCCTACCGGGTCTCCAACCCGCCGCCACTGGCCGATGCAGGGGCCGCAAGCGTTGGCCAGCACCGTCGCGTCAATGTCTTTCAGGGACTGCATCTGACCGTCCCGCTCGATGGTTGCCCTTACCTGCTCCGAGCCGGGAGTTACCATAAAGGGCACTGCGGACTTTATGCCGTGAATCTTGGCCTGTTCTGCCACGTCGGCGGAGCGGCTCATATCTTCGTAGGAAGAGTTGGTGCAACTGCCGATCAGCGCCGACGAAATTTCGTCCACCAAATTGCCGTCCTGCTGCAGTTCTTGTGCCATCCGCGAGATGGGCCGGGCCCGGTCGGGAGAATGGGGGCCCACCAGGTGCGGCTCCAACTCGGAGAGGTTAATCTCCACCACCTGGTCATAGTGCTGTTCCGGGTTAGCCTCGCATTCCGGATCGGAGGCCAGGAGGTGCCGGTACTGCTCGGCCAGCTCGGCCAGCTCGCCGCGTCCGGTGGCTTTCAGGTAGCGGGCCATGCTTTCGTCGTAGGGGAAGGTAGAGGTGGTCGCGCCCAACTCAGCGCCCATATTGCAGATGGTGCCTTTGCCGGTAGCGCTGATGGTTTCGGTCCCCGGGCCGAAATATTCAATGATGGCGTTGGTGGCGCCGGACACGGTCAGCACTCCGGCCAGGTAGAGGATGATGTCCTTGGGCGCGGTCCAGCCGCTCAATTCTCCGGTCAGGCGCACGCCGATGAAACGGGGATAGAGCACTTCCCAGGGCAGGCCGGCCATAACTTCCACCGCATCGGCTCCGCCCACGCCCACGGATATGGAACCCAGCCCGCCTCCGTTGGGAGTGTGGGAGTCGGTGCCAATCATCAACTGGGCGGGGAAGGCATAGTTCTCCAGGGCCACTTGGTGGATGATGCCGGCGCCGGGTCCCCAAAAGCCTACGCCATACTTGGCCGCCGCCGTGCGCAGGAAGTTGTAAACCTCGCTATTCTCTCCCAGAGATTCTTGCAGGTCGGCGGAACCCTCCACCCGAGCCTGTATTAAGTGGTCGCAGTGCACCGAAGTGGGCACCGCGGTGGTCTGCCGCCGGGTCTGCATAAACTGGAGCATGGCGGTCTGACCCAAAACGTCCTGGAGGATTACCCGGTCGGGCCGAAGTTGCATATAGGTCTCGCCCCGCACCAGGTTAGTATCCGTCGGGTCGTCCAGATGGGATAGCAGGATTTTATCGGATAGGACCAGCGGCCGCTGCAAGCTGCGCCGGACGGTTTGCAGATTCCGGTCCAACCTTTCGTAAATGCCGGAAACCAACTCTCGTGTCGGTTCAATTGTAACCATAACTGGCTCTCCCCTAACCTTGTTTCATCGTTTTTGGATTGTAGTTTTGTTGGTTAACGGGCCGCCGTCCGGCAGGGACGCCGCCCGCTATGGAGTAATAGCGGTAGTCTAAAAGCACTGGACGTTGCTGTCAATCTGCCTGCCGGCTCGTGGGCTTGCCGCAGCTCCGGTTGCGCCGGATGTTGAATCGATTGGCCCGGCCGGCCCAGCATACTGAAGCTTTACTCCGGCTCTGCCGGGAACGGTCCGGCCCTGCCGAAATTGCCGCAGGTCAGATAGAATCCGGCGGTGCCTGGCCGGCCGGAAAGGGATGTTAAAAGACCTCTCCTTCGGCCGGTTACTTTTCCTTCGGCCTACTTGAGAGGTCTTTCCAATTCGACCATTTTGGCAACTTTGCCGGGTTTACCGTTACCGGGTTGACCGTTCCACCAGTATCCAGGCGGCATGGGCCGGTGGCTGGCAATGAGTCAAGAGATAAGCCGGCGCCTACCGAAAAACGGTGACCGGGCTGCCGACACCTGCCTACTTGCGCTTGAGGCTGTTGGGGTCGACGTTCTTGAAATAGTCATAATTCTTGGCAATATAGCTTTCCCATTGGTTGGGGACGGCATCTTCGGCGAAGATTGCGGTCACCGGACAAACGGGCTCACAAGCGGCGCAGTCGATACATTCATCGGGGCTGATGTAGAACATATCGTCGTCATCAGTAGTATAAATGCAGTCCACCGGGCAAACGTCCACGCACGCTGCGTCTTTTAAACCCACACAGGGCTCAGTGATTATGTAGGTCATTCTCTATTGCTCCTCCGAATTAGTTGTAGATAAATGTTAGCGGCCCTCGCAGACCCGGCTCCGATTGAGGCGTTAAAGAGTTGAAGGACCAATATCGCAACCCCACCGCTATGGAACCACTATGGAACCATGAAAATTATAGCATAGCCCGCCGTGTTTGCAATATGACGGGAACCGCCGGGCATCGACCCTTCCAATTTTTACGTCTCTTCCGACCCAACCCGCTTGTTTTCTTGTCCTTATTGAAACCGGAACCCGTGCCAGTTGGTTACAGCACCAGACCGTAGGTCCGCTTTTTGATGGACAGGTTTACAAAGGTTTCGGTGCGCTGCACACTCTGGATGCTCCCGATCTTGTTGCGCAGGAACTGACCCAAGCTTTCCGCCGACTCCAGCCCGACCCACAAAAACACATCGTAGGCTCCGGTAGTGACGGATACATAATGCGCCTCCGGGAGGTCAACCAAGGCTTCGGCCACCTCGTCGGACCTGCCGGGGCCGGTTTGCAGACCGATCAATGCAGTGGTAGAAAAGCCCAGCTTTTCCAGGTTGGGCACGGCGACCACCCGCACTACGTCGTCATCCAACAGCTTCCGCAGCCGGCGGCGCACGGTGCCCTCGCTGACTCCGACCTCGCGAGCGATTTTCGCATTCGATGCTCGGCCATCCATTTGTAGCAGGGCAATTATCTTGCGGTCCAGTTCGTCCATCGAAGAAACTCTCCGTATTGTTTTGTTTAAAATAAGCAGGTTAATCATAATTCAATGGTTGAAGACTGTCAATTATATTGCATATTCGCCGAATGGCGTTTTCAGCAATAGCTGGCCCCAAAAAGCGATTTAGGCCGCTATAATCTTTAGAAAATCGTAAATTGAAGGAAGAAATGAGTTTTGCCAGATTAGTCGGATATTAGCCCGTTCCAGTTTATGCCGCCGGCTATTCTAACACTGAGTTGGGCGTTTGTGCCGGTTTGCGCGTCCGATTATTCTGGAAATCGCCACTGTAGTTCTACGCGGCGGGTCGGCTCCTTCAGTTGCAGGCTACCAGGCTACCGGGACGTCGCAACTGCGATTGCCTTGGCCTACCTGTTGCCGGGCAGGTAGAAAGGTAAGAAGCAGGTAGAAGAGTAAGAACTGGAGACCGTAAGGTTAAGGACACCAACCGGAAGATTGGCAAAGCTTACAATCTGCCGGTTGGCAAACTCTTTATAGCAACGATTACGACTACGGCCACTCTTGACCGGGTTTTGGCCCTGGGGCAAAATTATAAGTGAGGGGTTTGCCGGGCTTGATGTTCACCGGCAGGCAGCCCCATATTTTGGGTTAGGCGCTTGAGGTTTAAGCAGCTATGAGTATGTTAACTCCCTCCGCCGGCGGCAGCTACGGGTACAACCTGGGCGTCGCGGACCGGATTTATACCGCCGCCATGACCGGTCTCTATGGCTGGACCGCCCTGGGCCTGGGTGTGGCCGGCGCAGTGGCCTGGCTGTTCAATTGGGCCGGGATTTATCCGTCATTGAGCCTGGTGGGTATGCTCCTTGGTTTTGGCCTGGCGATTGGCTGCCTATTCGGAATGCAGTTCGCCGCCCGCAAAGGCGCGTCCATCGCCCTGGTCGCCGGGCTTTATCTGTTGTTTACCATAATTGAGGGCGCCGTTTTGTCCTTCGTATTTGCCTTCTATTCCGGCAATCTGATCAGTATGTCCTTCGCCGGAGCTTGTGGCCTGTTTGCCCTGATGAGCGTCTTCGGGTACACCACCAAGCGAGATTTATCCAAGTGGGGAAGCCTGATTTTTATCGGCCTGATCGGGATGGTCGTGGTTGGCCTGTTAAATATGCTGCTGTTCCGTTCCAGCGGCCTGCAATTGCTAATCAGCATCATCATATTGCCCATCTTTATGGCGATGACCGCCTGGGAAACTCAGGCGATAAAGCAGGAAGCGCAGGAAGCGGCGAATCGGGGCGATAGCAGCGCCGCCGGACGTATCGCTCTGATTGGCGCCGCCGGTATGTTCCTCAACATTGTCAATATGTTCCTTGCCCTGCTGCACATCTTCTCGATATTCGGCGACGACGATTAGGCCGGTACCGGCTGGGTAGCCGGATATAGGTTTACGTGTTTAAGTAAGCTATAGGCCCGGCAATACCGGCTCTTGGTTGCCCCGGCTCAGGTCGGGGCGCTTCAATTATCAATTATCAAGGTTAGTCCGATCAGGGTAAGCCGGTCCTTCGACCAGCTCAGGATGAGCGGAGTTACACCTGAACCAGGACCGTGGAAAGACCCGGTGCTCGGGCCACCGCGTATTGAAGCCGGGGGGCCAATCTGCTATATTAAAGGTGTATATTTTGGAGGGATCGCATAGTGGTCTAGTGCGGGCGCCTGCTAAGCGCTTATTCTGGGAAACCGGAATCGTGGGTTCGAATCCCACTCCCTCCGCCGGCGAGGATTTATACCGATTCTGTCCGGCAGGGGAAGCTGCCGGCAACGTGGATAGAGTTATAGCGTAAGTTGATGGACACTTTTTACATCTGGACTATTGGCTGCCAAATGAACAAGGCCGACTCGGAGCGGTTGGGCTCGGCGCTGGAACAGTTGGGCCTTCGCCCGGTGGATAACGCCAATGCCGCCGATGTAATCGTCTTGAACTCCTGCGTAGTCCGTCAGGGCGCCGAGGATAAAGTCGTCGGCAACCTGTGGATGATGAACCCCCTGAAGAAAAAGCAGCCGGACCGGGTACTGGCCCTGATGGGCTGTATGGTTGGCCCCAAGACCGACGAGCTGGCTAGACGCTTCCCCGATGTGGACGTTTTCATGCAGCCCCAGCAATTTGGCCCCCTCCTGGACCTGGTGGGACAGCGTCAGGGCCTGGACTGGGAAGGCTGCGTCGGCTCGCTGGCTCCGACTCATCCCGATGTTACCTGCTACGTCCCGATCATCCACGGCTGCGATTTGATGTGTACCTTTTGCATCATCCCTTACCGCCGCGGACGCCAGGTCAGCCGCCCGGTGGATGAGGTGACGCGCGAGGTGGAACTGCTGGTTAACCGGGGTGTCCGAGAGGTTACCGTACTGGGTCAGACGGTGGATGCTTACGGGTATGACTTGCCGGATAAGCCGGATCTGTCGATTCTGCTGTCCCGACTTAACGACCTGCCGGGCCTGGAACGCATCCGCTTCCTGACCTCGCATCCCTCTTATATGGACGACCGGATAATTCAGGCGGTGGCCGACCTGCCCAAGGTTTGCGAGCATATCAACCTGCCGGTGCAAGCCGGTGACGATGAAGTCCTTCGCCGGATGCGCCGCCCCTACACCCGGGACGAATATCGGGAGTTGGTGGGCCGCATCCGCGACACTATCCCCGGCGTATCGCTCAGCACCGATGTAATTGTCGGCTTCCCCGGCGAGACCGAAGCGCAGTATCAGCGGACGCTGGAGCTGGTGGCCGAACTGCGCTTTGACAAAGTTCACTCCGCCGCCTATTCCACTCGGCCGGGTACCGTTGCCGATCGCACCATGCCGGACGATGTGGCTCCCGAGGAAAAGAAGCGCCGGTTGAAGGAACTGGATAGTCTCCAGGAAAGCATCCTGCGGGAGACCAACGCCGCCTTTTTGGGCCAAACCGTTCAGGTCCTGGTCGAAGGACGCAAGAAGGGTAGATGGCAGGGCCGAACCCGTACCGACAAGCTGGTTTTCTTTGACCACGATGCCAGGCCCGACGCTGATTCCGATGTTCAAAACGTTGTTCGAAGCGGTGGCTTCGACGAGAGCGGCTACCTGGGTCAACTTGTGGATGTGACCATCGGCCAGGCCAGCCCCTGGGCGTTGCAGGGAGCGCCGCGCGCCGCAGTCCATGAGCCATTGCCAACTTCCGTATCTCCTTAATCGAGGAGATGAATGAAATGATGGCCGTTGGCGTATCCGGTCTTTGTGGCGTTGCGATACCTGACCTGGAAAAACGGCTCTACGAACCGATGGCGGGTCTGCCGGAATTGAAGGGCGCCGGAAACGAAGGGTGAAGGAAGGTCAACTGGGATTCGGCGGCCTGCCGGACCAAGTCGATGACCGATTACCGTTAATCGAGGGAGTGATAATGGCTACTAAATCCAGGACGCCAACCATACCCCTGACTGAAATTGAGCACGCTGCTTTTTGCCGACCGGAGGATGAACTGCCGGCCAAATCCCTGGCCGAGGAAATGGCGGTCAACATCCGATGGCAGAAAATCCCCACCGAGTACCTGCGCTGTTCCGCCGAAGAGTTGGATGAGCGCATTCACCAGGTCCGCCAAAAGCTGGGGGCCGACGTGACCGTCCTGGGCCACCACTACCAGCGGGAAGAGATAATCAAGTACGCCGATTTCCAGGGAGATTCCTTCCTGTTGTCCCAGGAAGCGGCATCCCGCCCCGAGGCCAGCTTTATCGTGTTCTGCGGCGTCCACTTCATGGCCGAAACCGCCTGTATCCTGTGCGCTCCGCACCAGCAGGTAATTCTGCCCAACATCACCGCCGGCTGTTCGATGGCCGATATGGCCCCGATGGAGGATGTGGAGGACGCCTGGGAGGACTTGCAGGATGTGCTGGGCGACCACGGGGGAATCATCCCGGTTACCTATATGAACTCCATCGCCGGTATCAAGGCCCTGTGCGGCCGCAACGATGGCGCCGTCTGTACTTCTTCCAACGCTCCGGCGGTCCTTCGCTGGGCATTCGAAAGGGCGGAACGGGTACTGTTCCTCCCCGACCAGCACCTGGGACGCAACACCGCCATCAAGTTGGGAATACCCCTGGATGAGATGGTGGTCTGGAACCCCTTCAAGCGGCTGGGCGGCAACACTCCGGAGCAGTTGCGCCAAGCTAAAATGGTGCTGTGGCAAGGCCATTGCTCGGTGCATACCCGCTTTACCGCGGCGCAGATCCATTCGGCCCGGGAGCGCTACCCGGACCTTAACGTCCTGGTTCACCCGGAGTGTACGATGGAAACGCTGGAGGCCGCGGATATGAACGGCTCCACCGAGTTCATCCGCAAGACGATCAACGAAGCCCCTGCCGGCAGCCAATGGGCGGTGGGCACCGAAATCAGCCTGGTCAACCGTCTGGCCCTGCAGAACCCGGACAAGACGGTATTCTGCCTTGATCCGGTAAGCTGCCCCTGCTCCACCATGTACCGCATCCATCCGGCCTATCTGCTCTGGGCGCTGGACGGCCTGGCTGCCGGGCAAGTAGTCAATAAAATCACCGTAACGGAAGACGTGCGCCGCGACGCCGCCATTGCTCTGGAGCGAATGCTGGCTTTGCGGTAGGTGAGGTATTTCCCGTATCGCCGCCGGGGACCCTCAGTACCAATAATTGTTGGTATTAGTGCTGTAAGAAACTGTTAACGTTCAGTGAGAGTTTCCGGCAACTGAAAGGGTTAAAACTAATCACCTCGACCTTGCTATATAGGTCAAGCCCCGGTACAAGGAGGAAACTCAAGATGCCCTATTCGGCAGATATTAGCCGCACTAACCCCGGCTGCTTTCTTTTCTTGATTGACCAGTCTGGTTCGATGACTCAAGCACTGGGGGGACAGCCCGGTATGCGCAAGATGGACCAGGCAGCTGAAACCCTGAACCGCACTTTGTATGCCATATCCCAGCGCTGTTCCCAAGGTATGGACATTCGCGACTATTTCCATATCGGGGCCATCGGCTATAAAACTGACAATCAGGGAAACTCTAGCGTACAATCCCTGCTTTCCGGGACCTCCGTTCAGCAACCTTTCCTGATGATAACCCAGGTAGTTGATATTGCCGAATTAGAAGAGCGACAGGTAAAGGAGAGCGACGGAGCCGGTGGCTTGGTAGAAGTAACTCGCAGGTTTCCGGTATGGCTGCGTCCCGAAGCGCAATACGGCACTCCTATGTGTGAAGCCTTGGACCTGGGAACTGCCGCCTTGGAAGAGTGGGTCTCCAATCACTCGACTTCCTATCCGCCGATTGTGATAAACATTACCGATGGAGTGGCCACCGACGGCGACCCGGAAAACTTTGCCTTGAGGATGATGGAATTGGAAACCGCGGATGGAAATGCCTTGGTATTTAATGCCCACCTTTCCGACGTGGGGACAACGCCGGTTCAGTTTCCGACCGAGGAAAGCGGCTTGCCCGATGAATATGCCGCAAAATTGTTTCGTATGTCTTCCGTCTTGCCGGAATTAAGCCGCAACCTGGCCGCCACCCTGGATATACCCGTTACCGAAAATTCTCGCGGCTTTGTCTTTAACGCCAACCTGGAAGCCTTGGTTCAATTCTTGGACATTGGCACCCGAGGCGCGGCCAGCGTGGATTTGCACTAGAGATTAACCAATGGACTTGCTGCCTCCTCAAAAGCTACAAAGCCCCAAATCGGGCAACCGGCCGGATGAGTGTGAAGACGACTGTTGGGTCGTTTACCCCTTACGTCTAGGTCACAGCGGGAAGGATAAGGCCCGCATTGGCCTTGCCGACGGGGCCAGCGAGTCAGCCTTCGCCAGGGACTGGGCGAAAATCCTGACCAAAGACTTTGTTGACCGCCCTCTGAACCTTTCCGACCTTGCCCCGGACTCCCTGGACCAATGGCTGGTGCCATGTCAAGAAAAGTGGAACCGGGCCATACCCTGGGAGCGCATCCCCTGGCACGGGGAAGCCAAGACCCGAGCCGGGGCATTGGCAACCCTGCTGGGGCTGACATTCTCCCGAACGCCGGGCCATCCCCGCAGCATGAGTTGGAATGCGTTTGCCGTGGGGGATAGTTGTCTCTTTCTGATTCGCCAGGACGAGTTGATATTGTCTTTCCCTATGGATGATACCACCCAATTCAATAACACTCCCGCCTTGCTTTGCAGCAACCCCGCCAATAATCGCCTGGTCTGGGAGTCGGTGCAGCAGAACGGAGGAACCTGCAAGGCTGGAGACATATTCATCCTGGCCTCCGACGCCCTGGCCTGCTGGCTGTTAGGGCAATGCGCCGCCGTGGGAAAGCCCTGGCAAACTCTCCTCGCGCTGAATGCAGCCGAATGGGATGATTGGGTTCAGGGGCAGCGTCAGGAACGTTTAATGCGAAACGACGATACTACCCTGATAATCGTCCAGGTCGGATAGGCTAAAGAGGTAGGGAAAATCTATGCCCTGGCCGACAACTACGGAGTTCAGCGACGCCATACAAAACCCCCAGGTTTGTTTCACCGGAAACCGGGAACTAGCCGAAGGACAGATAGCCCTGTACCCTAGCGGTGGACGCGCCAATATGCCGGTGGTTTACACTGGCCAGTTCGCTTGCGTCTATAAAGTTACCGCCGGGAGCCGAGACGTTGCTGTCCGGTGTTTTACCCGGGAGGTAAAAGACCAGCAAGCCCGTTACGGCCATTTAGATAACTTTCTGACCGCCGTCCTGCCCGAATCCTTTGTCGGATTCCAATACCTGGAGGAGGGAATCCGAGTCAAAGGCCAGTGGTATCCCATCGTCAAAATGGAATGGGCGGAAGGGGAGCCGCTGAATCGATTTGTCGAACATAATCTCGGGAATCCGGGGAATCTTGTACAGCTTGCCGCCCGCTGGCGCGGGGTCATAGGCAGCTTGCGGGGCTTAGGCATTGCCCACAATGACTTGCAACACGGCAACGTCATGGTTCAAGACGGCCGCCTCCGCCTGGTGGATTATGACGGGATATTTTTGCCCAGCTTTCACGGAGAAGACAGCCCGGAATTCGGTCACAAGAACTACCAGCATCCCCAAAGGACGCCGAAACACTACGACGCGCAGATAGACAACTTCCCCGCCCTGGTAGTCTATCTCAGCCTGTTGGCGTTGAGCGCCGACCCCGAATTGTGGGGCCCGTTCAATAACGATGACAACCTGCTGCTTACCCAACGGGATTACGCCAACCCGGAAGATTCCGAGTGTTTACGGACGTTGAAGCAAAGCCCGGATGCCCGGGTTAGAAACTTGGCCGCCCAACTGGAGCGGTACTGTGCCCTGCCCGTGAAGCAGGTGCCGGACCTGGAAAATATGCTGCGCGGAGACACGACGCCCAGGCCCAGCCAGGTTGCGTCAACCGCGCCAACCACCCCGGCAAATCCCAGTGGATTCCGGGGACTGCTTCAGAACCGGGAGGGGCCGCCCAGGGTCCAGCCAGTTCTGCCGCCCAACATCCTGGTAAAGTGTCCCCAATGTGGCCGGAATAACGATGTGGGGCTTATCTACTGTGTCAATGATAACTGCACGGAAGCTCTGCTGACGACTACCCGAACCTGCTCTTGTCGCTCCCAGATCCCTTCCAACGCTCGCTTCTGCCCCCGGTGCGGGCGTCAACAGAACCAACCGGCTGCCGGACGGAAGCCGGCGCCACCTCCGGCCTCAGCTGCGCCTTCCGGGAGACCAATTCCCGAGGAGTCTGCTGGCCCCGGGAAGCCCTGCCCCAACTGCCGCGCTCGATTGTCGGCCAACGCCATATATTGTACCCGGTGTGGCACGGTGTTAATCTGAGGGGCCACATCGCGCTATGAACTGCCCCGACTGCCAGAACGTCATACCGGACTCGGTTATATTCTGCGCCTATTGCGGGGCGAGGATATTTCCTTCCCAGTTACCATCTTCTAATTTCCTGCGGCGCCGCCGGAGGGCTGTTATCGGTATCGGGGCTGGTGGCGGCCTGTTGGCCGTGGTCCTGATTGCTATTTTGATCATGAGTAGGTTAGGCCCCGGCCTATCGAATGGTCCGGAACCAGCGCCCACGCCGAAGCCGACTCTTACTTCGACTGAGGAACTTTCTACGCCCACGCCTACGCCAATTCCAACCGCCACACTAGCACCTAAACCCACACCCACGCCGACGCCTGAACTCACAGTCATGCCTACCCCTACGGCTACGCCGACGCCGGGTCTCCGTACACCCACACCCACGCCTGAACTCACTGCAACGCCCACGCCCCAACCCACTGCAACACCCACACCCTGGCCGACACCCACCCCAACTCCCCGTCCCACAGCAATACCCACACCGCGGCCGACGCGGGTTCCGTGGGTGCTGCGGGAAGTAAAATATGCTGACCCGGAATACACCATATCAGTGCCAGGCATCTGGCAAGGTGGTCACGTAACGTTTTTTGCTAAAGAACATTCATCAACTCCCGCGCTGTGGGCGCAGTACAACACAATCATGGGAGCCCGCCGATATGATATTAGCAGCTTGAATGACATGGGCGTCAATTTAGTCGGCACATATTTCAAGGAGAGGTACTCTTCCGATGAGTTATGCGGGAAAAGGGGCTTCGTAGTCATACGGGAAACCGCCTTGGTGCCTGACCACCGATATGTTGGCATCGCCCTTCACGTTGATGTCTGCGAAGCAGACCTGTATTTGGAAGCAGAGCCTGGAGTAAGCAACCAGGCAATCAGCCAACGCATCATCACAAGCCTGTCTCGGAGAAACTAGCCACCACCACGGCAGTGGCCGGATTTTCTACGAGTTGCTAGAATCTGCATCAGAAGGTGGTAAGGGGCAATTAGTTATGCCTAGCTCAAGATTTGGGGCCGTAGCAGAAGTTGGACGGACCCACTACTCTTGCGGGCAATACCGGACCAGAATAAGACCGGACAGGGGTAGGCCCGGCGGGTTTTATACCCCCCTGGAGAATCAGGTTGAAAAGACCGGGAAGGACAATTTTCGCCGGGCTGTTTATTGGGCTGGGCTTCCTGGCCCTAGTCCTTCTGTTAGAAACAATAATGGATACCGTTTTCATTGCCTGGGAAATCTTTACAAGCGGCATTCTCCTGGCAGCGGCAGCTTTAGTGGCCTTTAACCTTGGCTGTAAGTCTGAAAGCGCTTTATGTAAGTTAACTGATGTTACGCACAAGTTGAGGAAAATGATAGATTAGGGTCATGGATAAAGAGATGTTGGAACTGTACACCGATTATCTGTTGAGTTCCTTTGGCGCGACTACAGCCACCGGGTTGTCCGCCACGCTGGAAGGGGCGGTCAGCCATGACCAGGTAACGCGCTTTCTATCGAAGGCAGACTATGACTCCAAAACCCTGTGGCAACAGGTCAAGCCAATGGTGCGGGCCATGGAACAGCCGGATGGGGTGCTGATCTTTGATGACACCATCGAGGAAAAGCCCCATACGGACGAGAACGAACTGATTAGCTGGCATTTCGACCATAGCCGGAACCGTTCGGTCAAGGGAATCAACATCCTCAACTGCGTGTACCACGCCGGGGGCGCAGCGGTTCCCGTGGCCTACGAACTGACCCGAAAACCGCTGGTGTACCGCGATGCGAAGACCGGCCGGCTCAAGCGCAAGAGTGCAGTCACCAAGAACGAACTCATGCGCCGGATGCTGCGCGTCTGCCAGCGCAATCAATTGCAATACCGCTACGTGCTGGCGGACAGTTGGTTTTCCGCCAAGGAGAACCTGGACTGTATCCGCCAAGAACTGGACCGGCATTTCATTGTTGCACTCAAGTCGAACCGGACGGTTGGCTTGAGCGATGCAGAGAAACTTCAGGGCCATTTCTCCCGTATAGATTCGCTGGACTTGCCGGAACACCAAGCGGTGCAGTGCTGGCTGAGGGGGCTGGATTTTCCGGTCCGGCTCGTTCGCCAAGTCTTTACAAACAAGGACGGCAGCACCGGGACATTGTATCTGGCTTCAAGCGATCTGGACTGCGCTGGCCCAACCGTCTGCGCGATCTACCAGAAACGGTGGAAAGTGGAGACCTTTCATAAGACGCTCAAATCCAATGCCGCCCTGGCCAAGTCGCCGACCAAGACGGAACGCACTCAGAGCAACCACTGTTTCATGTCCATTTATGCGGCTTTTCGCTTGGAAGGACTCCGGCTGAAGCATGGAATGAACCACTTTGCCTTGAGAGCCAGGCTCTATCTCAAGGCCATTCGCCACGCTTTCGATGAACTCCAACTCCTTAAGGCTGCGTAACATCAGTGACTAAAGAGGAACCACCCTGTCAGTACCCTGGCCGCGGCTTAATCCGGGTTATAGCGGCGGCAATATTGGCAACGGCGATAGTTCTGGCCGCGGTAGCTTGCGGTAACGCCCCGTCCGTGCAATTCAGACCGTCTTTGCCCGGTGGTTCCGGAGCAAGCACGGTTTTGCCCGCTGCGGATTCCGGCGGAACTGCCGTCGCTACTGCCGTCGCTACGCCGTTGCTGACTCCGGATCCAAGGCCCCCCGAAGGCTCTGTCCTGGTGCCCCGACTAAGGATCGCTCCCGTTCCCGGGAATCTGCCCGACTACGTTCGGCAAGACTGGAAGCACTGGGTAGATGCAGACCGAGATTGCCAGAATACCCGAGCCGAGCTTTTGATTGACGAATCCTTGATTCCGGTTTCATTCGCTGCCGCACCGTCCGGTAGCCGGGAATGCAGGGTCGCCGGCGGTCAATGGCTTGACCCCTTTACCGGAGATACCTTTACCGACGCCGGGAGCCTGGACGTTGACCATCTGGTTCCCCTGGCCAATGCCCACCGCTCCGGCGGCTGGACGTGGAACGCCGACCGGAAAGAGCGGTTCGCCAACAGCCTTAGCGATGCCAATCACCTGGCAGCGGTGTCCGCGTCGGCCAACCGGGCGAAGGGCGATAAGGGGCCGGAAGGCTGGCAGCCCCCCGACCGGAGCTACCACTGCCAGTACGCCCAGGACTGGATTAGGGCAAAAGACGAATGGGAACTAACGGCTACCGCCGCGGAGTGGGCGGCTCTGGAAGGTATGCTGGCAGGGTGTCCCTTTTCGGTAGTTTTTTCCGACGGCAGCGCGCCGCCCAACGTTTCGGTTGGCGCTCAACCGCCGCTGACCGGTTCGCCGTTAGCAAATCAATCCGGCTCCGGATATCTGATTATTACTGAAATTATGCCTAATCCCACGGCGGTGATGGACTCCGAAGGTGAGTGGTTCGAGGTCTATAATCCGGCTTTGGATCGGGAAGTTGACCTGAATGGCTGGACGATAAGGGATCGGGGCGACGACCGCCATGTGATTGAAAACGGGGAGCCGTTATCGGTATTGCCCGGCGGTTACCTGGTTCTGGGTCGAAACACCGACCCGGACCGCAATGGAGGCGTAACTATTGGTTATGGTTACACCGGCTTCAACCTGGCCAACTCGGCGGACGAGATCGAGTTGCTTGACCGGTCTGGATCCCTGGTGGATGCGGTTGCATATGGCCCCGACCGGGTATTCGCAGGTTCTTCCGCAGCGTTGAGTTCCGACGCTCTGGATCCGGCGGCTAACGAGCTGTCGGCCAACTGGTGCGCCGCCAGTTCAACGCTGCCCGGTGGAGACAAGGGCAGCCCCGGAAGGGAGAACGATCCCTGTTGAAGGGACGGCTAGTTACTCTAAACCAGAACCCTGGGTCAGACGTCCGGCGAAGATTGAGGATAGTGACGCCGCTTCAATATTGCGTTATTAAAGAGTTAATGAAAGTTCAACATCGGGTTAAGACTCGGTTTATGCCGGTGGCTTAATTGCCGGCGCATTGAATCTGCCGGGGCGGGGAAGAGTATAGGGTTGTCCTTAGCTGCCACGCGGCGCAAAATTATGGACATTGAGTTCGGAAGGTGGAGGCCTGCCGGTGTTGCCCATTTCGGTTGAATGTTATGCCGCCGAGTTGGGATTTAACTGATGCTTAACCTGACGTTAAAGGAGGGTTAACCATAATCTAATTGCTTCTTGATACCCGTCGTATAGGCTTGTTTACGGATAGGCGGTGCGGTGGAAACTGTCAGCCCGGGGACTGGGGGATAGGTTCAAACCGACTGGGACCTCACTTCTGAGCGTTGCGGGATTTGAGCAGTTAACAGTTGGATTTCAGCGCCCGGGCTTTGATATAAGCCGGTATTCATGATGCCTCAAATAGTTTCAGGAGGAAAAATGCTTTCAAGAATGTCCCGGTATCTCAAACCAAAGATTTGGATTGCCCCTTCCGTTTTAGGGGCAATCATCCTCTCTCTGACTCTGACAGGCTGTGGCGAGGCGGCTCCGGTGGTTCAATCGGG
The DNA here is from genome assembly GCA_965262595.1 of Dehalococcoidia bacterium. Classification (GTDB taxonomy): domain Bacteria; phylum Chloroflexota; class Dehalococcoidia; order Lucifugimonadales; family UBA3495; genus CATQHB01. Next base: position 50,783 of record OZ253548.1, read on the forward strand.
CGCCTCCTCGGCGGGAACCATGGATCTGGCCGGCGACATAAACGTGGATGGGTCGAGCACGATATTTCCGATAACGGAAGCGGTGGCTGAGGAGTTTGGGAACCTGACCAACAAGCAGGTGCGGGTGACGGTAGGGGTTTCGGGCACCGGCGGAGGGTTCAAGAAATTCTGCAACGGCGAGACCCAAGTTTCAGACGCCTCGCGGCCGATCAAGGCGAGTGAAGTGAGCTTATGCCAGGAAGGCGGAGTGGAGTACATTGAGATACCGGTGGCGATAGACGGTTTGACGGTAATTGTGAACCAGGACAATGACTTCGCCCGGTGCATGACGATCGAAGAACTGGACAAAATGTGGGGACCGGAAGCCGAGGAGACGGTAACCAAGTGGAGCCAGGTGCGAGACGGATGGCCTGACGAGGAAATGGACATGTACGCCCCCGGGGTGGACTCTGGAACCTTTGACTACTTTACGGACACGGTAAGCGGAGAATCGGGAGCGTCCCGCGGGGACTTCACGGCCAGCGAAGACGACAACCTGATAATCCAGGGAGTATCCGGCGAGAAGAACGGCGTAGGGTACCTGGGGTATGCCTACTACGTAGAGAACGCGGGCAAGCTAAGGGCAGTGGAAATAGATGGCGGCGACGGATGCGTGGCGCCGACGGACGCGACAATCAACCAGGGGACGTACGCTCCCTTGTCTCGGCCGTTGTTCATCTACGTACGTAAGGATGCAGCCAACGAACCCCACATAGCGGAGTTTATCCGGTACTACCTGAGTGAGGAAGGCCAGAAGCTGGCGGCGGAGGTAGGTTACATCCCCTTCCCGCAGACGGTGTATGACCTGGCGACGGCGAAGTTTGACAACGGGATTACCGGGACGGTTTTCGGTGGGGAGAACCCGATGAAAGGCCCAGTTGAAGAGGTCTTGGCAACTAATTAGGCAGCATAGGCAGCCGTATCCTGCGAAAGGACCTGGCTGCCAACCTTACCCGATTAAGGAACGGCGGCGGCTCGCATCAAGCCGCCGCCGTTCGCTTGACTTAGGACTTAGGGATCGTGCCTGGTTTTGGGACGACAGCTTCTCCAGGCCTGGCCGGCACACAAACGAGGCCCCCGCATTATGCGGGGGCCCCATAGGTTGTCATCGGTTTCCGGATTGATCCAGGACGGTTTACAGGGGGCCGCCACGGAACACAGCCCGCTGCTTGCGAAAGACCTGAAGGCGCTGCCGCGAGCACTCCACTACAAAGACCCGGCCCTCGTCATCGACTTCAACCGCTATGGGCCCATGGAACTGCTTCTCTCGCTCGCGCAGGTTCTGGGCCATGTCCCGACCCCGCACTATGGTTGGGTCCAGTTCTACCCGCTCCCGGCCCCATTTGGACAAGGTCGCCTCGCCGGTCAGCTTGGTTACGAAAGCGCCGTCAGCCTCGAACACCTGAAGGCGGTCATTCTTGAAGTCGGAGACGTAGATGATGCCGTCCTTGTCAACCGCCACACTGGTGGGTCGGTTGAACTCCCCGTCTCCCTGGCCGAAGGTCCCGAATTTCATTAAGAACTTGCCGTCGGCATTGAACTTCTGGATGCGGTCGTTGCGCCAGTCGGCCACGTACACATCCCCGTATTGGTCGATCTCGATGCCCCAGGGATAGCTGAATTCGCCGTCGCCGCTGCCCTCGCTGCCAAACTTTGACAGGAACTTGCCGTCCTTGGTGAATATCTGCACCCGGTGGTTGGCGCTGTCCACCAAATAGAGGTTATCCTCCGCGTCAAAGGCCAAACCCGATGGACGGTTAAATTCCCCGTCGCCGTCGCCGACCTGTCCCCACTTGTCCACACACTGCCCGTCCTTGTCGAAGACGGTAATTCTCTGAAGCCACTCGTCAGCTACGTAAGTGTTGCCTTCGCCGTCCAGCGCCACCGCCGTCGGCCACATAAAAGTCCCGGCGGGTGCGGACTCATTCGCCTCTTCCGGGGGAATTTTCTGGCCGAACTCGCGGACGAATTCCTCATCCACCGTAAAGACCGTTACTCGCTTGCAAGGGAAGAAGGCCGGAGTTTCTGAGCCGCGGCTCAGCACGGATAGTTGGTTTCCTTTGCCCTTGGCAATAGCCACGGGGTAGAAGAAGCCGGAACCTCCCCGGTTCTCCTGCCGTCCAATAGTATGGCTGTATTGGAACGTGATCGGCGCAATCTCAGTAACCATATTTCCTCACTAAAGGCGTCGCTTCGCGGGCTGAACCAAAGGCCGGCAACGAATCCGTCGCCGGCCCTTGTCTAGCCCGCGTGCTTTACTTGATGAAGTCCAACTGCTCGTAGGTTCCCCCCAGAATGGGATTGGCGTCGAGGCCCATCCACTTTTCCAGCAAGGTGGCATAGGTGCTCCGGAAGTCGCTGTTCCACCTCAGGTCACCCTCGTCCAGGTTTTCCGGCTTCAGGGACGGGTACTCGCCGTACAGGCCGCCCTTCACCGCGTCGCCGATTACAAAGGCCACGCCGCCCGACCCGTGGTCAGTGCCGGAGCCATTTTCCTTTACCCGCCGACCGAACTCGGTGAATAGCAGCATTACCACTTCTTCGTTGGCGTTTTGCTCTTTGAGGTCCTGGTAGAAGTCGCTTATAGCGTTGGTTACGTCGCCCCACAGCCGGGGGAAGGTAATGTTCTGGTTGGCGTGGGTGTCGAAGGTGCCGGGGTTGACGCCGGTGTAGAGTACCCTGGTGCCGAAGTCCGCCAAATGCACCTGGGCGATGTTCTTCAGCCACTGGGCGAAGGGGCTGCCGCCGTACTCTACGCTGGAAGAGTAAATCTGGGGAGCAGTTCTCAAGATGTCGGCGCCCTTCAGCGCGTCCAGACCGGTCTGGGACAGGTAGTCATTTACCGCGCCGGAGCCAATCAAGGGTGAGTACATCCGGCCGAAGATATCCAGGGCGTCCATCCGCTGTTCTTCACCGTCAATGCCGGTCAGCACCCCATAGCTGGCCAAGTCGCCCACCGAAGCTACCGACACGCCCGGGGCTGCCAGGGCACGGGGCAGGCCGCGGCCAAAGTTCACCGCGGTCAGAATGTTCTCCTTGTTGGGGTCCAGGTCGCGGATGGCCTTGCCCAGCCAGCCGTCGGTGACCATCTTGTCCGGCTCGGCAGTGTGCCAGATGTCCAGGGACCGGAAGTGGGAGCGAATAGGATTGGGATAGCCGATGCCCTGCATGACGGCAACCTTGCCCTCATCATACAGTTCCTTCAGCGGAGCCATTGCCGGGTGGAACCCTACCTTGTCGTCAACGGCCAGCACGTCTTCAGGAGACAACTGCAACACCGGGCGATAGTCCGGATAGTGCGGGTCGCTGTAGGGGATAAAGGTGTTGAGCGCATCGTAGGCGCCGGTCATCTGAAGTATCACCAAGACCGGGTCTTTCTTGTTGGAGGTCATCTTTTTCTCCTTACTGGAATTCGATTTAGGGTCTGTACTCATCTGGCCATAGCCAACCGAAAGGTCCGGTTAGGCGTAAAGATATTCCTTGGTAGCGACGATCATCTGAAGAATCTGGCTGACCTGCCCTGGGAATTCCAGGCTATCGGTGGCCAGTTGGCCGCTCTTTTCGGCATAACCAATTAACATCTTGTGGGTCTCGGCTTCAAGCTCGTAGTGGCCCAACAGCTTCAGGCAGCCGTCAACCAGGCCCTCCGGCGAAATGGACGGGCCTTCCGCCGCCAATTTCTGGACAATGTCCTGGATGCCGGGTTGGGTCAGGTCGCCCACGTAGTCGGCGATGAAATTGATCCGGCGCACCAGGGTGCCGCCGTCAATCCACTCCTTCCCGGTATGCCAGCCTTCCACGCTGGGCGGGTTCAAAATCTCCTGGCCCATGTGCTTCATCTCGTCGAAGATAGTCTCGAAGCCGGGCTTGGGAGCCGACCAGTCGCCCACAAGACGCAGGGTACCGACAATCGTCTCTATCGGCCCTTTGATCCGGGAGAAGCGGGCGTTTTTGAAAGCATCGGAGTTGAACAGGACCCGCAGCATGGAACGGACGTCATAGCCGGAACTGAAATACTCATCCTCCAGCATTTTGATGGTGTCCATGTCCCTGGGCGGAGTGTCCATCCAGGAGGGCACCTGGGCCTCATCGGCTACGAAGAAGTTGTACAGGTGGCGGGAGATAAACCTGGCTGTGGCCGGCTGCTGACAAATGATGTCAATAACATCCTCGCCATTAAAGTTGCCGGTCTGGCCCAGGAAGGTCTTTTCGTCTTCGTCGTGGTCTTCCGGGTTATAGACGAACTGGGCGGTGTAGCGACCATAGGGCTGGCCCGGGATGCCGTTGGCAATAGTCCAGCCGGTAAAGGCCCGAGCGCACTCTTTCACGTCATCTTCGGTGTAGTTAAACTTCCCGTCCATGCCCACGCCCATGGAGAACAACTCCAGCAACTCCCGTCCGTAGTTCTCGTTGATGGCGTCCTTGTGGCTCAGGCAGTTGTCCAGGAAATAGACCATAGCCGGATCCCGGGAAATCTCCAACAGCAGGCCTCGGAAGTTCCCCATCCCGTTGCGTCGTAGCATCTCCAACTCGGCGTTGGAGGTAACGTAGCTCTGGGTCTTACTGTCGGCGGTGCACAAAATACCGTGCCAGAAGAGCACCATTTTCTCTTCCAACTGGTTCCTGGAGTTAATCATTCGCCAGGCGACGTATTCGGGCACACAGCGGATGAAGTGGTTCCATTCGATGAAGCTCCGTTCTGCCAGATCCAAGTCCATCCCGTTCGAATGGTCTTCGGGATGCAGCAGTTCTTCTACCGTTGCCTCGTATCCATTGGCGGCCCGTTCTTCCAACTCCTCATATTGCGCTCCAAAACCGGCGCGCCGCATCAGGTGGGCCATCAAGGCAATATCATGATTCGCCATCGGTAATCCTCCTCAACAGTATTTGAGGGAAACATAGCTGATGGCATAATAGCACTTTTCCCCTGGGCTATCAAGTTTGGCGCCGCTTTTTTCAGCCAGGCGCCCGAAAGCCGGCAGAAACGCCGTCAGAAGCGTTCCTTACCTTATATCCTCGCCATATCCTCCCTACTTCAGCCCTTTGGAGACGACCCCTCCGAGATTGGAATACCCCCGGTTTGGTGTTAGACTGGCTTCAACCTGGAGTGGGAGGATTCGGCAATGACGGAGCTTACCGACAACATGGCCTTCGGGGTTTTCATGGCTCCCTTCCACAGGGTAGGCGAGAATCCAACGCTGGCCCTGGAACGAGACCTGGAAATGCTGGAGTGGCTGGATGCCCTGGGCTATGACGAAGCCTGGGTCGGCGAGCACCACAGCGGCGGTTGGGAGACCATCGCCTCCCCGGAAGTTTTTATCGCCGCTGCCGCCGGCCGAACCGGTCGCATTCGGCTGGGCACCGGGGTGGTCAGCCTCCCCTACCATAATCCCTATATGGTCGCCAACCGCATGGTTTTGCTGGACCATCTGACTCGCGGTCGGGTGATGTTGGGTGTTGGCCCCGGCTCTCTGGCCTCTGACGCCTATATGTTTTGCATCGACCCGGAACGGCAGCGAGAGATGATGGATGAGTCCCTCGGCGTCATTATTAAATTGTTCGAGGGCGAGGAACCGGTAACCTGCGAGACCGACTGGTTCCAACTACGGGAGGCTTCGCTGCAACTACGGCCTTTTCAGAAACCCTACCTGCCGGTAGCCGTAGCTTCGGTACAGTCCCCGGCCGGCGTTGTCCTGGCCGGCAAGCACGGGGCCGCCGTCCTATCCCTAAGTGTCCCCCGCTCCATGGTTCGCCAGACGACCCTCAAGGACCAATGGGCCATTGCCGAGGCCTCGGCAGAGGAACACGGCCAGACCGTCAACCGCAGCGAATGGCGGCTGTCGGTGCCGGTGCACTTGGCGGAAAGCCGGGAAGAGGCTTTTGAGCAGATTCGCCTGGGGGCCGGCCGGGTGGTTACCGAATACACCGGCGCCACCAACGGCCATCCCACACCGCCGGTGCCGGCCAACGAGATAGTGGACTATATGGTGGATAACGGTCAGTGGATTGTCGGCACCCCCGACGACGCCATTGCCGCCATTGAACGGCTGCAGGAATCCAGCGGCGGCTTTGGCGGCCTGCTGGCGCGGGCCGAGGACTGGACGACCCGGGAGAACCTGTTCCACAGCTATGAACTGTTCGCTCGCTACGTTATGCCCCGTTTCCAGGGCAGTTTGTCCGGAATTATGGAGTCCAACAGTCGCTTCTCCGCCATGCGGGAGGCGCTGCAAGGCAACCGGCGCGCCGGGCTGCAGCGGGCCACCGACACCTACCTGGCCCGGTCCCAATAGCCGGGCAGGTATGCCAGGCCAGCGTACTTATTCTCGAAGAAATGGTTAATCAGTGATGGTACCCCGATCCAAATTAAGAACCAGAAAGAAATATGCGGAGGTTTACCAATGAAATTCATCCGACTTTATACCGGCGACGACGGCCATACCCATATTGAAGAACTGGACTGGGAGTCCCGCCCCGACTTTACCGACCTGCACAGCGCGAAGGGCGTGGCTTTCCGGGCCGCTGCGGTGGGCCGGTTCAGCGACTGGCACCAGGCTCCCCGCCGTCAGTACGTAATTACCCTGGCCGGCGAGGGTGAAATTGGCTTGAAAGACGGAACCAAGTACCGCCTCGGCCCCGGTGACGTCAACCTGGCCGAGGATACTACCGGCGACGGCCACACTACCGCAGTGGTCGGCGACATCCCCCGCGTCACGGTAACGATACACCTGGAAGATTAAATTACGAATTGTCAATTACGAATTGAGGGTTGAGAGTTATGAGAGACTTGGCTTTCATACACCGTTACACCCATTCGTAATTCCTAATTAAATTTGGGAGGTTAGCGATGGCAGTTTCCCGACTGGAGATTCAATCCATTCGGCCCTTTGCCGACGGGGCGAATTTCGGCGAGACCGGCGCCTATCTGCAGATAGACGGCCTGGTTCACCTGGCAGTTGACCCCGACCACCCGGCCAACGAGGTCATAACCGACTTGAAGCTGGCTCCCCGGGATGCCGCCGGCCGGGCGCACTGCGTCGCCAACTTCTGCATCCTGCAGCCCGAAGACCCGTCGAGGGGCAGCCACCGCATCGTTTTTGACGTGGTGAACCGGGGCAACCCCACCATATTGACCAACCTCAACAGCGCCGGGCAGCGGTTGGGGCCGGGCAATGGCTTCCTGATGCGCCAAGGCTACACCGTAGTTTGGTGCGGTTGGCAATACGACGTGCCGCCCGGAACGCCCGGCCTGGTCAGCGTCGATGTTCCGGAAGCCCTGGACTCGGACGGCAAACCGATTTCCGGCAAGATTTCGGTCGCTTTCCAGCCTCATTCGGTTATCTTTACTCACCTCCTGTCCGACCGCCAGCACCGGCCCCACCCGGTTAGTGACATCAACGACCGGGGGGCGACGCTGGTGGTGCGGGAACACCAGGACGGCCCGCCCGAGGCAATTCCCCGCGACCAATGGTCCTTCGCCCGTCTGGACGGCGAAGAAGTAGTATCTGACAGCCGCCATGTTTACCTGCCTGCCGGCTTCCAGCCGGGCAAGGTTTACGAGGTTAACTACACGACCACCGGAAACGCAGTAGTGGGAATGGGATTGCTGGCGCCCCGGGACTTGGTGTCCTTCTTGCGATACGGAGCGGCGGCGGACGGAAATCCCTGCGCCGGTGACATACAGTATGCCTTTACCTTCGGACGCTCCCAGAGCGGAGGCTTTCTGCGCCGCTTCCTTTACCTGGGACTGACTCAGGATGAGGCAGACCGCCCGGTGTTTGAGGGGTTGCTTCCCTTGGTCGCCGGCAGCGGGCGCGGTGAGATGAACCAGCGCTTCGGCCAGCCCTCTACGCCGCCCCGGGCCAGCGCCGCGCGCATTTTCCCCTTCCACGACACCCCCATGACCGACCCGGACACCGGCCGCACTGACGGCCTGTTGGCCCGGCTGGAGGCTGCAGGCAAAACGCCCAAAGTCCTTCTGACCAACACCTCCGCGGAGTACTGGAGCGGTCATGCTTCCCTGATTCACACTACCATGGACGGTTCCGAGGACTTGCCGCCCTCCGACTCGGTCCGTATCTACCACTATGCCGGCACCCAGCACGGCCCGGGCCGGCTGACACTGTACGACGTGGATGTGCGGGACGGTCCCCGACCGCAGCAGATGGACAATTCGGTGGACTACCGGCCCTTGCTTCGGGCCGCCCTGGTCAACCTGGACCGCTGGGTTACTGACGGAGTGGCTCCGCCGTCCAGTTGCCATCCCCGGTTGGCCGATGGCACGGCAGTGCCTGCCTCGGGGTTGGAGGCTACTTTCCGAGCCATCCCCGGCGTCAACTTTCCGGAGCATCTTAAGTGCGTTTACCGGGTGGACTTTGGCCCGGAGGCCCCCATCGGCCAGATAAGTAAGCTGCCGCCGGTGGTGGGAGAACCCTACCCCAATTTCGTCCCGGCGGTGGACGAGGACGGTAACGAAGTGACGGGTATTCGACTGCCGGATGTGACCGTCCCGGTTGCTACCAACACCGGTTGGAACCTGCGCCGCCCGGAAAGCGGCGGCCCCGGACAAATTATGCCGCAAATAGGTTCCAACATTCCATTCCCGGCTACTCGGGCAGACCGAGAGGCAACCGGCGATCCTCGCGCTTCAATTGAGGAACGCTACGCTTCCCGGGAAGACTACTTGATGCAGGTCCAGAGCGCCGCCGAGGCATTGGTTGAGCAGGGTTATATGCTGCCGGAGGATTTGGTCACCGTAGCGGAACACGCCGCCGAGCGGTACGACGCGCTCAGTGCCCAAAGGAGCGGAGTACCGGCGGGAACCGACGATTAGCCGGCGCTGCCTGGGTATATATAAGGGGCCGAAAAAGGAGAGGGTCGGTTAATCCGGCCCTCTCTTTTGGTTCCATAATCCGGGTATATGTTGTCAGGGAGCCAGGTCCTGGCGGTCTTCTTCGGCTACAAGTTCTTGGCGGGAGTAGAGTATCCGTTAAGCTTGTTGTAGATCTGGATTCGGCTGCGCTGGGTGTCGAGGATCAGCAGCCGGTTGTTTTCAGCGTCGAAGGCTATTCCCAGGGGCATCGCCAGCCTCCATTCCATTTGAAAGTTTTTGACCTCGCGGCGCCGCTTTACTGCCTCCGGGTTGGTTTGCACTACCAGCTGCGACCATTTGGTCAGCTGCCGGGCATCGCCGATAAAGCTGGTAAAGAACTTTCCCGAAGCGTCAAAGGCTTGCACCCGGTTGTTTACCCAGTCGCAAATGTAAACGTCGCCGTCCGGGTCAACGGTCACGTCCGTAGGATGATTCAATTGGCCCCGTCCACTGCCGAAGCTGCCAAATTGGGCCAGATATTCTCCGTTGGCGGTGAATTTCTGGACCCGGTGATTTTTGTGGTCCACTACATACAGGAAACCTTCGTGGTCCAGGGTAATTCCCCAGGGTGAATTGAACTGTCCATCGCCGGTTCCAGGGCCGCCGAACTTGGCCAGGAATTGGCCGTCTGCGGTGAAGTTCTGCACCCGGTGGTTCCGGCTGTCCACGATATAAAGGTTGCCCTCCCGGTCACAAACAATCCCGGAGGGGCCATCGAATTCACCTTCGTCGGACCCTACGGCGCCCCACTCCTTCAACAGGTTTCCGGCGCGGTCAAATACTTGAACCCGGTTCAACCATTCGTCGGTGACATAAGCATTGTCCTGGGAGTCCAGGGCTAACCCGGCGGCCCAAACGAACTCGCCGGGACCATTGCCGCTGCGGCCGAACTCCATGAGGAACTCTTCCTCACCGGCCTGGCGCCCCAGGTCGAATTTGCCCACCCGGCTGCCCCGTGCAGTGCGGTTCCAGGCTACAGCGGTTACGGCTTCGCCCCCCCGATTTAGTACGTAAACCATATTGTCCGAACTGAGGGCCAAAGCATTGGGTGAGTTGAAACCCATGCCAGAGGCTGCCCCGCGGCCCATTGCATGGCTGAATTCGTAGGCTCTGCCGGCTACCACTTGCGTAACCATTATTGTCTCCTTTGTCGCCTCAAAATCAGTATGGCATTTTGCGCCGGTTCGAGTCGTAACACTTTTGCCCTGGTCGGGAACCTTGATTCCGGGCCACAACTTCAAAGACCAAGGGCCAGCAATCCTGGTTAAGATGCCGGCCCGGTTGAATTACATTTTGGAGCGCCCTAAAGGAACCTGGGCTTCTCGAACTGTCCCTTCACTATTGGCTGGGCGTCCAGGCCCATCCAGTCCTCCAGGACGGTGGTATAGAGGCCGCGGAAGTCCAGATTGGGCACCAAGTCGCCCTGCTGCAAGTCTGCGGCTTTGCGGGACGGATATTCTCCATAGAACCCGCCCTGAACCGCGTCGCCAATGACGAAAGCCGCTCCGGCCGCCCCGTGGTCCGTACCGGAACCGTTGTCATGCACCCGGCGACCGAACTCGGAGAACATCAGCATGATAACGTTATCGGCGGCATCGTGTTCTTTCAGGTCGGCAAAGAAATCGCCCACGGCGGCGGATACGTCGCTCCACAAGCTGCTGTGCATCCCAAGCTGGTTAGCGTGAGAGTCAAAGCTGCCGTAGTCGCAATAGAATATTCGGGTTCCCAAATCGGCCAGGTGAATTCGGGAAATATCCTTGAGCTTGCGAGCGATGGGAGTGTCGGCGTACTCGATACTGGAGGAATAAAGGTCCGGGGCTACTTTCAAGATGTCCGCGCCCTGCATCGCCTCCAGCCCGGTCTCGCCCAGGTATTCCATCACCATTCCGGAACCGATGGTTGGCGTGTACATTTGGGTAAACCGATTCAGGATCTTGTGGCGCTGGTCTTCGTTGGAAATCCCGGTCAGAAGACCGTAGCTGTCCAGGCTATCAACCGCCGCCACCGGAACGCCGGCCACCGACACGGCCCGAAACATACTTGGCCCCATACTTACAGTGGTCACCACGTTCTCTTTACGGGGGTCGATTTCCCGGGCGGCCAATCCCAGCCAGCCCTCGGTGCCCATCTTGTCCGGCTCGCAAGTATGCCAGATGTCCATCGAGCGGAAATGGGAGCGAGGCGAATCTGGATACCCTACCCCGTGAATTACCGCAAGATTGCCCTGGTCATACAACTCTTGCATAACCTTCATACTGGGGTGAAAGCCCAGTTCGTTGTTGATTCGGATAATTTCTTCGTCCGCAATTCCAACTGCCGGACGGTTGTCCCGATAGAGCGGGTCGGTGTACGGAATCACGGTGTTCATATAGTCATTGCCACCGGATAGTTGCAGTACGACCAATACCGGGTCTTTCTTATTGCTGGACATTTTCAATCTCCTCGTTTGAGTGGCTGCCTTTGAATTATACCTTATTTCGTGTATTTATACTTCTCGGCAGATTGGGTGCAAGCTAGGCGTATTGGTACTCTCTCAGGGAAACAACCAACTGGAGCATTTCCCCGATTCTCTCGCCGGCTTCCCGCGCATCAGTCCAGGTCAGGGGACCTGATTCCTGGGCATGGTTGACCAATTGCTGACGGTTTTCCTCCTGAACTTCCAGCGGGCCCAACAAATCAATGCAACTGTCCACCAGTTCTGCCGGTTCCAGGTCGCCACGGGCGTGCAGCCGGTTAATGATCGCCTGGATGCCCGGCTTGTTAGTGTCCCCCACCATTTCGGCGGAGAAGTTAATGCGCTTCATCAAGGTGCCGCTGTTAATCCATTCGGCGCCGGTGTGCCAACCCTCTACGCTGGGGGGATTCAGCAGTTCCTGGCCCATGTACCCGGCTTCTTTGGAAAGATTGCCAATGCCCGGAGCCGGGAATTTGTAGCCGCCGACCAGCCGCAGGGTTCCCACCAGTACCTCGGCGGGACTCTTGATTTTGGCGAACTGAGCTTCTTTGAAGAAATCCGACAAGAACAGCGTCCGCAATACCGACCGCATATCGTAACCCGATTCGGTATAGGTTCGGGCCAGCAGGTCGATGGCCTCCGAGTTGGTGGGCGGAGTTACCGACCAGGCCGGAACTTGCGGTTCATCGGCAACGAAGAAGTTGTAAAGGTGACGGGCGACGAACTGAGCGGTTGAAGGCTGCTGGCAGATGATTTCGATGATGTCTTCGCCGTTGAAGTTGCCGGTATGTCCCAGGAAGGTCTTTTCCTGGTCGTCATGGTCCTCTTCCTGGTACTCAAACTCCCAGTCGTAGCGGCCATGGGCATTGCGTGGAATCGATGCGGCAATAGTCCAGCCGGTGAAGGCCCGAGAGCACTCCTGCACATCGTCCTCGGTATAGTTGCCCACGCCCATACTGAACAGTTCAAGCAGTTCACGGCCCCAGTTCTCATTCACCGCATCGGCATGATTGTCGCAGTTGTCCAGCCAGAAAATCATCGCCGGGTTCCTGGCCAACTCAACCAACAGGTCTTTGTAGCTACCCATACCCGTCTGTCGGAACATGTCCACCTGGGCTATCATCTCATGCCAGTGGTCCAGCTTGGACCCGCCGGTGGCGAAAACCTGATGCCAGAAAAGCACCATCTTTTCCTGCAGCACCCGGTCGGTGTTCAACAATGAGTGGAGCCAGGCGGAGGCCCCCATGCCGGGAGAAGTTATCGGTTTCCATAGGGAAGGATGGTAGCGCAGAAACTCATACCGGTCTGCCCCGGTCTGGGTTTCCGGATTAAGTAATTCCTCGACCGTTGCTTCATAGCCCCTGGCAGCGCGTTCCTCCAACTCTTCCCGGGTGGCGCCGAAACCGGCGCGGCGCATCAGATGGGCCATTAGCGCTATATCTTGGCTAGCCATGTTTTATCCTCCATTTTGACCCGGAGGTGACGATTATTCGTCCGGATTGATCAGGTCTAGTTTACATCCGACCTGATTATCCTAAAAAGTTGGCAGAATTGTCAATACTGGCGTGGAATAGGCAAGGTCTTTCGAAAGTCCTGGTTCAGGTGTTTCCCAGCTCCCCCTCAGCTTATCCGGGGGCCGGGTCATACTCGCGCTCATCCCGAGCCTGTCGAAGGGTCGGCTCGCCGTTCGCGGGAGTTCCCTTGATAATCGAACTATTCTTTGGAATGGGCTCTGATGCACCGAAATGCAGCCGTACTTAGCTGCCGGTCGATGGTTTGGAGGGCAAGTACCTTTGCCGTTGATGGTTTGTGCCGCTGATGGTTCGGCCGGGATTCTATAGGTTATAAAGAGGTAACTTTCTAGGGTATAATGGCTCCAACCCAACCAAGTAACGTGGAGGAGGAAGCGACATGAAATTTGGCCTCTTGTTCGAGACCCAGCGTCCTTTTCAAGGGACGGATATAGATTGGAATCTATTATATAAAGAAACCCTGGATCAGTGCGAGTTGGCCGACCAGGTTGGCTTCGATAACCTCTGGTTTGTGGAGCATCACTTCCTGACCGGATTCTCCGGTTCTCCCAGTCAGGATGCGATCTTTGGCGCCCTCAGCCGCATCACTAAGCAGATTCGTATTGGATACGGCGTCTGCATTTTGCCCTATCATCATCCGGTGCGGGTTGCCGAGCGGGTGGCTTTGGTGGACCAGTTAACCGATGGTCGGGTGGAGTTTGGCACCGGCCGCTCCAACGCCTATGAGCAGGTGGGCTTAGGTATTGATCCCCGCAATACTCGTTCCCTGTGGGAAGAATCAATTGCCATGCTGCCTCAAATCTGGCAGTCGGAGGAGTTCTCCTGGGAGGGGGAACACTGGAATGTACCGCCGCGCCGAGTGCTGCCCAAACCCTTCCAGAAACCCCATCCCCGGATGTATCTGGCTTGTACCCAGACGGAGAGCTTCCGCCTGGCTGCCGAAAAGGGTATCGGCGTGCTGTCCTCGGCCTCCTACGCTACCTCGGTGTTGGCCGAGCACGTCAAGGTCTATCGCGATGCGGTGGTGAACGCCAACCCGATAGGGGCTTTCGTCAATGAGTTTTGGGGCAACAACGTCCACGCCTATTGCGGGAAGGACAACGACGAAGCGAGGGAGTTGGCGGCACTTTCAATGAAGACCTTCTTCGGTCCCGATAAGCCCTATATCGCCGGCCGGATTAACGCTTACGAGGAACTGCTGGAAGCCTGGGGGGGTGTCCCGGAACACTTGCAGGCCGATTTTGGCCGATGGCTCCGGCAGTCCGACGAAGAGCATAAGGCGCAGGCGGAACAGTCCGGCATCTCGCTGGACGCCGGCCCCGGCGCCGCACGAGCTGCCATTGCCCAGTTGGACGCTAATACCCTGGCCGACCGGGGAGTCATCATCGCCGGTGACCCGGATAGCTGCGCCGAGGCAGTGCAGTTGTACGAGGATATCGGCGTGGACCAGGTGATGATGATTATGCAGACGGAAACCATTCCCCACGAAAAGGTAATGAGTTCAATTGAGTTGTTCGGGAAAGAGGTAATTCCCCGCTTCCGCCAAGCCGAGGCCAAAGTTTCCGGCTAGGCTGGCGCCGCCGGATAGCTGGTAAAGCTGGGTTAATCTCCCCACGGGATATTAAATTTTAGGGGGCCAGGGCTGTCGCCCTAAAGCGAAAGATTACAGTTCGTCGTTCCTGCGAAGGCAGAAACACCTGTCGTCAAAGCCTTGAGGTTCCTGCCTTCGCAAGAACGACGTATTGGCTGTTTGCCTACCTGCGATAGCCTTGCAAAGGGGGCGGGTTTCAAACCCGTCCCTTGCCCCTATTGGCATAATCTTTATCCAGCCTGTTTACTCGATACGGTAGGCCCGGGTGGCGGTGTCGTGGAACATATCGGCCCGCTCGGCGGTCGAGTAGCCGCTGGACAGCCGCTTGAAGGCGTTGAACAGGACATGGTGAGAGTAAGAGACCTTGTCCACCGGAAAGTTGCTCTCAAACATACAGCGGCTCGGCCCGAACTGCTCGATACAGTAATTCATCAGGGGAGCCATTGCCTCAGCCAGTTCTGCCGAGCCGATAGGCCGGGCGCGGGTGTGCCAGTCAAATCCGGTTCGGGGCATTCCGACGCCGCCCAGCTTGACCACCACGTTGGGGCAGGCGGCGACGGCGGCGATGCCGCTCTTCCAGATACCCATTACTTCTTCCTCCCGACCACTATAAGGCCCAACCCGCAGGAGGCCGCCGATGTGGTTCAGGATGATGGTCAGGTCGGGCACCGCCTTGGCGAAGTCGGCCAGTTCCGGCAGTTGGGGAAAATACAGCCAGCCCTCCAGGGACAGGCCCATCCGTGCCAGGACCCTCGCTCCGGCCCGGTAGTTGTCGCTGGCCAGTTGGCCGGGCATATTGTGCGCTGCTGTATTGTCTATTTCCGGGTGCGGATCCCAGGTGACGGAGTGCCGGATGCCTCGGAACCGATTGGGGCTGGCGGCTTGCAAGGCTTCCAGCACCGGCTCCACCGCCGCGCCCAGATTCAGGTTGGCGTGTCCGATGATGGACGCTGCCGCCCGGCCGGGGCCGTACAGTCCGGTTGCGCTGGCCGCTGCCATTCCCTGGACGAACTCTACTTCCCCCACCGACCTCACTTCCTCCGGGCCCTCGGCCCGATACATGGCCCGCGCCTCAATAAACACGGTGGAGCGGACGTTATGGCCGGCATTGATGTCTGCGGCCAACTCATGGAGCAGGTAGCGCTGGTAGGGAATACGTTCCGGTCTTAAGTCCCAGAAATGATGGTGGGGGTCGCAGATAGGCAGGTCAGGTTCCAGCGTTTCTTCCTGGGTTAATTCGAGCCAGTCATTGCCTCCGAATGGCATGGTACTCCTCCTTTAGTGGGCATAAGTAGTGGGCATAAGCAGCCGATATAGCCTTGGATAACATCAAAAATGTCGGTCTCCGCCGTGTTGCCGAACCCGCGCAAATGATAGCACAATGCCAAATGGGCTGGGGCCGGTTTACATAATAATGTTAATAGTACAGTTATCGTGACGCGGGACACGTGACAAGGATTCCTGCCTGCTCGTGAGGGTCCGGGAGCCGGCAGTTGGCAGGAATAGAAAAACGCCGGCCTCCCGTATGGTACAAGTCGCTGCAAGCTGGAGGGAGGCCGACATATGGTAAACCGATGATTAGCCGTTCAAGCGGACCGGCTGGTCCGGCGGCTTAGAAACTATCTCAAAACTGAACGGACAGCCTTGGGACGGGGGAAATCCCCATTTCGCGAAAAGGGGAGACCTTGAGAAAGTCTTGTTTTGAGATAGTTTCTTATTTCTTCGTACCGTCGGGGCGGTGAAACCCTGAAATGTTCCGTCAATCTTTCCTGCTTCCCCCTGTCCCTGGCCACCGATGAACAATTTCATCAAGAATATGCTGGCTTGCTATCAGCCTCAACTCCCCATGATCATACAAGTGCTGATGAACATACCTATCGCTATAAGCACCACGGTAACCCCGGTACAGATCAAGACATTTTTCCCGATACTACTGCGCCCAACCGGACTCTTTCCCAGCAAAAAGAGCAGGCAAATGACGATGAATGCGGAGATTGCCAGAAGGATGGGAGCAACATACCACCCAATTAGCCAAAAAGTGGAAGATTCCACCCAATAACGGTCAAGGAAACTCGAATATAGAGAGTTCCACAGGATTCCCGCTACCACGGCGATGAGCGCCGGAACCACTAAAAAGAGATACGCTACATACCCACCCCCATACCTAACATACCAAGGTTCCCTTTCGTCCATAGCGCCTACCTCCGCAAGCTCGCCGCTTCACCAGATTGACCCCCGCCCCCGCCGCAGGCCCCAACCGGGCAGGACGCCGATGTTCTCTCGTTGGTCGATGACCGCCTGACCGTTGACTCAGTCGGCCTCAGAAGCTATCTCAAGACAGTAATCGGTGCTGGCGGCGGTACCAGTGCAGGGCGCACGCCATTTGAATCAGGCCCATATAGTTGGACACTTTTTTGTCACAGCGAACCAGACTCGCCCGGCACTTGGACAGCCAGGCCAAGGTGCGTTCCACCATCCAGCGCTGGAAAGTGCGATGTATGGTACTGTCATCTCCCAGTTCCCTGGGCAGACGGTTCCACTGGCAACCGCTGCGTATCCGTAAGACGATGCCGTCCACCATTCACCTGGGGTATACCCGTTTGCGCCCCGTCGCCTTGGGATGGTCCATTTCCAGGATTACCGGGCGAATCTGCTTCCAAAGGTGATCCAGAATCTCCCATATCGTCTCCGCCACTCCAATCATCATCCATCCACCACGCCACGGTGTTTACCCTATCTAAACTCGGCTGATGCCCCTCCATCCCGTCTGTACGCCACGGTTTGAGATAGTTTCTTAGTAGTGGCGCAGTTCCACCACATTATTGTCAGGGTCGTAAATGTAGAGGGAAATGCCGTCTCCGTGGGAGCCCCATCTTTTGCCCGGCCCGGCCTGGATTTCCACGCCGAGAGCCTCAAAACCGGCCTTGAGCGCTTCCATGTCCGTCGGCTTGATGACCATGCAATAGTGGTCCTGATTGCGCACTCCTTCCTTGCTGATGGTTTCCTGGTCGGAGGCAAAGAGGTCGATGATAGTGTCGGCGTTGATCCTTACCGACGGGAAGCGCACTTCACCGGCGCGCCATTGCTCCACCCGTTCGACCGGGAGTCCCAGAAGTTCGGAATAGAACCGCAGGGATTCTTCCACATCCTTAACCCGCAAGACTATGTGGTCCATCTCGGTAATTGTTACCAGGGGCAGGGATGCCACCTGACTGGTATTTTCGGTTTGCGTTGCCATTTTTTACCCCCTATTTCGGATAGTTGTTGACCCGGGCCGGTGACTAAACGCTCACCGTGTTGTATTGCGGAAGCCGACGCCATTGGGGACTTTCCGCATGGTGGGAGACCTCAACCTTGTTGCCGTCAACGTCCTCCAGCCCCATGGGGTGCTGTACCAGTTCAATCATGTTGCCGTCCGGGTCGTGGACGTAGGTGTAGCAGCCGTCACTATATTCGCGGTGGCCCCAGTTGGACTCGGCTCCTTCCTGGTTCCGGCGGCCGGGCGTGGTGGTATAAGGGACGTCCAGCCGGTCCAGGTTGGCAATCATTTCGTCCCAGTCGTTAATTTCTACGGCGAAGTGAACTGACGGCACCGGGGTCGGGTTGCGGGAGTCGGTGGTGTGAATCTCGCCGTTGCCAATCCTCAGCTGCAATTGCCTCTCGTTGAGTTCCGGCCCCCGGTCCAGATATTCGGCGCCGAGGACGTCCTCGTACCACTTTCGCGTCTTGTCCCGGTCGCTAACCTGAATGTTGATGTGCTGGATTAGGGTTACCCTGGACATAATGATACCTCCTTGATTTCGGATTTACTCAAGGTTTGGTTCCAATGCCGCACCCGTGTTCCCGGCTCAATGATGGGTTTGCCTTGGGTTGACTTTACTCCATACCTTCAAGTTAGACAAGAGGAACCCAAGCTGTGGCAGCCTTGCAATTTAGCAGTTTTTGCCATTCGTCAGTCCGATTAAAACCGGAATTCAGGAATCCTCCACCCGGGAAAACCCTTTCCATCCGGTACATCTAGTTAAGACCACCTGAAACTGAACTCCGTCCCAACCTGTTTTAGTTAACCGCCAAAAGTGCGTTCGCCGCCGTTGACATGGATGGTCTGCCCGCTAATATAGTCGGCGGCATCGGTGCAAAGAAAAGTACACAGGGACGCAATATCGTCGGTATGTCCCATTCGCCCCGCCGGAATATCCGCCAGTCGGTTGCCGGTACGGGGGGTGGATGCGCCTTCCCGGGAGGTGTCAATCATCCCCGGCACCACGCAGTTGACCCGTATGCCCTGGGGTCCCAATTCGGTTGAGAGGGCGCGGGTAAAACCGACCAGTCCCACCTTGGCGGCGGAAATATGCGCTCCCCCGTGCCGGCCCTGGTGCGCTTGCAAGCCGCCCAGATTAATGATACGTCCCCAGCCCCGTTCCACCATCCCGGGCACCGCCGCACGGCAGGTCAGAAAAGCCGAGTCCAAGTCCGTTGCCAGCACTCCTCGCCAATCGTCGTAGCTCATCTCGGTAAAAGCTTTATTCGGTCGCACTGAAGCATTATTGACCACGATGTCCAAGCGGCCAAACTCGGCCAGAGCCGTCTCCAGCAGTTGTTCCAACTCGGTCCGGTTGCCCACGTCGGCCAGGAGCGGCAGGGACTTTCGGCCCAGGCCACGTACCTCATCGGCCACTGCCTCGGCATCCTCCCGGTTGGTGCGGGCGTTCACCACCACGTCGACCCCTTCTCTGGCCAGGGACAGGGCAATACTCCGCCCGATGTTGCGGCCCGAACCGGTGACCAGGGCCACCTTTCCTTCTAGCTGCATACTTCCTCCTACAATTGAACCTTGGGTTACTTTTAGGCCATTATGCTTTGGCGCCGTAATTCTGGCAACCGCCCTTCTTGTCGTCGTCCCTGCCTTCCGCCCGCTACGGAACCGGATGAGATTGCCTGGAGGCAACAGTTTGCGGCCCAGGCGCCGGAGTCTTTCGAAGTTCCGGGCCCAGGTGTACCACCGCTCATCTCGATCTTGCCGGAGGGCAGGTTCATGCGTCCGCTTATCCCGAACTCGTCCCCGGCCACGATCGCCACGATCGGATTTATCCCTATAATCGTGAGGCCCGGCCCGGGGGCTTCATCACTAGCTAAAAGATGCCGGCTCCCCTTATAATTGCAACATCTTGCTAAAGGAGATTAAGGTATGTATTTGGTACGTAGAGTTTGCCGAACCAAGCCCGGTCAGTCTTGGGCGGTAGCCGGATATCTGGCCAGAATTTGCCAAGCTTACGAAGAGACCGGTAGGAACAAAGCCCAGATATACATCGGTGGTCAAGGCCTTCCGGGGACGCCAAACGTGGTCTATGCCGAGTGGACTCAGGAGACAATCGAACCCAACTGGCCTACCAACATTCCGGCGGCGGTGCGGGAATTCAATCCCAAGATGCAGGAACTGCTGGATGAGTACGCGCTGGAATTGTACGAAATGGCAACTCCGGAGAAGCTGGTGCAAAGAGGGGTAGCCCAGTAGGACCGGCTGTCCTCAAAACTTTCATCCCAATCGAACCATTGAACGCTGGGAGTTGACCCTCCCGGCGTCAAGTATCGTTCACTCCAGCACTTAAAGATATTTGGGTAAACTTTGAAGGAGCAGGCTATGCTGATAGTTGATGCGCAGGTGCATATTTGGGGCGCCGGACTGCCTACAAATCCGTCTCACCGGCAAATTACTTCCTTTACTATGGACGACTTGCTTCGGGAAATGGATGAAGCCGGGGTGGACGCCGCGGTTATCCATCCGCCGGGTTGGGATCCAAACTCCAGCCAACTGGCGGTGGAAGCGGCGAGTCAGCAACCCAACCGGCTGGCGATTCTGGGTAATTTCCCTTTGGACCAGGAGGAGAGCCGCGGGTTAGTGGCTGGCTGGAAGCAGCGGCCGGGTATGCGGGGACTGCGTTTCACCTTCCAGCAATCGCATATGCTTTCCTGGCCGACCGATGGAACAATGGATTGGCTCTGGCCGGCGGCCGCCGCTGCCGGTTTGCCGGTGGCGCTGGCCTGTTCCGCCTTTCTACCGGCCGTCGGTCAAATTGCCGAACGTAACCCGGAAGTTAAGCTGATTGTGGACCACTTTGGGCGCGGCGGCGGCGGCACTGACGCTGCGGCGTGGGCCAACCTGCCCGACCTGCTGGCCCTGGCCCAGCATCCCAACGTGGCGGTCAAAGCTACCGGCGCCCCGAGCTATTCCAGCGCCCCCTATCCCTTTTCTAACATCCACGATTACCTCCACCAAATCTATGATTCCTTTGGCCCGGAGCGGATGTTCTGGGGTACCGATATTACTCGGATGCCCTGTTCCTGGAAGCAGTGCATTACCCTCTTCACCGAGGAGCTGCCCTGGTTGTCGGAGGAGGACAAAGAGCTGATTATGGGGCGCTCCCTCTGCAATTGGCTGGATTGGAACCTGCCGGCGTAATTACGAAATACCGTTCCTGGCCGACAAATATGGGGCAGACGAACCCACCCGGAATTCTGGGAAAACGGCCTCGCCTTCTTGAGCCGGGTTCGGATTGACCCGAACGTGAGTGGGGTATAAACTGTAGCCAAAAGTTGCGTCGGAACAGCCTCGCCAAAGCGGCTGGTAATCCATCGGTTTTCCCAAACGGGGCGGAACTACCTCAACAAAGTAAAATAGTTTCAGGAGGCAATCCCTTATGGATTTTGGAATTTTCCTGGACTTCCCAACGGCGGGAGGCTCTCACGCGGATGCCTTCCGGGAGACCTTCGAGTTGGTTGACCTGGCAGATAATCTGGGTCTGGATACCGTTTGGCTGGGCGAGACTCACTTTACACCGGATCGGGCGGTGCATTCCGCTCAGATGGTAATCGCCAGCTCGATCGGCACGAGGACCAAGCATCTGCGGGTGGGATCGGCGGTGCATGTGCTGCCCCTGGTGCATCCCCTGCGGATCGCCGAAGAGGCCGCCACGGTGGACCAGATTAGTCAAGGACGGTTCGAGTTTGGCGTGGGCCGGAGCGGCAATATCCGGGCCTACGACACCATGGGTATTGACTATCTGGAAAGCAAAGACCGGTTCCAGGAAGCCCTGGAAATCATCATGCAAGCCTTCAGCGGCGAGACCTTTTCCTATGAGGGCAAATATAATCACATAACCAACGCTCGGCTCACGCCGCTGCCTTATACCAAGCCCCATCCCAAGGTTCGAATCGCTTCCAGTGGCGACGATAGTTTTGAGCGGGTGGGTCGCCTAGGATTTCCTATTTTTCTGTCAATGCGCGGCATGGATGTGAACGAACTGGAAACCAACATGAAATACTACCACGAGGCGTGGAAGAAGGCCGGCCATCCTGGGGAAAGCGGAGACATAATGGCGCGGTTCCCCATTTACGTGGCTCCCACCGAAGAAGATGCATTGGAAGAGCCCCGCGAAACCATAGAGAGTTACTTCCGTCGGATGCGGGAGCGCTTCCAGCAGGGCCGGTTTGAAGAAGCTTTGGCGTCAACCGGTGGCGGTCCGGAGTTGATCGAGCAGAGGAGACAACGCTTGGCGCGCCTGGAGCAAATGAGCTACGAGGAAATTCTGGATACCAAGGTGATAGTTGGCAGCCCGGACCAGGTAATAGACCGCCTGTACCAGTACAAGGAAAAACTGGGCCTGACCGGGTTTACGGCGGAACTGAATCCCGGCGGCCTGCTTCCCAAAGAGGCGGTACAACGCAGTCTCAAACTGCTCGCTGAAGAGGTAATGCCAGCCTTCAAGTAAGACCGGCAACGGCAATCAGTATTACCGATTTCCAAAACAAAGGGGCAGGTTTCAAACCTGCCCCCTTTGTTTTGCCGGTTGTCTAATCTACATAGTGTTCCGCAGCTTGGGGTCCAGTTTGTCCCGCAGCCAGTCGCCCAGCAGGTTCATCGAAAGCACGGTCAGCAGAATCGCCATGCCTGGGAAGAACGATATCCACCAGCCATTGCCGGCTGCAATCAGATTCCGTCCGTCGGCCACCATCAGGCCCCATGCCGGAGTGGGTCTAGGTATTCCCACGCCCAGGAAGCTTAATCCGGCTTCCAGCAGTATTACCTGCCCCACTTCCAGGGTAGCCAGCACGATGAGGGTGTTGACTACGTTGGGGAAAAGGTGGCGGCTCATTATGCGGAAGTTTGAAGCGCCGGCCACCCGGGCCTTGGCTATAAAGTCCTGGTTTTTCAGGGCCAGAGTCTCGCCCCGCACCAGCCGGGCGTAGCGTACCCATAACACCAGAGCGATGACAATAATCACGGTGTGGAACCCCGGACCCATGACCCCGACCAGCACGAGGGCCAGCAGAACTGATTGAACGGACAGTTTTATATCCACTAGTCGCATGATGACGTGGTCCACCCAACCACCAAAGTACCCGGCTATTAGACCCAGAGCGGTACCCACGAAGCCGCCGCTGAGGATAGAGAGTCCGGCAACTATAAGGGATACGCGAGCACCGTGAATTATTCGGCTGGCAACGTCATAGCCCACCTTATCAGTACCGAGAGGATGTTCCCACGTCCCGCCTTCCTGCCAGACAGGAGGTGTCAGCCGTTCGGTTAAGTGACCTTCCAACGGGTCCTGAAGCCAGGTGTCAGTTATCTGGGTGGCAAAAAGCCCCGGTACGGCCAGTACCAATATAAGGATTGCCAAGGGTCCCAACGGGTAGCGTCGCGCCACGCCCAAAGCCCGCACAAATCTACCATTTACATAAGCTGGCGCGTGAAGATCTAAAAATGCCATTGAGCAATCTCCTTACAGCATGGCAAAGGCCAACGAAAGTGGTCGTGGCTAGGTCAGCCGTATTCGGGGATCCAGGTAAGCGTACAGAATATCGATCAGCAGGCTGACAACTACGTAAATGAAGGCGAAGACGACTACAATGCTCTGGACCACCTGGAAATCTCGTGATCGGATCGCCTCGATGGCCAGGAGGCCCACCCCCGGGTAGGCAAACACCGTTTCGGTAATCACCGATCCGGTAATAAGTCCGGCAAACTGTAAGCCGAAGTAAGTAAGGGGCACCAAAGCGGCATTTCGCAGACAATGCTTCCAGATAATCTTCCATTCAGGGATACCTTTGATACGGGCCAGCTTGACGTATTCGCTGTCCAGTACATCCAGCATGGAGGAACGGCTCAGCCTCAGACCGGCAGCCAGGCCGAAGGCGCCCAATGCAATGGCAGGCAATACCAGATGATGGATGCCGTCCAAAGTTCCTTCTCCCTTGCCGGAAGTTGGAAACAAGTTCCAATGAACCGCAAGAATCCAGACCATCATAATGCCGAGCCAGAAATTGGGCACCGCCTGTCCCAGCAAGGCGAATAACTTGCCACCGGCATCCCAGATAGAGTCCTTCTTGACCGCCGATAGAATACCCAAGGGTAAAGATAATAATACGCTGACTACAAAAGCAACGAGGGTAAGTCGGACTGTAGCCGGTAGTCGCTGGAGGATCAGCTCTCCGGCGGATCTGCCCGGCCATTTTATGGACTCACCGAGGTTGCCTCTGAAGATGTTGCCTACGTAAACAATGTATTGAACGTGTAGCGGTTGGTCCAAGCCCCAATAGGCGGTTAGCCGCTCAAAATCTTCATTTGTTGCTTCTTCGGGTAGCAATACGTCCGCGGGGTTGCCGCTGGCTCGGGTAAGGGCAAAGATGATGAGACTTATGGCAAAGAGAGTGATTACGGCGTGAAATCCACGGACTACGATGTAGCGCTGCATCTTGATTGTCCTCTGAGGGACCCCTTATCGGTCTTAGATTACATTTCCAGCTAAATTGGCTGGGGAAATATTCCTCTAATGTTGCATGTGGACTATTCAGATAAGAAAACTACACTCATTTTCCTATCCCGCCGAGGGGGACTTCTATGCTGTCGGATAACTGGGACGAGGTCTTCTCGTCTAATTTATTGGTTAATCCATCCCCCTCCTCACTTATTGGTGAGGAGGGGGCATTTTACCTTGGGAGAACCGTGTTTGGTGTAAAAGCTTTCAGGAGCTCTTACTTGGTTGCGGGGACCTGGTTGTGCCAGTAGTACCCGCGGTTCAGGTACACCCAGTCTTCCAAGACTTCCGGGTTGACCGTGAAGTTGAACCGGAACCAGAAGACAGGAATGGTCCAATATTGGTCGTACCAGAAGTTGGCAACATCCCGCCCAATCACGTCAATCTCATCCTGAGTAAAGACCGTAAGGGTTTCCTCATACTTTTCTTGCATGAAGGGGTGGTCAAAACTATGACCGCTGGTGTTGGAAGGAGCATTGGTCCGAATCCGGTCCTGGATCTTCCGGAAGCTGAACACGTTGGCATACATCATGTGTTGGATCTGTTTGGCCCTCCGCATTGCGGAGTACGCTCCAGATTCCAGGTCGGTGATTTTCACCTCGATGCCCACCGGACCCCAGTACTGGGGCAGAGCCTCCACTGCGAGAGGAGATTCCGGCTCGCCGGAGGTGCGGTAGTTAAGCATTTCCACCTTTACCGGATTGTCCGGCCCGTATCCGGCTTCAATTAGCAAACGCTTGGCCTCCTCCGGGTCGTAACCGTAAGCCTCGTCCCATTGGGTTTCCCATTCCGGGTTGTAGATATTGGGATCCAGCACCTCGTGGCAGCAAGCGGTTACGTGCATCCGCTGCCCCTCGCCGCGGAAGATGTAGTCATTCAACTCATCCCGGTTGATGGCTTTGTTCATGGCCTTGCGTACCCGGATGTCGGCCCACGGGGTGGTGGGGTCAAAATCGGGGTCGCCGGGCATGAAGTACATACCGCCGAAGAATAGGCTGAGCTGGCTGAACGCCTGCTGGGCCGGAATGACCTTCATCCCGTTTTCCAGGGCAGTTGTCTGGAGGTCGCGGGAGAGGGCAATGGCGTGTATTTCCCCGGCCAGCAATCCGGCGAGCCTGGTAGATTCCTCGCCGATCCACCGTATTTCCATTTCTTCGAAAGGCGCCTGATACCGCCAGTGTTCGTAGGGGACCCTTTCATATACCACGCTCTCACCCAGCTTTCGTTCTTCATACTGGTAGTAGCTGGTACTTGCGGGCTTTACATCGTCGAAGTTTTCGTAGCCTACTTCGTCCAACTGGTCTTTGCTGAAGGATATCAACTCAAGGCCGGTGGGTAGGTTCGAGGCCACGCTTAGCATGGGAAGGGATGGGTTTTTCATATGGAAGATTATGGTGTGATCATCCACTACCTCCGCACTGTCCATCTCTTTCCAGAAGCTGGTGGTGCTGGACGCGCAACCTTCGTCTCCTTTGGCTATTGCTATGTTCGCGAAGTCCTTAGCGGTTAGCTCGCCATAGCCATGGTGGAATTGGACTCCCTCGCGCAGATGGAAAGTCCAAGACCTGGCATCAGCAGTGGTTTCCCAAGATTCCGCCAGCCAGGGAACTATTTCGGCGGTGACCGGATCGGCCTCCACCAGGAATTCCACGTAGGGCAGGAACTGGGAGATAATGGGGCGGTTCCCGCCACAATGCTGGTTGGTCTCTACCTGAATCTCACCCTGAGACTCGACGTACCGTACCACCGTGGGTTCGGCCATCTCTTTTTCCATGGCCGCTTCCGGCATCGCCGTGGGGGGCACTTTGGCGGCGGCTGGTTCTGCCGCTGCCGGTTCTACTACGGCCGGCGCGGCCGGCGCTACTTCGGCCGTTTCAGGAGCGCTTGCGCCGCAAGCAATTGCCAAAGTCAGAACAAATAGAGCGGATGCTAAAACCAGCAATTTCGGAGTTAAAAGCCAACGGTTCCACATGGATAGTCCTCCTTGTTATTAGAGGTAACTAGCGCCACCCGAGGATAGTTACACAATATAAAGCCAAGTAGGGAAAATGTCAATAATCCGTATTTGGTGCTAACCAAGTTTCGAATGAGCAGCCAGAGGTGACGAATGACGTAACGTATGGGCCAGAAATGAATTGGTGGCGCTGTTTGCCTGGTGAAGTCCTTTAGAGATGTTAAAGCAGAGGGTTCTAGGCTGGCCCAGCTATCAGATACAAAGGTAGGTTCATTACCGTTCGTTAAGCATATTACCCCCCCAACGCAGCGGGGGGCAACAATTCCTGCCGCGCCTCTTTTCGTTGTTGATCGTCGGTCTTGGTTACCGTTAGTATGGGGACGGTTGCCCGCAGGTTGCCAAAAGAGTTAATATTGGTCAGGAAACTGGAGCAGTCCGCTGGCGAGGGCCCGGTTCCGGGAACCAGATAACCTTCCAGGGAACCTAATCCGACAGCCGTTTGCATTGCGGGACATCCCTTATAGGGTATATGGAATATAGGTTATGTGGAAGGCGCCGCATAAAGCCGCCGGAGAGGAGAGAGCGCTATGGCAGGAGAATTGGACCCCAGGGCGGCCGGAGCCCGGCGTTTTGAAGGACAGGTAGCCGTGATTACCGGCGCCGGTCAGGGTATCGGAGCCGCTGCCGCCCGCCGCCTGGCCCAGGAAGGCGCCTCGGTCGTCATCGGGGACATGGTGGAAGAATCCTCGCTGCGGGTGCGCGATGAGCTAAGGGACTTTGGCGCCTCCAGCATTATTTCCCTGGGAGAGCTATCCAAGTGGGAAAACGCTCAGGCTTTGATGGCTCGCGCCTACGATGAATACGGACGGATTGATGTCCTGGCCAACGTGGCCGGCGGGACCATCTGGTTTCAGTCCTTTCAATACTATACGCCGGAACAGATACAAGCTGAGATTGACAAGAGCTTCTGGACTGCCGTTTGGTGCTGTCGGGCGGTTCTCCCCTATATGCTTGAGCAGAAATCCGGCGCGATTGTAAACGTGGCTACTCACGCCGTAACCGGAGCCTTCCGGGTGCCTTACGCGGCGGCCAAAGCGGGTCAGATCGGCCTCACCACCTCTCTATCCCGCGAGGTTGCCCCTATGGGTATCCGGGTTAACTGCATGGCTCCCAGCGGCACCCTGGCCGATGACCGGGTGACACCCCGTAATTACGGCATAACGGCTGCTCCTCCGGAGTTACCCCAGGAAGAGCTTGACCTCCAGGAGACATACCGGCAGCAGACCCGGCTTTCGGAGATACCGATGGGTCGCCGTGGCGAGGCGGACGAGCAGGCCGCGGCGATCGCTTTTCTCGCCTCTCACGACGCATCTTACATCACCGGTCAGGTATTGGCGGTGGGCGGCGGGCAGCCCTACCCCTTTTAATTAACTCGGCATTGCTGCCGCGCTCTAAACTTGCGACCTTTTTGCGTAACTGGAAACCAAAGCTGAAAATACCGGAAGATCCTGCCGCTAATCCCTATTTAGAGGAGAAGTTATGGGACTGAGGAAGCTACTTGCCAAGCCATTGTCGGGTTACCCGGGCGGTTACAAGCAGATGCGCCGCGGTACACAGGGTGTGGAGCAGACTCCCCCCTTCCAGCAGCCCGACGACCTTAGCGACCGCCGCAGCCGCATCCCGCCCACCGGCTACCGGGAATATTGGTACCCGGCTTTGCCCGAAAAGGACGTAAAGGGGGACAAGCCGTCAATTCTGCGGATGCTGGGTACCGACGTGGTTTTCTTTCGGGACCGGGAGGGTGTGGTACAGGCTCTGCTGGACTGGTGTCCCCATCGGGCGGTCTATCTGTCAATGGGACGCTGCTACTACCCCGGCTTTGTAACCTGTCCCTATCATGGCGCCACTTTCGACGGTGACGGGAATTGTGTGGCCTTTCTGACCGAGGGACCCGATTCCAAGATGGTCGGCGCTCCGGGTATGAAGGCCCGCAAGTTCCCCACGGTGACGATTAAGGGAATGGTTTTTGTCTGGATGGGCGATGGTTTGCCGGTGGCCCCCGAGGAGGACATTCCGCCGGAAATGTTTGAGGAACACAACATTAACCGGCCGGTCTTCACCATGTTCGATTGCAACTGGGTGTTGGTGCTGGAAAACACGATGGACGCCCATAACGCCTTTATGGTGCATCGGGACTCGGTGCGGATATTGAAGAGCCGGCTGGGCGGCAGACCGCGTACGCCCCTGGGCTACCGGGTCAACATTGTTAATAACAAGACGGTTCATTACCAGCCGGGTGAGGGAAAGTCCAGCGTAGAGAAGTATTATTACGACGAGGACGGGAAAATCCCCTACCAGATGTTCTACCCAGGAGTAGATGGTGTATGGCCGCTGAGCCGGTGGCGGCTGTTGTGGACCTGGTTCTTTGACCGAAAAGCCCGCAAACAGGGCCAAACCCCGGGCCGGGTCCGTCCTCCCCAGGCCGACGCAGCGAGCGTTAACGAATGGAATGGCACTCGCCTACCCGGAATGTCCCGAACCGGCGGGAACAATGCCTTTTTCCGCAGTACCCGCTGGCCGGTGCCGGTGGAGGAAAACCTTACTCGAATGGTTTACCTCAACGTGGAGCGTTATGGCCGCCGACCAAACCCTCTGCGCCGTCTGTGGAGTGCGGTAAGCTGGCCCTATCGAAATTGGGAATTGAACTTCAACTTCCGAAATCAGGACTACGACGCCGAGAAGTACGTCCAATACGACAAGCCGGAGTATCTGTCTTCCACCGATTCGGTAGTGGTAGCGATGCGCCGGTTGTTTGTGGAACACGCCCGAGACGTGCAGCGGCGGCGGGGGCGGGAAGAGGAGCTGCCGGAAAGCTGGGAGGAAACCCCGGCGGAACAATTGGTGCGGGAAGGCGACGCGAAGGTTGCAGCGTCCAGCGAGACTTTCGACGTGGAACGCCTGAATGAGGAGCTGCTCCGAAGGGTTTAGTCTAAAGCTGGTTACTATTGATTACGGGCGCCGGGCGAAGCAGGTATCCAAGGCTTCACCCGACGCTGTTTTCGTTTTTGCTATGGCATTTGTCGTGCGACGCGGCCGTCATCTATCCTTCAAGCTGGCAGGGCGGGCTGCGGTCTCCCAAGAGCTAAAAGTTTCATGGACTTGGAATAGCCGGCAGTTCCGGTCTCCACGTTACCACCTCCGGTCGGGGGAGCTATCACGGACTCCGGCCTGCTGTATTGAAAATAACCCTTTCAACTCCATATCATACTTTTGGCTGGAAAACTTGTCGTATTTGGGCGCGGCCGCTCTCGGCAGCGTCTGCTGCTTAATTCCGCTGCTTTTCTCTGGCCTCGGTATAGCGGTTTGGTGGTATCGGCAGTCCCAGGTTGCCGTGTAAGGTATCCGATTCGTACTCGGTGCGGAAAATGCCCCGCTCCTTCAAGAGAGGCAAAACCTGGTCAATAAAATCATGGAATCCAGCGGGCAACACGGCGTTGTTGACCATGAACCCGTCCGCCGCCCCGGCTTCAAACCACGCCTGCATCGTATCCGCTACCTGGGTCGGCGTGCCGATAAACCCGTGGCGCGGCGTGGTCGTTCGCAGCGCTAACTGGCGGAGCGACAGGTTCTCGTCTTTGGCTAGTTGTTTCAGCCGGTCGGTGGCGCTTTCCCAGCCATTGCGCCCGTAATCGCCCAGGTCGGGGAAGGGTTCATCCAGTTCAAACTGGGTGAAGTCCAGGTCATTGAAATAGCGGCCCAGATAGTTAAGGGCGTCGCCAATCACCACCAGGTCGGCGATTTCCTGGTACTTGGCGTCTGCTTCCTCGGCTGTCCGGCCCACGATGGGAGAACAACCAGGGAGAATCAGGATATCTTCGGGTTTGCGGCCGTGTTCCGCCGCCCGGCCCTTTACGTCGTCATAGAAATCTTTGGCTGCTTTTATCGACGGCTGGCCGGTAAATATTACATCGGCTTGACGCGCGGCGAATCCTCGCCCGGCCTCCGACGACCCGGCTTGAATCAATACCGGACGGCCCTGCCTGGAGCGGGAAATATTTAACGGCCCCTGGACCGAGTAAAACTCGCCCTGGTAATTGACCCGATGCATTTTGGCTGGGTCGAAAAACACCCCCTGCTCCTTGTCGAAAACGAAGGCGTCGTCCTCCCAGGAATCCCACAAACCCTTGGTAATCTCCAGGAACTCATCGGCCATTTGGTAGCGCAGGTCGTGGGCCGGGTGTTCGGGCCGGTTATAATTCAGGGCGGAGCCTTCCAGCGGAGAAGTTACGATGTTCCAGCCGGCTCGGCCGCCGCTGATATGATCGATGGAGGAAAATTGACGGGCCACGGTGTACGGGTCGCTATAGGTGGTGGACAGGGTTGCCGCCAAGCCAATGTGGGTGGTATCCATCGCCAGTGCGGCAAGCAGAGTCAACGGCTCAAAGCGGTTAAGGAAGATGGGATGGGACTTTTCGGTTATATACAATCCATCCCCAAAGAAAACGAAATCCAGCTTGGACGCTTCGGCCTTGCGAGTCAATCCCCGATAGTATTCCAGGTTTATCGGGCCATCGGGGACTGCTTCCCGATGCCGCCAGGATGCCATGTTGCTGCCGGTCCCCGAGAAGAATGCCCCGATTCGTAACTTGGGCTGAATGCTCATATTTCCCTCATCTGGCTTAACAGTTCCCGGCTGAGTAATTCATAGGAGTGCAGGCGTTTCGAAAAATCTCGGATCGCGGTCACGGCGAATATTTCGCCAACCCCATAGGACTGGCTGATTGCCTCCAGTTTTTGCCCAACGGTATGGGGTGAGCCGTGAATGACGTTGGCCGGTTGTACTTCATAGGTAAAGCCTTCGCCGGACTGTTGTCCAAACTCCTGGGCGGCCTCAACGGAAAACACGGTATAGGTTCGCCCACTTTCCAGCCTGATCCGCACCACGTGAATTTCCGAGGCATATCCTCCGGCCTCCGCATCGGTTTCCGCCACAATGACCGGAAGGGCGAGCATTGCCTGGGGCGTCTGGTGAACATTGCCGTGGGAGTTGTCAAACCGGCTGAAGTAGGTGTCAATTGCCAACCGCATCTCATCCTCATCGCCGTTCAAGAACAGGGCAAACACGTAGGGCATCGCCAGTTCGGCGGCCAATTGGGCGCTGGAAGCCGTGGCTCCCAGCAGAAACAGATCTGCCGGTTGGGGAGGCAGCGGCGTGGCCGTCAGACCCTGGAGAGGGTGCCCTTTTTCCAATCGGTTATGCAGGAACTGTTTCAGCTCTACCAGTTTTTCGTGCAGGGGCCGGGTTTCGGAGCCTGACTGGGGTTGCAGTTGGGGCCGCAGTGCTTGAGTCGAGCGGGGCATTCCTCCGGGTCCCCGACCGATTCCCAGGTCCACTCGGCCCGGGGCCAGGGAAGCCAGAACGTTGAAGTTTTCGGCCACCTTATACGGGCTGTAGTGCTGCAACATTACGCCGCCGGAGCCAATACGGATTCGGTCGGTCCGGGCCAGCAGATGGGAAATCAGCACTTCCGGCGATGAACCCATATTCCGGTTGGAGCTATGATGCTCGGCCACCCAAAACCGATGGTAGCCCCATTCCTCCGCCTTTTGTGCCAGCTTGACGGTGTGCTGCAACGCCTCGGCGGCGGTTTCGTTGTCCGCCATCGGGCTTTGGTCCAGGATGCTGAGCTTCAGTAGCTTGTTTTCCATAAACTCCGGTCGGTTAGGGCTAAGTCGTACGTTAAGGAGACCGGTCTTTGCCCCGGATAGACCGATTACATTGCCAGTCCAGCCAGGCGTTGTTGCCACGGCTTTTCAATTGAACCTTGCACTTAGGGACTTTACCCGATTTTATCATACTTGGCCCAGGGCGATGCAGGTGGTCGGCGCTCATTAGTCGGGGCTTAAATTGGGATCCGGCGCCCAACCGGGTTCCGTAGAATTATCAACTGCGGGGAGCTCAAATATGCTATATTAGGACGTTGAAAGCATGGCGGCCCGTCCCGTTAGTTAAACTAATTTGAGATTCTCTCCAGTCTTTTGAGTTATTACTCAAGTGTCTGCCAGGAAGGAGTTTATGATGGCGAGCCGAAGCCCGGCAGAGGGCCGGAGTCAAGACAACGTGAGTTTGTTGCTTGGCCTGGCGGCGATCACAGAACGATTCGGAGATGGCTATCTCGCTTCGGTGGTTCGGCGCGCCCTGGATTCCCGGAGGCAAGTGTCCGAGGTTGCCAGAAGCGCCCTGGATGCGGCAATCGTAACCAGTGAAGTTAGAGTTCAAGGCGGAGGTTTCCGACCCCAAAACGTAAATCGAGCGCCGTCTTATCAGCTCCAGGCCCCGGTCATTCACGCGATGAGCCGATCGGGGGAACTGGTCGGAGCCGTCCTGAGAATCTGGGCGGAATCCCAACAGGAACTACGGGAATTGGCGGTTCAGCGCCTGCAAGAAATGGGTCATCCGACCAATGGACCGGACTTTGCTGGCGGATGTTTCCGGGGTGTTTGGGATTTGGATACCTGGGAAAGCGAGCGGAATCGGATTTCGGAAGAAAGCAGCCAGGTTGATTCGAAGGACTTGGGGTTGATGCTGTGCTATCTGTCGGGGAAAGCGCCCCCAATTTTGGAGCACGGGAAGCATGAGTCGGAGATTTCGTCGGACGAGACTTTAATGGACGGTACCGGCGTGGACTTTGCCCGCTGGCAGGGGATGCTGCGAACGATGCCACCGGATGTTGTCCAATGGGAGGAGGCAAGGGCATTTGCCGTCGCCGTGCTGGAAATCGCCGAAACCAAAGAGCAGGAACTTAGACAGGCATCGGTAAACGCCCTGAATGAGAGCATCGCCAACATCCGGGGGCAATTCAGCGAGGAGTTGGACTATCTGGAATGGGACATTAGCTCCTGGTTGGCGGCGACCACTACCGACCCAGCCGTGGCCGCCCGAGGCCTGGAGCTGGCTGAGGAGCTGAATGCCATATTCGTTGAGTATCGCCCGGTCCGTGAAATGGCCCCGATCCGGAGCGAAGAACAGAGCCGCGCTGCCCGGCGCGCCGAGTTGGAGACGGAAGTATTGGCTGCCCTGGGCCGGCTGCAGGGGTTCTTGTCCGACATCCCTGCCCCGCACGGTGGCGAAGAAACGGAGCAGGAGGCGGACCCTCACCTGACGCAGCAATCGGGGCAGGCAACCGACCCTAACTCGACGCAGCAGTCGGAGCGGGAGCCGGCTTCCGGCAGTGTCCCACCAACGGCCCGTGAGGCTATCGATGCTTCGGGAGAGACCCCGGAATCGCGGTCTGCTGCCGAACCAAGTCAAGGAACTCATGCCGGGTCGGGTTATAACGGGCAGGCTGCGGCGCTTCTTGGTGAGGCTTATGCCAAACTCCGGGTTGAGAATGATTGCTTTCGTGAAGAGCTTGAGTCTTTGAAGGCAGACCTGCATGCCTCGAAGAATAATGAAAAGGGATGGCACGAGCTTTACCTGGCGGCCTGTAAGGGTCCCGAGGCTGCCGGTGAGGACTTTTTGCCCACGGATGTGAACGAAGCGGTCGCCCAGGCCGAGAAAAACTTTCCCGATGAGCTTTTGTTCCAGCTAAACTCCCGGTCATGGACCAAGAATAATCCATTCAATGACCCGAAGGCGGTACTGGACGCCCTGGAATGGTTGGCTACTACCTATTACCGGTCGCGGCGTGGGGAAATTAGCGTGCCGAAACTTGATGATTCCCTCTACGAGTTCTGCCGGTGGAAGTATGTCAGCAGCCAGAGTGAGGTCACGATGGGCCAGTTCGAGGACTCATACGTGACCCGAGTGAATGGCAAGCCGTACCGTCTGGAGGAGCATATCGGCAAGGGAAGCGACAAAGACCCGGTTAATACTATCAGAATTGCTTTTAACTGGGACAAGGAACGGCAACAAGTCATCATCGGGTATATCGGCCAACACCAGCGGACCGAGGCCACCTGATATTCAGGAACATTGGGCGGTTCCGGCTGCGTCGCCCAACCATTCGTCAACTCGAACAACCCCGCTTTAACCGTTAAACCCCGGTGTTCAGGATGGCTGCCGCAGCTTTTGAGCGGCCGTGACAGCGCCGGCGAATCCCCCGGCTTATTGTCCCGGGCCGGCTTATTTAGCCCGGTCCCGGGCCAGAAAGCCCATCTCGTGAACGTGGTCGGCCAGTTGCCGGGCTTGGTCCGATCCTTCCCCGCGAATCCGCAGACCCATTACGTGGCTGATGTTATACATACACATGGGGTTGCTCAGCACGAAGGCCTTGGCTTCCCTGATGCCCAGCAGCGCCTCATAAGGCAAGCGTAATATCGGGTCAATCATTTGCTCGAACTCTTCCGAACTTCCTATGTTGCCGATGTTGTATTTGTGGTCACAGTGCATTCCGTTGGATAACACGACGGTTACCACCAGGGTATCCATTCTCCGTACTTCTATTGCCATGTCGCCACGTCCTAAACAAAAACTGAAAGAGACAATGCAGGCCCAGCCCGCTTTGATTCAATGATAGTTAAATCCAAAGCCTCCTATTTGGCAGGCCATGACCTAAACTGAAGCTAAACGGGGAGTATTACGCCGGAGTGATGTAAAGAACATACCAAAAACCAATCACCCCTCCGCTCCGACACAAACTGCCGGTGGAGGGGTGATTCTCTTGGCGATTCCAGGTATGGGGTAAGCTAGCTAATCTTACAGACGCGCTCCATCGTACATCCCAACGAAGAAAGGGGATATCTTCCGGTAAATCTGTACCCGGTTGCGCTGGGAATCCACGATGAATATCCGATCCTGGTCGTCAACCTCTACGCCGATCGGCCCGCGCAGGAACCTTTCCCTTTCCAGACCCTGGGCAATCTCCCGTTGCAGGCGCATATCCGGGTTGGCGTCCAGCTTGGTCTCGCCCCACTTGGACAAAGTTGCATCACCGAGTATGACGGCGATAAACAGGCCGTTGCTGTCGAAAACCTGCACCCGGTCGTTGTCCCAGTCGGCAACGTAGATTATTCCTTCCCGGTCAACGGCAACATCGGTGGGGTGCTTCAACTCGCCCTCTTTCGAGCCGGTAGTGCCGAACTTCATCAGGAAATTGCCTTCCGAGTCAAACTTCTGGATACGGTCGTTGCGCCAGTCGGCCACATAGATATTCCCGTCGGCGTCAAGGTCAATGCCCCAGGGCATATTCAGTTCTCCGTCGCCGGTTCCGAAGCTGCCGAAGGAAGAAATGTACTTGCCGTCCTTGGTGTACTTCTGGACCCGGTTGTTGCCCGTATCCACCA
Source organism: Dehalococcoidia bacterium (assembly GCA_965262595.1). Taxonomy (GTDB): domain Bacteria; phylum Chloroflexota; class Dehalococcoidia; order Lucifugimonadales; family UBA3495; genus CATQHB01. The sequence continues at coordinate 86,323 of OZ253548.1, forward strand.
GGAACACGTTGTCGTCAACATCAAAGTGGATGCCGGACGGCTGGTTGAACTCGCCGTCGCCGTCGCCGACAACGCCCCAGGACCCCAGCCAATCGCCATCCTTGGAGAATATGGCAACCCGGTTGAGCCACTCGTCGGTTACATACAGGTTCTCGTCGCTGTCCAGCGCGATGGAAGTAGGCCAGACCAGGGAACCGTCGGCGGCGTTCTCCCCGGAGTCCATCAGCTCGCCGCCCAAGCGGCCGCCATTACCAATTTCGCCGATATATTCCTCACCCACGGTGCAGACGGTTATCCGCTTGGAATCGGCTCGGTAGTCGTAGGCCCGGCTGACCACGTACATAATGTCGTCGGCGCCTCGGGCCAGCGAAACCGGGTTTTTGAAGCCCGGACCGGCTTCCTCGCCTCGTCCTATTGTGTGGGTGTAACGAAAAGTTGCACCTTGAATCTCAGTCGTCATTCTCACCTCTAATTAGAGCGAACAGGCCGCTCCGGTACCGTTTCGACAACAATACTCCAAGTCGGTTTATCAGCCGACCAAAACAGTCCGAACTTTGCTGCTTCGCAATCAATCCGAAAAATTGGGGACAAAGAGAAAAGCGCCCCTGAAGACGCTCTTCCCTTGTGATCACCGGTGCCTACTTCTTGACGAAGTCCATCTTTTCGAAGCTGCCGTTCACCAGTGGTTTGGCATCCAGGCCGAACCAGTCCTCCAGGATGGTGGTGTAAAGGCCACGGAAGTCATTGTTGAAATGCAGGTCGCCGTCCAGCAGCTTATCCGCTTCCAGGGAAGGATACTCGCCGTAGAGCCCGCCCTTAATGCAGTCGCCGATAACGTAGGCGGCGCCGCCGGAACCGTGGTCGGTGCCGGAGCCATTGTCGTGCACCCGTCGTCCGAACTCGGTGAATACCAGCAGCATCACGTTCTCGGAGGCGTTGTGTTCCTTCAAGTCCTGGTAGAAGTCGTTGACCGTGCGGGAAACATCCCTGACCAAGTTGGCGTGGGCGGTCAATTGGGTAGCGTGGGTGTCAAAGCTATTGTAGGGGGCGGTGGTGTAGAGAACCCGCGTCCCCAGCTCGGCGCAATGCACCTGGGCAATGTTACGCAAATATTGGGCGATGGTACTTTCCCCGTATTCCACCGAGGAGGAATACATGGCCGGCGCCGTGGACAGAATATCGGCGCCCTTCAGGGCGTCCATGCCGGTCTGGGACAGGTAGTCAACCACCGGGCCGTGGCCCATGGCCGGGGAATACATCCGGGCGAAAATATCCAGAGCCTCGTTACGCTGGTCCTCGGCTTCAATGGTGGTCAATACGCCGTAAGATTCCAGATTGCCAACCGAGGCAATGGGAACCCCGGGGGCCACCATGGCCCGGGGCAGGCCGCGACCGAAGTTTACGCCGGTGAGCACGTTGTCTTTGTTGGGGTCCATGTCGCGGATGGCGCGGCCCAGCCAGCCCTCATCGGCGATCTTGTCCGGCTCGCAGGTGTGCCAGATGTCCATTGAGCGGAAATGGGAGCGGTTGGGCACCGGGTAGCCGACGCCCTGAATAATCGCCACCTTGCCGTCATCGAATAGAGCCTTGAACTCGGGCATATTGGGGTTGAAGCCCAACTCGTCGCTGATGGGCATAACTCGGTCCGCCGGGATATGGACGTTGGGCCGGTTGTCCATATAAAGAGGGTTGTTATAAGGAACCAGGGTATTCATAAAGTCGTTGCCGCCGGATAGCTGAAGAACTACCAGGACCGGATCTTTCTTGGTGCTGGTCATATCTCCTCCTTTGTGTTGATGGTTAAACCTGATTGGGTTCCCGGCTTCCGGCTGACGTCCTAGGTTTCCAGGGCCGGTCGGAACGCCGGGGTCAAACTAGCATTCTTGCCGCCGTCTAGGCGAATTGGTATTCCTGGGTTGCCACAATCAACTGGAGCAGTTGGCTTACCTGGCTGGCAAAATCCTCGCTGCCGGTCTGCAACTCGTCCACTTTAACTGCCTGGGAAAGGAACAACTCGCGGGTTTCCGGCATTAATTCGTAGCCGCCCAGAATTTCCAGGCAACCGTCCAGCAGCGCCTCGGCGGAGATAGTATCGCCGCGAGAGGCCAGCCGGTTGATAATGGCGCGGATGCCCGGAGAGTCGGTACGGCCCATTTCGCCGGCGGCGAAGTTGACCCGCTCGACCAGAGTGCCGCTGTCGATCCACTCCTTGCCGGTGTGCCAACCCTCCACCGTGGGCGGGTTGAGCAAGTCCTGACCCATGTAGCGAATCTGCAGGACCGGGTCGTAGAAACGGGGCTTGGGAGTGGTAAAGTCCCCGACCAACCGCAGGGTGCTGGCGACTACTTCGCAGGGGTTCTTCACCTTGGCGAAGCGGGCGTTCTTGAAGCTGTCGGAGTTGAGCAGCACCCGCAGCATGGCGCGAATTTCATAGCCGGAGCTGAAGTACACGTCCTCCAGGGCCTTAATCAGTTCCATGTCCTGGGGCGGCGTATGCTGCCAAGCCGGCACCTGGGGTTCGTCGGCCACGAAGTAGTTGTAAAGGTGACGGGCAACGAACCGGGCGGTGGCGGGCTGCTTGCAGATAATTCGGACGATGTCCTGCCCGTTAAAGTTGCCGGTCTCGCCCAGGAAGCTCTTTTCCTCGTCAATGTGGTCGAACCGGTTGTATAGGAACCGGTTGGCATAACTGCCGTAGGGATAGCGGGGGATGGCGTTGGCGATGGTCCAGCCGGTGAAGGCTTGCGCACAGGACTTCACGTCGTCTTCGGTGTAGTTAGCCTCGCCGTCCATGCCGACGCCCATGGAGAACAGCTCCAGCAGTTCCCGGCCCCAGTTCTCATTTACGGCCTCTTTGTGGCTGAGCTGGTTGTCCAGGTAGTAGAGCATCGCCGGGTCGGTGGACAGGAACATCAGCAGGTCGTCAAACTTGTCCATGCCGTGGGAGCGGAAGTTGTTCAACTCCAGGAGAATCTGACGGGAACGCATACACTTGGACTCGCCGACGCAGAAGACGCCGTGCCAGAAGAGGCAAATCTTCTCTTCCAATTGGCGGACGGAATTGACCATCCGATAGGCCCAGTAGCCCTGGTTGGACATCAAGCCGTTCATGTCTCGCCAACCGTGCATATAGCGGTTCATTACGTCCATCTGCAAGTCGGGCTGCTCTTCGGGGTGGAGCAGTTCTTCAACCGTGGCCTCGTAGCCTTTGGCCGCGCGCGCTTCCAATTCCTCATACGAGGCGCCAAAACCGGCGCGCCGCATCAGGTGGGCCATCAACATAATGTCGTTTTCTGCCATACCTTTACTCCTTTTCTCAGAATTCTTCCGGTTCACCGACTCGGACTGATAGCCGACTTGAAAAGCCATGGCTTCGGCCGGGCTGGCGGGAGCTTCGCCTAAGGTGGCAACTGCTTTATTCCGGTAATTGTTCGAAGGTTATTATATACTCCAACATCTGTAATGTCCAACTTCCTGCCGGATTTTGACTGGATTTCACCAAAGTTTCACTTGTCCAGTCCCGGGCGTGTCAGTTGACACCGCCCGGCTTTGCTTTTAGGCTGAGGACGAATTCGCCGCCGCTCCAGCTTCCGGGCTTCAAATGGGGTATTTAACTGGGAATTGGCTGGCACGGGTTACATTATGGTGAACCGCCGGGCAGGAGAAGAAACGTAAATGCGCAGCATCGATATTCACGCCCACATCACTCCGGAAAACTGCCTCAAGGCGATGCGGGAAGGCTCCGGTTATTACAGCCTGAGCGCCGAGCAGGTGGCCGGCCGGTTTGAGGGTTACACCCCGCGGGGTATGTGGACGCCGGAGGAACGAATAAAAGATATGGATTCCTTGGGTGTGGACGTCCATATCCTTTCCACCCATTCCTTCCTTTACTCCTACGACGGAGAGGTGGACCTGGTGTCCCGGATGGACAAGGAATGCAACGACTATGTGGCCCAACTAACCAGGGACTACCCGACCCGCTTTGCCGGGCTGGCGAACCTGCCAATGCAAGATGTCAGGGCATCGGTGGCGGAGCTGGAGCGTTCTATGACTGAACTGGGCCTGCAAGGGGCGATGATTGGCGATAACGTCAATGGAAAGACCTACGACGACTCGGAGTTTTTCCCGCTTTGGGCGGCGGCCGAGCAGTTGGGCGCAGTGATGCTGATTCACCAGGATGGGCCGACCGTAGTTAGTCCCCGCAACCGCCGCTATCACCTTTCCAACACGATCGGAAACCTGGCCGACCGGGCAGTGACCTTTGCGTCCTTCGTCTTTGGCGGCGTAATGGATCGGTATCCTGATCTACGGGTTTGCCTCTGTCACGGCGGCGGCTATACCTGCTATGGCATCGGACGGATGGACCGGGGTTGGCAGGTACGTTCTGAAGCCCGGGTAAATATTGCCCAGCCGCCCAGCGCCTATCTCAACCGTTTCTATTACGACTGCCTCACGCACAGCGAGGAGGATTTGCGTTACCTGATTGACTGCGTAGGGATTGACCGAGTGGTCTTTGGCACTGATTGGCCGGCGGATATGCAAATTGACTGGCCCGTTTCGTGGGTTCTGGGTCTGGAAAGTCTGACTCAGGACGAGAAGGAGGCCATCCTTTGGAAAAACCTGGAGCAACTGCTGGGACTGTAGCAAACCGGTCAGTCCTCAGTCCGGCTTGGCCGGAGTAAGTTGCCTCAGTTTATTGAAGGATGGCCCCGCGCAACCAGAAGGCATATAAGACGTGAGTAGGCGAATCGGGTATCCTGACCTTGATGTTGCCGCCTATTTTGCGATCAGGCTCTGATCAATGGCCCGTTCTCGCAGGTAGCCGTTTTTGTCCAAATGGTTCCTGAGGTTGATCAGCCCGGTTTCAAGCAGGTAGGACTCCATGGTCTGAGCCGCCTCGCCATGCTCCGCTTCGGTCAGCAATTCACTGACTTTCTCCCGTATCTGCTGAAATGACCAGGCTACCTGGTCCGAAACCGTGAGGAGTCCGTCGGGGAAGTCCTGATGGGATTTGCCGGGAGACCCCAACCGGTCGTAGCCGCCGCGGTGCCAGTGCCCCATGTTCTCGTGGCAGTCGAACCGCAGCACTTCTTCGTTGCCTACTTCGATGCCGATAGTTGGCCCGCCGCAGCCCCGTTCCCTAATGCTGAGAATCCGCAGGGGCCAAACGTAGGCGGACACCTGCCCATCAGAAGATAGGGGAACATGCAGTTCTTCACCCCAATATTTTTCTCCCTTTATCTTTGTTGCCATTGTTTACTCCTTCCTTTTCCGTCGGTTTGTCATTGAATGTGGATGAATCAGAGAGCGCAATAAATATAGCATAGAATATGCATATTGACAGCCGAATGTGGGCCAAATCCACGGTTTTTCGATTGTCTTTGGAAGTTAGCTTCCTGGAAGACAGCTTATGGTGACTATGTCCTTCGATAAGCTCAGGATGAAAGGGGCAAGTGCCGGCTGTGGGCGAATTCAGTGTAAACGGACTTTAGCCCGAACCGTGTCCATAGTTAAGACTCCTCCAATGCCCCGTACAGCTTGACCTTGCCGTACCGGTAATATACTGTTATCCGTGGTTTGAATTAACCAAAAACATAGCCAAACAGCCGGAATGAAGCATTTGCCGACCGGCGATATTGAGGTAGGATTATGGATTTCGGTATTACCGGAGACTTCACCATGGGGCGCTCCAATACTCATCAGCAAGCCTTTCAGGAAGCCATGGAAGAAGTGGATCTAGCCGAAGAAATGGGGCAGGACACCATCTGGCTGGGCGAGGCCCATTTCGCTCCCTCGCGCTCGGTGCTGTCCGCTCCGATTGTGGTGGCCAGTTCCATTGCAACCCGTACCAAGCGGCTGCGAGTGGGTATGGCAGTCCAGGTTCTGCCTTTGATACATCCATTGCGCATCGCCGAGGAAGCGGCGACGGTGGACCAGCTTAGCGAAGGTCGGTTCGAGTTTGGCGTGGGGCGCAGCGGCAACGTGCGGGCCTACGACATAATGGGCATTGACTACGCGGAGAGCAGAGGTCGGTTCCAGGAGGCCTTTGACATCATCCTCAAGGCCTGGTCGGGAGAGACCTTTTCTTACGAAGGCAAATACAACCACATCACCAACGCCACTGTTTCGCCGCTGCCCTACCAGAAGCCTCACCCCAAGATCCGGATCGCGGCCAGCAGCGAAGACAGTTTCGGCCGTATTGGACGCCTGGGTTACCCTATCTTCCTCGGTTTACGGGCAATGGATGTTGAAGACTTGAAGACTAATTTGCAGGAATACCGGGAGGAATGGAAAGCTGCCGGACATCCCGGGGAGGGAGGGGACATCAACGTTCGTTTCCCGGTCTATATTGCCCCCAACGACTCCGAAGCGATGGAAGAACCTAAGGAAGGCATTGAGGCGTTCTTCCGGCGCCAACGGGAGCTGTTTGAGTATTCCGCCGGCCGGGCCGGTACTGAAAATCCGGAATTGCGGCAGGCCCGGTACCAGAGGATGGCCAACACCACCTATGAAGACTTGTTGGAGACCAGGGTGGTTTTTGGCAGCCCGGAGCGGGTCATTGACCGTCTTACCCAGTTCCAGGAAATGCTGGGGATAACCGGGATTACCGCGGAGTTGAACCCTGGCGGCTTCCTCCCGAAAGAAGCGGTGCAACGAAGCCTGCAACTGCTGACCCAAGAGGTCATGCCTGCATTTAAGTAAACTTCAGGGGTCAGGGTCAGGGGTCAGGGAAGGTTCGGCGAGGGTTACTGCGGGGTTCATTCCAAGGAGGTGAGACAAGATGCCAGCGCGTACTGGGCTAGAATACATCGCGGGATTACAAAACCACCCTCGTGAAGTTTGGATCAGCGGCGAACGGGTCGAGGACGTAACCACCCATCCCGCCTTGTGCAACGGGGTTAAGTCGGTGGCGGCGTTGTATGATATGCAGCACGACCCGGCGCTCCTGGAAGAGATGACTTTTGCGTCTCCCTCCAGCGGGCAGCCGGTAGGATTGTCCTTCCTAGTGCCCCAAAACGTGGAAGACCTGGTGCGCCGGCGCAACATGATGACGCGTTGGGCTTGGGCCAGTTGCGGCATGATGGGGCGTTCTCCCGATTTTCTGAACGTCATTTTTTCGGCCTGGGCCGGCTCCGCCGATTACTTTGCTCAAGACCGCCCCGAATTCAAACGAAACGTGCAGCAATACCACAAATTCATTCGCGAAAACGATACCGCTCTAACCCACGCCCTGGTCAACTTGCAGCGCCGCCGCACGTCCAATCCTGCCGACACCCTAAGCGAGGAAGTGGCCCTTACGCTGGTGGAGGAAAACGCTGATGGCATCATAGTCCGGGGCAGTCGAGTCCTGGCAACACTGGGTCCGATCTCCGATGAAATTGCCATCTATCCGGTCGCCAGCCACCGCCTGGACGATGAAGCCAAGCGGCAGGCGTTCTCCTTCTCGATACCGTGCGACACCCCCGGATTGAAGTTTCTTTGCCGGGAGAGCTTTGACCTGGGCCGGTCCCATTTCGATCATCCCTTGGGTTCTCGATTTGAAGAGATGGACTCGGTGGTGTTTTTTGATGACGTGCTGGTCCCTTGGGAAAGGGTCTTCCTGTTGGGAGATGTCAACCTTTGCAATGGATACGCCGCGGGAACCCAGTCCGATGCCCATACCGGACACCAGGTGTTATCCCGATGTGTCGTTAAGGCGGAGTTTATTCTTGGGCTGGCTGACTTGATCGTTGACACACTGGGATCGGGCACGATTCCTCACGTGCAGGAACAAGTAGCGGAACTGATAATCCAGCGGGACACCCTGAAGGCCTGCCTCCGGGCCGCCGAAGCGGATGCGGCTCCCAACCAGTCGGGCATGATGTGTCCGGCCATTGCCCCAATCCGGGCCGGGCGCACCATATTTGGTCGTTCCATTTACCCCAGGATGGTGGAGATAATACAGATGCTGGGGACCAGCAGCTTGATGGCCCTGCCGGCGCAAGCCGACTTCGACGCTCCTATTGCCCGAGAGGTCAACCAATATTTCGCAACGGATTCGGCCAATGCCCGGGAACGAGCCAAGCTGTTCCATCTGGCGTGGGACGTGTCGTGCAGCGCGTTCAGTGGCCGGCAAGTTCTTTACGAGCGGATGTTTGGCGGCAACCCGGTACGCAACGCCCTTTCGTTGTATAGCAACTACGACAAATCGCCATTCAAGCAAAAAGTCCTGGATTTCCTGGACCTGGAAGACTAAAGGGAAGATTCCAGATTAAGCGCGGTAGAAATCTGCCATACCGACCGCGGCGCTTGGGTCTCGGCCTCAGTTGGGTGTTCGGACTGAAAGGTTGGCCGGTGTTCTACGGCGGAGTCTCAAAAGAACCAACCGGCGACGCCGATGATTAGTCTTCTTTCCGCAACCACTCCTACCCGGGACACATACGTCGCACGACGCCAACTTATTGCCCCCTTCTGTTAGGGAAACTCTGAACAAGTCCGTGACCTGAGTGTTTAACCCTACCCGTCGTTCTTGTGAAGGCAGGAACGACGGGGTGCAGGCGCTGGCGTTTAATTACTTGTTCAGAGTATCCTTAGCCCACGGTAGCTAGGTGTGCTGTTGAGGATGCCAATTTTGGGGCTAACCGTAGGGCTGCCTGGCAATAAATCTACGGCAGCGAAGAAGTTAAGCCCACCTCCAGGATCTGCAGCAAGCCTTACCGAGGCGCGAATCGGCGCAGATATTCCCGCATTACCGCTTGACACCGGCCCGGTCCTATTCCCACCATTTGGGGCTTGACTGTCGACGTAAAGACGTCCAGCCAATTGGCATACAGGCTGTCTCGGCCCAGTCAATTCCGCACCACCGGCCAAACCCGCCGGCTGTCTCCGGAACCTTCCCTCCCTGCCGACAATTCCCCGCCGGTGGCCTTTACCCCCAGGCTGGGCAAGAACTTCTTAGAGTGGTATAACTACCCAATGATTGCCAGGATCGAAAGTCCGGCCTTACCGCAAATTGGTTCGGACTTTAGGGCCGGCATGAGGTTGCGAATCTTTCACCTGGACGTTCTACCGGAACGTCCCACGGTAGCGCCCTTGCCGGTATTGTCCGGCCGGTGCGGGTCGCCAATGCGAAAATGGAGGAAACCATGTCCGAAAAGATGACTGGGAAGCAAGCCTTGCTGGAGATGCTGAAGGCCGAAGGGGTGCGCTTCATTTTTGGGAACCCCGGCACCAGCGAGGGGCCGATAATAGACATACTTGGAGATTACCCGGAATTCCGGTACATATTGGCGTTACAGGAAAGCGTCGCGGTTGGGATGGGGGAGTCTTACGCCAGGGCCACCGGCGCCGCTTCGTTTGTCAGCCTCCACGTAGATAGCGGACTGGCCAACGGAATCGCCCTGATGTTGGATGCTTACAACACCGGGACTCCAATGGTGGTCACCTCGGCCAACTACGATGTCCGCAAGATTTCAGAAAATAAGACCGACCTGGCGGAGTTGGTGCGCCCGGTAACCAAATGGTCGGTGGAGCTGACCCATGCCGAACAAATCCCCAGCGCAATCAGGAGGGCTTTCAACGAAGCCAACAGCCATCCCAGAGGCCCGGTTTACGTGGGCTTCACCTCCAACGCATTGGAGGGAACGGCGGAAATGAACATTGTGCCTTCCCACCCCATTTTCGACGCTACACGGCCCAGCCTGGAGGGTATTGAACAGGCTTCGACTTTGTTGTTGGGGGCCAGCAATCCCATAATGATGGTAGGGGACCGGGTGTCGGATGACGGCGCCATTGATCAGGCGGTGCAACTGGCCGAATTGCTGGGATTGCCGGTGTATCAGTCCCGCGGCGCGGAAGTCTCGTTTCCCACAACTCACGGGCAATTCTTCGGGAACTTTTCCCTGCGGGTAGCCGATAACCGGGCCATCTTGCAGGACGTGGATTTGGTCCTGGCCGTGGGCATGGACGCCTTTGAAGAGCTGTTTTATTGGGGGGACATCATCCTGAAGCCGGAGACCAAGCTGGTCCACATTGACCCTATCCCCGGCCGTGTGGGCAAGTCGGAACCCCCCGACGTCGGCATAGTGGCCCACTGTGGTCTGGCCTTGGCGGAGCTGGCGGAGGCCATTGACGGAAAGTTATCTCCCGGCGACCGAGCCGAAATAGACCAACGCCGGGTAGCCGTAGTCTCGGAATCTCGGCGCAGCCGGCAGGCCTTTGAGGAATCGGTCTCCGCCAAATGGGACGGCAAACCCATGAGTCCGGCCCGAATGATGGCCGAGCTGGCCGCCGCCGTGCCGGACAACGCGGTGATTGTCGATGACGCGATCAGCAACCGGGCGATGCTGCGGCATTATTTCCAGGCCCACCAACGGGGTGATATCCGGGGAGTTCGAGGGCAGTCCATCGGGGGTGGAATCGGCGCGACCATGGGAACTCAATGCGCTAATCCGGACCGGCCGGTGTTCGGCATCATTGGTGACGGCAGCGCGATGATGACGGTTCAGGGATTGTGGACCGCCGCCAACGACAACATTCCCTGCATATTCGTTATTTGTAACAATGGAATGTACCGCGTGTTGAAGGTCAACTTCAACATCTACCAGAAAGACGTACTGGAGCTTCCCGAGACCTCCGGCGGCAACCTGCTGTACTCGGACTTTGGCACTCCCTTCGACCTGGCGTCAATCGCCAGCAGCATGGGCGTCCACGGCGAACGCATCTCCGATCCTGCCGAAATCAAGCCCGCAGTGGACCGGGCGGTAGCGTCAGGCAAACCGGCGTTATTGGATATCGTTATCGATGGGTCGCTTTGATAAGGAAGACAAGTGATAAAGACGACCGGGAAATCTTCTTATGCCCGCATTCTTAAGTGAACGGAATGGCCTTGCTTTATCGCTTGTCGGGCGTTCGAAAGTGAGAGGTTGGCCTTGGTAGCGCTATCGGCCAGCAAATACGTTAACGCCAACGGCGTTCGGCTGCACTTCCTGGAATGGGGAAATCCCACCCGGCCGACAGTGCTGATGTTGCACGGCATTGGGCTTTGCGCCCAAGTATGGAGCTGGACCGCCAAACGTTTGGCCCCGAATTATCATGTTTTGGCCTTCGATTTGCGGGGCCACGGAGATTCCGAAGACCCCGGTCATGGTTATAACTTTGAACAGTTGGGGCGTGACTTGGTAGAAGCGACTATAACGTTGGGCTTGGAGCGTCCCCACGTTGTCGGGCACTCGGCGGGAGGCTCCGCCGCCATTATTGCCAACGCCCTGTCGCCGGGCTTGCTGGGTCCCACCATGGTCATCGACTCCCGGGTTGGGGGCAGCCGCGCCCTATCCTCCCGTCCGGACATGAGGGATCGGCCAACTCGAACCCGCCGTAAACGTTCGATATGGGACAGCAGGGATGCCATGTTCCAGGCCTACTCCGGCCGCAGGGTTTTCAAGACTTGGGAGAAAGAAATATTTGCGGACTACATTGCCGGCTGCGCCCGTGACCTGCCTTCCGGACAAGTGGAGCTAAAGTGCCCTCCCGAGGTTGAGGCGGTCTTCTATGAACGGCGGGCCGCCTTAAACACGTCACCCTATGTGATAGGTCTGTCGGGCGCCTACCTGTTCTTGCTGGGGAATTACCCCGGCGCCCAGACGCTGGACGACCCGGGGATTCAGGAGTTCCTTCGGGAAGCCCCGAATACTCAGGTTAAAGTTGCGGCTCAAGGCTCCCATTTTCTGCCAATGGAACAGCCGCAATTGGTTTTGGATGAGATAGAAGGGTTCTTGTTGCAAAATGGCGCCGATCCGACAATCAGAGCATCAGACATAAATGGACCGGCATAAATGGACCTGACGATAGCCAACGCTGAGACGACGACCACTACGCGCACCGAAACAGACCGGGAACAACGCACTCTGAGCGAAATACTCCCGCCCTACTCGGTGATACTGCACAACGACGATGACAGCGGCATGGATTATGTGGTGGCGGCGTTGGTCAAGAGCGTGCCGAGCCTGGGCACCGCCGATGCGGTTCGGATTATGTTGGAAGCCCACGAACAGGGCCGCGCCGTGGTGATTACCTGTCCGCTGGAACCCGCCGAATATTACCGGGACCGCATCCGCACCTTCGGTCTCGGAGTAACCATCGAGAAAGCGGCCTAGAGAAAACGGCCTGATTGTCCCATTCGTTCGAAGGTTGGGAAAGAAAAGTCTGGCGGAGGTCTGTTGCGCATCGGCGCTGATGCCTCCCCTTGCCAGGGGCGCCAAGTAAAGCGAACGACAAGTGATGACCGTGGGCGGTGGGAATGTTAAAGTAAAACGGCCCGCCCAAAATTACTTGCCCAATTGAATCTACAATTTATTGACCCTATTTACCTTATAATCGGACCTAATACAGCTTCTACTTACAGGAGGACTGATCAATGACTATTGACGTAGCCACCGGCATTGCCCGTATTCTCAAGCAGGAAGGAGTCGAATGGGTTTCAACGTTTCCGGTCTGCCGGGTGAACAATGCCCTGGGCCGGGAGGGCGTGCCTATGGTGATGATGCGCGATGACCGTTACGCCGTTGCGGTTGCCGACGCCTACTCTCGAATCACCGCCGGCAACCGCATCGGGGTGTGTACTTTCCAGGGAGGAGTCAACGCCGCAGGTATGCAGTACGCCTACGCCGGCATGGCCCAAGCCTTTGAAGATGGGTCGCCGGTGCTGTGCATCACTGACGGTGTCCCCATCGGAAGCTCCGGCAACAGCCAATTCGATGTGGCGTCCAGCATGAAGACGGTCTCCAAGTGGTTCGGCTACGTGGACCAACCTGACCGGGTGCCGGAGTTTATGCGGCGGGCGTTTACTATGCTGCGAAGCGGACGTCCTGGTCCGGTAATTCTGGCGATACCGAACCCCACCGGGACCTATGACGAGACCGCAGACCCTTACTACCCGGTTAAGGGTTGGAAGGCCGCCCCGGACCCGACCGATGTTAGCCTGGCGGTCGATCTGCTGTTGAAGGCCGAAAACCCGTTGGTTTACGCCGGCGAGGGTGTTATTTATGCCGGTGCGGCGCCGGAATTGCTGGCCTTTGCCGAAGCTGCCAACACGCCGGTGGTCACCACGCTAAAGGCCAAAGGCGCCTTCCCCGAAAATCACCCCTTGTTCGTCGGCGTCCGGGGCGACCAGGTGACCAACTATCTGAACAAGAGCGATTTGATTCTGGCGGTTGGCTCCAGTCTTTCCCCGGGCCGTTTCAGCCACGCCCTTCCAAACGCCGCAGGTAAGACCATCATCCATTGCAACGTTGACGAGCTCCACGTTAACAAGGTTTACTCGACGGCCCAGGCGGTGATCGGAGATGCCAAGTTTACGCTGCGGGCCCTGGCCAACGAGGTTTCCAACCGTGGGGGCGGCCCCCGTCGGCCCACCGAGGACGTGGCGTTGGAAGTCAAGGGGGAGCGGGACGCGGCCATGGCCCAATACCGGGAAGCCATGGCATCCAATGACCAACCGATCAATCCCTACCGGGTCTATGCCGGGCTGATGGAGGCCCTTGACCCCCAGAACTCGTTCGTCACTCACGAATCGGGCAACACCCGCGACCAACTGAGCACGGTCTATGACACCCTGGTTCCGCGGGGATTTCTGGGTTGGGGCAACGTTTCGACCTTGGGCTTCAGCTGGGCCGCGGCCATTGCCGCCAAGCTGGCCGACCCGGATCGGCCTTCGGTGGCAGTCACCGGCGAGGCGGGATTAGGGTACATGATGGGCAACCTGGAAGTGGCCCTGCGGCAAAAGCTGGGCGTAACTGTGGTGCATGTCAGCAACGGCGGTTTTGCCGGCTATGGCCCCGGTTTCTGGGGTCCCGGCCATGATCCGTTTACCCACTCGGTGTTGGGCTATGACGACGTTGATATGTCCAAGGTCATCGGTGAGTTGGGTTTCCACACCGAACGGGTCAGAGAACCCGACGAGGTTGTCCCCGCTCTTCGGCGTGCCTTGGCTGCCAATGAATCGCAACAGCCGGCATACATTGAGTTCATTTGTAGCCAATTCCCGATTTACGGTCAGTGGGTTGGGGGTTAAGGCTGGCGGGAAGGGCCGGAACAAATGTAGGCAGGTTCCGGCCCGCGTTGTCGCCTGGCAAACCGGCCGGGCGGGCGCAATTTTGACCGTAGCTTAAGTTATACATTAAGAGACGGATTTACTGAGACCACCGCAGGGGACGAGGTTGCCTGCGTCACAATTAATTCCCGGCCCAGGCTCCCTCGGTCCGAGTTTAGCGGCTAAACTGACACTGGAGGAGGCAATGACGACTTCAACTGAGACCAACAAGATCCGGATATCCGCAATGAACGCCGTTCACGACCTGTCGGTGTTGGTGGCCCGCGATGAGGGCCTTTTCGAGGATGAAGGCTTGGACGTTGAGGTGGTGGAGACCGCCGGCACCGCCCGGGCCAACCCGGTCGGAGACGCGCTACAGTCGAAGGTGTTTGACCGCACGTTGGAGACACTTTACAACAACCGTGGTCTGGACCAGTACCGTATGTGTGAGTGGGGAGTCATGAAGCGTGCGGTAGAGGCGACCCGGTCGGGTCAACGCCCGGCCCGGATCGTTGCGTTGGGCGCGGCCATGACCCGGATGGCCATTGTTACTTCTCCCGACGGCGGCATTTATGAACCCGAACAGCTCAAGGATAAACCGGTGGCGGTCAGCCCCTTCAACGGTTCCCATTTCACCACTCTCAAGATGTTGGAGGGGTTTATTGAGCGGTCCCACATTCAGGCGGTCCACGCCGGCACGATGTTGGAACGTATTGAAGCGGTGCGAAAGGGAGAAGTGGCCGCGGCCAACGTCATGGAGCCCTGGATTAGCGTGGTGGAGAAACAGGGGTTCCGGGTGATAATGGAAAGCAACTCCACCCGAGCCGAAGCGGCCAGCGACGACCTGGATGGTCCCACCCTGGCCGCGATGTTTCGCGCCCAGGCGCGCGCCGCCGGCATGATTAACGACCAACCCGCCAAGTATGCCCATTACTTCGTCAACGAAGCGCAGGGTTTGCTGGAAGCCCACGAACTGAACACGAGCCGGCTAATCTACGCTCCGCCCACGCCTTATACGCGCGAGCGATTCGAGGACACCTACGGGTGGATGCAAAATTACCCGGACCTGGTCACCGCCGGAGCTTCCTTCGAAGAAGTGGTGGACGGCCGAGCCTGGAACTGAGCCGGTACGGAACCGGATATATTGGAGCGAAGGAAGGCCCCAGCGTACCGGTTCCTCTATTGGAAGGAGCCCGCTATTGG
The DNA here is from genome assembly GCA_965262595.1 of Dehalococcoidia bacterium. Classification (GTDB taxonomy): domain Bacteria; phylum Chloroflexota; class Dehalococcoidia; order Lucifugimonadales; family UBA3495; genus CATQHB01. Next base: position 101,594 of record OZ253548.1, read on the forward strand.
ACGGAGCCTGCCGCCGTCGAGGTCACCGGCGGCCTAAGCGTCGGGCAGCACCGAATTTACGAACCACCGCTCGGTCTTGGCAATGTATTGGGCTGGGTCGGGATCCAACGACGCGCGCTCTGGAGAACCATAGTAGGCGGCTTGCTTGGCGTCCCAATCCTCGTCGCCGTTGTATGAAACTTCCCACACGAACTCATTGCGCTCCGGAATGACACCGGCCCGCTCTATCTTGTAGCCGTGTTCCAGGTGAAGCGGATAGACCCCGGCTAACCATCCCTTGACGAACTCGTCCATCTTGCCTTTGTTGATTGTATAAATGCGCAGTTGTCTGATCATGCTTATCCTTTCCAATGAGTTTGCCCGGCAAGAGCCGGATTGGCTTACCTAACCGGCGGTAAAACCCTGCTCCGGTTGGCGGCAGTTTTGGGGGCTTAAATCTTCAAAGGTTACCTGCCCGGTTCCCACTCGGTAGGTTGGACTCCCCATGGTGGTGTGTCTTGTTTGCCCCTTCCGCGCCCAACGGGCGCTTTCCGATTATACTCCAAAAATCTGCAGTGCCCCTGCGCCGTTGATTTGGCCGCAATTTGGCGGCAAGGCGGGTGATAGGTCGCATCTTCCGGTAGTTGAGACAGCGAAATCCAACAAGGTAGCGTGGAGCGGCTGATATTAGGTTCGAATCTCCGTAGGCGGGGCCTGTTTCTACGGCAGGCAAGGCAACCTTCCAGGATGTGGATGGGCCGGTGAGCCTACCAAGGCTCAGCGCTTAATATTGGACCACCCCGCCCGGGGGCCCTGGATGCCAGCAGTAAGGCTGAGGCCCAGAGGACAAAGGCTGGCAATTGCATGGCTGGTCAATCTTACTTGGCGCCGCTTACTTGGCCTGGAACAGCAGGAACTCGTCGTCCGTCCGCATAAACAAGCCATCGCCATACATGCCGTACCGGGTCAGGCGCGGTAGCAAATCAAGGTAGCGTTCCTCCTGCTCCATCAGACCGTCGGGGCCGTCGCATACTTTCTCCGTATGGGAAAAGGACTGGACATCGTTCGTGATCGACCCGTCGTCTTCGACCATCGCCAGACCCTCGTAGGAGTTGCACCCCGACGCCCCCGAAATGCCAGCCTTATCGAACGAGATAGTCACTTCGGTTCCCTGGACCACCGAGGTGGGCCGGAGGTTCCACATTCCAAGCTCGAGTTGGCGGAGCTCGATGAACGCCACCAATGTCCATTCCGAGTCGGCGATGTCTTCGACGGTCGGCCGCAGCGGCTCGAAGGTCAGCGTCCTGCCCCGGGCGCTCCGGATTCTGAGGCGGCTCGATCCTCCTGCCTCGTTTACCGCGTATTCCCTCGCCCATGACAGGAAGTCCCCGTACTCGCCCTCCAGTCTTTGGGACTGCTCCGGGCATGACTGTGGGGTACGAAGCATGGACTGAGAGGGGAAACGCACACTCCCTTCGGATTTACTATAGGTCGCGAGGTAAGCGCGGCAGGGAGTCACGCCGGTGGCCAGCCGGTCATCCAGGAAGGCCAGAGTCGCCGCACGCAGGTCGCCTTCCCTGTCGCCCTCCGTCAGGAGCCGCCACGCGGTACCCCCAGGTCGATGGGACGCCCCGGCAGCGGCGCTTCCCTGACGAAGACCAGTCTGGCCTCGCCCCCGCGGCCAAAGATCTCCAGCCGATCGCCCACAACGCGGAACTTCTCCCCCTGCATGAGGGCCGACGTGTATGCGTCCGCCTGATCCATGATTCCTTCGGGTTCGACACAGCCCATGGCCGTCTTTTCGAGGGGCAGACCTGAAAACATCCGGTCGGCGTCGGCAATGGACCTTCCGTCCTCGGATCGTCCTCCGTAGGAGTTGCATCCGTCGAAGCCGCCAAACCGGTTCTCATCTACCTTCAGAGTGACGATGGATTCTTCAATGAGCGGGCGACCGTCCAATGAATCGAGAACCCATGTGGCGTGACCGGCTAGCGCCGTCTGCGCAGGTGCAGAGGCGCTGACCGGCGCCGGAGTGGGAACGCCGGGTTCGGCCGTCGCGCTAGGCTCAACCTCGCCGCATCCCGCTGCGGCCACCATCAGGAGAACCAGGAAAACCAGGAATCCTTGGATGAGGCCAAGTCTCGAAACTCCGGTCCGCCGTCTTAACCCTAATCCATTGCTGGTAAACCTCATTTAATAACCTTCCTGGTATGCCACCCATCCCCTTCGCGTCGGCGAGTTCACCACTTATAGAGACGTAGCGCCCCTGGAAAAGATTCCCTTTTATTACTTTCGGCCACTCGTAAGGGCGGCGCCCCTTGGAGTTTTCGGATGCTACGCTTTTCGGGCTATGCCTGTTATCGCAGGGCATTCCGGCCCGGCCAATGTAGGTCGGATATATCTGCGGCCAACCCTCCCAGAAAGCGGGTGAGCGGGTTAGCCGCTTACCCCCCAGCAGCAGGCTCAAGACCGCTTCCGTATTGGACAGGTCCGGCAGAACGTAGCCAGGATTGAGTTTTGCCAGGTCTTCCGCCGAATAGAAGCCAGTGGCGACCGCCAGGGTGATCACCCCATTGGTGTTGCCGGCCTCCACGTCAGAAGGAGAGTCCCCGATGAGGAACACCTCACCAGGACTATAGGTCAATCCGGAAACTCTTTGGCAACTGGCAATGGCAGCGGCAACAACCTGACGCCTTTCAGTGTGGTCTCCTCCGAATCCACCGTCATCGGGTCGGATACAATATCAGCCAACGAGTTTGACCGACCAACGACCGCACCACCGTTTGAAGTTTGGGTTTAGGCTATGGTGACAGGCGCGTGAAGGCGTTGGCGCTTAATAACTTATTCAGAGTATCCTTAGATTACGCGAACGGCGCGCAGAAGACCCAATTCCCTCAGGGAAAGTCCTAGTTCGTCGCCCAGGATTTCCAGATTGTGTTCGCCCAGGCGGGGAGCGGCCCGAGTTGTCGCCATAGTGTTGACACCGTCGATTAAAAAGCCTGGCCCGGCGTATTTCAGCGGGCCAACCGCCGGGTGGTCCAACTTAACGAAATAACCCCGTTCCTCCAGGTGGGGCGACTCCACCACCTGCTGAGGACTCTGGACCAACCCGACCACCAAGCCCCGGACCATAGTTTCGCGCATCAAGTCCAGGTTGCTCCACTGGGCAAGTTTGGGAGCGACCAAGTCATGCAGTTCCCGCCAGTGTTCCAGCCTGCCGGGACGGGAGGCGAATTTGGGGTCCAGAAGCCCCGGTTCCTCCAGGAATTCCGACCACGCTTCCATGGGCCGGCCCCCGGTACCGGCGGTGGTCAACGTGACCTCGCCATCCAGGGTCGGCAAATGCATTCCATCCATCACGTTGCCGTCGCTGCCGCCCCGGTGGGGGCTCCGCCCGGTGTAGGTGTACGGGTGGATCAATCCGGACGGAGTGCTGATGGCCGCTTCCACCGTTGAAACGTCAATGTGAGTTCCAACGCCGGCCTGTTCCCGGTGCATCAGGGCCGCCATAACGGCGATGACGCCATTCCGGGCCGCGGTGATTTCCATTTGCTGAAGCGCCGTTCCCATGGGTGGGAGGGTTGCCGAGCCGGTTACCGCGTACAGGTAGCCTCCCATAGCTTGGGCCACCAGGTCGTCTCCGTGGTACTCCGCGTAGGGGCCGCTCTGCCCAAAATAGGAAATCGATACCAGGATTAACCCCGGGTTGGCAACGGTTAGGGTCTCATAGCCGATACCCAGGGTGTCCAAATGCCCGGGCGGGAAGCTCTCAATCACCACATCTGCGGATTCAACCAGCCGCGTGAATAGCTCCCGCCCCGTTTCCTGGGTCAGGTCTAGGGTGATGCCGCGCTTGTTGGTGTTGAAGGCCAAAAACGCGGTGCTGCGGTCGGGGTGGGGTTCGTCACCAATGAAGGGCGGTTCATGGCGCGTCTGATCGCCCCAGCCTGGCGGCTCCACCTTAATGGTGTCGGCGCCCTGGTCCGCCAGGAGTTTGGCGCAAAAAGACCCGGATGGTTGGTGGGTCACCTCGATAACCCGTACATCGGACAGTATTCCTGACATTGATTCCTCCGCTGAAGGCGTTACGGCGGCCCCCCAATAGGATTGCCGGAAATGGAGCACCGGTCCGGAATACCCCGCCACGCCGTAATCACCCGTTGTCTGAGCCGTCCCGCGCGGGACGGCTCAATCCGTTACGGACGCCGCTCGTCCGGTTTGGGGCTGTTGAAAATCACTTCTGCCTGGTATAGCTCTTCTATTTCCGCCGGAGACATTTCGGCGGCTTCTTCAAGCACCTCTTGATTGTTGCTCCCCAACCCGGCGACTTTATTAATGCTCAAGGGTATTCCCGGGGTTTGAAAGGGCCGGCCGGCAAAGGTTCTTTGCCCGACGCCGGGAGCTTGAGGGTTTCCGAATTCCCAGAAGAAACCCCGCTGTTTGAGGTGAGTATCGTTGACCAAGTCCTGGGCGGTCAGGGACGCGCCCGCGCTGATGCCGTGCTGCTGCAGTTGTCGGGCCAACTCCTGGTCGTCTTTGGTGGCGGTCCATTCACCCAACAGTTGGTCCAACTCCTGACGGTTTTGCCACCGCCCCAAAGCGGTGTTGAACTTGGCGGCCTCAGCCCAATCGGGAAAACCCATAGCCTCTTTCAAGGCAGACCATTCAGAGTCGGAGGACACCACGATGACAATCCAGCGGTCGTCGTCCTGGCAGGGATAAACGTTATGGGGAGCCTTCCACCAATGGCCGCAGCCCAAACGGTCGCGGGTGATGCCCCGCTGCGCCTCCAGGATGGCCGGGCCGATGGCCGAAACGCCGGTCTCCTGCATCGTAAGGTCGATACGCATGCCCTGGCCGGTCTTGTTTCGTTGATACAATGCCAGAAGGAGGGCATAGGCCACGTTGTTGCCAACGGAATGGTCCATGTAGTTATTGCTGGCCCGCATCGACGGACCTCCTTCATAGCCGGTCAGAAAGGAAAGGCCGCAAGCCGCGTCAACCGTTCTGGCCCGGGACCCGGCCCGTCGCCAGGGACCGGTGTAGCCGTAGGCGGTACTGCTCAAGGAAATGATACGCGGGTTGATTTCCGCCAGGCTGGCGTGGTCAAATCCGAAGCGCTGCATCGTGCCGGGCCGAAAGTTGTCGGTGACGATGTCGGACTTGGCTACCAGCTTTAGAAACAGATCCTTTCCTTGAGGAGTGGTGACGTCCAGGCACAGACTCCGCTTGTTGCGGGCCCCAAAATAGACCAGGTTACCCCCTTCATTCCACCACTCGTCGCCGGGCTTACCCTCGGGAAACGGGCCGGATTTTCGGTCCTGCAGATGATCGACGCTCTCCACCCGGATTACGTCGGCCCCAAAGTCGGCCAGGAACCCGGTACCCCAGGGCAATGCGTGAACCTGCTCCAAGGTCAGAACCCGGACACCGTCAAGAATTCCTTTCGGTGACATCTAACTCCTCCTAAGAGTGTCAGGACTGGTTAGCCATGCCCCGCAATTGGGAACCTGATTTTACGCAGGAGTGGTTCACCTGCCAATCAGTGATGACTCCTCGATGGCAAATAACTGCGGCAAATAACTGCCGGACGTTGATTTGATTCCCGTCCGGCCCATGGGCTGGCCCATTGGGCGCTGAATTGGGAAAGTTGACCAGGTCAACACGCCAACGATTGTAGCCCAACGGCATATATTCTACAAACTAAAACTTGTCCCTTTCGGGCGCGTAGGCGGCGAACCCGCGGCGCGACGGCGGCCCCGACGGCTAGGTGAAAACCGGCAACGGTTTGCCGATGTTGGGCGGTCCACCAAGATCGTTGCGGCGCTTGATTTGGATGCCTGGCGAATCACTGCGTTGCCGACAACAGCCGGGTTAGCTCGCCAATGGTTTCCAACTTGTCCAGGCGGGACACCGTGTCGATGACTTGACGCATTGTCCCTTCTCCCAGGGTCTCCCGCGATAGCATCTCGAACTTGCTTACAAGTTCCGCTTGGGACGGCGGGTTGGAGTAGTCCCCATGTTGGCTGGTTACAGTGGATTTTAGCGTGCGCCGGTCTTTAAGCCGTACCGTAACCGAGGCTGCCGGATAATCGTACCGTCGGAGGTTCATCTGCTCGTCGGGGACTACCGCGACGCGCCGGGCCAATGCTCTGGTGTCGGCGTCTTCTATTCGCTCCGGGGAAAAGGCGGTAACGTCGGTGATCCCGGTACGAATGGCTGCGGCCACCGCGTAGGGGATGGAGAACTTGGCCGAGAGCATATTGGGAGGCTCCGGGTTGGCCATTATTTGCACTATTGGCGGCGCCTCAACCTCTACTGAGTCCACGTCCGCGGCGGTAAAGACCTCTTTCTGCATCAAGGATTGCACTGCGTCCAGCACCGGGTGGTTGTATAAGCAGCAGGCGTGGAACTTGAAATAGTTCTGCTCGATTCGGAATTGGCCCGGTGTCCCCAGTCCTGCCACGGCGAGGTCGGGATCGAATCCTTTCCCCAAAATGCTGCGATACAAATCGGCTGGCCCATCGGCAATCCCGGTGAAACCGCACCGGGCCAGGTGCGCGGCCATAATTCCCTGAAACCCGGACCTGCCGGGGTACAAGTTTCGGATAGTGGCCCCTTCCAAACAGGGAGTCCAGGTGTTGGCCGGGCTCATTGAGGCGGCCAGGTTCAGCGCGAGTCGGGTCTGGCCCGGGTCGAATTTCAACAGACGCGATGTGGCCGCCGCTGCCCCGATAGTGCCCCAGGTGCCGTGGGAGTGGACCTCGGCCCGGGCCTGGGTGGCGGTCCCAACGCGGGACGTTACTTCATACCCAACTATGATGCTTTCCAAGACTTCTGCGCCGCTGCGGCCCAGGTCTTCGCCTACGGCCAGGGCGGCGGGCGTCACGTGGATCGAAGGGTGCCCGCCGCCCAACCGACTGCCTTCGTCCATTTCCAGGGCAACCCCAGCCGTAGCGTTGACCATGGTGGCCCAAACCGGTTGGGTTGTTCCGGAGTGGCCGATCAGGGTCGATTTTCCAGGCCCGCCCATTTCCGAGGCCAGGCGGGCGAAGTTGGCGTTTTCCGGCTGGCGGCTGCCGGCGTTAATGGCGCCGATGGTGTCCAATACCACGTTTTTGGCTGCCGCTACCGTGGAACTTGCCAGGTCTTGCAGACGAAGGGTCGCTACAAATTCCGCCAGTTGGTCGAGATAGTCTTTCGGCATAATGTCCCTCACCATCGAGATGGGTTCTTTATCTATTCTTTATTTATTCCTTTCATTCACTTGGTCAAGGCAATCGCCCGCTGTCAGCGGTTCAAATGCTGGGTATCACCGGCGGGTTTTCTGCCGTCCTTGGCTCCGTTCGTCACGGCCGATATGGCAGGTTACATAATGACGTTGCCACCTCGAACTTGTAAATACTTTCACGGCGAAAAAGTTGTGACGACCCAAAAGGACACGCCAGAAAGCTAATGCAATTGCATGGGATATGGCAGGAGGGTGAGGTCAAGACAACGGACGTTGCGGCCGGCAGCCAGCCGGTCCCCCGCGTCTTTTGACACCTCCGCCGTTCTCAATATACTGTAGATGGAAAGCGCCGGCGCAGGGATGCCTGCGCAGAACTTTTCCCTTCGCTATGGATCACGTTTCGGATACGGTCCCACAAAATTGAAAAGAGAGTCGAGAAAACACTGTGATTGAAACCCAAGATAGCGCCCAATACCTGAAAACCGCTCGCAACCTGTCAGAACGGGTTGCGGCCTACGCCGACCGTATTGACCAGGAGCGAAGAATGCCGTCCGAATTGGCCAACGAGTTGGCGGACGCGGGTTTTTTCCGATTGCTTCTGCCCAGGTCTCTGGGTGGCGCCGAGCTGGAGCACCCGGTTTTCCTGCGCATAATTGAAGTTTTCGCCGCGGTTGACGCCAGCGTCGCCTGGTGCTTGAACCAGAACAATGTTTTTTCGTTGAGCGCGGCAAGGATGCAGCCGTCCATCGCACAACAGATTTGGGCGGAGCCGCGGGCGGTAGTCACCAATGGTCCTCCCACGTCGGCGGTAAGGGCAGCGCCGGTTGAGGGAGGGTACCGCCTCACCGGCCACTGGAACTTCAGCAGCGGCAGTGACCACGCTACCTGGCTTGCGGCGTTGGCGCCCGTGATGAGCCCGGCACAACCACCGAATGCCTCCCGGGACCCGGAAGGCCCACGAACATTCTTGATTCCCAAAGCGGAAGTCCGTTTCGTTGATATGTGGCAAGTTTCCGGTTTGCGGGGAACGGGCAGCTTCAGCTTTCAGGTGGATGATCTTTTCGTCCCCGAAGAGCGGACGTACGACCCGAATGCCGTGGTGACAACGGGCGGGCCGCTTTACATCGTCCCCCGAACTCTGCTGTTCGGTTCCGGGTTTGCGACTGTTGCCCTGGGCGTGGCCGCCAAGAGCCTGGAAATTGCCGTCGCGATGGTCTGCGGCGGTGGTCCGAGCCGGGGCCGGGCTGCTCCTCGCGGCCAACAATCCACGCATCGGACCATTGGCGAAGCGGAAGCCATCCTCCACTCGGCGCAAGCCTTTCTTCGGGAGAGCGTCGGGTCGGTGTGGGACTCTGCCAGTCAATGCGGCGTCCTGGATCCCGGCCAACGGATCCGGATGCGATTGGCCAGTACCCACGCCCTTCGGATGTCCGCCCAGGTTGTTGATATGAGCTATAACCTGTGCGGGTCGGGCGCGATTTTTGCCTCCAACCCCATTCAGCGAAGGTTCCAGGATATGCACGTAATGACGCAGCATATTCAGGCCCATCATTCGCATTATGAAACTGCCGGACAAGCAATGTTGGGGCTGGAACCGCTGGGGAATTATTAGCCGGTTGTGACATAAGCCCCCCAATCAGGCAACGCGGCCCAGGCATTTTGTAATTATTGGACGGGAGCGAAGTTAGCGAAATGACGGCTTCCAACAACCTGACTTCCATCAAACTGTCCACTACGGCCAGCCAATGCCGGTGACCCAACCACCGTACCCGGCTTGAACCGAGGTTGAACCGCCACCGAACCTCATACAACGTGGCCGGATCGGTTACCCGGCGGCGTTCGACCACTGCCCAGCCCGGTCAGCCACCGCCGGGCGTCTGCTTATCGTTGACCGGGGATTGGTTGTCTGGAAGGGCATATATTTCAACTCAGGAGAGACCCAGCCGGTGTAACCTGGCGAGTCAGAATTTGTTGGGCAAGGAGGGAAGGCAGGTTGGATGTACTAGTTATCGGCGGCACCGGTTACATGGGCAAGTTGATGGTCGAAAGGCTATTGGCACGGGGAGACCGAGTAACCATCTTCACCAGGGGGATCACTCGGCCCCATTGGTGGAACCGCGTCTCTCACATTGCAGGCGACCGTAACAACCCCGATGAATTCCGGGCTAAGCTGAGTGGAATGAGCTTTGATGCGGCAGTCGACACCCAAGCCTATCGATGGGAAGATGTCAGTTCGGCGGCGGACACTTTGCGGGGAAACGTTGGCCGTTACCTATTGGTGAGCACCAGCTCGGTGTACCTGGACGGGCCGGTGGACTTTTTTCGCCATTGCCCCTACGACGAGTCGGCGGTTGACTGGACTTCCCTGGACTACAGCTATCCTGAAGGGGAAGACACCTACGCTGTGGGCAAGCGGCACTGCGAAAAATGGTTGCTGGAAAACGGAGATATTCCCAATACCATAGTCCGTATCCCGGCGGTAATGGGTCCCGAAGACCCCACCGGCCGTATGTGGTGGTGGGTGCAGCGGGCCCTGGACGGAGGGCCGGTCATCGTCGCCGACGGAATGCGGGGCGCTTTCCGGACCTTTTTCAGCCACGACGCCGCTGCCAATTTCATCCGGGTGTTGGACGCGCCAAAGACGATCGGGGGCATCTACTTCATGGGTATGCCGGAAATCCTGAGCATCGAACGTTGGGCCGAGCTAATTTGGGCTGCCGCCGGTCACCGCTCCCAGGTGGTTTACGTACCTCAGGAGATCATCAGCCTTAACCACGAACTGCGAGACTACGCCGCTCCACTCACCCGCCGTGCCGCTAACATCCATGACTTGTCCCGCGCGCAACGCGACATCGGGATCGTAACTACGCCCGTCGCGGAATGGGTGCAGACGACGGTTGACTGGTACCGCGACAACTATAGCGGGCCAACTTCTGAAGGTTACCAACTGCGGGCTAACGAATTGGCGTTGGCCGAAGCCTGGCAAGCGGGGATGCGGGAACTGGTTGCCAGGTTTTAAGCCTTGTCATTGAGTGGCGCTGCGGGTAGTATTTCCGTGTCCCCAACCCCGGCGCACCGAACAGCGAAAACACGACCTTTACTGGCTTGTTATGCCACCGGACATCATCTGTTCCCGGAAAAAACCGACGGTCAGCGCTTCTATGACGGTCCGGAAAGGGCAATGCCGGTTCCACACTCCGCCGGTTCGGTACGGTTCAGCGGTTGCGCTTAAGCGTCGCCAGCGGTTGGGCCGACCTGCCCGGGAGACGGGTTTATTGGGCTGCCGGAACGGCCCGGCTTCGGTTTGACCCTTAAAGTTAGGTTTGGCCCTTAAAGAAGGAAGGCAATAGTCGGAGACTTGACGGAGGGACAATGGCTCAGTCATCGCCATATTTGAACGATCCTCTAAACGCTTTCTGTCGGGATAGCGATGCCTTTCTGCAGGGTTCTCCCGATGGAACATTGTTCGGATTGACCTTTGCGGTTAAAGATATTTTCGACGTCGCCGAATACGTTACCGGTTGCGGCAACCCCCATTGGAAAGCCACTCATGCCCCGGCCGAGCGCAATGCTTGGGTCGTCCAGGCCCTTGTTGACGCCGGAGCCGTCATGACGGGTAAAACCATCACCGATGAGTTGACGAGAGGCATTTTCGGCGAGAACGTTCATTACGGAACCCCTACCAACCCTAGAGCGCCGGGCCGAGTACCCGGAGGCTCCTCCAGCGGTTCAGCTGCGGCGGTGGCCGGGGAACTGGTCGATTTTGCCCTGGGTTCGGATACCGGCGGTTCGGTGCGAGTCCCCGCCAGCTTTTGCGGACTGTACGGGCTGCGTCCTACCCACGGACGGATACCTCGAGATGGGATGCTGCTCCAAGCGCCCAGCTACGACACTATTGGCTGGTTCGCCCGTGACCCGGTGACCTTCGCCAGAGTCGGGGCGGTCTTGTTGGCTGCCGGTTCGCAAGGCCCGCGGCCCCGCCGGCTAATCATCGCTGAAGATGCTTTTGAGCTGGCCGACCCTCCGGCGAGGGAGTCTCTGTTGGCTGGTGTAACCAACATCAGCTCCCGGTTCGACTTTGTCTCCACCGAACGGCTTTCGCCATCCAGTCTCACCCAGTGGTCCGAGTATCAGCAGGTCTTGCAAAGCCGCGAGGCCTGGGAGTCAATCCGGGATTGGATTGACTTGGTTAACCCCGCATTCAGTTTTGAGGTTTCCGACCGGTACGTGACGGCCCGGGCGGTAACCGACGCCCAGGTGGAAACGGCTCAAGCGGGCCGAGACGCCGTAATCGCTCGGATGAATGAAGTTTTCGCCGGCGGGGACACCGTTGTTTGTCTGCCCTCCACGGTGGGGCCTGCTCCACCAATCGGTCAGCCGGTTTCGGAAAGACATAGTCTGCGCCTTCGCAACAGCGCCCTGACATCAATCGCCGGCAATACCGGAAGACCCCAGCTCAGTCTGCCAATTGGCGATGTTGAAGGGTTGCCCCTGGGGTTGTCGCTGTTGGGCGATCCGGGATCAGATGAGGCGCTGATAGCGTTGGCTATTGAGATGGCAGCAATGCCTCAAAAGTAATTACCAAGGGCGACGCCGGTTCGTTCAAAACCATACTGAGCTCCCCAATAATGGCGGGACGTCCTTTTTCCGGCAGTAACAAAGACCCCAGGCCGTGGGATAGCAGGCGTATATTCCGGCCCCTCCACCAGCTCAGGATTAACCGGGGCAATAGACCCACACAAGGACTTTTGAAAGAATCTGACCGGCGTTAACCGGCGTGGCGGTGGCTGCGCGGCGGGTGGTATAATACCGCCCATATATAGAGCTTTCGGGTTCGCTCTTATCTTGACGGATGTTTGAGATGGAGGATCGGCAATGGCTAAGAAAATCACTAATGAATACAGCCAAGCGGTGTTCAACCTGCCCTGGCTGGTGGCTCAAGAAGAGGGTTTGTTCGCCAAAGAGGACCTGGAAGTAGAATTCATACGTTCAAGGGAACGGGACTCCAGCCTGCCGCCGGAAGCCGACCCAACCAAGGTGGACCCGTTTTGGCGTCACGCCCCTTTCGAAGAGTTTGCGGCCCAATCGTTTAACGCTTGTGAGTGGGGCCAGATTCGGCGCTCTCATGACAGCAGCGCGGGTGGCCGGATCATTACGCTGCGGCCCTCGGTTGCCAGCCAGGCGCTTTTCGTGCGCCCCGACTCGCCAATCACCCACCCATCGATGCTCCGTAACAAGACCGTTGCGGTGAACTTTCATGCCGGCTCGCATTTCCTGACTCTCCAGTTGTTGGAAGGGTTCATGGCGCGTCAGGAAATCAAGGTGGTCCACTTGGGCCAAGCCCGCCTGCGGTACCAGGCGATGCTCGACGGCGTAGTGGATGCCGCCATGTTGATGGAGCCGTTCATCGCCTTGGCCGACAAGACCGAATGCAACCTAATCGTGGAGGCCCATTACGCCGGCTCGGAAATGATGGCGCCCGATATGGACGCGGAAACCGCGTCGGCGATTGACCGGGCCATTCGGGGGGCGGTGCAGCTAATAAACGCCGACAAGAAGAAATATATACACCACATTATTGACGATTTGCCACCGGAACTTAGCATCCTGGGACCGGAGGACTTCAAACTTTCTCGTCTGAAATACGTAGAGCCGCGCCTTTATCCTGAAGAGGAATTCGACCGAACGCGAGCCTGGATGCTTAGTTGGGGGTTGGTTCCACCGGACGCGGCCTTCGAAGACCTGGTGGACAATCGCATCGGAGCCGCAGGTTAGCGAGCCAGGGCGTTTGTCGAAAGCGAATGCCCCGGCCGGGTGTGCCCTGAACGTCATGTACCGGGGAATGGGGGATCCCACTGGTCCGCCCAATTACAGTTCGTTCGGCGTGAGTGGTGTGGCAAGTGGCCCCGACTACTCGGGTACTGCCCTTTGAAGGTAGTAAATTGAAGGAGGCCGTTACTCCGACCCGCGCGGCTAACCCGCTGGGAGTATTCCGCTACCGCAATTTTTCGCTGGTGTGGACTTCCACTACCCTGGTGGGAATGGGCACCCAGATGGAATCAGCGGTGCTCGGTTGGTTCGTGCTGACCCTAACCGACTCTCCGTTCCTGGTAGGCGCCATCGCCGCCGCCCGGATGGCGTTAAATTTTCTGGCCCTATTTGCCGGAGCCATTGCGGACCGGCTGCCCCGAAACGTCCTCTTAACCACGGTCGAGTTCATCATGGGTTTTCTGGGAATCCTGATGCTGATCCTTATCCTCACCGGACTCCTGGAAGTTTGGCACATCTTTGGCATAACCATGTTGATGGGCATGGTCAGGCTTTTCCAGATGCCTTCGGCGCAATCATTGATTGCCGACACATTGCCTGCCGAACGGGTCAGTAACGGGGCGGCAATCAACATGGTAGCGATGAATATCGCCATGTTAGTTGGCCCGTTGGTCGGGGGGCTGCTGTTCAAGGCATACGGCCCACAGGGCGCCTATCTTGCTATTGCTTTGCTGTATTTCTGCAGTGGCATTTCGGCCTCGGCGGTAAGAGTTACGCGAACCCAGAGAATACTCCGTTCCGAGTCGGTGATTCGAACCGTTCAGAACGGCCTGCGCTACGCCAGGGGAAACCAGGTGCTGTGGGCGGTTCTGCTAGTCGCGGTTATTTGTAATTTCGCCGGCTGGACGTTTCACACCAGCTTGGCGCCCATTTTTGCCCGGGACGTCCTGGAGACCGATTCCGCCGGACTGGGACTGCTGCTTTTCGCCTTTGGCGTGGGGGCGCTGGCCGGTTCGGTAGGACTGGCCTTGGTGGGCAACCTGCTCCATGTAGGTAAGCTGTTGATTGTTGCCGTTTTGATGTGGCACGTCACAATACTGGTATTCGCACAATCCGATTCGTTTTATGTTTCCATGGGCATATTGGCGTTAGTGGGAGTTGCTTTTGCAGCGACCCACGTTTTTATCCTGACCTTGCTGCTCCGCACCACCCAGGCCGAGTTTAGAGGGCGAATCATGGGTCTAAACTCATTTGCGATTCTGGCCTTCAGTTTCGGCAGCATGGGCGCGGGAGCGATGGCCGGATTCTGGGGAGCGCCCGGTGCGGCGATGCTGGTCGGCGCAACCGGGATTGTCATGGTGCTTGTCCTGGCGTTGGTGGCTCCCAAACTCCGCCAGGCATGAGCATAGGCGGTCTTCCAAAAGTCACAGCTCAGGCATACTTCCCGTCACCCTGTGCTGGGCCAAAGGCCGTTCCAGTCCCCCGGTCATCCGGAGCTGTTTTATAAGGACAATAGGAGGATCCCTGGTTGTTGTTAGTAGTGTTTGACACCATAAACCCAGGGTCGATAGACTGGCGCATTACTGCATCGGCGGAGACACTCACGGGTTATGGGCGATTGACATTCGGTGAATGGCCGGCGTAGAAATCCCGCCAGGCCGAGTAACCACCCCAATTCATCCTAGATTGCCCACACCAAAGGAACGAAATGCTGTCACCAAGTTTGTTGGAACAAGTGCTGGAAAATCTGGGAATGTCGGATCGTCCCAACGCAAACTTGGCCGGGCTTTCGGAGCTGTACGGGCGGTGGTGCCGCCGGATTCCCTTTGACAACGTTCAGAAGCGGTTGTTCTATTCGGGACCTGCGGAAGGGCCGGTGCCGGGCCACAACTCGGAAGACTTTTTCGAGCTGTGGCTGACCCAGGGAACCGGAGGCACCTGTTGGGCCAACAGCCATGCCATGCACGATTTGCTGGAAGGCTTGGGGTTTGATGTCGTGAGGGTCGCCGGTACCATGTTATCGACTCCGGACGTAGTCGGCCCGACCCACGGCTCCGTCGTCGCGACGGTGGAAGACCAGCGTTACCTGGTTGATGGTTCAATGCACACCGAGCGACCCGTCCCGATTCAAGCGGCTGAGTTGGAGGATCCTCAACACCCGGCCGAACGTATCCGCATGGAAGTCAGAGAAGGACTTTGGCATCTGTTATGGCGCCCGGCGCACCAACCTGAAGGTTTATGGTGCAGGATCGAAACCATTGGCGTTCCGGCAGCGCAGTTCAACCAATACCACGAACGCACCCGCACGCGCAGCCCCTTCAACTCTGCGCTGTACATTCGTCAAAACTTTCCGACCTGCGTTTCGACCATTGCCTTCGGTGACCGCCTCACTATCGGCGGCGATGGTGGTTTGACCAAAATACCCTTGACCCAACAAGAGACGGTTCAGGCGTTGGTGGAGGAGTTCGGCATCTCCGAAGAAGTTGCAGCCAGTCTTCCCCCGGACGTCCCCAGAGCAGACGCGTAGGCATCGGCCTGACCGCGAATTGGCAGCCCTTTATATCCTGCTGAACTTAAGCAAAGGGCATCAGATCTCCCGGCCAGCGTATTGACCCACCCGGTTCCACGTACCGGATTAGCGCTGAAGGCCGCGCGGGAATAACGCCAGTCCCTCGGGTTCGGGTCCAAGCCAAGCCCGGTGAAGGTCCGGACGGAACAGGTGATGTCCCACGATGCTTGCCACAGTCGATTGGGGCGGCTATTATTCTGAGTATCGGGCGAGAATTAGCTGGAAGGCTGCCTGGCTCAACAAGACTGGACAACGCGGTCTTCGGCGGCCGTAATCCTCGGCTACAATTGTCTCCCTCACCCAATCTTAAGACAACGTTCCTCAAATGACGTTCAAGGAGGTAGCCCATGGCCCGGACTCCTACCGTTACCCGAGACCAGGTACCGGAACAACTACGTTCCGCGTTTGATGCGGAAACGGCCAACAGTGGCGGCGTAATTACCAGCGGGCCCGGTTCGGTAATGATCCACAGCCCGGAGATGCGCCGGCGGGCGAACTCGTTGGTCAACTACCTGCGGGACGATTCTTCCCTATCCAAGAAGCTCCAGGAGTTAACCATGATTCTGACCGCGAAGGCAATGGACTGCCAGTACATTTGGCACGCCCATTCCGCGCGGGCCCGGGAACAGGGAATTAGCGATGAGTTCGTGGACAACCTGAGGGAAGGCAAACCGTTGCCCCAACTGCCGGCGGATGAACAGACCGTCGTCAACTACGTCACCGAGCTGTTCCAAAACCACCGAGTCAGCGAATCCGCTTTTCAGGCCGCTCTGGCCCAGTTGGGATCCTTGGGTCTGACGGAACTGACCACCCTCATGGGCTACTATACCCTGCTCGCCTTCAACGCCAATTCCTTTGTGATAGACGTCCCCGAAGGGGGAGCCGAGCCAAAGCTGCCCATTTAAGAAAGATTCAAAAACGGTTCATTAAGGCGTCACCGGTTGAGTTCGGTGGCGCCCAACAGCCGACTAACAAGAAAGCTGCCCATCTTGCAATTCTGCAGGATTGTCGCGTTGCCGCTTAATCCGCGACAGCGGGGGGAAACTAGGGTTTCGCGAATTTCCCGGTGGGCCAAATCGGCCTATGTCGTTGGCGGAAAGTGGGGGCCGCTTCAATCGGTTTAATCCGGGCGCCGGACTCCGGTTTTGGAACGGCCGTACCCGCCGGACTCTAAAGCTCATGGCTGGTATATCCATTTATGTCTCAGTCTATAGGCCTTTCGGTTTGGTTGGCCTGGGGGTAGGCCCGTTAGGCGCGTTCTCTTGAGGTTCGAGAGGCAACTACCGTTAGGTTGGGGCCGGTGGGACTTCCTGCCGGTATGGGGTCTGGTAGTAGCAGTAGCCACCCTCGCCGTAAAGCAGAGGACGGGGCTTGGCAGCGCCCAATGTTTATTTGTTATTGGCAATTCGCCTAAAGAGGTTTTGACTATGTCGCAAGCACGGGAAAAGTTCCGACAGGTGATCTCTCGCGATACCTGTACCCTGGCGGCCAATATTTTCGATCCGTTGTCGGCTCGTATCGCCCATATGTTGGATTACGAAGTGTGCATCTTGTCGGGTTCGGTGGGCAAGGTGGCTAACCTCGGAGTGCCGGACATCGTGATGACCAATATGTCCGACGTAGTGGACCACTGCCGCCGCATTACCCGTATCGCCGACGTCAGCCTGATGGTTGACGCCGAGGATGGATTTGGCAACGCGGTAAATGTGTATCGCACGGTGCGGGAGTTGGAAGCCGCCGGCGTGTCGGCGATTGAAGTGGAAGACAACGTCGTACCCAAACAATTCAACCTGGTGGACCCGGGGTTGGTGACCACCGAAGAGCAGGTGGGCAAGCTGAGGTCGGCTGTCGCGGCCCGCACCGATCACACCACCGTAATCGTGGCCCGCTCCGCCGCGTTTGGGATAGGGGGGTCCGTCGAGGACGCGCAAGCCCGGCTGAGGGCCTACTCCGCTACCGGAGCCGAAGCAGTAATGTTGACCGGAATTCGGAGCCGGGAGCAGCTTGAAGCGGCCCATCAGGCGACAACGTTGCCCTTGTGCGTACTTAGTCCTCCCGCCGAAGTTCGTAACGACCCGGCGTTCCTGGCCGCCAACGGTGTGCGCATTCTGATGCTGGGCAACCCCACATTTGCGGTGGCGGTCAAGGCGATTCATGACAGCCTGAAACACCTCAAGGATGGCGGTTCCCTGGAGGATCTTGCCGAGGAGCAGGCGCCCCCGGGACTGCTGCGGTCAGTTAACCGCACCGACGATTTCATGCGTCTCCAGGAAGATTTCATGCCCTAGTTATGTTCCGGCTTCAGCGAGTCACCGACCGGGGTGAGACCCCTTATTGGGCTGGGCGGTCGTGGCCGGATAATTCGCGTGTTTCCAGCCCTTTATCTCAATGCAAAGGAAGAGCGGAGGAAGATTTTGAAGTACGATGTAGTAATAATAGGCGCCGGGTCTGCCGGTTGTGTTCTGGCGGCGCGCCTGTCCGAAGACCCCAATCGCTCGGTTTTGCTGCTGGAGGCGGGACCGGATTACCCGGAATTTGAACAGTACCCGGATGACCTGAAGTACGGATACAACCAGATGGCCTCCGCGATTGACGCCCCGCACAACTGGTCGTTCAACGGGTATGCCACCCCCGAGCAAGGAAATACTATGCCCGTGCCCCGCGGTCGCGTGGTGGGCGGTTCCAGCGCCATAAATGGTCAGGTCTTGCTGCGGGGAGTGCCCGAGGACTACGACAATTGGGCGTTATGGGGCAACGACGAATGGTCTTTCATCAAAACCCTGCCCTACTTTCGGAAGTTGGAGACCGACACTGATATAAAGGATGACTTCCACGGGTTCGATGGACCGATTCCGGTCCGCCGGCACAAGCGGGAAACCTGGCTTCCCGCTCAGGTTGCCTTCTTCGAGGCGTGTCGGGCTGGGGGATACCCGGAAGATCCGGACATGAACCACCCGGATTCAGGCGGTGTGGGACCCATACCAATGAACAACCCAGACGGCATTCGAATGAGCACCTCTTTGACCTACCTCAACCCGGTGCGGCATCGCCTCAATCTGACGGTGCGCTCCAGCGTCAACGTTCAACGCATCCTCTTCGACGGCAACCGGGCTGTCGGGGCGGAGGTACAGAGCGAGGAGGATGTGTTCGTGGTGGAGGCGGAGCAGGTATTTTTGTGCGGTGGCGCGGTAGGGTCGCCCCAGCTTTTGATGCTGTCCGGTGTCGGACCGGCCGGCCACCTGGAGGAGATGGGAATTCCGGTGCGCCATGAACTCCCCGGCGTCGGTCAGAACCTGCGGGACCACCCCAACGTCCGGATACCGGTGAGAGTAAGCAAAGACTTTCCCCTGGACCCGGAAGCCCCAAGAACGCAGCTCGCCCTGCGTTACACCGCGGAAGGATCGACCGACCGCAACGATATGCAAATTTTGCAGTCGTCTTTTTCATCGCCGATGGGCGGCGACCCGCTGGAAGGCGAGGGAATTCGATTCACCTGCATCATTGAGCTGGCAGTGGGCGCGGGAGAATTGAAATTGAGCTCCACCGACCCCAGCGTTCAGCCCTTTCTGAACTTCCGCTACCTGGAAGATGAGTGGGACCGGGCCAGGCTGCGGGAAGGGGTCAGAATTTGTTTGGAGCTGTTGGAAGACGAGAACTACCAAAAATTCGTCGAAGAGTGTATCAGCCCTACCGCTGAAGATTTGGCCTCCGACGATGCCCTGGACCAGTGGCTTCGCCGCAACGTCACTACCACCCAGCACATCTCTGGGACTTGCAAAATGGGCCCGGAGTCTGACCCCATGGCCGTGGTGGACCAATATTGCCGGGTCCACGGATTGGAAGGCATCCGGGTCGTTGATGTTTCGGTCCTGCCGGACTGCGTTCGCGCCAACACCAACGCCACCACGATTATGATTGCCGAACGAGTGGCGGAATGGACGGCCAATCCTAGGTAGCAAATAACGGTACTTGGCGTTTCGCCTTCAACGCCCATGGCGCAGCCTCGGTTGATTCGTTCAAGGCCGGTTGCTACCAATAATGCGGCTGGCCCGGTGGCGTTATGCCGCAATGAAACCCCGTCAATTGCCTTGACGGGGTTTCCGTCTCCAGGCCTTTTTTGGGCAAATCAGTCCAGAACGGCGATGATCTCCAATTGCACCAGAATGCCGGGCGGAAACCCCTGGTACTCTATAGCGTGTCGGGCTGGCCGATCTTCCTCGTCGGGAAACATTCTCAGCCAGGGACGGTTAACTGCGTCCCGTAGGCTCCGGTCTTGCATATAGACCTTAATCGAGCCGATGTTATCGACCGAGCCGCCCGCATTCTCCACCAGAGTCTTCATGTTGGCGAAGGCCAATTCGCATTGGCTGCTCAGGTCGGGCGGGACTTCGCCGGTGGCCGGGTCGGTGCCGGTAATGCCGCTGGAGAGCAGCAAATTGCCCACCACGGATCCCATGGGTATTGGCGCGCCGTGACTTACACCTTCAACGTGGACCGACTTTCTTTTTCCGGACATATTTCCTCCAGTTCAAGCTCCGGCGGATGTTGGGGTTGGAACTGGATCGGCGAAACGGGGCATAATTTCGGAGGCGAAGGCCGCCATCGACCTCGACGCCTCTTCGTGGGTGATGTCTCCCCATTGAAACGACGTAACCAGGTAGTTGCATCCGCTGTCCGCCACGTATCGCTCGACGTATTCTCCAACCGTCTGCGGCGAACCGGCGACGATGCGCTCGCAGCCAATGACGGTGTCGAAATCGGCGGCTCCGGGCGAATAGATGTCCCGGGGTCCCGCCGGACGGGGTTGGGGCGTGGAACCGGGGGGAATCGGCTTTGCGAAGTTGCCGGAGTAGGCCTGATAAGATTTCCGAGCCCGCTCCTCGGCTTTCCGGTCGGTTTCCGCAATGTAAAAGCTGGTCCTGCCACCATATAAAGGCTGTTCCACGTGGGGCAGCGCCGGATCTGCTTCCCGGTTATGCCTTTCCCAGCTTTCTAAATAGCTTCGGGCCAGGCTGGGCAGGTCTTTAACCGCGCCGAAGCAGATGAAGTTACCGCCATACTCGGCGGCATGGACCGGGTTGCCCGCGTACCAGAACGGCGGATGGGGAGTTTGCTTGGGGCGCAGCTCCATCCAGAGGTCGCGAAATTGGTAAAAGTTCCCGTCGTAGGAAAGAAAATCGTTGGTCATCCCGCGCATTAAAATCTCGAACGTCTCATCGAACCGTTCGTTGTTCTCTTCAGGATTGCCGCCCCACATTGCAAATTCCTGCCCGCCGCCGGTACCACGGCCGATGCCGATTTGGAACCGGCCATCGCTCAGGTGGTCCACCATGCTGATTTCTTCCAACAGGCGCACCGGATGGTGCAACGGCAGGACGTACACCAGCGGGCCAAATAACAAGTGCTTGGTGCATTGAGCCACTGCGGCCAAATAAACCGCCTGATTGGGCGCCAAACAGAGCGGTGAGTGGTGGTGTTCCGCCACATGGTAGCAATGAAAACCGGCGATGTCGGCTTGGGCGACCAGTTTCAGCCGTTCCTGGTACTGTTGGGTGAGGCCGACATCTCTACGCCGTTCCAAATGGTCGAAAATGCCGAACTTCATAATGGCATCACCCCCCGTTGGTGTCTATTTTGGCCGATGGCCGGAGCGCTGGCAGGCCCCGATGCTTCGCGGAAAAGTCGCTTGTTTCCGGCTCCGCTTATCCGAAGATTTCGGTTGCAGGCAGTTTACGCGCGCGCCATATTCCGGTCAATTTCGTTGCCAAGCAATTAGGTGAGATTGCCGAAGTCGTCACTAGATAAGGGTAAGTTCAACCGCCTCAACCGGACCCAGGACAAGTCCGGCAGCCGTCGTACAAGCCGGGTTGTGGGGGTGCTTCCAGGGTAACCAATACGGCGGATCGCGGGAGTTGACTTGAACAAGGCGTTTATTGGCTGGTGCGCTCGAGAATGACAAGAACGCCCCGGAGTTCCCCGGGGCGTTCCATTGTGGCCTAAGTTGGGTTTGAAGTTTCGGCGCGGTCCTAATGCATGGGCGAGAAAGCCGCTGGTACCAGCACCTTGTTTTCCTGCCGGAGCATTGACTCGCGATAGGACCCTCCCGGAGGCCAGACACCGGCGGCGCGGGTCTCCGCACGAATACGTTCGCGCGCGTTCAGGTCCTCATAGGGCCAAATGTGCACCCACTTGTTGAGAGCGCCCAGTTCGGTGGACATTCCTGCCGCCAACGGCGAGTATTCCTCCCGCTGCGGAATCGCCTTGCCCCAACTCTCGATCAGGCCGGCGATGGCGCCGGGAAGGAAGGTGTAGCTGCGCATTTCGTATACGCCGCCCAGAGCCTGGTCGCCGCCCATCTCCCGCATAAAGGGAGCCGGGTTATAAATCTCCGATTCCTGGTTAACGATCAGGTCGGAGCTGCTAAATTGCCGAAGGTCGGTATCTTTGGCCATGGCATCACGGACATCCTGGCGATGCTTCAGGTCCTCGAACGGCCAAATGTGGACCACCTGGTTCAACGGTCCGATGTCAGTGTGCCAGAACCCGCCCAGCTTGGAATGCTTTTCTCGGAAAGGCATTCGCTTGGCGAACCGTTCTTCAAATTCCGGGACTGCTCCCGGCTTGAGAGTGTAAGTCCTCAACTCGTAGATCATGCTTCCTCCCTGGTGTATGACGTGATTTTGGCGGCCTGCCCTCGGGGGAGGGATTACCGCCCGGTAGGGTAAGTTTACCAGCGATCCGCTGTTGGGACAAATTGAGCGTCACCGAAGACCCCAGACTCCAGTTGAGTACTTTTGAGTACTTTCATATTGGCCCGCCGGAATATAGGGGAAAGCGCCAACCAATGCCCGAGTCCCTGACCGGTGGGCTGCATCGCGACGGATTGCCTCGGCGATACTTGACCCACCCGCCAACCGGCGCAGGCTAATTTGTGATGTTGCGCCGGTAGGCCCTAACCTGGCCTCCCGGGGCTGTGCCTTTGCACCCCTGGCCGCGGGGCCTTAAAATGCCTTTGGTACCAGGGAAGATAACCCGTCTGTTACCCTGGTGGGCGTTCCAGTCAATAAGTTGGCAACGCCCGTAAAAGCAAATACCGTAAAAAGGATGGCCGCAATATGCCTGCGTTAGAAGCTGGAATCCAGTTTCATCTTCCCACCTACGCCCATGTTCCCCTGCCCCATATGGTGGATTTGGCTAAAGAGGCTGAAGCCAAGGGGGTTTCCCAATTTTGGGTTACCGACAATCTCAGGAGCCGCAATACCTTTGTAACCCTGGCGGCAATGGCCTCTAACCTCAATGTCAAGCTGGGTACGGCGGTAACGGTGCAGTACTTTCGTAATCCGGTGGACCTGGCCGATATGATAGCCACGCTCAGCGAGTTGATGGACGGCCGGGAATTGAGTATCGGCCTGGGGCGAGGCAACCCTCGTACTCCAACGCTGATCAGGACTCCCAGGCCGGTCAGTATGCTGCGGGAGACGGCGCAAAGCCTGCGCCGGCTGCTGTCCGGTGAAGGCGTATGCTTTGCGGAGTACCCGAATATTCTTTCCTATTTTAACTTCAATCCCGAGGCAACCTTCCGTCTGAACTTTAGTCCCGGCAGTCCCGTCCTGCTCTATTGCGGCAGCAACGGCCCCTTGGGGATGGCCGTGGGAGGCGAAAATATGGACGGGCTAATCTTCGGCGGTCACTATGTGGCGGCCCTGCGTACCGGTCGAGTCCCCAAGCTTTTGGAAACCTTTGATAACGCTGCTTCCCGGGGAGGGCAGAAAACTGCAATAGCCGAGGGAACCACCGCCTCCTCTGCCTCCCCCGCCTCTCCTACCCTCAAGGTGGCGGAGATAAAAATCTCCTTGTCCCGAGATCCGCTGGCGGCCCGGGAGTGGGTCAAGGAAAGCGCCGGTCACCGGGTGCTGACTATGTACCGCGGCGGCTATACCAATGAAGACATCCAAAAGTTGGGAGTATCCCTGGATGACATGGAGCGGCTGGATGCGGCGGAGAAAAAGGGGGCGTCCGAATCGGCCTTCAATGGGCTGGTAACCGATTCGATGATCGACGCCATATTTATTGCCGGAACGCCGGGCGATTGCCTGGAGCGAATGCTGGAGGTTCGAGACATTGCCCGGGAACAGGGCTTCGGGCAATTGATGTTTTCCGAGTTGGGACCGGACTTGGACGAGGCTATGACCCTGCTGTGCGACGAGGTAATCCCCTCCCTCTAAAGTGAACCCGAGGGGTTAACCGAGTGTCATAGGAGCGAAGCGCAGGGTAGGCCGGGAAGCCGAGTATTTCCGTGTTCTTATCCTTGTCGAATAGCTTAGCGATTCTTTCCTTCGACTGGCCCAGGATGAGCGGGGGTATTTGCCGTCCCTCGACAAGGTTAGGATGAGCCGAAGTATCCCTGGGCTGGGATTCTTGAAAGACCCCGGTGGGAAGGACGATATTGTCTCAGTGCGTTGGAGCGATCGGCGAAAAATAACCGAGCCTCGGACCACTTCTGCGTGACAGTTTATCCGAGGCTCGCCAGGGACCAGGTTGAAAGCCCGAGTCCATACCATTGCTTGAAATACTATTGCCGGTGCGGGACTTCCTCCCAATTGCTGAGCCAGCTTACGTTGCCTGACATCACCGGCCATTCGTCAATCGCGGGACCAAGAGGCCAAACCGAGTTCTCCTCGAAGAGCACAATTTGCGCCACATTTTCGAACATCCACTTAGTCATTTCCGCCGTTTTGGCCCAACGCTGTTCTTCGTCCACCAAAACTGAAGCCTCATCCAGGAATGCCTCCAGCGTCGGATGCTCAAAGCCAAAGTTGAAGGAACCCTTGGGACTGTAAATCCGGAAGTAACCCAGAACCGGCTCAACGCTTGCCCCGCCGTTGTGTCCACTGACTCCCAGGGCCGTGCGGTTCACCGTCCCGGGGCGGAAGCCGGAATAGGGACTGAAACTCTGTTCCGTGGTAATTCCCACGTCCTCCCACATGGTGGCAACCGCTTTAGCCGCCTCGATGTTGCCGGCCTGGGGGCGAGGGTAGAGGAACATCGGTATTTTGAATCCATTGGGGTAGCCGGCCTCGGTAAGCAACTCCCCGGCTCTTTCCGGGTTGTATTCGTAAACAAGCTGATCTATCCCAAGTTGCTTGGCCCGCGCATCATGCCCGCTCCAGCCCTGATGGTAGAAGGGCCGGCCTTCGCCAAAGGCCAGGTTGTTAACCAGCTTGACCCGGTCAATTGCCATACTCATGGCTTGGCGTACTTTACGGGCACGGGCCCACTCCTCTGAGTTGACGTCACGATCACAGGCAACCCAGGGAGCGTAGTCGCCGCAGTGAGTTGCGTAACTGGCCGTATCGCCCAGGACAACCTTGGGAGGCGTCCCGTCGGCGGAAGGCTGGTGGAACGGGTGGTCGGGATAGTATTGTTGGCCGTGGACGTTCAAGAACTGGTAGGCCCCGCCGGGGAACCGCATGAATTTTACGTCGGGGACATTTTCCTGCTTGATTGCCTGAATAGATTGAGCGCTGAACGATCCGGTATCCAGCTTGCCAACCAGGAAGTTGGCTACTCGTGTAGCATCTTCAGCAATCTCCCACCAGATCATTTCCTCCCACTCCGGGGAACGACGCCAGTGGCCCGGCACTGCTTTCATCCGCCGGAATTCGTCGGTCTTGACCTCGACCAACTCCCAGGGGCCGGTGCCGATGGAATCCAGATTGGCCTGTTCCTCTCCTACCTGGTCGAAATGAGATTTGTTGTGGAAGGACAGGGAAGTGCTGGGAGATTGGCTGTACCAGGTGACTTCATAGGTGGGTTT
Organism: Dehalococcoidia bacterium; assembly: GCA_965262595.1. Lineage (GTDB taxonomy): Bacteria > Chloroflexota > Dehalococcoidia > Lucifugimonadales > UBA3495 > CATQHB01. Next base: position 126,959 of record OZ253548.1, read on the forward strand.
GGGACGATTGAGCTGAACCGTATGCTCGTCAACCTTGGTCAACTCACACCCGTCGCAACCAAAGACTCGCCGGATTCCGCCGGCCGAAGTGTGAACCGATCCTTCCTCTATAACATTCTCAATGGTGAATATGAAGTCGTCGGCAGAGAAAGCCCCGTACCCCTGATGAAACCGGGCATTTTGCTCTAAATGGAAAGTGAAACCGTCGGCGGCGGAGTTTGCTTCCCAACTCTCCACCAGGCGGGACAGTCGCTCACCCTCCGGCGAAGTAGCCCACATTGGCTCATGGGTAATATAGTATTCGAACCGGGCGTGAAGGAAAGGCATATTCTGTAATATACCGACGAAGGGACCCAGGTCAGTCATGCCCACGTTCAGCGTGCCGTAAGCCTCAACCGCGGGCGCGGCGGGAACTTCTGCCGACGCCGGGGCGGCGGTGGGAGCAGGTTGGCCGTTCCCCGAAGCTGCCGCCGCCGCAGGTTCCGCAGGCGCCGAAGCTGAGGTCGCCCCGGCTGACGAAGACGCCGTAGCTGACGAACCTGCGGACGATGCCGCCGTTGACGATGCAGTTTCTGCAGCCGTGTTCGACGACGGGACTGGCGCCTCTGCCGGTGCGGCGCCGGAAGAGGCCGACGGCGCCGCAGATGATCCGCAAGCTAGAACCGCGCTTACCAATATCAGGAATATTCCGGTAAAGACAAGCTTGGGCATACCTATTTTCATAGCAACCTTCCTATGCTGAATTGAGGGGCTACTCCAGGTTAGAAGCAACTTCCTGACCCAACAACTTTATCGAGCTGTTAACCAGATTAGGCGGCACCCGGCCTCCGGCGCTCACGTCGGCCACCACCATCGACAGTCCGAGGTCATCTCGGAGCTGGAGCAGTCTTTCCGTTACTTCCTCCGGAGTGCCAAAGACAACCCGAGAGTCCAGCACTTCGTCATAGGTAAGCTCACCTAACTGTTGCGCGCGCCGTCTCACCCCTTCGGGATCGACTATGCCTTCGTCGCCCAGCCTGGAAATCATCAAGTTGGACTGTCGCTGGTAGAAACCAAGCATACTTTCCTTGGGTTCCGACCTGGCCTGCTCCCCAGTGGCGGCGGTGTAAACGGGAACCCTTATTCCGGCGTCCGGCTCGCCCGGGTTGCCGGCCTTCTGCCACGCCTCGCGAAAATCGGATAACTTGGACTTCATGGCATCAATGGTCCCAAATCCCACATTGACAAAAATGGGAATGGCCATGCTGCCCGCTTTAACAAAGCTCTCCGGGCTGGCGGCGGCCATGCGGATCGGCGGGTGAGGCTTCTGGAAGGGTTTGGGCATCAGCCGGACGTTATGGAAGTTATAGTATTGCCCTTCATAGCTGAACTCATCGGTGGTCCAGGCGCGCCGAATAACTTCCAGAGATTCCCAGAATCGCTCGCGGCTTTCCGAATAGGGGATATTGTACCCACTATAAGAGATAGTAAGGCCGCTCCTTCCGATGCCGAAGTTGAAGCGGCCCTGGCTGATTTGATCCACCGTAGCGGCCTCTTCGGCGATGCGGATCGGGTGGTTCAGCGGCAATACCTGGACCGCAATCCCGATTCGGATCCGTTCGGTGCGATTAGCGATGGCGCCGGCGACTACTATAGGCGAAGACAATACGGAGCGTTGAGGCTGAAAATGGCGCTCCGCCAGCCAAACTCCGTGAAATCCCGATTCCTCCGCCACATCAACCTGGGCAAAGCTTTCTCGGAAAGCTGCTGGCTGATCGGTGGCGTCGCGCAGGTCAAATTCAATTGCGGCAGTTAATTCCATGCCGGCCCCCCTTTTCCAGGTAGTTATAAACCGCCAACGTCAGGCTGCGGCAACAATTTTTCTACAGTTGCCCACGCTGATCGTAGGGCATAACCCGTAGCCGGTAGTATATTCATTGGGTAAAGACACTGTCAATTTGAGCGAAGAATATCGCCGACTGTCGTCAGTTTCTGCGCGTGCCATTCCAGTATGCGCTTGACAGTCAAACTGGTTAAGGATAGCCTTCTTGCTGATGTGGTTTTGGCTTCATTAGCCCTCATTTTGACGCCGGTTTCAACCATAAAGTTCCGGTATGTCCCAACGATAGAGTAGTTGCCGCAATTCTCAATCGGCCAAAACAATAGTGGTTATCAAGGTACAAGATGTACAAATTCTTAATACGGCGAATGATTGTATCTTTCTTTACCTTACTGGTCATTTCCTTGCTGGTGTTTTTGCTGGCCCGGGGCACCGGCGACCCTCGTTCTCTGATGCTGGATGACTACGCCGACCCGACCCAATGGGCGGAAGTGGGCGTGAAGCTGGGTTTGGACCGCCCCTGGTTTATCAGTTGGCCTCCCTGGGACTCCCAATACGGCATCTTCCTGACCAATGCGGCCCGTCTCGATTTTGGCAAGGCCATAGTTGACCCGCGGCCCGTATCCGAAATCATTCTTGAGCGACTCCCCGCCACGCTGCAACTGGGTCTCGCCGCCTTTATTTTCTCAATTGTCCTGGGCGTTCCCCTGGGAATTCTCTCGTCGCTAAAGCGGAACAGTGTGTGGGATAACCTGGGCAAATTGGTAGCCCTGGTTGGGCAATCCATGCCCCCGTTCTGGCTGGGCATAATGTTAATCTTCCTATTCGCGCTGAAAGTGGAATGGGTCCCCCCTTCGGGCCGTCAGGACTGGAACAGTTTTATTCTTCCTTCTATTACCTTGGGGTGGTTCTTTGTGGCGGCCAATATGCGCCTGATTCGGTCCGCGATGTTGGAAGTGCTGGATACGGAGTACATCAAGCTGGCGCGGGCAAAGGGAGTTTCTCCGCCGCTGGTCATCTGGAAACACGCTCTCCGAAACGCATTAATACCGCCGCTGACTTTTATGGGCGTTACCCTGGGACTGTTGATTACCGGGTCTATTGTGGCGGAAACCGTTTTCCAGTGGCCCGGACTGGGATTGCTGGCTTTTACCGCTCTTACCCGGTCGGATTATCCAACCCTGCAAGGTATCGTAATGGTATTCTCCGGGATGTACCTGGTTATCAATTTCCTGGTCGATGTCCTGTACGCCTACATCGACCCGCGGATCCGATACTCTTAACCAATATCCCCAATTGTCCCGAATCGTTATGTGAGGCCGGAGAGGAAGGCAGTGACCAGCGGCGCTACTACAACTGAACGAGCTGAGCCTGAACGAACCGGGCGGGCGGGGCGGTTGCTTCGACGCCATGTTGGTCCCGCCGATATAGTGGCCGCCCTGAAGTGGGGGTATCGCCATATCGTCCTGGTCTTGGCGCTTACCGTGCTGGGACTATTGGTTATTACTGCGGTTCTGGCCCAGTGGATTGCCCCCTATGACCCCAGGAAAGGCGATCTGGACGACAAGAACACACCGCCGTCCTGGATTGGTGCGATAGCATTGCAGCGAGTAGTGGTGGACGGCTTCCCGGAGGATGAAAATGCTCAGATCTCCTTTAACCGTGCCTCCAACCTAGCCGATTCCGGGAAAATACTTGACCTTCAGGGCATTGAATTGACCCGGGAACAGGTTTCACTGGGGAGTCCGATTCAAGAGGTAATCCGACCGGCCGGCAGCGTCAAGTTCCTGTTAGGCGCGGACGATCAGGGACGGGACCTGCTCAGTCGCATTATATGGGGGGCGCGGGTGTCGCTTATTGTAGCCGCCGTCACCATAGTGATTGGAGGGTCGGTCGGCACCGCCCTGGGGCTGGTATCCGGCTATTATGGAGGCTGGCCCGACGAGATTATCATGCGCATGGTCGATATCTTTTTAGCCCTGCCGCTCGTAATGGTAGCCCTGGTTTTGGTGGTGGTGCTGGGCAATTTCAGCTTGCCTTTCCTGCCGATGAAGGAAATCCACATGATTGCCATCGTTCTTTCCCTGTTTATCTGGGTACGCTTTGCGCGCCAGGTGCGGGGAGAGGTGTTGGGTCTGAAGACCATGGATTATGTGGCAATGGCGCGGGTCGCGGGAGCTTCGACGCGCCGAATTTTGTTGACCCACCTTTTGCCGGGGGTGCTCAATACGGTGATTGTGGTTGGCACTTTGCAGGTCAGCGTAGTCATTCTGCTGGAGTCAATCCTGAGCTTTCTGGGCGCTGGAGTAGCCCCTCCCACACCGGCCTGGGGATCAATGGTCGCTGACGGCAGAGACTTCCTAAAGACGGCCTGGTGGGTCAGTACCATGCCCGGCCTGGCCCTACTGCTTACGGTTATGGCGTTCAATCTGATTGGAGACTGGATTCGCGATTCGCTGGATCCCCGACTTCGGCAGCAGTTGTAGGCTTGCAGCCTCTCATAAAAACCACTTGACGCTAGCCTGGGTTGTGGGCAGTACCGGCAAGGGAACGGCAACACCGCAAAATGTGGTTTGCACTAGTACCATTACCAAAGATGAACGGATACCAAAGATGAACGGCGCTAAAGAAAGGGAACCAGTATAGAAATCCGGTTCCCTTTGCTTTCCGTCCCCTTTGGCGTCCTGCCGGGCGGGCCGTAGCCAACCGTGGCTGGGGAGACCGGGTCTGCTAAACCGCGGCTACCGGAACTCCGGCGCTTGCGGGAACAAGGCCAGGAGGGGAGAGACACCGCCCAGGGAATCCCGGCCAATGCTGCCCACATTGGTCTTGCCACACATACCCATAGTGGCATCCAATTCATCCCGCAGCATATCCAGCACCGACCGCACTCCATTCTCTCCGTCAACCGCCAGCCCCCAGAAAAGAGGCCGGCCAATCAGCACCGCCCGCGCTCCCAGGGCCAGAGCCTTAAAGACGTCGGAACCGCGGCGGATGCCTCCGTCCATATAGACTTCGATTTTCCCGTCAACGGCATCTACCACTTCCGGCAGCACTTCAATGGTGGCAAAGGTAGTGTCCAGATAGCGGGTGCCATGATTGGAGACGATTACCGCCTTGGCGCCGTGTTCGGCGGACTGCCGGCCGTCCTCCGCTACCATAATCCCTTTGACCACCAAGGGCAGGTTGGTGTTAGCTGCCAACCATTCCAGGTCGTCCCAGGTGGCAGCCGGATCCCGGATGTCGTTGGCTCCGGTCGGGGCGTCCAGGCCGAAGCTCCAGTTGCTGCCTTCGATGTTCAGGTCAGCGGCGTAGTTGGGGGAGGGCGGTCCCTGGTAATCGTTGCGAATATTGCGTTCCCGTTTGGGCTTTATCTTGGCGTCCACGGTGAGGCATAGCCCGGTGTAGCCGGCTTCTTCGGCCCGCCGCGCCATTTCCAGGGTCATTCCCCGGTCTTTGAAGAAGTACTGCTGGAACCAGATTGGCCCGGTGGCGGCTGCGGCCACTTCCTCCAGGGTTCGGGAAGCCTGAGCGCTAAGTACCATCAGAGTGCCGGCGGCTCCGGCGGCCCGGGCGGTCGCCAACTCGGCGTCCGGGTGGGCGGCGCTATGGTTGCCCGCCGGGTCCATCATCACCGGAAAGCTGATTTCCTGCCCCAGGACGGTGGTGCTCAAGTCCCGCTCGCTAATGTCCACCAGCATTCGGGGCTTCATGATTATTGAATCAAGGACGGCCCGGGTGCGGCGTAGGGTGATCTCGTCGGTTGCTGCGCCGGCGATAAAGTCGTACTCTCCCTTGCCCAGCTTTTCCCGGGCGATTTCTTCGTATTCATAAATGTTCACCGGTTTTGCTTCCATATCAAATCACTCCCGGAGGTTTTTTTCGGATTTCCGGGTAATACTATTACATTGGGCAGCGGTTTAACAAGAACCGACCGACCGGGGCCCGGGCGACAACAAAGAAGGTCTGAACGCCGTCGGGCAACCGCCCAGGGCAAAGACCGTTATCCCTCGAAGAAAATTACGTATTTCGCCGCATAAAATGTTAAAAAATAATGTTAAATGCATATAATAATCATATTTGCCGATAAACATCGTGAATTGTAGCACAATGTTGACGAATAGCTGAAAGTGGGAATAGATTGTCTATTGTAAGAACGTAAGACCTGAGATGTTCAAGCCGTGGCTTGGTATAACATTTAATCGAGGTGTTATCGTGACTCAATTGAAACCCAGAGCGTTGGTCATTGGCAACTACCGGGGACGAACCGGCATCATTAATGCCCTGCGCGGCACCGAGTTCGGCATAATAGAGGCAACGGAAGGCTGCCGCGGCATTAAGCACGTTCTGGAAGATGCGCCCAGCGTGGTCATAATCAGCGCCGGAGTAACCAGAGACGATGCAATCAGCTTGCTGCGAGCGATTCGCTGCCTTACCTCCGCCCCGATTGTCCTGGTCGGCTCCGGCCGGGAATCCGATTCCTCGCTGGCGTTGCGTCATGGCGCCGATGCCTTTGTGCCCCAGTCCCGCCATCTGGAACTTACTTCGGTTTACGTCAAGACCCTTTTGAGCCGCAATTAGCAATTAGCCCTTCCCCGTTAGTACGAACAGCGACCTTCCCAATAGTTTTGGGGTTGGGCGGCTGTCGTTCAATTCTCCGCCCTCCCCGGCCCGTCACCCGTTTACCGCTTTAACGGCGGAAACCCGGACCTTGTTGCCGATCCAGTTAAACCTGTTAAACCCATCAAACCTGTCAAACTCGGTTTACTTTAAGGAGGTTTATCGTGGAGTTGAAGATCGAAGGGCGTAACCTGGAAATTAGTGAACTGTTGCGGGCGCACATATCGCGGAAGTTAGGGCAAGTGAGCCGTCACTTGCCGGCGGTTACCGCCGCGGTAATGGAAGTTACTGCCGAACATACCCGCTCCCACCAGGAGCGAATCCTGGTGCAAATAGCCCTGAAAATTAATGGGGAGGTGATCCGGGTCGAACAGCGGGCTTCCACCGCCACCGCCGCCGTGAACCTGGCCGTTTCCCGCCTCGGTCAATCGGTATCCCGATACAAGGGACATGCCTACCGCAGCAATCGGGCCCGCCAGTATGTTTCCATTGGCGAGCAGCAGGCGGCGGACTTGGCCGAGTTAGACCGGAAGTTGGCCTGGGACCTTGCTCCGGAGGAGGATTCGAGTCTGGTCTCGACGAATGGGACGAATGGTTAGAAGCGGCCTTTGCTTCTAGTCGGCCACTCAGTTAGTATGTATTAGCGTTAATATGTAATAGATAGTATTTCTCAGTGACCGGCGCCAGAGTTCGGAACGGGTAATTTGGGGGAATCGGGTTTTGGTTAAGGAGGTCGCTATGTACGGAAAAGTGTTGATACCTTTGGACGGTTCCAAAGAAGCCGAGGAGGTATTCCCCCTGGTAAAGGATGAAATCATCCAGGATGGGGAAGTAATCTTGCTTCAGGTTATCCAGCCGACCAAGACCCAAATGGTGGCCGGCCATATCATTCTGGGCAGCCAGCAGGAAGAAGCCGACCGTTACGAAGCCATCGGCTATCTTAAGGCCGTAGTCCAGCAGCAGGCTTGGGACGCCGGCAAATGGCGTTTCGAGGTGGAAGTGGCCGATTCGGTTGCCGAGGGAATTGTCCGGCTGGCCGGGCGGGAAGCCGTGGACCTGATTGCGATGTACACCCATGACCGCAAATTGCTGGCCCGGCACATTAAGCGGAGCATCGCTCGGGAAGTGCAGCGACGGGCGGCCACGGAAGTGCGGGTGTTTGGCACTCGAGAACTGGAGGAGCGGGTCTCCGTAGAAGTGAATGTGGGTGAAGAACAACCCAGCGAAGATAACCGGGTCTTCCGCCAGATTGACGCCTTTAGCGACCTGTCTCGGCAGCAGATTGAACAGGTGGTGTCGCTGGGCGTTAGGCGGCATATTCCCGCCGGGGATAAAATGGGCACCGGCGGCGAACTTGGTGAGCATCTGTATGTAATCCTCGAGGGCGAGGCTCACCTGACTACTCATTCCGAGGTTGGCGAGATCTCGGTGCGGATTGCCCTGCCCGGCGAGGCCTTCCCCCTGGCCGCTCTCCTTGGTTCCGGCACCCTGATTACTTCCGGCGAGGCCCTGACCGACATGGAAGTCCTGGCCATCCCCCGGTCCGAATTGCTGTTACTCTGTTCCCGGGAACCGGAAATCGGTATGAGAATCTATGCCGCCATTGGCCGGTTGTTCTCCAATCGTTATGCCGAAACGCTGACCCACCTGACCATTGGCGCAGAGCGGGAACTACGGGAAGGGGACTCGTAGGAGCGGGTGCAAACCCGGACAGCCTGCCAGTCCGGCAAAGTAATCGATCCAGACTCTATCGGACACTTTTGAATTTGAGGAGAAAACGGGAATGTACGTAAGGATGGTATGGGGCCACCTCAAGCCCGGCGCTTGGGATGAGTATGACAAGTACTATCGTGAAAAGGTTTTCCCCTACAATGACCGGATCGACGGACTGGTGGATCGCTCCGTTTTGCGCGGCATAGACGTTGCGGACGAGGCGGTGTCGGTGACGGTTTGGCGGGCTGAAGAGGACCTGCATTGGTACGAAAATAGCAATCTGCGCAAACAGTTCGCCGACGACATTCAGAAAAACTACGCTACCAGTTGGAGCTACATAACCGGCGAGTATTGGGTTAGAACTTTCGAGTTGGTGAACGCAACCAAGTACGACTAGCCGGTCGGTTTGTCGGTTCGTTCAGTTGAGTTACCCGGCAGGCCAATCGCGTCCTAATCTTTGGCGCCCCGTTCAGTCATGCTTACCCCGACAACCCCTCACCCCCGGCCCCTCTCCCCCAGGGAGAGGGGTGAAATTGTTGTCTCCTCTCTGCTGCTCCGACTACTTATCCCCCTAGTACGGGCGGATTGCCGGAACCCGCCCGGCTCCCAGCCCCCACATTCCTGGACGCTGACTTATGGTTGCGAAGTTCGCAATATGAATATCGTTATTGCTACGTCAATGCCAGATAATCCCTGCATATCGTAGATTTGATATTCCCTGACACCGTTAGGTGTCAGGTATTGTCTATTAGCAAGGATTTTGTGCTAGAATGAGCCAAATCACCGGAGTACCCGGAGGACTTATGTACTACCCTATAAATGGGACATCAAGGAGGATTACTATGGCGCGATACCGGCTATACATCAACAGGCTTTTGGCAGCGGGCGCAGTCGGACTGCTCTTGTTAATATTAGCCTGCGGCTCGGCGGCTCCCCAGGAGATAGTACGGGAAGTGGAGGTCGAGAAAGAGGTAATCCGGGAAGTGGAGGTCGAGAAAGAGGTAATCCGGGAAGTGGAGGTGGAAAAGATTCTGATAGCCACGCCCACCCCGGCGGCAGCTCCGGCGGCGGCCACCGAGTCGGAAGGCCACCTGCGCATAACCTACACGTCAATGGGCAGTGATGGCATTTACCCCAAGGCCAGCAATGTCAATGCCGGTGGCAAAGATGTCAACTCGTCCATGTACGACGTGGTGATTGGCTCCAATGCCCAGGGCGCGTTCAGCAAGGACACGGGTCTGGCCAATGACTGGTCGGTTTCTCCCGACGGAACGGTGCATACCATCAACCTGCGCCAGGGAGTGATGTTCCACAATGGCACGGAGGTAACGTCTGAAGACGTGATGTTCAGCGCGTTGGAGGTCATGGAGGACGACGCGCAGACCGCATTCATCCAGGAACTGACGCCGCTGTGGGACAGCTACGAGACCCCGGATGCCTATACCTTCGTAATCAACTGCCACACTCCCTGCCTGTATGCCCCATGGATTTTCTCCGGCGTGCGCGGCACGGAGGGGATGATAGTACCCAAAGCCCATTATGAGGCGGTGGGGGAACCGGAATTTGCCAAGGCTCCTATTGGCAGCGGTCCTTACCAGTTTGTCGATCAAGTGCTGGGCGCTTCGGTGGCGGTAGAGTCCATAAACCGTCCCCACTTCCGCGGCGGTGCCGGCGGCGGCATACCCAAGTACGCCCAAATAACCTTCCTGGGTGTGTCGGAGGAGACCACCCGCATTGCCATGCTGAAGTCCGGCCAAACCGACGTAATTGACGTTAGCCGAGAGCGGATAGCCCCGCTGGCCGACGATGGCTTCAACATTTTCTACAAGGACCGGGCCCTGCTGTCGGGAATGTACTTCTTCCAGCAGTGGGAGGATGGCAACCCCTTCGGGGACATCCGGGTGCGGGAGGCTTTGAACAAGGCCATCAACCGGGATGCGATCCTGGAGCATATCTTCCTGGGCCGGGGCAGCACTACGTTGTACCCTATGGGCAGCTATGCAGCCGAGAGTGGCTATGATCCCGGCCAGAGCTCCTACCCTTACGACCCGGACCGGTCCCGGCAGTTGCTGGCGGAAGCCGGGTACTCTGACAGCAACCCTCTGGAGATCAAGCTGGCCATCTACTCCTTCGGTGGCATCGCCGAGTTCGCCCGCATGATTGAGGCCGTGGGAGCCGACTTTGAAGCGGTGGGGGTGAAGGTCAACTTCCAGCCCACCGAGTACGGCACTCTGCGGAGTATGCGCCGAGCGTGGAGTCTGGGTGGTGGCTGGGTTGGTCCCTGGGGCACCCATAACCGGGCGGCGCCGGCTGAGATTTTGAGCATTGTCAAGGTACTAAAGCACTCCACGGCACCTTATACCACTTATAAGAACCCGGAGTTCGACGCAATCATGGACAAGGCCTTCGCCTCTACGGACGCAGATGAGGTCAAGAGACTCATTAGCGAGATGCAGCAACATCTGCTCGCCAACTACGACGGTATACCACTGTTTGAGGTGGACTCGGCCTTTGCCGCCATCCCGGACATCACCTACTGGAACACCGGGAAGGACTCCTACGACAACAACGTGGACAGTCTTTTCTTCCCCGACCTGAGGTGGTAGGAGTCGCCATAGTCGGCGCGACCGACAATATCCGGGGCGGGTCCAAGACCCGCCCCAACAAACCTGACCGGTTGACTCCTTGGGAGAACTGCCAGCCGTCTCCAATTAAGGACGGATTATGCAACGTTACATTGTAATGAGGGTAGGACAGTCGGTAATTGCCCTCATCATCCTGTCCATGATCATATTTGCCCTGGGCCGCTTCAGCGGAGACCCAATAATTCTCTTGTTGCCACAGGAAGCCACCCAAGAAACGGAGGACGCTCTTCGCGCCCACTATGGCCTGGACCAGCCCTGGCCGGTTCAATACTGGAAGTTCATCAGCAATGCGGTTCAGTTTGACTTTGGTGACTCCATCAAGGCCAAGCGCCCGGTGATGGATTTGATCGGGCCGAAGGTTATGAACTCGGTCAGGCTGGGACTGGCGGGCATGGTTATCACTATAATTATCGGCGTGCCCTTAGGAGTGCTGGCGGCGGTTAAGCGGGATACCTTCTTCGACGGAGGCGCCAAGCTGATTGCCGTGCTGGGTCAATCTCTGCCCCAATTCTGGTTGGGCATCATGCTCATTCAGTTATTCACCGTGCGGCTTGACCTGCTGCCTGCTGCCGGCACCGGGGGTATCACTCACTACATCATGCCTGCCTTTACCCTGGGCTGGTGGGTAGCCGCCGCCGTAATGCGCCTGCTGCGCTCCAGCATGCTGGAGGCCCTGGACGGCGAATACATTAAAATGGCCCGCATCAAGGGTCTGCCGGAATACAAGATAGTGTGGAAACACACCTTCAAGAATGCACTGATTCCGGTGCTGACCTTTGCCGGCACCTACTTGGCGACCTTCATTACCGGGGCAATTCTGGTGGAAACGGTTTTCGCTTGGCCCGGTCTGGGCCGGCTGGTCTACGATTCCATCATCTGGCGAGACTTTCCGGTGCTGCAAACCCTGGTGCTGATGATTGCCGCCGTAGTTATAGCGGTGAACTTGGTGGTGGACATCCTTTACGCTTACATAGACCCGCGTATTCGATACAACTAACGGTACAACGGGCAGGAGTTGAATAGTTGGCGACGATACAGACGACGATATCGAGCGGACAGGCTCTCTTGGGAAAGGGCTGGCAGGTGGCGGCGAGTTTGCGGCGGGTGCCGTTAATACCACTCGCAATCATTGTCATTATAGTGTTCACTTCCATTTTTGCCCCGCTGCTTACTTCCCATTCCACGACCAAGCCATCCCTGGCGGACCGATTGACCCCTCCGGTCTGGCAGGAAGGTGGTACCTGGGAGCATCCCCTAGGCACCGACGCCCTCGGGAGAGACCTGGGCACGCGGCTGATGTACGGCGGGCGGGTCTCCCTTATGGTGGCTATGTTGACTCTGCTAATCGGTGGCGGCATTGGAACCGCCATAGGCCTAATTTCCGGGTACTTTGGCGGGCGGATCGACGCGGTGCTGATGCGCAGCGCAGACAGCACCCTAGCCTTCCCCATTATTCTATTTGCCATTCTGCTGGTGGTGGCCATCGGCCCCAACATGGGCAACGTGATATTAGCCATCGCTCTTGTACTGTGGGCCCGCTATGCCCGGGTCATTCGCGGGGAAGTGCTGTCCCTCAAGGAGCGTGACTTCATCGCCCGGGCGCGGGTGGCCGGCTGCTCGCACTTGCGGATAGTTGTGTTTCACCTCTTCCCTAACACGGTCAACACGCTTTTGGTGCTCCTAACCCTTCAGGTAGGTTGGGTTATCATCGTGGAAGCATCTTTAAGCTTTCTGGGAGCCGGTATTCCACCGCCTACTCCGGCATGGGGCAGTATGGTTTCCAGCGGGCGCGAGTACGTAGATACAGCTTGGTGGGTGTCTGCCTTGCCGGGAATAGCCATAATGTTGACCGTTGTCGCCTTTAATTTGTTTGGGGACTGGCTCAGGGACACATTAGACCCCAAACTACGACAGGTTTAGCTTCCTACCCGAATCTCGCCTTGACACCTGCTCATATTGAGCTAATTTAGCTCAGCGGAAAGTCACGGGCTAAGAATAAAAGAGGGACTGGCATCCAACAACTATTGCATTGATGGGTAGAGAGACTTGAGCTTGATGCGGGGGTCCTCGGTTGAAAAGCGCCAGTCGTCCACCCGAATCCCCTGCCGATTCCGTCGGTTCCCCCATGCCCTTGTTTTCTGATCCAGGATTTCCCGGCTGGGTATCCGGCGGTCCAGGCACTGGCGCGCCAGCACCCCCAGTTTTATTTCCGCCATATTGAGCCAACTCCCGTGCTTCGGCGTGTAGTGAATCTCTGACCGCTGTGCAATGCGCCGGGCCCCCGCTGGCTCGAAGGCTTCGTACCGGGATGCCGGATGATAGGTGTGAAGGTTGCCCATCACCAGCACTATCCGCTCCTTTTCGATGTAGTCCTCGTCCACCAGTTTCCGTATCACCCGCGCCAGTCCCTCCGGGTGCGCCGGTCCGTGACCTCCACCCGCCGCCATCCCTCTAGGGGCGCGAACAGCATGAACAGGTTGCTCACCCCGTTGCGCTGATATTCAAAGTCGTAGGCCAAGACCCCACCGGGCCGCGACGGGCGGGGCTGACGGGTCTCCTGCACCAGTTGCTAGCTGGTCTCGTCCAGGCACACTAACACTTCGTTGTCATCGAACCGGCGATGATAGACCTCCAGCACGTCCCCCATGGCGCCCACGAACTCGGCGCTGCCCTGGGGAGGGCGACACCAGCATTCCTTCAGCCAAGGCTTGAGTTAGTTTTCTTCAAAGTCCGGCGCACCGTCTCGGTGCTGATGCTCTCCACTACCTCCTGCTCCACCAATCCGTCGGCCAGCAGTTGCAGCGTCCAACTGACCCGTCCCTCCAGTGGTTGGGAGCAGGCCAGGGCCATCGAGTAGGTTTCACCCGGGCCTTCCAGCTTTTTCCGGCGGCGGTTGAGCTGAAGTTTGCGTTCCAGAGCCGCCTCTATACCCTCCTCCGCGCACCGGCGGCGCGCACCCGTTCCACCGTGGCAGTGCCCACCCTCAGGGCCCGGACTACCTCCTGGCCTATCGTTGGCCCATCAGACTGGTTCTCATTACTCAGCAGCAGAATGCGGGCGTGAGTCTGTTTATAGGCTGCCGCCCGCCCCTTGGACACCAATGCATTGAGTCCCTCCTGTTCATTATACGTCAGTCCCACTTGGTATTTCTTCACCATCACATCCACCCCCCACGTCCCTATCTTCTTCCTTTAGCAACTTACCCTTCACACTTTGCAAGCCATCACTTCAATGATGGTGGTCTAATAGCATGAAAGGAAAGAATACAGTTTGGTTGCGTTTGTTGCTGCCCATGTTGATTGTGGGATCGCTTCTAATATTGGCGAAGGCCTGTGGCTCGGCGGATCAGGAAATTGATGCGTCAATCGAGTTTGCCGGTGCCAGCGCCACTCAGGCAGAGTATGAGGAAAGATGAGCAGATTACCGGCGTGCCCGGTGTGGGGCGGCTCACCCTTCAGGCAATTGACCGGCGAGACTTCGCCCAGATTCAGTTAAACGTCCTTTTCTTTGGGGCGATTTACGCCTTTTCCAATCTGGCGGTGGACTTGGTTTACGGCTTCCTGGACCCTCGTATCAGCCAAGCCTAAGCTCACAATGAAGAAATAGTTGGAGGGCCGGCGCAGTGGAGCTTACCTTAAGCGGCCGCCGCCGTTGGCGAACTAAGGCTACAGGCGTTTTAGCCAAGTCATGGTCATTGGCTAAATGGAAGCCGCTCGGAGCCTTTGGAGCCGCCATCTTTGCATTGATGATTGTTCTGGCGGTCCTCAGTCCCCAAATTGCTACTCACGCTCCGAACAAACAGAACGCGGACGACCGCCTGTTGGCGCCCAGCGCCGAGTACTGGATGGGTACCGACGATGCCGGGCGCGATGTGTGGAGCCGGGTGGTTTATGGCGCCAGGGTTTCCCTGTACGTGGGAGTCGTCAGCGTTATTCTGGCCTCGGTGGCGGGTACCGCGGTGGGAATGACTTCGGCCTACGTTGGCGGTCGCACTGATACCATTATGCAGCGTATAGTCGAGGTCTTTCTGGCCTTTCCCACGTTGATCCTGGCGCTGGTGATCATAGCCATGTTGGGAGCCAGCGTTAATAATTTGGTCATTGCCGTGGTGCTGGCATTCTCCTGGCGTTTCTCGCGGGTGGTCCGCGGGAGCACTCTGGCAGCCAAGGAGGAGCCGTATATTGATGCTGCCAGGGCGATTGGAGCCGGGCACTTGCGGATAATGACGCATCACCTTTTGCCCAATATACTGGCGCCAATTATCGTGTTGGCTTCAACTAATCTTGGAATAATTATTTTCATTGAGGCATCGCTGAGTTTTCTGGGTTTCGGTACACCCCCGCCGACGCCGTCTTGGGGTCGGATGCTGAGTGGCACGGCGAGCGGTTACTTCCAGGTCGCTTGGTGGATGGCTTTCTTCCCCGGCCTGATTCTTACCTTTGCCATTCTGGGAGCCAACTCACTCGGGGATGCTTTACGGGATATTTGGGATCCCAGGCTTCGGGTTCGGTAACTCGTTAACAGAGAAGATTTACGCCGGGCATTTTTCTTTAACTTTTGTCGGTCTAATAGATGGAGTGGTCGGCAACGTTTGGATGAGAGCAGAAACCGTTGGTAAATCGGGAGTAAACGACATGGTTCCAAACAAGTTTGTGGCAGCAATGGTGATATTTATCAGTATGTTGTTGTCCGCCTGTGGAGGTGGAGCCGACGCTCCGGCGGAGTCCATCACGCCGCCGTCAACGCCAATGGGGACGCTGACGGCGCCTCCTGGCGCGACCGTTCAGTTGACCGTAGATGGGCCGGTGCCTCAAGAAGTTACCGTAAAGGCGGGTACGCCGATTCTGTTCGTTCTGGAGGATGATACTTACGGGCAGAGTACGGTGAAGTTTGACGATAGCCGGGTGGGGACGATGCTGTGGTTGCTACCCGGTGAGTCGCGTGTCTTTACTCGCCTCGTGGACAAAGAGCCTGGAATATATACCTATGAGATGTTGACGCGCCCCGACAACAAGGGCAGCATCATCGTCGAGTGAACCGCAGTTTAAGACTCATAAAACTAGCAAGTTCTTGTCGCACCGGAGGCTCCGCAACTTTAGCTGCGGAGCCTCCAAACTTTCCTGAGATTATATAAAACTGTCCAGGAGCGGGCAACGGGCAAGCGCTATCAATGGTTACTGCACCGGCGTTCTCCCTTTCACCCTGAGCTGGTCAAAGGGCAGGCCCACCCGGAGCAGTTTTCCAAGGGCAATTGTTAGACCCAGGGACTAAGGGCCCCAGGGCGGCGGAGCTACCACATCCATATCCGATACCACGTCCACCACCGCCGGCCTTCCTGAGGCCAGGGCTTCCTCGATAGCGTTGGGAATGCGGGCCGGGTCGGTTACCCGAATGCCGAAGCACCCCATCGACTCGGCAACTTTGGACAAGTCCACGTCGTTGAACTGCCACAGGGAGTCGGAGTCGCCGCTCGGATATTCCGAATATACCCGTTCATCTCCAACTCGGCACTGGTTAAGGGAGCGGTTGTCATTGACCACGATGACGGCGTTGATCCCGTAGCGGGCGGCCGTTTCCAATTCGGAAATGTGGTACCAGAAGCCGCCGTCGCCGGTAAAGGCTACCACCGGCCGGTCGGGAATGGCGCACTTGGCCCCCAGGGCCGCCGGCAAGGCCCAACCGAGGGAACCGGCTGCCCTGATATAATTCTGTTCCGGATGAATCAGGTCAATGTAAGCCCCGGTCCAGATTCCGGCGTGGCCGGTGTCGGATACCAGCATCGCGTCGGAGGGCAGGTTTTGCGTGAATTCCTGGCACAGCCTCTCCGGGCGGATTGGCTGGGCGTCGGAGTTAAAGTCCGGTGCGACTTCGTCTCGCCATTCCTGTACCAATTGTTGAATGCGGTTAACCCATTCGGTGCGCGGGCCCAGTGGCTCCAACGCTTCCAGCAGGCGTCTTACCGTGGCTTTGGCGTCGCCCTGCACCGCCACCCGGGTGGGATAGCTGCGACCCAGCTCGGAAGCGTCAATGTCAATCTGTATAACCGGAGTGCCCGGTTGGGGAATCCGCCAGTCCAGGGTTACCTGGCTGCCGGTCTGGCTGCCAATGAATATGGCCAGGTCTGCCTCGGCCACCACCCGATTGGCGCACCAGCGGGAGTAGGCGCCGCAGACGCCGACGGACAGGGGATGTTGCTCCGGAATTGTGCCCTTGGCGTTTAGGGAAGTCGCCACCGGAATGTTGAGCATTTCGGCCAACTCCACCACTTCGGCTTGGGCGCCGGAGGAAGTAACGCCGCCCCCGGCGATAATTACCGGCCGGCGGGCTTCCGAAATTGCCTGCACCGTTTCCCGTATTTTTTCCACGCCGGGTTCCGGCCGCAGCGAAGAGCGCTTCATGAAATCCTCTTCAATGATTACCTCCAGGTCCGCCTCGCCGTTTTCCACTACCTCGGCCTGAATACCCATAAAGTCCATGTGCACCGGGCCGGGTGCGCCGGTAGTGGCTTCCCGGAAAGCCTGGCGCAAAAGGTGCGGTAGTTGCGTCACCGTGTCCACCGCTACGCTGTATTTGGTCACCGCGCTGAAGGGCTTGAAGTGGTCTATTTCCTGGTAGGCATTGCGGTATTGGTGGGACAAGGGCCGGTGTCCGGTAATGGCAATTACCGGTGACAATCCCAGGAACGGATCTTGCAGTCCGGCTGCCAGGTTAGCCGCGCCCACGGATTGGGCCATGCAGATTGCCGGGCCGTTGGAAGCGCGGGCGTAACCGTCGGCCATGTAAACCGCCGCCTTTTCGCCGTGAGTTACCACCCGTTCAATCCCGGCCATTTCCATTTCCGCCAGTATCCGGCGGGCTATTGACGGTACGTAAAACACGTGGGTAAGGCCATATCCCTTTACCGTTTCCGCCATAAACCTGGCTCCGGTCATCCTGGGCATTTGGGAACCTCCAATGTTATCTTTTCCGGGCCTCTTTTTTATACTTCCCGGTTCCGGCATCTTGATTCGGGCAATGGCCCAAAGCAGCTTGCAGCCTGGTTGCCGGCCTGGGGTAATCAGTCGATTGAGGGCGTTAGTTGAGGAAATAACCGGTACGGCCGGTTCGCTGCACACTAACACTATCCCCGGATACCGTCAAATTGCCCTGACCCACTATTAGCTCGGGCGGCATCACCGATCGGAAATGGCTACGGGCTGGCCGGTGCGGGCCGATTCTTCGATTGCCAGGGTCACCTCCAGCGTGCGGCGTCCTTCCCGGACGGTGGTATGGGAGGACGGAGTACCGGCGGCCAGATGGTCCAGCCAGGAGCGGGTCTCGTTGGCGATCGGTCCCCAGTATTCGCCCATGGCCCAGTCACCGGAGGAGTTGCTTTGCATGAAAAGAGCGTTGACGTTGTGATCGGGGACGTAGGCATGAGGCACGCCCCGGTCGGTGAACAGGAAGCTGTCCTTGTTGTCGATGTCCAGAATGATAACTCCCTCTTCGCCCAGAACCTCAAACCTGGCGCTTTGGCCGTAAGTCGGATACTTGGCTGGCAGGGCGTAACAAATGCCGAGGTTAACCAGACAGCCGTCCTCAAAGCTGATGATAGCCCAAGTTACGTCGTGGCAGGAGTAGCCCATCTCCTTGAATATCCTGGCGTTTCCCCGGGCCACTACCTCCACCGGCCGGATTCCGTCCAGGTACCAGCAGGCCATATCCACGTAATAAGTCAGGGCGTCCAGCACCGGCGTGGCCTCCGGAGAACGCTTCAGGATTTCCATCATGTGAGCGCGGGAGTTATAGACGCGGGACTGGATTCCCAAAACGCTGCCCAAACGCCCCTGGGCAATCTGCTCCTTGGCCAGCATCCACCGTCGGTCATGGCGGCGGGAGTAGCCAATCTTCAGCTCTACGCCGGTACGATCTACCGCCGCTACTATTTTGTCGGTATCTTCCAGCGTCAGGGCCAGGGGCTTCTCAACAAAGACGGGTTTGCCCAGTTCCAGCGCCTGCAAAATCGGTTCCACGTGCTCATGTTCCGGGGTGGAAACCACTACCGCATTCACTTCCGGATGGGAAATTATCCGGTAATTGTCGCTGGACGTAAAGTTGGCGCCTACCTGTTGGCCCAATATTCCGGCTCGTTCCGGGTCGATGTCCGAAACGGCCAGAAATCGGACTGAGGGATGGCGGGAAGCCATGTTGGCCCGCAAGGTGCCAATGCGGCCCGAGCCAACGACGGCAACGCCCAAGTCCTGTTTTTGCATTGGTTTAACTCCCTTCTATTTGCTTATCCACGAAGAAACACGAAGGGCTGCTGAAGTTACTCACTTCTGGGGATTTCTCGCGGATTCATACGACTTACTCGCAAAGCCCGGGTTGGAACCAGGCGCATTCGCACGGGGTCAACGACCAGCAGCGCGCCCTCCAAAGTGTAGGCTCCCAACAGGGCCGGGGAGGATTCCTGCGTGAATGTAACGTAGGTGATGACTTCAATGCCTTGCACCTTCAAGCGCACTACTCCAACATCATCTTCCAGCACGGAACCGTCGGCCAACTCCGATTCCACCCGGCGGCTTGGAACTAAGCCCAGGCCCCGCAGAAGGGTTGCCGGCAAGCAGGAGTAAGTGGCGCCGGTGTCCACCAGCGCGTCAATGGTAGTGGAGCGGCTACCATCTTCCGAAAAAACTTCTATGGGGACGCGGAAATTTCCCAAGACATACCTCGCTCACGTTGCTCAGCCACGAATCAGTCGTCAGCCAATTGGACCAGTTCAGCCAGCGCCCGCAGCCTGCCAGCGGCTTGCGGCATCCTCAGTTCAATTTTGTTTTGCTTGACACTGCGAAGATAGCTGGTTACGGAAAATACCCAGAGGTCAGGAAAATCGCATTTCTCAGGCCAACTAGAGTCAACCGAAGGGGGAAAATTGGCGGAGGGATTGGCGACGCTGAACAGGTGGCCGCCTTTAACGCGCTGCTTCCCTTGCGATTTGGCGCTGATGCCGATGGTATGCCAGAAGATTAGCAGCGGTAATACTTTCCGGCCCTCCGTATTTGACGGTGGTTTCATCCTCACTAATACTTTAGCGACATCTTTACGTTTCAGGGTCCTGGCTTCTTCATCCCACAGGCTTGCCCAATTCCGTCGCTTTTCATCCGCCATCTTATCCACTGATGCGTCGATAGGCAGTTTCTTGCCACTTATGGCGTGGGCCGACCAACTCTTGATTTCGGTCTGAAAGAGGTACTCTTGCCCGTCCGGCAAATCGGCCTCAATCCACCGATCCAGGCGTAGCCCTTTTACCCTGCCGGTTGTTACCGGTTCCGTTCGAACATTAACTTGAGATGCTCCATTTGCCTCGAGACAGTGCTGCAAAGCTGCGGCTGCCAAGTCTTCGCCAAGAACACTTACAACCGCAGTAGCATGGCGCTCTGACCAATCCGGTATCTCATCAAAAAACGCGATGACCTTTTTGACGTCGAGCCGCAGCATTGAATGTTCCGCATAATGCAACCTTCACATTTAGGATGTCAGGCTATAGCTAGGCGCAAAAAAGCTGTCGAGTTGGGACACGGCGGTGCATTCCTCTATAAGCAAGTTCGCGACATACTCCACGGCATCCACGAAGATGCCTTCGTGAGGGTATCCTGATTCTTTCCGGCCAACTACCCAACCTCCCGTCTCACCCTCCATCAACCCTACTATGAAGTCCTGATGGTCGTGTTTGCCACATTGGATATTGACTGTTGCAGAATCTGTCGATGTTCGGGTTACCTGAAACTGAGCACCCTCATACGGATATATTCGGATAATCACCAAGCATACCTCATTGTCTTTACGATTGAACCGGGCGTACTTCCAACAAAAGTACGCCCGGTTCTCATGGCAGTGTTTTGCCGGCTAGGACTTCTGGTAAATCTTGCTGCCTGCCTCCCGGAACTCCTGGGATTTCTCCTGCATTCCGGTGTAAATGGCTTTTTCCGGGTCCATTCCCAGTCCCTTGGCGTATTCCCGCACGTCCTGGGTAATCTTCATCGCGCAGAACTTGGGGCCGCACATTGAACAGAAATGAGCCACTTTGGCCCCTTGGGCCGGTAGAGTTTCATCGTGATAGTCCCGAGCCGTTTCCGGGTCCAGAGCCAGATTGAATTGGTCATCCCACCGGAACTCGAACCGCGCCTTGGACAGGGCGTTGTCCCATTCCGCGGCCCGGGGATGGCCTTTGGCTACGTCGGCGGCGTGGGCGGCTATTTTGTAGGTGATGACCCCCGACTTTACGTCTTCTTTGTTGGGCAGGCCCAGGTGCTCCTTGGGGGTTACGTAGCACAGCATAGCGGTGCCATACATACCAATCATTGCCGCCCCGATGCCGGAGGTAATGTGGTCATAGCCGGGGGCAATGTCGGTGGTGAGGGGGCCCAAGGTATAGAAAGGAGCTTCGTGGCAGACTTCCAACTGCCGGTCCATGTTTTCCTTAATCTTGTGCATTGGGACGTGGCCCGGCCCTTCAATCATAACCTGCACATCGTATTCCCAGGCGACTTTGGTCAGCTCGCCCAGTGTCTGCAACTCGCTGAACTGCGCCTCGTCGTTGGCGTCGGCGATGGAACCCGGCCGCAGCCCGTCTCCCAGGGAGAAGGCAACGTCATAGGCCTTCATGATCTCGCATAATTCCACAAAATGGGTGTAGAGGAAGTTTTCCTCGTGGTGGGCCAGGCACCAGCCGGCCATGATGGAGCCACCCCGGGAGACGATGCCGGTTATCCGATTGGCGGTCATCGGAACGTAGCGCAACAGCACACCGGCGTGGATGGTGAAATAATCCACACCCTGCTCGGCTTGCTCAATGATAGTTTCCCGGTAAACTTCCCAGGTCAATTTCTCCGGGTCGCCATCCACCTTTTCCAGGGCCTGGTAGATTGGCACTGTTCCGATGGGCACCGGGGAATTGCGGATAATCCATTCCCGGGTGGTATGAATGTCGGTGCCGGTGGACAGGTCCATGACGGTGTCGGCGCCCCAGCGGCTGGCCCACAGCATCTTTTCCACCTCGTCCCGGATGGAAGAAGTAATGGCCGAGTTGCCGATGTTGGCGTTAATTTTTACCTGGAAATTGCGACCGATAATCATCGGCTCGGATTCCGGGTGGTTGATGTTGGAAGGGATAATCGCCCGCCCAATAGCAACTTCCTGACGAACAAAATCAGGTTCAACTCCTTCCCGGATGGCGATAAACTCCATCTCCGGGGTGATTATTCCCTGCTTGGCGTAGTGCATCTGGGTCACCGGGCGCCCGCCCTTGCCGCGCAGCGTGTTGCGGGACAGACCGGGGAAGGGTTGGCTGTGTCCTTTTCCATTGAGGGTCATCGGCGTTCCCGAGTATTCTTCTACGTCGCCCCGCTCCATAATCCAATTACGGCGGAGAGCCGGCAGTCCCTGGCCCAAATCCAGGCTGGCCTCGGAATCGCTATAGGGGCCGCTGGTGTCATAAACTTTCAGGGGCGCATTCTCTTCCTGCCCGAACCTCCCCGAGGTAGGCGTCAGGGCAACTTCGCGAAAGGGAACCCGGATGTCGTCCCTGGAGCCGACAGCATAGACTTTCTTGCTAGCGGGGAATGCGGATTGTCCCTGGAGCGCCAAGTCTTCTTGAATCTGCTGAGCCATGTTTTACCTCCCCAAAATAAATAAAGTCGCCAAAGCAAGGAGCTTGGCGACTTCGCAAGTATCAAATCAATAGACGCCGATTCCCTGCGCTGGCATTACCCAGATCAGGTTCGTAAGGGTCGGTGACTTAACGGTCGCCCTCTCAGCCTGGCTCAACCAAGCTCCCCTACGTGCCTTAGCCTTTTGGTTGTTAAGTTGAGGATATTCTATGGGCGAGATGCGGGTATGTCAATACAACCGCGCGACAGGGCCAGGGCAATCGCATTTGGAGTCGAGGAAGGTATCCGTCGTTCCTGCCTCCGCAGGAACGACGGTGGTTCGATCTTTCGTCTGGTGCGATTGCCTTGGCGACAGGGCAGCCATCCGGAAGTTCATGGTTGAACACCCGGGGCCGAAACCGGATGTGCAGTGCCGTTTTCTCACCTGAGCGCCGTTTCGAAAGCCTGCTACGCAAACACTAATGGCAGCAACTCGAAGCTTGGGATAAGATAAGGAAAGGACACGACACGACATCCCGGAGGGCAGCGATGAATATCCCCGAAAAGTACGCCAACTGCAAAATTGAGTTCATTTTCCCGGAAGAGGATGGCGTGGCCCTAGTAGATGGCCTGCCGCGGATTCTTGACCATGAAGCGTGGGACAAGCGGTCGGAACAGATGCGGAACGACCACAAGTACTTTTCCGTTCACCGCGATGAATTGCTGGAAAAGTACCCGGACCAATGGGTGTCGGTGTACAAGGGAGAAGTAATAGCCGTGGGTCCGGATCATATTGGGGTGCTGAAAAAGCTGGATGCTCTTGGCATACACCGCACCTTGCCGGAAACACAGCGGATGAACACTAATCCGTTGCCGTGGGTTATTTAACAAGCATGGCTATTCGGGGCAATTATCTATCTCGCCGCGGCCAATTGCCAGGTCCTTACGTGGAAGCATTCATTTACTTCTTGAGGCTAAGGACTGTGGGGCATTTGTGGCTCTTCATTGATACCGGTTGCGATAGAACCTGTCTCCATCCCAGAGACATCGACGAACTGGGACTGGATTACGTGGCCTTTGAGGACCGGCCATTAAGCTACTCCGGCGGAGTTGGTGGCTCAACTGGTTACTATCAAGAGCCGGCCTTGTTACTTTTCAGGGACGATTCCGGCCAGGAGCGGATGTGTCAGTTAACGGTTGGATTGCACCAAAAAACGAATGACCCGGAAATGCGGGAAATACCCTCCCTGCTGGGCCGCGACTTCCTCAACCGCTGCGAAGTCAGGCTTAACGCTTCCCTTAACCTGGTTAGTTTGGAGCCGTTGAATGTGGAGGGGGAGTTTATACAGCCTTTTATATAAGGGAAGGTTATTCTATACAACCAATAGCCCGTAGTGTGTCCTCATATTCATCTACTGCATCCTGACCGGCAGAAGGAATAGCAGTAATCTCCCTCATATTTGTACTAAATCATGATGATACGAGTGTACTCTCAATCTTGCCTAGGCGTTCAGATAATCGATCCTGAACCTGTCTAAAACCCCAATGAGTGCGGTCGTCCAAAGAATATATACCGGCTTCACAATCTTGCGTTAAGGCGGCAGCTCTATCCCTTTCCTTGCGAAATTTGTAAGCCAAAGGATTATCTTGGATGATAAGTGCGACCACTGCTGTAGCCAGCACTGTTAATACACTTACCACCAGGACAAGGGCAGGCCATTTATATTCCCGCAGTGGCCTCTTGCTAACCTTTCTACGGCGTCTGCTTCTAGGCATACCTATCCCCGCTCCCCATCACCCCCGCAATATCCCCAACTCCCCCAGCCGTTGCCGTAAATACTCCATGCTCCGGTTGCCCTTGATGGCGTTGCAGGTGTGGCACATTAGTTGCAGGTTGCCTACCGAATCCAGCCCGCCTCGGGACCTGGGCGTTATGTGGTCTATGGTCAGGACGTGCAGGGGCAGCTCGTACTGGCAGCCGATACAGCGCCGGTTTTGATTGGCGTACAGAAATTCCTTTTCCGATTGGGGGTTTACGGGACTCAGTAAGGTAAGGTCGGTGCGACCGGGCGGCGCGGCCTCCGTCCGCAAGTTCCGGCTCCAGTCCTCCCAAGCCTGACCGTTGCCATCGTCCATAGGTATCTGCAATTCCCGCTTGGCCCGGTTCTGCAGTGTAACTACAGCCTGGGGCAATATGTCTATACCAATCCATTGCCGGTGCAGTTTCTCGGCGGCAATGCAGGCGGTAGCACAGCCGCAAAATGGGTCCAGCACCAGGTCATTTTCTGTGGACGACGCATTGATAATTCGTTCAACCAAGGCCAGTGGTTTTTGTGTTCTCCAGCCAGTGCGCTCCCTTGAGTGTGGAGATATAGGCCGAATATCCGTCCACAAGTTAGACGGAGTTTGCCCGGGATTGCCCACCAAATAGCGCTTGAGCCTAGGCATTCCTTTGCTGTCCGGGTGTTGTACCAAACCGGCAGCGTCTAGGGCGTCCAGGCGAGCTAGAGGACTCGCTATACTGCGGTAGCCGGGTATGATGGTGGTTTCAATCCAGGCAGCGTAAACTCCGCTCCTCGGTGCATTCCACTGCCGGCCGGTTTTGTTGGGGTCATGCCCGTGCCACGACTGGCCAGTTTCACCTGTTCCAATTTTGGGAGCAGTTAAGTCCCCGAGTTGGTATGCTCCGCGTTCATCTTCAAAGCGATAAAATCTGCTAACGTAATCTTCATCCAACGGTACCCGAATATCCTGGGTATTTATCCTGGCTTGAGAACTGTAGAAGAGGATATTGTCGCAAACATTGCCAAAACTCTGTGAGTCATTGTGGGCCGAGGTGCGCTGCCAGGTGATTTGCGCCTTATAAGACTGCTCACCAAACAGGGCATCCAACACCGCTTTGAGGTAGTGAACCGCGGCATCGTCGCAGTGCAGGTAAATACTGCCCGTAGGCTTCAAGACCCGGTGCAGTTCAATCAGCCGGATGCCCATAAAGGTAAGGTAACCGGCCATGCTTTCGCCGTGGGCCAGTTTGGCGCCGTTAATCAGGTAAAACAGGGCCGGACGGCGATATTCAACCTCCTCAATCCATTCCTGCTTCATATCGCTGAGAGTCCAAACGTCGTCGAACTCAGCGCCGCGGGCCTCGCTATTCATCGGTGCGGCGTAGCTTTGGTTGGAATTGAAGGGCGGGTCAAGTTAGATTAAATCAACACACTCCGAGTTTATACCCCGGAGAATGTCCAAGTTGTCGCCGGTGAAGATGGTGCGGCTGGGTACGTTGCAAGCTGCCATAGTAGGGCCACCAAAAAAGAAAGGTGTAACAAGAAAGATGGTAGTATTGCCACTATTCGCCTGTCAATCGGCAATTGTCATTAGCAATGGAAAGGGCGGCAGTTGTTTTCATTCTGCCGCCCTCTGTACCTTGGCCGCAAAGCAGGGGGTCTTCTATCGTATCAACCGCTCCGCCATCCGCTCCATCTGCTCTCCCATTTCCTTCTCGGTGTTGCAGTGGTTGGGCCACACTGAGACCCGCAGGGCGCCGGCGTTCAGGAAGGCGTCAACCTGTTCGCGGGTGAGGTCAGGGGGCTGACCGAAGACGGATATGGTCAGGGATTCGGGCGAACGGCCATACTCGCCAGCCAGGGCGTCCAATTGCTTGCGGCCTTCCTCCACCATTTCGGGAGTAGCCCGGTTGGGCAGCCAGCCGTCGGCCCAGCGGGCCACCCTGCGCAGCACGTTGCGGGCATTGCCGCCCAGCAGCACCGGAGGGTGGGGCTTCTGGTATGGCTTGGGATTCATATAGACCGGCGGGAAGTCGTAATACTTGCCGTGGAACTCGGCCTCGTCCTTGGTCCATAACTCCTTGAGGGCCAGCACCGCCTCCCGGGCTTGAGTCCAGCGATGGTCGAAATCGCCGCCCATCATGGTGGTCTCCTCCCGGTTCCAGCCGGCGCCGATACCGAAAACAAACCGGCCCTGGCTGTGCAGGTCCAGCACCGAGATTTGCTTGGCGAGAATCAGGGGGTTGCGTTCCGGCAACAGGGTGATGCCGGTGCAGAGTTTGATCTTACTGGTGACGGCGGCGGCCATGGCCAGGGCGATGTAAGGCTCGGAAAAGTGGGCATAGGTCCAGGGGATTTCTCCGCCGGTGGCCGGAAAGGGGCTGGCGCTCTGTACCGGCAGGATTGGATGTTCGTGGTACCACAGGGACTCAAAGCCCAGTTCTTCGGCCTTCCTGGCGAAGAAGGCCGGGTCCAGGGTATAGGCGGGGAGCGGTACTACCAATCCGACGGACATAAAGTTCCTTCCTTTCTTGTTGGGCGCTCTACGGGGTTGGATGCTCTAAGGGTTGATAACGCTGCTTTTTCGGGTTACTACGAATGTCTCCCAGTTTTCTACAAAGTCGGCGACGGTGTTGGTCACAGCCTCCGGTCTTTCTGCTGCGACAAGATGGCCTGCGTCGTAAATCAGGGATACGTTGCAGTTGGGGATCCGGCCTCGGTAAATTGCCGCCGCTTCCGAAGCCACCAGCCGGTCTCGGGAGCCAAAAACCACCAGGGTTGGGCAGCGTACATCTTCCAGGCTTGATTCCACCTCTGCTGCCTCTAAAGCCCGGACTGTTGCCCAGCCATTGCGGGACGTTTTCGACGCTGCCAATTCTTTGGTCAGACCGGCCAAGTCGAGGCACTGCTCCGGGTGGGCCAACAGCCGTTCCGCCAATTGCTCCGGGGCCAGGGCTGCCAGGTCGTCTGCGGGACGAAGGGCGGTAGGTGAAATAAGGATTAGAGCTTCTATACGCTCCGCCTGTTCCCGGTCCTCCTTTTCGCCGTCCTGCCGGGCCAGGCGGAGCGCGACGTTGGCGGACCAGGATGTTCCGATAAGGGTATAGGCGCCGGTTACGATTTGGCCCAAAATCGGGCCGATGGCGGCGACATCCGCGGTTGAATTCGAGGTTGGGTCGGTATCCGGCAGTTCCAGTATGAATACCTGGAATTGTCGGGCCAGGGCAGCGTAGAGTTCCGACTGGCCCCAGGAAATGCTTTCCAGGATTACTACCGGCAGGCCTGCGCCGGCTTCCCGGCAATTGACGGACCGGCCCCCGGCGTCGATCCGGCGTTCTTTGAAGGTGGTTGGGGGTGTCGCTTCGACCATATTTATACCTGTAC
The DNA here is from genome assembly GCA_965262595.1 of Dehalococcoidia bacterium. Classification (GTDB taxonomy): domain Bacteria; phylum Chloroflexota; class Dehalococcoidia; order Lucifugimonadales; family UBA3495; genus CATQHB01. The sequence continues at coordinate 154,551 of OZ253548.1, forward strand.
TCCCGCTAATACCGCAGGGGATCGCTCTTCACTCATCAATGCTCCGGTCAACGAGACAGGAAACAGGAGTGTCGCTTTCCCCGCCGCTGGGCCGGTACTAGAGCTCCTTGATTTGGGGCAGGACTTCCTTGCCGAACAGCTCAATTTCCTGCATAACCTCCTGATGGGTCACGCCGGGCTGCTGGAAGAACAAATCCATCACGCCGAAGCTGCAGGCGTCGTGGAAGGCTTTAATCTGGTTGGCAACGGTGTCCGGGCTGCCCAAAAAGTTGAGGCCCGGGGCGCGGCCCACCACGTCCCCTTGCGGGCTGCCGGCCAGAACGCGGCGCAGGTCAAACTCTTCGCCGGACCGGGCCGCCTGCACAACCCTGGAAACCGTGGGACTTAGAGCTATAGCTCGGCGGGGGGTTCCGCCTTCCAAACCGGACAACCAGGCCTCGGCCTGCGCGTCGGTCTCCGACAAGTAGATGCTGCCCCGGTAAACGACCTGGTCCGGCTCCGGCTCCCAGCCGGCCTCGCGGCACCAATTGAAATACTTTTCCGTAACTCGCGCCGCCTGCTCCACCGGCACAAAGGAAACGCCCAGACCCAGCCGGTGGTCTGCGGCGTATCGGATAGTGTCATCGCTGCGGGTGGCCATAATTGTCGGCGGCAAAGGCTGCTGCACCGGACGGGGCCAGACCGACACCGTGCGAAATTGGTAATAGCGGCCCTCCCATGAAAAGGGCTGCGGCTCGGTTAGAGCTTTTATTACCAGGTCCATACCCTCGAATAACCGCTCCCGACCTTCCGACGGGTTCACCCCGTAAACTTGGTCCTCGTTGGGCGTCCCTCGCAAAAATCCCATAACCAAACGGCCGTCGGTCAGGTTATCCAGCATACCCATTTCTTCAGCAATTCGTACCGGGTTGTTGAGGGGTAGAAGCGGCCCCAACATGGCAATCCGGGCCTTCTTGCAACGCTCCGCCACGGCGGCGGCCATTACCGCCGGGTTGCCGGTGGCGATACGCCCGGAGTAGTGATGCTCGGAAAAGCTAATCCACTCAAAGCCCACTTCCTCGGCAAACTCACACTCTTCAATGCCTTCGCGGTAGCTCTGCACCGAGATTTTCGGGTCGTCGTAGGCCGGTGGAATGGGCCAGGTGTCAGGGAAAAGATGACGCTGAGCATAACCCATGGCTCCCAGGTAGGATGCCTTCATGTTCCCTCCCCTGAATGGCGGTTCCCGGGAAGTTTTCTTACGCTCAATCAATGCCGGCCCGTATATGGGCCGGTTCTATGGTAGCCTGGTTGCTCTGTAGCCGTAGTGTATGGTTGTCAGCATAGTCTGTCAATCTTGCCGCTAACCGGTAACGATAGCTGAGAAATACGGGTGAGCCGGCCGGTGTTTTATGTTTGTGGGTCAGGCTTGACGGGTTGAATTATGGATACTACATTAAGCTTGGCGGTCCGAAAAATTACGCCAATTAGCTTACCGCTTGAACTCAGGCGATTGGGGAATATCATGAGATACGACATAATTATCATTGGGGCCGGTTCAGCCGGCAGTGTGCTGGCTACCCGACTGTCCGAAGACCCGAACCGCTCGGTGCTGCTGCTGGAGGCCGGTCCGGATTACCCGGACTTTGAACAGATACCGCCCGACGTTAAGTACGGCTACAATACCGCCCGGGCCGTTGCGGGGCCGCATATGTGGGGCTACCGGGCCAAGGCTCGGCCGGAACACGACGGCACATTCCACCTGCCCCGGGGCAAAGTGGTGGGAGGCAGCAGCGCGGTTAACGGGCAGGTCTGGCTGCGCGCCGTCCCGGAGGATTTTGATAATTGGGTCGAGTGGGGCAACAATGAGTGGTCTTTTGTTGACGTAATGCCCTATCTGAATCGGATTGAGACCGACCTGGATTTCGGCGGGGACTTTCACGGTTCGGCGGGGCCGATTCCGGTTCGCCGCCACCGCCGGGAGGAATGGCTGCCAACGCAGGAAGCCTTTTTCCGCGCTTGCGTCGGCGCCGGTATGCCCGAATGTGAGGACATGAACGACCCGGATGCGACCGGAGTCGGTCCCCGGCCGATGAATAATGTGGACGGTGTGCGGATGAGCGCCGCCATTACTTACCTGGCCTTGGCCCGGCACCGGCTTAATTTGACCATCCGCGCCAACGTGACCGTCCGCCGCATCCTCTTCGAAGGTAATAAGGCCGCAGGGGTGGAAGTGGACAGCGGGCCGGATCGGTGGGAAATAGAAGGAGAACGTATCATCCTTTGCGGCGGGGCCATTGCCTCGCCCCAAATTCTGATGTTGTCCGGGGTGGGCCCGTCCGACCATTTGGAGAGTCTGGGAATCCCGGTGGTGCATCACCTGCCGGGAGTGGGCCAGAACCTGCGCGACCATCCCCTGGTGGCCCTCCAATTCCAGGTAAAACCGGAGTACCTCGACGACCCGGATACTCCCTGGAGTCAGGTGGCTTTGCGTTATACCACCGAGGGTTCTCCAACCCGTAATGATATGCAGATTCTACCCGGCTGGTTCGCCGATGCGCAGGGTGACGCCGCCGACCAGGCCGCCGGTTTCCGCATGGCCCCGGCCCTGGAAAATGCCGCTACCGCCGGTGTGCTGCGGCTGACTGCCAACGATCCCTACGCCCAGCCGGAGCTTAGCTACAATTACCTGGATGACCCGGGAGACCGGGGCCGGATGCGCCAGGCCGTTCGCCTGTGTATTCGGTTGTCCGAATCCCCGGCCTTTGCCGGCGTAATCTCCGAACGTATAACTCCCACCGATGCCGACCTGGCCTCCGATGCGGCCCTGGATGCCTGGCTGCTGCGGAACGTATCGACGCAGCAGCACTCTTCCGGAACCTGCAAGATGGGCCCACCCAGCGACCCGCTGGCAGTGGTGGACCAGCACTGCCGGGTTTTCGGCGTCAACAATCTGAACGTGGTGGATGCCTCGGTGATGCCCGACGTGGTGCGGGCGAACACCAACGTAACTACTCTGATGATTGCAGAACGGCTGGCGGACTGGATCAAGGAGGGTCGAGCTTAAACGGCCGCTTCGCTTCAACCGTCCCGGGATACAGGAATGGTTAAGGGCCGTTGGTCTGGCCGGTCGAGTCGTCCGGGTCGTGATTCCCTGAATCCCGGTAACTGGGCCTAACTGATTGAACGTGGTTAAGAGTTAGGTTTGACTTGGCAGGTAGTGTGCTGTAATATGCAGGCGCAAGTATTTGCATTAACCGGTGGTTGCATGCCCACTTATGAGCAGTCGCTCCAGGCCCTGCTTGAATCAGGTCATCGAATGACTCCCCAGCGTTTGCTGGTCCTTGGTATTGTAGCCGAGGGCGTCAGTCATATGGGGGTGGATGAGGTTTATCGCCGGGCCCGGGCCGCTTATCCGTATATGGATTTAGCCACGGTGTATCGCACTCTGCGCCTGTTCAAACAGGTGGGAGTAGTAACCGAACTGGATATCGGTGACCGGCTCCATTACGAGTTGACCGATCCCGGAGAAAAGCATCACCATATGGTTTGCCGGGTCTGTCACGGCGCCTTTAACCTGAGCCCTCACTACCTGGAGGAGTTCCGCAATACTCTGGTTGGGGAGTTTGGGTTTGAGCCGGACCTGGAACATTTTACCGTTTCCGGAGATTGCGTAAACTGCCGCGCCGGTAAATCAAAGAACCCGGATGCTAACGGTATAGAAACGGTCGATTCAGAAACCATTGACGAGGATATAAGCAATCAAGAAGGAGGTTAGACTGAAATCCGGCAAGCGGCTCTTGGCGGCATCCGGCCTGTTGTTTTTGCTGTCCGCGTTTTTCCTGGCCTGTACTCCGGATGTTGGAAACACGGAACCGGCGGTCTTGGCCGACTCGCCGGGTACGCTCCGGGTGGTCAGCACCGTATCCCCGATAACCAGCCTGGTAGAGAACATCGGCGGCAACCGGATAGAATTGACGGGAATCGTCCCCGAGGGCGCCAACTCCCATACTTTTGAACCTGCTCCCTCAGTGGCTGCCGTCCTGGCCGGAGCCGACCTGTTCGTTGCTAACGGGTTATTGCTGGAGGAGCCGGCAATCGAGTTGGCCCGCGCTACGGGCAGGCCCGATGCGGTGATTTTGCTGTTGGGGGATAAAGCAATAACGCCGCAGGAGTGGGTTTATGACTTCTCCTTTCCGGAGTCGGACGGTCATCCTAACCCTCATCTGTGGACGGCTCCCCATTTGGCGCTGAAGTACGCTGAAATTATTCGGGATGAGTTGACCTCCCTGGATCCGGCAAACGGTGATTATTACAACGAGAATTACGAGGAGCTGAAGCTAAGGATTGATGACCTGGACCGGAGAATAACTTTGGCGGTGGCGACTATTCCGCCCCAACACCGTAAGCTCCTGACCTACCACGATTCTTTCCCCTTCTTTGCTCCCAGGTATGGCCTGGAAATAATCGGAGCAATCCAGCCTTCCGATTTCACCGAGCCGTCCCCCAGAGAGGTAGGCAAGTTGATCGAACAGGTCCGGGAAACCGGGGTTCCGGCCATTTTCGGCTCCAGAGCCTTCCCCAGCCCGGTTATGGAACAAATCGCCAAGGAGGGCGGCGCCGAGTTTGTTGACCGGTTGCGCGATGATGACCTGCCGGGCGAGCCGGGCGATTCCCGCCATACCTACTTGGGTCTAATGCTGGAAGATATGGAAATTATGATTCCGGCTCTGGGTGGAGACTTGACGGCATTCGAGGGCTTCGACCCCGGACCGGTGTTCGAGGGGGAGAGTCGGGCAGTTTATCCACAGTAGTTTTTTCGGAAACCGGAATCCGGAAACCGGAATAAGGAAACCGGAATAAGGAAGGGCAATGTTACATCCATTTCCCCACCAACGTGGGTCGGGGGAGCCAATAGTAGAACTGAAAGACGTTACCGTTGGTTATGAGGGCCAAAGGGTGCTCACCGACGTTAACCTTCGAATTATGCCTGGCGATTTCGTCGGACTGCTGGGCCCCAGCGGTTCCGGCAAGACCACCCTGCTCCGCACCATTTTGGGAGCGGCCAAGGTATTCAAGGGGGAAGTGTCGGTAAATGGGGCATCCGCCGGTAAGCGGCGTTCTCAAGCCGGATACGTGCCCCAACTGGAAACCATTGACTGGAACTTCCCGGTGACGGTGGAGGAAGTGGTGATGATGGGCTGTACCCGCCGTAACCCCCTGTTCCCCTGGCACCGGCGGCAGGACCGGGATACGGCTAATGAGATGATGGAACGGTTGGGCATCTCTCACCTGAACCGGCGGCACATACGGGAACTATCGGGAGGTCAGCAGCAACGGGTATTCCTGGCCCGAGCGCTGGTCAGCAGCCCTACCTTGCTTTTGCTGGATGAACCGACCAGCGGAGTTGACATAAAGACTCGGGACGAGGTGATGCACCTGCTGCACGACCTGAACCATCAGGGTATCACCGTAGTAATGACCACCCACGAGATAAATGCGGTGGCGGCACATCTGCCCTGGCTGGTGTGTCTGAATGGGCACATCCTCGCCGAAGGCCCGCCAGGCCAGGTCATTTCTCCGGAGATATTGCGGATGACCTACGGCGCCGAAATGCCGGTGATTGAGCATCAAGGCATGACCCTGGTGGCCGAGAGTCCCCATTTCTTTGGCCGCAACGGGAAGGAAAACGGCACAGGAAACGGCCTGGAGAGTGGCAAGGAGAACGGTCAGAAAAACGGCAAGGAGAACGGGCGGGGCAACGGGAGCTATCCGATACCCACCCCGATACCCGAATCGATGCCCGCCCAGAATGTCCAGATAGATGACAGGCAGGAGTCCGAGGTTGTTTGACCCCTTCAGCTATGAGTTTTTTGTAAAAGGCGTGATTGCCGCTACGCTGGCCGGCGGGCTGTGTGGGCTTGTCGGCGTCTATGTCGTCCTGCGGCACATGGCGTATATCGGGCATGGACTGGCCCACGCTATCTTTGGCGGCGCGGTGGTCACCAGTTTCATCGCCACTAATGTCGTCCTGGGCGGGGCGATTGTCGGTTCTGCCATCTCTGTCGATAGAGATAGTCCCTATTTATTCATCGGGGCCAGCATCTGGGGCTTTCTTTCGGCGCTCCTGATAACCCTGACGACGCGCAAGCGGACCATCGGCGCCGACGCCGCCATTGGCATCATAACCACCGCCAGCTTTGCCCTGGGCATCGCTCTGATTAGTTACACCAAGTCCTTCCGAGCTTTCGATGCCCTATTATTCGGCAAAATCCTGGGGGTTACACAAGGAGATTTGATTACTATTCTGGCCGTGACGGTGGCCGCCGTCGCCGTTCTGGTAGTTGGCTACAAGCTATTCCTCTTCGCCGCCTTTGAGCCGGAGGTGGCCGGCTTCTACGGTGTGCCTACCGGCTGGGTGGACACCGTGTTTTCGCTGGTGCTGGCCGCCACCATAGTAGTGTCCCTCAAGGTGCTGGGCGTCACCATGATAGCGGCGGCCATTGTCATTCCCCCCATAATCGCCCGCCTGTTGACCGACAGTTTCAAGACGATGATTCTATTGTCCACCGGAATTGGCGCTTTTTGCGGCTTTAGCGGCATCTATATCAGCTATTTCGTGGATGTATCCTCCGGAGCCAGTGTCGTGCTTTTTTCCACCTTGCTGTTTGTGTTGGCCCTGGTCTATAGCAGCCTGCGCGGATTCCTGCAAGCTGCGTCTCGCTTTGGGCTGGCCCGCCTTTCCCACGGTCATTCCGACGCCTTTGATTAACCGTCCGGTTGACCAGGGACATATCGTCCCACTGACGGCCTTAACGCGGCTTCCCGGCGTGGGACTTCCCGGTTTATCCTCAATGCGCCGACGTGACGAACTAAAAGATTAATCTCGATAGTCCCCCGGTTTCGGCCCAGGCCAGCTAATCGATGGCGGAAACTCTCCACTTTTGATCCCTCTCTATCTGCCGCTACGGACACAGTCTCTCCGAGAACTGTTATAGCATGGACCACCTGCCGGCGTACCAACGCGGCGCGCGGGCAGTGTTAGTCTAGGCCGGGCAGCCGGAGAAATGTTGCTCCCCTTTTTTGTGTCCTGGTATTGTTGCAACTACTCCATTGGAGAACTGGAAGCCTTTAAGTTTCCTTTCCAAACTCGGCAATAGTCCAGCTTAAAAAGGCCCGGCGGAAGGTGATACACTCGCATCAATCTCCAGGCAACCTCGCCCTAAAGGAGTCCGGATTGAACTGTCACCGCTGCGGGCAAGAAATTTCTCCGGTCGAAAACTTTTGCCGGTACTGCGGCGCTGCCCAGGAAAATGCTCCGTCCCCGCTGGGCGACGATTTAACGCCGGAACCAGAAGGGGGAGCCGACCCTTCCGGACAGATACAAGCTCTGCGGGCGGCGGTGCTTGGCCTGCAAACCGAGATTGCCCGGCTTTCCCGGCGTGTTGGCGCATTAGAAAACTCCCGACCGGTTCCCGCACCGGGGACTCCCCGGCCACAAACTACGGCTCAACCCGCTACTACCCAACCTGCTACTACCCAGCCCGTTGTTCCCCAACCCGCCGCTACCAGTGCATCACCGTCCGGTACGGCGTCACCCGCTGTTGCCCCGATATCGGCCCCGGCATCGGCCCCCGAGTCCGGCCTGGTCGAACGGGCTGCCTCGCCGATGGAGCCTGCTCCAGGAAGCGAATCCTCCATGGGAGAGGAACCTCCCCGGAACGAAACGGGCGGTATCGCCGCTTGGGATTGGGAATGGCTGCTGGGCGGCAACTGGCTGGCCCGGATTGGGATTGTGGCCGTGGTAATCGGCGTTGGGTTCTTTCTCAAGCTGGCCTTTGATAATAACTGGATTGGCGAAACGGGCCGGGTGGCCCTGGGCTTGGCCGTGGGCGGAGCGCTGCTGGGCGGCGGAGAGTTTTGGCAGAGGAAATACCCGCTGTGGGCGCAGGCGGTAACCGGCGGAGGAATAGCCGTCCTCTACCTTTCCATATTTGCGGCCTTTTCCCTTTACGACCTGGTGCCGGCCCTGGCTGCGCTGGGGTTCTCCTTCTTGGTGACCCTGACCGCCGCCGGCCTGGCTTTGCGCTATGAGTCCCGGGCCATTGCCGTGCTGGGTATTCTGGGCGGGTTTGCTACTCCGTTGCTGCTGGCCGACCGGCTCCCCGACCAGGGGGCGCTGCTGGCCTACGTGGTGGTGTTGGACCTGGGCGTGCTGGCCCTGGCGACTTTCCGAAACTGGCGCTGGTTCACCCTGCTGGGCCTGGTTGGGTCGCTGATTCTCTTCGGGTACTGGCACGAGGAATTGAATCCGAGCCTGCTGCTGGCCGAGGTAGGCATCACCCTTATTTTCCTAATATTCATCGGGGCTACCACCCTGTTCCACCTGATTTGGCGGCGTGCCCCGCGGCCGCTGGACCAGTCTTTGATGGTGCTGAACGGTTCGGCATATTTTGGGATTAGTTACCTGCTAATGTTCGAGGAACTGCGGGTCTGGATGGGCGGGTTTACCCTGCTGCTGTCGGTGTTTTACGGCCTGCTGGGTTATGGAATCCTGATGCGCTACCGGGAGCAGGTACACCTCAGCCTCTTTGCGGTGGGCATTGCCCTGGTATTCCTGACCATAGCAGTGCCAGTGCAGTTGGGCGGCCCCTGGATTAGCGTTGCCTGGGCGGCTGAAGCGGTGGCGCTGATTTGGCTGTCCTTCAACCTGGGAATGCGCCAATTGCGCTGGTTCGGGATGGCGGTATTTCTGGCATTTGCCACTTGGCTGCTGGTGGTGGATACACCGGAGGCTTTTTGGGGTCATCGGGATACCTTTTTCAATCCGGCCATTATCAGCTATGCCTTTGCCGTCGTTGCTACCTACCTGGCGGCCTACCTGGTGTGGCGGAACCGGGAAAAGTTGTTGGAATGGGAAAGCCGGTTATTCTCCGGTTTTCTGATTTCGGGCAACCTGTTCCTGACCCTGGCAGTGCCGGTGCAGGCCTCCGGGGCGTGGATTCCCATTGTCTGGGCGTTGGAGGGAGTGGCCCTGATGTACCTGTCCTTCCGCCTGGGGCTGGTGGAACTGCGCTGGTTCAGCGCCGGTGTGTTTGCCCTCACGGCGGTTCGGCTGTTGGCTTTTGATACCATTATTTTTGACGGGATAATCTACCTTTCCGCCGAAATGGAGTCTTACCGTCCGATAATCAACCTGCACTTCCTCGCCTTTGCCGTGGCTATCGGCGCGCTGTACCTGTCGGCCTATGCCCTGTGGCGGTGGCGGGATCAATGCTTCCTCCCGGAAGAACGGTTTTTCCTTCCGGCATTCCTGGTTGCCGCCAATGTTCTTACTCTGTGGATACTCAGCGTTGAGGTTATTGAGGCCATTGACCGCCGTTACTTCTTTGATGTTGCTCCCGATGTCGCCGGCAACGTCATCAGCCTGTCCTTGAGCGTCCTCTGGGCGGTTTATGCCGCCGTGTTGATTGTTCTGGGCATAGTGCGCCGGGATCGCTATGTGCGGCTGGCCGGACTGGGGCTGCTGGCGGTGCCCGTCATCAAGCTGTTTGCCTATGACGCCTTTGAGTTGGAGCAGGTGTACCGGGTTGTTGCCTTCATCGGCTTGGGCGCCCTGCTGGTGATTGGCGGCTTCCTGTACCAACGCTATAGCCGGGTTATCCGGGGGTTCCTGCTTGAGTAAGTTTAGTGACACGACACGAGTTGAAACTTGGTCGGTCGGGCCGGCACGTCGCTTTTTATTCTTACTCGGCTGGCTGCCGGCTTTGGTCGTTGCGGCAGCAATGGCAACGATAGCGGTGGCATCTGCCGACTTTGCTCTGGCTGACTGGCAGCATCTCAAGCCGATTGGGCTCCCCTCGGGGCTTGCGTCCGGGGACCTGGTTGAGGTAACCCTGGACTGGGAAGTGTTCCAGGATTCCGCCGCCGGCCAGACCGACTTGCGCCTGATTCGCGATGACGGGCAGGAAGTTGCCTACCAGTTGGTACTGGCCGAGGCGCGGGAGGAACGGGAATCCGTCTCGGTAAAGGTGCGCGACCTGGGCTACCTGCCCGGCGAACATACCAGCTTCGTGGTTGACATCGGGGAAGGCGGCAGTCTGCACAACGAGGTCGAAATCTTTACGTCGGGCAGGAACTTCCGGCGACAGACGAAGGTAGAGAGCAGTTCGGATGCGGAGACCTGGGCCGTAATTCAGGAAGGGACGGAAATCTACGACTTTACGGTTAGCGAGCGGAACTTCAATGCCCACAACACCCGCATTAGTTACCCGGAGACCGCCGCCCGTTACCTAAGGGTGCAGGTGTTTAACGGTGCAGAAGGGCCGCTGGAAGTAACCGGAGCCGGAGTTGCCCGAATCAAATACTATCCTCCGGGGGAAACGGCTTATAGGCCGCCAATAGTCAGCCATACCGACGATGTCGATAACCAATCCAGCGTCCTGATACTGGATTCGGGCAGCCAGGGCATTCCGGTCACCCGCTTGTCCTTCCAGACGGAGGCGGTCAATTTCCATCGCGACGTGACCATTGAAGTCAGCAACGACCAGGAAAATTGGCAATGGCAGGGTGAGGCTGCCGTTTACTCCTACTCCACGCCCAGGTTTGTCGGCAATCAACTGGAGATTCAATACCAGGAGAGTCGCCACCGCTATTACCGGGTCACGGTGCAGAACCGGGATAACCCTCCGCTACCGCTGGAAGGTATTACCCTGCTTGGCGTGGAGCGCAAGGTCATTTTTCAGGCGCAACCCGTTGGGAACTATGCCCTCTACTACGGCAATCCGAATGCCCTGCGCCCGTCTTACGACCTGGAACGAGTGCTGCCTTACTACGAGACGGCCGGCTTGCCGGCTGCAACGCTGGGAGCGCAACTGTCCAACCCGGCCTTTGCCTTGCCGGGGCCTTCGGTACTGCCCTGGACCGAGCGTTATCCCTGGTTGATTCCGGTGGCGGTGACATTGGCTGCTCTGGTGGTGGGGTTATTGCTGTTTGGGGTTGTCCGTCAGGCGAAGAAGATATTACCCCCGCCGGATGCCAGCCCCGGCGATTAAGCAGAGGGAAACTAAAGGGGCCCTCATTGAAACTCAATCACGATGAGAGAGCCAATGAGGGCCGTAGTTGACCGGGCCGACCAGTTGGGTTGAGGCCGACAAGCCTATTTGGCTACTTTTCTATAGCTTTTAGTAGAAGACGGCGCTGCCTACGCCGCCGCCCGCCGCAATAACTTCGCCCGTAATCGCCCAGGCCTTGTCGGAGGACAGGAAGGCGGTCAGGAACCCGATTTCTTCGGCGTCCACCATCCGGCAGATGGCGTTGCCCCGGCCCGAACCGGGCGTAAAGTCCTGCTCCTCCACTTCCTCAGGCGATATGCCCAACTGGGTGGCCCGGGCCGCCAGCATCACGGCGGTGCGCTCGGTGCGGGTGGTGCCGGGGTGGATGCAGTTGACGGTGATTCCGTAGCGGCCCAAGTCGTTGGAAAGGGTCTTGGTCATGTGGACCAGGGAGGCGTTGCGCGCCCCGCCGCTCAGGTTTCCGGCGTTGCGGGCATTGCCCCCGCTGATGTTGATGATGCGGCCCCAGCCCTGCTCCTTCAGCAAGGGGATAGCGGCGCGAGAGCAGCGCAACGCCCCCACGTATTTCACATCGAAGTCGCCCAGCAGCGAGTCTTCATTGACCGTCTCGATATAGCCGACGGCGTCATCGGAGCCGCCGGGCAGGGAAGCGCTGTTGACCATGATGTGCAATCCGCCCAGCCGGTCGGCGGCCTCGGCCACCACCCGGTTTACCTGGTCGGTCTGGGTTACGTCCAGGGGAATGGGTATGATGTTACGGCCGGTGGCGTCGGCAATCTCCTTGGCCGAGGCTTCCAGTTGGTCCACCGAGCGGGAGGCAATTACCACGTCCATGCCTTCCTGGGCCAGTACCCGGGCGATGGCCTTGCCGATTCCTCGTCCCCCGCCGCCAACAAAGGCTTTCTTACCTTCCAGTCCAAAATCCATGCCAAGCCCTCCTGTCAATTTGCTTGAGTAGGTCTCTAGGTATTTATCACCGGCGCCATAGTTGATTTTGTATTTGGTGGCATTCTACACAAACCCGGTAATGGGGGCAAGCCGGGTAGGAAGGACGGCAGGGCAATTGCTCCTTGTTGGAGTAGAAGTTCAGTCCTGACTGCTTGCCGGCGCTCCCCTCACCTCGGGCCTCTCTTCAAAAGAGAGGGAGCGTTCATTCCTCTCGTTCAGGTAGAAGGGCCGGGGGTGAGGGTGAACGCCGGCAAGCCGGTTTGCCCCATATTGGTTGGCTTTTACGCCGGATTCCGGATATATAATTAACGGATTTCCTGTTAGAATAGAGGGACGTATAAAAGATTAGCTGTAGGCCTTAGGGCGGAAGCTGAAAACAACTTTGGAGCGGCATGGACAACTTTACCAACCAGGGCATTCGGAATCTCGCAATCATAGCTCACGTTGACCACGGCAAGACCACGTTGGTGGACGCCCTGCTGAAGCAAGGCCAAGTCTTTCGGGCGAACCAGGAAGTCGGCGAGCTTATCATGGACAGTAACCCGCTGGAGCGGGAAAGAGGGATTACCATTCTCGCCAAAAATACGGCGGTAAACTACCGTGGAGTGAAGATTAACATAATTGATACCCCGGGCCACGCCGACTTCAGCGGAGAAGTTGAACGCGTTATGAATATGGCCGATGGCTGTTTGCTGCTGGTTGACGCGGTGGACGGCCCGATGCCGCAGACCCGGTATGTGCTGCAACAAGCGCTCCAACGGAACGTGATTCCGATGGTGGTAATCAACAAAATCGACCGACCGGACTGCAGAATCCCGGAAGTGGTCGAGTTGGTGCAGGACCTGTTTCTGGAGTTGGCTACTCAACCGGAGCAACTGGATTTTCCGATAATCTATGCCTCGGCGCGCCAGGGTTACGCGGTCAACGACCCGGAGACCACCGGGGAGGATATGCAACCCCTGTTTGAGGCGATACTTGAGGTCATTCCGCCGCCCTCCGGAGACCCGGACGGGCCGTTCCAAATGCTGGTAGCTGCCCTGGACTATGACAATTACCTGGGACAGATAGCGATAGGGCGTATTTTCCGTGGAAATGTTCACTTCAGGGAGCCGGTAACTCTGATCGGTCCGGATCGGAAGCTCAGGCCGGAAAACCTGGAGAACGTGTTCGTTTTCCGAGGCCTGGAACGGCTGGAAGCCCCGGAAGCCCGGGTGGGCGACATTGTTGCGGTGACCGGCATTGATGACGTGTCTATTGGCGACACTATAGCGGCCTTCGACCATCCGGACGCCCTGCCTTCCATTGAGATAGACGAACCGACGGTTAAGATGACCTTCGGAGTTAATACCTCTCCATTCATGGGCCGGGAAGGGGGGCGTTGCACCTCGCGGATGTTGCGCGAGCGCTTGTTTAGAGAACTGCGCACCAATGTCAGCCTTCGTGTGGAGGAGACATCCAGCCCCGATGAGTATCTGGTCTCCGGACGGGGGGAACTGCACCTATCCATTTTGGTGGAAACGATGCGGCGGGAAGACTATGAATTTCAAGTTTCCAAGCCGGAGCCGGTTACCAAGGTGGTCGACGGGCGAGTGCACGAACCTTACGAGCAGCTTACTATTCATACCCGGGAGGAATATATCGGCGCTCTGTCGGAAACCCTGTCAAACCGACTGGCCCAGCTTACCGATATGGACAACGACGGCGCCGGCAACGTGCGTCTGGAGTACTTGGTGCCGACCCGCGGCCTAATCGGGTTCCGGTCGTTTTTCTTGCGGACGACCCGGGGCAACGGCGTAAGCAGCAGCCGGTTTATTGAATACCAGCCGATGAAAGGCGAGGTAAAGTCGTCCTTCACCAGGGCGTTAATTGCCTCCGAACCCGGTGTGGCCGTTACCTATGGCCTCCTTAACGCACAGGGCCGAGGGGCAACCTTTGTTGAGTCTGGGACTATGGTTTACGAGGGTATGATTGTAGGGATGCACCCCAAAGAGGATGACATAGTGGTCAACGTTTGCAAGGAAAAGAAATTGACCAATATGCGATCCTCCACTGCGGACGTTGCCAAGCGCCTCAGCCCTTCGGTCAAAATGAGTCTGGAGGATGCATTGGATTTCATCGCCTCCGATGAGCTGGTTGAGGTTACACCACAGAACTTCCGGTTGCGTAAAAAGGAACTTTCCGCCGGTGTGCGGCAGCGCCATCGGCATCGTGACCGCCGCAGCGCAGCGGTGAGCCTGGCATCAACTTAAACGGTACGCCGGTTTAAACTCACCCAAGAATGTTAAGAGGGCGCCGGTAAACCCTGTCGGCGCCCTCCCGCTTTTCTCCTTCCCCATGCAGCCAGGCTGATTAAGGTTTTACGGTTATTTGACAGTTAGTGGTGGTGACCTTCCCCCAATAGTTATGCCACAGTCAATTAGAAATTCCGTTCCCTTATAGTCGGACCGCCTGTCAAAACTGTCGGCAAGCCCGTCGGAATTGAAAGTAGCCGGTGACTGTTCGGCCAGCAGATATTCCGCTGGGATGTCCGCCGTCAGTGACTGGGCTTGGGTGCAGTCGGCCACCTTACTCGCCGTCGGGCCCAGCGTACCGGCATTCCTTGGGAATCCACCGCCAGGTGCAGTTTGCTGTTCAGCCCCCCTTCATGCGATCTATGGCTTGATTGCCTCCGCGGGCCCCCGTCCCATGGGGATGAACCTTGATGTAGCTGGCGTCGATCATCAACCACTCAAAGCCCAGATCGTCGACAACCGTGTATCCAGCAGTTGATCCCAGACGCCGCGACCCGGCCAGGGGGAAAAGCAAAGATGGGTGTTCTTCCTAATTAAGGCTGAATTAACCGAGGGTCAATAGTGATTACAGGATTGATGAATTGGGGGAGGAGGGGCAGGGTTGAGAGAGAGTTCCACTGCGGGGTCCGGTCATAACCGGATTCGTCGCAAATTGCCGGACATAAGAAAAGCGGGACGGAAAATCTCCGCCCCGCTGCTTCACTTTCGGGTTTAGGAAGGGGTAATTTGCTGCGCCTAGCCGCCCATCGTCCTGACGGTGCCCCGGTGGTAGCGGTCAACGGTGGTGTCCGGGTCCCAATCATCGGGGACTTCGGTGGCCCAGGGAGGCACCGGGTCTTCAAAGGTGAAGACAAAATCCCGGTCGCCTCGACCCCGCTTGAAAAGCTCTTTGGAAGTGGCGAATTCGAAGTAAATCTCCAGCCGGTTGCCCTCGGAGTCGGCAAAGTACATACTACGCTGGTTCGCGTGTTCTACCAGCCGGTCAACCGTGACGCCGTTGTCAAGCAAGTGGTCGTAGGCGTCCTTCATGTCTTCGTGGGTGTCCACTTTGATCGCGATATGGGCCACGCCAACCTGGTTCCGTTCGGGGGCCTCGGTAGCGGTCTCCGGGTTTTCAACGGGCGAAAGGTCGAAAACGTGACCCTCATTGGTGTCGTCTCGGCCCAGGCTCATGAATACTCCGCCATGTTCCGGGTCCTCTTCTTCAATTACAAACCCCAGGACTTCGGTGTAAAACTTCTTGGCCCGCTCCATGTCCCTGACCCTGACCGCAGCGTGACCAATCCGCGAAAGTTTGATTGCCATTCAGGTATCCTCCCCAAATTAGTTAACAATTTTAATGGCATAAGCTGCCCGGCACACTTTATCTCAAGTTTCCTACCCCAGTCAATATACCTTCAATTCAGCCTCAATCAGGGGCAGAGTCCTTCCAAAGTCCCTGATTAGGCATACCTCCGCCTACCCTGAGCTTGTCGCAAGGCCGCTAACTGGTCCCTTACATTGAGCTCCACCGAGGCGGGGCCACTATAAGCGTTCTTCCAAGGGCAATTGAAAGACCCTGGAATTAGAGAGAGTGGGTGCGCCAACCGGGCGGGATTTGTGGTACATTATGTCTGGATCCAAACTAACAACGCCCCGATTATTACCAGGTTAAAGGGAGGAAAAATGCTGGATTACAAGCCAAACCTGGTGCTCTCCACTCAGGAATTCGACGTAGTGGGTACCAGACCCATCCGCCACGACGGGCCGGACAAGGTTATGGGGCGGGCGCGGTATGCCGCCGACGTTCACTTGACCGATATGCTGCATGGTAAGATCCTGCGCAGTCCGCACCCCCACGCTCGAATCAGGAGCATCGACGCCAGCCGCGCTTTGGCTCTGCCAGGTGTGGTGGCGGTGGTCACTGCCGCCGATTTGCCGGAAGTATCCGCCGAGGCTTCGGACTTGGGTGAGGGCGCCAATGTCAACTACGGCTTTTACAGCCGCAATGTCATGGCCCGAGAAAAAGCGCTTTATCTGGGTCACGCCGTGGCCGCGGTGGCTGCGGCCAGTCTCCATTTGGCTGAAGAAGCTTTGGCCCTGATCGACGTGGACTATGAGGTGCTAACCCCGGTCTTGAGCGCTGAAGAAGCATTGAAGGACGGCGCTCCGCTGCTCCACGAAAGGCTGGTTACCATGGACAGCCCGGGAATGCGGGCCGGCGGCTGGGGAGATGCGTCGGGCAAAGTTTCCAACCTGGCTAACCAGTTCGAGTTTAGCCTCGGCGACCTAGCCCAGGGTTTTGCGGAAGCCGATGTGGTGGTTGAGCGGGAGTTCCATACTCGGCCGGTTCACCAGGGTTACATTGAACCCCATGCGGCCACCGCCCAGTGGAATACCGACGATTCCGTAACCATCTGGGCCAGCAGCCAGGGCCACTTTGCCCTGCGCGACCATACCTCCACGATTATGGGCCTGCCGGTTTCCAAGGTTAAGATTATCCCCATGGAGATCGGTGGCGGTTTTGGCGGCAAGGGTATGGGTGGCTGTTATCTGGAGCCGGTGGTTGCTGCTCTCTCCCGAAAAGCCGGCAAGCCGGTCAAGATTGCCATGTCCCGCAACGAGGTATTCCTGGGCACCGGGCCGGCCCCGGCCACCCACATGAAGGTCAAGATTGGGGCCACCAACGACGGCAAAATTACCGCCGCTGAAGCCCACCTGAGCTACGAGGCTGGGGCTTTCCCGGGATCTCCGGTGGCTTCGGCCTGCCGTACCATGTTCGCCCCGTATGATATACCCAACGGCTACATCGAAGGGCTGGACGTGGTGGTCAATACGCAGAAGTCGGCAGCCTACCGAGCTCCTGGTTCGCCTACCGCCGCCTTTGCCGCTGAAGCGGTCCTCGACGAGGTTTGCGAAAAGATAGGGATGGACCCGGTTGAGTTCCGCTTGCTCAATGCCGCCAAAGAAGGAACCCGTCAGGTTACCGGCCCGGTGTTTCGGACGATCGGCTTCGTGGAACTGTGCCAGGCGGCCCAGCAGCACCCCCATTTGGCAACTCCGGTAGGGGGCCCCAACCGCGGCCGGGGCATCGCCGCCGGCTGCTGGATGAACGGCACCGGTCCGGCCAGCGCCGTCGCCAGCGTGAACCAGGACGGCACGGTGAGCCTGGTAGAAGGCTCCCCGGATATTGGGGGCAGCCGGGCGGCTATGGCGATGCACGTAGCTGAAGTTTTGGGCATTGCTGCCGAAGATGTGAAGCCCAGCATCGCCGATACCGATTCCATCGGTTACAGTTCCGGCGCCGGGGGCAGTGGCGTCACCTTCAAGATGGGTACGGCGGTGTACCAGGCGGCGGAGGATGTCAGACGCCAAATGGTGGAGCGTGCGGCCAAGATCTGGGACGTCGCCGTTGAAGACGTGGCGTATAACAAGGGTACGCTGGAGCATAAATCCGACTCGGAATTGAGCATGACCTTTGCTCAACTGGCCCGGCGTCTCAATGGCAGTGGCGGCCCAATTGTAGGGCGGGCCACCGCCAACCCGCCCGGCGTGGGCAACGCCTTTGGCTTGCATATTGTGGACGTGGAGGTTGATCCGGATACCGGCAAGGTGGACGTCATCCGCTATACCGCCCTGCAGGATGCGGGCAAGGCGATTCACCCCAGCTACGTTGAGGGTCAGATTCAGGGTGGAGCGGTTCAGGGTATCGGCTGGGCGCTTAACGAAGAGTACTTCGTGGACGGCGAAGGCCTGATGGTCAACTCCAGCTTCCTGGATTACCGGATGCCCACCAGCCTGGACCTGCCAATGATTGACACGGTGATTGTGGAAGTGGCTAACCCGGGTCATCCTCTGGGTGTTCGGGGTGTAGGCGAGGTATCGCTGGTACCCCCAATGGGGGCCATCGCCAACGCTATCTACGACGCGGTGGGACTTCGTATGACCGACTTGCCAATGAATTCGGCCAACATCCTGGAAGCCGGGTGGAAGCAGGAGAACGGCGGTAAATAAGGTTCGGTTGTCTGTAGGGAATCAGGGATAAATGGAGTGGCGGGTTTCAAACCCGCCACTTTTCGCTTGGATAGATGGCAAACGAATTGCCAGGATGCGAAGGCGAAATTGTAGCCGATGGCAGGTCGTGGTATATTGTCGTCCACTTTAATGTTATCTATTTTGGGCCGGGTCTAGTGACTTGCAGGTTCTGCAGGAGGAAATGAAATGGCGGATCTAAAAGAAATCCATGCCATGCGTTGCGAGGTCCATCAGGTAGCGGCTGAGCAGTACGTAGTGAACTGCACTACTGCTTATACCTCCTTCCAATATCTGAAAGAAGCATACGAAGAGGCTAAAAAAGCAGTTATCGCTTCTGGCGCTTTGGCGGTTGACCAACACGGAAAGATTAAAGCGGGTTGGTACCAAGGAAATTCGGACTACGAAAATCAACGAGTTGCAGCGACAAACAACTCAGGGGTTGTTGTAGGTGGCGGCGTAGCTGGCGTAGCCGGCGCGATAGGAGCACCAGTAGCAGCTTGGACTTTGGTAGGAACTCTTGGAACAGCATCTACCGGAGCAGCAATAAGCGGACTATCTGGGGCAGCGGCCACCAGTGCTACCGCGGCACGGTTTGGAGGCGGGGCTGTAGCCGCCGGTGGGTTAGGGATGGCTGCCGCCCCATTCGCACTCAGTGGTATTGGCATTGTCGCCGGAGTAGGCATAATCGGAGTAGCTGCTTTAATTGCTGGTAACCGGGGTCGTCGCAACGAAAAAGAGATGCTGGACGCCAACAAGACTATGCGAGAAGCGGAACTGCGAATGAAGGCCAACGCCTCCGTACTGAAGAATCTCGAAGACCGAGCTAAAGGGATTTCCAATAAGCTCATCAAGGCAACCGGTGTACTTGAAGCTAACAAAACCGACGAATCTGTATCCACAATTGACCAAGCTTTGACCGAAGCTGACCAGTTGTTCCCGGATTTGCAAAAGGAATTGTCTTACACTCGTTTTTACGTCGGAAGGCCCACCCCGATAAAGTCCGTATCCCGAACCACGGCGACGCAGAACAGCATCACTATGAGCTGGGTTGACCCGGATGAGGGGAACTCGGAAATCACTGGCTACAAGATCCTTTACTACCAAGGTTCTTGGGGAAGTGAGCAATCCTTAAAAACAACACCTACTCCGTCTTTCTCACATACTGGCTTGGAACCGGGCAAGACCTACTACTACAAGATAATACCTGTCAACAAATTGGGAGAGGCTGAAGCGTCTGAGAGATTTGTAGCCAAGACGCAACCAGCCTGAATGTTGTCTTGGTCGGGGCTAAGTGTAGGGAGCAGGTTTCAAACTTGCCCCGGTATTCTGCACCGTTATCTCCGCGGTGCCGCTGGCTCTTGCAGCAACAACTCTGGGTCAATCCCTAGGAGTTGGTGCAAGGACTCGGCCATTGCCGGGGTTATGGCGCTCTGTCCGGCCAGCACCTCGGCCACCTCTTCCTGGCTGCCGATGCAGGGAATCAAGTCTTCCTCGCTCAAACCCAAGGCATCCATACGTCCTTCTAACCTGCCAAGGGGCGACGGTGCGGGGATGGGGTAATGGATGTCCTCATAGGCAATCACCAAGGCAGTAAGAGCCTGTAGTTCCTCGTACTCCGAGCTGCCCTCCTCGGAACGCAACAGTTGGCCGATGCGCTCCGTCGCCGCGTCCAGGTCATCGTCATTGTTAATCGCCGTGATTGTCGGCATTGCTAAACCTCTCTGGCGTTAATTCGGTCATATTCTGCGTGAGTGCCAATGAAACGGATATACACCTGCCGGCTCCGGTAGCGGATATGCACTACCAGGCGGTAATTGTTGCCCTTGATGTTAAAAACTACCCGGTCGCCACCGATGATGCTGGCGCTGGGGTAGTCTGTCTTGACTTGCTGGGGAGATGTCCAATTGGCGTGTTCGGCATTGTCATGCCAGTCCTTCAGGACCTCCGCAGCGTCCGGGTTCCTTTCCCAAAATTGCCGCAGGGTTTTGCGCGTGATGATATGCATAATCGGAATTGCTGACCCTCAGCAATAATCGGGTAATCGGCGCTGCCTAATTATGGGGCCAACACTTTTTCGGTGCAATGTCTGGTTTTGCCTGCTTATCCACTGGCGTACAACTGGTTGAAGCCGCTGTAACGGGCCGGGTCCAGGTCTTTGCCTTCCAGCGCCGGATGTTCCGGCCCGTAGCGGTGGGCGCGAAAAACCGAGTTGGCCCGTATTCCGCCTCGGGGAGCGGTTGTGAAAATTGGGTTGATATACTCCCAGACAATTTCCTTGTTGGGCGTGACCTCGAAGATGCGACCGGGCGCCCCTTCGCAGATTAGGGTATTGCCGTTGGGCTGACGCTCCGCGCCGCTGATGTGGAAGCTGTAGAAGGATATGGGCGGGTCGCCCTGGTACTCCCACACGATTTCGCTGGTGGCCGGGTTGACCTCCAACGCCCGGGAGAAGGTAGGGCCGGGCCGGTGGCAGCCATTGTCGAAAAGGAGAATGTTCCCGTTTTCCAGGCTGTAGGGGTAATGCTGGTGCGATATTTCCCCCGGTCCCCACTTCCACTTGAAGTTGCCACTGTCCCAGTCCACAATGCCAACCGTGTCGGTGCGCCGGAAACTCACGATGAGGTCGCCTTCCGAGGTAACATTAAGGGAGTTCTGGTGCGTCCACTCCTCCCGGTTTTCCAGGTGGCAGATTACGTCCTCTTCCGGGTCCAAATGCTCCCAGGAACGCCAGGAGTAAACTGTTTCGCCCTCGGGGGTTATTTCCTCCACCAGGTCGCCCAGCATTTCCTCAGTTCCGTCGCCCGAACCACCTTTGACGCTGGCTGCTAACTCTGTATCCAGTGGCTCGAAGAGCAATACGAGGGTATTGCCGTTGGGCAGCCGCTCAAAGTCGTGGTGCAGCATCGGGTTTTCGTAACTCCAGACTTCCACGCCCTCCCAATCCAGCTCAACTATTGCCCCGGCCCGAGGGCCGGCATCGCTGCGTTGGCCGCCGGCGCGGGACGCAACGGTACGGAGCAACAGGTTGCCGTTGGGCAGCAGGTAGCCGTAGCCCAGCCGCTCCGGGTAGTACCACTGGTGGCAGAGGCGGCCTTCCATATCAATCAGGTTGACGTAATTGCTGCTGTTGGTGGTCAACAGGGTGTAGCCCCGGTAGCTGTGCTGAGGCGCATAGTGAATTAGGCCGTTCTGGTGGTGGTTCGACCAGCCCATACAGTCCTCCCTTTGCCTCTATTTGTTGAGCGGCAATCGGTGGTTTTCGGTGCCCTGGCGGGTTGGCCCGGCTTACGGGATCAACTCGGCGCATTGGTCAATGCGGGGCATGACTTCGTCCCGCTGCGCTGACGGGAGGCCGAAAATAATGCGGTCAACGCCGGCCTCTTCCACTCGTTCTATGGTGTCTTCCCGGGGCCGGCCCATCCAGTAAAGGGAAATCGGCAGAGAAGCGGGGTCGCGTCCGGCTTCTTCAGCTTGTCGTCGGAGCAAAGCAATCTTTTCCGCCAGGCTGCCCTCCTGACCGGGCCGGCCGGCAATAGGCATCCAGCCATCGCAGAACTCGATCACCCTATCGAATGTCCGGGGGCCGTCACCGCCCATAAAGATGGGTGGATGGGGTTTTTGTACCGGCTTGGGATAGGCCCAGAGCTTATCGAAGTTAACGAACTCTCCGTGAAACTCCGCCTCGTCCTCGGTCCAGATGGCTTTCATCGCCAGCACCCGCTCGCGGAGCAGCCGCCAGCGGCGCCGGTAGTTGGTTCCGTGGTTCTCCATTTCCTCGGCGTTCCAGCCCCCACCGATGCCGAACATAAACCGCCCGTCGGACAGCATATCCAGGCTGGCTATTTCCTTGGCAGTGGTTATGGGGTCGCGTTCAACGATCAGGCAAATGCCGGTGCCCAGCTTTAGCTTGGTGGTTACCGCAGCGGCTGCGCTGAGGGCTACAAAAGGGTCGTAGCTGTGCCAGTATTCCTGGGGTAGGTCGCCGCCGCCGGGCCAGGGACTGAGGCGGCTGGCCGGGATGTGGGTATGCTCCGGCACCCACAGGGACTCGAACCCGCGTTCTTCCAACAGCCGGGCCAGCTCATCCGGACGCATCGAGTAGTCGGTAACAAACATAAAGGCGCCAACTAACATTCTCTCCTCCTTACATCTCTCGATGTCCTAGGTACCTTGCGGCCGATTGAAGCCTATTGCCCCGCGTGATGCCCCAGTGGTTCCTAAGTCATGCCAATGGTTTCGGGTGGTATATACCAAGGGTAATTATATTTGGGTATATTAAGCGCTGCAGGACTCAAATGTTACATTTGACCGCCAAGGCCGGGTTAAAAGAAGTTACTGACGTTCTTGGCCTGCAACACATTCTGGTCCAGAATAATCCTGCGGTAGGCAATTTGCCAACCGTTGGCTGATCGGCGCAGGATGTCCTCCCGGCTGCCGACGTAAAAGTCCTGTTCCTTCTCGCCGCGGGTTCGGTACAGGATGAAGTTGGAATTGACCCTTACTTCTCCGGCGGCGTCCGCGGGATGCACCTCAATGTTGGAAATGAAGTGGCGGGTACGGGACGGCGGGTCTTCGGCCCAGGCAAAGCCGCTGCCCAGCCGCTCGATTCGGCGGCTCAGGGAGTCTTTAGTCTCGTCCATGATGGCTAATTCATCGGGTTGGGTTAGTTCCCGCGGCTCTTGCTGGTTTTCATCCAGCGCGGCAACGGCCCGGCTTTCCGGATGATAACGGTTGCTCTTCATTGGCATCCAGTATCGGAGGTCGTCGGTCAGCAGGTCCAGCCACCGGAGAAATTGCCGGTCGTCCAGCAGCCGGGCCTCTCGGTACAAGAATTGTTCAATTTCACGCTGTGCGTCTTCCACTTATACGAACCTACACTTGCCGGGAACCTGAATTACGAACCGGCTCTAAAGGCGGGTAACGACCGGATCAAGGCTATAACTTCGCCCAGCTATCGGCGGCCATAACCTCGGCCCAGCGGCGATAGAACTGCCGATGATTGCTTTCGCTGAGTCGGTAATCGCTGGCCCAGGCGCCCAACTCCGGATTGTAGTCTTCGTGACCCAGACCCATTTGCATATTGAGGTCATACCGGCGGGAGACAACGCCCCGGCAGGTCTGGGTGCATTCCTGCCAGTTGTCCATGTCATCCTGTTCGAAAGTACCGGACGGGCCAAACCCGCGTATTCCATTAAGCCGCAGCGCTTCCCGCACTTGGGGCGGGGCGGCCTTGTCCACGAAAATCCACGACCAAACCTCGATGTGGTCCGGCCCCTTCGGATGCCATACCCGGAAGGAGTGAGAGGTGGAGCGAATCATGGAAAAATTAGGGAATACGGTGGCTACAATGGGATTGACCTCCTTTAGCCGTTTGCCCAGACGCCTTTCCGCTTCGGGACGGGATTCCCACTCGTAGTTCACCAGTTCCGGCTCCGGCGCTTCAGCGATGTCGTCGCCGCCCAGGGCAATGACACAATGGCCGTTACCCGGGGAGAGTAGTCTCCCCCCGGTGCCGGAGCGGAGCCGAAAGTCTCCGGCGAACCCGCTGCGAATGGCGGACAGGTGACTCCAGGCTACATGGTAAGCATCGCCGGCAAAGTTCTCGGCAGGCAGCTTCCAGTTGCAGGGGACTACCCACTTATGGACTCCTCCCAACACTTCCACGCCGCCCTCGCGGCGGTCAAAGAAGCTGTCCAGATACCAGGTCATTTCGCCCAGGTACTCCCGCAGCGGCGGAGCCTCCGGGTCAAAAGTGGCGAAGAGTAAGCCTTTATAGTTGTCCAGTTGCGCCACCGGAATCAGGCTCCACTGCGCCAGGTCCAGTTCCTCAAAGTAGGCGTCCCTGAAATTGGGTACCGATGCCAGTCGTCCATCGTTGGAATAAGTCCAACCGTGGTAGGCGCAGGTCAGGGTGGCGGCGTTTCCGGCGTCGGCCCGGCACAGGCGGTTGCCTCGATGCCGACAGAAGTTGATGAATGCGTTGACTTGCCCGCCGCTGTCCCGCATCACTATCACCGGGTCCTCGCCCATATAGGTGGTGAAGAAGTCGCCGGGGTTGGGAATCTGGCTTTCATGGCACAGAAACAGCCAGCAGCGGGCGAAGATACGCTCCAACTCCTGCTCATAAATATCCGGCTCAATGAAGATACGGCGGCTCACCAACCCTTGCTCAATATCCATTAAGCCGTTCAGGTCAGCTACCATGATTTACCTCCCCATATTTGCCTTTCAAGGTTGGACAACATGGATTATGGATAAAGCGGTCTGAATCCAGGGCAAATCAAGTCGATTAACGCCGGCCAAACACGGCTGGGGAATCTTCGCTTTCAGTATTGCCGCCGAATAATTCAACCATCGCATTTTCCCGCTGTCCCTACTGCGCCGTAAATCCACCGTCAATTACCAGCTCACTGCCGGTCACGAAAGAGGACTCGTCGGAGGCCAGATATAAAACACCGTAGGCGATGTCCAGGGGTTGGCCAACCCGACCCAGAGGAATGCGCGACTCGCTTTGGCGCAGAACCTCCGGGTCGGACTGGCGCGCCGCGGTCATCGGTGTGGCTACTGAACCGGGATGGACCGAATTGGCTCGGATGCCTTCCGACGCGTATTGAATGGCGGTTGTCTTGGTGAGCAACCTCACCGCGCCCTTGGAAGCATTATATGCGGCCTGCACCGTATCCTGCCCTACCAACCCGGAGATGGAGGAAATGTTGATGATGGAACCGCCGCCGATCCGGCGCATTTCCGGGATCGCCGCTCTGGTACCCAGAAAAACCCCTTTGGCGTTAACCTCCATGATCCGGTCCCATTCCTCGCTGCTGGAGTCTTCCAAGCGGCCCCAACTTACAATCCCGGCGTTATTGACCAGGATGTCCAGCTTGCCGTAGCGGTCAACGGCGGCCTGTACGGCGGCGGCCCAGTCCGCTTCGCTGGTGACATCCAAATGGAGGTAGTTGGCTTCGCTGCCCAGTTCACGGATTTCGGCTTCCACCTGGGCGCCCAGTTCGTCCAAAATGTCTCCAAAGACCACCTTGGCTCCTTCGGCGGCGAACAGACGGGCCTCGGCGGCCCCCTGGCCCCGCGCCCCGCCGCTGATCAGAGCTACCTTGCCTTCCAGTCTCATTTGTTCCCTCTTCGTCTGCCGGATTTAGTTGGTGTTATCAAGAATTCGCCTGCTACGATAGGCCCACCGTAGATTTACCCAACCCCCCAAGCTACCGCGCCGGATAGCGCGAAAGGGTGTTTTCCTCTTTGGTCATAAATTCCAGGAGGGCCGGACGTCCGGTTTCCATTACGGTTTGGGCGCGCCGGATGGCCGGAACGATTTCCCGGGGGTCTTCGATGCGCTCCCCGTATCCACCCAGAGCCTCGGCCAGCTTGGAGTAATCGCCGTAAAGGTTGGTGAAACCGAATCGCTCGGCGGCCACCGGATAGTTTCGAGAGTAGCCGCTTAATACATGGTTGTTCAACACAATGGTCATGATGGGTATCTTGTGCCGCACCGCCGTTTCGATGTCCATTCCGGCCATACCGATGGCGGCGTCGCCCATGATGTTTACTACCAGCTTGTCCGGCGCGCCAAGCTTGGCGCCCATTGCCAGTCCCAGGCCGTAACCCAGTTGGGAAGAGTTACCCCAGCCCAGATAGCCCCGGGGCACCAGACTTTCGTAGAAAGGAATGGTCTGGTCTCTTGGGTGTCCGGAATCGTGAGTCAAGATAGTTTGGCTGCGGTCAACGGTGTGCATCAAGTCCCAAATGACTCGGTAAGGGTTAATGGGCGCCTCATCCGAAGTCAGCAGCGGCATCCACTCTTCCAGCCACTCATCCTTGACTTGCTTCACTGCGGCGGCCACTTCACCGCCATCTTTCTTCCCTTCAAGGCCGGCTTGATACTGCACTTCCTCAATTAACTGGCGCAGCACCAGTCTGGCATCGCCGATAACCGCATGGTGCAGTTGTTCTTCCTTGTTCAAGTCCTTGTTGTCCACCGTGCACTGGACCAACACCTTGCCCCGGGGAATGCCCAGGGATGCCAGGTTGGTGGTGAAACTGCAACCTACGCCGAAAACCAGATCGGCCCGGTCCATGAAGTGGCGGGCCATCTTGGTCATCGTGTTGGCGCCCACGCCGAGGGCCAGGGGATGATTTTCCGGGAAGGCGCTTTTGCCGGTGTTGGTGGTCATTACCGGAGCGTTTACCAGTTCGGCGAACTCAATCAGCTCGGAGGTGGCTTCGGCCCAAAGCACACCCTGGCCGGCATAAATAATCGGGTTGCGGGCGGCCAGCAGGGCCGTAACCGCGTCGGCCACATCGCTGGGGTCTCCGGCGCTCCTGTATCCCTTGACCGGCCGGTATTCAAAGGCCGATTCGTCAATTTCCTCCTGGGCGACATCGGCGGGTATTTGCAGCATCACCGGACCGGGCCGACCGGAACGGAGGATAGTATGGGCTCGGCGCATTAGCTCCGGAATGCGGTCAGCCTGGTTGATCTGGCTGACCCACTTGGTAACGCCCCGATAGGCTTCTACCGCGTCAAAGTCGGGAGACTGGCCCAATCGGCTGCGGGCGGTTCCCCCGGGTAGAACCAGGATGGGCGTGGACTCGGCATAGGCGTGGGCAACCCCGCCGAAGGCATTTTCAATACCCGGCCCGGCTTGGGTTACGACCACGCCGGTACGCCGACCGTTGGTAACCCGGGTATATCCATCGGCCATGTTAACCGTTGTACGCTCGGTACGGGACATAATGGGCTGGATTCCGGCGATGGCGCAGGCTTCGATTAATGCGTTGGCCGGGTAGCAAAAAAGGTACTCGGCCCCCTCCATTTTGAGTATGTTGGCGATGGCGGTGTTGCCTTGCATCAGAGTCCTCCTATATTTGAGGCTAGGCCGGCTTCAGCCAGAATTAGCCAAAGCCGGCCTTTACTGAACGCAGGTATGTGGGCGGGTGAGAAAGTTGTTAAACCGGCAATATCGGCTCGGTCGTGCCTTCCGGCAGTGTAACCTCAAAGGCGTTGAGGACGAAGGCAGTTTGGGCGTAATTACCCATTAACGCAGTGAGTTCGACCAGATGTTGAGGGCCGAATTGAGCCAGGGCGGCCTGGAATGTCCCTTCGCTGACCCGGTGGGTTTGATAAAACTCGGTGGCGTAGCTGATTACGGCGGCTTCGTCGTCGGCGATAGCGGGCAGCGGCCTTTTCTCCCGTAGAGCATCGATCACGGCGTCGCTGATTCCCTCTCGGCGGGCTGCCGGAGCGTGGGCGTTCCAAACGTAGGGGCAATCCATTGCCCTTGCCGTGGCAATAATCGCCAGTTCCTGGATTCGCTTGGGGAAAGTAGTCTCGTAGCGAAGATAGCTGGTCAACTCACCGCGGCGGCGAGCCATTTCCGGGCTGTTGAGGGTAATGGAACCGGGGCCGCCGGTGATGGGCCCGCTGGCGGTCAATTGGTCGTAGGCATCCTGAAATTGTTCAGGTACCATGTCTTTGGTGACGTTGGGTAGGCGTGCCATAGTTATCCTCCTAGGCATTTTCGATTCAAGCGTTAGTACTTTTTGCTCTGCGCTGTCAGTATAGCGATTTTCGGCCAACTACTAAAGGTATTGTTGAATATGACCGGCAGGGGAGACCCGGCAACGAGGGATTCCCAACCAGGTAATAGGCTATTATTGTAAGTAATTCTAGGGAGAAACAATGCACCGACAACGGCTAAGCACGATAGTCTGGCTAGGAGCCGTTTTGGCTCTATTGGCCGCATTAGGGCGGGTTCTCTATGGTGGGAGCGGGCATCGGAAACGGCGGCAAACCAGGAGGCGATAAACTCTCAGGAGGATTCGGGAGTTACATTGCCTGAACCGGAATTGGCGCAGGAGTCCGACTTGCCCGAGCATCCTCTGGAATCTATGGGAATAGCCAAGCTTACTGAAAGCCAAGGATTGCCCGAGCAAGTAATAACCGAGGAAGAGGCGATTGACCTGGTTAGGGAGCTTACCTGGGGGCCTCAGCGGGATTTCTATTTGGATATACACCCGGCGAGTGCGATTCCGGCGACGTATGAGGCTGAAGAAAATTCTATGGGGCCGGCGGCGGATAACCTGCCGGTATGGGTGGTTGTCCTGGACGGTTGGGGGCGGTCGGTTTCTAACTGCGGCGGCGGTATTGGACCCCAGGCAGATCCTGAAGCATCAGGAAAATCCTCCGGCGAAGAAGGCACCGGCAGGGATGGTCCTTGTTTAAGGGTTAGACCCAATGGATATACTATTGTGGATGCCGTAACCGGTCAAGAACTTGCAAGCTGGTACTATGGGAAGCCGGAAGTGAGGTAGCTGTTCGAAGTTAGACCTGTAATTTTAGGGATACTCTGAATAAGTTATTAAACGCCAGCGCCTTCACTCCGTCGTTCCTGCGAAGGCAGGAACCTAAAACGTTGTGGACCGAGGTTCCTGCTTTCGCAGGAACGACGGGAAGGGGTAAACACCCTGGTCACGGACTTATTCAGAGGTTCCTTAGGTACTCCCCAATCAAGATATAAGGGCCGGTCTTCGGATCCGCCTTTGCATTTGTCTGAGTGGTCAGGCCCGCAATAGCTTGGGAGTGAATACCGCTACCAGGCAGGTTAAGGCAATTCCCACCATGCCGATCACGGTGGCGGCCCAGGGCGCTCCCCAGAGGCCGGCCATCCACCCGGAGCCGGCGCCGCCAAAAGTGTAGGCGTAGATTGCCAGGGTCCGCAAGCTCAATACCCGGCCCCGGAATTCCGGCTGCGTCGTCCGCAGCATCACGGTCAGCATCATTACCTGGGTGGAGGAGAAAGCCATTCCGGTCACCAGGAGGATCGCCAGGGACAGGTACAGGGAGGATGAAAGGGCAAAGACCGCCATGCTGCCGTGCCACACGATAATGCAGAGAATCATCAGCTTGCCGGCGTGACGCAGGTTGCGCACCGTGGCCCAGCCGACCGACCCGCAGAGGGCGCCGACGCCAAAGGCCGAAATCAGCAGTCCCAGGCCGGCCGACCCGGTACCCAACACGTCCCGGGCGAAGATAGGCATCAGGGCGGTGTGGAAGGGCCAGCCGGTCAGGTTTATAACCACCGCCACCAGCAGGGTGGCCCAAAGCACTTGTTCCCCCTTCACATACCGCAGTCCTTCCGCGACTGATCGCAGCACCGAACCCTGCGGGCGGGCATAATTGGTGCGTAGCGGTCTCACGAAAAATATGGCGATGCCGCTGCTGAAGTAAAGCAGGGATATGACCGAATAAGCGCCGGTGGGACCCATTTGCTGGTACAGCAAACCGCCAAGCAAGGGGCCCAAGATGGTGGAAATATTCTGTCCCATGCTGGTCAGGGCGGCGCCGTTGCTGATTCGGTCGGCGGGCAGTGTATCCCCAACCAGGGCCTGAGCCGAGGCATCTGGAATATTCGCACCAGCCCGGCGCCCAGGGTCACCGCGAAGAGGTGCCACGCCTCCAGTTGGCCGGTCAGCAGCAGGGCCAACACCAGCAGCCCCAGGATGGTCATTACCAGGTCAATGACAGCCAGGATCCGGTGGCGGGGCAGGCGATCGGCAATGGCTCCGGAGAACAGGGCCAGAAAGTTCAACCCCATCCGGGCCGAGGCAATCAACCCAACCAGCAGGGGCGAATCGGTCAATTCGAGGACAAACCAGCTCAGCACCACCGCTTCCATCTGGCTGCCGATCTGGAACAGCGCGATTGAAGACCATACCAGAGCAAAGTTTCGCTGGCCTAAAATAGCAACGGGGTAGGCGGCCTGGCGTATAGTGGAGTTCAGTTTCAATAGAAATCCCGGGCGGCTCTATGGGAGGTTGTTACCGAAATGACGGGGCCGTCATATGGTATCACACTATTGCCGGTTTCTGGGGTTTACAAATCAACCCGGCGGGAACTTCGGCAGTTCCCGCCGGGCTTTCATAATTTCCGGCGCAGGTGGCGTGGCCCACCTGGCCAGGATTTATAGGATTTATTGGGTTATTGGGTTATTGGGGTACGGTCTCGACGTACTCCAGGTGAGTGTAGAACGAGTTGATAAAACCGGGGTAAACGTAATCCTTGACGTACTTGGGGTTTACCGCTATATCCGGAGCAATGGCAAACATGGGAAGACTACAGACCAACTCGAAGCAGAGATTGCCCATCTCCTGCAATATCCTGGCCCGTTCTTCCGGGACCAGAGTTGTTTGCAGTTGCTCAAAGACCGCGTCCAGGTCGGGGTGCTCAAAGGCTCGGACTGTCCCTTTGGAGTAGTAATTGGTCTGTATTCCGTAAAGGCTGAAATCTCCTGGAGTCGCGCTTGGGAACAGCACTCCGTGGAGCTCCCGGGCCCGGCGACCGGACCTGATTTTGGGGAAGTCCCACTGCTCCAACTTGGGCTTCATCCCGACCGCTTCGAAATCCAGGGCCATTGCCTGCGCAATGTCGATTACCTCGGGGAGGCCGGAGACGGTGTAAAGCGCGATGCTGAACTCCAGCCCTTCAGCAAAACCGGCTTCCGCCAGTAGCTGTCGGGCCCCTTCCGGGTCGTAGCCGTACTGAGCCTCCCAGTTCCCGGCCCAATCGGGATTGATTATCCCGGGCCATTGCTGTTCTGCCAGCCTGGTATCAAAGGGGTAAAAGGCGGCTGCGCCGAATTTCACATCAAAACCGGGTAAAAGAGCTTCGGCGATGGCCTCCCGGTTGATGGCCTTCGCCATTGCCAACCGCACTTTCTGGTTCAGGAACGGATTGGTGGGGTCAAGGTACTCCGGAGTCGTATGGTAATTGCCGGAGAAGGTCCAGCGATGCATCAGTTCCCCGAATTGGGCAGGTATAAATCTCATCCCCTGCGCGTTGATTTCCTCTCGCAAGGCGCGCTCGATGTCGGCTATTTGAACCTGTTCCGTAAGGAGGGCGGCCACCCGGGTAGAGCTTTCCGAAACCCAGCGAAACTCCAGTTCCTTGTACTGGGGCACTACCCGCCAATGTTCGTCCACCGCCTCATAGCTGACGTGGGAACCCTCAATCCGCTCGACGAACTTCAATGGGCCGGTGCCGATCATTTTGTCGCCGTATGCTTCGTCGCCACCTACGCCGTCCCAACGAGCTTTGCTCTCCATTGGCAAATTGCGGCGGTAGCCAAATTGATAAAGCGCCTCGGGGAAAACGGACTGATTGTGCAGGATAACGGTGTGGTCGTCCACTATTTCAATAAACTCATTGGACTTTCCCAATACCGTTTGCGGCTCATCATCCTTGTTCACTCCCTGATACTGCCGCCAGGTGGAAATGCCGCTGGCGGTGGAGGTGGGAGATACCAGCAACCAGGCGGAGTGACGCACGTCCTGGGCAGTAAACTCTCCCCAGTCGTCGTGGAACTCCACGCCCTCGCGGAGCTTGAAGGTCCAGTCCTTGCCGTTGGGAGCCATTTCCCATGACTCGGCCAACTGGGGTTCATATTGGCCGGTAAAACGGTCCACGCCGACCAGCCACTCCAGTACCGGGCGTTTGTCGAGGTAACCGCTAATGATCACTTTGTAGCTGTAGTTGGTGTCATAAGACTGGGCGCCTACGGCAACTCCCAACTTTGCAAGCCTGGCCTCGGCGGCCATCGGCGCTTCATTGGCCTGAGGCGCCGCCGTCGGAGCCACCTGGTTCATAGCCGGCTCCTGGGCCGCAGAACTGCCTGGCATTTCCTGGGCCGGGGTGTCACTGCCGGCGCTGGGTTGTTGTTGCTGGGCCGGTTGGGCCGGTTGGGCCGGTTGGATCTGCGGGTCCGTAGTGGTCTCGGCCGCCGGGGCGGCAGAGGACCCGCAGGCGACAATGAGGGCAAGCATCAGAGAAAGGAAAACAGCGATGACGTGCTTCGGGTTTCGTAATGTGGTTCGCATAACTAAACACCTCCAGAAGATAGTCTAGGGTGGCCAGTTGAAACTGTAAGTTAAGCCAAACTTGACGCTCGCCGTATCCACGCACGGCGAGCGCTTACTTAACAATAGTTGTTGCTTACACATTCCTGAGTTTTGGGTCCAGCCGGTCGCGGAGCCAGTCGCCCAGCAGGTTCATTGATAGTACGGTCAACAGGATGGCCAGACCGGGGAAGAAGGACAGCCACCAGGCGTTGATAACCAGCGCCCTCCCGTCGGCCACCATGAGGCCCCAGGCTGGATTCGGGTGTGGAATGCCGGCGCCCAGGAAACTCAAGGATGCTTCAAGAATGATTACCACGCCCAC
Source organism: Dehalococcoidia bacterium (assembly GCA_965262595.1). Taxonomy (GTDB): domain Bacteria; phylum Chloroflexota; class Dehalococcoidia; order Lucifugimonadales; family UBA3495; genus CATQHB01. The sequence goes on from OZ253548.1 coordinate 187,088, forward strand.
TTCCAGAGTTGCCAGAACGATGATGGTATTGACCACGTTCGGCAGCAGGTGGCGCAGGATAATCCGGGAAGTAGAAGCGCCGGCGACCCGTGCCTTGGCGATAAAGTCCTGGTGGCGCAGGCTCAACACCTCTCCCCGCACCAGCCGGGCGTAGCGAGTCCAGAGAGTCAGGGCGACCACGATAATCACGGTTAAGTAACTTGGCCCTAAAGCCGCCGCCAGAATCAGGGCTAGCAGGATGGATGGGATGGATATCTTGATGTCCACCAGGCGCATTATCACGTGGTCCCATAACCCGCCCCAATAGCCGGCGATCAGCCCCAGAGTGGTGCCGACCAACCCGCCGCAGATGATGGAAACGGCGGCGATGGTTAGTGAAATGCGCGCCCCGTAAATGATGCGGCTAAGCATATCCCGCCCCAGCTTGTCGGTGCCCAGGGGGTGGTTCCAAGTACCCCCCTCCAGCCAGGCGGGTGGCTGGAGCCGCTCCAGAATGTTGCCCTTGAATGGGTCATGGGGCGCTACCTGGTCGGCGAAAACCGCCGGAGTAACCAGTACGAACAGCAGCACGGCCAGGGAGAGCAAGGGGTACCGGCGGGCCCAGGTTATCCCGCGCCTTATTTGACCGCCGGCGACTCCGATAGACTCTGGCAAGGTATTGGTTACATTTGCCATCTAGCTGTTCCTCTTTCAAACCGATTCATAGTAACCGATGAATAACCGATTGTGTCTGGAACGGAGGCATCAGCTGGTGTAGCGAATTCGAGGGTCGAGGTAAGCATAGAGTACATCCACCAGCAGGTTGCTAGCGATATAAACAACGCCGAAAAATAGCACCACGCTCTGCACCACTTGAAAGTCCCGGGCGCGGAGGGCATCTATCGCCAGGAGTCCTACGCCCGGCCAGGCAAACACCGTCTCTATTACCACCGAGCCGGTCAGGAATCCGCCCAGGATAAAGCCGAAATAGGTCAGGGGCGCGATGGCGGCGTTGCGCAAGCAGTGTTTCCAGATAACTTTCCAGTTAGGTATCCCCTTGATACGGGCCAGCTTGACATACTCGCTGTCCAGCACCTCCAGCATGGAGGAACGGGTCAGTCGCATTACCGCCGCCACCTGGAACCAGCCCAAGGCAAAGGCGGGCATTATCAGGCTGGTAAACCCCTCCCGTCCGGAAGCGGGCAACCAACCCAATGTCACGGCAAAAATCCAGATGAGCACGATGCCAACCCAAAAGGAGGGCGCCGCCTGGCCCAGCAGAGCGACCACCTTTCCGGCGTAGTCAATGCCGGTATCCTTCTTGACCGCCACAAGTACTCCCAGGGGCAGGGCCAGCAGACCCGCCACCACCAGGGACAGGGCCGACAACTGAAGGGTAGCGGGCAGACGGGCAAGTATCAGGTCGCGGGTGGGCCGGCCGGGCCACTTGATTGATACCCCGAAATTTCCCTTGATCACGTTGCCCAGATAGACCAGGTATTGAACGTGTAAGGGCTTGTTCAGTCCCCACAACTCGGCGGTCTGGATGAAGTCCTGCTCCGTGGCGTCTTCGGGCAGCAGCACGTCCATCGGATTGCCCGAGATGCGGGCGAGGGAGAAGACAATAATGCTCATGGCGAATAGGGCCAGGAGAGCGTGAAACAGTCTAACGACGATGTAACGCTGCATACCTTCCTCCTGGGGGCGCCGCGGGTTAACTTACCATTACCAGAGGATCCGGTCGTTGTGACGGTTGCCGGATACGAAAAGTGCGCCCCAACTCCGCCTTTGAACTTTGGCATGAGGCGCACGTATTTAACTTGCTATTCGGTTGGTTGCCGCCTATTGCGGTACGGTTTCAATGTATTCCAAGTGGGTGTAGAAACCGCTGATGAACCCCGGGAAGACGTAGCTGGAAATGTACTTCGGGTTAATTGCTATGTCCGGGGCTACGTCAAACATCGGCAAGGTGCAGATATTATCAAAGCAGAAGTCACCGACTTCCTGCATTATCCTGGTTCGCTCTCCTTTCTCTACCGTCATATTCAACTCGTCAATCTTGCTGTCAATAAACGGATCTGCGAAGGAGTGAACCGAACCACAGGTACAAAACAGAGTTTCCAGGTGATAGACAGTGTAACTGTAGGTAGCGGAAGCGGATATGGTGTTGTGAATTTCCCGCGCCCGCCGCTGGGAACGGATTTCGCTGCCCTCGATGTTGGCCAACTTAGGTTTCAAGCCAATGGCTTCAAAGTCCAGGGCCATCGCTTGCCCGATGTCAATAACCTCCGGGAGGGAAGGGTTGGAATCCAGGGCTAAAGTGAACTCAAAGCCTTCAGGAAACCCGGCGGCAGCCAACAACTGTTTGGCGGCCTCCGGATCATAGCCGTACACTTCGTCCCACCGGTCGGCCCAAGCCGGGTTTCTCAACCCGGGCCAAACCAACTCGTCCAAGTCGGTAAACTTGACGTAAGATGGAATTGCCACTTTGGCGCCGGGCAGCAGAGCCTCAGCGATGGCTTTCCGGTTTACTGCCTTGGCCATTGCCTGCCGGACTTCCTTGATAAGCATTGGATTGTTGGGGTCAAGAGTTTCCGGCTCAGTGTGATAGTTGCCCCAGAAGGTCCAGTGGTGCTGGATACCCGGGAATTCGCCGGAGACGAACTGCATACCTCGTTCCCGCACGTCATCCCTGATGGTTCGCTCGACAACCGCCAAGTGCACTTGTTCCGTTAGCAATGCGGCCAGCCGCGTTGAGCTTTCAGCAACAGCCCGAAACTCAAGCTGGTCGTACTGGGGAACGACCCGCCAATGTTCTTCGGCGGCGTCATAAAGCACGTGGGAGCCTTCCACCCGCTCTACGTAGCTCAATGGGCCGGTACCGACCATTTTCTGGCCCATGCCCTCATCGCCCACGGCATCCCAACGGGCCTTGCTTTCCATGGGCAGATTCCGCCGTTTGCCCAAATTGAACAGAGCTTCCGGCAGCACAATTCCCAAGTGCACTACAACTGTGTGGTCATCAACAATTTCGACAACCTCTTCGGCTCGCTGGGTTATAACCGCTTCAGGGTCATCGGATTTGACTCCCATAATCTTGCGCCAGGTGCTGATGCCGCTGGGCTTAGCGGTGGGCTGAACTAGCAGCCAGAAGGAGTGGCGCACATCTGCGGCGGTAAATTCGCCGTAGCCGTCCTGCCAGGGAATATCCTCACGGAGCTTGAAAGTCCAGTCCTTGCCGTTGGGAGCCATTTCCCAGGATGTCGCCAGCTCAGGAATATACTCTCCGGTCTTATTGTCTATCCCGATCAGGTATTCAGAGATGGGCCACTTGTCCAGAAAACCGCCGATGTTAACTTTGTAGCTGTAGTTGGAATCCCAGGACTGTCCGCCCACGGCGATTGCCACCTTGTCCAGGCGGGTGGCCATTGGTTCCACGGAGGCCTGCTGGGCAACGGCGGTCGGGGCGGGACTCTGGTCCGCCATTGCTTCGGGCTTGGTCGATGAATCCGGCATCGCTTCCGAAGAGCTGGAGCTGTCGGTCATTGCCGCTTCGCCGGACTGGGCGGGAGCCGCCGTTTGCGCCGCCGTTTGCGCCGAGGCGGCTGCCGGCGTATCTTCGGCAGTCGGGGCGGAAGAACCGCAGGCAACGATGAGGGTCAGAGTTAATACTATTGCAATAGTGGCGAATAGTTTGGTATTTTTAAATCGATTTCCTATCACGAATATACCTCCAATTAACGAAAACTATAGCAATGCGTCTCAAATAAGATTGATAAGCTCCGAAATAGGTTGCAGATTTTCCGACTATTGAGCCTTCTATCCGGGTAGGCAGAGAAAACTTTGGGGAAGTATAGGGTTTCCTTTAGAGCCTTGTCAAACTAAATGTATTTCCGAACGCCGTTTAGCCGTAATACGAGAGGCCCCAAAACAAGCCGCCCCCCGGCAGGCAAAACCTGGCCGGAGGGCGGCGGTGATGGTGGCGCTGGTTTCGTTTAGTATTGCCGTCGGCGTACGGCTCACTTTTGCCGAAGCTTGCCGGGTATGAGCGCAATTTTATTGTTGTATTGGCCCAACGGTAAAAGCGGTATTTAAAGCTAATCGCCGATGTTTTCCGCCGGGGTTACCTGCAGCGTAATCATAAAGCCGTCCGGGTAGGTGGTGGTGTGGCCCCGTCCGGTGGTGTCCTCAATGAGGCGGACGTCCCCAGGAACGAATTCGTGGGAAGTGCCGTCGTGCAACCCGATAATCGTCCGGCCTACCAAGCCGACCTGCCAACGGCGGCGGGGGGCGGGATGGTAATCGGAGAACAACCCCGGTTCCCGCTCCGAGACGCTGAAGTTCATCTCTGCTCCCTCCAGCTTAATGTCTTTCAAGGCGTCCGCCGGTAGTTCCTCGATGTGACTCTCGCCGTCATCGCCGCTGTACAGTCTGTAAACTCCCATTATTTCCCCTCTCTTTTTCAGTTAATGATTAACCGGCTAAAGGCTTGCCCCGTCCGCTTGGTTCGATATGCGCCGATTGGCAACTGGTTCGCAGGTCCCTTGCTGTCGGCATCTTTCAACAGTTTAACATAAGTCGGGGAGCGTCCCAAATCAGCCGGCGAACTGCCGCCGGTTCAGCTCATCAAGCATCGCAACCTTCTCGGCAGGCAATTGGGGCAGGTCGGAACAGGCGGCAGCTTCCTCAACTTCAGCGATGTTCTTGAAGCCGGGGGTCACTGTAGCAATGTCGGGATTGTCCAGGCAGAAGCGCAGGGCCGCCTGGGAAAGGGTGCGATAAGGGTCTTGCCGGAAGAATCGCAGCCTTTGGGCACGGGCAAAGTCCCGGGCTACTTCCGAATCGGCGGCAACCGACCGGTCAAGACGGTCCACTAGTGCGCCGGCGGCGTGGGACCGAATCCCGATAACCCCGACGTTCTCCCGCCGGGCTAGCGGCAGGGTTTGTCCCTGGTCGATGTCGTCAAACCCTGGCGGGGGAATTGAAACGGCAGTCCGGTTCAGCATGTTGTAGAGAATTTGGGCGGAATCGAAGGAGCCGCTTTCCAAAAGTTCCCCGATAACCTGAGGCGAACCGTCCCAGGCAGTGATTCCAACGAATCTGATTTTGCCTTCCCGCACCAGATTTGCCATTGCCTGGGAGAGGGCAATACAGCCCGCTTGGTCCAGGAGTAGGGCGTACCGCGGTGGCGGACCGACGGCAGCCATATATTTGCCTGCTTCCAGTCCTACCTGGTGATGCACTTGGAGCAAGTCCACGTGGTCGGTATTCAGGCGGCGCAGGCTCTGCTCCACCGAGCGTCGAACGGCGTTTTCCATATCGAGTCGATCTTCCTCGGACTGCAACCTTACCTTGGTGGCAATGTAGACGTCCGAGCGGCGACCGGCCAGGCCCTTGCCCAGGTTTTCCTCGGAACGGCCGCCGCCGTACATGGGCGAAGTGTCAAAGAAGTTAATGCCCAGATCCAATGCTCTATGGATGGCGCCGATGCACTCGGCGTCGGTGGTTTCACCCCAGACGTGACCGATGCCGGCGCCGCCAAATCCCACTTCGGATACTTGCAGACCGGTGCGGCCCAGTGTCCGGTATTTCATTATTCCTCCGCCGAAATTCCCGGGTTTAAGGCTGGCAGCAAATCTTCATCTTTTTGGCACCTTTAGTTTTCCCGAGTTAATCGCCAAGGTCTCCCAATCGCGCAGCAAAAAATTAGGGGCCGCTCCCCGAAACGGGGAAGCGCCCCATTTTGAAATGGCTGAATTATGAGTCATGGATTTCTTGGTTGCCGGAGAGACCGGTTGCGGAAGGACCGGCCGCCCAGTGGGCTAGTGGCCGGTCGAGGCCGCCGCGTCGCGCATTACTTTAAGGTAATCCACGCTGGCGGTTTGCAATAGACTGCCCACGTTTCCGTGGAAATACTGGACTCCCAAGCCCAAATACTTGGGGACCAGGTTGTCGGGGCAACTAACACCGGCAATCCGCCCGGCGCCACAGATTATTTGTACGCCCCGTTCCATTTGGGCTTGCACTTCGGGATGGGTTTGCTGGCCGGGGTAGCCCATTGATTGAGACAGGTCGCCGGAACCGATGAAAAACACGTCCACGCCTTCCACGGTGACCAGTTCTTCCAGGTTATTGATCGCCTCCACCTCTTCCAGCATCAGACAGACCAGGGTGTTACGGTTGGCTTCAGCAACGTAATCGGCGGTGGCCCCGGAAAATCCGTAACCGGCGGGTCGGCTGCGGCTGAAAATGCCCCGATGACCTTCGGGGTAATACTTGACCGCATCTACGGCGGCCTCCGCTTCGGCGGCAGTGTTGACGTGGGGCACTTGTACGCCCCAGGCTCCCCGGTCAAGAAAAGGAGCGATAATCTCCGGTTTGTTGCCCACCGGCCTTACAATGGGTGCGATGCCGCTCAGCTCGGCGGCGCGTACCAGGTCTTCCGAGTTCTCGACGGTAATCGAACCGTGTTCGTTGTCAATCAGCACCCAGTCAAATCCCAGGTAGCCCAGCATTTCTACCACCGGGGCGGAGGGAAAGGTAATCATCACGCCGAAAACGGCCTTACCGGCGTTCAGCTTTTTCTTGAGCGTATTTTCCTGCATGGCGCTCGGCCCTCCTTGAAGCTCAGGCTTGAAGTTGTCCGGGAGCGGATTTTGATCGGCGCTAACGGACAACCAGGGACAACGACTACCTATGATAGAAACTCAGCAATAACCATCCGTCTATTGCAACCGTTTAGTCAAACCGACTCAATAGCCGGTGTTTAGGGATTGGGTAGCCGATAAAGATTGATTACAAAACGCCGTATGGTAGTACCGGCAATAATCCCGGCGATAGCGCCCAGGGTGCCCGCCGTCGCGCCGGCCATCACCCCCAAGCTCTTCGACGTGATAGCCTGACCGTCCACGCTGTCCATCTGAATCACGGCAAAGGTCAAGCCCAGGCAAGCCCCTATTACTAAGGATATGGCACTGCCCAGAATAAGTCCCTTGTATTTAGCCACGAACCCCTTGCTGCCCGGCCAGACGACCGACTCGGTAATGATGACAACCATCGCTCCAACCAGCACTCCGGCGATGGCCCAACCAACGGCTTCACCCATAAGGTCTGCCGGAGGGTGTCTCGGATTGGGGTCGGTGGCCAGAATAAGCAGTCCCAGATTGGCTGCCACCGGAACGACAATCATACAGGCGGCCACGACCGCTACCACCAGGGTGGTGCCCAAGATTGCCTCCCGAGTCCGATTTTCTCTAACAGCGTTCATTCATTACCCCATATGGTTAAGTTGTTGGGATGTCCGGTCAGCTTGGACCCATGCCGAATCCACGCCGGTGAGTCCGTTTTCTTCCGTCACTAAGGATATTACTAATAATACGCAGGGTCAAATATTTTTTAGGATAATAATGGCGATTCACCAAATTGATAATGCGACGTAGGAAGGCGAGAGACGTAGGTAGGCCGGAAGTGGGCGGCGCTATGCCGGGTCATTCAATCGACAAGGAAAAGCCGACGACAAGGAAAAGCCGAACATGGTGTGCCTGTCGGACCACAAACCGGCGATTCGACAAGCTCCAGGTGAACGGTGATACACCGGAATCAGGACTTTTGATAAGCCCTGGAGGGTAAGGACAGTCTATTGACAGTGGTGATGCCAGAGTATATATTCTCGCTACCATAAATCCGTGCAGGAAACCTGCACGTGATTTTATTGCTGGCGGTATGTCCCAAATTGGAAAAGTTGTTAATGGGGAGGTGGATTGCCCAGTATATTTACCAGAATATTTGGAATAGATAGTTAACTGAAAGCAATAGTTGCTATATCCAGGATACATTAATACTTGGAGGATTCTGAAATATGCTCCACCAATGGTTGATCAAACCCAAAGCGCTTTTTTATGCGCCAATTATTGCGGTGCTGGCCCTGGCCGCGGTAGCCTGTGGCTCCTCCGCCCCGGCCACGGCGATTCCTGCGGCCCCTGTTGAACCGGCTGTTGCTGCTCCGGCGGCCACGGCGGTGCCCGTCGAAGCGGCAATGCCTGCAGAAGAAATGATGGCCGAGGGCAAGATGGCGCCTTCCTTTGCCGATTACTGGCAGCCGGACACCGAGTTCTATGGACAGCCGGTTTACGGCGGCACCCTCCGCGTCAACTATGAAGACCCCCTGGAACATGCCAACGCCTGGGGCGCAGGCTCCGGCGTGACCGACCGGTATCGAATGCCCACCGGCGCTACGCTGATAATGGAAAACCCCTATGACGCCGGCGCTCCGCTGCTCCCCGAGTTGGCTCAAAGCTGGACCATCCACGACGACCTGTCCGGTGTAACCTTCGATTTCCGGGAGGGCACTACTTGGCATAACGGTGAACCCTTCGTCTGCGAAGACGCTCGGTTCACCTTGGAAACCATGATAACCGGAAATGGCATTACCGCCAGCTACATGAAAAGCCGCCTCGCAAACGTTGTATTGAACGAGACGACTTGCACCGACGACCTGACCCTGGAAATGCGGTTCTCCGGTCCCACTGGAATACCGCTGCTCCCGCTGTCAAACCGCCGGGGCCAAATATTTAACAAGGCCTGGTTCCAAGCCGGTGGCGAAGAGGTGATGTTCCAGGATGTCTCGGTAGGTCTTGGCCCCTTCAAGTGGGCTGAGGGGCAGTCCGTAGGCATTGACGAACAGCACTTTGAAAAGAACCCCGACTACTACATACCCGGACTTCCTTACCTGGATGAGCTGGTCATCTTCGGTATCCTGGACGAGTCCGCGCAGCAGGCCACCCAATTGGCCCACCAGACCGACTGGCACTGGGTGCGTAACTTCGGCCAGTATCGAGCCTATGTGGACCACGACCAAATCATGACGGTTATCCGGGCCACCCGCGGTAACTTCCGACTGTGGATCAACGCCCGGATCCCTCCGTTCGACAATGTTAGGGTGCGGCAGGCCATCGTCATGAGCATCGACCGGGAGGCAGCCATTACAGTACTCCAGGATGGTTACGGAGCCTCCGGATTCTTCGGTTATGCTCCGGGCAGCCCCTGGGATCTTTCTCAGGAACAGGGCTGCGCCGTCCCCGGCTGGTGCGTATCTGAAGACATGGAAGCTACCCGGGCCGAAGCCAGGAAGATTCTGGAAGAAGAGGGGTTCGACTTCGACGAAACCTATCTCTTTACCGTAGAGTCGGATGCTCAGGTGCAGGCTCGCTCCACCTTCCTGCAGGAGCAGCTGCGGCTGGTGGGAATTCAGACCGACTTCGACTCGGTTGAAACCATTGCCTACCGCCAGCAGGAACAATCCGGCACTTGGGGCGTATTCAAGCCTGGCAACAGCACGGTTACCGCGGACGACCCCAACGCAGGCGTAGCGTCTTTCCTACGCTGTGACTCTTCCGGCAACCACTGGACTCCCAACGGCCCCTGCGACAAGGAAATCGTCGCGCTGTTGGACCAGGCGCAGACCGAACTGGACTTCAGCGCCCGTAAGGCATTGTCTGATGAGATCCAACTGCGGGCGATGAAAACCTATGGCTCCTTCCCGGTTTACTGGGAGCAGGAAGCGGTGTCCTTCTGGCCGGAGGTCAGGGGTTACGCTCACTTCCCGGCGCCTAATGGCGCTTTCCTGAAGTTCATGCACCTGTGGATTGATCCGGCCCACAAGGATGACACGGGCAATAAGGGTCAAACCAGCGGCGTACCCGGGGGAGTATAATTCTTCACGGGTAAGACAAACCTCCTTTAGACCGCACTTGGTAGGCCACCCACCTTAACAGTGAGTGGCCTACCTTGCACCGGATAGCCGGGCGGAAGGGTGGTCTTTCGTCAAAGACTCCCGGCGACAGAGCATTATTATTTCAGTTTTGGGAAAAGAAAATTCAGGATTCGCATTAAAATAGTCAGCATTGGTTGCAATTCGTCAAAATGTGCGATTAAATGGAAGTGATAAATAGAACCGCCCCAGGATTCGTGGCGTATAACAGTAATAACCGCGGCTCTGGACTTGTTGGTTGTTATATTGACCGGGAAAAGAGCAGGAAAATATCCGAGGAGGTGTGTGCAAAATGAGGACTTATTTAGCTAAGCGGTTGCTTCTTTTTGTTCCCACAGCATTTGGTGTTTCGGTTTTCATTTTTGTCATGCTTCACACTATCCCGGGCGATTACGCCACAGCTCTGCTGTTGGGTGGTGAGCCCGGGGAAGCCTACGACGCCAGTTCAGAGCAGTTTGAACAAATTAGGGAACAACTGGGTCTGGATGGGCGCCTGGACCAACAATACGTGCGATGGCTGGGTAATTTCTTCCAGGGAGACTTTGGGACTTCCTGGACCAACCGGAAGCCGGTTTGGGACCGAATGGCGCCCAGGATTTTCCTCAGTTTTGAGCTTGGACTGCTGGCGGTAAGCCTGGCGTGTGTCCTGGGGACGATTGGGGGAATTATTTGCGCGGTGAGGCAGGATACCTGGGTTGACTATGTTTTGAGGGGCTCCAGTATGGGCCTGCAAGCCATGCCGGGCTTCTGGCTGGCCCTGATGGTAATTGTTGGGTTGGTGGCTATGTTTGGGTGGAAACCCCCAATTGAATATAGACACCTTTGGGACGACCCGGTGCGCAATCTCTCGGTGCTGCTTCTGCCGGCATTTCTGGTGGGCCTGCGCAGTTCGGCGGAGATTCTCCGCATGACCCGCTCCTCAGTGCTGGAAGTGCTCCGGGAAGACTACGTACGAACCGCCGAAGCCAAGGGCCTTTACCGCTCCAAGGTGTTGGGCCAGCACGTGCTCCGTAACGCCCTGCTGCCGGTAACCACTTTGGCCGGCTTTGAGGTAGTATTCCTGATGAGCGGTCAGGTAATCATTGAGCAGGTGTTCAACCTGCACGGCATTGGCAAGCTCTTTATTCAGGCGGTGGGCGCCCGGGACTATCCGGTAGTCCAGGCAATCGTAATGTTCGTTGCCCTGATAGTGCTCCTGGCCAACCTGTTTGTAGATTTGCTTTATGCTTGGCTCGACCCGAGAATCCGGTATAACTAGGCCAAATTGCGCTGAGGGAGGGCCTGCCTTGAACCGGGCCGGCGGCCTCCCTGGTGCGGCGCAAAGTAATAGCCGAATGTTAAGATCTTGTTTTGACTGCTGCCATTGGTAAAATCCAGCATTTTTGCCAAGGGGAATTAAGATGGTAACTCCAAACGAAACTACTAGCGCGGATGCTATACGAGAAAGTCTGATTGCCGCGGAGCCGCCTCGTCGGCCAGGCATGGTCAAGTACAGCATTTTCTATTTCCGGCACAAGTTGCTGGGAACGGTAGGTCTGGCTATTGTGGTGGTGATGGTGCTTACTGCCATTTTTGCCGACCTGATAGCTCCTTATACCTACCAGGAACAGAACTATGAGGCGGTGTTGCACGCACCCGGTTTAGAGTTCTTCTTCGGCACCGATAATTTTGGGCGGGATGTCTTCTCCCGAGTGGTGCACGGAGCGCGGATTTCTATGCTCGTGGGCTTTCTGTCGGTGACAGTTGGTACCGGGATAGGCGCCGTTGTCGGCCTGGCCTCCGGGTTCTTTATGGGCAAGGTTGACGCTCTGGTGCAACGAATAGTAGATATGTGGATGTCTTTCCCGGACCTGATTCTGGCCCTGACTATTGTGGCGGTGTTTGGCAATACCATGCCCAACGTGATTCTGGCGATTGCCGCCACTATTTTGCCCCGGGGTGTGCGGATTATCCGCGCCGCCACGATTTCCATACGGGAAATGGACTACACCATGGCCGCCCGTTCCATCGGCGCCTCGGATGTTCGGACGATGCTCCGCCATGTCATGCCGAACACGGTGGCCCCTTTCCTGATTATCATGTCCTCGATGTTCGGCACCGCTATTTTGACCGAGGCCGGTCTGAGCTATCTGGGCCTGGGCATTTCCGAGCCTACCCCGTCCTGGGGACGGATGCTCACCGGACAGGCCGCTCAATATGCCCCGGTTGCTCCCTGGATCCTGATTTTCCCGGGCTTCTTCATCACCGTAACCGTTATGGGATTTGCGTTCTTCGGGGACGCTTTGCGGGACCTGTTCGACCCCAGGCAGCGAGGCCGGTAGGCGTAACGAGCCGCTGGCAAGGGCACGGGTTGGCCCATTCGCAAAATTGACTTGTTAATCAGAGTCTCCTCCGAAAACGGGGGAGACTCTGGGTATCCGGGCCGGGCATTTCCGGCCCGTTATGGACGCCGGACGCCGGACGCCAGACGCCAGACGCCAGGCCGGGAGCTGGCAACCGTTGGCCTGCTGTTGGGCCAGGGTAAGGGTAGCATCGCCAGGGCAGATTCAATATAATCAAGCGGCAATTCAACCGAACCGATTTGGGAGGTATAGGTGCGTAGTATAGATATTCATGCCCACGTCACGCCCCAGTCCTTTAGCCAGTCAATGCGGGAAGGGAAGGAATGGCATGGCCTCGAACCTCGCCGGCTGAACATTAATCCGGAACTGGAATGGACTCCGGAGCAGCGCCTCAACGACATGAACTCTCTGGGCGTTGACGTGCAGGTAGTGTCCACCGGCGCCCAGTTCTACTTCTATGGCCGGGATGCCCAGACCATCGCCGGTATGCACCGGGATTGCAACGACGAGGTGCATCAGATGACTTTGGATTATCCGGAACGCTTCAGGGGCTTTGCCCAGATTCCGATGCAGGACGTTGACCTGGCAATCGCCGAACTGGACCGTTCGGTTAATCAATTGGGCCTGATCGGGGCGATGATTGATGACAAGATAAATGGGAAGACCTTCGACGAGCCGGAGTTTCTGCCCCTGTGGAAGGCCGCCGAGCAGATGGGGGCCATTATCTTTATCCACCAGGGCGGCCAAACTTTGGTGGAGCCCCGAAGCAATCAGTACCACCTCCCAAACAGCATCGGCAATCTGGTGGACCGGGCGGTTACTTTTGCCTCTTTCGTTATGGGGGGAGTGATGGACGCCTGTCCGGATTTGAAGATATGTCTGGCCCACGGCGGCGGCTATGCCTGTTACGGTGTTGGCCGTATGGACCGAAGCTGGGACGTAGGCCGGCTTAATATACCCCAACCGCCCAGCGCTTACTTGAGCCGGTTTTATTATGATTGTCTGACCCACAGCGAAACCGCCCTCCGAATGCTGATAGACATGGCGGGAATAGATAAGGTGGTTTTTGGCACTGACTGGCCCTTCGACATGGCGATTGACTGGCCGGTTTCCTGGGTCTTGAGTCTGGAGAGTTTGACTCAGGATGAGAAGGAAGCCATCTTGTGGAAGAATATGGAGCGGCTGCTAGGCGTTTAGGGCCGACAGGCAAGTCATTGAAATCAACTGCAAAGCTGGTCCCAATAGCTGGTCCCAATAGCAGGTCCCAATAGCAGGTCGTTCACTCAACAATTTCGGAGGCACAAGTGCGCAGCATTGATATTCACGCCCATCTGACGCCCCAGTGTTTCATCCGGGCCATGCAGGAAGGCCGGGAATGGCACGGGGTTAAGCCTGGAGAAATGCGAGTCGGCCCCCGCAACTCCTGGACGCCGGAGCAGCGAATCGACGATATGAACTCCCTTGGTGTGGATGTTCACGTGGTTTCGACCTTCAGCTTCTATTATTACTACGAGCGGGATGCCCAGGTTATTTCGGCCATGCACCGGGAATGCAACGACGAGGTCCACCAAATGACGGTGGACTACCCCGATCGTTTCAAGGGCATGGCAATTATCCCGATGCAGGACATCAACCTGGCGATCGCCGAACTCGACCGCACGGTTAACGGGATGGGTTTTGTCGGCGCCATGATTGACGACCACGTTAACGGCAAGACTTATGATGACCCGGAATTCCTGCCCCTGTGGAAAGCGGCGGAGGAGATGGGCGCGGTAATGCTGGTACACCAGCAGGGAGGCAATACCCTGGTGCGCGACCGCAATGCCCGCTACCATCTGCCCAACACAATCGGCAACCTGGTGGACCGGGCGGTTACCTTTGCCTCCTTCGTCTTTGGCGGCGTGATGGACGCCTGCCCCGATTTGAAGGTCTGCCTTTGCCACGGCGGCGGTTATACCTGTTTTGGCGCCGGTCGGATGGACCGGGGCTGGCAGGTGCGCTCCGAGGCGCGGGTTAATATCAACCAGCCTCCCAGCTCTTACCTGAACAAGTTCTATTACGATTGTTTGACCCACAGCGAGCCGGCTCTGCGTATGCTGATCGACAGCGTAGGGATCGACCGGGTAATCTTCGGCACCGATTGGCCTGCCGATATGGCAATTGACTGGCCCGTTTCCTGGATTTTGGGCCTGGAGAGCCTGACCCAGGACGAAAAGGAAGCCATTCTTTACAAGAATATGGAACGGCTCTTGGGGGTGTGACGACTTTCCGTTTCTGGGTGCTTCCCTTTTTCTCTATTGAATTGATGCAGGACTATTAAATTGAAAGGACACCAATGCGAAGCATAGACGTTCATGCGCACTCAACCCCTCAGTGTTTTCAGCGGGTGGTGCTTGCCGGCAATGACTGGCATGGAATGACCTCCGCCGACGGAGAATTGTTTAACCCCCGCAATGCCTGGACACCCGAGCAGCGAATCGCCGATATGGATTCGCTGGGTGTGGACATTCAGGTAGTTTCAACCAACGCCGGCTTTTACCAGTATGACAAAGACCCGGCGGTTACCAACGCTATCGCCCGAGATTGCAATGATGAGATTCGTCAAATGACCCTGGACTATCCCGAACGGCTGGCCGGCTTGGCTACCATTCCGATGCAGGACGCCAGAGCGGCAATTGCCGAGTTGGACCGCGCCGTTAACCAGTTGGGGATGAAAGGGGCGATGATTGGCGACCAGGTAAACGGTAAAACCTTTGACGAGCCGGAGTTCCTGCCCATCTGGCAGGCTGCAGAGCAAATGGGGGCGCTGATCTTTATCCACCAGGGTGGTCAAACCATCGGCTCCGAACGCCAACCCAGGTATCACGTCCGCAACACCATCGGCAATCTGGCCGATCGGGTGGTAACCTTTGCCGCCTTCACTTTCGGCGGGGTAATGGACAAGTGCCCCGACTTGAAGATCTGCCTGGCCCACGGCGGCGGCTATGCCTGCTTTGGCATTGGCCGAATGGACCGAGGCTGGCAGGTGCGCTCCGAGGCGCGGGTGAATATCAGTCAACCACCCACCAACTACCTTAACAAGTTCTACTATGATTGCCTGACCCATAGCGAACCGGCCCTGCGTATGTTGATCGACTCGGTGGGAATTGATCGGGTAGTGCTGGGCACTGACTGGCCGGCCGATATGCGCATTGACTGGCCGGTGTCCTGGGTGATGGGTCTCGAGAGCTTGACCCTGGAGGAGAAGGAAGCCATCCTCTGGAAGAACCTGGAAAATCTGCTGGGTCTCTGACCTTCAAAGTCTCTGGTGTCTGGGAAAAACAACCTTTTGTAGGAGCCATAACATAAATGAGGTCCATTGACATACACGCTCACATCAGCCCCGAGGCCTACATTCGAGCGGTAGAGGCCGGGGAAAATTGGTATGGCATTGCTGCCGAGGCCGATAATTTCCACCGGGCCGTACCCCGAACTATGTGGTCGCCGGAGCAGCGGCTGAAGGATATGGATTCCCTGGGAGTGGATGTTCATGTCCTTTCCACCAACTCCGCTTTTTACTTCTATGAAAAAGATGCCGCCATCGTTGCCGCGATGGACCGGGAATGCAACGACTATGTATCGCAGCTTACCAAGGACCACCCCGACCGTTTTGCCGGGTTAGCCAACCTGCCGATGCAGGACGTTGGCGCTTCCGCCGCCGAACTGGAGCGGGCCATGACTCAACTGGGGCTCCGCGGGGCGATGATCGGCGACCACGTTAACGGAAAGACCTTTGATGATCCGGAGTTCTTCCCGGTGTGGGAGGTTGCCGAGCAGACCGGCGCCGTCATCCTGATACATCAGAGCGGAGATACCCTGGTCAGCCCCCGGCTGAACCGTTACCACTTGCCTAACACCGTCGGCAATCTGGCCGACCGGGCCGTTACCTTCGCCTCCTTTGTTTTCGGCGGGGTAATGGACAAGTACCCCGACCTGCGTATTTGCCTGTCTCACGGTGGCGGCTATACCTGCTTCGGCGCCGGGCGTATGGATCGGGGCTGGCAGGTAAGGTCCGAGGCGCGGGTTAATATCGACCGGCCGCCCAGCGCTTACTTAAGCAAGTTTTATTACGACTGCCTAACCCACAGCGAGTCGGCCCTCCGGATGGTCATCGATATGGCGGGTATCGACAAGGTAATATTTGGCACCGACTGGCCCTTTGATATGTGCACCGATTGGCCGGTAGCCTGGGTCTTGGGAATGGAAAGTCTCACCCAGGAAGAAAAGGAAGCCATCTTGTGGAAGAACCTGGAAACCCTGCTGGGCATCTAGTAAGCAGTAAGGCCCGTCACCCTGGCCTTACCGTCACCCTGGCCTGTACCGTCATTCCGGCCTGTACCGTTACTCTGGCCTGTACCGTTACTCTGGCCTGTACCGTCATTCCGGCGAAAGCCGGAATCCAGGAGCTTCTCTTAATGAAGCAACCTTGTGTTTACATCCTCGCCAATCGGCGCAATGGCACTCTTTACATCGGAGTAACCTCCAACCTAATACAACGCGTCTGGCAACACAAGAACGACCTGATTGATGGATATTCCCGGCGTTACAGCACACATACTTTAGTCTGGCATGAAAGTCACGAAAGGATGGAGAACGCTATTGTCCGGGAAAAGCGCCTCAAGGAATGGCGTCGGACTTGGAGGTTAGAGCTAATCGAGAAAGAAAACCCTGAATGGCGGGATTTGTACCCAGAATTTGTTTAACAAAAAGGCTTCCTGGATTCCGGCTTCCGCCGGAATGACGGTAAAAGGGATCGGGTCTAATGCGATTGGCCTGGGATGACAATGAAAAGGGCCTGGCTAACCAATATAGGAGTTGAGAATGCGCAGTATAGATATCCACGCTCATATTGCCCCGGCCATTGCGGCTAACCTGGCGGACGGTCAGGACTGGCACGGTTTTACGCGTCAAGAAGGGTCGGGCCGTCAGTTTTTGGTGCGGGGATCCAAGCGTTCCTGGCTGCATCCCAAGTATCTGTTGACTCCGGAGCAGCGCATTGCCGAAATGGATTCTCTGGGGGTGGATGTTCACGTCCTCACCACTTGGGTCGGCCTGTATAACTATGACCTACCCGCCGATGTGGGAGCCGCCACCGCCCGGGACTGCAACGACTACGTAGCGGAGTTGGCCCAGAGCTATCCTCAGCGGTTTTCCGGCATGGCTACCCTGCCGATGCAGGACTTGAATGCGGCTATAGCCGAGCTGGACCGGTCGGTAAATCAACTGGGTTTGAAGGGCGCTCAAATCAATGACCAGGTCAATGGCAAGACCCTGGACCACCCGGATTTTGGTCCTTTCTGGCAGTCGGCGGAGCAGTTGGGCGCGCTGATTTTCTTCCACCAGCAGGGGGACGACACCATAGTAGCCCCCCGGGATACCAAGGGCTATGCCATCGATAACTCCATTGGCAACCTTGCCGACCGGGCCGTTACCTTTGCGACGCTGGTCTTTGGCGGCGTGCTGGATAAGTATCCAGACCTTAAGGTGTGTCTAGCCCACGGCGGCGGGTTTACCTGCTTTGGCGCCGGTCGGATGGACCGCGGTTGGCAGGTGCGCTCCGAAGCCCGTATTCACGGGGTGGATACGCCCAGCACTTACCTTAGCAAGGTTTACTACGACTGCCTCACCCACAGCGAGGCGGTGCTCCGGTACATGATTGATTCTGCCGGCGTTGACCGCATCTTCCTGGGCAGCGACTGGCCCTACGATATGGGTATTGATTCCCCGGTAGAGTGGGTCAACAGCCTGGAAAGTCTGACCCAGGACGAAAAGGAAGCCATCCTCTGGAAAAACCTGGAGCGGGTACTGGAGATTTAACCGGCGTATCCGGCTCGATATTTGGTGAACCAATCAAATGCTGGTATCATAGGGCCATTCAACTGAAACTGAAATTAGATAGGGGAGGAAATCGATGCTTGAAGATCAGATTAGGCTCAAGAACATTAACCACATTACCTACAACGTTAAGGACAAGGACGCTGCGCTCCGGTGGTACGAAGACATCCTGGGAATCAAACAGATTCCCAAAATGGTAAACGGCGACCACCTGTACTGGCTCCAGTTGCCCAGCGGCGCCATGGTTCACATAATCGAGAACGTTGACGCGCCTTCAGCGCCTTCACACCACACCGCCTTTGAAGTGGATGACATTGAGGCTTCCCGGGACTATTTCGTGGGGAAGGGACTTGAGACCACGGACATCCAGACCCGCAACGACGGCCAACGGGCTTTCTACATCAACGACCCGGATGGCAACCGGATTGAGCTTTGCACCATCTCCGGATTCGGCGTTCTGGTCTAATTCAGGAACCGGTGACAGGTCCGGCGGGTCTTGGCGAAGCCGGCGAACTTTATTGGAAATACAATCTAGGAGACCAAGGAGAGTGAAACTATGAAGCTCGTATTCTTTGACGACTTCAAGCTGGGGGTAGTTAAGGGCGATGCGGTGGTGGACGTTTCCAGCGCCGTGAGCGGAGTTGCCCACACTTCACCCCAGGACCTGATTAATCGGGTGATTGAGGGTTTTGACCAGCACCGGGGCAACATCGAGGCCCTGGTCAACGCCGAAAGTGGTGTAGCCCTCAGTTCGGTCAAGCTGCGCCCGCCCCTTCCCAAGCCCTATTCCGTGGTGTGTATGGCGGTCAACTACATGGAGGACGGCACCCGTGACGCACCGGCGCCGATTAATGCCTTCCTCAAGTCCCCGCATTGCATCGTCGGCCCCGAAGACACCGTAATTCTGCCCGATATCCCCGCAACGATCTTTGAGTTCGAGGCGGAAATGGCCTTCGTTATCGGTAAGCGGGCGGAAAACGTGAAGCCGGAAGACGCCTATGACTACATCTTTGGTTACCTGAACTTCATTGATGGGTCGGCCCGAGGCGTGCTGCCGCCGGGTAATACCTTCTACCAGATGAAATCCCGGGCTACCTTTGCTCCCATCGGCCCCTGGGTGGTGACCGCGGACGAGTTTACCAACCCGTTGAACCGCCAGGTAAAGTTGTCGGTTAACGGCGAACTAAAGCAGAACTACAACACCAGCGACATGGCCCACCAGATTCCCCGTATTATGGAATGGGTTACTTCGATACATCCGCTGGAGCCGGGAGACATCGTAGCCACCGGCACCAACCACCGTGGCCTCAGCTCCCTGATGGACGGCGACGTTCTTGACCTGGAAGTGGAGGGCCTGGGCAATCTCCACCTAAACTTCAAGGACGACGAGAAGCGCACCTGGTTGCGGGATACCCGCCTGGACCGGATGAACCAGGGCCTGGAAGGAACTACTCCCCAGATTAGCGGCAAATACGCCTAAGGGGAAATCGCCCCTGCCAGTAATACTTAGCGTCTGAAATGAAAGGGCTTTCGGGAAATCCCGAGGGCCCTTTTCCTTGCTAATTGCTTCGGGGATTTTTGATTGGATGAGCATTGAAGTTAAGGCTCTCCCCCAAGCTGCATTCAACTGCGGCCTGAGGCTACCGGGCAGGCCGCCTTACCGCCGTTGTTGTGCCTCCGGTCGCCGGCTATGAACCTTTGCCGATTCTTCCCGCACCAAGCCAAGCCGGAGCTATTGAGAGTGGCTGATGCTGAACGACCCGCAGTGGCAAGCGCCCAGCGTGCCCAGGCGAAATACCGGCCGGAGAACCGGGAGAACCTGGCCCGGTCAACTGGTCTTGGAGGCTGCATTCGGTTTCACTAGCCAGGTGCAGAGGGACGGTGCAGCGGATTTCCAGTTTCCGGCAAAGCCGCTTTCCTGGAACTAAAGCTCGCGGTCGGTTATACTGGCCATCCAAGGCAGCCATTAAGGGATTTATGAATTCTAAGGAGTGTCATGAGTCAGAAATTGGTCCAGGGTGACAAGCTTTCTTCGTTAACTCTCAAGCTCATCGACGACCGGACGATAAGTCTGCCCGACGAGCTTCCCGGGCGTTACCTGGCGCTCCTCTTTTATCGGGGTAATTGGTGACCCTACTGCCGGCGGCAGTTGGCCCGCTATCAAGAAAATCTGGAAGAACTGGAGCAACTGGGAGTCTCGGTTATCGCGGCGGCGGTTGACGATAAGGAGTCCACGCAGGAGATGGCCCGAGACAATGGACTGACTTTTCCCATCGCCTACGGAGTCACCGAAGACGATGTGGCAATGCTGGATCCGTGGTGGATGGAAGACCACCATGGCCGGTATATCCAACCGATGGAATTCCTAGTTCTGCGGGGCGGCACGCTATTTGGGTCTATTTACGCCTCCGGCCCCGTCGGCCGAATGGGGGTTGATGAAGTGCTCTTCTCGGTGCGCGGTCGAGAACGGAGACGACTCGAACAGCCGCAGGCCTAGAAGGAATCCAATAACGATGGACTAAAGTGGGGAAACGGAACAATCACCGCGGATGTCGGGAGGCCGAATTAAGGATTCTCTAACCTGCTTCACGGTGACCGCAAGCATCAATTGTTTTCAGTGATCCTGGGTCTAATACGGGACCCGTACAGAGTGTAGAAACGGCTCTGTACGGGTCCCGTATTTCTGTTGAGCGCACTGTTCGGGATGCAGACGCTACCCGTGGGAGTGGGGGGACTGCTCTCGGTGCTGCCGCAGCAAGTCCTTGCCATAGTCGTTGCCGTTGGGTGTTCGAACCACGGTATGGATGTGGTTGCGCGTAGGCTCGTCATTGTCCAGGAAGATGCCGTTTTGGTGGTCGAACTCGATAAGCACGACGGGGCTGTGTACCCGGTAGTAGAAGACGCTATCCTCTTCCGTGGCGCCCATCCAGGCGAAATATGTCTGGTCAAGATGTTGCTTGATTTCGTCCAGTTTTAGCTGGGCGTGGTCCGGCCGCATTCGGTTGATATAGGTGCCAATGAGGTCGAACATTATGGCCTGTTGGTGACTGGACAGGTCGTCAAACTTGACGCCTTCGTAACGCAGCTCGAAGTTATCCCTGAAGGCGGCGGCGAAGACCCCGGAAGGGACATCTTCAGAAAGTATCGCTTTGCTCCGCTGCTCGGCGGACAGGGTTTGGGCCAGTCTTATCCCGGCGCTCTCTTCCGCCTGGAAAGCCCGCGTTCCGGCGTACTTCCCAATATCCACGGCGACCGGCTCAGAACCCATGAACATCGGCGTCATCACCAACTGGTCACCCAACAGGAAGCAGTTAACGTTAAGATGGTGTCCGTCAATCTGCCAGCCCCAGGGTTCCTCCAGGGAGGGGTGGCCCAGCACACTTAGCCAGTACAACCATTCCCCCAATTCCTCGTCGCTGCCGGTTATCTCACGGATGGACTCGTTAAGTTTCATAATGTTGCGGGCCAGTTCAAATCCGCTGGGGCTGAAACTCTCGCGCAGCAGGTTCAGGGCCAGCTCTCGTTGAGTGGGTCCCATCGGCTCCAGCATGGCGCCGTGGCGCATCATGAAAACGTGGATATTGCTCCAGCGACGCCAGGCATCACTATCCAGGGAAAAGCTGGCGGCATCGCGCTGACCGGGTTCAATAGAACTGAGCCAGGCCTCCGCGGCCCGTTTTATCCCTTCAGTGGACCGACCGGTCTGTTTCAGAGAAAACAAGCCGGGAGTTACCTGACCTTCGGCAGTCACGCCCTTGAAAGGTTCAGCCACCCGAGTCTCGGCCTCTTTAATGTTGGTTAGCAACTGCTCCGGGCTATCGGGAGCCAACGCTCGGCCGGAACGAACCGGCCGGCCCCGCACTTTGAAATCCTTGAGCTGGAGAGTCATCAGCTTTTTTCTCCTCAATGAAGATGACCAATTATACTACGGCGGCCCCTTGCAAATCAGCAGCGGAGCCTTCAACGCCAGGTTCTTTCAATTATCAGGGGGAAATCGCTCCTGTAGGCGGGCTTACACCCTCGAAGAACGGTTGACACCGTCTTGAGAAGGGACTATTTTCACTGCAACTAATCGAACAGTCTCTTACGAATGTTTCAGGGCTATACACTGCGAGACTCTGCGAAACACGTAGCAGGAAGGTGATTCATGGCGGAAAGCTACAGAGCAGACCACGTGGGTAGTCTTTTGCGTCGTGCGGCATTGCTGGAAGCCCGGGCTTCCCAGCAGGCGGGGCGGCTGAGCCTTGACCAGCTTCGTGGAATCGCAGACCGCGCCATCCTGGAAGCGCTGGAAATGCAGCGCCAGGTCGGCATGGATGTGTTCAGCGACGGCGAGTACCGTCGCAGTTGGTTTTCCGGTGGGCTGGCCGAGTCGGTCGAGGGAGTTATGTATGATCCCGAATCTGGTTCGGCTAGCCCCTGGCAGGGTCCTCAGGGCCAATTGGCCGACGCAACCACCGCGGACATCGGTTTCGGTGTCCAGGTGGTGGGGGCGAAACTGCGCCAAATCCGCCGACTCACCGCCCACGAGTCGGGATTCTTGAAAGAGCATGCGCCCGGTCCCTTCAAGATTACTTTGCCCGGCGTAATGACCCGGGCCCTGGCCTGGTACAAGCCCGGCTTGACCGACCGATTTTACCCCACGCCCGCCGAACTGGTGCAGGAATTGGTCGGAATATTGCATCGGGAAGTGCAGGCGCTGTTGGATGAGGGAGTTACCTACATCCAATTGGACTCCCTTCGGTACGTTATCGAGTTGGCGGATACACAGCGGCGGCGGCAAATGCTTGAGGTAGGGGAGGATTTAGACCGGGCTCTGGAGGACACTATCGCCGCTGACAACGCCACCTTACAAGATGCCCGGCGTCCGGGGGTTACGATAGCCCTGCATATGTGTCGGGGCAACAATCGCAGCGCCTGGCGTTCCGATGGTGGCTACGATGTTATCGCGGAGCGGGCCTTTGGTTCCCTGAACGTGGATCGATTCCTGCTGGAGTATGACACCGGGCGGGCCGGTGGATTTGAACCGCTCCGCTTCATGCCCCGGGACAAGGTTGTAGCGCTGGGGCTGATTAGCTCCAAAAACCCGCAGTTGGAATCGCAGGACCAGCTCTTGCGGCGGATCGACGAAGCGGCCAAGTACGTCTCCGTCGAAAATCTGGCTCTAAGCCCACAATGTGGGTTTGCTTCCACCGCTCCGGGAAATATGCTGACGCCTGACGAACGGAAGCGCAAGTTGGAACTGGTGGTAGAAACTGCCCGAAAGGTCTGGCGTTAGCATCCCGTCCGGCCGGCGGTTAGGTGGTAGTCAACGTCCCTGGTTCCACCGACGAGACGACTTTGGCTAGATGGGGGAGGCCCTGAGGGTTGACCGTTGAGTAAGTGTTCATGTCTTTCAATGGCGCTGGTATTGACTTTAGAACCCCCGGAGTAGCTTGGCCAATTACTGGAATTTTGTATTATTGAGGCCCGGTGACTCCACTCCACGCTACCTTGGGCTTTGGTAAGCTGCTAAAGTTGAAGCCGACCCGGGACGGCAACTTCTGATTGGCCCAAGTATGACTCATGGCATAGAAGTTAGCGTTTATTACTTCAGTGGCCGGTATTTTGTCCTTGGGGCGGGGCGCGTTTGGCAGGACTAGCCCAGTGGGCCGGTCCTATAGGACTTGTCCCAGCGGTCTGGAGAAGGAGGGTTTCCGGTGCGGGTCTTGATTATTGGAGCCAGCGGTTTCATCGGGCGACACCTGGTGCGGCGCCTGAGCGAGACCCGGCGGCATGAAGTATTTGCTACCTACCGGTCTCGCGCGCCTATGGACGATGGTAACTCCTGGTGCCGAGTCGAGCTAACCGACGCGGCGGGGTTAGAGCAGGTATTCCAGTCGGCCCGGCCGGACGTGGTAGTTCACCTTGCGGCCATCGCCGACCTGAGAACGGCTGAACGAGACCCGGAGACGGCCACGGCGGTCAACGTAACCGCTACGTCAACAATAGCCCGACTGAGCGACTTGCACCGGGCCAAGCTGGTTTTCGTTTCTACCGAGTACGTGTTCGGCGGCGAGCGGGGGTACTATCAGGAGGACGATACCCCAAGTCCCACAACCCACTATGGTCGAAGCAAATGGCAGGCTGAGCAGGAGGTGGCGAAGTTGGGCGCTCGATGGAACATACTGCGGACCAGCATCGTCTATGGCTGGCCGGCGCCGGGCCAGCGGAATTTCGTTCCCTGGTTAATCGAAAGTCTTCAAAGCGGCCACCCCTACCAAGGCTCAACCGACGTGTACCGAACCCCGATATTCGTTGGGCACCTGACGGAGGGCATCGCCGCGCTGGTGGAGGGGGACTACCCAGGCATCCACCACGTGGCTGGCAGAGATTGGGTGAGTATGTATGACTTCGCCACCGCCATAGCCGATGCGTTTCATCTGGACCGCAAGCTGGTGGTCCCGGTAGAAGCCGCTTCGGAAGCGCTCTCGGGCGCGGTTGGTCAAGACGCCGCCGGGGCAGTCCGGAGCCTTGATGCGCTGGGGTTAGACTGTACCAAGACGATGGCTACGCTGGGGTTGGACCATCCGGGCTTGGCTGAAGGGATCGCTGCGATGCAAGCCAGCGCGAAGGTAGTCTGACGCCGCGTTTCAGGCTTGAGTTCCCTGCGATGTGAACGTTAGGGAGGCCAGACCGGAGTTGGCTGCTCTCGAGGGAACCTCCCGAGGAAACTTCTAAGGAACCTCTGAATAAGTCTGTGACCTGGGTGTTTACCCCTACCCGTCGTTCCTGCGAAGGCAGGAACCTCGGTCCACAACGTTTTAGGTTCCTGCTTTCGCAGGAACGACGGGGTGAAGGCGCTGGCGTTTAATGAATTATTCAGAGTATCCTAACTCGGCAGCGGAATGGGGAGTGCCAGGTATAGGTCCAAGGTTAAGATGGATTCAATACGGCTTTCCCTCACACGCTCGGAGTTCACTCGCTTTCGTTTTACGACTCACTTGCCCGGCCGCGCCGTTTGGCAGCGGAGGTTCCAGGAATCGCCAACGGCAAGCCTGGTTGACGAAGGTGATGATGCCAGTGTAGATTTGGGGCCACGCCGCTATCGAGTTGAGGTCAGCGCAGTCGCCAACCAACCGATGGCTCAAATCGCCCTAATTGTCAGGATGTTTGACCGCTCGGCAGCGGACAGTGTTCAAGTTTGAAGAAAGGAAGCGCAGCTATGGTTGAAGCGGATACTCGAATACTGCTGGACTGGGATGCTCTGGAGGTTGGCGAGGCCTTCGATACCTATGAATACCTCCTAACCCAGGAAATGATCGACGCCTACCGCAAAGGCGTAATGGACCCGGAGGCCGGTTTCCCTACTATCTCCCACAAGGTGGACGTCCGGCAATATAACGCCAAGTACCGGGATGCCGGGTCGGTCAATGCCCGGTGCGCGTTCTATTGCTATAACCCGCCCGTCGGCGGGAAGAGAATAACGGTGCGCGCCCGGATTGCCGACAAATACTTGCGCCGGGGCAAGAATTACATCGTCACCGAAGCGATCTCGGTGGACGAGGACGGACGCCTGATTGACCGGGTTATCACCCACGAACTCAAGCAGCCGAACGAGGTGGGCAAGAAATGGGGCGGCTAGTTCGCAGCTACGAGATTGGGGACGAATTAACTCCCCTGGTGAAGGAGATGACCCAGGAGGCAATCAACCTGTTCGAGGGCAGCGCCGGTGAGTCGGGGCCATCCCAGTTTACTGACGAGGAGACGGCCCGCGAGACTCTGGGCACCGAAGGTACGGTGGCTTCGGGGAGAATGTCCCTGTCTTTCGCAATCGAGATGCTGCGAAGATACTTTGGCGGCGACGTGTTCAATCACAGCGGTACGGTAGATTTGCGGTTCCTAAGGCCGGTTCGCCCCGGCGACACCGTAACCTTTACCGGGAAAATTATCGACCTGACCAGGGAAGTCAACGGCAGCCGGGTGTCCGTTGAAATCAAGGCGGAAAACCAGCGCGGAGACACCACCGGAGTCGGCAATGGCAGCGCCGTTGTTCCCAACGCATATCTGCCCCAGGAGGAGTAAATTACATCGGGAAGGTTAATCCGGCGGTGCCCTGGTGCCAACGTATCACTGCCCATGGCCTGGGTCGGCGCTTGCTGAGCATTAACGAAAGATCCCGGCCGGTGACCATTCAAGGTTGAGTCGGTTTGGCATAAGCGATTATGGTATTCGGTCCGTTCCCGGTCCGCATAACCGCGTTCAGTGGTACTCAACACTCCAATTCAAGAAAAGAATGTCTATGGCTGAACCCTGGCGACATCACGGAAGAAATGCGGATTTTCGTAGCGTCGATGGACAGGCCATTCAAGAGTAGGAGGAGACTCCCGGAATGAATGGACAGATTCTAGACTTTACGATTCAGACCAACTCAGGTGTCATCTCTGGAGCGGACGGCAACCGATATGATTTTGTTGGGTCGGAGTGGAAGGACTCTGTGAGTCCAAGCCGGGGAATGAGCATAGATTTCGAGGTGGATGGAGACAACGCGGTCTCCATATACCGGCGCCGCTCTCATCGTGGTCGCCGTGTTCGGCTCTTTCGCTACAGGCAAGAGCATATTCAACCAGCAAGTCGGGTTCGGGCTGGCGGCAACCGTGCTTCTGGACGCAACGCCGGTGCGGCCGGTCCTGGTCCCGGCCGGCATGGAGGCGCTGGGCAGGCGCAACTGGTACCTGCCATCTTGGCTGAATTGGCTTCCGGACCTGCGAGTGGAGCCGAAAGAAAAATCGGATCACTGGGCGTGAAATTGAGGTGCAAAATGATGAAGATACCATCTGAATACAGGGAAGGGTACGAAAAGGCCCGAGCGGTTGCCCCCGATATCGCGGCCAATTACATCGCGCACACACACATTGGAGACCCATTGGCCGAAGCGATGGCGGCAGATCTCGCGGAGCTTAGTTCAGAAGAGTCGGGTAGACTCATCCAAGCAGCTATGAATGGCGAAGGTGGAGAGGCCCTGCGGGACGCGCCAGACTCGTTGCGAAAATTCTTCGAAGAAGCGGAAACCCGGCCGGAATGGCTTGACTATTCAGCGTTCGCTTCGGGTGTCCGCATGTTTCACCGGAGCTCGCGGGTGATCCTGGCGGCATTCGTCGCAGGAGTTCTGATAGAAGGATTTACGACGAATATAGCGAAGTCCTTCTTCATCACCGGACGGGTGCGCGACCAGGGCATCAGGCGTTTGGGGCAAAATAACCGTCACATGGTGGAGATATTCTTTCCCGGCGGCCTGTACCAGAATGGAGACGGATGGAAACTTTCGGTCCGCATTAGGATAATTCACGCACAGGTGCGACATCTCCTGAAGAATTCAGAAGAATGGGATACCGAAGCTTGGGGTATTCCGATTAGCGCTGCGCATTTGGGTTACGCCTTATCAGCTTTTTCAGCAAGGCTGCTGAAGCACATGAAAACCTTGGGCGCTGATTACAATGACGAAGAATACGCGAGCTTCATGGCCGTTTGGCGCTATACAGGGCATTTGATGGGCATTCCTGAAGCCATCCTATTCCGCAATGCCGATGAAGCACTGAGACTGTATGACGTCGGCCTCATGTGCGAACCTACTCCCTCAATCGAATCGATAGTTATGGCACATTCTTTGGTCAACTCCGCTCCGTTGATTGCCGGGATGACCGATCCGGAAAGCCGCCGCCACTTAGCTAGGTACGTGTACCGCATTTCCCGCAAACTTATAGGAAGAAAGACTGCCGAGTCACTGATGTATCCGAGCATCTCGTCCTTTGGAGTTGTCTGGTGGTTCAGGATGCAACAACGTTATGGCCGCTTCCTGGAAAAGCTGTTTCCTGGCCGTCGCCAAAACAGTAACTTCACCAGATTCACGTCCTTGCTTGGCGCCTCGCTGTTCGACGAGGAAGGAATCCACTACACATTACCCGACCACGTATACGCAGAAGAGTCCACCAAGTGGTGAAGCCGGCCGGCTCCATCAGGGAGACATCGAACGATGTAACCCGCCACGCTGCACGGAATCAAGGACATTCGCGTAAAGGTCCCGGTTGCTCCAGGCTACCCTGCTCTGATTGCGTCAAGTCGCTAACGTTGGCCCATTAGTGGTCCGGTTGCCATGCTGCAATCATGGCAGACATCACGGGCAAGCAAGCCGTTAGCCCAACCCTCGACAGTCAATAGAGGGAGGCCATGGGCGCGGGCAGTGGCCCCAAGAGAAGGTGTACCCCTGGGGCCGCTGTGTTGGTCAACTAGGTAGTGCGGCCGAAGCCGGGCATGTGGGCCCAGGCCATCCCTTTGAGGTCATGCGTCATTTCTACATTTTTGTCCTTGGAGTCCCGCAGCCCCAGGGGATGCTGCACCAACTCAATCATGTTCCCATCGGGGTCGTTGATGTAGGTTGAGTGGCCGTTGCTGTAGGCGCGGATGCCGGGCTTGGAATAGGCACTCCAACGGCGTGTTGGCCAACTCGGTGTCCGAGATGATTACCGAAGTCCGGCGGCAATGCAAGCACGGGGTCAACTTCATAAAGATGGCCGACAGCACCTGGGGAGACTCTCAGACCATCTCCAGGGAAGAGCTGGAAGTGGTAGTCGGGGAGGCCCACCGCCGCAACGCCCGCATCGCCATCCATTCCAGGGGTCGGACTCGACCCGCGCCGCCGCAGAGGCCGGTGTGGACTGGATCATGCATGCCGACCTGGCCACCGAAGCCGACCTTGAAGTCGTGGCGGAGAAGGGTGTGCGCATCATGCCGACGATCACTTTCCTTAAGCACGCCGTTGAGGTTGGACGGGATTTCGGCAGGAGCGACAGAGAGGTGGACCAGATAAAGCACAACCTGGAAGACGGCTACAGTATGTATGCTGCAACAGGCCCGCGCTTTGGGCGTAAAGGTTTTGTGCGGCACCGACAGCGGCAATTCCCCGGTAATGCCTTACGGCGAACTGCACGCCAACGAAATGGAAATCCTGGTCAAGTACGGCGGCTACACTCCCATGGAAGCCATAGTCGCCAACACCATGGATAACGCTTTCGCCGTCGGGATGGAGGGAGAGCTGGGGACGATTGAGGTCGGTAAGCTGGCCGATATCCTGATTTTGGACAAAGACCCCCTTGCCGACATTAGCGTACTACAGAAGGGCCGCCATCTTTCCGCTGTCATCAAAGACGGCAAGATGGTAAACCTGAAAGACCATTCGGACGACCACCTGTTGGCGCTGGCGGCGGACTAGCGGGTGTTTCCAGGTAAACCCTGGCTCGGGCAAAGGAGCCTCGAATTGCCTCAAGTTACGCCACTTTCTTAAGAACTTTAAGGCGGGCCAACAGCTATCGAGGGTTGCGGGCTGAGACAGGCGGGTAGGTTCCAGGGCCAGAGGCAACGTCCCGGTCAGAAAATTGCGGTATAGGAAGTCAAAAGCCTTCAGAGGGCAGGGCGATTGCATTCGGGTTTTGGGGCGGCCCCGTCGTTCCTGCGGAGGCTGGAACCTCGACCGTTGAGCATCCATATTCCTGCCGGCTCCGGAATACCTGGAAAGTAAACGCAGCTCAAGTGCGATGGCCCTGCCGCAGAGGGTAGGTTTAGGGTGAAACCTGCCGGCGAAGATTTCGCAGTTCGGTCCGCTTGGACCCACTCATCGCCCGTATTTGGTATCTTCGCCAGGGTGTGTCAATGTATAATTGGGAATTAGGGGTACTCTTGATAAGTCATTAAACGCCCGCGCCTTCACACCGTTGTACCTGCGAAGGCAGGAACCTGAAACGCTGTGGGCCGAGGTTCCTGCTTTCCCAGGAATGACGGGTAGCGACAAACACCCAGGTCACGGACTTATTCAGAGGTTCCTAAGATCGGGTTATATTGTGGACAGAGAAGTATGAGGACAGGGGCTGAGTACAAAGAGAATCTACGCGATGGGCGCGACGTTTGGGTAACGGGCGAAGGCGCGGTGACCGACGTCACGACCGACCCTTCGACGTCGGCCATGGTGGACGAGTACGTAGCGTGGTATGACCGCCACTTCGACGCTGACTGGCAGGATATTCTTCTCACTCCGCCCGACGGAAACGGCCAACGGCATCCGCTCGCGCTTACCCCGCCAAAGTCATCTGAGGATTTGAGGCGGCTGGGGAAGGCCATTAGCGCCGTACATTTCCTGACCGGTGGCAACATGACCCACACCCCGGGCTACGGCGCATTGATTGCCCTGGGGATGCTGAATGCTCTGAAGCGGCTGAACAACTCCTCTGAGGAGATTGAGGCGGCTGAGGCGTATCTGGAGTCGCTGGCCGAGAGTGGCCGGTTTCTCACCTTCGCCGGAGGTGGGCCGCTAATCGGGACGCGGCTCCGCCAAGCTGAGAGCGAACGGGTGGCGCTCCGTTTGGTTAGCGAAACCGCAGAAGGTATCGTGGTGACCGGCAAGGTTCAGATGCACACCAGCACACCTTTCGCAGAAGACCTGCTGATCACCAGCAGGGATGAGTTGCCACCGGGCAGCGGGAGGCACCTCTGGTTCATCGTGCCGGTGAACTCCCGCGGCATCCGGGTGGTGTCGCGCCGACGCGTCGCCAGGCACGAGAATCGATTCCTGTCACCTTTGAGCAGCCGCTTTGATGAACTGGATTCCATGGTCTGGCTGGAGGACGTTTTCGTTCCCCGCACCCGCGTTTTTACCGGGGAGCCCCTGAACCGGAACGGGCGCCATTCGCTGGTATCCTGGCTACTTTGGCATCATAGCTACGGTTGGCTCGCCAAGGCGGAACTTACCCTGGGACTTGGTCTTGCCTTGGCCGAAGTAATGGGCCTTAAGGACAATCCTCAGACAATTGAGCAGCTGGTCGAGCTGACCGTCAACGTCCAGACGACTCGCACCTGCATGACGGCGGCGGAACTGGACCCTGAAACGACGGAGAGCGGGCATACTTTGCCTAACCAGCTTCACTTGGCCGCTGCAGGAATCAACACCCTCCGGGTTCGCCAGCGGATGGGAGAAATCCTGCGTGGTCTCCCCGGTTCGTCGTTGGTCAATGCACCGGCAGACACCGACTTCGCAGACCCGAAGATGGCCGCCGAGCTGGAAGACGCCTTTGGCGGCGGAGGCTACACTGCGCTGCAACGAGCGGCGCTCCTGCAGCTTGCCTGGGACCAGGTGTCGTCGGGCTTGGACGGACGAGAGGCGGTTTTCGAGCTCCATGCCAGTGGTGGGCTGGAGGCGTGGCGCCGCCGCCTGTCGTCCTGGTTTGAAAGCTACAACGACCTGGCCAATGGCGTACAGGAGTTTATCCAGGTAGGCATTCCGCCCTTGGACCTGAGCAGCCTGCAAGAGGTACCACCCCCGCCGCGCCGAACGCCTCAAGCAACGCCGAGACGCTGAATCCTTAGGCAATTAACTAACTTCAATTACGTCTCGCGCGGCACGAATTCGAAGCCTTCGGCAACATGGACGAATCGCGGGGCCGCGGCAGAGCCAAGGGGCTTGTGAACCAGGGTTATCGGATTGATATGACAAGGTTGCCGGTTACCAGTGGGAAAGACTGGAGGCTTGTGTTATCAAGATGCTATTGCTCTGACTGGTGACTGTCACCGGGTTTACCAGGGTATCCATTACAGAATAAACAGGAGGCGAAATGGCAATATACCGGGTATTTTCAGACGCTGACGGCGAGAGCCACATCGAGGACTTGAAGCTGGAGGATCATCCGGAGTTGGGGGAGTTGATCAATGTGTCCGAGGTGCGGGTGCAGGAGTTTGACGGGTCGCGCCACCGGGACTTTCATCCCTTGCCCGAGCGCAGGTTGATTGTCCATCTGTCGGGCGAGGTGGAGGTTGGCGCCAGCGATGGCGCGAAGCGGGTGCTGCGGGCCGGGGATATCCGGCTGATGGAGGACACCACCGGCAAAGGCCATACGCATAACGACCTGACCCCATCGGCCGCAGTGTACGTCCTGCTGAACGACTGATTGACCTTTTTGCCTGGCATCGCCCGGGCAGCTTGGGAGGTGCGTGGGGACCCTGGCAAAGTAGCCCACGCTGTCCAAATTTTGGTGTGTCGAGCGATGGCCCATTTTATTCTCTCCTGAATAGCTATTGGCCACTAAACACTCGCCCGGAAGGACAGCGGTTTCTACCCCAAGCCGGCCCAAGGCAGCTTCGCACAGGCCCAAACCATAAGGAGGTTCCCCGTGGACATTACCAAGCATATTGGCGAATTCGTGACCTACGCCGACATCGAGGATTTCCCTCAAGAAGGGGTCGAAGCAGCCAAGGGTGCGATTATTGACTGCCTGGCGTGTATGTTGGCCGGCCGCCATGAACCTCTGGCGGACATCCTTTGCCGCTACGTCGCTGCGGAGAGTGGCTCTCCCGCCGCCAGCGTCGTGGGACGGGGATTCAGGACCTCGGCGGCGAACGCTGCCCTGGTCAACGGCGCCATGGCCCACGCCCTGGACTACGATGATATTACCCAGATAACCAAGACGCACCCCACCGCCGTCCTGCTGCCCGCAGCTCTGGCCGTGGCCGAGGCAACCGGGGCTACCGGCAGGGAGATGCTGCTGGGCTACATGGTCGGGTTCGAAGTTGCCTGTAGTGTGGGCGAGGCCCTGAGTGAAGCCTATTACGATGACCTGGGTTGGCACCCCACCGGCCCCCTGGGAGCCGTTGGGTCGGCGGCAGCAGCCAGCAGGATAATGGGCCTGGACCCGGAACAGACGGCCATGACCATCTCCCTGGCGGCTTCCCAGGCATCGGGACTGCGGCAGAACTTTGGCACCATGACCAAGCCCTTCCACGCCGGGGACGCCGCCCGGGCCGGGGTGGTATCGGCGAAGCTGGTGCAGGACGGTTTCACCGCCAGCCAGGATGCCCTGGAAGGACGGTTCGGTTTCATCCGGGCCTTCTCCGGAGGTCAGGGCTTCAACAGCGAGCGGGTGGTGGAAAACCTGGGGAACAAAAGCTACCTCCTGGAATCGGGCATCGAAATCAAGAAGTACCCCTGCTGCGGCAGCGCCCACCTTGCCTTGGATGCCACCTTCAACTTGCTGTCCCAGGGCGCCATCGACCCGGATGAGGTCGACCGGATCGACGTATTGGTGGACTTCGACCCGCCGCGTTCGTTAATTCACTCGCACCCGGTTTCGTCGCTGGAAGGGAAGTTCAGTATGCAGTATTGCCTGGCCGCCGCCCTGCTGGACCGCCGGGTGGGGTTGCAATCCTTCAGCGACGGGCAGGTGTTGCGTCCCGAGGCCCAGTCGTTGATTCCCCGTATAGCTATGCGCCGCATCCCGGGCAACGAGGGTAAGCCAAGCTGGACCGAGGGCTACCACGAGGTTGGGGTACACCTGAAGGACGGCAGTGTACTCCGGCAGCAGGCGCACCGTGCCAGCAGCGGCGCTCTACGGGGCGTGACGGTCGAGGAGATCCGGGGGAAGTTCCGGGACTGCGCGTCGCAGTCCCTGTCCGAGGCAACGGCAGCGGAAGTCTTGTCTCGCCTGGATCTGCTGGAGGCGTCGGAACCGATCAGCGCTTTGGCGGACTTGCTCCGGGGCTAAAGCTCTGGAACTGCGCCGGGCAGCATTTTCACGCGCTGTTGAAAATCTCGTTGGCAACGTCCATCGCACCCCGGGCGTACGCTATTCCGGCGTATAGTGTCATGTGTCCGAACACGTCGATGACCTGGCCTGGGTCAACCCGATATTCAGGGCTCCCCGGATGTGACTCTTGAAGGGCCCTTCGCGTCCCTACGTCCGCCAGCGCTGCGTTTACCAGGTTGAAGCCGGCCATGAACCCGGTAATGTCCAGGTTGTAAACTCCCATTAGCCTCCCGGTCCAGTTTCTCCTTCCACCTCTCATCTCCAGTTGTGGCCTGGTCCCATTCCAGAGATACTAAGGATATCGTAATCGGTTGGACTGCCCACAGGCAGTTGTCATTGATAAGCTTGCGTAAGGGGCAAGGTAATCTTAGCCGTTCCGGGGGATGACGTTGCGCTCAGGGGTTGACCGGGAGGTCAGAGATCTAATTCAAAAGAATGGGCGAATTACGTTCGCTCGGTTCATGCAGGCCTGCCTCTATTCGCCCGGTGGAGGCTTTTATTCTGCCCGGGGCAACCGGATCAGCGCCCACTTCGGAACCTCTTCCACGAGTCACCCGGCTTTCGGCGCCCTGATCGCACGGCAACTGGAGCAGATGTGGCGCCTCCTCGGAGACCCTCCCGTTTTCCATGTGATCGAGGTGGGTTCCGGCGACGGCGTCTTGGCTCAATCCATCGTGGATGCCTGCTGGCGGATGGCCCCCAGGTTCGCTCAGGCGCTTTACTATGTCGCCGCCGACTACGAGCCTGGATGGCTCCAATCACCTGCCCACACCTATGACTGGGCCAACGGGACTGGAGATCGGATACCCTCAGGCGGGCAAGACGCGATCTTGGGAATCCGACGAGTTAAAACCGAAGGACTTCGGGCGTTCCGAAATATTGTTGGTTGTATTCTGTGTAACGAGTTGATCGACAACTTCCCGGTCCACCGGTTCGCCATCCAAGGTGGAAGAGTCAAGGAAGTCTTCGTCACATCGGCGGAGGGGCATCTAACCGAAGTCCTGGACGAGCCCTCCTCACCTCGCATCGAAAAGCGGCTGACCGGCTTGGGCTTATCCTTAACTGAAGGGTATCGAGGCGAGGTGAACCTGGCCATAGAGGACTGGACTGACCAGCTTTCCAGAACCCTGGACCGCGGGTTTATTCTCACTATCGACTACGGTCAACTGGCCGCTGACCTCTACTCGCCCCAGAATGCCCAAGGTACGCTGGTCTGTTACAATCGACACGTCGTCAGCAGCGACCCGTACCAGCACCTCGGGCAACAGGACATAACCTGCCAGGTGGACTTCACGTCCCTCATGCGGTTGGGTGAACGGCACGGTCTAGCCACCGTGGGCTACGCTCAACAGAGCCGGTTCCTGACGAACCTTGGCTTCTCCTCGTTCCTCGATGCCCTCCAGACGCAAGGCCTATCCGCCGCTCGAACGGCGCTGAGCCGTATGGCCATGATGACCCTGGTGGACTCGCACGAGTACGGCGACTTCAAAGTGCTTGCCCAAGCTAAAGGCAGCGGGTTGGGCATTGAGCTCCTGGGGTTTGAAGGCCAGGCAAGGTAACGGGCCTATCGTTCAGCTCACCTACACTTACTGCGTCCTTCGCCCCACAGAGAAAGCCGCCTGGAAGCAATAGGAAAAGGGCACAAAAATGCCTGATGGCCTGTCCCTTTGTTTGGCAGCGACAGAGCAGAGGGCAAAGAATCTGCTCCGCTGGGCTGAATTCTAGCTCGGATACTTGCTGAGCATCATGAAGCCGCAACTGTCTGGTGTATTGCAGCCGGCAAGGGCAGTTTCGGCCCGCACCGTCACCTGCCGCGCACCCGCTGTCCCCCGAAGCTGTTGAATGCTATCAGCGTAGAGGACGGCACGGTTGCGCCCCGTTCCGTTATTTCCGCCACTTGAAAGGAAGGGATGCGGACCTTCGACCCTGATGTCGTCGGCATAGAAGTCGTGGGCCTCTCCCAGCTTGACACCGTGCCACTGGAAGCCCTCCAGGAATTGCTGCGTGAACGTGAGGTAGCCGTCGTACGGGTTGAATATATCAACATCCTCGGGACCCAGCCCGGAACCTTCCCACATCTTCCGTGCCAGGCTGGCGACCGCCTCCTGATGCTCCTCCAGAGTTGCCATGGTGCTTCTACCCGTACCATTGTTTTGGGCATGGTTCAGGACGTAAACCGGCTTTTGCCTCAGGTCCTTGGCGCGCTCGGCGGTGGTGAAAATGAAGGCCGCGCAGGTGTTGACTGGCCGGTCACAATCATAGATCGTCAGCGGCTCCTCGATCACGCGCCCGGTCAAGTAGTCCTCACGGGTGAGCTGATAGGGCTCGTGCAGAGCGTAGTACCCCCAGGGAGTCATCAGGCCGTTTCGGCGCAAGTTCAAACAGAGAGGGGCCAGCCCTTCGTGGGACTTGCCGTATTTTTTGCAGTACTGCAGGAAGATCACCAGATTGTTGAACATGGCGCCGCTCTGATAACCCCAGGGAAGAGAAAAGGCGCTATTCCCGGGGGCTTCCTGATTGATATTCTGAGGATTGTTGTGCCCGTACCGGCCTTCGAGATTAACCATCGGGTACCAAACCAGGGCGGTCTCGCATAAACCGTCACCGACCGCCTGCGCGGCCTGGCCCATCATCGGA
Organism: Dehalococcoidia bacterium; assembly: GCA_965262595.1. Classification (GTDB taxonomy): domain Bacteria; phylum Chloroflexota; class Dehalococcoidia; order Lucifugimonadales; family UBA3495; genus CATQHB01. The sequence continues at coordinate 223,291 of OZ253548.1, forward strand.
CCGATGTAAGGTGCATCGGATTTGAGGTACTTTACGTTCTTCAACCCCAACTCTCGCTGCATCCACTCCGCTGAAGCCTTGGTCAGGCCGTCTTCGGTGTCGTAGGGCGGGTCAAAATAAGGGCGAGGCGCCCAGGTCTGCTCCGCACGGGTCTCCGGGCTGGTAATAAGCCCATCAATGTCGTCCAGCGACAGGCCCGCGTCTGCAATTGCCTTCAGGCATGCTTCCTTGCTCAAGCCGCCGCAGCTCCGGTCCAGGGCCACACCGTCCCAGCGCCGGTCCATGTGGGACTGACCCCAACCTACAACGGCGACCTTGCCTCGGTGCTCCCAGATTCCCATACCTTCCCGATTTCTCATCCAGCTCGTGTCACTAACCATCTCAGCTCCCTTATACCCTCTGCGCTATTCACCGTGTCCGACCGTGTCCTTAGGACCCAAGTGGGCTAGGTGACCACCTGCCACTCGTGGACCAACTGGCCGTTACTCGTTTGTTCAAATATCAGCTCCACCGGCGCTCCAACGGGGACCTCGCCCGGCGGGGTACCCGGAAGGTTGGACAAGAAGTTGATGCCCGGGTCCTCGTCCAGGGTTATCACCGCAAAGTTGATGGGCTGCGCCGACCGAAACCCCCTGATGCGGGAGTCGCGCATCACCATGTACACGTCAATGTGACCCTTGCCTTGAACCTCTTTCCACTCCAGATTGTCGGCCGAGCCACATTTGTTGCACCGCTGGGCGGGAGGATAATGCAGCCTCTCACAGGCGGTGCAGTTCTGCAAGACCAACCGCCGCTCGTTACAGGCGTCCCAGAAGGGCTTGGTCAGATCATTGGGAACCGGGGCAGGTCTCTCCAGGCCTGGAATCGTTGACATGGTTCTTCCCTCCGGTGGAATCTTGTACGCCGCGCGTTGCCGTTGCCGACACAATCTAGGGCGGATTATAGGTAGAGTACTTTTTTTGGTCAAGGATGTTTGTCGCCCATAGTTGATTTCCCTATGTCCCCACCAAAGTTCCGAGCCAATATCACCGGTGGCGTTCTTCAGTTTCAGGTTCGGATAAGCCCGTGGGAAAGAAAAATCCTGGGGAAAGTGCGTCTAATCCTGGTTCGTCCTCCCGTTAATCCACGGCTCGGTATTTCCGGCATCCATCGCGACGAATTGGAACCCCGCCGTCAGGGCAAATTGGCGATCCAACTCCGTATCGCCAATATGGTAATACTCCTCAGCCGAAAAGCGAGACTTCAAGTCCAGGAGACCCTGCTTCGTTGAGACAAAACTCACCTCGATGCTGTGTCGGTCCCAAATGGCCTGTTGTACTGGAAGCGGACGGTCGGAAGAGCTACCGATAATGCACCCATGAGTCTGGGCCTTTCTGACAATGTTCATGGTGATAGGCCCCGGTGGGTCTCCTGCTTCCAGCGTTCCATCTATATCGAAACTGACTAGTATTGCCAAGTATGACCTCCCTTCGCAAGTTGGGTTCAGGTGAGATTACCCAAGTATGGAGCGGCCTGACGCAGGTTGGCGTACTCGCCTACGGCTCCCCGCCCACCGAGGGGTCCGCCCACTGGACGATTCCCCGCGTACCCAAGTCCTCGATTTCCTGGTCGTCGTACCCGATTTCCCGAAGCAGGGGCTTGGTGTGCTGGCCAATTTGGATGGAGGTTCGGTAGAGTCCCGGAGTGAGGGACAATTCGACCAACCCGCCGTAACGAAGGTATTTTCCGACATACGGGTGCTCCACCTCAACGCTCAGAGCATTCGCCTTGGCGTGGGGGTGGTCCGCATAAAACTCCCCTTCGAGAGCTTCGTCGGCCCGGACACAGCCGATGTCGGCATTGATTAGCAACTCTTCCCATTCGGCAGCGGTACGCACCGCGAGGATTGCCGAGATCTCGGTAATCAAGGCTTCGTCATTGGCCTGTCGCGCCTCTCTAGTAGAGAAGCGTGGATCGGCCAGGAGTTCTTCCCGTTCCACAGTGCGGCAGAATGTTTCCCACTCGTCCTGGAACAAACAACCCAGGAACACCCACCCTTCCCGGCAACGGTAGAGACGGTACAGGGCATGAAGACCATGTAGCTCTTCGTCGGGCATGGCAGTGGGAGGGCGGTTTGCGTGGTCGTAATACTCATCGGCATTAGTCCAGGCATTGGCGTTGAGCATAGTGAGGTGGACCGGCTGGCCTTTACCCGTGAGGTCCCGCGCCCTAAGGCCCAGGATGATGCCCGTAGCCACCGCCGGGGAGGTGTTTTGGTCCGGTCCCCAGTTGGATTTCATCATCCAGCGGGTCGCCTCAACGGTCTCCTCAATATCCATGACCTGTTCCGGAGGCGGGGGCATGCCCCGGCCCATTTGCCGCATGGCGCCGCCCATGATAGCGCCGGGAATGGGATGGGCGCCCGGCCGGCGCGCGTGTTCCCCGTTTTCGCCGTAGGTCCCCATCCAGACGTGGACCAGGCGGGGATTAATCTTCTGGCAGGTCTCCCAATCGACCTGGAGACGCTCCGGAACGCCGAGGCGAAAGTTGTGCGAGAGAACATCGGCCTTGGCGATGAGCTTATGGACGATCGCTTTGCCCTCAGGGGTCTGAAGGTCAACCTGAATGCCCTCCTTGCCAGCGTAAGTCCGTGGTTCGGCCACTGCCTGGGCAGTGGAACGCCGCCCCTCATCCAATCGCCGATCCGTGGCGTCGACCTTGATTACCCGCGCCCCAAGGTCTGCCAAAAGGGAGGCGCCATAGGGCCCGGCCTGAATTGTCGCCAGATCCAGGATGGTGACCCCGGAAAGGGGGTGAGCCGCCGCATCGGCGCCATTCGCCTCAGGCAATCCACCGCTTACGGCCACGGACTGCTGCCGCAGGCGTCCCAGCACTTCGAGGTTGTGCTGTCCCACATCGGGGGCTGGTCCGCTTGGCTCTCCCGGGGTGTCCTTGAAATCCACGAGGGGGGCCAAGGTGCGCATAGGGCCCACGCGAGGATCATTAATCGTTACCACGGTACCGTTGGAGACCACCGCAGGATGTTCCATGGCCTGGACGCTGTTACGATAGGGCTCAGCGGCGATGTTGCCGTCCTGGACATAAATCTCCATCCATTCGTCGGCGGTCTTCTCCACCTGCTGCTTCAGTATCTCCCGGCGCAGAAGCTCTCGGTTCTCCAAGCTAATGGCGGGAACCTTCTCGAACCGCTCATCCTCGAGCAGGTGCCCAAGGCCAATGGCATTGAGATGCCCCTGGATGTGCGGGATCCTCTGATTGGCGTGTTGGAGCCAGGTGCCGTCCTTGGTCCGCACGGGAACGTATCCCATGGAGGAGAGGCCCCGGTTGCCGCCGGGTCTCCCGGGAAACCGCTCCGGGTCCCGGCGCCGGAGCTGCATATTCACCAGTCCACCGTCACCGGCATTGTTGTCGTGGGGAGAAGCCAGGGCCTGGACGATGCTGGTCTGGACCCATTGCCCACGCCCGCATAGTTCCCGCACCCGGAGGGCGCCAATGATCCCGCGCAATGCAGCCTGGCTGGCGTGCCAGCTACCGGTGTACACCGCCGAATACACTGGGCCTTCCCGGTTAGGCTGTCCCTGCAAGTTGAGCATCCGGCCTGCTTTGGCCGCAACGACACCCTCGTACCCTTTTACCCGGCGGAGCGGGCCTTTTTGCCCAAAGCCCGTGATGGAGCAGTAAACCAGCCGCGGGTAAAGTTGCGACAAGGTGTCATACGCCAACCCCCAGTCGGCCATGTCTCCGGGACGGAAGGACTCTACCAGAACATCAGCTTGGCCGGCTAGCCGGACGGCTTGCTCGCGGCCTTCCGTAGTGCTGAGATCCAGCACAATGCCCTTTTTCCCGCGGTTCCATGAAATCCAGGCGGGCTGAAAGCGGAAAGGATCTCCGCCGGAAGGTTCAACCTTGATCACCTCGGCCCCGTAGTCGGCCATTACCAAGCTGCAGATGGCCCCTGGCATCCCCAATGAGAAATCCAGGACGGTTAGGCCGTCACATGGTCCTGCCACGGTTTACCTCCCCCTTCTGCTGAATCGGCTCCCGTTCGGCCAAGCATCTGGCCTGTCCCTTCGGTACCCAACTGTCTTTCCGGCAAGTTTGCAGGCCATACTTGGCTCGGGATTACCCAGTTCGCAACCCAAGCTAGCTGCCGAGACTGAGTATGCGGCCCACTGAAGATGCGCGTCAACCTCATTCATGCCGGACGGCCTCCTCGAACCCTTTCGTATCAGTCCCACTCCATAAGTTGGCGGGATCAGAAACCATTTTTGGAGTAAGAAGGAGGAGGAGATTAGGCGGGCCGCGGGCCGCGGTTCCCGGTTCATGCCGGTGGGGGTGGAGTTCAAGGGCCTGGAAGCCTATCCGAGAACATTGGCGGCTTAATCAGGATATAAGCCCCATCCTGAGCGAGCGGCAACGGGAGTATATCCGGGGAGAGCGGTCTAGGGGGGTGAGCCAACGGGAGTTGGGCAAGCGCCCGGAGGTCAGCCGTTGGATCATCCACCAGGTGGGCGGCAGAAGTGTGGATTTCCCAGTCTTTGCAGGGAGCATGGCCGGTTGGCAGCCCGACCCGAATCCGCCAGATACCAGATAAATGGACATTGCTCATAGACACCATGCGCTCCTCAAGCTGCAACGCCAATGGTCAGGTAACATCCTGGCAGTTTCCCAACTAACGGCCCCGTTGTCGTGGGTCCAGGAAGTCTCGAATGGCATCTCCAAACATATTCAGGCCAAACACGGCAATGCTGATAGCTACTCCAGGCCAAATAACCATCCAGGGGGCCTCATGGCGGTACTGCTGGGCCACTCCGGTTAGCATTGTACCAAGCGAAGCATTAGGTTCTTGTATCCCAATTCCCAGGAAGCTGAGAGTGGACTCGGTCAAGATTGCGGTTCCAAGTTCCGCCGTGGCCATTACAATCCAGGGAGAGACAGTGTTGGGAAGTATGTGGCGGAGGACTAGCCGGCGTTCACTAACGCCGATTGCTCTGGCCGAATCGATGTAACCCCGCTCTCTAATGGCGAGAGTTACGGACCTCGTGATTCGAGATATGTTAGGCGACTGAACCAGGCCAATAGCAAAAATGAAGGTGAGCAAAGATGTTCCAAGGGCAGTGACCACCACCATTGCCATGATTATGGTGGGGAATGCCATCAATATGTCCACGATCCGCTGGACTATCAGGTCTAACACGCCACCCCGATAGCCAACGATGATTCCTATCAGCCCTCCGCCAATCGAAGCAATGGTGATGGCGGAGAAACCCACCAACATGGAAACCCGGGTTCCGTGCAGCAGTCTGCTGTAGATGTCCCGGCCAAACTGGTCAGTGCCCATCCAATACGTGGAGTTGGAGTTGATCAGGCGGTCGGAATAATGGGGTTCAATCGGGTCGAAGTTTTGCAGGACACCCGCTAGCGCCGCAACCAACAGCATGACCACAACCAGGAAACCGCCGACCATCCCCAGCGGCTTACGACGTACCGTCCTGATTAGCCAGGTGAGAAAACTGGTCGTTCCATGGCGATTTTCGAGTGAGACTTCTTGGCGTCCCGCAGTGCCGGAATTCATCAGGAACTGTCCTTATTCGCCAGGATAGACGAAAAAATGCGCTTGTTATTTGAAGACAGCCTAGTTCGTAACCCGGATTCTGGGATCAAGAATTACATAGGTCAGATCGACCAACAGATTAATGAGGCTGGCAAATATTACCGATACCAGAATCAGGAACTGCACCGTAGGGTAGTCGCGCGCCGCGACCGATCCAACCAGCAGCCGACCCAATCCAGGGAGATTAAAAACTACTTCCACCACCACTACGCCATTGAACAAGCCAATAAGGCTTACTCCATACAACGTTGCCACCGGCATGAACGAATTCTTGAGGGCATGCCGCACTACCACTGCGCTTTCCCGCAGACCCTTGGCGTATGCGGTGCGGATGTAATCCTCTTCCAGTATTTCTAACATGGATGACCTTACCATCCTGGCGCAAATGGCGATGCTCCGAATGGAGCCGATGAACGCTGGGAGCAAGAATTGCCGCAGATTGGTAATGGGATCTGCGGAAAATGGGACATATATTAGCGGATTGGTATAGTTAAACCAGAAGAGCAGGGCCAAAATCACCACGATACCGATCCAGAACACCGGGATCGCCAGGCCGCTAATCGCAGTGATACGGACCACATAGTCGAGCCAGGTGTCCTGTCGAACCGCAGTAATGGTCCCCAGCAATAACGACAAGGCGATGACCATTATGAGGCTGAGCACGGTCAGCTCGGCGGTTACCGGAAAAGCTCTACCAAAGTCGGACGCCACCGACGTCTGGCGCACCAGGCTAATGCCCGGGTCAAGGCGCACCACGTCCCAAACCCACTTCAGGTACTGTTGGTAAATAGGCAGGTGCAGACCAAACTGTTCACGCATGGCCTGTCTTTCTTCAAGGGTCAGTCCCAGTTCCGCCTGGGCCAGCAGGGCGGAAACCGGGTCGCCCGGAATTACCCGCATGATAAAGAATATCAGTATGCTGGAGCCAACAATGGCTACAAAGGCCAGCCCTACTCTCTTTACCAGGTATCTTTTCATTGCATATCAACCGTTGATTAGCCAAGGAGTTGAGAGCCGCGTCCACACCGTTTCAAGCGGTAGGGAACTCTTCCAAAAAGTGGTTGGAACCTTTCCATTGCCCGCCGTGCCACCGGCACGAGGCTACAGCCGTAGGATTAGAAATTCGGCGAATAAACTAATGGATGCCTCAGGGCGATTTATCTGAGGCATCCAGAATCTCCTTGCTCTACGACCTATTTTGGAGACAGCCAGACGTGGGCGACGTTCGCGGTATCCGGCGAGAAGGAGAGTTGAGGATCGTAGTCCTGGACTCTCTTATTGTAGGCATGGAACTTGCCCCTCCACCACATCGGTACGGAGCCTCCTTGCACTTCCCAGAATACGCGGGCCATTTCCTGGATGACGGCTATACGCTCTTCCTGCGTCTCAGCATTCCGCTGGTCTTCATATAGTTGGTCAATCTTCGGATGGCTCATCGCGCCAAAATTCCTGGCTCCATCGGTCACGTATTGGTTCTGCAAATGAAGGTCAGGTTCTACCGGGCCACCAAAGCCACGAATCATAATATTGAAGTCGTGGGCAACTTCCCGCTCTTCGGTTACGGCGTCTTCCTGTACGTCCATGACGCCGCCGGTTATTCCGATGTTGGAAAGCTGCTGTATCAGCAATGTTGCGCCTTCAATGTTTGCCGTCCGGTTCTCTGTGAGCATCGGAATTTCTTGAGTGAAGTCATACCCGGTTTCCGCCGAATATTCGGCCAGCAGGCGACGCGCTTCTTCAAACTCTGCTTCCTTGTCTTCGGCAAAGCCCGGCAATTGCTTGACTTCTTCTTCCGGCAGGGCGTATGGACTGCCTGGGGGATACAAGATGCCGTAGGGCGAGCCGAATCCTCGCTCGCTGATCTCCCCGACCAGATTCCGGTCCATCCCAAGACTTACGGCCTTACGCACTCGAATGTCGTTCCAGGGCACTCGCTCTTCGTTCATCTGAACGTCCCAATGAGAGACATCGCCCAACACCATCTTGGTGACCATGTGATCCATTTCCTGCAATTGAATAAAAAGGGATGCGACCAGTTGCGGGTAGGCGATGTCCACCTGTTCGGTTTGAAGGGCAGCAAATCTGGTGGCTTCATCCACCATCACCAGGACTTCAATTCCATCCAGGTAAGGCTTGCTTTCATCGGCCCAGTAACTTGGATTACGAGTAAGCGAGTAGCGGGCTCCGGTCTCATAATCTTCTGGAATGAACGGGCCGCTCCCTAACAAATCGTCATAGTTCCTGATTAGAGGCTGGGGAAGGGCCTCGGTGGCCTTTTTGTTGTAAATGGGGAAGTTGGTTAGCGCCACCGCAGCCAGGAACCCCTGAGACTTGTTGTTGGAACTCACTTGGATTTCGCTGCTGCTGCTAATGAGGACGTCGCTGGCATTGGAATAGTAGGTTGATACCGGGCGCGCTCTGCCAATGGCGAGGCCCTCCGGAGGGTTCATTACCCGGTCGAAATTGAACTTTATATCTTCGGCGGTTACAGGTTCGCCGTTGTGCCATTTGGCGTTCGGATTCAGGGTGAATGTCCAGTTCGCGGTGCCATCAGCGTTCAAGTTCAGTTCCCAGGACTCAGCTAAATCGGGGGCAATTACTCCAGGATTACCCAATTCCTCGGTAACCAGGTAGTTCAACGCGGGCTGCGCAATCCAGAACTCTCGAGAACTTGCTCCTCTCGGAGTGTGAAGATCAACACCGGTTGGATCCAGATGCAACTGAACCCTCAATGTGCCTCCATATTTGTCCCCTGAGGGTTGAGCCGGGGCAGCGGGTACGTCGGTGGGCGCTGCAACGGGAGCCGGACTGTCGCTGGATGATGATGCCTGGGCCGGCGCCTGTGTGGGTTCCTGAGCGGTTCCACAGGCTAAAATTGCTACTAGCGCAACCAAGCCAGCGATTAACCTTAGTCTTGACATGGAATACCTCCGATTTCAGGCTTTTTGCCTAGGTGGGGTTGATTGGGGGAAACCGCATTCCAATTTGGTCCAAGCAGTTGACAGCCACATTCCCAGCCAAATGCCGTCGCATTGACCGTTTTCGGACCCATTCAAACAATGCCTATCCCGGTTGTCTAAACGATTCTGCCGTCCAATACTTGTCGGAATTCGGAACGCATTTAGCTCAAACGATCTACTAACGTAAAAATTGCCAATATCATCAGTTATATCGAGGTAAACAGTTATCAAAAAATTGACAGACTGTTCTCGTTCGGATTCTACCAGATATCCTTTTGATAGCAAGAGCGAGAAGTCGTAATTGAGCAGGCCTTTCGCATGGCTAGATTGGCTGGGTTTTGGTTCGCTTGTGGGATATGAGAAATTTTACGCGGAAATCGTTAAGCTGAAATGAAAATCACAAAACAGCTATACGCTGATAGCGAACAGAACCAGTAGTCCGCCAGTTTCCCCGGCTTCCGGGCCGAGACGACCTCCTTTTTGCGGGGATTGCGGGGTTTTGGGAAGAGGATAGGGCATAGGGGCAGCTCCAGCAAGGGGCGGATGGAACAAAAACGGCGCCGGGCAACGCTTTACTTTCCAAAATCGGTGATTTTGGAGAATAGCAGAGTTGTCGCCAAATAGCGGGCGCGCGGAGCGGGGATTTCCGGCCCCTCAGGACTACGAGGTAGTCCGGGGGGGTTGAAGGCCGGGGCGGCTCCCTGCCCGGCTCAGCGTAGGAAGCGTTTAGTCAACCCGGAACTGGCTGGCGGCCAGGAGCGCCCCAGCCGCTACTGTGCCGGCGTAATCTTCGCCAGCCCGCCTTCCCGGTGACCGAGCTTTCCCCAGTCTGGCGCCCTCACTCCAGCCAAAACCCTTCATACCCCTTGGCCGCCACATCTGCCCGCTTTGCCCGCATTACCGGAGCAGTGTCCGGGCTGGTCAGAAGCGCCCGCGCCTTGCCGGGGATGTTTGCTCCCACAAACCAGGAGTTCGCCTGAGTGCGCAGAATCTTGGACCCGGCCTCGTTGACGTGGTTGACCCATTCATCCTCCGCCTCCAGGGTGGGGGAGATACGGACGTATTCGTTCTCCCGCACGTAGTGGATGCACTCCGTCACCCACTCCACCAGCGGTTCGGCGGCGCGGACAAAGTTACCCACGGAGGCTGCGTTGATGGTGAACATGTTGGGGAAGCCCGCGCTCTGAATGCCCATGAAGGTGCGGGGCCCGTTGGCGAACTTGTCCTTCAATGTCTCGCCGCCCATGCCCCTGATGTCTATGCGGTTCAGCGAACCGGTAACGGCGTCATATCCGGTGGCAAAGATGATGACATCCAGCTCGTACTCGGCGTCGGCGGTCTGCAAGCCCGTGGGAGTTATCCGCTGAATCGGCGCCTTTTTGACATCCACCAGTAGCACGTTGTCCTGATTGTACACCTCGTAGTAGCCGCTCTCGCAGGGCAGGCGCTTGGACCCGAACATATGGTCCTTGGGCACCAGCATTTCCGCCACCTCCGGGTCATGCACCCGCTCCCGGATCTTGTCGCGGAAAAAATCGGCGTAGTCCTCGTTGGCCTCCCCGGGAAGCATCACGTCGTAGTAGTTGGACAGCCACTTGGCGAAGCCCGGCTCTTGCCACAGCCGTTCGTACTGCTCAAGCCGCTCCTCGGGCGCTACATCCAGGGCAGACCGGGGGTCGAATTGGTGGACAAATGAACCGGGAGTTATGCTGCATTGGCGGAATATCTCGGCGTAGTTGGCCTTGATATCCCGCTGCATTTCGTCAGTAATCGGCCCGTTGCGCAGAGGAGCGCAGAAATTGGGCGTCCGCTGGAATACCGTAAGGTGACCGACATCTTTGGCAATCTCGGTAATCAGCTGCACCGCGGTGGCTCCGGTGCCAACAACGCCCACCCGCTTGCCGGCCAGGTCCATGCCTTCCCTGGGCCAGCGGCCGGTATGACACCAGGCGCCCTGGAAGGTGTTCAATCCCTCAAAGTCAGGTAGGTAGAAGGCCGACAGCAGCCCCACCGCCGTTATCAGGAAGGGCGCTCTAGCCTGGTGTCCGTCCTGCATTTCGACCAGCCAAGTGTTGCGGTCTTCCTCGAAGGTGCAGGAAACCACCCGGGAGTTAAAGCGAATGTCCGGCCTCAAGTCAAACTTATCCGCAACGTAGTTCAGGTATCGTTCATTTTCCGGTTGACCGGAGTAAAGCTCCTTCCAGTCCCACTCTTGAAGCAGTTCTTTGGAAAAGGAGTAGCCGTAGCTGTAGCTCTCCGAGTCGAATCGGGCCCCGGGGTAGCGGTTCCAGTACCAGGTGCCGCCCACGCCGTCCCCGTCCTCGAAAACACGCACCGACATACCTAGCTGCCGCAGACAGTATAGCTGGTACAGTCCTGTAACTCCGGCGCCGATAATAATTGCGTCCGACTGTTCGATATCGCCAACCGGCCCGGCCCCGTTGGCATCCTTGTGCTGCGTCGAATTAACCATTCCGCTCTCTCCTTTGGAGTGTGGTATGAACTATACCAAAAATTGGTCCCCGGAGAGTAGCTTTCACCGAAAATCGTAGGGCAATTTCGCCCTAAACCAATGTCACCCGGAGCGTAACCGAAGAATCTGATATGTCGGCCCAATAGGTCGTTGGGATTCCGCAACTCCCTTAGAGGTAGTGGGCGCGACTTTAGACCTTTCGCCTGGCTCAGGATGACATATTACGATTAAGACCCAATTGCCCTACCGGAGACCGACTGATCCACGGCTGCGATTATTAGAGCTTTAGCAAGAGGCGGATTTGCTCGGTGGAGCCGGTGGCCCGGAAGAACGGTAGGGACGCCGCCAGGGCGGTTTGCGCCGTCTGCGCCGCCAGGAGGTTCCGCAGGAGCAAGCTGGGCTAACCCCCACTTGCCAGTTCGGACAAGTAGCTGGCCGACGGCGCCGGTCTGGCGGGGAGGCTCCGGTATTTTCACCAGGCGGCGAAGGCTTCGCCGGGTAGAATCACATCAATGCGTGAACAACGGACGGTATTTCCCCAACAAACAGACAGTCAACGCAGTTTCCTACCTGAGACCCAGGCTGCTGGTGCCTTCATCTACATACACGGAATCGCCGACTCGGGACAGCCTTATCTGCTGACGGTATATCCTGTCCCCGGCCAGGCATTGGGCGCCGTAGAAGTCCGAAGACCAGTCCACGTCTGCGGGGTCGGGGCCACCGGCCATCGCCTCCAACAGGGCCCGGCCTTCCATATCATCGACGGAGGGCAGACCGAGTACTCTCAGGATGGTCGGCATCAGGTCGATATTGCCGGAGGGAGCGTCCACCTTCAAACCGTCCTTGAAACCGGGGCCACGGGCGAACAGGATGTTGCGCAGTTCCGACCGGCCCATCGACCCGTGCTGGCCCTGTCCGGGAGTTCCGCCCGAAGAGTAAATCGTCCCGGAGTATCCGGCGTCGTTGGCCTCGGAGCGCCAGCGGAAGGACATGGTAACGTCGGGGGCGCGCTCGCCTTCGTTTCCTACCAGGGACGCCGGCAGCGTACCCTCGACCCGGCCCACTCTCCTTCCAACGGTCACATTCCCGCACCAGGGTTGGGCCATCAGCCACCGTGCCAGCCGCACCGCGGTATCCCGGTCCCAGGGGCTGGAGTAGAACAAGACGGCGCCGCCGTTGTTAGCCACCACGACACCACCCGGTTCGCCGCCGGGAGGGAAACCGGCCTCCCGAGCCAATGCCTGAACGTTCACTACCTGACCAATGGTAGAGTAGCCATGGTCCGAAACCACCATCACGTTGGTCTCTTCAGCCCTTCCGGTCTGGGAGAGCCAGCGCAGGATATTGCCGAACTGAGCGTCGGCCTCGCCCACAGCGGCGTTGGAAAGTTCCGACCCAACGCCGGCGTCGTGCTGGGACTTGTCCGGCTCCGAGGACCAGATGAGAGCAACTGACGGGTTCCGCTCCGGCAGTATATACTCGGTAAGGATGCGCACGGCGTGGGCCATGCGGGCCGTGTTGGGACGGCCTTCATCAGGCCAGGGGCCGAAGCGGGCAGTGATGTCTGCGTACAAGGCGCGGGGAAGGGTAAAGTCCGGGTGGATTGTGGCGCCGCCGCATACTTCGGCAGTGGGGTTGTGCAGGTAGGCGTTGCCGCTGGTACCGACGCCGATGGCCACGTATTCCTGGTCGTGTTGGGAAAGCGCCTCGGCCAGGGTCTGGGACAGCAGGACTCGCCCGGTCTTTCGGGCCACGCGGTCAAGGTGCGGCTCCATTGCGGGGATGGCCTGGTTCGGGTCGTAATCGCGCACCAGCAGAGTGTTGGCCGACAGTCCGTGGCCGCCGGGGTTGCGCCCCGTGACCATGCTGGAGGCGTTGGCGCGGGTCACGGTCGGGTACACGGAATGGTGGTTGGCGAAAGTCACCCCCGAGGCGGCGAAGGCGGCCAGGTTGGGCATCAGCCCTTCGGTGACCTGTGCCGGTTGAAGCCCGTCGAAAACCACGACCAGTACCTTTGTCATGCTACCCCCAAACAGTCTACACCGGACCGGATCACGAACTCACTGACCAGCATTCCCATTAACCCTACCTCCTTACACTTCAATGCTGCATTCCCCTGGTTCCCTTATTATCCATTGCCCATCAACCCTTTCAACCTTTCAATCCCGCCCCTCCAAATGTGATTGCCCTGGGGGTTTTGCAATGCAGGAGGATATTCCCGCATGGCCGCAGCCGATGTGGGGGTTTTCCGTTTGGGACGGACCGGGCCTGTCAGGAGCGACCACGGATGTAAAGGCGGAACTGCCTGGATTTTCGCACCAGGGAAGACGGGGGCGACCAATAGAAACCACGCAGCCAGGCGGTACCCAATGGATACCATGCAGCCAGGGCGATGCCCAATAGCGCGAGTCCACCCCCGAGCCACACGGAACGTCTCAGGAATCCCACCAGCAGCCCCGCAACGATCCGCAACGATCAATGATCCTGGGACGGCCATCCAGAGCAAAGTCTCCATTCTGCCTAATTACCCGCTGCCCCGCGTCGACTGCTGGTATCCCAGGCCAGGGACTCCACCCTCCATTCTACCCGGCGGTGCAGAGGATCGAGTCTCCGAGGGTGCGGTCAGAGAAGCCGCTCACATCTTCGGGGTCGGACGGTAGTGGAGTGTCGCTCATCTCCAGCACTTTGGTCTAGGGATACTCTGAATAAGTCGTTAAACGCCAACGCCTGCACCCTGTCGTTCCTGCGAAAGCAGGAACCTGAAACGCTGTGGATAGAGGTTTCTGCCTGCGCAGGAACGACGGGTGGGGATAAACACCCAGGTCACCGACTTATGAAAGGGGGGCTTCTCTACGGTGCGGCATGGGGAGGGGCGGTGGCAAGCCCAATCGGCGGCAAATTTGTTGGAATTGTTCATCGGGCCGCTGGAGGGACGGTTGGATGATCAGCTGGACCGGGCGGAACCGTTGCGCCTGCGGGGATGCCGCCGTACACTGTCGGCGTTTGGAATACGAGCGCGCACACCATGGAGGCATGTTATGGGTGAACTGGACGACCGCTACGAACGCGGTCAGGAAACGCGGAGAATGTTTGGCGGCGGGCAAATCACCGGCGGGTCGTCTCCGGGGGCATGGGACATCGCGCCGGACCTGGAAAGGATCCTTGGCGAGGCGCTGTTCGGCACCATCTGGAAGCGGCCGGCGCTGACGCCGGTGCAGCGAGAGATGATCACTCTGTCGTGCCTGATAGTCATGAATCGCGAAGTGCAGCTGAAGCGGCACCTGGGCAACGCGCTGAACCTAGGATTAACGCCAGAGCAGGTCGTGGAGTTGATCATTCACGATACTTGGTACAGTGGGGCGCCGGCCGGCATCCAGGCGCTGACGCGGTGCAAAGAGGTATTTGAGGAGCGAGGGATAGACTTCACGCCGGCCCGCATCCACGATGGCAGTGAAGATCCTGACAGCTTGTTCCAGCGGGGCGAGGAGTTCCGGCGCAGCTACATGGGAATTACCCCCGCAGCGCGGCCCGCTCCGCCAACGGAAGCTGAGAAGGAGCTGGGTCGTACTACCGGAGAATACTACTGGGGAGCGACCTGGACCCGACCGGGGCTTGATCTGACTAGCCGTTGCATCTGCACCATGACGTGCCTGGCGGCTTTGGGCCGCGAAGGTCCCCTGAAGAGTCATGTCCGTGGCGCGCTGAATATCGGGTTGACCCAGGACCAGGTCATTGAGGTGTTCGGCCACATGACGCTATACGCCGGAATAGCCTTCGCCCGGGGTGCGATGGACATTGCCAACGAGATTTTCACCGGCGCGTGAAGCTGCTGCCGGGCGTATGAAGCGTGATCCGGGGCCGGCGCGGAAACCGGTCCCCGGTCATTAAGCCGACACTATGCCGATTGAGTTTTCAGACACGCCTCGGGCCAGTATTGGAAATTGGTTCCGGCTATGTTAGGCGCCGTTCAAGACCTTTAGCCCCGGAGCGAGGCTGCCAAACCCCTGGTCGGTTCCGCCGCCTCCAGCAAGTCCAGGCGGAACCGGACTTCCGCTGCCTCGACCCGGTCCACCGACTCCGGGTCGAGGGCGCTCCGGGACAGCAAGTTGGAAGTGGCATCCGGAGCAAGGTTGGCGCTGCCGCGGCAGGGGCGTTTTTTGATTTCGATGCCCGATTCCCCTTGGAAGAATCGACAATTGCTAACCGCGAATTACCAAGGCTACCTAGTATGGGGCTGAGTAAAGGGCTGACAGTAACCAATGGTTTTCCGACCAAACCCCGGGAACTTGGTAAGAGATTATTCTGTTTAGTACCACCCCCGGTTTCAGGCTGGAGAGCGGGCTTGACCGACGTAGTAAGATGCGTGACAATTGCCCTTAGGCGACAGGCCGGCCAAGAACATGGATGACATCTGATAACTCTCCAGGTTCCCGGTCGCGGGCCACAAACCGGGCGCTTCCCACGCAAGAGTCCGAGGACCTGGCTGGCCATGGCCGGCGCCGAATCTCCGACTCCCGGTGGACCGCGTTGCCTCAAAAGCCCTCCATCTTCTACTCGGAAGGCTTTTACTCGGAAGGCTTTGCGGTCTCGAGACCTCCGCGTAATGCTTATGGCAATCCAGAGGACAACGTTTAGGCGCTAAACCGCACGAGTCTGTATCATGAATGGCGGAGTGCTTATTTCCAGTATGGCAACAACGGTCAGCGGGAGATCCATGCCGCTCAGCCATATCGGTTTCGGCAAAACGAAGCAAGGAGGAAAGACTATGCAGGCGAAGGAACAGCAGACTAGCCTCAAGCCCTACGTGGTACAAACAGTGGGCGACGCCACGGAAACTGCTCAGACGCCCGGGATGGTGCGTCAGCCAGCCGTCATGCCCGGAAAGGGCGACACCGCTAAGATCTGGATGGGCAAGGTAACGGCAGCGCCCCGCGAAAAGGGTCCACCGCACACTCACCTGGAGGCAGAAACCGCAGCCTACGTGCTTCAGGGGCATGTGCGGGTGTTGTTCGGCGAGAATTTCGAGGAATGGATTGAGGCCGGGCCTGGCGACTTCCTCTTCGTGCCGGCGCATACCCCGCACATCGAGGAGAATCCCTACGACGAGGAGATGGTGGCTGTCCTGTGCCGGGCGCCGGACAACTTGGTGCAGAACCTTTAGTCGTACTATTTCAAGGTGCATCCACCCAGGGCGCTTGGCCGCGTTGGGGCAACCAAACGACGGTCCGCACTAAAGTGGGCTGACCAGCAAACTGGATCTGACGGTGGATTCCCGCGGTGGATTCCCGCAGTAGATGCCGATGGTATGCCGCTACGGTTGGGTCTGAACGGGAGCACAGTGGCTTTGAGAGGGTACATTTCCAAAATTACCGGGTAAATCTGCTTCCTTAGATGATCCGGAATCTGCCATGTCGTCGCTGCCGTCTCGCAATTTCCCACCATCATCCACTGCCATGCAATATCTGAATATCTTGGGTCGGATAGCGGCCCTTCAATGCGGTCTGCGGGTCACGTTTTTAGAAATGTCCTAAACGCGATTGCCCTGAAGAATAAAGCCGCCGGTATCTGACAGGATTATTGTAGAAGCATATAATGGTGCCTGGGAGTTGGCGGGCCAGACCCAGAGGACGCTGCCAAGGGGATAGTATGCAAGTAATCGGTTCCGACTTGCGAACCGCCGAAGGGAATTTTCTGGACAACCAGGCCCGTATGGAAATGCTGGTGCGGGACCTGAAAGAGCGCTTGAGCCGGGTTCGGGTCGGCGGCGGGCAGCAGGCCGTGGAACTGCACCGCAGCCGAGGCAAGCTGCTGGCCCGGGAGAGGATTGAGGCGCTGGTGGACGCCAACACTCCCTTCCTTGAGCTGAGTCCCCTGGCCGCCTGGGATATGTACGACGGCGAGCAAGCGTCTGCCGGGATCGTGACCGGCATCGGCGTGGTACATGGGAAAGCGGTGGTGGTGGTAGCCAATGACGCCACGGTCAAGGGCGGCGCCTACTATCCGATTACCGTCAAGAAGCACCTGCGCGCCCAGGAAATTGCCCTGGAAAACCACTTGCCTTGCATTTATCTGGTGGATTCCGGGGGAGCCTTTTTGCCATTGCAGGCGGAGGTATTTCCCGACCGAGACCACTTCGGGCGAATCTTCTACAACCAGGCCCAGATGTCGGCCCTGGGCATTCCCCAAGTGGCGGTGGTTATGGGGTCGTGCACCGCGGGGGGCGCGTATATCCCGGCCATGAGCGACGAGGTGGTGATGGTGCGGCAGCAGGGCACTATCTTTCTCGGCGGCCCGCCGCTGGTACGGGCCGCCACCGGGGAGGACGTGGACCCGGAAACGCTGGGCGGCGCCGAGGTGCATACTCGGATTTCCGGAGTGGCCGACCATCAGGCTGCCGACGATGAGGATGCCCTGACCATCACCCGGGACATCGTCGAAAACTTCGTACGACGGCGTGATCCTCCCTTCCAGGTCTCCATACCGGAGCCGCCGGCCCGCGACCCCGGGGAACTCTACGGCATAGTGTCCCCGGACAACCGGCGGCAATACGATGTCCGTGAGGTAATTGCGCGCATCGTAGATGGGAGCCGGTTCCACGAGTTCAAAGCCCTGTACGGAGAAACGCTGGTCTGCGGCTTTTCGCGCATCTGGGGGTATCCGGTCGGAGTGGTCGCCAACAACGGAGTGCTTTTTTCCGAGAGCGCGCTGAAGGGAACCCACTTTATAGAGTTGTGCAGCCAGCGAGGAATACCCCTGCTTTTCCTTCAAAACATCACCGGCTTCATGGTGGGCCGCCAGTACGAGGCCGGGGGTATTGCCAAGGACGGGGCCAAAATGGTCATGGCTGTTTCCAACGCCGCGGTTCCCAAGTTCACCGTAATCATCGGTAGTTCCTTTGGGGCGGGAAATTACGGCATGTGCGGGCGGGCCTACCAACCCCGTTTCCTGTGGACTTGGCCCAACGCCCGCATTTCGGTGATGGGCGGGCAGCAGGCCTCGGAGGTCTTGCTCACCGTAAGGCTGCAACAACTGGAACGGCAGGGCCGGACCCTGGAGCAAGCGGAGCGGGACGCCCTGCAACGGCCCATTCTGGAAAAGTACGAGGTGGAGAGCGATCCCTACTACAGCACCGCCCGCCTGTGGGACGACGGCATCATTGACCCGGTGGACACTCGGACTGTGGTAGGCCTGGGAATCGCCGCTTCGATTAATGCCCCATTTCCGGAGCCGAAGCGGGGCATCTTCCGAATGTGAAGCCCGGCCCTTTCTTGCCACAACCACAAAATCCCGCGCCGGATGTTTGCTGATGTTCTCCAAAGTTCTGGTAGCCAATCGAGGCGAAATCGCGGTCCGGATTAACCAGACTCTCCGCGCGATGGGGATTGCTCCGGTCGCGGTCTATTCCGACCCGGACGCCGGCGCTCCCCACGTGAACACGGCCGAACACTCTGTGGCCCTGCCGGGCAATACCGCTGAAGAGACCTACCTGAACATCCCCAAGATGGTGCAAGCTGCCCGGGCCTGCGGGGCCGAGGCAATACACCCGGGTTACGGCTTTCTGTCGGAGAATCCGGAGTTCGCGCGAGCCTGCCGGGAAGCCGAGTTAACCTTCATTGGGCCAACTGCGGAAAGCATGGAGGCCTTGGGAGACAAGGTGCATTCCAAGGACATTGCCCGGCGCGCCGGGGTTCCGGTCGTCCCCAGTACTCCCGTGTGCCTTCCGCAGGATGCCGTAGCCGGGAAGTTCGTGGAACGGTGGGGGTTCCCTCTGCTGGTCAAAGCTGTCGCCGGAGGAGGTGGTCGGGGTATGCGCCTGGTCAACCGGCGGCGCGAGTTGGAAGGGAATATGGATTCTGCCAGCCGGGAGGCCCGGGCTGCCTTCGGCGACGGCCGGGTGTTTCTGGAGCGTTACATTGCCAACCCCCGCCACGTGGAGGTGCAGGTGCTGGCCGACGGGTTCGGGCATACTATCCACCTCGGAGAAAGGGAATGCAGCATCCAGCGCCGCCACCAAAAGATTATTGAAGAGACTCCCTCCCCAGCCCTGACGCCAGAGTTGCGCCAGCGCATGGGCGACGGCGCCATAGCTGTGGCAAAGGAGGCCGGATACGTCAACGCCGGTACTGTAGAGTTCCTGCTGGACTCGCAGAGCGGTGAGTTCTACTTCCTGGAGGTGAATGCCCGGCTCCAGGTCGAGCACCCGGTCACCGAGGCCGTCCTGGGGTTGGACCTGGTGGAATGGCAGGTGCGCATCGCCAGTGGGGAACCTCTGACGCTGCAACAGGAGGACATCCAGCCCCGAGGCCACGCCATAGAGTGCCGCATCTACGCCGAAGACCCTTACCGCGACTTTGTCCCCTCTGCCGGCAAGCTGCTTCGCTGGCGGCCCCCCAGCGGCCTTGGGCTGCGACTGGACAGCGGCGTGGTTCAGGACCAGGAGGTGTCCATCTACTACGACCCCATGCTGGCGAAGCTGATAGCCTGGGCGCCGCGGCGCGACCTGAGCCTGCGCCGGTTGGAGGTGGCCTTGTCTCAGTTCCTGGTCCTGGGCGTGGTGACCAACATCCCCCTCCTGCGGGCGGTGGTGGAGCATCCCCAGTTTCAGAGTGGCGAATACGATACCGGCTTCCTGGAGTGGAATCCGGCGGTTACCAGCCCGGCCATTGCAGGCGAATCCCGCATGATGGTACGGGCGCTGGCGGCGTGGGTGTCGCGTCAGCCGGTTGGCCCGGCGTCCCCGGCGCTCGAGAGCGATAGCCGGGATAGCGTTAACCCTTGGCAGTCTGCCGGGCAGCAGAGGCTGCCGTGACCCAGAGCCAGGGTGAGATGCGGGAAGTGTACCCGGAGACGGGAGAAGCCTATCGCTACCGTATAGAAGAACGAGAAGGCTATTTCACCTTCGAATTGGAGGGAGAGGAACGGGCGGGCATTAAACCCGCCATTACAGTCAGCATTGAGTCCCGGCAGACCGGGGAAGGGTTATGCCGGACCGAATCGGGCCGGACTTACCCATTTGCCTGGGCCTGGGTCGGCCCTGAGTTGCATCTGTGGTTGGCCGGCGACCTGTTCGTGTTCCAGCGGGCGGAGAGCCGGCGGCGGGGTAACGCTGCCGCCACCCAAATGCCTGGAGATATCTTGGCTCCCATGCCCGGCGCAGTGTTGGAAGTACTGGTCGGCGAGGGGGACCGGGTGGAGCGAAACCAGACCGTCGTGGTAATAGAGTCCATGAAAATGGAGTTGGTAATTACGGCCCCAAGCAATGGCGTCGTGCGAAGGGTGTCGGTAGTTCCGGGGCAGCAGGTGGACCGGGGTATGCGCCTGCTGGAGTTGGCTCCTGAGAGCGATGCCGGGGAGCAATGATTGACCGGATGTGTATGGAACCAAAGAAGTGGGGGGTTCCCTGCTAGGTTCTGCATAACCTTGACTTTGCACCGCAGACCCACCAGAATCTCCCCATAATCCACACGCATATTCTCCGATGCTCCTCCAGAAACGTTCGGGGACGGAAGGTCGGATCTGGCTTGACGAACCATTATTCTCGAAAGCTTCAGCGTCAAGCAACTGCACCTCACCCTTGGATTGGGTAGCTGACGCCTTCGAGGACAACTGGAACCTGTCCGATTGCTATATCAACAGTTGTCCGATTTCCCCGCATCGCAAACGCCTTCGTTAAGGGATATAATCGCACTATATGATGGGGTTTTTGTCGGCCAACTAGGGTGGTGTAGCCACAGTAATTGGAATAATCATCTCATTGGGTGGTTTATATTGGGCTATCAAGGGAGCGCATGGTGCAAGATCTGCTTCAGAGGAAGCGGAAAAAGCGGCGAACGAAACCAGAGACCAAATAGCCCGCCACTTGCAGGCAGTAGACTTGCAGCGCGCCATTGGGCTGATAAAGAGCATCAAGACGTTGCACGACAATCTCCGGTGGGAGGCGTCTACAGAGCATTACCAAACGTTGAGAGAGATGCTCTCGGACGTAATTGTTCGTTGCCCTGAAAACCAGAGCGAAGTTCGCGAGAAACTGGCGACGGCAAGAACAATCGTTACTGGAATGGAAAACTTGGTTCGCGGGCGCGGCAGCAATGGAATCTCCGAGCGCGAACAATCCCGATTAAATCGAAGTTTGAATGATATTCAAAGTGATTTGGAAGAATTGGCAAGCTATATTGGCTTTGGCGATTCGCAAGGGGAGGCGAAATGATCGGGTTGGTTCAAATCCTAGCAGGATTAATTCAGCGAACTGATGAAGGCAAACTGAAATGGAGCCGGGCCGTTCAAAGTGATCGATTTGTGACCTCTGTGGATGCTATCTCAATCGTGATTATTGAAGAAGAAATCTTTGGCACCACCACTTACCGTCTCGACATACTTGATGAATCGGGAGAGGTCGTTGATTCCCTCGGTAACCGAGATACAACGGCAGAACAAGACCGGCAATTGGCACGTCTTTTTGTGCTGGCCCGCCGTTCAGCCCACAACATTGACTTGACCTTGGAAAAACTGGCGAAAGCTCTAGAGTTGTAGCCAGTTCCGTCGTGTAAGAATTCCGCTCCCCTTAGCAGGTCTCGAATACCATCACTTTTTTCCACTACCGCCAAAACTAATACTTCTGCAAGGGGATCAGACAGACCTGCTCCCATTGCATACTACCTCTGGTTGATTGGCCCAGCAGGAAGTCCTCAAAAACCCTGCCCGTCACCACTTGCGGGCCCCCCAATGGTACGCTGGGCGCCATTCCTGAATCAAACAGGCCGATGAGGACAAAATATGGCGAAAATTTACACCCTGGGCGCCGGAACGCCCACGCCTACGCCCACCCGCTTCGGAAGCTCCTACGTGCTCAAACTCGGCGATCAACTCTTGATGTTCGACTGCGGGCCACTTCCTCGGCTTAGGTTTTTCTCCAGGGCTAGCGGTCTGCTCGCCTGGAAGGTTTTCCAAGGGGTCTTCCCGTACCAGTCCGGCCAGAATGGGGTCGCTACCGGTTGTAGCGCTTCAGCCAGGAGTTCAGAAAACCCGGACGGCGTATAATAGGCCACAAAACGACGGAGGGTACCACCGTGGACGTACAAATGCTGAGGGACGAAATTCCGGTACTGGCTAACCTGACTTACCTGAATACCGGATGGTCCGGGCCGCCGCCGCACCGGGTGGCCCAGGCGCTGAAGGATCGCATTGACCTGGAGCTGAACGAGGGCCCCACCACGCCTCCGGTTCAGGAGAGCGGGCGCGAGGTTCAGGCCCAGGCTCGCCAGGCCGCGGCCCGGCTGTTCAACGCCGACCCTGAAGAGGTAATGGTTACTCGCAACACCACCGAGGGCCTGAACATCGTGCTAAGCGGGCTGGACTGGCAGGAGGGGGATGAAATCATAACCTGCAACCTGGAGCACGGTTCGGTCCTCGTCACCAGCCTGGTCACCGGAAAGCGGCACGGCGTCAAGGTACGGGTGGTGGACCTGGACCCCCACGACTCTCGGGAAACCATTCTCGGGAAGTTTGAGGCAGCTTTTACATCCCGAACCCGCCTGCTCTTCGTTAGCCACGTCGAGTTCTCTACCGGGCTGCGTATGCCCGCCGCCGAGCTTGCCCGGTTGGCCCATGACCGGGGCGCGCAAATTATGCTGGACGGCGCTCAGACGGGCGGGCACATTCACCTGGATATGGCGGCGGAGGAGTTCGACTTCTACTCCATCCCCGGCCAAAAGTGGGTACTGGGCTACGAGGGAGTGGGGGCTTTGTACATCCGCCGGGAACTTATTGAACGGATATACCCGGCCCACTCCGGCGGCCGGGCCGTGGTGCATCCAGTGGACTATGACAACGTCCAACTCGCTGCCGCCGACATGGAGAAGTTCCACGGTGGATCGAGCAGCGTACCCCTGCAAGCCGCCTTCCTGGAAGCCGTCCAATTCGTCGAGGAGGTTGGTGTCAGGGAAATAGAGGAGCGCAACCGTCAATTGGCCGCACGATTAAAGCGGCAGCTTTCGGACCTCCCGGCAGTCCAGGTGTATTCCCCCATGGAACCGGAATTGTCCTCCGGCCTGGTGTCCTTTGCCCTTTCCGGCTGGGAGCCTCCGGCGGCGGTGGAACGCCTGTGGAACGACCATCGCATCGTGGTGCGGCAGGTGGCTTATCCCCCGGGAATTCGGGCGTCCTTCCACTTCTTCAACACCGAAGACGAGGTGGACCAACTGGCCCAAGCGGTGAAGGGGTTGGCGCAGTAGGTCAGTCTGACGGGCGCACGCCCTCAAAGTACCTCCTGGGGTTTTCAACCATCATCCGGTCGATAACGGTTTCCGGCACCCCGGACTCCATCAGCCTGGGGATGACGGCGCGGCTGAGCCAGAGGTAGCCGTCGGGGTTCTGATCCCGGCTCGGCATCCCCGGCGAGCCGATGCGGGACAGTACAATGTTCCAGTCGTGGGAAAGCATCATGCTGGAAGCCAGGCCTTCGTCCAGCCGCTCTTTCAGATAGTCGGTCCTCTGCTGCCACGGAGGCAGGTTGGGGCGGCCGAAAGGATTATTTATGTCCCAGCCCAGCCAGACCCCCAGCCGAGCCAATTCCCGGTGATAATCCGGGTCGAGAGTGTTGTTGATATGTCCCACGTATATGTGACGGGGCTCAACTCCTTCCTCTTTAAGGATTCGCACCTGCATTTCGCCTATCCGTGATTCGGCGGGCGTGTGGGTTGTGATGGGAACGCCGGTGCGCAGGTGGGTCCGGGCCGAGGCCCGCAGCATCAACTCTTCCTGCTCAGTAATCGGGTCACTGGTAGCGACCTTAATGATGCCGGCCTTGATTCCCGACCCCTCAATCCCCTGTTCAATTTCCCGCACCCAGAGGTCTGCGATGAAATCCTTGTCCCGACCCCAAAAGCTCCGTGGAACGTCCAGCCAACAGCCGGTGCAGCAAATGAACTGCACCCCCGTTCGCTCCGAAACCTCTTTCATAAGGACCACGTCCCGCCCCAGGTCCAAGGGAGAAACTTCGACGACGGTATCGACGCCGCCGTCCTTGGCTTCGGTAAAGGACTCCAGAGCCAGGTCCAGGGCCTGGTCGCGAAATTCCAGTTCGTAGTATGCAGCACGGATGCCGGCGGATGAATCTATCAGGTGTTCATGGGGCAAAGTGAACCCCAGGTCCGCCGTATCCAATGGCCCCAACACCGAGTTTATGGTTGCCATACCAAACCTCCGACCGGTTCTGTTGACGAAATCCGCCGACCTGCGCCAGGCACGGTTGTCCCCGTCACGGTGCGGGACAGAATTTAGAATATCGCGTCCACCGCTTCCTTCCTTTGGGGACGCTTCAGTACTCTAGCGCCGCACCGGCGAGGGCATCCGGTGCGGCAAACTGGGGGCAATAGAGTGGCTGGGCAGCTGCGATCAGCTCCAGATCGCAGCTACACGGTACGCCAGTTGAGTGTGGGACTCACGCACATCGACGATTTCCGCTGGAACGTCGCCCAGTACCCCCAGAGCGATGATCCAGTTCAGGATTTCGTGGTCGCCCGATTCCTGGATCTCTTCCGGAGTAAGTTCCGCCAGCTTGCTTCCCTGGCCCCTGCGCAGCATTTCCAGGTAGCGCCGGTCGGTCTCGATGTCTATTGACCGGCACTGGAACTTGTGGGCCAGGAAACTGTGCGACCAACTGGAAGAGGCTACCACGGCGACCCGTTCGTCCCGGGTGTCCAGGAACCTGCGGATGCCCTGCCCTAGTTCGTAGCACCGTTTCGGCGTGGGCCGCGGCGGGTAATCGGGTCCGGCCTCTTCGCCGTAGCAGTTGACGAACAGGGGCAGCAGGGGGAATCTGCCTTCGGGGTCCAGATACACCAACGGGTTGATGATGGCGTGGGCCAGGCCCCAGTCCCATCCCTTGAGAGCGCTGGAAGAGGACATATCGAACCCGTCCCGAATCAGGTAGTTGCGTAGCCCCCGGGCAAACTCCTTGGGGCACTGGAAGGTGAACTTCGTCTCCGGGGCGGCGTCCCATAAATTGTTCCGGGCCGCGGGGCGCTGAAAGGGATAGCCGTCGACTTCGGCGCCGGTGTACAGGCAGAAAGGAGGCAGGTTGTCCTGCAGGAAGTTTTCTGCCTGATCGTCGCCGATTACCATCAGGACATCCGGCTCCCATTCATGAAGACGGTCCCGAAGCACTTTAAACGACTCGACGACCTGCTGATGGTCGCTGATGTCCTGGCTCAGTCCGTTGTCATCTCCCAACTCTTCAAGCAACTGCGCGGGAGGCTCGTAGTCCGGTACACGGGCATATATCCGCTCTCTACCTTTGGCCCACACCTCCGGTGGCGTCAGAATGATCGGGCCATGGGAACATCCTATCCCCAGCAATTCTGCCATTTTGTACTCCTTTAGAGCCGTAACCCTGGTATGACTTTGAGATTTGTCGCAATTGCTCCCTGGCAAATTAGCCCAATATCCTCTCGTCGATCATCGCCTTGATTGCCCCGTCGAAGGCTTCCAGGCTGGCGTCGATGTCGGCCTCGGTGTGTACGCCGGAGAGGACGCCGCTGGTGCGGGACATCAGGTCAACGCCCCTTACCTGTAGCGCCTGTCGGAAGGCCGTCTGGACATCCGGGGGCGCGTTCTTGAGGGTGTTGGCGTCCAGGTCCTCGACAGACCGCCCTCCGAAGTAGATGTGGAAGGTGGAGGACTCTCCGTAAACGGCGGCTGCTATCTCGTGGCGGTCCACGATGCGGCGCAGACCCACCCTCAGTCGTTCGGCCATGCGGTCTGCTTGCGCCTGCATCTCCCCGGTGGCGGCGATTCGCAAGGCCGCGTTACCGGTGGCGGCGCAATAAGGGTTGGCGTTGAAGGTGCCGCCGTGCAGCACCCGCTCGTAGCGGTCGTGCTGCCGGTCGCCGGTCTGCACCATCACCTGCATTACTTCGTCCCGGCCCGCCACCGCGCCGCCGGGAAGGCCGCCGGTCAGGATTTTGGCCAGGGTGCAAAGGTCCGGCTCGATGCCGAGCCATTCTTGCAGCCCGCCGGGACTCCAGCGGAAACCGGTAATGACCTCGTCCAGGATCATTACGACGCCGTACTTCCGGGTCAGCTCCCGTACGCCTTCTACGAAACCCTCCTGCCGCGGCACCGTGCCATAGGACGCGCCGGACCCCTCGGTTATTACCCCGGCTATGTCGTTGTTGTTGGCCAGGGTTGCTTCCAGCACATTCAAGTCCGGCGGCAGGACGATGACCGAGTCCACCGCTCCTTGAGGAATGCCGATGGATGCGGGAGCGTCGAAGGGTGGCAGGTTGCCGGGCATTGCGTAGTCGTGCCAGCCGTGGTAGTGGGACTCCCACCGGATAATCTTTTCCTTGCCGGTATAAGCCCGGGCGACCCGCATGGAAAGCATGGTGGCCTCCGCCCCGGATGCGACAAAACGCACCTTGTCGGCGCAGGGAATCAGGTTGCAGACCCTTTCGCCCCACTCCAACATGGACTCCACCGGCGCGCCAAAATGTGAGCCAGCGGGAGCGGCGCGGGTCAACGCCTCTACCACCTCAGGATGGGCGTGCCCCAACAGCAACGAAGCAGAGCCCAGCCCGTAGTCGATGTACTCATTGCCGTCCACGTCCCACTTGCGGGGCCCCTGTCCGTTGACGATGGTGATGGGGAACGGGGATGCCACGTAACCGTCGTGGCCCGCGCCGCCCGAAGGGAACAGCTCCATGAACCTGGGGTACAGTTCTGCCGAGCGCGGATTTTTCCTGATGTACTCTTCCCTGATCGTATCTGGCATGGTCTCCTCCTTTAAGTTTGGCCCTCCGCCGGCGCTGGGGTTCGGGACTACGGAGATTTCTCGACTTTCCCATCGTGATGGTATCAATTTACCCTAAATCGCGTTGCCATGCCACCGCTGTAGGCAATGGCTTTACAGTTTTGGGGAACCCGTCGTTCCGGCGCAGGCCGGAACCTCAATGCTTCGGGGCCGAGGTTCCGGCTTTCGCCGGAACGAAGTTACTGGGAGAGCCTGCATTATGCCATTGCCCAGATGGCCTTGCCCAGGATTGGATGCTGAGCCGCGTCCTGCACCATCGTGGGTGTGTTAGAGTGCGGCGACCGCCTTTCCCGTTAGCGGCGGCGGCAGTCCGGCCATTCGCAAATGGAGGAGACAACCTTGCCTCGACTCAACCCAGGTTGGGTAATACTCGCTGCCGGGTTTTCCATCCTGTTCTTCGGCGGCGGCTCGCGGTTCGCTTTGGGATTGATGCTCAAGCCGATGACTGACGAGCTTGGTTGGAGCAGGTCAACTCTTTCGTTCGCGGTTACTTTCTTTATGTTTACCTCGGCCCTGGCGCTTCCGCTGGCCGGAAAGCTGGTGGACCGGTACAGCCTGCGGTGGGTGCTGGCAATCGGGGCTACGACGGTCGCGGCAGGCGTGGCCCTGATGGGCCGAGTGGACCAGCCGTGGCAGGTCTTCCTGATCTACGGCGGACTGTTCGCAATGGGGCACGCCGCGACGGGCAATCCCGTTGTGGGGGTGATGATCACCCGGTGGTTCGAGCGGCGACGGGGAATCGCCAACAGCGTGGCAGTGTCGGGCAACGCCACCGGACAGCTGGTGATCATCGGCTCGCTGGCGGCTTTCCTGACCAACACCGGATGGAGGAACGCTTTCGGCCTGTTGGGCGCAGCCAATTTAGTCATCGCCGTCCCATTGATTCTTGCCGCCCTCAAGTCCTGGCCTGGAACCGGTGCCCACTCTGCGCGGGTTGACGTCCGGGCAGACGGAGCGGCCGAAGTTGAGGCGGCCCACGTTGCAGTTCCCTTGGGGCCGCCCTCTATTGTCGCGTCGGGCCAGTTCCGGCTGCTGGTGTTACTCTACGCCGTGTGCGGGTTCCAGGACTTCTTTATGGCTACTCACGTCGTCGCCTTTGCCCAGGACTCGGGCATTGGCACGGCGCTGGCGGGAAACATTCTAGCCCTGATGGGTTTGATGGGCCTGGTCGGCGTACTGTGCGCCGGCGTGCTGTCCGATACCTTCGGCGCACAACGTCCCCTGGCGCTTTGCTTCGTAATGCGGATTGGGATTTTCGCGCTCATAATTGCGGCGCAAAACACCCCGGCAATCCTGGTGTTTTCGCTGCTCTACGGGTTCACATTCCTGATGACCGCTCCCCTGACGGTGATATTCTCGCGGGAGATTTTCGGCCCGGCCCGGCTCGGAACCGTAAGCGGCGCCATTTCGATGGTGCACCAAATGTTCGGCGGACTGGGGGCGCTGGTGGGGGCGCTGATTTTCGATTATTCGGGCAGCTATGATGGAGCGTTTATCCTGATGCTGGGCCTGTCCATCGGGGCCACCGTGCTATCCCCCTTGCTGCATAGAAGCGGCGGACCCCAAGCCGTGGCAGCGGGCTGAGTCTTGGGTACACAGCGGCCACGGCGGCCAAGTCGGCCAAGTCGGCCAAGTCGGACAAGGGCAAGTGTTGCCCTGAGACGGCGCTGGAAGTTAAACTCAGCCTACCCGTGCGGCCCGGTGCCCAGAGCCGCGAAGGTGGATCCACATTCCGAAGGTTGCAGGAGTGACGGGTCGAGTACCGTGAAAAGTAACAGACAATCCCCAAAACCCATAGCATTCCTTCCAGGCCAGCTTAAAGGAGGCCCTTTTCCATTATGAAGTTTGCCCTGTTTTTGCTGGGTTCCTGGACCGAGCAGGAAACCAGCGCCCAAAGCCGGATCTTCGGTGAAATGCTGGAACAAGTTGAGTACGCCGAGGAACTGGGCTTCGATTCGATCTGGATTGCGGAGCACCATTCCAGTAGGTATGGCATCTGTCCTTCCCTGATGCCGCTGCTCAGCCACATTGCCGCGCGTACCAGGAAAATCCGCATCGGGGCGGGCGTCAGCGTCTTGCCTTTCCACAATCCAATTTTCCTGGCTGAAGAGAGCGCCATGTTGGACCTGCTAAGCAATGGCAGGCTGGACTTCGGAGTTGGACGCGGCTCGGCGGACTACGAGTACGGAAATTTCAACATCGACTTTGATACCCGGGACGTGCGAACCCAGGAGGCCCTGGACATTATCCTGGGGCTGTGGACCCAGTCCGATTTCAGTTTTCAGGGAGAATTTTACCAGGTGAAAGACCTTACAATAGCCCCCCGGCCGGTGCAACAGCCCCATCCCCCGGTGTATCTGGCCGTATCCCGCACCCCGGCCAGCGTGGACGTTGCCGTCGCACGAGACCTGCCCATCCTGACCAGCTTTTTCACCCCTGAGGCCGATAATCTGGGTCTGTTTTCCCTTTACACTGAACGCTGCGCCGCTGCCGGAAAGGAACTGCCTCTGGAGGCAATGCCCTACTTCCGATTCGTGTACTTGGAGGAAGACGAGCAGACAGCCCGGGAATACCCCCGGCAGTCCTTGAATTGGGTCCGGGACCTGAGCGGTTATCGGCGCACCTTGACCCACGGCGATGAAATTAATATGGACCTGGACCACTGGCGCCGGACCCGCACCGTCGAACCGGCCAGTTATGAGTCGGAACTGGAGACTAATGCTTACTTCGGCACGCCGGAGCAATGTGTGCAGCGAATCACCAGGTTACGGGACGACCACGGCATCGGGTACTTTGGCGCCAGTATGTCCTTCGGCAGTATGGAGCACTCCAGGGTATTGCGCTCAATGGAGCTTTTCGCCAAGGAAGTTATGCCCAAGTTCCGGGTATAGAACTTCGCCACCGACTCGGAAATCACGTTGGCTAAGGGGCTGCCAACAGACTGATATGCTGGGCCGGTTGAGAGCTGCGGACAAAACCTTTGCCCGAAGCGGCGGCGAGATTACCCAAATCTCAGGGGCCGAATCAATTGGATACGCTAAATGCCCCGTTCCCGAAACACGGCGTCGGCCTGCTCCAGGGCCTCTTCGACATAGGGCCAACCTCGATACCAGCCGGCTTGGGAGAAGACTTCGCACACCTCCCGTTGGCTCATGCCCAGGTTGAGCGCGTATCCAATGTGTTCCTTCAGCTGCTTCATGTGCCCCCGACACATCAGCGCCGAAAGGATGCAGACCGTGCGCTCTTTGGGAGTCAGGTCGCCGCGGGCCCAAACTTCCCCGTAGTTGTAGGCGTCAACCAGGTCGGCCGTCTCCGGAACCAACTCTTGTGACAGCGTATTTTCCAGGTCGATGTCGGCTTGCCCACCCCAACTGTTGCGGCGGAGTTGGCGGCCTCGCTCCAACTTCTCCTCCACCGAAGCCATCCATTCGGCCTTCAAGGGTTCCCGGTCTTCGTTCTGCCAGATGGGCTGCTCATTGATCACCTGTTGGGCCTGGGTCAGGGCGGAAACGGTGGCCGGTATCCCGGCATAAAATATTAGCTGCAGAAAAATCCCCTTGACCTTTTGCGGCGACATTCCCAAAGTAAGTCCAACCCGGATCTGGTGCTGCAGCCCAAAGCTCCAGCCGTTACAGCACTGGGCCGAGATGGTGGCCAGACTTCGCAGCGTAACGTCCAGCCCCGGGACCTGCCAGACTCCGCCCCACATCACCTCTTCCTGTAGCTTGACGTAGTCTTTGCTGATGTCCGGCAAGGCTCCGGTCAGCCGCCCCTGGGGCACATATTGGTCAATGTAGGCGTGGAGATTGGCCGCCTGTTGGGCCAGTTCTTCGGCGCGTTTCATCGGTTGTTCTCCTATCTACAGGGCTTGTCTTTGGAGTTTGCCGTGACTGGATTGGTTATCGGTGGCCTTGCTCTTTAGGGCCAAGAACTCTTTTAACCGAAAGCCCACTACTCAAGGCTCAGACGCCCCGAGATTTGAAGACCTCATTGGCCTGCTCCAAGGCGTCTTCAACACCGGGCCAGCCTCGATACCAACCGGCCTGGGCGAATACCTCGCAAATCTGCCTGGGCTCCAGCCCGGCGTCCAGCGCATACCCAACGTGACGCTTGAGCTGCTTCAGGTGCCCCCGGCACATCAGGGCGGCCAGGATGCACACCATCCGTTCCTTGGCTGTCAGGTCTGCCCGCGCCCAAACTTCGCCGAAGTGATAACCGTCCACCAGGTCGGCCGCTTCGGGTACTAGCTGTTGGGCCAGGGAGTTCTCGATTTCCTGGTTGGCCTGGTCGCCCCAGTTGGCCAGGCGCAGGGACTTGCCCCGTTGCAGCATGGCGTCGATGGAATCCAGCCATCCCGTGTCCAGAGGAACATCCTGCGATTGCCACTCTTCCCGTTCGTTGATCACCTCTTGGGCGATGCGAAGGCCAAAGACCGTGGCGGGCACACCGGCGTAGAACAAGAGCTGAATGAAAACCCCTTTGATCTGTTGAGGAGTGATTCCGACGGTCAGGCCCGTCCGGACCTGGTGCTCCACGCCGAAGTCGTAGCCATTGACACATTGTGCGGTAATGGTGGCGAAACTTCGGAGTCGCAGGTCCAGTCCATCTGCCAACCAGACCCCGCCCCACATCAGCTCATGCTGTACCCTTATAAAGTCGGCCAACACCGGGGTCGGTCGGGCGTAGGGTAGGTGCTGGTCGAAAAACTCTCTCAGCTTGGCCGATTTTTGCTGCAACTCTGTTACGGTGGTCATGAAAAGACTCTCCTCATCGGTCTGACCGGGAAACGATTTCAACCGGCGTTCGGTCCAACTAGGACTCGGACCCTTCTTCAGCAAAAACCGCCTGGGCCTCTTCAAGGGCATCTTCAACGTGGGGCCAACCCCGGTACCATCCGGCCTGGGCAAAAACTTCGCAAATTTCTTTCTGGTCGAATCCCATGTGGAGGGCGTAACGGATGTATTGTCTCAGCTGCTTCCAGTGGCCGCGGGACATCAGCGCGGCCAGGACGCACACCATCCGTTCTTTGGGCGACAAATCATCTCTGGCCCATATTTCACCGAAGTTATACCCGTCCACGATGTCCGAGGCTTCCGGCGTCATTCGTTGGGCCAGCGACTCCTTCACCTCTTGGTTGGCCTGGTTCCCCCAAAGTTGGCAGCGAATATCACTGGCCCGCTGTAGCTTTTCTTCGATCGTGTTCAGCCAATCCGCTTCTACCGGAACATCTGCGGCCTTCCATTCCTCGCGCTCGTTGATCACCTGTTGGGACTGCAGCAGCCCATAGACCGTGGCCGGTATGCCGGCGTAAAACAACAGTTGAATGAATATCCCTTTGATTTGCCGCGGAGTCATTCCCATGGTGAGGCCAACCCTGATCTGGTGCTGCAGGCCAAAATCCCACCCGTTGACGCACTGGGCGGAGATAGTGGCAAAGCTGCGCAGCTTCAGGTCCAGGCCCGGCGTCTGCCAGATTCCGCCCCACATCAGCGGCGATTGAATGCGGGCGTAATCCGGGGAAATGGTTGGCACGGGACTTTGGGCTGGCAGATACTCCCCAAAGTTCTGAGCTTTCCGGGCTAGTTCATCGGGAGTTGTCATGGGTTGTTTCTCCTAAGGCGTGAATCCCTGAAATCCTCGACCCTCTGCTGGCGAATCAACTAGGGAAACTCTGAATAAATCCGTGACCTGGGTGTTTATCCCTACCCGTCGTTCCTGCGAAGGCAGGAACCTCGGCCCACAACGTTTTAGGTTCCTGCCTTCGCAGGAACGACGGGGTGAAGGCGCTGGCGTTTAATGATTAATTCAGAGTAACCCTAATTTAAAATCCGGGTGGGACATCCGGGTTTCGAGTACGGGTACAATGCCCAGTTAGCGGTCAATCTGCGCCAGATTTCAAAGGGGCGGCAGGAATTGCCCTCGGGGATTACCCTCGAACATTCCGTCTGTCCTCCCCCATGATACACGCCAAGTGCGTTGTTGGCATGGCGCGCCATTATAGGTTTGCGCGTAATAATGCGGACCTGGCGGCATGAATTGCCTGCTGGAGGGTTGCGGAACGGTTCTGTCCCGGTTGCGCGCGATGGGTTGGGCAGAATAGACTACGGGTCTATCCGGCGTGAGTAACGGATGACTCGGCCGCCGTACGCCTCAATGTCCCAGGCCTTTCCGGGCACAAACAACCCCCACGCTGGCTGGCCGGTTCTCTGGAAAGCTACACCAGGGCTGATGGAAAGGTTCATGCCTTCTATGTGTTCGACCCCGATGGTATTTTGGTCCAGTTTGACGACGGCACTGCAACCGGGTAAATATTCGTCAACTGGGCATCTGCAATTGAGGCGGTCGCCCTCGATGCAGTCGCCTGAACAAGTCCGTGACTTGGGTGTCAACCCCTACCCGTCGTTCCTGCGAAGGCAGGAACCGCTGTCGTCAAAGCCTTGAGGTTCTTGCCTCCGCAGGAACGATGGGGTAAAGGCGCTGGCGTTTAATGATTTATTCAGAGTATCCCCAAGAGTCCGGGCACATTCTGAGGACAGGAGGACTAGCCATGGCCCCAGAGAAAGGCATCATACAGACGGTTCTGGGAAACGGGTCAGAAGGTTGGGATGGGGACGGCGGGCCCGCGTTGGACTCCGCCTTTCAAAGCCCTTACGCCTGCGAATTTGATCCCCAGGGGAACATGATTGTTTGTATGGGACGGCACCATAGAATCCGCCGCGTGGATGCCCAAACGGGCATCGTATCCTTGGTGGCCGGGACCGGAGAAGAGGGATATGCTGGTGATGGCGGCCCCGCTCTGAGCGCCAAAATCAACCAACCCTATGGACTGGCGATTGACACCAACGGTGATATGTACTTCTCTCAGCGATTTGACCCGGCGGTCAGGAAGGTAGACGGTCGCACCGGCGTCATATCCACCGTCGCCGGCACTGGAGAATTCGGCTACGGCGGCGATGGCGGCCCGGGCAACCAGGCGATGCTTCGAGAACCCAACGATTTGTACCTGGACGGGCGGGTCGGGTTGCTGATCGCAGATATCCAGGACCAGCGCATCCGTCGGGTGGACCTGGCAAGCGGGATTATAACAACCTTTGCCGGAACCGGAGAGAAGTCCCGCTCCGGAGACGGAAAACCGGCTGCCGAAGCATCCCTTATGGGACCCAGGGCGATTTGCATGGACCGATTGGGAAACGTCTATGTCGCCGAGAGGGAAGGAAATGGCGTCCGCAAAATCTCCACTGACGGGACGCTGACCACTATCGCCGGGGCCGACTCGGTGTTCGGCTACACCGGCGACGGCGGCCCTGCCCTGGCTGCAACTTGGGGAGCGCCCAAGGCCATTCGCTGTGACCGCAACGACAACATCATTGTGGTTGACACCGAAAATTGCGCGGTCCGGCGAATTGACGCCCTCACCGGTATCGTTACCACCATTGCTGGGGGACGCCAGGGCGGCGCCGGCGACGGAGGTCCCGCCGTCGCGGCAGGGTTGGACCGTTCTCACGGCTGCGGCATTAACGCGGAAGGCGACCTCTTTATCGCCGACACCCACAATCATCGCGTCCGCGTGGTTGGACTTTAGCTTCCCCTCTTTACCATGGTAGGTACTTGCCTCACCATGGTAGGTACTTGCCTCCTTCACGAAAATTGTCTGGTAGGCAAGCAAGAAGAGACGGAACCGGGACTTGCTAAAAGGCAGCGTATCGGATATGGGGTTTTGGCAAGAAAAAACCGCCCGTCGGGGCGGTATTGCGGCCCAAGTTCGGGCCGATTCGTAGCTACATTGCAAGAATGTGGCGTCCCAGGCAGGATTCGAACCCGCGACCCGCTGCTTAGAAGGCAGCCGCTCTATCCACTGAGCTACTGGGACTTGTATCGACCGTTGACCGCAGCTCTTACGAGTCTGGCAGGTTAGAGATAAACTAATTTTACGTAGCTCGTAATTGGGTGTCAAGGAAGCGGGAATAGGTTAAAATGGTCCCGTTTAGGAGTTATGGTCGGGATTCCGGCGTTGCCTTTGTCTTTTGGGAATGACCTGACTTCTTCTCGACTACTATTCGTTAGTCCACTACTATTCGTTAGTCATTTGCTAGGGGAAGATTCTTAATGGTTCAAGATGGCCGACCAATAAGGGTACTGGTTGCCAAACCGGGTTTGGACGGCCACGACCGTGGAGCAAAAGTCATCGCCCGGGCGTTGCGGGATGCTGGAATGGAGGTAATTTATACCGGAATACGCCAGAGTCCGCAGATGATTGTCCAGGCCGCCTCTCAGGAGGATGTCGCCGTACTGGGCCTGAGCATTCTTTCCGGAGCGCACATGGAGATACTTGCCGATATTATGGGTTTGCTGCGGGAGCAGGGCATGGACGATGTTATGGTAGTCCTTGGTGGGATTATCCCGGAGCAGGACCGGCAGCCATTGGCCGATATGGGAGTAACTGCCGTATTTGGTCCCGGAGCCTCGACGTACGATATTGTGGAGTTTATCCGCAGCGGTGTTCACGGGGCGGCGGCGGGCCATTAGCATTGCCAATTCCGGCGGGTCCCGGACTTCCCGGATTCTCGCCCGCTATTTCGTTACCCGAGTATTGCTCCAAACCCGTCTTCAACGCTATTGCTTTGTTTTCCCGTCATCCGCTACAATCCCCTGAAGTCCGTTGCCGAATCCAAGTTTTCGTTACCGAATTCGATTGACCTCCTTAATGGCCTCCTTGACGTAATCCACCTAAAACTTGGATAACTAACCCTGAATAAGTCGGTTAACACTACCTTATTATTTACTTGACATTTTGTAGGGGGAGGACTAAATTGCCCCCCAAAGGCTTGTTCCTGATTTCAGTGCAATTTCATGCAATATAATGTAGCGCAACTACTTAAGGAACCAACCGGCTCTACTCGCAGCCACGGACTAAGTCGGGAATCGACGAGCCAAAGTGGCATCGTGGTTGCGGATTTGGCTGGAGTTGAAGTTGAGGGCATGGTCCAGTTATTGCGTACCCATCAAGGGATATTGGTGCGGGGTAGCGTGGATGCCTGGATCTCAATGACCTGTAGCCGATGCCTGGTTGAGATTGTAGATTCATGCCGGTTAGAGTTGGAGGAAGAGTTCTTCCCAGTGGTGGACGTCAGGACCGGCCAGAGGATAGATCTCCCATCGGTCGCTGAAGGAACAACGGGTGACCCTTCGGCTACTGACGGAACGATTATAGATAGTAACCATGTCCTTGATTTAACTGAAGTTGTGCGCCAATACGTGATTGCCGCGCAGCCGATAAAGCCCTTGTGTCGGACTGACTGCTGTGGGTTATGCCCAGAGTGCGGGGCTAACCTGAATAGTGAAGAATGTATCTGCGGCGAGGAACCGCGGGATCCCCGGTGGGATGCTTTGGCGGCCTTGCTGCACGAATCCAAGATTTAGGAAGGAAAGTTACTATGGGCGCAGTGCCTAACAAGAAGGTTACCCGGGCCAGGAGAGGGCGGAGGCAGACTTCGTACAAGTTGAAGCCGCTAAACCCATCCTTTTGTCAGCGGTGCCGTACCGCCAAGTTCCCCCATACCGCCTGTCCGCAGTGCGGCTATTATCGGGGACGCCAAGTAGTTGGAGTTGGGGCCTAGTCTGATTCTCTTACTCCGGGCGTAGGTGTTCTATCACCTTAAAATGCCGATACCTTTTCTAAGGGCGCAGGCAAATTGAGGTTGGACATGGAGGTAGTTACGATTACTGAAGACACCAAAGGCTATTCGTATGTGTTTCCGGGGCAGGGGTCGCAGAGTGTGGGGATGGGTCTGGAACTTTTTCATACGTCCCGGGCGGCACGGGAAGTCTTTGAAGAAGCCGATGACAGCTTGGGGTTTCGCCTGTCCCGTATCATCTTCGAGGGGCCATCTCGGGAACTCCAGGACACCATGAACTCGCAGCCGGCCATTATGGTGGTCAGCATTGCTTGCTGGAAGGCCTGGAATGAAATTCTGGGTTCCCAGTCTCCTCGGCCGGTGTCGGTTGCCGGTCATAGCTTGGGTGAATATACTTCCCTGGTAGTTGCCGGCGCGGTTAGTTTCCGGGACGGTGTCCGGCTGGTGCGGGAACGTGGCCGCCTGATGCACGAAGCGTCCGAGGCTCGACCGGGTGGCATGGCGGCGATAATTGGCTTGGATGAGTTCGCCTTGGAGCATATCTGCGCCGAGACCGGCGTGGAACTGGCTAACGTAAACAGCGACGACCAGATAGTAATTAGCGGGGAAAAGATTGCCGTAGCCCGATCAATGGACTTAGCCACGGCAAGAGGCGCCAAGAAGACCGTTCCCCTGCAAGTAAGCGGCGCTTTCCATTCTTCCCTGATGGCCCAGGCTCAGGAAGGGCTAGCCGAAGCATTGGCCGAAGTGAAATTGCGAGACCCGGAAGTGCCGATTGTTTGTAATTCTATTGCCGCTTCGGTAACCACGGCGGCTCAAGTAAGGAAAGAGTTAATCACCGGTCTCTGTCATTGTGTTCAGTGGAAGAAATCGGTTCATTACATGGTTGAGGCCGGCGCTTCCCATTTTGTGGAGTTTGGTCCGGCCCGAGTGCTGTCCAGCCTTATCAAGCGGATTGACCGGGACGTAGAGTCGTTTACTTTGTCGGACCCGGGGTCAATTCGGAAACTTACCCAGAGTATCTAACCCTGAATCTAAGCTACAGTTCCGGGATTCACTATATTTAGCGCCCTGCCGACTTAAAATTATGCCCAAGGTTTTGACTAACGATCCCAGACGGATGGCGCGGATGATGGCCCTTCAAGCCGGATTCGCCGGTGATATTCGGGGTGGCTCCGCGGAGTCTTCTCTGGAGTGGCTGGCTGAAGAAAATCCCCTGCATCCCAAGAACGCAGCCAGCGTGATGGCTTTTTCTCAAACCCTGTTGCGGGGTGTACAGGAAAGGCACTCGGACCTGGATGAGTTGATCCACCGCTATGCCCCGGCCTGGCCGGTTAATCTGCTGTCGCCGGTTGACCGGAACATTCTGCGCATAGCTCTTTTTGAACTGCTCTTTTATTCCGACACCCCTGATAAGACCGCGGTAAACGAAGCCGTCGAACTGGCCAAAGCCTTTGGCAGCGAGAGCTCGGCGCGATTTGTGAATGGGGTGCTTGGGTCGGTGATGGCCGACATGTCCAACAGTGAACTTAATCCGGATAAACCCCTGTTTGAAGGGAGATGACCTTTTGGCCACCGTTAATGAACGTGTAAAGTCCATCGTAGTAGATAAGCTGGGAGTTGAGGAAAGCGACGTGGAGGAAAGCTCTTCGTTCGTCGATAATCTGAATGCCGACTCCCTGGATTTGGTAGAGCTGATAATGGCCTTTGAGGAGGAGTTTTCCACCGACGATAATCAGGTGGAGATTTCCGACGATGACGCCTCTAATATCCGAACGGTCGGAGATGCCATAAGCTACCTGAAAGAGCATGGCGTTGCCGACGAGTAACCGCCCCATCCCCTGGATTTCTCTATTCCCGGTAGCGGCAGAATTACGGTATGGCTGTTCGGCCAGGCAGTCGGGTTGTTCGGCTTGCCTTGGTTTTGCTCCGGGTTATTAATAGAGGAGAGCGGTTGGGTGGCCGGAACCGCGCCGTTTCGAGCCCGAGAACTGGCAGCGGGTTGGCCTAGGCGGTTTGCGGCGGTAATGGTAAACTTTGGCGGGTTGGGTAATGCCGGTAACCGTCGCCGAGCTCTCGGGACTTTCCGGATTCAACCCCGGTGAGTTGCCCCGGTTCTCTGCCCTTGCTTCGTTGGTGAAAGCGCCGTAACAGCCGAATGAGCATGGGGGATATGATGAATAGCTTGGAAGAAATCTCTCATCTGGTCTCCCGATGTACCGACTGTGGACTGCACCGGGGTCGTAAAATAGCGGTTCCCGGTGAGGGCGCCGCTGATGCCGAGTTGATGTTTATCGGTGAAGGGCCGGGCGCTCAGGAAGACTTGCAGGGGCGCCCGTTTGTCGGACCGGCCGGCCGCTTTCTGGATGAGCTGTTGGCTTCTATTGACTTGCGCCGGGAACAGGTTTTTATTGCCAACATGGTCAAGTGCCGCCCGCCTCAAAATCGGGACCCCCTTCCTGACGAAGTGAGCGCCTGCGGCAAGTATCTGGATCGCCAGATAGAGTTAATTGACCCGAAGCTCATCGTAACCCTGGGGCGGTTCTCCCTGGTGCGCTTCTTCCCCGGGGAAAGCATCGGCCGGGCTCGAGGTCGGGTCAGAGAGAAAGACGGGCGAAATATTTACCCGATAATGCACCCGGCGGCGGCCCTCTATCGGCCGGAAAGCCGGGGATTCATTATAGATGACTTTAAACGGATTCCCGGTATCCTGGAGGAGGTCCGCCGGACGCCGGCTCCCTTGCCGAAGGCGGATCCGGAGAAGGCTATAGAGAAGTCTCCGCCTCCGCAACAACTTACCTTATTGTAAATTGTAAAAACTGTAATAGTTATTTTTGTAGGAATTGACTGAAATTTGAACCATAGCTTACGTGTTATACCCCTTGGCGGCCTGGGCGAAATCGGCAAAAATATGATGGCCCTGGAATGCGGCGACGACATAATAGTCGTTGACTGCGGTGTTCAGTTCCCCTCCGAGGATATGCTGGGAGTTGACCTGATTATCCCGGATGTTTCCTACCTGGTGGAGCGGGCTGACCGGGTTCGGGGTATCCTGATTACCCACGGCCACGAAGACCACATCGGCGCCTTGCCGTTTGTTCTTCCTCGATTGAACGTGCCGGTATATGCTCCCCGCTTGGCCCACGGCCTGATTAAGGTTAAGCTGCAGGAACGCCGGGGCACCCGCGAAGCCGTAGTTGAGCCGATAGACCCGAATGTGTCCTATAAGTTTGGCAGCAATTTTGATGTGCGCTGGTTTCGGGTTTGCCATAGCATCCCCGACGCCATGGGTATTGCCATCAGCACCCCCTTGGGTACCGTTATCCATACCGGTGACTTCAAAATAGACCATACTCCGGTGGACGGGAATACCATCGACCTCGCTACCTTGTCTCAGCACGGCGTCGAAGGCGTATTGCTCCTGTGTTCCGACTCCACCTATGCTGAAATTCCTGGCTATACTACTTCGGAACAGGTTATGGGCGATGCCCTGGACCGGGCCATCGGCGAAGCCCCCGGCCGGGTGATGGTAGCTACTTTTGCCTCCCTGATATCCCGCATCCAGCAGGTGATTAATGCTGCCGCCCACTACAACCGTAAGGTAAGTATTGTGGGTCGGAGCATGGCGGATAACGTGACTATGGCCACCGCGATGGGCTATTTGACCTTGCCTGCGGGCATACTTCTAACCCTGAACGAAATTCGAGGCTACCCTCCGGAGCAAGTGGTCTTGCTAACCACCGGCAGCCAGGGAGAGCCAACTTCCGCCCTGGTGCGCATTGCCAATCAGGACCACCGCGATGTGTCCGTAATGGAGGGTGACACGGTAGTAATTTCGGCTACCCCGATTCCGGGCAATGAACTGCTGGTCAGTCGGACCATTGATAACCTGCTGCGCCAGGGCGCCAAAGTTCTTTACGATCCAGTTGCCATGGTTCACGTCCACGGCCACGCCAGCCAGGAAGAGCTGAAGATGATGCTCACTCTGACTCAGCCGCGCTACTTTGTTCCGGTGCATGGCGAGTACCGTCACTTGATGGCCCACGCTCGCCTGGCCTGGGATATGGGAGTGGCCGAGTCCGGCATTTTTGTGCTGGAAGACGGCGATGTGTTGGAGCTAACCGAAGCGGGGGGGAAAGTGGTGGACTCCGTTCCCGCCGGCCCCATGTTCATTGATGGCTTGAGCACTCGCGATACCCAAAGCGAGGTGTTGCGCGAGCGGCGCGCTCTGGCCCGCGACGGAGTAGTTGTAGTGGTGGTGTCCGCCGACCGCAAGACCGGGCGGTCAGTCAACCCGGTTAAAGTGCTGTCCAGCGGCTTCATGGATACCTCGGAAACGGAAAAAATATACCAGGCGCTGTCCGATGCGGTGGGTGCGCTGCTGACCGACCGGCCCAAACTCGCTGAAGACCAGAACTTGATGAAACGAGAGATCAGGGAAACCGTCCGCCGACTCTTGCAGACCGAAACTCGCCGCCGTCCCACAATAATTCCGGTGCTGTTGGAAGATTAGCCAAGCTGATTTCCTAAAGTCCGAAGAGGCCGTCAATTCGGCCCGACCTCTCTTCGGGTCACCGGACGGCGTAGAAATGCCCAAATCCACTACTGCCCTTCCTTGGAGTTTTCATCCTCCCTCCTGTACGATGTTTATATCAGGATAATCCCTCGCTTTTGTATGGGGGTCATTATGGCGGGATCCGCTCCATCAGTCCGCCGCTCAGCGACGCCGACCTATAACGGAAGGCAACGTTCCCGGTTATTCCTAATCCTGGACGTTGTGATAATTTTGTCGGCCCTGGCCGCGGCGACATTGGCAATCTGGCAGTACGAAGACTTCAGGAATTGGGCCTACTCTGCGCTGGGGTATGGCTGGATTCCGGTGTTGCTCTGGGTTTTGTCTGCCCTGATTGCCCTGCGTTACCGCCCTCGTTGGCTGTTAAAGAACTGGCGTTGGTGGGCCGCCGGTGTAGCGGCGGCGGCCTTTGCCGTTGGAGTCTTGTCCTTCTTTGATGCGGATTACGGTGCGTTGGCTTTCGTTAGTCTGGGCGGACGCTGGGGCAGCGCAATGATTGGTGAAGCTCCGGTTTGGGCTGTCTTACGCCTGGCCGCCATTGTTCTTGCTATCCCGCTCCTGGTCCATCCCTGGGCTGCCGGACGCCTTTATTGGGGCGCCGTGGTGAAGCTGGGCAAAGGACTCTGGATCGCCGCTAATTACCTGGCCCTGGGGGCGGCTTATCTGGCTCGCGCCGCAGACCGGGGCATCCGCACTCTCTCCCACCCTGAAACCCGACCCCGTTGGATAACCGCGGCTATTCTATGGGTGGGTCGTCTGTTTAGAGACCGGACGGAGCAAGCAGTTTCGCGGCGGCCCGCAGTGGTAAGCTCGGCTGCCGTTCCGGAGAAAGACGGGTTGGCGGAGCCGGATACGGCAGATGGGGCAACCTCGGCTGTTCCGGATACCCTCTCTCCGGTAGTGGCCAAAGGTTCCAAGTGGCAGCTACCGCCGGTGGAATTGCTGGCACCGGCCGAGTCCCACCAAATCATCGACAAGCCGTTGAAGGAAATGGCGGCGAATATCGAAAGGGCCCTGGCCGACCACGGGGTAAACGTGGAAGTTGCCGACGTTAAGGCCGGTCCTCGTATTGTGCGTTTCGGTCTGCTGCCTGGTTGGGTTAACAAAAGGGGGCAGCAAGGCAATAGTGACGGTTCCACTGCCGGGACGGGCGTGGGAGAGCGCAGCCGCGTCAAGGTGCATAGCATTCTGGCCCGGGAGAAGGATCTGGCGCTGGCGATGAGCACTCCCTACCTGCGTTTTGAGCCGGTACCCGGCGAGACACTGCTGGGCCTGGAAGTGCCTTCGCCGTCTCCCAGCAAGGTCACGATGCGGGAAATCCTGGATTCCCAGGAATTCAGGAAAATAATCAGCCGGGGCGGGCTTCCGGTCGCTTTAGGCGCCGACGCCGGCGGGGCTGCAGTATCGATGGACTTGGCTACTTTGCCCCACCTGATGATTGCGGGCGCTACCGGCAGTGGTAAAAGCGTCTGTATTAACTCCATTGTAGCTTCTCTCCTCTTGACCAAGCCACCGGACCAGCTTCGGATGCTGATGGTTGACCCGAAGCAGGTGGAGTTGACGCCTTTCAATGGCATACCCCATCTCATTCTGCCGGTAATTACCGACGTGGATGAAGTTAGCCCGATGCTTAAGGGGCTGATTCGGGAGATGACCCGCCGCTATAAGGCGATGTCGGAGATAGGCACTCGCAACATTGCCGGTTTCAATGCCAAGGCTAAAGACCCGATGCCCTTCCTGGCGCTGATAGTGGACGAGTTGGCCGACTTGATGATGGTAGGCGGCTACGAGATTGAACAGGCCCTGGTGCGGCTGGCGCAGTTGGGTCGTGCCGCCGGGATTCATCTGGTGCTGGCTACGCAACGACCCTCGGTTAAGGTCGTAACCGGCCTGCTCAAGGCCAATATTCCGGCCCGGATCGCCTTTGCCGTCGCTTCCCAAGTGGACGCGCGGGTAATCCTGGATTCGGTCGGCGCTGAAAAGCTGATGGGTCGGGGCGATATGCTGTTGGTGAACAGCGATTCCCCCAAGCCCCGGCGGGTGCAAGGTACCCTGGTATTCGATGAGGAAATTGAAGAGCTGGTCGAGTTCTGGCTTAAACAGAAAGGCCCGCCCTTGCCCTCAATATCTATGGAAGAAGGAGATGATACCGGAGACGAGGATGAATTCCTGGATGAAGCGATGTTCGAGAAAGCGCGGGAATTGGCCTTGCGTAATCCCCATCTCTCCGCTTCTCTTTTGGAGCGTCGGCTGAAGATTGGCAACAGCCGCGCCTCCCAAATCGTGGAAATGTTGGAGGAAGAAGGACTGGTAATTGCCAGGTAACAAAGGCCGCCAACCTCCAGTGTGACGCCGGGTGACGGGCGTATAGGCGCGCTTCAATAGAGTATTCGGCTGAGGGGAGAAGACCCAGCCAAACCGGAGCCAAATCATAGCTATGCCTTTGTGTTATTATTGGTCTGTCGGGCAGCATTGCCCGGCAGACTTTTTTGCTAACCGGCACGAATAGTTTTTTGCTTATTGACCTGCATACCCACAGCTATCCCAAATCCGATGACAGCTTCGTCGGTATCGATGAGCTTATAGATCGGGCTAAGGGCGTGGGATTGGACGGGATTTGCCTGACCGACCATGACGAGTTTTGGCCCGCCGATGTGGTTCACGCATTGTCCCGCAAGCACGACTTTCTGGTCCTGACCGGCAGCGAGATCAACACTGATGCCGGACACATCCTGGTCTTTGGCCTGGAACAGTATGTCTTCGGTCTGCACAAGCCTGAGTTTCTCCGTCGGAAAGTGGACTGTTGCCAGGGTGTGATGATAGCCGCCCATCCTTATCGGCGCCGATTCCTGGCTGACCCGGCCCGCGACCCCTTGG
The DNA here is from genome assembly GCA_965262595.1 of Dehalococcoidia bacterium. Lineage (GTDB taxonomy): Bacteria > Chloroflexota > Dehalococcoidia > Lucifugimonadales > UBA3495 > CATQHB01. The sequence goes on from OZ253548.1 coordinate 267,231, forward strand.
CCCGGGCCGAAATGCTGGAGCGGGCGCGCGCCGACGAATTCTTCCGGCTCTGTGACGCAATTGAAGGAGCCAACGGTCGCGGTCTGCCGGTGGAGAACGCCTTTTCCCGAGACTTGGGAGAAGCCCTGGAAATCAAGACTACCGGGGGCAGCGATGCTCACCGCCTGGAACAGTTGGGCACGGTAGCCACTCGGTTTGAGCGCCCGATCCGACAGTTGGAAGAACTCATCCGGGAAATTAAGGCCGGCCGTTTCCGGCCGGAGGTTCATAACCTGGAAAATGGTGTAAGCTGAGGCCAAAATCTCAAGCGCCGGACTGAGTTCAGGTTTGGTCCGGTTCAAGGTTCAGGTTGGCCGTCCAAACGGGCAAAGGCCACAAGCTATACCCGATTTAATATGCCATTAGTTTGGTGAGAAAAAATGGTAGGCTCGTTACATGAATGAGGTTCTGAGGGTCGAAGACCTGAAGGTAGAATTTCGGACCGCTTCCGGGAGTGTTAAGGCGCTGAACGGCGTCAGCTTTTCTCAGGAAGCGAACCAGGTCTATTGCGTCGTGGGCGAGAGCGGAGCGGGTAAGAGCACCCTGGCCCTGACGATTATGGGCCTGCTTCCGACCAACGCCACGGTGCTGCAGGGCAAAGTTATCTTCAATGGCGTGGACTTGCTGCAGGCCGGCCAGGAACATCTGCGGAGTATTCGCGGCAAGGATGTATCCATGGTGTTCCAGGATGCCAAAGCCGCCTTAAACCCGGTCCAAACGGTGGGCAGCCAACTTGAAGAAGTAATTTTGACTCATACCGATAAGTCGGGCCGAGAGGCCAGCCGTATGGCCCAGGAAATGCTGCGGGAACTGGGATTGCCCGACCCTCGGCGTATTCTGGGCGAATATCCCTTCAATCTCAGCGGCGGAATGTGCCAACGGGTAATGCTGGCCATTGCCCTGGTAATGCGGCCCAGACTGTTGATCGCTGACGAAGCCACTTCAGGCCTGGACGTTACTTTGCAAGCGGAAATACTGGAGCGGTTGAAAGGTCTCTGTCGAGAGTTGAACTCTGCCGTCCTGCTCATCACCCATGACTTGGGCATTGTGGCTCACATGGGCAACCGGGTAGGTGTAATGTATGCTGGTTCCCTGGCCGAGCAAGCGGATGTTATCCCCCTGTTTCGGGAGCCGCGCCATCCTTATACCTGGTCGCTAATCCAGTCCTTGCCCCGGCTGGACGACACCGACCGGCGGTTGCAGTCGCTCCGGGGTACCCCGCCGGACATGGTCAATTTGCCCGAGGAGTGTCCTTTCCTGCCTCGCTGCCACAAGGCTTTGAACCAGTGCCGCCACGACTTGCGTCCGACCCTGGAGGAGATTACACCCGAACATTGGGTTGCCTGCTATAACCCGATGATCCCGCAGTGACCGGCAGCCGATTCCGGCGACCGATTCCGGTGACCGAAAATTGATGGCTTATCCCTGGCTGGGACCGGCCAGGTCCGCTACCAGCAGTTCCAGGGCCAGGTCTTCCGATTCCACCCGTCCGGTCTTGATGGCAAGGTCAGTATCCAGCAGCCGCTGGTAGCGTCGGTTAATGTCCTGCCAGGAATTGCGGCGGGCCTGCTCTACGGCCCTTCTCACTGCAAAGGGCGGCACACCCAGTTTTCCGGCCATTTCCGGTTGCGGCACCCGCTGCTCGGACAAATACCGGGCCAGGGCCAGCAGCCGGAGTTGGCGTTCCACCATTCCAATGATATAGGGCACCGCGGCGCCGTCCTGGCGCAGTTGTTGGAGCAGGCGCAAAGCTACAGCGGGCCGCCGGTCAATCATGGCATCTACCGCGTTGAAAATGCTTGCCTCGCGTACCAGAGAGACCAACTCCTGGATGTCCTGCTCTTCAATGCTGCGCCCCGTGGCATACAGGGAGAGTTTTTCCAATTCCCGGTCCAGAGTCCAGAGGTCGTTGCCAACCAGATTGGTCAGGGTATTTATAGCCGCCGGGCTAATGCTTGACCCCTTTTGTTGAGCCAGGTTTCTGATGTAGCGGGCCAGCGCCTCGCCGGAGGGGGCAACCAGATGCTGCACTTGGGCAACCGGTTTCAGCGCTCGAAGGAGCGAGTTAGAGTCGGATAGGACGTTATCAACGAAGAACAACCGTGTCGTATCCGGCATAGACGGTATCGCCAAGGCCAGACCGTCCCACTCTCCCAAAGAGCGGCTGGATGTTGAGCGGCTCGCTCGACCCCGGTTGGCTGACCCGGAGCGGCTATCCAGGCCGGCCAAAAGTCCGTTAACCACCACCAAACGGTAAACGTCCAAAAAGGGCAGGGCATTGCATACGGCGAGCAGCTCCGGCAATTTAGTCTGGCCGCCTTCAAATTGATGGCGGTTAGCCTCAAGTACGCCATCGGCCCCGTCTTCCTTTTCCAGTTTCTTCAACTCCCCCGAGACCAGGAAGCTGTCACCGTATAGGACGTAGGTGGGCAATTTTCCTCCAGGAGGGCAGGTCGAATTACTTGATGTGACTAATGCCTTGCTTCCCGTCGTCAACGGGCGGCGGCGCAGCTTTTGACCTTCAGACCGGGTACGAACGGGTTGGGGAAGGCGGAGCCAACCGATGGCGCCGGACCGAACTAGTTGGCCGGCCGTTCCACCAATTCGGTAAGGATACCGAACACCGAGCGGGGATGGATGAATGCGATGTCGCCGGAAAGTCCTTCCCGGGGCTCCCGGTCGATTAACTGCATCCCCAGGCCGTCCACAATTTGCAGCTTGCCGGGCAAATCGGTCACGTAGAATGCCAGGTGATGCAACCCTTCGCCGCGCCGCTCAATGAAGCGGCCAATTGGGGTGTCCGCCGACGTTGGTTCCAGAACTTCGAGACGGGTCTGCCCGATCTGAACCAGCGCTCCCCGGATTCCCTGATCTTCCAGTTCCTTTACCTCTGGCAGGGGAGCTCCAAATACCTCATGGAACAGCTTTAATGCGGCGTCAATGTCAGTGACCGCTATTCCCACGTGGTCGATGTAGTCGATGGCGCATACTGGTGCGGCGTTCAATGTTCATCCTCTAGGTCTAACTAGTCTGGCGATCCCAAGCAGGCCGGAGTAATGGTTTCCTTGCCAAGAATGCTTGATTGCAGAGTAATGGTCGTTGTGCGAGACCGGGTTCAGTTCCGGAAACTGTCAGACCGGGTATTGGGCCAGCACCTGCCGGGCAATGAGCAGTCGCTGCACTTCGGAAGTGCCTTCGTAAATGGTGGTGACCCGGGCGTCCCGGAATAACCGCTCCACCGTAGATTCTTTGAAATAGCCGGCGCCGCCGTGTACTTGCAATGCTTGAGAGGTTACGTTCACGCACATCTCTGAAGCGATAAGCTTGGCCATCGACGCTTCGTTGATGAAGGGCTGCCCTTCATCTTTCAAGGTCGCTGCCTGCATAGTTGTGGTGCGGGCGGCGTGGACTGCCGTCGCCATGTCGGCCAGCATAAACTGAATTGCCTGATGCTGGGCGATGGGCCTGCCAAAGGTCTCCCGGTGCTGGGCATAGCGCACCGCCTCTTCCAGGGCGGCCTGACCAATACCAACACACTGGGCGGCGATAATTATCCGGCTGGAATCCAGGATTTCCATTGCCTGCCGGAAGCCGCGGCCTTCTTCGCCCAGGAGGTTTTCGGCGGGCACCGAAGCATCCTGGAACACTACCTCGCAGGTACTGGAAGCGCGTATCCCCATCTTGCCGTGCATTGCGGTTACCTGCATCCCCGGCGTCCCCTGGGGCACAATAAAGGCGCTGATACCCCGGTAGCCGAGAGTACGGTCTTGTGTCGCAAACACGACCATAGATTCCGCCACGTCGGCGTTGGTAATAAACATCTTGCTGCCGTTGAGGAAATAAGCGCCGTCACGCTGGCTTGCCGTGGTTTGCAGAGCGGCCGCATCGGAGCCTCCTCCGGGTTCGGTCAAAGCCCAGGCCGCCACGCCCTTACCCGAAGCCAGAGAGGGCACAAATCGCTGCTTCTGCTCCTCGTTTCCGAAGCGGTATATGGTGCTGGTACCCAGGGACAGATGGGCAATCAAGCCGGTACTGGCGGCGAAATCGCCCCGGGCAATTTCTTCCGCGGCAATGGCAACTTGACGATAGCCGCCGCCGCCGCCCCCGTATTTAGGGTCAATACCGATACCGGTGATTCCCAGCCGGGCCATGCCCTCCCAGTTTTTCCAGTCGAACTCTTCCTTTTCGTCCACCTCGCGCGCTCGGGGGGCCAGTTCCCGTTCGGCGAAATCCCTAACCAGGTTCTGCAACATCCGCTCTTCTTCATTTAGCATGGGGTCTGACATGGCGTTGCTCCTTTATTCAACTACAACCGAACTATAACTGAACTACAATGGTAAAGCCCGCTCCGGCGCGTAACCTTTGCGGAAAATCCGGCATTCCAGGCGAACAACCACCGGCGTATCCCCGGGAAGCAGCGCTTACTCTGTTAGGGGCCAGCGGGTCAGGATCCCGGGAATGGAGCGGCTCTCGCTCCAACCTAGAAAGCCAACTCTCCCTGCTGTTCGCCGAAAACCTCGCGGAATACCCGGGAAATCTCCCCCAGGGTGCAGTAGTTTTCCACGCACTCCAGGGTGGCCGGAATGGTGTTTTCCGTGCTGCGGGCCACGTCTTCCAACCTGGTCAGGGAAGCCTTAACCCGTCCGTTGTCCCGCTTTTGGCGCAAGCTTTCCAGCCGCTTCAATTGCTGCCTTGCTACTTCCGGGTCCACCCGCAGCAGGTTGCCGATGGGGGGCGTATCGCTGACGTAACTATTTACGCCGACGACGGTTCGTTCTCCGGAGTCCACTTCCCGCTGATGGCGGTAGGCCGACTCGCCGATCTCCATTACTTGAAAACCCTGCTCAATCGCCGCTACCGCGCCGCCCAGGCGGTCGATGCGTTCAATATATTCCGTTGCCGATTGTTCCAACCGGTCGGTCAGGTTCTCCACGTAATAGGAGCCGCCCAGAGGGTCCACAACGTCCGCGGCGCCGCTTTCGTGGGCTATAATTTGCTGGGTGCGCAGGGATAGCTGGGCCGATTCTTCGGTTGGCAACCCCAGGGCCTCGTCCCGGGAGTTGACGTGCAGGGATTGGGTGCCGCCCAAAATCGCTGCCAATGCCTGTATCGTGCTTCGAATCAGGTTGTTGTCCGGCTGCTGGGCGGTTAAGGTAACCCCGGCAGTCTGGGTATGGAAGCGCAGCATCAGGGAACGTGGGTCCTGCGCTCCGAAGCGCTCCTGCATAATTTTGGCCCACATCCGTCGGGCGGCGCGGTACTTGGCTACCTCTTCCAGCAAGTTGTTCTGGGCCACAAAAAAGAAGGACAGGCGCGGCGCGAAGTCGTCCACCGCCAGCCCGGCGTCAACGGCGGCCTGCACGTAGGCAATGGCGTTGGCAAAAGTAAAAGCCAACTCCTGGACCGCGGTGGCCCCGGCTTCCCGCATATGGTAGCCGCTGATGCTGATAGTGTTCCAGCGGGGAATATTCTCGGCACAATACTTGAACACGTCCACCACCAACCGCATTGACGGACGCGGCGGATAGGCATAGGTTCCACGGGCGATGTATTCCTTGAGAATGTCATTTTGCAGGGTACCACTCAGTTTTTCCGGACCCACGCCCTGACCTTTGGCGGCGGCAATGTAGAGACAAAGCAGCGCCGAGGCGGTAGCGTTGATGGTCATGGAAGTGCTTACCTGGTCCAGGGGAATGCCTTCAAACAGGGTTTCCATGTCCTCCAGGCTGCAAATAGGTACGCCAACCTTGCCTACCTCCCCCTGGGACTGGAGATCGTCGGAATCATAGCCAATCTGAGTTGGCAGGTCAAAAGCCACCGAAAGCCCGGTTTGCCCCTGCTTCAGCAGGTATCGAAAGCGGCGGTTGGTGTCGGCAGCGGTTGCATAGCCCGAATACTGGCGCATGGTCCAGATTCGGCCCCGGTACATATTAGGCTGCACTCCCCGGGTATAAGGATACTCACCGGGAAAGCCTACTTCATCGTAATAATCGGTGTTCTCCAAGGCGGAGTCGTCGGGGCCGTACAGGGGTTCAATAACCAAACCGCTGTCGGTTTCGAAACTTTCCTGCCGCTCCGGAAATCGCCGGATAACCGGGTCCAGGGTATTCTTGCGCCAACGTTCCCGGTTCTTTGATGTATCGCCGGACATTTGCCGTCTCCCTATTGGTTCCGGGGCTGCGGGGATTCGCTCAGGTTGGAGTCGAACCCACCGGACGTCCCATTTTTTCCATTGTAACGTTATTAGCTGTAGCGCTCAACCGGGCCGGCTATCGAAGCGGTGACGGTTTTCCCTGGGATCTCTGGAGTTCGGCTACGATTGAGTTGAGGGCGTGAACCAGCCCTGGCAAGGAATGGCAACCTTGACACTGTAGAAAGGCTGTCCATATACTAGGCCATCTCCAATTCAAGGGTTATTCAACCGCCTGCGTCTATTTTGGGCAGTCTTGTTTGGGCAAGGTTAAATGAAGCGGAAGGAAGTATTAGTAGTGGGTGGCGGCACCGGGAATCACACCACCCTCACCGGCTTAAGGAACGAGGAATGCAACCTCGCCGCCGTGGTGGCGATGACCGACAGCGGAGGAAGCTCCGGACGGTTGCGCGATGAGCTGGGGCAATTGCCGCCGGGAGACATTCGGCAATGCTTGATGGCCCTGGCCGACGAAAGTCCCCGGGGCAATCTGATGCGCCGCCTTTTCGACTACCGATTCAGTTCCGGCAATGGCCTCAGCGGTCACAATTTTGGCAACCTGCTCCTTACGGCGCTCACCGAAGTTACCGGAAACACCATCACCGCCATCGAAGAAGCATCCCAGTTGCTGGGGATCAGGGGCCGGGTATTGCCGGTTACCCTTACCCATTCAACTCTGGTGGCCCGCCTGGAGAACGGGGGGGAGCTTTCCGGCGAATCCACCATTGACCTGCGGCGGGATAATCTGGACGTGGGCATTGACTATATCCGCCTGGATCCCAAGGCTTACGTGTACCCGCCGGTGCTGGAAGCCATTGAAAAGGCGGACGCAATTATTCTGGGGCCCGGTGATATTTACACCAGTGTTCTGCCCAACCTGTTGGTGGAGGACGTCGCCGAGGCGATTAACGCCTCCAAAGCGGTCAAGGTACATATTTGCAATCTCATGACCAAGCCGGGTGAGTCGGACGGATTCAAGGCTTCCTCTTTTGTTAGGCTGTTAATGGATTACCTGGGCACCAGTACCCCTCTTGATTACCTGGTATTCAACAGCAGCCCCTTCCCCAAACGGCTCTTGTTGCGCTATGCCGCCGACCGGCAATATCCGGTGGAGCTGGACTTGGAGGAATGCGGCCAGGTTGTTAGAGAAGTCGTGACCAGTCCGTTGCTGGCCTCGGGCGTTTATTTGCGCCATGACCCCATTTCCCTGGCCCGGACCATCATGGGGATAGTGCACGACTGCGCACCGGATGAAGAGGATTAAGCATCCCAGCAGACTCAGTTGGGTTGCCGCCCCAACCTTTCCGCGGGCTTGACCGGCGGGCGACGGCTTAACCCGGGCCGCCACGGAAAAGAGAATGTGGGCCGGGTGTGAACGTTCATACGATTGAGTGATTCTATTGTCCTCAAACCCGGTTTGACCGGATTGAAAACGCCAATTGATCTTTCAGCTAACTTTGGCCGGTTCTCCCTGGAGGAAATGTGTGTGGCATAGTGGGTTACGTCGGCAATCAAGCGGCTTGGCCCATCATTCTTGAGGGTTTGCAGCGGCTGGAATATCGGGGCTACGACAGCGCGGGCATTGCGGTGCTGGGAACTGACGGAAAGTTGCGCCTCCGCAAGACGGTGGGCAAAGTTGACGGGCTGACCCGCATTTCCCAGGTCGGCTTCCCGGAAGGTACCGTAGGCTTGGGCCATACACGGTGGGCTACTCACGGCCCACCCACCGACGCCAACGCTCATCCACTAACCGAGTGCGGCCGGCAAGTTGCCGTGGTACACAACGGGATTGTGGAAAACTTCCTGCCTTTGAAACGAGATCTCCGCTCGCGAGGCCACGTTTTCTCCTCGGAGACGGATACCGAGGTCATCGCGCATTTGATTGAGGAAGGGATGGCCCAAGGCCTGGGATTCGCCGCCGCCTTTCGAAGCATGGGAAGGCTGCTGCAGGGTTCTCAGGCGGTTGCCGCCATCTGCCAGAGAGAGCCGGACCAGCTATGCGCCTTGCGCCTGGGCCACGCCGGGGGCATTGTCATCGCCCACCGAGACGGCCAGGGAATTGTGGGCAGTGACCTGCCGGCGGCGCTCCCCATCCTGCGCCAACGGCTTCAGCAGCCCGGCCCGGTCAGCTTCCTGGAAGCCGGGGAAATGGCGGTGGTTACCCGGGAAGGCGTACAGTTCTCGGATATGGAGGGAAAGGAACTTACCAAGCAACCGCACAATGTGGCTCCTGAAGATGTGCTGGTGGATAAGGGCGGTTATCGCCACTTTATGCTCAAGGAGATAATGGAGCAGCCGCAAGCGGTGGCCGGAGCCTTGCGCGGGCGAGTCAACTTTGAGTTGGGTCGGGTGGAGCTGCCCGACTTCCCATTCTCTGAAAAAGAGATTAACGAACTGCAACGGGTGGTCCTTATTGGCTGCGGCACCAGCCTTAACGCGGCCCAGGTAGGCCGCTACTGGGTGGAGCGGTTTGCCGGTCTGCCCGCTGAGGTAGAGAGCGCCTCCGAGTTCCGGTACCGGGAGCCGCTCCTGGACCGGCGTACGTTGGTGGTTTCGCTCACCCAGTCCGGGGAGACCGCGGATACGGTGGCGGCCATGCAGGAAGCCCGTCAGCGGGGGGCGCGCCTGATTACCATTTGCAATGTCGAGGAAAGTCAGGCGGCGCGGTTGGCCGAAGGGACCCTTTACATGGGGGCCGGCATCGAAATCGGCGTAGCCAGCACCAAGACCTTTATTGCATCCCTGACCATCCTGCAGCTGCTGTCTATTTATCTCGGGCAAGTCCGGGGACGGTTGGCGGCCCAGGAAACGGAGCGGCTGGTTAACAACCTGGCGCAGTGTCCCCGGCTGATTGGCGAGATGCTGGCCGACCTTTCGTTGTACCCTGAATTGGCCCGCAAGTTCAGCGCTTACGACGGCTTCCTGTATTTGGGACGGGGCATAAACTCGGCCATCGCCGCGGAGGGCGCCCTGAAGCTTAAAGAGATTAGCTACATCCACGCCGAAGCCTATTCGGCGGGGGAATTGAAGCACGGCCCTATTGCATTAATTGACCGTAATATGGCGACCCTGGCCTTGGCTCCCCGCGACCGGCTGTATGACAAAATGGTTGGCAACATCAGGGAAGTAAAAGCCCGGGAAGGAATTGTCCTGGCGGTGCTGACCGAAGGCGATACTGAACTTGCCGACCAGGTGGACGACGTGCTTTACCTTGCGCCAGCCCCGGAACAATTGGCGCCGCTGCTGGCGACAATACCGTTGCAGTTGCTGGCCTATCATATTGCCCTATTGCGGGGCTGCGACGTGGACCAGCCTCGTAACCTGGCTAAATCGGTGACCGTGGAGTAGGCAGCTTCGGGTCTCCGAGTTTCCAGCCCGCCGTCCCAACCCTCGTCTGTTTAATTAAACGGCAGCTTAAACTGCCCGAATCCGGTTCCAAGAATGCTCTGAATAAGTTATTAAACGCTCGCGCTTTCACCTCGTCGTTCCTGCGAAGGCAGGAACCTTAAACGCTGTGGACCGAGGTTCCTGCTTTTGCAGGAACGACGGGTAGGGACAAACACCCTGGTCACAGACTTGTTCAGAGGTTCCCTAAAGTGTCCCTTGAAACGGTTGGCGGCCGCAGGCGGAGACCCGCGCATTCCTTGCTGCTCGGCAGTTATTGAGTTAGGAAAGTTGGTTGATTGCCTAAAGGCAGGCTTCGTTCTATAATTCCAGTTCCGTTCCATGGCCGGATTGGGCTTGCTCAGCCTGCTGGTTCTGACGGGCGGCGGCGGGTATGGAACGGCCTGGCCCCTTGCTGTGAGTTCCGGGTGTTGAATCTTTTAGGTCTGTAAGGTCAAGTGGGCGTTCGGTTAGCTTATTGAGGTATTTGCGGTTCCGTTATGACCGATTTCCAGCCAATACGGGTAATGTCTCCGGCTACGACCGCCAATTTGGGGCCCGGCTTCGACTGTCTGGGCATGGCGCTGGATCTGTGGAATAGCCTGGAGGTGTTGCCAGTTGCACCGTCCGGCCGGGAGACTGCGGTAGAAGTTGGCGGAGAGGGCGCCGGCGAGCTGCCCACCGACGCCGACAACTTGACCTATCGGGCAATGCAGTTCCTCTTCAACGAGGCCGACCGGGTAATGCCGCCGCTTCGATTGCGCTGCCACAACAACATACCCTTGAGCCGGGGTTTGGGCAGCAGCGCCGCCGCCATTGCCGGTGGGTTGGTTGCCGCTAATGCGCTTTGTGAAAATGCATTTTCCCCCGGAGAGTTGTTGGAAATGGCGGCGACCATTGAAGGGCACCCGGACAATGTGGCCGCCGCGGTTCTGGGGGGAATGCAGTTGGTGGTTTCCGACGGCCCCCAGCTATACACGGCCCCGATACCGGTGCCCCAGGAATTGCACGCCGTACTGTTCATCCCAGAGGCTCGGATTGCTACCTCCGATGCTCGGGCGGTTTTGCCCCGGCAGGTGAACGTAGCCGACGCCGTATTTAATATGGGTCGGGTGGCTCTATTGGTAGCAGGAATGGCGCTGAACCGACCGGAATACTTGAAAGTAGCTACGCAGGACAAGCTCCACCAACCCTATCGCCAGCCTCTGTTTCCGGCCATCAAGCTGATTTTTGCGGCGGCCTTGGATGCCGGAGCTTTGGGCGTGTTTCTCTCGGGCAGCGGCTCCACGGTGCTGGCCTTGGCCGCCGGTAGGGAAATGACGGTGGCCTACGAGATGTTTGAGGCGGCTCGGCTAACCGGAGTCCCAGGCCGTTTGGAAGTGACCCGCCCGACGGAAATGGGCGCCTATGTAGTTGCGGCGGGATAAGCGGCAGGTAACTAAGCCGTGTCGGGCGTCTTGCAGATTGCAGTTCAACCGGCGTTTACGGTTCGAAGTTAGAGTCGGGGCAAGCCATTTACATAACCGATAGGGGGAAGCACAGTTTTGGCGTTGGTGGTCCACAAATACGGCGGCAGCTCGGTGGCCGATGCCGGGAGAATCCTGAACGTGGCGCGGCGTATCGGCCGAGTCAAGGACTCAGGGGACGATATTGTAGCTGTGGCTTCGGCGATGGGAGATACCACCGATGACCTGATCGGCCTGGCCCGGACTGTTTCCCCGGAGCCGGACCCGCGGGAGCTGGATTTGCTCCTTTCTACGGGCGAGCTGGTATCTTGTGCCCTGCTGACGATGGCCCTGCGCAATATGGGCTACGATGCGATAACCCTTAGCGGGTTTCAAGCAGGTATCCATACCGATACAATGTACGGCAAAGCCCGCATCAGCCGGATAGATACCGGGCGAGTCAAGAGCGAACTGGCCGAAGGCAAGGTGGTCATTGTGGCCGGGTTCCAGGGCATTACCGACGACTTGGACATTACCACCCTGGGGCGGGGCGGGTCCGACACCACTGCCGTTGCCTTGGCGGCCGCTCTGGAAGCGCAGCGCTGCGATATTTATACTGATGTGGACGGTATCTATACTGCCGACCCGCGCGTTGTGACCCAAGCCCGAAAGTTGTCGGAAATCGGTTATGAGGAAATGCTGGAACTTGCCAGCTACGGGGCCAAAATGCACCCCCGGTCCATCGAGCTGGGAGCGGTTTATCAGGTACCTATTTACGTGGCGTCCAGCTTTGAAGATGCGGCAGGAACGTTGATTCACCAGGCAGCGGAAATGAAGGGTATGGAAGATCGGGTAAAGGTAACCGGCATAGCTTACCAGGCCAACATGGCGAAAATTACGGTGCGATCGCTGCCCGACCGGCCCGGGGTTGCCGCCGCCTTGTTTGAGCCGCTGGCTCAGGTGGGGATTAGCGTTGATACCATTGTGCAAAATACCAGCGTGGAACGTACTACCGACATCAGCTTCACCATTACCCGGACCGATTTGCCCCGGGCGATGCGGGAAGTAGAGGCTTTGCTGCCGACCCTGGGAGCGGAGGAGGTAGTCAGTGACCCGACCCTGGCCTCGGTAAGTGTTGTCGGCTCGGGAATGCAGAACACCCCCGGTTACGCCTCTCGAATGTTTCGCATTCTGGCCGAAGGCGACATCAATATAGATATGATTACAACCTCGGAGATCCGCATATCCTGCATAATTCGGGAAGAGCAGGTGTTCGAAGCGGTTCGATTACTGCACCGGGGCTTCCAACTTGACGAGGGAGAATAACACCGAATCGCCATTGGATTCGGGGGCTGGCTGCGGAGGATTCGTGACTCAGCCGTTTCTCTCCGTTGTGATTCCTGCCTTCAATGAAGAAGCCCGCATTTACCATACGCTTGACCAAGTCACGGCTTACCTTCAATCCCGGGATTATGCCTGGGAAATAGTGGTGGCCGACGACGGCAGTTCCGACGGCACCGCCCCAATAGTCGCCTCTTTCAAGGCTCGTCATCCAGAGATCCGGCTGATTTCCCTGGAGCATCGCGGCAAAGGTGGAGCGGTGAAACGGGGAATGTTGGAGGCCACCGGACAGTATCGATTTCTTTGTGACGCCGACCTTTCCATGCCGATTGAACAAGTGGAGCGATTTCTCCCGCCAAGTATGGAAGGCGTGGATATTGCTTTAGGGTCAAGGGAAACTGCCGGTGCGCGGCGGATTGGTGAACCGGCCCGCCGCCACCTGATGGGGCGGGTCTTTAATGTTCTGATTCGAGCGCTGGTTTTACCCGGCCTAAGGGATACCCAATGCGGCTTCAAATGCTTCCGCGGCGAGTTGGTTGCGGAGTTGTTCCGGCATCAGGAAGTGGAAGGTTTTGCCTTTGACGTGGAAGTATTGTATCGCGGCCGCCGATTGGGATTGGTGATGCGGGAAGTCGGGATTGACTGGTACTTTCGGGAGGGCAGCAAAGTACGCCCGGTCCGGGACGCCGTTGGCATGATTTGGGACTTATTGAAAATTCGTTGGCGACGTCGAGGGTAAGGGGGCAATTTATGCGGGAAGTTTTGTTAAAGTCCTTGGGCCCCGTTATATTCCGGTAATAATACTCGGGTTATTCTTTGGTAGATCCGGCGCCCGCAATACGGCGTGTTGAAAGATGAACCGTTTTTGGAAAAATCTTAAACAAATGTCCAAAAACGGACTTGACCGAATGTAGGCGTATGGTGTAACAACTATATATCAGGAATAATTCTGTTGCTGCAGATGTGGCAAGTCCTGGTTAACGATGATCCTTGATAGTTATTTGGAATATTCCGATTTTTTTGGAGATTGAAAGAAATGGAGATGACACGGCCCAAGGGCAATTCTAAACTGAAGCGGGATTGGGGCAAGGAAGCCATTGCCTTGGCCTTGAAGGGAGAATGGGAACGGGCTACAGAGGTTAATCAGGCGATTCTCTCCCTCTTTTCCGACGACGTTGACGCTATGAACCGGCTGGGCAAGGCATTCATGGAGCTCAACGAATACGACCGCGCCCGGAAAATATTGGGTGAAGTAGTGGTCAAAGCCCCCTATAATACCATCGCCAAGAAGAATCTGGCCCGCCTGGTACAACTGGAAAACATCCCCACTCCCAGTAAACAGGCCAGAAAAACCGGCAACGTTTCCCAGTTGTTTATCGCCGAGAGTGGTAAATCGGGCACTACCATATTACAAAAGGCGGCTTCCTACCGCATTGCAGCCAGCACCGCCCCTGGAAATCCGGTCAGCCTGGTGGTGGAGAAGAATGTTATTCGCGCCTATGTGCGGGAGGACGAGTATCTTGGTCAAATGGAACCCAAACTGGCGCGCCGACTTCTAAAGCTTATTGACGGTGGCAACCGTTACGAAGCCGCAGTGATCGGGGTTGATGAAGGGGGTATTTCCATTATGATCCGCGAAACTTATCGCCACCCCAGCTTGCACAACATTTGCTCCTTCCCGACCGCCAGCAAGGGAGAGCAGCGGGCCCATCTGGACAATGACTTGCTGCGGTACCTGGAGGAAAGCGACCTGGATGACGATGATGAAGAGGAAGTAATTATCGACAACGGAGACAGTGGCGATCCGGATTCCGAATGGGACAGCTAACCCCCAAACACCTGCGGCGGTGCTGGGCTTAAGCCGGAACCAGATTCCGAACATTTGTGAACAAGAAAAAGTAAAGGCCGGGGAACCAGTTCCCCGGCCTTTGATATTCCCACTCTAAACGCTTGGTTAAACTAACACCTGGCCAACCCGCCGGCCTAGTACAAGTGACAAGAAACCATATGGCCCGGTGCCGCCTCCTTATACTCCGGTATCTCATCCCGGCACTTGTCCATCGCGAACGGACACCGAGGGTGGAACCGGCAGCCCTGGGGGGGGTTAATCGGTGAAGGGACCTCGCCGGTCAGCACTATCTCTTCCCGCACCATGTCCGGGTGCGAGGGCAAGGCTGCCGAGAACAACGCTTTGGTGTAGGGGTGGAGCGGGTTCTGGTAGAGCTCTTCCGTTTCGGAATGCTCGACAATCTGACCCAGGTACATCACTGCGGTCTGGTGCGCCATATAGCGCACCGTTGCCAGGTTGTGGGCAATTAGCAAATAGCTGACATTGTATTGACCCTGCAAGTCCACCAGCAGGTTCATTATCTGAGCGCGAATCGACACATCCAGGGCCGATACCGGCTCGTCCAGTACTATCATCTTCGGATAGGAAGCCAGGGCGCTGGCTACTGCGATACGCTGCCGCTGGCCGCCGCTAAACTCATGGGGATAGTTGTTGGCCTGCTCCGGGTGCAACCCTACTTGCTGGATTACCTCGCTTACTCGTTCGTTTTTCTCGGCCTGGGTAACCTGCCGATTTACTACCAGAGGTTCGGCGACAATATCGCGTACGCGCATTCGGGGGCTGAGGGACGACCAGGGGTCTTGAAACACGGCTTGCACCGCGGTACGGTACTCTTGAAGTTCCACACCCTTAAAATCCTGAATATCCTTTCCGTCCAGGAGAATCCTGCCCTCGGTTGGGCGTTCCAACCGCAGTATCAGCTTACTGGTGGTAGTTTTACCGCAGCCGGACTCGCCCACCAGGCCCAGCGTTTCCCCCTGCTTGATGGAAAAATTTATGCCGTCCACCGCCTGTACGTAGCCGATAGTCTTCATTAAAATCAAGCCCTTGGTAACCGGGAAATACTTTCTCAAGTTTTCCACCTGGATCAAGTCTTGATTTTCATTCCTCTGTAGCATTTCTACCATGATTCGTCCAACCTCCAGCAGTCGGCAGTATGGCCCTCCTTAACGGTGTAAGGGTGCGGGTACTCGCCAATACACCGGTCCCGGGCGTATTCACATCGGTCGGCAAAGCGGCAGCCTTCGGGTAAATTGGAGAGCAAGGGCGGCTGTCCTTCAATGGAATACAGCCGATCGGTCCGCTCTTCCAGCTTGGGCACCGAGGCAATTAACGCCTGAGTGTAAGGATGGGACGGACTGTTAAACAAGTCCCTCACCGGCCCATTTTCCACGATCCGACCGGCGTACATCACCGCCACTCGGTCGCACATCCGGGCGACTACGCCGAAGTCGTGGGTAATGAAAATGATTGCCAGCCCGGTTTCTGCCTGAATTTCCTTCAGCAGTCTCAAGTACTGCAATTGAATAGTCACGTCCAGCGCAGTCGTTGGCTCGTCGGCAATAATAACGCCCGGCTCGCAGGACAAGGCGATTGCTCCTACTACGCGCTGTTTCATCCCGCCGCTCATCTGGTGGGGAAAGTCGTCCAGACGCCGCTCCGGGGCTGCCACGTTGACGTTGCGGAGCGCATCAACGGCCCGGGCTACCATGTTCTTGCGCCCTTCCTTCCTCGCCATTCCCAAGGCTTCCATCAATTGGTTGCCGATGTTAAAGACCGGGTTTAAGGAGGTTTGGGGGTCCTGCAATATCATGGAGATTTGCCGTCCCCGTATTTGGCGCATCTCGTCATCGCTTTTTTGCAGTATGTCCTCCCCGTTCAGCCGAATCTCTCCGCTGACGATTTTGCCGGCGGGGGGAGGGACCAAACGGAGCAGGGAGAGGGCGGTCATCGTCTTGCCGCAGCCCGACTCCCCAACGATGCCCAAGGTTTCTCCCTGGCGAAGGTAAAAGCTAACCCCGTCCACTGCTTTGACAGTAGAAGCGCGGTTGAAGAAGTAGGTGCGGAGGTCTTCAACCTCCAGGATTACCTTGCTGGTATCTACGCTCGTAGTCATACTTATAATGTCCTCAACCAGGCGTATTAATGATTGCGCGGCTACCGGCGCCGTTTGGCGTCAATTGACGGTGGACAAACCCATGCTTCAAGTTCTTGTTAGCTGGACCCACCTGGGTTGGAAATGAAGCTAACCTAAACACGCTCCCCGAATACCAGACAAACCCAACAGGTATCGGAGCTAAGCCTCCGCTCACTTACCCATTGCACCTGGTTTCTACCGAATGAAACATTAACTACCCGGTATCTGCAACGAGGCGAGAGTCCTACACGGTTTCAGTTGAATAGCAATATATACTAACGCTCTTTCCAATGTCAAACAGAAACCGGCCGGGGTTGGCTGGAGCTGCCGCTCCGGCGCCAAGCTTAAACCCCCAAGCATCGTTTTCGGGGCGACTCACTTGCATTTACGCTCGGCGCGCTCCTCGGGACCTGGCGTCCAGGTTCATGGCAACGCGGGACCGGAAAGGCCGGACCCGATTTTGGGCTGAGGTTACTCCCAGGGGCGCAACGAATATGGTGCTTTTGCCGGCGGCGTGAGGCGAGAAAAAGTCGGTCACCGCGTCGTCGTAAAAGGTGAGGCCGCTGGCCCCCAAGTCCAGGGAATGAGTGTTCAAGTATAGTCTGCCTCCGATGATTCCGGCTTCCAATTGAGCCGCCCGATACCCCCGG
Source organism: Dehalococcoidia bacterium (assembly GCA_965262595.1). GTDB lineage: Bacteria > Chloroflexota > Dehalococcoidia > Lucifugimonadales > UBA3495 > CATQHB01. The sequence goes on from OZ253548.1 coordinate 284,266, forward strand.
TTGCCATATTGTTGCAGGATTAGTTCCAGGTCGGCCATAAAAAATACTACTGCCGCCGCGTCCGCCGGCAAGGCCTGCTCGAAGCCCAGGTGGCCGGCCTCCTCTCGAAATTCCCCGGCCTGGAGTAAAGCCAGCCCCTCCTTTGAATTGCTGTAGTAGTAAGCCCCGGAGGGAAGGTCTGCCACCGCATTGACGATGATGTAGAGGTCCAGCAGGCTGTCCCCCGGTTTGGCTAGAAAATCGGAAGGGACTCCCTTCGTGGCGCAGTCCAATATTGCGCTCAGGCTGGCGAAAGAAATGGGCACGCGGTCAAAGCGACGGGTGGAGCCGCGTTTCTTTATGGTTTCCCCCAGTGGGGCGGACGACAAGGCGCCGACGTTGGGTTCTTGAAAAGGAAAGAAATCCCCAGGAGATTCCCCAATCGGGAAATCGATACCGCTGCGGCAGGTGGCAACCTCGGCATCCACGGTCAGCAGCGTGGCGGTGTGCATTTGCCGTATCTCGGGGTAGTCAATTTCCCCCGGCGCCGTAATTATGGAGGCCCCAGCCACCGGTTCCAGCGGCGCGGCTTCCGTGTTTGAGACGGCCTCCGGTTTAGCGCAGGTTCCGGACTCTGCATCTGCATCTAAGCCGGAATTGTTGTAGATGTCGGTACCAAGTCCGATCGGGACCAGGCAAATAGCGGCTTCGGCAACCCCATCGATGCCTAGCAAGTCGTTAACCGGATTGTCCAGGAAGGCATTGAGCACCTGTGCCGGCAAGCCGGCGGCGGCGGCGGTAGCCAGCAAATTGGCCGCAACCGTGCCGGTGTCCCACAAGCAATAACGGTAGCCGCGGTTCCGGTATTTCCAGGAGCTGCGCCAGAAGACGGTAGTAAGAATTATGGTTCCCGGAGCCGCCGCTATTTGGGCGTAACCTCCGGCCGCCTGGGACAAGTCGGAGCGGTAGTCTCCGGTGCGCAACCTGGTCAGGCTAAAGTCTGCCGGTGAAAAATGATAAACCCCGGCTTCCAATCCGGAAATATCGCGGCATACCAGATATGCTTCCACCGGATACAGTCCGCCGGCGGAGGCCGCAGCACGGAAATGGACTTCCCCCGCCGTTCTAAATACTCCGGTCCTGATTACACCGGCGGAAAAATACAGGAGCTGTGCCAGCGTGGTCAGGTTTGGCTCCGGCCCCCCGGTTGAGGTTAGGGCGCTGACCGCTTCCAGAGTCGGGGTTTCCGGCGAGGGGAAATCGCCAGGCAGGGATACCGTAGGCAGCCCGGAATAGGTCTTGTATAGGGGCGGCTTATTAGCCAGGTTGATATAGGCCAATTTGGTGGATTCGTGAAAGGACGCAGCCGCCCGGGTGTCATTATTCAGCGCCAAGTTTCCTCCGATTTCGTTCGGGAATTCCCATCCGTTGGGGCATCAGAGCCCCGGTGTGGCTCCGGCGCCAGGTTAACCAGGGACTCTTTGCCAACTATTCATCAAAGTAAACATAACGTAATTTGGGGATCACCAGGGGATTAAGCAGGTAACCCTTGACGTTGGGCTTGATTAAGGCATGGCCCTCACCACGGTTCCAGGTAGGCACCCAGGGCGCATCCGCCAGTATCATTGTTTCGATTCTGTTGTAGAGTTGAAACCGGGTATCCTGGTCCGGCTCCACCCGGGCCTGCTCCAGGAGCGCGTCCACTTCCGGGTTGGAGTAGTTTGTATGGTTGTTTTCACTTTCGCTGTGGAACAGGATGTCAAGGAAGTTCTGCGGGTCCGGATAATCGGCAATCCAACCGAACTGGAACATTTGGAAACGATTCTCATGTACGTCCTGGAGGAAAGTGGCGTATTCGGTCTGCTGAATATCCACCCTTAATCCCAAGTTTTCCCACGCCTGTATTATGACCTCCAAGTCCAGCGGCAAGGCTGCGCCAAAACTACCGGATACGGACAGCGTAACCAGCGGAAGGTCGCCCAGTCGGTCCCCATATTTGGATTCCATCATTAGTCGCCGGGCTTTCTCCGGGTTGAACTCATAGCCGGGCAAGTCGGGATTATATGACGGAAACCCGGGCGGGATGATGCCCTTGGCCGGGTTGACCAAGTCGTCGTACACGGTGGTCGCGATGGCCTGACGATCAAAGGCCAGATTCAGGGCTTGGCGTACTTTGGGATCGTCCAGGGGAGGTTCGTTGACGTTCAAACCGATGTAGAAAACGCTGAAGACGGGCGGCGCGATATGTAGTTCAGCGTTCAGGGAACTGCTCGCATCCTGGACCCGCTCCAGGTCGGCCAGGCCAACCCCGGTAACGTGTATCTCATCGTTCTCGTACATAATCATGGAGTTCCCGCCGCTCATGATGAACTCTACTTCGTCCAGGTACGGTGGCCCCAAGTGGTAGCTTTCGTTGCGCGCCAGTATCAATATCTCCCCCAGGTCGTACCGGGTCAGTCGAAAAGGGCCGGTGCCGTTGGGCCGATCCAGCCAGTTTTCCTCAGCGCTTTCTACGTTATTTCGGTCAAGCACAAAGGCGGTGGGATAGGTTAATTTGGACAAGAAATAAGACTTGGGGGCATCTATAGTTATTTCCAGGGTACGGTCGTCAACTACCCGCACTCCGGATATCGATTGCGCCGCTCCTTCCAGCTTTGCGGCAACCCCAACGATGTCTCCCAGGTACTGTTGAGCGACCGGAGCAAGAGTTTTGGGGTCGGTTGCCCGCTCCAGAGACCAGCGTGCATCCTCGGCGGTAACCGGCTTGCCGTCGTGAAACTGCGCGCTCCCCCTCAGATGGAAGGTGTAGGTCCGTCCGTCCGCGCTGATGTCCCAGCTTTCGGCCAAGTCCGGGGCCACTTCCAGGTCCGGATTAATGGTTACCAGGCCGCCGAACACTTCTACGATTATCGCCGCCGAACCGGCGTCGGTGGTCAAGTGAGGGTCCAGGGTTGGCGGGTCGGAATATAATCGCACCAATCGCCCGCCGGGCGGTATTGCCGATGCGGTAGCCGACGCAGCCTCCGGCGATGCGCTTTCCGGCGATGCGGCATTGGGGCTAACGGGAGTAGGTGCGGCGTTTCGGCTTTCCACGGGGGAGTCGAGGGTTGAAGTTGGCCCAGGTGCAGCCGGAACGGAGGCCGATTCAACAGCTTCTGAGGCCGCCGCCCCGGCAAGACCTGAGTTGGGGACTGCCGTCGGAGAGGTGGAGCAGGCCGCCAGGAGCATTGCCCCCAGAGCCATAAGTAACAGCCAGCGGATTCCCATGCGTTTGCCCTTGCTGATCAGTTTAGAGCCTGGGTTCCCTTGCGTTTTCGGTAGATTTCTACCGCGGCGTACTCAATTACGGAGCCCTTGACCGGCGGGTTGGGTTTCTTGACCCTGACCCGAACCCCATCCAGGGGCAGTTCCGCCAAAAGCCGGTCGGCGATTGTCTGGGCCACGGATTCCAACAGATTTTGAGAATCTCCCTCAACCACCGATTTTACTGTCCGATATATCAAGGTGTAACTAATGGTGTCTTCCAGCCGGTCGGTCGCTCCGGGTACCGTCAGGTCAACATCGGCCTCTAAGTCAACCACATAGGATTGTCCCAGAGCCTTTTCCTCCGAGTTGACCCCGTGATACCCATAAAACCGCATTCCTTTTAAGATTATCCGGTCAGAGGACAATTCCCGCTCCGCTTTCGCTGTTGGGCTTTGCTGTTGGGCTTTATTGGATTCTGATTCATTATTAGCCGGATTGTCCGGCGAGCAGCCGTTGGTGCGCCCAACGGGTTGATATTGACTATCCAGCCTGTTGTTGGGCCAGCTTCATCACCCGCCCGCTTCGTGAATGGCCTTGGCCAGGGCGAGCAGGTTCTGGGCGCGCTTGACCACCGGCACATCCACCATTTTGCCGTCCAGCGCTAAAGAGCCGCGGCCGGTTGACTCCGCTTCGTTCCAGGCTGCCACCACCTGGCGGGCGTAGGCCACATCCTCGTCCAAAGGGCTGAACGCTTTGTTGATTGTCTCAATCTGCGAAGGATGGATGGCGAACTTGCCGGTATAACCCAATTGACGGGCGACACCGGCATCCTGCAATAGTCCCTCGGGATTACGGAAGGCCACGTAGGGGCTGTCCAGGGCGGCAATTCCGGCAGCCCGGGCGGCGACAGCAACGGCAGCCCGAGGGTAGTAAACCTCTTCCCCGGCGTCGGTGCGCTGAATTCCCATATCGTTGGTGTAGTCTTCGGCGCCAAAGGCAATCCCTACGATTCGGGGCGACGCGGCGGCCATATCGTGAACATTGATGACGGCCCGGGCGCTTTCAATCCAGGGAATGATTTTGATTTGACCGTACTCCAGGCCGGCGGAGGCTTCCAATGGTGTGATAATGCGCTCAATTTCCTTCAAGTCCCACGCTGACTCGGTCTTGCCTACGCTGACACCGTACAGGTCCGGTGACAGCACCGCGGCCAGCTCATCGTGGGTCAGGCCGGTATCCAAAGAATTGGCGCGGGCCATCACCCGCTTACCGGCCCGGCGCAAGGCGGGAATCCATTGAGCGGCCAGGTCCCGGGCGGCGCTTTTTTCCGCCTCCGGCACCGAGTCTTCCAGGTCCACCATAATAATGTCAGCATTAAAGCCCAGCGCCCTTTCCAGCATATTGGCGCGGTTGCCGGGCACAAAAATCAGGCTGCGCAAGAGTTCCAAGGATTCCTCCAGAAATTAAGGTTCTACCCGAATAGGAGTGATTTTAGCTAACGAACGCTCCCCAGAACCAGGTAATAGGGGAATTCGTGAAGGTGGGACCGACCGATTCCTCGGTTCTTGCTGCCTTACTCCATGTCCCCCCAGGTTTCGCCCCATTTGACATCCACCATTAGGGAAACGTCCAAGTCCATAGCCGCGGGCATCTCGTCAAAGACCACTGCTTGCAGGGTATCCATTTCGGACCGGGGCACTTCAAAGACCAACTCATCATGGACCTGAAGCAGTATCCGCGCCCGTAGCTTCTCCTGATTCATCCGGTGATAGACCCGAATCATTGCCAGCTTCATAATGTCGGCGGCGGTGCCTTGAACCGGCATATTGATTGCCATGCGCTCGGCGCCATTACGCACATTATAGTTGGAAGCGTTGATTTCCGGTACGTAACGCCGTCGGCCCAGCAGGGTTTCAACGTACTTGGTTCTCCGGGTTTCTTCTTTGACCCGGTCCAGATATTCGGAAATACCCGGGTACTTGCTGAAGTAAGTTTCAATGAATCTGGCCCCGTGCTCCCGACTGAACCCGGTTTGTTGGGAGATGCCGTGGGCCGACAATCCGTAAATGACCCCAAAATTCAAAACCTTGGCAATGCGCCTCTGTTCCGAATTAACTTCATTAATTGGAACCTCGTTCATCAGCGAGGCGGTGGAAGAGTGAATATCTTCTCCCCGCCGGAAGGCCTCCAGCAGCCCCGAGTCTTGAGAAAGATGGGCCAGCACCCGCAGTTCAATTTGGGAATAGTCGGCGGAAAACAGCACCCAGTCCGGCGCCTGCTCGGCGATAAAAGCTCTTCGCACTTGACGGCCCAACTCGGTGCGGATGGGGATGTTCTGCAAATTCGGGTCGCTGCTGGACATCCGACCGGTGGCCGAGCCAACCTGGTTATACTTGGTATGAATCCGTCCGGTATGCGGGTTAATCATCTCCGGTAAAGCGTCAACGTAGGTGGACTTGAGCTTGGTAAGTTGGCGGTATTCCAGGATTTTATCCACCACCTGATGGTGGCCCCTCAGTCCTTCCAGGGAGTTGGCGTCGGTCGAGTATCCGGTCTTGGTGCGCTTGGTTTTGGGCAAGCCCAATTCCTGGAACAACAAATCGCTCAATTGCTGCGGAGAGTTGATGTTAACCGTATGGCCGATGGTTTGGTATAGCTCCCCCTCAGTCTGTTGCATCTGCTGGTTCAAGTCCCGAGACATTTCATGGAGCACGCCTACGTCCAGCTTGATGCCTTGCCGCTGCATATTAACCAGGACCGGGACCAGGGCCATTTCCACGTCGGCCAACATATTGACCAGCCCTTGCCGCTCTATCTGGTCGTGCAATACAGCGTGAAGGCGGCAGGTCATATCGGCGTCGGCCGCGGCATAAGGCGCGGCGTCTTCAATCGGCACTAGGTCAAAGGTCTTTTGCTTGGCTCCCCGTCCGATGAGGTTGGTTATCTGGGTCATCTCCACGCCCAACATATCCTGGGTCAGGTTCTTAAGTCCGATGTTGCTTTTGCTCAAAAGGTGAGCGGCTACCATCGTATCGAAGTTGACGTTCTGCGGGTTAATGCCGTAGTTGGCCAGCATCATTAGGTCAAAATTTGCGTTGTGCGCGTACTTGGCCAGTTCCGGCGATTCCATCAGGGACTTGATTCGGGCCAGCGTCGATTCCAGCGGCAATTGGCTGCCTTCCCGGTGACCAACCGGGATGTACCAGGCCCGCCCCGGCTCGTCGGAAAAACTTAAACCTACCAATTCGGCCTGCATCGGGTCGATGCCCGTGGTCTCGGTATCGAAGGCGAAACTCCCGGCTTCCCGCAGGGTAGCTAACATTTGCTCCAACTGTTCCTCGGTTTTAACAGTTACATAGTTGGTGGGAATAGCGTCCCGGCTTACGGCGTCCGCGCCGTTGCTTTCATCACCGGCGGGACTTGCGCCCGTCTCGGCTGCGCTGGCGGGGGTTGGCAACCTTGGAATGACGCTGAAGAACTCTAACTCCGTAAGAAATTGGACGACCTGCTCCCGGTCAAACCCACCGTAACGGGCGGCGTCCAAAACCAGTTCCACCGGAGCGTCCCGGGAAATGGTCGTAAGGATCCGGTTCTCAAAAGCCAGCTCCTTACTTTCCGACAGAGACTGGCGCACGCTGGGCGGCTTCACGTCATCCAGGTGTTCGTAGATACCTTCCAGGCTGTGGTACTCGTTGAGCAGACCGATAGCTCGCTTCTCGCCGACGCGAGGAACGCCGGGGATGTTATCCGACGAGTCGCCCAGCAGGGACTTGAAGTCCGGCTGTTGGGCCGCAGTTAGGCCGGAATATCGGGCGGCCAGTTCCACCTCGTCGTACACCTTCCGGTCCTGGATGCTGGAGGCAAGGTCAACCCTTACCCGGGGAGAAATCAATTGGAACGTATCCCGGTCGCCGGTCAAAATGACGGTATCAATGCCCTGTTCCTCGGCGTGCCGGCAGAGAGTGCCAATGACATCGTCCGCCTCAAACCCATCCACTTCATACACCGGCACGCCAAATGCTTGCATCAGCTCTTTGACCCGCTGGAATTGGGGGCGCAGCTCCGGAGGAGTTGGTTGACGCTGCGCCTTGTAAGCTTCAAATCTCAGGTGCCGGAAAGTCGGGGCCGGCGTGTCAAAGGCGATGGCGCAGTGGGTCGGTTTCCAGTCTTGCAGCGCTCGCAAAAACACGTTGGCAAAGCCGTAAACGCCGGTTACGTCCTCTCCGGTAGTGGAGACGGTGAGGTTCCTTTGAGTGGATATGGCCCTAAAGGAGCGGTGCACCATTGCGTGACCGTCCATTACCATCAGCAAGGGCTTTGCTCCGGAAGTAACGGCAGTGCCGCTGGTATCGCTCGTGTCGGCGGTGTCGGCGGTGTCGGCGGTGTCGGCAGTCTCGGCAGTCTCGGCAGTCTCGGCAGTGTCAAACAGGGGCATAAGTGAGCCTTGGGCCTCGGCCATTGGGACACCTCAATTGTCGGCATTGGGGTAGCGCTGCGGTAGCGGCCGGTTAAAGCTATCGTCGGTCTGGCTGACTGCATTATACAACAGGGGATAGTAGGCACATACCAGGGATTTGACCCAATTTTTTGCAACCCTGGAACCCTGAAAAAATCCTGACTGTTACGGCGCATTTAAGAACAGCGCATTTAAGAAATGAAGGGGAGCAATATCCTCCAAAAGCTCACAGAATTTCCCACATCCCTGCCAAAGTCCTGGTGCAGGTGTACCCCCGCTGACTCTGTGCTTGTCTAAGGGCCGGAATGTGGTTCAATAGGCTCACCGCGCGCGGGTTCTCCTTGATGATCGAACGGCGATGATCGAACGGCTCGTTGTTCATCTGGCGGCTACTGTCCCCTGGGGCCATACGTGCTACAATGTTTTCCAGATTGCCGAAAGATGGTCGCCACCTAATCGGAAGGTTAACCAAGCTGGGTGTCGGTATATGCCCATTTATGAATATCGCTGCGAGGACTGTCAGCACCTGAACTCGGTGTTGGTTTATAGCTGGTCGAAAGATACCGACCGCGCTTGCACCCGTTGTAATGGGTCTAACCTTCAAAGACTGGTTTCCCGGTTCTCGGTGCGCCGCTCCTGGGGGGAGAGCCTGAACTGGGCTCCCAGCGGCGAGACTTTGACCGACGTTAATGAGGATGACCCGGCCAGCCTGGACCGGTTTATGGGTCGGATTAAGCAGGAAATGGGCGGCCAGGTTACATCGGACTTTGAAGGAATGCGGCGGGATCTGCATTCCGGCCCCCGGTCCGTCGATGGTTCAGGATCATCCCCGTCCGAAACCTCCGCCCCGGGTGAAAGCGCCGGCGCCGGCAGCGATGGTTAATCCTTACTTCAATTAACCCCCTTCCGGAGAGTGCCGGTTATGCCCATTTATGAATACCGTTGCGGGAACTGTGATCGGGTTTCTTCTTTTTTCACCCGGTCAATAAACGCCGAACTGATTCCGGTGTGTTCCCACTGCCAAAGCTGCGATATGCACCGGCGAATGTCATCCTTCGCCCTGGGCAAGACAACCCAATCGGTTCAAGACCGGTATTCCTCCGGCGCCGGAACGTCCGCGATGGACTACTACAGCGACCCGCGCAACATTGGCCGAAACGTTGAAGAGAGTTTTCAGCGCCACGGCGTGGAAATGCCCGAGTCGGTCCGGGATAACATTGCTGCCGCCCGCGAAGGCTCCTTGCCCAAAGACCTGGATACATAAAGGAACGGAATTGTTATGGAACGCGAAAGCCTGCCCGAATTCATCCTTAATCCACTGCTCAGCAGCCTTGATGCGCTGGCTGCCGGTTGCCCCGAAATACCGGGGGGAACCCCAATAGTTGGCCGGTTAAAGGGGTTGGCTGCTTTATTACGTGCCGGGGAACCGACTCCGCAGGAAGCCCCGGTTTCCAACCTGACCTATTCCCAGGCCTTGGCCCTGGCAGCCACGGCGAAAAATATCCTGTCAGTATTACCGGGCACGGACGCCGGTGGCGCGGGTACTGACACCGTCGCCGCCTTGAACGGAGCCTTGGCTGAACTTAGCGGGCAGTTGGGCGCTGCCTGGCGACGGGAGCAGGCCGACCGGATTCGGGGTCTGTACGTAATTATTGATCCGGAAGTTACCGGAGGCCGGGAACCCCTGGAAATTGCCCGGGCTGCGGTACAAGGTGGTGCCCGGATGCTTCAATTGCGGGACAAGCTGCGGGACAAGGGAGAGATTCTGCCCCTGGCCCGGGATTTGCAACAACTTTGCGAGGCTAACAATGTCCTGCTCATCGTTAACGACCACGTAGATTTGGCCGCGGCGGTGGGTTCGGGCGGTGTTCATGTGGGCCAGACCGATTTGCCGGTAGCTCAGGCCCGCCAAGTCCTGGCTCCCCACCAGGTGTTGGGACGGTCCAACCGGGAAGTGGAACTGTTGATCCAGTCCCAGGAAATGGGCGCCGACCACGTAGCCTTTGGCGCCATCTATCCAACCACCACCAAACCGGGAGGGCGCGGCCCCCAAGGCCCGGAACGATTGCGTCAAGCTCGTGCCGTAACCAAAGTTCCCCTGGTGGCCATCGGTGGAATTAACGCGGAAAATGTCGGGCCGGTGATTGAAGCCGGAGCCGATGCGGTCTGCGTAACCGCCGCCGTAGGCCTGGCTCCGGAGCCGGAGGCCGCCGCCCGGCGCCTGGTTGAAGCCATAAGTCAGGCCGGAGGTAAAGTATAATGCCCTCTCGTTACCGTCAGGACTTGTCCGACATTGCCGCCGACGCCGTCGACCTGCTGACCCTCCGACACCGAGCCCGCGAGCAAGCCCTTTCCATATCCAGAGAAGTTATTCGATTCTCGGCCAACGCCATTCGCGCCGTGCACCGCGGTGAGTTCGATGAAGCTCGCAGTTTGCTCCAGCAGGCCGGCGCCCGTCTCGATGAAACCCACCTGATACGTCAGGAAAACCCGGAGATATACTTTGCCGGTTTCCTGTCCGATGCCCGCAAGGAATACGCCGAAGCGAATATTACCCTGGCTGTTATCTCCCGGGGAGAGATACCGCATCCCGGTGCGCTGGACATGGACCCCCCGGCCTATCTAAATGGTATGGCTGAGGTGATTGGGGAGTTGCGGCGTTACATCTTGGACGCCTTGCGCCGGGATTCTTTCGAGCACTGCGAAGAGTTTATGGAGGTAATGGACGAGATTTACGGCATTCTGGTTACGATTGACTTTCCCGAAGCGGTTACCGGCGGTTTGCGGCGCAGCACCGATGCTATGCGGGGAGTTCTGGAACGCACCCGTGGCGATCTGACAATGTCTTTGCAGCAGCGTCGCCTGGAAATCCGGCTGGTCGAATGGGAGAACTATCAATCCGGCCAGACCGGCCAGACCGGCCAGACCGGCCAGACCGGCCAGACCGGCCAGACCGGCCAGACCGGCCAGACCGGCCAGACCGAAGAACCCCGGCAGTAGTCGGTGCGCATTTGAAATCTCTTGAGGCCATCGAAAGTACAGAGGAGATGCCTTAGTTTTGCCGCAAGTCCAAATAACCTTCCTGGGTACGGGAGCCGGAAACTGCATTCATCGGGCGCATACCGCGCTGGTGATGGACTGTTCCGATGGTACTCGGTTGCTGCTGGATGCCGGCTCGGGGAATTCGGCGCTCCGTCACGGCGCCCAGTTCGGAATCTATGCCGAGGACTTTGAGCATGTCCTGTTATCCCACCGCCATGGCGACCACATGGGAGGGCTGCCCCATATCCAGGGGCGACGTACTCAGGTCGCTCCGGAAGCCCCTCCCCTGGTCATCCACAGTACCGAGACTACTATCGCCGGGGTGCAGAATCTTTTCCGGGCCACCAGCATCACCCATCGGGTTGACCAGGACGGAGTCACGACTTCTGAAGGGAACCGGGTGGCAGCCTGGAATCCGGTAGAGGCCGGAGGATGGATTCAGCTGGCGGCAGATGTCCGGGCGCGGGCTTTCGAGGTGAACCACATCGGCGGCGCGGTAGGCTGGCGGGTGGAAGCCGGCGGTATCACCGTAGTATTTTCCGGGGATACCAGATACAGCGAAAACCTGGTGGAAGCCGCTCAAGGGGCCGACCTCCTGATTCACGAAGCCCTTAGCACCGAGGATGATAAGGAAGGAACCGACCGGCGGGGGCACTCCACCGCCGCCGAAGCCGCTCGCGCCGCCGCCCTGGCCGGCGTTGGGCAGCTTGTTCTGACCCACATAGACACGCCGTTCCACCGGGATACCCAACCTTTATTGGTCGAAGCCCGCAAGTACTACGACGGTACGGTCGGCGTGGCCGACGACCTGTTCCAAATTACTGTCAGCAGGCCATAGCGCCCTTTAATCCTTTGCCCTATAGTTCTGGCTAACATACCAACTCTCCCGGAAATTTGGGAGGGTTATCCGTTAAGTCCTGGAGTTGCGATGTTAGCCAAGAGCCAAACTTGCGCCGTCGTTGGCCTGGACGGTTTTATCGTTCAGGTGGAAGTTGACATATCACCGGGATTGCCGGCTTTCAACATCGTCGGCCTGCCCGACACGGCGGTCCAAGAGGCCCGGGAGCGGGTACGAGCCGCCCTCCGTAATAGCGGCTGCGAGTTTCCCATGCGGCGAATTACGGTCAATCTCGCTCCGGCGGACCTGAAAAAGGCCGGGCCGGCCTATGACTTGCCCATCGCTGTTGGCATTCTACTCAGTTCGGGGCAAATAGACCTGCCGCCTGAACCCGCTATATTTCTGGGAGAGCTATCCCTGGACGGCAGCCTGCGCCACACCAACGGCGTACTGCCGATGGCAATAGTGGCCCGCGATCAGGGATTTGCCGCGGTGTACGTCCCCACCCCCGATGCTACGGAAGCGGCCTTGATTGACGGTATTCAGGTTTTCCCGGTACCCTCTTTGGCTGCTCTGGTAAGTCACCTGCTGGGAGAGTCCCGCATTGCTCCGGCTCTGAACGTTGGCATCCCTCCTGTTGTGGATAACCGCCATACTAATGGTAACAATCTGGCTCATATTAAGGGGCAGGAACACGCCAAGCGCGCGCTGGAAGTGGCCGCCGCCGGTTTCCACAATGTCCTTTTCAACGGCCCGCCGGGCAGCGGCAAAACCATGCTGGCCCGGTCTTTATCCACTATCTTGCCCAAAATGACGCCGGAAGAGGCCTTGGACGCTACCAAGATCTACAGTATTAGCGGCGCTTTACCGTCCGACTGCCCGCTAATATCCCAGCGGCCCTTTCGCTCTCCCCATTACAGCATTTCCAACGCCGGATTGGTGGGCGGCGGGCGCAATTTACGGCCTGGCGAAATCACGATGAGCCATCGGGGTGTGCTGTTCCTGGATGAGCTGCCTGAGTTTGACCGCACCGCCCTGGAGTCCCTGCGCCAACCCCTGGAGGACAAGGTAGTGACCATTAGCCGGGTAACCGGATCGGTCACCTACCCGGCCAGCTTTATGCTGGTAGCGGCCCAGAATCCCTGCCCTTGCGGGTTCTATTCCCACCCCCGCAAGGAATGCACCTGTAGCTCCTCGGCGGTTGCCCGCTATCAAAAGCGAATAAGCGGCCCATTAATGGACCGGATCGATATATTTGTAGAGGTGCCTCCGGTGGAGTACGCGAAGTTGGTGGGCGAAGAGCCGTCGGAAGATTCCTCGGTGATTCGGGAGCGAGTCGAACGGTCTCGGGTAGTCCAGGCCCGGCGATTTGGCGATACCGGTATCCTCTGCAACTCTGAGATGGGGGCTTCAGAGGTTTTGAGCCTTTGCAATCTGAGCCAAAACGCCAAGAGCCTGCTTCAAACCGCCACCAATCAACTGAATCTGTCGGCCCGTGGCTTCCACCGTATCATCAAGGTTTCCCGCACCATAGCCGACCTGGACGAGTCCGAAGAAATTGGAGTATCCCACCTGGCCGAGGCCTTGCAGTACCGCTCTCGCGGCTTGAATTGAGACGTCGGGTAAAGCATTAACCGGGCAGTCAGCTCCGGGCAATGGTTCGGAATTGGTCAAAGTATTCCGGGAAAGTTTTGGAAACACACCCGGGATCCATAATGGTTATTTCGGAGTTGCCCAGGGATGCCAGCGAAAAGCTCATCGCCATTCGGTGGTCGTTATAAGTGTCAATGGAAGCCGTGCTTATCTCCTCGGGAGGAGTAATTTCCAGGTAATCCGGCCCCTCAACCACCAGGCCGCCTACCTTGCGCAACTCGGTTGCCATCGCCGAGAGTCGGTCAGTCTCTTTTACCCGCCAGTTATGAATGTTGCGAATGACGGTCTTGCCCTGGGCAAAGAGGGCGGTAACTGCCACGGTCATGGCGGCGTCGGGGATATGGTTCAAGTCCAGGTCCAGGCCGTGCAGCTCGCCACGGGATACTTCAATCCAGTCTGGGCCGCGACGGACAACGGCTCCCATGCGCTCCAGTACGTCGGCGTGTTGGATGTCGCCTTGAATGCTGTCGGCGCCAACGCCGTTTACTCGCACCGTTCCGCCCCTGATCGCGGCCGCCGACAAGAAATAGGTGGCCGAGGAAGCGTCGCCCTCCACCAGCGCCCAGCCCGGGGATTCGTAGGTTTGGCCGCCGGGCACCCGGAAAAAGCGGTAGTCGCTGTTTTCTGCCACAACACCGAACCGGCGCATCACGTCAATGGTCATATCAATGTAGGGTTTGGAAACCAGTTCCCCTTCAATTTCGATCAACATTTCCTGCTGAGCCAGGGGGGAGGCTAAAAGCAGGGAGGTTAAATATTGACTGGAAACGTTGCCTTTGATCGAAACTCGGCCGCCCTTTAGTCCGGCGGCGTTTATTTTCAATGGGGGGTAACCTTCAGCCTTCAAATACTCTATGTTGGCCCCCAATTGCCGCAGTGCATCCACCAGGTGAGCAATGGGCCGTTCCAGCATCCGCGGCTCGCCCGTAAGAGTAAACTCCCCGCTGCCCAGGCAAAGGGCGGCGCACAATGGGCGAATGGCAGTACCGGCGTTCCCTAAAAACAGGTCCGCTTCCTGGACGGAGAAAGGGCCGCCGGCGCTCTCTACCAGGCATTTCGTCCCCTCGTCATAAAAGTTTAGGGAAACGCCCAGGGACTGCAACGCGGCGGTCATGTGACGAGTGTCGTCGCTTTCCAGCAGGTTGCGGACTTCCGTAGCGCCCCGGGCCAGGGAAGACAGCAACAGCAATCGGTTGGACAAGCTCTTTGAGCCCGGCAGTTGAACGACCCCTTCTACGAGGGGAATCGGCTTCAAGGTTAACGACGGTGTTGGTGACTGCATAGCTCCTCAATCAACTTGAACATTAATGCCAGGGCCAGGAACATTGTGGACCTGATTCTGTTTGCTTTTGGGGTTTTCGGGGGCAGTCTGAATCGGAGCAAACCCCACTTCCGAACGGAACCGTGGGCCTGATTCTGTTGACATAAAGCGGTCTCTTACAAATGCTGGAGCGGGCCAACGGGCTGACGATTAGGGTAGAAAAGGTTTCGGCCCCGTTGGGAGTATGTTTTGACATCGCCCAGTTAACAATGTAGCATAATTCACGGTTCGGCGTCGGAGTTGCGCCCTACGAAACGAGCCTAAACTATTGCGAATTAACACGAGGGACTGCACGTGGCAGATGAACAAACGGAAAACCAATCTGGGCAAGGAGTAGCGTCTCCCCTGCAACCGCCCCGGTCGAACCCGGACTTTGCCCGGGCATTGGACGAGTTGGTTGCCCTGGCCCGGCAAGGGCAGCGGCCTGACTGTGAAAACTTCAACCCCTCCAACGAATGGCTGGTTAAGAATATGCCCATATTTCAGGATATGTCGGCTGACGATCAGGCCCGAGTTTTGGCGGAGGCCAGCCAGGTGACGAAGGTGGCGGAAGAAGCCAATTCTGCCGGACGTGCGGCCACCAAGGCTTGGCCCGGCGTGGCGGTCAGATTGAATAGCGGCGGCTTGGGGTTCTTCAGCCAGTTGGGGGTGGTTCGTCGCCCCGATCTTACCCAGTACTATGTTGACGGTTTTACTCCCAACCGAGACGCCCTCTCTTTTAGCGAGGAGAATCAGGCGCTCTTCGCCGAAGTTTTCGACTGCATCGTGCGCCGGATGAAAGAGGATCTCGCTTCCGGACAGACCATCATCCAGACTGACCGGCAAATCAGTGACGCGCCGGGCCGGTCGTTCCATGCCCGGCAGCTCCTCTTCGGAGCCGATTACCTCCAGTTGCCGTATATGTGGCGCCAGTTGACCTTTGATTTACCGGAGAGTGAACGCACCAATGCTCCCGACATTCTGGAGGTGTCAATTCCCCATTGGTTTGATGACTTGGGGATGTCGGACGACCTCAAATCCCGGGTTAGGGATACGGGCATCACCCAGTTGGTTTTCAAGGCCCCGACCAAGGGTTTGTCATTGCATCTGGGCTTCGACTATCTGGGAGAACACAAGATGGGACCCCTGTCCATTGCTATGTTCCAGGTGAAACAGAACAACGGCATTGCCATCCAGGCGGCCCTCAGCCTGTCCCGAATTAAGACCCTGACCGGCACGATGTCGAATACTGCCCTGATTACGGTGGGGCCTTCCCTCCACGGCAAGAGCACTCTGACAATCATGATCGAGCTGGCGAACAGTGAAGTGGCCAGGCTGTTGAACCTGGAGAACGACCCCGAAGAAGGGGTTTATCCGATGAACGATGATATTGTCTTACTCCAGCCGTTGCGGGATCCGATTGTCTCCGTCCGGGGCGGAAATCGCTACACTATTTCCTACGGCATAGACGGCACCGAGAACAACTTTTATGCGATGCCCTTCGGCCTGAACGAAAAGGAAGACCCGATTACCTTCGATGCAGTGCGCGGTTCAGCGGAAGTCCCCAATCCCGATGAAACGCTGGAAAACGTTCCGGTACATTTGCCGGAGGGCGCCGGAGATGCCGCTCCTAATTTCCTGGAGAACCCGGTACGCAATATGCGGGTGACCCTCTCCCGCCGCCGTCTGTTGGCGCGAAAGGGAGTGGACCGGCTTATCGAGTCCATCACCGAAGGCCGGTTATCCGACTCGGTTCACGTCCCGATGGAGTTTACCGACCGGGTCTTCTGGCAAGAGGTAATGCGCCAGAACACGGTTATTCCTCCCCTCCGACGATTGAGCCTGGAGCAATACATACGGGTTCTGATGTATGGCGAAGCAGTGCAAATGGGAGCTGCCATTGGCGCTATTGGCCGCCCCTACGTGGAATACTTCTCCGACCCCTTCATCATCGGGTTGGAGGATGAAAACGCCAATTTGATGTACCATATCCTCCAGCAACTGGCCTGGGGTGGCCTGCCTCAGGAGTATTACGTTTTCAATACCGGTGGCATTGGCGCCGATACCAACGAGGAAGCCAGCGGCGAAAACTACAAGAAAATACCCCGGGAGCTAACCCTGATGCTGCAGGAAGCGTTGCTGCGTGACGCGGTCAAGTTTGAGTATGACCCGATACTACGCTCTGAGGTAGGCGCGGCTATCGTTGACGCATCGGGCCAGGAAGTGGTGGACCTCCGTAAGGAATGGCTGCCCCGGGGGATATACGGCGAAGAGGACTATACTCGCCGGGTGTTGGAATTGCGCTGTCGCCGCTACTACGGTAGGGACGCCGAGGACAAGGCCGGTATATTGCGCTACACCAAAGTCAATAGTGCGCTGATCGACTTGTCGGACATTCCGCCGCCGGCTAATGAGCGGGAACTGTCCTGGCTGTTGTCCTTCTTTTGGCAGGTCGATCAGCCATGTAACAGTCTGGAAGGCTTGGCCCGTTGTGTTAACCAGGGTCAACGGCCCTTGCCCTACTTGTTGCGGGCGCTGCAGGAGAAATATGAAGCCGGATTGGCGCAGGGCTTGGAGATTTCGGGAGGAGGTCGGTCCGCACTGGCGAATCTGGGCTTGTCCGTCGCTTAATTGTTTTACTCACCGGGTGTCCCTTTCGGATTAGGTTTAAGAGATGGTCATGTTTTCTTTGAACTCTTGCAAGGCCGGATAGCCAGGGCTATGATATGAGCATGGAACAAGGCAGCGTTAAATATCCGTTGGGGCCCGTTTCCAGGATAGAGGCGGAGAGCTTTGGTGAGCCGGGCAAAAGAACCTTCCGGTTGAATCTGGAATCGGGCTTGGCCAGGTCTCTGGTGTGGCTGGAGAAGGAACAGCTTTACCAATTGGCCGTTAGCCTGAAGGAAGCGGTCCAGCAGCAAACTGAGTCGGAGCGGGAGCGGGGAAGTTCCCCTAACGCTCCGTCTTGGGACGGTGGAGAAGCTACCATAGAGTTCAAGGCCGGAGAGCTTTCCGGTCGGCATGACGAGGACACCAATACCTTCTATTTTCAGGTTCAGGCCAGAGAAGAACCAGAGACAGAGACAGATGAAACACCCCCTTCGGTGAGTTTTTGGATTACCGTAGCCCAGGCCGAAACTCTGGCTGAGGAAAGTCTGAGAATTTGCGCCGCCGGTCGCCCCCCTTGTTTTCTGTGCGGCTTGCCGATAAATCCGGAAGGTCACGTCTGCCCCCGAGCCAACGGCCACGCCGTGTTTGAAAGCGGTTAGGACGCTACTCGTCAGCACAATGGTGGTAAAGGAAACTTAGGTGGACTCAGAGCAATCCAACTCCGACCTTCTCCTCCACGGAGAGTTCATTTCTTGCGATCTCACCCCCATGGGCTCCAACTATACTTTCTTGGCTTCGCTCAAGCTGGGCGAACAGGACGGTCAGGCCATTTACAAGCCCCGGGACGGCGAGGTTCCCTTGTGGGACTTCCCCAAAGGGACGTTGTATAAACGGGAGTATGGAGCTTACCTGCTTAGTCAGACACTGGGTTGGGATTTTATCCCGCGAACTATAGTCCGGGACGGGCCTTATGGCATCGGCTCAGTGCAGCAATACGTCGAACACGATCCCCGAATGAACTATTACACCCTGAGCGAGGCGGATGCGGATGAGTTGCGGATGATCGCTTGCTTCGACTTGGTGGCCAACAATACCGACCGAAAGGCGAACCACGTTTTGGTTGACGGGGATGGCAAACTCTGGGGAATTGACCAGGCATTGACCTTCCACGCCGATACCAAAATCCGCACGGTAATCTGGGACTTTGGCGGCGAACCGATACCGGATACCTATTTGGTTCAGTTGGCTGAACTGGCAACCCATATAGACCACCCGGAAGGAGAGCTTGAGGAGTTACTGGAACTGTTGCTGCCGGAGGAAGTTCAAGCCTTCCGCAAGCGCATTGACTGGGTTTTGACCGAGCGAGCTTACCCGGGGTTGCCCGGGCGTAGGCGACGGCAGCACTGAGCGTTTAACTCGGTATCCACCTGACCTTTTTGATTGCTCCTCCCGGTCCCGCCACACTTTTGGCGCGCCTTTTTCCGATAGACGAACCGTTCAACCTTCTATTACCCCGTAGGACCTTCTACCCCGTAGGACCTTCGGCCAGCAGCGAATGGTCAAAGTCTTCCAGTGTTTCCAGGATGGTATTGGCCAGGCTTACGTCCAGGTTGCGGGTATAGTCGGTACGCACTGCGATGGTGTAGGTTCCGGCGGACACCGCCGCCGCTATACCGATGGGAGAATCCTCAATTGCAATGCACTCGCCGGGGGGTATTCCCAGCCGCTCGGCAGCTTTCAAATAAATGTCCGGTTCGGGCTTTCCTCGACTAACATCATCCCCGCCCAAGACCACTTCAAAGGCTCCTTCCAGGCCGATAGCCCTCAGTTTCAAATCCACCCATTTGTGCAGCGAGGATGAGGCAACGGCTTTGGGCAGCCCGCGCCGGGAACAGGTTTCCAGAAGTTCGCGGACGCCCGGTTGTGGGGCCAGTTCTTCGATCATCAGTTGTCGGACAATGGCATCGTAGCGGCTGAGGTAGGTCTCAGTGGGTAGCGGCAAGATACGCAACCGCTTGAGCTGACGCCAAGTTTCGTCAATCGTGGTTCCGATCAGGAATTCCTCGTTTTCCTCCTGAGAAACCGCAGCTACTCCTTCCTGTTCCAGCAGTCGGTTTATTGCGCTGAGAAAAAGGGGTTCGCTGTCCACCAGAACCCCGTCCATGTCAAAAATTATCGCGCGATAGCCGGTCATACGGATTTCACTCCTGGTTAAGTATGAATTAAGGGTGTTTGCACCTGGCTGTCCGGGATCGATACGGCCCGGTATTCTTTTGCTTATTATATTGCCTCAAGGTATCCGGATGATTAACGTTTGCGGCTCTGCTTACGGGCTGCTCCCGGTTTCTCCTACCAGGAAGCAGGATGACGCCTTGAACACGGCCCACAAGTTCATTCCGGAACGTATGCCCATCTCGGTCTGGGATGCGCCGGTGATGTGGCCTTTCAAGGAAATGTCCCCGCAGTCGAGGGTAACCTCGTACCCCGGCGGGCGCAGCTCTACTCCCGAAACCACGCCGGGCAGGCGGTTACGAGCCGAGGAACCCTTTGGCTCGGCGTCGGCGAGGATGATATCCGAGGCTCTAATCCCTATGATAACTGCCTCGCCCGGCTCCGGGTCACCCAAGGGCACCTCCAGGGTTAAACCGGACCCGACACAAACCATTGTCCCGTCCTGAGGATGCCGGGATTCAACCCGCAATTTAAGCAGATTCTCCACCCCCACCAGTTGGGCTACCCGGCCCTGGCCCGGCTGTCCCAGGACTTGCAGGGGGTTGCCGGTCTCCAGCGGCTTGCCATCGCTGATTACCTGGACCAGGTCGCCCATGCTTATTGCCTCTTCAATGTCATGGGTTACCAATACTACCGGAATGTTGGTTCGGGACAGGTTGGCCCGCAATTCCCCTCTAAGCTCCCGGCGCAGCTCCGTATCCAGCGAGGTAAAAGGCTCGTCCAGCAGCAGGGCATCGGGACTTGGCGCCAGGGCACGGGCCAGGGCTACACGCTGTTGCTGACCGGCAGAGATCTCCCAGGGTCGTCGCTCCTCCAGCCCTTCCAGGTGAAAGCCATAAACTAGTTCACGGACTCTTTCCTGAGCCTGCGTTGAATTGCGTTTAGCTAAACCATAAGCAATGTTTCCGGCCACGGTCAAATGGGGAAACAAGTGATATTGCTGGGTTAAATACCCTACTCGCCTTAGGTGCGGCGGCAGCCAAATGTCCCGCTCGCCGTCAAATACTACCCTTCCGCCAATCTCTATATGGCCCCGCTGCGGGCGAAGCAAACCGGCCATAGCGCGCAGGATGGTGGTCTTTCCGGCTCCGGATGGGCCGAAAAGCACCATAACCTGGCCCGGCAAGATCTCCCATTCCGTCTCCAGGCAAAACTCGCCGATTCGGTAGCGCATCCAGCCTCGGACCGACCCGTCGGAAGATGGCCCCTTGGGGGGACTTTGGGTTGTCATAATCGGGCCTGCCACTGTCGTCGGGTGATCAGGCCCAAAGCGACCAGCACCAGAACCGAGCCGGCCAGTAACAGGACGGACAACGAGACCGCCGTATCCAGGCTGGTTTCCAGGGCGCTCATTATTGCCAGGGGCATGGTCCGGGTTTTCCCAGGAAAGTTTCCGGCGAACATGATGGTGGCGCCGAACTCCGAGATTGCCCTGGCCCAGGCCAGGGCAATCCCGGTGAGGATCGAAGGCCCGGCCAAGGGCAGCGTCAGGCGCCAAAAAGTGCGCCAAGGGGAGACTCCCAAGGTTTGGGAAACGTCCTCATAGTCGCGGGCCACCGACTGGAAACCCAGCTTGGCCGACCGGATATAGAATGGAGCCGCCACGAATATCTGAGCGAAGATAACGGCGACAGTAGTAAAAGGCAGGGACACGCCGAACTCTGAAAGGGCCGGGCCGACAATTCCGTGCCTCCCGAAGGCCATTAGCATCGCGACTCCGGCAACAACCGGCGGCAATACTATGGGCAGTTCAACCAAGTGGTCGATTACCCGTAGCGGAAGCGAATTGCTGCGCGCCAGAATCCGGGCAAAGGGCGTGCCCACCGCAATTACGACCAGAATGCTGATGAGGCTGGTGACCAGAGATAGCCGAAAAGCTTGGAGGGCCAGGTCGCCGGTAAGGCTGCCCAGAAAACTCTCCTGCTGCGCCGCTTTAAGCAGGAGGGCCAGCAGAGGGAGGCCGATGAACAGCAGATAGACGGTGGTGGAAGCTATGCCTATTGGCCCCCAGTAGTCCGGTGTGCGGAGGTAGTTACGCATACTTCGAGCTGCAACCGGGCGGCGAAACGGTTATTGGCCGGCAGATGGTGTGCTGCCTCAGTAGCTCCGGCGCTGAACGCCGACTATGGGGTGATATTCGGTACATTCGTTGGCGGGGTGAATCCATGCTGCTCCAGAATTGCCTGGCCCTTTGCCGAGCTTACAAAATCCACAAATGCCTGGGACGCTTCCGGTTGCTTTGTCCCTTGCAGCGCGGCTATCGGATAGTCGGCAACCACGTTCAGGGAATCCGGTATCGGAAGTACGCGGACGCGCTCGGCAACGTAGGGCGCCAGGGCATCAGTCCGGTAAGTAATTCCGGCGTCGGCCTCGCCCATAGACACTTTCTGAGCAACGCTTCGCACGTTGGCTTCCTGGGATACTACATTTTCCATTAACCGCTCGGAATAAACCGGGCCAAATCTTGGGCTGATCCCCATATTGGAAATTACCGCGAGAGAATATCGGCCTACCGGCGCCTCGGGCAATGCCAGCACGATTTTCACTCCCGGCTCGGCCAAATCCTGCAGCGTGACCGACTCCCGGCCTCTTCCAGCTCCACCGGCATTGGTTGGGGAACGGGCGTCGGGGATATTGCCTACCGAAGGTGGAGAAAAGCCCGAATAAACCAGGAACGCCAGCCGGTTGCCGGCAAAGCTGATAGGCTGCCCCTGCACCAAATCGGCGGCTGCTACTGCCTCCATTTGCTCCCAGTCTGCGGAGGCGAAGAGGTCGGCCTGCGCTCCGTGTTCCAGTTGGGTACGCAGCCGCTGGCTTCCGTCAAAATTGAGGGCTATCGACAGATCGGGGTGGAGTTCTTCAAACGATTGGGCCAACTGCGCGAATGCCGGATTCAGGGAGGCGGCGGCAAATATGGTCAAATCGCCCTTAAGCTTCCCTGCCGACACTCCGGCACCCGATACCGTTTTTTCCGACTGTGTCCCGGAACCCTTAGGGGTGGCACATCCCAGAGTCGCCGCCAAAAAAAGCCCGGCCAGGGCGCAAAAGCTTAGTACACATAGGGGATGGACTCTTTTCAACTTAACGCGGGCACCTTAACGTCCATTTCGACTCACCCGGATACCGGTTGCCGGGCTTGGTCGTCTTGGCATTTCGATCAACCGGCTAGCAAATTGTAGGTTCGCCGTCTCCCGCTGTCAACGCATATCGGGGGGCGTGGCAGCCCCATAACGTTCTCCTTCGGAGATAGAGATTTTAGGTCGGATTACGGGACATCGGCGCGCCGGCTTACTTTTCCTGTCAGGAAAGTCTAGGGATAAACCCCCAAGTCACGGACTTATTCAGAGGTTCCCTAAATCCTGACCGAAAGAACGAGGACCCCCGAAGAGGCCCCCGTCCCAACCGGCCTGGTTACCGGCCGTATTCCAACTTGAAGATTTGCTAGTTGGGACGGCCGGAGAGCTTACTCCCGCGGCCGCCCCATTTGGTCAACCAGGAAATTACCGGCTGATGATTGTTGTGCCTTCCTGGGCGGTGATGGACCGAGCGAACTCGTCGTAGCTCATCGTCGCCGAGGCAATCACGTCACCTGCCTGTATCGCTCGCACCGTGATGGTAAGCTGCTGTTCTTGACCGGCGCCCAGCGATGGAATTGGCGCGTAAGTTATCTGCTCACCGGAAATGGCGCCACCTTCGGCGATCAGAATTGCGAACTCGCCCGGTATGATTACCGACAGGTTAACGTTTGTGATGGTGGAGTCGGCGCTCTGGTTACGAATCGTTACAGTGAATGCGCCTTCGTCACCAACACCCAGCGGGTCGAACCGGTCAATGATTTGCAGGTGAGCGCCCGCCGCCGCCAGGACCGTGATATCCAGGGTAGCCTCATCCGCCGCTCCCTGGTCGGAGGTTACGTTGGCGACGTTAGTAACTGCACCGGCCGCTTCACCCTTCAACCTTACGGTTACGGTTACGGACTCGCCCCTTGCCAGGTCACCGACGCTCCAGGTCACTGTTCCTGCGCCCGCGACGCCGTTGGCGTCACTACTGATGTAGGACATGCTTTCCGGAATGGTATCGGTAATATTTACCCCGGTCAGGTCGGCGTCGCCGATGTTGGTGGCGGTTAGGGTGTAATCCCGTTCGCCGTCAATGTAAAGGGCGGTTCCACCGGTCTTGCTCAGGTTGATTTCCGGAGTCTGGACTTCGACCGTCGCTTCGGCAGTGACAGTTGAACCCCGGTCGGTTACCTGAACTACGTTGGTGATCACGCCGTCCAAAGCGGATACGGTATTGATGGTAATGGTAGAGGATGCGCCGGCCGCCAAGCTGTCGATAGTCCATTCCAGTCTCTCACCCAGGGCGGCGGCGGTGTCGGGTACCGTGCTTATCGGTGTTAACCCGGCGGGGAGTAGGTCAACCACTGAGACGTTGGTAGCCTCTGCATCGCCGTTGTTGGTAACGGTTATGGTAAAGGTCGCTTCTTCGCCCAGCACCAACGTGGGGCGGTCAACGGTCTTGGTTACCGTAACATCAGAGGTTATAACCGTAGTGCTGGCTTGGGCGGATGCCGTAGCGCCTTCAGTAGATTGGGCGCTAACCGTGTTGGTCACGCTACCCAATGCAATAGCTTCGGCTGTAATAGTGAAGGTCTTGGACGCCGAGGCGTCCAACTGGGCGATCGTCCACTCAACCTGCTGGCCCGAAGGGGCGGTTGCCGGCTCAGTGGAAACCAAACTTGCGCCGTCCGGCAGGGCATCGGAAAGCACTACATTGGTAAGTGCGCCTTCCCCGTCGTTGGTGACGGTAATCTGGTATTGAAACTCGTCATCCAGGAGAACCGTTTCCGGGGCGCTCTTGACCAGTGTGAGGGATCCCGGTATGACGTTGGTCACCGATTGGCCCTGGCCGGTGATTCCCTCGGTAGAGAGAGCGATGGCTACGTTGACTTGTTCGCCAACCGCTGAGGCCGAAAGTACCATGGTGATACTAGCGATGCCGCCCGGTTCCAGGTTGCCCAGGCTCCAGGACACCTCCGAGCCCGAGGAGCTGCTTTCCGCCGGAACGGAGCTGACAAAGTTCAGCCCAACCGGCAGGGTGTCGGTAAGGGTGATATCCGAGGCTACGCTGTTGCCGGTGTTGGTAACGGTTACCGTGAATTCCGAAGTCTTGCTCAGGCCGAGACTTTCCGGCCCGGTCTTGGCAACAACGAGGGAGGGAGAGCGCCATTCTTTGGTCACCAGGCTGCTTAATAAAACGCCTTCGGACTCTTCGTGGATTACTTCGATGGAGACCGTGTTGTCGCCGACGGTGGGTGAAACCTGCGACAGCGTAACGGACGCCATACCGTCCGCGTCGGTCGTTGTAGTGACGGTATTGTCGGAACCGTCAAGACCGGCATCCGGGTCGTCGTCAATGATGCTCCAGACAACTTCTATGCCGGCCCGGGGGGAGCCGTCGCTAACGCGGGTGATCCGTACCTCCATGGGGTGGTCGGTTCCCACCAGGTTAACTGCGTCTCCGGGGAACTCCCCGTTCATATCGACCCAATGCTTAACGGCAAAAACCTTATGGGCGCTGGCATCCTCAATCTCCGGGGCATAGACGGTAACGTCGGTATCGCCTTCCCGGGTGGATGTAATGGTCAACGTACCCTGACCGTTAGCGTCGGTAATGACGCGTCCGAAGGTGTTGTCCACTTTTCGAGGGTTTTCACCACCCAATGAAACGATGTCGCCTACGGCCTCGCCGAACCGGTTGAGAATAACCTCGACTTCGATGCCGTCGGCGGGTGTGCCGTCCTCCTCTTTAACCGTAATAGTGAAGGTGTGCTGAGTCTTAATTGGATTCCAATCTTCCACCGGGTCGATGCTGATTTCTACCGGGTGGAGAGCGGAAACGCTTCGGTGGATCGGAGTGTTGGAAATCCCGGTCTCCGGCTCGTCGCCCCCGACGCGCGCCCGGGCGGCCGTACCTACCGGGTCTGAACTGGGGATGGAGGGAGACCAAACTTCTTGCAGGACTGGGGACGCCGGGGCGGGAGTTTGCTCCAAATCGCCCGGTAAAGTCGAGTCAACGGACACAACTGTCCCGGTGGATGTCGCCGGCGACTCCGGCATCGCGAGGAATACGCCTAATGAAACCAGGCCGACGACGGCAAGCATTGCTGTAATTCCGAGGACCTGGAGAACGCTCTTCTTTGTTAACATTGATTCCAATCCTTGTTTTGTAATATTCGGGCGCCTTGTATCCCAATTAACAAGGCAGAGCTAATAGCTCACGCAGTCGATTTATATCTGCTATCTCTAGGAATGTCAAGCTATACATAACAATTACGGGCAAACTGATTTACCGAAGTTTCCCTTGCCGCCGCCGTTGCCAGCCGCTGCCGGATTATCTGAAAACCGTTGCTGGCAAAATCAGGCTTCCCATCCCGGAAATGCCACCATAAATTATTGACAATTAGTATGCCATCTGTATAATAGTAGGTTACCAAGTATGCCTCATATACCTATTTGTGCTGATTTCCCGAAAATTCTTTCCGACCCTGGTTTCCTCTTGCCCAAAAAATCTAGGCCGCACCCACCATCCATTATCCTGCATCCTCGTTAAGGAGATTGGAGTATGACTTTCTCTCCCGTCGCCAATGGGCAGCGTACCCAATATACCAATGGTAATACCGTCGGGCTTTCCGAGATCAAATCTTATGCCCGGATTCCCCAGGTGTTGGATGTTCCGCATCTTATCCTGAGTCAAATCCAGTCCTATGATTGGTTTCGAAATGAAGGCCTGGAGGAAGTTTACCAGGAAATCTCGCCGATCACGGATTACACCGGCAAGAAGTACGAACTGCACTTTCAGAAGCACTACTTCCGAGACCCCAAACACTCGCCTCTGGAATGCAAAGAGCGGGAAATAACCTACTCCGAGCCGCTTTACGTTAAGACCCGGCTGGTTATGAAGGAAACCGGAGAGATTAAGGAGCAGGAAATATTCATGGGAGATATTCCCATGATGACCGATAATGGCACTTTTATGATTAACGGCGCCGAGCGGGTGGTGGTCAGCCAGTTGGTTCGATCCCCGGGCGTTTACTTTGTTTATGAAAAAAATCTGGCTAGCGATCGGAACCTTTGTTTCGTCAAACTGATTCCTTCCCGCGGGGCCTGGCTGGAGTTTGAAACCAGCAGCAAAGATGTACTTTCCGTGAAAGTTGACCGGAAGCGCAAAATATCGGCCACTTCCTTCTTCCGGGCTTTGGGCGTTGCCAACGACGAGGAGATTCTGGCTCTATTCGAGGATGTGGACACCGACGAGAACCACCAGTACATCCAGTCCACCCTGGACCGGGATCCGGTAATGGAAGACCGGGACTTGCACTTCCGAAACGAAGACCTGCGCGCCCTCTGGGAGTGGCTCAAGCCCAACCAGGAATATGACGTTGCGGTGGCCAAGCGAATAGCCGCCTCCCAGATTGAGTTCTACCGGCGCCTGCGTCCCGGCGAACCTCCCAGCCTGGAAAACGCCCGCAACTTGATCAAGAGCCTGTTCTTCGACCCCCGCCGCTATGACTTGGGCAAGGTGGGCCGTTACAAGCTCAATCG
Organism: Dehalococcoidia bacterium; assembly: GCA_965262595.1. GTDB lineage: Bacteria > Chloroflexota > Dehalococcoidia > Lucifugimonadales > UBA3495 > CATQHB01. The sequence goes on from OZ253548.1 coordinate 311,226, forward strand.
CCGGTTGGACTTGACCGAGCGGGACGCATTGCGCGTCTTGACTTTGGAAGACATCATCGAGGTAATCCGCACGATGATTCGGGTCAATAGAGGCGAGGGACGCCCGGACGACATTGACCATTTGGGTAACCGCCGGGTTCGCGCCGTCGGTGAATTGGTCCAGAACCAGGTCCGCGTGGGACTCCTGCGCATGGAGCGCATGGTCAAGGAAAAGATGACCCTGGTGGACCCGGAAGTGGCAGCCCCTCAGGGGTTGGTCAACATCCGTCCGGTGGTGGCCGCGGTTCGAGAGTTCTTTGGGGGGTCTCAGTTATCCCAGTTTATGGACCAGACCAACCCGCTGGCGGAACTGACGCACAAGCGCCGCCTTTCGGCCTTGGGCCCCGGTGGCCTGTCACGGGAACGGGCCGGCTTTGATGTTCGTGACGTTCACTTTTCCCACTACGGCCGGATTTGTCCGATAGAAACCCCGGAAGGGCCAAACATTGGCCTGCTTAGTTCTTTGGCCTCTTATGCCCGAACCAATCCTTACGGATTTATTGAGTCGCCTTACCGTAAGGTATTGAAGACCATCTCCAATACGGCTGCCGACCTGGTTGGCCGGGTGGTTACCGAAACCGTGCATGGCGAAGATGGCAAAGTCCTGGTAGGCCAGGGCCGGAAGATAACCCGGCCTCGCACCGAGGCCATACGTAATCTGCCCGCAGGCACGATCCTTCACGTACGGCCTTATGTTGCCAATGGTCTGGAATACGTGGAATATATGTCGGCGGATAGGGAGGAGAACTTCCGCATTGCCCAGGCAAACTCCGAGTTGGACGACCTGGGCCAGTTCGTCCACGACCGGGTGGAGATTCGGGCCGGGGAAAACTACATTCAGGAATCACCGGATGCGGTAGATTTGATGGATGTCTCGCCGATGCAGATTATGAGCATCTCCGCCGCCCTGATTCCCTTCCTGGAGCACGACGATGCCAACCGCGCCTTGATGGGTTCGAATATGCAACGTCAGGCCGTGCCCTTGCTGCGCCCTCAAGTCCCGGTGGTAGGTACCGGAATTGAGGAACGGGTAGCCAGGGACAGCGGACAAGTGGTCCTTTCCAGCTCCGAAGGAGTGGTTACCTCGGTTTCCGGTCGGGACATCATTGTGACCGACTCCGAAGGCGAAGAATACCATCATAACCTGGTCAAGTTTTCTCGGACCAACCAGGGCACCTGTTTTGACCAGCGTACCATAGTGCAGAAGGGTGACCGGGTATTCTCCGGTACTACTTTGGCGGATAGTTCCTCCACCGACCAAGGCAAGCTGGCCCTGGGCCAGAACGTGCTGGTGGCGTTCATGTCATGGGAAGGATACAACTACGAGGACGCGATAATCATCAGCGAGCGCTTGGTTAAGGACGACCAATTTACGTCGATCCATATTGAAAAGCACGAAATGGAAGCCCGGGAAACCAAGCTGGGGGCGGAGGAAATTACCCGGGATATTCCCAATGTGGGTGAGGCGAGCCTGCGCGACCTGGACGAGCGCGGCATCATTCGGGTCGGCGCCGACGTCGGCCCCGGCGACATTCTGGTGGGCAAGGTTACCCCCAAGGGGGAAACCGAACTGACCGCCGAGGAAAAATTGCTGCGTGCAATCTTCGGTGAAAAGTCCCGGGACGTGAAGGATACCTCGCTGCGCGTACCCCACGGGGAGCGGGGGAAAGTCATTAACGTAAAGATATTGAACCGGGCCAATCGGGATGACTTGCCCCCGGGCGTCAACGAAGCGGTCCGCGTCTGGATTGCCCAGACCCGCAAGATCTCGGTCGGCGACAAGATGGCCGGCCGTCACGGTAACAAGGGCGTAGTCGCTCGTATCCTTTCGGAAGAGGATATGCCCTTCCTGTCCGACGGCACACCGGTGGATATGATTCTCAACCCCATTGGCGTACCGTCCCGGATGAATCTGGGCCAGGTGCTGGAAACCCATCTGGGTTGGGCGGCTCGTGGTCTCAACTTCCATGCCCTTACGCCGGTATTTGACGGCGCCACCGATGATTCAATCGAGGATTCCCTGGCGCGCCTCTGGTTCGCCGAACAGTCCGGAGCCGTCAATACCGGACCAACGGACTGGTCGCCCAAGATTGACTACGACCTGGTGAATGAATGGCTCCGGGAAAGGGGTTATGACTCGAAGCGTATTTTCGATGACAGCCTCCGCGGTGAGGCCCGGGACGTTTGTCTGCGCCTCTGGCTTCGGGACGTGGCGGAAGTGAATTCTGAAAATATGACCCCTACGGAGATGTACGAAGAATCTTTAAAGGCGCAGCGAGAGCGCAATCTCATTCCGCCTACTTTTGGCAAGTTCCAGCTTTATGATGGGCGGACCGGCGATCCCTTTGACCAGGTGGTAACGGTCGGCAGCATCTATATGTTGAAGCTAATACACTTGGTGGAAGACAAGATTCACGCCCGATCCACCGGGCCCTACTCGATGATTACCCAACAGCCCCTGGGCGGCAAAGCTCAGTTTGGCGGCCAGCGATTTGGAGAAATGGAAGTCTGGGCTCTGGAAGCCTATAGCGCCGCATACAATTTGCAGGAGGTGCTAACCGTTAAGTCCGACGATGTGGCCGGTCGGGTCAAAACCTACGAAGCCATTGTCAAAGGCGAACCCATCGGTCAGCCCGGAGTTCCCGAATCCTTCAACGTTCTGCTAAAAGAATTGCAAAGCCTCGGTTTGGCCGTGGAATTGCTGAACGAAGAAGACCGGGCTTCGTTGGTTGACGGGATTGGGGATGGCTCCGAGCTATACGAACCTCTGGAGGCGATTTAATGGTCAGAATGTCAGACAGAACGGAAGTCCAGGCGACTAATTTTAACGCTATTCGCATTTCCGTCGCCTCTCCCGAACAGATACTCAACTGGTCCCACGGCGAGGTTACCAAACCGGAGACAATAAATTACCGGACGCTGCGCCCGGAGAAAGACGGTCTCTTCTGTGAGCGGCTCTTTGGGCCGACCAAGGACTGGGAATGCTTCTGCGGCAAGTACAAGCGTATCCGGTATCGTGGTGTGGTTTGCGACCGCTGCGGCGTTGAGGTGACCCGTTCAAAGGTGCGCCGCGAGCGAATGGGACATATCCGCCTCGCAGCACCGGTAGCTCATATCTGGTTCAGCAAGACCACGCCCAGCCGCCTGGGATTGTTGCTTGATCTCTCTCCCCGGAACCTGGAGCGGGTTCTCTACTTCGCTCAGCACATCATAGTGTCGGTCAACGGTGAAAAGAGGACCGAACTCATCGAGGAACAACAGGCTCGATTCAATCTGGAAAAGGGCAGGTTGGAACATAGTAACGAGGAGAAGCTCGCAGAGTTTCAGCAGAAGCTGGAGGCTCTGGAGAACTCCGAAGACCCGGAGGCAATTCCTGAACTCGCCGCAACCCAGGCCGAATTGGACGCTTTTAACGACGAGGCGGGCAAGGAAGTTGGCCGGTTGGAAGAGCAGCTCCAGGAAATTATTAACGAGCTGGAAGACCTGCGGCCGCTGAAACTCCTGGCTGAATCCAAGTGCCGCGAGCTGCGGGAGAATTACGGCGACGTTATGCAGGCCTCAATGGGCGCCGAGGCTATCCTGGATATTTTGAAGACCATCGACCTTGAGGCCCTGCGGGACGGCCTGGTCAAGGAGATGCGCTCTACTTCCGGACAGCGTCGCAAGAAGGCAATCAAGCGCCTTCGGGTCGTGGAATCCTTCCGGCGCAGTGGTAACCGGGTTGAGGACATCATTCTGACCGTGTTGCCGGTTCTGCCTCCGGAGCTGCGTCCCATGGTCCAGTTGGATGGCGGCCGGTTTGCCACCAGCGACCTGAACGATCTGTACCGGCGGGTCATCAACCGCAACAATCGTCTTAAGCGCCTGATGGACTTGGGCGCCCCGGAAATCATCATCCGCAACGAAAAGCGGATGCTCCAGGAATCGGTCGATGCTCTGATTGACAATGGGCGGCGGGGCCGTCCGATTCAGGGTAGTCACAATCATAAGCTCAAGTCCCTGTCCGACCTGCTGCGGGGTAAGCAAGGGCGATTTCGCCAGAACTTGCTGGGCAAGCGGGTGGACTACAGCGGCCGCTCGGTCATTGTGGTCGGCCCTGAATTGAAGATGAACCAGTGCGGCCTGCCCAAGCGCATGGCCCTGGAACTCTTCAAGCCCTTCGTGATGCACCGCTTGGTTTTGTTGGGTATTTCTCCCAACATCAAGAGCGCCAAGCGTATGGTTGAGCGAGCGAGGCCCGAGGTTTGGGACATCCTGGAAGACGTAATCAAGGACCGTCCGGTGATGCTCAACCGGGCGCCAACCCTCCACCGATTAGGTATTCAGGCCTTTATGCCGGTGCTGATAGAGGGCAACGCGATCCAGATACATCCGCTGGTTTGTTCGGCCTTCAATGCCGACTTTGACGGCGACCAGATGGCGGTTCACGTGCCTCTGTCGCGAATGGCGGTCCATGAAGCCCAGGTGGCGATGCTCAGCACCCATAATATGCTTTCGCCGGCCTCCGGAGATCCGCTGGTGGCGCCTACTTTGGACATGGTATTGGGCTGCTATTACCTTACGGAGATTCAGGAAGGCGCTTACGGTGAGGGCAGTCGGTTCTATGACTTTGACGAGGCTCGCATCGCTTTGGCGTCGGACCAAATTAAGCTACGGGCCAGAATCTACGTCCGGGAAATCCCCGGTTTCGACGATTGGGTGGAAACTACCGTCGGCCGGCTTATCTTCAATGAGATTCTACCCCTGTCTCTTGGATTCAAGAATAAGGTGTTTGACAGCCGCGCCATTAAAGACCTGACTGCCGAGCTTTATCATAATCTCAGCAACGAGGATACCGCCGACACCCTGGACAAAATAAAGGAGTTGGGTTTCCACTACGCCACTATTTCCGGGATAACCATCGCGATCAACGACATCCAGATTTCCAGCCATAAGGCGGACATTCTTAAAGAGGCCGACGACCTGGTCGCCAGTTACGAAGACCAATATCTTTCCGGCTTGATGTCGGAAGATGAACGGTACAACTCGGCGGTGGAAGCTTGGACTAGAGCATCGGACAAGACCGAGGCCCTGGTAAAGGAAGAGATTGGGAATTACGGCGGCATTGGTGTTATGGCCCTGTCCGGCGCCAAAGGTAACATCGCCCAAATCAAGCAGATGGCCGGAATGCGCGGCTTGATGACCAACCCAGGGGGGCGCATCATCGACTTGCCCGTGAAGTCCAGCTTCCGGGAAGGTCTATCTGCCCTGGAGTACTTCATTTCGACCCACGGCGCCCGCAAGGGACTGGCCGATACCGCCCTGCGTACCGCCGACAGCGGTTATCTGACCCGCCGTCTGGTTGACATCGCCCAGGAAGTAATTGTCCTGGAAGCAGACTGCGGGACTTACGACGTTTATATGATTGAACCCAGGCCGGATAATCCTGACAATGCCGTTCTCAAGGAGCGCATTCAGGGCCGGATGGCGGCAGCTATTGTGGTTGACCCGGCTACCGGCGAGATTCTGGTTGACCGTAACGAGGTGATCGACGACCCGGTGGCCCAGAAGATAATTGACGCCGGTATCAATCAGGTTCCGGTGCGGTCTCCGCTGCTTTGCGATACCCGCCGGGGTGTTTGCCAGATGTGCTACGGGCTGTTGCCCGCTACTGGAAAATTGGTGGAGCATGGCCAGGCCGCCGGGATTATCGCCGCACAGAGTATCGGTGAGCCAGGTACCCAGCTTACCATGCGTACTTTCCACACCGGCGGAATTGCCGGTACCGATATTACCAGTGGCCTTCCCCGGGTCGAAGAGATTTTCGAGGGCCGGGTGCCAAAGGGTGCAGCTATTCTGGCCGAAATTGACGGGGAACTGTGGTTCGAGACGGACGACGAGGGCCGGCGGATACCGGATGCTCCGGTTAAGGTTGTGGACCGGCAGGAGTTTTGGGATGACTATCCGTTGCCCGATGGCGTCCAGCTATTGGTAAACGACGGTGACGAAGTGGAGCCGGGAATGCTGATGGCGGCCACCCTGCCCTCGCTCGGTTTCGAAGATGATACCGGCGAGGAGTATGATCCGCCTCCGATAGTGGAAGTGGAGGCCGGAAGGGCCGGTCGGATTGCTCTAAGCGAAGGTACTATCTCCATTGTCTATGAAGATGTGGATGAGCGCGAGTATTTCATACCTGCGGCCGCCAGCCTTTTGCCCAAAAACGGCTCCCAGATCAAAGCCGGAGATGCGCTGACCGGGGGGCCCAAGAGCCCCCACGATATACTCAACATCGAGGGTACCGATAAATTGCAGCGCTACCTGGTGGATGAGGTTCAGCGGGTTTACAGCTCCCAGGGTGTGGGAATCCGCGACAAGCATATCGAAATTATCCTCCGCCAGATGCTGCGGCGCGTACAGGTAGAGTCCATCGGAGACTCGGACTTTATTCCCGGCCAAATGGTGGATAAGTTCGAGTTTCAGGAGAAAAACGCCAAGATGTTGGCCGAGGGTGGCGAACCGGCTACCGCCAAGCCGATACTGCTCGGCGTAACTCGAGCTTCCTTGCTGACCGACAGCTTCCTGGCTGCCGCCTCTTTCCAGGAAACCACCCGGGTGCTTACCCAGGCGGCGGTCAGCGGCGCCCACGACTGGCTGATGGGACTGAAGGAGAATGTCATCATCGGTCGGTTAATTCCGGCACAGGTAGCATCCACTGTCCTGGAGGAAATACCGCGGCCGGAGCCGATTCCCCAAATTGGAGAAATGCCCGAGATAGGAGAACTGGTTGCCGCGGGCTGGCTCGAAGCCGCTGGAGCAACTGCCACCGGCTCTTTCGGAATGGGCGCAGGTAGCCCCTTGGGACAAGGGTTTAATCTGGTAGGCGAAGCTAATGTCCTTGGCAGCGACGATGGAGCTGGCTCTTCTATCGGGAATATTCTGACCGTTGACGGCGAGGTCGAGAGTGAAGGCAACGGGTTAGGAGTTAAAGGTCTGATTCCGGGAGGGGACCCGACGGAATAACTATCGAGTTACCTTGTAAAGGGGGCGCCGTTGTCAGATAGGGAAACGAATGGCCTGAACTTGGATATGTCGGTTGACCTGGCGCCCCAACACCCCGATCACCTGAAACTGTCCAACCCGGTAATAATTGCCTCTGGCACTTTCGGGTACGATGGTTACGGCCGGGGCCTGACTCCGGATATGGACCTGAGTCGTCTGGGGGCGGTAATACCCAAGACGGTGACCAGGTTCCCCCGGGAAGGCAACCCGGAACCGCGTTGGTACCCGGAATCCTACCGGGTGGCCTTGGACAACGGAGAGTGCGTTCTTCTCAATTCCATCGGACTAACCAACCCGGGTATAGAAGCCGCCCTAAGCGAGTTGGCTCCCCAATGGTGTGAAGAAGAAGCAACCATACTGCTCAGCCTATCCGCCGACAGTGTTGACCAGTTCGGCGAGATGGCGAAGTTAACCTGTGGCGTGTCCGGCTTCGAAGCCATTGAGTTGAACCTGAGCTGTCCCAACGTGGAGGACGGCGACCTCTTCAGCCACAGCCCCAGCCTTACCGCTCAAGCGGTTACCGCAGTCAAGAACTATGCTGAGACTCCGGTACTGGTCAAACTGGCCCCTAATGTGCCGGACGTGACCCGCATTGCCCAGGCGGCAGTTGCGGCCGGAGCAGACGCCCTCACCATATCCAACACGATACCGGCAATGAAAATAGACTTGGACTCTCGCCGTCCGGTCTTGGGGGCGGTTACCGGCGGACTCTCCGGCCCCGGTCTGCACCCGGTCGCTGTGGCCCTGGTTTATCGGACCGCTCAGGTGGTGGACGTGCCAATAATCGGCGTGGGCGGTATTTTCAGCGCCAGCGACGCCCTGGAATTCATCCTGGCCGGCGCTACGGCGGTTCAAATCGGCAGCGCCAATCTGGCCGACTTGTGGGCGCCTTTTAATATTCTGGAAGAAATGAAGGTCTTTCTTGGTGAACGGGGTATCACTGAAATCAAGGAGCTGATCGGAGCCGTTAAAGTTTAACCGGCCAAACAGCTTTGGCTTGCTTACTGCTGGATAGTCAATGGAGCCGGACGGTGTTGCAAGCAAAGCCTTAAGCACTTAGTGGCGAAGCCGGAATTACATAATACTGCCGGGGCGGATTTCAAACCCGCCCCGGTTTTTTGCATTGTGTGTTTCCCCGACTACCAGGTTAATGGGTTGGCGACCAGGAAAGTCCGGATCGGTTGACCCCGGATTAGGCGGCGTGGTCCGTCGCAACCGCCTTAGCGAGGTACAAGCCGGACGCGCCGGTATCCACCGATATGTGATCGCCGGCCTGAAACTCCCCGGAAAGAATCCCTTTGGACAGGGGGTTTTCCAGGTGCCGTTGAATGGCCCGACGGAGCGGGCGGGCGCCGTACGCCGGGTCGAACCCTTCCCGGGCCAGCCAGGCAATGGCGTTGTAGGTCAGCTCGAAGGTGATTTCCCGCTCCTCCAGCCGCTGGGCCACGTCCTTCAAGATTAATCCCACGACCTGGCCGATTTGTTCCTGAGTCAACGGACGGAAGATGATCGTCTCATCGATCCGGTTCAGGAACTCCGGCTTGAAGGCCCGTTTTAGAGCGTCGTTGACCGAATCTTGGAGGCGGGCATCCTCCATACCGGGGTTGTGCTCATCGGTTCTGAAGCCAACGCCGGGGCGACTCCAATGCCCGGTGCCCAGGTTGCTGGTCATAATGATGACCGTGTTCCGAAAGTCAACGGTCCGGCCGTGTCCGTCGGTCAAACGGCCATCCTCCAGAATCTGGAGCAAGATGTTGAACACGTCGGGATGGGCCTTCTCAATTTCGTCAAAGAGAATCACCCGATAGGGCCGTCGCCGTACGGCTTCAGTAAGCTGCCCACCCTCGTCGTACCCGATATAACCCGGAGGAGCGCCAATAAGCCGGGAAACAGTGTGCTTCTCCAGATATTCGGACATGTCAATCCGCACCATGTTGCTTTCGTCGTCAAAGAGAAACTCGGCCAAGGCCTTGGACAATTCAGTCTTGCCCACACCGGTCGGTCCCAGAAAGATAAAGCTGCCAATCGGACGGCGCGGATTGCTAAGACCGGAGCGGGACCGGCGGATCGCTTCGGAGACGGCGGCCACCGCCTCATCCTGGCCGATAAGCCGCTCGTGTAACGCCTCTTCCATGTGCACCAGCCTTTCGGCTTCCTGTTCCAGCAAGCGGCCGGTGGGAATGCCGGTCCAACTGGATACCAATTCCGCAATGTCCTTCTCGTCAACTACCATGTCTATTTTGTGGCCTTGCCGAAGTTGGGCCCGTTGTGCCTCGAACTCCTCCTCCAAACGGAGCCGCTCGGTCCGAAGTTGGGCCGCTTGTTCATATTCCGAGCATTGGGCGTGAGCCTCCTCCCGGTCAGCCAGTTGGCGTATTCGGGTGTCCAGGGCCTGCAAGTCGCTGGGCAGGCTTTCCGCATCAATTCGCAGCTTGCTTGCCGCCTCATCAATGAAGTCTATGGCCTTGTCCGGCAGCTGCCGGTAGGTAATGTACCGGTCGCTGAGGCGGGCCGCCGCCACCAGGGCCGAATCGTCAATCTTAACCTTGTGGTGTGCTTCATACCGGGGGCGTAAAGACTCCAGTATTTGGACCGTTTCCGCCACGCTGGGCTCTTCCAGGTAAACCGGCTGGAAGCGGCGTTCCAGGGCGGCGTCCTTTTCGATATGGCGGCGGTACTCGTCGGCCGTAGTCGCTCCGATGCACTGAAGCTCTCCCCGGGCCAGGGCCGGCTTCAGCAGGTTGCTGGCATCAATTCCGCCCTCAGCGGCGCCGGCGCCAACCATGGTATGGATCTCGTCCAGGAACAGAATTACCTCCCCGTGGGCCTGCTTCACCTCGTCCATAACTGCCTTGAGGCGTTCCTCGAATTCGCCGCGGAACTTGGAACCGGCGACCAAAGCGCCCATATCCAGCGCCAACACCCGCCGGCCCTTCAGCGAATCGGGTACATCTCCGGAGGCCACCCGTTCGGCCAGCCCTTCGGCAATGGCGGTCTTGCCCACTCCGGCCTCTCCGATGATAACCGGGTTGTTCTTCTTGCGGCGGGTCAACGTCTGCATCACCCGCCGGATTTCCGCGTCCCGGCCAATTACCGGGTCCAGTTTGCCTTCAGCGGCCATCCTGGTGAGGTCTATGCTGTACTTTTCCAACGCTCGGTAGCGGCTTTCCGCCCGGCGGTCATCCACCCGGTGGCTGCCCCGGATAGTGGTCAAGGCTTGGTAAACCTGCTCTTGGTCGATGCCAAATTCCTGGCTGACCTTTGCTGAATCTCCCTGAGGTTCCCGAATTGCGGCGATGAAAAGATGCTCGACGCTAATGTATTCGTCGTTCAGCCGCCGGGACTCTTCCCGCGCCGTTTCCAGGACCCGCTGAGTGCGGGGCGTGGTATGAATCTGGTTGGCAGGAGGGACTAATTTGGGCGACGCCTCGAGAAGCTGATGCAGCCGCGCCTTCACGGCGTCCGTCGAAACTCCTAACTCGCCCAGAATCCGGGCGGGAACGCCGTCGTCCTCGGACAGCAAGGCCAACAAAATGTGCTCCACGTCCCATTGGCTATGCCGATAACGCTGCACCAATTCCTGGGAAGTTTGCAACGCATGTTGTGCTTGTTCGGTAAAATCCTCTGATCTTAGTACCATCGTTGTCTCCTGTATTCCGGTAGTAAAGATTGGTTCCGGAAAAAAACCGGAACGGAGTAATGCATTGAATCGCTATTATCTAACCGTCTATTTCCCTTATTGTACTTATTCAAGTGTTTGGTTAACCTTGGTCAACTTGGGTTTCCCGTCTGCCGATCCGCCGGTGGGATTCGGGTCTTATGGCCGGAGTTGGCTTAACTGTTGCACCCGCTCGGAAAGGGATTTGACCTTCAGCTCCAGCTCGTCAATGCGCGCCATCAGCTTCAGGGCCACTTCCGCCCCCGCCAGGTTAACGCCCATATCCTCGGTAAAAGTCTTAATTCGTCTTAATCGCTCGATATCGGCCGGCGAGTAAAGTCGCTGCCGCCCCATCGTGCGGGAAGGCCAGATTAGGCCTACTCGCTCATAATAGCGCAGGGTCTGGGCGTGTACTCCCACCATGCGGGCGGCGATGCTGATTACAAAACAAGGCTCTTCAGTATGTTCCCTCGGAAATGTCATAACTACTCTCCCTTGACCAACCGCAATTCCTTAAGTCTTATGAACAGGTCCTTTTCTTCCGCCGTAAGGTCGGTGGGCAGCATCGCTTTGGCCGTGGCGAAGAGGCTGCCCCTGGAATCGGCTCGGTTCAGTTCCGGCAGACCCTGACCGGCAAGGCGAAATCGTCGGCCGTTCTGTGTTTCGGGCGGTACGGTCAGAGCCACCTGGCCGGTCAGGGTTTGGACCGTAACCTCCGCCCCCAGCGCCAGATCCTCCACCGGAACATCTACCTCGGTGTACAGGTCTTTACCCTTGCGCTCGAACCGGGGGTGAGGCATGACGGTCACCGTAAGGTAAAAGTCTCCTTCCCGACCTCCGCCGTCTGGGATATGGACCCGGGAGCCATTGTCCACGCCCGGCGGAATCTTCACTTCCAGACGGCGCCCCTCAGGAAGGGTTATCAGCCGGGTAGCGCCCTCGGCGGCCTCCAGCAGGGTAATTTCCACCGGATACTGCGCAGGCGGACGTCGGCGCGCCCGCCGGTCCGGACCCAAATTATCGAAAATCCGGTCGAAGAGGCCGCCGGAACCCAGGTCGTCAGCGTCGAATCCGGTGTTTGACGGATTGAAGTCCTGGGTGGTGTAGAATCCGGAGCCGCCAAAGCCGCGTCTGTTTCTCGCGTTTTCTTGCTCTATTTGGTCGGCGTGCGTCCACCGGTCGCCGTATTTGTCGTACTTGCGCCGGGAATCTGCGTCGGATAAGACGCCATGGGCTTCGTTTACTTCCTTGAATTTTTCCTCGGCGCCGGAATTACCCGGATTAACGTCAGGATGATATTGACGGGCCAGCTTGCGGTAGGCCTGCCGGATATCTTTATCCGTGGCGCTTCGGGCCACTCCGAGGACGTCGTAATAATCAGTAGGCATTTACAAGAACCCCAGTTAAACTAAAAGGTAATTACAAAATAAATTGTAAGTTGTTTGAGTTAAAAAGTAAATAACATGAATAGGAACAATTAAACTACTTGACAATAAAGACTCAAGTATATAGAATTGGAAATACCAAGTTGATACAGATGATATCAAGTTACTTGGTCAATAACAATAGCAATATGGAGGAGGATTTACTATGGTTATGCGACGTTGGTACCCATTCAACGAGTTGCGTCGGATGCAGCATAATATGGACCATGTTCGGCGGGGGTTTGCGACGGTTGGCGTTAGCCGCGAGCGGGATAACTGGGCCATTCCTCTGGACGTAGTTCAGGAGGATGATAAGGTAGTCGTCCAGGCTTCGTTGCCTGGAGTCAACCCGGAAGACATTGACGTATCTATCGAGAATGATGTTCTGATTATTCGCGGTGAAACCAGTGAAGAGCGAGAAGGCCGGGAAGGCAACTACATGATACAGGAGCGCCATAACGGGTCGTTTCGCCGTTCCCTGCGCCTGCCCGATACCCTGGATACGGAAAAGGTAGAGCTACATTACGCCAACGGTGTGCTCACCATGGTTTTCCACAAGCTGGAATTGAAGCAGGCCCGTCAGTTCAAAGTTCCCGTAGGAGCTGCTTCCGAAGGCGACAACGGTTCCGCTACGGCCTAGTCTTGCGATGGTTCATTTGCGGTAACATACCGCACTACCTCTAAGGCCGACTTTGGCACAATACGGGAGGGAGCAGTAAATGCTCCCTCTCATTTCTTGGTTAAGGCGGCGCTATCCAGGAGACGCCCCTCCCAGCGTCTTTGGCGCCGAATGAGCCTTCTTGAAAAATGGTAAGGAGGCTGAATAAACGAGAACCGAAAATAGGCAGCGAGCAAACGCCTGTTGCCGGGGGTGGGTGCTTGAGAGTTTTGCCGGAAGGTGCTAAAATCCATTAGGTTGTTCGGGTCTCACCCCGGCAATGGCACGGCTCAATACCGCCTCAACAACTTTTACCTTCCCGAGTAGCTCAGCGGTAGAGCGGGCGGCTGTTAACCGCTAGGTCGCAGGTTCGAATCCTGCCTCGGGAGCCACACATACGAAAACGGACTCCGGGGCTGTCAAGAATCGGATGTCTGTACCAGCGGTTGCCCAAGGTCCTCGATTCCTACTGCCAGTACCACCGCATCGAAGGCCACACCATGGCTGCCGTTTCTTACTATCGCCGGCAGGGCGAGCCATTCATTAAATGATGCGAACCCCGCAGGGATCACCATGCTGGACAAAATCAATATCCTAGTCCTGTGGTTCGGTTCGGCATTCTGACACTTCCCCCTGAAACTGTACCAGTAGTAGTGAGAGTTCTCCGGTAGAATGAAGAGGACGGAGGACTGCAAAAGGAAGGGCAAGAGATTCACCGAGGAACAGATCAACCGGGTACTCAAGGAGGCCGAGAGCGGGCTGACTGTCCCCGAGACCCGGAATAGGACCTGCGTCCCTTCCCAGCGTTGGGATAGTGGGGGAGGATCCCCGCTTCCAGCCTGGACCAGGGCGCCAAGGCATCCGGCCGCTCCGGAAACTACTCCCGGCGGGTCTTGTGCCGCTTGTGCTGGTAGTCCAGGTCGGCAAAGCTGGGCTGATTGAGCATGGGCTATCCTCCTGGCAACCACTTGTTTGACCCAGTATGCCAAAATCAACCCCACTTTTTCAGATTTTCCTTGGCAACCGCAGTCAAACAGGGCCCCGGTTTCCGTCACCATAGCTTGACGTTGGCGAGTCGTACAACTATGCTCAAGTCCACAGAGGCATCCCGTGTTGACTATGCCGCAAGAGCAGCGCGGGCCCCATACCCAACCTGATTCGGAAAGGAATTACGACATGAAAGTGCAGATAATGTCTCCCGCGGCCGACCGGGTGGACTTCAAGGTGCCGCCCGCCCCCAGACTTACGACCTTTGAGGGCAAGACCATCGGTCTGTACAACAACATGACCGGCGGGGCCGACGTTGCCGTCGACCGCTTCGCCGAGCAGTTGCAGCGCCGGTATCCCAGCGTCAAGTTCCAGCGCTACGGCGGAGACCTGCGCGAAGGCCGTCCGGTACTTAGCCGGGGCGTCCACATTGACGACGAGGAAGCCGCCCGCATTGCCACCGAGGTTGATGCCATGGTGGGCGCGACGGCGCATTGAGGGGGCTGCACGTCGTGGCTTAGCCATGACATGGTTGCCATGGAAAAGGCTGGCATTCCCGCCGTGGCCATCGCCGCCCAGAGCTTTGCCCGGGCGTGGCAATCCTGCGTGGACGGTTGGGGACAGCCCACCACCGCTTATGTCATCATTCCCCACGCCACCACCGGACAGCAACCCGACTTCATTCGCAACATGGTGGACGGGCAGATTGACGCCATAATCCAGGGCCTCACCACCTTCCCGGCGTCCCGCGGGCCGGTCACCGCCCAAAAGACCGGCGGCGCCACCGAGGTCTTCACCGTGGAGATGGACGCATCCCCGGATGGGCTGGACGCGGTGAACCGATTCCTGGCCGAACGGGACTGGAGCGACGGCATTCCGGTCATTCCGCCCACGCCCGAGTTGGTGGAGCGAATGCTGGCCGGCACCGGCAGGAGTCCCCAGGACGTGCTGATGGTGATGGAGCCGGGTTTCGGGGTCGCCACCGTGGAGAAAGTCGCGATTAACGCCGTGATGGCCGGCTGCCGCCCCGAGCAGTTCCCGGTTCTGCTGGCCGCCATTGACTGCCTGGCCCAGCCGGAGATGAACCACCGGGATATGCAAGTGTCGGGCCACACCGAGGCCCCGCTGATTCTGGTCAACGGCCCCATCGCCCAGCGCGCTGGCATCAACTGCGGCACGTCGGCCATGGGTCCCGGCGTGGTCAATAGCGCCAACACCTCCATCGGACGGGCGCTGCGGCTGTGCCTCATCAACATCGGCTACTGCAAGGCCGGGACCGGCGACCCCAACTTCATCGGCCTGCCCACCAAGTTCGGCATGTGCATCGCCGAGAACGAAGAACTTAGCCCGTGGCAGCCCTACCATGTAGATCAGGGTTTCCAGGCCCACGAAAGCGCCGTGACGGTGGTGACCGTTACCGGCCCTGGCGACATCCTGGACTCAGGTTCCAGGAACCACGAGGACACGCTGAACAACATCGCTTCGTTGATGTTCTACCCCGGCGCCGGCAGCGGCGGGTGGATACGGGGCTGGCAGTCGGCGCAGGTGGGGCATACCAACCAGCGGGTGTCTTACCCTGGGCCGTACCATCCCATTGTGCTTAGTCCTTCCCGCGCGGTCATTCTGGCCGAAGCCGGGTACAGCAAGCGGGACGCTCAGGAATGGCTGCACGAACATTGCCGGGTGCCGCTGCGGAAGGCCATCGGCAGCCGCGGCGTACCCAAGGACGAGAACGGCAAATGGCTGCATCACCCAGAGTTGCAATCCTTGGAGAACGACCCGGACGCCACCATTCCGATGCTGGAAAGCCCGGAGCAGTACCTGCTGTTCGTGACCGGCGGCACCACCCACTACGCCAACTTCTTCTACGGCGCCTACGGCATCGCCACCCGCCCGGTGCAAGAGTTTTAGCCACCGGCGGTTGCTAACTGCCGGGTGTTCCGGTGGGAAAAACGAGCGGGGCGGAGTTGTAGATCTGAAACAACTCTGCCCCGTTTCCTTTGGCCCCTGTAATCTCTTTTGTTATCTGGTTGACGGAGGGAGGTAAGCCCCTGAGTTACCACAGGGCCAAGGAAGACCTGGACTTGGCTGACTCCCGGGTGATGATCGAGGACTGGCGCACTGACTACAACCGGGATCGGCCCCACAGCTTGTTGGGCTACCTGACCCCAGCGGAATTCAAGCAGGACACGAACCGGAACCTCTCATTGGCTGTGGCATAACTTTTGGGGGATGGTCACAACCACCCACTCAAAAGTTTGTAGTACAGTACCGCACGGCCCACTGTTCCAGATGCTTGAAAGTCAATTGGGGACCGTTATCCACTCTGACTGCCCTGAGGAACCGGTGCTGTTGCATCAGCCGCTGCAGGACCTCCACCACACCCTCTCGCCGGATGCTGGCTGCCACCTTGACGGCCAGAATGTCACGGCTATAGCTATTCAGCATCGCTAAGGATACTCTGAATAAATCATTAAACGCCAGCGCCTTCACCCGGTCGTTCCTGCGAAGGCAGGAACGACCGGGTCAGGAACGATGGGTCAGGAACGATGGGTCAGGAACGATGGGTCAGGAACGATGGGTCAGGAACGATGGGTAGGGAAAAACACCCAGGTCACGGACTTATTCAGAGGTTCCCTAAGTGGTGGCTCAGGCTGCCGCCCCCGCGGTGCGCAGCTCTGGGGGCCGCCGCTCCCCCCGGAAGTACACCAGGGCCATTGCGGCCAGCAAGAGTACGATGTTGGACCAGATGGCAAGCTCGTAGGTGCCCCTGATATCGTAGAAGAGGCCGCCAAGGAAAGCCCCCAACCCACTGCCGATGGGCATGACGGCAAACATCGTCCCGTAAATTGTCCCCAAGTTTCTGACGCCGTACCGGTCCGAGGTATAGGCGGCAGTTACACTAACTACAGAGTTCCAGGAAAACCCCACCAGGAGTATGCCCGCCAAGAGGGTTCCCAGCCCCAGCGGGGGTATTCCAAGGGCTGGTACTCCCATGGACAGCAACACGACAACAAACCCGAGGGCCCGAATGTGGTAGGAAGCAGTCAACAGCCACCGCCGCCCGTACCGGTCGGAAAGATGCCCCATGGTGAGGCTTCCAACCACGGCGGTGGCGCCGATCAGGCTGAACGCCCCCGCTGCGGCCATCGGGTGATATCCCAGGTCCCGGGCATAAGTCACGAAATGAGCATTCACGAAGCTCATCGAGTAGCCTCAAACGAAGTAGCCGAAGGTGAGCCGGTAGAACAGGTTCGATCCCAGCGCCTCCTTGAAAGTCGCGTCGCGCCCGAATATCGGTGTAGAGTCCTCCCCAGCCGTGCCTCCTCTCTTACCCAGGTCCGCTGTATCACCCAACGGCTCCAACCCCATTTCCTGCGGAGTGTTTCGGATGAATATAAAGCCAACGGGCAGAATGACCAGGAGAGCGAGTCCTCCCAAGAAATAGTAGGCATCCCGCCAGTCAAACAGGATCAGAAAGACTGAGGCCGTCGGCACCAGGACCAAAGCTCCAAAGGACCCGGCGCTACTGTACAAGCCGAGCGTCAAGCCGCGGCGGGCGTAAAACCAGGCGCTGATAACCTTGGTCAAAATTGGGCCGACGCCCATTGCCAGCCCGATGCTCATCACCGCGAAAACCGCGTAGAGTTGCATCAAACTTTGGACGGATGGAACGATTAACAGCATGACTCCCAGCAAGCCAACGCCGAAAAGGGCCACCATTTTGGGGCTGTAACGGTCGGCCAGATAACCGGCCAGGGGCCGCAATAGGCCGGACAGCATGAAGGTGATTCCAAATGCAAGGGACAGAGTGCCCCTGCTCCAGCCGAACTCCTCGGTCATGGGCTGCAGGAAGACGCCGAAGGAGAACTGGGTGCCGGAAGCGCCCAAGGCTACTAACGAGCAGCCAATAAGAACGAACCAACCGTGGAACATTCGGTCGGATTTACCTGTCATCTCTGCCTCTCGCCGGGTTATTTACCCGCGTTGGTCCGGTTGGGTGCGGATACTCCTTAATTTACCACAAGAACCGATGGCAAATTGCGGAGGCAAGGGTATGCTATTACCCGAGACGTCCTCAATCGCTCCATACGATAACTGCGCTGCCATCCGTAAGTGGTATCCGAATCTTGAGAATAAAACTCGAAGCAGTAAACCCAGCATAGCCGCCGGAACCGGCGCCCATCTTCAGACGCCGTACCGGGAAAAAACCAAAGGAATCCAGGCCAGACCCTCTCTCAACGGCACAATCGTAATAGGAAGGTGGAGCGGTTTCGGCGTACGCTGAGTGAGTACCTGCCGAATAGAACCACCTTCGAGCCGGTGGATAAGTTGCAGGATGAGTTGCAGCAGTACCTTATCTGTACAACACTGCCCGGCGCCCACCGGGCACTTAAAGGCAGGACGCCCCTGGAAACCCTGCAATTTTATCGACCAATTACCTGACACATACCAGAACGACCGGCCTCAGTGATAGCAAAATCACTGTCAATATTGGCGGGCGGGTCCGCCGGAGGCCCTCTTACGTCGCAATAGCCGGGATGTCCAGGTCTCTCACCAAGTTGGCAAATTGGGCCACGTCATCATCTATAACTTGCTTAAGAGCCACCAGTTGCTGGTCGATGTCGGCGGCGAGGTAGTCGAAAACCTGGTACGCCTGCTGAGGAGGCGCAAAGTCGGCGTTGGCGACGGCGGCGGTGAGTTCCGCCAGCTTGCGGTTGAGCCGCACCGGTAGGTCCAACCGGTCCCGGGCGCCCCGGTACACCGACTGGATTAGTTGGTCTTCTATCTGCTTTAGTTTCTCCTTTACCGAATCCGCTGCGTCGCCCACCGTCTCCAGTGAGGGGTGCCCCTGGGCGCGGCTAACCCACTGGTCAACCTGCTGGCGAACTCGGCGTAATTGGTTGATGCCGTCGTGGGTCTCCGACACCTTGTCGCGAATCTGAACCAGGAATTGGAACTGGGCATCCAGATCGTCCTGGCTGGCTCCGACTCGGGGGTCTTTGACTAGGCGGAAAGTCTGGGTCTGGGAGTCGTCGCCCACTTGCAGCGTCACCTGGTAGGTTCCCGGCGCTGCCAGAGGGCCGACAAGGGAGTCTTCGGTAGTCTTGTCTTCGGGCACCTTGCGGGCCGCCGGGTAGCGCATGTTCCAGACGAAGCGATTCATTCCCGGTTCGGCCGGCGCCCGGGGTTCCGGGGTATTCTCGTCTGCCTCCGGGGGATTGCTGGAGAAACCCCGAATGGTCTGCCCGTCCTCGTCCAGTATGCTAAGTGTTATTTCCGCGGGCGCCTCCTTAAGATAGTAGTGAACCATCACCCCGTCGGGCGGGTTCTCCCCGGCGTCCCAGAACTTCCGCACAGTCTCGCCCCATTTGCCCAACGACTCGCTGTAGGTGACGTCCGCACCCAGCCCGGCGCGGTAGCTTTTGCCGACGGTGGGCTTTCGCTCCCGGAAGGGCGACCGGACCCGGTGGGTGTCCCGGGGCTGCATCAGGTGGAAGGACCGGTCCGACAGGGATGGAGTAAGCTGGTGCAGTTGGCTCAGGTCGTCCAGAATCCAGAAAGACCGCCCGTGGGTGGCGGCAATCAGGTTGTCGTCCTTGATTGCCAGGTCGTACACCGGGACCACCGGCAGGTTGGCCCGCAGCGGCTGCCAAGACTCCCCTTGATTGAAAGACACATACACTCCGGTCTCGGTGCCGGCGTAGAGCAGTCCCGGACGGCTGGGGTCTTCCCGCACCACCCGGGTGTAATCATCCTGAGGCAGGCCAGCGGTTATTGACGTCCAGGTCTGGCCGTAATCGGAAGTCTTGTAGAGCATGGGACGGGTGTCGTCCAGCTTGTAGCGAGTGGCCGCCAGGTAGGCGGTGGCCGGGTCGTGGGGAGAGACCTCAATCATGCAAATGAGCGTCCATTCCGGCAAGTCGCCGGGTGTTACCGGGTCCCACGTAGCGCCATTATTTCGGGACAGGTGTACCAGTCCGTCGTCGGAACCGGCCCAGAAGACGCCCGGCTGGTGGGGAGATTCCACGAAGGCGAAGATGGTGGCGTAGATTTCGGCGCCGGAGGTATCCTTGGTTATGGGGCCTCCCGAGGGTTCCAGGGTAGCCGGGTCGTGGCGGGTCAGGTCGGGGCTGATGGCTTCCCAACTGCTGCCCAGGTCGGTGGTGCGGAACACGAGGTTGCCGGCCACGTAGAGGGTCTGCGGGTCGTGGGGCGAGAACATGATGGGATAGGTCCACTGGAAGCGGTACTTCATGGCCTTGGCCCCCCATCCGGTGTACAGCTCCGGCCAAACCGTTATTATCCGCACCTGTCCGGTGGCGTGGTCGTAGTGCAGCAGGTTGCCGCCGCCGCCGCCGGAGCTGCCAATGGCCCCGGAAATGACCGTGTTGGGGTCCAGAGGATGAACGGCGATGTGGCCGCTTTCCGAGTTCCCTACGACGTAACAATCGCCCCAGGGGATGGCCCCTTTGTGGGTGCGGGAAGGCACGCTGATGGCGGTGTTGTCCTGCTGGGTTCCGTACACCCGGTGGGGAAACTGGCTGTCGGTTGTCAGGTGGTAAAATTGGCCGGTGAGCTGGTTGTAGATGCTGGACCAGCTCTCCCCGCCATTGAAGGTGACGCAGGCGCCGCCATCGTTGCCCTCGATCATCCGTCGAGGATTGTTGGGGTCAATCCAAAGGTCGTGGTCGTCGCCGTGGGGCGTGGTGACCCGGTTGAAGCTGCGTCCCCCGTCAACGGACTTCCAGCACTGGTAGTTAAGTATCCACACCGTTTCCGGGTCTTGCGGGTCGGCGAAGACGTGCTGGTAGTACCAGGGACGCCCTTGCAGGTCCCGGTTGTCGCTGACCAACTCCCAGATATCGCCTCCGTCGTCGGAACGGTACAGGCCGCAGTCTTCGGCCTCGATGGTGGCCCACACCCGCCCCGGTTTGGCGGGGGATACAGCGACACCGATGCGCCCCTTGAGCCCGCCGGGCAAGCCGGGGTTGTCGGTAATCTCGGTCCAGGAGTCACCCCCGTCCACCGACTTGAAGATGCCGCTTTCCGGTCCGCCACTGATGAGGCTCCAGGGTGTGCGCCGGGTCTCCCAGATGGAGGCGTAGAGGATGCGGGGGTTGTTGGGGTCCAGGGACAGGTCCGCCGCCCCGGCATTTTCGCTGCGGAACAGGACCCGCTCCCAGGTGTTCCCTCCGTCCCTGGAGCGGAATATGCCCCGCTCCTCGTTGGGGCCGTAGGCGTGTCCCAGGGCCGCCACATACACCAGGTCTGGGTTGGCGGGGTGTACCCGCACCCGAGCGATGTGCCGAGTGTCGGACAAGCCCATGTTGGTCCAGGTCTGGCCGCCGTCAGTTGACCGGTACACCCCGTCCCCGTAGGTCACGTCCCCGCGGATGCAAGACTCCCCCATGCCGGCGTAAATCACGTTGGGGTCGGACCCGGCGACGGCGATGGCCCCCACCGAGGCGGTGTTGAAGAAACCGTCGGAAACATTCTCCCAATAGGACCCGCCGTCGGTGGTCTTCCATACCCCGCCGGCGCAGGCGCCGAAGTAGAACACCATGGGGTTGACCGGATCGCCGGTGACCGCCACCACCCGACCGCCCCGGGGCGGACCGATGCAGCGCCACCGCACTGCGCCGAGCAGCTCCTGGGGGAAGGAAGAAGCGGGGGCTTGGTCCTGCTGCGTTTCATTCGTCGTCATAGTAGCACCTACCCGTTCAAGGTCTGCACCTGCCGGGGAGTCCGGTTAACCGTCGTCCCGGCGGATGCCAGTTGGGCAATTATCCCCTGATGTACCGGCATGTGTCGAGGGGATGCGTTAAAAGTCTCGAGGGAAAGGGTCAGTTGGCTTGGATGCTCGATTCTCAAAAGAAAGGTTCGAATTAAAAGGGTTGTAGTACAGTCCCACACTGCCCCGCCTCTCTGAAACCGATCCGTCCATCGACCGGGTCACCGGAAGGCTTCCTCCACCCACAGCTCCTCGTCTCTACCTGATAGTTTGGATACGACGCGGAGTGTGGCTTGACCCTGGTGATGCCTTTTCACAGGATCGCCGAGGTTCATGATGGTCTCTTTCGTTTTGGCTGAGAGGTTCAATAGGTGGAGCACCCGGGTCAGGTGCGCCCTGGAAACACCGAGGTCCCGGGCGAGGTCAGCTCTGGAACTAACCTCGCCGGTCTCTAACCTCGATTGCTATTCTTGCGCTAAGATAATCGGGTTCCGGTTCGGACCACGGGTTGCCTTTGGTTTGGGGGGAGGTGGCTTTGGTTCGGGAAATGCAGACCTCTCCCAGACCTAGGTTCGTAATATGGAACTTGCTGGAGAGCCAGCAACTTCCCCCTTTCGCTATTGGATAGGGTTTTTGCCAAAATTCATAGCTCGATCATTTCTGGGGCGTCCGATTTCAGTTCTGGTTAGGTCCGGCCAGTTCTAATGACTGCTAATTCAATCTTGGTAAACCCAAATAACGGAGTGCCCTGGAAGAGTTTAGCTATAAGAAAGGGAGGAGCGCCAATCCCATGCCAGGAAAGGACACAGTCTCGGGCCTCGGAGATAGCTTCCGCTTTTCTACTGATTGCGGCGTTCTTGCGAAGGAGTGTAGCCCGGGTTCCCGCACCGACAGGAGTCTTCAAGCGGGGGAGAGACGCCCCGGATTTGGCCGGATTATCGGTGAAGGAAACAGGCCACGGTATGGCCTGAGGATACTTCTACCAGGTCCGGCTCGTCAGCGGAGCATCGATCCATGACGTAGGGGCACCTGGTATGAAAATGACACCCGGAAGGAGGATTGAGTGCGCTCGGCACCTCACCGGAAATTACCAGTTCTTCCCGTTCCTCGTCAGGATGCGAGGGCAATGCCGCGGCAAATAGAGCTTGGGTATAGGGGTGGAGGGGATTGTTGCTCAACTCCATACTTTCCGCGGTTTCGACAATCTTGCCCAAGTACATGACGGCGATTCGGTCGCTGATGTGGGCAACGGCGGCCAGGTCGTGGCCGATGAAGATGTAACTTACCCCCAATTCTCGCTGCAGTTCCTCCAGCAGGGTGAGGATGTGGGCTCGGATGGAGACATCCAGGGCTGAAACCGGCTCATCCAGGACGATTAACTCGGCGTTGGTGGCCAGGGCGCGGGCAATGGCAACTCGCTGGCGCTGTCCACCGCTGAACTCGTGGGGAAAGAGACGAGCTACCTCCGTCTGCAAGCCTACCAATTCCAGCACTTCGTTCACTCGGCTCTTAATGCCCTGGGGGGACAGCAAGCTATGAACCTCCAGAGGTTCAGCGATGATGTCACCAACCCGCATACGAGGACTCAGGGAGCTGAAGGGGTCCTGAAATACTACCTGCACCGATTGTCGATACTCTTTCAAGGCCTTGCCTTTGAGCTTGGTCACGTCCTGTCCCTTGAAGATCAGCGACCCCGACGTGGGACTTTCCTGGGTGAGGACCAGTTTGGAGGTCGTGGTTTTGCCACAGCCGGACTCACCCACTACGCCCAGGGTCTCCCCAGGGTAAACGCTGAAACTGACCCCGTCCACCGCTTTGACATAACCCCTGACCCGTCCAAATACTCCTCCGGTACTTACCGGAAAGTACTTCCTAAGGTCGCGAACCTCCAATAACGCTTCAGGCATTCTTTGCTTCCTCAACCGATAGCCAGCATTTTGACTGTTGTCCATTAGTAAACGAAACGTAGGGAGGTTCCTCATTGATGCATTGGTCGGTAGCGTAAGGGCATCTGGGGTGGAAGGCGCAGCCGGTGGGGAGGTCGGCCAAATTGGGAGGCTGACCCGGAATGACGTACAGCGGATCCTTGTTCCCCAAGCGAGGAATGGACTTAATTAACGCCTGGGTATAGGGATGCTTGGGGTTGTTGTATATCTCCCGGACGTTTCCTTGCTCGACAATTTTACCGGCGTACATCACCGCAACCTTGTCGCACATCTTGGCAACAATGCCCAAGTTGTGGGTTACAAAGATCAAGGATACGCCGGTCTCCCGCTGGAGGTCTCGCAACAGGTTCAAATACTGCAACTGAATGGTAACGTCCAGGTTGGTAGTCGGCTCGTCAGCAACAATCAGCTTGGGGCCGCCCGCCAAAGATATGGCCCCCACGATGCGCTGCCGCATTCCACCGCTCATCTGGTGGGGATATTCTCGCATTCTGATCTCGGGGGATGGAATACGGACCGAACGCAATAATCCAACCACCCGCTCCCTAAGAGAGGCGCGGCGCATCCCTCGGTGGTGGTATGCCGGCTCGCCGACCTGGTCCATGATGGTAAACAGCGGGTCCAGAGATGCCATGGGGTCTTGCAGAATCATGCCCATGTCGCGCCCGCGAATATTCCGCATTTCCCCTTCGCTTATTTCCATCAGGTCCTGGCCGTCAAAGCTAATGGAGCCGCTGACAATCTTCCCCGCGCCGGGCAGCAGGCGGAAGATGGCGTGGCAGGTGGTGGTTTTGCCACAGCCGGATTCCCCC
This sequence comes from Dehalococcoidia bacterium, assembly GCA_965262595.1. Lineage (GTDB taxonomy): Bacteria > Chloroflexota > Dehalococcoidia > Lucifugimonadales > UBA3495 > CATQHB01. The sequence goes on from OZ253548.1 coordinate 335,523, forward strand.
ACCAAGCCCATAGTTTCTCCCTGGTCCACAGAGAAGGTGATGCCATCTATAGCCTTGACCACCCGAGTACCGCCGAAGCCGGTAAACTGGGCGTAGAGGTCGTTAACCTGCAACAGCGTTTTGGTTGTAGTCACCAAATTCCTCCGGTTCCCTATCCGATTACCGGTTCCTCAACTGGGGGTCCAGACGCACCCGCATCCAGTCCCCTAGAAGGTTGGCCGCCAGCACCAGCAACATAATGCAAAATCCGGGAGCCACCGTGAGCGTCCAGCGTTCCGAAATGAGGGTCGGGCGCGCATCTGCCAGCATATTTCCCCAGGTGGGAGTGGGTGGAGGGACTCCTACGCCCAAAAAGCTGAGAGAAGCCTCCAAAATAATTGCCACTCCGACGGTTAGACTGAACAGGACCATGGCGGTGTTCATGATGTTGGGCAGGATATGCCGAATCATAACCCGGACCTTGCTGGCGCCGGTAACTTCGGCCAACTTCACGAAGTCCCGCTCGCGCAGGCTTAGAACTTCGCCGCGGATTACCCGAGCGTACCTGGTCCAGAACACCAACATCAGAATCAGGATGATGGTCCATAAACCTGGACTGAGCACGGCGGCCAGGAAAATGCCGAAAACCAGGGACGGCAGGGCCAATTTAGCATCGGTGACCCGCATTATCACCAGGTCCCAGATGCCACCCATATATCCCGATATAATCCCCAGGGATACTCCGACCGCTCCGGCGAACACCGTACCCAGCAACCCGATGATCAGCGATGTCCTGGCCCCGTATATCAGGCGGCTAAATATGTCGCGGCCTTGAAAATCGGTGCCCAGAATTGTGTCCCAACTGCCGCCTACATAAACCGCCGGAGCGAAAATCCTGATTGGCTTAACTGAAAGCTCCGGGTCGTGGGGAGCAATCAGCGGCGCAAACACCGCTACTACCGCTACAAACAGAATGATTAGCACCGGCAATTTTGGCGCATCTCTCAAGATTGACCATGACCGGTTCGCTGCCGAAGCGACCTGTTCCGCTGCCGAAACCGGGCTGATGACTAATATTGGCTCAGTTGCCATGTTTATGCCTACCCTGTCAAACGGATTCGTGGGTCAAGATAGCCGTAGAGAACGTCCACCAGGAAGTTGGTTCCCACAATCATCACGCCGGCCATTACGACCACTCCCTGCACCAGCGGGAAATCCCGGTTTATCAACCCATCAAACAACAGCCGGCCAATGCCAGGCCAGGAGAACACCACTTCCACCACCACCGCCACGTTGATCATAACCACCAGGTTGACGGCGGCCAGGGTCAGCACCGGAATGAAGGAGTTCTTGAAGGCATGTTTTACGATAACCGCAGTCTCTGGCAATCCCTTTAGCCGGCAGAGCTTGATGTACTCGCTGCCCAGAACCTCCAGCATACTGGATCGGGTCAGCCGTAGCATGGCGCCGGAGAAAAACCATCCCAGGGAAACTGCGGGCAGGGTCAGGTGCTGCCAATCAAAGAAGGTATCGGCCTTTCCCAAGAAAGGTAACCACTCAAGCTTCACGCCAAAGACCAGGACCAACAACAACGCAACGAAGAATGAAGGCACCGAAAGGCCCAGCAGGGCGATTGTTTTGCCAATACCATCCCACCAAGTGTTCACCTTCACTGCCGACATTATCCCCAGAGGAATGCCAATGGCCAGGGAAATGATAAAGGCGTAGAAGGCCAGTTGTAGGGAGTTGGGCAGCCGGTCAAAGTAAAGAGACCGTACCGATGTACCGTATTGGAATGACTGTCCGTAGTCGAAACGAACCACATTCCAGATGAAGGATACGTACTGTTCGGGCCAGGACCGGTCCAAACCCCACGCCGCCGCCTGGCGGGCGATATCCTCTTCGCGTGCGCCCGGATATTCGTAAAGAAGCTCGGCGGGGTCTCCGGAGGCTCGAACCAGAACAAAAATAATCAGGCTTAAGATCAAAAGAGTAATAATGCTGGACAAAAACCTCTTGGTGATGAAACCTTTCACTTTCCCCTCCGTGACGCTTTAGCCGAGGGCTAACCCGGACGGATCCGGATTTTTACCACGTAAACCCGTGTTCAGCAGGCTGGTTACCCGGGTCGGATGTGGCCGGGCCAATTAGACCCAGGCTACACCCGACTTCGCCTTTGGCTCGCAGTTTTTCGTTAAGTGCGCGCCATCGGCGCCAAGGTTCAAGCCTGCCGTATCTCTTACTCTATGGATTTACTCTATGGATTTACTCTATGGATTGATCTCAATGTCCTCGTAGGGGTAGAGAGAACTATACACCAAGGTGTAATCTCTAACGTCGCCCTTGATCTTGGGGCCGGCCCCCATGGCGAAGGAGTTGATGTACACCGGAACGAAAATAAACTCGTCCAGGATGTAACTTTGCAGCTCTTTAATCAAACTGGCCCGTTCTTCCAGGTCCAAGCTGGCATCATACTGGGCCATCTTGGCGTCAATATTGTCGTCACAGATAACCGATGAATTCTGTTCGCAGAGGGCGAAGGCCCGGAAATAGGCGGCGGCATTGGGTGGGCCGGTGGATATGGAGAATGCGATCTGCACACCCGGGAAACCCTCGCGGTGCTCTCTCAGCATGCTCAGGAACACCGGCCGTTGCGTGGTATTCAACTCACTCTTGATGCCAATATCTCTGAGTGAATCCATGATGCGCTCTGCCAGGGAGAACACCGGCGGGAAGGGAGTGAAGGCATCAAGTTCGAAACCTTCGGCAAAACCGGCCTCAATCATCAGTTGCTTGGCCTGCTCCAGGTCATATTCGGGCACCGGGCGTTCCAGGTAATCACCCTTGCCCGGGACGATGAAGTTACCGGTAGGAATCGCCAGCCCCTGCGTCTCGGTGGCCGACAAGAACTCCCGGTCCAGCGCCAAACTCACCGCTTGACGCACTCGCTTGTCGTGGAAGGGATTGTCCGGTTCCTCCCAACCCGGGAAGAACAGCCAGAAGGGAGCCGAGTTGTTGGGGTCGATCTGGATGTTGGGATCTTCGATGGCGTCCAGCAGTAGAGCGCCGGTGACAAAGTAGGATACATCTACTTCTTGGGTCTTCAGTGCGGCTACCCGGGATGCCAGCTCCGGAACCCCTTTGGTTTCAATGGTCTTCAGGTTCGGCACTTTTCGCCAGTAGTCTTCGTAGGCTTCCATGATGACATCCTGGCCGGTGGTCTGCCCCACAATCTTGTAGGCTCCTGCTCCGATGGGGGCCTCGATAAACTTGTCGGGACCCACTTCCAGATAATAGGCTTTGGGCACGATGAAGCCCAAGCCTGCGGCTTCCGAGCCGTATAGCTCCAGGAAGTCGATGAACGGCTCGCTGAAGTAGAAAGTTATTGTCCGGTCGTCGATAATCTCAATACGTTCCGTTTTTCCCTGGAATATATCGGCGTTGGCGCCGGAATAGTTCTCGTAGGAAAACTGGACGTCTTCGGTGGTCACCGGTTCGCCGTTGTGGAAAGTGATGCCTTCGCGCAATCTGAAAGTAGCCTTCTTGAAATCGTCGGTCATCTCAAAATCTTCGGCCAGCAGATAGACGAACCGTCCGTTAGGCATGGCGCCAATCAGCGGGTCAAAAACGGACTGAAGGAAGGCGGAATAGGGCGTTCGAGAGGCCGGCGCCACCTGGGGGTCCAGCCACTTGGGACTTAGGGCGGTGTGGTAAGCAAGGACAATAGAGCCTTCCGGCGACCGGGAGCGGTCCGGGTCGATTACAGGCTCCTGAATGTTGAAGTTTATCAACCCCTCACCCGCGGCGCTGGGCGTCGCCTGCATTACCGGCGCCAATATTGTGGGGGTAGAGCCGACAAGGGGTGCAGTCGCGGGGGCAGGTGACGTTTCTGCGGCTGCCGCGGGCGATTGTGATTCTTCGGCAGGCGACTGGGATGCTGCCTCAGGGGATTGATTAGAAACTGGCTCAGGGGCGGACGTCCCACAAGCCATTACTGCGAGCAACAGCAACACCAGGGGAACCAGGAAAAGCCTTCCGAATCGTCCAAGCTGGGCATTGACCATAGTTGGGCTACCTCCTACGCGACTGGCGGGTACGACTGACCGTTGGTCGGGCAATCCTTTCAGAGTTACTCAATCGGAGCCTTCCCCTACTTCGGGGAACGTCCCCTGATCCTGAATTACCGCACACTATTAAATGCTTGGCCCGACTACAAATTGGGCCACCATTTATAAGGAAATTCAACCCTACACCAGTCGGCTGAACAATGTCAATGTAGGCCGTCTAAGGTCCAGGGTCTGTCGATTGTCAAGGGCAACCCGCTCATGGTGAGCCTGTCGAACCATAAACCGGCCCTTCCACAAGCTCGGGGCGAGCGGGGATACACCTGAACCAGGATAACCGATAGCCCGGTCACCCTTGTCGTCCTTCCTTGACACCATCGTGCCGGGTATATAAGCTGAAATTCGCGGGCTTGTAGCTCAGTGGTAGAGCAACCGGCTCATAACCGGTAGGTCGCTGGTTCGAACCCAGCCGGGCCCACTCCAAGATCCCTGCTGAAATCCAAATTTGCCCATTAGCTGGAACTGATTTGAGGCTACTTGGGTCGGGCATGCGGTAAAGAGCGTCTTTGGACAGCTTAAGGAAGTGCGTTGCCGTACTGTTTATGCTATTGGCAGCGATGGGGTTGCTGACAGTGACGTTCGGGTGGCTTTGGCTTGGCTGGGGTTACATCGCTGAGAACGAAGAATTATTGGACTCGTTGACCGTGCCGCTTGGAGTCCAGCGCATCCGGATCGGTTCCCATTCTTATACCAAAGACTACGGAGGACTGGTGCCGCCGGACGGTGGGGAACGCGAGCGACCTACCAAGCCCCCTCCGAAACTTCCAGAGAGGACGTAGTGGATTTCTTCCTTTCGGAACTCTCGCCTGAGTGGCAGTCCTGAATTATTGAAATCAACGTCGTTGAAGCCGCGACAGGAAAGTCAACGCAAATGATGGGCGGCGCGTCCTTCACCAGGGGATCGTCCGTGGTGAGCATCGATACTGACAATATGTTAGCTGAAGCCCCACATACCTTCGACATTTTCGTGGACCATGAAAGGGGCTTCGAGCCATGTGCTGCCGACGCGCCTTAGTACCCGCTCGGCGTGCCGAAAAGGAATCGGCGCAACCTGGAAAGGCGATGACCATGGATATAGGATGGACTATCCTGCATCCGGGGAGCAGAAACGGAGCCTGTCAGTGGGAACCGTCACCCTGGAGTTCTTTGGTTATGCCTGTAGATGTCAGGATGGATTCAAAAGGTGCAAAGCGGATTGAATCCCCCAATATAAGACCCGGCGCCAATAAATAAACGGTAGGAGGAAACGATGCCATACTACATGTACGTTGCCCTGCAAGAAGACGACAAAATATCGGTTTTTACCGTTGATCCCGAATCCGGCAAGCTGACGCCCCAAGTTGATGTACCTGTAGCGGGGGGGCCGTTCACCTTGTCAATCAGCCCGGACCGGAAGTATCTCTACTGTGGATGCCGCGACGTTCCTCAGTTAGTCAGCTTCCAGATAAATCAGGCCAGCGGAGGCCTTACCCAGAACGGGAATATTTCCCTGGAGGCCAACCCCACCTATATAGCTACGGACCGGAAAGGCAAGTTTGTGCTGTCTTCCTATTACCAAGGCGCCCACGTTGCCGTACATCCCATAGGGGATGACGGGTCGGTGGGAGGCTCGCCTATCGAATGGCTCGAGACGGCTACCGGCGCTCACTCCATGCAGACCGACCCGACCAACAGCTACGCATTTGTGCCCCACATCGCCGGCAATGGACCCAATTCCGTATTTCAGTTCCAATTCGACGAGAACACCGGTCATATTGCGCCTAACTCTCCGGCCCGGGTGGATTTGGAAGAGCATCTTGGCCCGCGCCACTTTTGCTTCCATCCGTCGTTGGACGTTCTCTATTTCTCCAATGAACAGGGCTGCAGCGTTTCCGCCTATCGCCTGGACACCGCCACCGGAACTCTGTCGCTGTTTCAAACCATAACCACCCTCCCCGAGGGTTACACCGAGCGAAATAGCTGCTCCCAGATTCAGGTCTCCGCCTCAGGGCGCTTCCTGTACGCCCCCAACCGAGGCCACAACAGTATTGCTTGTTTCCAGGTTGATACCGCCACCGGACAGTTGACGGCCAACGGCATCGTTGCCTCCGAGCCGATACCCAATGCCCTGTGTGTGGGTCCGCAGGACAAGTTTCTCTATTCCGCCGGTCAGGAATCGGGGCGCATGGCCCCCTTTAGTATCAACTCGGATACGGGGGAGTTGACCCCGCTAGAGACCTTGCCGCTGGGTAATCGGCCGGCCTGGGTGTCGATTGCGGAGCTGGCGGGATAATCAGAGTTGAAGGCAGCCGGAAGCAGTCCCGATATATGCTTCCGCTGCCGGCCTCTCCGCCGAGAGAGTCTGGCAAGGCGCGAAGCTAGCCGGGTGGCGTAGTTTATTGCCCAATCAGGTTCGCCGGTTCACCTGCGGAAAGAAAAGCGCCGGTTTCAGGGACAGACTCTTGGAGGAATCGAAGTGGCGCGGCTGTTGGGCAGGTATCGTTGGGAACTGTTGCTGTTGGTTGTCATCCCGGCAGTTGCGTATATTTTCTCCGGCGTAGGCGTCGGGTTCGGTCCCTGGGTGAGCACAACCCTTTTACTCCTTTTGTATTTTGTCCCCGGAATCGGCCACGGATTTACAGCGATTCTGCTGGGAGTCACCTACTTCCGGGTTCGCGCGTTGGGCAGGCCGACGCTTTCGCTTTTCTGGGAATACTCGCTTTTTGCGGCTGTCATTACGACTCTGTCAGCGATAACCGCTGCCCTTGTAGCGATAGCCTTCCTGCGACTGGAGATTAACAGTTCACATCTTGCTGTTTTCCCCCTGATCCGGTTAGTAGAGGATATTCCTGGCGCCCTGGTTCTCCTCTGGTTTGCCAGGCTGGCCTCGAGGATAAGTCTGGCTCATGCCTTCTTGCTGGTCGCGGCGACCGTTTCGCCAACGCTGAATGTGAATTTGAACAATCCGGCGCTGTACAACGCAGCCATCATAACCGACGGACTGCTCCAATTTTCCCTCAGTCTGCTTGCGGTCTGGGCAATCCCCAATTTTGACGGCGATAATTTCCGGATGCGCTCACGCTTGTTGGCGGCGATTTTGGCAGTGGGCGGACTTCGCCTGGTCTTCTGGGCGGTCATCGGTATCATTGCGGTTATGGTGCAGGGCAGCTACGAGTTGACTATGGTGGATATGACCAACGCCATTCTGGTTTTCGCCCTTCCCACGCTGCTGGTTTTAACTTACTTGGTTCGCGTTCGGCGCCCGCCGGCGCCGGCTTTGGAAGCTGGTTAACCTCTGGCAAGTCCAGTTCACTTCTGCGGCGACCCCATATTTGACCTGCTAAAGCCTGCAACCCCGATAGCCAACGACCGGCGGTTCAGATCAACAATCTGGACCGCCGGTCTGCTAGTTACAATTCGAAGCGTCGGGCTTTGTAGTTTGTGTCCCCTGATTTCGGCTGAAGCCCACGCCGGATTGGGTCACTTGCCACCGGAATGGGAATGCTGATTTTCAGCGGTATTACCCCGTTCCCATCAGCCGTCGTTCCGGCGGCCATCGAGGATATTCCGCCCCGCTTTATCCATCATTTCCTCTATCGGGGGTGATTGGTGCGCCTGGTAGCGGTATCGGCAATGTAGCCGGAAAGGTTCAGGGCGGTGTGAATCAGACCGATATGCGAGTAAGCCTGGGGGAAATTCCCGAGCTGTCGTTTGGATACCGGGTCGAACATTTCGGCGAGCAGTCCCAAGTGATTGGCCTGTTTGGTGATGATTTCGTGAAAGTAATCGAGGCCCCGGTCAACTTGGCCGGAGTATATAAGGTTGCCAATCAGCCAAAAGCTGAGCAGAGTGAATGCTCCCTCTCTTTGCCCCTCCAGCCCGTCGTCGGTTTCATGTGGGAGATAGCGCCAAACCAGCGGGCCTTCGGTAAGCTCTCGTTCGATGGCATCCAGGTTTTGCCTGACCCGTGGATCGTCGCGCGGGATCAAGCCAAGAAAAGGTATGACCAGGTTTGAAGCGTCCAATGCGTCGTGGCCGTATCGCTGTCGGAATGCCAATTTGTCGGAGTTCCACCCCGAGTCCAGGATTTCGGCCTTAATGCGATCGGCAGTCTGGGACCAGCGGGAGGACAATTGCCGGTTGCCCCTGGCGGCGGCAATGCTGGCGGCGTGATCCAGAGCAGCCCAGCACATCACCTTGGAATAGACGAAGTGCTCCTGATTCCCCCGCACTTCCCAAATGCCCCGGTCTTTCCTCCGCCAGTTGGTCACCACGGTTTCAGCCAGGGAATGCACCAGTTCCCAGGCGCCCGAAGGTATCTCTCCCTGAAGCAGAAACAAGGAATGAATGGAGATGATGACTTCCCCGAAAACGTCGAGTTGCAGGTGACGCGCCGCGGCGTTGCCGATACGGACCGGTCGGGACCCCTCGTACCCCTGAAGATGGTCGAGGGTATGTTCTTGCAGGGATGAATTGGGGCTGACGCCGTAAACGATGCGTGTGTTACGGCGGCTCAACTTGCACTGTTCCAGCAACCAATTGATGTATTGTCCGGCTTCGTTAACATTCCCCAGGCGGTACAGAACGTCCACCGTGAAGCTGGAATCGCGAAGCCACGAATAGCGGTAATCCCAATTGCGCGAGCCCCCTATAGTCTCCGGAAGGCTGGTGGTCGGCGCCGCTACAATAGCTCCGGTGTGCCGGTACATTAAGAGATGAAGCACCAGGAAGGAGCGGACAAGGGAATCCCGCCATAGTCCATCGTAATTCATCCCGGCGACCAGCTCCAGCCAGAAGCGCCGGGTTTGGTCGAGCCTCTCCCAGGTGTGGTATCTTTCGACGCTGGCCGGGCGGCCGTGACCGTAGGCCAGAACGAAGGTGGCGGACTGTCCCTGGGCAAGAGTGAAACCACTGGTGACGCCGCGGTCGTCCAACGGTAGAGGTATGTTGGCAGTCAGGGTCAGGGCCTGACGACCGCCGCGGGCTTGAACGGCCCCGCCGCCGGAAAGGCTATGCAGCGCGCAAAAGTTGGGAAGAGCGCGGCCGTAGTCGTGCCTGGGTTGGAAGTCGCAGCGCAGTTCAACTGCTCCAGCGTGGCAGGTTACTATCCGGTGGATTTCGTGGGTGGCTTTGGGCGGCCTGCCCGAACTGTATTGGTCATCGGCGGCGACCGGCATGAAATCAGTGATGGAGACTTCACCGGATGCGGTGACAAAAGTGGTCTCCAGAATGTTAGTGTCAGGAAGGTAACGTTGCCGATGGCTCAGGCAGGGGGCGACGGGACTTATCCGGAAGTGCCCCCCGATGTCCGGGTCGAGAAGGGCGGCGAAGACGCTGGGGGAGTCGAAGCGGGGAAAGCAACACCAGTCCACCGAGCCGTCGGTTCCAACCAGCGCCGCCGAGGACATATCCCCTATCAGACCGTAGTCGTACATATCGAATGTAAACCGAAGTGCAGGATGGGTTAAAGCGAGTCTATCATCGCATTGCCCAGACGTGCAACGAGTCATACACACCCGGTTGGTACCATATTTGGCAGAAGAGAGTCAAAGACGCGGGGCGGCTCGGTTTGCAGGATCCCGCGGAAGGAGGCTCCCTGGTACGGCAGGACTAGTGATCACTTTGCAGGGTCGGGAGCGGCACTTGTCGTTCCATGTCTGGAAGGGTCGGCTACTATGGTTGTCGGACTTCCCCCTGAAATTCTTTCGGTACTGCTGCTACCTATGTTAAGATATTTCGTGCTAAAGCAACCCGATGAAACTTGTTGGAGGCAATCTGACCTATGGCACTATGGAGACCGGACCCGACCTTCTATCCATCGGCTAAATTGGCGATGGAGGCGCCTCAAGAACGCCTGGCCTACGTGTCTGTACTGAACCCGGCGTCGGGGGAGCCGGATGCCATGACCGTTGTGGATTGCGATCCCAACTCGGCGTCTTATTCACAGGTGATCCACTCGTTGCCAATGCCCCACCTTAATGACGAGTTGCACCATTTCAACTGGAACGCCTGTAGCGCCTCGTTGTGTCCATCGTCGGCCCACCCCCATTTGGAGCGCCGCTACCTGGTAGTGCCAACCCTGGGCAGCAGCCGCATCTACATCATTGACACCGCACCGGATCCGAGCCGCCCTCGCATTGTCAAGACTATCGAGGCGGAGCAGGTAAGGCGGGCCGGTTACAGTCGTCCGCACACTGTGCACTGCGGGCCGGACGCTATTTACGTTAGCGCTCTGGGCGGCGCCGAAGAAGGCGGCCCCGGCGGCGTAATGCTGCTGGACCACTATACCTTTGAACCCATTGGGCAATGGGAATTGGACCGGGGACCTCAGGAATTGTCCTACGACTTTTGGTGGCACATTGGTCTGGACACGATGGTCACCAGCGAATGGGGCACACCGGAAATGTATGAAAACGGGGTGCGGCTGGAAGATGTGGTGGGGCAAAAGTTCGGCCACAACCTTCATTTCTGGGATATGCGGCGGCGGGCGCACAAACAGGTCGTGGACTTGGGAGCGCAGCATCAGATGGCTCTGGAGCTTCGACCGGCGCATAATCCTACTCGGCACTACGGCTTTTGCGGCGTTGTTGTAAGCACGGAAGACCTGTCGGGCTCCGTATTTCTGTGGTACCGCGAAGGCGACAAATGGACTGCCACCAAAGTAATTTCGATTCCGGCCGAACCGGCTGAAGCCTCAACTTTGCCCCCGGCTCTGCAGCCACTGGGCGCCGTGCCGCCGCTGATAACCGATATCGACCTTTCACTGGACGACAAGTTCCTGTACGTGTCCTGCTGGGCAACCGGCAAATTACTGCAGTACGATGTCTCCGACCCGTTCAACCCGGTTAAGACCGGCGAGGTTGAGACGGGCGGTGTATTGCGTAAAGCCGCTCATCCCAACGGGGCATCCCTTACCGGAGGGCCGCAAATGGTGGAGGTCAGCCGCGACGGGCGCCGCATCTATCTGACCAATTCCCTTTACTCAACCTGGGATGACCAGTTCTACCCTGAAGGGCTCAATGGCTGGTTGGTACGCATCGACGCCGACCCAAGCGGCGGAATCACCGTAAACCCGGATTTCTTTGTGGACTACGGCAAGTCCCGGACCCATCAGGTACGATTGCAGGGAGGAGACAGCTCCTCTGACACCTACTGCTATCCCTAGCCCCAGGTGACCCTACTGCACATTCTTATTCCGGACCCAGCGGCGCTTTCGTCGCTGGGTCCCTGGTTGGGCTTGGTTGCCCTGGGAGTGTTTCACGGGCTGAACCCGGCCATGGGTTGGCTATTCGCCGTGTCGCTGGCATTGCAGCGGCAACGCCCGATACACCTCTTTTCGGCTACGGGATACATCGCATTGGGGCACCTCGCCTCGTTGTTGGTTATTGTGGCCGCCCTCCTGGCCGCCGGAGCCTTCCTCCCGCTGCGATGGGTGCGTTTGGCGTCCGGTGGAATATTATTGGCCTTCGGTACTTACCGCTTCATCCGCTACTATCGACATCCCCGCTGGGTTGGGATGAATATAGGCGGCCGAGACCTGATGCTTTGGTCTTTCCTGATGGCCACGGCTCATGGCGCCGGACTAATGTTGGCTCCGGTGATCTTGGCCCTAACTGATTCCGCTGCTCCAGACGCCTTGCCCGGCGAACTGGGGGAGCACGGCGATTTCCTGTCGCTGGACGATGCTCCCAGTTGGTGGGCTGTCGGTTTGCTGGCGCATACCCTGGTGATGCTGGCGGTCATGCTGGCGGCGGCAGGCATCGTTTATTACCGGGTCGGCCTGGGCTTCCTCCGCCGCGGCTGGATTAACCTGGACCTGCTATGGGCTGCGTCACTAGTGCTTGCCGGCGCGGCTACCCTACTTTACGGCTTGTTGGCCTAGCCGCCGCCGGTAAAAGCTCCCGTCGGCCGGTTCCATACTGCCCGGCCACGTTGGTCGCCGCCACAGTCTATTTTTCGCACCGTTGAAATTGACCGCCATTGTCACCAATGGCACTGGGCCATATAATCGCTGAAGTTAACCATTTTTTAGGAGATGCTGTAGGAGAGGCGAAACTATGCAAACCAATACGACCAAAGCTAAGCTGGCGGAGGGCGAGGTAGTTTTTGGAGGCATCATCACCCGCTACTCGCCGGATTTGGTGGAAATTTTCGGGGCCATTGGCTACGACTTCGTGATGATTGACTGCGAGCACGGCCCGATGAATCTGGACCAGGTAGAACACATGGTGCGGGCTGCCGAAGTCTTTGGCATCACCCCCATCGCCCGGATTCCCAATCACGCCGAATCGACTATTCTGCGGTTTCTTGACCGCGGCTTGCAGGGCATTATCGTGCCTCACGTCAATAGTGGCGAAGAGGCCGCCGGCGTGGCTCAGGCCGCCCGCTATCACCCTGAAGGCAAGAGAGGTATGGGCGGAGGACGCCCCCATGACTACGGCATTGGCGTAACCCGTGACGAGTCCACCACCTGGGTAAACTCCCAACTCCTGGTTATCCCGATGGTGGAGGAGGTGGAAGCAGTCAATAACCTGGACCAGATCCTGGCAGTGCCCGGGGCTGACGTGCTGCACGTGGCCGCGTCCGATCTGGGGCAGAGCATGGGGTTTCCGCCGCTGGCCGAGGTGCGGAAGGTGATGGGTGAGGTCATCCCGCGGGTACGGGCGGCGGGAAAGAATGTGGGGGTAGGTGGCAACTCTCCCGCCGATGCCGCCGGCGTGGCCGAGTTTATCAAGCTGGGGGCCAATTTCGTGACGGTTTCAGCCTGGGGACTGCTCCGGCTGGGCGCTGAGGATTTCCGGCGTCGAGTGGACGAGGCGCTTCAGGCCTCTTGAGCCGGCAAGACGTGACCGGAGCGACCCTTTTGGTCCGCTAAAGCTTTTCGGTCGGAAGATCAACCTTGAAGGATAACCAATAGAAAGTAACTAATAAGAAAGGAGGCGAAATATGCCCGATACAACGTTGAAGTTAGAACAAGTACAGGCAGCAATGAAAGCGATGATGGACAAGGGGCAGCAAACGCCCGACGCTCCGGTGGCGATGGCGATAGTGGACTCCGCCGGTAACCTGGAGGCCTACGCCAAGATGGACAATTTGCGAATGTTCAGCCGCCGCCACGCTCTGCGCAAGGCCTATACCGCCGCAATAATGGGTGGGGATACCGGCGCCAACGCCGAGCGGATGCACAGTCAGGGCCGCAGCATTAGCGAGCTGGGCGACTCCAACCTGACCCACGGCCAGGGCGGCTTGGTGATAATGAAGGACGGAGTAATCCTGGGCGGAATTGGCGTGGGTGGCTATCCCAGCGGCCAGTCCGACGAAGACCTGTCCCGGGTGGGTCTGGAGGCGATGAACCTTTAGAGAATTAGCCGGCGGCATTTGCCCACCACCATACCTTTTCCGGTACACCGCGGTGCGGCCGAATTGCTTGACCCAATTGGCGGTCAGTCCTGAACCTGCCGGGAAGTCCGGCGCAGACTAACCATTCCAGGATTAAGCCAGGAAAGGGGTTGATGCCCGGCAGGTTCGTGGCAGGAAGCCAAGACCGTTAATCCAGAACCGTTAACAATGGGAATTATATACTTGTGTACCAAAAGCCGATTTTAACGGATTCTACCATGTGAACCGCCCCGCCAATTGGCAGGGCGGTTCACATGGTAGAATCCGTCTCGGACTTATTCATCAGACTTGGGACTTATTCATCAAAAACGACTTTTCCGCAAAGCCGGGCAGATTTGCCCCGGCCCTATGGTTTCAGCGTTGGTAGCGCGGTCAGTCGGTTTTGGGCGGTGGCTCGTTAAACTCCTTCCCTTTCTCTTGGGCTTCCAATCGGCGGCGGTTCCACTCTTCCCAAAGATGCTGATTCTTCCTTCTTCCCCGCTCTTCACCATGTTTTTCACGTCTTCGCAAAAATCGCTCTGCTACCATTGGCACACCTTCAACTATCAATATGCTGTGGGCAGTGGCGGCAATGATTAGAGGAGCTATTAGCTTCAGGGCCTCAATCCCTTCAATACCTCCCAGCCAATCCGCCCAATACATACAGCCCAGCACCGCCAATCCAGCGGCATACTGAACCGTAAATGAAATGATAAACCAAGCCTCTCGGCCAGGACTAACCGGAATCATCTATGTCCTGTTGCATCAGTCGTACACGCTCATGCTTCACCTTCCTTTCATCCTATATCTTTGCTCCCCGTACATTGCTTCACGGGAATAATACCATATTCTCGTTGACGCACCTAATTTTGTGGTACATAATTGGCCTTCCTACAGACCCAGTTTTACATCAACCGCAAGGGAGACACCGGGAATCTTCTCAAGCTGGCGGCTTCGTGCCCCCTTGCGAGGTTCCCGTGTAGCTGGTGTCTGTAGCAGGTAGCCGGCCTGATTTCGTAGGGGGGTTCCTCAATGGCCAGTGACTTGTTTGACCACGTCTATCAACAAATGAGGCAACGTAAGTCTGAACGGGCAATAAGGAATGAATTGGTGGACAGGGGGTATTCGGAGGAATATGCCGAAAGGCTCATAGCATAGGTAAAGCAGGCATATCCAATTCTCCGGGAGCAGGAAAGGCAGGCGGGGAGTATCAACCGGAAGCAGGAACAGTCTGATGGGTTACAGACTATCATCCAAGGCATAACGGTATTGGGTGTTGGGATAGTCGGTGTCATTGGTAGCCTCGTCCTGGTTCATTTGGAAATCATGAGCGAGTTCGTGGGGAGGCCCGTCTTGGGCACCGTACTCATACTTTTAGGCACAGGTCTGTTTTGGGTCTTGAAGGGCCTGTATCACCGAATACGCTGGTGGTAGAGAAGGCGATTGTTTTGGGAAGCCCTGACCGCATCGGCTTTTGGTACACAAGTATATAATTCCCTTAACAATGATAACGGCCCCCGGGCAATGAAAATCGCCGGGGGCCGGTTGGCGCTTGCCGATTTCTCAGCGTGGCCGATTGTTCGAATCCAAAAATGTGTCGGGCGGAGCAGATGTTAACGCAACCTTGGGGCCACTTCCTGAGCGTATAGACGGACAGAATTGAGTACTCTTTCTTGGGACAATCCGCCGCCTACGTTAGGTTCCATAATTATCCCGTCAAGACCCAGGCGGTCCCGAAGCTGGATAAGCTTTTCCACTACCGTGTCGGGGCTGCCGTAGGCCAATCGGTCTTGCAACAATTCGTCGTAGGTGACCCGGGCCAAGCGGTCGGCGCGCTCCTGCCGTTCCTCGGACTGGGTAGTTCCGGTCTGACCGGCCGAGGTTCCGAAAAGCCCGCCCAGACGCTGGTAAGAGCGCATAGTGCTTTCCTCCGGCTCGGAGCGTCCCAGGTCGTCCGTCTCCGCGACATAGATGGGCACTCGCAAAAAGACTTCGCCTTCACCCGGATGCCCGGCCTCCTGCCAAGCTTGCCGGTAGGTTTCCAGGTGGTCTGCCACCTCATTAACGTCAAAGCCCCGCAGTCCGGAGATAACCGCGAAGCCGCTGCTTCCCACTTGGGGAAAGGTGTCCCGGGTAGTGGCGGCAATGCGTACCGGAGGATGGGGTTTTTGGTAAGGTTTGGGCAGGACGCACAACTCGTCAAAATTGAAGAACTCGCCTTTATGGGAGAATCGGTCTTCAGTCCACGCCTTCAATATAACGTCCAGGGACTCCTGGAATCGGGAGCGACTTTCGCCGTAGGGGATTCCGTAGCCGTCATAGGACCGGGGGAACCCGCTGCGGCCTACGCCGAACTCCAGGCGGCCCCGGCTGACTTGATCAACGGTGGCGGCTTCCTCGGCCAGCCGGACCGGGTGACATAGAGGCAACACGCTGACGCCGGTGCCGATTCGGATTTGCTTGGTGCGGCCGGCGATGGCGCTGGCCATCACCAGAGGTACGGAAACAACCGACGGAATACCGGCTCCCATCGCATCGGTGGGACGGCGCGGGGCCGCAAAGTGCCGCTCGGCCAGCCAGACCCCATCCAAACCGTAAGTATCGGCAGTTTCGGCCATGGCGAAGGCTTCGTCAAAAGCCTCTTCCTGGGTCACACCCGTCCGGTAGTCACATTCCATTACTAGTCCGACGTGCATTAGACGCCTCCTGTTGTCGCCAGCTTGTCCAAATAAGAATGTCTCCGCTCTTGCTCCGCACCGCAGCCTTGGCCGGATCGGGCCGCTGCCAGGGCGCCTGCCAAGACAGTAATCTTGTAAGTCAGTGTTTAAGCGCCGGGCTGTTCCAGGTAGGCGTTTGGCGTAGCCAGGAACTTGGTGCGGCAGTCAAGTCCGCAAAAGTAGAACCACTGGCCGTTGTGGAAGCTGCGAGTACCCTGTTGAGGGTCAACTTCTGAGGCGCCGTGCACCGTTTGGCCGGTTTGGGCGCGAGCCTCGGCCTCGTTAATTTCCTTGCCGCACACCGGGTCTTGAGCCATAGCTTTTCTCCTGTTTCCTGGGCGCTTGTATTTCGCCGGAGCAATATTGATTTAGTGGGTTAGTTAAGGGTTGAGCAGAAACCGGCTAAGCGACCGGCGTTAGGTTCATACCCAGCCGAACCGGCCCGGGTTGGTTCAGCAGCGTCTGAGCTATCTTGGCCCGATGCTCAAAGCTGGTGCCCAGCCGCATAGTCCATGCAGTGACCCGGCGGAACCACAAATGGAGGTCAAACTCCATCATAAAACCCATGCCGCCGTGAATAATCTGAGAGGAACGCACCACCGCCTCGCACTTGTCATTGCAGAAAGCCTTGGCCTGGGAGACTTCGACCCCGGCAGGCAAACCCTGGTCCATTTTCCAGAGCGCTTCGTAGGTGAGAAGTTGTCCGCCGTCCACCCACAGAATCATGTCGGCGCAGATATGCTGGATAGACTGGAAGGCGGCAATCGGTCGTCCAAAAGCCACCCGATTCTTGGCGTACTCGATGCCCATTTCGGCGTCTTTACGGGCTGCCCCCACGATTTGGGCGCATAACAGGGCGGTGGCTCGCTCCAGCATCCCCTCGGCTACCGGCCAACCCTGATTAAGCGCGCCAACCAGATTCGCTTTAGGAACTCGTACATGGTCAAGGAATACCTTACTTTGCTTGTCCTTGGCCAGCGTAGTTAATGGCGTGTGAGTAATGCCGTCGCTGTTGGTATCGACGAGAAAGAGAGAAAGCCCGGCTCCGGCTTCCGATGCCGCATCGGTTCGGCAAACCACCAGGCATTTGTCGGCCACGTTAAAGTTGTCCACGAACATCTTGGTTCCGGTGAGGATGAAATCGTCCCCGTCCGGAATGGCTTCGGTGTGGACCGTGTGCGGCAAAAACCGCGGGTCTTCCTCGTTGAAGGCCCAGGTGAGTAACAGGTCGCCGCGACTGACTTGGGGCAGCAACTCCCGCCGCTGTTCTTCAGTTCCTTCCCGGGCGATGGTCAGGGCCGGCACCGCCGTGGAATGAAGCGGCACCGGGGCGATGGCCCGGCCAATCTCCTCCAGAATGATGCCCAAGTAGGTAAGGGACAGCCCCTGCCCGCCGTATTCTTCCGGCAGGGATATACCAAGCCAGCCCAGGTCGGCCATCTTCCGCCACAGTTCCGGGGGATAGCCCAGGTCGTCCTTTTCCATTTCCCGGGCCAGGCGGGGCGGGCACTCGGCCTCGAGGAACTCCCGGGCCAGGTTCTTTACCATCTGTTCTTCTTCGCTAGGCAGTACGTCCATAAACTTCCTTAATATTAATCTCCCCAATTTCCGCCGGGGATAACGGCGTTGATCTAATTAAAGGTATGGGTCATTCCCCAAGGTGGGACCAAGTTAACTCCGGGGCATGCCCAACCCGCGGCGGGCTATCTGGTCTCGCATTACCTGGGCGCTGCCGTGGTTGATGCCCGACTGGAAGGAACCCATCAGGTTGTGGGCAAACACGCCCTCGCCGATAGCATCCTCCGAGCCGTTGAGCAGTTGGGCGTAGGGCCCCAGGATCTGGGAAATAGTTTCGGTGGTGCGCACGCCGTGCTCCGGAGCAAATACCTTCTCGGCGGCTCCCTCATAGGTAAAGTTGCCACCCTGCTCCACCAGCGACATACTGCGCATGGTCATCAGACGGCACACCTGGGCTTCAATCCATAATTCGGCGATACGGTCGCGAATCGAGGGATCTTCGGCCGGGGAATAATCGCCCATGCGATTGTCCTTGACCCAGTTAACAATGTCCTCGTCCCGCTGCACCGAGATCAGGTAACGGCTGGCCCCGACCCGGTCCAGGTTCAGGCCCATCGCCCCTACGTACCAGCCGGAATTTTCCTCACCCAACATACAGGAGGCCGGTATTCGCACGTCCTCAAAGAATACCTCGTTGGTGCGGGCGTCTCCATAAGTAGTGCCGCTGGGAGCCGGCGGGTCGTTTTGTATCGTCCATAAGGGGCGTACCGTGATGCCGGGCGTGTCCATCGGGAACAGGAAAATTGAGATGCCCCGGTGCTTGGGAGCCTCCGGGTCGGTGCGGGCCATTAGATAAATGTGGCTCGCATAATGGGCGCCGGTGGTGAACATTTTTTGCCCGTTGATTACGTACTCGTCTCCGTCCCGAACCGCCCGGCATTGGAGACTGGCCAGGTCGGCTCCGGCTTGCGGCTCCGTAAAGCCCAAGGCAAAGGAAATTTCACCTCTAATCAGGCCGGGTAGAAAGTACTTTTTCTGTTCCTCGGTTCCCGCCGCCAGGATGGCCGGTGCGCCGCTGCCGGCCCCACCAACGGAAATGCCGGCCCGGGCGAACTCCTCCTCGACGACGTATTGGTCGATACGGCTGCCATCCTGACCACCGTATTCCTTCGGCCAACTGATGCCGACCCAGCCGTTTTCGCCCAATTTCCGGTACATCTCCCGGACCTTGGGGCCACGGCGCCGGATGCCCATTTCCTCAATTTCTTGCCGGACTTCCGGTGTGATATTTTCGGCGATGAACTGGCGGACATCCTCCCGCAGGGCTTCCTGTTCCGGAGTATATGCAAAATCCATGCGTTACCTACCTCGCCTGTACCGATTAGCTGGAAACTTCGCTGGAGGCTTTGCCTACAATGATGCTGGCTACATTAGCAGGTGTTCTGAAGCGCTGCCTGCCAGCCATTTTTTGGCGACCTTTCAGCCTATTATAGTACGTTGGGAATGTAGTGTCACCCGTCGAGTTTTCCGGGTTCCTTCGATCAGGCCAAACCGGCCAGCACCGGTTTCAATGCCGCTACCAACGGGGGCAATTGTTCCTTCCAGTCACCCACGATACCGTAGTCGGCGGCCTTGAAAATGGGGTGACGGCGGTTTTGGTTAATGGCAATTATGACCCCGGCCTTCTGTATTCCCACCGTGTGATCAAATACACCTCGTATTCCCACTGCCAGGTAAACCTGGGGGGCGATAGTACGCCCGCTGATGCCCACCTGAACCTGGGCCGGCATCCAGCCGGCATGGACCACGTTTCGCGTGGCGGCCAGGTTGGCGTGGATTTCTTCTGCCAGGGTTTGGACTGCCGGCAGGGACTCCGGTCCGCCAATTCCCATGCCAACGCCAATGACTACCTGGGCTTGAGTCAAAGCTATGCCGCCGGTATCTTCCTGGTTATGGTTTTCCAACAGGATGATGTCGGCCTGGTCAAAATCCGGAGCGGCTATAGACTCTACCGGAGCGGTTGTGCCGTAATCCGGTTCGATGGGTGTTAGCAGCCCAGGGCGTAAGGTGACCAGGTTGGGCAGGGTCTTGGAAAGAATAGGGGCGATGACGTTGCCGCCCAGGGCAGGTTTAAGCTGCACCAGTCGGCCCTGGTCGTCAATTTCCAGGTCGATGGCGTCGCCGGTCAAACCGAGGCCTAAACTGGCGGCGATTCGGGACGCCAAGTCGCGTCCGTCGGCAGTGGCGGCAAACAGCACGGCGTAGGGTTGTTCTTCAGCTAATTTGTTCGCCAGCGCATTGGCAACAGCCCGGCTGCACACCGGCCCCAGGTTGGCATTGTCCAGGGTCAATACCCGGTCAGCTCCGTAGGCGGCCAAAGGTCCCAAAGTGCTTTCGCCGGACTGGCCGATAAGTACGGCTACAACTTCGCTATGGGTAGTGGCGGTCAATTCCCGGGCCTTGCCCAACAATTCCAGGGTTACTTGCCGCAGTTGGTTCCCGGCGGTTTCAGACACTACCCAGATACTGCGGCTGCGGTCGTCGGGGTAGCGGGTCGGCGACGCCGGGGTGCCGGTATCCCCCTGCTCGACGGACAAGGCGTCCAGACGTTCCCGTAGCAGTTGCGCCACCTGCTGGGCGGCCGCGTCCGGGGTTTCATCTTCAATCATCACCCCCAACCGGGTGGGTTCCACCAAGCGTATATCCTCCACCCAAGTTGGGGAACCGGCGAGGCCGAACTGGGACAAGTCGGTAGCAATATCGGCGCAGGTTAGTTCCTCAACCGGCTTTTCCTGGGCAGCCGCCATCTGTTCCCGGTTGGCAAAGGTTTCCGGCGCCACTCCCTCGGTAACGCAGACCAGGGCCGGCAGGACGCATTCAATTACCTGGTAACCCTCATCGGTTATTCGCTCGGCGACAATACTGTTAGTGTCCGCCAGGTAATCCAATTTGCGTACCTGGCTGATGTGGGGTAATCCCAGCAACTCGGCCAGTTCCGGGCCAACCTGTCCCGTCTCGGCGTCGTTGCTGTTTCGTCCGCAAATAACCAGGTCGGGTTTTTCCGGTGCAAGGGCAAGGCTCAATGCGCGGGCGGTAGCCAAAGTATCCGACCCGGCCAGGGCCCGATCCGATAGCAATATGGCTCTGTCGGCGCCCAGGGCCATACACTGAATTAACCCTTCGCGGGCCTGAGGAGGCCCCATTGAAAGAGCGATAACTTCATCCTCCGGTCCGGACTTCATTTCAGCGGCCCGTACCAGGCCCAGGAGGTCAAAGGGGTTGACCTCAGAGGGTACACCATCGCGAACAATCGTTTTCTTCTCGTAATCGAAGGTAATTCTGGAAACCACCGGCACATATTTGACACAGATTGCCGTTTTCATCGCCTTGCTCCTCTAGCTGTTCCCGACGAAGATGCTCTTGCCGGACCTATTCTTCGCGGTTATTTCCCGGATTGATACTGGCACCGGGACTTTGGCCGGTTACGGGTCGGGAAGCTCCTGTTCCTCAGGCGGAACCTTCCCGGGTGTTCTCCATTAGCTGGGACTGGACCAAATTGGTAAGTCGTTGCAAGCGGGCGCTGAAACTGACCGGGTAACGAGGTGGATTGTTAAGCTGTTTAAGGTGGTTGTCGAGCTGTTGGAAATCCAGATTGAACCGGTCCCTTATTTCAAGAAGCGCCGGAGGGTTTGCGGTTCGACGGCCTTGATCCATTACCAGTTCCAGGAGAGGTTCTCCGTTGGGCACTCTTTCGTCCTGCAATGATACTAGGTCCCGGGCGAAACAGCCGTCCTGCTCCCGCAGTCGGAACACCTGCTTGGCTCCGGGCAGTGAGACCTTATCCGGACTGAGTTTCATAACCGGCTGCCCGTTGTAGCATACTAGTTTGTAGGACATATCGGTATAAGGGGCGTCGGCGGATGTGCCCACTTTTGTCCCTACCCCGAACAGGTCAATGGGAGCGCCGCCTTGTATGAGTCGGTCTATCTCGTATTCGTCAAGGCCGCCGCTGGCTACAATCTGCACGTACTCCAGCCCGGCTTCGTCCAGGATCCGGCGCACTTTTCTACTCAGTTCGGCGTAATCCCCGGAGTCCAGCCGGACGCCCATCAGCCGGTGTCCGGCATCTTCCATTTCCCGGCCCACGGTGGCGGCGTTCCAGGCTCCCTCGATCGTGTCATAGGTATCCAAAAGTAAAATGGTCCGAAGGGGAAAAGTATTGGCGTAAACCCGAAACGATTCGATTTCGGTGGGGAAGGAGGTGATATACGAGTGGGCCATAGTGCCTGCCGGCGGTATGCCGTAGCGCTGAGCGGCAAGGACATTGCTGGTGGACTGAAAGCCGGTGATGTAACCGGCCCGGGCCATCCCCATCGCTCCATCAACTCCGGGAGCGCGGCGGGCGCCGAAATCAGACACCACCCGGCCTTGTGCAGCCCAGACGCACCGGGCCGCCTTGGTTGCTTGCAAGGACTGGAAATTCAGCCGATTGATGATGAAGGTCTCGGCCAATTGAGCCTCAATGACCGGGGCGGTCACTTCCATTATTGGCTCGTTGGTGAAATAGATCCTTCCCTCGGGGAGGGCCCGGACGCTGCCGGTAAAGCGCAGCCGGCCCAGGTACTCCAGAAAAGCGTCGGTGAACATCCCGGCGGAGCGCAGGTAATCCAGACTTTTGGCGCTGAAATGCAGGTTTTCCAGGTATTCCAGAGCATCTTCAAGCCCGGCGCAAACAAAGTATCCCCGGTTAGGCGGATAATTCCGGACAAACAGGTTGAATGTGGCCGGCGCAAACATACCCTGGGCAAAATAGGCTTGGGCCATGGTCAACTCATAGAGGTCGGTGAACAGGCCCAGGTCATCGGCTGGCAGGCATAAGTTTGAGAATTCAGCGCTTATCAGTCTTTCGATGCTTACCGGTCCTCCGTTGATTGTTGACTCACGAACTGTTTTGGTTCCTGCTATTATGTTTGGGCCTTCCTGAGTCTGTCAATCAAGGCTTGATTGACCCCAGGCCAAGGGTAACCGCGGCTCATTAGGAACATAGGAATCGGGTAAGTTAGGCCGAATCCAGGTAGTTCGTAGCGGAAAATGCCCTGGTGGCGGCCATGCTGTTACGGATTAGCTTCTCCGCCGGCGACGAAAGAGCGGATGGAAACCCAGTCCATATTTGACAGTGGGCCTGGTTGATGGTTATTATAGATAAGGTATTTTCCTTAAAAATTGAATAGCAAGACTGAAACCCTTATTCAGAACGGCAGAGGGAACGGCCCTACGAAGCCAAGCAACCGGCCCTGTTGTAGCCTGGGCTACTCTGGGCGAGGTGCTAAATCCGGCGTCTCACCTGGTAACGGTAGGCGAAAGATGAGGGAGCTATAGAATTACTGAGCTTCTCTCCGTGAGAAGCTTTTTTGTTGCCCGGATAATTTTCGGGCGGAGAACGCAATTGTGAGCGAAATACGGCCGATCAAATGGAATGGCGGAAAGCTTGAACTCCTGGACCAAACCCGCCTGCCTGCCGAACAAGTTACCCTGGAGCTTGACGACTACCGGAACGCCGTGGCGGCCATTCGGGATATGCAGGTTCGGGGAGCTCCGGCTATTGGGGTTACGGCGGCCTACGCCGTGGTCATGGCGGCGTCAGAGTTGCCGACTACGGATAAGCCGACTTTTATGGCCGGTTTGCAACAGGCAGCAACGGTCATAAGCGCCGCTCGGCCTACTGCCGTTAATCTCCAATGGGCCGTACGCCGGATGCTTCAAGTGGCCGAAGCTGAGCCGGACTTGAGCCAGGTTGGAGTGCGACTGCTGGCCGAGGCCCAAGTGATCCAACAGGAAGATGAAGAAATTAACCGGCGGATGGGCGATTTTGGCAAGGAGCTAATGCCCGAAGGCGGCGGCGTTCTTACCCATTGCAATGCCGGCGCCCTGGCTACGGCGGCTTTCGGCACGGCCGTGGGCGTAATCCGGGCCGGCTGGGAAGCGGGCCAGCGGTTCCGGGTATTTAATACTGAAACCCGTCCCTTCCTGCAGGGAGCGCGCCTTACCGCCTGGGAGTTCCAGCAATTGGGAATTCCCTCCACGCTAATTGTGGATTCGGCGGCGGGGCTGCTGATGCAACGGGGAGAGATAAGTTGTGTCATCACCGGCGCCGACCGTATCGCCGCCAACGGGGATACCGCCAACAAAATAGGGACCTACGCCCTGGCCGTGTTGGCTAAGGAAAATGGCATCCCCTTCTATGTCGCCTGCCCCACCAGCACCGTGGACTTGAGCCTCGCCTCCGGGGAGACAATCGAGATTGAAGAACGGGCCGGCGAGGAAGTTACCCACTTTCAGGGTGTGCCTACTGCCCCGCTGGGAGTCACCGCCCTGAATCCGGCATTTGACGTTACTCCCCACCGATACATAACCGCTATCATCACCGAGAACGCTGTCGTTCGCCCGCCCTATTTGGAGAGCTTGCAATTGGTGATGGACAGCGGTAAATAGGACAGCGGTAAATGATGGCAGCGAAGCAGCTGATATGTCGCCGACTACCAAATCTTTAGGGAAGAAATCGTGAGTAATATGGATCGACAAACGCGCCGCCGGATGGCCGGAACCGGACTAATCGCGGTGGATGAAGAACGGGCCTGCCCTGGGTATGTCCTTTATGCGCCAATGAGCGCAAACGGGGAAGTGTATTTGTTGGACTTGCTGGGTAGGGAAGCGCATCAATGGAAAATGCCTTATCCTCCCGGCTTATATGGTTACTTGCTGCCCAACGGCAACCTGTTTTACGGCGGTAAAACCAGGGACGAAACCTGGGACCGCTTCCCTTCCTGGAAGCGGTTTAAGGGCGGCGTGATGCTGGAAGCAGACTGGCAAGGCAACGTCTTGTGGGAGCATCACGACCCGGAGCATCACCACGACGCTCGGCGCACTGCTGAAGGCGGAGCCATTTACCTTACGGTCGAACCGATGTCCCCGGACTTGACTGCCCGTATCAAGGGCGGCGTTCCCGGAACCGACGCTGAGGGAATGTGGGCTGACGTAATTGTCGAAGTGGATGGCGACGGCAACCGCGTTTGGGAGTGGCACGCCGCGGAGCACCTGGACCCGGATGAGCACATCCTTACTCACAATGACTTGCGGGATGAGTGGAGCCACGGCAACACGGTTGCGCCCCTGCCCGGTGGCCGAGTGATGTTCAGTTTTCGGAATATATCCACCGTGGGCATCATAGATAAACAGTCCGGCGATATTATTTGGCAGTTGGGTGACCGGGTATTGGCCCAGCAGCACGACCCCAACCTCCTGCCTAATGGCAACGTTTTAATCTACGATAATGGTTCCCACCGCTGGAACACCGGGTTGCCTTTCTCCCGCGTGATTGAAGTTGACCCCAGCACCAACGAAATAGTGTGGCAGTACCAGGATTCCCCGGCATACAACTTCTTCAGCCCCTACATCTCCGGCGCGCGTCGCCTGCCCAATGGCAACACTCTCATAACCGAAGGTATGTTTGGCCGTATGTTCCAGGTAACGCCCGACGGTCAGGTGGTTTGGGAGTATATCAACCCATACTATTATGAGGATATGGAAGGTCAAGTGGTAAACCGGGTATTTCGGGCAACTCATTACCTGCCCGAGGAGATACCGGGTCTGTAGGCGCGCTATGAATAGAAGTGAAACAACTATAGGAGTTATCGGTGGCAGCGGTCTTTACGATATGGAGGGAATGACCGATGTTAGCTACATTGACGTAGATACCCCCTTCGGAAAGCCAAGCGCCGAAATTGTAGTGGGTTCTCTTGATGGTACGCGAGTGGCCTTCCTGCCCCGCCACGGGAGGGGGCACCGGCTCAATCCTACATCCATTCCGGCTCGCGCCAACATCTACGCCCTGAAGACTCTGGGGGTGCAACGGCTAATTTCGGTCAGCGCCGTGGGTAGTTTGCGCGAGGATTTCGCTCCGCTGCATTTGGTGGTGCCGGACCAGCTTATCGACCGGACTCGCCAACGGGAAGGCACCTTTTTTGACGAAGGCATAGTCGCCCATGTCGGGTTTGCCGAGCCTTTTTGCCCCGACGCCGGAGCGGTTATTTCCCGGGCATCTCAAGAATTAGGCGTCACTTCCCACTCCGGGGGAACAATGGTCGTAATGGAGGGCCCGGCTTTTTCCACCAAGGCGGAATCCTTTATGTACCGGTCCTGGGGCGCCGATATTATCGGCATGACTGCCTTGCCTGAGGCCAAGTTAGCCCGGGAAGCGGAGATGTGTTACGCAACCATGGCCTGGATTACCGACTACGACTGCTGGCACGAGGCAAATGAGACGGTGACTGTGGAGATGGTAATACAGAATCTGTTGAAAAATGTCTCCGCCTCCAAGGACATGCTGCGCCAGGTTATTCCGCAACTGGGCCTCCCTTCCGGTTGTGCCTGTTCGACGGCGTTGAAAGACAGCATCATCACCCAGGCCGAGGGCATTCCCGAAGACATAAAACGCAAACTGGCCCCGATTGTGGGCCGGTACGTTAGCTAGGGCTATTCAGGCTTAAGTAGAGCTTGTCCCGATTTTCGGCGAGCTCCGAATATGTTCAATCAGCATATTAATAAGACCAAAAGGAGGTATCCAATATGCCCAGGCAAGAAACTGGTGAACCGTATTACCGGGTAGATTCCGATGAAGCTCATTCAATCCTGGAAGCCGACGCCGAGGGCGTGGTTGTTGTCGATGTGCGCCGGGATGACGAGTGGGTAACCGGGCACATTTCCGGGGCGACGCACATTCCCATTGATGATTTGCCGGACCGCATTGACGAAGTGCCCCGGGATAAGCGGGTGCTGTTCATCTGCGCGATGGGCGTACGCAGCGGCTTGGCCTGTGAAGTGGCTTTTTCCATGGGTTATGACACCCAAAACCTATATAACATTGACGACGGCACTCCCGGTTGGATTGCCGGCAACCACCCCACTTCCTACGGCAATAACCCCTAAAGAAATCCGGCCCAACAAGGTCGGGTCAAAACGATAATCTATACCGAACAATACTGAAGGAGTTAACTTTTGGCTGTAAACAATACCAGGGGAGACGTCAAGGACTTTTCCCTCGCGAGATCCGGCGTAAATCGGATTGAATGGGCAGAACGGGAGATGGGCGTCTTGCGCATCATCGGGGAACGTTTCGCCAGGGAGAAGCCCCTGCAGGGCCTGCGGATATCGGCGTGCCTGCACGTTACCTCCGAGACGGCCAACCTGGCAATAGTCTTGAAGGAAGGCGGCGCCGACGTCGTACTGTGTGCCAGCAACCCCCTTAGCACCCAGGATGACGTGGCCGCCGCGCTGGTCAGCGAGTACGGTATCCCCACTTATTCCATCAAGGGCGAAGATAACGAAACCTATTACAAGCACCTCAGTACGGTCCTGGACCACGAACCCCAATACACTATGGACGACGGCGCCGACCTGGTGAGTATGCTGCATCGGGACCGGTCCGAACTTTTGAAGAACGTAGGTGGCGGCACCGAAGAGACCACTACCGGCGTTATTCGCCTGAACGCAATGGCCGCTGATAACGCTCTTCGCTATCCCATAATCGCTGTTAATGAGGCGGAGACCAAACATTTCTTCGACAATCGCTATGGCACCGGGCAAAGCACCCTGGACGGGATAACCCGAGCCACTAATATTTTGTGGGCCGGTCGCCGCGTGGTAGTAGGCGGCTATGGCTGGTGCGGCCGAGGCGTTGCCTCCCGCGCCCGTGGCCTGGGCGCCCATGTGATAGTCACTGAGGTAAATGCCGTGCGCGCCCTGGAGGCGGTAATGGACGGGTTTGCCGTGATGCCCGGTATAGAGGCGGCCAAAGTCGGGGAAGTGTTTATCACCGTTACCGGCGGCCTGCATACCGTTGGCAAGGAACACATGGAGGTAATGGCTAACGGAGCCATAATTGCGAATAGCGGCCACTTTAACGTGGAAATCGACATACCGGCGCTGGAAGCTATGTCGCAAAGCCATCGGGAAGTGCGTCCTTACGTCGAAGAATACACTACCAAAGACGGGCGAAAGCTCTACCTGTTGGGCGAAGGCCGGTTGATTAACCTGACCGCCGCCGAGGGGCACCCCTCCGCAGTAATGGATATGAGCTTCGCTAATCAGGCCCTGAGTGTGGAATATCTGGTCCGGAATCAGGGCAAATTGGAGCCAGGCGTTTATGTCGTTCCCACCGAAATGGACCAGGAAGTGGGGCGGTTGAAGCTGGAGTCTATGGGATTGCACATAGATTCCCTATCGTCAGCGCAGAAGAATTATCAGGAAAGTTGGCAAGAGGGCACTTAAAGGGCTCGTCCCGGCGCACTCTTTTCCCCAACCGCGAATCCTGAAAGCCGTGGGTGGCAGGAGCAACTGAGGAACCGGCTAATCAACCGGACGGTCCGCCGGTCTGCCACCGCAATTTTTGGAGGAATAACCAATGCCCATACAATTTATGACTTCACCCAAGTATCTACTGACCTCCGAGTCGGTCACCGAAGGCCATCCGGACAAGCTGTGTGACCAAATATCCGACGCCGTGCTGGATGCCGCCCTTTCCGGCGACATTATGAGCCGGGTCGCCTGCGAAACGGTGGCAACCAAGAATCTGGTAATGGTGACCGGCGAGATTACTACCGCCACCGACCTGGATTTCAACGAGATTGCCCGCGGCGTTATGCAGGACATCGGCTACACCGACGTAAAGTACGGGTTGGACGGCAAATCCTGCGGGGTAATGGCCCACGTTAGCAAGCAGTCTCAGGACATCAGCACCGGTGTCACCACTGCGCTGGAGCAGCGGGGGGAAGCCGCCTCCGACGCGCGTCGTGGAACCGGAGCCGGCGACCAGGGAATGATGGTCGGCTTTGCCTGTAACGAGACCGAAAATCTGATGCCCCTCACCGTTGACCTTTCCCATCGGCTGGTGTCTCGGCTGGCCATGGTGCGAAAGGAGGGGTTGCTTCCCTACTTGGGGCCGGACGGCAAGTCCCAGGTTACGGTGGAATATCGCCACGGCAAGCCACACCGAGTTGACGCTGTGGTCATCAGCACCCAGCACGATGACCACGCTGACCGGGAGGCATTCAGCGAGCAACTGCGCAAGGACATCAAGGAGCACGTCATCAACCCCGTTGTCGGTGAATGGATGGATGAGGACACCAATATTTACGTTAATCCCAGTGGCTGGTTTGTTGTGGGCGGGCCTCAGGGTGACACCGGTCTGACCGGGCGCAAGATCCTGGTAGATACCTACGGCGGCATCGCCCGGCACGGCGGCGGGGCCTTCTCCGGCAAGGACCCGACAAAGGTTGACCGCTCCGGGGCTTATGCCGCTCGGTACGTCGCCAAGAACCTGGTGGCCGCTGGGCTGGCCGATCGAGTGGAGGTAATTGTTTCCTACGCCATCGGCGTGGCTGAACCAATTTCCGTTTCGGTGGAGACTTTTGACACGAATCACCTGGATAATGGCCGTATTGAGGAGCTGGTGAAGGAAAACTTCGACCTGCGCCCCGGCGCCATCATTGAAGACCTGAACCTGAGGCGCCCCATTTACCGTCAGACGGCGGCTTACGGCCACTTTGGACGGAATGATATTGATCTGCCCTGGGAACAGACCGACAAGGCGGATATGCTTCGGAAACAGGCGGGCCTTTAGCCGTCTAATCCGACGCAAAGTCCTGGATACACCAACTATCCGGAAAATCGAAGCCCTCACCTTCGGCCCGGTCTTGAAACGGCAGGCGCAAGGGTGAGGGTTCTCTTTAGGAGGGCCATGACTACGGAGATTAAATTCGGTACCGATGGGTGGCGGGCCATAATTGCCGAAGACTTTACTTTTGAGAACGTGGCTCGCTGCGCCCAGGGCCTGATTGACTATCTGAAGGGCGAAGGCACTGCCGACCGTGGTCTCGTGGTGGGCTATGATACTCGATTCCTCTCCAGGGAGTTTGCCGAGACGGTGGCCTCGGTTGGGGTGGGCAATGGCGTCAGAGTTTACCTGGCCAAAGAGGCAGCCCCCACGCCGGTGGTCAGCTTTAATATTCTGGTCCAGCAGGCCGCCGGGGCGGCAATCATCACCGCAAGCCATAACCCGGCTAACTGGAATGGGTTTAAGTTCAAGCCGGAGTATGCCGGCAGCGCCACCCAGGAAATCACCGACCGGCTGGAAGCCAGGATTACCGAAATCGAAGCGCCCAGGACTTTGGGTTTGGATGAGGGGCGCCGTCAAGGGCTGGTTGTGGACATTGATCCTAAACCTCCCTACCTGAAGCGCATTGAATCTTTGGTTGACTTGCCCGCTATACGGGAGTCCGGCTTTAACGTAGTGGTGGATGCCATGTTCGGCGCCGGGGCCGGCTACATCCCGGAGCTAATCTCCGGCGGAAAGACCGTGGTGCAAGAGTTAAACGGCTATCGAAACCCGGCTTTCCCGGGAATGGAACAGCCGGAACCCATCGCCCATAATCTGACCGCTCTGGTTGAGCGAATACGGCGCGACGGAGCGTCGGTGGGGATTGCGCTGGACGGTGATGCCGACCGGGTGGGATTGGTGGACGAGGCGGGTAATTTCGTCAGCACGCTGGAGGTGTTTTCCCTGCTGGCCCTCTACCTCCTGGAACACAAGGGTCAGCGCGGGGCCCTGGTTAAGGGAGTGACTTCCTCCATGATGCTCAATAAATTGGGGGATAAGTTTGGCGTTGACATCCACGAAATGAAGGTAGGCTTTAAGTACATTGGGCCGCGAATGTCGGAAGTTGACGGGCTGATGGGAGGGGAAGAAAGCGGTGGCTTTGCCTTCCGAGGACACATTCCGGAAAGAGACGGAATCCTAAGCGGCCTGTATGTGTTGGAGTATATGGCCCGCACCGGTTTAACCCCTTCCCAATTGGTGCAGCGCCTTTTTGCCCAGGTAGGCCCCCACTACTACCAGCGTCGGGACGTAGCATTCGATCCGGCGGAAAGAGAAGCTATCCAGTCACGCTTGCAGGATGGAGGCTTGACCGAATTGGCCGGTATGCCGGTGCTTGGTTCCGATGAAATTGACGGGCGGCGGCTGCGTTTTGACAACGCCTGGCTGGCCTCCCGGTTTTCCGGCACCGAGCCGCTCCTGCGCATCTATTGCGAAGCGGAAAGTCCGCAGATAGTGACTCAGCTTCTCGATGCGGCGGCGGTGTATTTGGGCGTGTAATTGCTGGATGCCGGGGAATGGGTCCGTCCTTTTGGCCTCTGCTCTGCTTGGCAAGCCGGGTTAGCGCAACAGATACGGTTTAAGTTGCGTGGGCCAATCGGTCAACTCGGTTCATGGCAAAGAATGAGGGCAACCATTCCGGAGATACAAACCGGCATTTAGGGGATATAGGAATGTCCGCAGTACGAGAAGAGTCCGGGACGCGAAGCCTCCTGATTACCGGGCTGGTCTCGGCTACGGCAATCGCCCTGGCCGTGGTAGGCGCCATCATTCTGGGCAGCGATACCGGCATAGACGGTGTAAACCGCTTTGTGGAGCGGCTATCCGGCAATTCCAGTTCATTCCTGACCGGACTGGTGGGTGTATCGTCGGTGTTTGCCTTGGCCGCCGGAATGGCATCGGCGGTAAACCCCTGTGGGTTTGCAATGTTGCCAGCCTACCTGGGTTTATATTTAGGCGCAAATTCGGAACAAGAGACCGGCAGACCGGTCCGGCAGTTGTGGCGCGCCTTGCTGATAGGCGGAGCCGTCACTGGCGGCTTTGTTGTTCTCTTTGGCATAGCGGGAACCCTGATCGGATTGGGCGCGTCCTTCGTTGCCAATTTGCTTCCCTGGATCGGGTTGGTTGTCGGCGTTGTGCTGGCGATTGCCGGGGCTTGGCTGGTCAGCGGCGGCAAGATTTACACCGGCGTCGCCGCTCGGGCGGCCGCTCATATTGGAGAACCCGGTCAGTTAGGGGCCAAGGGTTACTTTCTCTTTGGGGTGAGCTACGGCACCGCGTCATTAAGCTGCACGCTCCCCATATTTCTGGCGGTTCTTGGTGTCAGCGCCTCGGACGCCGGTTTACTGAACATCATGGCAAACTTC
Organism: Dehalococcoidia bacterium; assembly: GCA_965262595.1. Taxonomy (GTDB): domain Bacteria; phylum Chloroflexota; class Dehalococcoidia; order Lucifugimonadales; family UBA3495; genus CATQHB01. The sequence continues at coordinate 367,294 of OZ253548.1, forward strand.
TTCTTGTTTGCGCTGGGCATGGGACTGGTGATAATGGCCCTGACCCTGGGCATGGCTTTCTTCAAGGGCTCAATGGTCGGAGTTTTGCGAAAGGCCCTCCCTTACATCCAGCCGATCGGAGCCTGGCTGATGGTCATCGCGGGAATTTACATAATCTTCTACTGGCTAACCATTGGCGGGTTGATGTAGGCCGGGTTTCCGGCCGGCCGGTATTGTTGCAGGTTTCATTCCCGAGTGACGGTCGTCCGTGAAGCGTGTGGAGTGGGAATGAAATTCGTGCTGTAAGAAATAGACAAAAAGGGACGGTTCACATGAACCGTCCCGAAATTCTTACCGGGGAAAACTCGGTTGGAGTTGGAACAGTGACTGGCTGGGGTTAACGCTTGGTGTACTGAGGCGCTCTACGGGCCCGCTTCAGGCCGTATTTTTTACTTTCCTTGATACGGGAATCCCGTGTTACCAGCCCATGGCGTCGGAGGGTCGGCTTCAATTCAATATTATAGACGATCAGGGCACGGGTTATTCCATGCCGAATCGCTTCCGCCTGAGCGTTGACGCCGCCTCCGGCAACTCTGGCCACCAATTGGAACTGGTTGTTGGTACTGGTTACCTGAAAGGGCTGGTTGATAATTACCTGCCATGGACTCCAATTGAAATATTCGTCCATTGGCTTCCCGTTAACCAGCATCGGCCCGCCATCGGAAGTGGGATAAAGGCGCACCCGAGCGATAGCCCGCTTTCGTTTTCCGGTACCGTAATAGTAATGCTGTTGTGTTTCCGATTGTACCAAAGCTTATACCTATCCTTCGTTTCCTTCGTTCCCGTCTGACAGTTGAGCTACCTGGGCCTCATGGGGATGGTTTTCTCCGGCATATACCTTGAGTCGCTTCAACATTTCCCGGCCCAGTTTGTTTCGAGGCAGCATCCCCTTGACCGCCAACTGGAGCACCCGATCCGGGTGGGATTCCAGCATGTCGCGCAGCATGAAGGATTTGAGGTTGCCCACGTAACCGCTGTGACGGTAATAGGTCTTCTGCAGCAGTTTATGACCAGTAACTCGTACTTTGTCCATATTTACTACCACTACGTGGTCGCCGGTGATCACGTGGGGAGTGTAGGTTGGCCGATCCTTGCCCTGCAAAGCTACTGCCACATTTCGCGCTAATCGGCCCAGAGACTGGCCGGTTGCGTCCATTAAACGCCAATTTTGGGGTAGCTCCCCCGGTTTCGGGAAGTAAGTGCTAGTACGTTTCATTTTGCAATTTAACCTTTGACCAAAAATCTCGGTAAGTTACTTCAACCAGACATAACCCCAAGGCAGGCAACGAGGGCCAGGGTCGGGTGGCTGCGCCGGGTTCGTTCTCGTCCCGGTTGCCCAAAAGAAGCCGGATTGTATCCTTCGGCCACTTTCCTTTGCCGATTTCGACCAGGATTGCATTGGCTCGGCGAATTTGGTGGCGCAAGAAACCGTTCGATTCACATTTGATAACGATCTTATCCGAATCTCGGCGCGCATCCCATCGGTGCACCGTGCGTACCGCACTTTTTTCCGGCGGATGCCCCACGGCCAGCGGGCGGAAATCGTGAATGCCAACCAGGTCCTGGGCCGCGTCGTTCATAACGTCTATTTGTAAAGGTTCTCTTATCCAGTGCCATTCCCGCCGTTGGAGCGGTGAAGGCCGTGGCCGGTTCAAGATCTGGTAGCGGTAAATCCGGCTGGCCGCGTCTCGTCGTGAGTGAAACTCCGGCTGCATCTCGAAACCCTGCTGTATTCGTATGTCGCTGGGCAGGTAATAATTCAATGCATTGACGAAGGTGGACACCGGATACGGGCTGCCGGTCAGGAAATCTATTACCTGGCCTAAAGCGTGGGCGCCGGAATCGGTACGGCTGGCGGCCCTGACTCGGGTGTCTTCTTTGGTTAGACGGTTGATCGCTGTTTCCAGCTCTCCTTGAATCGTCGGTTGGTGAGCCTGAAACTGGAATCCGGCGTAATTGGTGCCTTCGTATTCAACTGTTAATGCCAGCCTTCTGGCGGACTGACCAACCCAAGGCAGGTCAACCTGGGGACTGTCCTCCTGCGGGGAATCCCCCAAAGACTCAGACATAGAATGGGAATCCCGACCTATAATGCGCCGGTTCGCTATACCAATTCGATTACGGCCATTTGCGCGCCGTCTCCCTGGCGGGGCCCCAGCTTAACTATGCGGGTGTAACCGCCCGGTCGGGTCTCGTACCGGGGCGCCAATTCGTCGAAAACCTTCTTTACGACCAGCTTATTGGGCACCTGGCTGAGGGCCAACCGGCGATGGTGCAGGGTGCCTTTCTTGCCGTGGGTGATGAGTTTTTCGGCTACAATTCTAGTTTCCTTAGCCTTGGCCAAGGTGGTGGTGATTTTTTCGTGGCGGACCAACTCGGTTGTGAGGCCTCTAAGCAGGGCCTTACGCTGATCCTTGTACCGGCTGAGATTGCGGCCGGCAACACGGTGGGATGCCATAGGTTACTTATCCTCCTCGTCGTCTTGGCCGTCAATCGGCAATGCTTCTGAATCATCTTCCGCGATTGTTTCAATCTCGGATTCAGGTTCGATTGCCTCGATAGATTCAGTGACTGCGCTCAGACCTTCGCTGTAGGAAGCTGATTCGGCAACCGGAGTATCCGGCGTCTCTATCGTTAACGAACTACCTTCGGACTCTATGTCCCAGTCTGTAGCTTGGTCAAAATCCGAAGGATCAGCAATGGCCGCTGCATACAGATCTGAAGGGTTATCCGAAGGCGGGGCCATCACGCCGCGCTCCGCCAGCCTTTCGCGGATCTCGCCCAGCGATTTCACTCCAAAATTACGTATCTTCAGCAAGTCGTCGTCGGACATTTCCAACACTTCGCCGACCCGCGTTATGTGTGCCCGTTTCAGGCAATTCAACGTCCGGGGCGACAGGTCCAATCGCTCAATAGGAGTCTGGTAAATCTCCGGCGACAAGCTTAGGGAAGACCGGTCCGTGCTGGTTTCCGTCGAGCGGGACAAGTTGCTGAACAGGAAAAAGTCGTCAACCAGAGTCTCTGCCGCTTCCTGGAGCGCGTCCAGCGGAGCAATAGTGCCGTCGGTCCAGACCTCCAGTACCAGGCGCTCATAGTCGGTAACCTGGCCCACGCGGGTCCGCTCCACCGTATAGTCAACCTTGCGCACCGGGTTAAAGATAGCGTCAACCGGCAACACTCCCACCGGCAGTCCGGCAACCCCTTCCGATTGAGTGGCCGGTTGGTAGCCCACGCCCGGCTCTACATTAAACTCGATCGAAAGGTTTGATTCGGCGTTGTCCAGAGTGGCCAAGTGCAACTCCGGGTTAACAATCTCGAAGTCCGCAGAGGTGGCGATATCGCCGGCGCAAATACGTCCTTCACCGCCCACTTCCAGGCGCATTTTGCCGGTTCTGGCCGTTTGCGAGCGGATGCGGATACGTTTGATGTTCATGAGGAGGTCCATTACTTCCTCTTTGACACCGTTGATAGCCGTGTACTCGTGCACCACGTCTTCAATTTTCACCCAGGTGATGGCGCTGCCTTTAATGGAGCTGAGCAGCATACGGCGTAACGGGTTTCCGACAGTTATGCCGTAACCCCGCTGCAATGGTTCCAGGGCTACCCGGCCGTAGGTATCCGTCGCTTCCAGAACATGAATATCTGGCTTTAGCGCTTCCGGAGTGTCATCGGCCGAACCCTGAGGTAGGATATAAGTTTCCAACATGAGTCTTACTACCTCGAATAGTACTCTACGATTAGCCGGGAATTGATGGCTTGAGTCAGGTCTTCATCGGACGGCAGGGTAACCACCTCGCCGGCCATGTCGTTAATATTGAGGGACAACCAGGACGGGATAGGGCGCTTGGGAATCCCATCGGTACGGTCCCTATAAAAGTCAGTATTCTTGACGGATTCCTTCCAGGTAATAACGTGTCCGGCGCGAACCAGGAACGAAGGAATGTCCGTCTTAACTCCGTTAACCAGGAAGTGGCCGTGATTTACAAACTGACGGGCCTGCTTTCGGGAGTCGGCAAATCCCAACATATAAACGATATTATCGAGACGCCGTTCCAGGGTCCGCAGCAGGTTTATTCCGGTAATACCGGGGCTGTTGAAAGCATCGGCCATATACCGGCGGAATTGACCTTCCATTACTCCATATATCTGGCGAGCCTTCTGTTTCTCCCGCAGATGCACCCCGTAGTCCGAGGGACGGCGACGGCGGTTGCTCTGTTCACCCGGGGGAGCGTGGCGCCGCTCTACGGCACAACGGGGCGTAAAACAGCGGTCCCCCTTCAGGAATAGCTTTTCACCGGCCCGGCGGCATAGTCGGCAAGATGGTCCTGTATATCTTCCCATAATCCTTCTTTCTTACACCCTTCGTCGTTTCGGCGGTCGGCAGCCGTTGTGGGGTATTGGAGTTACATCCCGGATACTGGTAACCATTAGACCGGCGCCCTGCAGGGACCGAATCGCGGCCTCCCGTCCGGCTCCGGGGCCACGGATAAAAATATCGATCAGGCGCAGACCCATATCCATTCCCCGACGGGCTGCCTGCTCTGCGGCGCGCTGGGCGGCGAAGGCGGTACCCTTCCGGGATCCCTTGAAGCCTACCGTACCGGCGCTGGCCGAGGCAATTACGTTGCCGTCGGAGTCGGTAATGCTGATCAGAGTGTTATTAAACGTGGAGTATATGTATGCCCTTCCTTGGGGGACTGACCGCCGTTCCCGGCGGCGTGTTCTTGGCCTAGGCATAAACTTCCCTCATCTATTTCTTAGCTCCGGTGCGCCGACCGCGGCCGGCAACTGTCCTTCTTGGTCCCTTACGGGAGCGGGCATTGGTGCGGGTACGCTGGCCATGAACCGGCAATCCGCGCCGGTGCCGCAGTCCCCGATAGGAGCCGATTTCAATTAAGCGGCGAATATTCTGGTTGACCTCACGGCGCAAGTCGCCTTCGGTCAGGTACTCTCGGTCCACGATTTCCCGGATACGGTCCACCTGACTCTCGTCCAGCTCGTTCATACGAGGCGGGAGTTCAGTGTCAATTCCGGCCTTGGTCAAAATTTCGGTGGCTATGATTGGGCCGACACCGTAAATGCTGCGCAGCGCGATATGCGCCCGCTTACGGTCTGGTACGTCAACGCCGGCTATACGAACCATATAATTCCTCCTGCCATCGCGGGGGCTAGCCCTGCCGCTGGGAGTGTCGGGGATTGGAGCAGATTATCCGCACTACACCCTTGCGCTTGATGACCCGGCACTTATCGCACCGGGGTTTCACTGACGCGCTTACTCGCATGTTACTTCTCCTGAACCCTACTTAAACCGGTAGGTTATCCGGCCTCGGCTCAAGTCGTATGGGGAAAGTTCCACCAGTACCCGGTCTCCGGGCAGCACTCGTATGAAGTGCATCCGGATCTTGCCGGATACATGGGCCAATACCTGGTGGTCATTGGGCAGTTCCACGCGGAACATACCATTGGGTAGGGCCTCGGTTACTTTGGCCTCAACCTCAATTGCTTCCTTTTTCGCCATAAATCTCCTTAATCCGGAATCCGGTTTACTTCGGCCTGACCAAGCACCGACCGGACAGCTTTTGGCTGGTCCGCGTTGGGCTAGGTGTGTTTAGTAAGAATTTCCGGCCCGTCGTCGGTAATAGCAATGGTATGCTCAAAATGAGCCGATAGGGAACCGTCCGCCGTAACTACCGTCCAATTGTCGTCCAGGATACGGGTATGCCAGTCGCCAACGTTAAGCATCGGCTCTATGGCGATACACATCCCCGGTCGGAGCAACTGTCCCCGACCCGGCTGGCCGTAGTTGGGCACCTGAGGGTCTTCGTGCAGGAAACGTCCCACGCCGTGGCCGACAAACTCCCGAACCACGCTGAATCCTCGCGCTTCGCTGTAAGTCTGCACTGCGGCCCCAATGTCGCCAATACGGTTGCCCGGTCGGGCGGACTTAATACCGTCTTCCAGACTCAGGCGCGTAGCATCCATCAGGTCAATCGCAGTCTGGTCCACCCGGCCGACGGCTACGGAGACCGCGGCATCGCCGATAAAGCCGTCAATGGTAGCGCCTACATCCATTTTGATAATGTCGCCTTCCTTCAATACACGCTTGCCGGGAATCCCGTGAACAATTTCCTCGTTCACCGAGGCGCAAATTGATGCGGGGAAGCCCCGATATCCCTTGAAAGTAGGCTTGGCGCCGTGGCGGGTTATTTCCTTATAAGCGATGTTATCCAACTCGCGGGTCGTAATGCCCGGCTCGACGGAACGCTTAAGCAGCGTCAAAGTAGCGCCTACAATGGCGCCTGCTCGCCGCATCGCCTCCATTTCCGGAGCGGATTTAATCGTAATGCCGCCGGTGTAATTAGAGGCGGAGTTGGACGCGGTTTCTATTTTTCCTTTCCGATTCATCCTGCCTATTCTACTCCGTATTGGTCCAATTGCAAAGCGGGAATTATTAGCCCTTATCCGTTGCGACTAACTCCAGCGACGCTAAAACCGAGTGGTTAACCTGTTCTACCGCCCCTACGCCGGATATTTCAGTCAACAAACCCTTTTCCAGGTAATACTCCAGCACCGGAGCCGTTTGGCGATGGTAAACCTCGATCCGCGTCTGCACCGCCTCGGGCCGATCATCCTCTCGCTGGTATAGCTCGCCGCCGCACCGCTGGCAAGGAGGAGTTGCGCCGGAATCGGTTTTGCCTAGCGATTGAGTCGCCTGGCACTGCCGACAGACGAACCGCCCGCCCAATCGTCGAATCAACTCGTCTTCCGGTACACTGATGAACAGCGCCTTGTCCAGGCCTCGGGACTTTTCCTCCAGGGTTTCATCGAGGATGTTTGCTTGATCCCGGGTGCGCGGAAATCCGTCGAGAATAAATCCGGCGGCCGGCCCCAACTCCAGCACCTTATCCAGGATTATGCCGACTCCCACCGTATCGGGAATCAGCAGGCCCTGGTTCATGTACTCGGCTGCCACCAGCCCCAGTTCGGTGCGCTGCTGAGCGTGAAACCGGAAGAGGTCTCCGGAGCTGATGTGGCTAATATCCAGTTGTTCTTTAAGCAGTTGGGCCTGGGTGCCTTTGCCGGCCCCCGGCGGCCCGAACAGCGCTAGTCGCAGCGATGACGTCAAGGTTATCTCAGGAATCCTTCATAGTTTCGCATTAGCAGCTGAGCTTCCAACTGCCGTAGAGTATCCAGTCCCACTCCGACCATAATCAGCAAACTGGTGCTGCTCAACTGGATGGCCTGCACGTCGGTTACCAGGGAAGCGAGATAAGGTACGATCGCCACAAAGCCCAGGAAAATGGCGCCGCCGGTAGTGAGACGCACAATCACCCGGTTAAGATAGTCCTGTGTTGGTCGGCCCGGCCGGATTCCAAGGACGAATCCACCGTTGCGTTGCAGATTTTCAGCCAGGTTTTGCTGCTGGAACACCACCAGGGTGTAAAAGAAGGTGAAAATCACCACCAGGATGAACACCAGAACCCAGTACGTAGGCTCCGAAGGATTAAAAAGGTCAGCGAAGAACCGGGCCACATCGCCTACCGCGCCGCTGTTGGTGGCAAAGTAGGTGGCGATGGTGCCGGGCAGAATTACGATGGAAAAGGCAAAGATGAGCGGTATCATCCCCGCTGAGTTAATCCGCAGCGGGATATAGGTGCCACCGCTTTGCCGGTACATTCGACCCCCGCGGAAAATGCTGCGGCCGTATTGAACCGGGATGCGCCGGTGAGCCTCGTTGAACAGCACAATCAGGGCGATGATCAGCACGCCAATAATCACAAAAAAGCCGATGCCCAATATGTCCTGCCGGTCCAGAAAGCCCTGGGTAATCAGGCCGGGGAATCCGGCTACGATGCCCGCGAAGATTATCAGAGAAATACCGTTGCCAATGCCGCGCTCCGTTATCAACTCACCCAACCAGACCAGGAACATGGTTCCTGCGGTCATGGATATAATTGCGGCCGCGGTCGGCAGCAGAGCATCGCCGGTAAATCCAACATTGGTCAACACATTGCTCTGTTGTAACAGGACCAGTTGACCGAAACCCTGAGCGAAAGCAATGGGAACGGTAAGCCAATGGACGATTCGGTTTATCTTGGCCCGGCCGCCCTCTCCTTCCCGGGATAACTGCTGCAAACTGGGAATCACCGGGGTCAGCAGCTGCATCACAATAGACGCGGTAATATAGGGAAAGACTCCCAGGGCGACGATACTCATCCGGCTCAGCGCCCCACCGCTGAACAAGTCCAGAAAACCCAATAGTTGGTTGTTCTCAAAGAGGGAATTCAGTTGGACGGTGTCGATACCCGGTATGGGTATGTGGGACACAAACCGATAGAGGGTTAACATTGCCAGGGTAAAGAGAATCTTGTACCTTAAGTCGGGCAGACTAAAGGCATCGACCGCCGCCTGGATGAGTCGGGGCCACCTTCCCCCCTGTGCTTCGGTAGAAATCATCGGGCTAGATTTCCTCCGCCTGGCCCCCTGCCGCTTCTATCTTCGCCCGAGCAGACTGGGTGAATCGATGAGCGGCTATGGTCAAGGACTTGCTGATCTCCCCGTTGCCCAGTACCTTAACCGGGTATTTGAGACTGGACAGCAGCCCTCTTCGATAAAGCAAGTCGGGAGTGATGCGCTCGCCGGCGTCGAAAGACTCCAGGTCCTCCAGCTTAACCAGCGAGAAAACAGTCTTGAACTTGTTATTGAAACCCCGCTTCATCGGCAGACCCTTGATCAAGGGCAACTGACCCCCCTCAAAGCCGGGGCGGATGCGATAACCGGAGCGGGATTTTTGCCCCTTCATTCCCCGGCCTCCGTAGCTGCCCTGACCGGCGGCATCGCCGCGGCCAACCCGCTTACGCGCCTTCCGGGCTCCAACGGACGGGATTATTAAGTGCTCCATCATAACGGATGCCTACTCCTGGAAAGTTTGCCCCGGAATGACCAGGACTCCTGCCTGGCTGTTCCGGGGAAGAAGGTACATTGACCATGAAATTGAGGTAACTATGCTGGACCAGGTTTCTATTTGTATCCGGGTATCTTTGCCCTTGCGGCGAGCTCCCCGGGTGGCTAACCGTAGCCGACTAGGGAGTCTCCTCTATCTCTTCCACCTTCACCAAATGCGATACTTTATTGACCATCCCACGGATGCTCGGGGTGTCACCGTGGGTTACCGAATGATGCAGGCGACGCAGTCCCAAGGCTTGAACCGCTTTCCGCTGATTCTGGGGTCTGCCGATACAACTCTTGATCCAGGTAATTTTGAGCTGGGCCATAAATACACCTATTGGGCTATTGGGTTTCCGGTTGATTCGCCAACCGACCGATGTAATACCGACCTGAAGCCGGTGAATCAGACAACTGATCGGCTACTCTTTTGGCAGGGTGCCTCTTCTTCGGGCAATTTCCGCTTGCGGGTCGCGCAGTTGACGCAAAGCTTCCAGAGTAGCTTGGACCGTGTTAATCGGGTTACGGGAACCCAGGGACTTGCCCACCACGTCGCGGACGCCGCCGAGTTCGAGAATCGCCCGCATTGCGCCGGCGGCAATAATTCCGGTGCCTTCCGGAGCCGGTTTAATTACCACTATAGAGGCGCCGACCTTAACGGTAATTTCGTGGGGAATGCTGCTACCCTTGATTGGAATCTTGACCATGTTTCGACGGGCGATGGCGTTGCCCTTACGGACCGCATCCGGGATAACCAGGGCTTTGCCGAGTCCCACGCCTACGTTACCGCCTCCGTCTCCGACCACTACCAGAGCGTTAAAACGCATCCGACGGCCGCCTTTAACCACTTTGGCGATGCGGCGGGTATAAACCACCCGCTCGGTAAATCCGGAGGGGTCTTCGTCTCGGGGTGGACGGTTTGGGCGAGGTCTGTTTGCAGTACTAACCATTAAAACTCAAGGCCTCCCTCTCGTGCGGCTTCGGCTAATGCCTTTACCCGACCATGATATTTATAGCCGCCTCGGTCAAACACCACTTGGGTAATGCCGTGGGCCCGCGCTCGTTCGGCTAACAGCTTGCCAACGGCGGCGGAAACGGCGCTCTTGGGATGAAGGGCTTCGCCAACTTCCCGCAACGCTTCCTGGCTGGAGGCTGCTACCAAGGTAATTCCGCCGGTGTCGTCAATTATCTGGGCATAAATAGACCGAAGGCTGCGGAATACGCAAAGCCTGGGCCTCTCCGAACTGCCGGATACCTTTTTACGGACCCGGATATGCCGAACACTTCTCAGCTTGCGAGCATCTTTATCTCTGGGCATCTCTTATGAATATCTCCAGGTATTCGCTTACTTAAACTACTTTATAACTTGCCGTACTGTGCGTTAGGCCTTGCGTGCCGCGGCCTTGCCCGGTTTAAAGTGGAGAATCTCGCCCTGATACCGGATGCCCTTCTCTTTGTAGGCGTTCGGTGGGCGCGTTTTCCTCACCTGGGCGGCCAGTTCTCCTACCTTTTGCTTGTCAATTCCCCGTACGTGCACCCGGTTATTACCTTCGACTTCCAGGGTTACCCCTTCACTCGGTTGAATCTCCACCGGGTGGCTATATCCCACATTAAGAATAATGCCCTCGCCGGACTGCTGCACCCGGTATCCAACCCCCATAAGTTCCAGGGTTTTGGTATAGCCGTCGGTGACCCCGACTATGGCGTTGGCGATCAGGCTGCGGGTCAACCCGTGCAGCGAATGGTGGAACTTCCGCTCGGAAAGCCGTTCCACTATAACCTCACCGGCTTCCACCATTACTTTGACTTCGGGGTGATAATTCTGAGTCATCGTACCGCGAGGTCCCATGACCGTCACACCGCCGTAAATGACCTCAACCTCGACTCCGCTGGGGATGGGAATCGGTTTTCGGCCAATACGGGATAAGGTTCTTTCTTCCGCCTGTTCAGCGGCGTCAGTATTACCAGACATAACAGAGAAGTTCTCCTCCAATGCCGAGTCGCCAAGCTCGTTGCCCACTCATAAGCCCTCGGGAAGTGGATATTATGGCCAAACCCAATCCGCCGTAAACCCGCGGGATTTCGCCCTTACCCACAAAAATTCTCAAGCCGGGTTTGCTGACCCGCTTCAGTCCGCTGATCACCGGTTCCCGTCCGGTTCGATAAGCCAAGTGCACCCGCAAAGAGGGGAACTGCTGGCCCCGGGGTATGTCAAAGTCCCGGATATAGCCCTGTTCCTTCAGGATGTTGGCAATAGCCAATTTGAGCTTGGAATGGGGAACCATCACGGATTCATGGCGAGCCTGAATGCCGTTTCGAATCCTGGTTAGCATATCTGCCACTGGGTCATTAACCGGCATGGTTAGTTATTCTCCTACCCTCAAAGGTAAAATGGTTAGTCTATTGCCGTGACTTACCAACTGGCCTTGCGTATTCCCGGCAAGTCGCCGGTCAGCGCCAACTGGCGGAAACAAATGCGGCAGACTCCGAAGTAACGGATATAGGCCCGAGGCCTGCCACAGCGATGGCAGCGGTTATACTTGCGACCGGGGTATTTGGGCTCCCGCAGCCATTTTTGAATCATCGATGTCTTTGCCAAGGTAACTCCTATCGCGCTTCCGTGAATCCAGTCTTAGTCTTCTATTCCCAGAGCTAGCCCTCTTTAACGAAGGGCATTCCGAACATTTCCAGCAATCGTATGGACTCCGCATCGTTCGGGGCGGAAGTGATGATATTAACCTGCAACCCGCGGAACCGGTCAATCTGGTTATAGTCAATCTCCGGAAAGATAATCTGCTCCCGAATGCCGATGGAGAAATTGCCGCGCCCGTCAAAACCCCCACGGGAGATCCCCCGAAAGTCGCGAATACGGGGCAAGGCAGTGTTCACCAAACGGTCCAGAAAATGGTACATTCGGTTGCCCCGCAGCGTTACGCTGGTACCTACCGGATTGCCGGCGCGCAACTTAAAGGCGGCAATGGACTTGCGGGCGCGGGTTATTACCGGTTTCTGGCCGCTGATCGTAGTCAGGTCCCGGGTCGCATTTTCCATTGCTCTGCCGTTGGTCAGGGCCTCGCCCAAGCCGATATTAATGACGATTTTCTGCACCCGTGGCACCCGCATATTATTGGTGAATCCAAACTCACTCATCATTGCAGGTACTATTTCATTGCGGTAAGTGTCCAGCAACCGGGGACGCATCAGCGGTTCATTCGCTGCGGCAGGTAGCGCTTCCTCGACTGCCGCGGCCCCGCTGCCGCGCCGGGCCCGGGACTGCCGCTGCCGGGCCGGCCGTGGGCTTTCCGGAGCAGCCGTCTCTTCGGGGGACACTTCGGCTTGCGGTTCTACCTGTTCATCATCGGGCATCATCGATTATTTCCTCGCACTTGGGGCAACCCCTTACTCTTTGGCCCGTTTCCAGTTTGACCGAACTGGGCTTGATGGCCTTGCTGCATTTGTTGCAAATCAGCATTACATTGGAAATGTGGATCGGGGCTTCCCGCTGAATCCTTCCGGCCTGACGCAAACCCGGGCGCGGTTTGATGTGGCGGGTTATCATGTTAACACCTTCCACAACAATCCGGTTAGCTTCGACCATCTGGTGGTCCACTCGCCCGGTTTTGCCCTTTTCCTTGCCGGCAATAACCAGCACATTGTCCCCACGGCGGATGTTCATTAGACGACCTCCGGAGCCAGCGAGACGATGCGCATAAAGCCCCGATCCCGCAATTCCCGAGCCACCGGCCCGAAGATGCGGGTGCCACGGGGCATCAGGTTATCCTGGATGATAACCGCGGCGTTATCGTCGAACTTGATATAGGTTCCGTCGGGCCTTAACAGACCTTGAGCCTGGCGAACCACTACTGCCTTGACCACGGTACCTTTGCGGACCGGCGAATTTGGGACGGCCTCGCGGACGGTACAGACTATGATATCCCCAACTTGGGCATACTTACGCTTGCTGGACCCGGGAATGTTAATCAGCCGGATGAGCTTGGCGCCGCTGTTGTCGGCCACATTTAATCGAGTATATGTCTGGATCATTCTTCGGCTTCCTCTTCGCCCGCTGCACCGGCGGCGGAGTCTGCGACGGCAACGCTCATCGTATTCTCGTCATCGGTGTCGTCATCGTCGTTCCCGGCGATTTCGGCATCCAGGTCGGTTTCCAGTTCTATCGGCTGAATGTCGGCCACCTGGCGCCGATGCAATATACCCAAAAGGCGCCAATGCTTGGTCTTGGATATGGGCCGGGTCTCCTGGATTCTGACCGTATCGCCTACCCGGCACTGGTCTTCCGGGTCATGAACATAGAAGCGAGTCACCCGGCGCATTTGTTTCCGATACAAACGATTGCGCTGCTTCCAGACCATTTCCACTACCGCGGTCTGGGTCATGCTGGTGCCAACCACCGAACCGGTGCGAATTTTTCGCATCTGTATAGACATACTTAATTCACCGTCAAATTGCGTTCCCGAATTACCGTGAGCAGGCGAGCGATGTCCTTCCGAGTCCTGCGCGGCTGATTGCTGTCGGTTAGCTGGTTTGTCGCCGCTCGAAACCGGAGGTTCATCAACTCCCGGTAAGTCTTGCTTAATTCCTCAGTCAACTGTTCGTCGGTCAAAGACCGTATTTCTTGGATTTGCATAGCCTATCCTTTGGTTACGACCCGCCCATAATTGCCGCTATCTGGTCCCGCTGCACTGCCTTGGTAGGTATGGGCAGCTTGTGGGATGCCAGCCGCAGGGCTTCCATCGCCTCACTCTCCGGCACACCGCTTACTTCAAAAAGAATTCGGCCCGGCTTCACTACTGCCACCCAGTGGTCATTGGCTGCCTTGCCGCCGCCCATGCGGACCTCAGCCGGTTTTTTGCTAATCGGCTTGTCGGGAAAGACGCGGATCCAGACCTGGCCGCCGCGTTGCAGGTAGCGGGTAATCGCAACACGAGCCGACTCAATCTGACGGGCGGTTATCCAATCGCAGCCCATCGCCTTTAGCCCGTACTCTCCGAAATGCACGCTATTTCCGGTGGTCGCCATACCCTTGCGACGGCCACGGCCCATTTTGCGGTACTTGGTTCGCTTAGGTTGCAACATCGAACGCCCCCCTGGTAGCCACGCCGTCTATCACGTCGTCGGCAATGGCTTCGGTAAAATCTACGTCATCGGGACCGGACTCAACCCGAACTTCAATGGTTTCCAGTTCTTCAACCGGTTCCGGTGGCGGGGGCAGGATCTGGCCCTTATAAATCCAAACCTTGATGCCGATACGACCCATGGCGGTTGCCGCTTCGGCCAAGGCATAGTCAATATCGGCGCGGAGCGTGTGCAAGGGTACTTGACCCAGCATCAGCTTCTCGGTGCGGGCAATTTCCGCGCCGGAAATGCGACCCTTGGTAATTATCTTGATGCCATGAGCCCCCGCTTGCATGGCTCGCTGGGCGGCCTGGCGCATGGCCCGCCGGTAAGCTACCCGGCGCTGCAACTGGTCGGCAATATTTTTGCCTACCAGGTACGGGTCCAGTTCCGGCTGTTCAATCTCGATGATATTTAGCTGAACTCGCCGCCGGGTTATGACCTCCAGCTTGGAGCGGAGCTGCTTGACCCTTTCCCCATCTCGGCCAATCAGGATTCCTGGGCGGGCAGAGTGAATATTGATCACCGTATCCTGGGCTCCCCGATCAATCTCGACCCGAGAGATTCCGGCGTCGGAAAAATTGCGGTATTCGCTGTGTACGCTGCTCCGCAGTTTAAGGTCTTCCAGCACCAGGGTTCGGTAGGTGGTGGCGTTATTGGCATACCAGTGGGTCTTCCAGTCCTTGATTATGCCCAACCGAAAACCGTATGGATGTGTTTTGTGGCCCATAGGCTAGGCCTCCCTTTCTACTTCATCAACTATGACGGTAATGTGACTGGAACGCTTGGTAATTCGGCCGATGCGACCTCGAGCGCGCGGTCGAAACCGTTTGATCGTGGTGGCCGGGTCGGCAGTAATTCGCATGATACGCAGGCTGTCCCGGTTCATCAGCATATTGTTCTCGGCGTTGGAAGCTGCCGACTGAACCACCTTATAGACCACCCGCGCCCAGGGAGAGGAAAGCAGGCTGAGGGTGTTCAAGGCGTCTTGCACTTCGCGCCCCCTCACCAAGTCCAGAATGGGCTTCAGGCGCTTTTGCGAAGCTCCTATTTGTTTGGCAACGGCTTTTACAGGAGGCATTACTTCACCTCACCCGGCTGGTGCGCTCGGAGCGCGATACGTGGCCCCGATAAGTGCGCGTAGGAGCGAATTCTCCCAGCCGGTGCCCCACCATATTCTCGGTGACAAACACCGGGATGTGGCGGCGCCCGTCGTGAACGCCCATAGTCAAGCCTACCATTTGGGGCATTATCATTGAAGCTCGTGACCAAGTTCGGATGACCGTAGCGGCGCCGGAACGCTGTACGGCTTCCACTTTCTTCATGAGTTTCGGGTGTACGTAAGGGCCTTTTTTAATTGATCTGGACATATACTACCGTCGTCTTCCGCGTACTACAAATTTGCCGGTGGTCTTCTTCTTTCGTCGGGTCTTGTAACCCAGGGTTGGCTTTCCGGTGGGGGACTTGGGCCCCGGCATTCCAATAGGAGAGCGACCTTCTCCGCCGCCGTGGGGGTGGTCCACCGGGTTTTTTGCCACGCCTCTTACTTGGGGACGCCGGCCCAGGTGACGGCGGGCGCCGGCCTTGCCAAGACTTTCATTCTTATGGTCCGGATTTGATAGTTGACCGATGCTGGCCCGGCAGTTTAACAACACCCGCCGCATTTCACCGGAAGGCAGGCGAATCAGGACATACTCCCCTTCTCGGGAAAGTACCTGGGCGCCCACACCGGCGCTGCGTACCAATTGGCCGCCTCGTCCCGGAGTCAACTCCAGATTATGCACCACCGTACCGGTCGGTATATTGCGCAAGGGAAGGGAATTCCCGGGACTTATCTCCGCACCAGGGCCGGCCTCGATCCAGCTATCCACTGCCAGGCCGTGAGGAGCCAGTATATAGCTCTTCTCGCCGTCGGCATAGAAGATGAGCGCAATGCGGGTTGTCCGGTTAGGGTCATACTCGATGGAAACAACCCGGCCGGGCACTCCCTCCTTGCGGCGCTTGAAATCAATTATCCGGTACATCCTTCGGCTTCCGCCCCCGCGGCTACGGACGGTAATCTGGCCCCGGTTATTCCTGCCCGCATGCTTGGCCAGCGGGGTGAGCAGCGATTTTTCCGGCTTGGTGCGGGTTATCTCCTCGAAGGAGGGCCGGACGGCGTTACGCGTACCGGGAGTTATCGGCTTTAAGTTCTTTAATGGCATAGCACAATCCTTCGCTCTACAGCCCTTCGACCAGGTTAATTCGATCGCCGGGCCTCAAAGTTACCACGGCCTTCTTTATGTCCGGCATCTTCTTATATTTGGGGCCATAACGTTTGAGCTTGCCGTGGAGTTTGGTTATATTAACGTCCAACACTTTGACGTTAAAGTTCTTCTCCACCGCTTGCTTGACCAGTCCCTTGTTGGCAGTCAGGGCTATCTGGAAAGTGTACCGTCCCGATTCCTGAAGGAGAGTGCTCTTTTCAGTAATAGTTGGCTTTAGCAACACCTGGTGAATATTCATCTAGGCTTCCCCTTCCTCCTCTGAGGCATTTTCGGCATCGGCGGGATGGGCATCCACCATAGCAACGACCTTTTCCGGAGTGTCGCCCGCATCGTCAGCCCTATCCATGCCTGCAGGACGACGGTTCGGATCGGCTGCCCATAACTCCGCTCCCTTGCGGAGGGCTTCGGCAGTGATTACTACGGTCTGCCGACGCAGCAACTCGTGGGCGTTAAGCAAATTGACCGGCAATGTCCACACATTCTTCAAATTGTGCCCGGAACGGCTTATCGACTGCTCCGAATTTTCCGCAACCACCAGAGTCGAGCCGTTAATGTTCAAGCCGGCCAACAGCCCGGCCATCGACCGAGTTCTGCCGTCCAGGCTTTCCAGACTATCCAGGCAAATCAGACTGCCAGTACGAATCTTCTCGGAGAGGGCGCACTTAAGGGCCAAGCGACGCATACGTTTGGGCAGCGCCTTGCGGTAATCTCGGGGATGCGGTCCGAAGACCACGCCACCGTGACGCCATTGCGGCGAGCGGATGCTGCCTTGCCGGGCGCGTCCCGTGTGCTTTTGGATCCACGGCTTGCGTCCACCGCCGGACACCTGGCCTCGGGTTTTGGTGTCGTGGGTGCCCTGTCGCTTATTCAGTTGATAAATGACTATGGCTTGATGAACCAGAGAGTGGTTCATCGGCACGGCGAAAATAGAATCATCCAATTCTATTTGGCTGACCGTCTCGCCTTGCCGGTTTACTACCGGAAGTTCCATAACTTTAGAAAGCTCCTAGTTACTCGGCGAGGTTCTCTTGCCGGTACGTCGAATCACCAATAGGCCATTGGGGGCGCCGGGAACCCCCCCTTTAAGCAAAAGGAGGTTACGTTCCGGGTCCACCTGAATGACCTCCAGATTCTTTACGGTAATCCGGGCGTTACCCATGTGGCCGGCCATTTTCATACCCTTGTAAACCTTGCCCGGAGTGGTGCCGCCGCCGATGGAACCGGGGGCGCGGGCGCGGTCGGACTGACCGTGAGTCCGGGGGCCGCCGGCGAATCCGTGGCGTTTCATCACGCCGGCGAAACCGCGGCCTTTAGACTTGCCGATTACGTCCACCAGTTCACCCGGCTCAAAAATGTCCACCTTAATCTGTTGTCCCAAGTTGAACTCGCTGATGTCGTCGGCTTTGACCTCCCGCAAGTGGCGGGCCAGCGGGTTATCCTTCAAGTGCCCGGCTTCCGGCTTGTTGAGCTTCTTGACCGGGTCAAAACCAAGCTGAACAGCTTGATAGCCGTCGTTCTCATTGGTCTTTATCTGGGTGACGGAACAGGGTCCGGCTTGAATCATAGTCACCGGCACCACTCGCCCATCCTCCCCGAAGACCTGGCTCATTCCTACCTTTTTGCCCAGGAATCCTCGGAGCATGATATACACCTTTACCTTTCAGGTTGGATTTCCTCTGACGTCAATCACAAACCGGCAGCCTATAATGCCTGGCAGTCTTTGTCTTTACAGCTTGATCGAGATGTCAACCCCGGCCGGCAAATTCAGCCGGGTCAGGGAGTCGATCGTCTTGGAAGTAGGCTCCAGGATATCTATGAGCCGTTTATGGGTCCTAATTTCGAAGTGCTCCCGGGAATCTTTGTCCACATGGGGGCCACGGATAACGCAGAACCGTCGGATGTGGGTTGGAAGAGGCACCGGTCCGGCAATTCTGGCTCCGGTCCGCTCGGCGGTCTCCACAATCTGCTCCGTAGAGCTATCCAGCACCTTGTGCTCAAAGGACTTCAGGATAATTCTTACTTTTTGTCTCGTAACCATACTGCCTTAAATCCAGACGCCGGAATCTAGCTGGCGCTAACCAGAGACTTCGCCAAGTTCTCCGACACCGGTTCGTAATATTTGAACTCCATAGTATAGGTGGCTCGACCGCGAGTAATCGAACGGAGGGAAGTAGTATAAGCGAAAGTTTCACCCAGGGGAATCATCGCCCTAACCGTTTGAAGGTCAACTTCCCCTTCAATGTGCTTAATTTGAGTGCGGCGGGTACCCAAGTCGCCCAAAACCTCACTCAGGAACTCGCCGGGGGTGACCACTTCCAATTCCACCATCGGTTCCAGCAGCACCGGCCCAGCCTTGCGTGCGCCTTCCCGGATGGCCAGCATTCCGGCGCTGCGGAAGGCCAATTC
Organism: Dehalococcoidia bacterium; assembly: GCA_965262595.1. Lineage (GTDB taxonomy): Bacteria > Chloroflexota > Dehalococcoidia > Lucifugimonadales > UBA3495 > CATQHB01. Next base: position 386,085 of record OZ253548.1, read on the forward strand.
CGAGGAGTCCACGGTATGGTAGCTGCCGTCAACCAGAGTAATCTTCAAGTCCACTAGCGGGTAACCGCCCAACGGACCGTTATCCAAGGCCTGACGAACTCCGTTCTCAATCGCCGGGATGTATTCCCGTGGAATTGTGCCACCGGAAATACCGTTGACGAAAACAATACCGGAGCCTCGTTCCAGGGGTTCTATTTCCAGCCAGACATGACCGAATTGTCCATGCCCGCCTGACTGCCGCACGAAGCGGCCCTCGCTACGGATCGCTCGGGTAAAGGTTTCCCGGTAGGCGACTCGGGGACTGCCTACGTGGGCTTCCACGTTAAACTCGCGCCGCATTCGGTCAACCAGCACTTCCAGGTGCAACTCGCCCATGCCGGACATAACCGTCTGGGCGGTTTCATCGTTGAAGCGGACCTGGAAAGTGGGGTCTTCGTCGGAGAGTTTACGCAAGGCTTCGGATAGGCGGTCCTGGTCGGCGCGGCTGGCCGGCTCAATCGCTACTGAAATGACCGGTTGGGGGAACTTGGGCGGTTCCAGTATCACCGGCTTAGACTCGGTGCCGATGGTATCGCCGGTAAAGGTGTTCTTAAGTCCTACGGCGGCGCAGATATTGCCGGCCCCGATAACTTCTAACTCTTCTCGGTGGTTGGCGTGCATTTGGAGCAGGCGGCCCATCCGTTCCCGCTGGCCTTTAGTCACGTTAATCACCAAAGCGCCGGCCTTTACCTGACCGGAATAAATTCTCAAGAATACCAGGCGTCCCACATACGGATCGGTGACAACCTTGAAGGCCAACGCAGCCAAGGGATTGGACTCGTCAGGGTAGCGCAATTCGGTTTCCTCGGTTTTGGGATCAACACCCTCAACCGGCGGAACGTCCGCGGGAGACGGCAGATAATAGACTATAGCGTCAAGGAGGGGATGGACGCCCTTACCGGAGATGGCGCTGCCGCACATAATTGGCACTAACTGCCGGCCAATAGTAGCCTTGCGCAGGGCCAAGCGCAGGTCTGACTCGGTTAGTTCTTCACCTTCCAGGTAACGAATCATCAGTCCGTCGTCTGTTTCGACGATCTTTTCAATCATGGCCTGACGGTATTCTTCGTAGGTGTCCTGATACTCGGAAGGAACCGGAACCTGTTCGGGCGGCGCCAGGCCATCGCTGTTGTCCCGGCCTTTGGGATAAATGGCCGCCCGGCCGCCGAGCAAATCTATCACTCCGACAAAGGAGTCCTCTTCGCCCATCGGCAGTTGTATGGGGACCGGGTTTGCCTTGAGCCGCCGCTTGACCGACTCTATAGTCCGGGTGAAACTGGCTCCCACCCGGTCCATCTTATTGACAAAGCAAATACGGGGAACCTTATAGGTGTCGGCCTGCCGCCAGACGGTCTCCGACTGGGATTGGACGCCGGCTACCGCGTCCAGCACCACGATTCCACCGTCAAGAACGCGAAGGCTGCGCTCCACCTCGGCGGTAAAATCCACGTGGCCCGGGGTGTCGATGATATTAATTCGGTGGTCGTCCCATTGAGCGGTAGTAGCGGCTGCGGTAATGGTAATGCCCCGTTCCCGTTCCTGGGGCATCCAGTCCATAGCGGTAGTGCCCTCGTCCACGCCTCCGATTTTGCGAATTCGACCGGTCAGGTAAAGCACCCGTTCGGTAACCGTGGTCTTACCGGCATCAATGTGGGCGATGAACCCGATGTTGCGAATTTGGTCTATTGGAAAAGCAGATACCATAAATGGGCCCCTCTACGCCCGGAAAAACCTTTATTTGGATTAACGTCGGTAATGGACAAAAGCCCGGTTTGCCTCGGCCATGCGGTGCAATTCTTCCCGGCGGCGGACTGCCGAACCTTCCCCACGGGCCGCATCCATAAACTCGTTGGCCAGGCCCCGGCGCATCGGCATACCGTTACGAGCCCGGGCGCCCCGGATGATCCAGCGCATTGCCAAGGCTTCGCTGCGGCTGGTCCGCAAGTCTGTAGGCACCTGATAAGTAGCCCCGCCAATGCGGCGGGGTTTTACTTCTACCAGCGGCGTAGCGTTCTTAAGCGCCTGCTCAAAAATTTCCATAGGGTCCCGCCGCGACTCTTCCCTCACCAGTTCGAGGGCGCTGTAAACTGCCCGCTGAGCGGTAGTTTTCTTGCCGCGAGTCATTACTCGATTGATAAACCGAGCCAGTGGAACGCTATGATATTGAGAATCCTCACCGATTACCCGAGGTTCTGCACGTCTTCTTCTGGACATTCTAGCTACACCTTAGCGTTTGCGAATCCTGGATTAAGAGTTTTCACTTTGGGCTACTTTAACAAAATCCGAAAATAAATGGGCCGGTAACTCTTCCGGTAAGTTGGCTGGTAAGCCGGGTAATTCGATGGTGTCAGATGGTCAGAAGAACCATATTCGGCCGGGACGAAAAACCGGGGGTGTTACCCGTAAGTCCAAGATACCTTTGGATTTCAAGAAATGCCTTAGGGTTTGCTGGCCCCGTACTTGCTTCTTCCCCTTCGGCGATTCTGTACCCCTTCAGTATCAAGAGCGCTGCGAACAACGTGGTAGCGGACGCCAGGCAGGTCTTTTACCCGACCGCCCCGCACCAGGACTACCGAGTGTTCCTGCAGGTTGTGCCCTTCGCCGCCAATGTAGGCGGTAACTTCAACGCCATTGGTCAGCCTTACCCGGGCAATCTTTCGCAGCGCCGAGTTAGGCTTCTTCGGTGTCATGGTGCGTACTTGAATACATACGCCGCGCCTTTGGGGACATCCTGATCCCCATTTGATACGGTTGCGCAACGAGTTCTGAACCCAGTGAAGCGCAGGAGCCTTGGTGCCCTTGCGTACCGGCTTCCGTCCTTTTCTGACTAGTTGATTAACTGTAGGCATAGTTTATTTTCCCCAGCCCTGACAGCAGGCAAATTGTTAACGTAATTCGGTACTTTACCAATCTAAACTACTATTGTCAATAACTATTGTACGATTTGTCCGCCGCTAATTTGAGACTTCATTGCTGGGCGGATTTTCCGGCGAGTTAATATTCCCACTCCTAACCGGGCCGGTTGACTGTGTGAATTGCCCGGACATTAGGTTAATATAATAGCTGCACTAATTTGATGCCGTCCTTGATAAAGGCGTAGGGAAAGGGAGACTAGGACAGAATGCCGCTTTATTTCTTGATGGGAACCACAACCGAGAACGGTCAACGCTTATTAAGGGAAGACCCCGATCTGATAATTGATGCGGTCAGGGACATCCAATCTGACGATGCCAAGATTTTGGGGCAATACGCGGTTTTGGGCCGCTACGACTTTGTTATGCTGGCCGAAGCTATTGATAATGACACCGTAGCCCGTTTATCGTTGGAGATGTCGGTCCGAGTCGGCTTGCACATTGAAACGCTGCCAGCAATTGCTATCCGGCTGTTGACGGACAATGATGAAGGTCTGCAGGGTCTAGGCCATACCTCTGCCGAGACGCCGGCGGGAGAATGGAATCTACCCCAGGACGAACCCACCTAGAAGTTGCCGCTTTACAAGAACTCACTTGGTAGTGGAAAGTCGCTCTTTGGAGAACAATCCCTGGTGGCTGCTCGGATTATAGAGTAAGTAATGAACGCCAGAATTATACCGATAGCCATGACGATTGCCGGGTCGGACTCCGGCGGCGGAGCCGGTATTCAGGCCGACCTGAAGACCTTTGCAGCCCTGGGCGTTTACGGAGCTTCAACCCTTACTGCCATAACGGCCCAGAATACCGTAGGCGTGGCTGCGGTGCATGAGTTGCCCACCGACATGATTGCGGCACAGATCAATGCTGTGGTCACTGACATCGGAGTTGATGCCGTTAAGACCGGAATGCTCTCCAGCTCGGCTATCGTTGAAATAGTTGCACAGGAACTTGAGCGGCACCGCATTACAACTTTGGTAGTGGACCCGGTTATGATCGCCAAGAGTGGGGATTCCCTGTTGCGGGAGGACGCGGTTGATGCTCTTCGCAATCGTCTGGTGCCTTTGGCCGCAGTGGTTACGCCAAACATTCCGGAAGCAGAGACCCTCACCGGGAGAGAAATAACCTCCGACGAAGATATGCGTTGGGCCGCCGAGCAGATTATTGCCATGGGAGCGCGAACTGTGGTGGTCAAGGGAGGCCACCGAGAAGGACCGGCTACCGACTTGTTCTATGACGGTTTCCAGTTCCGGGAGTTTACCGCCCCTCGTTTTGAGACGAAGAATACCCACGGAACCGGCTGCACTTTTGCCTCGGCGGTGGCCGCCGGGTTGGCTCAGGGCAAGGATGTCATCGACGCGGTGGCGCAAGCCAAAGAATACGTCACCGAGGCGATTCGCCATTCCTTCCCTCTAGGTCAGGGCCATGGGCCCTTGAACCACTTTTACCGGCATTGGGACAGTCTGCCGCGCTAGCCCCGGCGGAATAATTGTGTGTATGGGGATCCCCGCCGTGACTTGGCTAAAGACGGGAGGATTCGGATACCGGGCAAAAGATTTATACTTCTGCCGTCGCCGTCCCAATAAGATATAATACCGCCCAACAACTGCTAAAAAGTTATCTCCCCAAACAGAGGTACACCTGCTATGTTCGAAGCCGTGCCCAGCCGTGTCAGCTTGCCGGAGCTTGATGCCCGTATTCTTGATTTTTGGAAGGAACGGGACGTCTTTCGGCGTACTGAAACCGAGCGGGTAGATGCTCCCCAGTTTATGCTGTATGAGGGCCCGCCCACCGCCAACGGCAGCCCTGGCATCCATCACGTGCTAGCCCGGGTCTTTAAGGATGTCATCTGCCGCCATCGAACGATGAAGGGCTATCGTTGCATCCGCAAAGGTGGCTGGGATACCCACGGATTGCCGGTGGAGCTGGAGGTCGAAAAGGAACTGGGCCTTAGCTCCAAGCGGGAAATTGAAGAATACGGTATCGAAAAGTTTAACCAAAGATGCCGCGAAAGCGTATTCCGCTACGTCAAGGAATGGGAGGCGCTGACTGACCGCATCGGTTTTTGGGTGGACCTGGAAGACCCCTACGTCACGCTGGACAACGGTTTTATTGAGACCGGTTGGTGGATTCTCAAGCAGCTTTGGGACCGTGGATTGCTCTATGAAGGGCTGCGGGGTACACCCCATTGTCCCCGTTGCGAAACCAGTCTTAGCTCCCACGAGGTGGCCCTGGGCTATCGGGAGAATACTCCCGACCCTTCGGTATTTATCAAGTTTCGGGTGACCGAAACGCCGGATGGCTCCAGGCTGGGCGGATTCGATAAGGATGTTCCCACCTTCATGTTGGCTTGGACTACCACCCCCTGGACGCTGCCCGGCAATACCGCACTGGCCGTTGCGGCCGAGGCGGAGTATTCCCTGGTTGAACTGGAACGGGACGGGCAAGCGGAACGCCTGGTGCTGGCTACCCAACTACTGGAGTCAAATCTGCGGGTGGAATACCGGGTTGCCGCCACCATGAAGGGTGAGGACCTGGTGGGGGTCGGATATCAGCCCCTGTATCCTCCTTTCCAATACGGAACGGAGGTTCGGCGCTTCGTCCAGCGGACCGGGCCCGAAGGCGTTTCGGTGACGGACTTGGAGAACACCGACGAGTTCTCTCCCAGGGTGGTTGCCGGCGACTTCGTTTCTTTGGAAGACGGTACCGGGATTGTTCATATCGCGCCGGCATTTGGCGATGAAGACCTGGGCCTGGGCCGAAGCCTGGAGTTGGCGTTTGTCCAGCCCGTGGATTTGCGGGGCAACGTGACCGGCAGCTATCCATTCTCGGGCAAATTCGTTAAAGACGCCGATGAAGACATTATGCAGGACTTGTCGGACCGCGGACTGCTCCATCACCGCGACATCTACCGGCATACTTACCCCTTCTGTTGGCGCTGCGATACACCGCTGCTCTACTATGCCAAGTCTTCCTGGTACATCCGCACTACCGCTTACAAAGACCGGCTGGTTAGCGGCAACAGTTCAATTAACTGGTACCCCGAGTACATTCGGGAAGGACGATTTGGGGAGTGGCTGCGTAATAACGTGGACTGGGCCATCTCCCGCGAACGCTATTGGGGCACCCCGATTCCCATCTGGCAGTGCGGCGACTGCGGCCACCAAGTCTGCCTCGGCAGCGTTGCCGAGCTAAAACAAGCTGCGATTGACGTCCAACAATACCAGGTCGATGATCTGGACCTGCACCGCCCCTACGTGGATGACATAACGTTGCGCTGCCAGGCCGACGGGTGCGCCGGGACTATGCACCGGATACCGGAAGTAATGGACGCCTGGTTCGATTCCGGGGCAATGCCCTTCGCCCAATGGCACTACCCCTTCGAAAATAAGGAAATTGCCAAGGACGGACGCTTCCCGGCGGACTACATTTGCGAGGCAGTGGACCAAACCCGGGGTTGGTTTTATAGCCTCCACGCCCTGGCTACCCTGTTGCAGGAGCAGCCCTCTTACCGCAATGTCATCTGCCTGGGCCTGATACTGGACAGCCGGGGCCAGAAGATGAGCAAGCACGTGGGGAACGTGGTGCGGCCCGATACCGTATTGGACGCCCACGGCGCCGACGCCCTCCGATGGTACTTGTTCACCGCATCCCATCCCGGGGAGTCGCGCCGGTTCTCGGATAAACTGGTAAACGAGACCTTGCGTCGGGTACTGCTCACGCTGTGGAACGTTTACTCCTTCTTCACCAACTATGCCACGATTGACCAATTTCAGCCGGACCAGGTACCGGCGGACTGGAAGCCGGAGAACGAACTGGACCGCTGGGTATTGTCCGAGCTTAATGTCCTGGTGGGCCAGGTTGACGGCTACCTTGATACCTACAATCCCACCGACTCCGGACGGCGAATCCAGGAGTTTATCGACCAACTTTCCAACTGGTACGTCCGGCGCAGCCGCCGCCGTTTCTGGAAGAGTGAAAATGATACCGACAAAATCTCGGCGTACGCCACCCTTTATGAATGCCTGGTAACCGTGGCCCGCCTGATGGCGCCCCTGGCCCCCTTTATGGCGGAGGAAATATACCGAAACCTGGTTTGCACGGTGAATCCGGCAGCCCCGGACAGCGTTCACCTTGACGCCTACCCGGTGGCCGACGAGTCGCTGATCGACCAGGATTTAATGGACGCTACCCGGCTGGCGATGCAAGTTGCCAGTATGGGTCGGGCTGCCCGCGCCAAGGCCGGCGTGAAAGTCCGTCAGCCGTTGGCCCAAGTGCAGGTTTGGGGCCGCGCCGACCACCTGAGCCAGGTCAGTTCCCAGATATTGGAGGAACTTAACATCAAGGAGCTTAAAGTTCTGGAGAGCTATGAAGGCGTTGCTGAAGGATATTATGAGCAGGTAAGACAGGCGGCTCAGGCTCAAGGCGGGGCCGAATTTTCCGGTCACGGCATTTACCCGGTGGACAACCATTGGGTATCTGTGGAACCCGGCTGCCTGGTGGCGATAGATGCCACCGTCACTCCGGAATTGGCGGAGGAAGGACTGGCCCGTGAGCTGGCCCACCGTATTCAGGGGCTGCGCCGCAGCGCCCAATTTGAACTTACCGACCGTATTGTTACCTATTATGAGGGGCCTGAGGAAGTGGCGCAGGTGATGCGCCGCCACGCCGCTTACATCAGTCAGGAAACCTTGAGCGAGGACCTGGTTGCCGGTCTTCCAGATGACACTGCCAGGAGTGAAACCCAAAAGGTGGAAGGCATGGAGGTGACGCTTGGGGTTAGGCGGCTCTAGTCCCTGCCTTCCCGAGGGTTTCGATGCCTGAACTGCCCGAAGTCGAAAATGTCCGGCGCATCCTGGTTAAGTCCGGGTTGCCGGGCCGGACCATAACCGGCGCCCGGATTGGCTGGGCCAACAGCGTTAAGAGTCCCGGCTTGGAGGACTTCGTTCTGGGACTCTATTATCGTCGGATTGAGGATATCGACCGGCGCGGCAAGTATCTTCTGCTATCCCTGGATTCCGGCGATACCTTCATTATTCACCTGGGGATGACCGGCGGGTTAAGCCTTCGGCCTCAGACCCAACCGGTGGACCCGATGGTGCGGCATACTTTTGCCCTGGATGACGGTCGAGAGCTCCGCTTTTACGACCCCCGCAAGTTTGGTCACCTCTGGTTAACTCCCGATTTTGCCCTGACCCTACCAGCGTTGGGAGTGGAACCCCTTTCTTCGGAGTTCACCAATGAAGCCCTTGCCGGTAAACTGGCAGGCCGCAGCGCTCCCATAAAAGCCATCCTCTTGGAACAATCCACCGTAGCCGGGCTGGGCAATCTCTATGTGGACGAATCGCTGTATCTGGCCGGTATTCATCCCCTGCGGCCGGCTGTGGAGCTTAGCGGTGAGGAAATCGCGCGTTTAAAGGACGGTATATTGACTTGTCTTTCTGCCGCATTCGCCCAATACGACCGGGCCAGAGAAGAGAAATGGCCCGACCCTCCAACCGGTATGGCTACCTGGACCATTCCCCGCAAGGCCCTGGAAGATTGCCCACGCTGCGGCGACTCAATAACTAACATACGGGTAAGGGGCCGGGGAACCTATTTTTGTCCAGGGTGCCAGCCCGTTGGCTGAACCTAGGCATTAGGGAAGAGGGGCTGTCGGTAAGTAAGAGACCAACGGTTGACGTTAGTAAGGGCGTTGCTTACAATTATCGTGGCCGGCAGGAACGAGGACTATTTCCGGCAGGAACCGTAGCCGGCTTCGGCCGACGGGAACAAGGCAGCCCACCGCATTTGCATGATTGTCGGCGATGTTCGCAGGACAAATGGATGACCCTTCGTTAGATTCCGCCCGGCACCGCTAGCGGTAGCATAGCAACTTTACTCGGAAGGTGATGTTTAATGGCGCGATACCAAAAGCACGAAGCTCAAGATTGGGCTTGGGATTTCCTGAAGGATCAGTGGACCACGATAATGACTCCCTTTACGCCGGACAACCGGGTTGACGAGGACGGTCTCCGACGCAACATCCGGTACATTCGCAGCCTGGGCACCCGGGGTGGTGGTTGCACCTGGGGCATGGGCGAGTTCTGGAGCCTCACCTTTGAGGAGCGGGTACGGGTGATGGATACGGTGGCCGCCGAGGCCGCAGGACAGTGGGGTATTTCCGCTCATGTTACCCATACTTCGGTTAAAGATATGCTGGCGCTGGCCGACCGCGCCGAGGCAACCGGATTTGATCTTCTGGTAGTGGCCCCTCCCTATATGGTAGCCAAGACCGAAGAAGTGGTCTATGACTATGTTAAGACCCTGGCCGACAATACGAACCTGGCAATAATGTTCTATAACTCGCCCCAGTTTGGCATGCTAATGAGCCCCCAGGGGTTGAAGCGCCTATGCCAGATCCCCAACGTGGTTGGAGTAAAGGAAGCCAGTTTTAACCAGCAGACATCCATAGAGACGCACCTGCTTGTAGGCAAACAAGCCATCATCAGTACTCCCGACGAATGGATTTACCCCAAAGCCAAAGAGTTGGGCTTCCACCAGCAGGTGATGTTCGCGAATACTTCCGACTGGCGGTTCGACACTCCCGAGTGCAACTACTACGTGCAGTTCATCGACCGGGCCAGCCGTGGCGACCTGGACCTGGACTTCTATGACAAGCACCTGAAGGACCTCAAAGCCCTGTCCGACAAGTGGTGGGGTGGCACGGTCAAGAAATCCGGGGGAGTCCTGCCGGCGCCGATGTGCAAGTATTGGGGCGAATTGATGGGCATGGCGGGTGGTCACGTCCGGGCGCCGCTGATGAGTCTCACCGACGATGAAAAAGCCGAGTTGAAGCAGGAGCTGATGCCCCTGATTCCCCGGCGTCAAGCCCCCACTATTCCGGCCCAACCCCGGGTTCATGCTCCCTGGCTCAACGGTAGCAGCAATGGAAATAGCAGCGCCGTCACTGCCGACTCCGGAATGATGTTGCTGGTCAGCGTCCAGAATATGGCCGAAGCCCTGGAAGCCGACAGAGGCGGGGCCGACATAATTGACGTCAAGAACCTGCAAGAAGCCCTGGTAGGCTCCGGCCACCCGAACCTGGTTCGGGAAGTTCGAGAGCGGATTCCGGCGGAAAAGCATGTCAGCGTGACCCTGGGCGTGGTGCCCAATCAGGCCGGCACCGTGGCAATGGCGGTTCATGCCGCCGGTGTGCTGAATGCCACTTCGGTTAAGGTAGGCTTCTGCAATTCCGATTATGAATCCGCCCTGGAAATTCTTAAAGGCGCTCGCGAGGCATTGCGCGGCTTCGAAACCAAGTTGATTGGTTCCCTGTTCGCCGATAACCACTTGTTCAACGGCGGTTTGGACCCGCACTCGATGGTAAAGCTGGCCATCGAGAGTGGATGCGACGGCTTCCTGATTGATACCCTTACCAAGGATGGTCAAAATCTCTTCGATTTCATCCCCGAAAACAGACTGCGAGAAATGGTAATCGAAGCCAAGCAGGCCGGCCTTAGCACCGCCCTATCCGGTCACTTGAAGTTGGACAACCTGGATGAATTGGCCCGGATAAACCCGGACATCGTCGGTGTCCGAGGCGCCGTCTGCTCCAGTGGGGAGCGGGACCGGGGTGTAGCTTGGGAGGCGGTGGCCCATTTCAAGAACCAGTTGGACCTGCGGAAGTCCGGCGAGATTGACGTCCACCAACCTACGGGCAGCGGCAACGGTCATAACAGTGGCTGGGCGGTAGTGGATGGTCGGGGCAAGAACTGCGCCGGGGTAATCGCCGCGCTGAGTCGTCAGATGGATGACGACCGCGGTTCCATTGTTGAGGCGGTTCTCCACGATGCGCTTAACATTTATGACGTCATTTACTGGGCGGAGCAAGCCGGTCATCGTTTGTTGACCCAGCGCAAAGAGACCGATGGCACTCTGCGCGTACTCATTCAACCCTATGGCAGTAAATAGAGCGCAGATTCCTTGCTACCGTCTGGGACCAATACCCGGCGGAGTGGCATAAACCTGTAGTTGCTTATTTATTCACCCTTGCCCATCCACCGGCAAAACCGGAATGCGGGGCAGGGGTGAAGTTTTAACCGGAAATAATCGGAATAGGTGGGAGGTTGGCGTTATGGCATCGGAAGAGCGGTGGAGCCTGAAAGGAGACTATTTCGAGAACTGTAACTGTGAGATTCTTTGCCCTTGCGTGGTCCAGGGCGGTCCGGCGGTGCCCACCGAGGGGCACTGCGACGTAGCCTTCGCCTTCCACATCTCTGAAGGGGAGTACCAGGGGGGCGCCCTGGACGACCTCAACTTCATCGTTGTGGCCTATACCCCCGGCATAATGGGCGCCGGTGACTGGATCCTGGCTAACTATATTGACGAGCGCGCGGACCAATTTCAGCGCGCGGCCCTGGGCCGCATTTTGTCCGGGGAGATTGGCGGAGCGGCGGAAAGATGGATGCGCCTCACCTCCAACTACCTGGGTATCAACTATTGCCCGATAACCTACAAGTCCGAAGGGCACGTCCGCAGCGTCAGTATCCCGGACATCATAGACTTCAACGTCGAGGGCGTCGTGGTCGGCAACCGCCCTGAGCCGATGCGATTAGAAAACACCGGCCACCCGGTAAGCTCTTCTTTGGCCCTGGCCAAGGGTACGCGGAGTACTTATTCCGACCATGGAATGAACTGGGACAACACCGGCAAGAACGGCCACTACGCTGCCTTTGAGTGGAACTGGCCCTAGGATGCTTCCGGGGTTGCGGGGTTTTAGCGGCCGGTCGGTGCCGGCCGGGTAAGGTCCGAAAGGCAGGTTCGCCGCTGGCCTGGTTCGTTATATTGGAAGGAGTTCCGTACAACTATGTGTAGAAGTATTAAGAAGCTGCGCCAACCGGAATCTTCGGTCAGCGAAGAGGAAATATACGCTGTCGCCACCCAGTTCGTACGCAAAATCAGTGGCTACCGCAGTCCCTCTAGGGCTAACCGCGAAGCTTTTGACGCCGCAATTGGTAAAATAGCCGCAGTCTCAGAGGAACTGTTGGCGTCCCTTCAGACTCGCCCCGCTTGATTGGGCGGGAATCTCGGGCAAGACCTCTTGCGGGCTAGGCCTTCGAACCGGGCTCAAAGTTGCCTAACCCCGGCTTAAGAGACATTGCCGCCATATATATGCTCCGGAATGACGATTATTGCCGACCGCCGCTGCTCCTGCATTGCCTGGTCGTATTCCTCCCAGTCGGGGTGTTCCGCCGCCGCTGCCGTCCGGTACACATCCCGCAGCGCCAGCCTTAACTCCTCGGATTCGGCGCTTCCCGGAGACAAAACTCTGGCGTTGCCCTCCAGCACAACGTAGGCCGACCAGTTTTCTCGAGCTACCATTAGCGTGCAACGGGGATTGCGGCGCAGGTTGTGCAGCTTGGCCCGGTCTTCGGTGGTGGTGAAGGCAACGCCGTCCCCGTAGGGTCCGCAAGTAATGATACTCATTTGGGCTGACCCATTGCGGCGAAAGGTGGTCAGTACCCCGCGGCGATTCTCGGCTACAAATCTTTTCAGGTTATCGTCTATCACGGCATTTGCTCCTGTTGTCAGACTGGGGCTAAAGTCAAAGTCGGGTAAGTTGGCGGCAAACGGTCAACTCAGCCAAAAGGTTGAGCCGTTGTGGTCCTTTTGCACTTCGATGCGGACCGGGAACATATCCTTCAAGTCGTCCAAATGGGTAATTACAATGATCTTGTCAAAGTCATCCTCAATGGAGCTTATGACATCGAGGATGCGCTCCCGCCCGGAGGTGTCCTGGGTTCCGAAGCCCTCGTCAATGAACAAGGTGGGCAGAGGCGCTCCGGTTCTTTGGGACAATACTCGGGACAGGGCGATTCGCAAGGCCAGGTTGACCCGAAAAGCCTCGCCGCCACTATACATCTCGTAGCTGCGCAGTCCCAGTTCGTCGCTTACGTTGATTTCCAGAGTCTCGACCGGGTCTCCGCCCGCGCCGCTGGCCCGCGGGGTGCGTCTTTCCCGCTGCGTTTCCAGCTTTACGTGCATCCGGTTATCGGTCATGCGTCCCAGCAGCAGGTTGGCCTCTTCTTCTAACCGGGGAACAACCGTCTCAATAAGCATGGCCTGGATTCCCTGGCGACCGAAAGCGTTGTACAAGTCCTGGTAAATCCCGGCCTCTTCTTGCAGTAACGCCATTAGTTGGCTTCCCCGGCCCAGTTCTTCCCGCAAGTATTCCAGTCTTTTCAACTGGCCTTCCAGCAAGCCTTTTCTTGCAATGGCCGCCTGCTGGCTTACTTCCAGTCGGTTCAAGTCCTGCCCCAATTGCCGTTGTTGTGCCTGCAGGAGGGGAAGTTGCGTAACCGCTTCTTGTCCAAGGCGCAAATGCTCCCGATATTCGTCCAGTTCGGACCGGCGGCGGCGCACCATGTCCTGGGATTGGGCGAGGGCAGCTTCTTCCTCGGGGAGCCGGGTAATTGCCTGGTCCAATTGGCTTTGCAGTCCGGGAAAATGTTGCAGATCCTGGATCAGCCGGTAGGATTGCTGATAGCTTGCTTCGTCATAAGCCAGCTCGTCAAGCTGCCGGGACACCTGACGCAGTTGGCCCGGTTCATCCTGAGCAAAACTCTCGGATTCCAGGGCGGTAACCGTTGCGGACAATTGATTCTGCAATCGGTCCAATTCCTGCCTTGCGTGTTCGGATTCCTGAAATTGCCGTTCCAACTGGGCCAAACGGTCTCTAAGTTCGTTGCCGGCCTGGGTCAGGCCCTGCTCCTGCCGTGGCAAATCACTCTCCAGGTCCGCCTTTTCTTTTTCCAGGTCTTGCAGGCTGCGGCGATTGGTGCGGTAGAGGTCGCGTTTTTGTTCAATCTCCACCTTGTAGGTTTCGGTGAGCCGCCGGCAGCCGTCCTGGTCCAACGGGGTTTCGCAAAGTGGGCAGACGGTCGCATCAGGGTCGGACGTTTCGAGCAGGTTGAGCTTTTCCTGAATTTGCTTTCCCTCGGCCTTGTAACGCTCGGCAGTTGTCTTGGCTTCTCCAATGCCCGCAGCCAGGACTTGCAGCCGATTGCGTTGGGCGCGGAGTTGTTCCTCGGGTACCGCCAGCCGGTTCAATTGGTTTCGGGTTTCTTCCTGCGCTTCGAACAAAGTAGCTTCCGACTGGACTTTGGGGGCCAGATCCTGATCGATCCGGCGGCGCATCTGTTCAACTTCCGTTTCCAGGCGCACCCGCTGGTTTTCGATGCTGTTACTCAGGAAGTTTTGCTCTTGGCGCAATACCTCGGAGCGCTGTCGGCTGTCTTCCAAAACGTCAAAGCGCTCCCGGCTCTTTTCAAGCTGGTCAATTCCGTTCCGGATGCCTTCGGCTTGGCTAATCAAGCTCTGGCATTCACGGACACGGGATTCGCTAGTGGTCATTCCCGACTCCACTTGGGCGATTTCTTGGGTAATACCTCGTATTTGCCGTTGTAGTTCTGCCAACGCGGCCGATTGGCTTTCCAGGCGGCTAACCTGTTCCCTTAACTCTTCGGCCTCCCGGCGTCGCTGGGCCAATTGAAGACTAACTTCATCCAGGTTTCGGGCAACACCGTTCAGTTCGGTGGACGGGTCGCCGATTTCGCCGATTTCCAATTCAATCTGAGAGAAACTGCCTTCAAGCCGGGCTGCGGCAGTCCTTTTTTCGGTCATCTGCTCGCGCGCCCGAGTTTGAAACCGTTCGTAGGCCTCCAGGCCCAGGATAGAAGCCAACACCGCCTTTCGTTCCGCCGGTGTCTTGTTGGTGAACTCGTCGGCCCGCCCTTGCAGCAGAAAGGCGGAATTAATGAAAGTATCGTAGTCCATACCGACCAGTTGCTCGATCTTGCGCTGGGTTTCCCTCAGGGTATTACCGGAGGCTACCTGGACGTTGTCGTAGTCATCGCCGATTGCCTGAAGTTGCAAGTCGCTGGCGCCTTGCCGCCGCCGACCGCCGGCCCGCGCCCGGCTCCGAATTACCCTGAAACGGCTATCCCGCGCCATGAACTCCAACTCCACCCGGGCTTCGTCGGCGCCGAAGGAAATCAGATCGTCCTGAACCTGGCCCCGCGCCTTGCCCCACAGACACCAGGTGATAGCGTCCAGCAAAGCCGACTTGCCGTGCCCGTTTTCACCACACAGGCAGGCCACGTGGATCCCGGTAAAGTCCAGGGTAGGAACGTTCTCGCGATAAGAGAGGAAGTTTCTAATGTTGAGTTTAAGCGGTATCAATTCGTTTCCTGGAAATGCTTTTGACGGATTGGGCGGAGGGAACGGGATGACGCTGGCAAAACGGATTGAATCGGATAACCGATGCAGGTTGATACTCGCATTCTAGCGGGATAATGGCATTGTTGCATAGTGGAAGCTTCCTTGACCCGGCCAAGTCGGGCGGCCTACAATCAAGAGAGCCAAAGGGGTAGGGAGGAAATCGCCAATGTTTGATAATCTGACCGATAAGTTGACCGGCATATTTAACCGGCTCTCCAGCAAGGGCCGTCTGACCGAAAAGGACATTGACGAGGCCTTGAGTCAGGTACGCCGGGCGTTGTTGGAAGCGGATGTTAACTTTCGAGTTGCCCGGGATTTTGTGGCCAAGGTCAAGGAACGTTCCCTTGGCTCCGACGTGATGGATAGTCTGACTCCCGGTCAACAGGTAGTCAAGGTTGTCCATGAGGAATTAACCGACATCCTGAGCGGAGGTGATCACCGCCTCACTCCGGCCAGCCAATTACCCTCGGTGCTGATGCTGGTGGGGTTGCAAGGCTCCGGCAAAACCACCACCGCGGCCAAACTGGCCCTCCAATTGCGTCGCCAGGGTCATAGCTCGCTGTTGGTGGCTGCCGACCTGCGTCGGCCGGCGGCTATTTCCCAGTTGGAAACTCTGGGCCGCCAATTGGACGTACCGGTTTATTCTGAAGACCCTAATACTTCCTCGGTTGTCCAGGTTGTCCGGGCCGGTGTTGACCGGGCGCGGCAGCAGGGCCTGAACTGGGCCATTATTGACACCGGCGGGCGGCTGCATATTGATGATGAATTGATGCAAGAGTTGGAGGACGTTAAGTCTGCCGTGTCGCCTCACGAAACTCTGTTGGTAGTGGACGCCATGACCGGCCAGGATGCGGTGAATGCGGCTGAGGAGTTTCACCAGAGGATCGGGTTGACCGGCCTGGTGATGACCAAAATGGACGGCGACGCCCGGGGCGGGGCGGCCTTGTCGGTAACTCGGGTTACCGGCGTACCAATAAAGTTTATCGGTGTCGGGGAGCGGTCCGACGGTTTGGAAGCATTCCACCCGGATCGCCTGGCGTCCCGCATTTTGGCTATGGGCGATGTGCTGACGCTGATCGAAAGGGCCCAGGAGGCGGTGGACGAAAAGCAGGCCAAGGAATTGGAGCGCAAATTCCGTCAGGCCACCTTTGACCTGGACGACTTCTTGCAGCAGATTCAGAGCGTCAAGAAGATGGGGTCACTGAGCCAGATAATGGATATGGTGCCGGGCCTGAACCAACTTTCCCGGAATATGCCTGATGATTTTGACGATAATCAGATAAAGCGGGTCGAGGCTATCATCTATTCCATGACCCCGCAGGAACGTCAACGGCCCGAAATACTCAACGGCAGCCGGCGCCGGCGCATCGCCCGGGGCAGCGGCACCACGCCCCAGGACATCAACCGACTGCTGAACCAGTTCAAGCAGTCCCAAAAGATAATGCGCCAGTTTTCCAAGACCCGTAACCCCCGCAGCCTGATGAATATGTTCCGTTAGGAAAAGTTTCGGGTAAAGGTTAGGTGGGGGTCGCTGCTATCCGTTAAGTTGCACGATCCCCGGCCCTTCAACTGGCGCCTTCTTTACCCAATTCCGGCGCGTAAGGCGGCAAACAGGTAGGCGGTGGCGTAAGAACGATACGGCGACCACCGGTGCGAGAACTCCTCCAGCTTTTCATCGGTCAAGGTCTCGCCGCCGAAATACAGCCGCGATACGATCCGGCGCAGGGCCAAATCCCCCACCGGAAAAGCGTCGGAGCGCCCCAGCGCTCGTCCCAGCGCCCACTGAGCCGTCCATTTACCCACGCCTCGCAACGCCATCAATTCTTCGACCACCTCGGCGTCAGGAAGCTGTTGCAGCTTATCCAGACCGCCCTTAGTATCCAGCTCAGTCCGGGCGATGCCCTGCAGGTACTCGGCCTTGCGTTGGCTGAGTTTCAACCCGCGCAGTTCTTCAATCGAGGCTCCGGCAATGGATTCCGGACGGGGAAAGGCGTAATGGACCTGGCCGTCGAAAGTCTGCCGCGGGCTGTAGGTTTCGATCAGCCTGGCGCGGATGATACGCGCCACGGTGGCGGCAAGTTGCTGCCCCAGAATGGCTTGTACCAGGGCCTCAAATACCGATACGGCGCGGGACAGGTGCATTCCGTAAAAGGTCTGTATCAGTTCGGCCATCACCGGGTCACCTGCGGTCGAGGGACCAGCGTCTGGGTTGCCGCGGGCCGACTGATAGAATGGCGCCAAATCCTGGTCCGCTCCCAGCAGGCGGCCGGTCTGTTCCTTTGCCATATCCACCAGTGACGGGGTAAGTTCTTCCCCTTGAATTTCCAGGGTCAGAATGGGCGCTGAAGTTCGACTCTCGGTCGGTTCCTCGGGGTAGTTCTCGGGGTAGTTCTCCGGATAGTTCTCGGGGTAGCTCTCGGGATAGTTCTCGGGGTAGCTCTCGGGATAGTTCTCGAGGTGCGCCGTGACCAGTATCAGCTTGTTCTCCAAATCCAGCAGCCGCTGATATATCCCGCCGGAATCGATTTCGGCGTTAGCGTCTCTGCGGAAATAGGGCTGATTCTCGGCGGTCAACCGAAAATCAAAAGGCTCTGCCGGATAGAGAATAGCGGTTTTCTTTTCCATTTTTGTCGTGACTTTCTCCAAGAATTTCGAAGGCGTCTAAGCCAACGGAGCCGATCCCAGGGAGTCGTAAATTGCGCCGTCGGGTTTTCGAGTGCTGCGAATGAGATGCATCTTATCCGCGTGCCAGATTTGGCCGGTGTTTGGCGGGTATTCGGGCACCAACTGCCCAATTTCCAGGCGGGCAGCATTGGAAACGCTGTTTCTTACCCGACCCAAGGTTAGGTGAGGGCGAAACGGGCGATCTTCTTTAGCGAAGCCCAAGTCGGCTATGGAATCGTCCACCTTCCGTTGCAACCGGCCAAGGGCGGATAAATCGCCGCCGATTCCGGCCCAGAGTACCCTGGGTTCACGGGCGTTGGGGAATACGCCCAACTCGGAATAATGGAGCGGAAAGGATGCTTCTCCAAATCTCTTTCCGGCCTGCCGCATGGCGTTCAGCACGGGCTCTACGAGAGCGGCATCAATGTCCCCCAGGAATTTCAGCGTAAGGTGAATGCCTTCCGGGTTTACCCAGCGTACGCCGGTGGACATAATAGACGAAGATCCAGTCGTTTGAAGCCGGTCAACGGTTTCGGCGAGGGCGCTCTTGGCTTCGTGAGGAAGGTCAAGGGCGACAAATACCCTCACTTTTTCCTGCCTTGCGGTCACCGCTTTGGTTCCTGCACCTTTAGCTCCTGCCGGTAGTCGGCCAGCCGCTGATACCAGTAAACCAGGTCGTCCAGAGAATACTGGGCGTTGGCCGGGCTGGGATTGGGCACCACGAAGATTCGGCTAACGCCAATAGTGCGTTCCTGCAGGCCCAATTCCGGTTTTTCGGTAACTCCCTCTCCGTATTTGAGGTAACCCTTGTAGCCGGTCATGCCATGGAAGCAGACAATTCCGGGCTGATAGTAGAGCAATTTGTCCCGTAAAACGGGCGACCAACGTCGGTAGTCTGCGGCGGTCAGCCCGGAGGCTTGGGGGGTGGGCCGCTTAACCACATCGGTAAACCCGATGCCGTGGCGGAGAAGTTCGGTATCCCGTTCCGGCGACAGCGCCTCACTAACCAGACCGGAGCGGTTCAACGCGGCCCAGAAGCGGTTGCGCGGGTTGGCGAAATAGTGTCCCTTCTCGACGGAAAAAGAAGAAGGATTCAGCCCCACAAACACCAGGTCCAGGCCTTCCTCCAGGTAATCGGTCAGGGTATCCAGTTCGGTTGAGTCCATTACATTTCCAATCCGGTTATTTTGCCCTTGCCTCGGTCTTTTCCAACCCGAACAGCCGGGCGGCGTTGCCTCCCAGGATGGCGGAGCGGCCCTCCAAGTCCAAGCCGGAACTCGCTACTTGGGACAGCAATTGCCGGTGCCGGATCAGGGGGTAATCGGTGCCAAACAGTATTTTATCTACACCGATGGTTCGAGCAGCCACAGAAAATATCTCGGGCCGGTACAGTAAGGGAGAGGCTGCCGTATCAAAATAGACGTTCTTCAACTCTCCGGGTAGCTCCGGCATTAACCCATAGAAGGCCAGGCCTCCGCCCCAATGGGCGCAAATGATAATGTTGTCCGGAAAGTTCTTGATGAAGCGGTACACCCGGTCCGGAGTGACTGTGCCCTTGCCGGGATACTGGTGCCCCACCGGCTCAGATGTGTGTACAAGTACCGGCAAACCCCTCTGCCGAGCCAAATCCATGAGCGGCTCAAGCTGAGATACTTCAGCCAGGTCAAACCCCTGGGTGTCCGGGTGCAGCTCGCCGATTCCCGACAGTCCGGACGCGACGCAACGCTCAACCTCTTCCAGGGCGCCGTCTCCCCACGCCGGGTTGACCGAGCAAAACCCGGTCAGCCGTTCCGGATATTTGGCTGCCGCCTGGATTACATAATCATTGGCTTCCCGGGCTATTTCCGGATCGCACCACCCGAAACCCATGACCACGGAACGGTCAACTTCGGAACGATTCATTGCCTTGAGCAGGTCCTCAACCTCCGCTATCCGCGCACCGGGCTGGGGAAAGAGGCTGGCAAACGTAACGTCCCGTGCGACTAATTGGTCGTGCCGTTCCGAAAAGCTCTTCGGAAACAGGTGGCAATGGGCATCTACAATCATTGTTAGTCCACTACTTGCGACGAAGCCGGCAGGCTATTTGGGTTGAGTATAACTTTATTACGAATACATTGCCTAGACACCCTTCTCTGAGAGACTTATAATCTTGGACGGTGTTACGGACGGGTTTTAGTCTGGATGGCCGTAGCCGGGTAGGTTTAGCAAGTACGATTGGGGGGCGTCAGCGCCGTTATGAATAGGACCGAAGCCGCCGCAGGGGGGCACAATTACAGCGTATCCGAATTGCGCGAGATAGCAAAGGAGTTGCGGCGAGACATTATTCAAACTATTTATACCGCGGGTAGCGGTCATCCCGGCGGCTCCCTGTCGGAGTTGGAGATCCTGATATCCCTTTATTTTCGGGTAATGCGCCACAATCCCCAAGAACCCAAGTGGCCCGACCGGGATCGGTTCATCCTTAGCAAGGGCCATGCTTCCCCGGGTTTTTACGCCGTCCTCTCCCGCGCCGGATACTTTCCCAAGGAAGAATTGGCGACATACCGTCAATTGAACAGCCGGATTCAGGGCCACGCTCATCCGATGACACCCGGAGTGGAAATGAACTCCGGCTCCCTGGGAATGGGCCTGTCTTTCGCCCTTGGCTGCGCCTTGGCCGCCCGGTTGGGCCGGAAAGATTATATGGTGTATGCGTTGCTGGGAGACGGTGAATGTGACGAAGGAGAAATTTGGGAGGCGGCGATGTCGGCAGCGCACCATAAAGCCACCAACCTTATAGCCTTCGTGGACCGTAACCGTATTCAGAACGACCGTTTTACCGACCAGGTGATGACATTGGAACCGCTGGCCCGCAAGTGGCGGGATTTTGGCTGGCGGGTTATGGAAGCGGACGGCCACGATTTCGATGATTTGCTGGGAACTCTGCATCGAGCCCATCAACGGCGCACCCGGCCCACTGTAATCATTGCCAACACGGTAAAGGGCAAGGGTGTCAGCTTTATGGAGAACAACCCAGGGTTTCATGGGCGCGCTCCGAATCGGGAAGAGTTCGAGAAAGCAATGGAGGAATTGGCCTAATGGTGGCGCAGCGGAAGATGGCCTCTACCAGGCAGACCTACGGCGAAACGTTGATTGAAATCGCCGAAGACTTTCCTGACATCGTGGTGTTGGGCGGGGATTTGAACGTATCCGTATTTACCCACTTGTGGCGCGACCGTTATCCCGAGCGATTCTTTGACTTTGGCCCGGCGGAACAGAATCTGGTCGGTGTAGGCGCCGGCTTGGCCGCCAGCGGGATGATCCCTTTTGTCAGTACCTTTAGCGTGTTCGGGGTTGGCCGACCCTTCGACCAACTCAGGGTTCTGGTCTCCCAAGCCAATCTGAACCTGAAACTGGTTTGTACCCACGCCGGCATTCTGACCGGTGAGGATGGAATGTCGGCTCACGGAATTGAAGACCTGTCGCTGATTTGCTCTCTGCCCAGCTTTACCGTCATTTCACCGTCGGACAGTTTGGAAACTTTGCAGGCCGTAAAGACGGCGGCCCGGACCGAGGGCCCCTTTTACATCCGCTTGTCCCGTGCGGCGACCCCGGTGGTTCACGACGAGGATTACAAGTTTAACCTGGGTCAGGCGGAACGAATGCGCGAGGGTCAGGACGTAACCATTTTAGCCACCGGCGTTATGGTTTCGGTCAGCCTGGATGCGGCGGACTTGCTGGCCTTGGAGGGCGTGAATGCCCGGGTGCTGAATATCCACACCATTAAGCCAATCGACCAGGCCGCGATCATTGACGCGGCACAGGAGACCGGGGCGCTGGTTTCCGCCGAAGAACACTACATCCATGGCGGCCTGGGTAGCATAGTCGCCCAGGTAGTGGGGCAAAACCATCCGGTACCGCTGGAAATGGTGGCCCTCCAGGGCTACAGCGAGTCGGGCAAGGCCGAGGAACTGATGGTGAAATGCGGACTGACCCCGGAAAAGGTCAAAGAGGCGGCGCTGCGGGCCGTGAGTCGCAAGTAGCGCTTATTCGGTCAGGTTGGCTAGCCGAGCTATTTGATGCGGTCTGACTCTTGCTTATTGGTTCCGCAGGAATCGCCAATTGGGGCAGTTTACGCGAGCGCCGGAGGACGGGCTTTCGGATTGGGGCGGCCGGTAACGGCGGTTAACTCCCATTACCGTTAGAGCCAAATTCGTTATCGCTGAAGACGCCGGACATTCTACCCTGGAAAACGTGAATAATTAGTTCTTCCCGTGGGATGCCCGCTGCGTCCGTCAAATCTTCGTCAATGGTGCCAATCAGCTCCTGAATGGATTCTTGGGTCAAGCTTTCTTCGACCACCAATGAAACGTAAACCACATTGGAGGCGAAGTGGATGTCGATCCGTCCTACTCGGCGGTCTTCTTCCAGGATGGCATAAACCTCGGAATAGGCGGTACGGACCTCGCGCTCCAGGTCAAAGTCTGCCACGGTAGCCTCCCAACTTACTCCCGAATCTGCCCATTACCAATAATGACCCATTTGTAAGAGGTAAGCTCCCGTAGGCCCAAAGGCCCCCGGGCGTGAAACTTTTGGGTGCTGATTCCAACCTCGGCGCCCAGCCCCAACTGCGCTCCGTCGGTGAACCGGGTACTGGCGTTAACATAAACAACGGCGGCGTCCACGTCATTAAGAAAGCGCACCGACGACGGTTCATCTTCGGTGATGATCGCTTCGGAGTGGCCGGAGCCGTAGGTTTCGATGTGTTCGAGGGCCTCTTCCAGCGAATCCACGATTTTAACTGCCGCGGTCAGGGACAAAAACTCCTGGCCCCAATCGTCCTCGGTGGCCGGAAGCGTATTAAGGCCTGGCTCCGGACCCAGAATACTCAGGGCGCGGTGGTCGCAATGCAGCTCCACTCCGGCCTCGGACAAATCTCGGGCAATGGTGGGCAGACAATCGGGAGCTGCCTCCGAGTGCAGCAGCACCGTATCCAAAGCGTTGCATACCGTGGGACGCTGCACTTTAGCGTTGTGAATTATACTTGCCGCTTTGGCCCGGTCAGCCGTCCGGTCAACATAGGTATGACAAACTCCCACTCCGCCGGTTATTACCGGCATTGTGGCGTGCTCGGCGACGAACTTAATCAATCCGGTCCCGCCGCGGGGTATCAATAGGTTGATACAGCTTTTCATCCGCAGCAAGGCATCGATTAATGAACGCTCCGGGTTTTCCACGAATTGAATGACCTCCGGCGATATTCCGGCCTCTCCTACCGCGCGTCTCAGCAGGTTGAACAAGGCAATATTGGAGCGCAGGCTCTCCTTACCGCCCCGCAGCAGGCAGGCATTGCCCGACTTGAGGGTTAGCGCCACAATATCCACCGTTACGTTGGGACGACTCTCATAGATGCTGCCGATAACGCCCAACGGCACCCGACGCTTCTCGACTTTAAGGCCGTTGTCCAGGGTTGACGCCTCGATTACTTCGTTCACCGGGTCGGGCAAAGCCGCGATTTTCCTCACGTCCTCGGCCATTCCGGTTAATCGCTGGGGCGTCAGGAGCAACCGGTCCAGCATCGCGTCGCCCATACCGTCGGCCTGGGCCAAATGGTAATCTTCCCGATTCGCTTCCAGCACCGGCTCCTGCTCCGATTCCAGGGCGTGGGCGATGTTAAACAAGGCCTGGTTCTTGGTCTCGGTGGAAAGGGTAGCCAGCTTGCGAGCCGCCGCTTGCGCCGCCCTGCCCTGTTCCAATAAGGTTTGTTCCATCGAGGAAAGATCGTTTGCCGTTGTCGCCATTACTATTGCCGCTCCCTTAAATCGTGAGCTATTTCAAGGTTTTTAGTCTTGCCGGTCAGTCTTTACAGCAGCGTCAGGTTGTTTCGGTGCACCACTTCCTGACCATAATGGTAGCCGAGAATGTCAAAAATGCTGTCGGAGCGAACCCCTCGAATGTGCACGATGTCCGCCGCGGTATAGTTGGAAATCCCGCAAGCGATGCGGTGGCCGGATTCATCGGCGATATAGATAATATCTCCCCGGTGAAACTCTCCCCGGATATCTTTAATCCCGGCCGGCAACAAACTAACGTGGCGATTAAGCAGCGCTTCCGCCGCGCCTCCGTCCACAACAACCTCGCCCCAATGGGAATCACGAATCCGGCTCAGCATCCAGCGTTTGCGGGCTTCCATTCTTTCCCCCGCCGGACTGAACCGGGTCCCGATGGCCTGGCCTCTGGTTGCCCGCAACACGGCATCGTTGGCCCGTCCGTTGCAGATAACCATAGCGATGCCTGCCGAAGTAACCAGGCGGGCGGCGTCTATCTTGGTCGGCATACCGCCCCGCGCCCAAGGGTTTTGGTGACGCCCCGCCGCTACCTCAATCGTTTCATCCACCTGCTCCACCACCGGAATCAGGGACGCTGTCGGGTCCAGGTGCGGGTCGGCGGTGTAAAGCCCGTCGGTGTCGGTCAAAATAATCAGCAGATCGGCGTCAATCAGGTTGGCCACCAGCGCCGACAGGCGATCGTTATCTCCGAAAACCTCGCCAATTTCATCTACCGCGACTACATCGTTTTCGTTCAGGATGGGCACTACGTCCAGCGCCAGGAGGGACATCAAAGTGTTACGGACGTTCAGGTAAGACTGCCGGTCGGCCAGGTCGTTGATCGTGAGCAGCGCTTGAGCCACTCGTACATTGTAAGTATCGAACAACTGGGCATAGGTGTGGATTAACCGGCCCTGACCCATTGCGGCCAGTACCTGCCGTGAAGGAATATCGCGCTCGAGGAAGTGCTGGCGGTCCGACTCTTGTTGAGTTGCCTGGCCCGGTTCCTGCTGTAGCACCTGGCGGCCGGCGGCAATGGCGCCCGATGAAACCAACACCACTTCGGCGCCGTCTTCTTGTCGCAAGCGGCAAATCTGCCGTACCAGTTCGGCCATGGCTGCCTGGTTGATCCGACCGCTGCCCTGGGTGTCGGTCAAAACGCTGGTGCCAGCCTTGACCACAACCCGCTTGTAGTGCAATTGCTCCGAAGCGGCATTGCTTGAGCTGGGCCGTTGACGGGGTTGGTTGCCGCTGGACATAACTCTGTTCTTCAACCTTGCGCTGAGGCGGGAAATCTGGCAGGCCAATAGCCCTTTTTCTCTCTGGACATACCGGCACTCTTGTAGTCCATTATAGCATGATGGTAGCAACCAGGGACTCGGACTGGGGGCCGTCATTGCCGCTCTGAATGGTGTCAATGTTTACTGATCCTTCAACCTGGCGTTTCCGGGTCTTGACTTGCGTTTGCTTGAACAATTCTGAAAATTGCGGTCGAGCTTAACCCAAATGCCGCAAAATCGGATCTGTCCCGCTTCTTGTTTGCGGTCGGGTTAGGGCATACAATTGTCTAACCGGGGCTAACGGCCAGCGTTAGCCCTTTTGCCTATGCCCTCCGGTTTTTGCCTAGTTCGAGGCCGAATTGGGCTAACGCGGCTAATCATATTTGAGCAAGGTAATTTATGTCTCTCCCCGGTTTATTGGCGCCCTTTACGAATGACGCTCCGTTGTCCTTCGAGGCGATGAGTCCTTCCGGAGAAGGCGCACCGACCAGGATCACTGCCCGACTGGGCGCCCGCCCGGTTTATGTAGCCTCTCTCTGGCTGCGGCGCAACCTCCCGTTACTGGTAATAACCCCTCGGCCGGATGACTCGCGGCGGCTGCACGACCAACTGCTGACCTATTTAGGGGAAGATGCTCCGGTCTATTTGTTGCCCGAACCGGAAGTGCTGCCCTTCGAGCGGCTGGCCGTAGATGCCCGCACCGGCAATCAGAGATTGACCGCTCTGGCGGCTCTGGCTAACTGTATCGGTACGGTACCGGACGGCGACGGGCAACGCCCACCATTAGTAGTCGCCTCCGTATCGGCGTCCCTGCGGCTTACCTTGTCACCGGAATTATTTCAGGCAGCCCGGTTCGACGCCGACGCCGACGCCGACCTCAATGGATCAACGGGTCAAATGAGCCGGATAAGCCTAGGGCAGCGGATTCACAGTGTGCAAGAGCTTTTAACCGGCTGGCTGAACCTGGGTTATCGGCGTGAACCGGTGGTAGAGAGTCCCGGTTCTTTCAGCCAGCGGGGCGGGATAATTGACGTTTTCCCCACCGATGCCGAACTTCCTTACCGGGTGGAGTTGTGGGACGACGAGGTGGACACCATCCGCGTCTTCGATCCCTACACCCAGCGTTCCGTTGAGAATGCCGGCGCGGTGACCATTATTCCGGCCCGGGAACAGTTGCCTGACCTGGGGAACCGTACCAAATTGGAACGTCGCATCGCTGAGTTAGACTTTTCCCGTTGTTCCTCCCTGGCCCGGGAGCGATTCGAGGAGGAATTGGTAGAACTGTTCTCCGCCCCCAATATCGAGACATTATCCTTTTACAACGGTTTGCTAAATCAGTCCAACCTCCTTGATTATCTCCCGCCCCATGGCTTGCTCCTCCTGGACCGCCAAAGCCAAATTGAGACCGAAGCCGAAGACCTGGAGGAAAAGTTCTCCAGAATGCGCAACAACCGGGAAGAGCGCGGCGAACTGCCCCGAAACTTTCCCTCTCCCTACCTTACGGCGCGGGAGCTATTTTCCCGATTGGAAAGTCACCGGGAACGGGTCTTTCTGGAAAGTTGGATCGGTGAGGGAGCCGACAATGTTTTTCGGTCTGTTCCTTCTTACTACGGTCAGCTGAACCAGTTCACCGACGACTTGCGACAACAGTTAAGGGAAGGCAACGCCGTTGTTGCCGTGAGTCAGCACGCCCGCCGATTGGCGGAGGTGCTGGAAGAGGCCGGGATTGGCGCATCTTTGTCGGTAAACCTGGAAGCGGAGCCTCAATCCGGGCGTGTTTACCTGGTATCCGGCTCTTTGAATGAAGGCTGGGCCGCCGACGGGCTGCCGGGCCTGCCGACTCTTTCGCTGCTGACCGACGCCGAGCTGTTTGGCACGGTGAAGGAACGTCGCTACCGCCCGGCGCGCTCCAAGACTCAGTTGGGTGAGGATATAGTCCTTTCCGAATTGATTCCGGGCAGTTATGTGGTTCACATAGACCATGGCGTTGCCCGGTTTGCCGGAACCGCGAAGATGGGTGAGAACGGCGAAGAGAAAGAGTACCTGGTGTTGGAATATGCCGACAATGACAAGCTCTACGTCCCCACCGACCATTTAGACCGAGTGGGAGCTTACATTGGCGCTCAAAACCAAACGCCAACCCTGACTCGCCTGGGCACTGCCGAATGGGCGCGAATCAAGGAAAGGGTCAAGGGTTCTACCCAGGAGTTAGCCGAAGAACTGCTCCGTCTTTACGCCGCCCGCAAAACGGCCCGAGGTCACGAGTTCAGCGGAGATACCGTATGGCAGCGGGAACTGGAAGACGCATTTCCCTATGAAGAAACGCCGGACCAAATAGAGGCCATCGACGCGGTTAAGGTCGATATGGAGCAGCCCAAGCCGATGGACCGGCTCATTTGCGGCGATGTGGGTTATGGCAAAACCGAGGTGGCCTTACGGGCTGCCTTCAAAACCGTGGCCGACGGAATGCAGGTCGGTATTTTGGTGCCGACCACCGTTTTGGCGCAGCAGCACTACGCCACCTTTAGCGAACGCCTTAGCCCCTATCCCTTGCAAGTGGAGGTGCTGAGCCGCTTTCGCACGCCCAAAGAACAGCACAGCGTGATTGAGGGTTTGCAAGAAGGGAACGTGGATATTGTCATCGGCACCCACCGCATGCTGCAAAAGGACGTGAAGTTCAAAAACCTGGGCCTGGTAGTGGTAGATGAAGAGCAGCGCTTCGGTGTGGGTCACAAGGAAACATTGAAGCGGCTCCGTAGCGAGGTCGATGTCCTGACCCTCAGCGCTACTCCCATTCCGCGCACCCTCCACATGGCTTTGTCCGGGGTGCGGGATATGAGCGTGATGAATACCCCGCCCGAATCGCGTCTGCCGGTAAAAACCTTTGTATCAGAGTACAGTGAAGATACCATACGGGAGGCGATTCTCCGGGAAATAGAACGGGGAGGCCAGGTGTTCTTCCTGCATAACCGGGTCAAGACCATCCAGCAAGTAACGGGGGAACTGGCCGAATTGGTCCCGGAAGCAAGATTTATTATTGGGCACGGCCAGATGGCCGAGTCAGAGTTGGAAGACGTGATGGTCGCCTTTGCCGACGGCGAGGCTGATGTATTGGTCTGCACTACAATCATCGAGTCCGGACTGGATATGCCAAATGTAAACACCCTGATTCTGGACCGAGCCGACCGCTTCGGCCTATCCCAGCTCTACCAGCTTCGGGGACGAGTAGGCCGGGGCGAACACCGGGCCTATGCCTATTTGCTGCTGCCGCGGGGCCGCCGCATCACCGATGCCGCCGAACAGCGGATTCAGGCCATCCTTGAGGCCGCCGACCTGGGTTCCGGTTTCCGTATTGCTATGCGCGACCTGGAAATCCGGGGGGCCGGCAACTTGCTGGGTGCGGCCCAAAGCGGGCAAATCTACGCCGTTGGCTTGGACTTGTACAGTAGCCTGCTGGAAGAAGCGGTCAACGGTCTGATGGAGGCGGGAGGTGATAGTCAAGCAACTACCTCAGACCGTCCGGCACCGGATTTGCCGCGGATTGAATTGCCGGTGAACGCCGGGATACCGGAGAGTTACATCCCGCATATGCCTACCCGCATGGCCCTATACCAGCGTCTGGCCCGCGCCAGGGACCGCCGGTCGGTGCCGGAACTTCGAGAGGAACTCCGCGACCGATTCGGACCCCTGCCTGCCGAGGTGGAAAGCCTGTTGTCTCTGGTTGACCTGAGGGCCCTGGCCGATGCTGTGGGCCTGGAATCAATTCTGCACTCCTCAAGTGGCATTACCTTGGGGCTGCGGGAGGAAGTGGGCAGCGCAAGGACGCCCTTGCAGCGAGCCTTGGGGTCATCGGTAAGTGTGGGCAACCGGCAGATGAAGCTTTCCATGACCGCCTTGGGCGACCGTTGGCTGCTACGGCTGACCCAAACTCTGGAGCGGCTGCAGGTCTTCCAGGAACGTCTCAAGAGTATGGTTACTCAGAGCCAGGTTAGTTAACCGGCGCAGTCCCGGCCTGGCTGTAGCGTTTCGCGGAGGGCATCCCGTCCCCAGCGACGCCTGGATCAAACCGGATGACCAAGTTCCACGTAGTTTAATACACGACCCTTAATCAGCGATCATCGGGGGCCTTGGAATGCCTAAAGGTCAGAGCAGACAGGAGAACGCCGCAATTTCCGCAATACCACCGTTCCTGCTAGCACCATTGGGCCATGGTAAGTCGAGATTGGCGTTCTACTTCCGGCGCGCCCGTATTTTCTCGGTACTAGTTGCGATTGTATTGGTTTCTTTGGCAGGCTTGTTCGGCCTGGGTTGCACCGGCCCCGGGGGAGGCGCCACGCCCGAGGACCTTGATGCGGCTGAGGACGACCCGAAAGAATTGGCGGCCGATTTTACGGTAAACCTTTATCAGGGTGAGGACGAATTAGGCTTGGCCAGTCTGAACTTATCCGAGCTGCGGGGTAGGCCGGTGGTCTTGAATTTTTGGGCCGGATTGTGTCCGCCATGCCGGGCCGAGCTTCCCGAATTTCAGGAGTTCCACGACGAGTTTGAGGGCCGGGTGACGCTTGTTGGCGTGGACCTGGGTCAATTCCTCAGCTTGGGTTCTCAAGAGGACGCTCTCAAGCTGCTGGACGAGTTGGGTGTTACCTTCCCCGCCGGATATACCGAGGATGGTCAAGTCGTCCGGGATTATCGGGTGCTTGGTCTGCCGTCGACGGTTTTTATTGACGCCAATGGCGAGATTTACCGCAAATGGGATGGCGTGTTGAATCGGGAATCATTGACTGAGATTGCTCAAGAAATGTTGGTGGAGGGTGGGACTTAGCGCAAAGTGATAGTTAGCTCCGATGGTTGCCCTGAGTTGCTTTTCGGTTGCCGTGAATCTTGAATGCCAATCAGTCAGGTACCTTCGATTGACAAGGGAAGGCCGCTTATGCTGAGCCTATCCTTCGACAAGCTAAGGATGAGCGGGGGTTTGCACCGTCTCTTTACCGGCTCTCGGTAAGGTGGTGTAACCCCGAACGAGGTCTTCCGAAATACCCCGGCCAATCCCTACTCCTTGGGAAATAAACTGTAGTATAATAGGAAGGCTGTATCACTCTTTATTCGGTACAAGATCCGTTTCAGTGGACAGCTTGTCGGGGTGTAGCGCAGTGGCTAGCGCGCTTCGTTCGGGACGAAGAGGTCGGAGGTTCGAATCCTCTCACCCCGACCATTTTATTTCCTCCCCTTGGCGGATTCCTCTCCTTCTTTCCCCTTCAGTTCTAACGGATGCATTACTTTCATTAACCCGTCTAACCCAATTGACCGCCCAAACACGAAGACACTCTCAATTGCCGGTCTGCATATACCAGCTAATTTTATTGCGAGGGAAAGTATGGCTTGCCGCTACTGGCAGATGGACCAGGGTCAGGGCGGCCTGGAGCATTGAATGGGACAGGATCGCCCCTATTGGGCCGCACCCGGTATAATGCTTTCAGGACATTGGCATTCTTGGGCCGGTCCATTTCCAATTTGGGCTGGCAAAGAATGTAACGAATTGGTCTGGCGAAACGGTGCGGCAAGCGGCTAAATGGTAGAAGACCGAGATTTAATCCTGCAACTGACCGATTCCCTTACTCGGCGAAAGGGTGCCCTGCGCATTAGCCCGGAAGACCGGGCAGTTAATCTGGGCCAACTTCTGGACAAATACCTGTGGAGTTGTCCGACTGAAAGTTTACTCCAAACCGGAGCCATCGACCTGGATTCGGCCCGAACGCTTCAGGCGTTCAAGGACCTGGTTTACCTGAGTAATGACCGGGGCCAACTGACCGGTATGTTTTCCGGCATCGTCTTTAAGCAGCAGGAGCGGCCGGTTGGCCTGGAAGAATATCCAACTACTGAAAATGCCCGGGCGGGTGACACCGAAGTTTCAGTAATTGACCTGACTATTGACCGCATAAGCGTTGGCTACGATCGTAACTGGGTCGGCTTTCACCGCAGGCGGTGGGGCAGCGATCCCGCGTTCTTTTCGTCTTTTGTCCACGCCGCGCTGGAAGAGGCTCATGGCCCGGCCAGAGCGGAAGCTATACTGCGCCTCGACTCCGAAGAATGTAAGTTGCATCTTATCCACGCGGTGGGCCGCCGAATCTGGAACAGTGATTTCGAGAATTATTCCCGTTTCATCGGTGACCGGCAAATGTTCAAGACCGGCGATGAAACGGTACGGAACATTGCTAATGGCTCCGGTGGAATCTGTACTGAGAAAGTCCAAGCCCTGAAATTTCTTACCGACCATTACGGCCTGGTCTCCGAGTATCTCCTTGCCGGGGACAATGCCCGTGACCCCGCGCCGGTAAACAAGCTTCGGGAATTATTGACTACTTTCGACTTTCGATTTTCCAAACGGTATATGCGCTACTGGCAACACGCCGCCTTGCTGTACCGGATAGATGGAATCCCGGTCCTGGTGGATGCTACCAATGGCAACATTCCCTTCCTGTTTGTTCAAGGTACGGAGGCCGAGCGGATGCTGGGCTATGTCGATAAGCCGCCGATAGCGGTCAAGATGGTGGAGGCCGAGGAGAACTACTATTACCACCGCGTACCCCAGGACATACCGGAAAACCTGTTCTTCGCTCTGGAAAGTTGGCTGTCCGACACGGATATGGTGCAGGTTTTTGAGAACGAGCTGGGTCTTTACCTTTCCCGTGAGTTCTATGTGATGCCCTTGCCGTACCGGAATAGCAAAGAATACGAACGGTTGCGCCAGGAATATCTCACTATCTGCCGCCGCGCCAACTTTTACGGCGAAGTAAATCGGGAGTGGACGTTGGACTCGCCGCTGGGTCGGGAGTTGACTGCGGCCAACCCGAAGGTGGCGGCAAAAGTGTTGGCGGCTAAAGATGGGTTGCTGCAAAGGTATAATGAATGGGACCGGCCGGGCCACGATGCCGGCCTGGTAGTAATTCGCTTGGCGGGCGGATGACCCCAAGCATTCCGCTTCCCCGCTCAATGGCCAAGGCGACGGCTGTAGCGGATATGTGAGAACTAACCGGAATGGTGGGAGGTTGCCGAAAATACCATGGCTGGTCGGAAGGCCAGGAATCACCAAGCGCAAACATCGGCGTCAGGAAAAGGAAGAAAGGGAATATACGAAATGGGTACCAACACCAAATCTCATTCGAAACAGGCTGTCGGCGGTAATGCCGGAGCCATGGGCCTGCCTGGAGCCCTCGGAAGAGGGTCCCGGGCCGTCTTTGGCGCCTTGCCCTTTTCCATCACTTCCATCACTTCCATCACTTCCATCACTTCCATTGCTTCTAAAGCGCCAATCCCACCTGGAGCTATTGGCAGTCTGACAGCCGGTACCGGCCGGGGACTAGCCAAAGCGGAACATTCATTTTTGAGACAGGTTAGGGACTGTCACGCCGCCCTTGACCTGGGAAATTATTCCGATTCAGACTTGCGGGAGGCCATCAGCTACATAAGGGTGCAGTCGCGGCTTGAAGACACTGAGAATCGGCTGGCGGAAGTATTTGCCATCACCGACGAAACCATCCGCCGCCGCCTGGGGGCCTGGCGTTTTTTTGATCCCTCCTTTGACCGCCAAAACCTGGAAGTGTATTTTCGAGTGGCCCAATCCGACCAAAAGCCCCCGACCTCGCCGGCAACTGACTTGGACGGCGGGGAACACTGGACGAATGGCGGTGTGGAGCGGCGGGATAGGCCATCGGTGGCGCCGTTAAAGACGTTGCAGTCGCCGGAGGCAAACGTTCTGGACGACGACGAGCAAGTTATCGTCAATATTATTCGTCAACTGCAGGACCCGCGCCGGGGACTATACCGGTGGGACGTTCTCTTGTCAGCGGATTTCTACCAGGCGTTGGCGCGCAAGGATAATAATAAGCTGTTCCAATTTCAGGCAACCGACGAGCAAATACTTGCCGGGTTGTATTTGTTCCAGGGCAAAATTGTCGAGATGAGCGCCGGGGAGGGTAAAACCGTGGCCGCCGTCTTTCCTGCCGTGATGCAGGCGCTGATGGGCCGCTCGGTGCATGTCTTGACCGCCAATGATTACCTGGCCGCCCGGGATTCCGGCTTGCTGGCTCCGGTTTACCAGTCCCTTGGCTTCACGGTAGGTTCCCTCCTCGGTTATATGGGCGACGACGAACGGCGGTATGCCTATGGCAAGCAGATCGTCTATGGGACGATGCGGGAGTTTGGTTTCGATTTCCTGCGGGACAATCTTAAAATGTCGCCAGCCGAGCAAGTTCAAGGCCCGCTTCAAGCAGCGATAGTTGATGAGGCCGACCAGGCATTGGTGGACGAAGCGCGCACTCCTTTGATAATTGCCGGCGAGCCGCTAATAAATCGTCGGGCCTTTAACCGCGCAAATAGAGCGGTGGCCGACTTGATTAGCCTCCAGGCAAAAGTTGCCCAAGATTGCCGAGACCAGCTTTTGGAGGAAACGCCGGGCAGCAAAGCCTATGCGGCGTACTTGGGGCGGGCGTTGCTTGCCGACCCGGACAATGAGAATTTGCTGCGGCTGGTTGCGGCAGACCCGCGCTCCTACCGAAATGCCGTCGCGACGGTGTACCCGGACGGCTCGGACTATGCCGATGAAACTCAAACCGGAGACCTGTACTACCTGGTTGACCGGGATAAGCGATTCGTGACCCTCACGGCGAGGGGAGTTGAGTTCCTGGTGAGCCGTCTGGGGGCTTTCTATGATGAACTTGGGCCCGTGTCGGGTCAGACATCGGGTTTGAAGCAAGAACCGGCAGATGACTTTCCAGCAACTACCGGCTCCAATTTATTACGTAAGCGCGCTCTTCGGGTCAGCCTGGGGAATCAAGTGTACCAGTTGCTGCGGGCCTACTTGTTGCTTGAGAAGGACTCGGACTATGTGGTGGCCGAAGATGCCGTGGTATTGATTGACCGTTATACCGGCCGCCCCTTACCGGACAGTCGCTACCAGGAAGGCCTGCACCCGGCCCTGGAAGCCAAGGAATCGGTTACCGTGAATCCGGACTGTGAGGCCCTGGCTCAGATCTCGGTGCAGGGATTCGCCAACCGCTACCAATGGCTGGCCGGAATGACCGGCACCGCCAACGCCGCTATTGACGAGTTCAAGAGTATGTACTCCCGGGATGTTGTGTCGGTTCCCACGGTCAGGCCCGCCTTGCGGCAGGACTTGCCGAGCCGGGTGTATGAAACCCGCGAGGACAAACTGGCTGCCATCGCCGATTTGGTGCGAATGTGCAGTTGGACCGGAAGGCCGGTATTGGTCGGTGTTCAAACGGTCGAACAGTCGGAAGAACTGCACCAGCGACTTTTGCGGGAAGGTATAGGTTCCCGGTTGCTCAATGCAGTTACCGGCCATGATGAAGCGGATATTATTAGGGAAGCGGGCTCCTTTGGCGCGGTTACCGTCGCAACTAACATGGCCGGTCGCGGAACGGACATAATTCTTGAACCCGACCTGGACCGGCGCATTCTCGACCGATACCTGGCTTTGATTCAAGACCGCCTTGACCGGGGAGGCTCCGTCGTGGTCACTTGCTACACTGAAGGGGAAGCTGACATCCTGGCCGAGGCACTGAGGGACTCTGGAACATTCCGCTTTATCCGGCGGCGACCGGGCAAGCGGGAGGAGTTGGTGATTACGCCCGCCGGTTCGCCGGGCTTGCCGAAAGGTGAGCGACTCTTTATTGATAGCGGTGATGCTTTGGAGTTCGGCTTGGGACTCTGTGTCATCGGTTCCGAATTCAATGAGTCTCCCCGGGTTGCATTACAACTCAAGGGCCGGAGCGGGAGGCAAGGACAGTTTGGCAGTACCCGCTTCCTGTTGTCGTGGGAAGACCGGCTCCTGGTCCACCGGGGAAGTCGTCCGCCGGTCCGGGTGGAGCGCCGCAAGACCGACGCCGCGGGTAGGGTCTATTTTGAAGGTCCCTCGGTGGAGAAGTTCCTTCTCCGGCGCCAGGAAGCGGTCGAACGGGAAGCGGCGGTGCAACGCAGCGTGATTTTGGATTACGCCGCCGTATCTGACGCACACACCGAGGCGTATTATGCGACACGGTGTCACTCAATGGCTGGCGATATATCCTTTGAAACAAGCGGACAATCTTGTTTTGAATACTGCGCGGCGCTTGCGGGGGGTGCGGCGTTACGCGTCGTTGAGCGGCGCTTTCCCGGCGGGGACGGGGCCGATTATGGTCGCCGTTTCGCCGGCCTGTTAGCTGAGCTTGATCGATGGTTTGGCCTGGATGGAGCGTCCCTCAGGTCTGCTGCCCTGGATTCCTTGCCTGCCCAGTTGAAGCGGCTGATGATGGAGCGCCTGGAGTCGATACAGTCCCAAGTGGGCGCGGACAAGTTTGCCAATCTGGTCCGATTGCTGCTCTTACAGACCGGTGACGAGTTGTGGAAGGACTATTGCGCCGGTCTGCGGTCGCTCACCGTCAGTTCCCGCCTGGGCAATTATGGGCATAAGTCCGCCGTAGCCGACTATATCATCCACGCCTCCGACGAGTGGCAAAGATTTCAAGAGGAGAAGGACGACTTATTCCTGTCCCGCTTATTGACCTTTCCTTTAGACCGGCTAAATACAGTTAGTCCTCAGCGCGAAAAGGCGGTAGAATTAGATAAGAGCGTGGCGAAGTTGCTAAGCTAACCGAAGGCCGGTGTTTGGCAATTAGGGACGAAGCCGGTCATTGTAAATCCGTTTGCAGGGCAATACCAAACTGGAAAAGCTAATGCAGCAGGAATGACCAAGGTACCCTGGGTGAGGCGGGCTAAGGAGTTGAAATGGCTTCAAGATTTCGTAAGTTGAGCATGGCAATGCTGGGAGGAGGCATGGTGGCCGGTTCGCCCCTCATTGCCGCTTGCAGCAGCATCCCTTTCATCGGCGCCAGTGACGAGAAGCGCTTCGAGGAATGGAAGGCCACCGACGGAGCGACCGGCCGGATTAACCTGCAAGCTGTTGAGGAGGCGTTCAAGGCTTCCTGGGACTTCGGGAACGCCAAAGACTTCGAGACGCGGGTTAACGAAATCTACGAAGGCGACGGTGTTGTCGTGTTTCGCGTCTACCATATTATTGGAGATGAGGAAGTAAGGCGATTTAGGCTGGAGGGCTGGGAAGACCTGGATTTCGACGGCCGTATTGATAGATCAACGGACGAAGGACTCTTCATTATAAATGAAGAGAAGAACGAATACTTTCTGATTGGTCACCTCGCCAACGGCTATTACAGGAGCCGTTTTGGTTTGGGGGAGCCGGACGAGGACAAATCGGTCATAGTTCGCGCTTACTTTACCGAAGGTGAGCAGGGCGAGAACCTTGTGAAGGTGGAGAACTGGAAGGACCAGAACGGCGATGGCATCATTGTCGAGGGGCAAGATAGTTTGAACTCTTCCTTCACGAAGCCGTTGAGCGAACCTTTATCTCCGGAATTCATTGGCGCATTCAAGAATTACATCGCCGAGGACTCAGTGTTCACCCTTTGGGTAATGAGCGGCTCCCCCAGGGCTCGGGACCTTTACCGTACTCCTCCAAATCTTTGGGGTGAATTTTACGTTGAACGTACCTTGTTCCGAGATAGTGACCGGTACGCCGAGCAGCTGGAGGTGAACCGCGTCTTCGCCGAAGCCCAAGAGTCAATATTCGGGGACCGGTACCGGGAAGCCGGGGTCAACATCGGCGCCGCCCGCCAGACCTACCTAGAAGCGGTTAAAGCAACCGGTTCATTCGATGAATCTAGTGTTTTTGCCCGAGCCCGCAAGGTCACTTGCCACCTTTACCAAACTAACTGTCCCATATCTGAATTAGAGTCTGAGGGTGATTTTAATGGCGGCGGCGGACAGGTGCGGTTTAGGGGCAAACGCCGGGAACAAAGAAGACGGCAATATAGGTAGAAGACAGCTAAGCCATCGGCCCAAGATGGGTGCGGTTCGGTAAACACATCACCAATGGCTGAAGTAGATTAATACCTACGGAATTCCTCAAACGGGTTGGCCGATTCAAGGAGGTCACAATGGCGCCGAAAATTCGCAAGTTAAGCATGGCAATCCTTTCCGGAGGTCTGGTAGCCGGATCGCCGCTGATCGCCGCATGTAGCAGCGGCCCGTCTTACGAAGACTGGGCGGCAACTGATGGCGCAGCAGGTCGGATTAACCTGGACGACGTTCAGGGGGCGTTCAAGTCTTCCAAAAGCGCGACCGAATTTGAAAAGCGGGTCAATGAAATCTATGAGGGTGACGGCATCGTCCTCATTCGCTCTCTGCAGGACGGCGACCGGCTGACTTTGGAAGGTTGGGAAGACCTGAATGGCAACAACGATATCAATGATTCCCAGGACGAACTGCTCTTCTCCATCGTCAAGGAAAATGAAGAGTACGATATGCAGGGACACCATTCCAACGGCTATTATCGCAGCCAATTTGGGGCCGGGGATTTCCTGTTTACGTATCTTCTCATTAGCAGTTTCAACCGGGGACCCTACTTTTATCACACGCCAATAAACCGGGGGTCGTCCATTCGACAACAGCGGGGTAACTACCGCCAGTCCAGCGGGTACTCTTCCCAAGTATCCAGAAATAGCCAATATGCCACCAGACAGCAGGGGTTTTCCGGTTCCCGTTACCAGCAGTCTTCGCGAAACATCAGCTCGGGAAGGCAGACTTACCAGCAGACCCAGAGATCTACCGGCGCCTTTAAGTCGAGCAGCGCCATCTCCCGTGGCGGTAAAGGCTCCGCGGTCTCCCGGAGCAGCGGCGGCGGCTTTTCGGGCGGTGGTGGAAGAGTTCAACTGAGGGGTCGCCGGCAGGGATAGCCGGGTTTACTATAGCTGCCTTTTCTTTGATTGCGGTGTGGGAATAGTGGGCATCCCGCAGGGTCCCGCCGGTTCAACCGGCTTGCTGTGAGACGGGACCAAAAAACTTCCTTTGGTCGAGTTGCTTGATGGCGCAAAAAAATAAGGACAATGCCGACATTGCGTTGTCGATCGCTTTGCGGGGCGCCCCGCCGGATGCCGCCCTCCAATTGGTCTTTCGGGTGGAACACTCCCGCACCACTTTCGCGCAGCTTTTGAATGCAGTGTTCCCGGAGTATGAATCGGCTCAGGAGGCAGTTGAGAGGACGCTGGATGTCCAGGAAAACCCGGACTTGCCGGATATTTATGACCTGCTGCTGCCGATTATCGAGCAACATCGCCGGGGGTTGTGCCGCCTTAATTTGGCAGTCGGCGGGGAGCGCCCGGCGGAACTCTTTGACGCGATAGAAGAATACCTTGAGCCACCTTCGAACATTCACCAGGGTGTGCCCGGTTGTTTCGGCCTCGACTTGGTGCTGGTCCCGGAGTACCGGGCCTTGGAATATGCCGAGAAGCAGGGATATGGGGAGGGGCCGGAAGAGCTGTTGGGATGGCTACGGTCGTGTACCTTGCTTTACTTTCTGGACAAGCACGAGTACCGACTCTTGCCACCGGAAGAAAGGGATTGCCCAATAGAGGGGGATACCCTGAACTTGATAGTCGAGGATTTGCGTCTTCGCCAATTCCTCGGTCATTCAGGCGATTTCGGCTCCGGCGCGACCAACTCCGACGAACTCGGCCCATTGGAAATTACACCCACCGGACGCCGCTTTATCGGCGCGCTGCTGTCGGAGACTGAGGCCTGTATTGACCGGTTCGATGTCTTCAAAGATGTGCTATGGGACCCGGATACCGATTCGGCGGAATTTGATACCGGTTATGGTGATGACTTGCGGGTGCAGGTGTTTATTGCCGAAGGACTGGACCCGGTACGTACGGTATTTCTGCTCCGCCTCTACGACGGAACGCTGGATGAGCTAAAGTTGACCTGGCCGGAATTAATCGGTGATCCGGACTTTTTCGACCAAATACTTGAGCCGGTGGTGGACCGGTGCCAGGCCCCGGAAGAGCTGCTCCAGGCCATTATAGAAGACGGTTACGCGTATGCCGAAGAACGCGCCGAATCTGAACGGGAAGAATGGTCTCAAGCGGAAATAGCCAGGCGGTTACGGGCTTTGTAGTCCTTCCGTCCGTTAGTTGGCCGCGGCTGTCTCGGCCCTGCCTTGTCTCTGGCCGCGCACTTCTTCCCCTTTGATTCTTGCATTCGTTTATACGGCGTCACCCAACTTAGGAAAAGGGCGGTACGATTCAGTACCGCCCCCTTTGTTGTCCCGCCAATTTTCCCGGAAGTTCAGGATCGCGTCGATTTTTTGTACTAAATGGCAAAGAACAGGATTAGAGCCGAACTGATTACAACCGTGCTTTCGATGACAGCTACACCGACATTCTGGCCGGCGGCAAGCTCGTTAGACACCTTGGTTTTCGGCAGAAGAATAAGGTCAACAATCAGCCGAAGCACGTAGAGCAGTACAAAGCCGATAACTGCGAAGACTATGAACTCGGCTATCCCCTGCTGCCAGCCGATAAAGTCCCCAGACAGGGCCTTCAGCGTGACCAACCCTATGGCAATCAGGTTGCCCCCCAGAGCGATGCCCACGGCCGGGTTACCCTTTTCAATCTCTTCGTGGATATCGAAAGGCGTAGTAAACTCATAGAACAGCACAAATACGATCAGGACTACCAATCCCATGCCGAAAAAGGCCAGGGTGGTGTCCGGGCCGCCGCCTCCGCCGGCAATCGCTCCGGCAATCACCAGTCCGGCAGCAACGTTCAAGCCAAATTCCGCGGCCCCGGTTCCCACGTTCTGTTCTTCGACTATTTCTTTCTCTACGTTGAACTTGTACAGCACCAACCGGTCCATTATTAGCCGAACCAGGTTAAGCGCTACGATGCCGGCCAGCGAATACAAGAAGACCCGAAGCACGTCAATTCCAAATTCCCGGTTAAAGCCCAGTCCTGCGTCGCTTACCACCAGCGCAAAGGGCTGGTATATCGCCCCAAGAAACACCAGGATTACGCCCAGCAAGTACCCCGCCAGGCGCAAAGCTACGGCCAGGTTCTTCTTATCTACAATCTCCTCGTCCAGCCGGTGCCGGGTCACCACGTCGCGGGCCAGTTTGGCCAGGGCGAGAACGACCAGGCCGAGGACCACGTACACCAGACCCCGGGGAAAAAAAGTTAACGTGTTCAAGAAGGCTTCTGCCATCACATTCACCGATTCCTTCGCTCAAGCCGTTCCCCCGGGTAAAGGATGATGTCGTCGGGGGAGAGCGACTCGCTAAAATGGGCCTCAAAAGGCGTACCTTCAAACTTGGACACCGACAGTGTCCGCCGGCCGTCTTCGGAAAGTAAATCCCAAAGGTAGAATCCTTCTCCGACCGCCTGGTTATCTTTGAAGTAAAAAGCCTCAAAACTGTTGCGGTAGAAGTATTGTACTCCATCTACGGTGACATAATTGGCAATGGAATGTTCTTCGTCCAGGGTCATCAAGTCGGCGTCAGTCAACCCTATGGCGCTCGGCGCTACCGGCGTCCGGTCGTCCGTAGCGGTGACGTAAAGTTCTCCACTGTCGTCAACCCACTCCAGCCAGACCTTTTTTTCAGCGTCGGCCAGGACCAGTTCATACCAGATAATCCCGTTGCCCCCGTAGCGGTGCACATTCTCGACTAGAAAATAAACCTCGTCATAATCCAGGTCCAAACCCTGGACCACCACCACGTCGCCAACCCGGGCGTCGCGGATGCTTTCTCCGGCCGATTGGCCGCGGGGCTCCGGCTTCTTCTTGCCCCTTCCAAATAATGACCGCATCATCTTGGTATATGCCCCTCCGATGCCAGATGTAGACGATGGTTTCCGGCACCCGATTCCGGCGCCCGATTCCGGCTGCCGACAATCGGGCAAATGTGGGAACGCCCCCAGTTGATAGTATGCCGGGAGAAACAGGTTCCGTCTCCCCTAATGATAGCACGGTTAAAGGTAATAATGGCACGACGTATAAGTTTAAAACTTCCTAAGCCCGACCGGCGGTTAGACCGTCTTTCGAATCTCGCGAGGCGCAGGCCTTTTCGACCTTTAACGAAAAGCCCATTAATGAAAAGCCGCTCATGGTGAAACCGCATCGTGGCAGATCCGCTCACGGTGAGGCTGTGGAACCACAAACCCGCCCTTCGACAAGCTTAAAATGAAAGAGGATTCAGTTGAATTTGGATTTCAAAAGACTCTTCGCGGGACGCTCAACCCTTGACCCTGCTGTCCGGCCAAGGTATGGTTAAATTAGCGGTGAGAAAGTAGCTGTCGTTCGGTACCTGGCGCTATTTTGGGTAGGATGTCCCACGATTTCAGCTATTGTCGTGCTGGCAGCGCCCAGGCTGAGCGTCGTTTCGGCTAGCAGCGTAGTCAGTCCGGCGTCGTATATCTCAAACGGGATAGCACATAGTTCTATTCTGGTCTGCATCGGTTCAGTTGCGGTGTAGTCAGATAACCTGAGTTTTGGAGAACCAAATGAATCGGATGGGAACTGCGGGCGGTGTGGTAATCGCCATATTCTTACTAATTCTAGGGGCGCTGTTGGTGATCGGCATCCTGGATTTCTTGCTCCGAGTTCTGGGAGTAGTCTGTATATTAGTTGCTCTTGTCATCGGCGGAATGGCAGTCTTTGGCAAGAAAAATAGATTCTGACCTTGGCGGTCCCGGCGGCGCCCGATATGGGTGGAAGGCGATGCCTCGCCCATTGGCATGGTAGGAAAGGGCCGGGCGAAATCAGAGACCAGAAACGAAACGGAGGTAATCGACATGGGAATGTTTTCCAGGATGTCCACCATCGTTAAATCGAAGATGAACCGAATCCTTGACTCGGCAGAAGATCCGGGGGAAACACTGGATTACTCCTACGAAAAGCAGTTGGAAATGCTGCAAAACGTCAAGCGCGGCGTGGTGGAAATGGTGACCGCCAAGCGGCGCATTCAACAGCAGGCCAGCAAAGTTCAAGAGAACGTCGCCCGCCTGGAACGGCAGGCCCGCCAAGCTCTGGACGCCGACCGTGAAGACCTGGCTCGGCTGGCTTTACAGCGCAAGCAAAATGCCGTTATCGAACTACAGGGGCTGGATGAGCAGATAGCCGGGATGGAGATGGAGCAAGAAAAGCTGACTCTGGCAGAAAGGCGTCTTCAAGCCAAAGTTGACGCTTTTCGGAATAAGAAGGAAATCATCAAGGCTCAATACAGCGCCGCCCAGGCCCAGGTTCGTATCGGCGCTGCCCTGTCCGGAATATCAGAAGAGATGGGAGACATTTCGTTGGCGGTGGAGCGGGCGGAAAACAAGACTGACCAGATGCGGGCCAAAGCTGGGGCCATCGACGAACTGGTCGCCACCGGGGTACTGGACGACATGACCGGCCCGAGAGACGACATCGAGAGAGAGTTGGCCCAGATTAGCTCTTCCCATAGCATCGAGGCCGAGTTGGCCGCCCTCAAAGGCGTCAGCCTGCCCGCCGGAACCGACCCCAAGTTGCTCCCGGCCGGGCAAGATACCGTGGATGACGAATTGTCCGCTCTTCGGAGGCAGCGTTCCTCCGATCCTAACTAGGCTCCGGAGGGTTAGTAATGATTGTTCGCATACTCAGTGAAGGCCAGTTTAATCTCCCCGGCGCGCAGATTGACGAGCTTAACGAGATTGATAACCAAATGGTGGAAGCGGTAGAGTCCGAAGACCGGGAGAGTTTTAACCGGTTGCTCAAGGCGATGCTGGACTTGGTCCGGGAAAAGGGTACCGAGGTTCCGGTGGATGAACTGGTTGAGTCGGACCTGATACTGCCGGAAGCCGACCTGACCCTGGAGGAGGCAGAGCATATTTTCATTGGCGACGGTCTGTTGCCGGGCTAATACGCTTCATTGGGTTTCACGGCTGCCGTCAGGCTGCTAGGCGCAACGGTTGGGGTACTGGCAAGGAATCTGGGGACGAGAAATTGTCCCCTTTTGCATCTCGTGGGTGTCTGGTTGTGGACCGGTCACCGGTCAGTTCAGCGTAGTCACGCGGTATCTAGACGTGCCGCTCCACTGCCGAAGGCCAAATTGGGCGGCGGACGGCAGAGGGGTCGATACCGGCTTGCAGCGCTGCCATCACTCCCGCCGCTTCCCAGTAGTTTTCAACCAGGTGTAATTGCCCGGCAGCCCAGGGTAGAGCGGTCAGATCATTGCGCATCAGGTTCTTGTTTTCCCGCACCGCTATTACCGTAATACCCTGCTCCAAAGCCGCCAGCGTAGGCAGGCCGATACAGCCGTCCGGTATCACCAAGCAGGAAATGTCGGCGGCGGTCAGCACACTGTGGTGTTGCATTGCTCCGGCGTCGGTAACTATTTGGGGACTTCGCTGCAAGCCCTTCAGGATACATTGCAGCAGGGCCAGGGATACCGCTTCGGCGGCCATGCGCGGGTCAACAATTCCGGGGTCGGCGTTGGCAATCTCTTGAGTTTCCAGCATTGGCGAATGGGCAGACGGGACCCCGTAGAGCCCGGAAACGGCGTGGGTCAACATTGCTTCGACGCCGCCCCAGGGATTAACCATTTCTCCCTGGCTGTCGAAATAGTCGGAATGGTAGCCCGGCGGCACGATAATCTGCGAGGTAATAGCTACCGCATCGTATTCGGTCCGGTAGTCATCCAGCGCCGCAAACAGGCTATTTAGTTCCCGCACCTGACCGGCGGCCCGCCCCGACTCGGTGT
Organism: Dehalococcoidia bacterium; assembly: GCA_965262595.1. Taxonomy (GTDB): domain Bacteria; phylum Chloroflexota; class Dehalococcoidia; order Lucifugimonadales; family UBA3495; genus CATQHB01. The sequence goes on from OZ253548.1 coordinate 429,670, forward strand.
ACAGCGATTCCATCTCGAATCCGTCGCCCAATTGGACAATTCGGGGGACGGTCAGCCCGTAGGTTGCCCTGGCAGCGTTAACCGAGTTAATGGCGGCGTTAATGAAAAGTTCGTCCTGGTGGTGGCCCAAAACCACCAAAAGACGATTGTTGCGCGTCCGCTGTAAGCCCAGGCTGCCCATCAGCAATCGAGATATGACGCTGCCCTCCACATACAGGGCGTTTCCCGGTAGTTCGATAATATCCGAGGCGTTGACCACGTTGGGGTGGGTAATCAGTGTGTCGCAAACCGCCGAAAGCAGGCCGGCCACCGGCGAAGCGTCCCCGGCGTGACCCCCGATTTCGGCTCCAATGCCTGTTGGAACCAACAACACGGCGTTGAAACTCTGGGAGTTAATTACCGGACGGCGGACAAATTGGAACAAGGGCGTCGGCCACTTGCGTTCCAGGCCGGCCAATAGTCCAGCCTCGCAGCGGTACTCCGTTTCCGACGACGCGGTTACGGCGAAGCGGATTGGGGTTTCACCGGCTAATAGTTGCGTTTCGACGGCGCGGCCCAAATCCTCCAGAAGGTTGCGACCATTGGAAAGGGGGCCTCTGGGAGATAGGGGGATGTGCAAATCGCGCTCAGCCAGGGTTGCCGGCATAAGCTCCCCAGCGTGCGGCGAATTCGTCGTAGGTGAACCGCTTTTTCAATACCAGGTTACCCTCTTTGGTCAGGGCATAAATTGACGGGAGATTAATTCCGTTAAACATATGGGCCTTGGTCATTGTATAGGCCCCGGCGTTGCAAAAGATCACTTTGTCGCCCACTGCCAGGGGCCGGTGAAAACGGTACTCGCCAAACAGGTCGCCGGCCAGGCAAGTGCAGCCGGCCAGGAGATATTCCCATTGAGCCCCATCGTCGTGTCCCAGGATGTCCGGCTCAAAATCATACTCAAACACTTCGGGCATATGATTTATCGTTGTGTCCAGGATGGCGATGTTCTTTGCCCCGTTGGCAAAAAGGTCCAAGACCGTAGAAACGATGTAACCGGCGGAACGAATAAATGCCGCTCCGGGTTCAATAAAAACTTCCAGGTTGTGGGCGGATTTCAGAAATTCAATCGTACTGAACAAAGGAGCTAAATCCACCGAATCGTCGAATAGATACCCGCCTCCCAGATTAATCCACTTGACTTGATGCAGCAGCCCTCCTATTTCTGAGTTCAAGCGGTTCACCGTTTCTGCCAATTCGTTGAAATCGGTTGACTCGCAGTTGGTGTGAACTTGCAGCCCTTCTATTCCGTCAAGTCGGGCGGCGTCGCGTTTCATCAAGCTCGCAACTTCCTCCATGGGCGCCCCAAGTTTCGAGTCGGGGCGGCAAGGATCATACCGCTCGTCGTCCAAGAAAGACAGTCTCGGATTCACTCGCAAACCGGAACTGACGTTTCTGCCGAGACCTTCCCGGTGGCGGTCCCATTGGCTCAAGGAGTTGAAGGACACGTAATCGCACAATTCTCCTATAGCCTTCACTTCATTGGGCCGGATGCCGGGTGTGGTTAGGTGAAGTGTGCCCCGGCCTGGATTCGGGCCGCCGATAACGGAGCGGGCCAATCGGGCCTCAAACAGGGAACTTACGGCGAATCCATCCAGTGACGGGGCCATGTGCTCCAGCAGGTCCAAAAAGGAAAAGGGTTTCAGGGAGAACAGTACCCGGCAATCAGCGCGAACGCGTATCAACTCCCCAAAACGGAGCAATTGACTGACGGCGGCCTCATCATAAACGAAAGCGGGGGTTTCTAATGATTCGCTGCTTCCGCCGCAAACGTAAGGCCCCCGGGATGTAAGCAGGTCGGTGATTTGCACTGGTGAACGCAAAACCCTTTCACGGCCGTTAATTGCCCAAAGACTCCCGATGGTGGCTTGCCAAGGTTGTACCCTCCGATCCCGGGCAACAAGGCCAGGCGCAGGTGAAGGGGCTGTGACTTGAGAAACCGCGGCTTGCCTGAAACCAGCCAGGTTACCGTTTCGGGCGGCCCGTTTGGAGATTGTACCAAGGTCGAGTTTAGAGTAAGACTCGGCCAACGTCAATTTGGCCCTCTGGGTCTTTCGCAGGTCCCGGTTGAGGTGTATTCCGGTTCGCTCTGAGTTCGTCTCAAGGCCGGTTAGTGGCTCGAAAGGCTCATAATGAGCGGGCTTTCCTTGATAATCAAAAAACCTTAATTTAGTCGCCGGCCAGATTGAAGGCGCGGTTCATGGGTGTGGGCTGCCGGTCCTGGCGAGATGCAATATAGCCTTCACCGAAAAATGGCGAGAAAAGGGCCTTCCCGCCGAGAGAAGGCCCAATTTCCCGTAGTTTCCCTGGTAGCAGCCTAGTGCATTGGGGAGAAGGACGCGGGGATCAGGATTTTGTTCTCTTGCCGAATACGACCGGGCGCGCCGGAGGGCCAATTGGGGGTTCCGCCGGCGGCCTTCCGAACCTCTTCCCGCTGGTTCAAGTCCTTGTACGGCCAGATGTGCATCCAACGGTTGAGCGCGCCAAACTCGGTGTGCATCGCGGCGACGCAGGGAGAGAACCCTTCCCGGTAGGGCAGGGCCTTTTCCCATCGTTGGAGCAGTTCCGGGATTGACCCTGGCAGGTAGGTATAAATACGCATTTCATAGATGCTGCCCAGGGCTTGGTCGCCGCCCATTGGCCGCATGAAGGGAGCCGGATTCCAGATTTCCGATTGCATTTCTTGAATCATGCTTAAGTCGTGGGGCGGCCAATTGGGGTCTTTGCTGGCTTCGGCGCGAATTTGGTCACGTTCTTCCAGACTTTCGTAGGGCCAGACGTGGATTACCTGGTTAAGCGGTCCGATATCCGTATGCCAAAAAGCGGCCAACGGGGAATACTTGGCCCGATGCGGGATCGCCTCGGCAAAACTTTCCTCGAACTGGGCTACTGTGCCCGGCTTCAAATTGTAGGTGCGAACCTCGTAAATCATGCCGTCTCCTTGTCGCTAGATTAGTATTACTGAAACTACTTTAAGCCCTTCCGGGTTCAGGGGTTGGAAGGCCAACTGGGCCGGTCACACTCCTTGCTACTGGCGTCGGTCGCCGCCGCGTATGAACCGGCCAAATCCCGGGTCGGGGAAATGCCCGGCAGACACCAGAATACCTTCGGATTCCAGCATATCCAGTACTCGGTGACGAGTGCCCCGGGACTGCTCCGGGTAGATATCGACAATGGGATTCCAATCGGTATAGTGAGCTTGGGCCGGGGTGTGGGCTACGTCTCCCAGAATATAACCCCGTTCTCCTTGTGAAGCAATAACAATGGAAATGTGCCCCGGCGTGTGTCCGGGCGTCGCTACCGTTGTAATTTCATCGGTTATGCGGTAGTCGTCGTCAATCAGGTCCATAATCTTTAGCTCGCCCAGGGGGATAACCTGGTTAGTGATGTGCGGCGCATTTGCCGCTACCGATTCTTGGGTCCAATAGTCCCAATCGGTGCGGGGAATTCAGCCCAGCGGTGCATCAGGACATACTCGGTATAGTAGGCTTTGTAGGTGCGGTAGTGGGACTGGTGAAAGTGAATCAGAATCGTCATGATTTCACTGGGGGATAACTGGGTCGCTCGAACTTTCCGCCCCCCGTTCCGCTCCAGTGTGACTCGATGCCAATGCGGTTGGAAAGCTTTCCAGAAATCATCGACAGCGCAGAACAGCTTGAGTAAACTCATCGGGGATGCCTCCTTGGTTTTCGCTACCGGAAAGAATAACCGTTCTTTCTTTGGGAGACATCCCTTATCCCGAACTCAGGTTAATTCTTAATTATAAAATCGGCTTAATCGTCCTTCGGCAACTCAAACAAGGCCGGGTGCCACTTCCAAATGGTGAAGTCGCGGTAGCGAGTTACGTCGCCTTCCTTGAAGTTTAGGCCTCGGCCTTTGTCTCGTATGATGAGGCTAATCTGGTCCGGGGCGGGTATGTTGCCCAAGTTAAAGTTGATATATCCCTCAAGCCGGTCATTAATGTAAAGTATGCCGGTATCCTCAATCACAATGAGACGAAGGTGGTTCTCGCCACCGGCAGAAACGTCAATACCTGGAGCATCGTCTTCTCTGCCGCCACCGTGCCTGTCTTCCTCGGCGTTATAGTACGAATGGCGCCAGTCCCTCCAACTGTTAACATAAACGCGGTGAGAGCTGCCGGCTGAACTTCTCAAATACAAGCCGTACTCCCAGTGCGATTCGTTGGGCGCATAGGGGTTCTCGAAGGTCACCTCAATCATTACATCACCGCTATTGTTGAAGCTGTCAGACAACTCCAAATAACCATCATTCGGTTGGTGCGGAATTGCTCCCGACATCGGCCCCAGCACCGGAGTAAGAGGGTCTGCCGGGCCGGTGTCCGGGCAGGCGGTCTTGTCGCCCTCGTACCAGCAGGCAATCACCTGGTCCACCTTTGCCGCCGCTTCTTCCGAGGCATCGGCCTTGAACGCGGCTGCCACGTGGCAGATGCCCAGGTAGATTCCTTCGCAGTCATCGTCCGGGTCGTCGGCCAGGCGGAGCAGATAGAGCCGGCTAAACCCCGACTGGAACGCCGTGTCGCCCAGGACCCGGTACAGGTCGTGGAACAGACGCTCGCCCAGGGAGTAATTGCAGGAATAGGCAGAGTCCGCCCTCTGCTCCGGGTCCAACCTTTCCAACTCGGCGATGCTGTCAGCATAGGGGCATGGTCCATTTTGCGGGTGAAGCGGCCAGCCGGTGCTGGCATTGTTCTGTATCGCTTCAATGAACATGGCTCCCCCTTCACTTATCCAGGCTTCACTGGCGCGCCAATAGTAGTGAGCTAATTCGTGGGCAAAGTGGTTGAGAGCCGACTCCGGGTCATAGTTGTCGCGGTCAAGCCCGGGCAGGCTGACTATGATACTCCAGGAATTATGGCCATCGTATGTCGGCAGCACTGCATCCCCGAAAAAATAGATTGCCTGTTGCCGGAGGAGGGGCAAGGACATATACCCTTCAACGGTTCGGACGGCGGTCTCCAGCAAATCCATGGTAGCCGCCGCGCCCGGTCGGGTGCGGATGATGGTGAGCAGAACCTGACCGGCCAGGGGCAGGTCAATGGCCCTTTCCTCAGAGGTAACCTTCTCCGGGTCCAGCAGGGTCTCCACAAGGTCCGGATTATACGCGGCTGCATCATTAAGTGTGGCGACGATTTTAGCCTCTTCGTCGGTTATGCCATCGCGGATGGTGGGGTGGTTGATGACCTTCTTAAACTCCTCAGGGTAGTAGCCCGCCAAACCGCCCAAGGCTTCCATGGCCGGCTTGTTCCTGCCCTCAATTACCCAGGGTAGCTCCATAAACTTGGGGAAGTAGTCTCCGCCTTCCAGGGTCAGGTAAATCAACCCCTGGGCCGCCGCCTCTTCTGAGAAGACCAAGCCGTCGGATATCCAGGGTAGTTCCCAAATTAACTGCCACCGCTCCGGCATCTCGCGCCGCAACTCTCGTTCCCCCCGCAGTTCTCTGAAACTTACGGCCGGGTCGTGGACTTGCCCCAACATAGGCGTGGGAGTGGGCATGAAGCCCGGGTCCGTATCGGGGAAGTGACCGACCAGGGCCGAGTCCCATTTCCAGACGGTGAAATCTTCAAACCGGGTTTCGCCGGCGTGTTCATCGTCAACGAAAATAGTGATTCCATTTCCCCCGGTATCAGCATCCAATTCCATCCGGCCTTGGAGTACGCCGTTGATATAGACATAGCCCACGTCGTCTATCATGGCTATTTGAAGAAGGTTCTTGCCGCCCGGCTTCCAATTTATATGGGAAGACTGTTGGGATACTCGGCCAATAGCTTCACTGCTTCCCAACCGATGAAAATAGAGCCAGTCTCCGTTGCTATCGATGCTTACCCAGTATTGAGAATTCCACCTGCCATCCTTCAGCAGAAAGCCGTGCTCCCAGTATTTGCTGACAGCAGAGTAGGGATTAAAGAAGGTGGCTTCCACCAAAACATCCTCGCCGGTTGCCGGGCCGCGGAAGATTTGCAAGGAATCATCCTCCGGAACATGGGTCAGGGTCCCGTCTTTCGGGCCAAATAGCAACAATGAACGGTCGTACTTCAACGGCGGTAGCAGCGTGGCTGTTGGTGCCGGTGTGCTGGTGGGTCGGGGCGTCGCAGTGGGGGCAGGGGTAGGCGTGGGGGTCGCCGTGGGCAAAGGCGTGGCAGTAGGCACCAAGGTGGGTGTCGGCGTTGGTTCGGGTATCGGGGTGAGCGTGGCAGTGGGGGCAGGCGTGGCCGTCGGAGTTGGGGTTGCCGTTGCCGTTGGCAGAGGAGTAGCCGTAGTTGCTTGCGCCAAGGCGGCAATCGTCGCCGGGATGTTTGGCGTGGCCGTTACTCGTACTGGAAGCTGTTCCTGCTGGCAGCCCAAGGCAAAGACTGCGACTAGAGTCAGTAACCCGGCCAGTAAAACCCCCGGAATCCTCGGTATAAACCTCGCTGCTATGGCTTGCAGCACGGTCAGTTGCCAACTCGGAGCGGCAGGGCATCCCGGATAACATTCAACATACCCTTAACCTCGGCTGTTTCTTGCTCCAGCCGTTGCATCCGGATTTCCATAGCGTCAATGCGTTGGCCCATAGCGTCAATGCGCTGGCCCATAGCGTCAATGCGTTGGGTCAACCGAGCTTCGGAATCGGCAATGCGTTGGCTCAACATCCGGAAGAACACCAGCATAACCGTGAACATAAAGCCGGCCAAGGCTATGCCGACTCCGATTATAGTTATGGTGACCGGCAACAGGTCAGTTGATGTCATAGATTGCCATTCCCCTTGGTCCAGTTGTCATTATATGCCAGTACAAGGGACAGGCAGGATTTTGGAAACCGTTTGCGGTGTGGGGGGCCGGTGCTGTTTGCGAACCCGTAATAAACCCCGCCCGCCGTCTCACCCGGCCAAGAGCCGGGCCACCCCCCCTGCTTTACCAGGTTGTTTGCCATTACCACCTTGTAGCCGTTGTTGGTCATGGGGCGGGCGTCGGGGATGCTGAGGGTGCCGGCGTGGGCCGGGTACAGAGGGAGCCAGGGACGGCGGCTGAGTTGTAGGGGGAGCGGATTCCTCGAGGCCCAAGGCCCGATCCGTGAACCCGGCGGAAGAGGGCAAGCCAACTGCCGCATAGGGCCTATGCGGCAGTTGGCGGCGTTACTCTCCGATGCGAAGGGGCAAGGCATTCTGAATAACATTCAGAGCGCCTTTAATCTCGGCGGTTTCCTGCTCCTGCCTTTGCATCCGGCTTTCGATAGCGTTAATGCGCTGCGTTAGCCGGGCTTCCGATTCGCTGATAAGGCGGGTGACCCGAGCTTCCGATTCCTCGATAAGCCGTGTAACCCGAGCTTCCGTTTCCTCGACAAGTCGTGTAACCCGGGTTTCCGTTTCGACGATACGCTGGTTAGTTATCCGGAATAACACCAAGATTAACGTCACCAAAATGCCCGTTGAGGTGACTCCGACCCCGATTATAGTCAAGATGACAGGAAGCAACTCGTTTGTGGTCAACATATCTTAACTTTTCCACAGCGTACTGGCAGCTAGTGTAAGGCACAGTGGACGCATTGGCAACTTTTGGGCGCGCCAGTACCGGGGCAATCCTTTACATCCTGTTCATCCATGTGAATTAAGCCACCAGCCGGGCAACCGCCTGTTTTACCAGCTCGTTAGCTTACAAGTCTTCTGAACCGGGTCGGTTCAATACCTCAATCGCCCGCCGAAACACCGCGTCGAACATTTCCTCGGTTAACCTGCCGGTTTGAGTGTTCTGCTGGCTGGGGTGGTAGGAGCCAATGAGGACTACGCCGCCGGCAAGTTCATAACTGACGGCGTGCCCGAAGCGAGGCCGGGGCGACGGATTGGCTAAACCGGCCGCCGCACGGGCTTGGAGGTAAGTATCGAAGGCGAATTTTCCCAGAGCCACTACTACTTTTACCCGTTCCAGCAGATCCAGTTCTCTCAGGAAGAAGGGCAAACAATTGGCTTTTTCCTCTATCTGAGGCTTGTTGGCGGGGGGAGCGCACCGGACCGCGTTGGTGATGTAGGCGTCGGTAAGCGCCAAGCCGTCATCTTTATGGCGGGAATCCGGCGAGTTGGCAAACCCGAACCGGTGCAGCGCTTGAAATACCCAGTCACCGCTGCGGTCGCCGGTGAACATTCGTCCGGTGCGGTTACCGCCATGGGCCGCCGGAGCAAGTCCCATAATCAGCAGCCGCGCCGCCGGGTCGCCAAAAGAAGGCAAGGGCTTACCCCAGTAGTCCCATTCCCGGTACATTGGACGCTTTTTCCGGGCTACCTCCTCGCGGTGGGATACCAGGCGGGGACATAGGGTGCACCGGGTGACGGCGTCTTGTAAATCTTGCAGCGAGGTTATTGTGGCGATGGAGGCGCTCCTGCATGGCGAGCCGCGGTTGACTTCGACCTCTTGGCGGCACATTCTTCGTTACAATGTCTTCAAGGCAAGGGTATTTGCGGCTCGCCTGCACTAGGCAACCGGCTTAAAAGCCGGCATGACTTGTTCGGCAAAGAGGCGAAGCGAATTCAGCGTCTGTTCCGTGGTTAACGTGCCAAAGAAAAAAGAGCCGACGAAATAGTTGGACCCGGTAGCCTCAATATGCTCTTTTAAGGTTTCCCGCACCGTAGCCGGCGAACCGACGATGTGCAACCCGTCGGCCAGACGTCCCTCAAAGTCGGCCAGAAAGTCAGCCCGGCCGCTGTCGTCGCCGCTGAGAATTCGCAGGTGGTTGAAGTTGCCAATAAAATCGGCAAATCCCGCCTTGGCCTCACTTAGCGCCCTTTCGTCGGTGTCGGCAACGTAAATATGCCGGGTTATCCCGTACTTGGGGTCCGGTTCGTGGGCGTTAAGCCGTTCCGGATTGTCCTTGTGCTCGGCCCATACTTGCTTGTAAAGGTCAAAGTGTTCCCGCATCACTTCCAGGGGTGGATAGTGGGAAATGGTACTGAGACCCTCGCTAGCCAGCCATCGTATTGAGGCCGGATTGGCAGTAGGATACCAGAGAGGTGGGTAGGGCTTTTGCCAGGGTTTCAGCGGGAGTTGGAAGTCCTTGAAGGTATAATATTTCCCTTCATAGGAAACCCTGCCGGTGCGGAGTCCCATCAGGATGATTTCCATTGCTTCCTGAAACATGGCGCGAGATTCCTCGACGCTAATGTTAAAGAAATCCAGCTCATAGGAAGAAATGCCCCGACCCAGTCCCACCTCCAACCGGCCTCGGCTCATTTGGTCCAACATACAGATTTCCAGGAGCAGCCGCAACGGGTTGTAGAAGGGCAGAGGATAGACCAGCGGCCCCAGGCGAATGTTATGGGTGCGTTGGGCGGCTGCGGCCAGGAAAACGCTGGGAGAGGGCGCCATGCCCAGCGGCGTTCCCTGGTGTTCGGCCATGTGGTAGCAGTAGAAACCGGCTGTGTCGGCGTATTCCAGGAATTGCAGGCGCTGCTCATAAAGGTCGGCAGGCTGCGCCCCATTGTTGTCAATCCAGTCGAAAATGCCAAAACGGAGCGGGGCCGGGCCTGATGTTTCTTGTCCTGCAACTTGCTGCCGGTTTATTTCGTTCACCACCTGGCCTTCCTCCAATTGTTCGCCGGTTCGCCGGTTTAAGTGTTTGGCCGTTTAGTCTCTTGCCGAAACACTGCTGGAAAGTACGAAAGAGTGTAATGGTAGGAATAACGGCGATAGCTACTCGAACGGTGTTGGCATACTTTGCACCGGAACCTCGATTAGAGTCGGCGCGTCGGTGGCCAATGCCTCTCTCAGTGCCGAATCCAACTGTCCAGCGCCCTCGGCCCTCACTCCCCGCGCGCCGTAAGCCTCGGCTAGCTTGACGAAATCCGGGTTGTGCAGCGCGGCCCCATAGACACGTCCTTCAAACCGATTTACCTGGTCACGAAGAACATTACCGTAGGCGTTGTCGTTGAACACCACTACCACTACATTGATTCCGTACTGAACCGCCGTAGCCAGCTCCTGAGAATTAAAGAGAAAGCCTCCATCCCCGGAAACCGCGACCACTGCCTTATCCGGCTGGGCAACCTTGGCCCCCAGAGCCACCGGGAAGGCGTAACCCAGGTTACCGGAATAGGATGAAGTTATGAAAGTCCTTGGCTGGTAAACCGGAAAGAAGGCTCGGGAATAGTAGCCCACCTGGGTCATGCCCGAAATCAGTATTCCGTCATCCGGCATCGCGGCGCGGATAGTAGCCGTCAGGGTCTCTTGGGGTTCAACCCGCAAGGATGTCTCCGCCCGTCGCTTCCGCAAGGATTCCACTTCGGCGGCGCGGCTGGCGCGCGGGGGCATGATTTCGGTCAGGGCGGCGCCCAGAGTCTCCAGGGTTTGGCGGGCGTCTCCGGCAATGCCGTGGGTGTTTTCGTAATTGCGCCCCAGTTCCTCCGGGTCAATATCAATCTGGACGACTCGCTGGCCGCCCAGCCAAGCCGGGTTAGCTAAACGGGTGCCCACCGCCAGAATCACGTCGAAGTTGGGGTCTTCCCGGGCCACCGGGTCGTTGCGCAGGCGGTTAGCTCCCAGGGCCAGAGGGTGCCGGTCGGAGATTGCCCCCTTGCCCTCGGGCGTCGTAATGACCGGAGCCTGCAAGTGTTCCGCCACCCGCTGCAAAGCGCCCATCGCCCCCGAGGAAATTACGCCGCCGCCGGCCCAAATGAGCGGGTTGACCGCTTCGGCCAGGATTTGGGCGCCGGTTTGCAGCGCGGCGGCATCAGGCGCCGGGCGAGGATATTCCTCCGGCTCCCTCAGTTCCACGTCAGCCAGTTCGGCCAGGGTTTCCGGTGGAATCTCAATCTCCACCGGGCGCGGCCGCCCGGTTTTCAAGTGAAAGAAAGCCTCGTGGACCACGTCGGGGATTTCCGCCGGATCCAGGATGCGGCGGGCCCATTTGGTAACCGGACGGATAGTATCGATTTGGTCGTTAATTTCGTGCAGGATGCCCCGATTGGCCCCGATCAGGTCCCGTTCAATCTGCCCCGCTACCACCAGCATGGGCGATGAAGCCGAATAGGCGGTGCCAATACCGGCGGAGGCGTTTTGCAGCCCCGGACCGGGTACCATCATCGCGGTTCCGATGCCGCCGCCGGCCCGGGAGTAACCGTCGGCCATATAGGTGGTTGCTTGTTCGTGACGGGTGGTGATGAACTGGATGCCTGGCTCGCCTTGCAGCCCGTCCAAAGCATGGTAAAGCTGAACCCCTGGCAGGCCAAAGATTACCCGAACTCCTTCCAGGTACAGCGATTTGGCCAGCGCCTGGCCTCCGGTCATTCTAGCCATTCTTTTTCCTTCCCTTTCAACGGTTTACCGGATTACGCCGCTGCGTGAGCTTATCCGGCCCAGATTTCAATATTGTCGGGCAAGCTCAGACGAAGCCCCGGAGTGACTCTTGGAGCTGGGGTCGGTCTGGCTTCCGGACTTAAGGATTGTAGTTTGGCGGGGATATAGCGTCAAGTTAGGCAGGTCCTGGCGGGCAAGGGAAGACGCAGAAGGGGAGCATTTTAACAACGCTCTGGCCGGATACCGCTTGAACCGCCATGCTTTGCTTGGTATTGTAGGCGTGGCGCAGTCAAACCCGGCTTGATGTTAGCTTGGTTGCTGGCGGATGGCGCCGTGGATTTGGTGAAGGTCAGATTGAGGAAGTTATGAAGTACGACGTAGTTATAGTTGGAGCCGGATCCGCCGGATCGGTATTAGCGGCTCGCCTATCGGAGGATGGTACCCAGTCGGCGCTGCTGTTGGAAGCCGGTCCGGATTACCCGGACTTTAGTCGGCTCCCCGACGAGCTTAAGTTTGGGTTCAGCGCCGCTCCGGTCCCGCCAACGGCCAGGACGGCCAGCGGGCATCCCGTATCCCTCACCCAAAGCGCGCATAACTGGCAATTCACCGCCCGGTCAACCGAGCTTGCGCCGGAAATGTTAGTTCCTCGAGGCAAGGTTACCGGCGGCTCCAGCGCCATTAATTCCTCGGCTTTTTTTCGGGGCGTTCCTGAGGATTTCGACGCCTGGGCGGGCCGGGGCAACGACGAGTGGAGCTTTGAAAAAGTCCTGCCCTATTTCCGGAAGATAGAAACCGATGTCGATTGCCACGACGACTACCACGGAGCCGAAGGTCCAATCTTCGTGCACCACTCAAAACCGGATAGCTGGCATCCCACCCAGCAGGCTTTTTTCGCTGCCTGCCGGGCTGGCGGCTTTGGTGAAACCACCGACCACAACCATCCCGACTCGACCGGAGTAGGCCCCGGTATCACCAATAACCATAACGGAGTGCGGTTCAGCACCGCCCTGGCATATCTGAGCCAGGGACGCCACCGCCTGAACTTGACCATCCGAGCCGACTGCCAGGTGCAACGGATTCTATTTAATGACAAGCGGGCAGTGGGACTTTTGGTGGACAGCGGTGGCGAAACCTTTGCTGTGGAATCCGACCGGATAATTCTGTGCGCCGGGGCCGTCGCTTCTCCCCAATTACTGATGTTGTCGGGAGTAGGGCCGGCGGCCCAGTTGCAGAACTTGGGCATTCCCCTGATACAGGTTACGCCCGGCGTGGGCCAAAACCTTAAGGATCATCCCAAGGTTTACGTTTCCTGGCAGGCTAAGGAAAGCTATCCACCCCAATCCGGCCCGGCCCCGGGCGGCGCGGCTCTGCGACTGACCGCTCCCGGTTCTAACCTGCGTAACGATTTGGGGATTAGCCTGAGCGCCTTCGCTCCCGAGCGGATAAAGGACCCGGCAGTCCCGCCCCAATATTCCGAAAACACACTCCGGCGGGTGGAGATGATGATAACCCTCTTGCTTCCGGTAAGCGCGGGCGAATTGACCCTTACCTCCGCGGATTACCGGGTACAGCCTGAATTGAATTATAACTACCTGGCCGACTCCTTTGACCGGGAGCGTTTGCGGGCCGGAGTGCGTCTGGCCCTGAGTCTGGCCGATCGGCAGGAACTGGCATCCCTGGTGGGCGAACGTATTGACCCATCCGACGACGACCTCGCTACCGACGAGGCCCTGGACCGTTGGCTGCTGCGGGAGGCGACGACTTACTCCCACATCTCGGGTACCTGCAAAATGGGGCCGCCGGATGAGTCGATGTCGGTAGTCAATCAATTTGGTGAAGTTTACGGTTTGGCAGGATTAAGGGTGGTGGACGCCTCGATAATGCCCGACCTGGTGCGTGCCCCAATCAATCCGGCGGTAATAATGCTGGCCGAACGCGTCGCCGATTTTATTCGAGTCGGCCGGTGAAAATCGATCGTAAACGTAGCTGATCAACGTATGGCCTTCTTAAGCAACCCGGCGGAAGAGACCGAGGCCTTTGACCGGTGCACCTTCTACTCCCGGTTGGTTGACGCATGGCAAGTCTCAAGGCTGCCTTGAATGTTCAAGTCGCCTCTAATTCGTGACTGGTGGACGTAGAGGCTGGAGCAGATGTTTTAACAATTTGCCGGTGAGAATGACGAGAGGCGAACGAAGTTGGTCGATTTGCCGGTGTTGGCGTTGCGCCAATCTCCTATCCGGCACTCCAACGGAGGATATACTTATCGTAAAGTTAATCGAATTGCCTTAAGATAGTAACGCCTTACCTATTTCCGGTACGGTGTTTTCCAGGCTGTTATAATAAATGAAAACTGGTTCGAGTCCGGCTTCTGAGCCGGCCTTGGGAACCGCACAAAATCCGTCAAAATGACTTCAAGAAACTAACCGGATTTCGCCGGCTAGGAAGTTAGAAAACCAAGAGCGTAGCAATATCGGGGAGGAACGCTTAATGGCAGATGAACTAGAGGAGCTATTAGTTCTCCATGAGAAACCCGCCGCCGAATATATGCTTGCCGGTTGGCGCCGACAGTGGTCCAACGGCGGAAGAATCTCGAGCGGTTTGCCGCGTTACTTAATCGATAAGTTGGGAGCGCGGAAGATTGGCCGTTTGGGTGACCAGGTTTCCACCCTATGTTATCCGTTCCAGGTTGCGGGAACCCACGATACTTTCCGTCCTTCCGCTGCCTTTAAGGACGGGCTGCCCGCTAGTCCAATGGAACGGGAGAACGATTTTTATGACGCCGGCAATGGGTTGATTATTTTCCTTGGCGAAGAACCCTGGAGCCGTATTGACCTGTATGGCGCCGGGTTCTTTCAGGCAGTAAAGGAATTGGGTATTAAGCAGACGGTTGCGGTTGAGGGTGTCAACGGCCCGGCTCCTCCGGAGTTGGAACGGAGAATTAACTGCGTCTATAGTCGCCCTGAGATGAAGGATATGCTGGAACGATACGGTCTGATAATGTCCAGCCGGGGTATGGAAGGAAGGCGCGGGCCTACTATCGGAATGGCGATGGTATCCCTGGCCCACTTTGAGTACCCGGACGTGGAAATGTTCCGACTGGGCGCTATGGCTCCGATGTATCCCTTTGTAGTCTCCAACAACGAGCAAATGGGCATCTTCCGCGACCATCGCTCCTTCTATGACATCATGCGCCGCCTCAAGTCCTTGTTCAAGCTGGACATAGACTTGAGCGAATTGCAGTCCCTGGGGGAGACCGAATCTCGGGAATTGCAGTCTAACTTGGACCGTATCGGCGAAAATAACGCCGAGGCCAAGCGCATCATTGAACAGGTCCGGTCGGACTACAACGTCGTTCCTTACGTGGAGCCGGTGGACCTGGACCCGGCGCTGGACCGGACACTGGAGGACATTTTGCAGAATATGTTAGACCGGCCTGATACCCAGTAACCAACTACACAAGCCCATTTCGCAAGTATATTTCCCAAGAATCAGTCCATAAAGAGGGGACACTAACCGATAGTGTCCCCTTGCGGTGTCACCTTTATTGAAAGTTGAACTGTCGGCCATCGCCGTGGTGGACTAGTGGGACTTGGGGCCGGACCTTGCGGATTCGGCGCATTTTTGCCGGTGCCGGAGCGGTCAGCCGGTCGCCTGAAATTACGAATGGCTGAATTGACAGCTACAATAACTGTAGATAGAATCAATCTAACCTGAATAAACTGGTCAAATTGGTCAGACCCTTCTTAATTTACACCGGTTTGCGTAATTCAATTTTTCACTTGAGCGCAATTCAATTTTTCAGAATGCAGGAGGCAATAGTATGACTTTGCTGGGAAGAGTTAGTCCCGAGGAAGAGGAACGCTTTTATCAGAGTACCGAGGAAGCGGGGTTGCGGGCGGCCTGGATGGGCCGATCCCTGGAGCGCAAGCCCAAAGTAGTCCCCTTTGCCTGGCGCTGGAACGATGCCAAGCCATTGGTCTTGCGAAGCGGCGAAATCGTGACGCCGGACCGGGACGTGGAGCGAAGGGTATTGAGGCTGGCCAATCCCGGCCTGGACCACGGTACGACGCATACTATTTCGGCAGCCCTGCAACTCTTGCTCCCCGGGGAAAATGCTCCGGCGCACCGTCACACCCCCACTGCCATCCGCTGGGTACTGCAAGGACAGGGCGCCTACACCACGGTGGAGGGCGACAAATGCTACATGGAGCCGGGCGATTTGGTGCTGACTCCTTCCTGGACCTGGCATGACCACAACAATGAAGGGAATGAACCGATGATC
Source organism: Dehalococcoidia bacterium (assembly GCA_965262595.1). Taxonomy (GTDB): domain Bacteria; phylum Chloroflexota; class Dehalococcoidia; order Lucifugimonadales; family UBA3495; genus CATQHB01. Next base: position 445,267 of record OZ253548.1, read on the forward strand.
TGGATGGACGGGCTGGATACTCCCCTGGTGAATAATCTGGAAGCTACTTTTTACGAGCAGTTCCCCGAAGACCAACAGCCCATCGTCGGCGTCGGCGAGTCGGAGCGCAGGTACGCTTCCGGCGCCCTGCGACCGGCTTGGGAATCCGCCAATACGCCCTATTCCCCTTTGTGGCATTACAAATGGGAACGGACTCACGAGGCCCTGCACAATTTGGCCGAGATTGACTCAAGCCCCTTCGATGACGTGGCGATGGAGTTTTCGGACCCCTCAACCGGCGGGCCCGTATTGCGCTCGATGGCCTGCTGGATCCAGTTGCTTCGACCCGGTGTCCACACCAGGGCACACCGGCACACCAGCAGCGCGGTTTACCAGGTTTTCCGGGGCCGGGGCCACAGCGTAATCAACGGCCAGCGCTTCGATTGGGGCGAAGGCGATTTCCTGGTGGTGCCCTCCTGGGCCTGGCATGAACACGCCAACGACACTGACGACGAAGCTATCCTGTTCTCCATTCAGGACATCCCGGTAATGAAGTCCCTGGCTTTATATCGGGAAGAGCCTTATGCCGAAAATGCCGGCCGCCAGCCGGTTACCGGCACCTTCGCCGGTAAAGAGTAGTCCCGGCGAATGCCGGGTTGGCTGCCCAGCAGGAACACCCGGCTAAACGATTTGTAGCTAACAACCAAAAGCCCAAAAACCGACCCGCTTCCTGGTGGAAGCGGGTCGGTTTCATTATTGCCATTATCAACGGGGATGACTACAGAATTGCCCGAGTATAGTCGGGATTTAGCCTGGAATTAGGGCTTGAACAAGGCCACGCACTTGTTGGAGTTGAAGATGTAGGATTCTACGTAGTCAATAATTTCCGGCTTGTGGCCCAATTCCTGCATCGCTCCGGCGACACACATCCAGTTCAGCAGTTCCTGTTGACCGGCGTCCTCAATCTGGTCGGTGGAAATCCGGCTCCACGCAGCATAATCCCCGTCGCGCAGCTCTTCAAACCGGGCGCGGTCTGAGGCAACGTCCGGGTAGAGCAGGTGATTCTTCTCGGTCAGGAAGGCGTGGGACCAACTGGAAGAGCCGATTAGGGCAACCCGGTAGGGGCTATCCTTCAAAACGCGGGCTACCGCTGCCCCCACTTCCATGCACCGCTTGGGTGAAGGGCCGGGAGGATCAAGCTCCTCCTCGTACTGGACCGCACCGCCTCGGTTGCGCACTACCTTGCTGCCGTAACAGTTGACCAGGAAGGGCACTACCGGATAGTCAAAACCCTTTCGGTCGTAATCCAGATAAAGCAGGGTGTTAAGGATGGCGTGGCCCAGCCCACCCTTTTCGTGCAGCGGTTTATAGGCGTAGGACATATCGATTCCCTGTTCCAGCAGGCCCCGGACCAGGCTGCGAGCCGCCTTCTTGTTTCCGGCGTATCTGAAGGTCTTGTCCGCCGGTTCGTCCCAAACGTTGATGCGGGCGCTGCCGCTGCTGGTCATAAAGGGCTGGCACTCCATTTCGTCATAGGCCATTACACAGAAAGGGGGAATGATGTCTTCCTTAAAATTCTCATACTGGTCGTCGCCCCAGATAAGAACAAAGTCCGGCTGGAAGGCGTCAATTTCCTCCCGGAGTATGCGGAACCCGTTGACCAGCCGCTCCCTGGCCTTTTTAGCCGAGGACAATCCTTCGTCCTCGCCATACTCGATACGCATCGGCTCGGGCCAGTTGGTGGGAATCTTCAGTTCCGGCGGGAGATGCGGGTTGCGCAGGCTGCGGGTAATTGAGAAGTCCATTTCCTCGTCGGGTTTGATGAGCGAAGGGGAATGGGTCAGGCCAACTCCAAGTATCTCTGCCATTTCTCTGCCTCCCAAAAACGAAATTATCCGGTTCTTCAGTTACCGTATTCCATCGCCAAGTGACGCCGATTGGCGTACCGAGCGACAGCCCGGAAACGAACTGTTTAGTGCGTCCAACTATAACGGTTTATCGGGCAAATTGGTAGTCAGACGGTCGGTTTCGGCCAAAAGAGGACATAGCTGAATCGAACGCCTTCTAATAGCGCCCTGATGGGTTAGGAAACTGACCTATATATTGCCCCCTTGTCAACGGCTTGGGCCAAGGGTATTATCCGGTACAGAAATTGCCCCGTTAGATACAAGCCCGAAAGTTAACTCCGTCCCATTCCTTCTCACTCCTTGTAGATATTGCAGCCTGGCCGGGAGGGTCCCCGGAGCACATGACCGGAATGAATTGAGCTAGTAAACGGTAAAGGAGGCTGGATAATGCCAAGAATGACCGGCGCCCAATTTTTGGTGGAAACGATGCAGGCGTATGGGGTGACTCACTCCTTCTATATGCCGATGATCGTTACCCGCGCACTGGTAGAAATGGAAAAAGCAGGTATCGCTCGTATTATGTGCCACAGCGAGAAGGCTGCAGCTTACATGGCCGACGGTTACGCTCGCGCCGCGCATCGGCCGGCAGTGTGTATGGCTCAGAATGTAGGGGCGGCAAATTTGGCTGCCGGACTACAAGACCCATACCTGGGTGGTTCTCCGGTCATTGCCCTTACCGGCCGGGGTACGCCCACCCAACAGAACCGCAACTACTATCAGGAAATTGACCACGTCCAGCCTTTCAACGCCGTAACCAAGTTCAACGCCCTGGTGGACGGTGCAGAACAACTGCCCAGCCTGTTGCGTCAAGCCTTCCGGGAGGCCACTTCCGGTGCGCCCGGACCGGCGCATCTGGACCTTCAAGGCTCGACGGGCGGCGCGATAATTGACGCCGAGGCAGATCTGGACGTAATCGTGGAGACGCCATTTACCCACGTTCCGCCCTTCCGTGGCGAGCCGGAAACCGAAATGGTGCGGGAAGCAGTTCGGGCATTATCCGAAGCCCGGCGCCCGGTAATCGTGGCCGGTGGGGGAGTCGTTTCATCCCAGGCACAGCGGGAAGTTGTGGAGTTGGCCGAGTTGCTGTCCATTCCGGTAGCCACGTCTCTGAACGCCAAAGGGACGATAGCCGACAATCACCCCCTGTCGGTAGGCGTCTGCGGTACCTATTCCCGCTGGTGCGCCAACCGGGTGGTGGCCGAAGCCGACCTGGTATTCTTTGTTGGCAGCCACACCGGAAGTCAGGTAACCACCGAGTGGCAAATTCCCAGGCCGGGTACTCCGGTAATCCAACTGGATATTGACCCCAGGGAACTGGGCCGCAGCTATCCGATTCAGGTAGGACTTCAGGGGGACGCCCGCGCATCCCTGCAAAAATTGATCCAGTCACTGGAACCCCTGGGCCCCCGCACCGAATGGGTGAACCGTGCCCAGCAACTAGTCCAGGAATGGCGGGAAGAAGTAGCGCCCCTGGCCAATTCCGATGCCGTGCCGATGCGCCCCGAGCGTCTCTGCAAGGAAATCACCGACTTTTTGCCGGACAACGGGATGCTGGTATCCGACACCGGGCATTCCGGCATCTGGACTGGAACAATGGTGGACTTAAACCACCCCAATCAACGATTTCTCCGGTGCGCCGGTTCTCTGGGCTGGGCCTTTCCGGCGGCGTTGGGCGCCAAGTGCGCCGACCCCGACCGTACGGTGGTATGTTTTACCGGCGATGGCGGTTTCTGGTATCACTTGAGTGAAGTGGAAACGGCGGTGCGCTACGGCATTAACACCGTTACCGTGGTTAACAATAACCACTCGTTGAACCAGGAAAAGCGGGGCAATGAACGGGCCTACGAAAGCGTGGGATTCACCGGCAACTCGGACGAGTTGTGGGTATTTCCCGACACTAATTTTGCCAAGCTGGCCGAGGATATGGGCGGCTTTGGCATCCGGGTAGAAGACCCTGCTGACCTGCAAGATGCAATGGCCCAGGCTGCCGCCTCGGGCAAGCCGGCCATAGTTGACGTAGTAACCGACGTCGAGGGAATTGCCCCTCGAGCCTGGGTCAGCTAAACCTTTCAAGCAGAGCCGACGCCTAACCGGGATCATTTGCGAAAGATAGGATTCTGGCGGCGGCGGCGTTCCTTTTGGTGCTGCGTAGCCGGTTAAGGCCTCGCCTCGCACTTCTGCTCTCTGGGGCGGTCGTCGGGTGGCGTTTAACTCCACCGTTGGCGGGACTATCGGCGTCCAGCCTGGAGACAAATACACTGACGCCGCCAAGGTAAGGCGTATGCCGCACGGCTGTGACACCGATATTGGCTTACCGACACTTCCCCCGGCGCTCTGAGGCCGGGCGCCTGTTGCAACACTGCACCAAGAACCTGCTGCCCTGGAGGAATTAATCACCATGCCTCGTTCCGTTCAGATCCTGATGGGAGCCGGTGAAACCGGATAGGCGAAACATGACAGAAAGCCTGATAACCGACGACGTTCGCGCCCTGATTGGGTCGGAAACTCCTCCGGAACGGAACCGATTCCCGATTAGCGAGGAAATGGCCTTTGATGTGGCGGACGCTATAGAGGACGCTAATCCCCTTTACCGTGACGCCGAATATGCCCGCCGATCCCGGTTTGCCGGAATTGTCTGTCCTCCCCTGGCCACCTGGAAGGATATCGGCCCGCCTATCGGGTATTTTGGGGCCGGCCAGGAATCCCATTTTCAGGTGCCGCTGCCCTTCAACAGCTATGGGCTAAACGGGGGCAGCGACTGGCAGTTCCTGCGCCCGGCTTACGTGGGAGCCTGGATTACCCGCCGGTTTCGCGTCCTGGATATTTTTGAAAAACCGGGGCGTTCCGGAATGCTGGTCTTCATAGTACGGCAGGAGACCCAAACCAATGAGCTGGGCCAAGTTATCAGTTTAGCCAAACGGGTCAGCATCCATCGCAGCCTGCCGGACCAGCCGCAGATGCAGTCTCCATCTCAGCCTTCCGAGTCCGGGGCGCCAGAGTCCGTTGCGTCCGGGTCTGGCGCGGAGCCTCAGCTGCGAACGGTTCCGGTGGCTCCCCCCGCCGCAGATACCGTTTTGGAAAAGCCTCAGGCGAAGCTGACTCAACAGCGGTACTTTGAGGATGTTGTAGTTGGAGCTGAACTTCCTCCGGTGGTAAAGGGCCCGATGACTACTACTCATCTGGTACGCTGGGCGGCGGCCAACGGAAATTACGCCCGGATTCACTGGGATTTGCCTTTTGCCCAACTCCAGCAGGGTCTGCCCAATGTGGTAGTCAACGGCTCACTCAAAAATCAATACCTGGGCCAACTGCTGATTGACTTCGCCGGGGAAGAAGGTTGGTTCAAACGCTTTTATGTACAGCATCGGGGCATGGACTTTCCCGGTGACGTTCTTACTTCCAGCGGTACGGTTACCGGCAAGCGGGAGCAGGCTGGTTACGGGTTGGTGGATTGCGCGGTGGCGCTTCGTAATAGCCGTGGCGAGCAAACCGCGGCAGGACAGGCAACGGTAGTTTTTCCCAAGCGAGGCCAAAACCTGCCGCTTATCTGGGACGAGGAACCCTGGTAGCGATGGTTCCGCCAACTACCGGTTTGCTGGAAGGGGTCCGAGTCCTGGAACTGGGCGGTCACATATCCGGTCCCTTTTGCTCCAAGCTGCTGGCTGATTACGGCGCGGAAGTTGTCAAGGTGGAACCGCCCGGCTTGGGTGACCCGGCCCGGCACCTTGGCCCCTTTGCCGGTGACGACCCCCACTATGAAAAGAGCATCCCTTTCCTGTACCTGAACACCAACAAGCGGGCTATTACCCTGGACATTGAAACCGCTACGGGCCGAAAAATCCTGGAGAGGCTGCTTTGGGAATCGGACGTACTGGTTGAAAACTTCCTGCCCGCGGAATCGTCAGGCTTGGGACTGGAATTCGCGACCCTTGCCTCAATTAACCCGGCGTTGGTAGCGGTTTCCATTACTCCCTTCGGCCAGACCGGGCCTTACCGGGATTATGTGGCAACGGACATCGTAACTTTTGCTTTTAGCGGTCACCTTTACCACTCCGGAGACTCGGACCGGGAGCCGCTGCGAAATGCCCTTAACCAGTCCTACTACGTTGCCGGCGTCAATGCCGCGACGGCGGCGGTGGCGGCCCTCTTCCAGCGACTGACTACCGGAGTGGGCCAACACGTTGACGTTTCGGCTATGGAATGTCTGGCCGCTCATTTGGTCCAGGCAGTGCCCTATTACAACTATATGGGTGCGATTAAGGGGCGTCGGGCAGTGCGCGGCTCCGGGTTTGAGGAGTTGATGCCGGCCCGCGACGGCTATGTGGTGCCATCGGTGCAGGGGTCCCAACCCTGGTCGGTGGTTGCCGATTTAATTGGTCTGGAGGAACTTAAGGACCCGAAGTTCGCCAGCGGTTCCGGGCGCATTGAACACGGTGAGGAGCTGAAAGACCTGCTCATCAAGGGTCTGGCAGAGTGGGACCGCAAGCCTCTCTTTGAAGCCTCTGGGGAGCGTCGCCTGGTATTTGGAATGGCTCAAGATGCCGGAGACCTTTACAATTGCCCCCACCTGCAGGAGCGGGATTTCTTTGTAGATGTTGACCATCCGGTAGCCGGCCCGGCTCTTTATCCCGGCCTGGGACCTTGCCTTTCCAACGGGCTTACCTATGAAGGGTTTGATGCCCCCCGTCCGGCCCCCCTTCTAGGCCAACACAATTCGGCAATTCTGGGTGACGAACTCGGCTTTAGCGCCGCCGATTTGGTCGCCTTGCGGAGCGCGGGAATAATTTAGGGGAATTATATACCTGTGTACCCACGCGGTAGCTAATCCGGCCTGTCCTGTCGGGTAAGGCCGGCCTCTTCCTCGAACCGCCACAGAGTCTTTGGCTTGGCCTGCAAGACTATCCGGGCCACTTCTTCCGGGGTAGCGTCTATGGGTTCCGGCAACTGGTACTTCACCGGCCTGCCCCTAGCCTTCTTTGGTCGTGGCATAATCTCTACTCCTTTCAGCCCGCTCCGAGACGGGTCTGTGTATTCCCCACCAGCGACCGGGGGTCAACCGGCGGCAACTTGGGACGCTCTCCCTTTTGCAGGATTTCCTGCACGCTCAAGACCTGCATCACGGGGTACTCCACCCCCCCCTCTTCGCTGGTATTGATAGTCACTCGGCCCTGCTCTGCCGCAAACACCTGCAAGCTACGGGGTGGCGGATACAAGCTAATCATCAGGGACATTGGAGCGTGTTCACCCCGGTTTACCATTGCCGTCTGTGAACCCAATAACCTGTCCATATCCGGCCGGCCTACCGATGCGGCGTTCCGGTGCATCTTCACCTGTATGGGTAGAACCAACGGCTTCTCCCGCTTAATGTCCATCACCCCGTAATAGCGGGCGTCCACCCCGCCATCGCCTACCTTGCGCTGGTTGGGAATGGCGTTGAGGATTCCGGCCACCCGGTCTTCGGCCCAGGCCCAGCCCGGTACGCCGTCTTCGGCATCGTCCCGGGAACGCAGAGCTTGACGCTCAAACTCTTCCCATTCGTCAGCCTCTCCCCAGTCAAGGCCGTACACCACGGGGGTTGCCGCCCCGCCCCGGCTGGCAAGACGTTGCTCCATCACCCTAACGGCCATGGCGCTTATGTCAATGCCCAAGTAGCCCCGACCCAGCTTGGCCGCCGCATCCGCCGCCGTCCCGCACCCGCAGAAGGGGTCAAGCATCAGGTCTCCCCCGTTGCTACTGGCCTTGATGATGCGCTCCAGTAGGGCCAACGGCTTCTGCGTGGGGTAGCCTACCCGTTCCTCGGCTTGGCTGTTTATAATGGGGATTTCCCATACGTCAGGGATGGCGGCGGCCCTACTGTCTTCACGATATACGACAACGTCATAATCCCCATTCTTGATTTTGTCCGCCGCCTTCTGCCGGTCATAGACCAGCAATTGCCGAACTCCCTTTCCTACCCGATTAACGTCCCAGCCTCGCTTGTATTTAGCAGCTTGGGGTGAATTGGGGTCGAACTGTTTATTGAAAGTCCATGTCGTTCCCTTTGAGTAAGCGTAGATGGTGTCATGGTTACGCTGGAAATGGGAGGCTGCGTTAGTCCATTTCCGGTAAAACCAAACAATTTCGTTCTTAAACTGCTTTTCCCCGAAAATCGTATCCATCAAAATCCGCAGGAAAGCATTAGCGTGGGGGTCGCAATGCAGGTAAATGCTCCCATTCGGCTTGAGAACCCGGCGCAACTGCTCCAGCCGCCGGCCCATATAGACGCAGTAGGCCGCCATTTGGGACTTCTCCCCGGCCTGTAGCCGGATACCCCGCAGGGAATCCAACAGCTTGCCGTGGGGCAAGCGGTCAAAGCTATTCTGCGTCTCCACCGTCCACCGCCAAACGTCCTTCAACTGCTGGGCCACCATGCCTTTGTCGCCAAAGGCGGCAACGTAGAATTGGTTGCTGTTGAAGGGCGGGTCCAGGTAGATAAGGTCAATGCAATCATCGGGCAGTTCCTTCAGCACGTCCATATTGTCACCACAGACCAGGGCGTTGCCGGAAAGGTACTTGTTGGCGGGCAAAGTCGGGGGGGGGGGTGGGCTTTACTGGTTCGGCTGGGACTGCTGTTGGTGGCTTTTGTGATTCTCTTGGCCGGCGTTTTAGCGGCTTTGGCTACGGTTTCCTTGCTGGTACGAGTCGGCATAATTCTACCCCTTTGCAATGCTTGTTGGTGGACACTATTTACAACACGGGGCAATGGGGTGTCAACTTTCGTAGCTACGCTGGCTTACAGACCCGCCGACAGCCGGCTGCCCTCCGGCCCTATCAGGGTTGCGTAGGGAAGGTGCTTTCCCACGCCCCGTTGAGTCATCCGGCTCATTTGCTCTTCCGTGTCCAGCGGGCGGGCGTTATGCCGTCCCTCAAACTCGGTAACGTAGCGGTCAAGGTGCTTGGGGCTGTAATGGTGGTAAACCCCATCGTGTCCCCTCTTGAGCATCGACCAAAAAGACTCCATGCCGTTGGTGTGCGCCATGTTCCGCACGTACTCGCCCACCGAGTGCTTGACGGCTTCGTGCTTGCGGTTCAGGCCCCGGTAAGCCGCCGCCTCATCGGTATAGACCTGGGCATCAAACTCGGTGTTCATGTGGACGAATCCCTGCAAGGTATTGGCGTCAGTTTTCTCGACCACCTGGGCCTTGACATTGTTCGTAGTCCGGTCTTTCAACCCTGCCACCGGCGTCTTTCCAACCGCCCCGCGCCCCGCGTGAAGTTTATTAGCTTCGTGTTTGTTCCCTTCCTTCCCGCCGATATAGGTTTCGTCGGCTTCAACCGGCCCGGCCATGCGGCCCGTTTCGTCCATCAGGGTTTCCCGTATCCGCATAGCCAAGTACCAGGCCGTCTTTTGGGTCATTTCCAGGTCTCGGTGTAACTTCATGCTGGACACGCCCTTGAGGTTGGTTGTGCAGAGGTAGAAGGCCAACGCCCACTTGCTCAATGGGAGTTTGCTGTCCTGCATAATCGAGCCGGTCTTGACCGTGAAGTCCTTGCGGCAATCCCGACAGCGGTACTGGGGAGTCTTGCGGGTAGTCTTGCGAGGAGAGACGGCCTCACTATCACAGTAAGGGCAGGTAATCCCGTCCGCCCAACGCTGGCTTACCAGCCAGGCTGCGGCCTTCGTTTCGTCTCCGAACTCTTGCACGGCCTTGATAAGACTGATACCCTTGCGATAATGCTTGCCCGGTGCTTTCGTAGTTGCGCTCATATCATCCATAACCGATTTAGTTTATGGGAGTAGTGTACCCAAAACCGCCGGGATTGTCAAGCTTTTGGGTACACAAGTATATAATTCCCTAATTTAGCTGGCCAGGCATGTACGCTAGGAAGAGGCCGTGAAGGCCCACCGGTATCGTGCTGCGCGAGGATTCTATGGCAACTGGTGAAACCTTACCACTATCCGGGATTCGCGTTGTTGACTTGAGCCGGGTATTTGCCATGCCCTACGTCGGTGCCTATCTGGCGGACTTGGGCGCTGAAGTCATCAAGATTGATACCCATTATGCCCAGTTTGTGGATACCACCCGCACTCTGACCGGGCCTTACCCGGACAATGACCCAGGAGAGGACTTCTTGAACCGGGCAGGAACGTTCCAGACATTGAATCGGGGAAAACGCAGTCTGACCCTTGATTTGCGCAAGGAGGAGGGGCGCAAGACATTGCTCGATTTGCTTCGGGTCAGCGACGTGGCGCTGGAGAACTTTACGCCGCGGGTCACCCGCCGTTTTGGCCTGGACTATCTCAATCTCAAATCGGTCAAGCCCGACCTGATTCTGGTTTCAAATACCGGGTATGGGCATAGCGGCCCCTGGAGCGATTTTGGGGCGATGGCCTCGGCTCTTGAGCCAACCCACGGCGCCGGCGCTTTTATGGGCTATCCGGATCGCGACAATGCTGAAGGCTCAGCTCCGGGCAGTATCCCAAACAAGATCGGCAATTCCTACACTGACTTTCTGGCTTGTTGGTCAGCTCAACTGGCAATAATGGCCGCTCTACTGCGTCGGGCGCGCACCGGGCAGGGCGTATGGATCGACCTGGCGATGTACCAGGTGGGCGCCTCCTTTTTTGGTGAGGGACTGTTGGACTACGCCTTTAACGGGCGGCGTACCCGACGTTTGGGCAACCGTCACGAATTCTGGTCGCCCCACGGCTGCTATGCCTGTCAGGGCCGGGACAAATGGGTAACCCTGGCAGTGCGGGATGACGCAGATTGGCGATCCTTTTGCCAGGCGTTGGAGCAGCCAGCTTTGATTAACGACCACCGTTTTGCCGACCCGGTTGCCCGGCGCCAAAGTCAGGATGACCTGGATGAGATAATCAGCCGCTGGGCCGGCGAGAGAACTCAGAACCAAGTTGTTAATGCATTGCAGGCAGTCGGCGTACCCGCCGGGCCGGCGCTGGACGCCGGGCAACTCTTGGCCGACCCCCAACTGCGAGCCAGGGGGTTTTTTGAGACGGTGGAGCATCCGCCGGACTCTGGCGCTGACTCCAGGTCAGGCCCGGATGCGGACCGGGATTCTCACCCAAAATCCAAGTCGAACCTGGGACGCCGAGAGTATTTGGGGCGGGGTTGGAGGCTTTCCGGCGCTGATGTTCACATAACCGGCCCGGCTCCGCTGTTGGGAGAGGCCAACGAATACGTCCTTGGCCAACTGCTGGGCCGGTCCGTGCCGGATATAGACCGGCTCCGAGCCGATGGCGTTATCGGCGAACGGTTGGAAGGCGCCGGCACCCCTGCCGTAGTGCCGCTGGCCCGTCAGGAAGAGTTGGGTTGGATTGCCGGGTACTCCTCCGATTATGCTCCGGCTGGGGACGATGCCAAGTAGGACGGCGCTTGACCGGTCTTCAACAACCCCGCAGGTTTAGCAACACGGTTCGCCTTTAGATGCTATACTGGCTGGAAAACGTGCAAATCCCGTCTGAAACGGCGTACTAAGCGTCATATTCGCCGTGCACTGGCGAACGACTAAGACCCGTATTGTCGGCAATCTGTCTCATAGGGATTGAAAAGATTCAATTCCACATGAGGAACTTCTGGAGGCCCGGATATGGCGAGTAACGAACTGGCGTTAACGGCCCACCTGCTCCGCCGCGCCGGATTTGGCGCTACCCGCGATGAACTGGAAAGCTATGTCGCTCAGGGTTATGAAGCGACCGTGGAGCAATTACTGCAACCGGAATTGGCCCCGGCGTTGGATGAGGATGTCTTGCGCCGGTATCAAATTGACCAGAACAGCTTAATGCTGATCGAAAGCTCCCAAGCCTATTGGATGTACCGTATCATCAATACGCACCGACCCCTTGAAGAGAAGATGGCCCTGTTCTGGCATGGATTGTTTGCAACTGCTTACGGCAAGCTTAACCACGCCAAGGCGGTGGTGAATCAGACCAACACTTTTCGGCGCCACGGTCTGGGAAGTTTTGCTACGTTGCTTTTGGAATTGTCCCGCGACCCAGCCATGATTTTCTGGTTGGACAACAAGGACAATCACAAGGATGCCCCTAACGAAAACTTCGGACGGGAATTGCTGGAGTTGTTCTCGATGGGCATCGGCAACTATACCGAGGATGATGTTAAGGCTTGCGCCCGCGCCTTCACCGGCTGGACCATTGCCAACGCCGATTACATGAGCGTCCGCGCCTCCCGGGATTCCATCTGGCCCTACGGCCGCCTGGACTGGCAGTTTGAATACCTCCCGGAAGACCATGACGATGGTCCAAAGACTTTCCTGGGCCAAACCGGCGCCTTTGATGGTGAGGATATTATTGACATAATCTGCCGTCAGCCGGCTACCGCTTGGTTCGTCGCGCAAAAGTTGTACTGCTTTTTCGTTTCCGATACTCCAAACGAAGCCTCTATTCAGGTTTTGGCGGACGAGTTTCAGGGCAGCGACGGCGATATTCGCTCGGTGATGCGTTCATTGTTCCTGTCGGACTTTTTCCAATCTGATGCGGTCCGGCTTGCACGGGTCAAGAGTCCCACGGAATTGGTTGTCGGTACGGCGCGGCTGACCGGCAATCATCGCTTTCCGGAGTGGAGTATCGTCAATCTGGCGATGGACGCCAATTTCATGGGGCAGGAAATACTGAATCCACCCACAGTTGAAGGCTGGCACGCCGGGTCGGAGTGGATTGATACCGGAAATTTGGTCGAGCGGGTAAACTCGGCGGCTCTGGAAATTAGCGATGTGACTCAACCGGGAGTTCGTGCAATTCTGGAGGGGATACGGTCCACCGGCGCCGAACTGTCTCCGGCGCAATTTGTGGACTCTTGCCTGCAATACTTGGGTCAGTACGAAATAGGGGACAAAACCCGCCAAAGCCTGGTTTCTCATGCGGAGCGCGATGGCGACCTGGTATTTGACCGGCGCGGCGCCGCTGAATGTTCGGAGCAGCGTATAACCGAGATGCTCCAGCTTGTAGTGGCTACCCGTGAGTATCAACTGGCCTAGCCTGCCGATTTCGCCGCCGAATTATTCAGTTTTTCCGCGAAGCTTCGGCGAACCTTCTTGCGGGGCATGCCGATTGACGAATATATGATCGCTGGGTATGACGCTAGAGTTGAGAGTTGCTAATGACTACCGCCCTCTCATTGCAATATAGCCACACAATCGGATTCGTGGCGAACCAGGGACGGGGATTCAACAACCCGGTGGATCTTGCCCTGGATTCGTCGGGGATTTTGTACGTTTTGAACCGGGCCGGCCCCGAAGTGGGCGCCCGTCTGACCTACAAGCGGGTTACTATTTGCACCGTTGATGAAGATTACCTGGGGGAGTTTGGTACCGGAGGGACTGGCGACGGCGAGTTCTGGTGGCCCAGCTCGCTGGCTTTTGACCAAGCGGACAGGCTCTACATTGCCGACGAAGCCCTCAATCGCATTTCCATATTCGACCGGCAAGGCAGTTTCCTGGGCAAATGGGGGACATCCGGTGACGGTCCGGGGCAATTGAACCGGCCATCAGGAATTGCCTTCGACCGTCAGGAAAACCTGCTTGTTGCCGACAGCCTGAACCACCGGATTCAGAAATTCAGCCCGAGCGGCCAGTTCCTGGCGGAATGGGGTGGGTATGGCGACGCCCCTGGCCGGTTCAATATGCCCTGGGGTCTGGCCGTGGACGCCGACGGTAGCATTTTCGCGTCCGATTGGCGCAATGACCGCATCCAAGTATTTGATGCTTCGGGCGCCCACAAAAGCAGTTTCGGGGCTTCGGGCAGTGGCAACGGTGAATTCTACCGCCCGTCGGGTTTGGCGGTAGCCGCCAACGGTAACATTTTTGTGGCGGACTGGGGCAATGAGCGGTTGCAAGTTCTGGACCGGAGCGGAACATTCCTGGCAAAGCTGCGCGGCGACGCCACTTCTTCCCGCTGGGCCGAGGAATACCTGGCAGCCAACCCCGATGAGGCCGCTACCCGCCGGGAGGCAAATCTGGAACCCGAAATTAGTCCCCGACCAGGATATGACCTTCATGGCTACGAATGGGAAAGGTCAGCCAACGTGGAGAAGCTGCTCTGGGGGCCAACCTCGGTTAAACTGGACGCCCAAGGCAGAATCTATATTGTGGACAGCCTGCGTCATCGCCTCCAGATTTACCACACGGTCGGCTAAGGGCCAACTTGGGATCTACCCAGATGCCGGCTCTACCCGGATACCGGGCCGCCGGTTCCCCAGCTCCTCTTTTCGGTATCTCCTTTCCCGGTTCGGGTCCCGATTTTAGCCTTTTTCGGTCATTAAGGCTTGTACCGGAGCGATACAGGCCGGGCTATCATTGGCCGGAGAATTTACCAGAGTAGAGACGCGGCTATACTGCATTTCTGCCGCCGCATACGGCGAAAGTAGGGTGCTTAGTAATTGGACAGCCTCGGCATCGGGGTCCAGCCAAACGGCTTCCAGCTCCCGCGGTAGAATTACCGGCATCCGGTGGTGAATCGGCGCCAAAAGCTCGTTGGCCGACGTGGTCACTATGGTGCAGGACTGAATCACTTCACCGGACGGGGAGTGCCACGATTCCCACAGTCCGGCCATGCCAAAGGGTTCTCCGGAAGCGAGGGTGATACGCAAGGGGAGCCGCTGCTTGCCATTCTTTTGCCATTCATAGAAGCCGTCGGCCAAAACCAGGCAACGCCGCCGTTCCAGGGCGGGCCGGAAGCTGGGTTTCTCCGCCAGGGTCTCCGCTCTGGCGTTTATCATCCGGTTGCCGATTGAAAGGTCCTTGGCCCACGATGGCACCAGGCCCCAACGCATCAGCCTGGCCTGGTTTTTGGCTTCGGGCCGGCTATCGCTCGATTCGCTGCCGGTTACGGTCAGCGCTTGCTGGGTGGGAGCCACGTTGAAGCGGGGTTGAAGGACCAACTCCTGGGCGTCAAACCCGAAGCGCTCCTCCAGCGCGGCCAGGTCGGACAGGAGGGTGTATCTTCCGCACATATTTCCCTCACTGGTACCAGGGATATCGAGAGGTAAGGGGAAAGAATTGATTAGTCCCCATCCCCCAGGTATCCAAGATTATTCGAGGTCGTTGATTATTCCAGGTCATTGCGGCCCATAGTTGTGCCCGCCGCCCCAGGCAGGTTGCCGGAAACGGCGGGCCATTCTGCGATGGGCTAAATGGGTAGCAGCGGCTCGTCCCGTTCCGTCGGCAAATTGGTGTCAAAGGCATTGATGCAGAAGGACAGCATACTGTAGCAACCCATAACCAGGGTCAACTCCACCAAGCCCTGGTTTCCGAATTGTTCAAAGGCAGCTTGCCAGGCGCCCCGGCTAACGTGGTGTTTGCGGAAGAATTCCTGCCCATAGTTTACCACCGCCTCTTCGTCCGGCCCCAGGTCAGACAACTCTTCGTTTTCTCGCAGGGCGTCCACCACTTCCCGGGGCACGCCGGCGGCGCAGGCAGAGGCGGCGTGGGCGTTCCAGATGTGCTGGCAGTCCATTTCCCGCGCCGTCACCAGCATCGCCAATTCCTGGATTTTCAGTGGCAGACTGGAGTCTTGCCGCAGGTACTGGTTCAGAGCGGTTACGCGTTTGGCCGCCTCCGGCACGTGGATAGTCACCGAACCGGGTCCCTGACCTGGAGCTGCTCCGCCTCCTACGATTTCGTCAAAAGCTGCCTGCTGCCCTTCCGGCACACTTTCTCTGGTAGCCAATGGTAGTCGAGCCATGTTGTCCTCCTGTTGGTGTTTTAGGTTGCTGGGTGTTTGGGCCAAGATTCTTGCTTACTGCTCTCGCTTCTTGCCGGTCTTCTCTTCAAACAGTTTCCAGGTGAGGTCGTTGAAGGGGTAGTATTTTCCCGGAGAGCATTGTTCAATTTCAAGCTGGGCCTTGATGACCGCTTCCACCTCTTCCCGCTGGTGGGCGATGCTGATGACCTGGTCCACAACGGAACGAGGAACGACCACCGCACCATCTTCGTCGCCAACAATGGCGTCCCCGGGGCGTACCAACACTCCGCCGCACTGGATTGCGTCATTGACTTGCCAGGGCCAGAACTCCGCCGGCCCCTGCTTGGCGGTAGTATTGGCCGAATAAACCGGGAAACCATACCCGATCAGGGTCAGGCTGTCCCGAACCGCTCCATCAGTAACCAATCCGCCTACTCGACGCTGGTGCAGGCGCAGGAACTTGATATCCCCGCCAATGGAACTGTAGGGCCAGCCCATAGCGTCGATTACCAGAACCTCGCCGGGGCCGCACAGTTCATAGGCGACATATTCCGCCGACTGATCACCCTTGGGCTTGTCCTGAGCCAGGTCGGGTCGGTGGGGTACAAAGCGCAGCGTCACGGCGCGCCCGGCCATTTTCTGCCCCGGCTGGAGGGGATGGGCGCCCTCAACGTAGCTCATCGGCCAGCCCATTACCCAGAGGCCGTCAATCAAGGTTTGGGTGGGGATGTCCCGCAGCGTTTCCAGGGTGGCGTCGGAGATAGAGTCGGGGGTAGTCATTGGTCACCTCGGAAGCGGTTTGAGCCGGACGCGAGCGCCTGGTATCTGTTCGACGGTATTATATCAGCTTCAATAGAAAAGGGGACGACCATTGCGGTCGTCCCCTGAATCACCATCCTGATTTCCGGTAACGAGGTTAGAGCCTAACTGTCGGGCCAGCCGTCGGCAATCTCGCCGGCGGAAAGGGCGGCCTGAATTGCTGCTCCGGCCTCTTCGGTAACCCAGCTTCCCCAAATGTCGGGGTTGCTGTTAAGCCACCAAATGGCGGCATCTCCGGGAGTGGCGTCCTCCTGAGAGTCCATCCACTGAAATATGCCCTTGTAAATATTAATTGTGAACTCCCAATTCTGTAGGAACCCAATAACTTCCGGGGCCCGCGGCAGTAAGCTTTTGTGCACTGCAACTAGTACCAATGATTCGTCAAAATGACATGCTTTGTCGCCGTTCCAACATTCCTTAGTGTATGGACTTTCTTGTAGGAGAACCAAGTCCAGTTTAAGGGCCGGGTCTCCGGTGCCCCACATATAGCCAAGCCAGGGCTCTTCTTTTTCGTATGCGCCGAAGAGCTCCGCAAACATAGCATCCTGGGAGCCGGGTTTGATAACGTGAAGATTATCAACCAAGCCATAAGTTTCAATTTGCTCGTCATTTACCAATTCGCAAGACCAACCGGGAACACAGGCGACCAACCTTGCCTTTCCACGGCTTTCAGCAGTGGAAAAGAGCTCCTGGTATTCAGGCTTCTTCAAATCCTGAGGCGTTTTGAGGTCGGGGTGTTGCTCCGCAATATAGGCTGGAATGACGAAGGTGCTCTGCCAGTCGCCTACCAGGCTCGTCCCTATGGATGCAACCTCTCCCTGTTCAAGTGCCTGTTCCCAACCAATGGACTGGTTTGGCAGCCAAATCTCCATGGTTACGTGAGTGTCGCCCTTTTTCAGTCCTTCAAAGAGCGGCAACGTACCGCCGAAAATCAGGTCGGTAGGGAATCCATATCCCTTTTCAACCACATATTGGGCGATGCGATTTTGTACTTGGGCGCTGGTCCAGTTCAGGTCACTAAATACAATTGTATCTTTCGGACCTTCGGGAGCCATAACCTCGACAATCTTCTCGACTTCTACTTCGACAGTTACCTCTTTCTCGACCTCGACAATTCTCTCGACTTCTACTTCAACCGTTACCTCTTTTTCGATCTCGACAATTCTCTCGACTTCCACCTCTACGGGAACCTCTTTTTCGACCTCAACGATTCTCTCCACTTCAACGACTTGAGGATCGCCGGAGCAGGCCACGAGGGCGAAAAGGGCCATTATCGCTACCATGAGGATGATTACCCGGTACTTGGTAAACAAAACGTGCTACCTCCTTCAAAAAGATTTACAATTTCGCAACGCTATGAATGCTACAAACTTATGGAATCTTATCAGCGACACCCGGCACTGTCAAACCAGAGTTACGCCGGACTAACCTTTGACGAATCAATACGGCATGGTCTAGCCGGTCTCCAGGGCTTGCTGCTGGCTGCGGGCCGCCGCTTGGGTAAGGCGGTCAATGACAATGGCGATAAGAACAATTGACATACCCGCGATAACACTATTCCCGGGGTCTTGCCGTTGGAGGGCTCGGAACACGTCTTCCCCCAGCCCGCTGGCTCCTACTAAGGAGGCAATGACTACCATGGCTAAAGCCATCATCGTTGTCTGGTTAATGCCCGCCATGATGGTGGGAAGAGCCATCGGAACCTGAACTTTGGCTAGCAGCTGCACTGGCGAGGCCCCAAAAGAACGTGCGGCTTCTACCGTTTCAATGGAGACTTGGCGAATCCCCAGGTTGGTAAGCCTAATGGTTGGAGGAACGGCATAGATCACCGTTGCGATCACGGCAGGAGTATAACCCAGGCCGAAGAACAGGATTCCGGGAACCAGATACACATAGCTGGGCATCGTTTGCATACCGTCCAAAATGGGGCGCATTATGCCATCGAAACGGTCTGACTTAGATGCTAATACGCCGAGAGGCAGCGCAAATACTATTGAGAAAACTACCGAGAATATTATTATGGCAATGGTCTCAACCGCACTGTCCCATCGGTTCATAACACCAATAAAGGCTAGACTCGCGAAAGAGAGTAGCGCCAATCTCCATCCGGAAATTAAGAGAGACAAAAGGCCCAGCGCGACGAAAACGGCAGGCCAGGGTAACCATCTCAATCCATCTTCCAGACCGACCATTGCATAAGTGATGAAGAGGTCAATTCCATCAAACATCCCACCCCAATTTTTTACCAGCCAAGTAGTACCTGATTTGATCTCGGATGAGATTAGTCTGTTTATTTCTACCGCCTTAACGCTTCCATCGGACTGTAGCTGGTCAACTTTGCTGGGAAACTCCATTGCGGAGCCCCAAACGGCCAGGCAGAGGACCAGCACAATAGCGATTAATACCAACCCGGCCAGCCAGCGGTAGATATTCGGGAGGGAACGGAGTGATGAGGATAGGGACGAAGCAGGGTTAGAGGCGACGGATTGCTCCGGCGTCTGGTCTGAAGTCTGTGGATCGGAATCATCTCTCGTTATAGATGCCACGGTTACCTCCTGAATCGTCCGTCTAAAGCGTCAGTCTCCGGATGCGGTCGGTGGGTCGGTAATTCAAAGCTTCATTCTGAATAATTCGATCTGTGCGTCAGAAAAGACTCCGAAGACCCTACGTTAGCCGTCTTCCCGGTCGTCTAATGTTTCGTTGCTTTCCGCGGCGTTGGCGGCGTTAATTGCGGCATTTTCCGCGTAATCCGGGTCAACGGCGGATGTTTCGGCCAGGGCCTCGGCCAGGGCGCTGCGGTGAACCTCGCCTACCAGGACACCATCGTTGTTAACGACCGGTATGGGAAAATCGCTGCCCATAGCCAGGGGGATAAGCTCGTCAAAGGTGGTGCTGGGCGAAACCGGCGGATACTCCCGGTCAACGAAGTTCCAGGCTTCATCAAAGCGCCGGACCCCGGCCCGCAAGGCCCGCTCCGTGTTGCTGATGGAAAGGATACCCACGTATTTTTCCTGCCGGTTCACCACCCAAGCCACATCGCCGTCGCTGTTTCCGATGGTATGCAGGGCGGCGCGCGGCCCCTGGTGACCCATCACCATGGCCTTGGGGGATACCATTACCTTGCCGGCGGTCAGCACGCTTTCCAGCCGCACATCCTGGGTGAAATCGCCCACGTATTCGTCCTCGGGCCGCAGCACGATGTCTTCCGGCGAACCTATTTGGGCAACTTGCCCATCGTGCATAATTGCAATATGGTCGCCCAACTTCAGGGCCTCATTGAGGTCGTGGGTAATGAAGACGATGGTCTTTTGTAGTTCGGTTTGCAGGTTGAGCAGTTCGTCCTGCATCTGCCGCCGGATTAGCGGGTCGAGTCCGCTGAAAGGCTCGTCCATCAGCAGGATGTCGGTGTCAACTACCAGGGCGCGGGCCAGCCCCACCCGCTGCTGCATCCCGCCGGAAAGCTGGCGGGGGTAAGAACTCTCCCAGCTGTCCAGGCCGACCATCGCCAGGGTCTTTCGGGTGCGCTCGTAGCGTTCCTCTTTGCCAATCCCCTGGACTTCCAGTCCCCAGGCGGCGTTGTCCAGGACGTTGCGGTGGGGCATCAAGCCGTAGTGCTGAAAAACCATTGCAATCTTGTCTCGGCGAAATTCAACCAACTTCTTTTCCGACATCTGAGTGATGTCCAGGCCGTCGATGACGATTTCGCCGGTGGTGGGGTCGATCAGCCGCAGCAAGCAGCGTACCAGGGTTGACTTTCCACTGCCGGAAAGCCCCATTACTACAAAGGTTTCTCCCTTCTTTACATCGAAAGAAACGTCGCGCAACCCAACAACGTTGCCCAATTCGCTCTGCAGGTATGACTTACCCTTGTCGGCATAGGCCGGGTCGAGGACTCGCTCCGGATTCTTGCCAAAAACCTTCCAGAGGGACTTGACCGATATATACGCGTCCGCACTGCCGCCATCGCCGGTTGGCTCCTCGTTTGCCGCAGCTTGTTGGCCCGGCAGATCCGAGACGGCGATAGATTCGGAACCACTCGTTATATCGTCATTCTTGTTCATTCAATAACCCTTTTAGCCTACAAACATAATTGGAATTGTAAACGCCGCAACCCGTGAATCAGGTTAGTTCCATTAGGCAAGAGTCCGAGAAGGATAGAGTGCGTAGAGAAAAGCAGTCTCCCGGATTCTGAGATATACCGTATGGAGGAGAACACGAATATGCGGATTGGGAGGCGCACTTTGGGATAAGGTTGCTGAGCGCGGTTTTCGGCAGCGCGCGAGACCGTTTGGTGACCGCTTGCAGCTATTTGAGGCACGAACAGAAATTAGCATAAATACTGCTCCGCGGGAGCGTATTCGGTGCGGTTACCCTACGTTTCATCCATGGATTTGTCAACCCTGAAGCTTTGAGGATGGAAGGAGGACGGGACATAAGGTTTTCCCTCGTAGGTGTAATAGTGTAAGATTGTTGGCAAGACTTCAGCGGATATCCGGCAGCCGGCGCCGCCGCAAGACCGGGGAGGTATGAATGCCGAAAATAGCGATCATTGGGACCGGCTTGATGGGCACGTCGCTGGCGCTGGCTTTGCGCCAGTCTCAGTTGCTTGATTTGGAAGTGATTGGCACCGACGCCGATAGTAACGCCCGCAACGGGGCGCAAAAAAGGAACGCTTTCCACCACATTGAAAACCGCCTGCTCCGAGCCATCGAAAACGCGGATATTGTGGTGCTGGCTACGCCGATTATGGCGATGCAAGAGTTGCTGGAAATCCTTGGCCCCAATTTGTCCGAAGGCTGCGTGGTTACCGATGTCGGCAGTTCCAAGAAAGTGGTACTGGAATGGGCGGACGAATATTTGCCCAACACCGTTGACTTTGTCGGTGGCCATCCGATGGCGGGTAGAGAGACCGCCGGACCCGAAAACGCCGACGCCAATTTGTTCCAGGGCAAGACTTATTGTGTCGTCCCCAGCGTCAAGGCCAGCGAGCGGGCATTAGCCGAAATCACTACGATGGCGGAGGCGATTGGAGCTATCCCTTTCTACATCAGCACCGAAGAACACGACAGTTTTGTTGCCGCAGCCAGCCACCTGCCCTTTTTGCTTTCAGTGGCCCTGGTCGGCTGCACCTCCAAGAGCGCCAATTGGGATGACATTGCCCGAGTTGCCTCGAGCGGCTACCAGGACTTGACTCGGCTGGCCTCGGGGGACACGGTGATGCACCGGGACATCTGCATGTCGAACCCGGAGCCGATTGTCGCCTGGATCGATTCCTTTATCCGTGAACTTTATGATGTTCGAACGCTGCTGGACCAGAAGGAAAACCTGGACGGCGCCGCTATTTTAAAGGTTTTTGTCCAGGCGGGTGAAGCCAGGGCGAAGTGGATGGCCGGGGATTACGGGCCTCGGTCCAAGCAGAACAACCCCCATCAGGAGCTACCCTCATTCGCCGAGAGCATGAGCGATATGTTCGTTGGGCGTAAGCTAATGGAGGCGCAACGGCGAATCTTCCGCGGCTCGCGGGATGAAGGCCGGCGCTAGCCAAGCAAATTGATTTATGGGCGATATATCGGCGTCAACAGTTGGATTGCGTCCTGCGCGGTCAAGAAAGCATCATGGTGCAGTAATTGGGACAGTTGGAAAAGGACATTCCGGAGATGAACCCGCCGCCGCCGCTATTGGTGGTGATCTGCGGGCCTTCGGGCGCGGGTAAAGACGCCGTACTGTCCGAGCTGAAAAAGCTGGACTACCCTTGGCATTTTGCCGTAACCGCAACCACTCGCCCGCCGCGACCCGAGGAACGGGACGGCGTGGACTATATTTTTCTGGATTCCGACACTTTCCTTAAAATGCGGGAACGGGATCAGTTCCTGGAGTGCGCCGAAGTTTATGGCCGCTGGTACGGCGTGCCTCGAAGTCAGGTCCGCGAAGGCCTGAACGCCGGGCAGGATGTCATCTTGAAAATTGATGTGCAAGGAGCCGAGACGGTACGGGGTCTGGCTCCGGAGGCATTGCTAATTTTCCTGGCCCCAGGTTCCTTTGAAGAGTTAGGCCGCCGTTTGGGTCAGCGGAAAACGGAAACCGCCGAGGAAGCCGAACTGCGTCTGCGGGTTGCCCGGGAAGAAATGGCCCAGGTTAGCCGGTTTGACTATCGAGTTATTAACCGGGACAATCACCTTGAAGAAGCGGTCAAGGATATTGTGGCAATAATTGCTGCAGAAAAATGCCGAGTGGTGCCCCGATTGATCGAATTAATCTAGGAAGTTTTGGGAATTCCCGGCCGGTTCAGCGAAAGGCAGCCAGGTAAGCCCCTCGGAGACTTGATGATAGACCAAAACCAGGATCGGAATCGGAGCACAACCATCCGGCCCAAGCTGCCGGAGTGGTTGAAGGTAACCATGCCGGGCAGCCCGCGTTACCTCGAGTTGAAGCGCCTGATGCGAGGGCAGCAGTTGCACACGGTTTGCGAGGAAGCCCACTGCCCCAATATCGGGGAATGCTGGGATCGGGGCACGGCAACATTTATGATTCTGGGCGAAATCTGCACCCGCCGCTGCCATTACTGCGCCGTAACCACCGGCCGACCCCAGGGGCTGGACCTGCAGGAACCGGCCAGGTTGGCCGAGACCGTTAAACGCATGGGTCTGCGCTACTGTGTCATCACATCGGTCAACCGAGATGACTTGGCCGACGGTGGGGCCTTTATCTTCGCTGCCTGCATCAACAAGATTCGCGTCGAATCTCCGGGGTGCAAGGTGGAAGTATTGATTCCTGATTTTGCCGGGTCCAGGGATGCCTTGAGTCGGGTAATGGACGCCGGACCGGATGTTCTGAACCACAACATCGAGTCTTCCCGCCGTATTTTCCCCCGGGTGCGGCCCAAGGGCGATTATCGGCGTTCTTTGGAACTTTTAGCCCAGGCGAAGGAATTGACTCCCGGCGCAGTTACAAAGTCCGGCATCATCGTCGGCATGGGCGAGACGGTGGCGGAAGTGGTTGAAACCATGCAGGACTTGCGGGAAGTGGATTGCGATTTGTTGACCATTGGCCAATACTTGCGTCCCTCGGTAAAACACCTAGCCATTGACCGATTTTATCATCCGACCGAGTTCGCCGAGCTGCAGCAAATCGGGCAGGAGTTGGGGTTCAAGCACGTAGCCTCCGGCCCATTGGTTCGTAGCTCCTATCATGCCGACGAGCAGCATAATGCCGCAGCTTCCGCCGGCGCCCTTAAATAGCGGCCTGAAATTCTTGCCAAAAGTGGAATATGTAGGGCCGCCCGGAATTCCGTTGACCCGCCCCAGCATTGAACCGTAAGAAGTCTTCCGCCTAGTTCTTATCCGCCTCTACCGGCTACCGTAATGGATGACCGCGCCGACTTAATTCTTGCCAATACCCGGGTAGTCACTCTTGACCGTGGCTCTCCCTTGTCATCGTCTGGTGTGGCGGCGGATGCCGTTGCTATATCGGGGAACAAAATCCTGGCTGTTGGCTTTTACCGAGACATAAGCAATCTTCGCCTTCCCCATACTCGCATCATTGACTGCCGGGGCCTGGCCCTGATTCCCGGTCTAATTGATGCTCATTGCCACGTGTTGGCTGCGGCATCTGCCCTGACGTCGGTGGATTGCCGTCCGGCGGCCGTTGGCACTCTTGCCGAGTTGAAGGCGGCTATTGCCGATCGGGCCAGGGAAACGCCGCCCGGTCAATGGGTTCGCGCGTTCGGCTTCGAACCGGCAGCCCTGGCCGAGAGTCGTTCCCCCACTCGTTGGGAACTGGACTTCGCCGCTCTCCTTAACCCGGTACGCCTGGATTTTGGCAGCGGGCATGGAACGGTTTTGAATAGCCGGGGGCTGAGGCTTGCCGGGATTGACGATGCCACTCCCGATCCTCCGGAGGGCATCATCAATCGGGAGGAAGTTACCGGGGAGCCGGACGGCTTGTTGCTGGAGCTGTCCGGGTTTTTGCGGGCCAGGTTGGGCAACACCAGGCCGGACGGGGAGTTCAAGCAAGGCATCGCCCGGTTGAATCAAAAGCTGCTTCGCTATGGCATCACTTCGCTGCATGACGCCGGTCCGAACAACGGCATATCTCATTGGGAGACTTTCCGGACTCTGACCCATTCCGACCAATTTACTCCGCGAGTAATGATGATGGCCGGCGCAGCTTGCCTGAAAGAGTTTGCCGCATCGGGCCTGAGTTGGGGCGAGGGAACCGACCGATTGAGGTTGGGCCACGCAAAAATCATGCTTACTCTGACCACCGGAACAATGCTCCCCGCTCTGTCCGATTTGAGGGAGCTTGTGGCTGATGCTCGACGCTGCGGTTTCCCGTCGGCCATCCATGCCGTCGAGCAAGAAGCGGTCTCCGCCTCGGTCCAAGTTCTCACTGCCGCGGGTCTGGAACAAATCGCTGGTCTTCCAGCTTTTGGCAATTGGGGTTCGGAGAGGCGAAACTCCGGTGAAGAGTTCTCGCCTTGGCCCAGGGATCGGATTGAGCACTGCGCCGAGTGTCCTCCGGAATTAATTAAGCGGCTGCGGAAATCCGGCGTGACGGTGGTCACACAACCCGGGTTCATTCATTGGAGGGGCGACGGTTATCTGGAGCGGGTAGGAACGGAATTGCTGCCCCATCTCTACCCGATCGATGCCTTGGCCGGCGCCGGCATACCTTTAGCCTTCGGGTCCGATGCTCCGGTAATTGACCCGTCGCCCTGGCCGGCCATCTCCGCAGCCGTTACCCGGCGCACTGCCTCCGGCCAGTCCCTACCGAGAGGAGAAGGCGAAAGTGGGGGATTAAGTTTGCTGGATGCGCTGCGGATTTATACCCGTGGCGGCGCCTGGGCTGAGGGCGCCGAATCTCGTAAGGGCGTCATAGGGGCCGGAATGTTGGCCGACCTGGCCCTGGTGGATTTGAATGACATCGATCCAGCGGGGGCGAAGGAGCCGCAAACGGGGGATACCAAGGTAAAGCTAACGGTGCTGGGCGGCCAGGTAGTTTGGAATGATGGAAGTCTGGAATGATGGTAGTTTGGACTAAAAATGGCTCAGGAGGAAGCGGCTGGGAATCGCCATCTACGGGCTGGTCAGCGGCTGCGTTCCCGGACGTAGTCGGCGAGAGTTTCCAGAGAGTCGCGGCAATCGCATTTCGGTAGAATTCCCAGCGACTGATTGGCCTGATTGCAGTATTGACGGACAATGGCAAAACAGTCGGCTAAGATGGTCGAGTTGTTGATCATATCCAGAGTCTGGCCCACCTTCGCAGTATCCTCCCGATCCTTAAAAAAGTCCGCAATCGGATTGTTGTTGGGGTACCGCTCCAAAAGCAGGATAGTTGGCAGCGTCAAAACCCCTTGAAGCAAGTCATTGCCCACCGGCTTGCCCATTTCCGCTTCGTTCCCCTGGATGTCCAGCAGGTCGTCCACTATCTGAAATGCCATCCCGATGTTATACCCATAATCTCTAAGGGCCTGGACTTGCTCTTCAGTTGCCTCGCTCAGTACCGCTCCGCTCTCGGCGGCGGTGCAAAACAGTGTTGCCGTCTTCCGATAGATGCGGTCATAGTACCGGTCCATCTCTTGCTTTGGGTTGAAGGTATTGAAAAACTCAATGATTTCCCCGCTGGCCAGCTCCATAATTGTCTCAGCAAACCGGCGCACCACTCTCAAATTGCCGGTGTCGCAGACCAGTACTGCCGAGGCGGCGAACAAGCAGTCTCCGAAAAGCACCGCCACCTGCTTGCCCCAACGGCTGCTTACCGACGCATTGCCCCGACGCAGGTCGGCGTTGTCCACCGTGTCGTCGTGGATTAGAGTAGCCAGGTGGAGCAACTCAACGCCGGTCGCCATATTTACCGCGTTTTCCGGCTCCTGGGGAAAGAAATTGGAGGATAGCAGCGTCATTGCCGGTCGAACCCGTTTGCCGCCGTGGGAGAGGACGTGGTCGAGTAGTGGCTCCAACTCGGGAATTGTGGTGTCGGACAGGGCCTTCAGCTTATTTTCAACCTGGACTAATTGGTCCCGCACCGGGGCGTAGATGGAAGCCGCACGCTGGTCTAATCCCTGTACCAAAACATCCTCTAAACGACCGGTGTGCCAAGCCGCTGGGTCTCGGCCTCAACAACTTGGGGGTCTAGCTTAGTGTAAAGCGGGGCCGGTTGCCGCAAGGGATTCCCGCCCTGGACTGCGTTAACCAATGGCTCAAAATCCCAACTTTCCCCTTCAATCGCCCCGTCAAATCCCAGATACTCGTGAACCTTTTGCGAACTGAAGGGCAGGAAGGGAGCAAGGACTACTTTCAGACAATTAATCACTTTTATGGCAACGCAAAGCGAGGTGGCGGCTTCCTGCCGGTCGGTCTTAATCGCGCGCCAAGGAGCCTGGGCATCCAGGTAACGGTTGGTTTCCTGGGCCAGGGCAAAGGCTTGCCCGAGGGCTGCCTTGAACCGAGTGTGGTACAGGCTCTCGCTGACCGCGTCCATTGCCACGCGAGCGGCCAGCAGGATCTGTTCGTGCCCTTGGTTCAAAGGCCCGGGTTCGGGTATTTTACCGTCAAAGTTGCGGAAGGTGAAGGACAGTACCCGGTTTACCAGGTTTCCATAAGTGGCTACCAACTCCTCGTTATTCCGCCGCACAAACTCGGCCCACGAGAAATCGGCGTCCCCGGATTCCGGCATATTGATCGACAGCAGGTAGCGCAACGGGTCCGGGTCGTACCGTTCCAGGTAGTCCGGCAACCAGACCGCCCAATTCTGGCTGGTCGAGAACTTGCGGTTTTCCAGGCTGAGAAACTCGTTAGCGGGCACATCGAAAGGAAGGTTCAATCCATTGCCGTAGCCCATAATCATTGCCGGCCAGATTATGCTGTGGAAGGGAATGTTATCCTTGCCGATAAAGTAGTAGCTCCGAGTTGCCGGGTCTTTCCAGAAATCCTGCCACTTGTCAGTTTGGCCGGTGTTTTCGGCCCACTCTATTGCTGCCGACAGGTAGCCAATAACCGCCTCAAACCAGACATAAATGCGCTTGCCAGGGTAGCCTTCGAGGGGAATGGGAATGCCCCAGGTCAGGTCACGGGTAATTGCCCGGTCCTTTAGGCCCCCTTCAAGGAAGCTTCGCGTCTGGTTGGCGACATTGGCCCGCCAATGGGGCTTCTGCCGTATCCACTCCAGCAGCGGCTCCTGGAACGCGGACAATTTGAGGAAAAAGTGCTCCGACTCCCGGAATTCCGGGCCGCTTCCGCAAAGGATGCAGCGGGACTGAATCAGTTCCTGCGGGTCTAAAGTATGGCCGCACTGGTCGCACTGGTCGCCCCGCGCCCGGTCGTAACTACAATCAGGACAAGTACCCTCGACGTAGCGGTCGGGCAAGAATCGCTGGCAGTTGGCACAGTGGGCCAGCAGCATATTGTCGGTGTAGATATAGCCCTGATCGTGCAAGGAGCGGAAAATATCATGGACCACTCGCTCATGATTTTCCGTATCGGTGTGGGTGAACAAGTCAAAGGTGATGCCAAACTGATTCCAGCAATCCAGAAACGCGGCGTGATAGCGTTCCACTACTTCCGCCGGGGTAATTCCTTCCTGGTCGGCCCGGATAGTGATGGGGGTGCCGTGGGCGTCGCTGCCGGACACCATCAAGACCTCATTGCCCCGCATTCGGTGGTAACGGGCGAAGATATCGGCGGCCAGGTAGCAACCGGCCAGATGTCCCAGATGCAACGGCCCATTGGCATAAGGCCAGGCGACACCGATGAAAATACGTTCTGCAACGGTAGGTTCTGCCAATGGAACGTCCTCGTTACGGGGTGGGCCGGGCGGCTCACCGCCGGGAATGAATGAATGGATGGCTGAATGTAAATCGGCAAAAACAGCTTATTAAGTACCGCACTTGAGCATATCATAAATTGGCTGTAGGGGGATAGCATTGTCAGCCTGCCCCGCAGGGTCTTTTAATAGTTCCCTCTCCCTCCGGGGGAGGGTTAGAGTGGGGGCGTCTCCCCGGTGGATGCAAAGCTGTTGGAAAGCAGGGCTTCACCGTCACCCCGGCCCGCTCCACCAAGAGAGAGGGAAAATTAAAAGACCCGGTTAAAGCGTTGGCCTGATGTTGACAATTTGAGGTCGGACTGCTACCATTTCCGTCAGTTATTTGTTCTAGTCTATGTCCCGCTGAGAAAGGGAGTATTAAGAGCGCTCTGTCTTCCAGAGAGCCGGCGATTGGTGAAAGTCCGGCGACAGTAAGGCTCCCAACTCGCCCTGGAGCGGCCCGCCCGAACTGAGGAAGTAGGGCGCGGCGGTTAACCCCGTTAAAGGTTTCAAAGTAGTTCCGAGAGGTTCCCCTAACCAACTACGAGGGGTATCGGCTTGGAAAAGAAGGGTGGTACCGCGGGAATTATGCCCGTCCCTTCAGGGGACGGGCTTTTTTTATTTGGCTGATATTGAGGGAAAAATGGAACTAACCGGCGCAGAAATTGTTTGTGAAAGCCTCCTCCGGGAAGGAGTGGATGTTATTTTCGGCCTGCCCGGAGGCGCGGTGTTGCCTCTCTACGGCGCGCTGAGCGGCTATCCCCAGCTTCGGCATATTTTGGTGCGTCACGAGCAGGCCGCTGCAATGGCCGCCGACGGCTATGCCAGAGCTACCGGCAAGGTCGGCGTTTGCACTGCCACTTCCGGCCCGGGAGCTACTAATTTGGTTACCGGAATAGCCGGCGCCCAGATGGACTCCATTCCGATGGTCGCCATTACCGGACAGGTTCCCCGTCCCGCTATTGGTCGCGATTCCTTCCAGGAGACGGACATAACCGGCATTACTCTGCCCATTACCAAGCATAATATGCTGATAATGAATGTGGAAGACATTGCGCTAGCGGTCAAGGAGGCCTTTCATATTGCCCGTACCGGCCGGCCCGGCCCAGTGCTTTTGGACATCCCGAAGGACGTACTGATGGGGGAACGCAGGCCGTTCGTCTGGCCCGATTTCGTCAACTTGCCCGGCTACAACCCGCCGGGCGCAGCCGATGACATTCAGATATCCCAGGCTTGTGAGTTGATCAACCAGGCAAAACGCCCTATTATCCTCGCCGGCCACGGAATCCTTATTTCTCATGCGTATGCCGAATTGAGAGAATTGGCGGAGAAAGCCCAGATTCCGGTGGTTACGACGTTGCTGGGTATTAGCTCTTTCCCCACGGACCATCTGTTGCACGTCGGTATGCCCGGTATGCACGGAATGGCTTATGCCAGCCTGGCAATCGACAAGTCAGACCTGCTCATTTCTCTGGGGATGCGTTTCGACGACCGGGTTACCGGACGCATATCGGACTTTGCCCCCAATGCCAAGGTGGTTCACGTGGACGTGGATCCTTCGGAGTTCCATAAGAACGTGAAAGCGACGGTTCCGGTGCTGGGTGAATTGAAACAGGTATTGAATCAAATGCTACCCCTGGTGGAGCGCAAAACCCATCTGGATTGGCTCCAGCATGTTGATACGCTGCGGGCGGAACATCCGTCATTGAACATCCGGCAAACTGACGAATTGTTGCCTCAATTTGTACTGAAACAGCTTTCCGACGTCACTAAGGGTGAGTCCATTGTGGTAACCGGCGTGGGTCAGCACCAGATGTGGGCTGCCCAACATTACGCCTTTAAAGAACCGAATACCCTGCTTACCTCCGGTGGTTTGGGAGCGATGGGATTCGAGGTGCCTGCCGCTCTTGGAGCCAAGGTGGGCCGCCCCGAAAAGGTAGTCTGGTCTATTGCCGGAGACGGCGGGTTCCAGATGACGATGTGCGATCTGGCGACCGCCGTGGAGAACAATATTGATGTCAAATTTGCCATCCTGAATAACGGAGTGCTGGGCATGGTGCGGCAGTGGCAGGACTTCTTCTACGAAAAGGACTACTTCGCCACCGTTTATACCGGCAACCCGGACTTCGTAAAGCTAGCCGAGGCTTATGGCATTACCGGAATACGGGTAACCGAAAAGGCGCAGGTGGCGTCGGCCATTCAGCAGGCGATGGACACGCCCGGCCCGGTGGTTCTGGATTTCGTCGTCAAGCAGGATGAGCATGTTTATCCCATGATTCCGGCCGGCGAGTCGGTAAACGAAATGATTGAGGAACCGGTCCACGAGAGGATTTTCTAAATGAACGGAAACGGTCGGCATCACACAATCATTGCGTTGGTGGAAGACAAGCCCGGTGTCCTGACCCGGGTTGCCGGACTATTTCGGCGTCGCGGCTTCAATATCTCCAGCCTGGCCGTGGGTAACAGCGAGCAGGCGGGCCTGTCGCGCATGACCTTCGTCGTTGACGGCGACCAGTACACTGTCGATCAGGCTACCCGGCAACTGGACAAACTGGTGGACGTAATCCGGGTATCCAACATATCCGACGAGGAGATTATTTCCCGGGAACTGGCCCTGATTAAGGTTAAGGTGACGCCTTCCACTCGCGGCGAGAT
This sequence comes from Dehalococcoidia bacterium, assembly GCA_965262595.1. GTDB lineage: Bacteria > Chloroflexota > Dehalococcoidia > Lucifugimonadales > UBA3495 > CATQHB01. The sequence continues at coordinate 476,122 of OZ253548.1, forward strand.
ACTGGAAATGGTGCATCCTTTCCGGGCTGAAATCGTGGACGTAGGGGCCCAGTCGATGGTTATTGAAGTGACCGGAGGCGGTGACAAGATTAACGCCCTGTGCAGTTTGCTGGAACCTTTTGGCGTCCTGGAATTGATGCGCACCGGCCGGGTGGCAATGGTGCGGGGAATGTCCAATGGGCGAGTCAGCGATGACTTGGGAATTAACTACCACGGAGAGGGTCTCAAGGTTAATGAAGCCTATGAGGTAGGTTCGTACTAGGCTCCGACCCAGGCGGAGCAGCTAGACTGATCGGCCCAACGCTACCGGAGTTAGGCCGGGAATCAGTCCAGGAATGAAACCGGCTTATTTATACTGCAAGACAAGGAAGGAATATTACAGAAATGGTAAACGTTTACTACGACAAGGACGCTGATATGACGGTGCTGGAAGGAAAGACCATTGGCATCGTCGGTTACGGTAGCCAGGGCCATGCTCACGCCCTTAATCTCAAGGACAACGGCCAGAAAGTTATCGTCGGTCTCTACCCGGGCAGCCGCAGCCGCGCCGTCGCCGAGGAAGCAGGCTTGGAGGTTGCGGATGTGCCGGCAGTGGCCCAGGCCGCCGACGTGCTGATGGTACTCATCCCCGACCACTTGCAGGGGGATACCTACCGGGAGCAGATTGCTCCCAACCTGCGCCCCGGCAGCGCTCTGATGTTTGCCCACGGGTTCAGTATCCACTACGGTGAGGTGGTACCGCCGGACAATGTGGACGTGATGATGGTCGCTCCCAAGGCCCCAGGCCACCGGATGCGGGAACTGTTTGTCGAAGGTGTCGGAGTGCCGTCGCTGCTGGCGGTGCATCAGGACGCCACCGGCAACGGCAAGAGCATCGGCCTGGCCTACGCCAAGGGAATCGGTTGCACCGGGGCCGGCGTGTTGGAAACTACCTTCAAGGATGAGACGGAGAGCGACCTGTTCGGGGAGCAGAGTATCCTCTGCGGTGGAGTCACCGCCCTGGTCAACGCCGCTTTCGAGACGCTGGTAGAGGCCGGGTATCCCCAGGAAATTGCCTATTTCGAGTGCCTTCACGAATTGAAGATGATTGTTGACCTGATATACCAGGGCGGGCACAACTATATGCACTTCTCGGTGAGCGATACCGCCGAGTACGGCTCGCTCAGCCGCCGGGACCGCATAATTGACGAGCACGTCCGGGAGAATATGCGCACTGTGTTGAAGGAAATCCAGGACGGCACCTTCGCCAGGGAGTGGATTACCGAAAACCACGAAGGCCGCCCCCGTTTCGGCCCCATGCGGGAGGCCGCCCAAACCGCTCCCATCGAAAACATCGGCAAGGAACTGCGCGCAATGATGCCCTGGATGGACCCCAAGTAAGAGTAGGGAGGTAATCGTATGGTTTCCGGAGCGTTGTCTCCCACAGAACGGGATACCGGGGAACGAGTATGGCGTAGAATCCTGCGGGCTTCTATGGCTCTACCCGGAGCGAAGGTGAATCGCAACTCTTTTCTGTATTCTCAGCTGGTCAATCATTGTGATAAAGAACAAGTTCTCCAAGCGATCGATAGCCGGCCGGCGGTGGCTAGAGTACCCATCGATGTAATAGACCGGATCGCGGATTCCTGCATTAAGGGGCATGTCCTCAAGGCTTCGAGCATTTCGTTCGCGGCAGGCTTGCCCGGTGGTTGGTTTATGGCGGGAACCATCCCTGCCGACCTTGTCCAATACTATTGGCACGCTTTGGTACTAGCCCAAAAATTGGCGTATCTTTACGGCTGGCCTGACTTGCTCGAAGATGGCGAAGTGGACGAACAAACGGAACTTCAGCTTACTTTGCTGATTGGTGCCATGATGGGGGCGCAAGCCGCTCAGCGAGGTCTCGCAGAGCTAGCTGAACGGTTTGCCTCGGAAGTTGTTCGGCGCTTGCCACGACAGGCTTTGACAAAGTATGCGATTTACAACTTGACGAAGCAGGTTGGCAGGTGGATAGGGATAAGTATTACTAAGACAACCTTCGCTAGGGGGCTCTCCAAGGTTATACCGATAATTGGGGGATTGCTCTCTGCTGGGGTAACAGCGGGAATGATGTTACCTACTTCCAAGCGCTTGAAGAATCACCTTAGGGGACTGAAATTTGCCAAACCGGATGTGTATGAATCGGTATGGTAACTGTTGACCCTTAACCTGAATATCTGGGGCATCCGGGCACCCTAAAATTGGGAGAACCTACAGGAGGTAAACATAATGTTTGCGGAGGTAAATTGCACAGCAGTTCACCATCGTACGCTGGTCTTGGCAGGGCTGGCTACGGTGGACTGCGTGACCCTGGCCTCCCTTTCCTATTCGGTTGGGTAACCCATTCGACTATACTTAACGTAGAAAGGGATTAGGTGATTAGGTAAGGTTATGGCTAACGATAGAGTAAGATTTTTAGATACTACCCTCCGCGACGGAGAGCAGTCTGCCGGCATTGGCATGACGGTGGATGAGAAGATCGAAATTGCCAAGCAGTTGGCGAAATTGCGGGTGGACATCATTGAAGCCGGATTCGCTGCCAGCTCTCCCGGCGATTTTCAAGCCGTCAGCACCATTGCTAAAGAGGTACGCGGCCCGGTTATCTGTTCGCTGGCTCGCGCCCACCCTAACGACGTAGATCGGGCTTGGGAGGCCGTCAAGGGTGCGGAGTCTCCCCGCATTCACGTGTTCCTGTCTTCTTCCGACATTCAGGTGATGCACCAGCTTCGCAAGAACCGGGAAGAGGTTATGGAGATGGCGGTGTCGATGGTGGAACGCGCCAGCAGCTATTGCAGCGATGTTGAGTTCTCGCCAATGGATGCCACCCGTACCAATCCGGAGTACCTCTTCCTGATGTTGGAAGCGGTCATTCGGGCCGGGGCAACTACCGTAAATATCGCCGACACCGTTGGATATGCAATACCTTCGGACTTTGCCCGACTGCTCCGGGAAATTCAGGAGAAAGTAACCGGCATAGACCGGGTTACGTTGAGCGTCCACTGCCACAACGACCTGGGTTTGGCGGTGTCCAACAGCTTGGCGGCAGTCGAAGCGGGGGCGCGGCAGGTGGAAGGCTGCATCAACGGCATCGGTGAACGGGCCGGAAATGCTTCTCTTGAAGAAATCATCATGGGGCTGGATACTCGCAAAGACTATTTTGGGGTGGACGTGGGTATCGATACAACCCAGATTTATCCCACCAGCCGCTTGGTCAGCCGAATCACCGGTATGTCGGTGCAAGCCAACAAGGCCGTTGTCGGCGAAAACGCCTTCCGCCACGCCTCGGGCATCCACCAGGACGGGGTGCTGAAGGACCGATCGACCTACGAGGTAATGCAGCCGGAGCGGGTCGGGGTACCCAGCAACAGCCTGGTCTTGGGCAAGCTCAGCGGACGGGCCGGTCTTCAGTCACGGTTGGAAGACCTGGGCTTTAGCCTGAGTCGGGAGGAAGTCACAGCGGTCTTCGAGTCCTTCAAAGTTTTGGCGGATAAGAAGCGGGAGGTTACCGACCGCGACCTGGAAATTCTGATGGACGAGGAGAAGCGGGTTTCCAACGAGCCTTCTACCTATGAACTGGACCACATCCACTTCTCCAGCGGTGACCACGACATTCCTACCGCGACGGTCAGATTGATTGACCCCTCCGGAAACGCGGTTACCGATGCCTCAACCGGCAACGGCCCGGTGGATGCGGCCTGCAAGGCCATTGATCGGGTGATTGGCTGCTCAACCAAGCTGGTGGACTTCAACGTTCAATCCATAAGTGAGGGTCTGGATTCTATCGGTACGGTTACCATTCGAATTCAAAGCGATGGCCGGACTTTCTTCGGCCGCGGCGCCTCCACCGATGTGATCGTGGCTAGCGCCAAGGCTTATCTCAGCGCGGTCAACCGGATGCTGGCTGCCGACGAGGAAGCCAACCTCCCGGCGGTAGGCACCACGCCGGACTAGGGAAGGCTGGTCAGACCAGGGTAATTAAAAGGGCGGGTGCAATTGCATCCGCCCTAACTTTTCCGGTCCTGAACCTACGCTTCGTATCAGCTTGGACTGATAGTGCGTACGCTTGACGTACTATGTCATTGACCCTAGAACAACGCAGGTATGATTATAGGGTATCTTGACAGGCGGACAGAGTTTTTCGCTTCCGGGGGGTTCGTACCGGCCTTTCAAGGATTTGAGGAACAAGCAGCCAAGCGGTTGTCCATCCTGAACGCTGCGACCTCCTTGCAGTCATTGAGGACCTTGTCCAGCAATCGGCTGGAGGCGATTAGGGGAGACAGGGCCGGCCAGTATTAGATAAGAATCAACCGGCAGTGGCGTATCTGCTTTACTTGGCCGGATGGTTATCCGGGGCCGACTTTCGTAGAAATAGCGGACTACCATTAGCAGCCGGAAAAGAGGTTAGAAATGTTTAAGCGAGCTATTCATCCTGGAGAGGTTCTAAAGGATGAGTTAAAGGAGCGGGGCATATCTCCGGCCGGGTTTGCCCGCTGCATTGACGTGCCTCCCAATCGTATCAGCCAGATAATAGCCGGCAAACGCTCTGTAACCGGCGACACTGCCCTGCGTCTTGGCCACTGGTTCGGTATGGAACCTCAATTCTGGCTGAACCTCCAGACCCAGTTTGACCTGTCCCTGGCTGACCAGCGCGTCGGCGCAGCGGTGCGCGCATTGCCTACTGCCGCCGCTGCCTTGGGGTCTGACGACCGGGGTGATGTCGCCTTGCCGGCGTAGGCCATTGACGACCGGGGCCGGGGTCAGGGTACATCCCAAACTCCCTGCAAAACGGCCTTGAGCATCAGCCAGTGCTTAGATGTTTCACTCATTTGGGTTATTGTATATCTGCCGAAAACCATTGCCGGGAAGATATGCTCTTCATAATTCTCCCATAGGACCTTGAGAACATTGGGATGATGGTTAATATCCATCCTGTTTTTGGCCTCTTTAGGGGAATAACACGGTGGAGCTTGGGCGGTGCCCAGCCCAATAATCTTTTTTCTGCCGCCGCATGCAATAATGCGGTCACCACGCTCGATTGTGCTCCAACGCTGTAAATTTAAGTAGCCGTGGGGTTCCCCAAAATGTTCTTTGTCGTATCTGCGCCTGATTTAGTCACTTGATACGTCGGAAATGTCGCCCACGTCCCATCCAATAGTTATTACGCCGTGATTACGGTCATATTCCCAAGCTTGATCAAATACCTTTCGGGGTTTGGAATCATAAGGGTATATTGCCCAAATCCTTGGCATAATACTTCCCCCCTAAACCAACTTCATCTGAAACCCGCTGTTGTCCGCTTTGCCGTTCTTCTTGTCCAGGTGCACCGCCGGGTAACCCAGGGTACGCAAATGTGCGGCCAGGTCGGGGAACCCATTTACGGTGTAAACCTGCTTCGGCTGTACCCGTTGCACGTACTCCACCAGGTCATTAAAGTCCGCGTGGTCACTGTAGGGCAGACTGGCATCGCCGCGGCGGCCCCAATGGCGATGTCCCTTGCCGCCGCCTGAAGCCCAGCCGGTCAACTCCATGTAACGCTTGCCCAGTACCCGGTTAAGGTCGCCGGTCTTCCGACGTCCCGGCGGACAAACCAGGATTTGTCCCTCGGCCCACTGGCCGTTGTAACAGGAAAAGCCGCCGGGGAACTTAATCCCTGCCAGTTGATAGGCTTCGGCGACTTGGTAAATGCCCTCTTCCACCACCAGCTCAAACCCCTGGTCCAGCAGGTAGTACATAATCTCCTGGGCCTTACCCAGCCGCCACCCCTGAACGATGGGCCGTTCACCGCGAGACAGCCACACATTCAGGGTACGGTAGGCCGTTTCCAGCACATTGTCTTCGGGAGGAAACGTATATTCGGGCTTGCCGTAAGTAGCCTCAATGACCAGGGTGTCGCAGCCAACCGGGGTCAGCGGCTCGTTAATCGGGCTGGGTTGAGCCTTGAAGTCGCCGGTATAGAGCAGACGCTCCCCGGTCTTTTTTGACGTCACCAGGGCCTGGGCTGACCCCAGGCAGTGTCCCGCCGGATGCAAGGACAAGGTGTAGCCGTCTCGGTCCAGCGGCTCGCCATATTCGAGGGTAATCGGGTCCGACTTTTTCAGGTAATCGGCCAGCAGTATCCGGCTGTTGGTCGTGAGGATGGGTCGGCTGTGCCGCGCCGTGTGGTCCGAATGAGCGTGAGAAATGAGGCCGACTTCCTGCTTGCGTAGGGAGTCCAGCCACAGATCAAGTTCCGGAAGGTAAACACCCCGGTCGAAAACTACTTCCAAAGTCTGTTATCCATAATGAACGTATCGTTTTCGGATTGGCCGCCAGGTTAGAATGCGACCAAGTATAGCATGACCGAGCTATTTCCTGGTTTACATATTGTCGGGCTATTGGGGCGAAAACTCTTGCAAATCCTCTTTCCAGGTCGGTACATACCCTTAGGGTATCCCGTTTGACAGGGCACAAGGCAGCCCCTAGACTAGGCTCGGATGGTCACTATACGGATGGATACCATCCGTATAGTGACCATAAGGTATTCAATATCAATCTCTCTCCTTACGCCAACTGCGTTGGAATCCGGTAGGAAGCCGGTGGGCTTGGCCGGTTAACCGTTTCTGATCCGCCGCGCATTGACCACCAAAAACCCCTTCCTACTGTCGAGAATAAGGCTAAAGACTATAGACGCCGGAGTTACCGGCAAGGAGGCAGCTAATGACCACCATTGCCAATCAGGAAAGCGCCACTCGAGACAAATACAATGTGGTGGGTACGCGCCCGCCGCGTCATGACGGTTTTGACAAAGTTACCGGAGCTGCCAGATTCGGCGCCGACATTAACCTGCCGGGAATGCTGCACGGAAAGATTCTTCGCAGCCCCCATGCTCATGCCCGCATCCGGTCCATTGACACCAGCAAGGCAGAAGCGCTGCCCGGGGTGATGGCCGTGGCTACGGCCCAGGATTTCCCGATTGTTCAGGAGCGAGCCATTGATTATGAGAACGCTCAAGGGAACCCTCGGATTATTGCTGAGAACATCCTGGCTGACCGCAAAGTCCTGTATAAGGGCCACGCGGTGGCAGCCGTTGCCGCCGCCAATCCCCATGTAGCCGAGGCAGCCCTGGACCTGATCGAAGTTGATTACGAAGTCCTGCCCGTAGTTCTCGACCTCCACGAAGCTATGAAAGAAGGCGCTGTGCTGTTGCACGACGATATGACCACCAGGTTTCGCGTGGAGCGGTTCGGTCCCGGAGACGATACCGGCGAACGCAGCAACGTTGCGGGGCACTTGCAACACAAACTGGGGGACGTGGACAAGGGTTTTCGGGAAGCCGAAGTCATCGTGGAGCAGGAGTATGAGACTCAAACGGTGCATCAAGGCTACATTGAACCCCACGTCGCAACCGCCCAGTGGTCCACCGATGGTCGGCTAACCGTTTGGACCAGCACTCAGGGCGCCTTTGCGGTTCGTTCAGCCACGGCGGCTATCCTGAGCCTGCCGGAGTCAATGGTCAAAGTAATACCGATGGAAATAGGCGGCGGGTTCGGCGCCAAGGGCGTGACCTACCTGGCGCCGGTGACCGCAGCCCTGGCTAAGAAATCCGGGCGCCCGGTAAAGATAGCTATGAGCCGCAAGGAAGTATTTGAGGGCAGCGGCCCAGCTTCGGCAACTTTTATGCGGGTCAAGCTGGGTGCGACACGGGACGGTAAGATTACCGCCGGAGATTTGTATATGGTGTACGAAGCCGGGGCTTTCCCCGGCGCTCCGGTCGGTGGTGGCGCCATCACCGGTTTCGGTTCGTACAATATCGAGAACATCCTGGTCAATGGGTACGACGTGGTATGCAACAAACAAAAGGCCCAGTCCTATCGGGCGCCGGGCCAGCCGCAGGTTTCCTTTACCGTGGAGTGCGCTTTGGATGAATTGGCGGATCGGCTGGGCATTGACCCGATGGAACTGCGGATAAAGAATGCAGTTAAGGAAGGAGACCGGATGCCAAACGGCGTCCCCCACAGCCGCTTCGGCTGTCTGGAGGTTGAAGAGGCGATGCGGAATCACCCCCACTATAGCGCGCCCTTGGGCGGCCCTAATCGCGGTCGAGGCGTCGCCGTAGCCTTCCGCGCCCAGGGCGGGCAGACCTCCTCCGCCACCATTAACGTTAATAGCAATGGCACCCTGAATGTGATAACCGGGTCAGTGGATATCGGGGGCACCCGTACCGCTATAGCGATGCAGGTCGCCGAAGTGCTGGGGTTGGCTTCGGAGGATGTGTTTCCGTCGGTAGGGGATACCGATAGCGTTGGTTACACCGCTAACACCGGCGGCAGCCGTACCGCCTTTGATACCGGATTGGCTGCCATTGCCGCCGCTGAGGAAGTCAAGGAGAAGATGAAGAACCGGGCCGCCCTGATTTGGGAGGTTCAGGATGAGGACGTGGATTTCCAGGACGGCGTCTTTGTCTGCGCCAAGAATCCCGATGACCGATTTCCTTTTAAGGAACTGGCGGGGCGGCTAATGCGCACCGGCGGTCCGGTTACCTGCTCGGCATCCGCGGCGTCCACCGGCGTCGGCCCAATTTTCGCCGGCAACATTGTGGATGTGGAAGTTGACCCGGAAACCGGCAAGGTGGACGTTTTGCGCTTTACCGCTTTTCTGGACGCCGGTCAAGCAGTGCATCCCAGCTTCGTGGAGGGCCAGATGCAGGGGGCCACCGTCCAGGGTATCGGCTGGGCGCTAAACGAAGAGTACTTCTATACCCCGGAAGGGACGATGGCCAACTCCAGCTTCCTGGATTACCGGATGCCTACCGCTCTGGATATGCCGATGATTGATACGGTAATCATTGAAGTACCCAATCCGAGGCATCCCTTTGGGTTGCGTGGCGTTGGGGAGGGGCCCATTATCCCACCGCTGGCCGCAGTAGCCAACGCGGTAAACCATGCCATCGGCGCCCGAATCCGCAAGCTGCCGATAACCCCGGGGTCGGTATTGGAAGCATTAGCCGAAAAGAAGTCTGAGTAGGCCGCTGTATATCCCTTACTCTGGCGGCGAAAAGTTAGGAGCGGGTTTGGAACCCGCTCCTTCACTTTTTGAGAGCTAAGTTTATGCCAATTATTTGGCTTGGATCCATTCCCCCGGCTTAGACCGCCCTTGCCGGTTCCATCGCTTCCACTTTGGCGATAAACTCCAGCAATTGGGCGGCGTAGAAGGTTGCCTTCATGTGGTAGCGGTTGGTGGCGGCGATGCCGGGGAAAGTGTGGTCGTGTTGACCGATAATGTCCCACTCCTCGTGGGTCCAGGCGGAGGGACGCAATTCCGAGTTGGGTATCAGACGGTGGGCGGCTTCCGCTGCGGATACGTGGTGGACTTCGTCCGGCGTATTGCCCCGGAACATTACGACTGGGCACCGGATAGAAGCCAGTTGCTCCTCGGTCAAGTCACTGACCGGGTTGGGCACCGAATAGGAGGCCCGCCAGCGTCCCATTACCGAGCAAAATTCGGCCGGATCCATCGCCAGCAACCGTTCCCGGTTCTCCGGATTATCTTTTATTCGCTGGGCAAAGAACTCCGTCTCGACCACCGCAGCCATTCCGCCCTGTTCGGCGGCGTCAATGAACTGACCATAGTAGTTGGGGGAGGTTGCCTCCGCGCTCTTTGGCCCTCCGCTGACTTCCCAGATAAACACTCCCTTGACGACCTCCGGATGGCGGACGGTCAAAGTCAGGCTGGTCCGAGACCCGGCTGACCCGCCAACGGCATAGGCCGGAGCGGCGTCAATCTGCTGTAGCAATCCCGCCATCTCTTCGGCCCACAAGTGCTGCTCGGAGAGTTCTCCGCCGATGACCACGTCGGAGCGGCCGCAATTTCGCCGGTCATGCAGAATAACCCGGCACTTGGAGGATAGCAACGCGGCAATGGGACGAAGGCCTTCCCGGTCAACTCGACCGCCGGGGGTCAATATTACCGTGGGGCCCTTCCCGTACTCTTCATAGAATAAGTTCACTCCGTTTACGTTAACGTATGGCATAATCCACTTCTCCTCTATTGTCTGGTTGGCCCAGGCGCTTAATTAACCAAGTACGATGTACCGAATCGGTCCCGGTGGGCCATCTCAGCCAGGGACTTCCGGGGCGTTCCTACCCGGCCGGAAGGCTGTTCCGAGCGGTAACCGAAAGGTAAAATGGTTATCAGTTCCATTTCCGCCGGGATTCCCAGGAGTTCCTTTATAGCGATCTGTTGTTCCTCGGCTCTGATCCCCACGAAACAGGTTCCCAGCCCCTCGGACCAGGCCACCAGTTCCATCTGCTGCAAAGCCCGCCCCGCATCCAGTTGAGGACGAGGGGCATTGTCCATCACAATAGCGATTGCCAGGGGCGCTTGGCCGATGAAACGTCCCTGCGAGGCGATCGTGCTCAATGTGGCTAACGTAGCCGGGTCGCTGATAACGATGAAATGCCAGGGTTGGGAGTTGCTGGAACTGGGCGCCCAGCGGCCGGCGCGTAGAATCCGGCGCACAACACTTTCCGGCACCGGGTCGGGTTTGTATTCCCGCACGGTCCGGCGGCTGCGGATACATTCGTAAACTTCCATTCGCTCCTCCGTAAATTTCTCCGTGCCTAATTGGCGTAGGGGTTTTTAGTTGTTTCGGAATAGTCTGGATGTTGGCAGTGTCGATTGGGATGCATTATGGCACGGGATTAGCTGAAAAGGTAGTGTACGGCCGGAGGCCGAAAGGAGCAGGCGAATTGATTAGAATGTATCTAATGGATAGGGTATAATTTGGGATGAGCTCCTGGTAGGGGCGCAGTCATACAATAATACAGAGGTGAAGTATGCCCGCAGAAATTGGCGACGTTGCGCCGGACTTCAAACTGCCTTCGGTAAGCGAGGGCGATATTACCCTGAGCCAGTTCAAAGGCGAGAAGAGCGTGATTCTTTCCTTCCATGTCTTTGACTTTACCGCTGGTTGAACCACACAAGCTACCTCATTCCGGCAGTTTAACAGCCAGTTTGAGGAGAAAAATGCCCAGGTACTGGGCATCAGTTGTGACCACATCGCCGCCCACCGTGCTTGGAGTACGGTTATCGGAGGGTTGCCCTACCCGGAGCTGTCCGACTGGCACCCCAAAGGCCAGGTTACCCAGGATTACGGTTTGTGGAATGAAGAACGTGGAGCGGGGACCCGCGCCGTTATTATTGTTGATCCGGATGGGGTCGTCCGTTTCCGCGAAATTTATAACCCCGGAACCCTGCCGGACGTACAGGATATTCTGACTCAGTTGGGAAAGCTGGGCTAATTCCCGGGGCGCGCGCCCCAAACGATAGGATGCATTGGTGCAAAAAACCGGGGTGAGGACATTCCTCACCCCGGTGCTGTTTGGCTGATTGGAAATCTTGCCGGGTTTCAGTTTACAGGCTGTTTAATTCCAGAAAAATATGCTGCCCCTCGATCAATCTCCCGTAGCGAGTTATCTGCCGACCTTTTCGATCAAGTAACGCAAAGTACCCTTGGGCACCGTGATTTCTACTTCCTCGCCGACGGTTCGATCCAGTAGCGCCTGGCCGACCGGAGAGACGGTTGAAATTTTCCCCAGGGATACATCGGCTTCCCGTTTATCTACCAGAGTGTAGTTTATTTTCTTGCCGGAGTCGGTGTCCTTAATCGTGATGTTGCTGCCGACCGACGCCCGTCTCCCGGGGTTTGCCAGGGCATCGGATGACAGTATCTGCGCCCCGGTAAGCGCCGACTCCAACTCCCGAATCTTTGCCTCGACAAAACCCTGGCGCTCTTTGGCCGCGTCAAGCGGGGCGTTCTCCCGGAAATCTTTGTCGGCCATCGCCCGCTTAATGTCCTCCACAACCCTGATCCGTTCCTCTTTGAAGTTATCAAGTTCGGAAACCAGCCGGTCATAGCCTTCCTTGCTGAGCGTAGGGCCGGTGGGAGCGTTGAGTGCGGCGTTGGACAGGCGAGATGTGGTGCGCCGGGACCGGCTGACCCGGAGATGCGTCGCCAAGCTCACTTCCGTCCAGCTCTTCTTGTTCAAGAAGGCCAAGAAATCCTTAACCGGGGCCAATTTCTTTTGAGCTTCGGCGCCCCGCTGGGAGAATTCTTTGGCATAGTCCTCAACCTGGCTGGGAGAAAGGGCGCTTATCTTCCGATCCCGGCCGTACCAATCTACGAACCGGACAATCTCCTGGTGCCCTTCCATTGGGTTCTTGGTGCTCTTGGTGACTTTGGCGTTTTTCTTCTCGGTGACATACAAAGTCAGCGCCTCACCCAGGAAGCTGGGCTTCCGTTCGGCCTCGACTGCGTCGGCGCTCTCCGGCAAATTATTGGGGGTTTCCAATTAGATACCTCCTAATGCAATGGGGCGTAACCGGCTGCGTTACTGGAACGAGCCGTCGCGTTGGATGGAGTAATGGTGAAGCTTAAGTAAGAGCCGGGTATCGTTGGATGGGTGAGAGCAGGAAACGCAGGACGGATGAATGAGTGGATTGTACTGCAGTACGAGTATGGCCGTTTTCGCCATGCCCCCGAAGGGTAATGGTCAACGGAGGAATCAGACTCTTCGGTTGGCCGGCTCTTGTGCGGGTCTCTTCCGGCCTGCCGACCCGGTGCAAGGTGCTGTGTCGGGCCTACTTGATAGTTGGGGCCTTTTCCCACGGTCGCTGCACCCTCTCGTTGGAAATTTTCCGAACCCCGGAAACGTTTCCGGTAACGGACGGAAATAGGCTAATCAAGTATTTATGATAGCAGTTTATTGGCCCAGTGGCAATGTATTGGCCACGGTGACCGGCGCCGACCAAGGGGCTTCGTGTCGCTGTCGGGCGCCCGCAGGTACTCGCCGGCTCCGGCTTCGCACCGCGACTTTATTCCCGGTTCCGGCGGCTGTTTTCATTTGGACAGAGAAGTGTATACTACCGGGAGACAGGAAAAATCTCCCGGTAGGTACAGCGTTCGACCGGGAGGACATCGGAGCGCAAGGAGGCTAAAGCTATGAAGGCAGTTCAGATTGACCAGTATGGCGGGCCGGAGGTGATGCAATATAGGGATACGGACAATCCAACCCCTGGAGAAGCGGATGCTCTGGTAGAGATTCAAGCGGTCGGCGTCAATTTTACCGACATTTACAGCCGGGCCGGGATCAATCCGGGTCCGCCTTTGCCCCGAACAATCGGTGTGGAGGGAGCCGGAACAGTCCGTGGCGTGGGCGCCGGGGTTGCCGACCTGAAGGAAGGGGACGTGGTGGCCTATAGCAGCAGCCAGGGTTCCTATGCCGAACAAGCGGTGATACCGGCATCCCGTCTGGTTAAAATGCCGGACGGCCTCAGCGCCAGAGACGGAGCGGCGGCCATGCTTCAGGGGATGACCGCTCATTACCTTTGCCATTCCACTTACCCGGTACAGCCGGGCGACAAAGTGCTGGTTCACGCCGGGGCCGGGGGCGTAGGTCTCCTGCTTACGCAAATGATCAAGCGTCTGGGTGGCTATGTATTTTCGACGGTCTCGACCGAAGCCAAGGCGGAACTTTCGCGAGGCGCCGGGGCCGACCATGTGATTCTTTATACCCAACAGGACTTCGCCGAAGTGGTGAAAGAAGCCACCGGCGGGGCTGGGTTGCAGGCGGTCTATGACGCGGTTGGATTGACTACTTTCGACCAGAGCATCAGTTGCCTAGCCCGGCGGGGTTACATGGTATTGTATGGTCAGGCCAGTGGCGTGGTTCCTCCGCAAGACCCGAGGATTTTGGGCAACGGCTCCTTGTTCCTGACTCGGCCCGGCTTGGGGGATTATACGGTCACTCAGGATGAATTGCGGGCGCGGGCCGGTGACGTGCTGGGTTGGGTCAAATCCGGGGAGTTAAAGCTGAGAGTGGAGCACGTCTTTGCCCTGTCGGAGGCGGCGGAGGCCCACCGGCAACTCGCATCCCGGGCTACCACCGGAAAGTTGCTCCTGATTCCTTAATTGGCCCGTATTGGTCGAATATGCCTCTGGCAGATATTGTCTGGCGGGGCCGTAATCGTTGACCATTGGGGTTAACTTACCTATACTTGATATGTAACAAACAATTGAAATGTAACCAAACTGACCTCGAATGGATAAGTAAGGAGGCAATATGGCGGCGGTAATTACGTCGGAAGAGGTTTATGAAGCCCTGAAGACCGTTTACGACCCGGAGATTCCGGTAAACGTGGTTGACTTGGGGTTGGTCTATGATGTCCAGGTTTCCGAGGACAGCAATGTCTTTGTGCAGATGACCTTGACTTTCCCCGGCTGCGGTATGGGCCCGCATATTGCTCAACAGGCGGAATGGGCCATTCAGGACTTGGACGGGGTTGAGGAAGTGGAGATTGAATTGACCTTTGACCCGCCATGGTCCCCCGACCTGATTAGCGAAGAGGCCAGGGCGCAGCTTGGTATCTAGTCGGTTTAACCGGCTAATTGGATGAACATTTTTCGTTGTGCCCAACAGCCTGCGACCTATCCTTGGGGGCGCAACTCCATAAAGACTTAGGGAATAAATCACCGGCGGATGCTGGGAGGACATATGGCGACTCCCCAGGAAAATGCCCGGCTCGAACAAATTAAGCGAAGTTGGCAGCAGAAGCGTCAAATTACGGAACGCTTGGCCACAATCAAGACCAAAATAGGGGTTTACAGTGGCAAGGGCGGCGTAGGTAAAACTACCGTGGCGGTTAACCTGGCCGCTACCCTGGCGCAGGAAGGAAATCGGGTTGGGCTGCTGGACGTGGATATCGATTGCCCCAACGTTACCAAGGTACTGGGAATAACCGAGAAGCCCGATTATATCGATGGGCAAATTATGCCCGCCGAAAAGTGGGGCGTTAAGGTGATTTCCATGTCCTTCTTCCAGGAAAACGAAGAAGAGGCCATTATTTGGCGGGGCCCGATGATCCACAATGCCATCAACCAGTTCTTGCAATCAACGGACTGGGGTGAGTTGGATTACCTGGTAGTGGATATGCCGCCCGGCACTTCCGACTCGCCGCTCACGGTGATGCAAACCTTGCCTATGGACGGTTTTCTGGTAGTAAGTACCCCGCAGTTGCTGGCTAATATGGACGCCAAACGCTGCATAAACATGATCCGCAAGCTTAACTTGAACGTCGTAGGTATCGTGGAAAACTATACCGGCGAAGTTTTTGGACAGGGCGGCGGTGAGGACCTCGCCAAGGAGGTGGGCGCGCCCTACCTGGGTACTCTTGCCCTGCGGTCCTCTTACCGGGACAGTTCTCGACCTACCGCTCTGCTGGATTCGGAGGTCGGGGAAGAGTATGCCAACCTGGTTAAGGGTTTGAAGAAGAGCTTGAAGGAATTGGGTCGGGAGGCTGCTTAACCCAATACTTCCCTGGCCGGAGGGGAAATTCTCGCAGTCCGGCGGTTACGGGTTACGGGTTACGGGTTATGGGTAATGAGGTGCCGACTAGTCCACTTCTGCCGGCAAGGCCGGGTTCAAAGGTTCAATAGGTTCTACGCGTAACTCAATAGTTTGCGCCGGTTCCACCGGCGCGGCCAAGGCTTCGGGAGCTTTTTCCGGAGCCTTTTCTTTTTCGCTTCGGTCTGCAGCCCCTCCGTGCCGTTGCGCAGCGGTGTTAACGGAGATCTTAAGTAGTAGTTCCACTTCCCGGTCGATTGCCTCCTGGGAATAGGCGCTTTGTTCTCCCATCTGCCGGAACTTTTTGTAACGGGCCTCCAGAAGTTTGCCGGGGAAACTTTGGACAATGCTGCCAACTGCCGGACCAGTGCGTTCTGCAGTGCTCCCGCCGCTTCCGAAGAGTTGTTGTGCGACCCTGAGTCGGGTTCCGGCACAATAGAGTCTATAATGCCGAGTTCCAGGCAATCCTGGGCCGTTAGCATCAGGGCCTCCGCGGCATCCCGATCCAACGTCGGGTCGTCGTAAGGTCCTCCCAGGGTACGGTTGAGGGAAATCGGCGAATAGATGGCGTATTGCTGCATTATGATCCGGTCGGAAATTCCCAGCGCCAAGGCGCCCTCGTTGCCTCCTTCTCCTATAATGACGGAGACAATTGGAACGGGCGCATCGGCCATCAGGGACAGCGTAGTGGCAATTGCGTTTCCGATCCCCTGTTCCTCCGCCTCCAGCCCCGGGTCGGCTCCCTGGGTGTCGATGAAAGTTATCAGCGGCAGACCAAACCGGGTCGCCAACTTAATCAGTCGCTGTGCCTTGCGCAAGCCGTCGGGGTAAACATGATAGCGTTCCCCGTCCAAAGAATAAGGCCGCTGCTGTCCTATCACGACCACCGGAGTGGCGCACAAGTAGCCGACGCCGCCAATTATTGAGCGGTCATCGCTGCTTAACCGGTCGCCATGCAGTTCAACAAACTGTTCCAGAAGGGAACGAAAATAGAACGTGGCGGAGGGTCGTTCTCCGTTGCGCGCCGCGGTCACGGCCTCCCACGCTTCCGGGTTATGGCCGGCCTTTAGTCTTGTACGTGGCGCGGGCTTAAACTCTCCCTTTCCCAGCTTTTGGGCGGTCAGGACCTTCAGTAGAGCGGCCAGGCGCGACTTCAGGGACTCCCGGTCCACTACATTATCGAGCAAACCGTGATGCAAGTGGGCTTCAGCGGTGTGGGCGTCCTGGGGCAGCGGCGTCACGGACACTTCCCGCAAAATTCGTAAGGGAGACAACCCGATAAGGGAACCCGGCTCGGCCAGAATCACGTCGGCCAGGTTGGCGAAGCTGGCGTAGGCCTGCCCGGTAGAGGGGTTCGCCAAAACGACGATAAAGGGCGCCCCCTTTTCCTTGAAACGGTTTGCGGCGGTAACCGTTTTTGCCATCTGCATCAGCGACAAAACGCCCTCTTGGACGCGTACGCCGCCGCCGGTAACCAGGGCAACCAGGGGTAGCTCTTGTTTGGCGGCCATCTCCATCGCCAGGGAAATCTTTTCGCCCACCACAGTGCCCATACTGCCGCCCATGAAACCGAAATCCAGCACTACCATCATCGTCCTCATGCCGTCAATTCGGCAAGTGCCGGTGACCGTAGCCTCGGTTAAGCCGGTGCGGTTCTGGTCCTCGTTCAACAGGTGGCGGTAGGCACCTCGTTGGGAAAAGGAAATGGGCGCAACCGATTTCAAATACTTATGGGATTCCTTGAAACTGCGGGCGTCGGACAAAAGCTCAATCCGTTGCCGAGCCGACAGTGTGTAGTGAAAGCGGCAATAGGGACAGACCCGGTGGGTCAGGTAGGCCGAAGTTTCGCTGATCTCTTCCTCGCAAAACAGGCAACGATCCTGGACCGACGACAGGTAAACTCCATTCAGGTCGCCGTGCCGCCCAAACAAATGCACCAGGAAATTAGTCAGGTTTCTCAATAGGTTTCCTCTTCATCCATTAGCCTGTTTTTGCGAACGAACCGTTCTGCCCTGCCGAGGCTGGCAATCAGTTGGTCTAAAGCCGGCATGGGCAAAGTCGTTTAGTCCGACGGGCCCTAACCTATGCTTTCATATTACAACGGAAAGGCGGCAATTGGAAAGACACTTATCCCTGTTCGCCCTACCGCGTTTTACTCTTGGGGCTACCGGCAAGGTTATTTTCATTGTATAATGGGGTTACCTTGCGCCGCTACAACGGGCTGGTAGATTCACGCCGACCTTAGCGGGAACCCCAAAATACGGCGAGGAGTAGAAAACTGGCTTAGGAATAACAGCATAGAAGCGGCGAAAAACCACTTAGGTGCGGCGCCGGGAGTGCAGCTTGAGCGGGTAAGGGCCGTGAAGGCCTAACCGGACTGGCTGGATTTCAGCCGGGTTAGCCCTACTAAGACAGGTGGGATAGGCGGCGAGGGCATTGTCCCCACCATCGCCGAAGAATCCCGGAAAGTTCTGGAGGATCTGCTCAAGGCCAGGTGGACAGCGGCAAAGTTGAATTCGCAACATCGAGGGCCCGACCATAGAAGACCTCGCCGAGAAGTTGCAGTCCATCTCTGACGAGGTGCTGGCCTAGATTCGAGACTGCCACGTCACCCTGAAGGGCCCACCCACACCCCCGAACGCGGCGACGGCTGGCCCACCCTGGAGCGATCCAACGTCGGAATGCCGGGTATCCACGCTCATCAATCCACCCCGCTCCGTGCCTGGAATGTACCGACTCATCCAAACCGCCTTGGTCCATGGTGCGAAGTTCGTGCAGATTTGTAATGGCCGTGTCAATAGCTAAACATCTCTTGGCAACTGGCAGCGGCCGATGAAGCTTAATTACTCAGGAGATTAATATGCCGGAAGCAGCCAAGATTATTTATACTAAAACTGACGAGGCTCCGGCCTTGGCTACGCACTCGTTGTTGCCGATTCTCCGGGCCTTTACCAAGGGTTCCGGAATAGATTGGGAGCCTTGGGATATTTCGTTGGCTGGCCGCACTATCGCCAATTTCCCCGACAATCTGACTGAAGAGCAAAAGATTCCCGACTATCTAACTATGTTGGGCGAGTTGGCCGAGGATCCGGGGGCAAACATTGTCAAGCTGCCCAACATCAGCGCCTCCATTCCCCAGTTGAAGGGGGCGATCAGGGAATTGCAGGACAAGGGATATGACATTCCCGACTACCCGGACGTACCGGCAACCGACGAAGAACGCGAGATCCGCGCCCGCTATTCCCGGGTCCTCGGTAGCGCCGTGAACCCGGTCCTGCGGCAAGGAAATTCCGATCGCCGGTCGTCCAACTCCGTCAAGGAGCACGGCAAGCGCAATCCCCATCGGATGATGCGGGACTGGCCTGATGTGTCCAAAACCCGGGTTAGCCACATGGCAAACGGCGACTTCTACGGTACTGAACGGGCGGTGACAGTCGCGGCGACGGGCTCGGCAGCCATCGAGTTTGTGGCCGCCGACGGGAATACGACCGTACTCAAAGCTGGTATCCCCCTGATGGCCGATGAAATAATCGATTGCGCCGTGTTGAATGTGCGCGAGTTGCGCAATTTTTACGCTGAAGAAATGGCAAAGGCCAAAGCTGACGACGTGTTGCTTTCGCTGCATCTGAAGACGACCATGATGCGCGTGGCCGATCCCATTATTTTCGGCCATTGCGTGTCAGTTTACTTCCAGGACGTGTTGACCAAGCACGCGACTGAACTGGCCGAGCTTGCGGTTGACCCCGACAATGGAGTTGCTGAACTCTACACGAAGATTCAATCTCTACCTGAGGAAAAGCGAAAGGAAATCGAGGCGGATATCCAGGCGGTTTACAGCGCGCGCCCGGAACTGGCGATGGTGGACTCCAACCGGGGCATTACGAATCTGCATGTGCCAAGCGATGTGATCATTGACGCGACCATGCCGGTGATTATCCGCGATGGCGGCCGCACCTGGGGCCCCGATAACGAGTTGCACGACACAATCGCGATGATTCCCGATCGCTCTTACTCGACTCTATATCAGGCGGTTATAGAGGACTGCCAGGAGAATGGCGCATTTGACCCGTCCACCATCGGTAGCGTGGCCAACGTCGGTCTGATGGCCCAGGCGGCCGAAGAGTATGGGTCTCACGACAAGACCTTTACGGCCCCCGGCAATGGGACGATTCGGGTCGTGGAGGCATCGGGAGCGACTCTGATGGAACAGAGCGTTGAGGAAGGCGACATCTTCCGGATGTGCCAGACCAAAGACGCGGCAATCCGAGACTGGGTCATGCTCGGCGTCAATCGGGCAAGAATCACCGGCTCGCCGTCAATCTTCTGGCTGGACCCGACCCGGGCTCACGACGCGGAGCTGATCAAGAAGGTGGACCAATATTTGCCCACCTATGGCACGGCCGGGCTGGACATTCGCACCATGGCTCCCATCGACGCGATGAAGTTCACGGTGGCGCGGAGCCGAGCCGGCCAAGACACCATTTCCGTGACCGGCAACGTGCTGCGTGATTATCTGACCGATCTCTTCCCCATCCTGGAGTTGGGCACCAGCGCTAAAATGCTTTCGGTCGTCCCGTTGCTCCAAGGCGGCGGGATGTTTGAAACCGGCGCGGGCGGTTCGGCCCCCAGGCACGTGCAGCAATTCCTGGAGGAGAGCCATTTGCGGTGGGATTCCCTGGGTGAATTTTGCGCCCTCGTCGCGTCCTTTGAGCATTGCGCCCAGGTGTTCAAGAACGACAGAGCCAAATTATTGGCCGATACCCTGGACCAGGCGATCGGCGATCACTTGGAACAACGCCGTGCCCCGTCGCGCCGGGTAAACGAGCTGGACACCCGTGGCAGTCATTTCTACCTCGCCCTTTATTGGGCGGAGGCGTTGGCCGGTCAGACCCAGAACCCCGAGTTGCAGACCCGCTTCAAAGAAGTGGCGCAGCAGTTGGCCGCCAACGAGGAGAAAATCGTCCAGGAGCTAAACGACGGTCAGGGACAGCCGGTCGATATCGGCGGCTATTACTCCCCCAATGACGAGATGTCCGCCAAAGCAATGCGTCCCAGCGCCACTCTGAATGCGATTGTGGATGCAATCTAGCAACACACCGACACCGGCTGAGGCGCGGCCTTCAGCGGGTCGGATTACACGCATCTGAGTGATTGGGGGGCTGAGAAAGCCGCTTCCTCTTAATCTGTAACATCAAGGGGAACGATTCGTTGTGCTGGCCGTTACGCCGGGCTTCGTGACGCTTTTGCGACGATTACCGTGAAGGCGGGAAGCAACGCCATGGCGGAGTTGGCATCACCCTGGGCCTGTATTAACATACACTGCCTGACATTCAAAACGAACTGTGCCAGTCCCGGTCTTATATGTACTGAACGAGTACAAGGGATAATGCCGTGCCTTGTTCTCATACGCTGGGCAGACCGCCAAGCCGGACCAAATAAACAGAGGAGCGCTAACCAGATGAGAAGCAAAGTAACCGTAGTAGGAGCCGGAAACGTCGGGGCCACTACCGTTCAGCGAATCCACCAATTGGGATATGCCGATGCGGTGTTAGTTGACGTGGTCGAAGACCTGCCCCAGGGCAAAGCATTGGATATGCTGGAGTCCGGGCCGGTTATCGGTTCGGACGCCAATATTGTGGGCAGCAACGATTATGCGGCAACCGCCGGCTCCGATGTGGTGGTCATCACTGCGGGAATCGCCCGCCGTCCTGGCATGAGCCGGGACGATTTGCTGATAACCAACATGAACATTACATCGGCGGTCACCGAGCAGGTGGTCAAGTATTCTCCCGACTGCATAATATTGGCCGTGACTAATCCATTGGATGCCATGTGCCAGAACATTTTTGAATCCAGCGGGTTTCCCCGCAATCGGGTTTTTGGGATGGCTGGGGTGCTGGACACCGCGCGTTTCCGAACTTTCATCGCCCAGGAGCTGAATGTTTCCGTTGAGGACGTTCAAGCTTACGTCTTGGGTGGTCACGGCGACGACATGGTTCCCCTGGTCCGCTACACCACGGTGGGCGGCATTCCGATCAGCGAACTGTTGTCTCAAGAGTCAATTGATGCCCTGGTAGATCGCACCCGTCAAGGCGGTGGTGAAATTGTGGCCTTGCTCAAGGCTGGCAGCGCCTACTACGCGCCTTCCGCATCTATCACGCAAATGGTGGAAGCCGTATTGTTGGACAAGAAACGCATCCTTCCCGGCTGCGCCTATCTGGAAGGTGAATTTGGTATCAACGGTCTGTGCGTCGGTGTGCCAATCAAGGTTGGCGCCGGCGGAATGGAGCAGGTAATTGAGATAACACTCACCGACCAGGAACAGGCTGCCCTGAATGCCTCGGCGAACAGCGTCCAGGAATTAGTTGACGTAATGCGTAAAGCCAAGGCGGAAGGGTAACCGCACTTGACCTGATGGAATCAGGTAGGTACAGACAAGGATAAGGGGTCATACTGCTCATTGCGCACTTTTCAGGAGAAGTTTCCCGTATTCTTGGCACTGACAGGCGTTTGTTTAGCTGTTGCAATCCCTTTGTCCCTGATTGTTTACGCTGGCGAAAGTCCTTCAGCAGGCCGGCGCACCGTTGCGATTGTTGGGGCCAGCGCATTATCAACTGCCGTTTCGGTTGCGCTTATTCTTGCTTACTCATCCTGGAGATGGGCCTACAACCGGCGACGCCGGCCCTTGGTGTGGCTGGCTGTTAGGCTGTTGGCAGCCGCTGCCAGCACGGCTGATGTATCTGTTAGAGCCTTAGGCCTAATAAGCAGGGACGGAGACTTGGTTATTAGTCCACCTCGCCGACGAAACGATTTTGTGAGGGAAGGAGACTCATTTCTTGCCTTCAGGGTTTATGATAAGGGACACTTGGGAATAGTGTCTGTCACTACCATTGAGCAGGACTCGTATCTCTGTACGGTAACCGACCGGATGGCTGCTCAAGACTTCTGGAACGGGTTGGAATTTCGGATGGCGAGCAACTTTTCTCCGCCGGAGGGGGTAGATTTCTCTCGTCATATTGACCAAATCGATATGGATTTTGCTCGGCGTCTAATTCGCAGTTGGGGAGGTTAAGCAATGTCTATCCATGGCAAAGTGGCTGCTATTCTCAACGAGCGAGACTTGGTTATCAATAGAGGTCGAGACGACGGAGTATCTGAATGGATGCTGTTCAACGTTTCTGAGCCGAATGTATCTATAAAGGATCCGGACAATGGGGTTGAGTTGGGGGTGCTGACAAGAGAGAAAATCAAAGTCAGAGTTTTCGAAGTGCATCCTCACTTTTCGGTTGCGAAAACGTATGAGACCTACGCAGTCGCCGAACCGCCGGCGCTCGCTCAAGCCGGGGCGTTGTTTGTCACTGCCATGGAGCGTCCGTTCCAACCAAGAAATGTTACCAGGGTTCGAAGAATTCTGTTGGAGCCTGCAGCACAAAAGACCGTAACCATAGGTGTTGAAGGGAGCACAGTCAATATAGGTGACCCGGTAACTGAAATAACCGAATAGTTAACACTAACGCTCATCCGCTAGTGTCGCAGGGAGGAATGGTTGACCAATGGCTAAGCGAAACGAACTGGAACAGGAACTCCTGGATAAGGCAGCCCAGTACCTGCCGGGCGGTGGATCCGGCAATACTAACTTTCCCGAGTCGCTGAACTTCCTGGTCCGGGAAGGTCTAGGTTCTCGCATTTGGGATGTGAGCGGCAACGAGTATGTGGACTGGTTGATGGGTTCCGGGCCGATGGTGCTGGGCCACGCCCACCCGGCGGTGGTGGCCGCGGTAACCGAGGCAGTCGGCCAAGGCAGCACCTTTTTCACCACCAACGAAAAGGCGGTGCTGTTGGCCGAGGAGTTAGTCAAAGCTGTTCCTTGTGCCGATAAGGTGCGTTTTACCACTAGCGGCACCGATGCCTGCTTCCAATGCATGCGGGCCGCCCGCGCCTATCGTAAGCGGGACAAGATACTGAAGTTTGAGGGTGGCTTTCACGGAACTAGTGACTACGCCTTAATGAGTTTTGCCCCCGCTACGGCCGAGGAGTTCCCCCAGGCCGTCGCGGACAGCGGCGGAATCCCGAAGGCTATCCAGGACCTGATGCTGGTTGCGCCTTATAACGACCTGGACACCACTTTTTCCATCATTGAGGCTCACCACGACGAAATGGCTGCGGTAATAGTCGAGCCGATACAGCGAATAATTGATCCCCGGCCCGGTTTTCTGCAAGGGTTGCGTGATATTACCCGCCGGTACGACATACCATTGATTTTTGACGAGGTGGTCACCGGCTTCCGATTGGCCTATGGTGGCGCTCAAGAATATTTCCAGGTTGTACCGGACCTTTGCTCGGTGGGCAAGATAATGGGCGGCGGCTATCCTCTGGCTGCCGTAATGGGCCGAGACGACATAATGGCGGTTTATGACCGATCCCTGGTGAGTTCGGACGACTACGTTAACCAGATTGGCACCCTGAACGGCAACCCGATCGCTTGCGCTGCCGGGCTGGCTACTCTGGCCGAGTTGCGCAAGGAAGGCGCCTATGAACGGCTCCGGAAGGTGGGAGGGCGCGTCCGTCAGGCGCTGATTGATATCTGCGCTGAGAATGGCTTGGCGGTCCAGAGTAAGGGCGAGGACACGATCTTTGACGTTTACTTTACCGATAAGCCGGTGAACAACTACCGGGACGGCCTGGCGGCCGACGCCGGTATGATGGCCCGTTTAAACTCCGGACTGCTGGAAAGGGGAATCGTCAAAGGCTGGCCGCAGAAGTTTTATCCTTCCCTGGTCCATACGGATGAGGATGTGGAGCAAACTATCAGCGCTTTCCGGGAAGTGGTTCCGACACTCCACGCCGGTTAGTGGAAAAAAGGGAGATTTGTAATGGGAAATCCGGGGGACGAGTGGCTGGAAGATATTGCCACCCAAATGAAGGAGGCCATTGATAACGGAGCCGCCCCAGGACAGGAGCAACTTTCTGTACGTGAACTCGTCAGGAAGTTTGGGTATGAGAGACGGGGAGACGGGATAAACAGCCACATACGCAATGTTCTTGAAAACAATAAGCTCATTATAAACCGTGAC
Organism: Dehalococcoidia bacterium; assembly: GCA_965262595.1. GTDB lineage: Bacteria > Chloroflexota > Dehalococcoidia > Lucifugimonadales > UBA3495 > CATQHB01. The sequence goes on from OZ253548.1 coordinate 500,594, forward strand.
TTTGCGGTTGGTTGGATAGATTCCTCAATAACTATCCGCCTTGATTCCGATGGGTCGGATACGTCTAAGTCAAATCCCACCCTCGATCCTACCCACCGAATAGGCTCATTGGAAGCTGCCAACAAAGCTCCGATGAGCGTCAAGCCCGACAATGCTCTAAATGTGGCTACAACCAAGATGTTGCTACACGACTATTCCCAACTTCCCGTGATGTCCAGCGAATACAGCGTACAGGGCATAATCAATTGGGAATCAATCGGCTCTTGCCTTTCGCTGGGGCGTGGGTGCGAGTATGTTCGCGATTGCATGAACCTTCCAGCAGTATTGTCTGCTAATGAGCCTCTGCTTGAGGCCATATCTGCTATTGTGGAACATGGGTATGTGTTGGTGAAGGGCGAGAACAACACCATTACCGGGATAGTAACCGCAACTGACCTGTCGTTGCAATTTATGCAATTGGCCGGGCCATTTCTGTTCGTTGGTGAAATTGAGGGGCATTTGCGTCATCTAATACACGGTACGTTCACGCTTAAGGAGATGCAGGAAGCGTCGACTCTGGAAGAAGGAACGTCTATTGAGGGATCCAGCGACCTGACCCTCGGCGCTTATTGCCGACTGCTGGAAAACCCGAAAAACTGGATACAGTTGAATCTAAAGATAGACCGCAGTGAGTTCGTTGCCCACTTGAATGAAGTGCGTCAAATACGAAACGACATAATGCACTTCAATCCTGATGGGCTTTCTCCGGAGGAAACCAAAAAACTGAAAGACATTGCCCGCTTCTTTGAGAACTTGGTACGCTTAGGAGCAATGTAATCAAAGTGGCCGGGCTACAGACCGCCCCCCGGATTTCCGCCGCCGCGCTAACCCCAGGGTTCGTTAATCAGGACTAACTCAGTGAGTAGGGCGTGCTGGCAGCCGAAGGTTTGCCCGGATTGGCGGGCGTAGCCGGTGAGCGCCTCGAAGGTGTTTGCAGCAGAGGGGCCGAGGTTGTCCAGGTAGGTTTGGTGCTGGCGCAGGGACTCCAGGCCCGTTTCCCAATAACCGCTGACGTCTATTCCGTGGGTGGCCGCAGTGTTGTCCACTCCCAAGACCGCTGCGAAGCGGACGCCATTCCACGGCTCCGGTCCGTCGTCCAGCAATTCCGGGAATATCCAGCGGTTGCCTGCGTCCCGGGCGGCGTCGAACACCGCCAGCGCAACGTTGCGATGGTCGGCCATATTTAAGTGGCCCGAGGAAAATTTCAGGTGGTGGTTAAGGGTAATTAGTACGTCGGGACGATGGTGGCGGATGGCGCGGCTCACGTCCCGACGCAGAGGCAGTCCGTACTCAATAATGCCGTCGGGGTAGTCCAGGAACTCTACGGTATTAACGCCGACTATACCGGCGGCGTTGACCTCTTCCTGGGAGCGTAACGGTCCTACTTCGGAGGGGTGCATGCTGTCTATGCCGGCCTCCCCTCGGGACACCATCAAGTATATTACCTGTTTGCCTTGGGCCGTCCATTTCGCTACGGCGCTGGCGCCGCCGTATTCCAAGTCGTCCGGGTGGGCTACGATAGCCAACGCCTTTTGCCAGTCTTCGGGCGCTGCCGGCAGCTGCATCGGGATTTGCTCCATTTGTCTTCCTTGCTTCCCAGTTTGAATGCGGCGGAGACGATTCAGGCTTAATAGAACCGGCGGCGCAAACTTGGCGCCGCCAGCTATTCATTAACCTGGGTAGATTTCGCCGGTTGACTCTATCAAGCGGCGCCGAGTTTCACTGTCACGGGCCGGGTGCTCATAATATGCTTTTGCAAACCCAGGTCGTCAGGAGAAATGCCCATTGCCAGCCCAATTAGCTGGGGTAGATGCAAAATGGGCAGGTCAACCTTACGGCGAAGCTGTGCCGATGCCTTGGGCTGGTAGCCATCCAAATTCAGGTGGCACAGGGGGCATGGCGTTACCATAGCGTCGGCGCCCAGGTCTTTAGCCTCGGACGTGTGCTTGCCCACCATTGCCATTGAGTTCTTTTCGTTGATAGTCAGGATGGGGAAGCCGCAGCAACGCGTCTTGCCGGCAAAGTCCACCACCGTTGCCCCCAGAGTTTCTATCAGGGTTTCCAGCGATGTCTGTCGCTCCGGGTGTTCTTCAATGTCCAGGGCTTCGGTTGGCCGCACAATGTAACAGCCATAGAAGGGGGCCATCCGGATTCCGGCCAGAGGACGGGTAACCAGTTCCAGCACCTTGTCCAGCCCCACGTCCTCAATGAGTATCCATAGCAGGTGCTTGGGTTCGGCGGTGCCTTTATACTCCAACCCCTCCTCGGCCAGGTAGGAGTTAATCTGAGCAAGATACTCCGGGTCGCGCTTCATACGCAGGTTGGCCTGGCCCATCACGCCCTGGCAGGTGCTGCAGATGGTCAATATCGGCAATCCCATTTTCTCTGCCTTGGCGAAGTTACGGGCGTTTAGGGTGTCGCCGAAAAGCTGGTTTTTCTCCTGCAATACTCCGGCCCCGGTGCAGGTCCAGGCCGGAATTTCCTCCAATTCTATGCCGAGTTTTTGGCAGATGAGCTTGGCTGCCGGGTACAACTCCGGCGCCGCTCCCTGGGATACACAGCCGGGAAAGAAAGCGTATTTCAACCTAGTCCTCCGGGATGATTGCTGTTGTATGAATAAAGTTTGTCAGGAATCGAAGACCAAGACCTGATGCGTATCTTGGGTTAGCCTTCCAGTCGGCGGAACAAGCGCCGGACGTTTTCGACGTTTTCGATATTTTTATGCAGGATTGGCGGCATCTTGCCGTGAGTGAAGGCTCGCCAACCCACCGGAATGTAGCTGATCAGCGCTCCAACGTTGGTCATTCCTACCGACTTTATGGGAAGGCGCAGCTCATCCAGTCGTCCGCTATGGCCTACCGAATCGGTGAACGCCGTGGTATGGCGGGCGCCGTTGTTGTTAGTAAAACCGGCAGTCACGGCCTGCTCTCTAAGCGCCATTATTCGGTCCATCGGCGCAACGCCCTTGGGACAGGCCTGGACGCATTCGTTGCAGCGGGTGCAGTCCCAGATGCCGGTGGCTTCGCTGAGGTTCTTCAACCGCGCGGTGGAGACTCCCTGTTCGTCTCCGTCCCGAGGGTCGGCGGTAAAGCGGTAGGCTTTGGCCAGCGCCGCTGGGCCGAGGAAAGTCGGGTCAACTTCCAGCACGGTGCAGTCGGAGACGCAGGCGCCACACATAATACAGGCGGTCACGCCGGACAGGTGCCGCATTGACTCGTTGGAGGCGATGTACTCGCCTTCCGGTTCGGCCATCTCCGGCTTGAGGTACGGCTCGACCGACCGGACCTTGTCCCAGAACAGGTCAAAGTTTACGGTAAGGTCTTTCACCACGGGCATAACGCCGGCCGGTTCAACCACTACCACATTGTTCTCGTCGAGCGAACCGGACAAAGCGGTCTTGCAAGCCAGCCCGGCGTGGCCGTTTATCCGCATGGCGCAGGAGCCGCAAATTGCGCTGCGGCAAGAGCAACGCAGGGTCAGGGTGCCGTCCATTTCTTCCCGAATCTTGATCAGGGCGTCGAGGACCGTGGCGTTGTCGGCGACGGTTAAGGCGTACTCCTGCCAATAGGCTGCCGGCCGCTCCGCCTCCGGATCAAATCGCTTAACTCTTACGGTAACGTCCATTGGTTAATATTTCCTCTCTTCCAGTTCCCACTTGGTGATGGTGACCGGCAAATAGGATATTTCCGGGCCAACCTCTCCCTTTTTAGCTACAATGTGCTTGAGCCAATTTTCATCGTCGCGGCTGGGGAAGTCAGTTCGGGCTTGGGCGCCGCGGCTCTCTTTGCGATCCAGCGCGCTGACGGCAATAGTATCGGCCACGTCCAGCATATAGCCCAGCTCCAGGGCAAAGACCAAGTCGGTATTGAACACCCGCTTTTTATTGTGCACCGGCACCTTTGCATAACGGTCCCGCAACTCGCCCAAGTCCCGGATAGTCTCCTCCATGCCTTGTTTCTCCCGGTACACCGCCACGTTTCTAACCACCGATTCGCCCATCGCCAACCGGATATTCCCCCAGCGATCGCCGTTGTCCGGCCGGTCCAGCATTTCCTGGATGCGCTTTTCTTCTCGGGTAACTATCTCGTTCTCGTCGAACCCGACAAAGCCAATGCTTCGGCTGGCGTCGGCGGCGTGGCTGCCCGACCGCTCGCCAAAGACGATAGTATCCAGGAGGGAATTGGCGCCCAGGCGGTTGCCCCCGTGGACGCTGACATTGGCGCATTCGCCAGCGGCATAAACCCCCGGTAAGCTGGTCTGCCCGTCAATGTCGGTTTTGATGCCACCCATAATGTAGTGCATTCCGGGTCGGATGGGGACCGGCTCTCTGATCATATCCACGCCGGCCAGGTCTATGCCGATTTCCCGAATCTGGCTGAGTTTTTCCATAATCAGCGCCGAGCCAAGATGGGTGCAGTCCAGGAATACACAACCATTGATTCCGTTGCCGGCATTAATCTCGGTTTGCTCGGCCCGGGAAACCACATCCCGGGAAGCCAATTCCATCATATTGGGGGCGTACTTTTCCATGAAGCGCTCACCGTTCTTGTCCCGCAAGTACGCGCCTTCGCCGCGGGCTGCCTCGGAGAGCAACACACCGCTACCGGCCAGGGTTGTGGGATGGTACTGTACCATCTCCATATCCATCAGCCCGGCTCCGGCGTTGTAGGCCAAGGCCATGCCGTCACCGGTAACAATCAAGGCGTTGGTTGAAGGCTCAAACAGGCGACCACAGCCGCCGGTGCAGAAAATAATAGTCTTGGCCCGGATCGCGTGGAGTTGACCGGTGCGAATTTCCAGTGCGGTCACCCCGCATACCTGCCCGTCCTCAATGATCAGCGAAGTAACAAACCACTCTTCATAGCTACGGACGTCGGACTTCATGAGCTGCTCAAACATCACATGGAGCAGGGCCTGACCGGTAAAGTCGCCAACGTAAAAGGTACGGGCGCGCCGCTGACCACCAAAAGCTCGGGTGCCCAGTTTGCCTTCGTCATCGCGGTTAAAGGTGACGCCCATGTGTTCCATGTCGATCAAGGCCCGACCGGCGGAGCGGCACATAATTTCTATGGCGTCCTGGTCGCCCAAATAATCGCTGCCCTTGATTGTGTCATAGGCGTGGTCTTCCCAGTCGTCGCCCCGGTCCAGGAGGGCCGCGTTAATGCCTCCCTGGGCGGCGTTGGAATGGCTGCGCACCGGATGAACTTTGCTGATTATTGCGGTGTTGGCGCCATTGGCCTGGGCGGCTATTGCTGCCCGCATCCCGGCCAATCCCGCGCCAATTACCAAGACGTCGTGCTCCAGCATATTTTTTCCGCTTTCTCCTAACTTTGGCTGATCAATCTGATGTCGAGCATCCGGACAATTATCTTACAAAACCCGCACTGCTAACAACCTGCATTGCCAGCAATAATGAAGCTATGCTCTTGGCGTCCTGAATTGCGCCCTGTTCTATCAGCCCAAGAGTTTCATTCAGCGGCACCCGAACCGTTTCAATTATCTCATCGTCGTCCGGATCCATTCTTGATGGAATCAAATCGGTCGCCAGATAAGCGTACATAAACTCATCGCACCAACCGGGCGCCAGCCAGAAGCCGGAAAGAAGGCGGAGACTCCCCGCGGTGTAGCCAATCTCCTCTTGTAACTCTCGGAGTACCGCTTGCTCCGATACCTCGCCATCTTCAATGCCGCCCGCCGGGACTTCCAGCAAAGCCGATTCCGTTGGCGTTCGATACTGGCGGACCAATACAACGTTGCCCGCTTCGTCCAGGGGAACCATGCATACCGAATCGGAATGCTCTACGACTTCCCGGATGGTTAGCCGACCGCTGGGCAATCTTACTCTATCTCGTCGCAAGCTAAGAATCTTGCCTTGGTAGAGTGACGCAGATTCCAACGTGGTTTCGGTTAATTCCCCCGCTTGGGACTCTTCCGGCTGTTGCCCAGTATCGTCACTCAAAACCATAGCGCCCCTGCATTCGCTTTCAGGATTAACCGCATTGGGTAAGGATATTAGCCACGGACGCTGAATCCCAGCCGCCGGGTCAAGGTGGCATAAAAGTGATTCTGGGGATGGGACCGCAGAAACTTGGCTTTCAACGGGCTCTGTTCCACTTCCACCCGGTCGCCCGGCTCTAAAGGCAGGTCAAAAAAGCCGTCCACGCTCAGGATGGCTTCTTGCGCTCCTTCCAGGTAAAGACCTACTTTGGCGTCCGGGGACAGTACCAACGAAGTGGACATTCCCACGTGGGCCGCCACCGGCTTCAAGACCAGGCTATCGGACAACGGGTCAAGAATCGGGCCCCCCACTGCCAGGCTGTATCCGGTGCTTCCGGTGGCGGTGGCCAGAATAATGCCGTCGGCCCGCAACGAGGCTACGGCGGCTCCATTAACGGTAGTGCGGATAGTCACCACGCGGGACACGGTGCCCCGTGACAAGACCACGTCGTTCAGGGCATGAAACGGCCCTTCCACCACGACCTGGCCGCCCCGTGAAGCGCGCACCACCCGCGCCGAGATCATATTGTGGGCCTCCACTCGTCCGCCGCCGAAATAATAATGAGGCAGCTCTTCCAGGGCGTCATGGACTTGCAGCTCGGTCATAAACCCCAAGCGGCCCATATTGACGCCAACCATCGGAACGTCACAAGGTGCGGTGACCTTGACGGCGCGCAGCATAGTGCCGTCGCCCCCGGCGGTGACCACCAAGTCGGTTTCAGCAACCTGGGGAAGGATGCTTTCCAGATTCTCTGCCGGCGATATCCAGCTCATTTGCTCCAGGGACAGTTCGTTTGCGATGGCGGTACTCAGGTCCAGCGCCTCGGGGATGCGGGCATTATATATAATTCCAATGGTTTGCATCGTTCGTGCCAAGCTGCTCGACCCCACTTTGGCAAAGTCCGGTTCCACCGGTCCCGAATCCGTCCCGAATCCGTCCTGGGCAAGAAATCGCAGTCTAGCATTGCCTCTATTTGGTGTCAATTATTGTCAAGCGGTTCCAGCCAGGATTGGGACGGTGGACTGGGTTGCCTGACTTATTGCTGGAAATCTGGTCAACTCGCAGCTAGAGGCGGCCCTAGCGCATAGAGACGCCCGCTAAGGCGGAGACTGCGCCTTCAGCCGCGGAAAGCAGTGGCCCGGGAACCACCCCAATGAGGACGGTGGCCAGGGCGACGATAGCCAGCGCCAGGGAATTGAGCCTGGGAATGGGGACTGCTTCCAGTCCGGTTTCAGTATCTTCGGGCTCCTCTCCTACCGCATTAGACTCAGCCAGCATTGGCGGTTGGATAAACATCACCCGGACTATTCGCAGATAGTAGTAGGCCGAAACCGCGCTGTTAACAACGCCCAGAATAGCCAGCCAAACCAGACCGCTATTTACCGCCGCGGCAAAAATGTAAATCTTGGCAATGAAGATTCCGGTGGGAGGCACACCAATCAAGGCGACCAGCGCCAGGGCCAAGGTTAACGCGGGAAAAGTTGAGTGGCGTATGGCGCCGATATAATCGTTAATATTGTCGCTGCCGATTCGTCGGCCAATTGCCATAATCGCAAAAAAGGCCGTCAGGTTAGCGGCGGTATAAGAAGCAAGATAAAACAAGACACTGCCGGGGCCAAGGGTGGCAAGACCGCCAATTCCGGCTTCCGTCGTTCCGGTCGCTCCAGTCAGCTTTGACTGAACTACCGCGGCGACGCCGACCAGGATGTAACCGGCGTGGGCGATGGTGCTGTACCCAAAGAGGCGCCGGATGTTGCTTTGGGTGATGGCCACCAGGTTGCCCAGGGTCATTGAAGCCGCCGCCAAAACGGCCAGCATTATTCCCCATTCCACGTTCACATCGAGGAAGCCGGTATAAAGCAACCTTAGGAGTAGGCCAAAGGCAACGGCTTTACTTGCCACCGACAAGAAGGCTACTACTGGAATTGGCGCACCTTCGTACACGTCCGGCACCCACATCTGGGAAGGCACCGCGGAGAGCTTAAAGGCGATGCCGACGGTCAGCAGTGCAATTCCCACCAGAACTGCGTAGCTGCCGAAGGGAAGGTTCGGTTGTCCCGCTGACTGTTGGAGTACGAAGGCGATTTCTTCCAGGCCGGTGCTGCCGGTGAATCCGAAAATCAGGGCCATCCCATAAAGAGTTATCGCCGAGCTGATTGCTCCGATAATCAGAAACTTCATGCCGGCTTCGCTTGACTTGGCGTTCAGCAGAAATGCCGACAGCGCCACCAGGGGCAGCGTAGTCAGCTCCAGGGAAACATAAATGCTGATCAGCTCGGTGGCGGACGTGAGGAGCATCATGCCACTGGCGGACAGGAGCATGAGCCCGTAGAACTCACCCTGCAGCCGGTTTAGACCCTTTACATAATCCACTGAGGCCAGGATTACCAGGGCGGCGGCGGCCAACACCAGGAGATTGAAGAAAAGCCCGAATCGGTCAATGGAAAGGCTGGAAACAAGGATGCTGTCCGCCGGGGTCAAGCCGCTGCCCAGCCCGGAGATACTCGAAAGGTCAGTTGGCGATGTAGAATTCAAAAAGACAACATCCCCCACTAAATGCCCGCCGGTGAAGCCGCCGAAGGCTAGGAGTTGCAGCAGGGTTAAAGCCAGCGGAACAGCCAGGCCAAAAAGGGCCAAAGCAGCCAGCCAACCCTTGCGGCCGGTTGCCAAGTCCAGCAGGATGACCAGGATACCCAATCCGGCCATCGTCAATTGGGGCGATATAAGAAAAAGGTCGTTTAATGACATAAATTTGCCGACCGTTACCGGGAAGCTTCCATCCGGTTGGGTATTCCCTGGTTAATCATTTCCACCATTGGCTCGATTCCGGCGCTAAAAACGTCGGTAAGCAGGGCCGGATAGACCCCGACAACTACAATGCTGATCACCAGCAGGGCCAGGGGAACGGCTTCCAGGAAGGATGCGTCCGTAAGCTCGGCGAAGCGCTCCCGAGGCGGGCCGAACAGGGAGCGTTCCAGCATCCAGAGGATATAGCCGGCGGCCAGAATTATGCCCAGGACCGCCAGAGCCGTGGGCCAGGGATAAGCCCGAAAGCCCCCGAAAAAGATCAGGAATTCCGAAACAAAACCGCTCAATCCCGGCAGGCCGAGAGCAGCGAACCCGGCGATGGCGAGGGCCGTGGCGGCCACGGGCATTCGACCGGCCAGGCCGCCCAGGTCGGGTATGTAGCGGGTATGCGCCTTATCGTAGATCAAGCCTACCCCGAGGAAAAGCAGCCCGGTAATTGTGCCGTGAGTGAACAATTGCATCGCCGCCCCGTTCAGCCCGGCGGCGGTCAGGTCTCCGGCGGCCACTCCTACCGAACCGATGCCCACCAAGACCAGTCCCATGTGGCTAACGCTGGAGTTGGCAATCAATCGTTTCAGGTCGGTCTGACGGAGAGTGACTACCGCGCCGTACAGCACACTAATAACCCCAAGCAGGATTAGCGCCCAGGCAAAGGCCCTCAACTCGCCGCCCAGCATACCCACGTTAATCCGGAGCAGGCCGTAGCCGCCCATTTTGAGCATTACTCCGGCCAGCATGACGCTGGCTGCGGTGGGAGCATCGGTATGGGCGTCAGGGAGCCAGGTATGCACCGGCCAGGTCGGGAGCTTAACCGCAAAAGCGGCGAAAAATAGCCAGAATATGACCCCCAAAGGCAAGACGCTGGTGGCGCCGTTCAGCATTGTTTCCGGTTCCAGGAGCTGGACCATATCGAAAGAGCCGCCGCCCTGGCTAAGAAAGACGGCAACTATTCCTACCAGCATGAAAGCGCCGCCCAGAATAGTGAAGATCAAGAACTTCATTGCGGAGTATTCTTTGCGGCCCGTGCCCCAGGTGGATATGAGCATAAACATAGGAATCAATTCCATTTCCCAGAAGAGGAAAAACAGAAGCAGGTCCAGGGATGTAAAAACTCCCATCAAGGAAGTTTGCAGTAACAGCAGCCAGACGAAGTATTCCTTCACCCGGGTCTTGATATGCCAGGAGGCCAGTACTGCGCAAAAACCCAGGAGTCCGGTGAGCAGCACCATAGGCGTACTCAGCCCGTCAACGCCCAGAAAATAGCTGGCATTGAAGGTTTCGGCAGAAATCCATTGGAATCGGTCCAACATCTGGAATCTGGCCGCGGACTCGCCACGGTCAAAAAGAACAAACACGGCCAGGGAAAGCAGCAGGTCGGCCAACCCCAGCAGCAAGCAGAAGCCGCGGATGACGCGGTGGTCCCGCAATAGAGTCAGGATTAGCAAGGCGCCGGCCGCCGGCAGGAACACGGTAAGAGAAAGCAGTCCCGGGAAGGCGTACATCCGCTAACCTCGCATCCCGGACCCGAAGATCAGGTATCCCACCAGAATCAGGACGCTGCCCAGCACAATCATCAGACCATAGAATTGGACCTGTCCGGATTGCAGCTGAGACAGCAGCCGACCGGAGTTTCGAAACGATCCGGTAACAAAATCCACCAGCCCGTCAACCAGGTTGCGGTCCATCCAGTCAATGGACCCGGTAAAAGTGTGGTAGAACCAACGCCGCACAAGAAGCCCTTCATAGAATTCGTCAACCAGATACTTTTTGGTAAGGAGTCGGTGAATTGGCCCAGCTTTGGTCAGCGGCTCGGCCAATTCGTCCTCCCCAGCGCCGGCCTTAGTCGAAAGAAATCGGTAAGTCCGAAAGGCCAGGGCAATACCGGCCAGGGCGACGAGGGTGGATGCTACAGCCATATCAAAGCTGAAAGGCGGTGTTTCCAGGTCGCCAAAGGCCACACCAGACTCCAGGTAGTGCGTAAACCAATGGCCGGGAATCAACAGGAAACTCTCAACCCATTGAGGATTTACCAGAAAGCCGGTGACTACTGCCGCCGCGCCCAGAAAGAGCATCGGCCCCACCATAATCCAGGGTGATTCCCCTTGGTGAACTTCCCCGGAGGTTGAGGCGGGAACAGATTCTTGCCTGGTAGCGGCGTCTTGTATCTCCTGCGCTCCACCGCCGCGAAACTCACCGTGAAAGGTGAGGGAAATCATCCGAAAGGTGTAGAAGGCGGTTAACACGGCGGCAGCGATGAGCAGCCCGAAAACCAGCAAGGATACCCAGCCATCTACCAGATGACTGCCTGCCCAGGCTCCGGCCAGGATTTCGTCCTTGCTCCAGAAGCCGGCCAGGGGAACAATTCCAATCAGACTCAGCCCGCCGATTAACGTTAATGCGTAAGTCCAGGGCATGTGGCGGCGCAACCCTCCCATGTAACGCATATTGAAGGTGCCGCTGGCGTGGTTGACGCTGCCGGCCGCCAGAAATAACAGAGACTTGAAAAAGGCATGAGTAAACAGGTGGAACAATGCCGCTCCAAAGGCTCCGACGCCCAGACCGGCCATCATATACCCCAATTGGCTAATGGTGGAATAGGCCATCACCCGCTTAATATCGTTCATTACCAGGCCCAGGGTGGCGGCAAAAAAGGCGGTGAACCCGCCCACCAGCGCTACAACGGTCATTGCTTCCCGTGTTTCCTGGAACAAGGGATAGAAACGGGCTACCAGGAATACCCCCGCGGCTACCATGGTGGCAGCGTGAATCAAGGCGCTAACCGGCGTTGGGCCCTCCATTGCGTCGGGCAGCCAGGTGTGGAGGGGGAACTGGCCGGATTTGCCGGCGGCCCCGGCAAATATACCCAGGGCTACCCAGGTCAATGCCGCACCGCCAAGGATGGCCCCGCCGGCTGCCAGAGGTTGGGCCGCCTGCCAAATGTCGGGAATGTGCAGGGGATTGAGGCCGGCCGCTGAAAACTCGGCGCCGTGGTAAAAGAGGTAAATAATTGCCAGCAGGAATCCTGTGTCACCGATTCGGGTAACAATGAATGCCTTCTTGGCCGCGGCGGCGGCGGCGGGCCGGTCGTGCCAGAACCCGATTAGCAGGTAAGAGGAGATGCCCACCAGTTCCCAAAAAGCATATAGCTGAATGATGTTGGCGGAGAGCACCAACCCCAGCATGGCGGCGGTAAAGAGAGCCATATAAGCGTAGAACCGAGCGACCCCCGGGTCGTGGCGCATATAACCCAGGGAGTAAATTTGGATTGCCAGGCTTATCCCGCTGACTAATACCAACATTACGTTGGTTAGCGGGTCCAGCAGCAAACCCATCTCAACGGCAGCGTCGCCCAAGTCCAGCCAGGTATGGGCAGCAAAAGCCAGGTCGGCCCCGTGATTGTGCGCTCTTAGTACCCAGATTGATAGACCTAAGGAAATGGCAAGGGCGACAATTAGAACCCCGCCGCTAAGCAGGGCGAAGCGGTTCAGGAACGGCCGAATGACCAGAGCGATTAACAGGAATGCGGTCAGGGGCAGGAAGAATATCGCCCAAACAACGGATTCCGTGACCATTTAAAGCTTCCTCAAAATCTCTTCGGCGACGTGTTCCCGTCCCTTGGGTACGTAAATCCGGAAAGGCGCCCGCTCGCCCCAATCGCGGATGTCGCCCTCCGGCAGGATGCGGGTGGGCAGTCCCTCTCCCTCCAGAACTTCCTTCCACATCTCGGCCAGCATTAAATTGGGGGCTCGCTTGAATTCTATCCACATAACTTCTTTAGAAAGCGGGTAACACTTTATGCGTTCCTTTAGGGGGTCAATCCGGTTGTTTAGCCGATCAATTAAGAGTGACGCCCATGCCGACCTTGGTCTTGCCCGAAATTGCGATTGACCCTCCATCCGGTCGGCCCGGCGTATTAATACCGATGGGGCAGTTCAAGGTAACGGCTCAGTGCCGAAGTTGGGTAACCTCACTCAGGTTGACCGTTTCGGTATTCCGATACATGGCAAACACGATCCCCAAACCCAGGGCAATCTCCGCCGCTGACACCGTAATAATGAACACGGCGAACACCTGGCCGGTCAGCGCGCTCCCCAGGTCTTCCCGGACGGCCAGGGGAGCCACATATCGGGCAAAGGCAACTACCGTCAGGTTGACCGCATTGAACATTAACTCTATGGACATCAGGACGGCAATAATGTTACTGCGGGCCAAGGCTCCATAAAGTCCAATGGTAAACAGGATTGCGGCGACAATCAGCATCGTTTCCAAAGACATCGACGCTAACCTCCCCTTGGGCGAGCCAGGGCCAGCCCACCGATGAGGGCCGCCAACAGCAGCAAAGATACTGCCTCAAAGGGAATTACGAAGGAGCCAATCAGCAGATCGGCCAAACCAGCCTGCTGCGCCGCCTCTCTGGCTTCCGGAAGCGTAATCCCTTCCGCGGCGAGGGCTTCTTCCGTTGGGAAGGTCACGGCCTGAGTTTGTGCCAACTCTACAATGCCCCTTTCTTCCTCGGGTATCGGCCGCCAATCCGTTCCAATCGCCGCCGAGATGAGCGCGGTAAGGAGCAATGCTGGGAATAGCACTGCCGGTATTTGAAGGCGGTTGGGCAGATTGCCCTCCTTAACGTTTCGAGACAGCATGATAGCGAAGATGAACAGGATTGAAATGGCGCCAACATAAATGAGCACTTGCACCACTGCCAAGAACTCGGCGTTCAACAGCACGAAGAACCCGGATACCGCTACAAATACTACCGCCAGCAGCAAGGCCGACCGAAACAAGTCCTTTACCAGCACCACTCCGAGGGCGGCGCCGATAGCGGCCACGGCCAAGACCCAGAAAACAACATCCTGGAAAAACATCTAGGCCTCTTCCGCCGTCATGTTACTCTCTTCGTCGCCTTCCTTTCCCACCTGCTCAACTCCGGCCTCGGTTACCGGAGGCCTAACCGGCTCCAGGCGCATACCGGCCTTTTCCCGCCGGTGCCAGCGCCAGGCTTCGCGCCCAACATCCCGCCAGCCCAGGGGAGGCCCTCCCCGGGGATCATAGGTGAAGCCGGATTCGCCCGGAGTAAAGACGTGGTGGCTCTGGCCTTCATGCGGCTCATACTCGGCGCCCTCCAGTTGGGGCCGGAACCAGGTGCTGGGATGCTTTTCCGACTCGCGCAATTGGTCGATAGAGATAACCATATTCTTGCGGCTGTATTGCGCCTGCTCAAAGCCGCTGCCCATAAACAGCGCATCGTAAGGGCAAGCCTCAACGCACAAGCCACAAAACATACACCGCTGTAGTTCAATGTCAAATACTTCCAGCAGGTACTTGTCTCCCTGCTGTGGGGCGGTACCGCTGGGGCTGGTAACGATTTTGATAATGCCCAGGGGACAATATTTGGCACAAGAAGCGCAGCCGGTGCAGCGTTCTTCGTACCAAACAAACTCCTCGCCTCGAAAACGCGGATGCTGTTTCGCCCGCTCCTCAGGATATTGGATGGTAAAGGGTTTCCGAGTGAGGTTCCTAAGCGTGACCAGTAGGCCCTTGACCATTGCCAGTCCGTACATATCAGCTTACCTCGATAGTCGAAATGCCGGGCAGGTTAACTTGAGCCGGCCGGCCTGGTACAGGATTGAATCGGTGGCGAATCAGGTTGCCAAACAAGGCGATAGATGCCACGGTGATTGCCAAGTTTATTCCGGCCATAATCCCCAGGTCTGCGGTGGTAATTTGCCCGCTTTCGCCTCGGAGGAAGAATACCTCAAGACTTATGGACAGCAGATTTATCAGGCTCAAAGGGAGCAGGAACTTCCAGGAGAAGGCCATTATCTGATCAATGCGCAAACGGGGGAATGTGGCGCGAATCCAAATGAAAAGGAACACCACCACCCCGGTTTTGAGCAGGAACCAAAACCAGCCCAGGTATTCCGATAGAGGCCCGGACCAGCCTCCCAGAAACAGAGTAGCGATAATGGCGGACACAACCCCCAAGCCGCCGAACTCGGCGGCCTGGATCAATCCGAACTTTATGCCGCTGTATTCAGTGTGATACCCGGCGACAATCTCCGATTCCGCCTCGGCTACGTCGAAGGGCGTTCGGTTAAGCTCGGCGGACATTCCGGCCATGAAAACCAGGAAGGCCAGGGGCTGAACCAACACGAAGGGCAGGGCTTGGGCTTCGACCACGCTCCCCAGGGACATGGAACCGGCCACCATTACGACCCCCAATAGGGATAGTACCACCGGAACCTCGTAGCTGATAAGCACGGCCACCGCCCGGGCCGCTCCAAACATGGCGTATCGGTTGTTGGATGACCATCCAGCCATAAAAACGGCAATGGTGGTAATTGAGCTTAATGCCAGAATATACAGCACCCCTACGTGCAAACCGGCCAAGGCGGCGCCTTGCGCGAAAGGGATAACCGCGGTCATTAAGATAAGAGGGGCTAACATCGCGATGGGGACTAGAGTGAATACCACCCGGTCGGCGCCGGAGGGAGTCAGGTCTTCCTTGCAAAGCAGCTTAAACAGATCGGCAATGGGCTGCAAAATGCCGAAAGGCCCCCAACGGTTGGGCCCAACCCGGTTCTGGAAGCGTCCTATTAGCCGCCGCTCGGCCCAGGTAATAACTGCTGCTCCCAGCAGTACCGCGTTAACCAGAATCACGATGATAACCAGTCCTGCCACCAGGTAGGCCAGCCAGCAGGGCAAGAAGATCCCTGCCGTGTCGTAAACCAGGCGGTAGAGACCGTTGCCATATAGGATATTGTCCTGGGCCAACTGACAATTCACCGGTCAACCTCGCCCATGTTTATGTCCACGCTGCCCAGGGAGACGATCATGTCCGCCAATTTCCAGCCGACCAGCAGGTGCTCGGTAACCGTCAAGTTGATCAGGGATGGAGACCGTATCTTGCAGCGATAAGGGGCGATCCCTCCGTCGCTGACCAGGTAAAAGCCCAATTCCCCCTTGGAAGCCTCGACCCGCCCATAGGCTTCCCGCCCAGCTTCGGGGCGCAGTACCAGCGGCAAGTCCAGCCGAATCGGCCCAGGCTCAATTTGTTCCACACATTGTTCAACAATGCGGACACTCTGGTGAATCTCCTGCATTCGGACCCAGAATCGGTCATAGTTGTCCCAGTTGGAACCGAGCGGCACGTCGAAATCCACCTTGTCATAAGCGTCATAGGGTTCCTGCTTGCGCCAGTCCCAATTGACCCCGCTGGCCCGCAATACCGGCCCGCTGACCGAACAATTTATGGCGACATCGGGCGGCAATGGGCTGATTCCCCGGGTACGCACCATCAGGATTTCGTTCTCCAGCAGAAGCTGCTCAATTTCGGCGAACTCGCGGGAAAAGTCAATAAGGAACCGGTCGAGGGCCGACCAGAACTCCGCGGGAGTGTCGGCAAAGACTCCCCCGGGTCGCATATAACTTACCGTAATCCTCGCGCCACAAAGCATCTCAAAAAGGTCCAGGATGCGCTCCCGGCTACGGAAGCTGTACATTAGAGGCGTCCCCAGGGCGCCTAACTCCTGGACAAAGAACCCGACGGCTATAAGGTGGCTGGCAATTCGCTGCAATTCGGCGGTAAGGGTGCGCAAGTACTTGGCCCGGGGTGGCGGTTCCACTCCCAGCAACTTTTCCACGGCCAGGCAATAGGCCTGATTGTTTATCATTGAAGAGGTGTAGTCCAAACGGTCGGTGAGCGTCACTACCTGCACGTAGTTGCGTTCCTCCGCCAACTTTTCGCTGCCCCGGTGCAGGTATCCGAAAACCGGCTCAACCTCGACAATTTCCTCGCCGTCGAAGGTTATGCGCACCCGGAACACCCCGTGGGTGCTGGGATGCTGCGGCCCCACATTAACGGTCATCGGCTCAGTGCGTATTGCCATAATTACCCGGTTGAATCGGCCGGGAGGTTGCCCGCTTGGAGTAAAGACCGGGCAGAACCGGCGAGAAGACTGATAGCCTTTCGGGCCATAAGCGGCAGTGAGGAGAAAGAGTCTGCGGCAGCCATAAGCTTACAAGAAGTCCTTGCGGAGCGGGTGGCCCTCGAAGCCTTCCCACAGCATAATTCGTTTCATATTAGGGTGACCTTCGAAATACAGACCCATCAGGTCCCAGATTTCTCGCTCCTGGAAATCCGCTCCCCGCCAAACCTGGTAAACCGAAGGCGCCGTCAACGCCTCACGTCCGTAAATGCGTGCCTTTACGATGGCGCTGTGCTGTTGCCGCAGGGATGTAAGGTGGTAAACCAGGGCGAAATACTCAATGAAATCCACGGCGCTTATCGAGTTCAGGAACTGAAAGTCCAGGGACGGATCATCGCGCATCAAGGTTGCGACGGCGGCAATCTGGGAAGATCTAACCCAGACGGCGTTTTCATCGTGCCCTTCCACCGCCTCGGGCAGCTTGGCGGTCAAAGCTGCGGACAAGTCGGCTCCGGTCAGTTCTCGCATAGTCAACAGGGCTAGCCGGCTTCGCCAATCTTCGTGGACTCACTCTGGTCTGCCAAGAACGGCGAGCCGGTCTTACGCAGGTGGTGGTATTTCTTAATCTTCTCGTGCAGAGCCATAATGCCGTAGAGCAGGGCGTCAGGTCGCGGCGGACAGCCTGGTACGTAAACATCGACCGGCACGATATGGTCCACACCGGGAACCACACTGTAGGAGCCGTAATAGGGGCCGCCGCTAGTGGCGCAAACTCCCATTGCGATAACCCACTTTGGCTCGGCCATCTGATCATAAATGCGACGGATCGGAGGCGCCATTTTCCAGGTAACGGTACCCGCCACAATCATCAGGTCGGCCTGGCGGGGCGACGCCCGAAAGGCTTCCATACCAAAACGGGCAATATCAAACCGGCCCATTGCCGTTGCCATCATCTCAAAGGCGCAACAGGCCAAGCCAAAAGAAACCGGCCAAAGGGCCGACTTTCGTCCCCAATTGACCAAAGCGTCTACCGAAGTAACCAGCAAATTATGCTTCAGGTCGCCGGGAACTTCTATTGATGGAGTTTCAATTGGGTTACCGGAAACCGCAATCAGATCATTGACCGTTCTCCCCTCGTCCCGGTCAATGTCCCAAGTGCGCTCGTGCAGCGGGCCCCTGTTCGGCGTAAGCTCTACCATCGAAACTCCTTCAACTTCCCCACTCCAAGTCGCGTTTGCGCCAGGCATAGGCCCAACCCACCAGTAAAATAGCCACGAACACCCCCATCTCGATCAGGGCAAACAGCTCAAGTCGGATAAACTTGGTCGCCCAGGGGTACAGGAACACCACCTCAACATCGAAAATGACGAAGAGAATGGCGTAGAGGTAGTAGCGGAAATTAAACTGGTTCCAGGTACCACCAATGGTCTGCACTCCACATTCATAGGCTTCCAGCTTCACCGGAGTGGGATTTTGGGGCCTGATGCCGACCTTGGATGCCAGCCAGGAAATGGTAAGCATACTAACGGGAACCGCTACGGCAACCGCCGCGAAGATGGCAATGAGTCCGTACTGTCTGAAGTAATCTTCTAGCATAATCTTCAGCTAAACCTTTCTCACCGCTGGCTGGTAGCTGCCGCAAAAATTATAACACAAGCCCTAACTGACCAATAGTGAAATTCTGCACAATCCCCGGTTTTGCGGTTGGATTAACTTTGGTTGGGGTGGCTCGAACCGGCTGGCTTCGGCGGGGTATAGCTAACCGGCGAAACTGCCTTTAGAATAATGACCGTAGCCCCGCTAATTACAAACGGTTCGGAGCGGCGAGAGTTAGAGAGTTAGGATGGAGCCAGTCAGCAAGCACTTAGCCGCTAACGGCATCAGCCACCACTATTTGGAGTGGGGAGACGAGGCAAGTCCCCCGCTGTTGATGCTCCACGCCACCGGGCTTTGCGCTCATCCCTGGCTGCCAATCGCTAAGGGGCTGGCCCGCGATTACCGCGTTATGGCTTTTGACCAGCGCGGTCATGGGGATACTGAACCTTCCGATAGAGGATATAGTTTTGAACTGGTGGGAGAAGACCTGGCCGCAATTATTCAAACTTTGGGCCTGTCCGGTCTAAGGGTTGTGGGCCATTCTTCCGGTGGGTTGGCGGCCCTGATCGCGGCCTGGCTGCTGCCCTGTCGAATATCGCAAACCGCTTTGGTAGAGACTCGCGTTGGTGAAAGCCCCGCCGCCGCGCCGCCTCGAGAACTGAAAGAGCGGGCCGAACGAACCAGGTTGAAGCGCCCGGTCTGGGAAAGTCGGGACGCAATGTATGCCGGTTATCGCAACCGGGCCGTATTCAAGGACTGGGATGAATCGGCCTTCCGCGCTTTCATTGAAGGAGGCACCCGCCTGCTACCCGACGGCCGGGCTGAATTGAAGTGTCCACCGGAGGTGGAAGCCGGATTTTATGAGCAACGAGATGCCCTTCAGGTGTCCCCGTACCTTAAGGGGCTGGAAGGCGCATATTTGTTGCTGCTGGGGAACTATCCGGGTAGCCAGAACCTGAAGGACGTGGGTGTGAGACGGTTCCTTGAGTTGGTCAAAAACGCCCGGGTCGAGCTTATGGGCATGGGCAGCCACTTCCTCCCAATGGAGTTTCCGGCGGCGGTTCTGGGGGAGATACAGGCATTCTTTGCGGGCAGCGTCAACCCAACCGATAGATAGACTCAACCATTCTGAAAGACACGGATGGGAAATATGGCCGGTCAAACCGGTCCCTTGAAGGGACTAAAGGTGTTGGATTTATCGATAATCGTCGCCGGCGGTACCGCTAGTAGCTTATTGGCCGACTTTGGCGCCGAAGTTGTGAAGGTGGAGCGACCCGGTACCGGAGACCCGTTGCGCAATTGGGGGCCGTTCGCCAACGGCGTTTCTCTGTGGTGGAAAGTTCACTCCCGCAACAAATACTCCGTAACTCTCGACCTGGCTAAACCCGAAGGCCAGGAGATCTTGCGAAGCCTGGCTCGTGAAGCCGACCTGCTTATCGAAGGGTTCCGACCCGGAACTTTGGAACGCTGGAACCTGGGGCCGGAGGACCTGCACCAGGTAAATCCGGGGCTGGTTATTTTGCGATATTCCGGTTTCGGCCAAACCGGGCCATACAAGGACCGCCCCGGCTTTGGCACCATCGCCGAATGTATGAGCGGATATATCGGAATGACCGGTTTTTCAGACACTCCGCCGGCGCTTCCGCCCATTCCCCTGGCCGACGAGATATCCGGAGTCTTCGGGGCAATGGCCGGTATGATGGCTCTTTATCACCGAGATTCCTCCCTTGGTCGGAAAAACGGGCCGGAAGAAACCGGAAAGGGGCAGGTCATTGACCTCAGCCTCTTTGAGCCGCTGTTCCGTTTGTGCATTCCCCACATCCCGATGTATGACCTGCTGGGCATAATTCGGGAACGCGTGGGCAACGACTTTCCGGACGCGGCTCCCCGCAGCTTGTTCCTTACCGAGGACGAGCGCTGGCTGGGGCTGTCCGCTACTTCCCAAAGCACTTGGGAACGGTTGGCTCAGGCCATGGGGCTGACGGAGTTGCTTGCCGACCCACGGTTCAAGGATAATTCCGCCCGCCTGGAGCATAAGGATGAGCTGAACGAAAAATTACAGGATTGGCTGGGCCAACGTACCCTCGCCGAGTCGATGGAGCAACTTATACCGGCCGGTGGCGTCGTCGGTCCGGTGTACGATAGCGCTCAAATTGTGGAAGACCCCCATTACCGTGAAAGGGAAGACCTGGTTGAAGTTGACGACCCGGAAATCGGTCCGACGCTGATGCCGGGGGTTGTACCCAAGTTTAGCAGCACACCAGGTGCGATAGAACACGCCGGGCCGAGACTGGGTGAACATAACCTGCAAATATACGGTTCCTGGTTGGGATACCGGGAGGATACCGTCCAGGAATTGGCGCAAAAAGGCATCATTTGATCGGCGCGGGGCATTTGACGGATTCAACTGCCGTCTTTCCCCATTCGGTCATTCAAATTTCAGTAGTTCAAGTATGGTCAATCCAGGGCCACAATCTACCTGTAGAGGGCACATATTGACTCAATCCGAGCTACCCAAATTGCTGATCGCTACCCACAATCAGGGAAAAGTCCGGGAGTACCAACAGCTTCTCGGCGACCTGCCTTTGCAGTTGGTGTCCCTGGATGACATTGGTATTTCCCAGGACGTGGAGGAAACCGGGCAAACCTTCGCGGAAAATGCTTGGCTGAAGGCCCATACTTACTCCTCGCTGGGCGGGATGTTGACCCTGTCCGATGATTCGGGGCTGGAGGTGGATGCGCTGGGTGGGGATCCCGGAGTGCACTCGGCCCGCTACGGGGGAGCAACCTGCGCCACCGACGAGGACAGAGTAAATCTACTGCTTGCCAACTTGAAGGAAGTGCCCTGGGAACAACGAACCGCCCGCTTTCGCTGTTTTATTGCCATTTGCCGGCCCGGAGGCGTCGAAGTATCGGTGGTAGGGTCAGTAGCCGGGATGATACAATATAAACCACAGGGCGCTGAAGGATTTGGCTATGACCCGGTATTCTATCTCCCGTCCTTTGCCCGCACCATTGCCCAACTACCCTTTGAAGAAAAGAACCGGATAAGTCATCGCGCCGACGCCGCCTATCGTGCCGTCACAGCCTTGGAACGGCTGTCGGCGGGCGAACGGTGACGGTCAATTGGAATTGTTGCGCCATTCTCCTGAACCAATTCCCTACAGTAGTGAGAACCGCGTTACGGGAATAGCGGACAGTAATAGGATTGAATAGTAAAAGTGATTAACGACAGCTTTGGCCGTCCCCTTCGGGACTTGCGCATATCAGTTACTGACCGATGCAATTTTCGGTGCACCTATTGCATGCCCGCCGAGGTTTTCGGTGAGAGCTATCAGTTCCTGCCCAAGGAAGAAATCCTCTCTTTCGAGGAGATTGCCCGGCTGTCCCGTATTTTCGTTGGCTTGGGGGTTAACAAACTCCGGATAACCGGAGGGGAGCCGCTCTTACGCACCAACCTGCACCGTCTCATTGCTATGCTGTCCGAAATTGACGAATCGGTTGACCTGACCCTGACTACCAACGCTTTTTTGCTGCCCCAACAGGCACAGGAACTCAAGGATGCCGGCCTGCAACGGGTGACCATCAGTCTGGATACCTTGGACGACGAAATTTTCAAGCACATGAACGGCCGGGGCTTTTCGGTGCAGCGCATCCTTGATGGGATAGAAAAGGCTTCGGAGGTGGGGTTGTCCCCGGTCAAAATCAACGCAGTGGTACAAAAAGGGGTAAATGACCACACGATCGTGGACCTGGCCCGCTATTTCAAAGGCACGGGTCATATTGTACGGTTCATAGAGTATATGGACGTGGGAAACCGGAACGGGTGGAAGTGGAACCAGGTAGTTTCCGCCGCCGAAGTTATCCGCCGAATCGACGCCGAGTTACCATTGGAACCCCTGGAAAGTAACTATCACGGTGAGGTCGCCAACCGTTATCGATACAAGGACGGAGAAGGGGAGATTGGGGTAATTGCATCGGTAACGCAGCCCTTCTGCGGCAATTGCACCCGTGCCCGCCTCTCCACCGACGGCAGATTATATACCTGCCTGTTTGCCTCTGAAGGCATGGACCTGCGTGATCGGATGCGCCTTGGGGATAGCGATGCTGAGTTGAGTGAAAGGATTGAAAGCATCTGGGGTCGGCGTTCGGACAGATACTCGGAAGAGAGGACTGAACTGGCTCCGTTCCAAAACGACCGTCGTAAAGTCGAAATGTACCACATTGGCGGTTAGTGCATCGCAGCCGATTCGGCCTATCAGAACTTAAGCTAAGGTAAGTGGCAGGTTTCGAGCGTCAGCCCTCGGACAGTATTTTCAACTGGAGGCCAAAAGATGACTCAGGACCGGATATTGCAAGATTTGCAGGAAATGGTCGAGGAACTCCGGCAGAGAGTCCAGGTTTTGGAGACCGACAGTCAGCCAAAAATTGTCCATGCCAGCTATGTGGCTAGCTATGTAGCCAGCGCAACGTCCAATCGCAAAACTTTTCATTTGGATTCCTGCAGATTCACCGGGCGGTTTTTGACCGTACCGGGAGGATTGCACAAGTTTCAGTCGCACGACGATGCGGTGGCGGCGGGTTACCAGGCTTGCAAGGCTTGTCGGCCATAATTTTTAGGCGCCCCGAATGCCAATGCCCAATACTTCGAGGTAATTCCCACTTAAGGATTGATTCCAGGGAAAACCCCAAGCCAGACTACCCAGCCACACTCAAGGAGGCCGGTACTATGACCAGCCCCAATGCCGACGCGGCTCCGGAACTCGGCAAACCGGAACTCGGCAAACCGGAACTCGGCAAACCGGGATTCGGCAATTCGCTGACCCACCTGGATGAACAGGGCCGGGCAAAAATGGTCGATGTGGGTTGGAAGCCGGTCACCGACCGGGAGGCAGTTGCCCGTGGGTCGGTTTATATGCTGCCGGAGACCTTGCAGCTGATCTTGCAGGGCTTGGTCAAGAAAGGCGATGTATTTACGATCGCCCAGCTCGCCGGGATAATGGGGGCCAAACGCACTGCAGAGCTGATTCCCTTGTGCCATCCTCTGCCCCTGAATAAGGTGGATGTGGAGCTGGTACCGGATGAAACCCAAAGCCGAGTGAACATAACCGCCACGGCCAGCACTTCGGGCAAAACCGGTGTTGAGATGGAAGCGCTAACCGCCGTTTCGGTGGCCGCCTTGTCAGTCTATGACATGTGCAAAGCCGTTGACCGCGGGATGCAGATAGGTTCGATTCGGTTGGTTAGCAAGCGGGGCGGCCAAAGCGGAGATATTACCCTGGAAGAATGAAAGTAACCCTGGTGGCTACTTGCCTTGGCGGCGCAACTCGTCAATAATCACTCGGATTGCCGTGGCTGCGTAGATAATAAACTCCGTATTGGCAAACTCCGGTTCGTGAAACTCCTCCACCTGGTCCATTTCAGTAACTCCGGCAATCCCCGGCATTTCTCGTATATCCAGTTGGCAAATGCGGCCCTCCGGATTTACCACCACGCATCCCCAATCCTGGGAGGGCGTTATGGGTGGTTCCAGTTCTATTGCCTGCACCGAGACCATACCGAAGAAGGACGGAAAGGGCCGTAGCCGGCTGGCTAACTCCTCCAACACCTGGCTCAGGATAAAGGCCGTTTCCGCCAGTCCATTGGCGGCAATGGCTTCCAGCTCATCGGTTCCAATGTCGCCATAGGATCCGCCAGTATTTACGCTTTCCGAACTCATGGACACATCATAAGGGCTGAAGCCGGCCAAAGGCAAAGGTTCGGTCCCAATGGGCAACCTTAAGGGTTCGCTTTATATCCGTCGATGTTTTCTCGCGATTCGTATTTAGACTCAGGGTCAGCCCTGGCCTCTAATCGGGCGCTGCACCACCTGATAGTCTCACCTGCATGGCCGCATTGGGCTACTCCTCAAACACGTTGGGGCACTGGCTTCGGCACATTGACAGCCCTACCTGGCCAGGTTTAGTATAAATATTCCGGGATGTCAACCGACGGCTGGTCGGTGCGTCTCATCGGTGGCGACGTAGCTCAGCGGCAGAGCGGGCGCTTCATAAGCGCTAGGTCGTTGGTTCGAATCCATCCGTCGCCACCACAGATACAAAAAGGGCATCTCGGCTGGCAAAATCGGGATGAATGTCCTAACGCCTATTTTCTTGGTTGAATCTAGGTCAGGTTCAGAGGTGTCCCAACGCCTACCAAAACTACTGGCCGCTTACATACAATATCACCGGATTGAGGGGTCCACCCAGGACTCGCTCAAGCGCAAGAACAAGGAACTTAGCCCCTGCATTCGACCGGAGAACTCTCATTCCTACTGATACTGTTTTAGGGGGTAGGGTCAGCCCCATCGACTGCAACCAAAGCACTCTTCAACGTTCTCAACCGTCCTTCAAGCAAGAATCTCGAGAACTCGATAAGGACTATTTCTTTATCAAGCAACGATACACCCAATCCCTCGATTTCACGGGGAAATTCACCCTCTTCCTCCCGAATAATGTCAAAACCACAGTCAACTAACGCTATCTGTAGCAACCAGGACTAAACCTGACAAACGGGAATTAACGAACAGCGGTGTGCTGCATGGTCGTGTTGTCAGACTGGCCGCCTCCTTGGTTTAGGTCTTTTTCCGTGGCCAGCGGTCAGCTCGCCCGGAAGGTTTCCCGTGGAGTCTTTCCGCAACAATACCGGCTGGAGTGGGGCCGCTCCCGGTTATCGTTCTCAACCGGCGTCGCGGACGAGCTGGAAGCGCCGTTCCATTAAAGCCGTGTCAATACCCTCGGGGAAATTGTGCTAGAATTCGCGGCTAAACGTGTAAGTGGGATCGGAATGAGAATAAAACTGTCCAACCCTTTGGTCCCTGGGGCGGTCTTGGCCCTGTTTCCGGTAATCTTTGCTTTTTCGTTCCTATTTTTCCTTGCAATTGGCAACTGGAATTGGAGCGACGTGACGTGGGAAGGCCTATGACATCTCGCCGGTGTTACCGTGTTGTACATATCAATTCCCTATGCAATTTCCTCTCTTGTCTATGCTCCAGTCGGATTAGTTGTAGCCGTATTCGTAGGAGCTTTTTGGTTGCTGGACAGGAAAGGGGACCCGGTCCTCAATTGGCTGTGGACGGTGGCAATAATCACTTTAGTCCTTTTCATTTTGGGGTTGGTGCTCCTTTATGGTAACCTCTTCAACCAATCCTATTATTGACCCACTTCCCAGAAGTGGCGGCACCAGGGACACCGGTCGGGTGCGTTGGGAAGATCGGCGCTGAATCAAGAGGCCTCTTCGCCTCCGCACTCTTCGCAAACTACGCGAAAGGCGATAAGGTCCGTAACCCCGAATACGATTCTCGTTTTCTTAGCCATTAGGCACTCCCTCTTTTCTTACACCCGTCGCAGACGGTGGTTAGATGCACCGCTCAGTCCTTCATCGCCTTCTGCCGTTCCTTCAACACCGGAGACCCGGTGTTCGCCGGCATCATCCAAACCCGCCCGCATCCCAGAACACTGGTACTCTAAAAGTCGGAAGGGATGTATAATTCGACTATTCCTGTTGTAGTGGGGATACACTGACCGCAACCGATGCGGAATCCGGAGGTTGTACAATGCCTGATACGGGCGAAACTTCAATGGAAGAATTCAAGCTGATGGCCGAGCGGGCCGGGTTGGGGATGAGCCAGGAAGAACTGGATGACCTCAAGCCGATTTACGAGCTTTACGCCGCCTACGCCCGGGAGCTGCACACCCTGAGCTTCGGGGCCGAGGAGATGGTAGTGGAGTTCCACCCGGACTGGCCGGAGGCATAACAGCGGTCTGCCGGGCAACCCGGCTCACGATAAGGAGGAATGCACTTATGTCCATTTTCGACACCCAACTCCATTACTTGAGCATCCGGCAGGCCGGGGAGTTGATCCAGAGAGGGGAGCTTTCCCCGGTGGAACTGACCCGGGCCTGTCTGGACCGCATCCAAGCCACTGACGACCGCCTGCATTCGTTCATCCTGCTGCTGGCCGACGAAGCATTGGCGCAGGCGCGAACCGCCGAGGCCGAGGTACTGCGAGGGGCTTACAAGGGGCCGATGCACGGCATACCCTTTGCCCTGAAGGACCTGTATGACACCGCCGGAGTTCGCACCACCGCCGGTTCCCAAGTGGACATTGACCGAGTGCCCAGTGAAGACGCTACCACCACCGCCCGGCTGAAGGAAGCCGGTGGTATCCTTCTGGGCAAGCTGGCGATGCACGAGTTCGCCCTGGGTGGTCCGGACTGGACCACGCCTTTCGAGCCGGCCCGCAACCCCTGGAACCTCGACCACATTACCGGCGGCTCCAGCAGCGGCTCCGGCTCCTCGGTAGCATCGGGCCAGTGCCTTGGGGCGTTGGGATCCTGCACCGGCGGGTCCATACGAGGCCCGGCCTCGCTGTGCGGGATCGTTGGCCTGAAACCAACCTACGGGCGAGTGAGCCGCTTCGGGGTCGTGACGTTGAGCTGGTCCCAGGACCATGCCGGGCCGATGACACGCACTGTGGAGGACACTGCCTTCATGCTTCAGGCCATTGCTGGCCACGACCCCAGGGACCCGACCTCCAGTCGCGCCCCGGTGCCGGACTACTCCCGGTCGCTGCGGGAAGACATTAGGGGAGTCAAGATTGGTCTTCCCCGACATTATTTCTTTGACGACGACCCCAGCGTCAGCCGCGAGGTGGTAGCCAAGGTGGAACAGGCGGTAGCCGTGCTCGAAGAACTGGGCGCCCACGTCGAAGAAGTGACCCTGCCCAGCCTCGATTACGTGCGGGCCGCCAATTCGGTTATCATGGTCAGCGAGGCGTTTGCCTACCACGAGCCCAACCTCAAGACTCGCCCTCAGGACTTCGGCCAGATTGTCCGCGGCAGGTTCCGCATCGGCGGATTGATGAGCGCGTCGGACTACCTCCAGGCCCAGCGGGTGCGGACATGGGCGCGGCGGGATTTCGCCGAGGTTATGAAGACGGTGGATTTCCTGGTAACGCCCACTATGACCCAACCGGCGCCGGCCTTCGAGGGCTACGACCCAATTTCGACGACGCGGGGGAAGAGCTTCACCGCACCCTTCAATGTCACCGGCCTTCCGGCTATTTCGGTGCCCTGCGGGTTCAGCGAGGGCGGTCTGCCCATCGGAATGCAGATTGCCGGCAAGCCCTTCGACGAGCCCGGCGTTATCCAGGCCGCTTATACCTACCAGCAGTATGCCGGCTGGCACGAGGTGAAGCCAACAATATGAACCCCTGGGCCAGCGATGGTAAACCGGAACAAACTGGTTGGAGGAGGGAGGAGCTGGGAAGAATAACGGTCAACTTGATTTGGGTGGCGGTTCCCAGTTCCAAATCCGGCGCGGTTGCAGTCTTGGAGCCAGGGTTCGAATCCTCCAATGCGCTGGGCGGCGATGGTGGCGAAACTGTGCGGTTTCGCATTGGGCCTTGCCCTTTTCCAGACGCCGCTCACGACGATGGCTGACTGAATCCGCGCGCACTCCGGAGAAGTGCCGGCAACGGTGCCGTCGTTCCGGCAGCAACCCGCCAGCCGCCGTTTCTTAAGAATCTCTCAAGACCCACTGCGTCTGCTGTGCTCCCGCCCTTTATTGGCAGAGACCCGGTACTCGAAAACCTCTTGGTCTGGAGATTTCCGGTGTGAATATGGCTGCTATCCGTAGCCTTGTTAGATTACGTCGATGCAAGAACAACGGACGGTCTTCAACAGCCCAGGGGCCGAAGCTGGCGGTGATGTCTTCGTACAAAGCGCGGAGAAGGGTAAACTCCGGGTGGATTGTGGGGCCGCCGCAGACTTCGGCAGTGGGGTGGTGCCGGTAGGCGTTGGCGCGGGTCACGATCAGGTACACGGAATGGTGGTTGGCGAAAGTCACCCCAAACCGTCTATACCGGGCCCGATCCCAAACTCACCGGCCAGACCTACCCACTACGTCGTCTCTCCCTCAAAGGCGGCAATTCGCCGAATGTCGTCAGTCAGTTAGACCACCTGAGCGGGGACGCTACCTGAGCTGGGGCGGATTGGGACGGCAAGGGCCACGACTGCATTGCCCCAATCCCCAAGCAGATTCAGCACTCCTCGCCGTCTCCCACAAAGTAATCGTACTTCCGCCCCGCCAGGTCGACCACCTCGGCCACATCTTCCTCCAAAAGGTAGCCTTCGCCCACCAGTCCCATCGCGGCGCGGGTCACTTGCTCCAGGTAGTCCTCTCGGCTGGCGTAGCGTTCCTCGATGGATGATCGGGGGTCGCCGCTCGCCTCGCGCTCGGCCTCGGTAGC
This sequence comes from Dehalococcoidia bacterium, assembly GCA_965262595.1. Classification (GTDB taxonomy): domain Bacteria; phylum Chloroflexota; class Dehalococcoidia; order Lucifugimonadales; family UBA3495; genus CATQHB01. The sequence goes on from OZ253548.1 coordinate 529,254, forward strand.
GGGTAGGGGAAGGGTCCAACCGGCAAGGCCGCCGGTGATGCCGATAAAGAGGTTGGGGTTGCCGATGCTCTCGTCGCGCAGGTTCCAGCCGGTGTAGGTAGCCACCGGAACCGTCAAGTCCGGCAGGCGGATGCCGCCCCGCTCGTTGTACGACTCGTCAAGGTCGGCCACCAACGCCGGGAACTCCGCTCCCTCATCGGCAGGCAACGTGGTGGTGCGCCCCAGGTGCGCCTCCTGGCCGTAGTCCAGCCTTAACGCCCTGGTGGCCTGGGTCGGAACCCGTACGCCGGGGAGTTGGGCGAACCGTTCCAGCAGCGTATGAGACTCCACCGCCGTACCGTCGTTCAGGCTGGGATGACGGCTGGCGGGAGGCTCTTCGCCCGTGGTAACCCAGCGGTCCAGGTTGTCCAGCGCAGCCCTTAACAGTGGAGCGTAGTCCACGCTGTTGAAGGGAAGCTGTCCTCTGATCCCATCACTCGTACGGACTTCCAAAGGAGGAAACTCACCAGAGCCGTGCTGGCAACCGGCGAAGTGGTAGCGGTGCACCGACGGCGACTCCGCAGCGTCGGTCAGGCTCTCCAGGTCGGTGTGAATCAGGGCGGCATCACCACGCCAGTACTCGGCGGAGGTATTGGTGAACATAATCCTGGGCGTCTTGCCCCGCTGCTCCAGGACCTCGAGCAGGGAACCCTGGGCGCCGGTCACCGGGTCGGTCTGTGGAGTGTCGGTGAAGGGGAACATCTCCGGGTTGATGTAGCAGACGTCCTTGGAAGGCTGTCCGAAGCGCAGGTTGAACTCGCCGCGCATGCCGCCCGCCACGTGAGGGATGATCCCGTCCAGGGCCACCCGATCCTCTTCATCCTCGTTGATGCCCACGTGGATGTACTGGCGCAGGAAACGTCCGCTCTGGGAACGGCCCATGGCGTAGGCGTAGTCGATAGCCCCGGCGCAGGGGTTCCCCGCCGAGGCCGGGGCGTACTTCAGGAAGGAGACCACATCCCGCATCGCGGCGAACCCCAGTCCCACGATCCGGCTGCCGGTTGTGGTATAAACCAACTGGTAAATCTTCCCCGGCTCAAACCCGGATGGCATGTGGATGTGGCTGTGCTGCGGCTCCACATCCTCATCCTCGACCCGGACGAAGGACCACTGGCTCCGGTCAACCGGTGCAGCAGGACTGTTGGGCAGGTCCCGCACCGTCAGGCTGGCCTCCGCTTCTGTAGGGTCGGCGGCCGGATTGGGCAGGTGCTGCCGGTCTGCCAGCAGGAACACCTGGGTGGGTTCGTTGCACTGGAACTGGCAGAGAATCTTGCCAGTCAGAGGTCCCTGGGGGCCGATGGCTTCCGGCCCATGAAGTCCGATGAGTCCGGGAGCGGTCGGCACGTCGGCCTGCCAGCCGCCCCAGACCACCGTGTAGCCCCGGCGCATCAAGTAGCCGTTGCCCGCTTCCAGGGGCGCGGTGGGGTCAGTAGCGGCGGGGACGCTGTTCATGCTCAGGGCGGTCTTCCGGCCCCGGTTCACTACGTCGAACAGGATGCGGCGGTTGCCCCGGTCGATGTTGACCGGCCGCAGCATGGCGAAGTCTGCCGAAAACTCCACCTTGCCGGCGGAATTGCGCGGCGCCAGGTCCAGGTCCGTAATCCCTTGATTCCGGGCGTGAAAGGGGTCCACCGCGTAGTAGGCCGTGCCTTCCAGAAGCTCATAAGCGCCCACGTCGTCAAAGCTCTCGCCGGACGTGAAACTGGTGCGTTTGGTGATTTCCAATTCTGTAATTGCCAAGATGCCTCCGGTGGGCCAACGGTCGAACGCCAGTGGCCAATAATCATTTTTGCTTGCCGGTCTCCAAGGGATTTTAACACTTACTTGCGGGCCGTGGCGGCTGCATTCGTCCACGCAGCAGGGAGAAAGTCCCGAGAAACGAGCGGGCTGAACCGGCGTGACGTATGTCGTCAGGTCGGTTAATAAAGCCGTTGGTCTGCTAACCGAAAACCGGACCAGCCGAAACGCCCGTTTCGTGGGATGATCTAATCTGCACGAATAAGGAGGGTCGTCCCATGAAAGAGTCCCGGCATACCCTTGAGCAGGTTGCTTTTTGCCTGCGTCAGGCGGGGCAGGGTACCCTGATGGCGGAGGTATGCCGCAAGCTGGGCCTCAGCAGGCAGATCTTCTATCGCTGGGGAAAGCAGTTTGACACAATGGAGGTGGCCGGATAACCAGGGCCTTTACCCTGCTATTAGCCGAGGAGGACCAGTTCACCCGGGAGTGTCCGGCGTTTGAGGTGGATACTTCGAAGACTGGGCAGCGAGTGGTCTGGGTGCTGGACCGGCTTAGCGAGACCCACGGACTACCCCAGGTGCTGGTAATGGATTACGGACCGGGGTTCACCAGCAAGGCCTCGGGGGCTTGGGCTCAGCGCAGCGGGTAAGACCGCGCAGCATTACACCAGGCAAACCGATGTCTCACTAAAGGCCGTCAAGGATGTGGGAAAACCAATATAGTGGCATGGCCTGCATATTTGTTGCTTTCCCTCCGCGCTGCTAGTCCAAAAGATGGCCCCGCACTCAGAAGCTCTTTTTGGTGAGGAGATTCACCAGGGAGCGTAAGCACTCCTCGTAGGTCTCGGCGTTTTCCCATCCTCGAAAGTCCAAGACCTGACCCTCCCGCAAAGTGTTGCAAAGGTAGTCCTCTCGTTGGTAGAAAAGATCGTCAATGGCCAGGGCTACCGTTGTTTGACCTGGTCCCTTGTGTTGGTTGGAGGCCAATTGGGCCAAGTAAGTGCTGGTCTGTGGGCTTTCCAGGGATTGCGCGGTACAAAGCAACGCCAATCCGTCGTAGAAGGGGGTATATTCCAAGAGGATGCCCCCGGACAGCACCGCCGCTTCATCGTCAGCGGCGATGGCCCAGGCTGGAATTTGCGAAGCTGCCAGTCCTGATCGGAGTCGGGCGGCCAATTCGTTATCCTCCGCCGAGCCGACAATCAATACGGTGGGATAAGACCTGCTAACGCCCTTCATCGCGTCTTGCGCTGCCAGCAAAGGCTCCGCCACGCCGACATTTTCCAGGAAAGCCTTTGGAATTAATCCACCCGACCTGGCTATGGTATCCAGTCCCAGGGCACTGGGGCCGGTATGGCGGGCCGAGTCCAAGCCGATACTTTTGCTCAAATCGCAGTTGATAACCTTGGTGAATCCCATCAGACAATTCACAACAACAGCGCTTTCCAGATCGACATTGGTTATCGTTGCGCCCCTCAGGTCGGCGCCGCTCAAATCTGCCAACGTAAGGGACGTGGCGTTCAGTGTGGAGCCCCTGAGGTTGGCGCCGGCCAAATTGGTCCAGGAAAGATCCGCGTTGGAAAGGTTGGCGCCGGATAAATTGGCCTCTTCCAAATTGGCGTACTGAAGATCGGAATGGCTAAGGTCTGCCCCGCCCAACTGGGCCCGTTGCAGGGTGCAGTTGGACAGGTCGCTCCTGACCAGCGAACAGCCGGTCAAATTTGCCGCGGTTAAATCGGCGTAGGACAGATTGGACCGGGAAAGATGAGCCGACTGCAGGATGGTACCGGACAGACGGGCGCGGCGGAGATTGCACCCGGTCAAGTCGGTCCTGCTAAGGTCGTCGCGGGCCAAATCGACCCCCGGCAATTTGATCCCGCTCAAGTAACCGCCGGAGAGGTCGAGTTTAGCGCGTCCGTGAACAAATTCCCGCTCAAAGGTCTCCCCGGTGGAACGGTCTCCCAGACTGTAGTTCAGGTGGTAAATGATTGGCGACTCGTTAGGAACGAGGAAGGTCAATTCACGCCAACGGGATATTGCATGGGAGCCGGACTTAGCAATGGCTATGTGTTCGGGGTTAGCCAATAGGCCTCCTTGGTGTGGCAACCCGGGCCTTTGCCGTTATTACGGTGCGAAGCGTCCGTCTGGCGGTGCGTCGGGTTGGGTCAGTCTCCTGGGAGGCCCACGGAGCCGCTCCATTCAATACGACTGACCCTTGGATACACCGCCGCGGATAATGCGGGGCCCCTTCGCCTTAAGGGTTCAATAGCTTGTACGATACACCAGAAGGGCGGCAAAAGGAAACCGGGTAGCGACGCCGGATGGGGGCCTTCATTTTCGAAATCCTGACGACTGATTCCACTGGCCCCGATTCTTGTCCAGAGGTGGTCCAGGAAGGGTTCGACAGTCTCCCCATGTAGGGGTACCTTGGAAATCATTGAGTATTGAAATGCCCCAGCGCATGGGCGTGGCTATTTGGCGGAATGCAGGCGGCCGGCGTCAAGGTAGGACACGCGAAAGTATCACCTCCAGCCCGCCGAGTCCCATCGGGTGCCTAATTAGGCACCCATACCATGGCTCCCACCTCGCTGAACTCCCGCTTGAGCTTTTTCCATGAGTCGCCAGCGTCATCGCTTGAGTAAACCTCGCCCAACAGGCTGGAGGCGAGAATAAAATTGGGGTCGGCAGGGTGGGTGACCAAGGACCAGATGTTGGAATTGGGCTCCACCGGCAGCGGGCGCGTTTCCCAGGTCTTGCCCGCGTCGCTGGAACGCTGAATCACTCCGGTGCTGCCGATGGCCGAGTCGCCAACCGCCGCGAAGATTACGTTGGGGTCGTCAGATTTGAATGCAATTCCCCGGCTATAGGGGAGCGGAAACTGGTCGGTGGTTACCACAGACTGCCAGCTTTCTCCCACGTCGGTAGTAGCAAAGATTTCGCGGGGTGTGCTAAACAGTACTCGGTGCGACTCGCCCGGGCTGATGGCCATGCCGTGGATGTCGGGGTGAACCCCGTCCTGGATTTGGGTCCAGGTGTCTCCACCGTCTAAGCTGCGGTACACGCCGTCCACTTCGACTCCCGCCCAAATGGTGCGGTGGTCGTTGGGATCTACCATCAGCGCGGTAACCATTGGTGGGCCTATATGGCACACCTGGGCCATCTGTACGGAAAGCTTGGCCCAACTTTGGCCGTCATCCCGGGAGCGGAAGAGGGCCGCCGGCTTGATTCCCACGAAAATTGTCTTTGTGTCCTCCGGGTCAATGGCAACAGACCAAATGGGGGTTCCTTCCATGGGCGACCATAGCTTGGCCCAGGTGGCGCCCTTGTCTTCGCTGCGGTAGATGCCCTGATCGGACCCGGCCAGGATGCGATTGGGATTGTCTGGGTAAACGGCCAAGGCCCTTACTTGGGTCCCAAGTACGAAGGGGTCTCTGATGCGGCTCCAGGTCTCGCCGGAGTCAGGGCTGTGCCAAACTCCACCGCCAAAACCCACTGCTCCTACGCATATACTGTAGTCGTTTCCCATACCAATATCACCTTTCCTTACATATTTTGCCAGCAGGCAGGTTCAATGTAGGTCGCTATGTTTCATTATACTTAATGCCGCAGTCGAAAACCAACATATTCATTTTGCAAAAGGGTTAATCGACTCCTGAATCTATGTGATTACTGTAAGTGTTAGGTAATTCCTTGACCGATCGGTATAAGGGGATAAACCCGATCTGAAGGCAAAGATGCGGAACAACGGCAAGTATGCCACGGTGGAAATGGAGCAGGGGCCGGAAAACGGGGAGCGCTGGCCCTGGCCCGGAAATCGACGTGCCTCACAAGGAACCTTTCAATTACTCGCTATTCCCTGTCCCCCTAACCTCTGAGAACGGTGGTCGGCCAAAAATGCGCTGCACCATCGGCTCAAAGAACTCCAGGGGGAGGGATTGATAGTCAGGGTCGAAGGACGGCTGGTCCCAGCGGTGGCAAAACTCCACCGTGTCCTGATACCACGGATGGTCGCGGTAGGCATCCCTGGCTTGGCGGTCACCCCCGGTATGGTGGGCGTAATAGTAGCTCTGAAAAAGTCCGTGGTGCAGCACTATCCAACAAGTGCGCTCGGAAACGTAGGGGCGTAAAACCGCTGCGGCCAGTTCGCTATGGTTGAATGGAGATAGCAGGTCTCCGATGTCGTGCAGCAGTGCCCCTACCACAAGTTCCTCGTCGGCCCCGTCTCGATAAGCCCGGCTGGCGCATTGCAGCGAATGCTCCAGCCGGTCGACTTTATAGCCCGTAAATGACCCGGCCAGGTCCCTTAGCGTCGCCAACACGCGGTTTGCAGTCCCATTGGCGAACTCGGCCTCCAGTTGCTCCAGCAATTCGTAATCTTCCCGGGTGCCTTCGGCCATGCTGGTGAAGCTTACTGTTTCCTTAGCGTCCGACATTACGTAACTCCATGCCCAAGAGATTGGATTCAGGGGTGTAGAATGGATTCAATTCTACCATCCCGATATCAAGTATGGGTTTATCTGGAGGCTCTACAATGGCTGACCGCAAGCGGCTGGACGGGCGCGTCGTCCTCATCACGGGTGGGGGCCGCGGCATCGGTAGGGCCATCGCACAGGCCTGTGCCGCCGAGGGGGCACGGCTGTCGCTGACCGCCCGAACCGCATCTGAACTTCAGGAAACGGCCCAGCTGATTGAGGAGCGATTCCGCGCCGAAGCAATTACCGTAGTTGCGGATGTTTCGCGCCGCGAGCAGTTGGAGCAAGCCGTCTCCCAAAGTCTGGATCACTACGGTCGGATTGACGTCCTGGTCAACAATGCGGGCAACATTGGTCCGGTAGGCAGGCTCTGGGACAACGACCCCGACGACTGGGCCCGGACTATATCAGTGCACTTGATGGGAGTGTTCTATGGCTGCCACGCGGTGCTGCCTTCAATGCTCGAACGGGGCAGTGGGCGCATAGTTAATATGACGGGGGTAGGGGGCCCCAACACCACCGCATACGACGCGGCCAAGACCGCCATAGTCAATTTAACCGAGAATCTGGCGTTGGAACTTAAGGACACTCCGATAACGGTCAACGCCATAAGTCCTGGTTCCATCCACACCAGGATGTGGGAAGAGACCCGGGACCTGGCGTTGGCAATCGGCGATACGGCCACCTATCTGCGAGGAGTGCAAGTTACCTCCGGCCAGGGCGCGTCCATTGAGCGAGCAGCGGAATTGGCGGTCTTTCTGGGCAGTGACGACTGTGGCGCCCTTTCGGGACGCATGATTCGGGCGTTTGCCGACCGATTCGAGGAATTTCCACTAAAGGTCGATGAGATTATGGCATCAGATGCATATCAGCTCCGGCGAGTCGATCCGGAGAGACCTTTTCCCACTTCCCAGTCATACCCGAACCTTCCCATCGCCGAGCCATAGTCCTTGGCGATTGAAGTGAAGGCCAATAGATGGGCGGCGGTGTGGCCTATAACTCCACCGCCGCACGGACGGAGCGGGTTCTGGTGATTAACCTATCTACGGATGCCGCAACGAATGGTTCCATTGCCATCCATTTCATTCGTAGCCACTCATGTTTCAAATCCCTTTAGGAAACCTTTGCATAAGTCCGTGACCTGGATGTTTGTGACTTGAGCGTTCAATGACTTATTCAGAGTATCCCCAGACCATTGTGACCAAATACCCTCGAGGATGCCGGGGGAGTGTGGGATGAGCGCACAACAAGAAAAGGTACTGAACCCCAAGCTGGGACTACTGGAACTAGCGAATCAGTTGGGCAACGTGTCCCCTCGGGAATTTGCCCATTGGCTGAAGCGGCGGATTGACCCGCAAAACTCGCACTAAGCTTGGTGCAGAGATTGGGGTCAGACCTTGCCCATACCGGAATGACCAATGCTGTCTCCATTTGAGGATAAACGACTCACCGTGTTGGTTAAGTTTATGAAAGCTCCCCTTGGAAACTATTGAAAGTCTAGGAGGACTAGCTAATTAGTCGGTTGGAGAAATTATCGTTTTTCATCTCTTTATTCATCGCTGATACTCTCCCTACTAGATTCACCTTGTTACCCGCCTGGAAGCTCCGATTCCCTCTTGTGAGAATTAGCTAAAGAACCGGCGCCGCATGAAGTTGACATAATAGGATACACTCTAAAGGATCCGCAGCCAGGCTATATGGTTTCAATGTCGGCTTGAGTCCCAAAGCAATTGTGCTGGGTGTCAAGCATCCTTGTTGGCGGGATCCGGCCTCCCAACCAATGAGTTTTAGAGAAGGAGGAGCCCAGCCTGGAGCCGCTTTCCTACGGTTAGCTTCATTAGCGCCAGGTCGTTGGTTCGAATCCATCCGTCGCCACCTGCTCCTCCGCTTGGCTCTTGCCCCTGGCTGGCCCTTTCCCTAATTTGCTGTATTTAGGCGCCCCGTTGCCTGGTCTCGCTGCTCCAATTCGGGAATTGACCATTAACCTTATTTTGGTCTGAGGCTCAAGAATGGCATCCTATCTAATGCCCGGCTTAACCGGCGAAATTGCCAGCCGCATTTGCATGACCGAATGTAAGGCAATGTGCTGCCGCGGCCCGCTCATACTGGAGCTTACCGAGGCGGAAATAGTGGATTTTGAAGAAAGGGCCGCCCCAATCTTGCCCGCCGACTCAGTCGGCGCGGCTCTGAAGATTACCCGAAAAGAGGACGGCGGAGGGTGGATCAGGTTCTCCGATTACGAAGGCGAGCGGTGCCCGATGCTGGACCCGGTCACTTTTGCCTGCCGCATTTATGAATATCGGCCCCAAAGGTGCCGGGAGTTTCCGCAAAGGCTTACTCCCGGATGCGCAATTTCCGGCGGCTAATCCCTGGGTATAAGGGCAAGGGGTGTCAGCAGGACAGGAAAAATAGGGGCCGCATGGTCGGAGTGAGCTATCCCGAGGGTTAGGAACCGCTCAAACTACCCTTCGTTGGTATCCAATTGCTCGCCCAATTCGGTAAGGAACCGCTCTATCTCGGGCGACAGGTTTACCTCGGCATCCGGGGCTGCCCCAGGAGTCTCTTCCGAGTCCTGCTGGGCATCGTAATAAGCTTCCATTTGCTGGATTAACGCCTTAAGTTCGGCGTTCCTTTCCACTGCTGAACTTAATTCCCGGTACTGGCGCTGTCCTCGGCGAATGGGAGCCAGGTCGGAGGGTATGTTGGCGTAAATGGAGGACAGGCACTCAATCATTCGCGAAGTTCCGGTAAAATCCTCTTCCAACTGCAAGTACTGGGGCAAGTGAACCATGAAGTTGATGGTCTCAATCTTCATCTGGTCGATGCCTTCGGAGACCAGGTTCATTATGGTCGTAGGACCCTGGTAGCTGCTGCCGCGGAGTTTCAAATTCGGCACGGCCTTGAGTTGAGGCACATCCCCCAGCGAACCGGTGACCAGCAATGGCCGCGTGTGGGGAACGGCATCGTACATCGCGCCGACCCGGCAATACCGCTTGATCCCAAAGTACTTGACCACCTCAAGAATGGAGTCGGTGTAGTCTTCACTGCTGGCATGAGGTTCCATCAAATGCAAAAAGACGTAGTCCGGCCCGTCTTCGGTCTTGGCGTAGCGCAGGAAGCTGTTCGGCACCGTTACTTGACGCTCCCCTTGCACCAACCGGATGTTGGGCCGGTAGCGGGTAAAGTCGAAGTAATTGCCGGGCCGGACCAGCTTGCCTAACTCCTGAGAGTTCAGAAAGCGCTCCAACCGACTTAAAGTTAACGTTCCCACACTGCCCACGTCCACCCAGGGGCGAATCATGGCAAATACGTGAGGGTCGCGCAACTCAGGTACTGGCTCGTTTATTTCAAAGGCGCCGATTCTCATGCCCATATATTGCCAGAAATACGCCGGCAATTCAACCCGTTCCTCCCGCGTCATCGCAATTACGGTTCATTCTCATCTCGCATTCTATTATGGATTCCCTTTCTGGATTCCTTTTGACAGCTATTACCCCGCTGAACCGCCGGCCTACAACCTGGCACGCCCGGTGCAATGTTGTAATTTGGAAACTCTAACGCTATTGTGTCCCCCAGATACCCTTAAAGGGAACCCCGACGGCCGACCGGCTTATCTAATCTGAACTGAGGCGCCGTAAAACTGTGTCCACAAGTCCTGACACCGGCTCTCGACAGCCTGAAGGTAGTGGCGGCATAGAGTCCTGGATGGTGCGGCTGGTTGCCGCCCTGCGCTATCCCGACTTTCGAGTGCTTTGGTTATCCACTGTTGCCAATCAACTGGGCTGGGGGATGCAGCAAGTACTGCTCGGTTGGCTAATATTTGACATGACCGGTTCCGGGGGCATGGTCGGGACAATTTTCGCGGTCCGTTCTCTGCCCAACCTGGTCATAGGCATGGCCGCCGGTTCAATTACCGACCGCTTCGACCGGCGCCTGATAATGCGCCTTTCCTGCGCCGCGCTAATGTTGATTTCCCTGGCCGTTGCCTGGCTGCAATTCGCCGGCTTGTTGACCGTTGGGCCGTTGTTGCTGGCTACTTTCTTAATGGGTTCGGCCCAGGCCTTTTACATGACTGCCCGCCAAGTCTATGTGTATGACATCGTGGGGGCCAATCAGGCGATCAACGGGATTGCCCTGGTTTCCCTGGCCCAGTGGGTTGGGGGAATAATTGGCTCCTTGCTAACCGGCGGCCTTATCGCCTGGAAGGGACCTGGGGTGGCCTTCCTGGTAATGGGCCTAACCTACTCTCTGGGTATCCTGGTGATGTTTCAGCTTAAGCACGCCGGGTCTTCTGCCCCGGAGTCCCGAGAGCCAATCCTGGAGAACTTGCTCAACTACTTCCGCGCTCTTAAAAACAACCGGACGATGCTTACCCTGATGATTTCAACCTCAGGGGCTGAAATACTCGGATTCTCACATCAAGTTATGCTGCCGATTTTGGCTTCCGAGGTATTGGGTGTAGGGTCTGTAGGACTGGGTCTGCTGACCGCATTTCGGTTCTTTGGTAGCGCTCTGGGGGTATTTGCGGTAGCCGGGCTGGAACGTCTGCGCCGCCGCGGCCTACTGTTGCTGGGCGTAATTGTCATGTTTGGACTGGGGCAGATTCTGTTGGGTCAATCTCCGCTATTCTGGGTTGCCGTGGTGTTTGTTGTATTGATTAACCTGATGGCTTCGGCCACCGATATCCTGCACCATACCCTGTTGCAATTAAGCGTGTCCAACGCGGAACGAGGGAGGGCTATGGGTTCGTGGATCGTCGGTATTGGCACTGCGCCGGTGGGTCAACTGGAGGTCGGGTACCTGGCGGAATCGACTAGCGCGCGCGTTGCCTTGCTGGTGAACGGAGTTGCGCTAGTAACCCTGGCCCTGGTGATGGGAGTGTTGATGCCCCGTCTGCGCCGCCTTTAAAGGGACGGTTGGATGATATTATTCAGGTGGACGGGAGCCAATATTAGAACGGAAAATCGGTGAATCATCTTCAGGGAGCCGACCCAACGCGGACCCGTTCCTACGGGAGATTAAATATTTGCCGAGACTTGCGCTACCTGACTGCTTTCCCCGCTGACGGTAATAAACTATAATTCGGTCAATACAGTCAACATAACTCTTTTGGAGGCCCCTAATGATTACCAAATTCGACAGCCTTTACGCCGGCCATGTGGATATGGATAACGTGGGTTATGGCGGAATACCGGTAAACGACCGTTCTTTTTCCGACGAACATCTGGCCTCTGCTTTTGATAAAGCTCAGGCAATTGCCCAAACCATGGACCGCTTGGGTTATGACACAATGTGGATGGCGGAGCATCACTTTCAACCGGAGGGATACGAATGTATTCCCAACCTGCTGATGCTCAATGTGCATTTGGCCCACCTGACCAAGAATCTCAAGTTCGGCTGTGGCTTCAACATTGCTCCAATGTGGAATCCGCTTCGTTTGGCCGAGGATTTTGCCACCGCCGACATTCTGACAAATGGTCGAGTTATCTTCGGCGTAGGCCGGGGCTATCACACCAGGGAAGTGGAGACTTTTGGCGCTCCGCTGCTGGATCAGGCCAGCAACCGAGAACTCTTTGAGGAACAAGTGGAGCTAATCTTTAAGTCTTTTAACGAGCGTTCCTTCTCGCACCATGGCAAGTACTATAACGTGCCCCCCCAAGTGCCCTACCGGGGTTACGAACTTGAAGAGTTGACCCTGGTTCCCCGTCCGCGCAACCTGCCGGTCGAAACCTGGCAGCCGATTCAAAGCGCCACGCAGCGGGCCCTGGACTTTATGGCCCGCCACCGAATTAAGGGAATTATTGGCGGCGGCGTTTCCGAGGGAGGCGCAATACACGACGTGATTTCCGCTTACCGGGATGCCCTGGTACGGAGCGGACGAGAAGAGGTCCAGCTTGGCGAGGACCTGAGCATCGGTTTTCACTTCTTCCTGGCGGACACCAAGGAAAAGGCAATCAAGGAAGCGGCCAAGTATTATGAGGAAAACCTGAAGATGTTCGGGCCGCTGCGTCTGGTGCAGTCGCTGAGCGATGAAGATATTGAAATAATGGGTGACCCAAAACGGGCGCCTAACGCCGGATTGCCCACCATTGACCGGGCGGTGGAACGCCAGGGATTTCTGTGCGGGCCGCCGGAGCTTATTATTCAGCAACTCAAGGCGCTGGAAGAGGAATACCCGGGCCTGGATCGAGTGGGCATGAGCCATCCGGTAGGCACTCCGGAAAAAGTAATCCTCGAACAGTTGGAATGGCTGGCTAAAGAGGTTATGCCCGCCTTTACCGGTCGAATTGAAGCGGCGGTACCGGCGGACTAGGCCCGCCTACAAGGAACCGCCGTAAGTTATACGTAAGGTAGCATCGAGTTAACCCGTCTTTACTCGGCCTAACCGGTAGCATAGTCAACAGCAAAGAACTGGGGAAACTCCCAATGGGAACAAAACCGTTTTCGGGGTTAGTTGGTTTGGGAATTAAGGGTTGGATTTTCCTGGTCGGCGCGGTAGCGGTGGTTACCGGCGCCGGTGCACTTGGTATTATGCGGGCTACCCAGCTTGCCGTCCCCGTCTCAAACGGCGCGGCCGGCGACTCGGGCAGCCTGGGCCCGGAGTCCTCCGCGGGGGCAATGCCGGATTTGCCGGCGCCGGTGGCGACGTTGGAGACCGCTTCTACTCCTGAAAATGCAACCCCTGAAATTGTAACCCCGCCTGGTACGGAAATGGCCCCGGACTTCTTGGGTATAGCGCGCTGGCTCAACAGCGAGCCGATTTCCCTGGAGGAGCAGCGGGGCAAGGTGGTGCTGATAGATTTCTGGACCTACTCTTGAATTAACTGCAAGCGTACCCTGCCGTATGTAAGGGACTGGTATGACAAGTATAGCGACCTGGGCTTGGTCATTGTCGGAGTGCACTCGCCGGAGTTTGAGTTCGAGAAGATAGAGTCCAACGTGAGGGAGGTCCTGCCCCAGCTTGACGTTGTCTGGCCGGTGGCGATGGATAACGATTTCAGAACTTGGCGAGCCTACGAAAATCATTATTGGCCCCGCAAGTATTTGATCGACCGGAATGGCATTATTCGATACGACCATATCGGGGAAGGCGCGTACCGAGATACCGAATTGCACATAAGGAATCTGTTGGCCGAAACCGGCGCCGATTTATCCGGCATTCCGGTAGGTGGTGTAGAAGGCCGGGGAAGTTAGCTGTCGCATTGGCCGGCCGGAATCGAACCTGCTTGTCATTGACCCGATCTAATCGACTATAGTTCGACTAACAGGATACCCATAATTTGCTTTGTAGTTATGTGTTGAATGCCGACCCTCTGCCTTCCCCTTAATCCAATACTAGCTTTGCGAGGCCCGGTATTATGACTGAGCCAACCGATGTAGGCGTACCTGCGCTGATCCCCCGTCATGTACTCTTCGGGAACCCGGACAAGGCCTCGGCCCAGATCAGCCCGGACGGAGTGCATATCAGCTATCTGGCTCCGGTGGACGGGGTGCTCAACGTTTGGGTCGCGCCGGCAGACCGGCCGTCGGAAGCCCGTCCGGTAACTCGAGATACTGGGCGGGGCATTCGCTTCTACGGTTGGGCCTATACCGGCGCCCACATCGCTTATCTGCAGGACAGCGGCGGCGATGAAAACTGGCACGTCTATGTTGTAAGTCTTGATTCCGGGGAAGTCCTGGACATTACCCCGATTGAAGGTGTACAGGCCCAGATTCAGGAAGCCGGCCCCAAGTACCCGGAGCAGCTTCTTGTCGGCCTTAACGACCGCGACCCTCAGTTTCACGACATCTATTGCATTGACCTCATAACTGGGGAACGCACTCTGGTGCAGCGGAATGACGAATTCGTCGGCTTTGTCACCGATGATGACTTCAAGGTTCGATTCGGGGTTCGTCTCACCGCTGAAGGAGGAACCGAATATCTCCGGAAGACCGAGGCGGAAAACGAGGATGATGGGTGGGAGCCATTTATATCCATCGGCATGGAAGACACGCTGACAACCTCTCCCCTGGGTTTTGACCGGTCCGGTGAGGTCCTCTACTTGATGGACAGCCGAGGACGCGATACCGCCGTCTTGAAGTCGGTGAACCTGAATACCGGCGACGAGCTGGTGTTGGCGGAGAACCCGCGGGCCGACGTTAGCGACACCATGAGCCACCCCACCGAAAAGGTAATTGAAGCCGTGGCCTTCACCTACGAGCGTAAGGAATGGCAGGTCTTGGACGGTTCCGTTGCCCAGGACCTGGAGTTCCTGGCGACCGTGGCCGACGGTGATATACAGGTACTCAGCCGTACTTTGGACGATAGCTGCTGGATTGTCGCTTATTTGTTGGACGACGGACCGGTACGCTATTACCGCTACCTAAGGCAAGACCGGGAAGCCCAGTTTCTATTCACCAACCGGGAAGCGTTGGAAAGCCTTCCCCTGGTTAAAGTTCGCCCGGTGGTGATTCCGGCGCGAGACGGACTTAACCTGGTCTGCTATTATACGCTGCCCCAGGAAAGCGACCCGAATAATAGCGGACGTCCGGCGCAGCCACTGCCAATGACTCTTTTGGTGCATGGCGGTCCCTGGGGCCGGGACGAATGGGGTTACAACCCAATTTACCAGTTGCTGGCCAACCGGGGATACGCGGTCCTGAGCGTGAACTTCCGTGGCTCCACCGGCTTCGGCAAGGAGTTCGTCAACGCCGCTAATATGGAGTGGGGCGGAAAGATGCACGATGACTTGATAGATGTAGTCCGGTGGGCCATCGACCAGGGCATCGCCGACCCGGAGCGGGTGGCTATCTTGGGCGGCAGTTATGGCGGTTACGCTACCCTGGTTGGCATGACCTTCACGCCGGAGGTCTTCGCCTGCGGGGTGGACATTGTTGGGCCGTCCAATCTGGTAACCCTCCTGAATACGATACCGCCGTATTGGCAGCCCCACATTGAGCTATGGGCCAGTAGGGTGGGTGACCATCGCACGGAGGAAGGCCGGGAATTTCTCTTGCAGCGCTCTCCTTTAACCCACGTGGATAACATCTGCCGGCCCTTGCTTATTGGTCAGGGCGCCAACGATCCTCGGGTCAAGCAATCGGAGTCCGACCAGATCGTGCAGGCGATGCGAGACAAGAGCATTCCGGTCACCTACGTTCTATATCCGGATGAGGGGCACGGGTTTGCCCGTCCGGAAAATAACCTGTCCTTCTATGCCGTAACCGAGGCTTTTCTGGCCGAATGCCTGGGCGGTCGCCACGAACCGCCGGGCCAGGACTTTGCCGGTTCATCAATAACCGTGCCGGTTGGAGCGGAACATATCCCGGGTTTGGAAGAGGAGTTTGCCGGAAAGTGACGGGGGATATGGTGGTGGTGTCCGTAAGTATTGTTCCACTGGTGGATTGGCCGGACTTTGTGGAATGAAGTGATGGCGTACTGTCCTACGAGAAGGCCGATAACAATAGGCCCCCGGAACTTCCGGGGGCCTATTGCTATTGTTGCGCGTTTGTTATGCCAAGTGTGCCCTGCCGTCGCCGACTTACAAGTTTAGGGCTGCCTCGGCGTAATCCGTTTCCTTGTTGTAAATCTGGATACGGTGACGCACCGCTTCGGCAACGAACAGCCGGTCTTTAGCGTCAACGTTTACCGCAATGGGCCGGTTAAACCGCCATTCCGATTCCATATTGGTGCGGCGGCGGGCTTTGGCAACGTCCGTGTTGGCGTCAATGTAGTCCTGCGCCCACGGTGAGGCCTGCTCCGCATCGCCAACCAGGGAAGCAATGAACTTCCCGTCCGATGCATAGATCTTTACCTCGTGGTTGCCCCAATCGGCCACATAAACATCCCCGTCGGAATCTACTGCCACACCGGTCGGCCGGCGCAGCACTCCAACCCCTTCCGAGATTCCACTGAACTGGGACAAGAACCGACCGTCCGACGTGAACTTTTGCACCCGGTCATTTTTCCAGTCGGCCACATAAACATCCCCTTGGCGGTCAACGCAAATGCCCCAGGGTTTGCTGAACTGGCCGGTTCCGCGGCCCTCACTGCCCCACTGGCCCAGATACTGCCCATCTTTGGCGAATTTCTGAACCCGGTTGTTTAGGCTGTCCACGATGTATAGGTTGTCGTCCGGACCAATGGCGATACCCGATGGACCGTTTAATTCGCCGTCTCCACTGCCCTTCGCGCCCCACTTGGTAAGGAACTGCCCGTCCTTATCCAGGACGGTGACGCGGTGGAGGTTGTCGTCGGTAACGTAGATGTTTTCATCCTGGTCAAGTTCAATGGACGTGGGCCAGACAAACTGACCGTCACCCATACCGAACCGGCCAATATCAGCAATGAATTCGTGATTCAGAGTACACTTGCTGATGCGCATGGTGACTTCATCAACGCCCCGGTTCAGGACGTACAAGGTGTCGTTGGCGCCAAAGGCAAAATCGTGGGGAACCAGAAACCCGATACCGGAAGTTGAATACATACCCATGCAGTGACTGAAGTCATAAACTCGCCCGGCGGCGACAGTGGTCAGCATCGCTACCTCCCCGTTCTCAATCAAAACCAACACCGACCAACGACCGGCGCCAGGCCGGCGGTTGAGCGGTGTCGGCTTAGAGTCTTATTTTATGGGTTATTTCCTACAGAAAGCTAAGCTGTTCAAATTTCCCGCCGACTATCGGCGTAGCGTCCAGTCCCAGCCAGCGCTCGGCAAACGTAGAGTAGAATCCCCTGAAGTCGTAGCTGGGGGCCAAGTCGCCCTCAATCAGGTCTTCGGCTCGAAGAGAAGGGTACTGCCCGTACATACCACCGTTCACCCGGTCGCCGAAGGCAAAGGCAACGCCGCCGCGGCCGTGGTCGCAGCCGGTGCCGTTATCCTGAACCCGTCGGCCAAACTCGGTGAAAACCAACATCACCACGTTATCGGAAGCGTCATGTTCCCGTAGGTCGGCGAAGAAGTCGCTGACGGCGCCGGAAACGTCAGTCCACAGCTTGGCGTGGGTGGGCATTTGGTTGAAGTGGGTATCGAAGCTGCCGTACTGGGTGTAGAAAATCTGGGTGCCCAGATTAGCCAGGTGAACTTGCGCCACGCTCTTGAGGCTCTTGGCGATCGGGTTATCAGCATACTCCACCGTAGAAGAATACTGTTCCGGTGCGGTCCTGATAATATCGGCGCCTTTAAGGGCGTCTCTCCCGGTCTGTCCCAGGTAGTCCATAACCGGCCCGGAGCCGACGGCGGGAGAATAAACTCGCGAGAACAGCTCCAGCATCTGGTTCCGCTCCTCGGCGCTGGCGATGGCCGGAATGTCGGTCAGCACGCCATAGGAAGCCAGGTCGGACACCGAGGTAACCGGCACGCCGCGCAGGGCCATTGCCCGGGGCAGCCCCTGACCGAAGTTGACGCCTTTAAGCACGTTTTCTCCGGCCGGGTCCAGGTCGCGAATGGCTCGGCCCAGCCAGCCTTCCGTGCCCACTTTGTCCGGCTCGCAGGTGTGCCAGATATCCATCGAGCGGAAGTGGGAGCGTGGGGAGTTTTCATAGCCGATCCCGTGGATGATAGCCAGGTTTCCCTGGTCATAAATGTCCTTGACTGCACCCATGCTGGGATGAAAGCCGAGTTCATCGGTAAACTTGATAAGCTTGTCTTCCGGAAGACCCAGGTTGGGTCGGTGGTCCCGATAAAGCGGCTCGGTAAAAGGTACAACGGTGTTCAGATAGTCGTTGGCGCCGGAAAGCTGCAACACCACCAGCACCGGGTCTTTCTTGGTTGACGCCATAAACGTGCCCTCCTCTATTGGACGATCCGATTGGTCAATTACTTCAGGATTACGCAAACTGAAATTCCCGGGTGGCGGCAACCATCGCCAGCATCAACCCGGTGCGCTGCTCCGATTTCAGAGCTTTTTCTTCGGTTTCCCAATTGATGTCGCCGCCTTGCTGCGCCTGAGTCAGCAACTCCTGGTAGGTTCCCTCGTCTACTTCCATCGGCCCGACCAGGTCCAGGCAGGTATTTACGAATTCGGCGGGAGAAAGCTTGCCTCGCTGTTTAACTTCGGCCACGATGGCTTTGATTCCTGGAAGGGAGGTGTCCGACAGCAACTTGGCGGCGAAATTAACCCGCCGAACCAATGCGCCGCCGTCGATCCATTCTGAGCCGGTATGCCAGCTTTCAACGCTTGGAGGATTCATCAACTCCTGGCCCTGCCATCCGCACTCAAAGGCCAGCAGGGGGAAGCCCGTCCTCGGGGCGCCGTAATTGCCGGCCAGACGCGCAGTGCTTACGACCAGTTCGGCAGGACTCTTAACGTGGACGAAGCGGGCCCGTTTGAAGAAGTCCGAGTTGAAAAGTACCCTCAATATGGAGCGAATGTCCGCCTGGGAGTCCATATAGGCCTTGACCAGAATTTCGATGGCTTCCGGGTCATTCGGCGGTGTAATATTCCAGGCCGGCACCTGGGGCTCGTCGGCCACAAAGAAGTTGTAAAGGTGACGCGCCAAGAACCGGGCGGTATCTTCCTGTTTGATGACGATGTCAATTATATCGCCACCATCAAAGTTGCCGGAATGGCCCAGGAACTGTTTTTCGCCGTAGTCGTGGTCTTCCGGTTTGAACTCAAAGCTCCAAAAGAAGCGGCCCAGGGGCTGGCGCGGCGGCTTGGTGCCGATGGTCCAGCCGGTAAAAGCGCGGGATGCTTCCTTAATATCGTCCTCGGAGTAGTGACCTACCCCCATCGAGAACAGCTCCAGCAATTCTCGTCCCCAGTTCTCGTTAATTGCCCCGTAATGATTGCCGTTATTGTCAAGCCAGAAAATCATCGCCGGATTCTTGGCCAACTGCATCAGCAGATTCGGGAAAGTTGAAAGCCCTTCCCGGCGCAACATGGCGACCTGCTGCAACAGTTCCGGTGGATTATCTACCTTGGAATTGCCGGTGGCGAACAACTGATGCCAAAACAAGGCGATCTTTTCCTGCAGCGGCCACCGAGTGTTGATCATTCGGTAAACCCACTCGGTTTGGGCCGATACCGGCGCCAAAGAACTCTCAAAGTGGGGGAAGTAGCGGATTAGCTCGTCTTCGTCCACCCCAGGCTCGTCGCCGGGATTCAAGAGTTCCTCTACGGTGACTTCGTATCCTTTGGCTGCCCGTTCTTCAAGCTCAGATCGTGACGCACCAAAGGCGGCGCGACGCATCAAGTGAGCCATTAAAGTTATTTCTTCTTGGCTCGGCATGGATTCCCTCCTGATTAAACATTCCAGATTTCCGGATTCTCAACTTGGCTCGGTGCATTTCGACCGGTGTTACGCAGTTTAGTGCTGGGATATCACTGCTGAATCTCTCCCTGCCGGGTCAATTTCAACAGAGGCATATTACATTATATAGGCTACCGGACGTTCAGGAAAGCAGCCGGTCAAACTGAATCCGGAACCGGCCCGATTGGCTGCCGGCGCCTAACCCAATCGCCTAATCCAATCGCCCAAACGGCTCCCTAAACTGGCGTCATTAAAAGAAGAACCGGTACGGCGGGCTAATGTCGCCTGTTGAGCTTAACGGGCGGCAGTTTGTCCCGCTAGTTCCTCACTCCAGGGCCCGGGGAATTTGCCTTGCAGCCGCCCCTCACCCATAAAGACGTTTTCCTGTCGATTCCACTCGCTCCGGGGCAATTCGTAGGAGACTTCAATTCCATTGCCGTCCGGGTCATGGAAATAAATGCCAATGGAAATGCCGTGGTCGCTGATATGCTCAATGGCGAGGTTTTTTTCCTTGGCCCGGTAGTAAAACTCCTTCAGGTCATCGAGGCTCTCCATCATCCAGGCCATGTGGTTCAGCCCCACCTGACGATGTTGAACGGCCGGGGCGTCCTCGCCTACCTCAATCAGGGCTACTTCGTGGGACTGTTCAATGTCAGCCGACATAAAAGCGGCCCTTCCGGGCATAAAATCGTACGTATGCAGACCCAGAATGTCCTCATACCACTTTTGCGAGCGCTCGGCGTTGCGGACAAAAAGGTTTACGTGGCCCAGGAACTTTGGCTTGTAGGTCATTTCCTCACCTCTTCGCTAATACCCGACTTTACCGGATGCCTTTAGGAATTACCCATAAATTACCATAACGATAACCGGTGACGCAATCGGATACGGATGACGCTATTCAGCAGGGACCGCTTATGCTGGCTAAAGTCAGGCGGGGACAAAGGGAACTACATCGCTTTGAAAACGTTCCATTGCTTCAAATTTTTCAGCAAAAGAAGCTCCGGGCATCTCCATAATAATGTGGCTCACCCCCACATTGGCATATTCGGCAATGTCGCCGATTATATCTTCCACCGATCCCTGCAAGGGCAGCCTGCCTTCGGCGGAAGTGGAATCGCTAAAGAGCAGGTTTCCCCGAAAAGACAGTTGAGGCGGCACATCCCTTCCGATTCTCGAGCTGAACTCTCGCATATAGGCCGCCTTTTCCGCTAATTCCTGGGGCGGAATCTGCACCGGATGCCAGAAATCCCCGTACCGGGCGGCCCGTCGGGCGCCCGCGCGGCTTCGTCCTCCGATCCAGATAGGCGGGTGCGGTTGCTGCACCGGCATTGGCGAAAAAGTCACGTCGGAAATGTGAAAACCACCGCCCTCAAAGTCGGGAGTCGGGTTGGTCCACAGTTCCTTGAGTAACCGAAGATATTCATTGCTGACCGCTCCCCGATCCGAAAAAGGGGCGTTCAATGCGTTAAATTCACCTTCCATCCAGCCCACGGCGGCGCCGAAAATAACCCTCCCTCCGGACAGCACGTCCGCAGTGGCGATAGCTTTGGCCAGGATTACCGGGTTGCGGTAGGGAAGAATAATAACGCTGGTTCCAATGTTAACTCTGCTGGTAATCGCGCCGAGATGGGCCAGCAGAGTCATCGGCTCCAGCATATCGTTGCGGTACACAATCTCCGGAGGTCGGTCGGGAATAAGGTGGGGGACGATGATGTGGTCGGTGACCCAAACCGAATCGTAACCCGATTCTTCGGCCTTGATTGCCATCTCGGTCAAACTGTCGATCTCGATGGGACGTCCATAGTGGGGAATACAAACGCCGAATTTCATCGCCGGCTGCCTCCTATCCTTGTTTTCCGAATGTCGCTTGCTTGAGAATTGAGTGCCGCTCTATCTCCAGGTATTGAATGTTGATTCACGAAGCAGAATCAGCGGAGACCTGCCCTGGCAATTCTGAAATGGCTAGAGGAACGGCTGTCAGAGTCTGGTCAACACCTGGGGCTGTGAGATTCGGTGGCCGGCCAAGCAATGCTGTCTTGTGTCCTTGTCCGGCCCGCTTGCAATACTTTCATGCCGGGGCCGGGTAGTTTTCCAGCCACCAACGAGCGATCTCAATTCTCCTCGCGAACCAAACATCTGGAAAGCTTTTGGCATATTCGATGAACCGCTCCACTGCCCGGGACCGGGCGGGCCGGCCGGTTATGCGGCAGTGCAGTCCGACCGACATCATCTTGGGATGGGTTTCCCCTTCATCGTAAAGGCAGTCAAAAGAATCTTTCAGGTACTCAAAGAAATCCCCGGTACTCACCAAACCGCCGCGCCAGAACCGAGCGTCGTTGGTTTCAAAGCTATATGGAATCACCAGCCAGGGGCGGTCATTAGCCGTTACGTAATATGGCAGGTCGTCGTTGGTGGCGATGCTGTCGTAAAGGAAGCCTCCCTCGGCGGCTACCAGTTCCCTGGTGTGGATGCTCGGGCCATAGCGAGTGAACCAGCCAAGAGGCCGCTCACCGGTGGCGCCGGTCAGGGACTCAACGGTCTTTTCGATGTCCCGTCTTTCCTCTTCCCGGCCCATCAAGTTTGATTCGGCCCAGCGGTAGCCATGGCCGCATGGTTCGTGGCCCCGGGCCGTGATCTCCCGGGCCAGCTCCGGGTTGCGTTCCAGGGCCAGGGCGCAGCAATAGAAAGTAGTCTTGATTTGGTGCCGGTCGAACATATCCAGCAACCGCCAAACCCCTACTCGGCTGCCGTACTCAAAGAAGGATTCGTTGAACAAGTCGCGTTGTTCCAGGGGAACCGGCGAAGGAACCTCGTTATTGGTTTCGTGATGCGCGTCCCCATCCAGAATGGAGTATTCCGAGCCTTCCTCATAATTCACCACTACTGAGACGGCAATTCTGGCGTTATTCGGCCATTGTATTTGCGGAACGTTGGGGCCGTATCCGACGTAATCACGCTGCATACCGTTTATCCGCCCTCCGGTGGAAGTTAGGAAGGTCGTTCTGACGAAACGACAAATGGGGGAGACACAAGCATTATAGCCTCGACGCCAACAAGGCGATAGTAGCGGGTCGGCCAGCCCATCCGCTGCCGGTGCATTGACGCTCAGCCAGGTTTGGTCTTTGCCAGGCCAATCCCAGGCCAATCTATGAAGGAGTAATTGGGCTCACTTACGAATTACATAAGAGTTCAGCCAATCCCCTGAAGTAATCCGTCTGAAAGACCCGTTAGCAAGAACGACCTGATGCTTTGCGGCGTATTGACAAAGATATTTTCATTGTATAGAGTCACGGAAAATCCAGGAACGGATGCAGATACGGCTCTTTGCGGAGTCCGGTATGCAGAGTCCGGTATATTGAATTGGGGCCGAAGCGCGATGCTCAAGGCGCAATTGATTCCTTCGCCAAGGGCCCTGTCCTGCCCATCTTGTCTGAAGTGAGGCGTATAACGTGGCAGTTACCCAAGCCGGTAACTACACCGGTAAAGAGACCGAAAATGATGTCGTGTTGGAAGTTGAAAATCTTCGCACCTACTTTAGTACCCGTTGGGGCACGGTTAAGGCAGTCGATGGCGTCAGCTTTGACTTGCGCCGGGGCGAGACCCTGGGCATAGTAGGCGAGTCGGGCTGCGGCAAGTCGGTTACGATGCTGTCCCTGATGCGCCTGATTCCCATACCGCCCGGCGAGATTGTCAGTGGGAAGATTGTCCTGCAGGGTCAAGACCTGCTCCAGCTAAGCGAACATGAAATGAGCAAGGTTCGAGGCAGTCAAATTGCATTGATAATCCAGGACCCGATGACCTCGCTCAACCCGGTATTTACCATCGGAAGCCAGGTAAGCGAGGCAATAAAGATTCACCAGGACATTCCGAAGAAAGGCATCCTGGACCAAACCCTGTCGGTGCTGCGGAAGGTCAACATTCCCGCCGCCGAATCCAGGGTCAAGGATTATCCCCATCAGCTTAGTGGCGGAATGCGCCAACGGGTGGTAGGGGCCATTGGCATTTCCTGCGAGCCGGCAGTGTTGATTGCCGATGAACCGACAACTTCCCTGGATGTTACGATTCAGGCTCAATACCTCAAACTGCTGAAGGACTTGCAGCGGCAGTCAAACTTGGCGCTGATTTTCATCACCCATGACTTTGGCGTGGTCGCCAAGATGTGCGACCGTGTCGCCGTGATGTATGCCGGCAAGATAGTGGAAACCGGCGGAGTGAGGGAGATTTTCAATAACCCCTCGCACCCCTATACCGAGGCGTTGCTGCGATCCGTTCCCAAGATTGAAGAGGACGTCGACCGGCTCTTTGCTATCGAAGGGCAGCCGCCGGCCCTGCATAATTTGCCTCCCGGCTGTGCTTTCGCCGATCGCTGTCAACACGTTATGGAGCGGTGCCGCGAAGAATATCCGCCGGCTTTTCAAGTTTCGGAAACCCATCAATCGGCTTGCTGGAGGTTGGCATGACCCTAGCTGAACAACCGGTGGCAGCCGACACCTCGGAGTCGTCCCTGCTGCAAATACGGGGATTGAAGAAATACTTTCCGGTAACCAAAGGATTGCTATTCTCCAGGACTACCGGCCACCTGAAGGCGGTTGACGGTATTTCCTTTGACGTAGAGCGGGGTAAAACCCTGGGTATCGTCGGGGAGTCGGGGTGCGGCAAGAGTACCACTGCCAAGCTGCTGTTGATGCTGGAGGAACCCACTGAGGGCAGCATACTCTATGAGGGGCAGGACATTCATAAGGCCAATTCTTCCCAGCGGAAAGAGTACCGCAGTTCGGTGCAAGCTGTCTTTCAAGACCCCTGGAGCTCGCTGAACCCACGAATGCGAGTGAAAGACCTGATCGCCGAGCCAATGTCGATAAACTGGGATGTTCCCCACCGGCAGATTGAGGAGCGAGTGGAAAAATTGCTCCAGGATGTGGGCCTAAGTTCTTACCACTCCAACCTGTACCCCCACGAGTTTAGCGGCGGGCAGCGGCAGCGGTTGGCGATTGCCCGGGGGATGGCCCTCAACCCCAAGATGATAGTACTCGATGAGCCGGTGTCGGCATTGGATGTTTCCATCCGCGCCCAAATAATGAATCTGCTAAAGGACTTGCAGAAGGAATACCAGGTAACCTACCTGCTTATTGCCCACCACCTGGCAACGGTAAGGTATATGTGCGACCGGGTGGCGGTCATGTATCTGGGCCAGATTGTGGAATCCGCCGACGTCAAGGAACTGTTCAACAATGCCTTGCATCCTTACACCAAGGCATTAATGTCGGCGGCCCTGCCCTCTCACCCGGACACGGAACAAGATGAAATAATCTTGACCGGAGAGGTGCCTTCGCCGCTGAACCCGCCGTCGGGTTGCCGATTCCATACGCGCTGCCCCTTTGCCATGGACCGGTGTTCTGTTGAGGAGCCGCAATCCAAGGAATTGGCTCCGGGTCATATAACTTCCTGTCACCTTTATTAGCCAATTGGCCGAATCGGGCCAATCCCTTCCGGCCAGACCGGGCCGGAAGGCGCCGGACTGTCGGTATCGCAGCTAATTCAGGGCCCGTCCTGGTAGATCCCGAAGGTGAAGGCATAAAGTCCGAACCGGTCGGAATTGGCGGTTAAGCGTAATGTTTTACGTTGCGCATAGTTAGGGTTTTCCACCACCCGGTACATTCGGGATTCGTCAATCCACAAATAGCTTTCTCCATCTGCTCCAATAATCACGTCTTCGCCGCGATTTTCTTCGGTCAGATATTTTCCCTCCATTGTCACCCGCACTTTGTGCTCCTCCCCCGCTTCTGTGGTAAGCACCGCATTGACACTGCGGGCCGAAAATACCAGAGCGACATAATCTTCAAATTCGGTAGTCTGCCGAGCGTGCCGCGCTTTTTGGGGTTCGCTGCTCCAAAGTCCGTGGAAATAGATTAGGTTCGGTTGCAAGTATTCGGGAGCCACCAGGCGCAGGGTTTCGCCGGAGAGCCGATAGTAGTCCAACTGGTCGGTGTAGCCCTGGCCGTAATATTCAAGCTCAAAGGCGCCACGCTCATATCCGGCATAGAGTTCCCGGGTTACCTCGGCGTCCGGTGCGGCCGCAAACTTTACGTCCTGGAAATGGTCGGGAAGCGGCGCCTGGGGGTCATCGGAGAGATCGGCGCCGGCTTCTTCCAGCAGTTGGCGTATATGTTCCTCGGCGGTTGCGTAACCACCCTCGCCGACCTGTTGGTGCCTTACCCGCCCTTCCTGGTCAATCAAGTATTTGGCGGGCCAAAAGATGTTCTGATAGTTATCCCAGGTAACATAATCGTTGTCCAGGGCTACCGGCCAGGTGATGCCATAGTCTTTGGCAGCTTGTCGAACGTTTGTGGGGTCTTTTTCAAACTCAAACTCGGGCGTATGGATGCCCAGGACGACCAAACCGTCGTCGGCATATTGATGGTGCCAATGCTTGAGATAGGGAAAAGTGCGAATGCAGTTGACGCAGGTATAGGTCCAAAAATCCAGCAAAATGACATTGCCCCGTAAATCGGAGAGGGTCAGTGGTTCGCTGTTAATCCATTCCGCGATACCTGCGATATCCGCTGCGGCCGGCCCGGATACCGGAGCAATATTCCGGTTGAGCTCCACAGAAGCTGGAGGGGCAATAGGGCTGGAGGGGCTGGTAAATACCGCAGTCAGCCATACGGCGGCGATTATAAGGGACAGAACGGCTGGCGGGACGACGCTGTACCACGACCATGACCATGTCCTGGGTGGCCGAGTCGTCTGCCTGCCTTCAGCTTCTCCCCCGGTGGGATTTGGCATATTCACCGCAAAATCCTGGCAAGACGCCGTTGGTTGCCTTTATGGAAGTCGGCCGCGGCCCAGGCATGACCCTACTGTAACTCAGAGGCTGGGGTACTAAGGCTGGTGGAAGAAACCTTGAAATGAGGAGCCGATAAAAACAAATCCGGGCTGGCGGGACAATCCCGCCAACCCGGAAAATAGACTCAGTTAACCCAATCGCTTATCTGGCAACCAGGTTGGGAGTGGCGGGACCGTCAATGACTTGAACGTCACCGGCGGGCTGAAACTCGCGAGCCTTGGCTTCCAGCGAAGGCATAATGGACTCAATCAAGTCCTGGTCCAAGTCGGCGGCGACGCCGGGGTAGCCGGCGCGGGCGATCATCGCCTTCAGGTTCTTGTTCTTGAACTGATTAAGGGTCCATTCCAGGGGGTCGGATACGATAGTCCGGTCCCAGAAGATCCGGTGGTTCTTGTTGCGGGGACCGTAATGATAATGGGGGGCGTCCCGGAAGCAGTCAAAAGCCAACAGTTCGGTTTCTTCGGTGTAG
Source organism: Dehalococcoidia bacterium (assembly GCA_965262595.1). GTDB lineage: Bacteria > Chloroflexota > Dehalococcoidia > Lucifugimonadales > UBA3495 > CATQHB01. Next base: position 556,051 of record OZ253548.1, read on the forward strand.
GTGCGACCGGGAGTGCCGGACAAATCGGAGAGAACGTGAATGGCCAAGCCGCCGTCCCCACCGGCCTGCTTGCGGACTTCCAGCCCGAACCGAATGTTACCGGCTTCGAAAATGTCGTGGCCCCGGTTGTGCTTCACGGTGTTGCGTCCGGTGGCATAAACCTCACGAGCGGTAGTTTCCAGCTCTTCGGCCACTGCCTTGACCTGGTCCGTGTTTACGTTCTTGGCCGTGTCTTCATAACCGGCTTCGATCAACATATTGGTCAGGTTGGACTTAATCTGCTTTACCGACCATCGGATTGGGTTGCCATCTACGACCGGGTCCATTCGGCAAACCTTGTTCTTGCCTTCCGGCCCATAAATATAACTGCGCTCGTCATCGAAGCAGTTGAACCGCAGCATAGTAGTGTCGTTAGCTTCTACCAGGATTACCACTCCCTGGTCGGAATGATCCTGTAGGTTGCCATCCCAAAGCTCGTGCTGTACGACAAATGTCACAGCCCCGGCTTCAATCTTTGTCCTGGCTGCCTGCTGCATCATAGGGTTTATCCTCCTAAAATAATGGTGTTTCAGGAACCGAAATACGATACCAAGGTTACCACGCCCCTATATATTACGACAAGTACTTCGCCACTAGGTTAAACCTGACGGATAACATAATGGAACTTCTGCCTTTGGCCTGGCGTCTATATCCTGCGTAACTCCAGGGTTGCCGTTCCCCGAATCGGAATCACGGAGCCTAGTTCATCTATTGTACCACGTGATACAAGCAGTTTTACAATATTGTTGTGCAAGGGCTAAGGTAAATCGCAGTTTCGGGCTTTGGTTGCCATGGGCTACTTGGTCATTGCCTTCCGGCCGGCGCCGAGATAGCTTGATTCGATGCCGGTTACTCCAAGTCTCCCCGATAGGCACGGTAGGCCGTCCGGGTAATTTGCCCCACTCGTTTTGAATCCTGAATCGGCCGCTCCGTTGGGTTAGATAAAGGCATAGGCTTGGGAAGCGGCCTAGATTACTCCGGTGTCGTGATATGCGCCCGTCAAGGAAACACCTCCGGTAATTGCTCTAATATTTTGTTCGGGACAGTTCCAGACAGTTGGAGGTAGTTTAGTGCGGTAGTACAGAAAGCAATTAGCCGGCGGTCAAACACGTTCGAACGTCAACGGCCAATGGTGAAACGGGAAGCGCAGCCGGCAAGAAAAAACGCCGATATGCTATACTGCGTCAAATTTGTTTGGCTGCTCCAGAGCAGTCGCCAAAAGTATTTCAAGCCATCAATACCTCAAGTTACAGGCAGCAGCGATGAGAATAATTGAATCACGCCCCGACCGCTTTGGAGGGGTAATCACCAGCCCCGCCGGATTGCCGGCGGGCCCGGAGGACTTCAAGGGTCGTCTGGGTAATTCTATGACCTCCTGGAAAGCGGAGGGTTACCGGGTGGTGTGGTTGGAGGTGCCGATCGAACGGTCGGCCCTGATACCGGCCGCGGTCGAGGCCGGCTTTTCCTTCCACCATTCCGGCAATCGTGAAGGTATCGAATACCTGATGCTGACGGTCCAATTGGAGACCGATGCGTATGTGCCGCCCTATGCGACGCACTATGTTGGCATCGGCGGGGTTGCGCTGAACGACGACAACGAGTTGCTGGTGGTCTGTGAACGTCACCGCAACCCGGGTCAACCCCCGTTCTACAAGCTCCCCGGCGGGGCGGTTCTGCCCGGCGAGCACTTGGTAGATGCCGTCATCCGCGAGGTGTTGGAAGAGACCGGTGTTCAGACCAAGTTTGAGGCTCTGGCCTGTTTCCGCCATTGGCATGGTTACCGTTACGGAAAGTCGGACATCTATTTCGTTTGCCGCTTGAGTCCGCTGAGCCGGGATATTACCAAGCAAGACGAGGAAATTGAAGAGTGTCTCTGGATGCCGGTGGAAGATTATCTTTCGTCGGAAAGCACCAGCGTTTTTAACCGGCGCATCGTCAAGGCCGCCCTGGAACACCCCGGCATCGCTCCGGAGATAATTCAGGGCTTTGACGACCGGGAGCGGGAATTTTTTATGCCCCGTTCCTAGCTGCCGGCTTCATCCCCGGGTTGGCTAGCGCCGGCAAAATGCCGGTACCAATCCTCCTTGAGGTCCCGTCTGCTCCCCTCTTGATTGGAACGGTTCGCCAGGGCCGTTTTCCGCCAAGCCAACTTGTCTGCGATCGGGAAATCAATATATGGCGCAATCCCCCCAAGTTTGACTGCCGGCTTCGGATAAAAAGGGTCCCTACCAAGCCGCTGCCTGACCATCGCCGCGGGGGTCCGATGCGCCCTTCAATATTCCGGAATCCGGGTCCAGGATAATCAACTGCACCTTGCCGTCATAGATGCCTGGACGCCGTGGCGCTACCTGATGTCCCAGGGCCTCCAGTTCCTTGATCGTAGCCGCGGGCATGCCGGTTTCCACCCTTAATTCCGGGGGCGTTTCCAGGCTGGCCGGATCGGTTCCGGGGAAACTCCACCAGCGCGGCGCCTCCACCGCTTCTTGCGGGTCCATTCCATAATCGATCAAGTTAGACAGAATTTGCAAGCCGCACTGGACCTGGAAGTCGCCGCCGGGAGTGCCACCTACGATGGCCGGGAGCCCGTTCCGCAGCGTAAGGTAACAGTTGAGCGTGTGCATCGTTCGCTTGCCGGGCTCGATAACGTTGGGGTGGCCCAGGTCAAGGCTGAACCCCCGACCGGCCCGATTGTTGAAAAGCACGCCGGTGCCCGGGGCGACAAAGCCGGAACCAAAAGCGTTGGACAGGCTATGAATCCAGGAAACGCAGTTGCCCGCGCCGTCGGCCACGCAGAAGTAGGTCGTGTCGCCACCCCGGTCGGCAGGCTGGATTGAAGCGGCGTTGATTGCGGCTCGTTCCGAGTCTATTTCGGTGCGTCGCCGGTTGGCATAGTCCTTGGAAATCAGCTCATCCAGGGGCCACTCGATGAACTTGGGATCGCCGGCCAGCCGGTTGCGGTCGGCGTAGGCTATTTTCTTGGCCTCGGCCATCAGGTGAATGGACTGGGGGCTGTTCTGGGGGTTGGACGACAAATCAAACCCCTCTACCAGGTTCAGCATCTCCAGAAGCAGGAAACCCTGAGAGGGCGGCCGGGTCTGGTAAACCAGGTGATCCCGGTATGTCGTGGTAATGGGCTCGTAAATCTCGGCGCGGTGATCGGCAAAGTCGGACTCGGTAAACAGGCCGCCGGCTTCCGCCAGTCCCTTGACCATTTGTTTAGTTAGGGGGCCGCGGTAGAAAGCATCGGCTCCGCCCTGGGCTACCTGCTCCAGGCTGCCGGCCAGGTCGGGATTGGCTAGCATATCTCCTTCACTCGTAGGAATGCCGTCGGTGAGGTAAATGGCGGCGCTGGCCGGAAACTTGGATAACTTGTCCACCGCATGCTCAAAACTGCGCCCAATGCCCGGGGAAACCGGAAATCCCTCCTCGGCATAGCCAATAGCGGTGTCGAGCAGCTGAGGAAACGGCTTGGTGCAAAAGCGGCGGTGAATCTCCTCCCAGGCAGCCACTTCCCCGGGGACGGAAATTGAGTGGGGCCCGTCTATCGGCATGGTGCGGTAACCCCGAGAGCGGTAGTAATCGGCGGTGGCGCCGGTGGCCGCGACCCCACTGCTGTTCACTCCCGTTACCTGGCCGGTGGCAGCCTCGTACAGCAGAACGAAGGAATCCGCTCCCAGACCGGATAAAGGAACCAGCGTGACGGCTTCGGTGGCGGCTACCGCCAGGGCAGCGTCGAAAGCGTTGCCGCCCTCCTGCATCACTTTTATTCCGGCCGTGGCGGCCAAGGGCGAGTTGGAGCAAACCATTCCTCGCCGTCCATAAACCAGGCTTCGGGACAATTCGGTAGTTACCATTTTGCCTCCCTTGGGCCAATTTCAATCGTTTCCATTGGGTCTTGGATTGCCCCGCCAAGTGCAGGCCGGCCGCCGGTAGGCGTCAATTTAAGATGACATAAGCCGCTGCGATGAGAAGGGCGGCAGGGTCCCTTTTCTGGACTTATTAGTACGGTTCATTCGGAGTCGGCAGACGGATTAAAGCAAACCAGGGCCTGGTGAAGGTCGCCGCCTTAGCGCCTAAACGAACCAATTAATGAATCAGTTGTTGAAGGCATTGCAGGCGGTCACCATGGCTGCCGTGCCGCCCATAAGAAAGGCTACGCCGACCGTCTCGGCGATTTCCTCTTCGGTAGCGCCCGCGGCCCGCGCCCGGTTGGCAATGTTGGCTACGCCGTCCGGGTGGGACAGCAGGGCGTCACACAGCATGGTCATCAATATCTTTACCTTGAGGGGCAGGGCGCCGTCAACCAGCACATTGTTTCTTACGCCCATAATTTCCCGGAAGAGCTCCGGAGAGTTTCTTTCCATTTTGGTCTGCCAGGATGCCGGGTTGGGTTGCGTCATTGTAATTTTCCTTCCAGAGAGTGGGGGTTGAAAGTGGGCAGCAGGTTAAGAGCGCCCATTGGTTCATTTTAGATTGGAGGCCGGCGCAGGTGCCACGGCGTTGCCTGTTCGTAGGCGTAGGCCACTCTCAGCACCTCCGCCTCCGCAAAGGGCCGCCCAGCAATTTGCAGAGCCAGCGGCAGCCCGCCGGCATCGGGAGTAGTGAAACCGCAGGGGATGGACAAGGCCGGAATGCCGCTCAGGCTGTACAGGCCTCTAAAACTGCCTTCCCCCAAGGCCTGGATTGCCGCTTCTTTACTGGCAACGCCCGGGGTAAAGTCCAGCAAACCGGCCGGGCCGGAGGATGTGGGCTGGATAAGAATGTCCACCTGGTTCAGGGCGGTCAGCACTTGTTGCCGCACCAGGGCCCGCAGTTTCTGGGCCTTGTAGTACACCTGTCCGGGAATAAGGTTGCCGGTCATAAAGGCAATGCGGGTGTTCAGATGATAATCCTGGGGCCGCTCCCGAAGCCATTCCGGGCGCAAACTAACTCGCTCCGTGTGGGTAATGGTCCGAACGATGACGCCGGTCTTGGGGGCGAAGGGCAGAGAAATGTCCCGGACTTCGGCTCCCAGGTCGGCCAGAGTTTGAGCCGCCGCCGCTACCGCCTCGCGGGTTTGATGATCCAGGCCAAGCCCTGGCTCCATCAGTTCGGTAACCAGGCCCACCTTAACCCCGCGGATGTCACCGGTCAGGGCCTGGCGATAGTCGGGTACCGGCTCCCGCCGAGTGTAGGGGTCGTGGGCGTCATAGCCGGCGATGGCTCCAATTGTCGTGGCGCAGTCGGCGACACTCCGGGAAATGGGGCCGATAGTATCAATGGACCAGCAGGCGCCGTCCACCCCGTAGCGGCTGACCCGACCCCAGGAGGGACGCAAGCCAACCAAACCGCAGTTGGCGGCCGGCCCCCGGATCGAGCCCCCGGTGTCTTCTCCCAGGGAAGTGGCGCAAAGGAATCCCGCGGTGGCCGCCCCGGAGCCGGTGCTGGATGTTCCCGGGTTGCGATCCAGGTCCCAGGGGTTGCGGGCGGCGCCGTAGTAGGAGCTGATCGGGTCGCCCATCGCGAATTCGCTCATGTTCAGCTTGCCCAGCAGGATTGCTCCGGAGCGGCGTAAGTTGGCTACTACGGTTGCATCCGCTGCCGGGACAAAATCCGACCGTATTTTGGAGCCGTCGGTATTTGTTATGCCCATCGCATGAATTTGGTCCTTGACCGCTACCGGGACACCGTGGAGCGGTCCTCGATACCCTCCTCCGGCAATATCTGCCTCGGCCTGCCGGGCTTCCTGTCGGGCGGCTTCGGCGCAGACGGTGATGTAGGCGTTCAGCTTGGGATTAACTTGCTCGATCCGGTCAAGATAGGCTTCGACTGCCTCTACCGGGGATATTTGCCTGCTTTCAATATGACCGGCAAGTTCGGTGGCGGACAGAAAGGGAATTTCATTTCGTTGCATTTTACGCCCCCGGCTCGGGCAGACTTAAAGGCAGTGGCTCAACGGCGTTTAGCCCCGGCGCCTCAATAGCTGCCATGGCTTCTAAAATGGCGTTTAGGCTGTAGGCCACCTGGGTCAGTTCCGGTTCCTGAATATCCAGCCCCACAGCGCGGCCCAAGGCTTGAATCTCCTGGTCAGACAAATCGGTCATGCAAACTCCTGAAATCAATAGCCAGCTAAGTTCTGAAAAACTAACAATTCAGCGGGTTAAAACGCGGGAACCTTCCCCAGATACAATGGTAACATAATGTGGTATTTATGGACGGAACCGGCACAGACCGAATCTCTTCGGGCATCAAGTTCCTGGTATAGTCAGCGGCCATATCCAGCCTTTAAGTGTACTAGAGCCGGGCCGGAGTCAGCGTCTGCGGGGTACGGTAAGCCCGGCGCTTTCACTTCAGTATCTTGGCCCTGGTATCTATGATAGTATATTTTCGGAGGATGAATGTGTTAAACGGCGCTCCCCAACCGAAAAGCTATATTACCCGTCTTCGGGGCGTTCCGATGTTGCCGGAGGAAAGGGTGGCCCAAGTCCTTTCTCTTCAGGACGGAATAGTTGACGAGCCGCCCAGTGACGGTCGGCTGTTGGTCGCGACTAACCTTCGTATAATTTATTTGCAGCAGGATAAGGACGCTGGTGAAGCGTCTCTACTTCCAGTAGAGGAGCTTAACGGCGTGGTGGTGAACTCCAGGACGCGAAGCTCGATTTCCTGGTTTCAGGGTATCCTGATGGTATTGACCGCCCTGCTTTTTTATTTGGTGATCGCCTATTGGTTCGCAGGCAGGTTTGACGCCCCCTATTTGCCGGTAATCAATATGGACTTGGAAGTCCTGATCATTCTTGCGGCCATTGTCATTGGCGGGTGGTTTTTCTGGAGGCAAACCTTCCGACGGGCCGGGGGCCTGGTGACGCTTCGAGGCAGCAACTGGTCTTTGTCTATTGACTATCTGGGAGCGGACAAGTTGCAGGACGTTTACACCATGGTGAACACCCTGTTCCTGTACCGCCAGTCGCGTATTGCAATCGGGCAGTCGGGGAATGTGCCCGAAGCAAAACTCAGCCGCCTGAGTTAGCTGGTAAACCTTAGACTCAACCCCGAAATTTGCTTCGGATTTCTTAACCCGGGTGACGTCGACTCCGGTAAACTTTGACCAATGGTGAATGGTTCAGGGCGGCTTAACCCAGCGGCAGGGCCGGATCGATGTCCAGTTCCAATCCGAACTGCTCTCCCCGCTGGTGCTGGTAGTAGGCGCATGCGGCAATCATCGCGCCGTTGTCGGTACATAGGACTGGCGGGGGAATCACCACCGGCAGGGGAGATTCGCCGGTTATCCTCTGCCGCAGCCGCGTGTTGGCGGTAACCCCGCCGCCCAGGACAATCCCCCTGGCATGGTACTTCCGCGCCATCTCCAGCAATTTGACCACCATGACATCCACCACTGATTCCTGGAAGTTGGCGGCCAGCTCCCCAACCAAGCGGTTTATTTCCGTTTCGTTGACCTGGATGCTGCCGGTTGAACTGGCGGTCGGCTCTCTAGGGGGATAGATTCCCTGGGCTTGGGCCATGTGAAGCAGGGCGGTTTTAACCCCGCTGAAACTGAAGTCCAGGGTACCCCGCATCCAGGCCCGAGGTAACTGGGGTAAACTGCTGTTGCGCGCGCCCTCGGACGCCCGCTGGATCTCCGGCCCACCGGGGAAACCCAGGCCCAGGATCCGGGCTGCCTTGTCAAAAGCCTCCCCGGCGGCGTCGTCTCGAGTGCGCCCGACCAGCCGGTAAACTCCGTGTCCTTCCATTAGAATCAGATCGGTGTGGCCTCCGGAAGCTATCAGGCAGGCCAGGGGAAACCCAAGGGAACTTCCCGGGCAGACGGCATCGCCCTGGTCCAGCCAGGAAGCATAGATGTGCCCCTCCAAATGGTTCACGCCGATCAATGGTATCCCCAGGCTAAAGGCCAGCGCTTTGGCCGTGTTCAGGCCGGTTATCAATGACCCGGCCAGTCCCGGCCCGAAGGTAGCGGCAACCAGGTCAATGTCCCCCAGCTCCAGGCCGCTGCCGGTTAAGGCTTGCTCCACCGCCGGGGCCATGTCCCGAATATGCTGGCGCGAGGCTACCTCGGGTACTACGCCGCCGTAAGGGGAATGCAGCTCAATTTGGGATGAAACAATGTTGGAGAGCAGGCGATGCCCGTCCTCCACCACGCCAACCGCGGTTTCATCGCAGGAAGTCTCAATGCCCAATATCTTCAGACCCATGAAAAAACCTTAACCATCGGTGACCGATTTCTGTTCAGGTAGATAGTCAATTGCCTAGCCGTATAATAGTGGGGAAGCGCCTGGCAATGATTTCTCTTTGCTCGGTCAGTCATTGCCTGATTTACCCAAAATGGCGCTATCAGCTAATATTATTGTCGCCCCGTTTCTTGGTCAACTTTACACTATCAGCCGGAGGATGCTATCATACTCTTCAATATCTATCATACAATGCAAATTAGTTCCAGGTCGAAGCCGCCGGCTGTAACGCGAAACTAGGAGGTATTTAGGTCAAAAGATGGATTCTGACGATTTATGGAAGTTAATTCTTCTTGTAATGTGTCTTGTTCTGTCCGCCTTTTTCTCTTCCTCTGAAACCGCTTTTATTGCCCTTCCCCGGGCACGATTGATACATCTGCTCCATATTGGACGCCCCAAAGCTGCCTTGGTGGACCGAATGGTCAAGCGACCGGAAAAGTTGCTGGCCACTGTTCTACTGAGCAACAATTTGGTGAATACGGCTGCGGCCTCCCTGGGCACTGCTCTGGCCTTGAGCCTGATTACTGATGAAACTGTGGCCGTTCTTGTCGCCACCGCTGCAGTGACCCTTCTCCTGTTAATTTTCAGCGAAAGCCTACCCAAGACCATTGCCTGGAACCGGTCGGAAACGGTGGCTTTTGCCTTTGCCCGTCCCCTTTCAATTGTTGCGATTGTCTTGTCGCCGCCGATTCGGGCCCTCCAGGGTGTTACTTACCTATTTACCAAGTTGCTGCGGGTTAACTACTCTACGTCCGAGCTCAGCGAGGAAGAAATTCGTTCCTTAATTGCCGTGGGAGCGCAATCCGGCGTGGTTGAACCAGCGGAAGCAGAGTTGTTAGAGAAAGTTTTCCGGTTCGGCGACCAGCAGATTCAAGAGATAATGACCCCCCGGACCGAGATCGTGTCCGTGGAACAAGGTACTACCCTGGAACAGTTCCTGAAACTCTATTCGCAACACAGCCACTCGCGTTTCCCGGTTTATGACGGCGAAATTGAGAACGTGGTAGGGGTGCTGTCGAACAAGGATGTGCTGTTGGCCCTCGGAAGAGGAAATTTGCAGCCCGAAGACAGCGCTACCGACCTGCTTCGGGAAGCCTATTTCGTGCCGGAAACCAAGACCGTGGGAAGCACCTTTTCAGAAATGCGTCTGAATGGCTACGGCCTTGTTTTGACTGTGGATGAGTTCGGCGGCATTTCGGGTGTGGTTACCCTCAAGAAGATGCTGGAAGTTATCGTAGGCCAGGTTGGCGATGAAGGTAACCTGCCGGAAGAGGAATATACCTCTCTGGGTGAAAACTCTTTCAGGGTGAACGCGGGAATGAGCGTTTTGGAAGCAAACCAAAAGATGAACCTGAAGTTACCGGAAGGAGAGTACCAAACGGTTGCCGGTTTCTTGCTGGACCGCTTGGGTTACATTCCGGAGTCAGGCGAGATTTTGGAGTACCGCGATTGGACATTCACCATTAGAAGAATGAACGGCGTAAGAATTGAAGAGGTGGAGATTCAGTTGTCTTCGGACGTTCTGGAAAGAGCGCTGTAGTGAAATTCTTCCTGGTGCGCCATGGCGAAACTGACTGGAATAAGCAAGGGCGGTTTCAGGGCCAGAGCGATACAGAGCTGAATCAAAATGGCTTGGCTCAGGCCCGGGCTACGGCTCGAATTGCGCAAGATTGGAACCTATCGGCTATTTATTCCAGCCCGCTGTCCCGCACGATGCAGGTTGCCGAGGAGATTTCCCGCCAATTGGGGCTGCCGATCACTGCCGAAGAAGGGCTTAAGGAACTGGCATTGGGGGAATTGGAGGGCATCGAGGGCGAGGAAATGCGCGCCGGCTGGCCTGAAGTCTATAACACCTGGCGCGACAATCCGGCTACGCTGGTTATGCCCGGTGGCGAGTCGCTGGCAGAACTTCAGGAGCGCTCATGGCAAGTCATACTCAAGCTGGAACAATCCCACGCCGATGGAGACAACCTGGCCTTAATTTCGCATAACTTTGCTATACGAGCCATTTGCGGCAGACTTTTAGGGATGCCCCTTTCCAATTTCCACAATATGTCGCTCAGCCTGGGATCGGTGAGCATATTTGATAGCTCTCCCCGGGGTCGGCGTCTCCTTTGCTACAACTCCACCGGCCATTTGTCGTCGGAAAGTCTTTCCGATTAGGTTAAGCATGTCCGTAGTTTCCAACGTGGATGGGCAAGTATTGGCTTCGCTGCACCGCGCCGGTTACGCCGACAGCGACGTTACCCTGATAGTTGGAGTTTCCGGCGGCGCCGATTCCACCACCCTCCTTCACAGTCTGCACCGGCTAAGCCGGTCCCACCGCATCAGCCTGCACGTTGCCCATCTTAATCACGACTTTCGAGGCGACGAAGCTGACGAGGACGCCCGGTTCGTGCAGTCGCTGGCTCAAAAATTGGGGTTGCCGGTTACGGTTGAGAAACGGGACCCGATTGCTTATCAGCGAGACCGCAACATTTCATCCTTCGAACAGGGCGCCCGGGAAATGCGCTACGAATTTATGGCCGGTGTTGCGGAAAAGGCGGGAGCCGTGGCGGTTGCGGTGGGGCATACTGCCGACGACCTGGCGGAGACGGTTCTGCTGCACATTTTGCGAGGTTCGGGGCTGCCCGGCCTGCGGGGAATGACTGAAGTGGCTCCCTGGCCCTGGCCAACGGGCCTGGAAAGCCCGGCGCTCTTTCGGCCCTTGTTGGAAGTAAATAAGGCCGACACCGTGGAGTATTGCCGCGAATTAGGGCAGGATTTTCGGCTGGACAGCGGCAACTTCCTCTTCCGGTTCACCCGCAACCGGGTACGGCAGAACCTGATGCCTTATCTGGCCGCCGAATATAATCCCCGCGTCCGCGAAGCTCTGGTAAGGCTGGCCCGAACTTCAGCCCTGGAGCTGGATTACCTGGAAGGGGAAATGAATCGGGCTTGGCCCGGCTTGTTGATCGCCCCGGAAAATGCCGCAAACTCGGCCTCCGACCGGATCCTGATCTTCGACCGGGCGGCTCTGTCCGAACTGCACCCGGCCCTGCGCCGGCTGGTCTTACGGCGAGGGTATGTGACCTTGGCCGGTGATTCGCGGAGGTTGCGGGAAAGTCACTTGAGGGCGATGTCCGATCTGGCGGAGGGAAGAGCGTCGTCCCGAACCCTGGATTTGCCCAACGGATTGAAGCTTGAGTCTGCAGGTGATCGGCTTACCCTTTATGGCGGCAACGAAGAAGCCTCGGGTACCAATTCTCTTACGGAAGGAGAATACGAACATCCCTTGACCCTGCCGGTTGCGCCGGGCGGGGAAAACACGATGCTTTTGGCCGGGTGGCGGGTTGAAGCGAAAGTGTTAAACGGCCATGATCTAGCCAACTTGCCCGACTTTCAATCTGGCGACGACTTCACCGCCTACCTGGACTTGAAGGCTCTTGGTGATCCGAAGCAGGTGCGGCTGCGAACGCGGCGACCTGGAGACCGTTTCCAACCACTGGGTATGTCCGGCGTCAAGAAATTGCAAGACTTCCTAACCGATGCCAAGGCGCCCCGGAGCCGGAGAGACCGGATACCCCTGCTGGTTGGCGACACTGGCATTGCCTGGGTCGTCGGCTATCGTATCGCTGATTGGGCCAAGGTCAAACCAAACAGCACTCCGGATACCCTGATATTGCGACTGAAATTTGAAAGGCAGACTTAGGGAACTTCTGAATAAGTCCGTGACCTGGGTGTTTATCCCTACCCGTTGTTCCTGGGAAAGCAGGAACCTCGGTTCACAAGGTTTTAGGTTCCTGCCTTCGCAGGAACGACCGGGTGAAGGCGCTGGCGTCTAATGACTTATTCAGAGTATCCTTGGTTACTCTTAATTAGCTGCGCCGCCTTTACACCCAATCTCCGGCGCTGATTTTCCAGAGGGATTAAAGGCCGCATTTACGGAGTGTTAGACTCGCGGGAGCTGCCTAGCTATCAAGTTGCTTTACCAGCTCAGCCGAATCGGTAACCGGCAGTTGGCAGACATAATGTTGGCAAACGTAGGCGGTAGGCTTGCCATCCACCATTCCCCGCTGTTCCAACAAGGGTATCCCCAGTGCACCTGAAGTGTCTCCGGGCCGGGCTTCCGGGACCGGGGAACCCGACCCGACTACCACTTTGTTCGGCAGATAGCGGCCAAAGACGGTGTTGAGCAGTTCCTTCGTTCCTGAATCCTGGGCAGGTCCGATAATAGCGATTTCCTTGGGAATGGATATATAGAAATCCAGTACACTCAACCAATAGGCGGTGCCCGCCGGCGCCTGGGCCATTAACTGATTCAAGGAGCGCAAAGGTTTGGCTCCCTTGAGGTTGTATTCTTCGTTTCCGGTAAAAACGGCCAATCGCAACAGCGCCTCGGATGCAACCGAACCGCCACAGGGCTGAGCGTTGTCGAATATGTCCCGAGGACGGGTCACCAAAGACTCATGCTCAATTCCGGTATCATAGAATCCGCCTAACGCCTCGTCCCAAAACAATTCAATCATTGTATCGGCCAAGGCTGCCGCCTCGTTCAGCCAACGTACTTCAAAGGTCGCTTCGTAAAGGGCCATAAGTCCGTCGGTTACAAAGGCGTAGTCTTCCAGGAAGCCGGGCTGTTTGGCCTGGCCTTGCCGATAACTGCGGAGCAACCGCCCGTCCCGTTTCAGGTGTTCCAGAATGAATGTAGCATTTTTGGATGCTACCTCCAGGTAATCCGGCCGGTCCAGGGATACGGCGGCCTCAGCAAAGCTGCGGAGCATCAGCCCATTCCAGGACGCAAGAATCTTATCGTCCAGAAGGGGATGAATGCGCTTCTCCCGTTCCTCCAGCAGCTTGGCCTTCCCATGGACAATGATTGACTCCAGGTTTGCCAAAGTAACGCCGTGTTCCAGAGCAAAGGCTTCGGGTTCCTGGGGCACGTTCAGGATGTTGGCGCCTTCGAAATTACCGGCGTCGGTTACCCCGTGGTAGCCGCCGAAGATGTTCCCGTCCTGGGCGCCCAGGACTTCCCGGATTTGGCCGGGGGTCCAGACAAAGAACTTGCCCTCCACTCCCTCGCTGTCGGCATCTTGAGCCGAATAAAAGCCGCCGTTTTCGTCGGTCATTTCCCGCCGTACATAGTCAAGTGTCTCTTCGGTAATGCGCCGGTAGCGGGCGTTCCCGGTAATCTGAAAGGTATGCAGGTAAAGGCGGGCCAGCAGGGCGTTGTCATAGAGCATCTTTTCAAAGTGAGGCACCAGCCAGAAAGCATCGGTGGAATAACGATGGAACCCACCGCCAATCTGGTCATACATCCCGCCGAAAGCCATCTTGTCCAGAGTTAGTTCCACCAGCTCCAACGCCCTCGGATTGTAGCCGTGATGGTAGTAGCGGAGCAGAAACTCGGGGGTCATCGGTTGGGGAAACTTGGGAGCGGCGCCGAAGCCGCCATTCTGGTAATCAAAATTGGCGGCCAGGCGGGAGTAAGCCTGGTGCAGAATCTCCGCTGTTAGTGGGTTAGAACCCTGGGGCAATTGTCCGCTGCGCCCCATTTGTTCGGTCAGTTGTTGGGTAACCCTTTCGATTTCTCCCCGATTGGTGCGGTAGGCCTCGCTGGCCGCTTGCAGTATCCGGGGGAATCCCGGCATATTGAAGCGGTCGGCCGGCGGAAAGTAGGTGCCGCCATAAAAGGGCTTCCCTTCAGGAGTCAGGAACACCGTCATGGGCCATCCACCGCTGCCGGTGAGCATCTGGACGGCTTCCATGTACACCGCGTCCAGGTCCGGGCGTTCCTCCCGGTCCACCTTAATGCTGACAAAGTTTTCGTTCATCAAAGCGGCGATGGCGGTGTCCTCAAAGGACTCCCGCTCCATCACGTGGCACCAATGGCATGCCGAGTAACCGATGCTCAACAGGATCGGCTTGTCTTCTTGCCTGGAGCGCTCCAGGGCGGCATCTCCCCAGGGATACCAATCCACCGGGTTGTGGGCGTGCTGCAGCAAATAGGGGCTGGTCTCGTCAATTAAGCGGTTTGGCATAATATGTAACTATCCTTCATCCTGGAGATTCGCCCGGTCTTTCCGTCCAACTTACCCCACCTCCTCGGTAATTCGGCCCAGCAAGTCGTCCAACGGCATTGCTCCCAGATTGCCGCCTTCCCGGGTTCGGACCGAAACCGCCTCCTGTTCCTGCTCGCGGTCGCCAACAACCAGCATATAAGGTACCTTCTGGAGCTGTGCGTTACGGATCTTCAAGTTCATTCGCTCGCTCCGGCCGTCCACTTCAACCCGGAAGCCCCTTGCCTCCAAACGGGCCTTGACCGCGTCCGCATATTCCTGGTGCCGGTCGGCGATGGGAATAACCACCGCCTGGGTTGGAGCCAACCACAGCGGGAAGGCCCCGGCGTAGTGCTCAATCAGCACCCCCAGGAAGCGTTCCAAAGAACCCAGGATTGCCCGGTGAACCATGTAGGGACGACTCCGTCCGCCCTCGGTATCCATAAAGGTCAAGTCGAACCGTTCCGGCAGGTTAAAGTCGAACTGTATGGTGGTACATTGCCAGTCTCGGCCCAGGGCATCTTTTATCTTGAGGTCAATCTTGGGGCCGTAGAAAGCGCCGCCGCCGTCATCGACGTCGAAGGCCAGGTTTCGCTGCTCCAGCGCCCGCCTCAAGGAGTCGGTGGCATGCTCCCACATATCCAGTTCACCGGCATAGTCGCGAGGCCGGGTGGAAAGGGAGATGGAAAAGTCGGTGAAGCCAAAGGCGTCCAGCAGCTCGAAGGTCAAATCCAGGACGCTGCCAACTTCCGCTTCAACCTGTTCCGGCAGGCAAAATATATGGGCATCATCCTGGGTGAATCCCCGTACCCGCATCAAACCGTGGAGTACGCCGCTGCGCTCGTAGCGGTACACCGTGCCCAGCTCAGCGATACGCATGGGAAGTTCCCGGTAGCTGCGCAGCGAGGAACGATAGACCATTATGTGGAACGGGCAGTTCATTGGCTTCAGGTAATATTCCTGCTCGTCAACTTGCAACGGGGCATACATACTGTCCCGGTAATGGTCCAGATGGCCGCTGGTCTGCCATAACTGGGCGCGCCCAATGTGCGGCGAATAAACGATGCTGTAGTCGTGACGATAATGGAGGTTTCGCCAATAGTCTTCAACCAGGCCGCGGACTACTCCGCCTTTGGGGTGCCAGACAATCAGGCCCGGGCCAATCTCTTCGTGGATGGAGAAAAGGCCAAGTTGCCGTCCCAAGGTCCGGTGGTCCCGGCGCTCCGCTTCCTCAAGCCGGGTCAAATAGTCGTCCAATGCTTCCTGGCTTTCCCAGGCGGTACCGTAGATGCGCTGGAGCATGGGCCGATGTTCGTCGCCGCGCCAATATGCGCCGGCGATATTGAGCAATTTCACCGCCGAGATGTCGGCGGTGCCGTCCACGTGAGGCCCCTGGCACAGGTCAACAAAACTTCCATGTCGATAGATGCTCAAGGCAGTATCGGCAGGCAAGTCGGCGATTATTTCCAGCTTGTAGGGTTGGTCGGCGAAAAGACTTTGGGCCGTTTCCCGGTTGATTTCTTCCCGTTGAAAGTTTTGCTTGGTGGTGATTGTTTCCCGCATCAGCCCTTCGATGCTTTCCAAGTCCTCCGGGGTGAAGGGACGGGAAACGTCGAAGTCGTAATAAAATCCGTCCTGGGTTGGGGGGCCAATGCCCATTTTTGCTTCGGGAAACAGCTTGAGCACTGCGTCAGCCATAACGTGGGCCGCCGAATGCCGCATCCGATGTCGCAATGCCTGAATTGCATCGGTGTTGAATGGGTCTTGAGCTCCATGATCCAGCATAGTGAAATCCTGTGTCCGGTTGTGAATGTGGATTTTTGCCGTTTAAATTGTTGGCCGCCCACCGGCCCGATAAAGGAATGTCGGGGGCCCAAGTCTCGGGGCTGGCCGATAACCATTATAACCAAGATAGAATTAGAATGATATTAAAGGTGAAGGGATGGAAACGGAGAGGGGTATAGAGGGACGGGCTATTTAACTGCTACTGGCGGTAGCTTCAGGGAACCGCTGCTCAAGAATTGGCTAGGCGCCGTAGAAAAGTTCTCGGTACCGGCGTGTTCGAAGCGCGTTCATTATTTGCGCCCGAATCGAAATTGCGTAGGCGGCAGTTACCAGCACTGAAAGTAGAAGACACAACCCGATGTGGTGGATGCCCGGATTAGGCAAGAGGGCGTTCAAGTCAAACACCACGGCTACGATAACCAGCAAATTTGTGAGAATAAAGCCTACCGCCAGCCCAAGGATTGCGTTTCTGGAAAGGAGCAGGGTAATCACGCCTGGAACCAGGGCAATCAGGGTCGGGAGCGGAACGAAGGCCAGGAAAACGCCGAGAATAGATGCGGCTCCCTTTCCGCCCTTGAACCGCAAGAGTACCGGCCAGTTATGCCCGGCTACGACCAATATCCCCGTCACATATACGGCCCAGCCCGGCGCCCCTACCCAGCCGGGCAGCAGCACCGCCAAGGCTCCTTTGCCCAAGTCGAAAAGCAGTACCAGGCCGGCTCCCCAGATGCCTACCTGGTGGTAGGTATTCAGCGTCCCCACATTCTTGCTGCCCACTTCCCGTATGTCCACCTTTTTTATCAGGAGCACCAAATAGTAGGCCGGGGGTATTGAGCCAATTAAATAGGCGGCGAGTCCCAGGAGCAGGACAACGAGCCAGTCCAACTTGTACGTCTCCTTTGGCAGTACTTGGGATAAATTGTGGGCAGAGGGGAAGCTGCTCGCCCAGCAGTTCTCCCTGGAATGCCATGGATATTGCACCGTTATAACGGCAAACCGCTAGATTTTAGCACCGGGTACCTAAATCCGCAATCCGGCCCTTCGCGGGCCGGTACGTTTTATCTGGCCTTAGTGGCGACGTTCCCCTTAACACCGGTGGAAGCTTTCTGGAGTTATCGGATTCCCGGAGCAGCGGCGGCGAAAAGGAGCTGAGCAGATCATAACCAAGCCTACCGTCCAAAAGCGATGGACCCGAACTTTCCCGGTATGGTGTTATAGTATAACGAAGCCACAAAAACTATAAGTTCTGAAGTGCTGGAAGTTTCCGGTTATTAATACCGAAGGATAGAAAAAGAAATATGGAAGAGCTTAGACAAGACCTCTCGTCGATGATTCAGAAGATAGAATCAGTGGCGGAGCGTCTTTGACCTGTCGGATAAAGAAGCCGTAATCGCTCGTATGGAGCAAGAGGCGGCCAGGGAGGGCTATTGGGACGACCCGAGGCAGGCACAGTTGAACATGAGGCAGTTGGGTCGTTTGAAGGAGATTGTCGCATTGTGGCGCGGCCTGCAAGACCAGGCGGCTACGCTGTTGGAATTAACCGCCCTGATGATAGAAGAAGGGGACGACTCGGCAGAGAAGGAAATGGAGACTGAAGTTCGGCAATTATCCCGTACGCTGCGACGGGAGGAAATTACGCTGACTCTCGCCGGTCCCTACGATGATCGCCCCGCGATTGTCTCTGTTTATTCCGGGGCCGGCGGTACCGATTCCCAGGATTGGGCCGAGATGTTGCTGCGGATGTACGCCCGTTGGGGTGAAACGCAGAACCGTCCGGTCCAGGTAATGGATTTGTCTTACGGCGACGAGGCGGGTCTGCGTAGCGCTACCCTCGAGGTTGGCGGTTCCTTCGCCTATGGCTATTTGAACGCGGAGCGGGGGGTGCACCGGCTGGTCCGGATATCGCCCTTTGACCCGAACCACTTGCGTCATACTTCCTTTGCCCAGGTGGAGGTAGTACCGGTAGCGGTGGAAGAAGAGGAGGGCGTAGTAGTACGCCCCGAAGACATAAAAATGGATACGTTCCGGTCCAGCGGGCCGGGCGGCCAGAATGTTCAAAAAGTTGCATCCGCCGTGCGCTTGACCCATCAGCCTTCCGGCATTGTAGTTTCCTGCCAAACCGAACGTTCGCAACACCAGAACCGGGAATACGCCATGCGTATCTTGCTGGCCCGGTTGCTGGCCCGGCGAAATCAACAAAAAGCCGAAGAAGTGGCGAAATTGCGCGGCGAAAGAGTGGCGACGGAATGGGGTAACCAAATTCGCAGTTACGTTTTGCACCCTTACAAGTCGGTTAAAGACCACCGAACCAATTGCCAGAGCACCAATCCAGAAGCGGTCCTCGGCGGCGACCTGGGCGACTTTATCGAGGCTTATTTGATTTCTCAGGTTAAGTAAAGGCGCCGCTAAACACTCTTTAGGCTTCCTGGTTTCTTGGTTATAGTTTGTTGGTTCAAGTATAACTTAAAGGAAGAACCCGAAACTATGAGAGGAGGGGTTGACCAATTGGTCAGCCCCTCAGTTTGTCTATTTCCGACGCGGGCATTAAGACTTTCAGGAGCAGGAACCAAGGATGTGACCCATCCGCTCCCGCTTGGTTTCCAGATAAGCCCGGTTCTCGTCGTTGGGGGGAACTTCTACCTGGACCCGTTCGACAATCTCAACGTCAAAGCCGGAAAGTCCAACAAGTTTCTTGGGATTGTTGGTGAGGAGTTTAATCTTTTTGATTCCCAGGTCGGCAAGGATTTGTGCCCCGATTCCGTAGTGGCGCATATCCGGTTCAAATCCCAACTGCCGGTTGGCTTCTACCGTGTCCATGCCGCCGTCCTGCAGGGAGTAGGCCTTAATCTTGTTATGGAGGCCAATGCCTCGGCCTTCCTGCCGCATATACAGGAACGCGCCGGTGCCTTCCTGCCCCAGGATTTGGAGCGCCATATCCATTTGCTCTCCGCAGTCGCACCGCATGCTACCAAAAACGTCGCCGGTAAGGCACTCGCTATGAATTCTGGTCAGAACCGGCATATCCGGTGTCCAGTCTCCGATGGTAAGCGCGATGTGTTCCCCCGGGTCAAAGGGACTCTGGTAGGCTACAATTTTGAACTCGCCGTACTTGGTTGGCAGGCGGGCTTCGGCCACCCGTTCAATATGGGTTTCATGTCGGCGGCGGTAGGCAATTATCTGGGCAATGCTGAGAATCTTCAGGTCGTGGTGTTTGGCGAAAACTTCCAGGTCCGGCATACGGGACATAGAGCCGTCGTCGTTCATAATTTCGCAGACCACACCGGCCGGATACATCCCGCCAATCCGGCACAAATCTATGATCGCCTCGGTATGCCCGGCCCGAACCAGCACTCCTCCAGCATGGTAACGTAGGGGAAACAGGTGGCCGGGGCGGGAAAAATCTTCCGCCTTGGCGTCAGGGTCGATCATTGCCAGAATAGTTGCCGCCCGGTCGCCCGCGGAAATGCCGGTAGTTGTCCCATTCTTATAGTCCAGGGACATAGTGAAGGCGGTAGGCATATCGCCAATGGCGTGTTCACTTCCGATCATCGGAATATCCAGTTCGTTCAGCCGCTGATCCGTCACCGGCATGCATAACAGACCGCGAGCGTGAGTAACCATAAAGTTGACCGCGTCCGGCGTTACCATTTCGGCGGGCATAACCAGGTCGCCCTCGTTTTCCCGGCCCTCGTCGTCAACGATTATCAGGAACTTCCCAGCTTTGAGGTCGGCGATGGCCTCTTCCATGCTAGACAGAGACATAATAGAAATTCATCTCCCTAAGATCGGCTCCCGGTATATTACCTGGTTAGCAGACTCTCAACGTACTTAGCCAGAATGTCCACCTCCAAGTTTACCCGGTGGCCCGCCGATTTCTCTCGTAGGTTGGTGTTCTGCAAGGTGTATGGTATCACAGACAGCGTGAAGGAAGTAGCCCCTTTGCTCACTACGGTGAGACTGATGCCGTCAACTGCGATAAACCCCTTCTCTACAATATAGGGCATAAAACGTTTGGGACTCCGGACCCGAAAAATTACGCAATCGCCTTCCGGCTTGATTGACATAATCCGACCGCTGGCGTCCACATGTCCCTGCACGATGTGTCCGCCCAGGCGGTCACTGACCGCCAGAGGGCGCTCCAGATTAACGCCGTTGCCCGACTCCAGTTGCCCCAAAGCGGTACGGCGCAAAGTTTCCGGCGCCAGGTCCACCTTAAATTGCTGACGGTCAAACTCGACGACGGTCAGGCAGGTTCCGTTTACTGCCATACTATCGCCCAGTTTTAATTGTTCTATAACCTGGCCGGCCCGGATGGTCAATCCGTAATCCTCCAGGACTGCGACGGTTCCGACTTCCTCAACGATGCCGGTAAACATATTGTTGTCCCCTTACGGGCCACTTTTGGTTGGGTAACCGGAAATGAGCCAATCCGGTCCAATCTGTCGGATTTCAGTATGTTCTACGCGCCACGCTTCGGACATTAAGGCGGCCCCCCGGCCTTCAATGGGCGACGCTGCCCGGCTGCCGCCAATAATGACCGGCGCAATGAAAACATATACCTTATCCACCAAGCCGGTGTCAAACAGGGTGCCCAGGGTAATGCCGCCGCCTTCCACCAGCAGGCTGACCACCCCCCGTTTTCCCAGCTCGGCCAACACCTGCCCGGTATCCACCATTCCCGCTGGGTCCGCTGTCCCAATAAATACTTCAGCCCCGGCGCTACGCAGGTTGACGACCTTGTCGGGAGCAGCCTGTTCCAAAGTGGCGATTAAGGTTTCCCCGGGTTCACCCAGCATCCGGGCGTCAACCGGAGTGCGGCAAGAACTGTCCAGCACCACCCGCAATGGCTGGACCGGGCGTGGCGAACCGTCCGGGTTCCGAGTGGTCAGCTGCGGGTTGTCGGCCAGTAGGGTATTAATGCCGACCATGACGGCGTCGCTTTCCCGTCGTATCTCCTGCACTAACTCGCGGGCCAGGGGGCCGGTAACCCACTTGGAGTCGCCGGAATAAGTTGCGATTTTCCCGTCCAGACTCATGGCAAACTTGGCAGTCACGAAGGGCAATCCGGTTGTAATGTGCTTGGAAAATGCCTCATACAACTCCCGCACGCCTTCAGTTTCTTCGATCGCCACTGCGACGCCTGCGTCTTTGAGCGCGGCCAACCCGTTGCCGGCAACCCGAGGGTTGGGATCGCTGGCAGCCGCTACCACCTTCTTGATTCCCGCGGCAATTATGGCCTCGGTACACGGAGGCGTCCGGCCGAAATGGCAACAGGGTTCCAAAGTAGTGTAAAGGGTGGCTCCGGCTGCTTTTGACCCGCACTGGTCAAGGGCGCAGATTTCGGCGTGTCGCTGCCCTGGCGGCAGGGTATGACCCTCACCGATTATTGCTCCGTCCTTTACCACCACGGCGCCTACCGCCGGATTGGGGCTAGTCGTACCTACGGCCTGCTTGGCCAGCGAGAACGCCCGCAGCATTGGGGCCAACGGAGTCATTTGAGGTAATGCTGTCATTGGAAGCAGTCCGGGGGCAAATCGATTAAGACAAGGTAACCGGTTGGGTTCTTTATTTACTATGGGATTGAAAGTC
Source organism: Dehalococcoidia bacterium (assembly GCA_965262595.1). GTDB lineage: Bacteria > Chloroflexota > Dehalococcoidia > Lucifugimonadales > UBA3495 > CATQHB01. Next base: position 577,724 of record OZ253548.1, read on the forward strand.
CCGATGGAAGCGGCTGGCCGTTGGTTCGGTCTGGCCCTGGTACTTGCTGCCCAAAGACTCTGAGCCATAGAGCCGGTCCGCCGGAGTAGTCAGTTGCAGAAAGGAAATTTGGCCGATTTTCATCCCATAGTAAAGGGTAATGGGCAATCGGGCCAAATTGCTCAATTCCAGGGTGAGGTTGCCCTTCCAGCCCGGGTCAACGAATCCGGCGGTGGAATGGATTACCAGTCCGATTCTGCCCAGGGAACTCTTGCCTTCCAGCCGGGCCACCAGGTCTTCGGGCAACTCAATATGCTCCATTGTACTGCCCAGTACGAAATCGCCGGGATGCAGGATAAAGGGTTCGTTGGCCGGTATTTCCACAATTTGGCTCAGCTTTTCCATGCTTTCCCTGACGTCAATGAAGGGTTTCTGGTAGTTGCTGAAGACGAGAATCTTGCGGTCGAGATGCAAGTCCACGCTGGCGGGCTGAATATCGTCCTGCTTCAGAGGTCGGATAACAATCCTACCTTCTTCCAAGGCCTCTTTGATGGACCGATCACTCAGTACCATTTCGTTTCGACCACCTTGCAGCGCAATGTCCGCAACCGCCCCAAGAGCGCTTTGAGGGTTGATTCCGTTACCTCCGGTTAAGTCCGGATGCACCGTGATTCTATATGTATGGGCACCGGCCTGCAACATCCGGCTATAGAGCAGCTACAACCTGCGGTGGAGCTGGTTTCAATAGAAGTAAAAGGCAGGCCCCCCAAGGAGCCTGCCCTGTGTCTTCATCCGACGGGAAGATTGTCCAGGAACGAGCTTCCCGTCAATAGCCCCAGAAGTTTACAGTTCGGTTAAGGCTTTAGTTGCTGCTAGTTGCGGCGCCGATGGAAAAAGTGCCTTTGACGCTCACCGTCACCGCGACCTCGCCACCAGAAATAGGTGTCGATGCGGCACCTTGAGCAGATGCTGGCTGCGCTAGCAGGGCGAATTCGGCGTTAAACTCTCTTGGAGTAGCGCGGCTTACCTCGGCCATGTAAACCAGGTCTCCCAGGGTCACCTGGCTAAGCTCGGCAAGTTGAGATGCCCGGTCGTTCAGGTCGGCGACCGCGGCGGCCCGCGCCTGGACCTGAAGCTGGCTCGTGTCCTCCAGGCCGAAAGTTATCCCGTTGAACCGAATTGAATCTCCCCCGGCATCGACCGTGCCGTCAATAACGTCGTCCACCGAGTCCAGGTCGCGCACCAGGGCGGTAACGTGGTTGTTGACCTCATAGCCGGTTATCACTGACTGGTATTCCTGGTAACAGTCTTGCGTGGCCGGCAGGATAGAATCGGCTTCGGTCCCTGAGGAATCGCTGCCGGCTTCAGTGCAGCGGGTAACTTCCCGTCCGGTGTAACGGGGGTTTATGTTGAAGCGGCCGGTTTGAATATCCTTTTCCTCGACGCCGGCGGCTCTCAGCGCAGCTAGCACGTCGGTCATGGCCGAGGCTGCTTCTTGGCGAGCTTCCCTTACCGTGCTGGCAAAGGCTTCCACCCCCAGATTCAGAGTAGCCAGGTCGGGGGCAGCGCTGGACCTTCCCAGGCCGGAGGTAGTGATACCGGCTTGGGCATTGGCGGAGGTTACCTGAGCCGCCTGGTTGCGGTTGGTAGCATTTGCGTCAGTAACCACCGTTTCGTTAGCGGGAAGTTCAACCGTTTCCTGCGCCTTTTCCGGTTCTACAATTGCGGCTAAGGGCGCTCCGGTAGTTTGATCGGCAACCGGTGCGGCGGGCTGCTGCGCTGCCGACGATTCTTGCTGTACCAGCCCCGGATCCGACGCGGTGGCGCTCAGCGGAACTTGGGTGGAACAAGCTATCAGCATCAGCCCCGCAAGACTGACCCCAACCAGGGCCAGTAATCCTCTTCCATACTTGGGTATCCTCATATTTTTCCTCCAGAGTTTGTTTGTAAAGTTAAAGTAAGACTTACTGGAAATTAAGACGCGCTGGCTCACTAAAAAGTTCCCGCTTATACCTCCTTAGTCCGGCGGTTACGGCTCCTATTAAGGGTGAATACCAGGATAAACGCCGTTAGCAGTGCCGCTGCCAGCCCTCCAAGGACCCACGGTACTCCGTTGCCGTCCCCGGTTGGCTGATTGAGCTTTCGCAGTGTTCCAGGCCCTGCCGGATCAGGAGTCCCCGTCGCACCTTCGGGCCCCGCCGGACCTTCAGACCCTGCCGAACCTTGAGGCCCCACCGGACCTCGAGGCCCCGTCGGTCCAAGGAGTTTAGAGCTTGGTCCGCCGGTTCCTTCGGCATCTTCGACAGCGGAGGGGCCGAGGGGCGATTCGCTTGGACTAGCGGTTTCCTGGCGAAGGTCCGGCGTGGCTTGCTCTACTGCCGGTTCAGCCGGCGTGCTACGGGAAGGCAACGCCGGGGTAGCGCTTCTCCCGTCCTGCCCATCGGTTCCATTAAATCTGTCGGCTTCGCCAGTTTCTCCAGGCACGGCCGTTCCCCCGATGGAAGCGCCAGTTACGGCTCCCGCCACGTCCGAATCTCGAGGCGCCGGTGTTCGATGGGTGGTTGCGGCCGGTGGCGGTCCCGGACTGACCACACTTTCCGCTGTCGGTTCAGCGGCCATCGCTATCACCGGGCTGGGATCGGGAGTTGGTACGGCAGTCATAGTCGGCGCTTCCGCCGGACGAGTTGGCGGTGGGGGAATCGACATTCCTCCACCGGAGGCAATCGCAGCAGGGGCAGGAACAGGCGTTGCGTCCGGCGCAGAACCCCTCTGCGCCGAAGCTTCCGGTGGAACGCTTTCCCCGGGAACGGCGTTCCTTGCCGGCGGCTCTGCAGCTTGAGTTGAGGCTGGAGGCGGTGCGCCCGCCGCATTGGGCAAGGAAGTAGGGGATCGCAATACTTCCTTTTCGATTGCAACTTCCTTGGCGATTTCCTGCTCTACTGCCGGCACCGGCGCCGATGCTGGCTGCGCTTGAGGTTCAATTGTTGGAGCGGCTGGCGGGGACGACGCGGCGGCTGGCGCGGCGGCCTCTTGGACCATCGCCATTTCGGGCGAACCTCCGGAGCCGCCGGGCCAGGTTAACGATGGCAATCCGCCGGTGTCGGTCAGCGCATAAAGTAATATGGCTAGCCCGGCCAGGGCAGCCGCTCCGGCATAGGCCCAGGCGGGAACCCGTTTTGGGAATAGACTGGGACGGTCAAAGGCGGTGAATGGCTGGGTAACCGGCGGGGCCGACAGCGTAAAGCTACGAGAAGGCGCAAACTCGGGCAGCGTTCGCAGCAGGGATACGGTAGCCCTTAGCCCCTCCAGTTCTCCCTGGCAAAGGGCGCACTCCGCCGCCGCCCGCTCGGCCTTTCCCTGCTCGCGGCCCGTTAGCCGTCCGTCCAGGTATTCGGAGAGGGTCTCGGGTTTCAAGTGTTGATGCTTACCGAAAATCCACATACGCTAACCCTCTTGACGAAAACGGGAGGGTAGAAGTTCCCCAGCAGCGCGGAGGTAGTCCCTAAGTTCGCTGCGGCCCCGGCTGATTCGGGACTTCACCGTACCCAGGGAGCAGTTTAAGGTGGATGCCGCTTCTTCATAGCTGAACCCTTGCACGTCCACCAGCAAGATTGCCAACCGACGCTCCTCGGGCAGGGTTAATAGGCCGGACTCAATGGTTCGGCGCAGCTCTGACCGCTCGGCGTGTTCTTCCGGTGTCTCTGCGCCGGACGGCAAATTGGCCGCAGTGAGAGTGGGGTCGTCGGGGTCGGACGTTAGGGGGTTCAGGGGCAATGCAGGACGAGCGCGGCGAGACCGGAGCATATCCCGGCAGGTGTTGGCGACGATGCGCATCAACCAGGCGCGGAGGTTGTCGCCGCGGAACTGATGGAATGACCGGTACCCGGATACGAAACTCTCCTGCACCGCGTCCTCGGCCAGGGACCAGTCATCAAGCATTCGGCGGGCCAGATTGTAGGCCAAGGATTGGAACTCAGTGATGATGCAATTGAAACAGTAGGTGCCGCCAGCCCGGTCCTGTATTGCCAAAGTAGGGTGGTCGGCGCAACAAAGGCTAGCGTTGACGGCTGCCGATGACTGCGGGACGCCGGCCTGGTCGCTAGCCTGGTCGCTTTGATCCGGCCGCCTCACTGCGCCCGGCTACTATCGGTCAACCGGACCCGGAATGGGTCACCCCTGGAAGGATACCCTTCCATCCAGCAGTCCTCGAGCCATAACGAATTTGTGGATTTCCGACGTGCCGCCGCCAATTCGAGCATGGCGCAGCAGGTGATACCAATGGGGAATCGGCATGTCCAGAGTCTCTCCCATGCCGCCAAAAATCTGCATAATCTTGTCGATGCTGCGCCAACCCCATTCCCCGGCGCAATACTTAACCATTGAAGCCTCCACCCGCACGTCCTCCCCCTGATCGGCCCGGGCCGCCGTTTCCCTGGTAACCGCTCGCAGGCTCATGATGTCGATGTAAACGTCGGTCAGCATCCATTGAATTGCTTGCCGGTCACTGATGGGGCGTCCATAGGTAACCCTTTGCTTGGACCAATCTATCGCCATTTCCAGGGCACGGCTCAGGATACCCAACGCCATCGAACCCCGCAGCAATCGGTCGTGGTGAACCAGCCATTGTTGCCCCAGGGTGAATCCCAAACCTACTTCCCCCAGCACCTGAGTCTGAGGCACCCGAACCTCATCCAAGTGGATCATGTACTGCTGGGAGCGGGTTGGCACTATCCAGACCCGGATCGGATCAAAACTCATGCCGGGAGTGGGGTTGTCGATGATAAACATGGTGATACCGCCCCGCTGCCGCTTTTCCGGGTCGGTAACCGCTTGAACCAGCAGGAAGTCGGCAGTGGCGGCCCCGGAAATAAACATCTTGGTGCCGCTGATTACCCAATCGTCGCCATCCCGCACCGCCCGGGTCTGCATCATTCCGCCGGGGTCGGAACCGGCCTGGGGTTCAGTCTGTCCAAAAGCGTAGTTAAGGTCTCCCTGAATCGCCGGATATAGATACCTTTGCTCCTGTTCCGGGGTGCAGGAACCAATCATCATCATTGGCACCGGAGATGTGGGAATCTGGACAATGCTCTTGTGTATCTCCTCGTCCATGACCACGTGGCCCAAAGCTCCCATACCGCCGCCGCCGTACTCCTCGGGAACGAAGGAGGTGAAGATGCCGGTCTCTTTGGAAACGTTGGTCAGCCGACCCCATTTTTCGGGAGAAAGAGTGCCGACCACGCCCATCACCGTTTCGGCGATACCTTTGGGGCCGCCGTCATCCACCCCTTCCTGCGGGGGATTAGCCAGGTATTCCGCTTCCAGTGGCAAGCACTCGTCCCGCACTATCTGACGGATCATATTTTTCAGGCCGTCAATTTCCGGAGGAAGTCCAGGCTGCATTCATCTACTCCCAAACAAGGTTAAAAGTTGATCGAAACGTTAGAAGTCAGAGGTAGTTGGTGAAGGTTACGAAGATTTGCCAAATGATTACGGTGAGGCAGCCGTTCATCCCGGAGTACCGGGTTGGCGCGGACGCCGGCAAGGACAGATAAATTGGCCCGGTTCAGTGAAAGGGACACACAAAGGTGAAGGTACTGTATATACCGTTTTCATCTTGAGTGTCAGCTTCGTTCGAGGCTGCCGTGTATTGGGCGAAAGCCGGTCCAAGCCGATCACTGCCCGTTTCGTTGGTGGCGACGCTAACCGCCTGAGTAACCGCCCCCACCCCGGTAACCACGATGGCTACGATTAGAACCAGGAACACCAGAATCCCAATAACTTTGGCTCTCATATTCAACCTCGTAATTGGAGACTCCCGTTATACAAAGGGCCTTTGGCTTCCCAAAAGTATCTCCACAACATTTTAAACCCATAAAGCCGGAAATGCCACACTGCAACCCGCGTATAACTCCTGGTGTCTTACCCGTGCCCGGTTCTCAACTTCCTCCAATGGGCACCGGCAATGGGCACCGGCTTTCGTGATAAAATGCGAGTGGTTTGAACCAGACTCCAGCAATGCCTTTGGCTCAGCCTGAAACAACTTTTTGGCATCAATAGTGGGTAACGGGAGTCGGTAACGGTCAGTTCCCTAAGAAGGAAGTTTTCACTGATGCAGTTTCGGAACATCCCCAGCGTAGAAAGGGTTATCTCCCACGGGGAGTTGGCTGACCTCATTGAGGCCCATAGCCGAGAATGGATTGTGGACTTGGTCCGGCAGCGGCTGGAAGTCGCCCGCGAAGAAGTGCGGCAAGGTGGGGAAGCCCCTTCAATCTCCCAGGTTTCCGAAGCAACTCGCCGCGCTGTCGAGGGAATGACCCGTCCGGCGCCGCATCCGGTAATAAACGCTACCGGCGTCATTATCCATACCAATTTGGGGCGGGCGCCACTGAGCAAAGCCGCTACCGAGGCGGCGGTCCAGGCAGCCCAAGGCTATTCCGACCTGGAGTTTGACCTGGTCAATGGCCGTCGCGGTTCCCGGCAAGCTCATCTACAATCCCTGCTTCAGGAACTTACCGGGGCCGAAGCGGCCCTGGTGGTCAACAATAATGCCTCGGCGGTGCTGCTCGGCTTGTCGGCCCTGGCCGTAGCCAAAGAGGTGGTTGTATCCCGCGGCGAGGCGGTCGAGATTGGCGGCGGCTTTCGCATCCCCGATGTATTGGGACAGAGCGGAGCCAAGCTGGTGGATGTTGGTACAACCAACCGTACTTATGTAAGGGATTATGAAGACGCCATTACCGAAAATACCGGAGCTTTCCTCAAGGCCCACGCCAGCAATTTTCGGGTTGAAGGGTTTACCGCCGCCGTGGAACCCGAGGAACTGTCGTGCCTCGGCGCCCGGTTCGGCATTCCGGTGTTGCATGACGTGGGAAGCGGTTGTCTGCTGCCAACGGAAAAATATGGCCTGGCCCACGAGCCGACCCCTCAAGAAAGTGTTTCCGCCGGTGTGGGACTGACTTTCTTCTCCGGAGATAAGCTGCTTGGCGGCCCTCAGTGCGGAATTGTGGTAGGCAGCAAAGAACTGGTGGGGCGCCTGGAACGCCATCCCCTGGCCCGCGCCGTTCGCATCGACAAGCTGAGTCTGGCCGCGTTGATTGCTACCCTGGGGCACTACCTGCGCCGAGAGGCGGAAAGGGAGGTGCCGATCTGGCGGATGATTTCCGCTTCACTTCCGGCGGTGGAAGAACGGGCGCAGGCCTGGCAAGCCTCTCTGGTCGGCTCCGGTCTGAAGGTGTCGGCCACAGTCGAGGCCGGTCTATCGGCCATTGGTGGGGGCAGCCTGCCGGGGGAAACGCTTCCGACCCGCGTATTGGCCGTATCGTGCCAGTCGGCGCCGGGTGGCCCAGAGGCAGTTATGCGGCGCCTACGCCGGGTCGATCCTCCCGTCGTTGCCCGCATTGAAGAAGACCGCGTGTTGCTGGATCCTCGAACGGTTTTACCGGAACAGGGAGACTTGCTCCTTAGCGGATTGAAGGCAGCGCTTTCGACCGAGGTATAGACCGAGGCTTCCTCAGGGGCCGCAAATCGAGATTGTAGCTCCAGCCGGTTCTCGCGTTTCAAAAAAGTTCAGGAGTTTCTTTGCTGTGGGACACATAGCCGGATGACCGATTTTCTGATGGTGCATGAAGCCGGACAAGGGGCGTGGGTCTGGAACCGGGTCTGGGGGTACTTGACCGCTCCGGTGGAACACCCTCCGCGTCTCTACACTCAGGGCAGCGCCAACCGATTTTTTCCTATGGACTTGCCAGGCCATGGCACCGACGTCGACGGCGATACTGGTGAAGTCAGACTTGAAGAGTGTATTGAGTCCATTACTCATAATGTTAAGCGACGGGGATTGCAAGACGTGGTCCTGGTGGGTCACGGCCTGGCCGGTATGCTGGTGATCCAGGCGGCCAGCCGACTTGACGTACCACCAAAACGGTTGGCATTGATTGCCGGCATGGTACCCGAAAATCAGAAAAGCCCCCTGTCGATGTACTCCCTTGAAGTCAGAAAGCACCTATCATTCCTCCTAAAGAAGAGCAAATTTACGGGGCGGGATATAAAGCTGTCCAGTTCGGTGGTGAGCCGGTATTTGTGCAACGGTATGGAGACAATGGACATAACGCGCTCCCTTGGTCTCTTCGGGCCGCTGCCTACCCAGGTAATGAAAACCAAACTAGCCATAGATAAGTTGGAGATCCCCTGCCCGGTCACCTACGTAATCCTGAACCAGGACCGGATGCTGTCTTCCAACTGGCAGCGGCGAACGGCCCGGCTAATACCTGGGGTGCGAATAACTTACCTGGACTCTTGCCATCAGGCTCCCCTACACCGGCCCAGGGAACTTGCGGATATTCTCCAAGGCATGGTCTGACACTGGTATTGCGGAACTTTTATTGCGGAACTTTTGCCACCACATTTGAAAATTGCGATTCTTCATTCGTCACCCCTTTCCGGGTCAATCAATTTCGGGACTGGAAGGGAATAAAAATGGAAACGGATATATTGTGGCAATCCCTTCCTAAAATCGGATTGAGTTAGATTTCGCCGATGACCTACGTCGCCGACCTGCATTTGCATTCCTCCTATGCCTACGCAACCAGCCGGGCAATCACTCTGGACAGCCTGGTCTTTTGGGCCAAGCTCAAGGGTATCGACCTGCTGGCCAGCGCCGATTTTACTCATCCGGCCTGGTTCAAGGAACTGAGGGCGACCCTGGTGGAGGTATCCCCCGGGTTGTATGAATATGGTGGCATTCACTTCGTATTGGGAACTGAAGTTTGTTGTATTTTTCGGCAAGGTGAACGTCGCCGACAGATTCACTTGCTGGTCTTCGCTCCCGGTTTTGAAGCGGCAGAGCGGCTCAATGTTGCCCTGGCCCCTTACGGAAACCTGGAAAGGGACGGACGTCCTGTGTTGTCCTTGTCGGTCCGCGACCTGACCGCCCTGGCCCTCGAGGTTGACCCAGACTGCCTGGTCATACCGGCGCACGTGTGGACTCCCTGGTTCGGCGTCTATGGTTCAAGGTCGGGTTTGGATAGCCTGGCGGCAGCTTTTGATGATATGTTCCCGCAGATTCATGCGGTAGAGACGGGACTGTCCAGCGATCCGGAAATGAACTGGGCAGTCCCGGACTTATCCGGCAAGACTCTCGTTTCCTTCTCTGACGCCCATTCCTCTCCCAAGCTGGCCCGGGAAGCGACGGTATTCGATGGCGAGCTAACCTATACCGGCTTGGCCCAAGCTCTGCGTTTCAACCGGGTGGCCTACACCGTAGAGTTTTATCCGGAGGAAGGGAAATATCATTACGACGGCCACCGCAAATGCGGCGTTTGTCAGCACCCGGAGATAACCGACCGGGAGGGCAGCAGATGCCGGGTATGTGGCCGCGAGCTGACCCGCGGTGTTTTGAATCGCACCCGCCTGCTGTCGTCCAGTAACTCTGCGTCCAGTAACTCTGCGTCCAGTAACTCTGCAATGGAGGTCGTTACGGGTGTTATTCCTCCAACTACCACCGGGGTGCGTCTGCCCAGCGGTTTCGTCGGCTTTTCCGAAGGCACACCTGCAAAAGAGAGTCGGCCTCCCTTTATCCGAATGATACCCTTGCCGGAAATCATCGCCGCGGTGATGAAACAGGGACCGAACACCAAACGAGTGCAGACCGAGTATCGGCGCATTTTGGGGGAATTCGGCGCCGATTATGGCGGGGAACTTGAAGTGTTGACACGTTCCGGCCAAGCCGACCTGGAAAGGGTAGCCGGTCCTGAAACGGCCCAGGCGATTTTGCGGGCGCGTACCGGAGACATCTACATTGAGCCGGGTTATGACGGCGTATTTGGCAAGGTCTCATTGACGCGGCCAGATGACCGGTAAGCCGACTCTCGATTTGGCGGATGAAACTCTGATGCGGAACGCGATTAGACGCTTGGTTAATGGGATTAGACGTCTGGTTAATCAATTGAACTCGCCTTCCGGCGGGTAAAGGCCGTATATGCTCCGGCATAGGTCACAAAACACCTCTGCTATGTTACAATTCTGCCAAGCGAAAGCGGGTGGGTTGAACAGGTAATGGACGTGGCGCTCCGTCGGCTCCGAGCCGAAGACATAGAGCAAGTAATCGAAATTGAGCGGGAAGCCTTCAACCCATTGTGGTTGGGCACTTCCTTCAAACGCGAACTCAATAACCGGTATGCGCGCTATCTGGTGGCTTGCCAGCCTGAACCTGCCGACCGGGGAAATGAAGTTTCTGAGGCTGTAACCGACGATCCGGTGACCGGACCCGGCGAGGGTTCGGCGTTAGGCGTGAAGTATTCTCCCGACGCTTCAATTTGGGGACGGATGGTTCGAGGCGTTCGGGAAATCGTCAAGAAGGAACCTGCGGTCAATCCGGTCAACCCCGAGGACGCAGAGCTTGCCGGATACGTCGGTATTTGGTTCCAGGGCAACGAAGCACATATAACCGAAATTGCGGTCAGGGAAATGCTGCGGGGAAAGGGCATCGGCGAGTTGCTGCTGATCGGCTCGGTTTATGCCGCCCAGAATAATGGCTCGATTGTGCTAACTCTGGAAGCCAGGGTGTCAAACTTTATTGCGCAGCGACTCTACGAAAAGTACGGCTTCAAGCAGGTTGGCATCCGCAAAGGGTATTACTCGGATAATCGGGAAGATGCGGTGATAATGACCACCGGCCCGATACATAGCAATGAATACCAGGAATTGTTCGGCCAGTTGCAGGACAAATTCCGCTCAAGATGGGGCGACATAACCATAAACGGCTGAAATGACCGGAATGAGCTGCCAATAGGTTGACAATTGCCCAGCGGAACGCCGGTTTGGCCGATGCCGCCTGGTAACAATTAGCAAGAATAGCCGTCGAAACCGTATTAGAACTTTCGTCGAATGTTTCCAAGGTTGACCTGTAGCTACCCCCTTGGTAGAATGGCTGAATCGTGTTGGAAACTGGGATCGGGATGATTGTCATTGGCCTGACCGGTGGAATTGGCACCGGCAAGAGCGAAGTAGCCCGCATTTTGCAGGAGCTTGGCGCCGTTGTTATCAATGCGGATCAGGTGGGACATGAGGCGTACACTCCCCATTCGGAAACCTGGCAGGAAGTTGTTGAAGCCTTTGGGGAGGATATACTTCAGGACAATGGGGAAATAGACCGGAGGAAACTGGGTACGGTCGTCTTTGCCGATCCCGTTCAGTTGGGCCGGCTCAACGCAATCATGCATCCCCGTATGGCTAAGATAGTCGCCGGTCAATTGGAGGCGCTGCGTACGAAAGGGAAGCAGGCGGCGGTAGTGGAAGCGGCCGTACTTTTTGAAGCCGGGTGGGAATCCCTGGTTGACGAGGTTTGGACTACCGAAGCGGAAGTGAGCGTCGTTGTTGAGCGCTTGAATGCCCGTAGCGGCCTAAATCCGGAAGAAGTCCGGAGGCGAATCGCCTTGCAGATGCCGCCGGATGAGCGGGCGGCCCGCTCCAACGTAATCATCACTAATTCGGAAGGCTTGGAGAGCCTGGAATCTAGGGTCAAAGAACTGTGGGAGTGCAGAGTCAAAAGAAGGATTGAACGAACATAATGGTAGATGAGTCTCAGCCCGGATACAAAGAATACGCAATCGAAGAATTCCTGGTACGCAGCGAACCATATTATCGGCCGGTCAGCGATGAGTTGGAGCTTTTTACTGCGGCTTATCACCAGCACATACCGGTATTGCTGAAAGGGCCAACCGGCTGCGGAAAGACTCGCTTCGTCGAATATATGGCCTGGAAACTGGGACGGCCGATGGCGGTGATCCGGCCCCAGGACGGCGGGACTCCGGCCCAGGATCTGGAGGAAGGGGAAGTACGGGTTCCGCTGGTTACCATTGCTTGCCACGAAGACCTTACCGCCAGCGACCTGGTGGGCCGTTATCTGCTGGACGCAGATGGCACCCGCTGGATGGACGGCCCGATGACCCGGGCGGTCAAGGCGGGGGCAATTCTCTATCTCGACGAAGTGGTGGAAGCCCGCAAGGATACTACCGTTTTGATTCACCCGCTGACCGACCACCGGCGCATCTTGCCGGTGGAAAAAACCGGGCAGATAATCGAGGCGGATGACCGTTTTCTCCTGTGCATCTCCTACAATCCCCACTATCAGAGTGCGTTGAAGGACCTGAAGCACAGTACCCGCCAGCGGTTTATTTCGGTGGAGTTTGACTATCCTCCGGCGGATATCGAGGCGGAGATTGTAGCCCGGGAAAGCGGCTGTACCACTGAACAGGCGACAGCTTTGGCCAAGTTGGGCGAAAAGGTCCGTAATCTCCGTGACCACGGTCTGCAGGAAGGCGCCAGCACCCGCCTGCTCATCTATGCCGGACGACTTATGACCGAAGGCATCACGCCGCGGCGGGCTTGTCAGGTGGCTATCGTCTGGACCCTTACCGATGAGCCGGAATTGCAGCGCAGTGTGGAAGAAGTGGTCTCCTCCATCTTTGAATAGAGGTTTTAATGGGTCTGTTCAACCCTGACCGCATCAAAGAGGTATTGGCGCACCGGGTCAAACAATCGGTTTCCGACGATACCTTAATGCCCGCTGCGGTGTTATTGGCGCTTTATCCCAAGGATGGTGAATACTGCGTTCTGCTCAACAAGCGGTCGGAGCAGGTGGAACACCACCGGGGGGAAATTTCCTTTCCCGGCGGCGCTCGGGACCCGGAAGACCGGGATTTCCTGGAAACGGCGTTGCGGGAAGCGGAAGAGGAGATGGGGATAAGCCGGTCCGACGTCACGGTGCTAGGCGAATTGGATGATGTGGCAACCCGTAGTCGTTTCGGTGTACGGGTATTTATTGGCACAATTCCCTATCCGTATCCCTTCAAGCCCAGCGCTGAGGAGATTGCCGAGGTGCTGGAAGTCCCGGTAGCCAGCCTCTATGACCCGGCGAACATACGGTGGGAAACCCGCTGGGTTCAGGATGAACTGGTAACGGTTTATTCCTACGCATTCGAGGAACATCTGGTCTTTGGCGCCACCGCCAAGATTCTGCAGCAATTTTTGGAACTTTTGGATGACTGAAGGCGGTCTGAAAAAGGAGGGGTCTCACATTGAGCAATGCTCCCTTTGACCAAGTAGAAACCGAATTGACCAAACTTCCCTCGGCGGTTATGGATGCTTACCGTGAAGCCGCTGAGGCGATGGAATCATCTTTCTCTGAAGAAGAATTGGTCTTGTGGGCCAAGGAAGGCATCACGATTGGCACTCAGACCGTGCGGTCCTGGGAATCGGCGGTAGAGTATTACCGAGTGGGGCCGCAGGTCGCCCGCTCTCTAGCCTTTCCTTCCTTTATGCAGTGGGCGCGGTGCGGCACTTATCTATCCCAGGATTCCCCCGCCTTGGCCGTTTCCTTTTTTAAAGCCAGCCCGGATATCGTATCCAATCTGCGTCCCCAGTATATTCCCCGTTGGGCCGGTCTGGGCCGCAGCCTATACAAGGGCACCTGGAAATCCAGTACTCTATCGGCCAAGTTTTTTGAAGTTAGCCCCGACCTGATTCGCAGTCTTCCCTTCTGGGATGTGGAAGTCTTTGTTTCCCTGATCGAAGCGCTGTCCTACAAGTCTTATGACGTGGCGGCGGAGTGCCTCGTCCTGGGCCGGGACGTTTTGCCGGTCATGGGCCGGGAACGCGAGGCTTTTCTTGCCATGGCTCGGGCGCTCTCCGATGGGAACTGGCGTGAGGTAAAAAGTTGCCTGGAATTGGCGCCCAAGGCCCTGCAGCAGATTGAAGACGGCCAGACAAGTCGTTTCCTGAAGTTGGGCGAGCGTCTTACCAAGGTTGGTATTCGCGACACCGCTCGCTTCCTGTCCAGCGGGAGCCAGGCCCTGGGTCAGGTTCCTCAAGGGTCCCAGGCGCACATACTCGATTTGTGCGAGGGCCTGCTGGCAATATCGCCCGATGCGGTGCCACCCTTCCTCAAGAGCCTGGAGGGCGTACTGCAACGCATTACCGTTAACCAGTTGGATATGTGGTTCCAGCACGGAGTACAGCTCCTGAAGGAAAACCCGGAGAGTGGGATCGCATTCTTTAAGGTAGAATCCAACACCTCCGAGTATATTTTGGAGACCCTGTCATCCAGCCTTGAATTGGACCGGGTCAAGGGCATAGTAAGGCTGTATTGCCAGGCCCTGTCGGGATTTCCAATAGAAGTAATGAGCACTCAGGAACTGGTACGCAAAAATATCGGTTGGGTAGATGAGGATTCCGCCTCAACTGATGGCAACAAAGTTTTCCTGCCTCCGGTTGTCGATCATTACCAGGACAAGAACCAAAACTTCTCCTGGTTCAAGGTTGTGGCGACGCACCAGGTTGCTCACCTGGAATTTGGCAGTTTTGAGTATGACTTCAGCCGCCCGGCAACCCAGTTCGAAGAAGAACGGCGTTTTGCCCTGGAACGGGAGCGCGGCGCGGAACGAATCTCTGAGGACGTTTTGGTGGGTGATGAGGAAGCGGACGATCAGGTTAGGTCGTTTACCGAAATAGGACGGTTCCTGAGTCTGTTCGACGACCGTAAACTGGCCTTTGACCTGTTTACCGTGTTGGAGGACTGCCGGCTAGACTATCGAATTAAGTTCGAGTATCCGGGAATCCGTATTGCGGCGTCCGCAGTTCAAGGGGAGACCTTGGCCAAGCGTCCCCAAATCGACGAATTGCCGTTACAGGAAGCCCTGGTTGAGTTGCTGATTAACATGAGCCTCGACCAGTTCAATGACCTGCCGGTGCCGTCCGAATATAAGGATGTGGCAACCATGTTGGCCCGTATCCTGCACCGTATGCGCGATCCCCTGGCGCAGGTGGAAGATACTGCCGAAGCTACTTTGCGGGCCTATGAAATTATTTCACGGCTCGAAAATGAGACACAGCCCGAAGACCAGTGGGAGCCGGAGGATATGGATGACCCCGGCGAATTCTCCGAGGAAGAGTTTCAATCTCTCCTGGACAAGCTCCAGGCATCCCAGGATTCATCCGGGGAAGGCGGCGAGGGCGAACCCTATGAGTCCCCGGAACCGGTGGATTACCGAGGCGACTTCAAGCCCGAAATGGTACAGCTCCTGACCAAGCTCCAGATGGACCAGAACCAGCAGGGCGAAGGCGAGCCCATGTCTCAGGAGATGCTGGAGCAGCTATTGCAGGACAGCGCGGAGCTGGAACTGGACGCCGAGCAAGGCGACATAAACAACAGTATGACAACCTTCGCCCAAAACATTATGAAAGAGGCCGGCGTGCCTCCGCCCAATTCCCAGCCGGGACAGGGCTACGGGCCGCTGCTTCACGATGATGATCAGGGAGGAGAACTGGAGGCCCGGGAACCCAAGACTTTCGTTTACGACGAATGGGACTTCCGCGCCAACGATTACAAGCCGCGCTGGTGCGTGGTCAAAGAGAAGGTACTGGACGAGGGCGATTCAGCATTCTACAACGATTCCCTGAAGAATTACTCGTCTCTGCTGAACCACATCAAGCGCCAGTTTGAGCTAATAATGCCCGAAACGTTCCGCAAGATATACCGGATGATTGACGGCGAAGATATTGACCTGAACGCTGCCTTGGAGGCGGCCGCCGACATTCGCATGAAAGTCCCGCCGGATGAAAAAATTTACTGGCGCCGCAACAAGATTGAGCGCAACGTGTCAGTGGTTTTCTTGCTGGATATGAGCGCCTCCACCGCTGAAGCAATAGACGAAGGGCGCCACACGGTGGATGACCGGGACGCTCCGGACGATCCGGTGGAGTACATGGTCTGGCTCCGCCGCCGCCGCGAGGGGCTGGTACGCCGCCACTACAAGCGCATCATTGACCTGGAAAAGGAGAGCACTGCGCTCCTGATTCAGGCTCTGGAGTCCATCGGTGATAACTACGGTATCTACGGCTTTTCCGGCTACGGCCGGGAAAACGTGGAGTTCTATGTAATCAAGGATATTGAGGAAAACTTCAGCGAGCGGATCAAGCGGCGCATCGACAAGATTACTCCGCTGCACGCCACCCGCATGGGCAGCGCGATTCGTCACGCCATTACCAAGCTGGAAAATCAGGACTCACCCACCAAGATAATGTTCTTGATTAGTGACGGTCGTCCCCAGGATCGAGGTTATAGTCGGGAAGGCGTCGAAAAGGAATACGCGGTCCATGATACCCACATGGCCTTGTTGGAAGCCAAGCGGAAGGATATAACTCCCTTCTGCCTGACCGTGGACAAGGCAGGGCACGATTATCTCAAGGAAATGTGCGGAGATATGGGCTACGAGGTGTTGGGCGAAATTTGGGCGCTGCCCGAACGGCTGCCGATGCTCTATCGTCAGCTAACCGCCTAGCATTCGGGGCGTCTGGGAAGCGCTGTTCTCCCTGGGGCCGAGTGAATCGGCAGAATATCAACGGAAAGATTGGGCCTGACTCACGCATTGAGTCAGGCCCTTTGTTGGTTGGGTTGTTGAAGTCTCAGGTCAGCCGTGGCGCTTCGACTTTGGCTGGAGTCTTTTACCAGGCGGTAAGCTTAATTACGGACTTACCGTCCCGGTGGTATCCGTTGGAGGGTAAGGAGGTTCAACAGCCAGCCGTTCGATGGCTGCAGCCCAGGCTTCCGGGACGGTGACTAGCCTGCTGACATCGCCAACGACCAAGGGAGTGGCGTACCTGGATTGCCCGTCCGGCGTGGTGTTGCCGAGGAAGAACTCGTGGTTCTCTCCGTTGGTGGTAGCTAACCAGACATTGACCCTGGGCGGGTCGAACCCATATTCGGCCGGGTCTTCTATCCTGGGGGCCAATTCCGCGGTCACCCGGGGATTGTTGAGAAGAAGGTATTCATCATTCCAGAGTTCCGGATAAACCGCCACTTCTCCACCGTCCTCCTCCAGGATGTACCAGGATTCATCGCTAATTTTATTGCCATACGCTAACAGCTTGTCCTGGGCGGACACTTCGAAATAGACGACGCTGCTTTCGTCCAAATTGTACAAACGCCCATAAGGCGGCTGAAAGACCAGGCGGTTGATTACCATCGCCCAAATTTGAGGCACGGTGAATAGCTCCGGAGAGCCGACCAAGCGGGCGTACTGGTATTCTTCGTCCGGAGTAACAGTACCCATGTGGAACTCGTAGGTCCTGCCGGTCCGCTCGGTGACTTTAACAACCGATTCCGGTGGGTCCAAACCAAAATCCGAAGGGTTCCGCATCTCTTCGGCCAGCCTCCGATTTACCTTGGGGCCGCTCAAAAGTAGCGGGGTGCCGCTCCATTTGTCCTGAAAAACCGGAATTTGCTGCCCATCTTCGATAATGAACCAGGTGGTGCTGCCCGGTTTCTTGTCGTAAACCGAGGTATCCCCCTGGTAGGTTACTTCAATATGGACAATGGAGTTATCGTCAATCTTGTAAAGCCACGGTTGGTCGGGTGTCAGGTCCGGACTTTGGTTAAATGCGACTATCAAGAAAGTGCCGCCGAAAAGCAGCAAAATTGCAACTAGTAAAATGGTAAGCCGTATGTTCATTGATACTCTACTTGCTTATTCCTGGGTGTTTTCTTCCCTTCTTTTGCCGATGAAACCGGATACAATCTAGCGGCGCACCCACCAAACGAATGCGGCCAGCAGTCCCATCAAGCCGGGGAGGAATAGCCAGGAAGAGAAGCGGACGAAGTTAAATGCGTTCTTGTCCAAGTTTAGTTCTCGTGTGGTGATGACCTTGGGCCGCAGCGATAACAGCGAATAGTCGCCGACCAGATGGTTGACCGAGTTCAGGAACAAGTCGGCTCCGCTACCCCGGCTATAGAAGCTGTTGGCGACAAAGTCGGAATCTCCCAGAACCAACAAGTTGGCAATCTGATTCTCCGAAACGCTCTCCGGATTCGAAGGAGGCGGCAGACCAACCGGCCCCAACGCACGGATGTAGGTTACCGGGGTGAAAGGCCCGACGGCGTCCGGCTGGTCGTCCGGATCGGTTCTGGGTTCGGTGCGTTCCGTGTCTTCAATCATGTAACTATTCGTTGTAGTAAAGGCCAAGGGCACCGGTTGGCGAAGGCCCGTGCCGTCGTCAATTATTTGCAGCGGGGCAGCGCCGGGCATCAGGACCAGGTTCAGCGAGTCTCCCTTGGGTGCAGTAATCTCCAACAAGGTCTCGAGCACTTCCCGGGGTATCGATGCCACCAGGTCTCCCGGCAAATCCTGTAGGTTGATCGGGTCCAACCGCAGTGTATGCGGGTCTCCAGGCAGGGAGGCATCAAGGTCTCGAATGTACCCGTTGCCAACTATTACTCCCCAACTGGCAAAAAACTGGCGGAAAGTATCCGGAGTGTCCGGGTCACCTAAAAAGATTACGCGCCCGGCTTCCCGACGTTCAGTGCCATCGGCCTTCCTGCCCCGCAAGTAGAGGTCGAGGACTTGAGCCTGGGAGTCCGGCAATTCATCAACGGGGCGAGCAATAACCAATAGGGCCGCATCGTCAGGCACAGTCACGTCATCGTCGGTCGCCGCCCAACGCAGGGTATCTACCCGGTAATTGTCCTGCTCCAAGCCGTCACGTACTGCGCTGTACCCGTCTGCATCGTCAGCCCGACTGTTGATGTTTCGCTCACCGTGTCCGGTGAGAAAGTAAACGGCTTTTTGTTCCTGGCCGGTGACCAGTAAAATGCTGGAGACCAGTTTCTGTTCCAGACGGCTATAGTCCGGGTCTCGAGGCTGGATAACGTCCACATTGTCGGAGCCCTTCAACTTGACGACGATGGACTCGTTTACAAAAGCTACCGGAGTAGTACCGAAATATTGGGCAACCCGCTGGGGGCTCACGTCCGGATCCACGAACTCTGAATGGAATCTGCTGGCACGGGCCGCCTCAAATTCCCGAAAAGTTTCTTCAACTTTTATTTCGCGGGTCAGGGCCGAAAGGTCACCGGAGGGATTCTCCACTTTGTAGAAGGCGATGACTTCTACCTCTTGCTCCAGATTATCCAGCAATTGTTTAGTCCGGTCCGACAGGCTGAACTGGTTGGTTGCAGTAACGTCTATCCGGTTGTTATTTTCAAATGAAACGAAGTTGGCAACGATTACTATACCGAGAAAGGCGGCAAGCATTATCAACGAGTTCACGCCATAGCGGCCGGTACGGCTGATAAATGCGGCGAATACGGAACTCAGGGAAATCAAGCCGACCAGTCCGATTAGCGATGCCCCGAACCCAAGGATGATGAACCCATACAGGCGCATCGAACCTACGAAGGCCACCAGAGTGGCGCCTACTACCAGGGCGATTATTCCGGAAATTACCAGCGAAGCTCCGAAGCCGGCGATTACATTCAAGGTTGGCTCAATGAAACTAAAAAGAGTACGGGAAGTTACTTCTACTTCCGATTCGGCCGTTTCCGTGACTTCCGATGCGGCAGCGGTGGTTTCCGGGACGGTTTGAGGGGCGGGACGGGCCGCGCCGCCGCGCCGGCGCCGCCGCCTCCAATCTCCCGGGGCATCTGTAGGTTGTTCGCTCATTCTATCTCCATCTCCGGAATTCCAGCGCCCGAATCGCGAGGAAAAGGAACACGGCCGTAACGCTTAGGAAGTATACGATATGCTTGGTATCAATGACGCCACGCTTGAAGTCGTCGAAATGGGCTTTCAACCCCACCTCGCTGATAATGGTGGACAGGAAACCTCCCACCACCTCCGAACCGATGTGAACAAAGGACAGGGCGGCAATTATGCCCATCGCCACGAACCCGGCCACAATCTGGTTGCTGGTTATGGTCGAAGTCAGCATTCCGATGGACAGGGCCGCCGCTCCGTAGAGAATCAAGCCCAGGTATCCGGCGTACATCGGGCCGGGATCCGGTTCAGCGAAAATGATCAATAGCAGGGGGAAATAAAGGGTCAATACCAGCATTGCCATTAAGAAGGTTAGGCTGGCCAGGTACTTGCCAATTATTACTTCCCAGTCCCGCACCGGCGAGGTCAAGAGCAACTCGATAGTGCCCAACTTCTGCTCCTCGGCCAGCAAACGCATGGTCAGGGCCGGAGCCAGCAGAATGAGGATTATGGTGGTCCATTGGAAGAAGTTGCTGAGGGAAGCTTCGGGAAAAGGGTTACCTAGATCAATAACGAAGAAGAAGCCGGTTAAAGCCAGGAAAATCAGTCCGACAATGTAAGCCATTGGGCTGCCGAAATATACCTGAATCTCCTTCCAAGCTACTGCCTGGACGATTCGCATGTTTACAACTCCTCATGGGTGGTTAGGCGCAAGAAAATATCCTCCAGACTCATGCTGACTAGCTGCATACTGAGCAGGCTCCAGCCATTGCTGACCACGGCGCGGGAAATCTCGTCCCGCAGGTCTCGTCCGCGATCAACCTTTACCGTAAACAGGTTGCGGCCCCGCTGTTGGGTCTGGTGGGTAACCTCGGTGACGCCATTGACCCGCCGCAGCACGGTCAACACCTCCGCCACCGGACCGCCAATCTCTACCTGTAGCTGATCGGACCCCTGCAGCCGCTGGGCCAGGTTTCCGGGGGTATCCTCGGCTACAATCTTGCCCTCGTGAATAATCAGCACCCGTTCGCAGATCATATTAACTTCGGGGAGGATGTGGCTGCTGAGCACTACGGTTTGTTCTTTGCCCAATTCCTGAATCAACCGGCGGGTTTCCACTACCTGGATGGGGTCAATGCCGATAGTAGGCTCGTCGAGCACCAGCACTTCCGGTTCGTGCAGAATTGCCTGAGCAATGCCGACCCGCTGCCGGAAACCCTTGGACAGCTTACCAATAATCGTTTTGTGGTAATCCTGTAGTCGGCAAACGTCGATAACCTCTCCGACCCGCCGCTTGATTTGCCGGGCGGGCATTCCCCGCAGTGTGCCCATGTATTTCAGGTAACTGGTAACCGCCATTTCCGTGTGCAGCGGCACCGTTTCAGGAAGATAACCAATCCTCCGCCGTACTTCCAGGGACTGTTCCACCACATCAAAACCGGCCAGAGTGACTTTACCCTGGGTCGGGGGCATAAAGCCGGTGAGAATGCGCATGGTGGTTGTCTTGCCGGCTCCATTCGGGCCAAGAAAACCCAGGACTTCCCCGCGTTTGACCCCAAAGTTTACGTCTTCTATAGCCGGCTGGGGGCCGTAGTAATGGGTTAGCTGGCTGGCTTGAATCATCAGGTCTTCCGATTTCCGGTCTTCCATACCTTGTTGGCGATTACCCTTCGCACCCTTGCCTTCGCACCGGTGTTGCACCGTTGGTAAAGGATAAGTGTGCCTACGGGGTGAGTTCGCCCATTTCTCCTTAATTTGTTCCAACGTTGTTTTGAACTACAAGTGATGATATTCTATACGCCGGGTTTTGCCAATACTTGGCTGGGGGAGACAGCTACGTTTCTCCCATTAATTTGTCGGCTGGGGGGTTAGAAGAACATACGATGCACTTGGTTATTGACGGATACGGGGGCGACACCGACAAGATGTGGGATTTGGAACTGGTTCGAAGTTTCTTGACCGATTATCCCGCCAACCTTGGGATGACCCGCATTACTGAGCCGAATGTCCTGGAGTATAACGGCCCAAAGGTTGAAGACGCCGGCGTTTCAGGCTTCGTAATTATCGCTGAGAGTCATATTAGCATACATACCTTTCCCTATCGAAATTACGTGAACATAGATATTTTTTCCTGCAAGTCCTTTGACAATGTCCGTGCCGTTAACGATGTCATCGCCCTGTTCGCCCTGAAAGACATGAAGACCTGGCTCCTGGACCGGGGCCTCGAGTGGCTCGACGGGAATCAGGGACTTTCCGAAACGGAGGAACAACGCTCGGCGCTGCGTTCCGGTGGCCGCTGAGCTGACTTGTGACTGAGCCAGCCGACACCCACTTGCCCTGGATTCCGGCCAACTTCCTCGCTTTGCCGCCGGAACAGAGCGACTTGGGCCAGGCCGGCGTAGTGCTGGTTTCGGTTCCTTACGACAGTACCACCTCCTTTCGCAGCGGAGCACGAGAAGGACCCGCAGCAATTATTGAGGCCTCCTACGGTTTAGAGGATTACGACTGGGAACTGGACTTGGATGTGTCCCAGATTGGAATCCATACCACGGCGGCGCTGGAACCACATACCGGCGGCCCGGCTAAAATGGTTGAACGAGTCAGGCAGGCCGTTAGTCAATATATCGCCCCGGGCCGGTTGGTGGGCGTCATGGGTGGAGAACACTCAGTTTGTATTGGTTCGGTGCAAGCCCACCTCGAAGCCTACCCCGATCTCTCGGTGCTTTACCTGGACGCCCACGCCGACCTGAGAGATGAGTATTTGGGTACCGCATGGGGCCACGCCTCCGGAGCGCGGCGGATTCATGAAAGATGCTCCCTGACCCTGGCGGGCATTCGCAGTATGTGTCAAGAGGAGCGGGACTATCTTCGTGAGCAGGGCGTCCCCGCCTTTTCCTGGCCGCCTCCCTCGGGGGCGGCTCCCCTGGCCCACTTCCAGGACATTGTGTCCCACCTGAAGCAGGAGGTGTACATCAGTGTGGACCTGGATGTGTTCGACCCCTCAGTCATGGCGGCGGTGGGCACTCCGGAGCCGGGAGGGATGTTCTGGAATGATATGACTGACCTCCTGCGCCTGGTAGCGGAGTCCCGCCGCATTGTCGGTTTCGACGTCAGTGAACTGGCGCCGCGGGAAGGTCCGGCAGCGTGCGCCTATACCGCGGCCAAGCTGATCTATAAAATTATTGCCTACACTGCCGCTTCACCCTACTCTCCCCTATCCGCGCAAGCCGCCTGAATCGCCCGACTAGCAAGTTCGCTTTCTCCCTTAAATCATGCCGCCCGGGTTTCTCTCCGTACCTTCGCCGATTCCCGTCGGTGGATATTAGCCCGACAATGTGGTTAGATGAATGTAGGGATATTTCACCGGAATATACAGCCGGGGCAATCGAAGCTGGAAATGTGGCGCGGGTTGCCGTCATGACCGAGATTTGGCTCTTCCGGTCAGGAGCGCTGAGATTGAGTCCCAAGGGTAAACCGACCGCAGGAAGCGGAGGGCAAAATGGGAGCTTCAAGCCACTTGGGTTCCATCCGTCTGGGCAAGATATTTGGTATTCCCCTGAGCATCAACTATAGTTGGCTGCTGATTTTCGGCCTGGTTATTTTCTTGCTGTCCGCTCGATTCAGCGACTTTTATCCTTACTGGTCGGCGACGCAAATATGGGGAACGGCGGTAGTCACGGCGGTTCTTTTCTTCCTGTCGGTCTTGGCCCACGAGCTTTCCCACAGTTTGGTAGCGGTCAGCCGTGGTACCCCGGTGCGGGGTATCACGCTTTTCATATTTGGCGGAGTATCCCAGCTAGCCCATGAGGCTCAGCGTCCCATGACCGAGTTTGTGGTTGCGGTAGTCGGCCCGTTGACCAGCCTGGTCCTGGGAATCTGCTGCCTGGGGCTCTGGTTTTTGACTGAGGGTGTAAGTTCATCCCTGAGCGCTATCTTGTTTACGCTTGCCGCCGTCAACCTTTCCCTGGGGATTTTTAATATGCTGCCCGGTTTTCCGCTGGATGGCGGGCGGGTTTTGCGGGCCGGAGTTTGGGGCCTGACCGGAAACTATTGGCGGGCTACCCAAGTTGCCACCAGGGCCGGCCAGGGTCAGGGTCTGCTGATGGTTGCCGGCGGTATCGCCTGGGCCGTGTCGGGGGATCTTCAAGGCATTTGGCTTTTCCTGATTGGCGGTTTTCTACTGCACGTTGCCACTTCCAGTTATCGGCAGGAAAGGTTGCGGGAAGCTTTTAAGTCCTACCTGGTAAGTGACGTAATGAATTCGCATTGGGAGACGCTGCCCGGCGAATTGCCCGCGTCGGCTCCGGCGGTGATAGCGGCGCTGAGGCGCAACGACGGTTTTCTGGGCGTGATGGTGGACGGGGAAATACAGGGTGCGGTTATGATGCGTCATCTGGCCCCATTTCCGCAGCGTACCGGAAAGAATTCCCCGGTGGCAAGACCGGTGGCAAGACCGGGGACTCTGGCCGATATTATGACGCCAATTTCTTCCGTGCCGGCCGTGTCGGAGGACGAGACCTTCCTTGAGGCAATGGAATGGATGGAAGCGGAGGGTTTCGATAGCGCGGCGGTGGTACGGAACGGAGTCCTGGTCGGAGTGGTCAGTCTTCCGGGCGTGGTAACACGGTTGAAAGAACGCCGGAAAGTGCGGCTCCGGTCCGGCCGGTAAGTTGGACAACCTCGTGCTTCGGCCCCCGGATAAAGGAGGCAGTCAGGCAACGGCGTCATTGCGGCTGTGCTACAATGGGGTCAGGAAAAATTCGAGGTTATCTATGTCATCGCCTGGGCTAATCTATCTGGACCATGCCGGAACTACTCCTACCGACCCAAGAGTCCTGGAGGCAATGCTCCCCTACTTTAGCCAACTATACGGTAATCCCTCCAGCATTCATAGCGTCGGCCAGGAAGCCCGCCACGCCTTGGACGATTCCCGGGAAAGGGTTGCCAAATCGCTTGGCTGCCGCTCCAGCGAAGTAGTTTTTACCAGCGGCGGGACCGAGTCGGACAATGCGGCGATCCAAGGGGCAGCTACTGCCCTCCACGAAACTGGCAACCATATCATCACCTCAAGCGTAGAGCACCACGCGGTCCTGCACACCTGCCAATACCTGGAAAACCTGGGCTATGAGGTTACCTTTTTGCCGGTGGATGAATTCGGTATGATCCACCCGGAACAGGTATATAACGCCATCGGTCAGAGAACTACTCTAGTTACCATAATGTATGCCAATAACGAGATCGGAACGATAAACCCGATCTCCGACATCGCCCAAGCCGTTCAGCGCCGGTCTGAGGAGTTGGACCGCACCATTGTGATGCACACTGACGCCGTACAGGCCGCCGGGTTTCTGGACCTGAACGTCCGGCGGCTGGGCGTGGATATGCTCAGCCTGTCCGGGCACAAGTTCTACGGTCCAAAGGGAACCGGAGCTTTGTACTTACGGCGCGGCGTCCCCTATTTGCCGCTGATGCTGGGAGGCGGGCAGGAACGGGAGCGACGATCCGGTACTGAAAACATTGCCGGTATCGTGGGTTTCGCTCTGGCCCTGGAACTGGCCGATCGGGAGAGGGAAGCGGCGGGAGTCCATTGCCTGGCCTTACGTGACCGCATTATCCAACGGATATCCGACAGCATTCCTGACACAACGTTGAACGGTCACCCGACGGAGCGCCTACCCAATAATATAAACTTCTCCTTCCACGGCGTTGAGGGCGAATCCATTCTTCTGGGTCTGGACCTGGCTGGGGTTGCGGCTTCCAGCGGCAGCGCGTGCAGCTCCGGCTCGCTTGAACCTTCCCACGTGCTGTTGGCCCTGGGGCAGACTGCTGAACTGGCTCGTAGCAGCCTGCGGATTACGCTGGGCAAAGTAAATACCGATGAGGAAATTGATTACCTAATGGGTGTACTGGTTGACCTGGTACAGCGGCTGCGTCAACTTCCAACGCTCACTACAACAGGTTCCTAAAGGGGATATGAAAAGGATTCATTCATTATTCAAGATTAGTCGTTCAATTTTCCTGGTATCAGTAATTTCCCTGGCTATCATTGCCTTGGCCGGTTGCGAGGATGTTTCTCCGGCCATCGGCAAGTACTATACCGGCCGGATCCTGCACCTGAACGTGTTTGCCATGGAGCGAGTTCCGGAACTCCTTTATTCTCGCGAGGACAACGAGCAAAACACCACGTATTACCAACTGGCTCCATCGGAACCCGAGCTGGAGTTGGTCATGCTGCGGATAAAGGTTGAAAACCATAAGGCCACCAGCGCCATTGTCAGCATCGACGAACGGGCGGCGGAATTGCGGGATTTCTTCCAGGGAAAGTATTTCCCTATCGACGCCGGCGAGCGAGTGGAAGAAGTCGAACTCCCGGTCGGGTCGGAAAGCCTACGGGCGTCCAGATGTCCACCGCAAAATCCCAGCGATCTATGCTTTCTGTGGAATGCCAATTCCGGGGAAGGCGCCGGCCAGGCATTTGACTTGAAAAAGGGCTTCGGGATCGAAGGTTGGATGATATTCGAGGTACCCAAGGACCAGAAGATTCGGGAGATTCGTTGGCGGGCCGGGGACTCCCTCAGCATCCAGTTTTAAGCTCAAGTGATTAGCCTTTTAGAGAAGAAGGTCCAGCTAACTATTAGCTGGGTTATACTTGTTCGCCCGTCAAAGCTGGAATGGCCGCCGACTTTTCTTGAATCTCCTTTGCCCGACGATGTGCTGATATCCCGATAACGACGCTGACATTGTGAGGCCTCAAGGCGAAGAAGAGGGAAATGAGAGGGTTGCGCCCCCGATCTGGCGGCGATTTTTTCACCTGGCCGCCGGTTCGTTAGTGCCCTTAGCCGGCATCTTCGCCCCGATCCCGGAGTTTCTGGCAGCGTTAGCGGTATTGGTCGCCGGCGGTCTGGCTCTCGACTTGATCCGCTTCCGGGTTTCTTGGCTTAACCGGGTTTTTCTGCGCTGGCTTCGTCCCCTGCTCAAAGTCAGCGAAGACCGGCAAGTTACCGGAGCTACTTACCTGCTGGTGGCAGCCTTTTTTGCTTTCCTTCTTTTCGATCGACCGGTAGCGGTTGCGGTGATGCTTTTTCTAGCCGTAGGAGACCCGGTGGCGGCGCTGGTGGGTCGCCCGATGCCGGGGCCACGGCTGTTTGGCAAGTCGCCGATAGGCACCCTTGCCTTTGTGGCGGTGTCTCTCCTGGTAGTGGCAGGGTTGGGGGGACTGGGGGTCATAACGTACCACTGGAGCTTTTTGGTCGGGGCGGTTGTCGCCGGCCTGGTGGAATTACTGCCGCTGCCATTGGATGACAACTTGACAGTCCCCCTGATTGCCGGGTCGGTGATGCAATATCTGGAGCCGTTGCTTGCCTTTGTTGGGTTTCTCTGACCTTTAAGCGGAAAGGTTGGGAGACAGGCGGCCAAGCGCGGCCCAAACTAGGCGCCACCGGGGTTTTCTACCATCCTCAGCCGACGAATTTCTCTCCGGCAGGGCTTTTGGGGCAGCTTATCCAGGAGGCGGCTTTACTTAGAGCCGTCGTACTCGATTACCTCGGCCCGTTCCCTTTGGAAGCGCAGGTAGGCCACCTTCTTCATCGCCGGGCGGTGGGAGGCAGTAATCTCTTTTGCCTTGCCCGCGTCTTCGGCCAACAGGTCAATGACAACCATCGCCATAATCTTGGCCGGGTTCACCACTGCCGCAGTGTAGTCGGTAATAAGGTAGTCCTTGCTGTGTCCTGAACCAACGGCGCCGGCGGCGTAGGGGTGGCAGACGGGAATCAAGTGGCTCAAGTCCCCCATGTCGGTTGACCCGCCCCGATTGCGGCGTCCGGGAATTACCAGGGTCCGGGCTTCGCCGAGCAGGGCGGTGGCATTTTGCCGAAATAGTTCCTGCAAATGGGTGTCATGTTTCATGGGAAGATAGCCAGGAATGTTGGTTATCTTTACCGTTGCCCCCACCGCCAGTGCGCCGGCCTTGAAGCAACGATCTACAATCAAGGAGTTCTTGACCACTGCCTTGGGCGTGGCCGACCGAACCCTCCATTCCAGACGCACGTCGGCAGGCACCGCGTTGACCGCCTCGCCGCCCTTGGTCATGATGCCGTGGACGCGAACGGTATCCTCGCCGCGAAATGCCTCCCGGTTGTTGTGGATGGCCTGGAGGGCAAAGGATGCGGCGTTTAAGGCATTTATCCCCAGGTGCGGTGCGCTTCCGGCGTGGGCGCCGCGGCCAATAAATTGCACGTATTTGACCACGTGACCGTTACTGGTTCCCCCGACGGCGAACTTGTTCTCGCCCATGTCGCTGGCAGTATGGCACATCATTGCCAAATCCACGTCGTCGAACTCGCCCAAGCGAATCAATTCCTGCTTGCCGCCCATAAACTCCAGCTTGTTCTCTTCCCGCAGTTTCAACCGGTGTGCCACTTCGATAAACTCCTCGGCGGGCACGGCAAAGGGCACCAGATCGCCGGAGAGCTGGTCCAGGACTTCCGGTTGGGTCAGACCGAGAGTTGCGCCCAACATCATTCCAATCTGACAGTGGTGGCCGCAGGCATGAGCCGCGCCGGTATCCTTGTCGGCGTGAGGGTGATCGTTAACAATCAGGGAATCCAGTTCGCCAATCAAGGCTACACTGGGGCCAGGCCCGCCACCGCCGGCGATCCGGCCTTTAACGCCGGTAAGGGCCAGGCCGGTCCGGTGTTGAATACCCAATTCTTCAAACTTGCGCGCTACCAGCTTGGCGGTCTTGAACTCACTGAACCCCGGCTCCGGGGTATCCAGGATTTCCCGGGCCACGCCGATAATTTCGGACTTTTGCCGGTCGATGGCGGCGCAAGCCCGCTGCTTTAATTCCTGTCTGGATAACATAATTATTCCGCCTCGAAAGTCTCTTCCAGGGCCATAGAGCGCATAAACGCCAGGTATTCCGGTCGGGTCATCTCCGGACGGTGCTCGGCAACAACCTGCCCGGCCAAAGCAGCGCCCTCGCCCAGCAGGTCAACCACGGTTGCGGCCATTGCCTTGGCGGCTTTGATTACGGCCAGGCCATAGTCCTGTATCAAGTAATCGGCCCCGTGGCCCAGACCGGTTGCCCCGCCCACGTAGGGGTGGATGGCGGGCATTAATTGGCTGATGTCGCCCATATCGGTGGACCCGGTGCGGTGGCTTACCCGCCCCACATTGTCGGCGCCCACCAGGGAAGCGGCGTTTGGTTCAAATACCTCGTTCATCTGCCGGTTTTGGGTCAGGGGCAGGTAGCCGGGGATGGTCTGGATATTGACCTGAGCGCCCACAGCCATAGCTCCGGCGCGCAGTGCCCGGTCAACCTTTTTATTGGCGTCCATGATTGCTTCGATGGTGCGGCCGCGGACAAAGGTTTCCATCCTGACGTCGGCGGGGACGGCGCTTACTGCCTCGCCGCCTTTGGTAATAATGGGATGGACCCTTACCGTGTCAGTATCTCGGAAAGTTTCCCGGTTGTAGTGGATGGCGCTAAGGGCCAGACTGGCGGCGTTCAGTGCATTGATGCCCAGGTGGGGCGAACCACCGGCGTGGGAACCCCGTCCAATGAACTGTATTTTCTTGGCGATGGTGCCGTTATTGGTGCCGCTGATACAAAGGTGGCCTTCTTCCGTGGAGCTGGTGGTATGAATCATCATTGCCAGGTTAACGTCGTCAAACTCGCCCAGCTTGATTAGCTCCGGCTTGCCGCCGAGGAACTCTATCTTTCCATCCCGGCGCAGCGAGTCCCGGTACTCAATCTCGATATATTCCTCGGCGGGAACCGCAAACAAGGCAATGCGCCCACTCAAGGCGGACAAAACATCCGGCTGATTCAGCCCGATCGCCGCCCCTAACAACATACCAATCTGGCAGTGATGGCCACAGGCATGGGCGGCGCCGGTAGTCGCATCTGCGTGAGGATGCTCATTCACGATCAGGGAATCCAGTTCTCCCAGCAGGGCCATTGTTGGGCCGGGGCTTCCGCCCAGTAAATCGGCCCGCACTCCGGTCAAACCCAGCCCGGAGCGGAAGGGAACTCCCATTTCGGCCAGTTTTCCGGATACCAATTGGGAGGTCTTTACCTCCCGGAAGCCCGGTTCCGGGTGACTGAGAATAGTTTTTGACAAATTGATAATTTCGTCGGCCCGCGAGTCGATAGCCTCAAAAACCTGGCGTTTCAGTTCGTCCTTGGGCGGCATTGGACTGCCTCCTTTACCAGCTCTTGGATGGCCTTACCAGTTTTAATGCTACTTCCGGGCCCATTTGGTGGCTTGGCTTGCCCCGATTTTAGCAGAGAGAGGTTAAAATGGATATATACGAAGGGATAATGGAGCGCAGCCATGAAGATAATTATTGCTCCCCAGAGCTTTAAGGGGAGCGTCTCCGCTCTTGAGGCAGCCCAGGCGATAGAACGGGGAGTCCGCCGGGCTGAACCGGGGGCCGAAACAACGCTGGTGCCGGTGGCCGACGGCGGCGACGGTACGTTGAATGTCCTGGTTGATAATACCAACGGGGAAGTCTTTCGCAGCATAGTCACCGGGCCGTTGAGTCACGCAGTGGAAGCCCCCTGGGGCGTAATGGGAGACGGAAAAACGGCGGTGGTGGAAATGGCCCGGGCCTCGGGTCTGGCCCTGGTCCCGCTCCGACGGCGCAATCCCCGTACTACTACAACTCGCGGAACCGGTGAAATAATCCGGCAGGCCCTGGAAAAGGGATTTACCCGAATTATCGTTGGTCTGGGCGGCAGCGCCACCAACGACGCCGGAATGGGGATGGCTAGCGCCCTGGGGGTGAAGTTCCTTGATACGCAGGGGAAGTCTCTGCCCCGAGGAGGAGCGGCATTGGCGCGGCTGGCCCACGTTGACATCGCCAACCTGAATCCGGCGCTAAAGGAAGTTACCATCATTGGGGCGACCGACGTTACCAATCCCCTGTGCGGCCCTTCGGGAGCGTCGGCGATATATGGACCGCAAAAGGGAGCTTCACCGGAAACGGTTGCCGAGTTGGACGCGGCCCTGGCTAATTTTGCGCGAGTAGTGCAGCAGGACCTGGGGATAGATTTTCTTAACGAGGAATGGCCCGGCGCCGGGGCGGCCGGTGGCCTCGGAGCCGGACTGCTGGCTTTTACCGGCGCCCGGCTTCAATCCGGCATCGATATGGTTTGCGAGGTGCTTAATTTTGATGAACACGTTCGGGGAGCGGACTTGGTCATTACCGGAGAGGGTCGGGCCGACTTATCAACAATCTACGATAAGTCCCCGGTTGGCGTTGCCCGGAAAGCCGGCGCTTATGGTGTGCCGACGATCATCCTGGCCGGCAGTCTGGGCGACGGTTATGAGGAGCTTTATAACCATGGAATTGCGGGAGTGGTTTGCATCGCAGACCGCCCGATGAGCTTTGAACGAAGCTTAGCCCGAACCGAGGAGCTGCTGGAAGGTGCGGCGGAACGCACCATTCGCCTGTTGCGGGTAAGTCAACCAGGGTAATAAGGAAGAAGAAGGAACGGCGGTTACTCCAGTCGCTCCTTGACGAAGTCCACCACCGTATTTCCCAGGTATAGAGCGCGCTCGGCGTCATCATCATCGAAGGCTTCGGAGCAAATGCCGCCGGGCAGATAGCCGGGGTAGCGGGTAATTTCGTAATACTTGTCGAGTTGCCGCGCCTCGCTTTTGACCGTATCGAAGAACATTTCAAAAATCTTGGCGTCCTCGCATAGGTCAATAAGAGAGTGTCCCCAAACATCTTCGGCGCCGCGGTGATACAGATAAGCCTTGACCGCCTTTTCCGCCGCCTGCTGGCAGAGGAAACACGCCAAGTTAAACCTCGACCCTTCTCGATTAAACTGAGCGTCCTTGAGATCCTGCTCGGCCTGGCGGAGCCAGCGAGCGCCTTCGGCCAAATGGTCAGGCACTATAAATCACTCGTCCTTTTGTTGATGCGGCATATAGCGCCGGCAAAGTGTTTTCCAACTGCTCAAATTCTTCCGGCGTATATACCTGACAATCCACCGCCGCAAAACTGCTCAAGTGATAGGAGAAAAAGTCGGCCCGCCGCCCGAAGGTC
This sequence comes from Dehalococcoidia bacterium, assembly GCA_965262595.1. Classification (GTDB taxonomy): domain Bacteria; phylum Chloroflexota; class Dehalococcoidia; order Lucifugimonadales; family UBA3495; genus CATQHB01. Next base: position 609,286 of record OZ253548.1, read on the forward strand.
GAGTCGGTATTCTGTACCACGATCAAGTCAATTCGGCTGTCCGGAGCGATGTTGTCGGCGACCATGTCGCCAAACAAAATTACCTTTTCCACGCCAAGCTGCGGCAACAAGCCGGTAATGTTCTCCAGTTCCCTTTCCAGAATCTGTTTGCGGTACTTGGTAAACCCTATTCGCACTGGCATTGGGTTCGCTCCTTTGGCTCAATTGCGGCCGCCTAACGGCATTCTGGCGCTAGCGAATATCTGACTAGCCTAACAGCACCATGTGGACTTCTTTTGGACCGTGAACTCCGACGACCAGCGTCTGCTCAATGTCCGCCGTGCGGCTGGGACCGGTGATAAAATTCAAATAGCTGCCCATGTCGCTGTCGTTTTGGTAATACTCCAGTCGGCGAAGCAAGAACACGTCGTCCAGACTCTCCACCACATCCTGGGCCCGTACCAGGGCCAGATGAATCGGCGGCACCACCGATACCAGTCGGCTTAGCCCCTTACGCGGCAGTACCACTATTGATCCGGTTTCAGCCACGGCATAATCTGCGCCGGTGACGCCGATGTCGGACCGGATTATTTGCCCCCGCAGATATTCCCGGGAATGCTCCTCGTCTCTCGCTATTGTGACTGTGGAAATACCCAAGTTCTCCAGGGCATTGTCCAACGGCAACTCACTTAACGCTGCCTGATTCGAGCGGGCTATTTGTGCGGCGCCTCGTTCCTTTGCCAGCGATGCGATGTAGCCGATTGCCTCCTCCGGGTCAAGGGTTCGGAAGACCTGCCAACCCCGGAGTTGAGCCGTTGCCTCAAGCCGGTCAACCAGGGCTGGCCGGCCAGCCTCAATCCGCTGCCAAGCAGCCTCCGCCTGCGCTTCCAGATCGGGAAGGGTCTCGGTCAACCGATGGTAGGGAATTTCCGGCCCGGACGGTTCGGAAGGCGCAGTGCGGCCCAGGCTCCGGCGCACACCGGCCAGAAACTCGTCCTTGGGCATTCCCAATGAGGGCTGCGAAGGGGTTACCATCCTTTAATCCGTTTCCCCGGCCCCGCCGGCGCCCGTTGAATCTCCGGGGGACTGCGGGTTTGCTTGTGGCGTGTGCCTTGTCAAATCCTGCTGCAGTTCCTGCGCCCAGATTTCCCGGAAAGTGCGGCTGGGCAATAGGGGCAAGTCCCGGGCCGCAGTCCACTGGGATAACAAGGAAAGGGGCAGTTTTTCAATCTTGCCTTTACCGGCGAAGGGTTTCTGGGCGACACGGCCTATTTTGCTGGCGGTGGTTAGGGCGGTTGGATTGCTCATCAGCCAGGTGTAGCCCTTGGCGGCCAGGTTTTCAACGCCGTTAGCCGATTTTTCCTCGCCTTCCGGGGTTTCCACTATCTTGTGGCGCAGATGCAGCAGCATACGGGGTATGTTGATCTTGACCGGGCAGACTTCACGACAGGCTCCGCAAAGACTTGAGGCTTGAGGCAAGTCTTTGGCTTGATCCAGTCCTACCAGGGTGGGGGAAATGATGGCGCCAATTGGCCCCGGATAGACCCATCCGTAGGCGTGGCCGCCGATCTTCTGGTACACCGGGCAAATGTTCAAGCAGGCTCCGCAGCGAATGCAGTAAAGGGACTCGCGGAGCTCGGGGTCGGCCAGCAGCTTGGAACGTCCGTTGTCCACCAGCACCAGGTGAAACTCCTCCGGGCCGTCTTCGTCTTCGTTGCGGCGAGGGCCGCTGACCATGCTGACGTAGCTGGTAATGCGCTGCCCGGTGGCCGAGCGGGGCAGCAGGCGCAGAAAAACGGCCAAGTCCTGCACCGAGGGGATAACTTTCTCCATGCCGGTGATGCCGATGTGTATTCTGGGTGCCGAAGTGCAAAGGCGCCCGTTTCCTTCATTAGTGATAATCACCAGGGTCCCGGTTTCGGCTACCACAAAGTTGGCCCCGCTGATGCCCAGGTCGGCATTAAAGAACTTTTCACGCAGGGTTTCGCGGGCTACCCGCGCCATTTCTTCAATGTCGTCGGTCAGGGGCACCCCCAGTTTGCGGTTGAACAGTTCGGCCACCTGTTCCTTGGTCTTATGCAAGGCCGGAGCCACCAGGTGGGAGGGAGTTTCTTCAGCCAGTTGGATGATGTATTCACCCAAGTCGGTTTCGAATACCTCGACGCCGACCCCTTCCAGGGTTCGGTTCAAATCAAGTTCTTCGGAAACCATGGATTTGCTCTTGGTAGCCAGCTTGACCTGACGGGAGCGGGCCAGTTCGGCGACAATTTCATTGGCTTGGGCCGCATCCGTTGCAAAGTGGACCTGACCGCCGGCCTCGGTAACCTTGTCGTGGAGCATTTCCAGATAGTAGTCCAAGTGGTCCAGGGCATGGACCTTGATACTCCGGGCCTCCTCACGCCACTCTTCCCAGACTTGGGGGCTAACCTCGTCTATTGCCTCCAGCCGGGCGCCGTTGAACCCAGTGCCAACATTGCGCAAAGCTCGGCGCAGCGTCGGGTTTTGCATTGCCTGCGCTGAGGCGGCAAGGAAGTCGCGCGTCTTAATCTCAGCCAACGGAGGCCTCCCCGTCCAATACTTGCGCGATATGGCGGACGTTCACTGAATCTCCCTGACGGCTCAGGCCTCCGCCAATGTGCATCAGGCAGCTCATATCGCAGGATACCAGGGTTTCGGCTCCGGTGGCTCGGATGTTAGCAATTTTGTCCTCCAGCATTCCCTCGGAAATATGGGGGTACTTAACGGAGAAAGCGCCCCCGAAGCCGCAGCAAGAATCGGATTGAGGCAACGGGGCAAGCTCCAGGCCGGAAATTTTGTTCAGCAGTTGTACCGGTTCCTCCCGAACCTCCAGCTCCCGGAGCAGGTGGCAACTCGAATGGTACGTTGCGGTAGTCCGGTAAGCTGCCCCCAAGTCGGTTACGCCGACCACTTTGATCAAGAACTCGGAGAACTCATACACTCGGTCTCCCAATTGCCGGGCTTTGGCTTCAAGTATCGGGTCGCCGGCGAACAAATCCCGGTAAAATACGCGAAACATGGCAGCACAGGAGCCGGAGGGAACGACGACGTACCGGTTTCCTTCAAAGCTTCGAAGCACCCGTTCGGCCAATTGCCGAGCCTTACGGGTAAATCCCGAGTTGTACAGGGGCTGCCCGCAGCAGGTTTGGTCCGCCGGAAAATCCACCGCAACGCCCAGCCGCCGCAGTACGTTGACCACGCTGACCCCTACTTGGGGATAAAGCTGATCAACAATGCAGGTAACAAACAGGGATGCCTGGATTTGAGGGGATTGAGTCAATGCCACCTCGGAATCAGTACCTGTTAAACTATGCGGCTATCAGCGATTAACATCTTCAGGAAGTGGAAGATTGGAAGCTGCCAGTCTGCCGCCGATTGTGGAGCTAAGGTTAACAGACTGGAAAAGCGGTGGCAATAAGGAGTCAAACCGGCACAGCCAAAGCTGGCGGCAGTATCTTTGCCCCATAACGGAGATCGATTAAATCAATCCATTTTTCGGCGCCAAGTGCTGTGGTTGATTCCGGCTGTAAACCCCGGGTTGTTGACCGGCATTTTGCGGCCCGCTTATAATTGCCGCAGCCCTTTTAGCCGCTCATTATCCGGATCCCCGAAATTGCAGCTTCGGACTGATTCGTCGGTTCAGCGCAAAATAGCTTGCCAGGAGTTTCCCTAATGGCGCGATTTGATTACCTGGAAGCCCGCAGCATTCGCCAGGCCGTTTCGCTGTTGCAGCGTTATGGAGACGATGCGACCGGCGGGGCAAAGGCCGCAAGAATCGTTGCCGGCAGCACCGATTTCCTCATACGGTGGCGACAGGGAGCCTGGCAGCCACGCCACGTTATAAGCATCAAGTCCATTCCGGGCTTGGACCGTATCCGGTACAGCCCCAGAAATGGCTTGCGCCTGGGGACTCTGGCAACGGTGCAGGCCATTGAGACCCACCCGGAGGTGCGAAGGAGATACGCGGCATTGGCTACCGGAGCCACTTCTTTCGCCGGCGTGCAGGTGCGCAATCTTGCTACTGTCGGTGGCAACGTCTGTAACGCCTCCCCAGCCGGAGATATTCTGCCGGCGCTGTTGGCCTTTGAGGCCCAATGCAAGATTGTCGGCCCGGACGGGGAGCGCGCTGCGCCTTTGACTGAATTATTCCGTGGGCCGGGGAGTACGACGCTGGGATTGGGGGAAATCTTGACCGAGTTAACCTTGCCGCCGCCGCTGCCTAATTCCGGCTCGCTCTACATCAAGCATAGTCCCCGCGGGGCAATGGACATCGCCACCGTTGGGGTGGCCTCGGTGATTTCCCTGGAATCGGACGGAAGGACCTGTCGGGACGCCCGTATTGCCTTGGGCGCAGTTGCTCCTACACCAATCCGGGCCCATGCGGCTGAAGAATTACTCCGTGGAGAAATGGTTACTCCGGAGTTGTTGAGGGAGGCGGCCCTCGAGGCGCAGAAGCTGGCTAGCCCGATCGACGATGTTCGAGGTTCGGCAGGCTATCGCAAAATCATAGTGGAAGCCCTGGCCCATCGCACTCTGGAACGGGCCTTCGAGATGGCCTGCCGCGTACCGATTTCTTACGAAGAACAGCGCCGCCTGGCGGTTCAGACTGCCTTTTAGGGATGCTCTGAGTAAGTTATTGAACGCAAGCGCTCTCTACCCGTCGTTCCTGCCTTCGCAGGAACGACGGGTAGAGATAAACACCCAAGTCACGGACTTATTCAGTGGATGGTAAATTAAATCAAATCAGTTGAAACCTGAAATCAGATTCATTCGGGGGGATTGGTGGTTACGAAGAAGCCGCTGCAATTAACCGTTAACGGGCAACTACGCCAAATCTACGTAGAACCCTACTATTCACTACTGGATACGTTGCGGGACGTTTTGGAACTCACCGGCGCCAAGAAGGGCTGCGACGAGGGAGACTGCGGCGCCTGCACCGTTATCCTCAATGGCAGGCCGGTTACGTCCTGCCTGGTGTTGGCCCACAGCGCGCGTGACGCGGAAGTGACTACTATCGAAGGTTTGGCTACCCCGCAGTCGCTGCACCCGGTACAGGAGGCTTTTGTTGAACGCGGGGGCTTGCAGTGCGGCTTTTGCACCCCAGGCTTAATTATGGCCGCCGTTGGTCTCCTGCAAGAGAACCCGCAACCGACCGAGGAAGAGGTCAAGTTTGCCATTGGCGGCAACTTGTGCCGCTGCACCGGCTATACCAAGGTAACCGAGGCCATTATGCTGGCCGCGGCGCAAATGCGAGAGAATGCCGGGTAACCCCGGATACCGGAACTCTCTCTATTCAATCGCGCCCCAAGTTACTTTCTCAATGGTACCCTTTCAACTATGTCCGCCTGGACTGAACGCCGATTAAGGGAGAATCAAGATGCCAGACTTCAAAGTCCTGGAACAGAACCACCCCCGCATTGATGCCTGGGAAAAAGTCACCGGAAGGGCCACCTATGCCGCCGATGTTTACTTGCCGGGTATGGTCCTTTGCAAGATTCTTTCCAGCCCCCGAAGCCACGCCCGAATAGTCAACTTGGATACGTCAAAGGCGGAAGCCCTGCCCGGGGTACGCGGGATTATCACCGGGCGGGACTTTCCGGATGTGCACTTCGGGTCCGGAGCGCTTAAAGACCGGTACATAATGGCTCGGGATGAAGTCTATTATGTCGGTGAGCCGGTTGCCGCCGTCGCTGCCGACGATGAACTGACCGCCCAGGAAGCGGTCGGTCTGATTGAAGTGGAGTATGAAGACCTGGAAGCGGTGGTGGCCCCCCTTGACGCGCTCAAGCCGGGAGCGCCTTCGGTGCATCCCGACCAGGAAAGTTTTGAAGGCTATGGCTTTACCCTGGAGGGCGGCAACATTTGCACTCTGTTGGACGCTGACCGCGGCGACGTAGAGCAGGGTTTCCGGGATGCCGACTTCGTATTTGAGGATACCTTTCGTTCCCAGGGTATCAATCAGGGGTTCCTGGAGCCGATGGCTTGCGTCGCCAGCCTGGAACCCAACGGCCGCCTAACCGTTTGGGCCTCCACCCAGGGGCCGTATCAAGTAAGAGCGCAACTGGCGCAGGTGCTGGGGATACCGTTGTCCAACATCAAGATTATCGCAATGGAAATGGGCGGCGGATTTGGGGCCAAACTGCGGTTGGCATTTGAGGCCTTCCCGGCGCTTCTGGCGATGAAAATCGGTCGTCCGGTAAAGCTGGTCAACACCCGGGAGGAAGTGTTCACCCTCAACGGCCCTCGCCATCCGGTAACCAACTACCTGAAAACCGGCGTAAACCGGGATGGAACCATTGGGGCGCGGGAGGCTTTCTCCATATTTGACGTTGGAGCCTATTTGGGCGCCGGTCCCAACTCCGGCATCGGCCACGGCTTGGGCGCCTACAACATTCCCAACTTCCGGCTGCGTTCCTATGGGGCCTACACAAACAAGATTTACGTTGGCTCTTATCGTGCCTCGGGCGTGGCGGACATGACCTTCGCCGTGGAATCCCACATGGACATTATCGCCCACAAGCTGGGAATTGACCCCTTGGAATTTCGGCTGCAAAACGCGATCAAGGAAGGAGATACTGCCGTCAATGGGTCGGTGGTACCCAGGAACGGTCTGGAGGAGACTTTGATGGCGATAAAGGAGCGGTTGGGCCTGCCTAAGGAACTGCCGGAGGGCCACGGTGTAGGGATTGCCCTCTGTGAATGGCGCAGCGGCAGCGGCCCTTCAACTGCCTCGATCAGCGTCAACGAGGATGGAACGGTCAGCCTGCTTACCGGCTCGGTTGACATTTCCGGCAGCGATACTTCCCTGGCGTCCATTGCGGCAGAAGCCTTGGGTATCGGCATTGAGCAGGTCATCGTAGCCAAACGGGATACCGATCTGGCCCCATTTACCGGCCCCAGCGGAGGCAGCCGTATCGTTTACAGCCAGGGCAAAGCAGTGGAAATGGCGGCTCAGGATGTTCGCGATAAGCTGCTGGCCCTGGCTGCCGACCGGTTGGGAGTGCCGACAGATGCCCTGGTCTGCGCCGATGGGCAGGTTTACGTACAAGACAATCCGCCTCAAGGATTGACCCTGAGCCGATTGGCTGCCATGAGTCTAAACTCCCGAACCGGTCCCATCGTCGGAAACGCCTCGCTGTCCACCATGCCCTATGCTCCGGTATTCAGTACCCAGGCGGCGGAGGTGGTGGTAGATAAGGCGACCGGGCAGGTTAAGCTGACCAGGTACGTGCAATGCCAGGACGTGGGCGTTGCCATCAACCCCATGGCAGTGGAGGGCCAATTGGAGGGCGGCGCGGTTCAGGGAATTGGCCGGGCATTGACCGAGGATATGCAATTTGACCCTCAAACCGGAGCCGTTCGCAATCCGTCCTTTGCCAGTTATTTGATGCCCCTGGCCCTGGACTTGCCCGAACTTGAGACCATTCTGGTCCGAGTGCCTTCTGAAGATGGGCCATTTGGAGCCCGGGCAGTGGCGGAACCGCCCGGTTTTGGCCCACCGGCAGCCATTGCCAACGCCATATACGACGCGGTGGGAGTGCGGATTCGGGAACTGCCGCTTTCCGGTGAGCGGGTTTTGAACGCACTGCGGAATCCGGATACCGAAGGAATTGCGTACATCGGTGAGGAAATTGACCGTCTTCGGGAGCTTGAGGGCCTTACAACTTAGGGAACCTCTGAATAAGTCCGTGACCTGGGTGTTTATCCCTACCCGTCGTTCCTGCGAAGGCAGGAACCTCGGTTCACAACGTTTCAGGTTCTTGCTTACGCAAGAACGACGGGGTGAAGACCTTGGCGTTTTATGACTTATTCAGAGTATCCTAAGTTTGGCCCAGCTTTTGGCCCAACTAAAGTTAGCTCGTTTTTGTTTGACCCCATTGTCAGGTTTTGGAGAGTACGGGCAAAAGCCGAGTTTGCCGAGCCGGTAGCCGGATAGGGAAAGCCCGGTCTGGGAGTTAACTCGGACGAGAAACGGAACCGCAAAAGAAGGGGCCCGGATTCGGTTTACATAACCGTTCAGGCCCTTTCTTGGCTTAAGTGTGGGCAGTTAAGCTTGACTGGGTTCACCCGGAATATCGTCTTATTGGCGGGAGTGCGAGGGAGTCGAACCCACCTACCCCGCTCGTCACAAGGCATAACGGATTTGAAGTCCGCAAGAGCCACCGGGCCCCATCCACTCCCTCAATGCCGGCGGTACCGGTTAGCCTTCCTGCAGGACCGAGTCAATCTTACGTTTTAAAGCGCCTTTGGGGAGCGCGCCAATAACCTGGTCCACCGGCTTCCCGTCCTTGAAGAAAATCAGCGCCGGGATACTGCGGACACCAAACTTCATTGCGATGTTGGGGTTGCTGTCCACATCCAATTTGGCAACGTTGAGCTTGCCGTCATATTCCAGGGCGAGATCATGAACCGCCGGGGCAATCATTTTGCAAGGTCCACACCATTCGGCCCAAAAGTCCACCAGCACCGGCAAATCGGAGCCTTCGACTTGCTCTTCCCAAGTACTTTCGGTAACTTCCACAGGTTCCGGCATCTAATCCTCCAGGGAAAGCAAGCTTTCCACATTTATTTGCTACGATCAATTCCCAACGCTTCAGGAACAAGTCGCAACGCCTTTGAAGCCAGTTTATACCTAGAGGCCTTTTGGGTCAACACCGAATTGTCCCGTTAAGGACTCCCTGGGCACTGGCAGTTTGTATCCCGCCGCCCATTATTGGCAAGGCCTGCTTGACCGCGCTTTCAGTGTTCTGGTTCTCCGGAAAAGCCCGCCTTCTTGGATAATGCCCGGCCTTGCATTATAGTATTGCTATAGATATGGAGGGCCATTGAGCGAACAGAAAATTGTCGGGGGTCAGCTTCTAAACCTGTCCCTCGTAGCATGGGGACGGTTGGGCGAGGCTATGGCCTACCACAACGAGCAGGAGGTCTTTGTCCTCGGCGGCATTCCGGGGGAGCGGGTGGTTGCCGAAGTTATTCGGGTTCGAAGGAAGTATGTGGCCGCCCGGGTCGTGGAAGTTCTGGAAGCATCCGCCGACCGAGTTGCGCCTCCTTGCAGCTACTACGGCGATTGTACCGGGTGCCAGTGGCAGCACTTGAGCTATCCGGCCCAATTGCAGGCTAAACAAGCCAAGGTGATTGACGCGCTAGAACGGGTGGGCGGATTTCGCGATGCTCCGGTCCTGCCGGTTTTGGCATCGCCGGAACAATACGGCTACCGCAACCATGCCCGGTTTACCGTAGGTCTGGAAGGAGGACTGGGATTTGTAAATCGGGAAACCCGCAGGTTTGTCCAAATTGACCGCTGTATGCTGATGCACGCAGGAGTAAACCGGCTACTGGACGAGTTGCAGGATAAGTGCGGGGAAACTACTCAACTCGCAATACGGGCGGGGAAAGAAACCGGCGATTTTCTGGTCCAGCCGACGTTGAAAAATCCGGCGATTGCCATCCCCACCGGACAGAAGCACTACCTGGAATCGGTCGGTGGACGAAAGTTCCGGGTAGCCTCACCCTCCTTTTTTCAGGTCAATATTGAGCAGGCAGGCCGGTTGGTCCAGGTAGTCCGCGAAGCTCTCGACCTCGCAGGCAACGAGATATTGCTGGATGCCTATACCGGGGTCGGCACCTTTGCAATATTGTTGGCTCCCTACGTGAAAAAAGTTTATGCCGTGGAGGAGTCTTCTGCCGCCGTTGCCGACGCCAGGGAGAACGCCGCCGGACTGGACAATGTGGAGTTTCTCTTGGGCAAAACTGAAGACGTGATGGCCGAAGTAGCCGGACTGGCCGAACCGCCTGATGTAGTCCTCCTGGACCCGCCCCGGGCCGGGTGTCAGGCCGAGGCGCTGCATCGCATTATCCGCCTTAATCCGCCCCGGTTGGTCTATGTATCTTGCGACCCGGAAACCCTGGGCCGAGATTTGAAGATTCTCTGTGATGGCCACTACTCCATTGATCGAATCCAGCCCCTGGATATGTTCCCCCAAACCCACCACGTGGAAAGCGTTGCCGTGCTGACCAGGAATAATTCCGCTGCCTCGCCATCTCTGGTCCTGGCCTCGGCGTCGCCGCGCCGCCGGGAATTGCTGACCGAATTGGGCTTGGATTTCAGGGTCATTCCTTCCAACGCTCCTGAAGAGCCTATTCCCGGCGAATCACCCCAGGAAATGGTGCAGCGATTGTCCCAGGATAAGGCTAACACGGTGGCTGAACAGCTATCGGACGGCTTCGTTGTTGGGGCGGACAGTGTGGTGGTGCTGAATGGCCGGGCCATTGGCAAGCCGAAGGACCAGGCGGAAGCCCGGGAAATGTTAATGGAATTGCGCGGCACCGAGCATCAAGTCACCACCGGATTGACGGTAAAAAATGTTAGTACCGGACGTTCCTTGACCGATAGCATGACCGCCGATATCGTGATGCGTGATTTTTCCGACGCCGAAATGGAGGCTTCTATTGAATCCGGTGTTCCAATGGATAAGGCTGGGGCCTATGCCGTACAGGACCGGGAATTCCGACCGGCCCAGCTTAAGTCCGGCTGTTATTCCAACGTGGTGGGTTTGCCCCTTTGCCGACTCCTTGAGATGCTGGAAGAGTTGGGTTACCCGAAGCCTTCGGGTTTGCCGGCGACTGTGGGTGACGGCTGTATTACCGAGTGTCCTTTTCGAAAAGGCGCAGGCGGGCCGCAATGAATCTGTTTGGGATGGGTTTCCTGGAACTTGCGGTAATTTTTCTGGTGACCTTTTTGGTCATGGGGCCGGCAAAGACAATTCAGATGGCCCGTTCGACGGGGAAGTTGCTGGGCGACCTGCGTAAGTCGGTTAACGATATGTCCGCCGCGGTGAACTTGAACACCGAAAGTCCGGTTGCCTCGGAAAATCCGAATCCACCAAAGGCGCCGGAACCCCCGCCAACCCCGACCCAGGCGGTTCCTACAACCGGTCCCGGAGGGGTAAATGAGCAGCAGCCGTGAACTGACGCTCATGGAGCACCTGAACGAGCTCCGCCGCCGCGTCTTGATTTCGGTCGCAGCCATATTGATCGGGGCGATGGTCGCGTTCCTGTTTTGGGCCGACATCGTCGAGCTGTTGAAACGGCCGACCCTGGAACTGAACGATGGGGCCGGGGTTATATTGATCGCCACCCAGGTGACAGAGCTACTCTCTACCAGCGTGAAAGTTTCCTTGGTCACGGGATTTGTTCTGGCATTGCCAGTGATACTTTATCAGGTCGTTCGGTTTGTGGCGCCGGGATTGAGTCCCGGGGAGCGGCGGTATTTGTTTCTGTTTATGCCGGGGGCGATGCTGGCCTTCCTTTGTGGAGTGGCCTTTGCCTATTTTGTCCTCACGCCCCGTGCCTTGCCCTTCCTGCTGACTTTTGGCGGCGGTGTGGCTGAACCGTTGATTAAGATTAGCAATCTGGTGGATGTCATGATACGGCTGATCTTATGGATGGGGCTGGCCTTCGAGACTCCGGTTATTATGTATCTTCTGGCACAACTGGGGATTCTTACTTCCCGGATGTATTCCCGGTTCCGCAAGTACTGGGTTGTGGTGGCATTTATTTTGGGAGCGGTAATAACCCCTACCTTCGACCCAATAAACCAGACGCTGGTGGCGGCCCCGCTGTTGGCCCTGTATGAGCTGGGTATATTCCTGGCTTGGCTGGCCGGGCGAGCCCGTCGCCGGAGTCGGGAAAGTATAGTTCCTCTATCCGGCAGCGATTAAATTGACACAAAGCCACCAAAAAAGGACGGTTAATCCAACCGTCCCTCTGGTGAGGCTGCGCGTTTCGTGGTCCAGGTTTGCTTACCGCTCTTCGTCTCCCCTTCTCGGGGGCGCATTCTTCTGCTCCGCCTGGCTGACTTCATCCTCGCCGGTTACCGAACTCTTAAACGTCCGAATACCCTTGCCCAGAGAGGCGCCAATTTCCGGGAGTCGCTTGGCGCCGAAAATTAGCAGGATTACCAGCAAGACAATCAGAACCTGGGGCAACCCGATTGACCCGAAACCCATATCGCCTCCTTCGTATCATACGGAGCAACGTAACCTGACTTCAATGATAACAACAACACCGGCCGGTTACAATGTCCCGAGCGGATTGCCATCCGAAGCGAGGCGTAGTGGAGGCTGATACACGAACGTTGGCAATTCCTAACCGTTGGCTAACTTGTGACCAGGTATCCCGCTCTGTATAATCGGAGCAATCCAGCGTTGAAAAGAAGGTGGAAATGGCAGAGGAAAACGACCGGTACGATCTAGTGGTGATTGGAGCCGGTCCGGGGGGTTACGTAGCGGCGATTCGAGCCGGCCAGTTGGGACTCAAAACGGCTATCGTGGAGCGGGATGCGCTGGGAGGTGTCTGTCTGAACTGGGGCTGTATTCCCAGCAAGGCGCTGCTAAAAAACGCCGAAATCCTGTCCTACATAAATCGCGCCGAAGAGTTCGGCTTGAAATTCGACAACTTTTCCGCCGACTTTTCCGCCGCCATAGACCGCAGCCGTAAGGTAGTGGGCCGCAACGTTCGGGGCGTGACCTACCTACTCCGAAAGAACAACGTGGACCATATCGCCGGCGAAGCTACCCTCAAAGGCGATGGAGTGGTGGAAGTCGCGCCGGACGGACGGCGGCTCCAGGCCGGGAATATTATCATCGCTACCGGCGCTCGGCCTCGCAGTATTCCTCCCCTGCCGGTCGACGAGGAAAAGGTTATCACCAGCAAACAAGCCATTGTTCTGGGCGAACTTCCCAAGTCAATAGTTATCGTCGGCGGGGGCGCCATTGGCGTAGAGTTTGCCTACCTTTATCGGATGTATGGGGTGGATGTGACGGTAGTGGAACTACTGCCACGCCTGGTGCCCAGCGAAGACGAGGAAATCAGCCAACAGTTGCAGCGTTCCTTTACGCGACGTCACAAGATTAAGGTGATAACCGGCGCCGGTGTTACCGGAGTGCGGGAAAGCCCCGATGGTCTGACTGTCTCCATTGACCAGGACGGAGTCGAGCAATCCCTTGCTTGCGATAAAGTGTTGGTAGCTATTGGCATCCAGCCGAATAGCGAAGGTCTGGGACTGGAAGAGCTGGGCGTGGCAACTGAGGCCGGCTATATCCAAATAGACGAATCAATGGCAACCAACGTTCCCGGGGTGTACGCCATTGGCGATGTAACCGGAAAGCTGCCGCTGGCGCACGTGGCCTCCGCGCAAGGTACTGCCGCAGTGGATGGTATTGCCGGTCAGGAAACCCAACCGCTGGACTATTCCTTGATGCCCCGGGCCACTTACTGCCAGCCGCAGATTGCCAGCTTTGGCTTGACCGAATTCCAAGCGCTCGAACAAGGCTATGACGTCAAAATTGGCAAGTTTAATGTTCAAGCCAACGGCAAGGCTCTGGGAATGGGAGAAACCGACGGCATGGTGAAGCTGGTGGTGGATTCCCGGTATGGGGAAATACTCGGCGGCCATCTGGTCGGCCCGGAAGTTACCGAGCTGTTGGGTGAATTGTCGCTGGCCAGGCTGTTGGAAGGCACTTCTCAGGAGCTGGGCTGGTTGGTCCACGCCCACCCGACGATTTCGGAGATTATCAAGGAAGCGGCTCTGGCAGTGGAAGGCCGGGCCATCCATATGTAAGGAAACCTGGCGATGTAGGGGCGTCGGCCCGTAAGACCGCCAGGCTTGGCGATTCCCTTGCCCAGCCGTTGATCCGGTATCCAGGGGAAATTCCCCAACTTCTATAGGAGTCCTTTTCACGAAGCGCGAAATCAACTACCGTTGGCCCGTATCCGGTTGGCGATGAACTAAATGCTTTGCCGGATTTCCGGCAGGAGGCTGTCTTGGCAACCACCATTGTGATGCCCAAAATGGGCTACGATATGCGAGAGGGCACGGTAGTCCGCTGGTATAAGAAAGAGGGAGAAGCAGTAGCCCGCGGCGAAGTAATTGCGGATATTGAGACCGATAAGGCTACGGTGGAGTTTGAGGCCTTCACCGGCGGCGTGCTGCATCGGCTGGTGGCCCAGGAAGGGGTGCCGGTGCCGGTCGGTGAGGCAATTGCGGTGATTGGAGAACCGGGGGAAGAAATAGCCCCGGCTACAGCAGGAATGACGGTAGAAACTGCAACTGCAATCACAAACGCCCCCTCCGTAGTTTCAGCCGCCCTCGATTCGGCGGAGATCACCGTCCTAGCTACTGGCGCCGCTTCAAGCCGCCCGGATGGGGAGGTGCGCGCTTCTCCCATTGCCCGCCGTTTGGCGCGGGAGCAGGGCATCGATCCGGCCAGGGTAACCGGCACCGGTCCGGGCGGCCGGGTCGTAGAACAGGACATCCTGGAATTCGCCGCTGCTGACGCTTCCGCTGCTCGGTTGCCGGGTGTTTCGGATGAAGATGCGGCCATACCCGCCGGGGGAGTGCGTTCCTCACCGATCGCCCGCCGTTTGGCCCGGGAGAGGGGTATCGACCTGGCCCAGGTAACCGGCACCGGCCCGGAAGGTCGCATCGTCGAACTGGACATCCTGGAATACACTCCGGTGGCTCCGACGTCAGACGTAACTGGGACAGTTGTTGAAACCGCCACCGAGGCAGCCGGGGAACGGGTTGAATTGTCCCGAATGCGTCAGACAATCGCCCGGGTCACCGGCGACAGCAAGCGCGAAGCTCCTCACTTCTACGTCACCGCCGAGGTTGACATGGGTAAAGCCATGGGCCTTCGACGCGACATTAACGAGGTTCTACCAAATGAGGGTAGGGTAAGCGTCAACGACCTGGTGGTACGTGCCTGCGCCATCGCCTTGGGTCGGCATCCCAAGTTCAACGCTTTCTTCCGGGAAGACTACCTGCAATTCAACGCCGGCATCAACATTGGTATCGCCATCTCTCTGGAAGCGGGCCTGATTGTTCCTGGCATAAGTGATTGCGGAAGTAAGAGCCTGGCGGAAATCGCCGCCGCCAGCAAAGACTTGATTGCCCGGGCTAACAGCGGCTCCCTGCGCAATGATGAGTACAGCGGCACAACCTTCAGTGTCAGCAACCTGGGCATGTACGATGTGGACAGCTTTGCTGCAATCATCTTCCCGCCCCATGCGGCGGTGCTGGCGGTTGGTACGGTCAAGGAGCAGCCGGTGGTTCGGGACGGTCAGTTGGCAATCGGTCAGGTTATGAAGGCCACTCTCTCAACCGACCACCGGGTTGCCGACGGAGCCGAGGCGGCCCAGTTCCTTGTTGAGATCAAGCAACTGCTGGAAAACCCGGTAAGTCTGTTGTTGTAGCGCGCGGCAAATATTGTTCCGGGCAACCCGCATAAATTGGCAGAAGCCTGCTTTGCTGATGTAGGTTGTAGAAATCCTGAATCGCCTAATGTTGTTCGGGAAGGGACTTTATACTTTGGTTGACACAATGGTAGCTCCATACCCTCGCCGAGTATATCCGCTAGACGGTCGGTCCTTGTCCGAGGAACAGATAGCGGTGGCCTTTGCGATGACTTCCCGGCGCGCCGAACCGTTTGACGAAATCGCCGAGCAGGTTAGTCAGGAGAAGGCCGCCGATTTCAATGAGCGGTGGGTTCTGGGTTACGGTCATGCGTCGGTGGCGGAACACGCCGTGGTGCATATGGCGGTTGAGAACGTTTCTCGACTGGCTTGCGACACTCTGGAAGACAACAGACTGGCTTCCTATACCGAAAAATCCTCCCGCTACCAGGTGATGCCGGAGGACTGCTTCCACATACCGGAAGAACTGGATAGCGAGCCGGATATGCGGCAGCTCTATATCGAGACCGCGAGGGGTCTGTTTCGAGGTTACTTCAGACTCATCGAGGGCTGTCTGGAGTACCTGCGCCGCACGGAGCGTCAGGGTGACCGGGAACGCGACGGCGCTTATAAGCTGCGGCTGCGGCGGTTGGCGACCGATAGCTGCCGCTCGGTGCTGCCGGCAGCCACTCTGACCAATGTGGGAGTGACGGCCAATGCCAGGTCGCTGGAGCATGCTATTTCCAAGCTGATGTCCTCCGGTCTTGCCGAAGAACGCCTGTTGGGGGAAGACCTTCGAGAACAAGGCCGCCAGATTACTCCAACCCTGATAAAGTACGCCGACCGCAATACCTATTTGGAAGCCACCCTCCGAAAGAATTGGCAGTTGCCTTTGGCGATTGACGTGCCGGGCGAGCCGCCCCAGATAAAGGTAAGCCTGGCCCATTGGGACAATCAGGCAGAGGAAAAGCTGGTCGCCGCCCTCCTCTTTCGAAACTCATCGTCCGGCTACCTGACCGCCTGGCGCCAAGCTGAGGAAATGGAGTCGGAAGCCAGACAGCGGTTAATTGACGGCTGCCTTGATGATCTGGGCGACCACGACGCGCCGGTGCGGGAGTTTGAACTGGTCGATTACACCTTCGAGTTTGTCATGGATTATGGCGCTTACCGGGAGTTCAAACGGCACCGGATGCAGTCCTACTTTCCCCAACCGTTGACGGTGGATTTGGGATTCAAGATGCCGGAATTGATCGAGGCTGCGGGTCTGGCCGGGGAGTTTCAGGAAGTCATTGGCTTGGCGGAAGGCGGTTACCGGCGGGTTGCTCAGTTCTCACCCGTGACGGCGCAATATCTGGCAACCCACGCCCATTATCGGAGGACATTGTCCAAGCTAAACTTGAGGGAGTGCTACCATCTCTTCAAACTTCGGTCGTCCCGGGATGCTCACGAGTCCATCCGCGGGCCGGTCATCGAGGCAATGCGGTTGGCGGTGGAAACCCATCCTCAGTTTTTCCGCCGGTTGCGGCTGAGAAACTATCCCGACTGGTGGCCTTTCCTCTATTAAAGGACGCGTTAACCTAATCGAACAAACAAAGGAGAGTCCCCGGTTACCGGGGACTCCTTTCTTTTGGCTATATGACCAGGGACACAGTGTTTACGCCGTGACGCCTCGCTGAGTCTTCATGAAGTCTTCCAGAGCCTCGGCGTATTCGGCTCGGGGGAAACGCTCGCCATTGGGAACTTTCATGCCGTCGGTGAAAATCTCCAAACGGTTGCCGTCAGGATCGCAGAAGTAGAAGGAGCGGCTGCCGCTGCCGAAGATGTTGTCGTCACTCTCGATACCGTGGGTAGTCGGCCCGTTGATGATCTTGACCCCATTGGTGTGCAGGTGGGCCAGCGCCCTCATGAACTCGTCCCGGTTCTCCACCTGGAAGGCGATCTGCTGGACCAAGCGCGCGCCGGCGGGTACCGCATCGGAAACGTCAACGCCCTCGGGGGCGGTGGCGATTACGACGTCATGATGCGTCTCATCAAAGCGCAAGAAGGCGGTTTCGCTGCCGTTAGGACGCTTGCGGTGGTTGGTCACCTTGCAACCCAAGACCTCGGTGTAGAACTTGAAAGACCGTTCAAAATCGGATACCAGGATGCCGATGTGCCCGATTCCCTTAATCTGGATACCCATTTGCCTTCCTCCTAAAAGAAGCTGTTTGACACCCTTCTTTCCGGAAGCAGCCGTCCGGGGAATGACCAAAACTGGTTTGTTCGCTTCACTTTGGCTGCCGAAGGGATCGAATTACAGTGAGTATAGCAGATATAAACCCGGCGTCCAATCCATTGCCGTTCAAGAAACGCCCGGGAGAACGTCTTCAAAAACTGCGCCTGGACCTGAGGCTAGGTGAAGGATGGAATTAGCAGCCTTTCCCCCGCTGGCTCGGAGCCATTTACTTATGGATCGGAACAGTCCCGGGTGAATCCGCAATTAAGGCAGATGATTTTGCATTGCCGCTGGATCATACGGGCGCCGCAGATTTCGCAGGTCAATCCGTCATCCTTCGCCGGAATATTCGGGTTGGCGGATGCTGCAAAGGGGTTTGCATCGCTTTTCTTTGATAGCATGGACAACGCTGCCTAGGGGGACGGTAGATTATCGCGCCTTTGGTTTATCGAGAAGGGGGAGAGACGATCCTGGTCTGGAGCACCATTTCGCCGGTGGGTGTTTCACCAATCATCGGTTCTTCCATCGTCAGGTTCACCCAGTCAAAGCCGTACAGCGACTCTGGCGGATGCAGATCCATGGTACCCCACCCGGCGGAGTCCACGTTGATCGGCCCCATGGGAACTCGCTGGCCGTTCTTGGAAAGCCACACCTGGTAGGAGCGGGCCGGCGGGGGTTGCTCCATATTTGCCAGCATTAGCACCGCTTTTCGTCCGTCATTTGTAACTAGCAACAATCCTTCCGAATCGCTGTTTCCATTTATAGGTTGAAGCCGCATCGGCCGGGTGTTTGGATTAGCCAATAAGTAACTGGTTGCCATAACCTGGCTAAGGGCTTCCGTGGTTTGGGAATTTCCTGAGGATAAAAGGTCCAGTCGGTTGTTGGCCGTTGCATGGCCCAACTCCAATTGATTCAACCGAACACCGGCTACCGAATTTTCCTGTTCCAGGTCATTCAGCCGATTGGACGTGACGAGGTTCATAACGAGAGAGGCGGTGAACAGACCAACAACCAGGGTTGCGGCTAGCGGCAGAGCAAAGTTACCCAAATTGAATCTCGCTCCGAAGGACTGCTCAGTTGCGCGCTCGGCATTGACCGCTGCCCGCGTCGGTTGGCTGGGTTCCGGGATGAACGTCGGCGGCAAGCTATTTACGGCTTCCATTATCCGGTTTCGGAGCTGGACGGAAGGAGTCTGCTGGGGCGCCGCTTGAGCCAAAGCCAGGGCAGCCTCTTCCATTGCGGCCAGGGTTCTGCTGCAATGAAAGCAAGTCTCCAGATGAGACTCTACATAAATGGCCTCCTCCACCTCCAGGCCGCCGAGGGCATACGCCTCCAGCTCCGCCTCCGGGTGATAGAAGGGATGGAATAGATTTTGTTGGCTATTCGGTGTCATCTTGTTCTAGTTCGACCCGTAATTTTTGCATCGCCAGCCTGACCCGAGTTTTGACCGTACCCAGGGGCTGGTTCAGGTGGGCTGCAATTTCGGACTGGGATAATCCCTTAAAATAGGAAAGAAGAATAACCTCTTGTTGAGCCGGGGGAAGTTTATCCAGGGCCCGGCGAACCCTCTCTCCTTCCAGGTTTTGCTCGGCTGCCGCGTCAGTTGGGATCTGGCCGGAGGGCAGTAAATCCAGGGTTTCGTATTCTTTGGGGTCGGCCACTGCGGCGGCGCGGCGCCTCGACCTTATGATGTCAATAATCTTGTGGTGAGCTACGCTCATAATCCACGCTCGAGGCTCTCCCCGAGACGGGTTGTAGCTGGAAGCCTTGAGCCAGAGGTTGAGAAATACCTCCTGGGTTGCCTCTTCCGCCACGGCCTCTTGCCGCAGCATATATCGGGACAGGGAATATATAGCTGACGAATAACGACTGTAGAGAGCCTCCAGCGCTTGTTCCTCTCCCGTGGCAGTTCGATATATTAGCTCATTGTCCTCCAGGGTCTGGTATTCAACCACCTCGGATCTCCCAGGACCAGGCGCAGGAGTTGGACGGCCATACATTAGATTCTACGTTAAACATCGTAAGACGGATTGCTAATTGAGCCGGGAAATAGCGGTCCACAAAGATTTGATCTGTTCGGCTACTTGAGCGGAGTCCCCTGGTGCGTCGGCCTGCCGCAAATATGTTTCCAATGATTGAATGGCCGCGCGGTAGTCCTTCAGTCGTATCTGACACCAGGCAAGTTCTTTATACAACGATGCTGCCGTCGGGTCAATCATTGTAATTCTTTCCAGGACCCCGATGCCGCGTCGGTAGTTCCGGTCTCGGATATAGATGAGCTTCAAATTGGTCAGCATCCTGGTTATTATGCTGTAGTTTCCGCAGGGCGCCAAATAGTCATCGCTCCAGTTCAGTGATGCCCCAAACATTTCTTGAACCAGGCGGCGGCAATCGCCGGCAGATAGCAGCCGGCCGGAATGGAAGGCGTCGAGATACAGGTCCAGCTCCTCCAGGGCAACCAGGAAGTGGCCCGGCATTCCAACTCCGTAGCACTTCAGCCCCAGCCGGCGGGCAACTTCCAGGTACAGCACCGACAAGGTTATTGGTATCCCGACCCGGGTATCCAGTACGCGATGCAGGAAGCTATTTTCCGAGTTGTAATAGTCATCCGGGTTACCGGTGAAACCGATGCGATCGAACAGGACAAAATTAAGAGCTTTTGAAATAGGCTCCTGTTCCTGCGTATTTCCGATTTCGTCCCGTACCTCCTGGGCCAGGGCGTCAAGTCGCTCAAGATAATGAGCAATGTCCAACTCGGGGTATTCTTCGCCGGCCAGGCACAGGGCCGCCCGGTCAAGCTCCAACTCCGACGCCGGGAGCCTTACTTGCCGCGCAAACATCTCGCGGAAATCCGGTTGTTCGTTTGCATCCATAATTGATAAGGAGGGTGTATCCATTAATTGTTTAGTTATCCGACATTCCAAATAATTGTTGGTGGAACTTCCCGGTTAAGGGTGATTAAGCCGGCAAAGTTGCTGATTATCTTCCGGTGGGCATGGGCTTCCTGTACGAATTCTGCCGATTATCCGGCACATGAACCCAGGCTCTCGGCGTATAAACTTGCCCGCTCTAGACAATCAGGTTGTTAAAGACTTCGTTCAGATTCGGTAAAGAGTCCAGATTCCAGAGCAGCTCCATTGTTCTATGGCACTGCTGCCCGGTGATGACCGGGGAGGCAAGGTCGCGAAACTTACGTTCCACCTCTGCGTCGTCCAACGGGTTCTTGCGGTGGCCTTTGGGGTAAGACGTAGCAGCCGCTACTGTTGCTCCCGAGGCAAGGGTAACCTCTATCCGGCAGTTGTATTGCGCCGGGTATTTCTGAGTAAAGTCCGGCCCTTCTTCCAGAGTCGTCTTGCCGATCAAAGTCCGGATAGAGGGGTCGGCGATACGTTCGGCGGTGAAGCTGCCGGGAGTGACGGCGCCGTCGTGCAGGGCTAAGGCCACCAGAAAGGGGATACTGTGGTCGGCGGTTTCGCGCGTTTGAGGGTCCCACTTCTCCGGTTCAGTGGCCGGGCTGCTTACCGCGGACTTGTAGGTCTGGACTTTGATCGCCTCAATGTCGGCTAGGGTAACCTGAGGTTGCAGCTCAATTGCCAGGCCAATAGGCGCCTGCGTGTGAATCTGGGAAGGGTAAAACTTGAAGGTGGTATCGTTTATCAGGAAAGGCTGTCTTTGACCGCCGAACTCTTCCAGCTCCACCGGCTGGGTGACCCCGGCTTGCTCCCAGAGGCCACGCCTTCCTTCAAAAGGCTCGGCAGGACCGGTCATTCCTTCAGCGGCCAATTGGGTGGCAAAAACCCCGGCCCGCGTGGCGGTTGCCGTGGCGCAGCCTTTCCACATGGACAATTCGCCGACTCGGGTTACTCCCAATGGCAAATTTGGCGCTATCGCCAGGGAAATGGCGTGACCCATTTGCTCCCGACTCAGACCCATCAGCTTGCCGGCGGCGCAGGTGGCGCCAACGATACTGAACATTCCCTGGTCCCAGCCCAAATCTCCGGTGACAACCTGATCCGACAGGCGGCAGAACACCTCGTAAGCCAAGGCTATCGCGGTAATCACCGCTTTGCCATCGCTTTTCAAAGGGTCCGCCACCGCCAGAGCAGCGGGAATCATGTCGCTGGGATGACCGCCGCCCGGCGAAAAATAGGAGTCGTTGCAGTCCAGGTATCGGGTCATTACTCCGTTGGCAAAGGCGGCCAAATCCAGGGAACTGGAGTCCCGCGTACCAAGTATCCGGGCCGGTTTTGCAGCGGTTACCGAACCGGCAAGTTGGCGGGCGATTCTAGCCGGCTCCGACAAGTAGCCGCCCATCGCGCAGCCCAACGTATCGATAGTTGTACGCTTAACCTGATGCACGGTTTGAGGGTCCAGGTCTTCATAGGTCAACCGGCAGGAATAGTCACTTACCAATTTGGTGATTTGGTCCATATCTCCGCCTTACCACTACTATGTTTATGTTGGGCCGGAATATCGGGATATAGCCGAGTTCGTCTGCGCTCCAACGGCCAGGTTGCACCGGCTGGTGTTCGTTGCTTGACCCCGGCCGGTTGCCTGGCAATTTTTTGGGACTCGTTAGCCGCTAGTCATCGGCGGCCTGAGGTTCGCCGACCCGGTTTCTCAATTCGTTGTAATGTCCTTCAGCTTGCTCTACCAGCCCCTCCAGGTCTTCGGGCAGCAGGTAGCCCTGGGCGATTAGTTCCTGCGTGGCGGATTGAATGCGCGCCAGGTAGTCTTCCCGGGATGAATATCGTTCCTCGATGGACATTCGAGGGTCTCCGGTCTCTTCCCTTTCCTTTTTGGTGGCCGGGAAAGGTATTGCGGAGCCCATGAGCGTGCCGCCGGTGGACCCGCCGGAAGACAAGATTTGCCCGGTGCCTCCGATTTGCGAATGGCGCAGGTTCCAGCCGGTATAGGCCGCCAAGGGAACCGTGACCATCGGCAATCTGACCCCGGCCAGCTCGTTCCCGTCGGTGTCAACGGCAGGCACCAGCAGGGGGAAAGGCTTTCCCATAACTGCCGGAACATTACTCGCTACCCCCGGCACCGGTCCAAAATCAAGCCGGTAGAATCTTCGCAACGGTTCAGGGAAATTAACTCCCGGTATGGCTCTGAAGATGTTGGCTACGTTTTCCGGCGCAACGGCGGTACCGCAGTCGAGTCGCGGATGAGCGCTGGGCGGCGGTTCCTGCCCATCAGTCACCCAGCGGTCCAGATTAATCAGGGCGGCCCGGAGCATCGGACGATAGTCCAGGCAGTTGAAGTTTTGCTGTCCGTGCATCCCGTTTGTCGGGTCTTCTTTTCGAAGATTTGGCGTTCCTATGGAATGCTGGGCGCCGCCAAAGTGATAGACCCGCACCGCTTCCGGAATCTCCAGGTCACGAGCGCCAGTCAGGTCAATATGCACCATCGCACCGGCGCCGGCCCAGTACTCGGAGGAGGTGTAGGTATTCATAATTTTGGGCAACGGCCCCTGAGCCGAAGCCCGGGACAGTACACCATCGGTGACGCCGGATTCCGGGTCGGTCTGATCAATGTCGCTGAAGGGGAATTGGCTATTGGGGCTTCGGCTGGCCTGGCTGGACGGTTGGGCGAACCTTTGATTGAACTCGCCATGTTTGGCTCCGGCCACGTGGGGAATCAACCCGTCAAAGACCTGGAGATCGGCCTCGTCGCGATTCACGCCATAGTAAATCAGGTCGCGCAAGAACCGGCCGCTCTGGGACGAACCAAAGCTGTAGGCGTGGACGATGTTTCCGGCACAGGGATTGCCCGCGTCGCTGGCGCCATAGCGCAGGAACGAGGCCATGTCACGGGTAGCCAGCAGACCCAGACCCACGATTGGCGCTCCGGTAGTAGCGTAAATGACCTGGTAGATTTTGCCCGGCTCAAATCCCGAGGCCATATAGACATGGGAGGCGTTGGGAACCACCCGCCCGTCTTGCAGCCGGGCGAAGGACCATTGCTCCCGGGGGATTATTTGCTCCGGGCCATCTTCACTTTCCTGTACGGTCATTACCGATTCCCAGTCCTCCAGGTTGTTGGCTGGGTAAGGCCGGTGGTTTCGGTCGGAAATAAATTGCTCGTAAATCGTTTCAGTAGGGACAAAGGTGACTACCAGATTCCCGGTAATTGGAGAGCCGTCCGGATTTTGGGCGCCAGGAGCGTAGAGTCGCAATACCCCTGGAACGTCCGGGGCATCGTGCTGCCATCCGCACCAGGCAACGGTAAATCCCTCCCGCATGACAAAGCCATTGCCCGATTCCAATGGGACATCCGGGGCCAGGTCCGGGGCGTTGTTGAAGTTGCGCATCGCCGGCCCTCGGCCTCGGTTCAATATGTCAAAGAAGAGCCGTTGCCTCCCCCTGGCCGGGTCAACCGGCTGGAGAATACGAAAGTCCGATGAGAACTCCACCAGACCATTCCCGTTCCTGGGGGCCAGCGTGAGGTCGGTTATCGTTGAATTAGCCGGATGCTCCGGGTCAACGGCGAAATAGATAACGCCGTCCAATTGTTCATAAGGGCCAACATCGC
Source organism: Dehalococcoidia bacterium (assembly GCA_965262595.1). Classification (GTDB taxonomy): domain Bacteria; phylum Chloroflexota; class Dehalococcoidia; order Lucifugimonadales; family UBA3495; genus CATQHB01. Next base: position 633,266 of record OZ253548.1, read on the forward strand.
CGAAGGATTCTCCCCGGGCGAAGGGTGTGCGAGAAGTTATTTCTACTCGGGTTACGGCCATATTCCACCTCTCTCTACTTACGGTATCTCAACGGGCAGGGCAACTTTCCCAAGTCTTCCAACTTGAGCGAGATTTCTTGAAGTTTGAATTACTCGCGTACTTCACGCCGGATGCTTTGGGCAGGCGTGATTTAGCGGTATTTCTTCGTCCCCGATCAATTTCACTGTTCGGTAAAAGCTACAGGATTCCGCTGGCGTCCACTTCCAGGTCGGCCGGCGGTTCTTCTCCGGTGAAGTCCTGCCACCAGCGATTAAAGGATTCTTCACCGTATTTATCGCGCAGCCGGGCCAGGTGGGCCTTAACCTGCACCAGCACCGGCAGGTCGTAATCGATTACCAGCTTATGAGTACGGGCCACCCATTCCAGGGCGCCGACAAGATTTTCCTGTTCTTCGGCCACCATCCCCAATTGTCCGTAGGTGCGCGCGGTTCTCTGGACATCGCCGAGTTCCTCAAATACTTCCCGGGCTTGATGGTACCAGTGTTCGGCGGTTTCGTACTGCTTTTGTTCATGGAACAGCACTCCAAGCTGCCGACACTCTTCGCCGACGCCGCGGCGGTCGCCCAGGTTTTCCTTACGCTCCAGGGCGGCCAGGTACCAGTCTTCCGCTTCTTCGAAAAGGATGCCCCGATCCTGGGCTAATAATCCCAAATGGTGCAGCTCGATTGCCATTTGGGCGCCGTTGCCCTGCCGGTCGCTCAAGGTTAGGGCTTGCTGGTACCAGTTTTTAGCCTCGTCGAATAAGTACTGGGCGTGGCAAACCGTTCCCAGTTCATGATAGACCAGCACGGCGGTTTCCTCGTCCCGGTTCTCCTCCACAATATCGCGGGCACGGTGATACCAGCTTTCTGCCTCTTTGTGCTCGAACTTGAGCTGCGTAACCAGCCCCAGGGCCCGATAGTCTTTGACCATTTCTTCTTCATCCGGGAGTCTCTGGTGAATGTCCAGGGCCTTGCCGTACCAGTCCTTAGCTTCAGTATAGAGACGCTGGTATTGCCTGACCCGGCCCAGGGCGTAATAGTCATCGGCCACAGCCGCCCGGTCTTCCCCGGATTCGATAATTGCCATAGAACGTTGGAACCACCCGGCGGCCTGGTCAAGCTGCCACCGGAGCAGGGCAATTGCTCCGAATTGGTGATACACCGACGCGGCCCGCGGGTCCGTTTCCACTCCTGGTTGGTCGGTTAGATAGTCGGCAAGGGATTGATTGAATTCTTCGGCCCGTTGCAGGTCTCCCAGTTCTACGGATTCGCTGACATCGGTGCCCAGCAGATAAAGCCATAAATCAATGGCACCCTTGGCTTCAGCTTCTTCGCTGCTCTGTCCGACCGACTCCAGCAATTGCCCCCGCAACCGGCGTAACTCCGGAATTCGCTTTTGCATTCGGTAAACCTGAGCCAGGGGCTGAACCAACAACTGAGCGTTATCCCACTGACCGGCCTCCAATGCCAATCCCAAAGCCTGGTTTAAGTTGCCCTCTTCGGCCAATACTGCGGTCGCGCCTGAGTCCTGATTCTCGTACAGGGATTCCATAAAATAATCGGCGGTGTCGGCATATACCCGCACGAATTCCGACTCCAGGCGTCCAATGACACTGGCCGTAACCTGTTGCCCCAGCTTGAGGCCCAAGAAGCGGGGCAAGGCCGGATGTATTTGGTACACGCTGGGCGAAACCGGTTCCAGAAATCCGGCGGCCAGGGCGGAACGGAGCAACGTACGACAGGCTCCCCAACCCAGTTCCTCGCCTATTGCCGTTCGGTAATCCGGTTCCTGGGTGATGTGAGTCAAAATGTCCATCATAACCCGCCGTTGGAACAGAGCCAGGAAGGGCAGGTGCCGACGGCTGCGGTGGGACATCTTGCTCCACGCGTATTCCATCAATACGGTCAGAAAATTGTCACGCCCAGCCTCCACTGAGGCGTCTGGAAACTCGGTCATTCCCCTTCGCAGCTCCCCAAGAATTACCGAAGGCGGGACCTCCTTCAAAAGCGGCAGGGCAAATTGCAATGCCAGGGGATGGCCTTCAACTGTGTCCAGCAACTCGACAGTTTCCTCAGTGACCCGGCCGGATTCCACCGCAGCTTTTGTCAGGATAGCCTCAGCCAAGTCTCTGCGTTCCAGGGGGTTGAGACCAGACAAATCGTATCGAGCGTAGGGGGCCGTGACCCAGCCCTCGGCCCGGTTTCGGGATGCAAGAAGAGCCCAGCTAGTTCCTTCGGTAGTTACTTCCGAGAGGAACGAATCCAGTTCCGCCTGTTCCGCTTCTTCCAGTAGCCCCGGCGCACCTGGAGGAAACCCGGCGATGCTTTCCACCCCATCCCAGATAAGCAGGGACGGTTGTTCCTTAAGGTATTCCACCACCCAATTTCTTTGCTGCTCGGCGTTCATATCGGCGAAGTCCAAGCCGGCCACGGCGGTGCCAATCTCGTGTACTACGCGTTCCAGGCCGGCGGGGTGTGCCGCCTGAAACGTGGTATAAAAGACGCCTCCCGGCCTTACCTTCCGTCCCGTCTTTTGGAAGCGGCGGGCCAGGGCCAGGGCCAGTTCGGTCTTGCCTACTCCGGTGCTGCCGGACAAAATCGCTACCGGGCTGGAACTGAAGATACGCTCAATCCGGCCAAGTTCGGCCTGGCGTCCCATGAGCCCGTATTGACCGGAGGCGGGGAGTTGGCCTTCATCCTCGGTATCCGCCGTGTTTTGGATTACCGGCGCGGCCAGGGGATTCACCGGCTCGGCTTCTATCCTGGCGGTGGCATATTGCCGCGATTGGAACACTCGCGGAGTAATCCAGTCCCAGAACACTTGCGGGCCGGTTAAGGTCGATCGCTGCGGTTCTTCCATTAGCCCGTTACGAGCCTGTGCCAGGGCAGCGGCTACATCTTCGCCTCGGGCCAAAGCCTGATAGAAGCGATGCAGGAACCGCTCACCGACCGGAGACCCATGAAGGTGATAGGGCAGGCTAACGGTAAACGGCGACCCGTCCTGGCAGGCCTGGACTCCCAGTGAAGTCCAGGTTTGGGTTGCTCCGGATTGACGGGCGTCTCGGTCTCCGGCGATGAGCAAGGCTACCGGAACCTGGGCGGCGGCCAGAGCGTCCGCCAGGCGGTGGGCCGTTACCATTTCCGGACTGCCATTCCCAGACTCGAATACCAATTCTCCGGATTCATTGCCGGTCCGGATGCCATCGAATTGGACCACATGATAATAGGCGGGCCTTCGTTCCAGCTCCTGAGTCAAAGCCTCGAAGGTTGGTGGCCGAAGGTAGTCCAACTCGACCTGCACGTCCAACGATTCCAGCGCCTTTACCGTTTCGGTGGCCAGGCTAACGGTAGCAGATGTCGTTTCCATTCCTGCCGGTTCAGGAGAAGGACACACCAGCAAGACGTTAAGCTGCTCGGTGTCCAATGTCCCCTCGTAAGCGGGCAGAAGCCCGGCGTCAACACGGCGTACGATAGAAGCCAGGTTGGCGGCCAGGTAACCGACATTCGGCTGGTTCATCAATTCCCAGGGTACGGACAGGAACTCGGCCCGGGGCGAAACCACCGCTAATTGGTAGCCTTCCAGGCCATCCGCCGTTGCAACAGCCATTAATTCCTGGGCCCGTTCGTTGCCTGCGAATACTATTTCAAATAGCAGCCGCCCCAGGTTTCTCAATCCGGCTTCCACTGCCTCGGCGCGGGCCTTGGCCGGCCCAAATGGATGGTCCAGATATTCCTGGAAGTACCAGTCGATTTCCAGACGGTCTGAGTCGTCCAGTGGGTCTCGGAAATCAACCGGAGGGGCTTCATGTTGTTCACTTCCCGAATCAAGGAACAACTGCAACTGGTTTCCTTCGGGCAGGTCACGTATTTCTAGTAACTTAACCACTAAACTCTCCCGTGACTTGGACCGGGGACCAGTTTCCGTAGCCTGGTCCCCCGCGTAAATCTTCGTTCCTATGGATTGAATCCGTTCCTGATCGGTGCGATTTTTGGGCGGGGTCCGGTTGTACCGGTGGCGTTTATTTACGTTTTTAATCCCGCCATGCCATGGACGGCTACTTCACATAAGGGTTTGACGTCCGCATTATACTATATCTCGATGGATAAGAGCCCAAATGGCGCCTCAACGCTGGTAAAGGGCCGCAGGTAACGCTGGATAGGACAGGTTGGTAAGCAAGCGATGATTTACGTTGATGACGAGATGCGGCAGCTAATTGACAACGCTTATGCCGATGGCTGCCCGTGCTTTTTGGGCACCGCGTCAAAAGAAGGCAGGCCCCAAATTAGTATGAAAGGCAGCGTCCTGGTCTTTGACCGGGAGACTCTGGCCTATTGGGAGCGGGCCAAACGCTCAGCCCTGGATAACGTGGCGAATAATCCTCAGGTGGTGGTATTCTACCGGAATCCGGAGAAACGAATAAACTGGCGGCTACACGGCCAGGCCACTGTTTACGAATCTGGCGCCATCCGGAACAATGTAATGTATCGGACGGTTCAGGCCGAACTGGACCGGGATCCGGAACTTCAAGGGGCCGCGGTACTGATAAAATTGGACAGCATCGTTGACCTGGCCGGAAACGTGCTGCAACAGAGAGACTAAGTTAATGCCACTTGGACATTGGCAAGTTCCTGCATCCCCTGGGAACTGCCCGACCAGGGAACCGAAAACCGGGAGAAATAGCTGAACCAGGCCCCGGCAAATAATTCGACTTTCCCACCTGTTTGATGTGCGCCTTCCCCAACTTACCCCTGAAATACCGCCAAGGCATCGACCGCCCTTATTCCCTGTCCTTCAGGTAGCACCATCAGGGGATTAATGTCCAATTCGGACAGCGTACCCTCCAGGTTAACCGCCAAGTGGGAAATTTGAACCAGCGCGTCGGCCAACGCTTCAACGTCCGCTGCCGGAGAGCCGCGGAATCCTTGTAGCAGCCTGGATCCTTTGACTTGAGCTATCATGTCAACTGCTTCCGGCCTGGTTATGGGACACAGCCGCAGGGCGATGTCGTTATAGACCTCCACCATTACGCCGCCGCTTCCGAAAAGCAGTACCGGGCCCAGTTGGGCGTCGTAGGAAACGCCAACAATGACCTCGACGCCGCTCGACACCATCTCCTGCACCAGAACGCCGTTGATAGCGGCGCCGGCCGGCGCAGCCTGGGCTGCCTTTGACATAATATCGTCGTATGCGGCTTTAACCTGCCCGGCGTCGCTGAGACCCAGTCGAATCAAGCCGGACTCGGTCTTGTGCAGAATGTCGGGAGAGTCCACTTTCAAGGCCACTGGATAGCCGATACGCTCCGCCGCGGCGACGGCAGCTTCGGCTGTACTTGCCGTCTCTTCCCTGGTTATCGGTATTCCCCAAGCGGAGATCAAATCCTTGCTCTCATGTTCCGAGAAGGTTGACCGGCCCAGCCGGGCCAGGGTTGACAGCGTTTGTTCCTGTCCTGCGGTCATCGCGGGGGCGCTGCCGAATCCCTCGTCCAACCTGCGGCCCCGCCATTGGTGGTAATCCAGCAGCGAGCGCACCCCCAAGGCCAATTTATCAGGAACGTAGAAGACCGGTACCTGCGCCTCCTTGAGTTTTCCCAATCCGGCAGTGGCCGAACGGGTACCGGTCCAAAGAAAGGCCAAAGCTCGGTCGCTGCTGTCTCTTTGGGCAATTACCTGCTCCGCTTGGGAGTCGGCCCCGGCGCTGGCCACTACCAGCGTCCCGATGTCCGGCTGATCGCTCATGTAGCGCATAATTTCCGGGAATGAGTCGCTATTGGCGAAACCGGTCACGTCGGAGGGATTGGCCGCCCAGCCGAATCCCTTGAGCACTCCGTTGATACCGTCACGGGCCGCGTCAGTCAACGGTGGCAGTTCCAACCCGGCTTGACCGCACATATCGGCTGTCAGGGAACTGATTCCTCCGGAATGGGAGACCACGGCTATCCCCGTACGGCCCGGATTGGCCGTGTGAGCCAGCAGTTGGGAAACCTCCAGAAGTTCGTCGTAGTCCTGGACGCGGATGATTCCGAACTGGCGGAACATCTCATCATAGAGGGCGTCCACGCCGGTAAGGGCAGCGGTATGGGACCGGGCTGCGTTGGCTCCCAATTCGGAACGGCCAATCTTGATCAGGACGATTGGCTTGCCGCGTTCCGCCGCCAACTGGGCTACCGCCGCCAATTTCCGGGCGTCCTTGAAGCCTTCCACAAACCCGGCGATCACCTTAACCGAGTCCTGGTCCAGCAAGTACCGGGCAAAATCGCAGAAGTCCAGATCTGCCTCATTGCCGGTGGAAATAATGTGACTCAACCCGATGCCTTCTTCCAGGGCGCGGGTCAGGAAGGGGCCGAATGCCGATGCCCCACTCTGACAAATAAGGCCCACCGGCCCGCTTAGGCCGTCGGACCCTCTCGAAGATGCCGTGGCCCAAATGTCGTCCTTGACGTTGGCCAAGCCGAGGCAGTTGGGGCCGCAGATACGGATACCCGACTCCCGGGCGAAGGCGCCGACTTCCCCTTGCAAGTCCCGCCGGTCGTCCACGTCCCGCTCGGAGAAACCGGCGGAAATAACGATGGCGGCGCGGGTTCCCTTGGCGTGACTTTCCTTCAACACGTCCAGGACTTGATGGTAGGGGACTACGATCCCGACCAGGTCCGGCGCTTCCGGCAGGTCGGTTACGCTGGCGTAAGACTTGACTCCCATAATTTCGTCGTAGCGAGGATTCACCGGGTACACTCTTACCCGGTCCTGGGCTTTCAACAGCGCATTGAGGAACCTGCCGCCGTATTGCATTCGTGGTGTAGCTCCCACGACGGCGACGGAACTGGGGTTGAGCATCTTGTCAATAGAGGATAGTTGTTCTTCGGTCCAGATAGCCATTAATTACCTCGCTAAGATGTCGAAAGTGGCAAGACTTCTTGCGCCGCATTAGGAGAATCGACAAGAGCAATATACCCAAAATAGTCCGATGCCACAATCGGTTGATCCTTCAAACAGCCGATTACTTGCCGACCCGGCTGACTCACCGACATGACTGCCTGGCTCAGTAAAGGGCGGGACGAAAAAGTAAGCCCGGGCCGAATTGTAACCGGCCCGGGCTTGGCGAACTCAATGCTGCCAAATTTCCAGGTAACCAGGATGGCGCACTAAAGATAAGGCGCCGGGCTACGGCCTAGGTCTCACCGGCCGTTCGCAGGTCGGAGCGCCAATCGTCCGGAGAAGGACCCTTGTCAATGATGACATCGATAACCGAAGGCAGACCGGACGCTTGTGCCTGGCGTATTGCCTCCGGCAAGTCCCGGGAGTCGCTGACCTGCACCCCAAAGCAACCAAACCCTCGGGCTACCGCCGCGTTATCGGTTTCGACAAACTCGGAGGCGATGCGGCGCCCTTCCGCTTGATGATGCCGAACCATTCCCAGGGAGCCGTCATTAAATACGACGCAAATGATGGGCAAATTGTACTGCATGGCTGTGGACAAGGCGCTGACCGTCATCATAAAGCCGCCGTCTCCGGTCACACTTACCACCGGGCGGTCGGTATACACAATTTTCAGGGCAACGGCGGCGGGCAAACCCCAGCCCATGCCGGCGGTCCCGCCCGGGGCGAAGAAGGTGTTAGCCCGGGGAGCCTGGTAGAAATGGGCCATCCAAGTACGGTTATTGCCGGCGTCCAGGGTAAACAACGTTGAGTCGTCCAGGTTTTCCCGAAGCAGGGCAACCAGCCGCTGGGGCGTAACCGGAGAGGAGTCCAGGTGCATCGCCGGATCGTCGTAGAAAGAAGTGGATTCCTTTCGATTGGGCAGGCCGTCAAGCCATTCCTTGCGGTTATCCGCGCTGGCCGGAGCCACGTCTTGAGAGGCCTCAACCAACTGGGAAAGAATGCTGCCGGCATCACCGATGAGACCCAATTCAATAGGGAAGGTCCAGCCGGCGTTACGGTCGTCAATATCTATTTGGATGATGCGTTGCCGGTGAGGGTCAAAAACGCTGGGCTGCTCCCGAACCGTGTCCTGCGGGCTCAGCTTGGCGCCTATTACCAGCACGGTATCGGCGTCCCCTACCGCCCGGTTGGCCGCCTCCTGACCGTAAACTCCTGCCATTCCCAGGGACAGAGGGTGTGTTTCGGCGATGGCGCTTTTACCCTTGTAACTGGTTGCTACCGGCGCTCCCCATAGCTCGGCCAGTTGCTGCAGTTGAGCATGAGCCTGGGCTTGATGGACACCGTTTCCCGCTACAATCACCGGCCTTTGGGACGAGGACAGGATTTCGATGGCCTGTTGAATGTCCTGGGGTGCGCTTTGGGGCTTGGCCGTGTTCAGGTAACCGGCGGTGTGGTGAATGAATGGCGGGGATTCCACATCTACCTCTCCGCCGATGGCCGCCGAGCGCATTACGACGGCGGCCGGACCGGGGCGTCCGCTGGTGGCGTGTTTTATCGCCAACTGGGTGCCGATCACTGCCTCCTTGGGGTTGGTGGCCAGGGTGGTGTACTTGGTCATTGATTTCATGATGGTCGGAAGATCAATGCTGCCATACTCCCCCGCGCCGGACTGATTGGCCGGATGCTGGGCTGAACCCCCGTCGGAGGTGTCGGTTAGTACCAGCATCGGAGAGCTGCTGAGCATTGCCTCCATTATTCCGAAACTGGCATTAGAGCCGATAAAAAGACCCTGACCCATTACCACGGCGGGCTTGCCGGTGGCGCGGCCGTAAACGTCGGCCATAATCGCCGCCGTCTGCTCGTGGCGACAAAGGATAGCCTTTATCCGGTCTTCCTTTCCAACCAGCAGATTGTATATCTGACCGGTGCCGCCGCCGGGGATTCCAAAAACGTACTCAATTCCAGCTTCTTCCAGAAGCTGCACAATTAACTCATTGGCCTTTGGCATATAACCTCCCTAATCGGCGGAGGCCAATTCTCGACACCGGATAACTGCCTTGAGGCGCCGAATTCGCAGGCTTTAGTACCTGCGCTGGCCGCCAACCGGCGGAATGAGTGGAATGGGGGGATAATAACCCGCCAAGATATGGGGGTCAAGTTTGATCGAGTTGCCGCCGGGCCTTGCAAATGCTCTTGAAATACTGCTCATTATGAGCGTTCCCTTCAATAGGCTCAGGAAGAGCCGGTGTATGAAAGTACAGTGACATTTTAGGTGACCCTGGAAGTCCGTCCTGTTGCGTGGCAGAGGATTCAGGAACTCCTACCGGCGGGGCATTTCTTTGGCGTAAGGGGAACTGTTCCGGTCTATTTGGATGTTCCCGAGGGCTTCTCTTTAGCAGGTATCGGCGTTGACCGTGCCTATCGCCGGGGCTAGAATCCCACCACTACCGACATAACTTTCATTGCAAGAGTCTGAAAAAACGTCGTCAAACCAATGAGCTTAAGGGAGGGGATTCTTATGAAGAGCGTTGAAATTGACCGCACCAAGCGGCTGAAAGAGGAACCGGCAAAAGGGCATAACCGCTGGCATCCGGATATTCCTCCGATTCTGGAAGTGGACCCCGGGGAAGAGGTGGTATTGGAAACCCGGGACGCCTCCGATTGTCAGATACAGCCTGGCATGACACCCGCCGATCTGGAAAACCTGGACGCCAAGGTGGCCCACCCCTTAACCGGCCCGGTTTACATAAGAGGAGCGGTTCCCGGGGACTTGCTGGAAGTAGAGTATTTGGACATCGTGGCGCAACCGAATGGGTGGACGCGAAATCGACCCGGGGCCGGATTCCTGCGCGACCTCTTCCCGGAGCCTTATTTGGCTCATTGGGAAATCAAGGATGGTTTCGCCACTTCGCCCCAAATACCAGGCGTCCGAATTGTTGACGGTTCCTTCATGGGTACCGCCGGTATTGCTCCGTCCCAGGCCCAAATGGAAGCTTGGACTGCCCGTGAAACGGACCTGGTGAGGCGAGGCGGCACTGCCGCCCTGCCCGATGCGGAAGATGCGGTGCCCGCATCCGGTCCTATTGCCGAACGAGGTTTGCGTACCTTGCCTCCGCGGGAGAACTGCGGCAACGTGGACGCCAAGCAGTTAACCAAGGGCTCCCGACTATTGATTCCGGTGAACGTGGCCGGCGCCTTGTATTCTGCAGGTGACGGGCACTTTGCTCAGGGCGACTCCGAGTGTTGCATCACTGCCATTGAGATGGGGGCTACGGCGGCAATGCGATTTCGGATATTGCCGGGCGAAGCAGCCAGGCACAATATCCGGTTCCCTCGGTTTGCCCATCCGGGTTACTTTCTTCCACCGGAATGGGCGGCGCCCAGAAACTTTATTGCCACGATGGGTATGCCCATTAGGGATGACGGAACTCAAGGAGGAGAGGCGGACCTTACGTTGGCGGCCCGGAATGCCTTAATTAACATGATTGATCTGTTGCAGGAGCGGGGTTGGAGCAAAGAACAAGCCTACATTATCTGTAGCGTTGCGGTGGACCTGCGGATCAGCAATATTGTGGATTTGCCCAACGTCACCGTCTCGGCGTTTTTGCCGGAAGATATTTTCCAGGAGTAATCGCCAGGGTCAGTCGGTATCAGGTGGAAGCTGCCACACTTCGTGATTAGCCGGCCGGAGCCGCCATTCTATGTCGGTCGATTGCCGAAACGCCCAGATGCCTTTCTAGTCGCTAAACATAATGCGGTTGAAACAACGCCAGGTGCGCTGAGAGCCGATTTCCGGGGGTTACGGGTATTCCAAGACCTGAGACTCCGGTAAATCGGCTCTGACGCACGGCAATTTTTTGCCCTGAAACCTCGTCTTCTCTCAGTCGGGTCGAATCGAACCGGATCAGCGCAAACTTGGATGGCTCTTCCCGTTTACACCAGAAATGGGGAGGAAGTCGGCGCTAAATAATAGAAGGCCTCCAATTCACGAATTGGAGGCCTTCTATATTATCGAGATGCTCGGTAATTGTTTGGTCTGTCCGCTTTCTCAAACTTTACTAAGAAATGAACTTAACATAACTTGCATCTCTACGTTGCGCACCGACTTGCTATTCGCTGCCTGGTTGTTCCGTTAAACAACCCAACTCATCACTACCACCACCGCGGATACTTTTTTCTGGCCTAGCCATATAACGCCGAGCCGCATACTGGACTACCCTGGTACACGTTATTACGTGAACGGGCTTTCCCGGCTCAGTGGACTAACTGACCCGCTTTACTTCCAGGGTCTCACCGGGGGACAAGGCGATACGTCGCACATTAATGCCAAGCTTGAGCAGCCAATATCCGAGAGTAGCCTTGCTGACGCCCAAATCCTCGGCGGTACCGGACAATCCCTTTTCATTAACCATTTCAGGGAGTAGGCGCTCCAGGGGACGCTGATGTTCCCTTTCTACACGCTGCATCAATTTAGTCTTCTTAGCCAAAGTACTTCTCCTTATTGCGGCGGAATCATGCTGAGTAACAAGATGTAACAGATAATACCACCAGTTCCGGCAATTGTCAATACTTGCATATATTAAGTCTTATACTTTTTTAAGAAATGTTTAGAACAGAAAAATAGATACGGAAATGCCGGATTTAAGGCCTCCAGAGCCACCTTTGTGCCGACGGGGGCCGCATTTCGCCTCTCCGCGCGGCCAATTGTCGGGGCTAATTTGTCGAGTTTTGTTTTAAGTACGGCCCGGTCGCTCCGAGCCGGTCGTTGCAGTCCGGTGTAGCGGGAGTGTAACCATCCTCCAGGTCGTTATTGGCCCGGCTGCGGTCGGCCACAACTCTTGCTTGCCGTGTAGTTGAGAGTGTAGTGTTCAAATTAAGAGGGGATGGAATGGAATGAAAAATGGTAAGGCGTGGGTCGCCGGGCGAGGCTAACCTAACAATGCGTTAGAGGTCTAACCGGATAAAATGCTGTGCGCTCTTGACTCTTTCCTAAATTGACCCGGCCCAAGCCCTTTGGTAGGCTGGTGCCATGCACGCCATTGAAGGTATATTCCTGGAAGTTATTACCCGGGTCTACGACGCAATCGGTTGGCCGGGCGTGATTTTCCTGATGGGCATAGAGAGCGCGGCCATTCCCTTTCCCAGTGAATTGATCATGCCTTTGGCCGGCTGGTTACTTATTCAGGCCAAAGGCGGCTCTCCCTGGCTGCTGCTGTTGGCCGGATTCTATGGAGCGTTGGGCAATTTGCTCGGCTCCTGGGTGGCTTACGGTATAAGTTTCAAGGGCGGTCGGCCGCTATTGCGGCGCTACGGCAAGTACGTTTTAATGACCCAGGAAGAACTGGACCGGGCTGAGGTTTGGTTTGAGCGGTACGGGGAGTGGGCGGTGTTCTTTTCCCGACTGCTGCCCGTGGTTAGAACCTTCATCAGCGTACCGGCGGGGATTGCCGGAATGAACTTCTGGAAGTTCAGCCTTTACACTTTTGTGGGGTCGTTCCCTTGGTGCCTGGGTTTAGCCTACGGCGGTTACTTGCTGGGAGAAAACTGGGAGAGCCTAAGAGCGGTCATGCGCCCCTTTGATATTCCTATACTGTTGGGCATTGCCGTAGCAGTCGGCTGGTTTATCCAACGCCGCATCAAGACTTTGCGCTCCCAAGGCCAAGGTTCGCCGGCCGAGGACTGACCGGCAAACCTGGACAACCGGACTAAAACCGCGGGGACGTCAATTTGAGGGCCAAAGTGTATTGAACTGGCAAATGCCGGGTTCCTTTCCCGGTGACATCGCCGGCCCGTTCTTCACATTACGAAAGTATTGACATTGGCAGTACCTGAAAGTGGCGGCCGAACATCGAATCAAACGACAAGGACGAGGTGACATGATTCAAATCCCAACGCTGCGCGACGTTTACGAAGCCAGAAGGACCATTTCTCCCTACCTGACCCGCACTCCGCTACATTTTTCAGCGGGACTTAGCCAATTTCTGGATGCCGAGGTGTATCTGAAACATGAGGACTATTTGCCTTTAGGAGCTTTCAAGGCTCGGGGCGGCATCAATTTGCTGGCTCACTTAAGTGAAGAAGAACGGAACCGGGGAGTAATTACTGCCTCAACCGGCAACCACGGACAGTCAATTGCCCGGGCCTGCCAGATTTTCGGAGCGCGGGCGCTGATCGCCTTGCCGGCGAAGGACCCGAATCCGGTGAAAGTTGCGGCGATGGAGGCCCTGGGCGCAGAGCTGATATTCCACGGTGACAGCTTTGACGAAGCCAAGGCCCATTGCGAACGCCTGGCCGCTGAAGAAGGCTACCGCTACGTTCATCCGACCGACGAGCCGCTGTTGATCGCGGGCGTGGCTACGCAAGCGTTGGAGGTTATAGAAGATCTGCCGGACGTTGACGTTTTGTATTTGCCAATGGGTGGCGGCAGCGGGCTGTCCGGCGCCTGTATTGTCGCCAAAGCGATCAACTCAGCGATTCAAGTGCGAGGAGTACAGTCGGAGGCTGCCCCGGCCGGGTACCTGTCCTGGCAGCAGGGACAACTGGTGCAAGCTCCGATGCATACTTTTGCCGAGGGAATAGCCACCCAATCGGGTTATGAGCTACCCCAGCGTATTATCCGGCATCTGCTGGACGATTTCGTGCTGGTAACCGACGACGAAATACGCAATGCAATCGGATTGCTAATCGAAAAGGCCCATACAATGGCCGAAGGAGCCGGTGCGGCGGCCACCGCCGGCGCCGTCAAACAAAAGGATACACTTTCCGGTAAAAAAGTAGCGATCACCATTAGCGGGGGAAACACCACCGTGCCACAATTGCTGGATGCCCTAAAAGTGTACTTGGATAATCAGGCTTAGGCTTCCGGTTTTGTAGTTGCGTGTAGTCATAAATGTAACAACATCTACCTTTTAAGTAACACTAAAATGTAGTAGTCCAAGATAAAATGTAACGCCTGACTACACTACTTGCGTCTCAGTTCGTTGTAGAAAAGTACTTTGCCAGTTCATCCTGAGAAAACTCCGGAAGCGGTAATTCGCCCTGGTATCCAATCATTATCAGGCCCTCTGACGGAGCAATTACCTGCCCAATCTCCCAGCCGATAATTCCCGCCCGCTCCAGCGCCACCATCAATGCCGGCACTTCCCCGGAATGTAAAGTAATCAATAGGCAGCCGGAAGCCAACAGGCCGAGCGGATTCAACCCCAGGGCCTCGCAAATTTCGTTACACTCGGGAAATACCGGGATGCTGGTTTCTTCAACCGCTACGCCCATGCCCGACGCCCGAGCCAATTCCCGTAGCGCGGTCACAATGCCCCCTTCGGTCGGGTCGTGAAGGGAGTGGATTTTTGCCGCAGCACCAGCAATCCGAGCATCCTCTACTACACTTATTCCTGGATTGGTCAAGAGTGTACTAGCTCTGGCAATTGTCTCCCTGGACACTCCGGCAGATTCAAGGGCTTCCCCCCGTTCCCGGGCCAGCAAGGCAGCGCCTTCAATGGCGATTCCCTTGGTAATAACGATACTGTCCCCTTCCTGGGCGCCACCGGTGGTAATCAGTTGGTCCCTTTCTACCTCTCCCAACATCGTTCCCAGGATGATCGGCCGGTCGATGCCGTAGGTAACTTCGCTATGTCCACCGACCAACGAAATATTAAGGGCAGTACACGCATCCAGGATTTGATCAAATATACCTTCGGCTTCAGGCTCGGAAAAGCGTTCCGGCACCAACAGGGTAGCCAGAAACCACTGGGGTACACCGCCGGTACACGCAATATCGTTGGCATTAATTTGGACTGAGTACCAGCCAATTGAATCGGTGGCGAAGGTAATTGGGTCACTGGTAGCTACCAGCAGCCGTTCTCCCATATCTATGACGGCGGCATCTTCTCCAACTCTGGGCCCCAACAACACCCGAGGATCGCCTATGCCCGGCTTTGCCAACAACCTTTCCAAGAGTTGGGGCGGAAATTTCCCCACGTTCACTGCTATTCACCACGCAAAATGAAGATAAACCAGGCCATTAGTGTACCAGAAACGTATATGCGGGATTGAGTCCACCCAATTCGATTCCGGCTGACCTGGCAGAGTTGAGAATGATCGGGGATTGTGAAGGATGACGTTTAGCTCGCCATCTACATCCTTCGGCCGAAGCGCTCGGGGAAAACCAATGACCTTAACATAATAGTTTCGCCGATGCGCAGCAGTATCAACCAGACTTACGAGAAAAGTTCGGATGCGTCAGAGGCGATTTCTAGGGTTTCGGGTGTTCTAATACCCTAAAGGGCGGGAAATCGCCTCTCAGTGCACCCGCGAGTTACGGTCCGTTGAAAATTAGGCTCTCGACGATTGGCGTATTGAATTACGTCCGCGTGGGGACCCGGCCTACCGGTTCATCTCGACCCAAAAGGCCCATTCGTGCTAAACTTCGTCACAAGCTAGTGGGCTACCTGCTAAATGACCTGAATCGGAAGTCTCGGAAATGTCAGTATTACAAGATAGGCGGCCAGAGTCCTGGGGCGCCAAAGGATTGGCTGAAGCGGTCCATTGCTTGAGGAGCGGCGGCGTAGTTGCCTTCCCAACGGACACGCTATACGGTCTGGGAGCCGACGTAAGTAATGAGTCGGCCTTGCAAAGGATATTTGACATTAAGGGACGTCCCGAGGGGCAGGCTCTTCCGGTCTTGGTAGCGGATTGGGAGCAGGTTGGCGCCGTGACACGAGATTTGAAGGGAAGGAGCCATGAGGCGGGTCTGCGCCTCGCCCGCGCCTTTTGGCCGGGACCATTGACCCTGGCTCTTCCCAAGTCGCCCACCCTGTCCCGGCTGGTTACCGGCAACTGGGATACGGTGGCGGTCAGGATGCCAGATCATTGGGCTCCACTAATGTTGGCCGGCGAGCTGGGTTGTCCCATCACCGGCACCAGCGCCAACCGAAGTGGGGAGCCTGATTTAACCAGCATTGCCGATATTGAAGCGACCCTTGGGGGAATGGTGGACTTCCTGGTTAAAGAGGGGCCGCCGCCCCGGGGGACTCCTTCGACTGTGGTTAGCTTGGCCGGAGATGTGCCCGCCCTGATTAGAGAAGGGGCCATACCCTTTGCAGAAGTGCTAAGGGTTTGGAACGAAGCATAGGGAAGAAACATAGGTAAAACGATGGCGAAGCCCGTACTCGTCGGCCTCAATGCCAATATTCTGGAGATTTGCCCGGCGGGGGACGATAGGCGAAAATTAGGCCGGTTCCGGCCCACTAAGCTGCCCCTTGCAAATTGGTCATCTTTTTAACTAATAACTGAGGGTAACCGTATCTTGCCGTCGACTGTATTGGAAGCCTACCGTGCGGCCCTCGAAGAGGAACTCCATGAGTGTTTCTCGGCGCGGGAGGGGTTCCTCTACAATTTGCTCCGTTATCATTTGGGTTGGGTTGACCAGCAGGGCCAGCCGGAAAGCTCGCCTACCCCGCAGCCGTTTCACTCCTTGCTGGCACTAGCCTCCTGCGAAGCCTGGTCCGGTGATTTTGTCCCGGCCCGGCCGGCAGCGGCGGCGGTAGAGTTTATCCATAACTTCACTCTGGTACACGATGACGTCCAGGCCGGGCGGGTTGATGCCGGATCCCGCCCCAGCATTTGGTGGGTTTGGGGGCCGTCGCAAGCCATAAATGCCGGCGACGGCTTGCACGCCATGGGTCGAGCGGCGGTTATGCGTCTGACGCAAATCGGTATCTCCCCGGACCGGGTGCTGGCCGCGGTGGAAATGCTGGACCGGTCTTGCTTGTCTTTGTGCGAAGGCCAATATATGGACCTCCGGTTTCAGGACCAATTGATGGTAACGTCCGCCGACTACCTTGATATGATTGGCCGCAAGACCGGCGCGCTGACCGGTTGTTCCGCCGCCTTGGGCGCCCTGGTTGCCGGGGCGGACAACTCGACTGTTGGCCGGTTCCGGGAACTAGGTTCTAAATTGGGGATGGCCTGGCAAATATCTGGTGACATTGCCGACTTTTGGGGGCGTCAAGGTGACGGCGTTACCGCCAGCAATGTCCTTAGCAAGAAAAAAAGCCTGCCTTTGATTTATACCCTGGAAAACGGGGGCACCGCGGCCAAACGGGAGCTGGGGTCAATTTATATGAAACGGGTTCTGGAGCCGCCGGACGTCGCCCGGATCGTCAGTATAATGGAAGAGTCAGATGCCCGCTCCAATGCCGAGGCCAAGGCGAGCGAACTGGCGGAGCAAGCTCAGGAAGCGCTGACGGAGTTAGGAATCACTTCCCAGCGTCAGACGGGCTTACGCCAACTGGGGCAGCAGGCCGTAAGCAGTCCCATTCGGTAATAATCCGGTCCGGCTCATTCTCGGTAAATTGTGCCGACCCAGTTTCATTATCTAAAGAAGATGTCATTGCAAGGAGTCGAATAGTAAATATGGGCAAGCTTACCCTCTCCGGTTTGGAAGTAGAGAATAGGCGGGTCCTGGTCAGGGTTGACTTCAATATTCCCATTGAGCAGGGAGTAGAAGCGATTGCCTCATACGACCAACGCCTCCGTGCTACCCTGCCGACCATTCATTACTTACTCGAGCGGAATTGCCGGGTTATCCTGTGTTCCCACCTGGGTCGTCCCCAAGGCAAGGTTGACGAGTCCCTGCGGCTCGCGCCCGTAGGCGACCGTTTGTCGGTTTTGCTGGGCCACCCGGTCCGGAACCTTCCGGATTGCATCGGTCCGGAAGTGGAGTCGGCAATCGACGCCATGATCCCGGGGGAAATAGTCCTGCTGGAGAACCTGAGGTTTCATGCCGGAGAAGAAAAGAATGACCCGGAATTTGTCCGGGCGCTGGCTCCCCTGGCCGATTGTTTTGTAATGGATGCCTTTGCCGTCACTCACCGCGCCCATGCCTCCACTGACGGAATTACCAAATTCCTGCCCTCCGCTATGGGACTGCTAGTGCAGCGTGAGGTGGAATCGATGGGCCGGGCATTGGAATCACCGGCAAGCCCACTGGCCGCCCTGATGGGCGGGGCAAAGGTCAGCGACAAGATTCTGGTGCTGGAAAATCTGCTGAGTAAACTGGACCACCTCTTTATCGGCGGCGGAATGGCAGTTACCTTCTTGCGCGCCCTGGGCTACAATACCGGCGCTTCATCGGTTGAAGAAGACCGCCTGGCCTTCGCTCGTGACGTGCTGGATCGGGCCGATGGCGGCACCGTCAAGGTTCATTTGCCGGACGACCTGGTAATTGCCAACCAATTCGTGAAGGACCCGACCGAAATTCGCACAACACCGGCGGAGCAGGTCCCCGATGGTTGGTACATTATGGATGTGGGTCCGGCTACGGCGACTCGGTTTGCCCAAGAGTTGAAAACCTGCCGTACTATTATCTGGAACGGCCCAATGGGAGTATTCGAGATGCCCCGGTTTAGCCAGGGCACTCGCGTTGTAGCTGAGGCAATCGCCGCTTTGGATGGCGTTACCACAGTCGTTGGCGGCGGCTCTACTGCCGAAGCGGTCGAGGAAATGGGTCTGATGGAGCGGATGAGTCACGTTTCCACCGGCGGCGGCGCCTCCCTGGAGTTCCTGGAAGGCCGGGAACTGCCCGGTATAGCTGCCCTTCCCGATGCCTGAGGGATCGAAGAATCTCGCTGACTTTCATAACTAATCAGGAAACCTGGATAGCTCGGCCATTTTCAGAACCGGCCCTATCTCCAACCTTACATAATGACATTAACAACGGTGAAATTGACATGATAGACCTGGAACAGTTGCACGACTGCTACGTCTCCACAACCTCTAAAATCGTACTGCTGGTAGTGGATGGATTGGGTGGACTGGCCAGACCGGAGACCGGACGCTCCGAGCTGGAAACGGCCAACCTGCCTAACCTGGACGCTATGGCCCGGGAAAGCGCCTGCGGGCTAACTACGCCGGTGCTGCCCGGCGTGGCTCCCGGCAGCGGTCCCGGCCATTTGGCCCTGTTCGGCTACAACCCTCTAAAGTACATTATTGGCCGTGGGGCGTTGGAGGCTTTGGGGATTGATGTGGAACTCCGGCCCGGCGATGTGGCGGCTCGGGGCAACTTCTGCACCGTTGACAGTTCGGGCAGCCTGGTTGACCGGCGGGCGGGCCGAATTCCTACAGAATTGAGCGCTCCCTTATGCGAACGGCTTGACCGGATTGAGTTGCCGGGGGTTCAGATTGATGTTTTCCCGGTTCAGGACTACCGGTTTGTATTGCGGCTTCGCGGTGAAGGCCTTTCCGAGTCAATTACGGAAACCGATCCGCAAATAACCGGAGTAACCGCCCTGGAAGTCAGGCCGATTGAACCCGCCGCCGCAAAAACGGCCGAATTAGTCAACGAGTTTGTTAGGCAGGCAGGTGGATTGCTGGCTGAAGAGGAGCGCGGCAACATGGTGCTGCTGCGGGGTTGGGCCCAGTTGCCTTCCCTGCCACCGATGGGAGACGTGTACCGCCTTAATCCGGCTGGCATTGCCGCCTACCCGATGTATCGTGGCCTGGCTACGGTCGCCAGTATGGAGATAATTCCTACCGGCCATACCTTTGCCGACGAAGTGGAAACCTTGTATCAGAACTACGATAAGCATGATTTCTTCTTTATACATTACAAGCCCGCCGACGCGGCCGGGGAAGACGGCGACTTTGACGCCAAGGTCGAGGCCCTGGAAAACCTGGACCCGTTTATCCCCCGTATTCGGGAACTGAATCCGGATGTTTTTATGGTCGCCGGAGACCATGCAACTCCGGCTATTATGGCGGCCCATAGCTGGCATCCGGTGCCCTTTATGCTCCATTCCAAGCTCACCGGCGGTGAAGGTGTACCGGCTTTCAACGAACGGGACTGCGGACGAGGTTCAATTGGAAGCATTCCCGCCACCAACGTTATGCTTCTTGCTCTATCCCACTCCGGCAAGCTGAACAAGTACGGCCCGTAACCATTGACCAAGACCTGCAACCGCAATGCCATTGATGAGCGGCTTTAACCCTACTCCCGTAGCCGACGATTAGGAGCGCGATACCGGATGCCAACCACAACTGTTGCCGGAAACTGGAAAATGAACACCAACCTGGCGGAGGCCGTGAACCTGGCAGAAGCGTTGCGGGAAAGAGCTGCTTCTCTTACCGGGGTTGACATAATCCTGTGCCCGCCCAGCATTTCGCTGGCCGCAGTCAGAGAAGCCGTTGCCGGCTCCCAGGTAAAAGTTGGCGCCCAGAATATGCACTTTGAAGATGCCGGGGCCTACACCGGGGAGATTTCCCCCTCAATGCTCCACGGCCTTTGCGACTATGTGATTTTGGGCCATTCCGAGCGGCGACAGCTTTTCGGGGAAACCGACGCAATAGTCAGCCGAAAGGTCCTGGCCGCCTTTCGACACGGCTTGCGGCCCATCCTCTGCGTTGGGGAGACCCTGGAAGAACGGGAATCCGGCAACGCCGGAATGGTTATTTCCCAGCAAGTGCGCTCCGGATTGGCGGAGCTGGGAGAGTCAACCGACGTTGACATAAGCGACTTAACGGTAGCCTACGAGCCGATTTGGGCCATCGGAACCGGACAAGCGGCCACCCCGGAAATCGCCGCCGAAGTTATGGAAGGGGCAATCCTGGAAACCCTGCGTATCCTGTTCGGCGCGGCTGCGGGGGAAGTTCCCCTCTTGTACGGCGGCAGCGTAAACGCCGGCAACATCGCCGAATTTGCCGCCCAGTCCTGCATCCATGGCGCCCTGGTCGGGGGAGCCAGTTTACAAGCCGACTCATTCGTCGAAATCGCCCGCCTTGCCGGTGAGGCCAATACCTCCGGCAAGTAAGGGTGCAAGTTTATTTTCCTAGGTTGGCATATACCATTAGCAAACGCTTTACCCGCAGACAGACTATGATAGCCGGTGGAAATGTCAGGAGTTGACTCTCCCATCCTCTTTATTGTCGGCCCAACGGCCGTGGGCAAAACCGACCTGGCTATATCCCTGGCCCGGGAATTGGGCGGCGAGATAATCAATGCCGACAGCCGACAGGTTTACCTCCACATGGACATTGGCACTGCCAAACCAACCCCCGAAGAGCGAAACCAGGCCCCGCACCATTTGCTTGACCTGATGCCACCCGACCGCAGTTTCGACTTGGGAAGTTTCTTGTCGCTGGCCGGGGAATCCAATCGTGAAATCATCGGTCGCGGCAATTTGCCGATGGTAGTCGGCGGCACCGGACAGTACATTTGGGCCTTGCAAGAGGGTTGGGAAGTGCCGGAGGCGCCACCGGATTCCGCCTTCCGCGAAGCTAAACAACAATCGGCAGTCCAGGATGGCAACGACTCCCTGTACCGGGAGTTGCAACGAATTGATCCGCTGCGGGCCGCCGAACTTGATTCGCGAAACCTCCGTCGGGTTATCCGTGCCCTGGAGATATTCCACGTAACCGGAAGGACTCCCTCATCGTTTCGCAAGAGGAAGGTACGTATCGAGTGTTCCCTGGTTATAGGGCTTACCCTGGAACGGTCCACCCTTTATCGCCGAATTGACGATCGTGTTGAGCAAATGATGGAAAGGGGCCTGCTTGAAGAAACTCAGCGCATTGCTGAATTGGGTTACGAATTGGGCCAGGGGCCGCTCGCCTGTCCCGGTTACCGGGAGCTGGGTCAGCACCTCACTGGGGAAATATCCCTGGCGGAGGCGGTCCAGCGTACCAAGTTTCAGACCCACCGCTTGGCGCGCCGCCAATATACCTGGTTCAAGCTTGACGACCGCCGTATAAGCTGGCTGGATGCGGACAGCCCGTCGTCAGTGGCCCAAGCTAAAGAATTAGTCGGCAGGCTACAGTGAGGAGGACCCGGGTTTATTCGGGATAATGTCCCTGTGGTACAATAGGCGCAAATCCCAGCCAGCAGCCAGCAGCCAGCAGCCAGCAGATAGAGGGCCGGATGAAATTCACCAAGATGCACGGGGCCGGAAACGACTATATCTACCTTGATGCACGCGGCATGGACGAAGATTGGCCCGCTATGTCTCGGACCCTGAGCAACCGCCATTTCGGCATTGGCGGCGATGGCCTGATTTTGGTTTTGGACTCGGAACTGGCCGATTTGAAAATGCGAATGTTCAATGCGGACGGGTCGGAAGGAGAGATGTGCGGCAACGGCATCCGTTGCTTTGCCAAATATGCCATCGAGCGCGAGTTTGTACCGCGCCCGGAGCATGGTCTGACCGTAGATACGCTGGCCGGAATACGCACCGTCGTACCAATTTATGATCCCGAAAATAATGGTAAAGTAACCGGCGCCCGTGTCGCCATGGGCCTTCCCCGCTTAAACCCGAAGGATGTACCGGTCAACCTGGACCCGTCAATGGACACATCTAACGGCCCCGTACTGAAATACCCGATTCACCCAGGGGACTTTCGCCTGTACCTGGCTTTTGTGTCAATGGGCAACCCCCATGCCATAACCTACATTGACCAGCCGGTTGAGGAGTTTCCATTGGATAAAATCGGCCCGATGATCGAAGGTCACCCCATATTTCCGCGCAAGGTCAACTTTGAGATAGTTAACCGAATCGACTCCGGCCACCTGAACGCTCGCGTCTGGGAGCGGGGATCCGGAGAAACGATGGCCTGTGGTACCGGCGCCTGCGCCATTGCGGTGGCCTCCCGGCTTCAAGGGCTGGTGGATGACCGAGTTGACATAAGTCTTCCCGGCGGTACTTTGACTATCGAGTGGGACGGCGTAGGTGAAGTCTTTCTTGAAGGTCCGGCGGAGGAAGTATTTTCCGGAGAATGGTAGTCGCCTCCAGAAAAGAATTGAATATGGCCCACACCTAGCCGTTGCCTGCCGAGTTAATGGCAGGAACGGAACATCGCAATCGATTCCATATTAGGTTGTCGCACTTAGCCCGGTGGAGTCTTTTAGAAAGGCGCTATTTCCCGGCAATTTGGTGGTCTTCAGGAAGAATCTTTGATTAGCTTTTGAGGTAGAGTAACCTGCAATGAATTTATCCCGTCGCCTGGGCAAGCTGGCTCCCTATCCTTTTGTTGAAATCTCCCGGATCATCGCTGAAAAGCGTGCTGAAGGCGCTGATGTCGTAACTTTTGGTATTGGTGACCCGGATATTCCGACTCCGCAGCCTATAATTGACCGGCTGCTCACCGCGTCTCAAGACCCGCCCAACCACCGCTATCCGGAAACCGATGGCCTTCCGGAAATGCGACGGGCCATCGCTCACTGGTACGAACAGAGATTTGGCGTCAATCTTGACCCGGACAAGGAAGTCCTGCCCTTGATTGGGGCCAAGGAAGGTATCGGCCACGTGGCCTTTTGCTTCCTGGACCCCGGCGACGTTGCCCTGGTTCCGGATCCGGCTTATCCGGTCTATGGGGTAGGAACGATGTTTGCCGGCGCCGAGAGTTACATAATGCCGCTGCGGGAGGAGAATGGCTGGTTGCCCGATTTGTCGGCCATTCCCAGCGATGTCGCCCAGGCAGCTAAGGTAATGTGGCTCAACTATCCGAATAATCCTACCAGCGCCGTAGCCAGCGCCGAAGACCTTGCCTCCTACGTCGCCTATTGCCGGCAACACGACATCGCCTTGCTCCACGACGCCGCCTATAGCGAAGTCGGCTACGACGGCTATCGGGCCGCCAGCCTGCTTCAGTTGGACGGAGCGAAAGACGTGGGCATCGAGTTCCACTCCCTTTCCAAGAGCTTCAACATGACCGGATGGCGGATGGGCATGGCGGTGGGTAACGCCGATATGATAAAGGCTCTGTTCCAAATCAAGGCCAACCTGGACTCCGGCGTGCCCCAGGCTATTCAGGAAATGTCTATCGAGGCTTTGACCGGCCCGCAAGATTGCATTGAGGAAAACCGGATCGTTTACCAGCGGAGGCGCGACCGGGTGGTTAGCGCCCTGCGAAGTATGGGTCTGACCGTCGAAGTGCCCCAAGCCAGCCTTTATATCTGGGCGCGGATACCTGACGGCTTTAGCTCCGCCGAATTTGCCGCTCGCCTCCTGGAAGACATCGACATTGTTGTAACCCCTGGTTCCAGCTATGGCCAATACGGTGAGGGATACATTCGGCTCTCGCTAACCACCCCGGATGAACAGGTGGAAAAAGGCTGCCAACGACTGGAATCCTGGCAGATACCCGCACCTGAGGAGGCATAGCTCATACCGAAAAAGACAATAGAAACCGAACCGCAACTGGAAAGATCGATCCTTGTCGCTGTCGAAGTGAAGAATCGGGTTAACCCCTGGGAGTTGGGCGACTCCCTGGATGAACTCGCTTACCTGGCCCGCTCCGCCGGAGCCGAAGTGGCCGGTCAGATAACCCAGCGATCCGACCGCCTGACCCCTACCTACGTCGGTAAGGGCAAGCTGGACGAAATTAGAGAGCTGCTTGACGAGCAGGACGCGGCGACGGTTATCTTCGACGATGAACTAACTCCCACCCAGCAGCGCAACCTGGAAGCCGCGCTTCAGGTCAAGGTTATTGACCGCACCGCCTTGATTCTTGACGTGTTCGGACGTCACGCCCGCACTCACGAAGGAAAGCTCCAGGTGGAACTGGCCCAGCACCAGTACTTGTTGCCCCGCCTGGTCGGCCAGTGGTCCCACCTTGAACGGTTGGGCGGCGGAATCGGCACCCGCGGCCCCGGTGAAACCCAGCTTGAGACCGACCGCCGGTTAATCCGCCGCCGCATTCAGAAAATCCAGCAGGAATTGGACAAGGTCAGGCAGCGGCGCACCATTTATGTTGGCCGCCGGAAGAGGGCGAGCATTCCTATGGCGACCCTGGTGGGGTACACCAATGCAGGGAAAAGCACCCTCTTCAATGCCTTGAGCGATGCCAAGGTGGAGGCCGAAGACCAGCTATTTTCTACATTGGACCCGGTAACGCGGCGAATTCGGCTTCCTTCCGGCGACGAACTCCTCCTCACCGATACCGTGGGATTCATCCAGAAACTTTCGCCAATGGTGGTCGCCGCTTTCCGGGCCACCCTTGAAGAGCTGGCCGAGTCGGACATCCTGATCCATGTGCTGGACATCACCCATCCCAAGGCGTCGGAGCAGGCCGACGTGGTGGAGGATACGCTTGATGACCTGGGGCTGAGTCACAAACCCCGTTTGTTGGCCATCAACAAGATGGACTTGTTGGCCGACCAGCCTTCGGATCGGGCGTCGATCGCCCCGCCAGGATTGGAATCGTATCCTAAAGTGCTAATTTCTGCGGCCAAGGGGTGGAATCTTGACGCGCTTTTGGAAGAAGTCGAAGCCCAACTGATCAACATCGATGGTCCGATGACTGTGGTGCAGCCCATGGCGGGGAGCTAGTCGCTTCAGCCGTTTCCTTGCTTCATCGCCTCCTTGCCGTAAACCATCGAGTCATTAGGGGCTACGCGAAAGGGGTACAGCCGATTTACCGGCATTGGCAGCCGGGCCAGGCCTGCAAGCGGTTTTGAACTCCCCGACTGATTGGTTCGCACAATAGACGTTATGTAATACCGGCATCCGATCTTTTATTATTAACTTTACATAACGGATTTGTCCGCGGGAATTACCGACCGGACCGAAAGTGGCATCCGGCCTGCTCGGATCTTTTAACCGTTCATCGGGATTTCGGGAACGGAAGGTCTCACGCAAGCAACCACTCAGGAATTGGAAGTCAATTGGCCCAAAGATTAAATTGCCTCGCTTGAAGAAGCCGGCGTAGTTGAAGGTCGGATAGTGCGGCGCCGGCTCAATTATTTTCAGTTGCACCCTTTTTTAACATCCTCTTATGTTATGTAAATAGACGGGAGGCCACCTATGCGGGTCGGGGGGAAAGTTGCATTAATCAGTGGCGGCGCTCGGGGTATCGGCGCAGCCACCGCTAAACTGCTGGCTCAGGAGGGCGCCTCAGTGGTCTTAGCCGATGTCCTGGATGCCGAAGGGCGCCAAACGGAGGCCCAGATTGTAGAGGCAGGCGGCCGGGCAATTTTTATGCACCTGGATGTTACCAGGGAGGAAAACTGGCAGGAGGTAATTGAAGCCACCGTGGCTGCCTACGGCAAGCTGGATGTAGTGGTTAACAACGCCGGTATCAGCGGCCGCACGGCGGTTGTCGAAACCGATGTCGAAAATTGGGACCGGGTGATGGCGGTCAACGCCAAAGGGGTGTTCCTGGGTACCAAGCTAGCAATTGCGGAATTGCGGAAAGCAGGCGGCGGTTCGATTATCAACATTTCTTCCATCTATGGAATAGTCGGCAGCGAAACTTCCGCCAGCTACCATGCCTCGAAGGGTGCGGTCCGTATCTTCAGCAAATCGGCGGCTATTCAGTATGCCGGCGAAGGCATTCGCGTAAATTCGGTGCATCCCGGATTTGTTGACAGTCCAATGACCCAGGCCAACCACGCTGTTCCTGAAGTCCATGACCTGCGGGTGGGGCGCACTCCCCTGGGACGCATGGGGACGCCGGAAGACATCGCCGCCGGCATTCTCTACCTGGCCTCCGACGAATCATCCTTTGTAACCGGCAGTGAACTGGTGATAGACGGAGGAATGACGGCCCGCTAGTTAGGCGCTTTGGCCCCTCGACGCTGGTCCCCATTCCGAGCGGGCAATGTCACTCTCAGGGTTGCGCGGCAGCCTCTATCTGCCTATAATTATTTTGCTTAGGAGAATCGGCGGGCGGTTAGCTCAGCGGTTAGAGCGCCTCGTTCACACCGAGGAGGCCGGAGGTTCAAATCCTCCATCGCCCACCATGCAGCGGAGGGAGAGCGCCTTCACCGCGGCATAGCACGGTCGGTTCAACCATGCCGAGGTGGCGAAACGGCAGACGCGCTGCGTTCAGGGCGCAGTGTCCATTATGGACGTGTGGGTTCAAATCCCTCCCTCGGCACCACCAATGGCGGACTAGAAACGGATATCCGGCGATCGCTTCATCGGTTAGCGGCCTCCGAGCAATAGTCCGGGATGGCAAAGAAAATAACCGATACACGGTAAAATGCGCTTGTAGCTCAGCGGATAGAGCGCTGCCCTGCGGAGGCAGAGGTCGTGGGTTCGAATCCCGCCAAGCGCACCATTCTTAACCGCACTGACTTATGTCAACCCCGGAACACCTTCCCGAAACATTGGTTGTGGCCCATTTATGGGCGGTTAGCTCAGTTGGTTAGAGCGCCTGCTTTACACGCAGGAGGTCACTGGTTCGAGTCCAGTACTGCCCACCACTTATTTCCCCTTCCGTCTTCTGCCAACTTCCCTAACTCTTTAAATGATATTATGGTCGGAAGGCCTGTCAGGAGCGATTCCGGGAGAATGCTTCCCTTCCAGCAGGCAAAACAACCCAAATAACGAGAACCGGCTTCTCAAGAACACCGTGGAGGTCAAAGTATGATTATTACCCGACTTTACACTGGCGCCGACGGGGAATCCCACATGGAGGACCTGGAAACCACCACCTTCCCTAATCCCGAGTCTCTGGAGCAAATTTCTGAAATTCGATTCCGGGTTCAGCAGCCCGGACAGTTCAGCGACTGGCACGTCGAGTCCCGCCGCAACTACATCATAACCCTCTCCGGAGAGGGGGAAATCGGCTTGGGGGATGGTTCCGTCCATAAGATCGGCCCCGGGCGGGTTATGCTGGTTGAAGACCTCACCGGGCACGGACATACCACCGGGGTTTCCAGTGATGTGCCCCGCATTTCCATTGCAATCCCATTGGCCAACCAAACGCCTGGCACTTAGAAGGACCGGCATGCGCTATCTGGCCGAGGCTTTCAAGGTTGCTTCAAGTTTGGTGGTAGCGTAGAATGATTCCGGCGAATACGGTTCAACTATAGCTCGCAGCTCGTTGATACCCTGGGAGTATTTTATGCCGCAGAACACAGAACTGAACCTCCTCTGTATGTCCGGTCAGGGGTCGGTGCAGGCCGGTGAAGCCTTGGCCAAGATTTATGCGGAACAAGGCTGGTTAGTTTCGGTGAATGTTTACCCGGGCACCCGCGCCCGCAGTGGCCCGGTCATTAATTACGTCAAAATATCCGATTCCCAGGTGCTGTCAAGCTGCGCCAACTATCACCCCTCAGAAGTGATCGTATTCCAGGAAGAACTCTTGCTCACCGCCAAGGAGAACACCCACGAACTTATCGCGGATGCTATTGGCCGGATGTCGCGGGGCGTTCTTCTGGTTAATTCTCCCAAATCGCCTCACGATATCGACCTGCCATTCGACTTTGAAGGGGTCGTAGCCACGGTTGACGCCACCGGCATTGCCGGACGGTTGCTCCGACGTAATCCGCCCCCCGTGGGTCTGGCCCTGCTAGGGGCCTACGCCCGCATAACCGAGTCAATTGACATGGATGCCCTGATCCGGGTGATCCGGGAGGCTTTCCCTGGCGCCGTTGGAGAGCGCAACGTAGAGGCCGCGCTGGAGGCCTACGAAAGCGTACAGCCTTTAGGCGGGGTCAAGTTTCGGGTGGACCGAAAGCCGGTTCGATTGGTTCACGCTCAAGTTGAAGACTTGCCCCAATATTATCAGTTTGACCGTTACGACCGGCTGCCGGGATTCAGCAAGGGCAGCCCCTTTGTCTGGCGGGATAAAGTGCCGGTTTGCGAGGATAATAAGTGCATCTGCCCGGGTGTTTGTATCAGCGAGGTAATGTGTCCCGACGGTACCGGCTTTATTATCCGTAAGGATCTGCCCCATCAGGGCTACCGGATCGACGTGGATTTTTGCCGGGGTTGCGGCATCTGCGCGGAAGTCTGCGTCGGCAGCGCGCTGACAATGGTGGATGAAGACCAGGTGCGCAAGGAAAATCCGGAATATACGGATATTACGGCGGCGCCCCACCGGCCGGAAATCTCAACACACGTCCGTTTCCAAATTGACCCTTAGCAGCAACCGTAGTTTGCAGGAGAACATTGATGACTTCCCCCGTACCGGCCCAACGCCAGGCCCTCACCGGCAATAAGGCCGCGGCCCATGCCCTGAAGCTGGCCCGTACTCAGGTATTATGTTATTTCCCCATTGGCCCGTCCGACGAAGTGGGTGAAGAGTTGTCCCGGATGATCCAACGGGGCGACTTTCCCGCCCAGGTTATTGAGTTGGAACATGAACGCAGCGTGATGAACGCCCAGATAACTGCTACGCAGTCCGGCGCCCGTTGCTCTTTCGCCACCAACTCCGAGGGCTTGCTTATCGCGGCCCAGCAACTAATCTTCGCTTCTTATGCCCGCATTCCTATCGTTGTTGTTGTGGCTCACCGGGCATTGGAGCCGCCCGCTATCGTCCGATCCGACGACCAGGATACAATTATGTATCGGGATATCCACTGGATGCACTACCATTGCGAGAACGCTCAGGATGTCTTGGACACGGTTATTCAGGCATATAAGGTTTGTGAAGACCCGGATGTGTTGCTGCCGGCCTTTGTTACCTACGACGGTTGGGAGGTTTCCCACAACAGTTATCCGGTTGAACTGCCTACCCAGGAAGCGATCGACCGCTTTTTGCCTCCCTTCGAGTTGCCCGAAGAAGTAGATTTTATCAAAAACCTGGACTTCGCCGCCTATTATGGCGGTAATCGTATGAGCGGCTACGGCTACATCGACGTTGAACGAGAATACATGGAGCGGCGCTACCAACTGGATGAGGCGCTTAATGTCACTTCCAAGGCGAGGTTAAAGCAGGCCCATCAGGATTATGTCAAGCTCAACGGCCGAGGCTACGGCGGCTTGATCGAAACCTATCGGATGGACGACGCCGAAGTGGCAGTAGTGGCTATGGGTTCGCTCTCCGCTACCTCCCGGCTGGCCGTTGACCTGATGCGCGACGAGGGGAAGGCAGTGGGATTGATCAAGATTCGTACTTATCGTCCCTTCCCCAGCGAGGATCTGATGGAGGCGCTGAAGACGGTGAAGGGCGTGGTTGTATTGGACCGCAATACCGTCGGCGCAGTTTACAATGACTTGCGGAGCGCACTATTCGGTCAGCCTCAGGCTCCGGTGGTATTAGGCCGCATAATCGGCTTAGGCGGCCGGGACGTGACCCATTACAACGTCGTTTATGCCGCCGAGGAAGCCTTGGCTGCGGCGCGCAAGGGTAGCGCCGACCGGCCTATGGATTGGCACTTCGAAGTGATTGAGGACGAAGAGATGCTGGCCCAGGTCCTCAAGCGATAGCGGCGGCCTTACAGTAATTTTGGCAATACGGTGACCCGCAGCCCGGCGGAATCGACTTGGAATTCGCTTTGTTTGGGAGAGGATAAACCATGCCCATAAAAATGATAATGGAGACCCAGGAACAGCGGGTCTTTATGAACGTTACTGCCAACCAGTGTCCCGGCTGCCCGGAGAACTTGGCCACCCGGCTGGTTATGCACATCGTGTTTGACCACCTCAAGGAGGAAAATCCGATTATCTTCGGCCAGGGTTGCGGCATCGGCCGGGATTTCTTGCAGCGGAGCGGACTGGGTACCCACGATAGCGGCATAGTCGGAATGCTGACCGCCATGAAAGTCCGCAACATTGACCGCCCGATAGTCGTAATTGATGGAGACGGGCAGGTCGATTTGGGTTTGGAGGACATGGCAACCGGCTTCCAGCAGGGCTACAAGTACATGCACATTGTGTGCGACAACCAGGCCCACGCCGCCAGCGGCAGTCACGCGACCGGCAGCACCCACCCGATGGCCCGCACCAGTGTTAGGCCTTCAGGCAAGCTGCGACACCCTAAGCACTTCCCCTTGATGCTGATGTTCAGCGGCGCCGAGTACGTCGCGACCGCCTCCACCTCCCACCCTCAGGATCTGGAGCGCAAAATCAAGAATGCGTCCACCCGATTGCCCGCCTATATCCAGATAATAACGCCCTGCAACCCTTCCTGGGGTTACGATGACGATAAAGGAATCCATGTGTCCCGCCTTGCGGTAGAAAGTGGGATGTGGCCCCTCTATGAGTGGAAGGACGGCGTTTTCCAGCGGCAGAACATTATGCGCAAGTCCACGGTTCGCGATTATCTGGCTTCGCAACGGCGCTATGCCCACCTGGACGAGGAAGGTATCCAGCGGATGGAGAATTACGCCGCCGAATTGAATGACATGATGAGCAAGCTGGAGAACGGGTTCTCCGCTTAGGGGCGCGCTAAGTATGGTTGCCTCCGACAAGCCTTGGTTGAAGTCATATCCGGCCGGGATGCCGCACACTCTGGACTATCCATCGGCGCCCCTTTACCACTTTCTCCAGGAGTCCGCCAAGCGTTTTCCGGCCCGTCCGGCCCTAATCTATCCGGATGGTCCTGATGAACGAAATCCGGTCACCAAGACCTATGCCGTTTTGGAGGACGAGTCGAACCGTTTTGCCGCCGCTCTGGTTTCCCTGGGAATTGGCAAGGGCGACCGGGTGGCCTACTTCATTCAAAACTCTCCGGAATTGGTGGTCGGCTTTTACGGTATCCTGAAGGCGGGGGCGGTGCCGGTCCCTTGTAACGTAATGTACCGGGCCGAGGAGTTGGTTTATCACCTCAAAGATTCAGGCGCGAAAGCTCTGTTGTGCGAAGCTGAGCTTTACCCTACGGCCCGGGAAATACTGGGTCAAACCGCGGTAGCCCACGTAGTCATCGTCGGTGGGGATTTCGACCCCGACCCTGACCTTTACCAATGGGGATCCCTGCTGGAATCCAGCACTCCTCTGGAACGACTGCCCGAGCTGGACCCGGCCCAGGATTTGGCCCTGCTGCCATATACCGGAGGCACAACCGGGATACCCAAGGGTAGTATGTTGACCCACGCAAACCTGGTAGCCAACGCCATGCAGTTCAAGGACTGGTTTGGATATGAGCCGGGCCGGGAAGTCTTTATTGCTACATTGCCCCTATTCCATATCGGCGGCATCGCCGGCGTGATGAGCGTCCCCCTGGCCGTCGGCGCTACCATAGTCTTGTTTCGCCGGTTCAACGCTAACCGAGTGTTGCAAGCCATCCAGGATTATCGGGCCACCAGATTCCTTGGCGTACCCACAATGTACATCGCCCTGCTTAACCACGAAGCTGCCGACTCTTTCGACCTTAGCTCATTGCGCCCCAGCCGTACGAGCGCCGCCCCATTGCCACGGGCGGTCAAGGAGTCTTTCGACTCTCTGGTTGGACACGAGGTGCTAATCGAAGGTTACGGCCTCACCGAGACTTCGCCGCTGACCCACGCCAACCCGGTGGACTGCGCCCAGCCCGGTTCCATTGGCGTACCCTTGCCGGATACCGATGCCAGAATTTTTGACGCCGAGTTTGGTACTGAGGTTATGCCTTTGGGTGAAATCGGCGAGTTGGCCCTTCGCGGCCCCCAGGTGATGCAAGGATACTGGAACAATCCGGATGAAACCGCCGCCTCGATTCGTGACGGTTGGTTTTATACCGGAGACCTGGCCTATATGGATGACCACGGTTATTTTTATATCGTTGACCGGAAGAAGGACGTAATTAACGCCGCCGGTTTCAAGGTTTGGCCTCGGGAAGTGGAGGAGGTGCTGTACCAGCATCCTTCAGTGAGAGTGGCGGCGGTGTTTGGCGTGCCTGACAATTATCGAGGAGAGACGGTTAAGACGGTAATCGCCTTGAAAGAGAACCACGGTTTTGTTTCCCAGGATATGGCTCGCATCGACATCCTGGACTTTTGCCACCGGCACTTGGCCAACTACAAGGTGCCGCGCGTCTTGGACTTTCGCGATGAACTTCCGGTAAGCGCCGCCGGAAAAGTCCTGCGCCGGGTGATGCGGGATGAGGCGGATTCGGGACGAGGCGGATTCGGGACGTTCTGACGGCTAGCCACTGGCCGAATTAGACCAGTACGATTGAGTTATGTTAACCCCGAGACAACAGCTATACGATCGGCCAGCGGGACGGGTAAAAGACTCCGGTACGGGCCAACAGTTCCTCGCCCAGCCTCTGCACTTTTTGGATTAACTCCCACTCATCCACAAACAAGGGTTGGTGATTTTCTACCCTAATTTTGCCGTCAACAATGACGGTATGAACACTCCGCCCGTCAGCGTTGTAAACCAGGTTGTTAATTGGATTGAACAAGGTCCGCCACTCCGGGCGCCTGGTATCGAATAAGACCAGGTCCGCCTTCTTGCCTTCCTCAATCGAGCCGATATCGGCGTCCAGCCCCAAGACTTTCGCTCCCCCCAGGGTAGCCATTTCCAGGGCCGTCTCCGCCGGAATCATCCCTACATCCTGCCGGCCATCCTTATAAAGCACCGCCGCCAGGTACATCGAGCGCATGGTCTCCAGCAGGTTTGAGTTATTGCCGGCGTCGGTTCCCAAGCCAACGCTCGCCCCTTGCTGCAGCAGCTCCGGCAGCATACCATCGTGGGTAATGCCCGTGCCTCCCTTGATGGCCGCGGTGGGGCACATTATTACTCCGGCGCCGGAGTTGGCAATGCAGTCCACCTCGGAATCGTCAATTCCCAACCCATGAGCCAGGGCCACATTCGGCCCTAAAATACCCAGGGATCGCAAGTATTGAGTAGGTCGCATTCCGGTATCCCGCAAGCATTCCTGAACATACTGAGAGCTGTTGTTGAAGTGCAGCGTCATGCCGGTTTGGTAATTGTCCGCCAGGGCCTTGGCTGCCACCAACAACTCTCCGGTGGAAAATCCCGGCGAAAAGGGCATCGCCCAAGCCCTAACTCGGTCTTCCAGGCGATGGTCATATTTCCGGATAACCTGTTCCATCAGGTCAATCGCTTCTCCGGTGCGGTAAACCGGCAAGTTAAACGGGTTGGACCGATCCGTAACCTGCCATCCCAGAATAATTCGGCAACCCGATTCCTGGTAGGCCTGCATACCGGCGTCCAGCCCTTTAGTGCTGCCGGGGTCAAGGAAACAGGTGGTGCCATACTTCAGCAGCTCCGTGATGGCAAGAAGAGATGTATAGTACTCATCCTCTTCGGTCATCGCTCCCTGGAGCTTGAATACATTAGGCAGATAGGCCGGCCCCAGGTCGTCAGGGAATATCCCCCGAGTAGCGTGGGCGTAGCTGACATGCAGATGTCCGTTCACGAATCCCGGAGTTACCACCATTTCGGCGGCATCAATTACGCGGTCGGCCGGAACATCGGCCATCTCGTCGGCTTTGCCTACCCTTAGGATTCGCTGTCCTTCGACCAGAATAGAACCATCCTGAACAATCCGGCGTTCCGGATCAACGGTCACGATAAACCGGGCGCCTTGAATCTTTAGGGTCGGATTCGGCATCGCTGCTCTCTTCTCCGGCTTCGCTCTTTCAGCAATGAAACAGAGTAACCGGGAATTACCTTGCCGGGGCTTTTACCAAGTATAGCTGCTGGCAGGGCATACAAGGCATAATAGAGACGGCTGGAAACGTTGGCAAGTCCGGATGCGCCAAAATCCGCTCTGATATAATAGGTATTACATCAACCCTGGTTGAAAGCCCGTCGGGAGGTGAACGCCCATGCCCTATGCGGGGCTTAATCTTGAGGGAATGACCGCTTTGGTTACCGGGTCCGGCAGGGGAATTGGCAGCGCCCTGGCCATTGGTCTGGCTCAGGCCGGAGCCAACGTGGCAGTCTCTGATATTCCCGAGCAGTTGCCCGGCGCCCATGAGACCAGGCGGCGAATCGAGGAAGAGGGTGTAACCGGCCAAGTCTATACCCTGGACGTTCTGGACTTGGCTAACATCAGGCTAACGGTGGCAGAGGTAACCCGCGACTTTGGCAAGCTGGACATCCTGGTTAATAATGCCGGCATTCGTCGCCGCCAACCGGCGCTGGAGGTTACCGAGGAAGATTGGGACGCCGTAATTGACACCAACCTTAAAGGGGCTTTCTTCTGCGCCCAGGCCGCCGCCCGGCCCATGATCGATCAGGGAGGCGGCCGGATTATCAACATCTCCTCCCAATTGGCAATTACCGCCGGGGAAAACCGGGCGGCATACTGCTCAAGCAAGGCGGGTCTGGCCAATCTGACACGAGTCCTGGCCCTGGAGTGGATCAAATACGGTATTACGGTTAACGCTATTGGGCCGGGCCCTACGGAAACCCCTGGCTTGCTGGCGGCTGACCCGCGGACTGCCGCCGCGTTGCAGAGCGACTTGGAGGCCCATATGCCCCTGGGTCGACGTATGCTTCCGGAAGAACTGGTGGGAGCCGCAATTTATCTCGCCAGCCCGTCGGCCTCAGCCACGACCGGCCACCTGCTAATTGTGGACGGCGGTTGGACGGCGATTTAATCCGGTGTCCTACCCTACCGCAAAAGAGTGTCAAAGAACGATGCCCCTACGGACCGAAGCGTATCCGAAAGAATGGAGCCTGCCTTGAATCCGGAAATAAAAGTACGTCGCGCAACTACAACCGACCTGGAAACTCTGGTTCGGTTCAACTCGGCGATGGCCCTGGAAACGGAAGCCAAAACGCTGGATCCGGCGATGCTCCGGGCAGGAGTTCTGGCTGCCCTTGAAAATGAAGCGCTGGGGTTCTACTTTTTGGCGGAAATTGAAGGCCGGGTGGCGGGGCAGCTGCTCATTACCACCGAATGGAGCGATTGGCGTAACGCTTATTTCTGGTGGATTCAGAGTGTTTACACCGCCCCGGAGTTTCGCCGCCAAGGCGTTTACCGCGCTCTGGAACGGCAAATACGAGAAGAAGCCATAGCCTCGGGTAACGTCTGCGGAGTACGTCTTTACGTTGACAAGTCAAATTATGCCGCTCAACAGGTTTATGTCAACCTGGGAATGTCGCCTTCTCACTATGACCTCTACGAGATTGAGTTCAGCCCTTAGGCATTCGGTTGACCGCCGTGCGCCAATGTCTTATCTTCAGTTAGTCTGGGTTTTCACCGGGAATGCGGGCCTGCTGGGCCGCCTTAAATGTAGTTGCTAGGTAGTCTGGAGGACTATGACGGATTCGCCCACTGAGCATGACTTCCTGGCCCGAGGGCAGTTCTATTTGCAGCAGGGTAACCTGGAAGCCGCGATTCAGGATTTTGATCAAGCGCTAACGCTAAACGACAGGTTCGCCCTTGCCTACTATTATCGGGGTATTGCCTGCCGTAATAGCGGCAATTTTTCCAAGGCTATTGAAGACTACACCGCAGCGGTTCAGGCTGAACCGGATTATCCCGTGGCCTTTTACGCCCGCGGCGTCGTTTACCGCCATCTGGGAGACTACGACCGGGCGATTCAGGACTACGACCAGGCCATTTGTCTGGAGCCTGAAGACGCCGATTTTTATTACGCCCGCGGTGTAGCCAAAGCCTCGTTAAGTAGGTACGAACCGGCGATTGACGACTTCAAGTCAGCGATCGACCTGAACCCGGAAATGCCGAACGCCTATTATAACCTGGGTATTGCGCACCGGGATTTGGGCCGGCTGGAACCGGCTCTGGAATATTATTCCCTGGCGCTGGCGCTGCGGCCCAACGACGCTGACTACCGTTACGCTAGAGGCAACTTGTACAGCGACATGGCCCAATTTGACCAAGCCGTAGCCGACTATGACCAGGCTATAACCCTGGTTCCCAGTTTCGCCAATGCCTTTTACAACCGGGGAATCGCCCTGCGTAATCTGGGCGAGTTTTCGGCCGCCATTTCCAGCTTCGACCAGGCCTTGCGATTTGGACCGGAATTCGCCAACCTCTACTGCAACCGGGGAATCGCTCTCAATGACTGTGGGGAGTATCAATCGGCAGTTGCCGACTTTAATCGCTCCCTGGAACTGGAACCCAATCTGGCGAATGCCTATTACGCCAGGGGCAACGCCTTTGCCAATCAGAAGGAGCTGGAGAAAGCTATTGCAGATTATGGTCGGGCAATTGAGTTAAAGTGTGACTGGGCCGAACCTTACCAGGCTCGGGCCGCCGTCTTCCTCGAGTTTGGCAATTCCGCTGCCGCCGAATCCGACCTACAGAAGTATCGCGAACTGACCGCAAACTGATTTCTAAGGTTGTCCCGTTTTGACCAAGACTGAAGAATTAATTAACGAGTGGTGTGCATTTGGCGCTAAGGTCGCAAAATGTTCCTGGAAATGACCTCCGAAAGCTCGTACCTTAACCAAATACCGGTCGGCGCCCAATTGGGTCACCTGCAATACACCTTGACTGAGGAAAAGTTGCGGCTGTTTCGGGAAGCGGTAGGATACCCGGAGGCCGCCTTTCCCAACATCGCGGCCCGCGAGTTTCTGGAAGTACTTAGCCGCAAATACGGCGCGCCTGACGCGATTGGCCAACGCCACACCGACTATTATTTCCGTCCCCCCATCCTTGGCCGTCGCCTGCAAGTCACCGGTTGGGCGCGGGACAAACTGGTGCAACGGGGAAATCACCTGCTGGAAGTGGATACTTTTGCGGTGGATGAAGTCGGTACGGAAATCATCCGCAGCGAGCATACCTTCCGGTTTGGCGCCGGACGTGGGGCGGTACGCCAGGGGAGAAGGCCGGCCCAAACTCGTCAAGCTGCGGCAGAAGACTATCTGCCATCGGTCACCAAGAGGGTTACCGAAGAAGTCATTGAGGGGTTTGAGGCAGCAACCAGATCTATTGTTACCGGAAAGTCGGACTCACCCGGTTCCCCATCGCCGGTTAACATTCATACTGGAGCGGAACTGGCCAGCGCTATGGGGCTGGCCGCGGCCGTTGCTCCAACGGAACTGAGCCTGGCCTACCTGCACGAGTTGCTGGACCGTAATTTCGGGATAGATTTTCGGCAAGGGGGCCGGCTGAGCGTCAACTTTCTACGGCCGGTTTACGCCGGTGACTTCCTTACCGCAAGAGGCCTCGTCCTTCAGAAGGAAGCCGTCGAAGACCGGGTGAAATGGAGGCTCCTGGTATGGCTGGAGAACCAACGCGGGGAACAAGCCGCAGCCGGTGAAGCCCAAGTGACCGTACCCAGTCCCCTAACCTGAGTAACGCTAATTCCCGGCCCCAATGCCCAACCCTTGAAAGCGAAAACTGGAGGAGAGGATATATGGAGAGTTTCAGCGAGCAGCTAAAGGCCGAAGCCCAACCAATTTGGCGGAGCATTTTCAGCCATCCATTCCTCCAGGAAATTAGGGACGGCACGCTGCCCCTGGAAAAGTTTCAGTACTACTTGACTCAAGACTACTTATACCTGGAAGGATTCGCCAGAACGGTTGCGCTGGCGCTGGCAAAAGCTCCGAACTCTCAAACGCTGGAAGAGCTATCCCACCGGGTACTTACTCCGGTAGAGCGGCCCCTGCACCACAAGCTGCTGGAAAGCGCCGATGTATCTCTGGATTACATCTATGAAAGGGGCCGTTCTCCAACTAACACGGCTTATGTTAACCATATGTTGACCGTCGCTTCCCAATACGGACTTGGACCCACGGCCGCCGCCTTGCTGCCCTGTCCCTGGACATACCACGAGTTAAAAGACGAAATTGGGCCGTCGGAGCATCCCCTTTATAGCCAGTGGACCGCGTTTTACGTGGCCGGTTTCTTACAGGACAGCGTCAATGCCTGGCAAGGATTCGTGGATGCCGCTGCCTTGGAGGCTGGGCCCCAAGAATTAGAGGCAATGCGGCAAGCGTTTCTCACCAGCAGCCGTTATGAGTATATGTTCTGGGATATGGCCTACCGGCAGGAATCCTGGCCTGTTTAGGCTACTAGCCGTTGCATCTGGCAGGGGCGAATAAGGTGCAGGTGCGTTACCCGGGAATTGCAGCAGGGTAATGGGACTAGTTACCGGCCCGCAGAAGCCCTTCAGTTTCTTGTCAAAGGGAAGTAGGGCAGCCGACGAATTTGTTATGTAATTCCCAGTAGTCCCGGTTGGGGAAGAAACTGAAGAAGGTCAGTGAGGTTTTTCACTGACCTTCTCTTATTGGATTCCCTTTTATTGGACTCCCATCCGAAGGTAGTCCGCAAAACTGTAAGGGAAACTACGGCGCCATTCGGGCCGGCCCCCAGTTGTGGGGAATGTTAATCAGATTGGACTCCAGGTTTTGGGCCGACGTTTGGCCGCAGACGGCCAAGGCTCGGTCAAACTCCGTGCGCAGGATCTCCAGCACCCCGTGAACGCCCTCAGCGCCGTTATCAGCCAGACCCCAGTAGAGAGGACGGCCAATGCCGACGGCCCGCGCGCCCAAAGCCAGGGCCTTAAGCACATCGCTGCCGCGGCGAACGCCGGAATCCAGATACACTTCGCAGTTGTCGTTGACCGCTTCGACGATTTCCGGCAACATCTCCAACGAACTCATCGTGGAGTCAATCTGCCGCCCGCCATGGGTGGAGACCAGAATGCCATTGACCCCGCTCTCAGCGGCGACATGGGCATCCTCGGCAGTTCTGACGCCCTTAAGAACCAGAGGCAAAGAGGTAAGGCCCCGCAGCCAATCCAGCTCTTGCCAGGTCAGCGGCGGCACTTGGGAGGGCTGCCAGTTCGGGGCCTCATCGGTGCCGCTAACTTCGTCCAGCCGGTCCGGGGTTGCTCGGAAGTTAGCTAAATCCGACGGATTAACGTACTGGTTCCTGACGTCCCGCTCCTTGGCGCCGGGAACCGGCGTATCCACGGTTAAAACAATGGCCTTAAAGCCGGCTTCCTCGGCGCGGTGCACCAGCATCTCAGACAAATCGTAGCCACGGTGATAGAGCTGGAACCACAGGGGCCCGCTGGCCGCCGCCGAAACTTCCTCCATGCTGTAGTGGGAGGAAGTGCTCAACATCATCATCGTGTTAGACATTCCGGCGCCCCGAGCTGTCGCCAACTCACCGTCGGGGTGAGCCAGTTTGTGGCCGCCTGCCGGGCATACGAATACCGGCATACTGATTTCGGTGCCCATCACGGTGGTCGTCAAGTCCCGGCTGGTAATGTCGCGCAGGAATCGGGGGCGAATGGTCAGATCCTCAAATGCGCTGCGGTTGCGCCGGGTGGTGAACTCATCCATTGCCCCAGCTTCAATAAACTCCCAGTTGTTGTGGGGTATTTTAACTTTGGCCCTGGCTTCGTAGTCGTAAAGATTTATTGGGTCCATTTAAGCTACGCTCCTTTTAAATTTGCCCGGCTCAACCGGCAACATTCGGCAGGTTGCTCGGGTCAACGATTTCAACTACTCTAAACCCTGTCCGATGTTTCGGCAAGTATGGGTAAAGGTGATTGGGTTAAGATATGAAAATAGAGATCGGTGAATCGCTGGGCTATTCCTACCTGCGCCACGTTAAGAAGTGCTGGCTGGTGCAGACCAATTGGAAGGGGTCCGAGCATTGGGAAAAGCCTCTGACCGACGAGGAATTGGAAGAGTCATTTTTCTCAATGCGGGAAATCTTTGATCCCGACGGCAGCGTGTTTAAGGGGACCAGGGATTGCAGTCAATTCTTGAAGCAGGGCGAAATAGATGTTGTTGGCGTCGGTCAAGACGGCAGCATCCACGCTATGGAAGTTGCATTTCACGAGGCCGGGCTTAATTATACCGGCGGCGCGGCCAAGAGGGTTCTCAAGAAACTGCTGCGCACGATGCTAATTCTGAATGCTTACCACCCGGAGGACACGGCGCGACACATTTACTTTGTTTCGCCCAAGGTTCACCGGGGTGTCCAACAACCGCTTGCGGAGATGTTCGAGTCGCTTGACGCGGAATACCAAACCATAAACTGGCATCTGCTGACCAACGAAGAGTTTACCAGTCAGTTGTTGGTTCCTACGCTGGAAAAGGCGGCGTCGGTGGCCGACACTTCGGAGTTGTTCGTGAGGTCGGCGAAGTTGTTGGAGTTAGCAGGGGTGACGGCAGGTAAGGTTGGGGGTGCGCGGGTTGAGCGGGAAACCCCGACTAGGAATTCCGCCACTCGCGGTATTGCCGACGAAGCCACCACATCCGACACCGGGCAAATTCAACCGTTAGTACGGAACCTGATGGAGACATTGCTTGACGATTTCCCGTCCCTTCTTGATGATGCAGACCTGGTTAGCATTATGGATAATGAATACTGCAAGAAGGCTTTAGGGTTGCGAATCGGAAATTACCCACTGTTGCGTGGAATCGAAGATGGAAGGAAGATTGGTGGCCACGGGAGATACGGGGAGAAAGTATATGGCGACAAGTTCTACGTTTGCTCTCAATGGTGGAAGAGCTATCATCTGGCTAATGCTGCCAGTTTATTGCGCTTTGTGGATGAACTCATTGGCCGAAGGGCGGGACATCCGGGATTATCGGCCCTACAGAAGCACCGAGCCGAACTGCAAGCCTACATCG
Source organism: Dehalococcoidia bacterium (assembly GCA_965262595.1). Classification (GTDB taxonomy): domain Bacteria; phylum Chloroflexota; class Dehalococcoidia; order Lucifugimonadales; family UBA3495; genus CATQHB01. The sequence goes on from OZ253548.1 coordinate 674,362, forward strand.
GGTATCCATGACGAAACAAATGGGGGCGCCGCTATCAACGGCGCCCCTTTCTGATTAACCCATGATTCCCGTTTCAGCGTTAATCGCCTTCCGGCGGGCTGAAGGGAACGATTCCCGGGATCCACCATTTGTCCCAACTGCCGTCCACGCGAGACTGGAAGTATTCCAGGTCTTCTTCGTTCAGGTGAGCAAACCGGCCCTGCCGCTGCAAGTAGTCCCGGACCGGCTTACGCTGACGGATACCGTTACTAATGGCCCGGGAGGGGCCGCTAAGAATCAGTTCGCCGTCGGCAATTTCATACTGGACCCAAAGACCCGTTTCCACGGCCAGCATTCCCAGTTCATGGGAGTACTTGGGATCGTAGTCCCAACCCTTGGGGCAGGGGTCAATAACGTGGATGAAGGTCGGGCCGCCAATGGTCAAAGCGCGGCGGACCTTATTGGTAAAGTCCAGGCCGTAAGAAGCGCAGGCGGTTGCCACATACCGGCAACCGGGATGTCCGGTGGCCAACATGGGGGCCGTGTTCTTCTTCCAGCGACGGTTCATGATCCGGTGAACCTTGCCCGGAGGGCTGAAGGTGGAGTTCGCGCCCCAGGGGGAGCTGCCGGAAACCTGAATGTCGGTGTTGGCATAGGATTCATTGTCGTAGCAGAGAATAAGCAGGTTATACTCTTCGTGCTGCAACGCTGCGGAGATTCCGGACAGTCCCATGTCCACGCCGCCGCCATCGCCGCAAAAGGCAATAACATTGATCGGTTCGTCCTTCATCTTGCCCTTGCGCATCATCGAGGCCAGGCCGGCAGCAGTGCCGGTGGCCGCGGCGCCGGAGGAACCCAGCTGAGTGTGCATCCACGGCACTACCCAGGGAGTGCTGTAATAGGTGGTGTTAGCTACGTACATACAGCCGGTGCTGCCCACCACAATAGTGCGCGGGCCGGCGGCCTTAATCATCAGCCGCATGGTCAACGCCGACTCACAACCCTGGCAGGTGCGGTGCCCGGAGGTAAAGCCTTCCTGTACGGGAATGTTTTTGACCCCCCTAACCTGGGGGAGCTCCTGTAGTGTAGTCATTCTATCTAATCCCTCACTCCGATCCAGTTGCATTCCTTTTCTATCTTACCAGTATCTATGGCTTTCTGGGTAATTTCAACCATTTCTTCTACATCCCGGACCCGGACTTCCCGTCCACCCAATCCGGCGATGAAGTTTACTACGTGGGGATGCTTCTCCAAAGGATAAAGCGTCGACCGGATTTCGTTGAACAAAACGCCGCCAAAGGACGGGGAACCGAAGGAATAGTCCCGGTCCAACACGGCAACGGCCTTGCAGTCGCCCAAGGCTTCCTGCACTTCCTCGGTGGCAAAGGGACGGAAGAACTTAATTCGGACAAAGCCGACCTTCTTACCTTGTTCCCGCATGCGCCGGATTGCCACCCGAACCGGCAGGCTCAGGGTACCCATGCCAACCAGGATGATTTCGGCATCTTCGGCCATATACTCTTCAAGGAAAGGACTGGGGTCGCCCCGGCCGAATACCTGCTTGAACTCTTCGTAAACCTCTTTGATAACTCCCGGGGTCCGGCGCATCGCCTCGTCGGACTGGCGGCGAATTTCCATCAGCCAGTCTTCATTTACCTGCGGTGCGACCGTAATCGGGTTGTCCGGGTGCAACTGTAGCCGGCCGCGGTCGTAGTTGGGCAGGAAGTTGCGGACCTGTTCCTGGGTCGGCACGTTCACAATGGCTTGGGAGTGGGTCAGGAACGAACCGTCGCAGCTGAGGGCGAAGGGCAGGAAGGCACGGGAGTCCTCCGCTATTTTCCAGGCCATCAGCGCCATATCCAGGGCTTCCTGGGCCGTTGCTACCCAATAGAGCATCCAGCCCAAGTCCCGAACGGCCATCGCATCGTTGTGCTCCACGCCAAAGGCCCCGGGGTCATCCAACGCCCGGTTACCTACCATTGCCACTACCGGAAGTCGCAGGCCTGCGGTTACCGCGATGGCCTCAAAAGCGTAGAACCAACCCACGCCGCTGGAGCCGCAGAAAGTCCTGGCCCCGACCGATGAGGCATGCTTTACAATTTCAAACTGAGAGTGCTCACTTTCGGCCACGATGAAGTCGCAGTCAAAAACGCCGTCCGCCTTGAGCTTGGATACATACTGCATCACAGTGTCATAGGGGCGAATCGGATAGGCCGTAATAACGTCAACATCGGCCAGGGCGCAGGCAATGGCTACCGCCTCGCTGCCGCTTATCAGCTCTTCTGATGCATTCTCAAACATTTGGGTTTCGATAGTAGTCATTAATCCTCCTCGGCCTCGGCGATCTGCTCGGCATATCCGCCAACGTGGTGGAAACCGTGGGTGCGATCTACCTGTTTCTGTTTTTCAATCAGCGAGGTCATCCAACCCTGGTAAACCGGCTTGTCTTGCTGCCAAGCCTCGTACTGACTGTCGTTGTCGTTGAATTCGGCCTCGTTGACCATCGTGACGCAGTCGGCCACCGGGCAAACCGCCTCACAAACACCGCAGCCGCAGCAGGAGTCCATGTTGGCGTCATAAAGCCCATCCGGCGTAACGTCAAAACAAGTGTCCGGACATTGTAGCCAGCAAAGAGTGCACTTGATACAGGTCTCAAAGTTGATGACCGGCCGCATCGAGCGGGTGCTGTACTTCTTAAATACGGAGTTTCGCACCGGCTGGTATCCCTCTTCGCCGCCACGGAATCCGCCTCCCGACTCAATGCCGCGGATTACTAATCCCTCTTCCATGGTAGTCCAACCGGGCAGGTCAAAGGTGAAAGGAACATCAGAGCTGCCTTCGCCGGGTTCCACCGGCCGGCTGCCAGTCCGTTCGTAGGCCCGTTCCGCAGACCGGACTTTCAAGTCGTCATAGCCCTGGTCCTGGATGGCTTCCACCATAGACTCCAGGCTTACCAATTGAGGGCAAACCTTGGCCAAAGCGCCCAGTACCCGCATATCGGTATGGTCGTCCTTGTACACCCACAAGCCGGAAAAGCTGGGTACGGAGGTTACCACGGAAAGATTGTAAGGCTGGTCCTTTTGGTGAATGTCCTGGATCAGCGAATCCGAGTCCTGGTGCGAAGTGACAATCAGGGTGCCGCCGGGCTTGGTCAGGGCGTTAATTGGCTGCAAACCGTACCAGGCCCATGATTCAATGCCCTTGCACATCGTGTCATCAACGTTGATCGTTACGTCAACTTCCTGCGCTTCGTAAACCGCCAGGTTTTCTTCCAGCTCTTCAGCATCGTCGGCGACGATAGCGAATTGCTTGGCCGGAATGCCGTTCCGCTCCGGAGAGTCGCCATAGCGGCCAAAGGCCGTGCCAATCTTTCCCTCCTTCCTGGCAGCGAATACTATGGAGCGCACAATGTTCCGAGCCAACGTCTTTTGAAAGATGCCTCGGTACACCACCTCCACAGCTACTGTGCTCATAAGGGTTCCTCCTGTAAATTAGTTTTGGTTCGTGGGACTCCGAAAGTAATAGCCAATTGCTCTAAAATGCATCAATCCGCAGCATGGCTCTCGGTTTGGCTCCGGCTGTGGCCCGTATGCTGCGGAATCTGAAAACCGGCCCGAGACGAGGGTTCCACCGTCGTTAAGTGGTGGTCCATTGCTCCCCTTGCGCCGGCTGCATCGCCCATTTCAATCATCTGCAAAATCTGGCGATGGGAAGCCAGGGAGCGTTGGGGACGTCCGGGCTCTTGAAGCGAACGGTCGCGGGACATTTGTAGAATATCTTCGATGGCGCTAACCACCTTGATCAGGGCCGAATTGTGGGTTGCCGATGCCAAGGCAAAATGAAAGGCGGTGTCCGACTCTACTCCGGTCTCGCCCAGGTCGATCTGCCGCTGTTGTTCTTCCAGGATTTCCTGCATTCGCCGGACTTCGTCAGCCGTAGCCCGCTGCGCCGCCAGGGCCGCGATATGGGGCTCCATCAAATGCCGCATTTCGAAAACGTCCTGCAACATTGCTTCCCCGGTATTCAGGTTGGCTGCCACCAAATCCAGAACCGAGTCCAGGCTCTCGGTACTGATGAAAGTCCCCGACCCCCGCCTGCTGACTACCAGACCCTGCAATTCCAGCGCGCGGATTGCCTCCCGCACTGAACTGCGGCTGACCTTGAACTGCTCCGACAATTCTCGCTCCGAGGGCAGCCGGTCGCCATGCTTTAAGGCGCCTTGACGGATAAGCAAGTGAAACTGTTGCACGATTTCCTCGTACAACCTTCTTCGCCTTACTTGTTGTATCCTTTCCTGCATAGCTTCCGGCAAGTGGTCTGACCAATTTGAGGCTGTGTGCATTATACTACGGGGGGTCGGGTTGTCAAGGGAGTTGATTGAGCCGAGTTTTTTGTTATCATAGGTCATAGTCTCCTCACTTCAGCCGAGGCATATATCTTGAAGTCAATACTATGTCTCTTGCTGGTCATCAGCTACTTGCTGACTTTAGTGAGTTGTAGCAGTCCACTACAGACGGCTACCTTGCCTCCTTCACCAACGCCCACTCCTACAGCGATGCAAGCCTGCTGGGAAGAACCACAGTGCCGCCTAGACGTATCTAGCGATCAACTCCGATCATTATACGAGGCAACGAGTACTTGGAACCTAGAGGATGACGACAGCGTCGATGGCACCCGAGTCCATTCTGCCCTATCGCACGACGGTCAAATATCAGTACAGTGGTTTGAGGAAGAGGGAGTGATTCTCGTGATGATGATTGCCTCCGTTCCTAACGCGTTTAGCAATTGGTCGGCCCCATCAGTAGAGGCGGAACTCAGAAGATTATTTACTGCCGTTATTCCGCCACCGTGGGAGTCTGACTATGCTGGCTCTACCATGTCCATCTGGTTTGGGTTAGAGTCCAACCCAGCTTCACGGGAAAACCCACCAAATGGCATTGTAAAAGGAGTAGTCATTCAAATCAACTACATCCCTGAGGTACCGGCAGTAAGTGTTTCCTTATGGAAGTACCCAGATTCACTGCAGTGAAAGAAATATTCACCCGTGACTTTCTACTAATCCGATGATTAACTCGGTAGGCACCATGGAACCCTACAAACTTCGACGTTGGAAAATATACTTTTCGCCTGATAACCCAGCCTTTTTCTACACCTGCGCCCGCCCCGGTAGGTCAAAAGGGCGACATGGAGAAGTACCTGACGACCTCGTGTCCGCGTGGGTAAAGGGACTGTCAGAACAAGTTCAGGGATTCCCCGGTGCCAAGATTGCAATAATTTCGCTACTGGGGCGTAAGAATGGGCCAAGAGGAATAAGCGAATTCTCTTACTATTCATTCTTTGGAAGATTGGACAAACCTTCGGAACGGGAAAATAAACTATCATTTCAGGAATGGCTTGACCGATGGCATAATGATCTTCAGGTCACAGTTCATGAGTACCCTACCTATGACTATGATGTTGATAGGTATTTGCCAATTCAACCAGAAATACTGGCCAACATTGGGAGAACAGTCTGGAATCTCATTTCCGAAGGCCGACCGGTAGTTGTGATGGACTCTGGTGGGGTGGGGAGGACGGGCGAGGTAGTCGAATTCCTGAAGGCGACCAAAGTTTCACTCCATTGACTCCCCAAACCCAAATAAGTAGAATGTAGTCACCAATCGCCAATGCAGTGACCATTAAAGGGTGAATCATATGACCACATACAGCGTAAAGGACTTCAAGGCACGGGCGAGTGAGATACTCCGCAACCTTGGTAACGGCGAGGAAGTAATCATTACTCGCCGGGGTAAGCCATGCGCCAAGCTCACCGCCGTACCTGAACCTGCCGAGGGGAAAAAGTCCCTTGCTGAACTGCGAGGGGCTTATCGGGGCATTCTCCCTGATTTGAGCTTTGAAGAAATTCAGGACGGAATCAGGGAAATGTGGAAGTTGAAGCCTCTGGATTACTACGATGAGGAATAGTGCTTCCTATTTCATAGTGGATGCTCACATTCTATGGTGGTTTCTGACAGCGCCAGAGCGACTTTCTACCGCAGTTTCGTCTATTTTCCGATTAGCCGAGACCGGCAATGCAATTATTTTAGTGCCGGCTATTGTAGTAGCTGAGATTTGCTTCTTTTCGGTTAAAGAGCGGCAGGCGATGTCTCCGGCTACCTTATTGAGGGCGCTGGAGTCAGTAGGGGGAATCCAGCTATCGGAGTTGGGTAGGCAACAGCTTGAGTTGTTTGGCAACCTCCCGGAAATCCCCGAGATGCACGACCGGCTTATCGCAGCGGATGCGCTGTACCACAACGCTCCGCTGCTGACCCGAGACCGTCTGGTCGCCGCCTCACCACAAATAGAAACCATCTGGTAAATCGCCCTCTGCTATTTCCGGGGCAACCCTTGTGGTTGCCCCTACATTTTCCCTGACAATCCCTCCCCCGCCTCCCCCGTTTATGTTAAAATCGCAGTTAAACTTGCACCGCGCTGGGGCAACCGGGCGGCGTATTCTTGTTGAGTTTTGGAGGTATCCAGCGTGGCCCAAAGGCTGAAGGCGGGTGAGGCCGTCATAGAGTTGCTCCGACAGGAGGGCGTTTCCCACATTTTTGGCATCGTTGGTTCTTCCTTTCTCGACATTCTTGACCCCCTTTATGACGACGACTCGATGCAGTTTATTGGTGTGCGCCACGAACAGGGAGCGGCCCTGATGGCTGACGGCTTCAGCCGGATTTCCGGCGCGCCTTCGGTTTGCCTGGCTACCAATGGACCCGGCGTCCTGAATCTGACCTACGGTATCGGCTCCGCTTACGTCGCTCATTCGCCGGTGGTCGTGTTGGCCCCTTCAGCTTCCCGGGACCACCAGTACCGGAATTCCACCCAGGAATTTGACCAGGTGGCTTTGTTTAAACCAATCACCAAGGCCAGTTTTCCGGTCAACAAGATTGAACGGCTGCCCGATGCCATTCGGCAAGCCTTCCGGATAGCAACTTCCGGCAAGATGGGGCCGGTTATGGTGGATATTCCCCGAGACCTGCTGCCCGGCGCCGAGATTGACCTGGACTTACTGCCCCCGGAAAGCTACCGCTCCGGCCAAACCCGCGCTCGGGGCGACCGCAATCTGATCGACAAGGCAGCCCGTACTTTGTTATCAGCCCAACGCCCGGTTATCCTGGCCGGCGGCGGAATCCAGTGGAGCAATGCCGGGGAGGAGGTTTCCCGCTTGGCCGACCTGATCGGCGCCGCGGTGGTTACCTCTTACGGTCGGGCCGATGCCATACCCAACGACCACCCCATGTTCCTGGGTCACTTGGGTCGGCTGGGTTCCGACGAAGCCATAGAGGCAGTCCGCCAGGCCGACGTTATCCTGGCGGCCGGCACTCGATTGAGCCAGTCCACCACCTTTTATGACAATCGCTTCATACCGGCCGACGCCCAGATAGTGCAGATTGAAATAGACCCCCAGGAATTGGGGCGAAACTACCCGGTAACTGTGGGAATTGAGGGCGATGCCAAGGCGGTGCTGGAGGATTTGTTGGAGCGGATGAGAGCGGATGAGCCGCGACCAAATCCCCGGTGGGTCGCCGAAATTGGGGACTTGGCCGCGCGCCGCGCCGACCGCCTTAACGGGGAAGGCAAGCTCAGTTATTTACCCCTTAAGCCGCAACGGGTTTATGCCGAATTGCGCAAGGTAATGCCTCGGGACGCCATCATAGCTCTGGACGCCGGACTGGCGCCCAACTTTGGCCAAGACCGGCTAAATTTTTACGAGCCTCGCAGCTTGATAACCTCCCTGGACCTGGGCGGGTTGGGATTTAGCTTCCCGGCCTCCCTGGGAGCCAAGTTTGCCGCTCCGGACCGGCCGGTAGTGAACTTTAACGGGGACGGCGGATTCCTGTTCAACGCCCAGGAATTTGCAACGGCGGTGCGCTATAACCTCAAGGTTGTTACGGTAATAATGAACAACAATTGCTGGGGTTCGGAAAAGGCTTATCAACGGTATGCTTTTGACGAACGGTATGTTGGCGCCGATACTAATAATCCGCGCTTTGACCGTTATGCCGAGTTGTTTGGCGGTACCGGTTTTTACGTAGAAAGGCCTGAGGATGTGGGCGATGCCCTGTTGGAAGCCTTGAAAACGGACGGGCCCAGCATAATAGAAATACCCACCGATCCGGATGAGATGCCACGACCTGCCCGTTTGGCCGAAGTACAATCTCCGGATACGCGTTCCACGTAATTATCACCGTTTAGATTAACGTCATAGCGGCGCACTGTTGAATCGTTCTCCGGTGCCATACCTCGACCAATTGCCCCTGGTGCGGGTATTCTCCGGTGTTGCAAGGTGAAGGTGTTTAAGGTCTATGGAAGAGCTAGTACTACCCAAGGATGTTGACATTGAGGGCGATGCCATAGTTGTCCTATGGGATGATGGGCATCGAAGCATTTACCCCCACCGGATGCTGCGGTTGCGTTGTCAGTGCGCCAGTTGCGTTGAGGAAATGACCGGAAGACCCCGCCTCGACCCGGCGCGGGTGCCCGAGGATGTGAGGGCGGTTGACCAGATGCCGGTCGGAAACTATGCCTGGCAATTCCTTTGGAGCGATACCCACTATACCGGCATTTATACCTTCCGGTTCCTTCGTTCCGTGTGCGCCTGCATTCCCTGCAACGAGGCCAGGGCCCAGGAAAGTCAGGGGAGCAACTAAGCGGACACCCTGATTTGTTCTTTACATGATTGGCCCGGTGGGATTCCACACGCAAGCCGGCTAGGGCGCTGCCATAGGGCGAATGGTTGGCTGAGTTTGGCGTTATGCCTACCGTTTATCCGAGAAAGCCCCGATAGTACCGCTAGCATAGACCTGGCTTGATCAGTGACCTGGCTAGATTGGCCTGCCGATTCGCTAGCCTACGGCTGAGGACTTTCCGGTCGGTTCACATCATAGGAACGCATTGGTTTGGTCGCCGGCTTCAGCTTGGGCGCCGTGAAGGTGTTTGACTTGAAGGAGAAGGTGGACAACTGCCGCTGTCCCGGTTGGTTACAACTCTTGCAAGGCGCCGGGCTGTCGGCTTGGGACGCTGGGCGAATTGTTTCATATTCAATATTACAGTTGGCGCAATAATACTCGTAAATGGGCATTTGGTCCTCCAGTACACCTGTTTTGGCTACCTAAAGATTTTATACTATGGCCGCCCGGTATCCTAGACCTAATTCCTGGTGGCCGGTTGCCGATTGTGGTCCGGGCAAGATACCGAAAACAATTTAAAGGGTAGGAAAGAATGGCAGAATCCCTTGAGATTAGCGCCGGTAACGGTACTGGCACAACAGCCGATGTTGTTATCGTCGGCGGTGGCGTAGCCGGTTGCGCCGTTGCCTATTACCTGTCCTTGGCCGGCGTGAAGGCGACGGTCATTGAACGTGAGGGTATCGGCTCACAAGCCTCCGGATTTTCCGCCGGTGGACTTAACCCGATGGAAGGCACGCATATCCCCGGCCCCCTTGGCGCCCTGGCAATTGAGTCCTACCGAATGCATCTGGGCCTTTGGGATAACCTCCGGCATGAAACCGGCATAGACTTTCAGAACCGGATAGTTGGGCTAACCAAAGTTGCCTTTTCAGAGGCGGAGCTGCCCGCCCTCGAGGAATCTCTTGGTACCTTTAACGGCGCGGAGAATGATGGCTTTTCCGGCGAGAAACTGGACCGGCAGCAACTTCTGGAGTTGGAACCCCGGCTGTCCGCGGACGTCCTTTGCGGGGTGCGTCTCAGAGGAAACGCGGCTCTGGACAGCCTTTCATTTACCCGTGCCTTGGCCGCCGCAGCACAAGGACGGGGCGCCAGCGTCGTTTCGGCGTCGGTACGGGGCGTCAAATTGGAAAGCGGACGAGTTAAGAGCGTCATTCTGGACGACCGAGAAATAGCCTGTGGTTCCGTGGTCATCGCTGCCGGCCCCTGGTCTCGGGAAATCGAACCCTGGCTGGATATTTCGGCGCCGGTTGACCCACTCAAGGGTGAGATTCTGCGGCTGCAGGCGGATGGCCCCCAATTCACCACCGATTTTTCCGGCGGCGGCTCCTCTCTTTATCCCAAGCCTGACGGCCTGGTATGGTGCGGCACCACCGAAGAGTGGCGGGGATTCGACCGGGAGCCGAGCGAATCGGCGCAGCAGGAAATCTGGGCGGCGGCAATAAAATTGATGCCCATTCTGGCTCAGGCCGAGTTGGTGCGCCACACCGCCTGCCTTCGTCCGGTTACTCCGGATTGGTTGCCAATAATCGGCCAGGCTCCGGACTGGGAGAACGTATTTTTGGCAACGGGAGCGGGTAAGAAGGGTATCCTGCTCAGTCCGGCTATCGGAAAGGCTACCGCCGACCTGTTGACTCAAGGAAAAACCGTCCTCTCCATAGGTTCCTGCTCCCCGTCTCGGTTCCTACTGTCAGCCCAGCCCGGCCTCGCCGGATCCGCCGGTCAAGATTCCGAGACGTAGCGCGGAAAATACCATTCCGAAATGACCCCAGGCGCTGGGCAACGTCCATTTTGACCCGTTGCCGGATTAAGGCTGAAGCGACTAGAAAGAAAACTCAACCCAGCGGAAGGTTTTAAATGGAGCGAAACATCCGAATAACCGCCGGCGCAGTACAACTGGACGCCCGGCTAAACGACTCCATGACTGCCCAAAGGATTTGGGACACCCTCCCGATAACGGCTGCAGCTAATACTTGGGGCAACGAAGTTTATTTTGGGATCCCAGTGGAGAGCGAGTTGGAGCAGGGGCAGGAAACGGTGGAGCTGGGCGACCTCGGCTATTGGCCGCCCGGACGCGCTTTTTGCATCTTCTTTGGAAGAACTCCGGCCAGCCAGGGGGATGAAATACGTGCGGCCGGCGCGGTTACGGTCATCGGCCGCGTACTCGGAGACCCTGGCCTTCTCAGACAGGTCACGTCGGGCAACGTCGTGAAAATAGAAACAATCCAGAGCTAGGGAAACAACTTTAGGGGGAACAGAGAGTTGAGGTCGGTATCAATCGGTTCAGATACCAGCCTCAGGCTAAAGACGCCGGGCTCATCGCACCTCGTGAACACTCCCTCTGGGGCCGGGCCGACCCCTTGGGCAGCGCCGTCGGGTTATCCGAAACGCAAATGCGCCTTGGCCGCCGACGCCGATTCTTGGGCCTCAATGCTGACGATTTACTTGAAGAAGTTAGGTATTCCCCCACGGAAATAGCTTCGCTCAAAGCCCGTGGCGTGGTGGCTCCTCCGGAGGCTTAGCCGCACCGTCGTGGCGCGGCATTTACGACGGAAAGGAAGCGAACAGGCAGCCAATCTGTTTTTGATGCTGCCCGTACCTAAAAGACTAGCGTCAACATACGATTTAAGGATGCAAATACGGCCCATACGTGATAAACTTGGGGCAAGTTGTGGCTAGGATTGGCCGTTATGTTCGGGCAATCCGGCCCTTCAAAGTAGGTTCAGGCTCCGCCACTTTGTGCGCGCCACCGCGGCCGCCCGGGGCTTGTGAGGGAGGTAGAAAAGCATTGTTACGCCTTTACAATACCCTGGGTAAGCAAGTCGAAGAAATTCAAGCTATTGAACTGGGCCGCATTAAGATGTACACCTGCGGACCCACGGTGTACCGCTATGCGCATATCGGCAACCTGCGCACCTACATGATGGCGGACTGGATCCGGCGGGTTCTGGAAGTTAACGGCAAACAGGTCTATCACGTAAAGAACATTACCGATGTCGGCCATATGCGCCAGGAGCTGGTCGAGGCCGGCGGCGACAAGATGATTATGGCCGCCTTGGCCGAGGGCAAGACAATCCAGGAAATTGCCCAGTTCTATGCCGACAGTTTTCACCAGGACGAGGCCCGCGTTAACATTTTACCGGCCCACGTTTATCCCTGGGCCACCCAGCACATTCCGGAAATGATCTCTATCGTGGAAAAGCTGCTGGCCAACGGCTATGCCTATGTAGCCGGGGGCAACGTCTACTTTGATGTTCCCCAGTTCTCCAAGTACGGCAGCCTTTCCCGCAACTTTGGCGGCAACTTGCTGGAAGGAGTTAGGGCAGAGGCCGACCCCCTCAAGAGAGACCCCAGGGACTTCACCCTTTGGAAGGCGGCAGAGCCGGGCCGGGACGTTAAATGGGACAGCCCTTGGGGAGAAGGTTTCCCCGGCTGGCATATTGAGTGTTCCGCCATGGCCCATAAATACCTGGGAGAGCGGTTCGACATCCATACCGGCGGTGTGGACAACGTTTTCCCGCACCATGAGGACGAGATTGCCCAGAGCGAGGGCGCTTTTGGCGATACCCATGTCAATTACTGGGTTCACGGCCAGCACCTGTTGGCTGATGGCGCGAAAATGGCAAAGTCCTCGGGCAACGTGTTTATGTTGGATGACCTGATCTCACGGGGTATCGACCCCCTTTCCTTCCGCTACTTGTGTATGACGGTGCGGTATCGCCACCGGATGAACTTTACCTTCAATTCCCTGAAGGCCAGCGAAAAGGCGCTTTCTAATTTGAGAAACCGCATTTGGGAATGGAAAAGTCTCCCCGACCTCGCCGAATTGCCCGCGGAGACTGAGGAATGGCGGCAAAGGTTCTGGAATGCCGTGGAAAATGACCTGGACTTGCCGACCGGACTAGCCCTTACCTGGGAAATGGTCCGCTCCGGACTGCCTCCCCAAGCCAAGTTGGATCTCTTGATGGACTTTGACCGGGTATTTGGGCTTGACCTGAACCGAGTGCCTGCGACCTATCAAATGCCGGAGCCGGTTGCCGCTGCTATTGGGAGGCGCACCGCCCTCCGGGAGCAAGTCAACTACTCTACGGCCGACTCCCTTCGGTCCGAGCTGGTCTCCAGTGGTTATGTCATTCAGGATACGCCCCTGGTTACCCGCATCCGGCCAAAAACCCCGTTGGAGCAGCTTGAAGAACGTTGGCATTGGGTTTCTTCCTCCCGTGAGGTTGAATCGGCTCTGGATGGGCCGGACCGCTATGACTTTACTTTCATTCTCAACGCTTACAACTATGCCGACGACATTCGACGATGCGTAACCTCCATGCGGGCTTACTCGGAGGGTTACCGTACCGAAATAATCGTTATCGACAACGGTTCCACCGATGAAACCGCCGAATGGCTGGAAGAGTACGAAGGTATTGACGCCGATTTCCGTGTGGTCCATTGCGACCACGTTATTGGCGACGCAGCGGGAAAGAATATCGGCTTGAAGCTAAGCCGGGGCAAATATATTGTCATACTGGACGCCTCTACCGAGATTGTCGGGGATATTCTGGGGCCGATTGAGGAACAGTTGTCCGACGAAACCGTCGGCATTTTCGGACCATACGGTCTTACTACCGACGATATGCAGCATTTCCATGAAGAGGTCGAGAAGGGCGAAGCCGACGCGATGCAGGCCTATTGTATGACCTTCCGGCGGGAAGCGATTAACCGGGTCGGCTTGATGCATGAGGGCTTCCGGTTCTACCGTAACCTGGACATTGACTACTGCTTCCAGTTCAAGGAGAAGGGGTACCGGGTGGTGGCCGACAGCAGCCTTCCGATGGTGCGGCATGAGCATCGCCAGTGGACCGAGCTGGAAGACGGCCAGCGCGACGAGATGAGCCGCAAGAATTTTGGCCGCTTTCTACGCCGCTGGGGTAATCGCCCGGACTTGCTGATATCAGCCAGCGCTCGGGGTTTTGAAACCGGCTTCCACCACTAACCGAAGCATTTGGTTGCCCCGCTCCGGCCTCCGCAGTGTCAATTAGGACAAGGTACCCCTCTCACGCCTCCGTTATCCTGGGCGGCAAGGGGTACCATTCAATCCGCTCCGGCCAAGAACTTCGACCGCTCCGGTCTCCCTGATTCCTTGTTGCTCAGCCACTCTGCATAGCTAACTCGTACGAAATTACCCTTACGGCGCACCTTTCGGTAACCCAATTGTCGCTGGGTGACCCTTTATAGCCAATTTTTCACCGAATCCAATTTTGAACCAATTTCAGGTTGCGGTTTACGGAATTATCTAATTAGAACGCGAACTACTCCACCAAAGAGATCAACGGACACGGCAAAAAAGGCGAAACTCCGGTCCAATTTCCTTGTTTTGGGGTCTGGTTACCTATCTTCGGGTTACCTTGACGCGTAAAAACGCTGATGCTAGAGTTTCGTTGTCAAAGACCGATACCGGAGTCTCTGCCCGATGATGGATGATGTGAAGCGGCTGTTGGGAGGAGACCAGCGGACAATCTCTCGAATGATGTCCCTGCTGGAAAGCAGAGACCCGGTAGCGGCCTTGATGATGAAAGAAATCGACCGTCATACCGGCCAGGCTTATACCATTGGTATCACCGGCCCCCCAGGCGTAGGCAAAAGCACAATCGTTGACCACCTCGCCGAACTCTTGCGGAAACAAGACGCCAAAGTGGGGATAATAGCGGTGGACCCCAACAGTCCCTTTAGCGGCGGCGCCCTCCTCGGTGACCGTATCAGGATGCAGCGCCACTATTTGGATTCCGGGGTATTCATTCGCAGCGTTTCCACCAGGGGCCATACCGGTGGGCTGCCCCTTACGATAAAGAGCCTGGTTCGCCTCATGGATGCCTCGGGCAAGGATGTAATTCTGGTTGAGACGGTGGGTGTGGGGCAGACTGAGCTGGGCATAATGGGAGTGGCCGATACGGTACTGGTTGCTTTGATGCCAGAATCGGGAGATGCAATCCAGACCCTTAAGGCCGGAGTAATGGAGATAGCCGACATATTCCTGGTAAACAAAGCTGACCGGGAAGGCGCCAACAGGATGGCAGTTTCAATTACCGCCATGCTTCAAACCGCGGCAGAGCCGAAAGGCTGGCCTCGCCCGGTAATGCTCACCCAGGCCGATCGAGGTGAAGGCATTTCAGAACTTTGGGATAAAATCCAGGAGCATAGACTGTTCCTGGAAACCCGTTGGGAAACTGAGGGCAAGACCGGGATTACCGCAGGAACGGAACTTGAGCGCCGCCGGCAGGAACGCCGCCGGCAAGAGTTTCTGGAAGCGGTGCAGGAAGAGTTGGTCCGTAAGTTGAACTCCCTTATTGAGAAGGATCCGGCGCTATTGAAGACGTTGGAGGAGATAGCAGTGAAGGAACAGGAACCCTATTCGGCGGCAATTGAGTTTCTGACCGATTGCGCAATACTTGGCGGCGGCTTGTTTCCCGCTCCTAAAGAGCTTATTGATCCGGCAAACCCGCCTCCAACCTGATTACCGGACGCCTTATAATGTCAGGGCGGCTGGTCCCGCCGATCACCGGCGACTCGCCAATGAAGTTCCATCAGCAAGGAGCCTAATATAGACATTAAGGAAGATCTGCTATGCCATATTTAGGCGTTGATTTAAGAACAACTACCAATCATCCCAGTGCAGTGTCGGTTATCAATGACGACGCGCAGGTAGTTTTTATCGGTTCCTTCTCTGAAGACTCAGAACTTCTTGACATTGTCCAGAGATACCAGCCAGGGCTCATTGCCATCGGTACTCCCCTTGGCTTACCCGAAGGCCTTTGCTGCCTGGAATCAAGCTGCAAGTGTAAACTGGTCAGGCCGCAGAATAAGGGACGCCAATCGGAGTTGGAATTGGCTCGAATGGGCATCAGCTGCTTTTTCACCAACAAAGGCTCTATTATTCGCCGGTTAATCTACCGGGGTATTCAGCTCAATGATAAACTGGTGCTGCTTAGTTGCACCATCACTGAAGTTTATCCCCACGCTACCAAGGTAATTCTTTTCGGCGATAAAGTTCCGCCGAAAAACAGTGCCCAGAGCCTGGTCTTTATGCGTGAGCGGGTGCCCAACCTGATTGGGGGATTGGACTCTTATTTAGAAGTTCTGAATCGCAATGCCTGGGATTCCCTGATCAACTCTTACACGGCGCTGCTTCACTCTCGCAATGAAACAGACCTTCTCGGCACGGCTAAAGAAGGCTTCGTAGCCCTCCCCAAACTAATCCAAATGGCTGAACCGGCTACTTAGCGCCAATCGATTTACCGGCGAAGTTGGAGTTGCATATTAGCCTGCTGGCCATTATTGAACCATTGAATCCGCCTGCGCCCCCTTCTAACAGCCGCCAGAACCGGTAAACAAGAGGAAACCAAGAGGCCCCCTCGGTTCCCAGAATGGGAAAGAACCGAGGGGGCCTTCGGGATTCCTGGAAAGTTATCAGCTAGTTGGTTGAAGCGTCTCCGCCATTACCACTGCTACCGCTGCTCCCCTGCTGATTGCCGCTGCCCATACCCAGGAAAGGCGACAGCATGGATGTAAACTCCATCGGGAAGATGAACTTGGTGGAAGGACTGGCGCCTAAAGATTTCAGGGTCTCAAAATATTGGAGGCTCATGGTCTTGGCGTCAACCGTGTTGGCTACGGTGTAAACCCGCTCCAAAGCGGTGCTGAACCCCTGGGCCCGCAATACCGTTGCCTGCTGTTCGCCTTCAGCCTCCAGGATCGCCGCTTGGCGGTTGCCCTCCGCCTGGAGAATGGCCGCTTGCTTTTCGCCTTCAGCCCGATTTATCTGGGACTGGCGCTGGCCCTCCGATTCGGTAATATCGGCGGTCTTGATGGCGGCGGCGGACTTTTCCCGCTCCATCGCCTGCTTGACCCCGGGCGGTGGGTCAATTTCGTTAATCGCCACGTTCCGCACCTTTACGCCCCAGCGCCCGGTATTCTCGTCAAGGGCAAGCTGCAATTGGCCCTGAATTCGCTCCCGTTCCGCGAGCGCATCAGCCAGGGTGATATTCCCAATAATTGAACGCAATTCGGCAACAGCGAGGTTCAATACTGCGACCTCAAAGTTCTGGATGTCCAGCACTGCTTTCCGCGCGTTGTCTTCCTCGGGTATCACCTGGTAGTAAATTACGAAATCCAAATCCACTACAACGTTGTCAGTCGTGATGTATTTCTGGGTGGGCACCCGCTGCGTTCGTTCCCAAATGCCTATCTTAGTTCCCGAATAAATGAACGGAATCACGACGTGGATCCCCGGCCCTACGACCTTGACATAGCGCCCAAACCGCTGCACTACCATCCTTTCCTGTTGCTGCACAATTACTAATCCCGAAGCCATACTCACCTCCCAGACGAATTCGGATAGCGGAAATTAGAAGACTTCCAGCTAGAACTGGTTCTGTAGAATGCGAGGATAACCAATGGGCGAACTGGGAATCTAGCTTAACTCTTCGTACGGTATAACCGTCAGGATCAGATTAGTTACACCGATAACTATAACCCTCTCCCCCACTGGAATAACGGTATCATCATCAGATACGGCTGTCCAGTTTCCATCGTCCATCCGGATTAGCCCGCGGGGCGCCAATTCAATAATGACCCTCCCCACCTGGCTTATTTTGTCGGCCGGGCCATGCCCTGGCTCTTCGGCCCGGGACTTTCTGATCATCCACACCAGATAAAGCAATCCCATCCCGAAGGCTGCCCCTACACCGACTATGAGCCAGGGATTCACGCTGATCGACGGCAAGGTTGGCGAGGGATTGCCAAACCGGGCAAACAAGAGGAAACCTCCCAACACCAGGCAAATAACGGAGCCTATCCCCAGGATACCGAATCCGATAACCTGGGTTTCCAGTAACGCCAAGACGATAGCCAAGACTATCAATGCCACCCCGGCCCAGTTTACCGGCAAATTGCCCAGGGCCAGGAAGGCCAAAATCAAAAGAATAACTCCTACTACGCCAGGAGCTATCAGGCCGGGATTGAACAATTCCACCACTATTCCAAGCCCACCGACGGTAAGTAGAATAAAGGCCACGTCGGGGCTGGAGATGAACTCCAGGAAGTGCTCCAGTGGATTCTTCTCCACCGCCTCAAGTTTCAGTTCCGACGTGTCTATGGTCCATGGCTCACCAAGTATTTCCACGTCCCGGCCGTCCAATAGGGTCAGCAGGTCCTCAACATCCTGGGCGACAAAGTCAATTACGTTTGAGTTCAATGCCTCGGTCGCAGTTAGGGACGATCCCTTACGAACCATGTCTTCCAGAACGTCTTTATTGCGGCCGCGTTCTTGAGCAATGCTTCTAATTAGCGCCGCGGCGTCATTGGTGACCTTATTAGCCAGAGTTTCATCCAGATCGGCCCCGGTGGAGGAAATCGGAGTGGCCGCGCCGATGTTGGTACCGGGGGCCATGACGGCCACGTGGGCGGCGGCGGTAATAAAAGCGCCCGCGGAACCGGCTTGCGCTCCGCGGGGAGATACATAAACTACGATAGGTGTTGGCGACTCCAGTAGAAGTTCCACGATCTTCCGGGTGGAGCTGCCCAGCCCGCCCGGAGTGTCCAGTTGAATGATGACCAGCGCAGCGTTTTTGTCTTTAGCTTGCTGCAGGGCGCGGGCGATGTATCGCTCCTTGACCGGATTGATAACTCCATCAACTTCAAGGGTAAGCGCCGGTGGCTCTTGCGCTTGGGCCAGAATCTGACCGGCCACTCCCAGCGTTAGCATTATCCCAAATAAAAACGCCAGGGCAACCCTTATGGTCCACAACGACCGTATGTACCTAGCCGGCATAGGGGAAGCGAAACCGGCAGCCAGCGAGTTTGGTTTCCAGCGTTTCGAAATCATCCTTGTCTTATCATCCTTCCTGGCCAATGTTATGTCAAACCGACCCTGCCCCAACGGCGTAGAGACTTTGTCCTTGCTCAATTGGCCGATTTCCGTTTGACGGGGCAAGTAGGGCACCATACAATAAAGCCAGACTGGCAAGGCCGGGAAAAACGGCGACCCTCCGGGCAGCTTGAACTAACAGCGCCGGATTTCCCATCACTGTCGAAAATCTCAGTAGTTTGACTCAACAGGAGGCACCAATGCCCTACGAACACATCCTGGTGGAAAAAGAGGAAGGGGTGGCCATACTTACATTGAACCGCCCGGAAAAGTTAAACGCAATGAACCGCCTGCTAAACACGGAGCTTCAGGACGCGGTACGGTCGATGAATGACGATGACGAAGTCGGTTGTATTGTGATTACCGGGGCCGGAGAACGGGCTTTTTCCGCCGGCGGCGATATCCATGAACAGCGGGAGCGGGATAAGGAAACCAACCAGGAGTCCCGGGAAGAACAGGACCGTAATCGTTCGAAGGGAAGCTACGACATCAGCGCGTCGTTGAAACCGGTCATCGGAATGATGAATGGGTTGGCCTATGGCGGAGCGGCGGTCTTGTCCTCTTCCCTGGATATACGTATCGGCTGCGAGCGTACCAGTTTCCGGTTCCTGGCGGTGTCTTACGGCCGAATAAACTCTACCTGGACGTTGCCGAACCAAGTGGGCTGGCCCATTGCCAAGGAGTTGCTGTTCACCGGCCGGATTGTGGACGCGGAAGAGGCCTATCGCATCGGACTGCTGAACCATCTGGTGCCCTCGGACCAACTGCGGGCCAAGACGATGGAAATTGGCACGGCAATTGCCAACAATCGCCGTGAATCGGTGATGGGCATCAAGGAGCTGCTGCTACAGCATAAAGGCTGTAGTTTGGAACAGATGTGGGCCAACGAGAAGGACTTTACCACCAACCGAGTGCGGGGCTACAACGCGGAGCAAGCCTTCCCGGAGTTCATCGCTCGTAAAGGACGGGGGTAAAACCAAGGGCCGAACTTCTTTGTCCGGGTCTGCGACGGAGCTGTTGAAGAAGCGTTGAACGAGTATGGCATTTGGACCATCTTCTGCCGTTGTAGTGCTTATCGGTAATCGAGGGAAGCGCCAATGGCTTTCCACTCGATATTGCACCGGCGACCGGCCCCGCTGGCTTAACCTGCCGTATAGTTGCCTGACGTCGATTACGGAAACCGGTTTTGGCGACACCAGGCAATCAATGAGCGATGGCGGCTAACGCGTTCCACCTGCCGGAGGTGGTCCTGGGGCGGCAAGTTTTTCCGCGAGTCTGTCTGGCCAGCAGCTAGTCGCTTTCTAAAGTGCCCTTGGTGCTGGGGACTTGATTCCCGGCCCGAGGGTCAACTTCTACAGCGTCCCGCAGGGCGCGAGCCAGGGCCTTGCAGAGGGCCTCAGCCTTGTGGTGGGGACTACTTCCGGTCAGAACCTTGGCGTGCAGGTTTATCTTGGCTTCGAGGGCAAAGGACTCCAAGAAGTGGCGAATTAGGTCTCCGGACAGCGTCTCAACCATTGAGTCGTCCAGGGTAGTTTCCACTACGGCATAGCCCCGCCCGCTCCAGTCCAAAGCTACCAGGACCAGGGTCTCGTCCAGGGGAACGATGGCGTGACCCATCCGGCGAATGCCTCGCACCTCGCCCAGGGCTTGGTGAAAGGCGCGACCAAGCAGAATTGCCACATCTTCGACCAGGTGGTGCCAGCCCACATGAACATCTCCCTGGGCTTCCAGGGTGATGTCAAAGAGACCGTGCCGGGCAACCTGGCTTACCATGTGGTCCAAAAAGCCGTTGCCCGTATTGACTTCGTAATAGCCCTGCCCATCCAGGTTAACCGAAAGGGAGATACGAGTTTCAGCGGTCTCCCGATTCAGCGTCGCAATCCGGGGCGAACGGGGCGCCAATTCAGTTTCCGAACCACCCTGCTTTTCCGGGCTCCCTTGCCGCTCCAATTCTTTACCCCCTTACCAGTTCGGACAGGGCGGCAATTACCGCATCCGTTTCTTCCGGCAATCCCACGCTGGCGCGCACGTAGTCCTTGAGCTGAGGCGTGTTGAAATAGCGCAGGAAAATACCCCGGCGACAGAGTCCCTCAAAAATCTCGCTGCCCCGGCCTTCCGGCAATCGACACAGAATGAAGTTGGCCTGGGACGGCCAGGTTTCAATACCCGGAATTTGCTCCAGCAGCCCCATCATTCGATTCCGCTCGGAAACTATGGCCTGAATTCTTTCCAGCAGCGTTGCCCGGTCTTCCAGAGATGCCAGAAGGGCAATTTCCGCAGCCAAGTTAACGTTGTAGGGCGATTTCATACTCATCATGGTTCGGGCTACGTCCGGGTGCATGACGCCCAAACCGATCCGCAGGCCGGCCAGACCGGCCCACTTGCTAAAAGTGCGCAACACCACTAGGTTCGAATATTCTTCAATCAAAGGCAAGTGAGTCTGGCCGCAAAATTCGTAGTAAGTTTCGTCCACCACCACCACCACGCCGGTTTCCAGCAAAGCGCGGACTTCGGCATCGGAGGCGATATTGCCGGTCGGATTATTGGGCGAGGTTAAAAAGATGGCTTTGGTCTTGGAATCCACCGCAGATACAACCGCTTCAACATCGATATCAAAGCTGCGGTTACGCGGTATGGACCGAGTTTCCCCGCCGCAAACCTGGGCGGAAAAGGCGTACATTCCAAAGGTAGGCGTGGGTATGACGATGTTCTCTCCCGATTGGAGAAACATCCGCAGCACCATGTCGATCAACTCATCGCTGCCGTTGCCGGCAACAATCTGCTCCGGCGCCGCCCCCAGGTAACCGGATAAGGCATCTCGAAGCTGACGCTGGTCCGGGTCCGGATAGTGGTTGTAATGCTGGAAGGCGCCCAAGGCTTTTGCCACTGTAGGCGATGGCCCAAAGGGATTTTCATTGCCGTTAAGCCGTATTACCTGGTCTGAAGGAATGCCCGCCTGCTGCGCCATCACTTCCATCGGGTCCACGCCATCGTAGGTCTTCAATTGGCGAATGTGAGGCAATAGAAGGTCTCTAACGTCTGTCATTACTCGTTCCCGTCAAAAGATGAGGGGCCGGCTACCCCTGTTGAATGGGGTCCTTCCATTAGTTAAGCCTCGGTCGGCCTATTACCGGCGCTTTCAAGGAGAGCCAGTTTTTCCAGGCGGACTTCGATGGCGCCGGAATGGCCGGTCAGTCCCTCGGCGTGGGCAATCTGAATTGCGGCAGCGCCCAGGCCCTTAAACTCGCTGGGACTCAATCCCACTACCGGCATGGTACGCATAAAGTGGTGAACGCTGAGGGCTGAATTGAAACGGGCGGTGCCTCCGGTTGGCATTACGTGGCTGGGGCCGGCAATATAATCGCCCATAACTTCAGGAGAGAACTCTCCCAAAAAGAGGCCGCCGGCATTTTTCACCTGGCCGGCCCAGGCCCAGGGGTCGGCGACCATCATGCATAGGTGCTCCGGCGCAATTCTATTCGCCAACTCCACGGCTTCGGACAGATTGTCCACCAGCACAATTCTTCCCTGGCGTTCCAGAGAGTCTCGGGCCATCTCGCCGCGAGGGAGGTCGGCCAGCCGTCGCTCCAACTCCACTTCCACCTGCTCTATCAGCGCGCTGGAATTGGTGACCAGAATAGCGGTGGACAGGGGATCGTGCTCGGCCTGGGCAATCAAGTCGGCGGCGCAAAATCCGGGTTGGGCCGTTTCATCGGCAATAACGATGGTTTCAGTGGGGCCGAAGATGCCGTCAATATCCACCTGGCCTTGCACCAGTTTCTTGGCATAGGCCACAAAAATGTTACCCGGCCCGCAAATTTTGTCCACCTTGGCTATCGACTCAGTACCGTAGGCCATCGCTGCAATGGCCGGAACTCCGCCGATCTGGTAAACCGAGTCCACCCCGGCAATCTGTGCCGCGGCCATTACCGCAGCATTCAGCGGTTCATTACCCCGGCGGGGGGTAGTCAAGATAATCTCCTTGACTCCGGCCACCTTTGCCGGAATGGCGGTCATCAGCACGGTGGAGGGATAAGCGGCGGTTCCGCCAGGAGCATATAAACCTACCCGTTCCAGGGGCCGCACCAATTCCCCCAGCCCTTTTTCCAGGTCCACCCAATTCCGGGGCAAGGTTGCCCGGTGAAACTCAGTTATTCGCTGGGCGGCCAATTGCAAGGCGGCTTCCAATTCGGGGGAAATGCCGGCGCGCGCCTCAGTCAGTTCCGCGTCGGTTACCCTGAATTCGGCCAGGTCTGCGCCGTCCAGGAGCTTGGCGTAATGGCGAACAGCGGCGTCACCGTCGCTTCTAACTTCCCGAAGCATTTTGACCACGGACTGTTCCGGCGTAACATGGTCGCCAAAGACCTGACGGGTTCGCTGCGCCACGGATTCGGGCAGCGAGCCCAGATCAAGGGGATCGAAACGGGCCAGGACACCTTCGGCTTCGGCCAAGCCATGAACCAGTTTAAGCTTCACCAAGATATTCCTTCACCTGCGCCAGGGTCTGATTAAGCGCCTCCTGCCGGTAGGCGTCCAGCTTGTCACGGGGAACCTGGGCATAGACTCCTTCCAAACTGTCCGGCATATTTTCCAGGAAACTGTCAACCAACTGTTGCACATCGTCGTTGTCGCGATACATTCGGTTCAAAGCCCGCTTGAGCCGCTCCCAGTCAAAGTTCCAGCCCATAAATCGGGCGACCCACTGGCGCCATTCGCCGAGAACTTCAGCCTCCAGAAAGGCTACTTCCACTCCCTGCTCGCCGTCGCAAATAATGTTTCCGGCCTGGGTGAACGCGTCCATCTCAAGGTGGGCCTGCCGGTCCATATCAAGCTGCAGGGCCCGGTCCCAGATTTGGGCCTCGATTTCGCTTTCGGCCAGGGAATTTTCCTTGGAAAAATGGGGCCGATACATGGTAGTAATCCAGACCTCATCGGCGGTCAGGTGGCTGATATAACCCAGGACGAAAGACCGGGTCGCCGGGGACAAGTTTCGGTGGTCGGCCAACTCCGGGTAAAGTTCAAACATACGCCGGGTACCGGTGCCCACCGTTTCCAGGGACAAGGGAGCGAAATGAGTGCGTTCCCGATTCCACTTGGTCATCGCCCGAATATCCGGGGCCGTTGAACCCAGAAAACAGCTTCCCAGATGGTCGTGAACGTATCCCCAGTCCAACTCTTTGGCGGCGTTATGAGCAATGTAGATGTGCATTGGCAGGTTCGGCACGGATTAACCCTCGATTCCGGACGGTTGGCCGGTTGCGGTTGGGAAAATGCGGTTGAACACGGAAGACTCGCCCTTGAACAGGTAGCTAACCTGGGAAGCCGAAATATCAACTCCACCACAGTCCCGCAAGTGGTCAACCGCTTCCATCAATCGGTCTTTCCCAACTAGCAGACTTACACTGTACCAGTCTTGCTCTTCGATGCTATATACCCGGGCGATGGTTGGACCCCGCAAGCCGGAGACTTCCGGACGCGCCAGGACGGTGGCGCTGACTTCCTGGGGCGAACCGGCCCTTACATTGGCGGTGATTCGGTAATAAGGTTCAGCCCGCATATGGGCTTCCAGCATCTCCACAAACTCCCGGGCCAGCCTTAGCCTTTCCCCGGACTTCGCCAGGGCAGCGGTATTACCGATCAGGCAGGACTGGGAGCTAAGTATTGTGCCGCCTTCCAGGGTCTTGAGGCGGTTCTCCCGCAGCGTTGTGCCGGTGGCCGTCAGATCGGCTATGAGGTCGGCGTAACCGGCCGTAGGCGCCGCCTCAATGGTGCCGCTGACCATAACCAGCGTAAAGTAGTTGATGCCGCGCCTAAACAGGTATTCCCGTAGCAACCGGGGATACTTGGTGGCGATGCGCATCTGTTTCCCTTCCAGGCGAAACTCCAGGGCCAGGTCGGCCAGGTCGTCAATTGAGGAAACGTCCAGCCACGAATCTGGCACTGCAAGCACGAAATCACATCGGCCGTAACCGAGGTCGTCCACCAGGCTGACAACCCTACCCTCGCCGCCGCGAAATTCCAGGTAGCGGTCCAGCCCGGTAATTCCCAATTCGGCGCTGCCCTCTTCCACCTTGATAGTGACGTCCGCGCTGCGCTGGAACAGCACTTCCAGGCCCGGCAAGGCCGGTATGGAGGCAGTGTACCGGCGGGCGCTGGGACGGCGCACTCCCAAGCCGCAGGACGCAAGATAGTTCATGGTCGGCTCGTAAAGCTCTCCATCACTAGGAATTACCAGGCGAAGAACCGATTCTCCTCGGTCCGACGTCCGGTATTGGCCATTCATGCCAGGTTTATTCAGCATGGTAATTCAACCCATTTATTCGGCATGGCTATCCAGCATCGCTATTCAGCATATTGAATCCGGCATCAGTTTACTTCGCCAGCAGTATCGTAGGAGGTTTGGTTGCCTTCCGGATGGACCAACAGCACTCTGCTCATTCCGCAAGCGGTGGCGTATTCCAGGCTGTCCGACAGGCCGCGGCCTGCCACTTCCAACTCGGCTGGCTCTCCCTCCCGACGCAATTGCTCCGCTAGCCGGAAAGCAGCCGGATAGCTTTCCGGGGTTTCCGCCAGCACCAGGGTTAGGGATCGCCTAATCGCATCAGTCGAATTAACTTCTGCATCGCCAACCAATGCTAACAGAGTTTCCAGGGTATAAGCAAAGCCTAGTGCCGGCACATCCTTCCCGCTGCCCAAGGCGCGGGCCAACCCGTCATATCGGCCGCCACCACCCAGGGGTTCGGGCCAGCCGGGGTGTTTAACTTCAAACACTATGCCGCTGTAGTAGGCCAACCCGCGAGCCAATCCGAAATCAACGGTTAACATTGCCCCTATTTCCGGGCTGGCCAGCAGGATGTCCAAAAGTTTGCTCAAGCGGTTAACGGCGGTAAGGTCCGCTCCGGCCTCTTGAACCACTTGCCGGGCAGCCTTTAGCGCAGACATTGGCTCACCGCTAATTGCCGCCAAATCCGCCGCCAATGCCAACCCGCGTTCCAAACGTCCCAGCTCATCACTGCCCCGCAACTTGCGCAAGAATCGACCTACCACCTGATCGGGGTCGCGCTGCCCAAAGCCGCGATTATCCACCCCGTTCCACTGCAAAAAGCCTTGAATGACCTGGCGAGCCTGGTCATCATCCAAACCGACGATGGCCGCGCTTAGTTCCTGGTTTTCCGGTGAGCGGTCGCCCAAGTGCAGTTGATAGGCCCGTTCCATGATTTCCGGCAAGGCGGCCCGTCCGCCCATTAGCTTAGGCACATTCTCCAGGATGAAGGTCCGCGCGCGGTCCGAAACGCCGGTTACATCTAAAACGCTATGAAAGACGTCCAAGTCTGCCAATTCAACCCGGCAGCCGCTCAGTCCGGCGTGGACCGGCAGCGAGGCGGCCAGTGTCAATAACTCGGCGTCAGCCATCACACTGCTTGAACCCAGCAGTTCCGCGCCAACTTGCGTGAACTGTCCCTGACCCTCCGGGTGGGAAACTTCATAGCGGAAAACCGGCCCGGCGTACTGTAAACGAGCGGGCGAGTCAGTTCCCGAGGCGTTTTCCAAATAGTAACGCATGACGGGAGAAGTAAATTCGGGACGAAGGCTAACCGAATTGCTTCCGGCGTCGATAAAGCTGTACATCCTGGAGGCCAAATCGCCGCCCGACTTGCGTATGAACAACTCGGTCGGTTCCAGAATCGGTGTTTCCAGAAACCGGTACCCATAGGTACCAATAAGAGAGACCAAACTGTCCTGCAGGTCTCGCTTACGGCGCCAGGGTTCCCTGGGAAGGTCGTACATACCTCGGAGGCGTGTTACCGGTTGCATTGACATCGTGCGCTATTATACTCCAGCCGCTTTGCTCCGGCTATTGTAATCCGGCTATTGTAATCCGGCTATTGTAATCCGGCTATGGGGCCGGTTCAACCGGAGAAATGTTAAAGACAGGTTAAAGCTGGACTAGGGATGGGCATTAAGGCCGCCGTCCACGTAAACCGGCTGTCCCGTAGTGTAGTCACAGACTTCCGAACAGAGATACACCAGCAAAGGGCCGATGTCCTTAGGTTGGCCTTTATGCCGGAGCGGGATGTAGCGCACTAGCTGTTCTTGCTGCTGTACCACCGGCGGTATATCCTCGGCGGTAGTCCAGCCGGAGCCAATGGCGTTGACCCTAATATTATGTCGCCCCCATTCCACGGCGAGGGAACGGGTCAGGGAGAGCAACCCGGCCTGGCTGGCGTTAAAAGCGGAACCATTGATCATCCCTCGTTCTGCCATTCCGGAGACCAGGTTGACTACCCTTCCGTATTGCTGGGCAATCATCCGGCGGCCAACTTCCCGGCAGAGCAAAAAGGCGGAGCGGAGATTCCGGGACTGAACTTCGTCCCATTCTTCCGAGCTGATTTCAAGGAGCGGTTTGGCGAAATTGCTGCGCCCGTCGTTGACCAGAATATCCACCCGGCTATACTTCCGCTCCACTGCCGCCATAACTTGGGAGACGGCGGCTTCGCTCTTGAGCTCCGTCGCTATGCCGTCATGGCCGTCAGCCGATGTCCCGCCGCTGCCGACCGCTGCCAATGCCGACAGGATTGCATCCAACCGGACTTGGTTGCGGGCAACCACAAATACGCCGGCCCCAGCTTCGGCCAGGGATTGGGCCAGCAGCGGAGCCTCGTCCCCACCGGCGGATGCGAGAATAGCCACCTTACCGGCCAGACTGTATTCCGGGAGAACAGGCATTTAGGATCTCCTGTGGGGTTAGGCATGACGCCGCTTTTGGGACGGAAAAATTGCCATGAACTACCGAGCAGCCGATAGGAGGATGGGCATCACCCGGCAAGGAGTCTGGGTTAAGGCTCCAGAGGGACTAGCGGCGCATAACCGGTGGGGGCCAGCCCCCCGGCCAAGCCGCCGCCATCCAGGGTAAATGTTTCTCCGGTCATGTAATCGGAAGCGGGTGAAGAGAGAAAAACCGCCACCGGGCCAATGTCCTCGGGCTTTCCAAGCCTGCCGATTGGCAAGAATTCACCGGATCGCGGCAGCGCTTCCCGAATGTCCGAGTCCGTGCCTGCCGTGGGAATAAATCCGGGGACAATGGTATTAGCCGTAACGCCGTGGCGGGCCAAGCTGAAGGACAGCACCCGGGTCAGTTGAATTACTCCGCCCTTGGTGCAGCAGTACATATAAATATCCCGTCCGCCCCTAAGTCCAAATCCGGAGGCTACATTGACGATCTTCCCCTTGCCCCGTTCAACCATCAGCTTGGACACGGCCCTGGAACAAAAGAAAGCGCCGCTCAGGTTAACGTCCAGAGCAGCCTGCCATACTTCGTCGGTGATTTCCCAGATCGGTGTTGGAGTATTGTCGGAAACCAGGGCGGCATTATTAATCAGCACATCGACCTGGCCGAAATGGTCCAGCGCTGCAGCAATCAGGTTATCGGCCTGGGCTGAGTCGCTCACATCCGTCGGTACGGCCAAGGCGTCTCGGCCCAATTCCTTTGCCTCGGCGGCAGCCGCTTCGATGGGACCCGGTCGCCGGCCCGCTATGACCAGGTTAGCCCCCGCGCGGGCCAAATGGCGCACCATCTCCAGGCCGAGGCCGGTGCCTCCGCCGGTGATTACAACTACTTGACCATCCAGATTGAACCTTTCCAGCATACCATTCCTGGATTCCCAGCCTCAAAATAACCGGCTGTTCCCGTTAAGGGTTATCGGTCCTCTCGCAGAGAAGTAACGTCCCCTGCGGCGAAGGTCAGCAACCGTCCGTCGTTTTGCCGCAGTTGCAGACTACCTAATTCGTCAACTCCTTCAGCGTAACCCAGGTAGTCCTCTCCCCGCCAGGATACCCTTACCTGCTGGCCCAGGGTATCCAATAGTTCCTCCCACTCCTCCACCGGCGTGTCGCCGTGGTTAAGTTGGGTATAAAGCACATCCACTTGCTGCAGGATTTCCCGTAATAGCTCCTCACGAGAGACATCACCGGCGGAAGCGTAATTCAAGCTTGTTGCGTTGCCAATCAAGCTGTTGATTACATCGTTGTCCAAGGCAATATTAACCCCAATTCCAACTATAGCGTGGCGTACCTGGTCTCCGGCTATTGCGCTTTCTACGAGCAATCCAGCGACCTTTTTGCCATCCAGTAGTACGTCATTGGGCCACTTAATGCGGGGCTTGAGTCCGCTAATGTTGGTAATTGCGCGGACTACGGCAACGCCGCAGAGGCTGTTAAGAAAAGGTAGGGTCTGGAGAGTAGGATAAAGGACAATGGAGAGATACAGGTTTCCGGTCCGGGATACCCATGTCCTGCCGTGGCGTCCGCGGCTGGCCGTTTGGGTTTCGGCAACGATAACGGTGCCTTCCTCGGTTCCCCGTTCGGCCCGACTAATAGCTTCATCCATCGTGGAAGAAACCTCCTGAAAGAACAAGAGGCGCCTGCCAACCAATCGAGTAAATAGTCCGCCGCGCAGGGCTTCGGCTACTACGTTTCCAGCCATCGCTGCATCCTTTTCTCTTCCGATTAAGACTAGTCAATCTTTGTCCACCGGACCGAACCCGGCAAACCCAAGGGTTGCTGAATAGTCGTTACTACCAGCCGTGCTCCAATTTGTCGCGGATAATTTCCACCAAATCGGCAAGCGAAACCCGGACTTGGTGCATCGTGTCCCGATCCCTGATGGTGACTTGTTGATCGTCCAGGGTATCAAAATCGACGGTAACACAATAGGGCGTACCGATTTCATCCTGACGGCGGTAGCGGCGGCCCACACTCTGGGCATCGTCATACTGAGTACTGAAGTGCCGGCGCAGTTGGTTGTGAATGTTGCGAGCGGTAGGAGTCAGCCGGGCGTTGCGGCTCAACGGCAGCACTGCAACCGTAATCGGGGCCAACTTTCGGTGGATATGGGAAACCACCCTGATCGTATTACCGTCCGGCTCCTCGTCGTAGGCGTCCAGCCAGAAGGCTAAGGTGGCCCGGTCAACGCCGCCGGAGGGCTCGATGACATAGGGTAAATAGTGCTCGCGAGCATCCTCGTCAAAGTAGGTCAGGTCCTCGCCGCTGGATTCGGAGTGGCGACGGAGGTCAAAGTCGCCGCGGTCGGCGATGCCTTCCAATTCGCCCCAGCCCCAGGGAAAGCGGTACTCGATGTCGTAGGTGTCTTTGGCGTAGTGGGCCAATTCGTCCGGGTCATGGCGGCGCAGGCGCAGGTTTTCCCGCCGTATGCCATGCGTCACATACCAGTTAAAGCGGGTTTCGACCCACTCTTGAAGCCATTGCTCATCGGTGCCCGGCTTGACGAAGAACTCCGCCTCCATCTGTTCAAACTCCCGGGTTCGGAAGGTAAAGTTGCCGGGGGTAATCTCATTGCGGAAGGCTTTGCCAATCTGCCCGATTCCGAAGGGGAGCTTCTTGCGGGAGGAGTTCAAGACGTTCTGAAAGTTGACGAAAATACCCTGGGCCGTTTCGGGCCGGAGAAATACTTCGTGGCCGGTATCTTCCACCGGTCCCATGAACGTGCGGAACATCAGGTTGAAACGGCGGGGTTCGGTAAAATCGCCGCCGCACTCCGGGCAAACCTCGGTTTCCAATTGGTCGGCGCGGAAGCGCAGGTGGCAACTCCGGCATTCCACCAACGGGTCGGAGAAGTTCTCCACATGACCGCTGGCAACCCACACTTGGGGGGCCATCAAAATAGCGGCGTCCAGACCCACCATGTCATCCCTTTCGATGATGACCGATCGCCACCAAGCCTCTTTGACGTGGCGTTTCAGCTCCACGCCCAACGGGCCATAGTCCCAAGTGGAGGCTAGGCCACCGTAAATCTCGCTGCTCTGGAACACGAACCCCCGACGCTTGGATAGGGACAATATCTTATCCATGCCGGCATAAGGCAGGAATCGGGCCACCAAACCACCTCCACCCTCGGTATGAACCCAATTGGCTTACTACAGCCCTCGAATCTCTGTAGCCAATAAATCAAGGAAACCTTAAAAAGGTTATCAATTCCGGTTGAGGATGTAAATAACTGGCAATGTCGAATTACGGCAGTTCTTGGCTGAAAGGTAAATTCATTGGTGGTTGGCGTGGTGATTCAGGCGATGCAGGAACTTGGAAGAACGCAGGATTGTTCACCGGAGTAGTACAATTTTAGGATTTGGCTGGATATTATGTCAAATTAATCCTGTCTGCCAATCGCCGGATTTCACCAGGAGTGATGTAGTCCGATTCCGCTCTTTGACCGTTGGGCAACTCGCTGCGCACGGCATCGGCCAAACTGTCTGCCCGCAATTCGTCCAGCTTCAAGTAGCGCGCTCCCATAGCCTCGGCCAAGGTTCGGGCCAACCCAAGCTTAATAAAGTCCAACTCGGTATCAATGACCACGCTGGGTATTCGCATGTCCTGAAAAATGGATGCCAACCCCCGCGACTCCTCCGCCGGTTGGCTGGCTCCCCCGTCCAGGCTGACATTGGCCCGCCCGTCGGAAAGAAGCAATACCAGCGGAAGCACGTCACGGTCCTTCAACCGCTCGGTTTCCAGAGTCTCCAAAGTAAGATGAAGACCTCGAGAGAGCGGAGTCCGCCCGCCGGTGGGCATATCCTGCAAGTACAGTTGGGCCAGGTCAACGCTGTTGGTGGGCGGTAGCAGTAAATTGGCGCCGGTTCCCCGGAAGCTAATCAGGGCCACCCGATCACGCCGTTGGTAGGCGTCGAGAAGCAAGGACAGGATGGCGCCCTTGACTGCCACCATGCGCCGCTGGGCGCCCATCGAACCGCTGGCGTCAACGACAAAGAGAATCAGGCTGCCGGTTTTGGTCTCTCTTATCTTCTCGCGAACATCCCAAGGTTCAATCAAAACTGCCGGGGATCCTGCTGACGGGTCTGTCGGAACCTTCGAATCAGCTTCTTGGGTCTCGGCAAGCCTCCGGCGCTGCTGGTAGGGAGCGGCAGCCCGGAGAGTGGCGTCCAAGGCCAAATCGGTGACTGGGCCTTGAGGAACTTGGGCCCGCACATAGCGACCTGCTGACGAACTGCTAACGGTGGTGGCTCGCCGGCCCGCCGTTTGGCGCTGACGCCGGTCCGGAGGGGGCAATTGGAGCGCCTGCACCGTATAGGCTTCACCGATTTCAAACTGCTGGTCCTGGGCCGAACCCTGATCGCGGTCAGGATCAAGGTCGTCGTCGTGGTCAGACTCTTGATCGTCTAAACCGGATGAGTCGGAATCGTCCTCCCCCCGGTCATTATCCGATGAAGCGTCCCCATCATCAGGTTCCCGGTTGCGGGACTGGTTTTGAAACTCGTTCAGCATATTATCCAGTTGTTCGGTAACCAGGTGGGGCTGCTGGAAGGGTTGACGGCGTTGCCGGTGCAGGAGGGCAAGCTGCGCCGCTTCCCGGACATCCTCAATCTCTACCTCGATTCGCCCATCGTATGCTGCGATGGTGCTGGCCGTTTTATACATGACAATATCGCCCCGAAGACCGTCCACCTGGTACTCAGCGCAAATGTCGGTAATCAAACCCAGTATGTCTTCGGCCACGGTGACTTGGCCCAAGAGTTCTCGGCTGCGGAGCAACCGTTCCCGTTCCTTCGCTTCTTCCTCCAGCCAGGTCTCCATGAAACCGTGGGGATCGGCTTCGTAAGCAATGCGGCGGCGGACCACCTCGCGCCGTTCCTCCGAGGGCATAATTCCGTCCACTTCCACGGCCAGGCCGAACCGGTCCAGCAGTTGCGGCCGCAGGTCACCCTCCTCCGGGTTCATCGTCCCCACCAGGATAAACTCGGCGGAATGACTTACCGAAATGCCCTCCCGCTCCACGTAGTTGCGTCCCATGGCCGAGGCGTCCAGCAGCACGTCCACCAAGTGGTCGTTCAACAGGTTGACCTCGTCAATGTAGAGAATGCCCCGGTGGGCCGCGGCGATCAGGCCGGGCTCAAAGCTTTTGCCCCCGGTTTTGATGGCCTGTTCAATATCAAGAGAGCCGACCAGTCGGTCCTCGCTGGCGCCTACCGGCAAGTCAACGATACGGACCTGGTGTCTAACCGGCGGATTGTCGTTTGCTCCCGACTCGCACCATTGGCACAATCCTTGCCGCGCTTCCGGGGGGCAACTGTAAGGGCAGCCCTGTAGTACGGTCACTTCCGGCAATAGAGCCGAGAGAGAACGGACAGCGGTGGATTTGGCGGTGCCTTTTTTGCCCCTGATCAGCACACCGCCTATTTTGGGGTTGACGGTGTTGAGCAGTAATGCCCGTTTCATTGCGGTCTGCCCGACAATAGCGGTGAAGGGAAAAGCCGGTTCCTGGTTAAATTGGGTCAACTGAGGTGCCTCCGCGAAAAATCCTGTTGCGTCTTCTAATCTGGCAAACTGGGCGACATTTTATCAGGCAAATGCTTCGTCTGGTTGGTTATGAGCTGAGACCGGCCAATTGGAATCCTCCGTAAAGGCCCCGGGCGCCGTTCCGTCCAACTTATGCAGCAACCAACACTGAGGTCTTGTGGCATTCCAACAACGGCCGTCCGAGGGTTGGCAAAGTCGGAACACGATAGCTCCAGCCTCCCGCGTTAACCGACGATCGGAATCCGGGCGCCGACGAAACAGAAAGAGAAGATCGACTTCCACCCAATATCCAAGGGTTGGTCAGCCTGAAACAAGATATACCGTGTTGTTCGCTAAAGCGGGTGGCTGAGATACCCGCGCCTACAAACACTGGCAAAGTCAACGGGTAGAAGAACAGGGGCAATGGCCGTACCAGGAAAGAGGACTCCCCGCCACTACTTTAGGTGCCCCAGGCAATTGCGAGCTAGCTACCTGAACTTTACGTCGTTAGGCCTCCCGGATCGCCCTATCGCTGGACGTAAACAACTGCTTCATCCCGGCCAATGTAACGGTCCCGCATTTCCTCGAAAGCCCGATATTTTTCCGGTTGGAACTCGGTACGTTCGAGGTCATCACCCAAATATGGGTTGGGGAAGTAGCAGCGAACCAGGGTTTCCTCCCAGTCTTTGGAGAACCGTACGTAATAGGATTTAAGGCCGCCGTGGCTTTCCGCCTCTACAAACTGAATGCCGTTGACCGACTCCTCAGCCAGGTGAAAATGCCAGTTATCCGCCTCAATAGTAACCCAGCCATCACTAAACTCCGGTTCCTTGATACCCTTCGATGTGTTCTCGCTGGCGACTGCACCGCCGCCAACCACCCACATCATCCGGTCGTCCGCCGTCAACTCGCGGATAAGCTCAGCCGCTATCTCCATTTGCCACCTCCCTGGCGGTTCTTCTGTTTTGCCTGCCAGTCCAATCGGAGCAAGGCATCATGGGAACTACTGCCCTTCTTGTCTGGCCTCCAAGTCGGTTTCCAATTCCAGATACAGTTCCTTCAACTTCTCCAGTATCTCCGGTGGCGGGTCTTCCCACATTCCGCGCTCAATTGCTTCAAGAAGGCGTTCCACGATGCCCCGCAACGCCCAGGGGTTGCTCTGTCGGAAGAACTGCTGCATCTCTTCGTTTAGGACGTACTCCTCGGTCACGCTCTCGTACATCCAGTCTTCCACCACTTGGGCGGTGGCGTCATAACCGAACATATAGTCCACGGTCGCGGCCAACTCGAAGGCCCCCTTGTAGCCATGCCGCTTCATTGACTCCATCCATTTCGGGTTGACCACCCGGCTGCGGAATACCCGGCGGGCCTCGTCTTGCAGGTCCCGAACTCGAGAGCGGGAAGGGTCGGAGCTGTCCCCAAAAAACTGCCTTGGATTACGGCCCGTCAGGGCGCGCACCGTGGCGATCATGCCGCCATGATACTGCATATAATCATCACTGTCGAAAACGTCGTGCTCCCGGTTATCCTGGTTCTTGGCGGCGATGACAATTTGACTGAACCGCTGCCGGAATTGAGGTCGGGCGCTGACTCCGAAGTCCTGGCGAGTATAGGCATAGCCGCCCCAGGCGGTATAGACTTCGGCCAAATCCTGGACTGTTTCCCAATTGCGCTCGTCCAGCACCGGCAATATGCCCGCGCCGTAAGTGCCGGGCTTGCTGCCAAAAATGCGGTAAAGCGAAGCTGACCGGGTAGCTGCTTCATTCGATTGGCCCAAGTCTCCCGACTCCCCAAGGGATTCTGCGGATAAATTCCCTTGTGCCAGGTCTTCCTGCAAGTGCTTGACGATAAAGTTGCGCTCCGGTGGTTCATCCAGGTGCGCCACTCGTTCCACCGCCTGGTCCAGCAGGTAAATTAGGTTGGGGAAGGCATCCCGGAAGAAGCCGCTGATCCTTACCGTCACATCAATACGAGGGCGGCCCAGTTCTTCCAGGGGAATTACCTCCAGCCCGGATACCCGGCGGCTCTCCTGTTGCCACACCGGACGAACTCCCAGCAAATACATTATCTGGGCAATATCGTCGCCGTGAGTACGCATGGCTGAGGTGCCCCAGACCACCATGCCCACCATCTCCGGATAACCGCCCTCCTCTTGCAAGTATTTATCCAGGAGGGCATCACCCAAGTCTCTGCCCACATCCCACGCGGCGGGTGAAGGCAAGGTTTTGGGGTCAACCGAGTAGAAGTTTCGTCCGGTAGGAAGTACGTTGGCCATGCCTCGGGTGGGCGCTCCGCTGGGTCCCGGGGGAACGAAGCGGCCCTCCAGCCCCCGCAACAGATTGCCAATCTCGTCCGAAGTACGCATCAAAGCCGGGTAGATGAAATCGGTGACGTACCGCAATACCCGCTCGGTATCCGGGTCCGGCTGACCGATAAGCCGCGTAACTACTTCCGGAACAAGTTGCGACCGGAACCCACCGGCCTGCAACTGGCCATAAGCGCTGCGGCACAGCATTTCCAGTCTTTCCACCAGGTCACCGGTGCTGCGCAACGGCGTCTCCGGGTCCAGCTCTTCCAGCAAGGAGGGCAGGTTGCCTTCAACCGCCTGCCCAGGGTCTTCCAGCAGAGCCGAGTAATCCAGACCGAGCGCCGACGCCAAGGCTCCTCGCAAGCTGGGTATCCCGCTGATATCAAGGCGGGTCAGGGCACAGAGCAGACCGATCAGCTGCTCCTCGGTAGGGGCTTGCCCCAAGGTATGCAGCCCATCCTTAATCTGGACATCTTTAATTTCGCAAAGGTAACCATCAATTTCCAGCATGAACCCGCCAAAATCATCCGGCTGAGCCTCCACTCCCAAGTCCCGATGGAGTTCAGCTTGCTGCACCATTTCCCAGATCTGTCCTTCCAGTATGGGCAGCTTGCCCGGATCCAGGGTCTGGCATTGGTAATGCTCATCCATCAACTGTTCCAGCCGGGCAATATCGCCGTAACTGTCGGCGGTCGTCATCGGCGGGATCAGATGGTCAATGATGGTGGCGTGGGTGCGCCGCTTGGCTTGGGTACCCTCTCCTGGGTTGTTGATGATAAAGGGATAGAACAGGGGCATATCTCCCAGAGCTACTTCCGGATAACAGGCGCTGGAGAGTCCGATGCCCTTGCCGGGCAGCCACTCCAGGGTACCGTGCTTGCCCACGTGAATCATGGCATCCGCCTGGAATATATCCCCGATCCAGCGGTAATAGGCAATGTAGTGGTGGGTCGGGGTCAGGTCGGGGCTATGGTAAACGGCAATGGGATTTTCTCCGAAGCCTCGGGGCGGTTGCAGTCCGATGAAGATATTACCCAGTTGCAGGCCGGCTATGGCAAGGGTATCCCCGATGCGGTAAACCTGTCCCGGCGGGTCACCCCAAGCCTCTTGTAGTTGTTGCTGGACTCGGGGCGGAAAACCGTGGAACCACTCCGCATACTGACGCCGCTCCACATGGCCCACCGCCAACCGGAGTTGTTCCTCGGTTAACGAGTCCCGGTCGTTGCTGCAACGCTCAATAATGCGATGCACCAACTCATCGCCGTCTGCCGGTATGTCTTCCACCTGGTAGCCTGCGGCCTGCAGCGCGTGGAGCAAACTTACAACTGAGGCCGGAGTATCCAAACCCACGGCATTGCCGATTCGGGCGTCTTTAGTGGGGTAGTTGCTCATGATAATGGCAATGCGCTTTTCCGCGTTGGATTTGAGCCGCAAGCCCGCCCATTTGGCGGCCAGGCGGGCCAAACTGTCCATACGGTCCGGAGCCGCCACATATCGCTGGAGTCGGGACGTTGCCAGGGCATTGCCGTTAGAACCGGCGGTTTCTTCCTTGAACGAAATTGGCACGGTGATAATGCGGCCGTCGAACTCCGGCAAAGCCACGTTCATAGCAGTGTCTATCGGTCCCAATCCCAGGGAGTTTTCTTCCCATTCCTGCCTGGTTCCAGTGCTGACAATTCCCTGGATGATGGGTACGTCCAGCGCGTCCAGCAAGTCCACCGACCAGCCGGTGGCTATGGTTGGCCCCGTCCCTTCATCCTGGCTCAAGTCACTCATCGCCAAGCCCATTGTGTTGATAATGCAATGCACCCGTGCCGTGCCGTTTTCAGCGGCCATAAATGATGTCAGGGTACGGCTGCGCTGACCGTCCTCTTCGGGGTTGTGCTTGAGACTATAGGAATAAACGGGCAATACGTTAAGTTCCCGGGACTCCAAACACCGAATCAGGTCGTCCACAAACTGCAAGTTACCGCTCATCCAGTGAGCGCGGTAAAAGAGCAAGCCGACGCTGGGTCGGTCCGGCAAGAAGCGATTCCGGATAAAAGTCTCGACGTCAACCGATTCCTCTGCATTGGCGTCCGGATGATAAATGCCTTCCCAGGGCACCGGTTCCGGGGCTTCATGGCCGAAACTACTGCCCAAATAAGTATCACTTAGAAACAGGAACAGGTTGCGGAAGTTGGGAATCCCACCCCTAATTAGGTAGGAAAACACCGTTTCCAGTTCCGCTACCGGCACCGAGCAGGCGGTTACCAGGTCTTCATCCCATTCCTGATGCCCGGGACAGGCAATCAGGGGAATTCCCCGCTCATGGCAGAGGTTCACTAACGGGTCAAAGGAGCCGGTCATAGCCCGCTTGCCGCCCAACAGCCGCAGCACAACGGCTCCTGCCTCCCCGACGGCGCTCAATAACTCTGCTCGCGCCTCCTCACTTTCCAGCGCAACCGGATTAAAGGCGCGTACTTGAGGGAATTCCTGCGGCAGACCGGCCAAAGCACGGTCGGCGGTAAGGATGTCGGTATCTGCGGTGGTAACCAAGACCAGAGTCTTTTGCCCAATTTCCGGTGTTGCAGTCAAAATAGTCCAGACCTTCCGATTAATCCGGCCCGGCGGACGGGCGGAGAAATACCATGATGGACAGATCGCTGAATTCCTCAGTTAGTTCGGCGCATTCTTGCAGCGTACCGTTCCAGGCCTTTTCCCCCTCAAGGGTAAGCCGCTGAAAGACCGTAACCGGACGGTCTGCCGGTACATTTGCGTCAACCAAATCGCGGGCGATGGTTGGAGGCATCAGGTCAAAGGGACGGGGCAGCAAAATTATGTGCCTCAAACCCTCGCTAAGATGGTGGAGCAATTCCGCCAGCGCCGGCTCCGAGTCCTGGCGTCGGTGCAAGGTGATAAACAGCGATTCCTCCAGGGCGATGCCGGCGCGGGCGCAGGCAATCTGAATGGAACTCACCCCAGGAATCAGCTCTACTTTTTCGGCCCGACGATAAACCCGGGCAAGTAGCTCGTGGGCCGAAACGTTCAAGTCGCCCCAGCAGCAGACAACGCAACTGCGCCCTTCTCTGACTTGGCCGGCGGCATATTCGAGAACTTCTTCCTGGTCACGATAGCTCATTGGCCGCAACTCGGCGTTACCGCACCATTCGGTAACAACGTCCAGTACGGTTTTAAAGCCAACAACCAGGTCGGCGGCTTCCAGGGCTTGCTTCCCCCGCATGGTAAGCATCCGGGGATCGCCCGGGCCAACTGCCACTACCGTCATGGCAATATCTTTATTGTCTATGATTATCGCGTCCTGACTCATTGCATTCTGCCTTATCGCCTATTTCAATGGAGTTCCCTGCCTGAAAATAAATCGGCAGTCCTCAAAAAACAAAACCCCGGCTTCGCTGCTGCCGGGGGATAAATCCCAAAAGGGCTAGAGGGTAAGATTTCACACCGCGACTCGATCTTTAGGTCAAGGACACGATGGGGAACCATCTCCGTTTAGCGCAGAGTAGAGGTCCGAAAATCCGAGGCAGGTCTCCTGGCTTACGGATCACAACACCTTTGACGCCTTCCCGTCCTTACTTCGCCCCAGCCCCGGAGAATAAAAAAACCTGTGGACAGTGGCAATATGGTCAAAGGGCTTCCCGTTTACAGTGGCGCAACCGCAGCGGATTTTCACCGCCTTCCCAATTAAACCATCATGGCGCCCCGGATATACTCTTCAATTGTTAAAAACAAGTTGGAAGGTATCCTCTCAACCTTGCCGCTACTTTAACCGCCCCCCATTGGCTTGTCAAGCAGAATCGTTTCTGACGCCGGATCTCTCAACGGTCACAATTCAGTCTTGATTCCGTTCACCCGGAGCTGATCACCGGGCCAACTCACACCCTCGCTCACCCTTAGCTTGCCGAAGGACGGGCCCGCAAGAGCCGATTCCAATTTACAATGAAAAGGCCCTGATCCTCGAAATAGGGCACACTGGCAAGCGGATTTGACAGGGGCCAAGGCAATCCGTATCTTGGCTTGGTTAGGGACATTCCGAAAACTCCTAAGTACCCGGAGGTTCGTTGTGGCATTTGGTTGGGCAATTATCAGCGCCGGATTGCATCCCGATAGCAAGATAGCTCCCGCAATCAACGCCGCCGCCGGTTCTGAACTGGTTGCGATTTACAGTCGAGACCAAGGGAGGGCTGACGCTTTCGCTGAAAAACACGAGGCGCAGGCGGCGTACGACTCGCTGGATGAACTGCTGGGCGATTCCCGGGTTGATGGGGTATTCATTGCTTCCCCCAATTCGGTTCATGCCGCCCAAGGTATCCGCGCGGCCCTGGCCGGCCGGCACGTCTTGACGGAAAAACCAATGACCACCAGGCTGGAGGACGCGTTAGAGATGGTGCGCGTCTGCCAGGGCCAAGGGGTGAAATTGGGTGTGGGGTTTGAACTAAGGCATAATCCAGGGCATATTCTGGCTCGCGACTTGGTAGCCCAGGGAACGTTAGGCAGAGTTACCTTAGCCCAGGGGCAATGGGGTTTTGGCAATCGAGGTCAAGAGACTTTTCCCCCGCGCACCGGATTACGTCAGTGGTGGGACGATCCGGAAACGATTGGCGGGGCTTCGACCATGATGGGCACCGGAGTCCATGTAGTTGACCTGCTCCGCTTCCTGTTGGGACAGGAAGTAACCGCAGTAGCGGCGATAACCGACGGCCAGACCCCGGAACGCCCCCTGGAACAAATTGCTACCCTCTCCTTTCGGTTCGCCGAAGGAACCCTGGGCACCGTGGTTTGCGGCCGACTTCTGCCCGATTCCCGAAACGACTTTGCCCTCTACGGTATTAACGGCCGCATTACCGGACAAGCAACAATCTGGGAGGCGCAGCAGGGTAAAGTGGACGTGGTGTCCGAAACGGTCAATCAGTCCTCCGAATACCCGGGCAGCTATCTGGGTAATTTCATCAGCCAAATCGAGGACTTCCAGCGGGCAGTAGAGGAGGACCGGGATCCGGCAGCGACAGGCGTCGACGGCCTCCGAGTGGTAGAAGCAACCCTGGCAATGATTGAATCGGCCCGCACCGGACGGACGGTAAAGGTTGAGCAGACGCCGGTTTAATCGCCCAGGAACTTGATCCCAAATACCAATAAAAGACAGGCCGGGCGTAACGCCCGGCCCATTGCTTTTTGGTCAACCCGCGTATTCCTCGGTACCTATTGGCCCGGAGCGGTTCCGCCGGATTATCCGGTTCCGCCCCCTATTGCTGGCAGAAAATGGACCTCGCTGTCTTCCTGGACCCGTTCCAGCAGGCCGATCTGACTGGCCTCGCCGTCCACGATCACTGCCACGCCGGTTTGCAGGTCATCCTCTTCGGCATCGTAAAGGATGTCCTTTACGCCCGGAAACAGCTCTTCCAGATTGTTAATGACTTGACGCACCGTCCTTCCGGCGACTTGCACCCGCTGTTGGCCGCCGGTAAGACTTTGCATAGTTGTTGGTATCCATACTTCTGGCATAAAGTTCGACCTGCCGTTATTTGGCGCTACTCTTCCTTGCCCCACAGCGCTTCAAGGATACGCCCCGGATTCATCGGCAGACTGTCCATCCGGACGCCGATGGCGTGAGAGACGGCGTTGGAAATTGCCGCCATTGGAGGCACGATGCACACTTCGCCGACTCCGCGCACACCGAAAGGATGGCCGGGGTTAGCCACTTCCACCACGACGGTATCGATCATCGGCAAATCCAGGCTGGTAGGCATTCGGTAGTCCAGGTAGCTGGAATTGACCATGTGGCCCTGGTCGTTGACGAAGTATTCTTCATTCAACGCCCAACCAATGCCCTGGGCAACGGCTCCCTGAATTTGCCCTTCCACATAGCTGGGATGCACGGCTTTGCCGACATCCTGCAGGGCGGTGTAACGGAGTATGCTCACTTTGCCGGTATCCGGGTCAACCTCTACATCCACAATGTGGACTGCAAGGGCCGGACCGGCTCCGCCGGGATTAACCCCGGCGCGGCCAATTATGGGGCCGCCGGTAGCAGTTTGCCGAGCCGCCAATTGTTGGAAGGTCAAACGCAGCTCCGGGTCGGACTTATGCTGCAGAACGCCATTCTCGTATTCCACGTCCTCTTCAGACACTTCCCAAATCTTGGCCGCCCGCTCAACCATCTGCCGCTTGATGTCCAGTCCGGCGGTGTAGGCAGCGATGCCGGTCTTAAAGGTTACTCCGCTGCCGCCGGTGTTGGACGTAAACCCGATGGAATCGGTATCGCCAATCTGGGTGCTGATATCCTCCATGGCTATTCCCAAGACTTCGGCCAACTGTTGGGATACTGAAGCACGGGTGCCGCCAATGTCCGGCGAGCCTTCGTTAAGGCTTACCTTCCCGTCCGGATGCACCAGGGCGACGGCGCTGGAGGGGCCGCTGTTGTTGCCCCAGAAACCGCTGGCGATGCCACGACCCCGATAGGGCCCTTCCAGGGGCGCGGAATAGTGGGGGTGGGCCTTTGCCGCTTCCAGTGTCTCGATGAAACCAACCTTTGGCATTAACGGCCCGGTGGTCCGGCGAACCCCTTCTTTGGAGCTGTTCAGCAGCCGGAACTCCACCGGATCCATATTAATCTTTTCACAAAGCTCGTCAATTGCGGTTTCCATCGCAAATGCGGCGGCGGGGGAACCGGGCGCTCGGTAGGCCGACGTCTTGGGTCGGTTGACCACTACGTCATAGCCTTCGATGTAGGCATTGGGTATGTCGTAGGCCGACATCATACATTGGGCGCCGCCCGGCACCGGAGAACCGGGAAAGGCTCCGGCCTCAAATATCAAACTGGCCGACGCTGCCGTAATTCGCCCCTCCTTGGTGGCCCCAAGTTTCACGCTGATGTAGGTGCCGGAAGTGGGGCCGGAGGCTTCAAAAACCTCAGTGCGGTTCATCGCCATCTTTACCGGAGCGCCTGCCTTGCGAGCCAACAGAGCAGCCAGAGGCTCCATATATACCGTGAGTTTGGCCCCGAATCCGCCACCAATCTCCATCTGGATAGCCTTAACTTTGGATACCGGAACCCCTACCAGACGGGCGGTGTAGTCCCGCACCATAAATTGACCCTGGCTGCTGGACCAAATGGTCAGGCTGCCGTCCTCGTGCCACTGGGCGGTGCCGCAGTGGGGTTCAATATAGCCCTGGTGCACTGCGACGGTGGAAGTCTCCTTCTCGATGATGACATCAGCTTCCTGGAAACCCTGATCCAAGTCGCCCAGGCGGAACTCAAAGTGGTTCGCAATATTGGTGCCATTGGCGGGGTCATCGTCATCCAGAACGCCACCGGCCCGAATGGCGGCGGTGGTCATTCCGGCCAGCCTCTCGTGAACCAGGGGAGAGTCGGCCTTCATCGCCTCTTTGCCGTCCATGACCGGAGGCAAAACTTCATACTCGACGTCAATCAGCTTGAGGGCTTCTTCGGCGGCATGAGCGCTGGATGCAGCCACCGCCGCGATGGCGTGTCCCTTGTAGAGCGCTTTGCCTTCGGCGATTACGTTGTTGCTCAGGAAACGGTAGTTAACCATCGCGCCTTCGGCCAATTCAGAAGCCCTGCCGGAGGGTTTCTGGATGTCGGCTGAAGTAATAACTGCCTTAACGTCGGGATGCGCTTCGGCCCGGCTGGTGTCCAGGGACTTGATTCGGGCGTGGGCGTGGGGACTGCGCAGGACCTTGCCGTGAAGCAAGCCGGGCAGGTTAATGTCGGCGCTGTAGTGGGCTTTGCCGGTAACTTTGTCGGCGCCGTCGGGCCGCACCGGCCGGGTGCCCACCACGTTAAATTCCTGGTTAGACAGGACAATGTTAGGCTTGTAATCGAGCATATATTCCTCCAACTGAGAGTGTGCGGGAGCCTAGCTCTAGTATCTGCAATATCGTATCACATATCAAGGGCTAATTAAATTAAGGGGCATATTCTAACATAGACGTAACATAGGAACCGAAGGGTAGGCGGGGCAGTAGGCCAAATATCGGCTAATCCAGGGGTCTCCCGCGCCAGTACCTGGTTCCACCTGTTCCCGGCGGACTTTGAAAGCGGGGCGGCACGAGGGGTTGCCCAGTCAATAGCTTGAAAACCGCAATTATTCCGGCGCCGGCGATGAAGCCGCCAACGTGGGCCCAAAATGCCACGCTTACTTGCCCCGAAACTCCTATAGAAAGCATGGCTTGGATAAGCTGCCATACAAACCACAGGCCGAGGAGCCAAGTGGCCGAGAGCCTGATGACGGTGACGAAGAAGAATACCACCAGGGTGTTAATGCGATTGCGGGGATACAACAGCAGGTACGCCCCCATTACTCCGCCAATCGCCCCGCTGGCCCCGACCAGCGGTGTCTGGGACGCGG
This sequence comes from Dehalococcoidia bacterium, assembly GCA_965262595.1. Classification (GTDB taxonomy): domain Bacteria; phylum Chloroflexota; class Dehalococcoidia; order Lucifugimonadales; family UBA3495; genus CATQHB01. The sequence goes on from OZ253548.1 coordinate 717,964, forward strand.
CTTCCATGAACCAGTGGGACAAGGTGGCAGCAACGCCCGTTACCAGGTAGAACAACAGATATCTGAGGTGACCCAGTCGGTCTTCAATACTGTTTCCAAAGACCCAGAGGAACATGAGGTTTCCGGCCAGGTGCAGCAACCCGCCGTGAATGAACATGGAGGTGAATATTGTTGCCCAGGTTGGGACGGGCGTCTCAACGTCGCCAAAGCTAATGTGACTTACATAGGCGACCCCCTGAGTCAACTCCGCCGGAATGAACCCCCAGGTCAAGAAAAACAGGTTTAGCCGGAAGCTCTCCTGCCCAAAGAGCAGGCCAAAGCCTCCCAGCATTAGTTCGTAGAGGAATACCAGGAGATTCAGGCCAATAAGGAAGTAATTGACCAGGGGAACGGTCCGCCGCCGGGCATCGGCATCAGAAAAGGGAATCAATTGTGCGGGCGCCTGCCGTTAGTAATCCGCTTACTCCGACTAATCTAAGAGTACCCAACTATTCAACCCAACCGCAGTTTAGCTGGCAAGCCAGACCTGTCCGCTTAAGACTGGGGCCTAACCGGCATTCGCCAACCGGCTATTGGGCCACAGACTCCTCGGTAATTCGGGTCAGGTCTTCCACGGAGTGCAGGACTATCTCCGCAGCGGTCTCGGGCCGCAATTTAGCGGCATTGAGCATCAGGTGGTAAAGCTCTGGGTCGTTTGGGTGTACCTTGAAAAACTTTCGGAAAAAGGCGATCCGCGCCTCTTCCAGTTCCGCCACGTACTTGGTGGCTTCCTCTCTAGTGTAATGCTCCCGGGCCATAATGTTCTCGATTCTGGATTCCAGGGGAGCCAGCATCGCAACGTGGATTGACCCCGGGAAATCGGACAGGATCATGTTTGCGCCACGACCGATAATAACGACATTGCCGTTATCGGCCAAACCACGGATAACCGAAGAGGTGGCTTCAATGAACGCCTTGTCGTTAACCGTTTGGTTTGAAGACGGAGATTCACCGAGCAACTCGGTGTAGGTCTCCGCCGGCAGCATTTCAATACCATGGCCGAAGTAAGGTTCCCCGCCAACTCCGGAAATCGCCGAGCGTTCCAGCATGGACTGGAGAAAACGGGTCATCCGCTCCCGGAATCGAATTACCCGCTGTTCCTTCTCAATCAAGCTGCCCACCGGCGAGCCAACCCGCCGCGCCGCCTCGGCGAAAATCATCCGGTCAACATAGTCAATGCCCAGCCGTTCGGCGACCATCTGGCCGACTTCAAAGTTACCACTGCCTATTGGCCCATTTATTGTAATTACCGGCATAGTTTCACCTCGGCCATTTGACTGGTAGCGCCTTGCGCCTCGCCTTTCCCCGCACTCCGGTAACAAACCTGCAAGCGTCGATTGTCCTTCATTTCGCTAGACAACGCTTAAACCAAAGGGATAATCTACTGTACTCCAACAGCCATTAGATGCGCCCGCCTCCGGGCATACTCGTCAGCCAATAGACCCATTGCGAAAGAATCGTACCAGGCTTCATCCTTGCGATGGGTCCTTCTGAAGTGTCCTTCCAGCACGAAACCCAAGTGCCTAAACAGTCGAAGGGCAGGCTGGTTATACTCCGGAACGTCCACCCAAACCCGGTGCAGTTCGTAGGTATCAAAAGCCTCGTCCAGCAAGGAAATCAAGGCAGAAGTTCCGTAGTGATGATGCCACAATTCTTTACGTCCGATGAGAAGAAACAATTGGGCTTCAAGCAAAGGCCATTCAATCAACAATTGGCCCTCACCAATATGTTCCCCTTCGCCGGTAAAGACCGCAAAAATCTTTCGATCTTCCTCATTAAACGTGTGCTCCCACTCTTCATCGGGGACCTGCAGTACCTGTTTCGGAGAATAGCCAATATGAAGTGGCAAACCGTCTTCGCCTGAGCCATACCAAAAGGCGCTAACTTCGCTATCGTCCAGCCATTCGGCCAACCGTCGAACGTCTTCCCTGGTTAGAGATTTCAGAGTCACTTGTGGAAACATCATGCACCCCCAAGTGGTAGTTAGATCGCCCAGCCCAATTTGTCCAACGCCCCACCCTTGAAATTTGCGGCATTGAATTGGCTACGTCATTGAGTATGAACCAAATCAATAGCAAAATCAATTGCCAATGAATTACCAAACGAAATGCGTTCTTCAATCTTTAATTGGCACCGAAATAGGCTAAAAAAGAAAAGGCGAGGGAAGGTATCTGTAGCAACACCTCAATCCCTCGCCAGTTTTTCGGATTAGTTACCAGGCCTGGTATGCCCTTGTGTCCCCAGCCGCCCGGCCGGCTAAGCGGCGCTTACCGGTTGTTTGGCCACCGCCTCGGTAACGGCTCGCACCTGGTTCATCAACAGAGAGAAGTTCTCGAAGGTCAGAGACTGGGGGCCGTCGCACTTTGCCAGGTCGGGGTTGGGGTGAACCTCAATCAGCAATCCGCTGGCTCCGGCGGCAATAGTCGCCAGGGCCACCGGAGTTACCAGGTACCAATGGCCGGTGCTGTGGCTGGGATCGCCGACAATAGGCAAGTGGCTGAGCCGCTGAATAAACGGAATCGCCGCAACATCCATCGTAAAACGAGTGGAGCTTTCAAAAGTTCGGACGCCCCGCTCGCACAGCATTACATTGGTATTGCCGCCGGCAATTACATACTCCGCTGCCAACAGCCACTCTTCGTAGGTAGCCGCCAGACCGCGCTTAACCATTACCGGCATTCGGGTTTCACCTACCGCATCCAGCAGGTTGTAGTTTTGCATATTGCGGGCGCCTACCTGGAGAACGTCGGAGTACTGGGCAACGGTGTCCACATCCCCGGGGGTCATTACCTCGGTTATGACTGGCAAGCCGGATTCCTGCCTGGCGATACTCAGCAGTTTCAGGCCGTCAAGGCCCATTCCGCGAAAGCTGTAAGGAGAAGTGCGGGGCTTGAATGCGCCGCCGCGCAGAATCTTGGCCCCGGCGGCCTTGACCGCCTTGGCGGTGCTGACCATTTGTTCCTCGTCCTCGACCGAACAAGGCCCGGCCATTACCACCGGCTCCGGGCCGCCGACGGCGACATCGCCAACCATTACTATCGAGTTGTCGGGGTGGAACTCCCGGCTAGCCATTTTGTAAGGCTTGGAGATTGGTACAACTTCGGAAACCCCCGGCAGCAGCGCCATTTCATCCTTCAGGTCCGGCGGAATCGAGCCGAGAACCCCAACTACAATACGTTCCACACCTTGGAACACCTGGGGTGAAAGACCCTCGCGCCCCGTTATACGGGCTTCCACTACTGCCAACTGTTCCGGAGTGCTCTCTTTGGACATTACCACAATCATTTTATGTCATCCTTTCGCTCGGTATTTTCATTATGTTAAATCAAACCTAAGGAAAAACTCCAGTGAAACGCCAGGTATTGAAAGAATCAGATTAATGAATAAAACAATCGGCCCGGAGGCCGTAATAAAAGCGGCGCGCCAATCCTGCAGGTGTCAACAACGATTTCGGCGTCGTTTGCATTAAACAGACTCAATACCCTGGAGGCGGAGTACTTCCGTTCCCTTGAGGTAAACGTTAACCAAATCTTTAGATTCCTTCTCAGTATTCACCAGTATAAGGACACGAACGCAACTCGGCAAGGCACTGGGTACGGGTATCTCCGTGGCACACATCAAAGCCGTATTGTTCCAGCCCAATTGTCTTGCGGCGGCGGCGGGAAATGCGGCGTTGAGGTCAGCAGTAACCGTGAAATACGCCATCGCCACATCGTGCTCTTCAATCCCGTTAGCTTCAATAAGCTCACCCAGCATTTCTCGGGTGGCAGCATAAATGGATTCGGCCGTATTGGCATCAGCCACTGTCGCTCCCCTCAAGCCGCGGCACACCGTCATTGTTCCACTCCTTCCTGCGCCGGCCAGGGCCTGCCGGCCAATTCCGCCACAAAACGGCTGGCCCGGGCCACCACCTGCTCACGAGGCGAATCTAGCATTGTGCGAATCAGGGCGCTACCCACCACCGCGGCCTGGGCTTGCCGGCACACCCTCTCCACGTGTTCGCGCCTTGAAATTCCGAACCCGACGGCTAAGGGCAAAGAGGAGTGGGCGCTTACTCGGTCCAGCAACTGAAGTCCTTGTTGAGAAACTCGGTCCCGGGCGCCGGTGATTCCGGTTACGCTGATGCAATAGATGAACCCGGAACCAACTTCAGCTGCTCCGTGAATGCTGGCGTCGGTGCTGGTTGGCGCCAGCAGCGGAATCAGGTGAATATTCCTGGGTCTGCACTGGGCCAACAGGGGTTGTGCTTCCACGCCGGGAAGGTCAATCATAATTAGGCCGTCCACTCCGGACTGCTCTGCCTGAATGGCGAACCGCTCCAAGCCATAGTTGTAAACCGAGTTATAGTAGGTCATCAGAATCAGTGGCGTGTCCGGAACCTGATCTCGGGCTTGTGCTACCGTGTCCAGGCAATCCTGTGGCGTAACGCCCCGCTGCAAGGCGCGGAAACTGGATTCCTGAATATCCGGCCCGTCGGCCAAGGGGTCGCTGAACGGTATGGAAAGCTCAATAGCGTCGGCGCCCGCCGAGGCCAATGCCGGTACAAGCTCCAGAGTCGCTTCCAAGTCGGGAAAGCCGGTTGTCAAGAAGACAATCAGCCCGGGCCGTCCTTCCCGTTTGATGGCGGCAAACTTCTCCTTTATTCGGTCCCTACTCATTCCTACCAGGCTTTGATAGCAAAATCCAGGCATTCCCGATTTAGTCGGCCCGCTTTCCGTAAACCACAGCCGATTTTAACTCGGATTGAATCACCTGCCAGTTGAATACCTTGGCACTGTAGCCTACCTATAAGCCCTTGTCTAGCCCCCGTAGATTATCGCCGTCACCGCTACCGCATTTTGTCCGGCATGGGCCAGAATTGCGGGCCACAAGGACCCGGTGTACCAGTAGAGCCCAGCCAGCAAAATGCCGGTGAGAAATATAGGGAACAACACGCCGGGATGTAGGTGAAAGGCGGCGAAAATCAAGGCGCTGGCCGCCGCCGCCGGAAATATTCCCAAACGGGGAGTCAGTCCGGCGAACACAAAACCGCGGAAGAAAATCTCTTCGGTTAGGGGAGTCCACCCGGCCAGGGCTTCAAAGGAAAGCAGGGCGGCGATTCCGGGGAATACAACGTCGCCAGGGAGATCCGGCGGCAGCAGGATTTCCAGGCCAAGAGCAGCTATCAGCCAGGCATAAAGGCCGGTCGCTCCCAGGCTGACCCCTAAAGCCAGAAAAGCCAGCAGTACGGAAGAGCGCCAGGATACGCGCGGTTTGACCAGACCCAGAGCCGACAGCGAAAATGGTTTCCGGTCAGCCCGGTTTCGGCCCAAGCACCATACGACTGCCAGGATGGCCAGTCCGATGGCGTGGCTTCCGCTCCAGGCCCCCAGGGCTAATCCGAACTCCAGTTTCTCAATCAGCAAAGTAGTCAGGCTAACTAATACGAAGGCCATGCCCACCAGCAGAATTGAGAGGGATACTTCTCCCCCGCGCCAAGGCACTGCCGCCGGTCCATAACCCTTTCTTTGCCAATGATTCTGCCGGAACGGCCCCGAATCGGTAGCCGAACCGGTAGCCAAATCCCCGGCCGTTCCGTCGGTGCCAACTTCCCCGCATACGGGGCAAATAACTTCGTCGCTATTGAATCGTGAGTCGCACTTCGGGCAGCGCAATCGCACATCTCCGGCAGAAGCCGCGGTATTTCGAGAGCCATTTCGGTCAATCAGGTTCGGTCAATCAGGTTCGGTCAATCAGGAGCCGTTTTGGCGACCGCTGCACTTGTGGGGGCCGCCGGTCAAAAGAGTATACCAGCAATTAACCCGCCTCTGAAACGTCGGGCCTAACTTATCCTTATTGCCTTTTGCCTTTTCGAGAACGATAGTTCCGCCTGGCCGGCCAACTAATGCCGATTTGCCATACTTACTTATTCAGTTGATAATGGCTATCCAACAGCATGGCCGGCTGGGGCCGGCTGGGTGGTACGGTGATGGGAAGTGTTGCCGCTTCTGCGCTTCGTTTTCCAGGTTGTTTACCAGGAATCCCGGTTGTTTAACCTGCATGGCGAAAACAGCTTCAGCTGAAGGTGAAAGGAGTCCGAGATGCCGGAAAGTAATGGCTTAACCAGAGAAACCTTCGATTACCTGGCGCGGGCGGCAGGACTTGACCTGAAAGACCCGCATATGGAGGAACTCTTTCCCTATGTGCAGAACGCCTTGGCCGGAATGGAACATTTGGCGGACATTGACGTAAGCGGGACCGAGCCGGATATGGCTTTCGGACCGGATCAGCCATTTCAGGAGTAAGCGAGGATACTATGGATGCACTGGAATTATGTTATATGAGCGCCGGAGAACTTTCCCGGCTCATCGGCGGTAAAGAAGTTTCCCCGGTGGAAGTAATTGATGCTCATCTGGCCCGAATCGAGGCCACAGAGCCGACCCTCAACTCCTTTATCACTCTCTTACCGGATCGAGCCCGAGAAGCGGCCCTTCGTGCCGAATCCCAGATTCAGGCCGGGCAATATCGGGGGCCGTTGCACGGGATTCCGGTAGGTCTCAAGGACTTGTTCAATACCGCCGGAGTCCGCACGACCTCCGGTTCAAGAATCTTTGACACTTTTGTCCCCACACAAGACTGCACCGTTGCCTCCCGCTTTCAACGGGCCGGAGCCATCTTGTTGGGCAAGCTGAACATGCACCAATTTGCCTACGGCCCCACCGGGGAAAACTTCGACTACGGCCACATGCACAATCCCTGGAATCCGGAGCTTATAACCGGCGGCTCCAGCGGCGGCTCCGGCTCGGCGGCGGCGGCGGGCCAGTGCACCATTACGATGGGCAGCGATACGGGAGGGTCAGTAAGGATCCCGGCCGCCCTTTGCGGAATCGTCGGGCTCAAGCCTACTTACGGATTGGTAAGCCGCGCCGGGCTGACGCCCCTGTCCTGGTGTTTGGACCATCCCGGGCCCTTGGTGCGAACCGTGGAAGATGCCGCCTTGACGATGAACGTTATCGCCGGCTTTGACGCCAGGGACCCAGCCTCGGCGAACCGGGAAATCCCCGACTATACTGCCGCCCTTACCGGGTCGGTTCAGGGTTTGCGCATTGGGCTGCCGGTTGAGTATTTTGACGCTCCTCTGGACGCCCAGGTAGCGCAAAAAGTGCGGGAAGCCGTGTCGATACTGGAAGGGATGGGAGCTACGGTTACCGAAGTATCCTTACCGATGTTCCAGGACTCCCAGGTGATTTCCGGCGCCATACTGATGTCCGAAGCCGCCGCTTATCACCGCGAATTGCTGGCCCGGGACGGAGACAAACTCTCTCCCGCCGTGCGGTTGCGCTTGGAAGCCGGCCTATTTGTAACTGCGGCCGATTACCTGAAAGCCCAACAGGCACGGGCTCGGTTCAACCGGGAAATGGCCCAGATATTCGAGAACGTTGACCTGCTTGCCGGACCCACGGAGCCAATAACCGCTCCGCCGATACTGGCGACCGAAGTGGAAATCGGTGAACAGAAAGTTGGCACGACCGGCGCCTTAACTCAATACACTCGGCCCTATAACATTAGCGGAACACCGGCCATTTCAGTGCCCTGCGGCTTTTCCGACAGCCAAATGCCCATCGGCCTGCAACTTGCCGGGAAACCCTTTGATGAGATGACCGTGCTGCGGGCCGCCCACGCTTACGAACAGGCTACGGAATGGCACCGGCAGAGGCCGCCGATCTAGGCTCAAGGTCTGGATAGTCAATCCGGTAGTCCTTTGGCGGGCCGGGAAAGTTTCGTGGCAAGAGCATTGAATCCCGGCCATCGAACACGGTCATTGTTGTACAATTCAGCCAGGCGGGGCCCACGGAATTGGCGGGGGAAGCGCCCGGTTTACCTGGATTAGACCGCCGGAGCGATTGGCTTGGGAAATATTACTGCGGTAACCTTCGACTTGTGGCAAACGCTGCTGCTCGACCGCCCTGAAGTTGGTCGGATCCGTACTCAGGCACGGCTGGACGGAACCCGGTCCGCCCTGATTAAAGTCGGGGAACGGCACACAATGGAACGGGTTGAAGAGGCCTACCGCAACTGCGTTCGTCAATGTCAAGAAAACCGAAGGCAGCTTTTTGACATCAGTTTTCGCGAACAGGTGGAGCTATTTGTCAACGGCATAAGTCCCGGATTGGTAGCCCGCCTGCCGGAATCGACCTTTCAGCAAATCCTGTCGGCCTACGGCGATTCGTTCTTTGCCTACCCGCCATCTCCTCACCCCGATGGGGTCCAGGTATTGAGGAGCTTACGGGATATGGGACTTGGTATTGGCCTGATTTCCAACACCGCCATGACCCCCGGAGTGGCCTTTCGGCGCTTTTTGGCAGAGCACGGATTGCTGGAGTATTTTGACGCATTGACCTTCTCTGATGAAGTGAGGATAGCGAAACCCTCCTGCGAGATTTTCCATTTGACCTTGCGGCAACTAAATGCCACGCCTCCCCAAGCCGTCCACGTCGGCGACCAGGTATTAACCGACATTGCGGGCGCAAAGGAATGCGGACTAAAGACTGTCTGGATTGAAGGCTTTTACGAAAGGCCCGACCTCAACGACCCAAAAACCGAACCGGACATCGCAGTTAGGGAGCTGAGCCTGACCGTATCGGCAATTAGAGCTTTGGCGGGTGACCTTCCACCTAACTCTTAGGCCGGAAGGACGGGTTCAGTTGGGACAGGAGTTTCCGAGCCTAATCACCCCCAATATTCTTACTGCAATTGAGCGAATGCATATTGAGCTGCTGCGTTTTCTTCCGGCAGTATTTCGGCTTTAGCGGAAGCGGTCGGATGCGGTGTAGGACTGAAGCATTCACCAGGCTTTTGGCCGCGTGTCCGGAGCTTCAGTTTGTATCACCAACCCATAAACCTGACTCCGGCAGAACTAATGCCGCTTCTTTCCACTAATAGGGCAAGCCTGATTCGCCACCCTCCGGCGAGTCGATGTAGGAGATAGGCTTATGCCGCTGCCTACCTTTCGTCACCAACCACACCTTTACGCCAGGGAAAAAGCTTTCCGTAACGGCCCGTTGAATCTCCAGTGAGTATGGTCTTTCAGTGTGGTTCAAGGATCGAACCTTCGGCAAGATTTGGCGAATTGGACCGAACGCCTGCTTTATAGCAGCGCCCACGACCTTCTTTACCTGGCAACGACTACGGATTAGACCGCGGCCATGTCGGACAGTTGGCGGAGGCCCCACCATGCTAACCGCACTGTTTCTTACTGAATTTATCCGGCGAAGAGTGACATTTGACCCTTTGCCCTGCCCTGGAAACCGCCGCCCGATCACCTATCGTCCGAGGCCGGTTTGCTTGACAAGGCCCATACCTTAACCTAATCTGGAGTTGAAGCTTGGTGTCCTTTGCCTTTCTCGCCACTGAAAGCCGTCGGGGCGGTATTCTGTGGCTGGCTTCAAAGGCGAATTCGGATGCTGACGGTCGGGAAGGGGAAAGGAATGAGAGCTGGCCACTGGTCCGGAGCCTGGAATGGCTGATCTCAATCAGCTTTGCGACAGTTTGCTTAGCCGACGGTCGCTGATTCTAGCCAGCAATCGGGGGCCGGTGGAACATCAAATGACCCCGGACGGACGGCCGGAAGCGAGGCGGAGCGGCGGGGGCATAGTGACTGCGCTTAATTCCCTGACGCAAGCCGCCGAGTTTACCTGGATTGCCAGCGCAATGGGCGAGGGCGACCGGCTGGTTTCGGTCAAAAATGCCGATTCCGACTACAAATCCCCGCTGCCCGGCCACAAGATTAACCTTCGCTACGTTGTTACTCCACGACGGGTTTATCACAAGTATTACAACATCCTTTGCAATCCCCTGCTTTGGTTCTTGCAGCATTATATGTGGAACCCGCCTTACAATCCCAATGTGGATGCCAGTGTTCATGATGCCTGGCAAAGCGGATATCTGCCGGTAAATCAGGCCTTTGCCCGGCAAATTGTGGAACAAGCGGACAAAAACGACCGACCGCCGGTTATAATCGGTCATGATTATCATCTGTATATGTTGCCCGAATATTTGCGCCAGGAAATTCCCGACGCTTTCATTCAGCACTTTATTCACATACCATGGCCCACATCGCGCTACTGGCAGATGATACCTTCTTATATCACGCGCCAGATCTGCGACTCCTTGTCTCGCGCTGATATCCTAGGCTTCCAAACGAACCAGGACCGCCGGAGTTTTTTGGATACAGTGGATGAGTTTATTCGGGATGCGTCGGTGGATCGTGGGGCGAATACGGTTCGGCGCGGCGCCCATACGGCACGGGTCCAGGTTTACCCAATCTCAATTAACGTGCCGGAAGTCCAACGAATTGCCAACTCACCTCGGGCTTTGGAGTACGAAGAAAAACTTCGCGCCATGTGCGGCGGCGTCCCTGAGGGTGTCGTTATCGTGCGCATTGACCGGGCCGAACCCAACAAGAACGTGGTGAGGGGCTTCCGCGCTTTCGAGCTGCTCTTAACCCAGCACCCGGAGTTGATCGGCAAAGTCAATTTTTTGGCCTTCCTGGTGCCTTCAAGGACCCACATTCGCCAGTATCAAAGATATATGGATGAAATTCAGCAGGTCGTGTCGCAGATCAATCAAAAGTTTTCGGCCGAGGGTTGGCAACCGATAACGACCTTTATCGAGAATAATTACACCCAGGCCATCGCGGGAATGAAGCTCTATGATGTACTGCTGGTTAACACTATTATTGAGGGAATGAATCTGGTAGCCAAAGAAGGCCCGGTGGTCAATACCCAGGACGGGGTGTTGATTCTATCCGAAAGCAGCGGAGCCTACCCCCAACTTGCGGAGGGAGCCTTGCCGGTATCGCCGACCGACATTGAAGGTACGATGGAAGCGCTCTACCAGGCAATCCTGATGTCGCCGGAAGAACGCCGCCAACGAGCCCAGGTAATGGTTGAGGCGATAAACCGGGAGGATATTAACCACTGGATTTGCCGGCAACTGGAAGACATCGGCAGCCTGGTTTAGAAAGACTCTCAATTCATTGCAAGACAATCTGCCGGCGCAATTGAGTGTGTTGCAGATGGGGAGACCTGGCGGTTTTTGTCGCCATAGAATATAACTGCCCCCATTGGAATGTATCTAAATGTGCTGCCGGAACGAAAATCCATGCTGCACTTCCATCATTGAGCAATCACGTTGGGCCAGGGAAGTCGCCCGGCATTTAGGAGAACATAGTTGTTAGACGACCCATTTTATGGTCAGCTACCGGACGGAGAACGCCCGGATATCATGCTCTACATCTTTCCCCACTTACTGGAATTTGTGGCGATAGACCTGCGAGACGACCGCTCTGAAGTCTGGTTGTTGAATACAGCCGAGATTTTCAACGAGGTATTCTTCGACGGTCTGGAGATAGAGTTTTCCAAGACGCTGCGGGAAGGGAGCGAGTTTCCCTTCGCCCATATGATTAATCTGCCCTTGCAGTTTGATGAAGTTGTACGCGGTGTCGCCATGTCGGCTATCCTGGAAAGGCTGGGCGTTGACCCTGACGATGAGGAAGAACTGCCCACGGTGATCGTTTTCATCATCAGCAGCGGGGCTATGGCGATGCATTCCGAACGCCTGGTAACCAGCTTCCGGGATCTGATGCAATCCTATCCAGGAAACGCGGACACGTCCGATTGGGAAAGCGTGCTTGCCCGTCTGGTTTCCGAGGAAAACGACGTCCTGCAGAAGTTGAGTCATCAGGAGTTGTCCGAGGCAATGCGGGACGATTCTCCCGATTACTTTACCCTCTGGGAAAACCGCAATTAACCGGCGTCGCAAGGGACTCAATCTTCCTAGAGCTGCATATACCCTTTTGCGATCAAATAAAACGCCGTTCAAAGCAACATGAAGCAAATAGGACTGGTTTCCGATACTCACTCTGCCGGTAGCGGGCGCGACCTCCCGGACTTGGTTCTTGAAGCGCTGGCCGGGGTTGACTTGATACTACACTGTGGGGACCTGGAGTGTCTGGGACTCCTGGATTATCTGGAGCAGGTGGCTCCCGTCCTGGCGGTTCGTGGATACGAAGACCCTACCGAGCCGGGCGACCGGTTGGCCCAGACCACCAGAGTAGTAAAAGTAGAGGAAATTAGCATCGGGATGGTCCACGACATTCAGTGGCCCACGCCCCGAATAGCAACCAGCCCGGATGGTACCAGCCTGGTTCTTCCCGAAACCGGCGCCGAGCAGCTTCTATCTCGAAAGTTCGGCCAGCCGGTCGATGCAGTAGTCTTTGGCGACACCCACGAGGAATTAATCTGCAACTATGAAGGTAAACTGTTGATTAACCCCGGCAGTCCTACCTATCCCGGAAGGAGGCATCGGCCCGGCTCCCTGGGAACCCTGGCCCGTTTAAAGGTAACCGGCCGCGCCGTGGAAGTCGAGATGATTGACCTGGAGGTTTTCAGGCGGAACCAAGTCCGAAGTTAGCTCGCATATCATACGAATAAAGTATCTAGGAAGAGAAAGGGGCGGGGTATTAAAAGTACCCCGCCCCAGCCATTATCCGCTAACTAAACTGTCTGATTAGCCTACCAAATTGATTAGCGCGGGCACTTCCTTGAATACCGGCGCAAATACGAGCGAGATAATTGCCATTAGCTTGATCAGGATATTCAGGGATGGGCCCGAGGTGTCTTTGAACGGGTCACCTACCACATCGCCCTCCACCGCCGCTTTGTGGGCGTCGGAACCCTTTCCACCAAAATTACCCAACTCGACGTACTTTTTGGCGTTGTCCCAGGAGCCACCGGCGCTGGCCATCATTATTGCCAGCATGAACCCGGAAGAAACCGCTCCAATCAGCAGACCGCCCAGCGCCGCCTCACCCAGAATGAAGCCGGCGGCCAGGGGAGCGACAACAGCCATAACGCCGGGCAGAATCATTTCACGCAGCGCGCTTCGGGTGCTGATGTCAACACAGCGGGCAGAGTCCGGCTTCGCATTCCCTTCCATCAAACCGGGAATCTCCCGAAATTGACGCCGAACCTCGTCAACAATGCCTTGGGCCGCGCGGCCCACCGCCTGCATCGTCATCGCCGAGAAAATGAAGGGCAGCATCGCCCCAATGATCACGCCCACCAGAATCTGGGGTTGCAGCAAGTTTATGCCGGCTCCACCGGCGCTCAGCCTACCATTTGGGCTTAGCTCGATTAGCCCCGAGCTTACCGAATAAGCCGCCAGCAAAGCCAGCGCAGTCAGGGCCGCCGAGCCGATGGCAAAACCCTTGCCGGTAGCGGCGGTAGTATTACCGAGCGCGTCCAAAGCATCGGTTCGCTCTCTAACCTCGGGGTCTAAATGAGCCTGCTCGGCGATGCCTCCCGCGTTGTCGGCCACCGGCCCGTAGGCGTCGGTCGCCAGAGTAATGCCCAGCGTAGAAAGTAAACCAACACCGGCCAGGGCAACCCCGTAGAATCCGGCGAACCAATAGGCCAATAGTATGGCAGTGGATATGCAAATAACCGGAATAAGAGTGCTATGCATTCCGGTTGCTATTCCGCCGATGATGACCGTAGCCGCTCCGGTTTGCGACGCCTCAGAAACTCGTTGGGTCGGCTTGTAACTATAGGAGGTGTAGTATTCGGTAGCCAATCCGATAATTGTACCGGCCACCAGACCGGCTACCACGCAGCCGAACCAGGACCAATTCCCGGTTACGGTGAGAGTTAGCAGCGCGGCAAAAACAATCAACAGTCCGCCGGCAGTAAAGATGCCATACCGAAGGGACCAAAGCAAACGTTCAAAGTCCGCCTGCTCGCCACTGCGCACCACGAAAGTTCCCAGGATAGCGGCGAAAATTCCGGCTCCGGCTAACCACATAGGAAATAACGCCTGCGAGGCGGAAAAGTCGAAGCTTCCGGTGACACCTACCGCCAGGGCAACCGCCCCGGCCGAGAGCGCCACGGCAGAAATTATACTGCCCACATAGGACTCAAACAGGTCGGCCCCCATACCGGCCACATCTCCCACGTTATCTCCCACGTTGTCGGCGATAACGCCTGGGTTGCGGGGATCATCTTCCGGAATTCCAGCCTCAATTTTTCCTACCAGGTCGGAACCTACGTCGGCGGCCTTGGTGAAAATACCCCCGCCAACACGGGCAAAGAGGGCAACGGAACTCGCTCCAAAACCAAATCCGGCCACCGCGCTGATGTTCTGGAAGACCAGGTAGAGGATCGTAACACCCAACAGTCCGATACCCACCACGGTTATACCCATCACCGTGCCACTGGAGAAAGCCACGCGCAAAGCCGGATTCAGTCCGCGCATGGCGGCGGCGGCAGTGCGGACGTTTGCCCGTACCGCTACGTTCATTCCTATAAACCCGGCCAGGCCGGAGCAGATGGTGCCGGCCAAATAGGATATCGCGGTAGCGGGCACCCCCAGATTATGGGTAAACAAGGTATAATCCAGCACCCCTAATACGATCGTAACAATCACTACCAGCGGGAGCAGGGCCAGGTATTCCCGGCGCAAAAACGCCGATGCTCCGATCCGGATGGCGTCTCCTATTTCGGTCATTGCCTCGTTGCCCTTATCTGCGCCGACAACTCGGAAGGCCATTATCGCGGCGAAGATTAGGGCAATCAGCCCGGCAACAATCGGAAAACCGATAAGAATAAGCAGACCTGAGGACTCCATTACCATTAATTCACCTCTATCTTCAGCGGATGCCCGATTTGGAGCGTTGGAAAGTTATCATATACCCCTAACAGTGTCAACTTGAACGCTCCAGCTCGCAGAGTCCCGTAATGTTCACCGCCCAGTCATACTTTCACTCACCCGGATACCCCCACGGTAATCACGCTTGAAACTCCAGGCCTCGAATTGGCCCTGTTGATTCCGGCGCCCTTGCCGTGATTCCGGAGAAATACGGTATCCAGAAAATCCCTGTGATTGGCGAATTGTCCTTCAGTCTGACTATGTGGATTCCGGCCCTCACCGGAAAGACGAACCCCGGGTACATTGGCCGCCCAAGGCGATTGCCCGGTGGCACTCCCCTCTCGGTTACCCTAAGTTGAGCAGCAAGCAAATATGATAGAGTAGGATCAAAATTGATAATTCAGAGTGACCGGGAAGGTTGCGGCGAGGATGTATGAAAGTCGAACAACTATTTGACCTGGCCGGCAAGGTAGCAATTGTGACCGGCGGCAACGGGGGACTAGGGCTTGGTATGGCGCTCGGATTGGCCGGAGCCGGGGCCAACATAGTGGTAGCCGCCCGCAACACCGAAAAAACCGCCGCAGCCGTGGAGCAAATCGGGGCGTTGGGCGTAGAGGCTCGCGGACTAACCGTTGACGTGGCGCAGGAATCGGAGATTCAACGGATGGTGTCGGAGTCCGTTAACGCCTTTGGCCGGGTGGACATCTTGATCAATAACGCCGGCATGGTGGTACGCAAGAATCCCCACGAAATCTCAGCTGAAGAATGGGACCAGGTACACAACGTCAACCTTCGCGCTGCATTCCTGGCCTCCAGGGAAGTATATCCCCAAATGCAGAAACAAGGCGGCGGCAAGATAATCAGTATCGGCTCAATGTATTCCATCTTCGGCGGAGGCGGCAGCGGCGCTCCCTATTCATCCAGCAAGGGCGGCGTCGTGCAGTTATCCAAGAGTTTGGCCGTGGCTTGGGCCGGCGACAACATACAATCCAATGCCATTCTACCAGGCTGGTTTATGACCGAATTAACCTCGGACATTCCGGTAAACCAGCCGGAGCGGTATCAAATGATCAGCCGCCGCATTCCCACCGGGCGCTGGGGCGAAGTCGAAGAATTGCAAGGCGCGGTTGTCTTTCTGGCAAGCCGGGCCTCGGACTACATTACCGGCGCCGTGCTGACGGTGGACGGCGGCTATTCGGTTATGTAAACCCAAGAGCAGGCACCCAAACCTTGCCGGCTTCCGTCGTCCCAGGAACCGGTCATTTGCAGTTCCTTGGGCCTGCTAGCCCAATTGCTCTAAAGCCTGCCGGGAAAGCATCATTTTTACCGGGCTAATCGGGCGGAAAGTCCGCGAAACCCTTACGTCGCCGGCTAAACTGCAGAGAGTATAGGCATCGTAAGGGGCCAGGCCTTTCTCCTTTACCAGGAAATCTACCATATCCCGCACCGCCTGCTTTAATGCCGGAGCCAGCTCGTTTCCGTAGGACAGGACTACGAAATGCTCCGGCGTCAAGGCCCGGGGACTGCCGATGCCCATTCCCTTTTCCACGGTCACTCTAATATGCGTGTCGGCGGAACATTCTGCTCCGGTTCCGGCAACGGCCCCGTCACCAACCAGGGCATGGCAATCGCCCATGGCCAGCAGCCCGCCCGGCACAAATACCGGCATATAGATAGTGCTGCCCGCTACCAGTTCCTTCATATCAATGTCGCCGCCGTAGGGGCCGCTGTCGCTGGCAGTGTTCTGAACGTAGGTCGGCGTAGTAGCCACCAACCCCATTGAGGGCATCATTGGCAGCTTGAGTCCGCTGGGGAGCTTCACATGGTTACCCTCGAATTCCATGATTGTCGGGTACCCTTCGGTGAACTCTTCCTCAAGAAACCCGCGACCCGGCATGACCATGTGGGTCGCCCCTTCCTTGGGCGTAATGCTAATGAAATCGACTTTCAGCGCATCCCCGGGTTCCGCGCCGTTGACGTAAATCGGGCCGGTGGCGGGGCCTTTCAGGGCCTTGGCATCCAGGGCCGCCGGCTCCCGCAGGCCCTCAAAGGCATCCCACGTTTCCACCATCATCTCTTCGCCGGAGTCGATAGTGATCGCCGGTTCGCTCTGCGGGTCCAAGAAATAGATGCGATTTTCCCGACTAAGATGTTTCATTTCAAACCTCTTTTAGATTGACCGGCTCCGGTTTATGATGCCCCGGATGGTCGAGAGTCCCGGCCCTAACGAAGAACGACCCGGGAGGGTGATCCGGGGGTTTACCTGGCGAAGGTCCTCTGCTGGGCGCTAACGCCGCAGGCCGGGTCCAACTCCACTACCGTTACGGCCACGGTACTATCGTCCGAGGAGGCGCCCAGCGGAGACCCGGAATAGACCGCCCTGGTATCACCCTGGGATACATCAATGTGGCGGTCCCAGTGTCCCAGGGCCAGATAGTCGCAAGGGGCGACAGCAACTTCGCCCGGGTAAATCGGAGAGGAGCGCAGGTCCTTATCATCAGCAAAATGGAAGTGTCCGTGGGCCAGGGCAATAAGCCAACGATTTTCCGAAGCCTCAGGCATTCCGACCAGTGGCCGAAACTCCGGCGTATGCTGCGGCATTGCCTTTCCCCAGAGATCCAGGGTTAAATCGGAGAAGCTGATGCTCTGGCCCTCCGGCTCAGTAAACAGGAACAAATTCGGCGGAGCCTCGCGAAAAGGCGGCCTCAGATAGAGAGAGTCCTTATTGTTGTACAGGTCATGGTTCCCGGGCAGAACCACTACCGGGCTATCCAAGCGGGCTATTTGTTCCAGGAAAAGCTCCAACACCCGGTCCGGTACGCGGGCGTGGTCAAAAACGTCCCCCACGATAAGGAGGCCATCACCTTGCAATGCGGCCACGCTGTCAACTACCGCTCGAAAGGCGTCTTCCACCACGTCGGGACGCCAGTCCCCGCCCAAATGAGTATCCGAGGTATGAATCAACCGAATCTTTTTTCTATCTGTCAACTAATTACCTGCCCGCCTGGTTTGCTCCGGTTTGTCCGCATTAACTCGACCATAATGATCGGATATAACGCCCGCGGAATTGCCCGGCTAATTCGCTGCGGCCGAATCCGTTTGCTTTCCGATGACGCCCTTACGCTCCAGTTCCGCAATCTGGGGCGGCTTGTAACCCAGCGACAACAGGATTTCCTCATTGTGCTGACCAAGGAGCGGCGGAGGACGGCGGATTTCCGAGGGAGTACCCGTTAGTTTCAAAGGAGAATTGGGCACTCTCATTTCCGGTACGTTGGGATGGGGCATATCCGCAATCATGTTACGGGCCAGCACCTGAGGGTTGTTGATCACGTCGTCAACCCGATTGATCGGGCCACACGGTATCCCGGCCTGTTCCATAATCTCGACCCATTCGGCCATAGTCCGGGTAAGGAAAATCTCGCTCAACAGACCCACGCATTCGGCCCGGTGTTCTACCCGGTCGTCATTGGTCTTAAAGCGGGGATCCTCCAGCAGGTCGGGACGCTCGATACCCTGGCAAAAGCGGCGCCAGAGTCCTTCGTTGGCTACGCCCACAATGAAGTAACCGTCGGAGGCGGCGAAGCTCTGGTAGGGCACCAGCCCCGGGTGACCGGACCCCATACGTTGCGGTACGACGCCGGTAGCCATATAGGCAGTGGCGTGGTAACTCATCGCCGCCACTTGTCCGTCCAACAAAGCCGCTTCAATCCACTGCCCCTGACCGGTCCGCTGCCGGTGGTAAAGAGCGGTCATCACCGAGCCGTAGGCCATCATCCCGGTAAACAGATCAACCAGGGAAAAGCCGGCCCGCATCGGAAACCCGTCCGGTTCGCCGGTCAGGTCCATCAACCCGCTATACGCCTGGATAATTAGGTCATATCCGGGTTTTTCCGCCATTGGGCCGGTGCGCCCGTAGCCGGAAATCGAACAATAGACGATGTCTGGATTAATCTGGCGGATGTCCTCGTAACCCAAACCCATCCGCTCCAGCGCACCGGCCCGGAAACTTTCAATCATTACATCGGCATCGGCGGCCAAAGCGCGGACGATATCCAACCCTTCTTTTTCCCTCAGGTTCAAACTCAGGCTCCGCTTGTTACGGTTGAAAGTAACAAACTGGGTACTTTCTCCATTCCAGAAGGGCAGCCAGGAGCGGATCTCGTCGCCCCGCTCCGGCTCTTCAATCTTGATGACGTCGGCGCCCATATCGCCCATCATCATGGTGCTGAAGGGACCGGCCAATGTCCTGGTCAGGTCAACCACTTTGATATTTTCCAAAGCCGCGGCCATTTGTATCCTGCCCTCTTTCGTCCGCGTTTCCACGGAGTAATCGCTCGTAGGGTGTCGCCCGTTCACGGGTCAATGCTCGTTTAATCGAGGCGCCAACGAATTATAGCACGCGAGGAACGAGGCTTGCCCCATTCCTCGACTCCGGTCGCCGCCCTATTGATTCCAGTCGTGCCGTCCCCGTTGACCCCCGGTTGAGGCAATGATAGCGTTAGGAAGTATAAATCCTTGGTCAAGGTGAAAGCTGGGAATGAATCGGCAAGAGCGGCCTTTAGTCGTAGTACTGGGCGGTATCAATATGGACCTGGTCACCCTGGCTCCGCGTTTCCCCGAAGCCGGGGAAACGATAGTAGGCACCGAGTTCTTGACCTATCCCGGGGGCAAGGGCGCCAACCAGGCTTTAGCCGCAGCCCGGACGGGAGCGCGGGTGGCGATGGTGGGCCGTATTGGCAATGATATTTTTGGGCCGCAGGCTATCGCTTCCCTGTCCCAGGCCGGTGTGGACGTCACCGGAGTCACCGTATCCCAGGGAGCAAGTACCGGCATTGCGGTCATAAACATTGATGAGTCGGCGCAAAACCGGATAATCCAGGTGTTAGGGGCAAACGATACTTGCGGGGATGCCGAAGCGGAAAAAGTATTGCGGCTACTGGACCGGGCTTCCGTATTGCTATTGCAATTGGAAGTTTCAGTCGAGCTTTCCCTGCGGGTAGCGCAGGCAGCGGCGGCCCGGGGAACAACAGTCATCCTTGACCCCAGTCCGGTGCGTCCTATCCCTTCGGAGTTTTACTCTTGCTGCCACATTATCACGCCCAACGAGACCGATGCTCAAGCCCTGGTGGACACCCCGGTAGTGGATCGGGCTTCGGCGGCTTTGGCAGCCGGGACTCTGCTAAACCGGGGCATTCCCACGGTTGTGGTCAAGCTCGGGCCGCTTGGAGCTTACTATGCAACCCAACAAGGTGGAGAGTATCTGCGCGCCTTTCCGGTTGAAGCGGTGGATTCCGTCGGGGCCGGAGACGCCTTTAATGGCGCCTTGGCTGTTGCCATAGCCGAGGGAAGTGATTTGTCCCAGGCAGTCCGAATGGCCTCGGCAGCCGGAGCCTTAGCGGTAACCAGAGTTGGCGCCCAGGACTCTATGCCTTTCCGCCAGGAAGTAGATGCTCTCCTTCGAGTTTCCGGGTTCTAACTAACCCTTCACCAAATAATGAAAGCCAGGCCAATGCACGGGCCGTGGCTGCGGCTTGACCGTGTTCGATAACGGTATTATCTTGCCCCCATGACTTTGCGACTTCCCATCCCACGATTAGCGGCTCTAGCTCAAAATCCTTCCCGGTTGTTGGAATGTCGGTGACAAATGCTTCAAGGTGACAAGTTCTGCTCCGCCTGTGGTTCCATTCTTAAGGCCAAACAAGCGGCGGGACGGCTTCGTCCGGTCTGTTCCAAATGCGGCCGGGTAATTTATTACGACCCCAAGGTCGCCGCAGTTGCAGTGATTGAGCGACAAGGCCGGGTGTTAATGGTGCGACGGGCAAATCAGCCGGGTTATGGACTCTGGAGCGTACCCGGCGGATATGTTGACCGGGGAGAAGTCGTTGAATCAGCCGCCGCCAGAGAGGTACAGGAGGAAACCGGCCTATTGGTCGCCATTGAGGGGTTTATTGGGCTGTTTTCCGAAGCGGGCAGCCCGGTAATTGTTGCGGCTTTTTCCGGCGCGGAAACCGGCGGCGTATTGCAAGCCGGCCCGGAAGCCCTGGATGTGAACTTCTTTAACCTCCACGCGCTGCCGCCGCTTGCCTTTCCCCGAGACGCCCTGATGCTGGAACGTTGGCATGAACGGGGACGGACAATTAGGTAAAAGACATACCGCCTTCTTGCCCTTCCCTTATTCCGATCCTTAATGCGGGCGCGTCCCGCAAAACCCTAGCTTGGTCATTCCCGTCCGTTCAACAATAATCCGGTTCGGATTCAATTCCGGCCCAAGGTTTTGGCAGCCAATGCAACAAATGTTAAAGAACTCGCTTGGCCAGGTGATTCGTTCTTCCCTGGACCTGCTCCTGCCGATGCGGTGCCTGGGCTGCGGGCAAGAAGGTGAGGTCCTGTGTTTATGCTGCACGACCGCTTTGCCTCGCCTCGAACCACCCTATTGCAATATCTGTGCCGACCCAGGGGTCATCGGAGAATGCGGCAGTTGCCGGGAGCGGGCCCGAAAGGGAGAGAGGATGTTGGAGGGCATTCGCGCCCCCTACTTGCTGGAAGACGTTATCCGGGCGGCGGTTCATAGCTTCAAGTACCGGAATGTACGGGCAGCAGCACCCTGCCTGGGCCGCCTGTTGGCTCAATACCTGGCCGCCAATCCTCTGCCGGGCGACCTGCTGGTTCCCGTTCCCATGCATCCCAGGAAGTTACGGCAACGGGGCTATAACCAGGCATCCCTCCTGGCCCGGGAGTTGGGCAAGGCAACCGGGCTGCCGGTTGATGAGAAGCTGCTGCACCGTACTCGCAACACGCCGGCGCAGGTACAAGCCGTTAGTCGTCGGGAGCGGATTGAAAATCTGGCCGGCGCCTTTGCCTGCCCGGGAAACGTGGCCGGTCAAACTCTGGCCGGGAAATCCTTAATCCTGGTGGACGATGTCAGCACCACCGGCAGCACATTGGCCGCCTGCGCCGCCGCCCTGAAGGAAAACGGCGCGAGCATGGTCTGGGGACTGACCCTTTGTAAGGAAGGGATCCAAAGGCATCTTCCGGATACTGAGGAGCAATTTCCCTAGAACCGAATGACTGACAACAGGACGCTGATATAGCTCATGTCCCCTGGGAGGGCCCGACTTACAGGCAGCCCGCCACCAGTCTTATCTCTTTTGGACGGCGGCGACTACTTGCTACGGTTCGCTGAGGTCCCAGCCGGGCATTGCCAAGTAGCCCTCTAAAGGAATCTCTACGCGGGTGGGCAGCCCCTGGGCCTTCTTGAGCCGCTGTATGTTGTATAAGTGGGTTATATGCTCGTAGTAGCGGTGTCGGAAAGTAGCCTCCAGTGAAACGTAACCCTGAGACGCGTCGTCCGGGTCTTGCCGTACTCCAGAGGGATGGGCTTGCAGCCAGGGCAACTGACCGCCGATACCCATTTTGAGTTCCTTACTGCGCAGGGAATCCAACGTTTCCTGTTCCAGCACGGACCAGGCCAGGTCTAATCCTTTCCGGAAAACCGACAAAATTGAACCAAGCTCCCAGTAATTCGTTTCATCCAGCCGCCGGTCGTAGGGCGACTCGATAATCCCGGCCCAGTCGTCGATTTCCGGCACACCCTCGGTGAACAGATGCTCTCCCCATCGTTGCAACAGCCACCGAAAATCGCCGGACGCGGTGTGACTAACGTTTCGCCGGATGCTCCACTCACTCCAACCCCATTTGTCCGACTCGAAATCCAACTGCTCATCAGTCAAACCTTCCAATTCCGCGACATACATATCGTAAATTCCGCTGCGGAACTGGGGGAACAGAGCCGTCCCCGGGGAGTTTCCCGCTATTTCTTGCTGTGTCATGGTAATCCGCACCCCCTTGAAAAATAGTCCGAAAGCTTGCAGCCTTGGAAAATCCGGTTAGACGACGGGCTAGGGCCGGACCCAGGTCTCCGACCAGGCCAGGCACGCGCTGCTGCTTGGCTTGTCGCCGCGCATTTCGAGAACCGGCTGACCGGCCACAACGTTGCCGTTGATGGTTAGCTGCGCCCTCCGCGCCGGGACAAAACAGCTATAAACACCGTGAGGGCGGCCGGGAGCGCTGCCGGCCTCCACCCGCAGCATATAGGGTTCGAGAAAGTCATGCCAAGTCAACAATAATTCGTCGTCGTCGCTAACCACCTTTTCGGTCCAGAAAGACCTTACATCGCCGGACTTGGTGAATTCGGCATCGGTAACCGGAATGCTCTGGTCGGCGAAATCGGGGAACAAGAGGCATTCGATTTCTTCCTGGAGCCAACGGGCTAAGGCAATGTTGTCGGCGTAAATCCGTATCTCGTCGTCGAATTCGCCGCTCTTGATAAACAGGACGTGGCCCGCGCCGGCGGGGGAGAGCAGAATCCGCCAATGGCTGGCACGCGTGGTCTGAGGCCCATTCTCTTCCTCGGAAAGACGAATGTAGGAGTTCTCTCCGGTTAATCGCACCTGGTTTGGATCGGTGGGGCTGGTGGTCATATTCTAATCCTCAATTTATAAGTTTGGCCGACTGGTTAAGTATAGACCCTGCCCAGCAACACCAGCTAAATAAAGCTGCTGGTTGCCATCATGGCAGACCCGAAATCGACCGGGGCCACTCATTTCGTTGAGCGGCCCCGGTATGGTAGCGCCAATAAATCTCAGGGTTGGTTTGCCCAATTAGTCTTTGGCCGGAAACCAATCCTGCTTCCAGGGAAAGTCGCCGGTGCCGGTGTCGTAAGCCGGCAACCCTTTCTCTACCCGCTCGCGGTAAGGACTGGCAATCGGCTCGGTGTACGGGTAGATGCCGCCTTCGTAAACGCTCGGGCCCTCCTTAAAGTGACGGGCCTGGGCCATGGTTTCCACAAAGGGCATATTCATGTCGTACAACTGCTCAAGCCGCTTGGGCCGAGGACCGGCCTTGGAGACGTGGCCGAATAGCTCGCGTCCCATGATTCGCTCGGCCATCCAAACGCAGCCAATAACCTTGTCGATATCCACTCCGGTCTCAACACCCATATCTTCCATCATGTGGAGCAGGTCCTCGGTGGGCGCCATTCCGGTGGCGCGACCGTTTCCGCAGTAGGGGCAGCCGCCGTATCCGCCGATGGTGCCGTCGAGCTCCAGGGTGTCATCCGGTCCCAGGGACCGCATCGCGGCATAGGCCGAGGCAATGGCCATATTACGACCATTATGCAGATGCAGCCGGAAGTGGTTGATTTCAGGCCAGCGTTCCTTGACTCGGGTAATGCTCTCCTCAACCTTGGCTGGGGTACAGTGGCTCATCGGGTCGCCCATAGAGCAACTCGCGACCTTGATTCCGACCTCGTCCCACATACCGTGCTCTTTCTCAAAGAGAGTCATGAGATTATCCACCGGGAATTCGCCGAGGAAGTTGGAACCCCAACTTGCGTTACAGCCGATACCTGCTTCCTTGATGTTCAGTTCCTGGGCCTGAGCGATAATCTGGGGCCAGCGCTCCATTTCCTGCATCTGGCTACGGTTGGTGTTGCGCCGAACAAATACATCGCACATATGGCAGGTGAGACGGGGGAAAGTGTCCCGCTCAATAGTCAGCGGCGGCGAGTAGGCGCGTGCTCGCTCCACGCCCCGGGAGTTCAGAGCCAGAGCGGTGTAGGTCACGCCCGGCAGAGGATTAAAGCGTGACACGATCTCGTCAATTCGCTCCATTTGGGGCGTCCACTTGGGGCTGACAAATGAACCAACCACTATTTGCTGCAGACCGGTTTCCGAAAGAGCATCCAACAGCTCAATCTTGTCGTCCACTGAGATAGTAGCGTCCTCAATCTGCATGCCTTCCCGCATGCCCTCCTCTTTGTAGATTACCTTGGGCCACTGATACATCAGAGTCCTCCTTCACCAATACTATTATGATTCTTGATGCGTCCCGTGCAGTTTTTCAATTGGGTTCAATCACATTTGGAATCTGCAATAAGTCCCATTGTACTTTAATTAAGGTTATCAATTGGGCGGATTTTAGGGTTTAGGCCTGGCTTTTGTCAAGAATCCCCCTTCTGTTGGACGGCTGCTAACTCATTATGTCAGCTTGAATCCAGGCTGTTGATCCAAGCTGGCGGTCAAATACAATCGCGCTGGCAGCCAGTCTTGTTGGCGAAACGTCCGCAGTCGGAAGCATGAGTTCATTCCCCTGGCAGGTAATCAGCTAACTTTCGGATGGAAACCTGGCGCCGCTCGGGGCCCAGAGTCTATCAAGCGTCCTTGGAAAGCCGTTTTGGTGGGCTTGTTCTTCGTAAAGCTCGGGACGAACTTGCGCATTAACCGGGCCTTAGACAAGCTTGGGATGGACGGAAGTATGCCTGGTCAGTAACTTTGGAAGGCCCTGGCTCAGGCCCGTTCCAGCTTGCCAGAGCCAAGGGATGCGGCTAATATGAGGCTATTCTTACCGGCTGGGCAATTACTGGAAAATCAACTCAGCGACAGGCTCATTGCAGGCCACAGGAGGACGCGGTGCCACAAGCAGAAATTAATGGCTTCCGAATGTATTACGAGGTGCACGGTACCGGTCAGCCTTTGGTAATGATCCACGGCGGGCTTGGCGGCGGAGAGGGTTGCGCGCAAATGATGACGCATCACGCTGCGGCCCTCTCGCCCGACTTCCAAGTAATCGCATATGACCGGCGGGCGGCGGGTCGCTCGGAAACCCCCAACGAGGGCTACTCAATCGCCAATTATGCCCTGGATTTATACTCGTTAATGGGATATCTGGGGGTTTCTCAAGCCCACATACTGGGTTCCTCCGCCGGCGGCCCTATCGCACTCCGGTTTGCGCTGGATTACCCGGAGCTGACCAAAACCCTGTTGTTGGTCAACACGATGACCTACGTTCAAGAGACGGAACGGGCGGTCCGACAGCGCGAGTTGGACCAAATCAAACGGGTTGAGACGGAGAAGGGTTCAGAGGCTGCGGTTGAAGGGGGATTGGAAGCGCGCTGGCCCGGACTTCGGGCGTCTCAGCCGGAGCATTTCGCCAAACTTCGGGATATTAACCTGGAGCAATACGGGGGACTGGTAAAGACCATCCAAAGCTACCTCGATATCCAGGACTCCCTGGAATCCCGCTTGTCCGAGCTGAAGATGCCTACTCTGGTGATCCATGGCGACGCCGATAGCAGAATAAACTTTGAGTGCGGACGGCAACTGCACCAGGGTATTGCCGGTTCCCAAATGCACATCATACCGGGAGCGGAACACGGATTGCTGACCAACGAACCGGAGCGAACCAGAAATCTTGTACTTGATTTCCTGGCCAATGTCGTAACGGCCTAGGGGTACAATCAGACGAAAAATACGCTCCGATTGGATACCTGTTTACTAGTGGATCGTCGGCTACTTTTCTGCTGTACCGTCGAATTATTCTTTAGACTTACCGGCCAAGATGGCTGACATCTACAGCTTCTAGCTTGATATTTATGCCTGAAGGAGACCACCAATGTCCACAATTGGGTTTGACCACATAGCAATGCCTACCGCCAATGCGGAGAAACTTATTGAGTTCTATAAGCGCCTGGGCTTCACGATCAACGACGAGGCCGAATGGCGGGCCGGAACCGCCGGCATCTTTTCCATTCAGATAGGAGATTCCAAGATAAACGTGCATCCGGAAGGTTATACCGCTACTTTGCGCGGACCAACGGCGGTACCGGGTTGCGCCGACATCTGTTTCGTTTGGGACGGTACGGCCGAAGCCTGCCAGCAGATGTTAGCCGAAGCCGGAGTGGAGGTCATCCGGGGACCTGGGCCGCGCAAGGGCGCCCGGGCCGGCGGTTCCCTTCCGGCGGTCAGCCTCTACGCCCGCGACCCGGACCAAAACCTTCTGGAATGGATGATCTACCTGGGGGATTAGTACCTTCCGGCAATACGGTCGGCTTCGAGCTACTGCGTAAAATCGTTTAAGCGGGGATTAGCGAAACGCCCCGGTTCAGGTTCTGCCTGACCGGGGCGCAAATTTTGCTAACAAGCTGTCCGATTTATCCTTGCCCGAGTCTTTCTGTTACCGGTATCGAGGCCGATTTGCGTTAGTCTCCGGCCCCCAGAGCGACAATTTCATCCCAAGCCTCCTTGCTGACCGGTTGTATCGAAAGCCGGACGCCTTTCCTGACCAGCATCATATCTTGCAACTTGGGATTCTCCTTAATTTCCTGGAGCGTTACCGGCCGAGCGAATTCCTTCCCCGCCTGTATATCCACCATTAGCCAGGTCGGGTTATCCGGGTTGCACTTGGCGTCGAAATGCTTGGAACCCGAATCCCAGGCAGTATGGTCCGGATAGGCTTCTCGGACCACCTTGGCGGTTCCGATCACCGCGGTCGGTTTGGCGCTGCTGTGGTAGAAGAGTACTCCGTCGCCCGCTTGTATTTCATCTCGCATCAAGTTGCGCACTTGATAATTGCGGATGCCGTCCCATTCGGCGGTTTGATCCTCTTCGCTCAATAGGTTTCCAAAGGAGTAAGACGTGGGTTCCGATTTAAATAGCCAATATCTTTGCTCTGCCATGCTCCCTCCCTGCCTAGTCAACCGGGCCGCTTAAATTATTCTGCGCCTATTTTACTCGGATGACGCGCCGCATGCGTCCGTTAAGGGTTCCGGGCGAAAAAATCAGATGACCGCTTCGGCTGCTGCCGCGGCGTACTTTAATTCCAACATACCATACTCCATTACGAGTTTGTTATCCGAAGCCTTGGCGTATTTCGACAATTAGCGGCGCCCTGACATTCACTGGGCGCCTTTACGACACTCTCTACTTTTAAGACGGCGAGGCGGCATAATAGGACAAGTCTGAAGCGTTATCGGAGGCGAATTCCGGCCGCTTCCCGGTCAAAACAGCCCTCCACCAAGTTTTCCCTTTCCTGCCGAAGTATATCCTTGCGCACTCGCAGGCTGGGAGTGCGGGGCAGTTCCTCCCGCAACTCGATGAATCGGGGTACCTTGAAGTAAGCCAGGTGGTCGGCGCACCAGTAAACAATGTCCTCGGGGTTAACTACCGAACCTTGACGTGGTGTGACATAGGCCTTGACCTCATCTTCGCCTAACTCCGAGGGCACCGCAATTATGGCGCAGTCCAAAACCGTGGGATGGCGCTTGATGACATCCTCAACCTCCTGGGAGGAAATATTCTCGCCGCGCCGTCGGATTATGTCCTTTTTCCGATCAACAAAGTAAAGGTAACCCTCCTCATCTTGCCAACCCAGGTCGCCCGTATGCAGCCAGCCGTCCTGCAGGGCCAACTGTGACTGTTCATCATTGCGCCAGTACCCGGGCATGACTGCGGGATTCTTGATGGTAATCTCCCCTACGGCGCCGGGAGCTACCGGGTTTAGGGACTCATTCACGATTCGGATTCGGTTGTCAAACCGGGAATCCGGGTGCAGTCGGGGCAAACCGGAAGAGTTGGGTCGGCGCCGCTCGCCGATTTGCTCGATGGCCCCGTAACAGGTTTCGGTCATGCCAAAACCCACAATTATGTCGGTACCGAACCGGTCTTGAAAGTCTCGCAAAAACTCCGGCGGGAAGGCGGGGGAACCGTAGAAAAGCCTTACCCGGTTTGCTCGGTCCAAGTCGGTTTCGGGTTGCTTGGACAGCACCGGCATCATCATTCCAATAAAGTTCACTACCGTAGCATCGGCCCCTCGCACTTGCTCCCAAAATCGGGACGCGCTGAACCGCTCGGCAACTATCAGAGTAGCTCCGGCCCCCAGGGTTCCCATAGTTGAGTAATATTGAGAATTGGCGTGAAAAAAAGGCAGGCAAGTGAAAAATCGGTCTTCCTCGGTTGCCTTTGTCCAATGGGCAAAGCCCTGACCGGCAGCCACATACATCAGATGGGTTACCTGCACTCCTTTGGGATTCCCGGTCGTTCCGGAGGTGTAAACCAGCATTGCAACGTCGGTCGGCAAAACATCCGGCGAATCGGCCAATTCCACTGCGCCCCTTAGCGCCGCCGCGAAGTCAACCCAGTCCTCGCTAAGGGACGAATCGCCAGCATAAGTGGGGCCGGAACCCGCCGATTCCGGTTCCGGTTCCGGTTCCGGTTCCGGGGATACGAGCAATTTGTACTGCACCTCGTCCGCCAGACTTGACGCTTCTTCGGCCACGGGCAGCAGCGTGCGATGGGCCACAATTGCCTTGGCGCCGGAGTTGTTCAGGATAAACGCGGTTTCGTCCCGCTTGTATGCCGTGTTCACCGGAACGCTTACCGCCCCCAAAATAGCGAGGCCAAACCAACAATAAAGAAACTCCGGACAGTTGGGCAGGAATAGGCAAATCCGATCGCCTTGATTGATGCCCATTGCCCGAAACAGGCTGGCGGTTTGCCTGGCACGCCGATGAAACTCCCGGTAGGTAATTGACTCTCCAGCAATCTCCACGAAGACCTTGTCCGGATTGCGGGCAACCGCCTGGTCCAGGAATTCGCCCAGGCACATTTCCCACGTTGGTCGTTGAGTTTCACCCAATCCGGTTATGATTGCTGCCATCATTCCTGCTTTCAGCCATTTAGCCTGGGGTCGATAGCTGTCTTTTGGTCATTTAGGGGTAAGTGTAGTCAATAGTGAGGAAAAACCGATCAGGACTTCCGGTGTTTAACCTATCACCGGCTCAACACCGGGTCAATAGTTTTAAGATTTGTGCGGCGCCTGCTTTCTATCATTATGTAATATGCGGGGCAATCCCATCTGGAACTTTAAACCTCGAATTGCCCCTTTTCATTCTAACCCCGATGCCGTCATTTCGGAGAAATCCGGAAACCGGAGAATCCTGTGGATAGGTGGATAGGTGGATAGGTGGATAGGCGCATTGGCGAAATGACCCTTTGGCTAGAACGTCCGGATTCCGGCCTTCGCCGGTATGACTATTACCGGGGACTATAGTCGCCCAAATGCGAACGCCCGGTCCGGTCGCGCCCTTCGGTTGACAGTCCCAGATAGCTGAATTAAGCTGGGCCTTGCCCCAGGGAAGCGAACAAAGACCTGCTTACTCATGCCGGGTTTGGGGCAGGAGCCGACAACTTGCGGCGGAAATTGAAATGACAATCTCAAATGAACCAAATCCGGTTTCGGTGGACCCCGGCCAGTTGAGACTTACCGACTCCGACGGTACCTCCGGGGTACTGCTGGGAATGCGCTGCCGAAATTGCGGTATCTACGTCTTTGGGCCGGCCATTTTCTGCCAGGCTTGCACCTCGGACGATTTGGAGCCGGTTGAATTAAGTCGGCAAGGGACGCTCTACAGCTACACCATCGTAAGAGTGCCTCCGGCGGGTTGGCCCGGCCCGGTTCCCTATGTCCTGGGGGAAGTTGAACTACCCGAGGGCCCCCATGTCCTTGCCGAATTAATCGACCAACCGGAGGCGGACCTGGAAATTGGCCTGGCAGTTGAACTGGCCCTGCAGCAGGTTCGCGCCAACGGCGAAGGCAACAGAACCGACAAGCCTGGACTGGTAGTTTACAAGTGGCGCCCGGCAGCAAGCGCTCCCGCGAGTTTGAATAAGGAGACCTTATGACTCAGTTCAAGCCCGGTCGGGAGGTAATGGTAGTCGGGGTTGGACTACACCCCTTTGGCCGGTTCCCCAGGAAGGACCTGGCGACCCTGGCCCGGGAGGCAGTGGTTGCTGCGCTCAAGGATTGCGGCATCCGTTGGCAAGATATTCCGGTGGCCTATTTTGGTCATGTGTATTACCACGGTATGTCGGTGGGTGAGACTGCGCTTAGCAGCCTGGGACTGACCGGGATACCGATAATCAACGTAGAAAATGCTTGCTCCAGCGGTTCTACCGCGTTTTGGCAGGCATATTGGGGCATCGCTACCGGAATGTACGACCTCGGCCTGGCCTTTGGCGCCGAAAAGGTTCCCGGCGGCCCGGTAACGGTAACTGCCGAAGACAGCCCGGAGCGATATATTGGCGGCGACCATATGATGGCAGGCTATGCTCTGCGGATGCGCCGCTATATGGCAGAGACCGGCGCGCCGGCAACCGCTCTGGCCCAAGTTTCGGTCAAAGCTCGGCAGAATGCCGCCCTTAATCCCTATGCCCACCGGAAAGAGACCTATACGGTGGAGGACGTTCTGGCCTCCAGACCGATTGCCGACCCCCTAACCCTCTTTCAGTGCTGCCCCACCAGCGAAGGCTCCGCCGCTGCAATCCTTTGTGCCAGAGATTCCTTGAGCCGGTACGGGCTGGACGAGTCGCGGGCGGTTCGGATTAATGCCGCGGTGCTCACTTCCGGCAACTATAACGGCCGGGGCAGCGACCATTCGGCCTTCAGCCCTTACCGAACCGAACCGGCGGCGTTGGCTGCTTATGAGATGAGCGGCTTGGGTCCGGAAGACGTGGACTTGGTGCAAGTTCATGATGCGGCCACGATCGGGGAACTGCAACAGATCGAGGCTTTGCAAATAGCGCCAAAAGGAGAAGCCTGGCGGGCCACGGTGGAGGGTCGGACTTCGCTGACCGGCGACATTCCGGTAAACACCGATGGCGGTCTGCTGGCGATGGGACACCCCTTTGGGGCTACCGGCATACGTATGGTTCACGAGACCGTTACCCAGTTACGCCAGGAGGCCGGACCCCGACAAGTCGCCAAAGCGCGGGTTGGCCTGGCGCAATGTTCCGGCGCTGGCGATGTTACCACAGTACACATTTTCACCAAGTAGCCCGTCGCAACAGGCCACTCCTGGGAAGAGTTACCCAACGGCTCTAACCCAGCCAGGGATACCGGTCCACTGCATGGAGAAGCTATGCCAGCCTTCGTTATACTTGCCGCGATGAAAGGAAGATTTATTTCCGACCGGGGCAATTACTACGATAATTTCCAGATGATGGGCTATTTGGAAGCGGCTACTCCGATGTCCGCAGTGACCAATTTCTTCGATCAGCCCCCCTACCCTATCCGCTGGGAAGATGTTGAATACCTTTGGGCCGAGCAGCTTGCGGATGCCGAACACACCGGGCACCACGGCGATTATGACCGGGTTTATATTGACGCGCTCCGCCGTCGCTATGAACCCTCGGAAACGAAGCAGGAAAGGCAGTGACCCGGTTGTGGTCAGGCTCCGGATTCGGCGGCAACTTCGCGCAATCCGGCAAATTCCCGGCGGTATGCTTCGGCCAATGTCCTCCGGTCGGTGGTGTGCAGCACAAAGCGCGCTCCCTGCCTTACCCAATGAGCGGAAAGGTCCGCCGTTTGGTGGTGAACCAGCACCGGAATACCGTGGGCTTCCGAAGTATCAATCACCCCTTTGACGGTTTCCTGGTATTCCGGCCGATCGTACTGGTCGGGGTAGCCCACCGATATGCTCATATCATTGGGTCCGACGAAAATACCATCAATCCCCGGCACCTTTAATATTTCCTCCAGATTATTAACCGCCGTCACGCTTTCAATGCCAATGATGGCAACCGTGTTCCGGTTACGCTGTTCCAGATAGTCGCGGGCCGCCTCGCTGATGTGTTCACCGGTATCCATCAGACGCCGAACGGCCTCACCTTTCAGGGGCCGCCACTTGGCCGCCGCAATCACCTCCTTGACCTCGTCCACCGTTTCGCAGTACGGGGCCAGTATCCCCTGGGCGCCGCCGTCCAGCGCCATTGTCACATAGTGGGAATCCGGAATGGGGATGCGGATGATCGGCACGACGCCGGAACCGCTGAAGGCGGCCAGGTAGTCGGCCAGCTCGGCGCGGCTGCGAGGGCCATGCTCCGTATCTATAACGACGTAATCAAGGCCGATTCCTCCCAGGGCTTCCACCCACCGCGGGTTGCGGCCATGGGTTATCATCGTGCCATACACTCGGCCTCCGGCCTGCAAGGTAGCTTTAAGTTCCGCTCCGTTCATAGTTCCTCCCGATCATAGTTCGTCCCGAATCTGTCGCGAGAACCGTCATTTGGCGGTTCAAAGTTCAGTCAAATTATCAACCTTTTCCCTTGTAACCCCTATACGTGCAGACTATCGGCCTTAACGAAGCGGGGTACGGCTTTCCAGTCCGAACCGGCTAACCGTGTCAGCTACAACGGGAAATCGCCCAAGTATAACATTTCGTATAGTCCACAGAAAGCAGGGGTTCGGAGGTTTCTTCTGCTATACTGGGCCGGTAGCGAGCAATGCCCAAAGCGCTACGGAACTCCCTACACGGCAACTCGGCTTGGTTTGGAGTATATGTGAATCGGCCCCAGTTGATTACCGACCAGCAGGAATGGAATCGTATCGCGGTCAACTTGGCCCAGGAACCGGAACTGGCGATTGATACTGAAGCCAACAGTATGTACGCCTATCGGGGTAGAATCTGCCTGATTCAAATAGGGACTTCCGACAATTCTTACCTGGTTGACCCCTTGGCAGTGGAAGATTTATCCGCTCTGGGGACTCTCCTGGAGAACCCGGAGATAGTAAAAGTTCTGCACGGCTCCGACTACGATCTTCGTTCCTTCTATCGAGAGTCGCGATTCAAGACGCTGTCGCTGTTTGACACTGAAATTTCCGCCCGATTTCTGGGAGTGTTGACCCCCAACCTGGGTGACGTCCTGCGCATTTTCCTGGATGTGGAAATACCCAAGAGCCGCAAGTTGCAACGGTCCGACTGGGGGCAGCGACCGCTCAGCCCACCGGCAATAGATTATGCTGCCTCCGACGTCCTATACCTGATTCCTCTGGCTGAAGAACTGCGGCGGCGGCTGGCCGAGGCCGGTCGTCTGGATTGGGTGCAAGAGGAATGCGTCCGGCTGGAGCGCGTCAGCAGCGCGGTTTCCGCCGCGGCGGAACCGGCGTTCCTGAGAATTAAGGGCAACGACCGGCTCGATCCCCAGGAACTGGCGGTGCTCAAGGAACTGTTTGACTTCCGGGAGGCGGAAGCGGAAAGGTTGGACTGGCCGCCCTATCGGGTAATGCGAAATGAAACCTTGATTTATATCGCCCAGGCGAACCATTTACCCTTGGAAGACGTTCCAGACTTGTCCCCCCAGTTAGTTCGCAGGGCCGGAAGCCGAATAAGGGAAGCGATTCAACGAGGGCGCCGCGGCCCAGGGTTCCAGCGTCCGACCAGGCCGCCACGAACCCAATATATAAGCCGGGACGTTCAGGGGCGGCTCCAATTCTTGAAGCAATGGCGAACCGAAAAGGGCGTCGCCCTTGGCCTGGACCCGGCGTTGCTCTGGCCGGCAGTTAGTCTGGAGCGTTTAGCCTACAGTCCCGAGCGGTGGGAAGACGAGACGGCGGAATCCGGAGCCACTGAGATTCGAGCCTGGCAGCGTAGAGAGTTCTCTGACGAATTGACCGAAGTCGTAGCCAACGCAGCCCAGATACACCCTTCCAGCGACTCCAACAGCTAGTTTAAGCTGCCTTTTGGGATTCGGCGACTTTTATCGGAACTAAACCCATGCTCCATTCGCCCTACAAGAGACAATGGCCAAACCGGCTAGTAGCCGTCAGTCATCAGATTGCTGCAGAAAGCTGCCGTGTTGATCAGGTCGGGAATAATCACATGCTCGTCCACAGTGTGCATCTGGTTGGTTGACATTCCAACAACCACGCTCTGAATGCCGTGCAGCCGCATGACGTTGCCGTCGGTGCCGCCGCCGGAGGGTTGGATGTTGGGCGCCAGGTTCATTTGTGACATTATCCGGCAGGCCATTCGAACCACCGACTCCTCGGGGTCAAGGTTATACATATGAAAGAGGACTTCCAATTGTTCCTCTATGGTAGCTTCCCGGTATCTCTGGCGAGCCTCTTCCACCGTGGCCAGGAGCTGTAGTCTGAGCAAGTCAAAGGATTCAGTGTTGCGACTGCGGAATTCGCCGCCAAAGGCCGCCTCGGCCGGTACCGCGTTACGCACCGTCCCGCCGGAGATTAAACCCACGTTAAAGGTGGTTTCCTCATCCAGGCGACCCTGGGGCAGTTCACCGATAATCTCGGAAGCGATCCGGATGGCGGACAGTCCCTTTTCCGGCTCGACACCGGCGTGGGCGCCGCGGCCCTTGACCGTAATGTCAAAGGACATATAGGTAGGGCTGGAACCGGTAATAGTATTCACCGGCCCGTTACCGTCAAAGACCACCGCTTCCTGTGCCCGGATCATGGAATAGTCCAGATTGGTGGCGCCCACCAGGCCAATTTCCTCGCCCCGCGTGAAAACGACTTGGACCGGGCGGCGGGAAACCCCTGCCGCTGCCACCGACTCCAACCCTTCCATAATCGCCGCAATGCCTGCCTTGCAGTCGCCCCCAAGAATAGTTTCCCCTGCGGAGAAAATGCGGTCGCCCCGGATGACCGGCTCAATACCGCGGCCCGGCTCTACCGTATCCATGTGCGCCGATAGAAGCAGCGGGCTTTCCCCATTTTCCGACGCTATCACGTTGCCGTGGGCGTCCCGCTCCACATCGAAGCCCAGCTTGGTCAGCCGCCCGGTAAGGTGCTGAGCCATCTCCTCTTCTTCATCGGAGGGGCTATCGATCCGTACCAGATTACAGAACGAATTTATTAGCCTTTCCTGATTAACCATTGCTACCTGCCCTCCAACAAATATCTCGCCTTGCACGCCGATAGAAGTTTCCGGGGAGTCCGTCAGGTAAAATGCTGCCTGACCAATTGAGAGGAAGGAAGTGTCCCGTTCCTGCAAATCCCCCATCTAACACCGGCCCTTTGTTGCCCGATTATAACATTCCCTTAGGCGGGCCGCCCCATATCTAGGGGGACAAGGCGATAAATACCAACCCCAGGACGATAAAAGCGGAGCCGAGCAAACGGCCCAATCCGAATTGCTCCTTAAGAACAAGAACGCCCATCAGCACCCCAATTACAATGCCAACCTCTCGAGCCGGGGATATATAGCTGACCCTGGAGAGAGAAAAGGCAGTCAATACCAATCCATAGGCCAGGAATGCCAAGAGTCCCGAAGCCAGTATAGGCCAGGCATTTCTTTGCCATTCTTGCCTGATTGGGGCCAGGCCGTGTTGGCGCAAGATGTAGGGGGCCAGACCTATAGCCGCACCCAAGGTAATGAGGTACATATAGAGAAATGGCTGAACGTAGGCAACTCCCCGCTTGTCTAACAGGGAATAAGTGGTGATTGTCAGTCCGGTGAGAATGGCGTATCCAGTCCCGCTGTCTCTTATAAAGTCCAGAGGTTTGCTGAGAATCTGCCGAAACCGGCCCCACCAGGACACGATATAAATGCCGATGACTATGAACCCAATTCCAACAACGGCCGGCAGTTCAATCCGCTCTCCCAGGGTCAGCACCGCCAGAACCGGAACCAGCATGGGGCCAATGCCGCGGGCAATAGGATAAACCATGGAAAGGTCGCCTAGAGTATAGCCCCGGCCCAGCAAAATCATGTAGAGAGTTTGCAGCGCGGCAGAGGCAAAGACCAGCCAATATCCCGGCGTGGTTACGGGATAGAACCATAAGAGGGTGGCGCCCAGAGGGGCCAGCATTATACTGCCGCTGAATAAGAGCCACCAGGCAAACACTTCCTTGTTGTCCGAGCGTTTCAGCAACAAGTTCCAGGAAGCGTGGGACAAGGCCGCCATCAAAATCAGGACAAGCGATAATCCGGTCATAGGGGAAAGTATAGCTTAGCCGATCAGCAATTTGAGCTTCAACGGCCTTTGGCGGGCCAAGTCGTACGGAGA
The DNA here is from genome assembly GCA_965262595.1 of Dehalococcoidia bacterium. Lineage (GTDB taxonomy): Bacteria > Chloroflexota > Dehalococcoidia > Lucifugimonadales > UBA3495 > CATQHB01. The sequence goes on from OZ253548.1 coordinate 754,329, forward strand.
AGTCTGAATGCTGAGCCAAGGCCTTCGAAGTTTGGATAAGAAAGGAGTGGCGAAACCGCCCATAATCAGAGAGGAATTGGTAGGGCATAGGGGATTCGAACCCCTGATCTCCGCCTTGAGAGGGCGGTGTCCTGGGCCGCTAGACGAATGCCCCACTTCAACAGCCGGAAAAACAGGCCCATATCTCTTTCCAGCATTGGTAATTTACCAGATACGAGGGGTATTGTAAACCTTTGATGTGGCGGAGACAGGTTAATCCCTATGTCCAGGTCAAGGTATATCACCGCTCACCCTGACCTCGTGGAAGGGCCGGTACTTGGTTGGACCGGCCCACCATGAGCGGCTTACTCAGGAAAATTGGAGGAACCTGCGCCAGCAGAATCTAGCGGAACCGAAATTGCAAGACTTGACCAAAGTCGGGAATCGGGACAAATAATCTTCTGGGTGCAAGTGGCAGGCGGAATGCGCCGTGTGGTATATTTTCAATGTAAATCAGCTACTAACCTGGATATGGGCCGATTTTCCGGGCGGCCGAGAAGGACTTGATGGTCAGCAATCCAAAAGTCACCGGTAGAGCCTCCGAGCAATTTCCTGGTATAGATACCCAAAGCGTCGGGCCCGCCGTCGGCGAGGGCATCGTCATTATTGACTTTGGCTCCCAATATAGCCACTTGATAGCTCGCCGCGCCCGCGAGATGAAGGTGTATTCCGAAGTGGTGTCGGCTTCTTCATCCTGGGATGCCGTTACCCAGCGCATTATTCCCAAAGGGGTTATTCTCTCCGGCGGCCCGGCCAGTGTATATGAAACGGGTGCGCCGCTGGTTCCCGACTGGGTCTTTGAACGCCAAATACCGGCGCTGGGCATTTGCTACGGGATGCAGGCCCTGGTACACCAACTGGGCGGCACGGTTTCTCCCGGGGAAAAGCGGGAATACGGCTCCGCGGAGCTACACCGCGAAAATCTGGAACAGCCGCTTTTCCAGGACATGCCTTCTTCATTCCAGGTATGGATGAGCCACGGTGACCGGGTTGACGTTTTGCCACCCGGATTCAAAACTCTGGCCCACACGGAAAACTCGGCTAACGCCGTTATCAGCAACGGCAGCAGCATTTACGGGCTTCAGTTTCACCCGGAAGTCCAGCATACGCCCCTGGGTCAGACCATTCTGGAGAACTTTCTTTTCCGAGTGTGCGGTTGCCAGGGTACCTGGACGCCGGAAAACTTTGTTGCCAATTCGATAAGCCGCATTCGTGAACAAGTCGGAGCCGGCAAGGTAATCTGCGCCCTGTCCGGCGGTGTGGATTCTTCGGTGGCCGCTCTGCTGCTGCATCGCGCCATCGGGGACAGATTGACCTGCATTTTTGTAAATAACGGGCTGCTTCGCAAAGGGGAAGCGGAGCAAGTGCAGGATACCTACCGGCGGAACCTGGGCTTGAACCTGCTTTACGTAGATGCTACGGAACGCTTTTTGACCGGACTCCGCGAGGTTACCGACCCGGAACGAAAACGAAAAATCATCGGAGAGGAGTTTATCCGGGTATTTGAAGAGGCGGCAGCCGAACTGAGCGACACCGACTATCTCGCCCAGGGTACCCTTTATCCCGACGTCATTGAAAGCGAGACACCGGAAAATCGTGCCTCCGCCCGTATCAAAAGTCACCACAATGTGGGTGGCCTGCCCGAGCAGATGCAGCTAAAACTGGTCGAACCGCTGCGCTATCTCTATAAGGACGAGGTGCGGGAAGTTGGCTTGGAGTTGGGACTGCCCCGAGAAATAGTAATGCGCCAACCCTTTCCTGGGCCAGGCTTAGCCATTCGGATAATTGGCGAAGTTACCCAGGAACGTTTGGACATTTTGCGGCAATGTGACTGGATTGTCCTGGATGAGGTGGAAAAGGCCGGCCTTTATGAGGAGATTTGGCAGAGTTTCGCCGTGCTCAGTGACAGCCGAACCGTCGGGGTAATGGGCGACTACCGTACCTATGGCTATGTTTGCGCCGTCCGCGCGGTTTCCAGTAACGACGCCATGACCGCCGACTGGGTGCGCATGCCCTACGAAGTTTTGGCTCAGATATCCAGCCGAATCGTAAATGAGGTTGACGGGGTTAACCGAGTGGTATATGACATCACCAGCAAACCCCCGGGTACAATTGAGTGGGAGTAGGCTGAGTGGAAGTAGGCAAGCAGCTTAAACGAACCGAATTGGCGAAGCGAATCGGAGTCTTTTAAACATTGAAAGTTTTGATAGTCGGCTCCGGCGGCCGGGAGCACGCTCTGGCTTGGCGAATTAGCCGCAGTCCCCAGGTAACCAAACTCTGGGTGGCCGGCGGCAATACCGGCACAGCCCAGGTTGCCAACAACCTGAACATCCACCCGGAGGATCTGGACGGCGTGTTGCAGGCTGCCCAGTCCCGCGCCATTGAGTTGGTAGTGATAGGTCCGGACCAGCCGCTAAACGACGGCATCGTGGACCGGCTTGGCGCTTTAGGTATCCCCGCTTTTGGGCCAAGCAAGGCAGCCGCCCAACTGGAGGGCAGCAAGAGTTTCGCCCGGGAAATTTTGGAGGAGGCCAACGTACCCGGCCCGGATTTTCGAGTCTTTGATGACCGGCAACGGGCGTTGGACTTCTTGGCCCGCCACCAAACCCCGGTTGTGGTCAAGGCAGATGGACTGGCCGCAGGAAAGGGGGTGGCCCTGTGCGCCACCTCGGCGGAGGCGATGGCTGCGGTAAACTTGTGCATGGCCGACCGGGTTTTTGGCACGGCCGGCGACAGAGTGGTTATTGAGGAGCTATTGACCGGCGCGGAAGTCAGCGTTTTCGGGTTCTGCGACGGTGAGACCTTGTCGGCGCTGGTGGCGGCATGCGACTACAAGCAAGCTCGGGACGGCGACCAAGGGCCAAACACTGGCGGCATGGGCAGTTTCACGCCACCGGCCTTTTGGAATAGCTCCGTAGCTGACGAGATAAGCCGCACCATTATGGGGCCGGTAATTGCCGCCCTGGCCCAACGCGGCGCGCCCTACCGGGGAATGCTTTACGCCGGTCTTATGTTTACCGAAAGCGGGCCGAAGGTCCTGGAATTCAATTGCCGGTTTGGTGACCCGGAAACTCAAGTCATCCTGCCCTTGCTGGAGAGTGACCCAGTGCAAATTATGCTGGCCTGCGCCGAAGGCCACAGCGAACTCTCCAGGACACCAGTGTGTTGGGGCAGCCGGGCCCACGTGGGTGTGGTAATGGCCTCCGGCGGTTATCCGGGACCGTACGATACCGGGTTTGAAATAGCCGGATTAGATACCAATAATTCGGCCGCTTCGGATTCGGATACCCTGGTGTTTCATGCCGGCACCGACTTTGGTGCCGACCCGGGCAGCGCCGGTCTCATTTCCCAGGAGAGTAAAACCGGCCGGCAAGTAGTTACCAATGGCGGAAGGGTTTTGACGGTTGTCGGGCGAGGAGATTCTCTGGCCGATGCCAGGACCAGGGCATATCAGCGAGTGCGGGAGTTGCATTTCCGGAACGCTTATTATCGCACCGATATTGGAGACCTGAGCGTTGGCAATCGGAATGGCGTATGGCTGTCAGCTCCGCAAGCATAAGCTACAACGCACTTATCGCGGCCTACGGCGAGGCCCGGCGGCAGGGCAGTCTGGACCGGTATCGCAAGCGGCGTTGGCAGCGATCCGGAGAATTCCGCGAATGGCTCTCCGAAAGCAAATTGCCGGCCCTCAGCAATGAGCAGGCGCTTGCGCTGTACCGGGCCTCCGGAAGCAATCGAACCAAGGACTTTGCCGCCAATTCTGTAGCCGAAATCAGAGACACCCTGGATTTCTTACTCTATGATACTATCACCCTTGAAGCCCGCTTCAACGAATGTGTCTCCGATGCCGGGGCTTACACTCTTGGCGCCGCCGGTAAGGGTTTTGTGTCTTACCTGCTTTGTCTGAGCAATCCAAATCTGTTTGCCGTTTGGAACCCGGCAGCCGAGCGGGCTTTGCGTTACCTGGGGCTTTATCCCAGAACGCTGGCCAAGGGTCACCTGGGCTTACGCTATCTGGACTTGCTGGATGCAATGCAACGAGTCCGCCGTCAATTCGGCTTGGAAGACTACCCGGAATTGGACCAATTCTGTTACTTTGTTAGCCGGTACAGCCGGGCCGGGGCGTAATACGAATGGACGTGGGGTTGGCAACCGGTCTTTAAGAAGACCGCTTATGATTGAAATGGTAGGGCCCTACGGCTTATCTTGAAAGTACATTTAGCCTACTTGGAGGAAGCAATGGCCTGGCGAGACACCCTGACGGACTTGCGCGATGAATTAGCGGATACCCGTGCCCAGCGGTTGCGGCAATCCAAAGCAGCGGACGCTGAAGCGGAGCGTGCCAGAGAGGTACTCAGCCAACTGGTAGATTCACTACAAATACCCCAGCTTTTAACCGAACTGAACGAAATCCTCCTTGAAGGCAAGGGAAATCTGGAAACCTTTATTTCCTGGGAAGGAGAGGACGAAGACGACGAACCGGAAAAGGGATTTAATCTGGTCAGCTTGAACGAAGAACAAGAGGAGCTGGACGAGATTTATATGTCCCTCACCTGGGAAGAAAACGATGAACGCACCATCGAAATTGAAGTGGGAAATTCGGAAGACGAAGGGTTGTACCTGATGGTCAACGGCGTATCAATTCGACATGAGCAGGCCGCCCTGGAACAGGCGTTGGTCGTGGCGTTTCGGGAAGAACTAGACCTATAGGGCGGGGTCGGCCGGTTCTTGATTCTTAATTGGAAGGGAAGTAGTTTTGCCATTAGTTGGAGTTATAATGGGTAGCGCCTCGGATGAATCGGTGGTGAAGGAAGCGCTGGATACCCTGGAACAGTTGAACGTAGATTACGAAGTGCGGGTTATGTCTGCTCACCGGACGCCGGACCGGGTTAGGGAGTATGCCCTGGAAGCAAGGGGACGGGGCATCGAGGTGCTTATTTCCGCTGCCGGGGGTTCAGCGGCCCTGGGCGGCGTGTTGGCTTCCTGGACTACGCTTCCGGTGATTGGGATTCCATTGGCGTCGAGCGAGCTTAACGGAATGGATTCTTTGCTGGCTACGGCCCAAATGCCTCCGGGTATTCCGGTGGCTTGCATGGCGGTCGGCGCCTGGGGCGCCCGGAACGCCGCTTTTTTTGCCGCGGAAATCCTGGGTCTGCATCACGAAAACATCCGGCAGGCCTACGAAGATTACCGGCAGCAACTGCGGGAGCGTTAGCTTGATTCCCGCAGTTCTTACCGATTTTGACGATACGGCTGCCGTCCAAAACGTGGCGGAAATGTTGCTGCGCCGGTTCGGCGACCCTACTTGGGAAGAGACTCGGCGCCGGTTTCGCGCCGGCGAAATCTCGTTGAAAGACTACCAGGAAATTACCTTTCGCAACATTCAAGCTGATTGCGAAGAAATGCAGGCCTTTGTCAGGGAAAACGCTAACCTGCGTCCCCATTTCGGTGAGTTATGGAACTATTGCCGAGAGCGGAATTATCCGATGGCGGTAGTCAGCTTGGGCCTGGATTTTTACATCAAGGCGTTGCTGGAAAGTGAGGGTTTTCCGGAAGTGCCGGTATATTGCGTAAATACCCGGTTCTCTACCCAGGGGATCGCCTATTACTATCACCACGCTTATCCGGGGGCGGAAGACCGCGGCAATTCTAAAGGCCTAATCGTTGACCGATACCGGCAGTTGGGATACCAAGTGATTTATGCCGGAGACGGCCGCTCCGATTTCGAAGCTGCGGAAATAGCCGATACCGTTTTTGCCCGCAGTTTCCTGGCCGAAGAGTGCCAGCGGCAGAACCTGCCGTTTCGGCCTTTTGGCGACTTTGGGGACGTGCTAAAAGTCTTGAAAGAATTGCCGGAGCCGACTCAATCCGAGAATCAACCGGAATGATTTTCAGGTCTGTTCCGGGCCCGGCGGCCGTAAAACGGATCCCTTCCGGCTCACCGGAAGAAATGCTTATGGCTTGTTACCGACCACCACAGGAGGAAAGGAATTGATCGACCGATATTCCCGCCCGGCGATGAAACGGGTTTGGGACGACCAGAACAAGTACGAGAAGTGGCTTCAAGTAGAACTGGCCGTTTCCGAAGCTTGGACCGAGGAAGGAGTTATACCGGCGGAGGATATGAGCAAACTCCGGCAGGCCAAGTATAACCACCGTAGAATGCTGGAGATTTTCGAGACTACCCGCCATGATGTTACGGCGTTCCTCACGTCAATTACCGAGGAAATCGGCCCTGAGGGGCGTTGGCTGCACCTGGGCATGACCTCCTCGGATATGCTGGACACGGCGCAGAGCCTGCAGCTGGTGGAGGCGGGCGAGCTGATTAAGCAAGAGTTGCAGAATGCCATAGCGACCCTGGAAAAGCAGGCAGTGAAGTACAAGGACACCGTCATGATGGGCCGCACCCACGGGATTCACGCCGAGCCGATGACATTTGGCTTGAAACTCGCCCTCTGGAGGGAAGAACTCCGACGGCAGCAATCTCGCCTGGAGGATGCCTGCGAGAGCATCCGTGTGGGCAAGATTTCCGGCGCGGTGGGCACGCACGCAACCATCTCTCCCGCAGTGGAGGAACGAGTATGCCGGGACTTGGGTTTGGAGGTGGCTCCGGTTTCCAACCAGGTCATTCAGCGAGACCGCTACGCCCATTTCGTCACTACCCTGGCCCTTATCGCCGCGTCTCTGGAAAAGTTCGCCACCGAAATTCGCTCCCTGCAACGTACCGAGATCAATGAAGTGGAAGAACCCTTCGGCCAGGGCCAAACCGGCTCATCTTCCATGCCCCACAAGCGGAATCCGGAGTTGGCAGAACGTATCTGCGGCCTGGCCCGGCTAATCCGCGGCCACAGCGTAACCGCCCTGGAAAACGTGGCCCTGTGGGGCGAGCGGGACATCAGCCATTCCTCTGCCGAACGTATAATCCTGCCCGACTCTTGCCTGGCCCTGGATTATATCCTCAGTATTTTCACCCGCATTGTCAAAGACCTGCGGGTTAACGCTGACCGAATGTGGCAGAATGTGGAGAGCAGCCGGGGCCTGGTGTTTAGCCAGCGAGTCCTGTTGGCCTTGGTGGATAAGGGTCTGGCTCGGGAAGACGCCTACAAAGTTGTGCAGCGTAACGCCATGCGCAGTTGGGACCACGGCGAAGACTTTAGAGAGTTGATCAAGTCCGACCCGGATGCTCTGAAGTCGCTGACCTCGAACGAGATGGAGGAAATATTTGATTACGGGTACTACACCCGTTACGTTGACGACACATTTCAACGCATTGGACTGCTCCCGACCGGTGTAACCGTCTAGCCAACAGGTTCTTAGGTTGACTCCTCTGCAAGGCAGGCATGACTATCCATCTATTGCGTCTAATTCATTATTTTACAGGTATGACTTATGCTGATTGAAACCGGATTACCCAACCTGCTGCACCGGGGCAAGGTGCGAGATACCTACTCAATTGCGGACGACTTGCTGCTGATGGTAGCCACCGACCGCATCTCCGCCTTTGACGTAGTGCTGCCCACCGGCATTCCCAATAAGGGCCTGGTGCTTAATCGGATTTCCAGTTTTTGGTTCAACAAGACCGAGCACCTGATCCCCAACCACCTGGTCGTGTTGGCCGATGCGGAAGGCGCGGCGGATCTTCTGAGCCAGAACCCAACTCTGGCGGGCGTATCGCCGGAACTGGCCAGCCAGGCCATGATCGTCAAGCGGGCGGAAAGGCTCGACCTGGAGTGCATCGTCAGGGGTTACATCACCGGTTCAGCCTGGGCCGAATACCGGCGGCAGGGCACCGTTTCCGGACAGCCGATGCCCGATGGATTGGTAGAAGGAATGAAGTTCCCCGAACCTCTCTTCACACCTACCACCAAGGCGGAAGAAGGGCACGACCAAAATATGTCCCCCCAGGAAGTCGAAGACCTGGTCGGGGCGGAAATGGCGCAGAAGCTGGAGGAAGCCAGCAAGGCGGTCTACGAGTTTGCGCATGATTACTCGCAGGAGCGGGGAATAATTCTGGCGGACACCAAGATGGAGTTTGGGTTGCTCAACGGGCAACTGATTCTAATTGATGAATTGCTGACCCCGGATTCCAGCCGCTTTTGGGATATGGAGGGCTATGCCCCCGGCAAGTCCCAGCCCAACTACGACAAACAATTCGTCCGCGACTGGCTCCTGGACCAGGGTTGGAATCAGGAACCACCGGCTCCGGAACTGCCGGAGGATGTTGTTTCCAAGACTACTGAACGGTACACTGAGGCCTATCGCCGTTTAACCGGCGTGGAGCTTTAGTTGCCCAGCGGAAACTTATTACAATATATTTGGAAACATTTGACAGGCCGTTAACCCCGGGAAAAACGGCATAAACGCGACAGGAGGTAACGGAATTGCCCCCATCTAGGCACCGTCGGCGCAGGTCCCCAAACCGGGGACGATCGGCGGATATGGCGATTACTCAGCCCAGAAGAAAAACCAACTATTGGTATGTTATTGCGTCAGCCATAATTGCCTTGCTGGTAATTGGCGGTTTCTCCGTGGGAGCCGTTATTGGACTCCTCCCGGGAGGTAGCGCCGGAGAGGCAGGCAGCAGCAATCAATACGTCGAGGGCATTGGTGAGCAGCACCCCATAATGCCAAGCCGCGAACACCTGCCGGAAGGACAAAGTGTAGTTTACAGCACCTCTCCACCCACCTCGGGCGACCATTGGGATTGGTGGGCGCGCTGTGGTTTCTACGAAGACGGCCTGCCCGACGAGCGCATTGTTCACAACCTGGAGCATGGCAACATTGTAGTCAGCTACAATTTGGCTTCTAATGAAGAAGTGGGTCGGCTAAGGGAAGTAATGGACAACCTTGCCCTGGCCCCGGCCTGGGCGGTAACTCGCTTCTACGACAAAATACCCGAAGGCACCGTGGCCCTGTCCGCTTGGGGTGTCCTGGACACGTTGCAAGGGGTGCAAAACGACCGGATTGAGTCTTTTTTCCAGGCCTATTCCGGTACCTTGGGGCCGGAGTTCCCCAACGGAGCTCCCTGCTTTAGCAGCGGAGTCGTGGACACGCCTTAAACACTGCCGGCTCTTTCGCAATTGGGGGCGGGCTGCTGGCGGATTAATTCCAGCCGCTCCCACCACCGAAGGATCGGGCAATGGGGGCCCGGCGTTAGGATAATCGTTCCTTGATTCAGTCGAGCTTCAAAACCGAGCGAGGCAGGATTCGCAGAATTTGAACAACTTATACCTAGCCAGGATTTACGTGACGCTGAAGCCTGCGGTAAACGACCCCCAGGGAATCACCGTCCTCGGCGGCCTGAAAAACCTGGGGTTTGATTCGGTAAACGACGTGCGCTTAGGCAAGTACCTGGAAATACGGCTGGTTGAAGCGGAACGTTCTGATGCGGAATCCAAAGTAACCGAAATGTGCCAAAACCTGCTGGCCAACCCGGTAATTGAAGACTTCCGGTTTGAACTGGTGGAGGTGGACAACCCTCGGGCCGACTAAAGGCTCTCTGACTTACGCTTTTTAACTCAAGGACGATGCCGCAGGTCCCGGATTATGTCGTTCACGCACCCCGGCCATGCTGCATTCGGCGTTCTACATTTTCCCTACAAGTTGACAAGCCCCGCCCTTTTTGTTGCAATGGCCCCAGCCTAACTTCCCCGACCGGTCACACAAACTCCGTACCAGTTCAGAAAAGGAGATGATATCGTGACTTCTAACAACCATAACACCTATGCCTACGTCGGCGCCGAGAGCAGCGGCCTTTACCGTCTGTCCCCGGGTTCCGACCACTGGGAAGAATTGACCAATGGATTGCCGGAAAACCCAATAGTCCCGGGCGTTGCGATTCATCCCAGCAATCCGGAAATTATCTACGCCGGAACTCAGGACGGCCCATACCGCAGCGCCGACCGGGGAGACCATTGGGAACGTCTGGATTACCCAAAGCTGGCTCCACCGGTCTGGACTTTCCTGTTCCGGCCCCGCGACCCCAACGTAATGTACGCGGGTACCGCTCCGGGAGAGTTATACCGCAGTACAAACGGCGGAGATTCGTGGGAAAAACTGAACTTCCCTCTCGGGTCTAACGAGGTAAGCATGGCCTTTCCCACGCGGGTCATCGGCCTGACCGCCGACCCCAGCTTTCCCGACGAGATGTATGCCGCTCTGGAGGTAGCCGGAGTACTACGCTCCTTGGACGGCGGCGATACTTGGGACGAGATTACCGGCTCCCTGGCCCCCAGCGAGGACACTCTGGATTTGCATGGGGTCCAGTGTACTGCCGCATCGCCGCACACCGTATTTATCACCACCCGGGTGGGTCCTTTCATTGGGCCGGACCGGGGGAGCGAGTGGCTACCGATTAACTTCGGTCAGTTCTCCGAGATCACCTATACTCGCGACCTGTACGCCGCGCCCCACGATCCCAATATGTTGTACGTTTCCATTGGGGCCGCGGCCCGCAGCAAGCAGGGGGCGCTCTTCCGCAGTCGAGACCTGTTCAAGACTTTTGAGCGGGTTGACCGCAACATAACGCCTCACAGCACGATGATGGCCGTCAGGGTGAATCCAAGGGCGCCGGAGCACGTTTTCTGCGTTGCAAGGGACGGGGAGGCCTTCGGTTCGTTGGATGATGGAGCAACCTGGACCAGCTACCAATTGCCGGAAAAGGCCCGGGAAATCCGGGGCCTGGCCGTGGGTTAATCCGGTCAGCTAATCCGGTTGCCACCCCCTTGACCAAGTAAAGGGGCGGTAGTTTATGTAAACTATCGCCCCTCTTCTGTTCCCCAGGAAAGTTGGTAGTTCGTTTGTGTTGGCTGAGTGATTGGAAGCCGGAGTTTAGCCGCCTACATTGCCCTTTAGCCGCTCGATTATTTCCTCAACGGAAGCCTGCTGCCAAGCCTCGGCTCGAGCTGCGGTGCGAGTGCGGCGTTCCCGGCCAAAATCCTGGTCGTTGATGTCCGGATTTTCCGCCCTAATGGCCGCCTCAATTGCCAACATCTCCTGGTCGGCCACGTCGGGTCGCTCAATCCAGTGGCAGATGTAGCGATGGTCGGAAGTATAGAAGACCGCAGTCGGAATAGACATCCATTCTCCGTTCTTCAGGAATTCATTCATTATGTCATGGTGCTCGTCGCGGGGGAAAATGCGCATATCCCACCCGGCGGCTTCGGCCATCCGGGCCAGCACCGGCATACCGCGTACCACATCGCCGCACCAATCTTCGCCTAACACCAGCATTTTGGTTGGACCGTCCGGATTGGAGGCCAGCTCTTTAAGGGCTTCAGCGTTTTCCGGAGTTACCTTGAAGTTGTCATAGAAGTTTTGAAACCGTTCCTTGTTCACCTTTATCTGATCGAAGTAGTCGGAATAACTTATCCCTTCACTGAACCGCTGTGGGGTTACTGCACTGGTCTCGCTCGCCATATTGCTCCTCCTGACTGAGTAAATTTCACCAGAGAATGTACGATTTCACCGATGGAAGTCATCGGGACGGGCCAACCGGCCGTCAGCCTATTTCTCAACCGTGGTGGCCCTCGAAACCAATTTCCACCCTACCGTCCGGGTAAACAATTATCGGAACCGAATCGCCATAAAGCAGGGCCTCGTCCAGGGTGTCCTGACTCTGGTCAACCCGTCGTTCATCATACTTGATACCTTGCCGACGCCACGCGTCGCGCAACCGGTCGGAGGCCGGTCACACAGTGAGGGTGTAAACCACCGGAATTTCTGCCATTACGCCGCCTCCTATCCATCGTGAAGTGCTGCCGGAACTATTCTACAACTCCTGGAACTAACTGTCATCTACGGCATCCACTCCGGGCGTTCGAACCGACATTTCCGTCGCCTCTATGGGCAATTCCTTTCGGAAACCGCGAGTTAAAAGAGACTTGACCAAGATTTACGGCAGTGGGGATTTTGCCTCAGGACTCTTCTCTAATCGAGGGAAATCCGCTCATGGGGAGCCCAAGCTCAGGATTAGCGAACACAAGCGCCGTTCCTTCGACAAGCTCAGGTGAGCTACAACCCACCTGAACCAGGACCTTGGAAGGATCCTGCCGCTACCATGCCCAGCTTGTCTTGAAGGTTAGCCCCGGATATAATAGCTTTGATTCGTCGGAAGAACGGGCCATGCCGGTGGGTTCTTGCCCTCGCCCGGACCAGGACGATCAACGCTTTGGGTTAAGGAGGAATTATGATTGCCCTGATTGTTACGGTAAACATCAAGCCCGGTTTCAAAGACCAGTTTATGGCTTCGATGATGGGAGATGCCCGCGGTTCCAATAACGACGAACCGGGCTGCCTGCGCTTTGATGTGTTGCAGGACAACGAGGACGAAAACCGCATACACCTGTATGAGGTTTACCAGGACGATGCGGCGGTGGATGCTCACCGTGCCGCTCCCCACTATACCAAGTGGCGGGAAGAGGTAAAGGATTGGTTCGCCTCTGAGAATGTGCGAAGACTTGCGACTCCGGTATATCCGGCGCCGGACAAGTGGCAGAAGCGTCCTCCGGCGGACTAACCTGCCGGTAGAGATCCGCACCGGCCATACCCTAGTCATCAGGAGCCTGGAATCTGAGCAAATCAGGACAAGAAACAGTCCTGCGGATTCCTCGCTCCTGTTTTGGATTCAGACCTGCGCTAAACGTTGCGGGCCAACGTCCGGTTGAAGGCTTCCAAGAAGCTGGCGACTTCCCGGGAAGTGATGGCGGTGGACAAAGACCCAACCAGGTTTGAAGCGGTCAGGATTCCATCGTTAAGCAACCCCAGAAACATCCGGTCGCGCAGTTCCGCATTGCCGGCAGCAATATCCCGGTAATTTGATACCGGTCGGTCAGTAAAATGAATGCCGAACAACGACCCCAGCCCGGTAACCTGTACCGGGACTTCCAGCTCGGCGCAAATGCCTCTGATTCCCTGTCTTAGTTCCTCGGTCAATTCGGCCAAGTCCCGGTAAACCTCCGGCGTTAGCTGCTCTAAAGTGGTTAGCCCGGCCAACATGGTAAGGGGGTTGGCATTAAAAGTACCGGCGTGGGACACCGTCGGTCCCTTCCCGCCTGAAGGGTCATACAGCTCCATAATATCTCGACGGCCGCCAAAAGCCCCGACCGCCAAGCCTCCGCCAATGATCTTTCCCAAAGCGGTCAGGTCAGGAGTCACGCCATAATATTCCTGGGCGCCGCCCAAAGCCACCCGGTAACTTATAACCTCGTCAAAGATAAGGACTATGTTATTGGCGAGAGTAAAGTCTCGCAGCATGGTCAGGTATTCGGCATCTGCCGGAACCATTCCAACCGACCCCAGCACCGGCTCCACAATGACCGCCGCCAGTTCGTCCGCATGGTCTTCGAGAATTTTAAGCGCCCCTTCCACGTCGTTGAAGGGAATAACGGTAACCTGTTCGGGAACACCTTCAGCCAGGCCTTCGCTGGCCGGAACCGAAATCGGCCGACTGGGATCGCCGGCCCGGGCTGGGTCAACTCGAACGCTTACCGTAACCGCGTCGTGAGTTCCATGGTAGCCGCCCTCAACCTTGGCAAAGCGATTCTTCCCGGTAAAGGCGCGGGCGGCGCGGATGGTGTTGAGCGTTGCCTCGGTGCCGGAGTTAGTAAAGCGTACCAAGTCAAAGGAGGGTATTCGCTGACAAAGCAATCTCGCCAGGTCAATTTGGTGTTCGTTTGGAGCGTTGTAGGCCAGGCCACGCTCCAACTGGCCTCGAACGGCCGCCATGACCGGAGCCGAGCCATGACCCAAAATCATGGTGGTCATAGTATTGATGAAGTCCAGCCGCTCTACGCCGTCAGCGTCCACTACCCGGCAGCCATTGGCTGAGGATATAAAAATGGGGTAGGGATTCCAGAATATGGAGTTGCGGCTGTCCCCACCGGGCAGGTAATTCCGGGCTTCCTCCCATTGGGCGCGAGACCTGGGGGTAAGCTCCAGGTAACGGGCAAGTTCCCGGTCGATTGCAGCCACTGACATACCTCCGGGCCTAAGGCTGGCCGGTTCCGGAGCGCACCCCGGCCGGCCGCTATGCCGATTGGGTGGCGGGTTGGGCAGCCGGGCGATAAAAGTAGATGCCGCGCAGGGGGCTGATACCCAAGCTTATCGCTATGGCAATCATAAATAGCAGCCCGCCTGCGGACATTATCAGCGGCGCATTGAGAAACGCCACGTCAACCAATCCGGCATTGGCCGCATTGGCCAGCGCCATACTGCCACCAACGTGGAATGAATAGACGCCGGAAACCCGGCCCCGAACCGAGTCATCCACTATTGACTGGATAATCGTATGGCTGATGGTCATAAAGCCGCCCTGGTTCATCCCCATTACCACCGTTGCAGCCAGGGACAACAACGGATCCGACGACACCGCCAGGATCATAGGGCCAACACCACTGGTAAAACCAAAAATCAGGAAGAGCTTTCCTCTGGTCTTCTCACTCCGAATCCCGGCCAGGAAAACCGCCGTAATCAAGGCGCCAATACCTACGCCCATTATCAGGAACCCGGCTCCTTCGTCTCCGGCGCCCAGCTTCGCCTCGGAAATAACCGGCAGCAGCGCCTCATAAGACATGGTGAAGGCACAGTGGGCCAGCACGATAAGCATCATCGCCAGTACTTTGGGCCGGGAATATACGTAGGTGAAACCGGCCACCAAGTTGCCGAAGAAGCCGCGGCGGGCGTCTATCTGGCCGGAAGAGCGGGTAGTAATTCGGGCAATTTGAACCAGTCCGATGGAATAGAGGAGGACGCAGCCCCAGAATACCGGCTCAATACCAAAATATAGCGCTACAAGCCATGCCAGCAGGCCGCCGATAAAACGGGACCCCTGTTGAGTCGCCTCATTAAGGGCGATGGCGTTGGGCAATACTTCCCGGGGAACCAGGTTGGGAACCAGGGATTGCGTGGTGGTCATCTGGGCCGAGCGCAAGGTGCCGTTCAGAAGCGACAGAGCCACCAGCACCCAAATATTCACCAGCCCCAGCATCACCAGCAGCGCCAGCAACACGTTGTGGGCCAGATTAAGGGTGTAAGTCCATTGCAGGACGGTTTGTCGGTCAAAGCGGTCAGCCAGGAAGCCGGTTATTACAGTGGAAAACACCCGGGGAATCATTGCGGCGAAGGTTACCACACCAACCCAGACGTACAAGTCGGTGTACTCATTTGCAAGTACGGCCCGGGAAACAATCAGGGCCCATGCCGCGGAGCCGGCGCACAGGTTGGCAATCCAGAGGGTCAAGTAGTCCCGGTGTTCCAGGGCCTGAAGGAAGCGGTTGAAGGGTGTGGCCAGCATTTCGCCGACGCCGTTAGCCACGGTTGACCTCCCCAAGACGCGGGGAATTGATGGTTGGAGTAAAGAAGGCAACCCGGAGGCCGTTTTGCAAGGTCGTCAAGCGACGAACAATTTCGATCCCGATCATAAGCACACCTGCTTGCAACTGGCCAGACGGAGAACAGTGTAAGCCACTGCCCTATACCAGAGCTGGGCTGGAATTATGTAATCTGACCCAGTGGGCAGGATTATATACCTGTCGGAATATTTAGGAAAGCACGGTTGCGGACGAACCGAGGTCTGGCAATGGCCCGGCGTCAAGGATTAAGCCCGCTTCCGCCGATTTTGGCCGGCTGCCGGTTCCTGTCCCGGCGCATCCTGAAATTTTCGAAGGACGGACCTATTTTTCTGCGACAATTAGGCGCCCTTACCCGCGAACTGCCCCCTTCGCCCCGTACCCCGCAACTTACGCCGGAAACTTGATCCTTCCTGCACCAGATCGGTAATGCGGCTGATACCGGTTAAACTCGGGTCAGCGGGCGGCCACCCAGCGGGGTACTTCCTTGATCCGAACGTTGGAAACGAGGAACAAGGATTGGTTGAGACGACGAATTTCAAACTCCTGGAAACCGTCCCCCACTTCCAGATGGTGGGAAATAGCCGCCAGGACATCCCGTCTCAGGGCGTCCATCGTGTCCGGCGCCAGGTCAAACCGGTCTCGCATAATTGCCGCTTGCAGCCGCTCCCGGGCGATGTTCTTGGTGTAATCCGGGTTATCGCGAACCTGCTTTCGGCTTTTTGTACGACGCAGCAAACTAAGCATGAGAATACTCGCTTCGACTAATGCCCATTAAGTCCCTGACCCGGTCCATCAACCCGGACTTGGTCTCCAGGTCAACTAGAGGCACATCGTCTCCGTCAATTCGGGCTACAATCCGCGAAAAAGCCGCGCCGGAAGGCGCTTTCTTGTCATAGATAATGGGGACACCCTGGTTGGTAGCCGTAATTAACCGGTCGTCCGCCGGAACCATGCCCAGAATGTCCACCGCAAGCAATTCCAGAATGTCGTCCTTATCCATCATATCGCCGCGTTTTACCATGCTTGGACGAATTCGGTTTATTATCAGCTTCGGGTGATACAGCTCGGCAGCCTCCAACAGGCCGATCACCCGGTCGGCGTCCCTAATGGCGGAAACTTCCGGAGTAGTTACCAGAATCGCTTCCTGGGCCGGGCTGATGGCATTTTTGAAGCCCTGTTCGATGCCGGCCGGACAGTCGATGATTACGTAGTCAAACTCCTGTTCCAGGTTGCCGCACAGTTCTTGCAACTGCTCCGGGTTGATGCAGTTCTTGTCCCGGGTCTGGGCAGCAGGAATAAGATATAATTCGTGCTTGTGCTTGTCCCGGATCATCGCCTGGTGCAGTTTGCACCTGCCTTCAATGGCATCCACCAAGTCGTAAACGATGCGGTTCTCCAGTCCCATCACCACATCAAGATTGCGGAGGCCGATGTCGGTATCAATCACTACCACCTTATGCCCGCGCATTGCGAGACCGGTGCCGATATTGGCGGTGGTAGTGGTTTTTCCGACTCCTCCCTTTCCTGACGTGATGACTATAGTCTTACCCTTCATACAATACTCCTCCCTGGTATTCTTCGTACCGTCGGACAAAGGGGGCAACGAAAATCGAACGCCGACGAATATAGGCAATCTTGGGTTCCGCCCGGTTGGGCCTGGCTTGACGAGCGCTTCTCGGCGCTACCCCAATATGGGGTCCAATCTGTAGGCGGTGGGATTCCATATTCATTGCAACGATGGTGGATTTGACGTCCCCGCCCGCCCCGGCGTGGGCTTGGCCCCGGAGCGCTCCAAATACCACGATGTCTCCATCGGCGATAATTTCCGCTCCGGGATTCACGTCGGCCAGCACCACCACGTCTCCGGGATAGCGTATGACCTCTCCGGAGCGGCAGGTAGTCTTAATGATCAGCGCTTCGTTGCCCCGGTTAAAATCCAGGGCAGTCGCCGCATCACCAGACCGTGGGTGTGCCGTCGTTTCGTAACTAAGGTTATCGCTTTCCGGTTCGGCAGCCGGCAACTCCGGCCCGGCTGATTCTCTTTCTGAGTCGGTTGGAACTTGTACAGCCGACGGACTGTTCTTTTCGTATTTTGGATTGGAGTTTTCATCCGCCGGATCGTCTCCCAGAAGGGGTTCCGAGTTTGGTGATTGTGCCGCCGTTAGCCGGGATGCTTTCTCAGGTACAAGGTCTGTTGGCGGCGTTTCAACTTCCGGTTCGACCGGAGTTGTTAATTCCAACGAATTCGTTGCCTTTAACGATGGCCGATCTTCCAATTCCATTCTAAATTGGATTGGCTCGGTGACGGCATCAGCGACCGCAGTTTCTTGAACCTCGGTTTCCTGTGGCCCGAGTTCCTCCGCTACTGCTGTTCCGTTGGGGGGGTCGCTTTGGCCGGCGGTTGCATCTGGCGGCGGCCCAAGCGCTACGGAGGGTTCGCTACCTGAAATAGCGTCTTCCAGGATTTCCGGCGAACACCAATAGCGGGAGACCGTCAACCCGGACTCTTTATCCAGAATCTGTTTGATTCCGGAAAGTTGCTCGGCAACCAATATTCTGCGGCCAACGTTCACCGAGATTGTGCCTCTGGAATACAGGCCACGGCACTCCGAGAGATATTCTCGCAGGTTCCGAACCGCGATCTCGAATGGAACGGCGTCATCAATGACAAAGTCCACATTGGTGCCTCGCCCCATTACCTGAATCGTGTCGATTTCTAACATTGGACCTTCTCCAACTCGGATAGCGGGAGGATTAGTGTTGTCGATCCCTTCGGGTGACGGCGGGCGTACAAAGAACTTCTCCGATCAACCCTTGCTTAAGCAAAAGAAGGTCGTACAACAAGACCGTACAACAAGACCGTACAACAAGGAAGATCGTGCGCCCTGAATCTGGAAAGGTTTGAATGCCGGCAATTACCCGGACAGGTGGAGCACCGCCGCACTCACATCTTCCACTTATGCTCCTAAAGCTTTATAACAGGGCAATTTTGGCGACGTCAAGGCATCTGTTTTGATGATTTGGAGCAGATTGAGACCAGAGAGACCGGGGCCCGATTGAACCGGCAGCGGAAATCCGGCAATTGTGTGGGGAACCGGAGGTTACGTCCCAAAGGAGCGGAGGCAGAGCGGTGAGGCAAACAATGCGGTCAAGGGAAAATCTTTCGATTAGCGGGGGAAAGCGCGGACTCTATCGGACGAAGGGCGCCACTTAGCGGCAGTCCGCAAAGGGGGAATCCGGCAAATGAGAATAGGGATCGCAGCCGGACAAACTAGCACTAATCAGCCCTAACCGCCCGGCAGCGCGGCCATCAAGAAAATGGGTTATCCGGCTGCCCCAAATATAGCTACCGAGCAGGTAAAGGAGCCAGGGCGGCCGCCCAGATTATGGGTCAATCCCAAATCGGCCTTCTTCAATTGGCGCCCGCCGGCTTTGCCCTGGATTTGCTTATAGACCTCGTAAATCATCCGAATGCCGCTGGCCCCGACCGGGTGACCGAAGCATTTCAGTCCGCCGTCAGTGTTGACCGGCAAGTCCCCCTCCAGGGTAAAGGTTCCGGCAGCCACGTCTTCGCCGGCCCGGCCCCGCGGACTGAATCCCAGGTCTTCATAAATTATCAACTCAGTGATAGTAAAACAGTCGTGTACCATTGCCAGGTCCAGCTCCTCTTTGGGACTGACAATTCCGGCCTCTTGGTAGGCGGCTTGACCGGCACGGACGCTCTCCGGGAAGTGGGTAAAGTCCCAGTCGCTGCGGATGGCCCCGAATGCGCCGACCGATAGGGACAGGGCCTTTACCAGCACGTAATCGCGACGAAAACTACGGGCAATTTCCGGGGTGGTTATTATCGCCGCGGCAGCGCCGTCACTAACACCGCAGCAATCGAACAACCCAAGCGGCCAGGCTATCATGGGCGCATTGACCACCTGTTCCTGGCTGACCTCCCGCTGGAAATGGGCCTTGGAGTTCAGGGTGCCGTTGTGGTGGTTCTTGACTGCAATTTCTGCGAGAGTTCGTTTGCCGTCCGCAAAAGGAATGCCATATTGGTGGAAGTAGCGGGTGGCTGCCATTGCAAACTGGGAAGGAGGCGGAGTGGGAGGCGTTACGTCCGAACCAGGCGCCTCAGGGATAGCTAACCCGGAAAAGCCGGAGTCCTTCAGCTTTTCTACGCCGACGGCCAGCACAATGTCATAGATGCCGGCGGCGACCGCGTAGGATGCATTGCGGAAAGCATCGGTAGCCGTGGCGCAGGCATTTTCAACCCGGGTTATGGGAATGTAATCCAGTTTCAACGCCTCAGCCAGGGGTTGACCGGTACGGAAACTGCTGACCGTGCCCAGCCACGCAGCTTGCACCTCCTTGGGTTCAATTCCGGCGTCGGCATAGGCTTCATAGGCTGCTTCTATCATCAGGTCGGCAGCGCTGGCATCCCAACGCTCCCCAAATTTGGTGCAACCCATGCCGATTATCGCTACCCGGTCCTTAATACCGCCCATTCTGCTGCCCCCTAATGTAACTCAGCCGGTTGGCTGGCTAATTGACGACTCCAAACCTTTCAGGGATGGCTTTCCAGTAATAATTGTGGATTCCGTTGACCACCCGCAGCTTACGAAAGCTCATCGCGACGGGCATACCGATTCGGACTTCTTCCAACTCGCGGTCGGTCAACATACACAAGATTCGCCCGCCGCACTGGAAGTCCACGACGCTGACCACCAGGGGAGTGTCAACCGCTCCGGCGATGTAGTCCATAGAATAGGTGAATACCTCGCCTCTTTGGTCGCTCAGGCGGAGGGAAGAGGAATCGTCCCTGGCCTGACAGTTTACACAGACTCTCTGCGCCGGGTATTGGACGTACCCGCAGGCGTTGCACTTCCCGGCGTACAGCCGCAGGTTTTTGTCGCTCTCCCGCCATAGGGCCGCCACGGAGGGCGACGCCGGAGCAGGACGGCGGGCGGCCTCATCGGTAGTCCATAGGTCACGCCAGCGCGCGTAGGTTTCGTAGTTGTCGAGCACCCGACCGGTTTCCAGATGCCCGGCCAACCCTCCCTTGCGCCGTTTCTTTCCTGAGAGTGATTCTCCGGAGGCCAGGCCGGAAATCCTTTGGGTTGTACGGAAGGCAAGCAAATCGCTGCCATCACCGTAGGACACGGTTAACAGCAACTGCCCGGCTTCCGCTTCCTCCAAGGCGCCAACCAGGAGCATCAATGGAAAAGCGGCTCCCGTGTTGCCCAGCCGTCCGAAAAGCGGATCCTGCACCTGTTCCGGTTGGAACCCTAGATGGCGCGCCAGTTGGGTTTGCCGACGCGCGTCCGGCCCATAGAGGGCAACCCGGCTAAAGTCCTGGGTATTAAGGTTGTGCTTGCCCAAGAAACCGGCCAGCGCTTCCGGCACGATGCGTTCCAGACCTTCTTCAGTGGCAAAGCGGTCTTCCCAGGAACGGACAAAACTGTCGCCGGAGGAGCGCCAATTGTCCAGCATATTCTCGGTGACGGAGTGAAATCCGGACAATTCGGCAATAACACCTTCTTTGCCGACCAGAAACGCGGCGGCTCCATCGCCGGAACTTCGTTCGGTCTCACTCCGGGGCGGCCCTTGTCGGCTATCGGAGGCAACGACCAGAACCTGGCCGGCCGAACCGGCAGCCACGGAGTCCAATGCTGATTTCAGGGAAGTTGTACCGGCGCGCAGTACATCCGTAATGTCGGCGGTGAAAATATCCCGCCGCAAATCGAGGGCAGTGGCTATGATCGCGGCCCCCTGTTTTTCGGCGTATGGGGTGGTGGTGCTGGCAAAAATCAGGCCGTCCACTGCCTGGCGGTCTCTTCCACCAATACAATCCATTGCTGCGGCCACCGCCATAGTGACGCTGTCTTCGTCAAAGTTGGCGACCGCCCGCTGGTTAGCCGAACCCCAGCCTAACGTACTTTGGCCGAGGCGAAATTTGGGAACGTAGGTGCCGCAGGCAACAATTCCGGCCAAAACTAGCTCCGCCAACGATGCTGATTAAACTTCGATGAGATTTGCGCTATGCTATCAGCCGTGTAGTTTGGGTGTCAATTTAAGAGTGTTACGGCGCACTATCCAAACCCATTCATTTGCCCGGCGCGGACCCCGCGGCGGCCCATTACGGATAATGTCTTGCTCGCCCCATATCCGTCCCGGCAATTTCGTTGCTCCCTGGGATTCATCTGGAAGTGTTTCTGATATGTTACAATTGCATTGCATATCTGAACCCAATCTGAGACGGCGGGAGTATCCGTCCGATTCGAACCAGTGCCCAGGCTAAAAAAACCGGCCATCGAAAAGCACAGGAGACCCAGGAGTGACCAAACTCAGGATTTTCGGTACTTACCTTATTGTGCTGGCAGTGGGAGCAGCTCTGGCCCTTTCGGTGCAGTACACTGTGGACCGGGCTTGGTTGGGAAACTGGGGCACAGTTTCCGATTCCCAGAGCTTGCCGCCGGAATTTGACCGGCTCGGTGAGGCTTGGAGCTTACTGGAGCGCGAACACATTGACCGGCAAGAGCTTGACCCCAAGTCAGTGAGTGACGGCGCGATTCGGGGAATGCTCCAGGCATTGGACGATCCCTACGCTTCATTTCTCGATGCCCAGCAATTTGACATCGAATCCCAGGAAATCCGCGGATTCTTTGAGGGAATCGGCGCCCAGGTTGGTATCAGGGAAGAGCGATTAACCATTATAGCCCCGCTTCCCGATACGCCGGCGGAGCAATCGGGAATCCGCCCCGGCGACATCATTTTGGAGATTGACGGGGAGAGCGCCGACGGCATTAGCCTTCTGGAAGCCGTTTCCAAAATTCGGGGCCAACGCGGCACTTCCGTGGAGTTGTTAGTCCTGCACCTGAACCAAACGGAAGCAACCTTGATTGCCATCACTCGGGGCGTGATCCCCCTGGAAACCGTGCGCTTTGCGATGCGCCCTGACGGCATTGGGCATCTGAGAATTTCGAGCTTTTCGGACACCACCAACCAGCAAGTGGAAGCTGCGATACAGGAGTTTCGAGCGGCCAACGGGACCGGCCTGATTGTTGACCTGCGCAATAACCCGGGCGGATTGCTGAAGGCAGTCGTGGACGTTACGAGCCAATTCCTGGAAGACGGGCTGGTAACCTACGAACTCGACGCCCAGGGCAGCCGCCGGGAGTGGAAAGTTAGCCCAGACGGCAAGGGTAAGGACATTCCGATGGTTGTTTTGATCAACGAGTTCAGCGCCAGCGCCAGCGAGGTATTTTCGGGAGCCATCATCGACCACAACCGCGCTCCGGTAATTGGGGTCACTTCCTTCGGGAAAGGCAGCGTCAACACCATGCGGGGCCTTTCCGACGGTTCCGGTATATTTTTTACTATCGCCAGGTGGTACACGCCAAACGGAAACTTGATTGAGGGAGAGGGCATTACGCCCACTCTGGCGGTTAGCATCCCCGAGGATGCCAGCTCTGACGTTCAGTTGGAACGGGCCATCGAAATCCTGCAGCAGCGCCTGACCCGATCCCAATAGGATTATTTTTCTCATTGGTAAGTCATTCATTTACCAGGCAGGGAAATCTTGGCAAACGTAAAGAAAAAGAAGACGGCCGCTCAACAGCCCAATAACCGGGTTATCTCAGCCAATCGGCAGGCGTTCTTTAATTACGAGATACTGGAACGTGTAGAGGCCGGTTTGGTGCTTACCGGTACGGAAATAAAGTCGGTGCGCGCCGGAAAAGTTGATTTGAGAGAGGCCTACGCCCGTCCCGTTGACGGAGAGCTATGGCTGAACAACGCCCATATCGCTCTCTACGACGCCGCCAGTGTCTATAATCACGACCCCCGCAGGCCGCGCAAGCTGCTGCTGCATCGGGAGCAGATTCATCAGTTGACCGCCGAAGTGGCCCAGAAGGGCCTGACTCTGGTTGCCCTGCGTTTGTACATCAAGAACCATGTCGCCAAAGTGGAGCTGGGGTTGGGCCGGGGCAAACGCCAGTTCGACAAGCGGCGGGCAATTCGGGACCGGGATATGGACCTGGCGGCCCGGCAAGCTATGCGGGCCGTCCGCTAACCCGGCAAGGGCGGCGAATCGTAAGACCCGGTCCTCAATAAGTTACCCTGACTTTGTTCCAACTTGGGCCTGATTGCCAACTTCGCCACGCCGACTTCCTCTAACGCACTTTTTCCTCACCAGGCTGCTACATTGCCAACCCTCCAATGTTGACCATCTTAAGGCAAGTTGGGTTATAATCTGACACTAGCGAAAAACGTCATTGTCCGACTTGGCCCGGGTTGAAACATTCCCACGTCGGACGGGTTCAGTAAGGAGGACCAATTTGATACGAAGCTTGGGCGATAAGACTCCCAAAGTTGCTGAAACCGCTTGGATTAGCGAATTTGCCTACGTGGTTGGGGACGTAGAGATTGGCGATTATTGCAGTATTTGGCCCGGCGTGACCATACGGGCCGACGGGGCCGAGAAGGTGGTCATTGGTAACTACGTCAACGTTCAGGAAGGAGCGGTTATCCACGGGAACGGACTGGTAATCGAAGACTACGTGACCGTAGGCCATAGCGTGGTGGTCCACGGTGACCGCATTGGGGAAGGCTCCCTGCTGGGTAACAACTGTACCTTCCTGCACCGGGCAACTATCGGCAAGGAGTGCCTGATTGCCGCAAACTCGGTGGTCCTCTCCCGCACCAACGTTCCAGATCGGTCCTTCGTCACGGGCATTCCCGGGACAGTCAAGCGGGAAGTCAGCGAGCGGCAGGTTGAAACAATGAAGCACACTGCCAACTCTCTGGTGGAACGGGCCAAAGTCTTCCGGGAGAGCGGGCTTTAGCAGATACAAATCCTGGCAGTCGCCGTTGAACTTATAGCTTGTCCCGGCGCGGTCCGGCCGACACAAGCTTTAATGACAGGCTTTGATTGGCGCCGGTGGGCGTCGGCGTTGGGCCGCTATTTGTTCGAGGGGCGATTCACCGGCCCCGCCTAAACTTCCTGACCTTTTGCACCCGCGATTTTCCGACAGGAGAACCGGGACGGGCGGTTTCAGTTAACCTGTAGGCGGCGCAATGAGTACCTGGGCGATTCCGGCGAGAGGCGTAATTTGCCTTCCGTTTCCGCTCAGCCCAGGCGTTGCGCCACCGGGAGCACCTCGGCGGCCAGATGTTCCATTACCCGGATGCTGGCGTCCAGGCCTTCCACCCGGAAATCATAGGTTAGCTGGTCAATCCCCAATTCCCGGCAGTAATAAACATCGTCAATGACTTCCTGGGTTGAAGCGATGATTACGCCGCCGGTACGCACCGACCCTTCTTCTTTTGAGTTCAGATCGGTGAAGTGCAAACTGCGCTTTAGGGAAATAGAAATGCTTGACGCCTCTCGCCCGGCCCGTTCGGTCTGCTCCCGAAGGTAGGGAAGGTTTTGGGCTACGAAGTCCGGGGTTTGACGCGTCGTGTGCCAGCAATCCCCATATTTGGCCACTCGCCGCAGGGCAGGACGGCTATGGCCGCCGACCCAGATGGGTATATGTGGCTGCTGAACCGGCTTGGGGTAAAACTGAACGTCCTCAATGTCGTAGTACTTGCCATGAAATTCCGGGTTGGCTTGAGTCCACAACGCCTTGAATATCTCCAGAAATTCATCGCTCATCGGGCCGCGTTCGGCATACGGAACCCCTAGAGTATCGAACTCCTTTTCCAGCCAGCCTACGCCGACGCCGCAAATCATCCGACCGTCGGTCAACACATCCAGCGAGGCGAACATCTTTGCCTGAACCAGCGGGTTCCGATAGGGCAGTATGATCACGGTGCTGCCCAGTTTTATGGACTCGGTACAGGCCGCCATAAAACCCAGCATCGTCATGGTTTCCAGAAAAGGTTCGTCGGCAGGCCGGGAGAAGGAGCCGTCGGCAGTGTAAGGGTACTGATCCGTACCGCCGGTCGGCAAGAGAATATGGTCTCCGGCCAAAACCGACTCAAAACCCAGTTCCTCGGCCCGCTGCACAAACCGGCGAATGCCTTGCGCATCGGGCAGCCGCGGGATACTAAGACCAACATTCATGGCGCTGATTAACTCCTTTGTAAGCGAAAGAACGGCGCCGGATGCTATAACCCCCCAGATTTGCATGCCGACCCACCGCCGGGCGGTAGTATAGCATAACCCCAATCTTAGGTTCACAACGCGGTATCATCGCAACGGCGTTGACGGCTGGCAGCCGGGCGGATAGGTTCTGGTCGAGACCAGGGCGCCGGCCGGATTGAATAGACCCGCGGTATCCGGATTGGAGTTATTCCAGATAGACGTGCCTCTACCGAAAGAAAACCCGCCCCACTCCGGATGGTACTCATTGGTATAAACCCGTATGCGGTCTCCCGAGAGCAGAAGGTGTGACCCTCCAAAGGCAAACGTTTGGCCTTTTTCGTTCAGACCCATGTCTCTTAGGGTCCAACCATTGATGTCAACCGGGGAAGCGCCGTTATTCAGTAACTGAACGTACTCATCGGATTCATTTCGGGGCACGACTCCATCAAAAAAAATGCATTCGATAACCATGCCCGCCGCTAGGGGAACAGCAGGCGTTGCCGGCGTCGGCACAACCGTCGGCGCGGCCATCGGAGTCGGAGTCGGAGTTGGAATTGGAGTAGGCGTCGGAGTGGGTGTGGGTAAGGGTTCTGGGACGGGAGTTGCGGTAGGGTTCTCGGAATAAGCAGGCGTCGGCAATTCGGTAAGCGAAGGAACGGTAACCTGCGACGGAGATTCCGGGGAAGGCGAGGCTTGGGGTTGATCCAATCCTTTACCCGGTGAGTCGGCCTCAATACGGTCGTTTTCGGCCGGATTTGCTTGAATTGTCTCCGAGAAGACAGGTTCCAGAGTGGCTGCCGGAAAGGAAAATAGAGATGAATCAGGCACGGTATTAGGCGTCGTAGCGGGAAGCGGCAGGACCACCGGAGCCGGGATCGGCGAAGGCATGAGAGAAATGACCGGAACGGCGGTAGAATTTTGAACCACTGGAGGCCCTGTTCCGAGGGTCCGGTAGGAGTCTTCGGTTCCAGGGACGGCGCCGGGAGCGCAACCAACAAGAATTAGAAAGATTAAAAGTCCACCAAGTTTAGACCAAGGGAAAGACCGCCTGCGAAGTGTTGCTTCCATTTGAGTTGAAATTTAGCCAAACTTCGGCCATTAAGCAAGTCCGGGCGGTATCTGGCCCGGGTGTTTCAATTGAAATCTCAGAAAAACTCTCCTCAGTAGTTTGCATAAACAATTTGCTAATTGTCCCAGCCGTGCTATAATCATATTGCATTAAGAGGCGTGCCAAGGTGGGTAGCTAGGAACCCTAGCGCTGCCGGAAAACCCCTGGAAGGGGACGAAAGCGGTGCTAATGGGGAATCTCCAAGGCTGCGAGTGCGGTAGGGTTGGTGTGCAGGCCCGCATTGCTCAACCCGGGGTTCGGGTTGATTGATAAACGGCAATCCCAAACTCCCAGCTACAAGAAGAGCTATCTAAAAGGAGGACGACCTTGGATAAAGGAAGTGTAATCTTTAACGCCGGCCCAGTGGACATTACCTTGGAATACCGGGCATTAATGCCGGACCAGGGGCTTTGTGTCCAGGTTTTTGGTAAGATTAACGACAACGAGACGGAAATCTTGCGGTTTGACTGCTTCGACCAACTGCCCCATTACCATTATGGCCCAGCCAACAACAACATTCGCTTGAACATGGACAAGACCACCGTAGGGAATCCCTTCGGCTGGACGATAGACAATCTGCGAACCAAGTTGCCCACCATGATTAAGCGTTCCGGATATGATGAATTGGCCGCCGCGGTGGAAGCCAGCCCGGTGCCTGCTGAAACCCTGAACCAGATCGAAGCCAAGGGCCGTGAAATGGCCGTCGCGATGCGCCGGACCGTTGCCCATAAGTTCGAGCGAATGCTCGACAGCGACGTCTTCACCGTCGGCAACCTGCGAATTGGACTGGAATACCGATTTGCCGGCAACTCCGAAGGCCTCGCGATTCACGTCCTCTCCGACGTGGCCGACCAGACCGTAGAGCTGCTGGCCTTTGACTGCTTCGTCAACGGCCCCCACTACCACTACGGCCCCCGGAACCAGGACATCCGCATCTATTGGGACACCACTACTTCCGGCGACACCCTTCGCTGGACCCTCGACCAGTTTAAGGCCGGCAACCTGAAGAAGATGATTGACCGTGCCGGTTATCCCACCATCGCGAACGACGTGGACGAAGTTCTGCTTCAGGCGATGATGCCCGCCATTGACAGCCGGGCTCTGGCGCTGGTAGAGGAAAACCGCGGTTCGTCGGACGACCCCAAGTCAATGCTGCTCAAAGAGATTGAAACCCTACGCGAGCGGGTAGCCGCCCTGTAGTCCTCTGGGAACCTCGCCTTACCAGGCAAAATGAGACGGCCCGGCGCTAATGCCGGGCTGTCTCTGGTATAATGAATGGAGTAATACTGGGGAACCGGACCGACTACTACCTGATGCCCCACCACCAGATTGCCGCCACAACACTGATCAAAATGACCACCAGGATTATGCAACCTGAGAAAGCAGAGCGACGCTGTTGCTTTCTATTGGCTTGACGCCGTTGCTGAGATAGATCCGGCAACTTTAATAAGGCTTGTTCGCCCAGCGATGAACAGAACTCTAAAGTGTAGATGAGGGATTGCAAGTCGTTGAGGTCACGGGATTCACAAGCACTCAGCAGGGAGTCCCAAATCTCTACTTGGATATCTACCATTTCCTGGAAAATTACTGTAAATTGGCTGGTAAATACCCCGGCCTACATTCCTACCTCGCACCAATGAGGCAGTGCCCAACGCCTTAACCCGCCTTTCCGACGCTTCCTCCCTCAGCTCACGAAGGTCTTTATCACTGAAACCCGAGGCTCGGAGATTCTGCAATTGGTCCTTGAGCGCAACCCATTGCCGAGTAAGGTCGGTTGTTGCTTGGGTAAGGATTGCTTCCTCATGCTCCTGGAATTGTCTATGGTCTGCTGGATCCAACGATGGCATTTGTGCCGCCTTGTCACCAGCCCGGCCAATAGCCAAGGCCCAGCGCTTCCAATCTCCTTCCCCTCGCATCCGGCTCATTAAATTCATTTTGTGCTCCCTTAGACATCCTATCGCAGTTATTGGTGTTCCTTACACTACACATTACTTTACAGCTCAAGCAAATGGAGACCACTGAGACACTTTGAGGAAACCTGTGGCTTTTAACAAGCCCAGCACCACTGGCGGTATTTGAGGCTTCAATCAGGATGGACACAGCGTACGAATCGGGCTACATCATGGTATAACCGCCGCTGACACTCAGAGTTTGGCC
Source organism: Dehalococcoidia bacterium (assembly GCA_965262595.1). GTDB lineage: Bacteria > Chloroflexota > Dehalococcoidia > Lucifugimonadales > UBA3495 > CATQHB01. The sequence continues at coordinate 783,061 of OZ253548.1, forward strand.
GGTGATGAAGCTGGCAGCATCGGAAGCCAGGAAAACGACGGCGTTGGCTATCTCCTGAGCCGTACCCATGCGACGCAGGATATAGGCCCGCCGCACTCTTTCCAGCACGTCATCGGTGAAGATGTCCCGCATCTGATTCCACATACTTTCCGAGCTGATATCCTCCTCGGTGGACGGAACAATCAAACCGGGGCAGACCACATTTAATCGGAGTCCGTAACGGCCGGTTTCTCGAGCGATGGCCTTACTCAGAGCGATGACTCCCCCCTTGCAAGCCGAATATACCGCCTCCCGGTACTCCCCCATGCGCCCAGCATCGGAACTGATACTGACCACCGCTCCCGCTTCCCGCTCGATCATATGCGGCAGGACGGCGTGAATACAGTTTATGGGACTCCACAGGTTAACCTGGACTTCCTTCTCATGCTCCTCTCGGGGTTTTTCCATGAAGAGGCGATCGATCGTCCAACCCACGTTGTTTACGAGCACATCCACGCTGCCAAACTCCGCGATGGACTGCTCCACCATTGCACCCACCTGAACCCGGTCGGTTACATCGGCGGCGATGACCTTGACGCGACTTCCGGTATCCAGTTTCGCTACTTCAGCGGCTACCGACTCGCCCTGGTCCGGCGCCAGCTCGGCAATAGTAATGTTGGAACCTTCGGCGGCGAAGGCGTGGACAATAGCACGGCCAATATTTGAGCCACCGCCGGTTACAATTACGTTTTTTCCCTTGAGTCCCAGTTCCATTCGTGATGCCCTCCTATTGTCCCAATGGGGTCGTCACCCGGTGTTGATTGTTCACCGCCGGAAGGCTCCCTATTGGCTCCCTAGCTAAACGGTCGGTCGATTGACTCTGCCCCAGGACCAATGATTTGGGGAATACCTCCAAATCGAAGCCGCAGCAAGCCCTTAATGTCTTCGGAAGCTGTCCTGGTTATGTTAACTGTGCTGGCAGGATCATCATCCCACTTCACCGGAACGGATTTTATTCGGTAACCCCGTTTAGCGGCAATAATCAGCAGTTCAGTGTCAAAAAACCAGTTATTGTTCTCAATGTGGGGAATAATCGCCTGGGCCGCCGGTCGGGTCATGGCCTTGAAACCGCATTGAGCGTCGGGAAATGGGGTGAAGAACATAGACTTGACCAACAGGTTATAACTCCGGGAAATGAACTCTCGCTTGAAAGCCCGGGTAACCTCTGAACCCTTGCTCAATCGGCTGCCGGTGGCTAAGTGATAACCGGCTTCCAGGGCGGCAATTAATTGGGGAAAGTGAGCCAGGTCAGTGGACAAGTCCACATCCATATAGCTGACAATGTCGAAATCGCTAGCCAACCAGGCGGCTCTTAAAGCTCGACCCCGGCCCTTCTGCGGTAGATAGAGGTAATTTACTCCGGGATATTCCTGACAGAGTCTTTCGGATACAGCACGCGTAGCGTCTATGGAGGCATTGTCGGCGATAATCACTTGCCAGGGGTTAGCCAAGTTGGCATGGAGAAATTCGGTCAACTTTCGAACGCTACCAGGCAGGGCTTCCTGCTCGTTATAGACGGGCAGAACAATATCCACTGACGCAGCCATCAACCTTCCTGTGTCGCCAACCCTCGGAGGGAGCGGGCCCATCCTTTGACCGATTTAAAGGATAATTCAGCGATAGCCGACCAGGGCACAGTCGTCCCTAAAAGCCATCAAGCCTGCTGAACAAACGAAACTTCTTGAGCTGGACCAGGCACTCCCGCCGCGGCGAGCCGTTCAGCATTTTGACCAGCATCGGAACGGTGCCGGAATCAGTGCCGGAATCAGTGCCGGAATCAGTGCCGGAAGTGGCGTACGCCGGTAAAGACCATCGCCAAGCCGTGTTGATTGGCCGCTTCGATGACTTCCTCGTCCCGTATGGAACCGCCGGGCTGGATAATGGCCGTGATGCCCGCTTCGGCGGCCAGCTCAATGTTATCCGGGAAGGGGAAAAAGGCATCGGAGGCCAGGACGCAATCCTGGGCTTTCTCGCCGGCAATCCTCTGGGACAGGTGAACGCTAACCACCCGATTGGGCTGGCCGGCTCCCATGCCCATCAGGGTGCGGTTCCTGGCAAACACAATAGCATTGGATTTGATATGCTTTACCGCCGTCCAGGCAAAGGCTAAGTCATCCAGCTCCGCCTCGGTTGGCGGCCGGTTGGTAACCGTTTTCCAGGTTGAACGGTCTTCATCAATTGCGTCCGGTGTCTGGACCAGCATCCCCCCGGTGATAGGTCGGACGTCAAGCGCTGCCGTTCCTGCGCCGCCCTGGACCGGGTCAACGGCCAGGATCCGCAGGTTGCGCTTTGTCTTAAGAATATCCAAAGCTGCCGGTTCGTAATCCGGGGCCACAACAACTTCATAAAACACCGGACTCATGGCCTCGGCAGCGGCGGCGGTAACCGTCCGGTTAAACCCCACTATGCCCCCAAAGGCAGACACGGTGTCGCCTTCATAGGCCTGCAAGTAGGCTTGAGCCAGGTCGTCGTGGCTGGCCAAACCGCAGGGATTTGCATGCTTTATCACTGCTGCCGCCGGTTGAGCAAAATCGGTAACGACGCTCCAGGCGGCATCGGCATCCGTAAGATTATTGAAGGACAACTCCCGACCATGCAATTGACGGGCGCGGGCAATACCGCCGGAGCTTCCGGAGGCCGGAACATAAAGGGCGCCTTGCTGGTGCGGATTCTCCCCGTAGCGCAGCGTAGCGACCTGGTTCAACGTCAGGTTCAACTGCTGCGGCAGCGTCTCTGTTTCCGACGGCGCCGTCGTCAGGTAAGCGGTCACTGCGGCATCATACTCCGCAACGTGACGAAACGCCTTGGCTGCCAAGTGACGCCGTTCTTCGTGGGTTAGGCTATCGGCAGCGATCTTATCTGCCACCCATCCATAATCTTCCGGGTCCACTACCACCGCAACCGACGAAAAATTCTTGGCCGCCGAGCGGAGCATGGTGGGGCCGCCAATGTCAATATTTTCCAGCGCCTGGTCCAAAGTTACGTCAGGCTTACTTATGGTAGCGACAAAGGGATAAAGGTTCACTACAACGACGTCAATAAGGTCGATACCGTGCTTTTCCAGTACGGACAGGTGTTCCGGAGAATCGCGACGGGCCAACAGCCCGCCGTGGATTACCGGGTGCAGAGTCTTGACGCGGCCATCCAAGATTTCCGGCGAACCGGTTACCTCAGATACCTGGCGCACCGCCAGATTACCCTCCTGCACCAAAGTTTGGTGAGTGCCGCCGGTACTGACCAAGTCAACGCCCGCGTCGGCCAGCTTGCGGCCAAACTCGACGATACCGGTTTTGTCATATACGCTAATAAGAGCCTTCAAGTCGTTTTTCCTCTGTTCAGCTAGTTTATAACCCGATCTCTTGCCTTGACCAGACTGGTTACCCGAAGGGGGTTACCCTTACCCCAAAAGCGTTACGTAAAAAGGACCTGTGCGTCACCGGTGCGCTCCACCACCCGGCCTACGACCACCGCATCGGAGGCGGTCGCCAGGACCCGGTCTATGCTCTCCTCTTGGCACACGGCTACCATGCCCAGTCCCATGTTAAAGACCCGGTACATTTCGTCCGGCTCCACCTTTCCCTGGGCCTGAATCAGGGAAAATATTGGGGAAACTTGCCATGAACCTCGTTCAAATCTTGCCGCAACATTGTCAGGCAGTATGGCCGGCATTTTTCCGGGCAAACCGCCTCCGGTAATATGAGCCAGCCCCTTAATTGAAGCCAGGGCCGGTTCCAGCATCGGATAGTAGCATCGGTGGCGCGTCATTAGCTCTTCGCCCAACTGATGGTTCAGGTCCGCGAAGTGGCGGTACAAAACCGAAGGGTCATTGTCAGAATTGAACACCCTTCGCACCAGGGAAAAACCGTTGGTATGCAGGCCGCTGGAGGGGATACCCACCAGATAATCGCCTGGCATTATGGCGGCGCTATCCAGCAGTGAATCTTTCTCCGCCACGCCAACCACGAATCCGGCCAGGTCAAAGTCATCGCCCGAATATAGGCCCGGCATTTGGGCAGTCTCGCCACCAATAAGGGCGCAGCCAACCTCACGGCAACCCCAGGTGATACCCCGCATCAGGGTTTCCATCCGCTGCTCGTCCAATTTGCTGAAAGCGATGTAATCCAAAAAGAAGAGCGGTTTGGCGCCTTGAGTCAGGATGTCGTTGACGTTGAGGGTAACCAAATCCTGGCCGATGGATTCGTAGTGGCCCAATTGAGCGGCTATTTTCAGCTTGGTGCCCACCCCGTCAGCGCTGGCTACCAGCACCGGCTGACTGTAGCCGGAAAGCTGGAACAGGCCGGCGAAACTGCCACCGGAGCCGAGCACTTCCGGGCCGTGAGTCATAGAGGCAAAAGCCTTTATCCGGTCTTTCAGGTTTTCCATGACATCCAGGTTAACCCCGGAGTCCCGATAAGTATCACCGGTCAATTCTCATGCCCCTTCAGAACTACGCTCGACGGCTGAAATATACCCACGAGACGCTGGCGTAGAACCTGATGTCCTTAAGCTGATTTGCCATAAAAGGTTAAACCACCGGGCAAGGGATAGCAAGTTTTCCTCAGCCCGGTACCCGCCAAGCTTTCGAGTCGAAGACCTGGGAGGGAACCGAGGCTAAACCAATGTCCGGTCGAGGTGGAGTTGCAGGTAATAGATTCCGGCAAAGTTGGCGGAGGAACGCAAGTACGTCGGAGACTGGCCCAACAGAAACCGGGGACTCAGCCGGTAGTCTCCATAATCAGCTTGGAAAGTTGAAGCTGGACCGGTACCGGGTAGTTACCGGTAAAGCAGGCGTCGCAGAAACCACCTTTCTCGCCGCCCACCACGCTGAGCAAATTCTTAACGCTAAGGAAACCCAGGGAGTCGGCGCCGGTCAATAACCGGATCTCCTCCACAGTGTTGTTGGCGGCAATCAGTTCATCCTGGTTTGCCATATCGACACCCATGTAGCAGGGAAACTTGATCGGCGGAGCGCAAACCCGGACGTGAATCTCCTTGGCGCCGGCCTTACGCAACACTCGGATAACGTGGGGGGTAGTAGTTCCGCGAACAATGCTGTCATCGACAACCACCAAGCGTTGCCCCCGGATAACTTCCGATAGCGGATTGAACTTTTGGCGAACCCCCAAATCGCGAAGTCGTTGCTCCGGCTCAATAAATGTGCGTCCCACATAGCGATTCTTGATCAGACCGTCACTGTAGGGAATGCCCGATTCCCGAGCATAACCTACCGCAGCCGCAGTGGAAGAGTCGGGGATACCCACTACCAGGTCGGCGTCAACCGGGTGCTCTCGGGCCAGTTGGGCGCCCATCTCCCGGCGGGCCGAATATACCAGAGTGCCATCCAGTACGCTGTCCGGCCGGGCAAAGTAGATATGCTCAAATATGCACATGGCGCGACGATCCGAGGTGTTGTCGCGTATTGAAGAACGCATACCATTGCGGTCAACAACCACAACTTCCCCGGGTTGAACATCCCGTACATATTCGGCTCCCAGGTGGTCCAGGGCGCAGGTTTCGGACGCAATTACCCAGCCGTCTTCCAGTGTCCCCATACACAGAGGACGGATGCCCAACGGGTCACGGGCAGCAATAAGCGTATCTTCAGTGAGGGCCACCAGGGAAAAAGCTCCTTCCAAAGTACGCATACAATGGAAAATCCTTTCTTCCCAAGTCGGTCCGGGGGCGTTGACCAGTTGGTACGCTATTACCTCGGAGTCAGTGGTGGAGGAGAAATGACAAGCCCAATTCTCCTGGAGTTGGGCCTTGAGTTGGTAGGCGTTGATGATGTTCCCGTTGTGGGCCAGAGCCAGCCGTCCGGCCTGGCCTTCGACAACCAGAGGTTGGGCATTGTTGATCTGGCTGGTGCCGGTGGTCGAGTACCGGGTATGCCCGATAGCTAATTCACCGGCCAAGGGGTAGAAGTCCGACTCGCGAAAAATCTGGGTAACCAAACCCATATCAACGTGAACGTTGATTTTCTCGCCGTCGGCAGTGGCGATGCCGGCGCTCTCCTGACCACGGTGTTGCAAGGCAAAGAGGCCGAAAAAAGTTACACGGCTAGCCTCTGCACCCGGGCTATAAACACCAACAACACCACACTCTTCCCGCGGGTGGTCGAAAACGCCTCGGAGCTTGTGAGTCCCAAGCTCATTATTCACGGCATTATTCTACTTTTTCTTAACATTTAGGTCAACTTGTCCTAACCCCAATTTCACTCGGGACAATTCAGTACGGACGACTAAATATTGTTGGCCATCGCGATATATTCCGAATCAGCCGCCAACGGCTCCGGCAACGCCCTCTTGCCGTATCGGTTGCAGGAATGTGGGACTCACACTACCTCTTCGGGAAAATGCTGACTTTACGGTCGTCTCCGAATCCCACGCTCTCGGTGGTGACACTCGGGCTTTCCGACAAGGACAAGTGGATGATGCGTCGGTCGGCGGCGGACATCGGTTCCAGGGTAATACTCCGTCCCGTCTGAGTCACCCTTTCAGCCACCTTTACGGCCATATCTCGTAGCGAAGCTTCGCGACGCTGCCGATACCGTTCCACATCCAGCACTACCCGGGTACCCTCGCCCAACTCACTTCGGACAATCAGATTGACAATGAATTGCAGGGATTGCAAAGTTTGACCCCGGCGCCCAATTAGAAGACCTGAGTCCTCGCCGTTCAAATCTATGATTGGCCCGCCAACATCCGGATCGTTGGTAGTCCGAATGGTGCTGGCTACATTTACGCCGGCCTTCGCCAGAATATTGTTAAGGGCCTCAATAGCCACGCCGGACGCGGTACCATCACTCTTGCCCTCGTTGCCTATACCATCACTACCACTATCGCTGTCCACTGATTCAGCGACAGCGGCCGGCGGGCTTTCCTGGACCGTGCCTACGACTTCGGCGGGTTCGGCGGGCTCGGCAGGTTCTGAAGGGGCAATACCGCCGGGGGGGATTCTGGTAACCCGGACTCGGGCTACTTCGACGCCTATGCCCAGGAATCCGGCCTTCCCTCTACTTAGTATTTCTACCTCTACCTCGCTGCGCTCTGCGCCTAGTTCCTTCAGCGCCAGTTCTTCGGCTTCTTCGACGGTTCGTGCGGTTCGTACGACTGCTTCCATCGTTTTCCATCTCCTTTGACGCCACTTCTTCTTCGGCTGTTTGGGTTGCTTGGGTCGGCGCCGGGGTTGACCGGGGGAACAGGGGGAACAAGGGCCCCCAACCGGTTATAAAATACTGTATGCCGACGCCAATTACATTGGAAACTATCCAGTACAGGGGGAGTCCGCTAGGCCATTGCAAGGAAAAGAACCCCAGAAATATGGGAATCATCCAAAGCATCATGTTTTGGCTGGACTGCTGCCGCGGGTCTGGCGATGGGGTCATCGTCATCTTCTGCTGCACCCAGGTAGAAGCAGCCACCAGCAAGGGAAAGATTATCGGCGAGGGGTCCGGCTCGCCCAGGCTCAACCAGAGAAAACCGTCGTTGAGCGGCGCCGCCGAGTGAATCGGGACGAAAGTAATCCAGGAATATAGTTTCTGGGAAAGCCCTACCAGGTCTTCCGGCTTGGTGTAGAGGGTCTGTATCAGAACCCGGAACAGCCCGATCAGAATCGGCATCTGGATAATCAAGGGGCCAAGGCAACCTACCGGGCTTACTCCGGATTCCCGGTAGAGGCGCATAGTTTCCTGCGAGACTCGGGTCCGGTCGCCACTATGCCGATCCTGGATTTCTTTCATCCGGGGTTGCAGTTGACTCATTCGCCGCATTTGGCGAATCTGTTTGAGGGTCAGGGGCATGGTCACCAATCGCACCAGAATGGTGAACACGATAATGGCGATACCCATATTGTTGAAACAAAGCACATATAACACCATCAAGGTGTTGAGCATGGGCCGAATTATTACTTCGTTCCAGAGGAGAAAGAAAAACTCCAAGGGGTCTCCTATACTTCAGCTAAAAACGGCCTAGTTGCAAGGCTCATGTCTCGTGGCGTCGTAGCACCAAAGGGATTCTTTGTCTTGGCCCTCGGTAACGACGATCCGGCGCACAATTCCATTATCGCCGCTGACAAACACGGAATGGTGTTGGATAACCGACAAATTGCTTAAGTCCGGGCCAATACCGGAGGGAATCGGAGCGGCTCCACCGGCCAGAGGCGCCTTTATCTTCGATTGTTCCAGGCTGCGTTCGCTAATCACTTCTCCTTGTTCCAGGTTCGAGGGATTGGTACTCAACAAGCGCATTCTGCCATCCACTGCCGCAACTACCAAGCCCAGAGGAACCAGCGTAGGCGTGGAAACAATGGGACTTTCCATGTTGTGCCGCCACAAGGACTCCTTTACTTCGCCCGGCGGCGGAGCGGAGACATCCAGCGCATAGACATTGCCGTCCATTGAAGGCGCAAAAATGGTTTCGCCATCGGTTGCGGCCCCGGCCCAAAACCAGTTGCTGCCTTCGAACTCCCATTCCAGTCCGCCATCATCAGCGTCCAGAGCGTAGAGTTTCTTATCGAAAGATCCGGCGATTGCCAGGCCGTCAACCACCAGGGGGGTGGACACAACGGCTCCGCCGGTTTCGAACCGCCAGAGTTCCCGGCCATCTCTCAAATCGAAAGCGTAAATGAAGTGGTCGTGGGAACCGATGTAGGCTATACCGTTGAAAATGGCCGGGGTTGACCAGATCTTGCCTCCGGTAAGAAAAGGAGACCAAGCCAGTTCTTCGCCGGTGGCGGCATTGAAGCCATAGAGACCGCCGTCTTCCGAACCAACCAAAACTATAGGGGTGCGGCCTCCCGAATCGAGGGTAGTCTCAGTTAACACCGGGCCGCTAATCAAAGGTAAGGGGTCCCGGCTTGGGTCGTCACGTACCGCCTTCTTCCAGCCGGTAGCGTCGCTTCCGGTATCCCGCGAAATTGCATAAAGGTGCCCGTCAACTGCGCTCACAAAAACCAGGTCCAGCTCTGAGCTAACCACCGGTGGGCCAAACACGCCCTCCAGGCCCAGACCCGACCCCAACGCTGGATAAGTCCAAGCCACGCTTGGTAACCCGGAGCTGAAGTCTTCTAACGCCAGGATTTTGACCTTTTTTTCGTCGTTGCCCAAATCCAGACCCAGCCGTTCCCCTAGGTCGTCCAAACTGCCTGCCATCGGAGCAGCAACAAAAACCTGCGCCGGACCGCTTTGATCGGAAGAGAACTGGACGGAAATTGGTGACCACCCTAAATTATCGCCACCCAAGTTTGGCGTGCAGGCGACCAGAAAAACGGCCAAGAGGAAAGCCCATCGGCTGATGGGAGTAAGCCGACGCTTTTGGGATCTTTTGCCCGAGAGCTTGCCTATTGGTGGTTGAGAGATTGATGCAATTGTGGTAGTAACGGATTTCGGAAAAATAAAGGGTAAAACAAAATTCATAAATTCATGGCACCGGATCGTAGCCCTTGCCTCCCCCGGGACGGCAACTCAACAATCGTCTAACACTCAAACCGCTACCTTTGACAACGCCATATTCCCGAATGGCCTCTTCAGCGTAATAAGAACAAGTAGGGGTGTAGCGACAGGCCGAAGGAAGATAGGGAGAGATAGCCACTTGATAGAACCGGATAACCAGGAGTGCGGCGCGTGTCATAAGAAACTATTCCTGCCTGGGGTCGTTAACAAGTAAGTGGGTACGCCGCAATAAGTTATCTATAGCTCGTTTCAGTTGCCAGTATCCGGCTTCTTCAGCTCCCCTTCGAGCAATGAAGACTGCGTCCCAGCCTGCCTCTACCTGACTCTGTCGAATTACTTCCCGTAATCTACGTTTCACCTGGTTTCGGGTAACTGCATTCCCGATTCTTTTACTGACAGCAAACCCGAACCGGCTCTGTTCCGAGCCGTTGGGCAAAACCCGAATAACCAGCAACCCGTTGGCTGCACTGCGGCCTTCCTGATGAATCTGGGAAAAACGCCTGCTCTCGGTTAACCGGAACCGCTGCTGCATTATCAAAGACCGCCGATTAAACGGTCAATTGATGCCGCCCCTTAAATCTACGGCGGCGCAAAACCGCCCGTCCGTCGGAAGTTCGGGACCGCGCCCTGAAGCCGTGGACCCGCGCCCGGCGACGCTTTTTTGGCTGATAAGTACGTTTTGGCATTGTTGTTATACACTCCAGTTGGGGGATTATATGGCGGGAGCCGAACTTCCGTCAAGGGATAACCCACGTTGCGTCAACCGGATCACTTCTCTTTGACCGGGAACGGGCCAACAACCCGCCATTGAGAAGCGCTTACCTGGAATGACGCGAAAGAAAGAATCCTGAATGAATCCAGTCAGGAATACGTGGTATAATTCTTCCTGTATTAACAACGAGCTGACCCAATTTGGCAGCGGTGTCTCCGATTTCTTGAGACCCGGTATAAACGCTGGGCGCAACAATGCGGGTATCCGTTGCCAATAATTATTCTAACCGGGCCGAAGTGGCGGAATGGTAGACGCGCCGGTCTCAAAAACCGGTGGGGGCAACCCCGTGTCGGTTCGAATCCGACCTTCGGCACCATGCCGATCAGTTAGCCCGATTTCGTATTTGAAATCGGGCGTTTTCTTGCCTGGCTGGGCCTCAATGCCGACATTTTACAAGCATTGAGCCTTTGTAACGGCCTTTGCCCTACCTGACCTGATTTTCCCTAGTGATGATGGTTGCCGAAGTAATGATGGTTGCCGACGGCGAACTGGTTGGAGCCTGAGCCAACAAGACCCCGACCGTAGCCCGCTGGAAATTCAAGACATCGTGGACCGCTTCGACCAGCTCCTTCGGACAATCCGACCGGAAAAGACTTGGTTGAAAAACGCCAGCTATTGCAACCGGCTCACACCGACTCTCCTGCCTCCCATCCCCAAAACATCGACGCCTTACTCTCCGCCTAACTACTTATCATCACACCAGTGGAAACTTTCTCCCCACCCTTCTTGCCCATTTGCCCAAGACCCTTGAACTCTCCGGAAGTTGCCCTCCGGAAGTTGCCCTCCGGTCATCATACTTGGGGCCGGACGCCGTTGCTTGGTGAGACACGTTCGTAGCCTGCCGCCACCTGGAACAGCAACCCCTCATCGAAGGGGCGGCCGATGAACTGGATGCCAATGGGCAATCCATTCCCGCTAAAGCCGCAGGGCACGGTAATGGCCGGAAGGCCGTTCCCGTTCATGGGACTGGTGTTCCGGGAGATCACTCCCGAGCCTGGGCCTCGGACCCGGTGGGTTTCGCCCTGGATGGTGATGTGGGTGGCGTCTATCCGAGGCGCGGCGACCGGAGCGGTGGGCGTAACCAGGAAATCCACGTCCTGCAGGACTCGGGCATACTCTTCCTTGATGAGGCGTTGTACCTTCAAGGCTTTCGAGTAGTCCCGGCCGAGGACGAACTGGCCGGCAATGGTGCGGTTGACGACGTCGGGGCCGTACTTCTCCCGGTCGTTGGTCAGGTAAGGTTCGTGGGTCACCACCCCGTCGGCCAGACTGGCCGCCCGCAGCGCCCCCACGTATTCCATGCTTGGAAGGTTGACTTCCCGGACCTCGACTCCCAACTCCTGGAGGGCAAAGATGGCGTTCCTTACGCTGGATTCGACCTCCGGGTCAATCAGATCGAAAAAGTAATTAGATGGCACCCCCGCCTTCAATCCGGACAGGTCCCGGCCCAGTTTCTCCAGGTAATCGGGCACCGGGACCGGGACGGTGCTGGGGTCGAGGGGGTCATACCCGGCGATGGCCTGCAAGACGAGTGCGCTGTCGCTGACGGAGCGGGTCATAGGGCCGATATGGTCCCCATTGAAGCTGGTTACCAGCAGCCCTCGCTGGCTCACCCGGCCAAAGGTCTGCTTGAGGCCCACCACGCCACAGAAGGTACCCGGCAACCGCACCGAGCCACCCAGATCGGTGCCCAAGGAAGCGAAGGTGACACCGGCGGCCACGTTGGCCCCGCCTCCCCCGCTGGAGCCGCCGGGGATGTGGTCAAGGCCCCAGGGGTTGTGGACTGCCCCGTAGTGAGGGTTGTTGGAGGTGGCGCCGGCGGCGAACTCTTCCAGGTTTTCCTTGCCCAGCACGATGGCTCCGGCCTCTTCGCAGAGGGTAACCACTCGGGCGTCATCTTCCGGAACGTTGTCGGACAGCACCAGCGAACCAACGGTGGTTCGGATGCCCCGAGTGGCGATGTTGTCCTTGATACCGATAGGAATTCCGTGCAGGGGGCCGCGATACTTGCCGCTCGCCAGTTCCGACTCCAGTTCCCGGGCGCGGGCCAAGGCCCGCTCGTGAAGCAGGGTGATGAAGGAGTTGAGCTTGGGCTGAAGCCGGTCGGCCCGGGCCAGGGCAGCCTCGGTTACCTCCACCGGGGAAACCTCTCTCGACGCTATCCTGGGGGCAAGTTCGCTGATAGTCAGATCCAAGAGCGCTTCATTTGGCATGGTCGGTTCCTCCTTCGGCGGCGCGCAGCAGCCTGCTGGACATAGTGTCGGACAACTCCAAAGCGGCTATGCCCGACATGGCTTCAATGTAGCTGTCCACTTCGGGACGGACCAGCTCCAGTTCTTCGTCGGACAGCTCGAAGCCCCCGTATTCGCGGATCATGGCTCGCATGGTCTCGTTGGAAATTCCCATCTTTCCTCCTCCTGCAAGATTGTCAGGCCCAGTCCATCCTGACGGCTGCGTATGACTAACGGTCGATCAAAATTCCGGGGTTCAGCACCCAGTTCGGATCCACGGCGGACTTGGCGGCTCGCAGAGCGGCGGCGAAGGGGTCCGGTCGCTGCTGATCGTACCAGGGGCGGTGAACCCGGCCGACGGCGTGATGGTGGGTGATGGTACCACCGGCGGCCATGATTGCATCGGACGCGGCCTGCTTGATCTCCTCGTGCATCTCCAGTTCGGCGCCCGGCCTGCCCATTCCTTCGAAGGTAAAGTAAGGAGCCGGGCCGTCGGGATATACGTGGGTAAACCGACAAGTGACCCGCCCTCCGCCGCACACCCGGTCGAGAGCGTCCTGCAGGGCAGCCCGCACCGTACCATCCATGGCGAGCCACCGATCCCAAGTGATGGATGTTTCCAGGGTCTCGGCAACCACCCCCAACCCCATAGAGGCGTTCCGCTGGTAGGGAGCGCCGATGAAGGCATTTCGCCAAGCCCCCACCGCCTCCGGACGGCGGGTTTCTTCGCTGGTCCCGTCAATGATTCTTACCTGGTCCTCGCCGACCGAGCCGCCGCAGTCGCGGGCGATAGCGATGACTTGTCGCATCTGCTCACCCTGGGGGAGTTCAGCCGATTCGAATCCCAGCACCAGCACGGCCTGGGCGCCGTCGGATCCTAGCGCGTCGGCAGCTTCGCCTGGGTCCAGCAGCCGGCAGTTGGCCGGCCACAATTTAGTCTGGACAATTTGGCGCACCGCTTCAGCTCCCGCCTCGAAAGAAGAGAAGTTAACGGCGGCCGACGCCCGAAAGCGAGGCCGTGCCTGAATCCGCATCCAAGCCTCGGTGATGATGCCCAGCGTTCCCTCGCTGCCCAGCACCAGGCGGTCGGGGCTGGGGCCCGCTCCGCTGCCGGGGAGTCGTCGGGATTCCCAAATCCCCTGAGGAGTGACCATCCGGACGGACTCGACGAAATCGTCGATGTGGGTCTGGTTGGTGGCATAGTGCCCACCGGAACGAGTGGCGATCCAGCCGCCCAGCGTGGAAAACTCGAAGCTCTGCGGAAAATGGCGCAATGTGAACCGGTGGGGGCGCAACTGCTCTTCCAGCGCCGGGCCGTAGATACCGGCCTGGATTCTCGCCGCCCGGGATACGTCGTCAATTTCCAGCACCCGGTCCAATCCGCCGAGGTCAATGGATATGACACCGTCGCAATCTTCCGCCGGCTCTACCCCGCCGACTACCGAACTGCCGCCGCCGTAGGGGATGGCGGAATATCCCTGGCTGGAACACCAGTCCAGCAAGGCCTCCACGTCTTCTTCTCGCTTGGGGTAGGCCACCACGTCGGGAGGGTTGGGGAACTGGAGGTTAAAGGCGCGGATGCGGTCACGGAAGCTGCGGCCGTAGCTGTGGACCGCCCGGTCGTGGGTATCCGTGGAGCAGATGGACGCCAGGGCGTCGGGCACGGTAATTCGAGGCTTCCGCAGGTCCAGAGCGCTGCTGTCGGGCACCGGTGGCACGTCCACGGAAACGCCGTACTTGTTGGCGAGACTTGCGGCCAGCTCCCGGCGCTGCGCCTCAGTGGGTTCGTCCGACTCCATTCCCCAGGCCCAGAAACTTCTCCTTGGCATCGCTTACCCCTTCAACCCGGCGTCAGAATAAACGATTATCCTGGCGATTCGGTAATCCCTTCTATTGGAGGGTATGATACTCCGGCGGTAGTTGCGGGACAAGCCGGGGACTCCGCCCTCGCCCAGGTGGGCCAAAGTCAGTGGAACGGCGCAATTGGCTGGGCTAGCCGCGGCGATTGTGTCATGCCATGCCGGATGCGAGCAACTTGGCTTTCGGCGCCCTAGTATTACAACGACAGTTAATGTGATAGGATGCCTGGGTAGCTGGAGAAGGTTTTGGCCGGTGAGGTGGGGAAGTGGATGCGGCAGCTTTCGAGCAGGTATACCAGGACTTTCAGGAGTTTCACGCTTACTTTGCGCCGCTGTTTGGCCGCAGGGAGACGCGGGAGCACAGCCGTCATTATCTCCAGGCCCTGCCGGTGCAGTCCGGGGAGCGGCGCAACGCCGAGAATCCGTCCGAGACGGTTCCGGCGTCAGCCAGGGGGATGCAGCGGTTTCTCACCGATTCTCCCTGGGACGATGCAGCGATTATAGGACGCCTGCAGGAATACCTGGGATCCCGGCTGGGACATCCGGAGGCGGTGTGGGTGTTGGGCGGAGCTTTTCTCCTGAGTCTGCAACCGGCTTGGGGGAAAAAGATGGCCCGGATCACCCGGCCGCAAGTGTACCGGGTGGTGCGGGAAATGCTGCCCCGGGAACGGTTCGGGCCCTTTGAACTGCTGCGGTGGCTGGAGGAGACGCAAGAACGCAACGAGGGTGCCAGCCGCTCCCATGCGAAGCGCCGCGCCGCCCTTCGTGCATCCCCAGGCATCCCTCCCTGAACTGTCGTTGTAATACTAGCGCAAAACCGCGCCATGCTGGGATAATTCAATGCAGTTAAATTATCCCGGGCGCGACAAAGTAATGCGCGGTTGCCGCTCGCCGCAACGGAACAATTCCTGCACAAATGAACTCAAAGTTCCGCCACAGTATCCGAATCGTCCAGCGGCTCCGCGAAACCGGGCCCGTAAGCCGGTTTCGCGCCCGGGTCCACACCTGGCGGGACCGGATGCTGGAGAAACCTGCGCCGGCGTTGGTGGTGGCTACCGGTCATGCCCTGGCCCGGGACGACGCTACTTTGACCGCCGCGGGGTAGCCTTCTACGCGCTGCTGTCCCTGTTCCCATTGATCCTGGGCCTGCTTTCCCTGTTCAACCTGGTGCTGAGGTCATAAACCGCCCAGGCGCAACTCCAAGACTTTTTCCTGGAATACCTGCCCGGCGCGGAGCCATTGCTGTCCAGTATTTTCGGTACTCATGCCATGGTGCGCGGTTCCACCGTTATCCTTAGCCTGGTTGGCCTCTTCTGGACTGCCAGCGCCATGTTTGGCGGCAGCAACCGGGCCTTTCGCCGCGCTTGGCGGTCACGATCCAACCGGGATTTCCTGGTGGAGAGACTGCGTCACATCGGAATGGCGTTGACCGTAGGCATCCTTTTCTGCGTGTCGACGGCTGCCTCTACTGCGCTGGAACCCTTGGGGGAGTGGGTCACCGCAGACTTTGGGCTAATAAAAGCGCTGGAAAACCAAGTCTTGAACATGGTGGCCCGCCTGGCGCCCTTTGCCATGACTGGACTGGTCTTTTTGCTCCTCTACAAATTCCTGCCCGACGCGCAAACCAGATGGCGCCACATTTGGCCCGAGGTGTTACTGGCGGCGGTGCTCTTCGAAATTGCCAAGGCATCTTTCGTCCTGTATCTCAGCGAATTCGCCGATTATCGACGGGTGTACGGCGCGCTGGGGTCGGTGATCGCTCTGTTGGTTTGGGTTTACCTCTGCTCCCTTATCTTGATCGTGGGGGCCGAGTTCGCCGCCCAATACGGCCGTATGAAAGTCCGGCAAGCCCGGCCAGCGGGCCGGACACCTCATCGGGGAGCGATCCTTTTATAGGTCCCCTCCTCTTGTTGTTTGGATTGCCATAAGCAACCGTCGGGATCTCGCGGTAAACGCCCGGATGTAGTGAGTGATTCCACCGGCGCCCGCTGGCAGCGCCCTGCAATAAACTATCCTGCTATAGACAATACTGCCAGTTCTGTGGGGCTCCACCATTTTCCGTTAGACAGTGAAACGGACGTAACGCCTGTATTCCCGTTGCGAGCCCTGTAGTCCATGAAAGAGACACTGGCAAGCAGGCGCAACCGTTTGCCTTTTTGTCGGCCTGAATTGCCCTGCGGCCCGTTGCATTCCCTAACCTGGCAAGACTTTTAGTCACATGCCCCTCTGCTGTGTGCCTTCCATCGGGATCGGGGCGCAATTAGCCGCGGCTAATTGCTACTCAAATGGCCCCTTTATTTTAGCGCAACCCGCCAATGACTTCCACATTCCCACAGCGGCCGCCAGCAGCACTCCCGGCCCAGCGAGGCCTACATCGGGACGTATAAACTGCCGTTAGCGAGCGGCAGTTCGTCTCCCGCGCAGATTTTTTCCGTTTTCGCATTGTCTCTTACATTCCAAGCCCTACGGCGCTCCGTCCATTCATCCTTCCCGTTTTGCGGCCATTACCCCCTTGATGTCCGGCCGACCGGCTGTTGGTTTCGGACACCTCCCCTTGGGAGTTAGCCTGCTCGTCACGGACCAACCGGGATACGAAACACAAGCAGTTAAATGATTCCGGTAGGTTACCTTCGCTTCCGGTGTAACATTTCGTGAATTAGTGGCATAATTGGCCTAAGTTCACCCGTGTTCTGAAAAGACACAATAAGATGCTTTTAGGTTTCAGCTTCTAAACCAAATGGGAATGCGCAGCCACGCTATCTTTTGATCAGGTAGTTTGCTGATATGCCAAATTTCTGTGCCAGTTGCCTGAACGCCGCCTGGCAGTGGGCCGGTGAGGATCAACCAAAGTGGGTTGATGAGGCCCGGTTTTTCTTGCCCGGCGGGGTCGCCAGCCAGGAACGAGTGTCCGCCTTCATCATCACGACCATGGGCCACGAAATCGCTCTCCATGACTGCGATTCGGAAACTCCCGGAGGCCGCTGCAATTGTCGCTGCCAGTGGAAATAGCGATGTTAACCGGCGGCCCTTAGTTACGCCCCGGTAACGAACTCGTGGGAAACCGCTCTCGAGATATTAGCCTTTTGCACCGGAAAGATAATTGGGCGCGCCTGAGTAGGGTTGCCTACAGCTACGTACAGGAACAGTCAAGCGAGCATTTAAGTTACAACTGGGGGCGGGAAATTGCCCCCAGCATCTAGCAAATTTTGAGGAACATGAGCAAATGCCGATAAAGCTTTGGAATGCCGACGACGATGGCAACTACGTCAGCGTCATAAAGACCAATAGGGCTTCCGGTGACGATACTGAGAAGTTCCGCTCGGAAGCCGAAGCGCTGGACCTGGAGATCGACGGCGTGCTGGACAAATTGGTTGCGCTGCCATCAAGTACGGAGGAAAAGAACCGTCACCGCCAGCAATTCATGAGAAGATGGTCTATTGGTCGAACCATCGCTGACTCCGGGATTATGCAGTCGCCCCATTTGCAGGATGAGGACCAGGAAGACCTCTGGTTGGCTTTAGCCCGGAAGTGCCGGCTGGGCATCCGTGCATCCGGGAGATCGGAAAGGCGATGGCGTGACCTCATTCCCAACCGTGATTACGAACCCCGCCGTATGGATGACGACGTTTTCGCGATGGGGCTGTGGCTTCAGGAGCAGGAATTGGGGGAGGCGATGGCCACCTTCGGGGCCGGACTGCACAACGCAAAACAGATTTGGTCCAGGGAACCGCTACGATGCAGGAAATCCCGTGATGCGCTTTGCGACTGGTTCTACAAGTACCCGCCGGACGAACGGGCGAAGCTGTTTAAGATTCCTAGATACGCGGAGATTGCCAAGTCCCTGACCCGCCGGTGGCCCAGCCGAGGGCCCGGTTCAACCAGACGTCCGGAAAATTATGGCGACCTGGACCTGGCGCTGGAATTACACCAGGTGCTTGACCCGGTTGCTGCAAGGCTGTTGGCATAACCCCTAAAGTCAGGGTATGCAGAACATCTGTCCAGCCCTGCCGGGTACGCCACATCAATGGTGAAATGCTCTATTCCTTCCAGGACGTGCGCTGATCTAAAACCCAGGGGAATCGGTCGGCGGGGTTTGGCTTGAGGCTGCGAACACTCCCGAAGCAGCAACTTTTTGGTACGTTAGCCACCGCAAAACAATCCAGACAAAAAGCACGGCGCTACCGGCCGAGTACCAGGCCGCCTAGCCCGCGGTAATGGACGCATTATGTCAGGTAGCGCCGAGACGGTGACCATCCAAATATTGGCGAACTTCTCCCAGCACCAGGTCCGGATATTCCATGGCAACAAAGTGGGAACCTTGAGGTAAAGTTCTTACTTCCGCCCCTTCGGCCTCTCGCAAGAACTGCTTTAACTCCTCACCGTTCCTGGATTCCTCAGTGGGATAGTTTCCGGTTTGGCCCAGCAGCAGCAAGTACTGGCCGGACAGGTTTTTCAGATATGGGGTCGGATTCAGGGCGTGGCGGGCTTCATAGTAAATCGCCTCCACCTCGGTAGGGCATTTCAGTTCAGCGCGTCCGTCGTCCAGCAGACGAGTACCGCCGTAGATATAATCCCGCACCGCGTCGTCGGTCCAGGTGCTGAAAACCCGCCGGTTTCGGTAGGCTTCGTACATCGCTTCCCGGCTCTCCCAAATGCCCCGCTTATTGCGGGTCCGCGCCATTCTTTCTTCCCGCTCCTCCGGAGTATGCACTTCCAGGGCCGGGCCGACGCGGGTATCCACCAATACCGTCGGGCCAAAGATTCCGGGCTCCATTGAGTTGGCAATCATAATGGTCATGCCGCCGGCGGAGTGTCCGACCGCATAAGGAGCCTGTTGCGGATTCAGTTCCCGAACCAGATCAACCAAATCGGTAGCCATCTGGTCAAAGGTATATGCTCCCGGCTTATCCGTGTCTCCATGACCCCGGAGGTCAAGGGAAAAGACATGGTAATCTCGGGCCAAATCCCGTGCCAGGGGGTTCCAGACCTGAGCGCAAAGGCCAATACCGTGAGTCATAATCAATAATGGATTCTGGGGGGAACCCCAGGAAAGGCCATGCAGGGTGATCCCGTTGGCCTTTACGAATTTGCTTTCCGGTTCCAAGTGGTTCCTCCTAATACGTTTGGAAAGTTTCGCTTCAGCTCAGCCGCCTAGATGAGATTCCAGCGGGGCTGACCGGCCGCCGCCTCTTTCAGGTAATCAACAATCCAACCCCGCACCTCAGGTTCAAGGTAAAAAGTGGGACGAATCAACTCGGCTTCGTCCTCAATCATCCCCTCTTCCTGAGCCAAGCGAGCTTCCCGGGTGCCCGGCATAATACTCACGCCAATCCGCAGGTTGGCCATGGAGGGGTTGATCTTGCGCAGAAAACCCAGCTTTTCATCCACAGTTTGCCGATTTTCGCCCGGTTCGCCAAAGCGTTGCGAGATGGTGTAGTGCAGTCCACCTTCTTCGCAAAGGCGACAAGTTTCAACCAGCGGATCCAGTCGCTCCTCCAGGGATGTGCCATCGTGTCCGTCTCCCTGCATATTTCCCATTATCACCAGGGCGCAACCGGCATGCTTCATCATACCGACCAGTTCCGAATCGCAACTAAAGGGCGCCAGGCAAGTGTTCCAGCGCAGCTTCAGGTCTGCTTCGGATAAGGCCTGGCAAAGCTCCTTGGCGTGGGACAGGGGCACGTTGAAGCCATTGTCAATAAAGAATGCCTTATGCATTCCGTACCGCTGTTCCATCTCCTTGACTTCCCTGACCACCTCGTCCACCGGGCGAATGACTCGCCAGGCGCTTTTCTCCGAAGGCTCGGCATTTGGCGAAGTAGGATAGCTGAAATCGCCCAGCTTGGTCAGAATGCCAATGCCGAATCCGGCCTGTTGATACCTGACCATGTCCAGGTCATCGAATCGGGGGGGCTTGGAGAATTCAGAAGCGCAGCGCATCCCGTTATAGCTGATTTGACCGTCAACCCGATACACCAGCCCGGGCAAATCCAGGTAAGAAGGTTCACCAATCTCCAAGCGACCGGCCAGCTCGGCGAAGGTCTCTCCGGCGTCCCCGGCGAGGCCTAAATCCGGTTCCAAATAACTGAAACACTCCCTGGGCAACAAGCTGAACGCCGGCCCTCCGCAAACTATCGTGGCACCGGAAACTTCCCTTACCCGGTCAATTACCTCTTTAGTAATTGGCAAAGCCCACTGGGGGTCCAAATAGCTGTGATTGCTCAAATTTCGGAGCGAAATGCCCACCAAATCAGGATGGAAATCTGCAACAGTGGTTTCCACATCAGCCAGGTAGTTGTCGGAAAACATCAGGTCCAGTACCTTCAATTGGTGCCTCTCCGGGTCCACGTGGCCCGCAATGTAGGCCATGCCGATTGGCAAGGGCCGCGCGTCCATTCGGCTCATCAGCCGATTATGCCGGTTGGTGGCAATCAATAAAATCTTCATCAGACCTTCCTTCCTACACCTAGCTGCCCGTCGGGTTGAGTCAGTTCCCAATATACGATATTCACCCCAATACGGCAATCGCCGGGATAGGCGGCGGTAGGATCGGCCTCATGGTTCGTTAATTCCTTCTACTACCTTCAACGGGCCAAATTGACAGAGAGTTAATAGCTATGCTAGGGTTCGGCTAGCCCCGGTAGTTACGACAGCGTTCGGAAGGCGCCTTATCCGTGCCGATTAACGGCAGCCTTTTCCATTGAATTAATTGATTGGCCCGTTGATTGATTTGTAACACCAGGTTTTCTCGTTCCGGACACCGTTGATACCGGTTTTCTATCACCCCGAATAACCGATGAAGATGGATCCCGTGAAGATGGATCCCGCCCAACCTAATTTGCCGCCGAATTAACGGGAGAGGACAAATGCGAACTATTGATATTCACGCCCATATTACTCCCCAATGTTTCTGGAGAGCCACGGAAAACGGTGGAGACTGGCATAGCCTGAAGCGGGAACAGGATGCTCGGGGAAGAGAGATTGCCGTCATTGGCGAACAGCGCGGCGGGTTGCCTCCCAAGGCGCGGTGGACTCCCGAAGAGCGGATGACGGATATGGATTCGCTGGGAGTGGACGTCCATGTGCTATCGCCTTATTCCGGTTTTTACAATTACAGCCTCGACACCGACATAGCCGTGGCAACCTCCCGGGATTCCAACGATGAAATAGCCCAAATGGTCAAGAGCTGGCCCGACCGATTCGCCGGGCTGGGCACTTTGCCGATGCAGGATGTGAATGCGGCCGTTGCCGAGCTGGAAAGAATCATGGTCCAGATGGGATTCAAAGGGGCCATGATCAACGACCACATCAACGGGAAAATGCTGGACGAACCGGAATTTCTCCCCTTTTGGAAGGCGGCGGAACAAATGGGGGCGTTGATCCTTTTCCATCAGGGCGACGACACTATCGTTGACTACCGTATCGACCGATACCACCTGCCCAATACTATCGGCAACCTGGCCGACCGGGCGGTTACCTTTGCTTCCCTGGTAATGGGCGGCGTAATGGACGCTTGCCCCGACCTGAAAATCTGCTTGGCTCATGGCGGAGGCTATACCTGCTACGGTATTGGCCGCGTGGACCGGGGGTGGCGTGGTCTGCCGGAGTCGGCAACCAAGAACACCCAACCACCGAGCGAATACCTGCGGCGCTTTTACTACGATTGCATTGTTTATACCGAGGAGTCTCTCCGTTACCTGATTGACACGGTGGGCGCAGACCGGGTGTTATTTGGCACCGATTGGCCCTACGATATGGTTTTTGATTGGCCGGTGTCCTGGATACTCGGCCTGGAAAACATTACCCAGGATGAAAAGGAACTGATTCTGTGGAAGAACCTGGAGAGCCTCTTGGACCTTTAACCCGGCGGACGGTCCAAAAACCCCGGACCCGGATTATTGGCCCTTGGCCTTGGCGCTATGATCCAAGCTATTACCCCAGCTATCACCCTTGGGAGGTTACCGGATGCGAAGCATAGACATTCATGCGCATACCTTTACCCGGTCAATGTTTGCTACCCTGGATTCCGGCCAGGACTGGTACGGTATGCACTACGAGGGAGAGGACAAACAGAGCCTCTTTATAAAACCGGGCAAGAGCGTCGGCATCAATCCGAAGCTGAAGTTCACCCCGGAAGAACGAATCGAGGACATGGACCGCTTGGGCACCGAAGTCCAGGTCGTGTCGCTGCATACCCAGGTTTTCGGTTACCACCTGGATTCCGCTGCCGGTCTGGCCCAGGCCAAAGAAGTGAATGACGATATCGCCGCGTTTGTCGGGGAAGAGCCGAAACGCTTCGCCGGTATGGGAACCCTCCCAGTACAGGACGTAGCGGCATCCATCGCAGAGCTGGACCGAGCGGTTAATATGTTGGGACTCAAGGGAGTCGAACTGGACACCGTAGCCAACGGCAAAAATTGGGACGAACCCGAGTTTCTGCCCTTGTTCAAGGCTGCCGAGTCTTTGGGCGCGGTGTTGTTCTTTCACCCCCAACCCCAACATAACATTATGCTGGAGCGGGCCAGCCGCTATGCCCTGCCCAACAGCATCGGGGTTCCCCTGGAGGACACCTTACTGGTAGCCACCCTGATATTTGGCGGAATATTGGAAAAGTGTCCCGACCTCCGAGTGTGTGTGGCCCACGGCGGCGGCCCAGCCTGCTTTGGCATGGGCCGGATGGATCGGGGGTGGCAAGTCAGGTCCGAAGCCCGGGTAAACATTAGCAAGCCGCCCAGCGCCTACCAGCGCCGCCTCTACTACGATACGGTAGTGATGAGCGAGACTGCACTGCGCTTTCTGATTGACCGGGTAGGAATAGACCGAGTGGTGCTGGGCAGCGACTATCCCTTCGTGCCTTGGGACCCTTCTCCCGCCGGTTGGGTACAAGGACTGGAAAGCCTGACTCAAGACGAAAAAGACCGAATCCTTTGGAAGAACCTGGAAGAGCTGCTGGGACTTTAGGCCGGTAACGCACTTTGGGGACTACCTCATTTCTTTAGGCAGGTTTTAAGTTATGGACAACCTTTGGTCGGAAAGCTCGGCCCAGGAATTGAACGACCTGGATAAATTGGTCTATATGAGCCGCCTGATCGGCGCTGATCCTTCCCTGGTGGTTTGGGGCGGCGGCAATACCTCCATCAAGGTTACCGAGAAAGACTTCCTGGGGCGGGACGTGCAGGTTATGCGGATCAAAGGCTCCGGCTCGGACTTGAAGTCGATGGAGCGGTGGCAGTTTCCCCGGCTCAAGCTGGAGGAAGTCCTGCCCGTTTTTGAGCGCGGCGATATGTCGGACGAGGAGATGGTGGACTACCTGGACCGGTGCGTACTTGACCCCAACTCGCCGCGCCCGTCCATTGAAACATTGCTGCACGCCTTCCTGCCCTTTATGTGCGTCGCCCATTCGCACGCCGACGCCGTAGTCGGACTTACCAACAACCGGGAAGCCGAGGATATTCTGCAGCGAGTGTATGGAAACAATATTGGGGTAGTGGAATACCTTCGTCCCGGCTTTCAATTATCCAAATTGGTGGGGCTGGCCGTTAAGGAATCGCCGCGCCTTGACGGCGTGGTGCTGGTGAATCACGGATTGTTTACCTGGGGAGACAGCGCCAAGGATGCCTACGACCGACATATTGACCTGGTAACCAAAGCCGAGGAGTACGCTGCTTCCGGTACTGGAACTGTCTTCGGCGGCTGGAGGCAGAGTCCACTGGCTGCCGACCGAAGAAAAGAGGTTGCCGCCGCCGTCGCCCCGACATTGCGGGGTCTGGTCAGCCAGCAGAATCGAGCCGTGCTGCGCTTCGATGACGCTCCGGACATTTTGGACTTTATCGGTTCCACCGAGGGCAAGCGTCTAAGCAGCATCGGGCCGGCCACTCCCGACCACCTGATTCATACCAAGCGTAAACCCCTGTGGCTGGAGGTTGACGACCCGGAAGATACGGCTGCGGTCATGGAGCAGTTGCGGCGGAGTATGGCCGATTACGCCAAAGAATATGCAGATTGGTATCAGGCCAATACAACGGGCGAAGACTCCATGCTGGATGCCTTTCCCAGAGTAATTCTCCTGCCCGGCGTAGGCATGTGGACTACGGGCCGCGACGCCCGGGCTTCCCTGATAACCAACAACATTTATCACCGCACGATCAACGTGCTGCATACTGCCCAATCGGTCAGCGATTATTCTTCCCTGACCGCCAAAGACGCTTACGACGCTGAGTATTGGCCCCTGGAGCTGTACAAGCTGACCCTGGCCCCTCCGGAGAAGGAACTGGCCCGTCAAGTGGCCTTGGTAACCGGCGCGGCCAGTGGTATCGGCAAGGTTATCGCGGAGCGGCTGGCCGCCGAGGGCGCTCACGTGATTGTCACCGACCTGAATGCCGACGGCGCGGAAGATGTAGCCAGAGGGATTAACCGGTCAGCCGGGCCGGAAAGGGCCGCGGCTTTTCCAATGAACGTAGCGGATGGCGACCAGGTCAAGCAAGTGTTTCAGGCTTTGCGCCGCACTTATGGCGGACTCGACATCCTGGTATCCAATGCCGGCATCGCCCCGGTAGGAACCATCGACGCCCTTTCCCTGGAAGTCTGGCAACGGTCCTTGGACATCAACACCACCGGCCACTTTCTGGTAGCTGCGGAGGCGGTCAAGCTGATGAAAGAGCAGGGTCTCGGCGGCAGCATGGTCTATATCGGCACCAAGAACGTACCGGCGCCCGGGGCAGAGTTCGGAGCCTACAGCGTCGCCAAGGCCGCCGAGGTCCAACTGGCCCGCGTTTTGGCCCTGGAAAACGGTCAATTCGGCATCCGCGTTAACGTGGTCAATCCGGACGCCATATTCCAGGGGTCGCAGCTATGGTCTGAAGAACTGCGGCAGGAGAGAGCCGCGGCTCACGGTGTGACCGTAGCGGGGCTGGAAGAGTTCTACCAGCAACGAAATTTATTAAAGGCGCGGGTCTTTGCCGAGGACGTGGCCGAGACGGTACTATTCCTGGCCTCCAAGCGCTCCGCCAAGACCACCGGAGCCATGATTCCGGTAGATGGCGGGGTCCGCGAGGCATTCCCCCGGTAAAGCATCCCCGTCCGCCAAAATTAGGGCAGCCCTTAATGGTACCTTGAGGTTCGGCAAATCTCGCTTAATCAGGCACAAATAAGACCCCGGCAACAGATTGCCGGGGTCTTACCGATTTTCTTCCAATAGGTTTAGAGCAACCCTGCCAGGTTACCGCTTGACGTACTTGTCCACGCTCATCGCCCCGGTCAGGGCAAGATAAACGTTGTCCTGGGTGTCCACCCACAAACCATGCGCCGAGCGGGAATCCCACCGCGCCAGAGACCGGCCTTCTTTATCCCGTACGCTGATGCCCGGAGTTGAACCCTCAAGCGAAGACTCGGCAATGTAGAAGTCGCCGTTGGACGACTGAGAGATGTCGTTGGGCCGGGTCATATCGGTCCACATATTAAGAAACTCGCCCTCTGCCGTAAACACCTGAACCCGACTGTTTTCTCGGTCGCAAACATAAATCAACCCGTCCTCGTCGATCAACAGGCTGTGGGGCAGGTGGAACTCGCCGGGGCCGCCCTTGCCAGGCACCCCCCAGGATGCGATGAGCCGACCGTCCCCGGTAAATCGGTGAACCCGGCTGTTTCGATAACCGTCCGACACGTAAATATCGCCGGAGGGTGACGGGTACATCTCCGAAGGATAGTTGAAGGGGCCGGCAGCCCGAGGCACCAGGTCTCCCGCACCCTCGCAACCGGTATCGGAGTGGACGCCGCGTTCACCAATGACCATCAGCGGCTTGCCGTCCAGCGTATATTTCAGGCAAACCGAATCCTCGCGGTCAGTTAGATAAATCACGTCGTCAACGATGCAGAAACCGTGGGGTAGATTAAAGGCGCCAATACCCCAGGAATTGAGATAGTTGCCCTGAGAATCAAAAACGACAATAGGCGGGTCTTTGCGCTGGTAAACATAGACCCGGTCTTGGGAGTCACTGGCAACGGAACTTACCACGCCGAAAGTCCACCCCTCCGGCAATTTGGCCCAATCCTGGACCAGTTCGTAGTCGTGTTTATCGGTATTAATAATAGCCATCGTCAAAATTCTCCCCTTGCGGTGGGCCTTCAGGCCCGTTTTGTAGGACAGCAGGCCCTTACGTTCTAGCCTTGGCGCACGTACTTGTCAACGCTGTGGTTGGTCGTCAGTCCCAGGTAAATATCGCCTTTGGAATCCACCCAAAGACCGTGGGCGTGACGAATTTCCCAGCGGGTGATCAGCGTACCATCCGCCTGCCAAAGGCTGACATAGGGAGAGCCACCGTCAACTTCCTGCTCTGCCACATAAAAGACCCCATCCTGGTCCCGGGAAATGTCATCGGGACCGCCCATTCCTTCAGTCCAGGAAGTAATATACTCCCCGTCGGGAGAGAATATCTGCACGCGCCGGTTAGCCCGGTCGCAAACATATACCTTGCCGTCCGGGTCCACCAGAACGCTATGGGGCAAGTGAAAATGGCCTGGCTCGGTTTTGCCCGGCTGCCCCCAGGACCCGATTAGCTGGCCGTCCTTGGTAAATCGGTGTACCCGGCTGTTTCGGTAGCCATCGGAAATGTACAGGTCACCGGAGGGGCTGGGCACCATTTCGGTGGGATAATTAAAGGGGCCGGCGGCGCGGGGCACCAGGTCACCCGGCCTTTCGCATCCGGTATCGGAGTGTACCCCCCGATTGCCGATTACCTGAAGCGGTTTGCCGTCCAGGGTGAATTTGACGGCCACCTGGTCCGAGCGGTCGGTAATATAAACGATGTCGTCGCTGATGGTAATGCCGTGAGGGTCGGTGATGGCGCCGATGCCCCAACAGCTCAAGTAGTTCCCTTCCGGATCAAAGATCATGACCGGAGGATCCTGACGCTGGAAAACATAGACCCGGTCTTGGGAATCGGTGGCTACGGCGCTGACAATGCCCAGAGATTCCCCTTCGGGCAGCTTGGGCCAATCTTGAATCAGTTCGTAAGTATATTTGCCGCTTCCGACGGTAGCCATTACATTATTTCTCCTCTAATAGTTTCTCTGGGCCTCAACACACGATATTAGCAGCCTTACCCCGAGGTATATCTGAACGGCAGTGTAAACCTGGCCTTTCCCACTGTCAAACTAAGGAGTTTATCAGTGCAAGTGGATGGTCGGGTCCTGGCGAGCGCGGCAAAGACAGCCGGATCACAGATAGATGGTCGAACGGTAGGAGTTCAGCCAAAAAAGCCCGAGTCTATATGTTCCTTGATCAGTCCGGCAACCAATTCGGGCCGCTGGACCGGTACATCGTGGATGCTGTCTTCCAGCCAAACGGTCTTGCTGACTGGCAGGAGGCTTTTGGCGGCGGCTATGGACTTTTGGCGCCGACTTATCCGCTCCGCCATTGTCGGGTCGCTCTTTATCCGGGCCGAAAGAATTAATACCGGGCAAGGTACTCGGGAGTAGAGCTGCGGTGGATGGTGTTCCCAAAGGGCATCAATAATCCGCAGATGATTATCCCGGCTGAGGTGGCTCCGGAAGGTGTTATCCTCGAACACCTGGAAATTAGCCAGCAATACCTCCTCAAATTCGTCCGGTAGAGGAAACGGGCGTTCTCGAGAGCGGAACCGCTCCACAAACTGATCCAGGGTCATTCCGGTGAAATCCGGCGGGGCCATATCCACCCGCGCCTTCTCAAGCGTCATATCGGGACGGGCCGACGGTTCAATCATACCCCCATCCACGAAACAAATACCCCGGGGCACGTCAGGATAAGCCACCGAAAACTCCAGAGCCACATCGGCGCCCCAAGAGTGCCCAACAACTACCGGCTTTTCCAATCCTTTGGACTGGATTACCTCCAGCAAATCCCTGGACACCGAGGCAAAGTCATAGCCGTATTCCGGTTTGTCGCTGTGCCCGTGTCCCCGCTGATCCACGGCAATAACCGAAAAGTCGGCTGCCAGCAGTGGGGCGACCAAATCCCAAATATGACAGGTAGAAGCCAGGCCATGGAGCAAAACTACCGGCTTCCCGCTGCCGCCCCAGTCCCGGTAGTGCAAATTCAAGCCGTTGACCGGCAGCATTCCGTCAATCGGAGTATTCGCCATTAGTTTCCTCCTGACCTGAACTTCTTGCTATTGGCCGACTCTTGGCGCGGCCAGTTAAAAATGTGAATATCGGAATGGCGCTTTAATCCGACAATACGCCGTACTTAACTATGCCATCGCCTCGCCGGATTGAATCATAACCAGCCGGCCCGGTGTTGACAAGGCGAGGTTGAGTCTCGGCGGAAAGGGGGGGTTGTTTCCGGCGAGTGGAAATTGGGCCGGAGCGGTTCGACCATCTTGGCGCTTTGGCGGCGGGAAGGCCGGAGCGCCGGTGGACAACTCTCCCCCATTAAACTAGGATTTCTTTGGCGATCCTAACCGACCAAAAAGGGAAAGTCGGGCAAGATTATGTCCCAAATTAAAACCGGGGGGAACTATGACAGCCGAAGCGCAAAACACTCCCGACGACCGCAGGGACGGTGTCCTGAAGCCCCAAATCCAGGAAGTGCGCGAAATCCCGCTGCCTCAAGGAGATACCGGCGAAGGGCTTTCCATTGTTACCGACCGCGGCGCAATTGATGCTATCCTGCACCCGGCCCCCGAATCAAAGCAGGGAATAATCTGGGTTTGCGGGGCCCGCGGCGGCTTTGGCGGGCCGGGAAAAGGTCTCTACGCTAGTATGGCCGAATCCCTGTGCAGCCAGGGCATAACGTCCCTTCGCCTTGACTACCGCCTGCCCAACCTATTCCCGGACTGCGTCTTTGATCTGCTGGCCGGCGTCACCTATCTTCAAAACTTGGGCCACGATCCGGTAGTCCTGGTTGGGCATTCCTTTGGCGGCGCAACGGTAATCGCTGCGGGCGCGGTTAGCTCGCACGTGGCCGGAGTAGCCTCACTGTCCCCGCAAACCTACGGAGCCAGGATGGTAGGAATGCTGTCCCCTCGGCCCTTGCTGGTGGTCCACGGAAAGAGCGACACCCGGTTACCATCCTATTGCGGAGAGCAGATATACCAGTGGGCCAAAGAGCCAAAGCGGCTGGTGCTGTACGACGGAGCAGAACATCGGTTGGAGGAATGCCATGAAGAACTGGAGGCATTGCTGGCCGAGTGGATACCGGCAACCCTGGCTCAAACTGAGATGCCCGACCCGCCGGGTCCAGGTCAATAACGTCCGCTGTCAGGATTTCCCGGGAACGGCGCCCTCTTTCTACCCGGAAACTCGGTCAGCGGAAACTTTAACCTCCCCCAACAATGCTGAACGGCCAACCGGTCGAGCGGCGGTCAATGTAGGATAAGCCTTATGGAATTAAGAGACCGCATCGGATACGACGCCGGAACTACCCGCCTGGAGGATGCCCTGGTAACAGCGGCAGAGCACGCCTTTCATTACCTGGATTTCAACGCGGACCAAGGGCCGAATCGGCTGGATAATTGGGACGGCTCCCGGGCGTAATCGGTGCTTGCAACGGCCCAGGTGAACAACATAACCCTTACATTGCATACCGCATCATCGGTCAACATAGCGGAGTTTCGCCCCCACGTGGACGAGGCCGTTGACCGCTATTTGCAGGGCAATATAGATTTGGCGCAGCGGCTGAACTGCCACGGTGTAGTAGTCCACGGCGGTTACCACTTCAGCAGCGCGCTGGAAGAACGGAAGACCGCTTCTCTGGGGCGGCTGCAGCGGGCAACAGAGTACGCCGAGCAAGCCGGGGTAACCCTGCTGCTGGAGAATCTAAACTTTGAACCGGACGACGCCGAAATCCATTACCTGGCCCATACGGTAGAGGAATACCGATATTACTTTAACGCCATTTCATCCGAGCGCTTCGGTTGGGCCTTTACCGTAAACCATGCCCACCTGGTGCCGGAGGATGCTGACGGATTTCCGGATGCCTTTGGCATTGACCGTATCGGCGAGGTGCGCCTGGCCGACAACACCGGCGAAAAGGAAGTTCACCTAAACCCCGGCGAGGGCAACATCGATTTCAGGGCGGTTTTCAACCGTCTGGAGTTAGCGGGCTACGCGGACTTTTATTCTATGGCTTTCGGAGGCTTGCCGGACAAGCTGGCAGCCCGCGAGTTGTTCGCCGCTTTCGGCTAGGCAGCCAATGGATCGCGTAAAGAAAGGCAAGGAGTTGGAAAGTTCTTGGGACTCGGTATCGCGCAATGTGCTTCTAATGCGCGCTGCTCTCCTTAGAGTGAATCTCCCGCCGCCATGTAGGGGCAACTCTGCAACCGGCAAGTCAGCGGTTCACGTGGGCCGTCTCGCCAAGTTCAACCGGGTCAGGGCCCTTGGTCATTGCTTCCCTTAACGAAAGGCTTGAGCGCCGCATAAATGACGTCGTTAATCGGGGTAGGCGCACCAACTGACCGGCCCACCCGGACTACTGCTCCGTTCAGGCTTTCCAACTCCAACGGGCGACCGGCCACAATATCGGCGTGCATTGAGGCGTGCATGTCGTCAAGCGAGCCTTCAATGTAGGCCAGGGTATCTTCAACTATGGCGGCATCCAGATTAACTCCGGCGGCCCGAGCCACCGCTTCAATCTCGCGCATACAAGAGACAATAACCTGTCGCCACTCCGGGCGGGGCATTAGCTGGGCCATGCTTTCCCGGGACAACGATGTCACGCCGGCCATTGTGGCGATAAACAGGAACTTGCCGTAAAGGTTCTTTTGGATATCATCACTGAACTCGGCGGGAATCCCGGCCCGCTCCAGAGTCTCCAGGATGATACGACCTCGTTCCGAACTGCTGCCGTCCGGCTCGCCAAACACAATGCGAACCACGCTGCCCTGCTGCCGGACTACGCCCGGTTCGGTCATAGCAGCTTCAATGTAGGCGGCGCCGGGCAGGACTTTTTCCGGCCCCACCGCCTGGGCCGCGGCGACGTAACTGTCAATGCCGTTTTGCAAGCACAGGACCGTAGTCTCTGGGCCAACCATCGGCAACATTGCGGGTATCGCTTGCTCATTCTGGTAGGTCTTCACCGTGAGCAGGATTAGGTCCGCGACGCCGGCCTCCGATGGCGTGTCGGTAGCCTGCATTGTGGAGCTGCAGGGGATGGTCAGAATTTCGTCGTCGGTGTGGATTTGCAGGCCGCGCTCTCGGACTGCCGCCAGGTGCGCTCCACGGGCAATTAATGTTACCTGGTTTCCCGACCGGGCCAGCATTCCGCCAAAGTAGCCGCCAATGCTACCGGCGCCCATAATCGCTATGCGCATCTTCGCTTTCTCCCAGCTAGCAGCCAAATATAGGGATAATAATATCGCACGTTGCCAAGATAGTCGCTAATTCCAGCAGTGGCAATAAGGTGGAGACCGAGTTGCTCAACCGGGGCCGTTCGAAGGCAACGATACTATCTCAACCTGGCCCATACCAGCTTGACGCTGGATTGTTTTCTCCTTATGCTCTGTTGGAAACAGGACTCGGCAAAGCGCCCTTATTGAGGAGCCAACCGAACCGCGCAGAAACCTGATATTACCTTGCCCGGCAGCATCCAATGCCTGGCAACACCAAGGAGCAGCAGATGACCCAACAGAATCAGCCCGCGCCGCCGATAACCCCACCGGTGCCCCAGCCGGAATCGGACTTTTACTGGGAAAAATGCAAAGAGCACGAGTTGTGGCTCCGGCATTGCCAGGACTGCGACAATACCTACTTCTATCCCCGCGACATTTGCCCCAACTGCTTTTCCAGGAATACGGAATGGATTCAGAGCAGCGGCCGGGGCACGTTACATACCTTCTGCATCGTCCACCGAGCGCCTACTCCGGCCTTCAGGGACATGGTGCCCTATGTTCCGGCAGTAGTGGAGCTGGAAGGCGGCGCCCGCATTTGCACCAACCTGGTGGAAGTAGAACCCGAACCGACGGTGATCAAGTGCGGGATGGCCGTTGAAGTGGTCTTTCACGATCTGACCGACACCATTAGCCTGCCCAAGTTCCGGCCGGCCGCCTAATCGCGTCCAATATGTCCATGGAAGGCAAAGTAGCGGTTGTTACCGGAGCCAGCCGGGGAATTGACCGGGCGGTATGCCAGGGGCTGGCCGAAGCCGGGGCCAGGGTCGTGGCAGCCTCCCGCAGCGAAATGGATGCCCCCTCCGGCACGCAGTTTGAATCCTATGCCTCGGGAACTATTCACCAAACCGTAGAATCAATCCGGGGCGCCGGCGGGGAAGCCATTGCAGTAAAATGCGATGTGTCCCGGTCCGAGGATATTCGCCTTCTGGTAGAGACCACCCTCGACCAATACGGTAGAATCGACGTGGTGATATCGAACGCTGGAATAGATTGCGAAGCCCCGGTAGTTGACTTGGACATCGATCTGTTTGACCGTTGCCTGGCAGTCAATGTAAGGGCGCCGCTGCTCTTGTGCAAGTTCGCCCTGCCATCAATGATTGCCCAGAAGTCCGGGGCCATAATCGGTATTACTTCCGGCTCGGCCCGGGGATATCGAGAGGGCAGAGTCGGATATTCGATGAGCAAGGCCGCCCTGGAGCGGATGTTCTTGAGTTTGGCCGAGGAAGTCCGACCTCACAACATTGCGGTTAATCTGCTTAGTCCAGGCCGGGTTGATACTTGGATGAACCGAAACGGAGATTGGCCTGGCACGGCGCACATTCCGATGGTGGCGCCCAACCTGGTTATTCCGGCGGCTACCTGGCTGGCCGCGCAGTCCGCCGAGACTTTCACCGGCCAGGTGGTCGAACGGGCGGATTTTGGCGTGACCTGGGGTACAAACGCCCCCACACCGGCCTGATCCCGGCAATAGCGTAAACCGGCCTCGGCCATTCCATATAGGGAAACCCATACTGCCAGGCCGAAGCCGCGCCGTCTAATTTCCTTTTCCGGACCCCAAACCAACACCAAAACACCAAGGAGGAATGCTGATGACTACCCCAAATCCGGCCCTGGAAGTTGCTCCCAAAATGGCGGAACTGAGCGCCAACGTCTTGTTCGGCGATGTCTGGGAACGCCCGGAACTGTCCAAGCGGGACCGAAGCCTGATCACCGTTGCGACCCTGATAGCTCTTTACCGTACCGACCAGTTGCGCGGGCATATTAACCGCGCCTTGGACAACGGAGTTACCAAGGAAGAAATCGGCGAGGTCATTACCCACATGGCCTTTTATGCCGGCTGGCCCACGGCGGCCAACGCCGTGCGAGTTGCCAAGGAAGTGTTTGACTCCAGGTAAATCTCCTACAGTACAGTTAACCGCCAACAACTCCTGACCTACCAACTCTTAGCTATGGCTAATAACTCCTGGGCGGCGGCGTAATCACGACCGCCGCCGCGCCGGATTGGTGGGATCAGGTAAAAGTTATGTAAACCCGCATCGCGGAATCCGGAGCAAAGTTCCAGGGCAATTTCGACTCCCGAACGGCCGGCGGCCAACTCTCCCCGGATCGTTTCCGGTACCGCTCCAAAGGTAACGCCGTTTGGTACCAGGATTTGCAGGCCAAAGAATACCGGAGCCGTCAGTTTCTCCCCAGCTACATCGGCATAAGCCTCATAAAATCTTGTCGCGGCGGTTGGGTCAAAGATCGGCTGGGTAACCAGAAAATGAGCGCCAGCCGTGATCTTGCGGTATGCCAGACGCGCCTCACGCTGGACGCCCCTTCCTAAATCAGCAGTAGCGCCAATGCAGAAGTTGGTCGGCGACAACAGCTTGGCCTCCCGAAAATCCATTCCCCGGTTCATTGCGGCAATCGAAGCGATAAACTCCGTGGGCCGATAATCATTCACCTCCCGTAACCGCTGCGAGCCGCTCCCAGGGGAGGAGTCGCCGCGGGCAACCACCACATTCTGCAATCCCAGCAGCTCCGCCCCCAACAAATGGGACTGGAGCGCCAGCCGGTTCATGTCCCGGGTAACCAGGGCAAAAGCCGTTTCCACTCCGGTGGATTGCCGAATATGAGCGGCCAGCATGGCGGAATTAACCCGCACTGCCCGACCCGGGTTGTAAGCTACCAGGAGAAAATCGGCTTCCAAGGGTGGCTGGGGCAAGTGGGTGAGATTTGGGGAGCGCGGAGGCGAGAAGTCACAGATGAACGCTGGGCGCCCGGTGGCCTCATAACTGCGTTCGGTAATTTTTACCATTCTGGGCCTTAGGCTAAGTTTTGGCCTTTAGCGACGGAGCGGGAAGAGCGAACTGGAACAAATTACCGGAATGGGGCTTTCGAAAACCGGCGGGTTCGGCTTTGGGCACAACATTCCCAACAAGCAATACCGGGTATTTCAGCCAGCGTGTCGGCGTTTAACAACCCCTGGACTCTCGGCATCCCTGACTCACGGAAAGTATGGAAAATCGGAGGAAATCCGGTTCAGGCTTCCAATTGCCCCAGGTATTCACGGAAAATGCGCATGGATTTCTGCTCCGACATACCGATGTAGTACCGGATGCCCTGCACGTAATCAACGATGTCTCGAGGCAGCATCAACAAATTCTCCCGCGGCTCGGAGGTGTGATAAAGAGTATCCACGCCATCCTCCAACCCCACATAAAGGGTATCCTCCAGAATGGCGAGGGTCTTGGAATCCACGTCGTTGCGGGCAACCCAGCGGGCGAAAACGAAAGGCAGACGGGTCCAGTTGAACCATTCCTCGCCCAGGTCATATTTGTGGGGGAACCCTCGGGCGCCCCGCCGCTGGCGCAAACCCCGGTTGCCAATGAGCAGGAAGGCCTCGTGCTCCTCTTGAGGCGATACCAACTCCGGCGTGGCGACCTGGTACTTGAGGGCCAGCAGCACCTGTAACAGTTTCACCGATGTCTTTGACTCGTCGGAAACGGCGATACGGACGCCGCCCAACTCCTCAATGGGTACCTTGGAATACAGAAAAACGCTGCCGGCCCGGTCGGTGCTGGCGATGCAAAAGCCGCCGACCGGCTGGACCCGGTCTTCCATCGGGAAAACGTCAACGATAGGTACCAACGCGGCGTCTATGATTCCCTGGTCAATATCGCTGGCCGCCCGGTTAGGCATAGTATCTACCAGTTGAAACCCACGGCGTTCCGTGTCAAAGTAAAAAGGTTCGCAAATCATGTAGGGGATGCGACCCACTTTCATCATCATAAAGAAGTACCACGCCCTCAATTAAGGAGCGCTCCGCTGGCGAAACGCTCCCTGGCAAGATTATTCTACGCCAGACTGCTGAAATACCGATTTTAGGGCCAAGGCTATGCCTCGTCAAGCAAAGGAACGGTTTGCGTCCCGTTTATATTAGTCGTTTCAGCGACGACCGTATCGTTGCCGGCCAATAAGTCCGACAAGTACGTTAAAACGTAAGATTAAGATATGCTACCGGGTAATACCCCCTCTAAAGAGCGAAATACGGGATGCTAACCAAGAGGAAAGAAAATGCGTTTGCTATTGACTATTTTTGCTGTGGCCGGAATTGCCGGCTCGATCCTGTTTGCCTCATTCGGGTTGTTAAGTCCGGCACAGGCACAAGAAGGGGAGATACGGGTGCTGGCCCACAGCGTGGAGAATTTGTACCCCGACCGGGTGAAGTTCTTTGTTGAAGCTACCGGACCGGATGAAATTACTGAAATACGGGTTTACATGAAGACTATCGGCCAAACCACCCGCAGCGCCTACCGGGAGGTTGAATTCGAGCCGGGCACCACCGTTAGCGGAGCGGCCGAACTGCTGAGCGGAGGCAATAACTACTTTCCCCCCGGCACCCGTATGGCATACTCATTCGAGATTCGCGACTCCGCTGATCGGGTATTGCGCACCGATGACGTTATCTTTGTTTATCTGGACACCCGGTTCGAATGGTTAACCGTTTCCGACGGGGTAATTACCGTGTATTACAACAATCCCCTGGTTGAGCAGCGGGCCGAAGTGGTGCTCGAGGCGGCCAGGACGACCCTGGAATCAATGGGGCCGGTGCTGGGCATCCAGCCGGAACACCCGCTGCATATCGTCACCTACCATAACTATCGGGACATGATAGGGGCCCTGCCTTTCCGGTCTCGGACTACTCAGGAACAGTTAATCACCAAAGGCATGGCCTTTGATGAAGAGCGGGTGCTGCTGGTGCATAGTGGAGACCAGGGGGTAATTGGCACCACCGCCCACGAGTTCACCCACCTACTAGTTGGTGACGCCCTGGGCCGGGCCTATTCTCAGGTTCCTTCCTGGCTGAACGAGGGTTTGGCCGAGTACAGCGACTTTACCCATGACCGTAACCTCAATCAGGCGCTGGCCTCGGGGCGTATCCGCCCCTTATGGCACTTGCAGTCTAACAGCGGCACACCGGAGGGAATCCTGATCGTCTATGTGCAGGGCGAGGCGGTGGTAACGTACATGATCTCGACCTACGGAGAGGCCAAAATGGCCGAGTTGATGCAGGCGCTCACCAGAACCCTGGACATAGACGACGCACTGGAGCAGGTTTACGGCTTCGACCAATACGGGCTTGACTCGGCCTGGCGTCAGTCTCTGGGACTTCAACCCTTACCCCCGCCCCAGGAGGCAACCCCCCGACCGCGGCTGGCGCCAACCCCGACTTCGATACCCAATTCATCTCCACCCGATTCATCTCCGGGAACGACGCCCAGTTCCGAACCAATACCAGCGCCCGGTTCAATGCCGTCCACCGAATCAACGCCAGTGAGGGCGCAAGAATCCGGCCCAACTCAACCGTCCACACCGGCCTCGTTGACGGAGCCAGGCCAGGCCGCTGCCGCTGCCGCTGGTCCTGCCGCCGCTGCCGCCCCGAACTCCGAGCCTGCAAGCTCCGGGGCAGTTTCTTCAAGCTCTCAACCTGAACCGGGTTCTGGGACTGCATCCGGTGGGTGCGGCGCTCCTTTATCGTCGAACCGAGCCGGTGGTGAGCTGGCCTTCCTGGTACTCATGGTCAGCCCCCTGGCGATGTTGTCGGCCATACGGGCCAGGCGTCGGAAAACGTAGATGGACTCGTCGCCAAGACAGCGGCCAAACAATGTGCTAGCGCACCACTATCTCAAGATCAACAAACCAAACCGGGGAACGATTCTGTCGTTCCCCGGTTTGAATTTAAACCCTCAAATCATCGGCGTCGGCACAAAGCATTTGCACCGCATTTACCCGCCCCGAAACCGGTCAATAAACTGGAATAAGCGCCGTCATCTTGCTGCCGTCAACGGGCGCGGGGATTGAAGGCATCGTTTACGCCGTCACCCAGTAGACTGAAGGTGAACAAGAGCAATACCAGCACCGAGGAGGGCACCAGGGTCAGGTGCGGGTCGCTGCGCAGCACTGAGATGTTGCCGTTCTCGAAAATCATCACTCCCAGGCTGGGCGTCGGCGGTTGAATACCGATGCCAAGCCAACTCAGGACAATTTCGGCCCCGGCGATGGCGCCCAGACCCGCAGAAACCGATACGATGACCGGACTTATGATATTGGGCAACAGATGGACGCCCAATATCCGCATCGTCGAAGACCCGGTGGAGCGGGCGGCCTCCACGTATTGATTCTCCCTGGCCTGCAGCACCTGACCCCGCACCAGCCGGGCCATGCCAAACCAGGAAAAAGCAGCCAGCGCCAGGGAGATAACCAGGTAGTCCACGATTCCCAGCCGCACAATCCAGTCAATGCCGGAAGCATCCTCGAAGCCGCGCACCCATTGCAGAATGCGCGGCTTGACCGTAGCCACAATTATCAGCACCAGGAAAATGTCGGGGAAAGAGGAGGTGACTTCCCCGACTCGCATTATCAGCCCGTCGGCGAAGCGGCCATAATATCCGGCGATGAGTCCCAGGGTTATCCCCAATATCAGCGCGCCGGTAACTATCGACATTACGGTAATAATCACCGTGGTACGCAAGCCGTAAATAACCCGGGTCAGCATATCCCGGCCCAGCCGGTCGGTGCCCAGGGGGTGAGAAAAACTTGGTCCCTGTTTGACTATCGCCAGGTTCTGGTCATTGTACC
This sequence comes from Dehalococcoidia bacterium, assembly GCA_965262595.1. Taxonomy (GTDB): domain Bacteria; phylum Chloroflexota; class Dehalococcoidia; order Lucifugimonadales; family UBA3495; genus CATQHB01. The sequence goes on from OZ253548.1 coordinate 821,400, forward strand.
CGTGGGGCGCAACTAGCGGCGCAAGGATACCTGAACCGTACATCAGGGTGATGATACAGAGGCAAACCACCGCCAATTTCTTATGCAGCAACCGACGAAAGGACAGGTACAAATAGCTCCGGGAGCGGTGGGAACTATCCGGCAGAACCAGCAATTGAGAATCATCCCGCAACGTAATCACCTCCCAGCCGGATGCGGGGGTCCAATATCGGATAAATCAGATCCACAATCAAGTTAGCCAGCACGAAGAGGGAAGTTCCAAGCAGGGTAACGGCCATGATAATTGGATAATCACGGGCGAAAAGAGATTCAATTGTGAGCAAGCCAACTCCGGGAATGCCAAAGTAGAGTTCCACGATGAAGGAACCGCTAGCCAGGTCGGCCAGGGAAAATCCCAGCGTGGTCATCACCGGAATCAAGGCGTTTCGCAGAATATGGCGCATTCGCACAACCCGTTCCGGCAGCCCTTTGGCCCGGGCGGTGCGAATATAGTCCTGACCAATTACGTCCAGCGTACTTGCCCGGGTCAGGCGGGCCACGATTGCCACGCCGGGGATACCCAACACCAGGGCCGGCAAGATTATGTGGAGCGAGAAGAACCCGCCCCAACCGTGGCTGGGTAGAAGGTCCAGCTTCAGGGCGAAGATAAGCAGAACGATGGGAACGGTGAGAAATACGTGCAGGGACTGCCCGACCAAGGCAAACGCGACGGTGGCGCTATCCCACCAAGTGCCCTGCCGGAGGGCGGCAAAGAGACCGGCGCCAATGCCCAGGCTTACGGAAATAATAAGCGCGGCCAAATTCAACTGAGCCGATACCCAAATACGTTTCTTCAGAAGCTCAGTTACACTGCGACCTCTATACTGATAGCTTTCCCCCAAGTCTCCGTGGGCTATGTTCCAAACATAACGGGTGTATTGGGTAACTATGTCGTCGTCCAGCCCCTGTTGTTCCCGAAGCCGCTGGGCCACCTCCGGGCTGAAGTGCTGGCCCAGCAGAATTTCCACCGGGTCCCCCGGCCCGAAACGGCCGAGGGCAAAGGTAACAAAAGACACAATTAGCAACAGGACGGGCAGCCAAAGCAGCCGACGCGCAATATATGTACCCAATTACTTGCTCTCTCAGTCTCAGATTACCCTATTATCCTTGCGAAAGGTGTATATAGCGAAACTTGGGAATAGTCAGCGGGAGCAGCAAATAATCCTGAACGTTGGGCTTGACCAGGAAGTGCCAATCTTCGTCATTCCAGAGCAACACCCAGGGAGCATCGTCGAGAATCATCCGCTCAATTCGGTTATATAACTCGAAGCGAGCAGTTTGGTCCTGTTCTACCCGGGCCTGTTCCAGCAGGGCATCGACCGCGGAATTGCTGTAGTTGGTACGATTCCCCTCGCTTTCGCTGTGGAACAGGAGGTCTAGGAAATTCTCCGGGTCGGGGTAATCCGCACCCCATGACAGGGAAAACATCTGATACCGCTTGGCGTTAACATCCTGCAGGAAAGTGGCCCATTCCGTCTGCTGGATTTCGACCCGAATGCCCAACTCCTGCTCCCAGGATTGGAGCATTACTTCCAAACCCAGCGGAACCGCTGCCCCAAAGCTGCCGGAAATACTGAGGGTCATCCGAGGCAAGTTATCCAGGTCACCGCCATACTTGGACTCCTGCAGCACCTGACGGGCGCGCTCCGGATCGTAGGGATACGGGTTCAAATCCGGATTGTACGCCGGAAATCCCGGCGGAATGATGCTCTTGGCCGGACGAACCGCTCCATCGTAAACCACCGTCGCAATATTGTCTCGATCAACTGCCAGATTCAATGCCTCGCGAAACTTGGGGTCGTCCAGGGGCGGCTCGCTGACGTTAAGGCCAACATAACTGATGGTGAATCGCGCCGGGTAGTGTTGCACTTGGGGGTTCAGTGGGCTGCCTGGGTCAAGTATCCGTTCCAGGTCGGCCAGCCCGACGCCGGTAACGTCTATCTCATCATTCTCGTACATAATCATGGCGGAGCCGCCGCTGAGTTGCAGCTCTACTTCGTCCAGGTGCGGCGGACCCAGGTGGTAGAAATCGTTCCGAGCCAACCGCATAACTTCTCCCACATCATATTGGGCGAGGCGGAACGGCCCGGTCCCATTGGGATTGCGAATCCAGTCCTCGTTGCCTTCCACATTAGTCCGGTCCAAAACAAAAGCAGTGGGATAGGTGAGTTTAGCCAGGAAGTAGGACTTGGGAGCATCTATGGTTATTTGAACCGTTTGGTCGTCAATAACTTTAACGCCTTCGACACTGTCGGCTTCGCCGCGAAGCTTGGCCTGAACGCCTACAACGTCGTTGAGGTACTGGTCAACCACCGGAGACACCAGCTCCGGATCGGCGACTCGCTCCAGCGACCACTTTACATCCTGCGCGGTGACCGGCCGGCCATCATGGAACTTGGCGTCGGGCCGCAAATGGAAAGTGTAAACGGTGCCATTTTCGCTAATGTCCCAACTGGACGCCAGATCGGGCGCCACGGAAAAATTAAATGGCTCAATGGTTACCAGCCCGCCGAATAGCTCGTTGACCAGGATACCGGAAATATTGTCCTCCGCCAGGTGAGGATCCAATGTAGGCGGATCCCGGAACAGCAGAGTTATCTTGCCTCCGTCCGTTGCCATTCCGTTGCCACTGTTGGCGGCGCGGGTGCCGAGAACCGCAGGCATACTGTCAACGGGGGAACTGCCCGTCGTTTCAACTGCGCCGGCGTCGCCAGCGGATTGAGCCGGCGTCGTTTCCTGAATGGCGGCCGCAGCGGTGGGCATTTGCTCAGTTGCGGCGCTTCCCGCACTTTCCGAGGAGACTGCCGCCACTTCAGGCGCATCTGTAGAGCTGGCTGGAGTATTGGAACCGCATCCAATCAGAAAAAGACCAAGAACGGCTATGAGTGTCAGTGTCTTCCAACCCATAAGCACCTTCCAATCAATAAAGTAATAATAGACTCGGTAAAGAGGGAGATTTTGAACTCATTTCAAGGGATTTACAAAGGAATTCACCTCCGGCATTATATTGGCTGCCCCCTTCAATATCAAGTTTCAACCTAATCTACCAACACCCACTCCCCGTAGCCGGAAGGCTGTGCTCGGCTGCCTACACCACCGGGAGAAGACCCCTTGATTCCGGTGTGTTCCCGCCCATCCTGAACTTGTCGAAGGACTTATTCCCCACCAGCGGGTTTCTTCTGACAATCCAAGGGCTATGATGTACTGGCCGGCCGGTTGAAAGGGGGCCTCCTTTTTGCTAATATATTTAGCAGCCCCAGAATTGATCGATTCCGGATTCCGGTTTCCGCCCTGCCGAGCCAAGGTATCGGAGGTAGGGCCAGGAAGAGACCAGGGCCGGAACGAGGGTTCACCGAGGCGAGCGTAGCCAAGAGGCCTAAGGCGCCTGTCTGTGGCACAGGAGATCACGGGTTCGAATCCCGTCGCTCGCCCCAAGCATTTGCCTCCAGTTTGCGCCTGTAGCTCAATGGATAGAGCACTGGGCTTCGGACCCAGGGGTTGCAGGTTCGACTCCTGTCAGGCGCACCACCGACTTCTTGTCGCCGGTTGGCCCTGTTATTCAACTGAATAACTCAGTCACCGACTTCGGTTCCACACTGTAGCTACACTTTTATGCGACACTCATCCGTCCTTCCGGTTTTTTATATCGCCGGACCACTCGGCCAGCCTTAACTAAAACTACGACCCGGCCCGGGATACGGATGTTTTCTGCGCAAAAAGCCGAGGAGATTCCGAGGGAATGAAGCCAATACACCGCACTATCTGGCGGATCGGACATCGCCTCAGTATGCTCGGTTACCTGGATGAGGCTTGACAGCTTCGGGAGATAGCAGGCCGGGGCGGCCTGTCCGACGGTGCAGCGGCGGCTGCGACATTTGCTACGATAAACGCGTTATATGAGGTTGACCGGAGCCAAGGCGGAAAGGCTACGACGGTGGAAGCCTTAAGAACAGGTCTGCTAGACCCGCTTGAAGTGGAGCAACTTCGGGCAGCTATAATAGAAAGCCCGTGCGTTATTGAAGAGCCGGAAGGAACTCGCGCCGACCAAACTTAATTTTACGCCGGGGGAAAGTAGTCGGGATAAGACTTCAGTTTCCGTGGCACCGTTTGTATTTCCGGCCGCTCCCACATGGGCACTTCTCGTTCCGGCCTATCTTGCGGTTCTCGCGGCGAGAAATGGCCCGCTTTTCTTCACAAACGTTGCAGGTACACGCTGTTGGATGTGCAGAGTACCAATTGGCTCTTACCATTGTTCACCTGTAACCGATTTAGTATCGCGCCGGTTGCCCGAAAGACTATGGGAGTAATCGACGCTAGATAGAATGCTAAGCCGCAGCCTTAATCTCGAGAATATCGTTACCTGACTTCTAACAGTTCGACTTCAAAAACCAGAGTTGCCCCCGGCGGAATCACATCCCCGGCTCCCCGGTCGCCGTAAGCCAGGTCCGGCGGTATAGTCAGCTTGCGTTTTCCACCGACACGCATGGTCGCGACACCCTCATCCCAGCCCTTGATAACTCTTCCCTCTCCGATTACGAAGTCAAAAGGGGAGTCCCGGTCCACCGAGCTGTCAAACTTCGTACCGTCCACCAGCCAACCGGTGTAGTGAACGACGGCAGTTGCCCCCACGCGAGCCGATTCTCCCTCGCCTACCACCAGCTCCTCGATTTGCAAACCGGAAGGAGTAACGGTAGCCTCCGGGGAATCCGAAGAACAGGCAACCACGGTCAAAGCTAACAGAATGACCGACAGGACGCGTTTCATTTTGACCTCGTTCCAGCCTTTATTTCCGGGACCTGCTTCCGGGGTCTGCGGGACTCCCGGTGCGCCATCAGTAACAACTGATACGGCAAGGTGGGGATAGTGTAGATTAGGCCAAATACGAGCGCGGGTCAATGACCGGCTCCGGCTCCGGCTCTTATACGTACCATTCCGGCCTTAACGCCAGTACAACCGGGAATTGCTGCCCCGCCGGCCATGCCCGCCAACTATCTCTGTCATCCCGGCCTCCACAAAAAAGCCGGGGGCGGGATTGTAGGGGGATTCGTAAGAACTCCCAAATCCCGCCCCGACTGATCAATCCGGTGGGTTACCCATAAGGGGCCGAGCAAACCGCACAGCTTGTTATTCCGAGTCAAGCATTACAGCGAACCGGGCCGTGTTCCCAATGTAACCTGGACTTCCTCCCGACTCTCTTCACGGAGCACTTCCAGGGTGATTTCCTGACCCGGCCGGGTGTGGCCGACCAGATAGGCAATTATGTCATCAATGCCTTCGACCGGTTGGCCGTCAATTGAAACTATGATGTCTCCGCCCAGGGGCATATCGATACCTTCTAACAACTGAGTCCGGTCGCTGCCCCGCAATCCGGCATCGTCAGCCGGGCTTTCGTTAACTATGTCAATCAACAGTGCGCCCCGAGTCTCTCGGGGAAGGTCCATCATTTCCGCTACATCCGGGCTAAGGTCGGACCCGCTGATGCCCAGCCAGGAATAATGAAACTCCCCTTCTTCCAGGAGGGCGGGAATTACCTGCTTTGCAATGTTGATCGGCACGGCAAATCCGATCCCGGAGCTGGAACCGCTCCGGCTAATAATCTGGGTGTTCACGCCAATGACCTGACCGTTCCGGTCCAGAAGCGGCCCGCCGGAATTACCGGGATTTATCGGGGCGTCCGTTTGCAAGACTTCGGGGATGGAGAAGGGACTGTTTCCGCTGCGAATGGTACGCCCGACGCCGCTGATAATGCCGCTGGTAATGCTGAACTGCTGGCCAAAGGGATTACCAAGCGCAGCCGCCAACTGTCCCACCAGCACAGCGTCGCTGTCGCCCAGCGCTGCGGCCGGCGGCATTGGCCCATCGATGCCTTGTATCTCCAGCACCGCCAGGTCAGAGTCCGGGTCGCTGCCCAGGACCACGGCTTCCATTTCCGTGCCATCCTCCAGCATTACAATCACCCGGTCGGCGCCGTCAACTACGTGGTGGTTGGTGACGATGTGCCCCTCATTGTCCCAAACAAAACCGGAACCGCCGCTACGCTGATAAAATTCGTCGGGAAGGGGCGGAGAGTCGCGAAAAGGGAGTCGTGGAACTTCCGGCGCTTCCGGCCCTGCTCCTACTCCTCCTAAATTCTTGGTCACCCGAATGAGCACCACCGAGGGCAGGACCTTGTTGTAAATATCATTTATGACCTGCCCCTGAGCCGCCACTATCGTCAGAGCATCCGGCCCCGTCATTGATGAAATAGCCGGTTCTCCGGATGCTTCGGTTTCTATAATCGCCGGAGCAGCGCTTTCTTCCACCAACTCCGCCGAAGAAACAACCGCTCTACCGCTATCGGAAACCGTTGACACCTCCCCCCCCTCTGCCGACTCTACGAGAAGCGCCGTTTGTGGCGCACTCTCCGGGACCGACTCGGTTGTTTGAGTGCTACAGCCGAACAGGAACAGGGCCGAAACCAACCCCAAGACAGTTAACAACCAACCGCGCCTAACCGCGCGGGCAATTTCGTGAGACGTTAGATTCCGAACCAGTTGACCACCAAATTGTTGCATCGTTAATCCTCCCTGTTACGCTGGCAACCGCCAGGCCAACAGCTGCAAGCCCAGTTCAGGCCATTTCCGGCCTCGCACCGTTACGTTCTGCCGGTCATGACCTTGCGGTCGCAATGTTAATTTCAGGAACCTATCAATTTATTTCAATTATATTTACGAATCGGCTCAGGGCATCAGATTTACGTTATTTGGGCAGCTTATGTTAATACCGGGCTGGGTTCTACCTGTATTGCTATATTGTTGACCTCGCCGGAAAACCTGGCCGTCTGTTGGTGGAAAGAGTCCCCAAACTGGTCTGTCCAGCGAACTCGGCCACCATCTTGCCGCCCACCATGGCCCGCAACACTCTTCCATTATAGCCCGAACCGGCCAAGAACTATCGGGCTATCATTGAAAATCGGCCGTAGCTATGCTACTTTAATCCAACGATTCAAGCGTATGTTTTAGTCGAGCCTTCGGCACGCGCCGAAGCTACTTTTCGACCGAAACCCGGGCCAACGCCAACCAATCGGCAGTGAACCGGCACGGCGTCTCTGGCGCAGACCGAGATTTATGGAGAGGCAGCGAATACCGATGGCAAATGTTTTCCCCGGCAAGGGCAAGGAGAATGGCGTTCAATGGCTGGTTTGGAGCGAACCGGCATTCGACCGCGCCCAAAGGGAAGACAAACCGGTCTTGCTGTCAATTTCCGCGGTCTGGTGTTATTGGTGCCACGTAATGGAAGAAACCACCTATGTTGACCCTGATGTGGTGAATTTCATTAACGAAAACTTTGTGCCGGTGCAGGTGGACAATGATCACCGTCCGGACATCAACGCCCGCTACAACGTCGGTGGGTGGCCCACCACAGCGTTCCTCACCCCGCATGGCGGATATATTGCCGGCGCCACCTACCTGCCGCCGGACCAGTTGCTGGCAATGCTCATAGAGGTGCGGCGGGCCTACAGTGAGGATAAGCCGGGCCTTTATGACCAGGCAGCCCAGTTGCAACGTCAGCGGCAGGAATTTGTAAATCGGGTAGCAACCGGCGAAGCCCTGACGGAACGGCAAGTCGATTTGATAGCTCGGCGAATTACCGGCGCCTATGACGCTCGGTTCGGCGGTTTTGGCGAAGAGCCGAAGTTTCCCTCGGCCCCCATCCTGCAATTCTTGCTGCACCTGCTAAGAACCACCGGAGAAGAGTTCTACCGGGTGATGCTGGAAAAAACTTTGGACGGAATGATTCTGGGGGAGCTTTATGATTCCGTAGATGGGGGATTCTTCCGGTATTGCGCCGCCAGCGATTGGACTGAAGCCCAGCATGAGAAGATGCTGGAAGACAACATCAACCTGGCGCGGGTATTCCTGGATGCTTTTCTGCTATTGGATAAGCCGGAATACCATCGGGTGGCAACGCAAACGATTGATTTCCTGCTGACCACTTTTTACGATGCAGAGTCTGCCGGGTTTAGAGGAAGCCAGGGCGCTCATTCCGAATATTTTAGCTTGCCGCCGGAAATCCGGCGCGCTCATCCGGCGCCGCCCGCAGACACCTATTCCTACTACCATTGGACCTTGCAGGCGGCTTCCCTTTTGCTTGAAGCGGCCTGGAAACTACCCCGGCCCGAACTTACCGCATTGGGTGTGCATCTAGTGGACTCTCTGGCAGTTCCTTCCGGCAGCATCCCGGTAGAATCGGGTAACCTGGATGTCGTTCCGGCCAATTCCACCACCGGGCGACCGGCTCATGTGTTTGACCAGTCGGCAGCCCCTTCAGAGCAGTTGGCAGGGGCCGGCGAAATGCTTTGCGACTGGGCAGCCAGGCTCAATGCCCTGGTAGATGCCTATAATTCCTGCCCCCAGAGGCCGGACTACTTGCAGCTTGCCGTGGATGCGGCCTCGGAGCTGGATCGACGGTTTTATGACCCGGTCAAGGGGGGCTTTTTTGACACTGAGCTTGACCCGGAAGCGATAGGTTACTTGCGAATCAGGGAAAAGCCGTTGCCGGATAATGTTTTAGCCGCCACTGCTTTACTAAAACTGCACCAGGCAACCTTAGACGACCAATATAAACTGCGGGCGGAGAACACCTTAAGCGCCTTTGTGGAAGCCAACCGGGACTACGGAGAGCACGCCGCCGGTTTCGCAACCGCCGTTAATCTCTTCCTGAATCCCCCGGTGGAAATAACCATTGAAGGTTTGCCCGGCGAGGCTGCTACCCAAGCCTTGATTGAAGCGGCGTCCCGGCTCAGCCAACCTAACCTTATAATCAAGGCCAGCGCCGTCGGCCAGCCCGGAGAATTAGCTCAGGCGCACATTTGCCTGGACACGGTCTGTTTTCCGCCGGTCAGTGAGCCGCGAGCCTTAGCCGATTCCCTAGCCGAAGCCTTGGCCGGTCAGGAAGGGCCGACGGAAAGCATTTTTGAGAGATTCGCCGGCTTCTGACGCTCCCGCAGCTATGCGGTGAACCAAAAGCCCGAAACAGGAGGCCAACGCTGAAAAGCGCAAATTGCACCGATCTTGGTGAAGCTCAAATAGACCGCCATCATACCCTGGCCGGGTGGGTAAGCCGGCGTCGCGATCACGGCGGAATCATTTTCGTTGACCTGCGGGACCGCTCCGGTTTGGTCCAGGTGGTATTCAACCCGGCATTGTCACCGGCGGCTTACGAAACCGCCGAACAACTGCGTTCTGAATGGGTTATTGAGGTTAAAGGCACGGTGTCACGGCGGCCTCCCGGGTCGGAGAACCCGTCCATCCCAACCGGAGCTGTTGAGGTCATCGCTGAGGAAATCACGGTGCTCAATCCCTCTTTGACTCCCCCGTTCTACATCACCGACGATGTGGATGCCGACGAAAGTTTGCGGCTGCGCTACCGCTACCTGGACTTGCGCCGCCCCCAAATGCTGCGCAACCTGACCCTGCGGCATCAAGTCGTCAAGTACATTCGTGATTTTCTGGATTCCCGCGATTTCCTGGAAATTGAGACTCCAATCCTGATAAAGAGTACGCCGGAGGGTGCGCGGGACTATCTGGTCCCCAGCCGGATGCAAAAGGGTAGTTTCTATGCACTTCCCCAGTCCCCCCAGCAACTGAAGCAGCTATTGATGGTAGCTGGAGTAGAGAGATATTTCCAGATTGCCCGCTGCTTCCGGGATGAGGATTTGCGGGCGGACCGACAGCCCGAATTCACCCAGCTTGACCTGGAAATGAGCTTTGTAGAGCAGGAAGACGTGCTTCAACTGGCCGAGGAACTCTACACCGGCATGGTTGAAGCTCTGACTCCGGAGAAGAAACTGGTCAAGCCGTTTCCCCGTCTGCACTATAACGATGCCCAGGCCCGCTACGGCAGCGATAAGCCGGACTTGCGCTTCGGCCTGGAATTGACCGACGTAACCGACCTGGCTGGAGAAACCGAATTCCGGGTATTTTCGTCCACCATTGAACAGGGGGGGATAATCAAGGGGCTGGTGGCCCCGGGGCAGGCCCATTACACCGGCTCCGATATGCGCCGCCTGGAGGAAACAGCCCGGGAGTTCGGCGCCGGCGGAATGAGCCATGTTCGCTTTCAGGGAGACGGCCCACTCGGGGATCTGCCCGAGGAAAATATTTTGCTCTCGCCGGGCCTTCGGATGCCAAAGGATTGGAGCTTGCGTCTGGCAAATGGAATGGGAGCCCAAGCCGGTGACCTGGTGCTGTTGATGGCCGGTCCGCCCAAAAGAGTAAACCTGTGGTTGAGTTCCATGCGAAACTATTTGGGGGAAAAGTTGGGGTTGATCGATGACGACGTGCTGTCTTTTGCGTTCGTCACCGGATTTCCTATGTTTGAGTGGGACGAAACCAGTCTTCGCTGGGACTCCTCCCACCACCCGTTTACCGCCCCCAGCGTCGGCAAGGAAGCGTTGCTGGACGGGGAGGAACTGGGCAATATTGAATCCCAGGCCTATGACCTGGTTTGTAACGGCTCGGAACTGGCAAGCGGAAGTATCCGCATCCACCAACGAAATCTCCAGGAAAAGATTTTCGGTATCCTCGGCTACACCAAGGAGCAGATTGAGGAACGGTTCGGCCATATACTGGAAGCCTTCGAATACGGCGCCCCTCCCCATGGGGGAATAGCGCCGGGCATCGACCGGCTGGTAGCTATTCTAACCGGGGCCGATTCAATACGCGATGTAATCGCCTTTCCCAAGACCCAAAGCGGCTCCGACCTGCTGTTTGGCGCGCCGTCCCCGGTGGACCCGATTCAACTCAGGGACTTGTCCCTCCGGCTAGTGGAATAGTCGATTATTGGGTAAGACCAGAAACAATAGGAGGTACCGGAATGGCAACCTCGAACTCTTTTAGTTACGATGGTATGTACTCCAGGAACTCGGTCTCGGTTCCGAGGTCGGAAAACCGGTATGCCAAGTACGACTTTGCGGTGGCCTACCCAGACCCGGAAAGCCTGCCCCTGGAGGGTTTGGCGGATTCGCTTAAGACCGCTCTGGAACGGGAAGGTCGCGGATTGGCCTTATACCCGGTGGCTGCCGGCCTGCCCTCGTTAAGAGATTGGGTGGCGGAAAAACTGGCCCGGGACCGGAACATGAAGGTTAGCCCGGATGATATTGTCCTGACCTCCGGTTCGGGCGAGGCCATCTCGATGCTGATTGCTGCCCTGACCGACCCCGGTGATGTGCTCCTGACCGAGGAGTTCGTTTACCTGGGAACCCTGCGCGCCATGCGCCGATTCGGAGCGGATGTCCGCAGCGTCAAGTGTGATAACGAAGGGATCATTCCCGAAGAACTGGAGGCAACCATGGCGGCCCTGTCCGCCCAGGGTAAGCGGGTTAAGTTCCTCTACACCATTCCGGTATTTCAAAATCCCCTGGGATGGACGATGGGTTTGGAACGTCGCATCAAAGTTCTGGAAATTAGCCGGAAGTATGGCGTGCCGGTGCTGGAGGATGATTGTTACGTTGACTTGCGGTTTGAAGGCGAAGACGTTACTTCCTTCCATTCCCTGGATGGTACCGGCCAAGTACTATACGTCGGCTCTTTCTCCAAGATTATAGCTCCGGGGATGCGATTGGGTTATCTGGTGGCGCCTCCGGAAGTTATGCGGCACACCATGAGCTTTAAGGGGGGCGGCGGCGTAAACCAGTTTGCGGCCCTGGCGGTAGAGGAATACTCCAGGAATGAAATGGACCAGCACATCGACGACCAGAATCAGGCCCTGCGCGTCAAGCGAGACGCCATGTTGGCTGCCCTCGGGGAGAATTTCGGTGACGCCGCCAAGTGGACCAAGCCGGAAGGGGGCCTCTATATCTGGCTGGAACTACCCGAAGGTGTCGATTTGGCCGGATTGCAGGACCAGGCCTTTGATGAAGGCGTGGGCTATTACAACGGCACCATGTTTTCCCCGGAGGGTCGCGGGGCGAATTGTATGCGCCTATGCTTCGGGTACCCTCCAGTGGAGACGATTACGGCGGGAATCGCCGAGTTGGCCCGCGTCCTGGAACGCCACGGCGCCTTGCGGGGCTAGCACCGGACTATATTCGGCGTAGAAGGGTGATAGCTAAAACCCGAACCCTTCCAGTCACTCAGTCAATTCACTCACTCAAAAATGCCGGCCAGGGATGATTACGTCCCTGGCCGGCATTTTGAATTGGCTGCCGGGGAAAGTCCCTGGTCGTCAGCGGTAACCGCCTTCGCCGGAACTTCGGCTTCGTGGCCGTTGCGGAAGGCAAAACGGGCCACCAGGTCGCCGATGCTCTGCCGGAAACCGGAATGCTCCAGTTCCCCGTAAGACAACATTGCCGCGCCGGACCATCTTTGGCAGCATCAGCCCGGCGCAATACATCGGGTCGGCAAAGCCCAGGAACACGGGCAGGTTATAGGCTCCGGGGCCGCACTTGTCCGCTGCCAACACCATAAAGGACTCGGCGGGGCGAACCGGGTTGGTCTTAACCGGGTCGTGGTCAAACTCTACCTCAGCCACCGCCGGCCCGGCGCCGCGGATGTTTCCGGATGGGGCGTCAACTAGCAGGTCTTACCCGGCGCCGTAGAGGCCCTACTCTCGGGCGATGTCGGCAGCTTTCAGGAAAGTAGCCCAGGCAATCTGATGAATATCCGTATCTTTTGGACCCTGGGTGTAGGCGGTAGTCATGCAGATATCGTCTCCCGTATGCCCAACGAAACCGTCGATAAGCAAGCCGCTGCTAATTGCGTCGGCTACCGCCAACTCCACCGCCTCCAACATTCGCCTTGATGGTTTGGTATGAACGCCAATTGAGCCTACATCCTCCTTGAGTACCGAAAACGTGAGTTTCATACGACTCTCTCCTTTTGTGTAAGCGTATGATACGTCGGGAGTTGGCCTTCTTGTTCCTCTCTTGCAATTTTCGGAACCCCCAAAAACTGGCGGCCAGATAGATAACTAGTTGCGCTTCACGGAACCTTCAAGAGCGATATAGTCAGCTCCCCACCAGCTACTCCTCAAGCACCGATAATATTTCTTTAAAGCACCGCCCGGTCAAGGGCATCCTGCCGGTGCCCGCCTTAGAATTGCATTGATCCGGATACCCGGAACGTTGCAACAGAGACAGAAGGCCAGGTGACGCTGTACCATGGGCCATTGTCTAGCTTGCCGCTACAGTGTATCCTTTAATTTGAGCCGAGTCCGAAAACTTCTCACAAAAGTGGAATGCGCATTTGTATGAATAGAATGTATGACGAGTAATTGCGGAGGACGGCTGGCATGACTCCATCTATGGCAGACATTTTGATGGTCGTTTCCCTGGCGGTGATAGTGCTTTGGACCGTCCGCCTTGCCCGATTGAAAGGATTGAATCCCTGGGTCTGGGGCGTAGGTTCGGTACTGCTGATGGCCGCTACCTGGCAATATAGCCGCGACTTCCTGGGACTGGTCGTAATGGCCCCGCTGGTTTTTCTGCTGTTGTATAAGAGCCCGCTATTCCGCCGAAACAGTTCCCAAAACCAGGCAACATGTCCTCGTTGCGCCGCTCCCGATCCGGGCGGGCTGAACTTTTGCGTAAATTGCGGTTGGGAGCTTTCCAAAACCTATACCGAAGTTACGGCAGGAGCGGAAACCGCTGAGCACACCCCGGCGCCGACTGAAATCCACCGCGAACCGGAAATGGACCCGACCCCAGGCGTTCCGGAAATGGAGGTTGAATCACCATTTAAGCCCACCGCGGAAACCGCCGAGGCGACCGAGGTTCAGTCTGCACCGGAACCGGAACCGGCTTCAGTACCGGACACGCCCTCAGCACAACCCGTCTTCGCCTCGGAGACCGAGTCGGCTGCAGCCAAAATAGTGAGGGACGAAAGAGCCGAAAGAACCGAGCCTCAAAAGCCGACGGTTCGGCGTTTTCCAACTGCGGCAAGTTTGACCGAGCGGGGAATTGCCCTGTTCAGCCAGGAACGCTTTCAGGAATCCGTGGACCAGTTTACCAAAGCCATTGCCCTGGATCCCAGCTACAAGCTGGCCCTGAAGCATCGGGCGGAAGCCTATGGCCGCTTGGGGCGGGCCGAACAGGAAGCAGCGGACCAACGGCAGCTAGAAGCCATTTGATACCGACAGGCGCCGGAGGGCCTCCCACAAATGCCTCGGTTTGTCGATTAGTAGTGAAGCGTTGTGCGACGATACCGCATAGTTGTCCGGCGAGTCAACGCCGGTACCGCTAGACCGGGGCCGTCAAACCGCCATGATGTGATAGCCTGCATCCACCGGTATGATCGAGCCGGTGATTCCGCTGGACAAATCACTGCAAAGAAAAAGGGCCGTCTTCGCCACTTCCTCGGTCGTGATATTACGCTGTAGGGGCGCTTTTTCAGCATGTACCCGTTTCATGTCCAGGAAGCCGTGGATTCCCCGAGCCGCCAGCGTATCCAGGGGCCCGGCGGATATGGCATTTACCCGAATGTTTTGCTCGCCAAATTCAGCCGCCAGTTGCCGTACGCCGTGTTCCAGGGCTGCCTTTGCGGTGCCCATTACGTTGTACCCGGGGTACACTTTCTGCGAAGCCTGGAAGGTCATGGCGATTATGCTGCCCGCGTCTTTCATCAGGGGCGCGGCGTGCTTCACCAGAGGTATCAGAGAATAGGCGCTCACATCCAGGGCGATTCGGAATCCCTCCCGGTCCGTATCCGCAAACCGGCCGGCCAGGTCCTCCCGGTTGGCGTAGGCAATGCTGTGCACCAGGAAGGAAATATCCCCGAATGACTCCGCAACCTGTTGGAACGCCGACTCAATCTGCTCATCATCTGAGGCATCACAAGGTAGAGTAATTGCGTTGTCCAGGGTGTCGGCCAAGCGTACTACCCGGTCTTTCAGCCGGTCGTTTTGATAAACCAGGGCCAGTTGAGCTCCGGCATCGCCCAGCATTTTTGCGATGGCCCAAGCGATGCTCCGGTCATTGGCGACACCGAAAACCACGCCTTTCTTCCCGGTCAGGTCTATCGGGTACAAGGGTTTACCTCCATTGGCGATGATTTGCCGGACGGCTCGGCGGCCGGGCGATCTATCCGGAGCTAAAGCTTGGTCCTACTGGAACGTGGGCGCCACTATTTCCAAAAAGCGGTCTAGTTGCCGTTCCGGTTCAAAAGAGGCGAACCGAACAATTACGGTTCGGGCGCCGGCTTCGACATATTCATTAATTCGACCCTTGACTCTTTCCGGGTCTCCGAACGGTCCCCAGCGGGTTCCCCAGATATTTGCGCCATAATATCCCAGCAAATACTTTTCGGCTTCGGCTTCGGCTCTGGGGACGTCCTCATCCATATTGACCGTCAGGTACATCACCCGTTCCAGGCATTCCGGGTCTCGGCCCAGGTCGGCAGCCAGGTTACACACGCTTTCAACGACTTGAGCGTACTCTTCCGGGGTGTCGGAGATCGAGATAATGCCGTCGGCCAAACGAGCGGCGCGACGGAACTGCGACTCCCGCGCCCTGGCCCGCCAGTGACAAGCCAGGAATATGGGTATTCCCTGCGTCTGCACCGGGAGCGGCCTAATGGCAACGGAGTCGAGATTGAAATGCTTTCCCTCAAAAGTCACCGGATCTTCTTTCCCCAGCCCCTTGATAATCTGGGTCATTTCTTCCAGGCGAATGGCCCGGCGGGACGCAGCGACACCGGCAGCTTCCCATTCTCGTTGTTGTTCGTCATTAAATGCGCCTCCAACTCCGGCGGCGATCATCAACCGGCCACCGGATATGAGGTCAACCGTGCCCAGTGTCTGCGCCAGTAATACCGGGTGGCGTAGGGCCATCAATAGCACCGCAGTGCCCAGGCGAACCCGGCTGGTACGGGCGGCGACGGCAGCCAGGGTAGTCAAAGGCTCCATCCGGGGCTTGGCCGTGAGGCTGTCGCCGACCCATACCGAGTCCAGGCCGCCATTCTCGGCACGGCAAGCCAGATCAATAATCCGGTCGGCGCTTTGCGGACGTGTATCGGTCAGCATCAACCCGCGGGTAGGCAGCAACACACCCAGTTTCAATGCAGGATTGGAGTCAGCCGAGCTAATATTGTCTCGATTGGAGTTAGATTGAGACTGTGCCACCTGCGCCTCCCAGGGCGGGGAATTGGTTCTGACCTGTTGGAGACTTATGGGGCGTCAACCGATCGAGCAACCCCGGCTCCCTCTGCTGAAAAAACTCTATGTCTTCCAGAATGTCCAGGTCATAACCCAAGCCCTCGCTGTAGCAAATGGCTACGGAGATACCCAGTTTACCCGCTTGGCCCAAGTGTTTGGTAAAGCTGCGGTTGCCCAGCTCTGGTTTGAATGGAGTGCCGTGGGGAATCAGGATTCCGTTGGTGCCGCTGTCCCGGCGGGCCGGAGCAAGGACGATATTTCTGCCATGCCCGGCAGACCGCACCATACTGGTCAAGTCGCTGGGCTTGAGGAAAGGCAAGTCGCCGGGCAAGTAGAGGGACGAATATCCTTGCTGGGACGCCCGGTCAAAGGCCTTATCCACCGTGTCGTTCAAATTCCGGCCATAATCCTCAAACCAAAGGCCGTCAAAGTTGCGAGTCAAGTTACGAATACGCCAATCGCCGCCTACAACCCAAAATACATCAATTGAGGCGCCCTTGATAGACATTATCACCCGCCGCAGCATCCCGATAACCAAGTCGGCGCGTTGTTCGGCGGTCAATTCGCGAGACAATCGGGTTTTGCAATCAGCAAGGGGCTTCATCGGTATAATGGGGATGATTCTATTTTCATCCGTCATAGCCATAGCTGCCTCCAAGTTCCAATATAAGCCGGGCCAAGGCTATTTTATCCGCTTCCGTTTCCATGATAATCGGAGCCACCACCGCTTTTATGCCTAACTCGTCAATTTCGGGCGCCAGATAGGCATCTTTCTCATCAATCAAGAATACGTCACACACGTCCCGGTAAAGTCTGGCCAAACCAACACAAGTGGCTTCGTGCCCCAATTCGGCCATTATCTTGGCCGCCGGTCCGCGTACCGCCGCACCGCCGATTATCGGGCTGACCGCTACCCGGAGGCGTCTGGGGTCCGGCCGCGCCAGCGTTTCCCGTACTCCTGGTATGGCGAGAATTGGCCCCAGGCTGAGGAAAGGGTTGGAAGGGCAAAATACCACCAGACCGGCCTCTTCCAGGGCTGCCGCGAATCCGGGAGAGGGCAGCGCTGCCTCCGCCCCCCGGTATTTAATATCACTTACGACCGGCTCACTGCGATGCCCTACGAAATATTCCTGCATCGCCAGTTCCCCAAGTTCGGTCTCCAAAACAGTTCGAACCGGCGCATCGGACATTGGAACAACAAGATGGCCCACCCCGAGGCAGCGGCAAAGCTCTGCGGTAACCGTGGACAGAGTTTCACCTTCCCGGAGCAACTGAGTTCGCCTGATATGAGTTGCCAAGTCCCGGTCACCCAGGTTAAACCAGGTATCGGCCTGGTATCGGCCCAACATTTCCAGTGCGTGAAAGGTCTCTCCAGCGATGCCCCAACCGGTTTCCGGGTTGGAAATTCCGCTTAGAGTATATAGCAACGTGTCCAGGTCGGGGGATACATGCAGCCCATGGAAAATCTCATCGTCCCCGGTGTTCACCGAGATGGTCAAGCGGTCCGGGGGCAATTCCCGAACCAATCCCAAGGCCAGCTTGGCGCCGCCCACGCCCCCGGCTAACGCCAGAACTTTGCCCGGATACAAGACCATTGGACAATTAACCGCAGACTAACCAATTCAATGGCGGCTCTTTCAAGAGCGGGTTTCCACGCCTGGCTGGGCGGATCGACGAGGATGTTCGAATCGGTAGGTTTCCAGCTTAACCAACTTGCGGTAGGAGCCGAAAATTTCCTCCACGTTATCGCCTACGAGGTCCAGGGGGTCAACTTGTCCGTCATCCTGGTCAAACACCTTCTTTAGCTGGTAGGTGGTGTATCGCTCGGCGGGAATGCGTCCGGCCTGGCGAATCATCTGGCGGAATTCGGAGGGGCGCATCAGCTGCCCGTGCTGAGCGCCTGCCGAGGTGGAGATGCTCTCGTTAATCAGAGTGCCCCCCAAGTCGTTGACGCCTGCCGTCAGCAGCAGTTGGGAAAGACGGTTACCTTCCTTGACCCAGGATGCCTGGATATTGGGTATCCAATTGTTCAACATGATCCGGGCGATGGCGTGAACCTTGATTACGTCCATGCCGGTGGGTCCGGACCGCACGTTTTCCACCAGGCCCTGCATAAACATCGGGGCTTCGGTGTTAACAAAGCTGAGCGGTACGAACTCGGTAAATCCTCCGGTATCTTTTTGGATGTCCCGAAGCAAGGCAATGTGCCGGGCGATTTGTTCGTTGGTTTCAACATGGCCGAACATCACGGTAGAGGTAGTAGGAATGCCCAGATTGTGGGCGGTGGTAATCACCTCAACCCATTGGTCAACGCTTATCCGCCCTGGGGAGATGCGGTCGCGAAGTTCCTGGTCGAGGATTTCCGCCGATGTGCCCGGAAGGCTGCCAACTCCGGCGCCTTGCAAACCCTGTAGGTATTCCCTAATCGTGCAGCGGGAGCGAATGGAACCATAAAGCACTTCCTCAGGAGAAAAGCCGTGGACGTGAATTTCCGGAAGCTCCTCCTTTATCGCCTCGCAGAGCTTTATGTAAAGGTCGCCTTCCATTTGCGGCGGTAGTCCTGCCTGGACACAAACCTCGGTCGCGCCATACTCCCAGGCCTCTTTGGCCCGGCGGACAATCTCGTTCACCGGCAAAAAGTAACCCTCTTCTTCCCTGAAATCCCGGCTGAAGGCGCAGAAACCACAGCGCTTGATGCAAACGTTGGTGAAGTTAATGTTTCGATTGACCACATAAGTTACCAGGTCACCCACCGTGCGGCGGCGCAATTCGTCCGCCACCATAGTCAGAGCATTAAACTCCAGGCCGGTGGTTTCGAACAGCAAAACAGCATCGGCAACGGAAATATCTTCTCCCGCCAAAGCCTCGCCGAGCGCCCTCGCAACCTCGGGATTCAGTTGAGACAGCAGACCCTCAAGGCTACTGCTGTGGGACTTGGCCTGGTCTTCAAGACGTTGGTCAATTCCTTCCGGCATACCGCTCCATTCCTCCTTTTACGTATCCGTCCCCGTCCGCCAGTGACATCACTTTCGCTTTCAGGGGATCGGGCAGCCGACTGTTGGAGTTGGAACCCAGAAAAAACTCCGGGTAAACCGGCAGCCGCGGCCGCAGCTCAAAACCCATAGACCGAGTACGCCCCTCCAGCTCGGCCAGGCCAGGCCAGGGAGCTTCCGGATTCACAAAGTCAATAGTCAGGGGAGATATGCCACCCCAGTCATTGATACCGGCGGACAAGTAGGACGGGTAATCCTGGGCGCTCAAATTGGGCGGCACCTGAATGTTAACCTCTGAACCCAATAGAATGCGGGCCACCGCCACCGTCCACAGGAGGTCCTCCGCCGGGGCATCGGACGTCTGACTCATCGGAGTGTTGGGTTTGGCCCGAAAGTTCTGGATTATCACTTCCTGAATGTGACCGTAGGCCCGGTGCAGTCGGCGGATAGCCAGTATCGCCCCGATGCGCTCCTGGCGCGTCTCCCCAATGCCGATTAGTATGCCGGTAGTAAAGGGAATGCCCAACTCCCCGGCCAGTTCAATGGTTCGCAGCCGAACCCGGGGCCGCTTACTGGGGGCAAACTCGTGAGGCCCGCCGGCTTCATACAGGAGCGGGCTGACACTCTCCAGCATTAACCCCATTGAAGGATTATGCGGCTGTAAGGCTTCCAGCTCCCGCCGGCTCATCGTTCCAGGGTTGGCATGAGGCAACAAGTCTGTCTCCTGCAGCACCAACCGGCACATTTCGGTCAGATATTCCAGTGTTGTGCGAAAGCCCCTGGCCTCCAACCACTGCCGCGCCTCCGGGTAACGCTGCTCCGGCCGCTCTCCCAGGGTAAACAGGGCCTCGGTACAACCCAGCCGCTGCCCAGCACGGGCGACATCCAATACTTCCTCTGAGGACATATAAAGACGCTGCGCAGCTTCGGGACTTTGCCGGAAAGTGCAGTAACCGCAAAAATCCCGGCACAAGTGGGTCAGCGGTATGAACACCTTGGGGGAAAAAGTAACTATCTTTCCCTTGCCCTGGTCACGCAATTCGGCGGCAACGTTACAAAGGCCTTCTATTGCATAGCTGTTCGAATCGGCCAGGAGAATCGCCTCTTCGTCATTCAAGCCTTCGCTGCCGACTTTCGCCAGCAAACGGTCAACGGCTACGGCTTTCCCGGCCCCAGCATTCCGGTAAAGGTCGTGACTGCTCAAATTCTCAATGGAATGCCCGGTTGACGGAACGCTCAACTAAATCCTGCTTTTGAATCATTGGACTGTAACCGCTGGCAAACCGGCATGACCCGGCCAATTTGACCGACATGATTCAGTAGGGAAAACTACTCGGTTAAATGTGCGGTTAACCGAGAACTATTGTAGCGGTTCCTTATGTCCCTAGCAACCACATTCAGGAAGGGCAAAACCTCACGGCCTAGACTTTCCAACTTTCCGCGCAGCACACGCCGACGTTGAACCGGAGAAACGGTAGTCTGCTGGGCCACTACCGGAACCCGGTAATGGTCCAGCAAACCTTCCAGCGGTATTTTCCCTGGCGCCTGGGCTATTGCATCGGCGAATAACTGGTTGGACGCAGGATCATGTTGCGAACGCGGGCGTTGATGGGGCCGTCCACTTCCGATTCGGCGCGCACCTGGTGCCAGCCTGGATCGGCTTGAAATGCGCTCCACTTTTGCTCCCGGTCGGCCAGGCTGTCGAAGCCCAGCATATAGACCAGTTGGTTGCTGGTGCCGATGTCCTCCGTCCAGAAGCCCACCACATGGATGTTATGCTTCTGAAAGAACCCCAGGGTATGGTTCGCAAAGCGATCATTCAGCGCCGACAACCGTCCGGGAATCGTCTCGTAAATCCGCAGCTCGTAAATCATGAATTCTCGACCCTCCTGAGTGACAAAGTTAGCGCAGAGACAGCCACCCGATTATGGCCCGGATTAGCCAATCTCGGCGCAATAGAACCAAACTATTGTAGCGTGTGACTTTTGAGAGACCCAGAGGTTCACCGGCGAAAAGCGCTGGCACACTGCCAACTCCCTATAATCCGGAGAAGCGGCCCTGGTCGGTAGGTTCTGGAGGCACTTCCCAAACTCGGCCCAAGTATTCATAGGCTCGCCGAGTAGTCACCCGTCCCCGTTGGGTTCGCTCCAGAAATCCGAGTTGCAACAGATAGGGTTCCCACACTTCCATTACCGTGTCCGAATCCTCGCTCAGCGAAGCGGAGAGGGTCTCCAACCCCACGGGGCCTCCGTTGAACTTGTCAATGATGCTGGTGAGCAGTCGGTGATCCGACTCGTCCAATCCAATGCCATCTACCCGCAGGCGGGTCAGCGCATCCCGTGCCACCGGGCCGTCCACCCGGTTGTCGGCTACCACCAGAGCATAGTCGCGGGTACGCTTGAGCAGACGGTTGGCAATGCGGGGAGTGCCCCGGGACCGGGCGGCGATTTCAGCAATGCCTTCGCCGTCCGCTTCCATGCCCAGGATACTCGCCGACCGCCGCACTACTATCTCCATATCCGCCGGTTCGTAATAATCCAGGCGAAAGACCGAACCGAACCGGTCCCGCAGCGGGGCGCTAATCAATGAGAATCGAGTCGTAGCGCCGATTAAGGTAAAAGGACTTATGCGCAGGTTGATATTGCGAGCGGCCAGTCCTTTGCCAACCATCCAGGAAAGGAAAAAATCCTCCATCGCCGAGTACAACACTTCCTCAACCACCCGGTTGAGGCGGTGAATCTCATCAATGAACAATATATCGCCGGCCTGAAGCGAAGTGAGGACGGCCGCCATATCCCCGGCGCGTTCAATGGCCGGGCCGGAGGTGACCTTGATATTCACCTCCATTTCGTGAGCGATAATGTGGGCCAAAGTAGTCTTTCCCAACCCGGGGGGGCCGTAAAGGATGACGTGGTCCAGCGGTTCGCCCCGAAGTTTGGCGGCCTGTATGCCAATGCTGAGATTGTCCTTTACTGGCGACTGCCCTACGAAGTCAGCGAGCCGACGAGGCCGCAGGGAAACGTCCAGACCGTCGTCATCCGACTGGGGAGAGCCGGAGACTATCCGTTCCGGGCCTGGTGAGTTGGCATTGGAATCCTTCAAAACCGCTTCCCGCCCAATAGCTTTCTGAACAAACCCCCTACCGGCAGTAGGCTAGAGGTGAGGTGTCAAGAGAAACGACGAACTGCCCGTGGGATTAAGCTGCACGGCACATTAGAACATATCAATCGATAAACGGTGACCTGCGGGGCCGTTAGAGCATCATTCTAGGCCAGGGTAAAGGTAGCGTCAAGGAAGATATGACAGTCCACAGAACTTGTTGGATTTCTATGGAAATCAGCTCATGGCGCGTCAGTTGAGCTACAAACCGGCCTCCCGAAACGCCAAGGGCGAACGGGGATACACCGGAAAAGGGCTTGCAAAAGACCTTGGGCCAGTCCGGCGGGCCACCAACTCCCCCGCCGGTAAAGGCGATTTTCCACAACAGCCGCAAGCCGAATCTCCTAGATGCAAGATGAACATTCCTTCATAAAAATCGGCGTAATCTGCCAATCTTTCCTGTTTCCGCAATAGCTCCAACGTTGAAAATCCGGCAAGCTCATATATAATAGCCAATTATCCAGGGCATTTAAGATTCAACTCAGGAAAGGCAGTGTAAGTAATGAAAGTCCTTTCGGGTGATGAACTAGGCCAGGCTCTAACTGCCGGGTATCGGTGTTTGGAGCGATATCGCGACCCAATCAACGCTCTTAACGTCTATCCCGTACCCGACGGCGATACCGGCACCAACATGATGCTGACCATGGCCGCCGGGATGGAGAAATGGTCCCAGTCCGGGGGAAGTAACGCCGGAGAGGTGGCCGCCCTGATCGCCGATGGCACCTTTTGGGAAGCTCGGGGCAACAGCGGCGTGATCCTCTCTCAATTTTTTAAGGGAATCGCCCAGGGGCTGGAGGAGAAAGAGGTTTGCTCCGGCCGCGACCTGGCCCAGTCATTCCGGGCGGCAACCCAGGCTGCCTATCGTTCCGTGGGTAATCCGGTGGAAGGAACAATGTTGACGGTGATTCGCTGTGTTGCCGAAGCCCTGGAAGCGCGGCTGGAGCAGGACAAGGACGATGTTGATGTGCTGACCTTGTGGGAGGCCGCCTTTACCACTTCCAAAGAAGCCCTGGACACTACCCCCTCTTTGCTGCCCAAGCTTCAGGAGGCCGGAGTGGTTGACGCCGGTGGTATGGGAATTGTTGTAATCCTGGGCGGCGCCTACCACCACTTGACCGGTCAAGAAACCGACCAAATCGATTTGGGCTTGACGATCGCCGCCGGTAGCATTGACCCAAGCCGCCTGGCCTCAGTTTCCGTTGAAAGCGATTTTCTGGACTCCACCACCGAATCCCAATGGGGTTACTGCACTCAATTTATGATCCAGGGCGAAGGCTTGGATATTGACCAGGTACGGGCCGATTTGGCTGGTATTGCCGAGTCGCTGGTTATTATCGGGGACGAGCGGTTTATCAAGGTGCACGTCCATCTGGAAGACCCCGGGTCGGCCTTGAGCTACGGAGTAACCCAGGGAGAGTTGTCCCAAATCAAGATTGACAATATGAGCCTGCAGAATCAGGAATGGGCTTCCGGCCACCAGGAACGCGAGAGACCCAAGTCCGGCATTGCGCTGGTGGCGGTGGCCCCCGGAGACGGGCTGGCCCAGTTCTTCAAAGACGCCGGTTGCGCTGCCGTGGTCGGCGGAGGGCAAACGATGAATCCCAGTGTGGCTCAACTAATCAGCGCCGCCGAATCCTCCGGAGGGCTGGAAGTCATAATCTTGCCCAACAACGGTAACGTCGTAATTACCGCCACGCAAGCTGCAGACCGGCAAGATGCAGCCCCGAACCTGCACGTAGTCCAGTCCCGCACCGTAGCCCAGGGCGTGGCAGCGGCTCTGGCTTTCAACCCGGAGGTTTCCACCGAACAAAACTTGCGTATGATGGGGGAATCCCTATCCTCGGTTGTCTCTATCGAGGTTACCCAATCCATACGAGACACCACCTTGAACGACGTTTCCGTGTCCAAGGGAGACTATATGGGTCTGGTCGAAGGAAAATTGACCGTAGTAACGGACAATCCGGAGGACGCCCTGGTTTCCGCACTGGTCGGGGTTGGGCTGACCGAAGACCAAATCGTCACCTTGTACTGGGGCGCGGACACTCGACAAGAAAAAGCCGAGTCCGTTTCCCAATTGATTGAGGAACAGGCTCCAGGCATTCAGGTTGACCTGGTTTACGGCGGGCAACCTCACTATCCTTATTTTGCGGCGGTGGAGTAACCAATATGGCTGTAAGAATTGTAACCGACAGCGCATCCGACCTGTCACCCGATTTAGCTGGAGAACTGGGTATTAGCGTTGTTCCCGCCAACGTAATTATTGACGACGTGAACTACCGGGATGGAGTTGACTTGACCCCCGATGATTTTTATCGGCGGCTGGTTTCAAGTCAGCGTTTGCCTACCACGTCCCAACCGGCAGTGGGTGCGTTTCAGCCGGTTTACCAGGAACTGCTGAATCAGGGCCATGAGATCGTGTCAATCCACGTTTCCGGCAAGCTCAGCGGGACCGTCAACTCCGCTGCCCAGGCTAAGTCCATCTTTGGAGACTCCGCCGCAATAGAAATTATAGATTCAGCGAGGGCCTCTATCTCTTTGACCCTGGTAGTAGTGGCGGCGGCTCAATTGGCCCGGCAATCGGCCTCCTGCCGGGAAGTGGCGGAACAGGTGCGACGAGACCTCGAATTGACTAGCAGCTTTTTCAGTCTGGACACCTTGGAATACCTGCAAAAGGGTGGACGCGTGGGCAAGGCTCAAGCCTTCGTAGGCTCTCTCTTAAGCGTGAAGCCCATCCTGACTTTAAAAGACGGTGAAGTGCATCCCCTGGAACGGCCCCGCAACCAGGAACGGGCGATGCGCCGAATGGTGGAGCTAATCCGGGAACAGGGTCCGGCGCAGCAATTAGGGGTAATATACAGTACCGAGCCGGAGCGGGCTGCCGACCTGCGGAGCCGACTGAGCGACTTGCAGCCCGCGGATCAAATCATCACCTGCCGTTTTGGGCCGGCCCTGGGCACTTATGTGGGCCCCGGGGCCGTGGGCGTTGCGGTAACCACTGCCCGCTAACGAGACAGACTCGGATAGCCGTTCGGATATCCGGTGATCCAGGCGGCAGAGGCTGATGCGCTGCCCCGGCGGGCAAACTCTATAGCTGAATTTATCCGGTAGTTTTTGGTCTGGTCTTTATAAGTCTGATGGATCCCAGTTCGACAAATACTCCCAACTGGATTGAACCTTTCCGGAAAATCCTGGAATTGGAGCATTCCAATGGGGCTGACAATCGGGTCGTGGTTGGCGGTCTGGACCGCTTTATCCAGCATTGGACTGCGGAGATGACCACTTTTCTCGGCGACCCCAAATTAGCCCAGACTCTGGTTCAGTCGTCTTACGCCAATATGTCACCCGCCGAACGGTACGATTGGGCCTCCCGCTGGCGCGCTGCATTGGATAACGCTCTTGAAAGCATTGCCCCTGGAAAGAAGTCCTCAGAGGGTATCGAGTCCAATGCCGACACACCCTCGGCCCCCACAGTAAAAGCGCCGGGCATTAGCCACGGGACTAGCCGCGGTGGCTTTGCGCCGGGATCTCCGGTGGGAAACTCCCCGGAGCCGGACAACGGCGCATCCAATATCGCGCCGCCTACCGCCGGGCAAACCATTGACGGCGCCGTGACCCAACTGAAACGGGTGAATGACAAGTTAGCTGCTCGCCTGAGCAAGCTGGATGTCAACACCGTGCGTGACTTGCTCTACCTGTTTCCCCGCCGCCACCTGGATTACTCCAAAACGGTCAAGATCGCCGAGTTGACACCAGGGCAGGAACAAACCGTCGTGGGGCAGCTTTGGGAAGTGCGGGAAGTGCGATTAGGCCAAAAGGGGCGGCTGAAAACCACCGAGGCAGTACTGAGCGACGACACCGGAAACATAAAAATTACCTGGTTCGGACAAAGTTACCTGGCCCGCAGCCTAAAGCCAAACTCCCGGCTCAGAGTCAGCGGCAAGGTTGACGTTTTTCGAGGTCAAAAGGTTCTTGAGTCCCCGGAATACGAGCAGCTTTACCCGGGACAGTCTCCGGCCCATCCTGGAATCCATACCGGACGGCTGGTGCCGGTCTATTCGCTGACCGCCGGGCTAACCGGTCGAAACCTGCGCAGCCTTACCTGGCAGGCGCTCAATGAATGGCTGGGAGAGATTGAAGAGTCCCTTCCACTCCAGGCGCTGGCCCGGACTGGATTGATGCCCTTGCGGACGGCGATTCGGCAAGCCCACTATCCAGACAGTTTGGAGTCCTGGGATCAGGCCCGGCGCCGTCTGGCCTTCGACGAGCTGTTAACCCTGCAAATATCGGTGTTGGCCCGCCGCCAAAGGGAGAATCGGACCATTGAGGGAGTCGCGATTCAATCCGACTCTGCTATTTTGGACCGTCTCATTCAATCCCTCCCCTTCACCTTGACCAACGCCCAGCGCGCCTGCATTGACGAAATTCTGGCCGATTTGCGGCGGGGAACTCCTCCGATGAACCGGCTGCTCCAGGGTGAAGTAGGCAGCGGCAAGACGGTGGTGGTATTGGTCGCCCTGTTGGCAACCATCGCCGCCGGTTTTCAGGGAGCAATGATGGTGCCTACGGAGGTGCTTGCCGAGCAGCACTTCCAGACGATAGCCAGGCTGCTAAGCGGTCTGGCCCATACGGCCCAGGAGGATAACCTGCTAACCGCCTATCCGGAGTCTCTGGGACGTCCCGTGACCGTGGGATTGCTCACCGGCAGCATCCGCGCCCGGCCGCGCCGAAAGCTGAACGGCATGGCGGCGGAAGGTACGCTTGACCTGCTGATCGGGACACAGGCTCTAATTCAGGACCCGGTAGATTTGCCCCGCCTCGGTCTAGCCGTGATGGACGAGCAGCACCGGTTCGGGGTAATGCAACGGTCCGCCCTGCGCCAGAAGAGCCTGGAAAATCCCCATATCCTGGTAATGTCGGCCACGCCTATCCCTCGCACCCTGGCCCTGACCCTCTACGGTGACTTGGATATATCCACGATTAACGAGCTGCCTCCGGGCCGTCAAGAAATTCTCACTCGCTGGTTGGATCCGGAACGCCGGGGCGCCGCTTACGGCTTTATTCAACGGGAAATCCAGTCCGGCCGCCAGGCATTCATCGTTTACCCGCTTATTGATGAGTCTGACGCCATCAAGGCGAAGGCAGCGACCGAAGAGTACCAGAGGTTATCCCGGGAAGTATTCACGGAGCTGCGTCTGGGTCTGCTCCACGGCAGGATGCCCGCGCCGGAAAAAGAACGGGCGATCCGACGGTTCCGGGACGGCGAACTTGACGTTCTGGTGACAACGGCGGTTATAGAAGTCGGAATAGACATACCCAACGCTACGGTAATGTTAATTGAGGGCGCTGACCGTTTTGGGTTGTCCCAACTGCATCAGTTTCGGGGCCGGGTTGGCCGGGGGGAACACAAGAGCTATTGTATCCTGATTTCCGAAGCCCCTTCCGGCGTGGCACAGGAGCGGCTCTCGGCCCTGGCGCAAATTCACGATGGGTTTCAGCTTGCGGAGGTGGATCTGGAGTTACGTGGTCCCGGGGACTTCTTTGGAACTCGTCAGAGCGGCCTGCCCAATCTGCGCATGGCCCACTTGTCGGATCGCCAACTGCTGGACCTGGCCCGGGAAGAAGCTACCCGGATTATTGAATCGGACCCAACGTTGGAACAGGATGAGCACGCGCCGTTAGCCGCCCAAATAGCCCGCTTTTCGGAACGGGCCGGCGCCGAGTTCAGCTAGACTGCAGCAGGTGCCTTAAACCGGTAGCCCACGTTCCAAATCGTCTCGACGAAGGAGTGGTCCGGGTCTTCAATCTTGGACCTCAATCGTCGTACGTGTACGTCCACGGTACGGGTGCCGCCAAGATAATCGTAACCCCAGACCTGGCTCAGCAAAACGTCCCGGGTGTAAACACGGCCGGGATTGGACGCCAGCATAACCAGCAATTGGAACTCCTTATAGGTGAGCGAGACCCTTTGCCCCGCCATCAAAACGTCATACCGTTCCAGGTCAATTACCAGGTCGCCTACCCGAAGCATTCTGTCGTTTCCCGACCCGTTAACCCGGTATTTGGCCTGCTTAATGCGGGCTACCAGTTCCCCTTCCTGGATCGGACTTAAAATAAAGTCGTCCAGGTTAAGCGACGGGTCATAATCTTCAGCCAGTTTATTGGGCAACACTGCCAGCACCGGCAGCTTCAACTCCCGGCACCCTTCAACAATTGTCTGACATTCCGAAGGTTCAAAGGACTCCAGGTCCAGTAATACCGCATCCATTTTGGACTGAAGAGCGCCGACTGCTTCTTCAATCTGAGAAATTTTCGACCCATAAAGGCAAGATAATCCGGCCCGGCTCACCGTTTCCAGCAAGGGTTGCAGGTCTTTTCCATCATTGGCAAAGAGAAAAATGCTATACACGAGCCCGCTCTAGCCTAAAGCAATGCCGATTTTCTGGCGTAAGTATATGCGATTTTACCCAGTTTACCAAATCTTGCCAGTTCACTTCATCCTGCAGGATTGCAGATTGGCAAGCTACAACAATACTTCGGCAGCGTCCTGGCATTTGACTATGCCGAAAGATGCCG
Organism: Dehalococcoidia bacterium; assembly: GCA_965262595.1. Classification (GTDB taxonomy): domain Bacteria; phylum Chloroflexota; class Dehalococcoidia; order Lucifugimonadales; family UBA3495; genus CATQHB01. Next base: position 850,295 of record OZ253548.1, read on the forward strand.
ACTATGATACTGGCAATCAGGATTGCAGCAGCAACCTTGACCCAGAGCAGACCCTTATTGCCAATTGCTGTTGTTAGCGAGTATGACTTCGCGCGACGGCGTTTGACCTTGCGGCCAAGCCTCCGGCTCTTTCAACGGGCTGCTTGCCTCTACAAAGCCAAGAAAGGAACCAGATATGATAACGCAGACTCTGCCTAGATCTCCCATGGAGACTTGGGAAAAAATTCGTTCCGGCGCCTGGCGGGGCGTAACATCCGGAGTGGCTCCCGGATATGTCCAGGCCAACCTGGCTATCCTGCCCCGGGAGCTGGCTTTTGATTTCCTTCTTTTTTGCCAACGCAACCCCAAGCCCTGTCCATTGCTGGAGGTAATTGAGGCCGGCGAGGTTGAACCAAGCCTTACCGCCCCGGGCGCAGACATTCGCACTGATGTCCCAGGCTACCGGATTTACCGCAGCGGCGAACTAACCGGCGAAGTAGATTCACTGGTGAGCCTTTGGCAAGATGACCTGGTATCCTTCCTGCTGGGTTGTAGTTTTTCTTTTGAAGCCGCGCTCGCCGACGTTGGCATACCGCTTCGGCATCAGGAAATGAACTGCAACGTGCCGATGTACATCACCAACACTGCAACCACCCCGGCGGGAGTATTTTCCGGCCCGATGGTGGTCAGTATGCGGCCGATTAAGCAAGACCGGATTGTCCGGGCGGTACAGGTAACTTCCCGGTTCCCGGCAACCCACGGCGCTCCGGTCCATATCGGAGACCCGTCTGCTATCGGAATACGCGACATCAGCCGCCCCGACTTTGGCGATCCGGTGGAAATCCGGTCCGGTGAGGAGCCGGTTTTCTGGGCTTGCGGCGTAACGCCCCAAGCGGTGGCCCTTAACTGCAAGCCTTCCCTGATGATAACCCACGCCCCAGGGTATATGTTTGTCACCGGCCAAAGGGACGCCGATTATGCCGTCCTTTAGCCGCCGCAAAACGCCCTTACAACTGGCGCATTAAAGGAGATACTGTGAGCGGCTCTGATTCTGTAATACCCGCCAACTCCCGCTTTTCTACCGTTGAGGATATTATCCTGGCGCAAGATATGCGGGGCGTGTCGGAACTGCGTTCCTTTCTACCCGAAAACTTTTGCGACCAGGCCGCCCAGCATATATTGGACCACCCCGGCAATACCATAATTGTCACCGGGTTCTATATCCTCACGGCGGGGCAGCACGAAACTGACGGGCCGCCCGGGGCCATTGCCATCGGCAACGCTTTGCAATCCCTGGGCTGCCAGGTCAGCTACGTCACCGACCGGCACACGGCTCCCATGCTGCGGGACCGGTTAGGCCCTCGCGCCGATGTGGTGGACTTTCCGATAGCCGACCAAGTGACCAGTCGGCAAGCCGCCGCCGACCTGATTGACCGCATCCGGCCCGCCCTGCTCATCTCCATCGAGCGTTGTGGTCGCACCGGCAGCGACATATACCTGAATATGCTTTCCAGAGACATTACCCAGTTCACGGCCCGGCTGGATTTCCTGTTTGAGATGGGTATCCCTTCCGTTGGTATTGGCGACGGAGGGAATGAAATCGGCATGGGAAACCTGGCCGAGCAGATTCCCGCGGTGGAAAGGCTGCCCAACGACCCGGCCGTAACCTGTGTTGACCGGCTGGTACTTGCCAGTGTATCCAATTGGGGAGGGTACGGATTGGTTGCATCGTTGTCCCGGCTGGTGGGGCGCAATCTGCTGCCGTCGGTTGCCGAAGACGCCGAGCTAATCCGGAGCATGGTGGAAAACGGGGCGGTAGATGGCGGCTCCGGCATCAACCGCTACTACGTGGACAACTTCACTTTAGAGGAAAATGGGGAATTGTTGTCAAGACTGCACGAAATAGTTGAAGATGGAATGCGATAAGAAAGGCTTAATGATGACGGAACAGCTTGGAAAGTTGGTACGAGTAAATCCCCGTGAAGTTTGGGCCAACGAAGCCACGAACTTTACCCCTTGGCTACGGGACAATATTGATTTCCTGGCCGAAGCCGTAGGTATAGATATTCAGTTGGTAGAATCAGAAGTGTCCGTTGGGAATTTCTCGGTGGACTTGGTAGGTGAAGAACCCGGTCAGAGCCGACCGGTCATAATTGAGAACCAGCTAGAACGCACCAACCACACACACCTGGGCCAACTCCTTACTTACGCCGCAGGCAAGGATGGCGGGGTGATTATTTGGGTGTCCCCGGAAATCCGGCCGGAACATCGTAACGCGCTGGAGTGGCTTAACGACGCCACCCTGGGTAATCTGATTTTTTTCGGGGTGGAACTGGAAGTTTTGCAAATAGAAGGTTCTGACCTGAAGGCCCCCAATTTCAAGGTGGTAGTGGGGCCGAAAGCGGAACCGGTGAAAAATATAGGAAATGCGCTCCACCCTCCCGGCGCGCCCAATGAACTAAGGAAAAGTTATCAAACGCATTTTCAGTCGCTGCTGAACAAGATTAAGGAACGACTACCTGGCATAACCGCCCGGGAAAGCGCCGGGTCCAGAAACTGGATATCGTTTACATCCGGTAGAGCAGGATTCGGTTTTTCCTTGGACTTTGCCTTACGCAACAAGTTCCGCATCGCGGTCTATATCGACTCCGGAAACAAAGCAAGCAACAAACGGGCATTTGACCTTCTTGAGGCAAAAAGGCAGGAAATCGAATGCCAGTTAGGTGCGACCCTGGACTGGGACCGCCTGAACCAGCGAAGAGCGTGCAGGATTTCCTGGTACTACGACCGGCAGGTAACCGTCATGGAGAGCGATGAAAGGCTAGAAGAATTGAAGGACTGGACTGTTACCAGCTTCCTTAAGTTCAGGGAGGTTATGCTGCCCTACATTCACAATCTCGAGATTAGCGCTGATGACAACTTTGATGAGGAATCTGACGAGCTAGAATAGTTATCGATCTCTAGGACCAATTGATGGAACTCCAGCATTGTCCGCTCTCGACTCCGAGCAAGGAGAATAAGGCGGTCTGATTACTAATAACCTCAATACGCTATTTGCTACCCCGAAAGCGTCCTTTGTTCCGCCGCAAGGACCCGGCGCAGGTCAAATATCTCATCCCGCACTTGAGCGGCCTTCTCAAATTCTAAATTGCGAGCCGCGTCTTTCATCTGTACTTCCAGGTCTTTAATCACCCGGAACATATCATCCCGGGACATTTCCTGACGCACAATTCGGTAGCTGGCCCGACTTTCGGCGACCGACTTAATGCTTTCCGTTATGTCATGCACCGCTTTCTGAATGCTCTGGGGCTCGATGCTGTTTTCCCGATTGTGAACATCCTGAATGTTGCGGCGGCGGTAGGTCTCATCAATGGCCCGCTTCATGGAGTCGGTAACCCGGTCGGCGTACATTATCACGTGGCCATCGGAGTGGCGGGCAGCCCGGCCAATGGTCTGGACCAAGGCGGTGGTAGATCGGAGGTAACCTTCCTTGTCGGCGTCCAGGATTGCCACCAGACTCACTTCGGGCAGGTCCAACCCCTCACGGAGCAGGTTGATCCCCACAATCACGTCATAGACCCCCAATCGCAAGTCACGCAGGATTTCCACCCGCTCCAGGGTATTGATGTCTGAATGGAGATAATGATTTCGGACTCCCATCTCGGACAGGAAATCGGCCAGCTCTTCGGCCATGCGCTTGGTAAGGGTAGTTACCAGGCAACGCTGGCCCCGGTCAATCCGAGATTTAATCTGTTGCATCAGGTCGTCAATCTGACCCTCCGAGGGCTTAACCTCAATGGTGGGGTCCAAGAGGCCGGTAGGGCGAATGACCTGCTCAACTATCGCTGAACTATGCTCCATTTCGTAGGGGCCGGGCGTAGCGGATACAAAAATAACCTGGTTGACGTGGCGCTCAAATTCGCCAAAGTTCAGGGGCCGGTTGTCCAGGGCTGACGGTAGCCGGAACCCGTAGTCCACTAAAGTTTGCTTCCGGGAAAGGTCGCCGCGATACATACCCCTAACCTGGGGCAGGGTCATGTGAGATTCGTCCACCAGCAACAGGAAGTCTTCCGGGAAATAGTCCAGCAGCGTCCAGGGGGCAGTACCCGGCCCGCGCCGGGACAGATGTCGGGCATAGTTCTCAACACCGGAGCAGAAACCCGTTTCCTGGAGCATTTCCAGGTCGTAGTGGGTGCGGCTTTCCAGGCGGGCCGACTCCAGCAGTTTGCCCTCCGCCCGCAGTTCCTGAAGTCGCTCGGTCAGTTCGTCCCTGATATCGACGCAGGCCAGGGCCAACCTCTCCTTGCTGGTCACGAAGTGCTTGGCCGGATATATGGCCGCTTCCTGTTGCTGGGCCAACACTTCGCCGGTCAGCGGGTCAAGGGATACTATGCGCTCCACTTCGTCGCCGAAAAACTGGATACGCATCGCGATATCTTCATAGGCGGGCACAATTTCCAAAGTATCGCCGCGCACCCGGAATTTGCCCCTGGCAAGGTCCATATCGTTGCGCTCATATTGCATATCGACCAATTGGCGGAGCAGCCGGCTGCGGTCCCTTATTTCGCCAACCTTAATCTGGGCCACCAGATTGAAATAGTCCTCCGGATCGCCCAGGCCGTAAATGCAGGACACGGAGGCGACGATTAACACGTCGCGGCGAGTCAGCAAAGAAGTTGTGGCGGAAAGCCGAAGTTTATCCAATTCCTCGTTTATACTGGCGTCTTTCTCCACATAGGTATCCGTACGAGGAACATAAGCCTCCGGCTGGTAGTAGTCGTAGTAGGAAACAAAATATTCGACGGCGTTGTCGGGAAAGAAGTCCTTGAATTCGGTGGTCAACTGGGCCGCCAAGGTCTTGTTGTGGGCGATGACCAGGGTAGGCCGCTGCACCTCCTGAACAATGTTAGCCATCGTGAAGGTCTTGCCGCTGCCGGTGACGCCCATCAGCGCCTGCTGCACGACGCCCTGCCTGATCCCGGCCACCAGCCGCTCCACGGCCCGGGGCTGGTCGCCGGTCATTTGAAAATCGGAGGCAAGTTGAAACTCAGGCATGGCTCAACCCTCGGTATTTTATCGCAAGTCCCCTGATGTTCTTCAGGGATTTCCCAGCCGCTATGGTCCGGGCCACTTACAGGCCAAATCCGGTTCCTGGGGATACTCTGAATAAGTCATTAAAGTCTAGCGCCCTCACCCGGTCGTTCCTGCGAAGGAAGGAACTTATACGCTGTGGACCGAGGTTCCTGCTTTCGCAGGAGCGACAGGTAGGGACAAACACCCCGGTCAAGGCTTATTCAGAGGTTCCCCTCGTTCCCGCAAGAGTAAACGGTCGGGACGGGCTTCTTTAATTAGGGCTACGAAGTGCAAAGGCAGCAAACACCTGAATGCTCTTTCTTCCCGTTTACAAAAGGTGCTTTACCGGTACTGTCAGAATATTAGATTCCCCCCATCTGCTGCAAGGTCAGGCGTATCCGGTCCTCCAGAGTTTGGTCGGGGGACTTGTCCAGGTTGGTGACGGCACGGCGCACCTCGGTAGTGGAGTAACCCAAGGCAGTCAGAGCCTCGATTAACTCGGCGTCACCTTCTGCTTGTATTCCGGCAGTTTCCCCAACTTCCAACTCCAACTTGCCCTTCAGGTCGAGGATAATGCGGCTGGCGGTGCGGCGGCCAACCCCGGTTACGCTGCTCAGGGCGGCAACGTCTCCCCCCGCTATCGCTTGCTGGAGTCCCGCTGCGCCCAGACCCGAGAGCAGGGCCAGGCCCAAACGCGGGCCAACCCCAGCTACACCCTGAGTAACCAGGAATAGCGCCAGCGCCGCCGGTGTAGAAAAGCCGTAAAGCACCGGCTGATCGTCACGAATACGAAGGTGGGTAAAAAGCTGGACTTGGCTCCCAATGGCGCCCAGAGGGGCGATTGAAGATGCGGGAACATATACCAAGAGGGTTACACCGCCGACCTGCAACTGCACCGAGTCAATGCCCACCCCTTCCAGAAGGCCGCGAACGCCGACGATCACCGATTAACGCTCCGAGCCGGGGCTTATCTCCCGCAATAGGGCAGCCCGGGCGCCATTCTGAATCAAGTGGCACAGGCCGATGGCAAGAGCATCAGCGGCATCGGGTTCCGGGATGTCAGACATTCCCAGGCTGGCCGCCAAAGCAGACTGCATCTGTTCCTTGGAGGCAGCGCCGTAGTCGGCCACCGCCAGCTTGACATCCGCCGGTGCGTAACGAAAAACGGGCAAACCGGCTCCGGCCGCTCCAATCAGTACTAAAGCCTGGGCTTGACCCACTGCAATTGCCGGTCCAATGAACTGCCGGTCGCCTCGACCGACAAAGGGTTCCTCTACGGCAACAACTTCAGGAGTAAAAACGCTGATCATATTGCGGACGTGGGTGTAAAGCTGGTAAAGCCTTTCTTCGATGGGCATAGTCCTGGGCAGCGCTACCACCCCATAATCTATTACTTCAGGACTAGGCTCCCCCTGGAGAACTCCGTAGCCCATTTTGATGGTTCCCGGATCAATTGCCAATACGCGCATTTACACCTGCAACCGGACTGCTACTCTTGGTAAGACAAGCTCAACGGCCTAACCCCACGGCTGAGTTGGAAGGCCAATCAAGCGTTCGCCCAATCTGAGCAACGGGGAACTGCCAATTTACATTTGACGTGGAACTGAAATAACCCTCAGGAGGCGGCCTGATATTGCTCCAAGACTTCCTCCGGGAAGTCGGCGTTGGTATAAGCCTTTTGAACATCGGCCAAGTCTTCCAGCAGATCCAGAAGCCTGAGGGTTTGCTCCGCCGCCCGGGCGTCGAGGGCCACGGTAGCCTTGGGAACCAGGGATATATCCGAGGAGGCGGGCGTTACGCCTTCTTCTTCCAGAGCCTTCTGGGCCGCTTGTAGAGTGTCGGGCGCAGTGAAAATCTCCACTACCCCATCCTCAATTTTCACGTCTTCCGCCCCGGCGTCAATGGCAACCAGACCCAGCTCTTCAGCCCTATCTTCATCCGCCATTTCAACCGTAAGCACACCCTTGGTTTCAAAATTCCAGGCCACGCAACCGGACTCGCCCAGATTCCCGCCGCCCTTATTGAAGGCTGACCGGACTTCGGCGGCAGTACGGTTTCGGTTATCGGTCAAGGCCTGAATCAGAATGGCGCCACCGCCGGGGCCATAGCCCTCGTAAGTAATCTCCGCCAGGCTATCCATACCTTCGCCGGAGCCGCCGGAGCCTCGCTTAACCGCCCGGCCGATACTGTCCTGCGGCATATTGTTGGCCCGAGCCTTGTCCATCGCCAGCCGCAACCGGAAGTTCATGTCCGGGTCGCCGCCACCTTGACCGGCAGCCAAGGTAATATCTCGGGCCAGCTTGGTGAATAAAGCTCCCCGCTTGGCGTCGGCTGCTCCCTTGGCCCGCTTGATCGTTGACCATTTTGAATGTCCTGACATACGGACTACCTCCCTAACCCTTTGCAGCTTTTCCGACCGGACGGGCCGGAATTCGGCAAACCCGGAAATATAGAGATACACCAGTGCATCGATTTTAGCACCGCCGCCGTACCGGGTCAAAAGAAATTAAACGACCGGCTTAACGCAAGCCGTCCATCAGCCGTACCGTCATCGTACCCCGCTCCAGGTCAACCACCCGAACCACTTGAGCCACAGCCGGAAGCAATAGGTCCCCGGATTGGCCGGAGACCACGTAAACATCGTTGCTTCCGGTTACCAGGATGTCACTGATCCGGCCCAAATCCTCGCCATCCTCGGTGATAACTTGCAAGCCCATCAGCTGAAAATGGAAATATTCCCCCTCGGGCAGGGGAGGCACGGCGTTGGAAGGGATGGTTAGCAGCTCGCCGGCCAAATCGCGGGCGACCTCCGGAGTATCCAGGCCATCAAGCTTCAGAAATACCTGGTCGGGCGGGCGCTGGGCGACGGAAGCAATGCAGTAAGGCCGGTTGCGGATGAAGAGTTCCTGGCCGGGGTCGAAGCGGTGAGGCACGTCGGTAAGCGATCTAGCCCGGATTTCTCCATACACGCCGTGGGCGCCGAGGATGCGTCCGACGGCTATATGAGAGCCATCGTCTCCCGCACTTTCCGGTAATTGTTGCCCGGTGCCGGCCAAAACGTATTCCTACTGAGGTAATGGGAAAGAAGGTGTCCCTGGACGGTATGCGAAGGAAGGACGGATTTTACTCTATCTCCAGCATTGCTCGCGTGCCATCTTTGACCGCAGCCACCCGTAGCAACACCCGCATGGCTTGAGCAACCCGTCCTTGCCGGCCAATAACCTTGCCTTTATCCTCCTGGGCCACTTCCAGCCGGAGGATAACCTGACCATCTTCAACCGTCTCGGTTACTTTAACGGCATCGGGGTTGCTGGCCAGAGAGCGGGCGATATATTCAATCAACTCTTTCATTAAAATTGCTCTTTCTTCTAGGAGTTGACCTTATCGGATTCGGCCTCTTCGCCGACCTCTTCGGAGTCAGCCTCGCTGGAAGCGACCTCGCCGCTGGCCTTATCATAAATGCCATCCCAGTCGAAGATGCGCTTAACCGCGTCCGACGGCTGAGCGCCTTTACTCAACCATTCAAGCGCCCGGTCTGACTTTAGTGTCACTGCCGGAGGATCAGCCATCGGGTCATATTGACCGATCCACTCCACATAGGCTCCGTCCCGAGGGGACGAGGCCTCCGCCACTACTATTCTGTAGGACGGCTTGCCCTTTTTCCCAACCCTTCTTAACCGAATTCGAAGCATACACTCTCCGCCAGGCCGGCAGGCTTGCCGACCTCAACTTACTAGTCGGCATTTTAAGGGGCGGTGGCCTTGATGTCAATCAGCCTGATGGCCGTTAACCGGGGTGGCGCCCACCAAAGAGGGCGAGGTGAGCCAGTGAAGAAGATGCAAAGTTGCAAAGTTGCGGGAGAGGCGGAAACAGGTGTCCTGGCCGTTGCGGCTGTTAACGCTGCAAGAATTTTCGGAGGAGGCCGCAGCGCAAACATACAAAAGCGGTGGCTGCACTGACAAAGGCTTTATTGGCGAAAAGGAAAGAGGGATAAAGAAGAAAGTACTTGCCCGACTGACTGAGTACCGGCAGCCAACGGGGCAAAAAACTCGGGCCCAGCCAATCTGGAAGGAACATAGCCCTAAGAAACCTGGGGTCTCGGGGACAATGGTAGACATTGGCCTGGGCCCGACTAACGGGTTTATGTCAATTGCGACTTTTAGGTCAGACTCACCCCGTCGTGTCCAGACTGATGCCTACCATTGCCCCCGCGTTTTAAACTATGCTTCATACCACATCACCTCCTTTTCAAGAATTTCCGCCAAGCGGCTATACCATTATTAACATACACCTGCGTGATTGTCAACTACGGCTGGAAGGAAGAATCATGAATTCTCCGCCAAGCAGGTGAACTTGGCAAATTGGTGAATTGTGCATCCGGTTTTTCTTGATACCGGGCCACGGTCCCTGTTATGTTAATAGCAATGGGGATAATTAATTGGCAATCAGTCCCCCATTAGCTTCATTTCCGCAAGCCATGGACCATCAACCGGAACTCGGAGCCAGGAAGACTCTGAAGCCGGGGCGCCGGGGTTTGCGACAACTTAAACGCCGGGAAAACGGAAGGCATACCCTATACGTTCCAGGCGATTTTTCAATACAGTTGAATTCATTATGCCAATGACGTTGCAACGGAAGCTGGTCGTTTCCCTATTGGTTGCCGTAATGTTTATCCTAAGCGTGGCCGGGCTACTGGAAATACCAGCCGGAGAAACCGTGGCCCAGGTGTTACCTGGCATCCGAATGGAAGAAGGCATTTAGCTCCGTTCCGTTCGGTGAGTCTAACAACTTAATTCCCTACGCCGGGACAGTCGCTCAATTAAGTTCGTCGTACAGCTGCAAAGTCATACTTTCCCAAATTGGCAACCATGATTCTTTGGCCCAACCAGAGGTTCGGATGCGCCTGGTTTTTATGGGAACGCCGGCCTTCGTAGTTCCGGTGCTGGAAGCTCTCCTGGCCGAAGCTGAGGTACAGGTGGTTGGCATCTATACGCAGCCGGACCGGCCCAGGGGTCGGGGCCGAACCGTCGAGCTGACCCCGGTCAAATCGGCCGGCGTGAACCTGGGGTTGCCAGTATTTCAGCCGGCGTCCCTCCGCTCCGCAAGGGCGCAGCAGGAACTGGCAGACTTGAGACCCGACGTGATATTAGTGGCCGCCTATGGAAGGTTTCTGCCGCCGGAAGTCTTGGACCTTCCTCCCCATGGCTGTTTGAATCTTCATCCCTCGCTGCTTCCCAAGTACCGCGGCCCTTCGCCGGTGGTTACCACGATTATCGACGGGGAAGCGGTTACCGGGGTTACCCTAATGCAATTGGATGAGGGCATGGACACGGGCCCCATCCTGGCGCAGAAAGAGTATCCCCTGAACGGCGATGAAACCGCCGCCGACCTGACCGAAGCGCTGTTCCGTACCGGGGCGCGATTGCTTCTGGACAATCTGGAAGCATTGGCGGCCGGCAAGCTGCCCGCGCAGCCTCAAGATGATTCCAGGGCCACGGTAACTCGAAAACTGGAACGGGCCGACGGGTTAGCCGATTGGACCCGGTCAGCGGTAACTTTGGAACGACAGCGGCGGGCTTTTACGCCCTGGCCCGGACTAACCGCCCACTGGCAGGATAAATCGCTGCGGCTGCTGGATGTAACCCCATTGAACCGGCCTGATTTGGCTGGTACGGACCCGGGGCTGGTGGTAAGCCTGCCTTCAGCGGAAACCCCGGCGGGCATCATCACTGCCGACGGCATCCTGGGCTTAAAATCGGTGCAGCTGGAAGGACGCCGAGCCACTTCTATTGCCGAGTTTCTACGGGGCTATCCGGCTTTTGTCAGTAGCAGGCTCTAATTTCGTCAGTATCCTGGATGACTTGGCCGGGGCAAGAGTCGCGATGTTGGTAAGCCGACCCACCGTAAGGTTCGGTGCAACGGAACCGGGCCAAACGTTTATGAAGGCTTTTCCCCGCTCTCGGCACTCAAATGTCGAGACCGATCGGCTCTCTGCCGACTAATTTCCCGGGACAATTGGTGTTGGGAAGCAACATTGGTCAGGCAAAGTATCGCTGCCCCTACCAGAATCGGCGCCAAGGCCGGTAGAAAGATTCCCTCTAGCTGGCGCGCCAACTCCAACCTGAAGACATCCGAAGCCAAGCTAACTACTTCAGGAGGCAAGCCAAACTCAAGGGTCAAAATCAAGGCACCCTGGCGGCTCAGCAATCCCGGCAGAATAGCTTCTGCCAACCATCCGGCAGCCAGGGCCACCAAACCGGTCAGTAACAAGGCCAGTCCGGCATGGCGCAGGCAGCGTCTCCAATTGGGCAAATACAACGCCCCAATCGCAATAGTTCCCAAGGCCACGATACCAATGCTCCAGATTTGGCCTTGGGTGAATACGCGGTTGACGTCCACCCGAAACCCTTCAATTTTCCCTCGCAACTCGGTTTCGGTGACTCCTTCAGACCACCAGGCAAACAGGGCTACAAGATCCAATCGGCCCGCGCCTTCCAATCCGGCTTCGATTTTCTTCGATTCGTAGCCGATGGGGATGTCGTCCAGGACCGGAACCGCCGCCGCCCGTACCGCCAGGCGCAGAAACTCCCGGGTGTCGCCGGCGAGTAATTGTTCCCGCAGCACCGGCTCGGCAGCCTGTAATCCGTGGAGGCTCCGGGGCTCGAGGGAGCGTTGCCCCTCCAAGCCAGCCATTGCCAGGTCAAAGGCTTCCATGCGCAGAGATTCGGGAACGGCGCTTAAAGAAATTATCGAAATCGCCGACAAAGTCTCGTCGTGCCCCTGAGCCGCATCCAGTAATACGTTAAGAAATTCGGTTAGTTCGCGAGAATAGCCGGGCTGGTCAAAGTGACGGCTGCCAGGGCCCGGTTCCAACCCGACCAGTTGATCCATAACATCGTTAATTTCAGCCGCATCGATCCGTCGGTCTATGGAATCCAGAAATGCCGACTCCAGATTGGCTAGCGGTTCCTCTCACTCCATATAGAGCTCCAACCGATCGGTTTCCTGCGTAAAGTAGGCCGCAGACCTTTCGATGTTGCTCTCAACTTGACTCTGCAAGTATTCCGGTGGCATCAACTCTAGCAGCAAAGGAACCGTATCTGCCAAATCCGCGAGGACGGCTAAAGGTGTTTCTTTCAACGGCTCCCGCACTAAAACTTCAGGGCCGTATTTTGGCAATACTTCGGAGTAGAGCCGTTGATAAGCGTTACCTTCCAGCAAGGCATCGGTATAGGTCTGGGGGTCAAAAAGCCGGTCGGAGAGGTTGTTGAGTACCAGATAAGACAAGAACGCCCCCAGGATCAGGAGACCCAGGACGAAAGCAGCCAGGGAGCGAGCAGTCCAAAAAAGTAATAGGAAGGTTTTTGGCCCCGTTTTTTTCGTTTCAGTTCAGTTAATTTTACGCGGCGCCGCCAGCCGGACGGGTCCCCCACTGTATTACGTTGACACTCAAAGGACGTTGGTGATACATTCCACACCGCTAAAGTCAGTTATATATCCTAAAGAGGAACCTAGATGCCAGTCAAGATTGCCGTTTTAGCCAAGCAGGTCATTGACCCGGAAATGCCAATGGCCGCCTTCCAGATAGATTCCAGCGCCAAGCGGGTGGTGACGCCCCCGAATATCCCGCCGGTGGTCAACGGATTTGACGAGAACGCAGTGGAGGCGGCGCTACGGATTAAGGACGCCCAGGAAGCAAGCGTGACCGTCATATCTTCCGGCACGTCTTTTGCCCTGGATGTGATGAAAAAGCCCCTTTCCATGGGCGCCGACGACTTGGTACTGCTCCAGGACGATACTTTTCAAAACACGGTGGACAGCTTCTTTACCGCCCAGTTGCTGGCGGCCGCAGTGCGCAAGTTGGGGGGATTCGACCTGATTATCTGTGGTCGTCAGGCATCCGATTGGGACAATGCTCAAGTTCCTTTGGGAGTCGCCGAAATACTTGGCCTTTCCTGCGTATCCCTGGGCAAAAAGGTGGACGTAAGAGAGGACAAAGTAATAGTGGAGCGGCTGGTGCCCGACGGCTATGAAGTGGTAGAGGCTCCTCTGCCGGCCCTGGTTTCAGTCAGTAACGAACTGGGTCAGCCCCGCTATCCCACACTGCGCGGCATTATGGCGGCCACCCGGAAGCGCCCTACTATCTGGGGCGTGGCCGATCTGGACCTTGACGCTGCTCAGTTGGAACCGCGGATAACCCTGCACGACCTTTTTGTGCCGGTTAGCAACACCGAGTGCGAAATTATCGAAGGGGACGACGATGCCGACGCCGGTCGAAAACTAGCTCTGCGTTTACGCGAGGATAAGTTCATCTAGTTCTGACTTTGCCGCATAGCTATCAGCTCAGAATTATTGGAGACTTCGGTATCAACCGGCCCCTAACGGCAAGCCAAAGTTTCAATTTACGTTCGATTATTGATTTTACCCAGGCTTATGTTTACCAACGGAGGCCCTGATGGCAGATGGAACGGGAGTACTAGTCGTCGGTGAGGCGCAAGACGGCGAGCTGAGCCTCACTTCCAAAGAAATATTGGCGGCAGCTCGCAATGTTGCCGACGCCCTGGGGCAAGAACTGGCTATTGGTTTGTTCGGAGATACGCTGGAGGGCCAGGCGCAACAGGCTATTGTTCACGGAGCGGATAAAGTTTACTCCGTAACCCACCCGTCATTGGCCGGCTTCCAGGCAGAACTCTACCTGTCCGCCATGGAAACCCTTTGTAAGGAAGTTAACCCCGGAATAATCCTGATCGGACGCACCGGCGAAGGACGTGAACTGGCTCCCCGGCTGGCATTTCGCCTGGGTGTCGGTCTGGCCCAGGACTGTCTTGAGGTTTCGGTGGATGCCGGCACCGGCAAGCTGTTGGCCAATCGTCCGGTGTACGGCGGCAACGCCGTGGCCGTGGTCAGCTGCAACTATTCTCCCCAAGTGGCCGCCGTTCGCCCCAAAGTTTACGAGCCTTTAGAACCGGACGCTTCACGAACCGGGGAAATAGTTTCCTTCCCGGTTGACCTGAATCCCTCCGAGGCCCGAAGCCGAGTAATAGAGGTGGTGAAGGAGGAGGCTGCGGGAGTCAAACTGGAGGACGCCAACATTGTCGTGTCCGGAGGGCGCGGACTGGGCGGGCCGGAGCCGTTTCAGAACCTGGAGGAGCTGGCCAAGCTCCTTGGCGGAGCGGTGGGCGCTTCCCGGGCGGCGGTGGACTCCGGTTGGGTACCCGCCAGCTACCAGGTGGGCCTGACCGGAAAGACCATTACACCCGACTTGTACATCACGGTCGCGATTTCCGGAGCCAGCCAGCACATGGCCGGTTGCTCCGGTTCGAAGGCCATTGTTGCCATCAACAAGGACGCCGAAGCCAACATTTTCAAGGCGGCACGCTATGGCGTGGTTGGCGACTGGGATAAAGTGGTGGCCTCATTTACCGAAACGGTGCGGGAGTTAACCCAGGATTAGACCGCTGTTTCAGGCGGCTCCAGGATTATATTGTCAATCAGGCGAGTTCGGCCCATTCGTACCGCCACCGACACCATCGCCGTCCCGTCAACCCGCTCCAGTTCTTGCAGGGTAGCGGCGTCCGCTACACTAACGTAGTCAATGCCCTCAATCAACGGCTCCTCTTCCGAGATGGAGCGGACGGCAATTCGTAGCAATTCAGGATTACTCTGCCCTTCCCGCCACAACTCCGCCGCTTTTGACAGCGCCCGGTAAATTACCGGGGCGGCGGCCCGCTGCTCGGCAGTCAGGTAGGCGTTGCGGCTGCTCAGGGCTAGGCCGTCGGCATCCCTCACCGTGGGAACCGCCACTATTTCAATGCCCAAGTTCAGGTCCCGCACCAGTTGGCGAATTACCGCCAGTTGCTGCCCGTCCTTCTGCCCAAAGTAGGCCCGGTCGGGGTGCACCACGTTAAACAGCTTGGTTACCACCGTAGCCACGCCACGGAAATGGCCGGGCCTGACCATCCCTTCCAGCCGGTTCGCCAACTCCCCAGGTTCCACCCAGGTATCAAACCCCGGCGGGTAAACCTCCTCCGGCGCCGGCGTGTAAACCAGGTCAACCCCCTCCACTTCCAGCAACTTCAAGTCCCGCTCCATATCCCTCGGGTAGGTAGCCAAGTCCTCCTGGGGCCCAAACTGCGTAGGATTAACAAAAATGGACACGGCAACGGCCGCGTTCTCCCGCCGCGCCTGCCGCACCAACGCCAAATGCCCCTCATGCAACGCACCCATAGTCGGCACCAGCCCCAGCGGGCGGGGGCAGGCAGTCGTGGCTTGTGTGGTGGCGGTGTTGGTGGCTAGGGTTTGCATCTTTAGGTAATAGAATTCCCGAAACTTAAGCCATATCTGTTACTGTAAAATGGGGATTTTGGAATTGAGGAATCCTGTTGATCCCCCATGGGCTCATAACTAACTGGTCGATACGATTCCGTATCAACCCCTCATGGTCTGGCTGAGCAATCACGAAGTAAGTTCTCGAAACGCGTCTACGCCACCTTATTGACCACATCGCTTCTTGATTAAGTAGACCTCGCAGTGCATTAGCGATCTTCTCTATGCGATCCTCAGCTAATTCACCTTGTTTCAATCCCTGACCAATATGTTGGTAAATCATCAAACTCTTGCCGTTCTCAAGAAATGCCCTAATGTCGTTAAGGTACGCATTTTTGGGGCTATCATTGTTGTCCTCGTAGGGTTCTACCTCAATACCATTATCCGGATTGAGAAAGACCAATTCTGCCTTAAGAGTATCTGCGACGGCGAGATTCAGCCAATCATTGCGGCTTGTAAAGTCACACCTACAATTCCCGAAGTACTGGGTACCATTCGGTAGGATTCCTGCGTCTTCAATCGCATGGATGTTTCTTGGTCCGTGATTCACCAGTTCCTGTAGTTCGTTGTAGAGTACTTCATCACATTCATTCACCTCAGGATACTCGATAACTTGTCCACCGCCTTCGTCGTCGTGATAGAGATACCAAACGACACCCAAAGATAATCTTCGCAGATCATCGCCTGATGTCATCCCCGTCAACCACCGCAACAACCCATTATTCGCAAAATCCCCAATGTCGCCCACGTACTTGTTCTGCATATGGTCATCCCCCTTCGCGCTCCTTCGTGTCCCTTCGTGGAAAAAAGAAAAACCTCACCCAAACAACTCCCCAATCTCCCGCTCCAACCGTTCCTCCGCTGTTTCCCCGGGCCGGACTTCTTCCCGCCGGCTCACCCCTGCCCGGCTGCTCAATAGAGCGTAAGATTCGGCAGTGCCATAATCTCGTGTATGCACCACCACGGGCATTGGTACGGCATGACCGAAAATCAGGGCTTGTTGCTTGGATTCCAACCGGGCTAACACGCCGCGCAGTTGTCGGCTTCCTGAAGCGCCCGACAACACGGCGTCAATATCCCGATCGTTATCCAGCAAACAAGTCAACCGAGTTCCCAATTGGCTCATCACCTCCTCATCTATGCCGCTGGGCCGCTGGTCGATGACCATCAGTGTGACGTTATATTTTCGCAACTCGCGGGCGATGATTCCGAATATGGTTTGCGGAGCCACCGAGGGACTAAGGAACTTATGTGCCTCTTCAATTACTATAATTAGCGGACGGGGTTCCTTGCCTCGGCCGCCCTCTGCCTCTTCTTTCAATTCAACGTACCGCTGGTGAATCCGGCGAGACAAAAGGTTGCTTACCAGGATGTATGCCGTCAGGTCGTTTCCGTACCGACCGAATTCAAGAACCACGTGCTGGCCCCTTTCCAGGTGTTCAATTATCTTTGCGGCGGTATTGTAGCGGTCGCCCTGTTTCAGAAATTCGTACCGGCGCAGGCGGCTCAGCCGGTTGTGCAGCGTCGCCAGGGCCGCCACGTTCACGTTCAGATCCCTGGCCAGCTCGTTAATATCCGGGGCTTCCAGGAACTGACCCATCCAGTTTCTTCCAAAGTGCTGCTGCAGATTATAGGCCGCAGCGGCGGCTACATCAGAGAGATTGAATGTTTCCCGCAGCAGCTCCACATCTTCCGGCTCGATTTCCTCGTAACCGATTGTGGCAACCTCATCGGGAGATGAACCACGGCGGCGGGAACTCTCTTCATCGAGAGTAAAAGTTGAAACCCGAGACGGAAACAATTGCTTCAAACCCTTAACCTGTAGGTTATGGTCGGTATCCTGACCGCTCCAGCCGTACTCACTGTGCATGTCAAAAACCAGGGACGACGCCGTTCCGCCCTGAAGAATGCCCACCAACAACAGGCGGGTCAAAAAGGTCTTGCCGGTGCCGCTTTTGCCGAACACGCCAATCGAGCGTTTCACCAGTTCGTCCAGATCCAGGCAGACTTTAGTATCCATATCCAGGGGACTGCCAATCCAGAAATGACGCTCGTCATCCTTGCCAAAAACCAGTTCCACGTCTCGAGCCGAAGCGGGATAGGCCGGTGAGAAATGGGAAGGAATGGTTTTGGCGGCTACCGGGCTTTCATCGCCGCCGGCCACCAAGGGCATGGTCAGATTGGGTAAGGCCGACACCGTACCGTAGGCCACCGGGCCGGAAATTATTTGGGACAGGAGCGGGTCAACTAAGTCCGGGGGACTATGCCTCAACCTGGGATCGGAACTGTTTAGCTGCAGGTCGGTAACGACACCAAAGAAGCGGTACTTGCGGCCTTGAATGGTCACGAAGGTACCCACTTTGACATCTTCGATCAGCGTTTCCCCGGAGGGATCGAGGCGAATCTCCACACTCTGGCCCAGGGAACCCCCGACGACCAGACCGAAGGGCGGAGTTCCGGGAATAAAACCGTCACTGGAGTTGCCGTTAGAGCCAAAACCGTCCGTCATACGTTGACCCTCCGCATAATAGCGCTTAAACGCGGTACGTCTCCGGCCAATTCGGCAGCCAGGGAGCGGCCGGCGCGGAGCGCAAATGCTTCCCTATCCGGCTGGCTAGCCATCGCCTCCCGCAAGCAGGCAACCACAACTTCGTCAGCCAACGGCGGCCCGGAGTTCACCAGCAAACGCAGAAAATCCAGGTTAGAAGTAAACCGGACCACCTCATCCGGAGAACAAGGATGCACAAAGGAATGAATCCTCGGAGGGGCGGGCGGCAGCAGTTGGTAGGCCACCCCTTTCCCAGCGCCGGCGCCGGCAGCATTTTCCAGGTAGCCTACTATGAGAGCTTCAAAGCGGGTGGTCAGCAGCCGTTCGATTTGGGGGTTATCCCGATAAACCTGGTCCAGGGACTCGGCATTCCTGCCTCGGGCCAGCACCGGCCGGCTGGGGTCAATCGGCTCGGTGCGGACTCTTTGCACCACGGCATAAATTGCCGGAGTACCCACCCGAAGCAGGGCGCCCAACGGCGGCGCTCCGTACAACTCATAGCACTGAACTACAAAGGACGCGGAGTCGGCTTCGGTAACTCCACCTATTCGGTCGGTAAAAGGGTTGCCGTGGGCGTTCAGCATTCCTCCGGTTCGCTTCAATTACTCGCAGTTGCGCTACTTTATTACTATATTGCGGCCCATTATATCCTGTTCAGACGCCGAGGTCAGTATCAGGTCGATCCTTAAAACGCGGCTTAACCGGCCCGCCCACCATGCTATAATTAGCCCCTTAATATACCTGACTTGGGGGATTTACTTAATGCCAATTAGCACGGTAGCAATTTTGAGCCCCGGCGACATGGGCCACGCCGTGGGGCAACGATTAAAAGAGCATGAATTGGACGTTATAACCTGTTTGGCCGGCAGGAGCGAAAGAACCCGAACCTTGGCCGAAAAGGCCGGAATCCAGGATGTTGCCACGATGGAAGAATTGGTGGAACAGGCCGACCTGATTATGTCATTGACCGTTTCCGCAGCAGTTCCAAGCCTGTGCCGCCAGGTGGCCGACGTTATACGTGCGACCGGCGCTGATACGCTGTTCGCCGAGTGCAACGCCATTTCTCCCCAATTGACCCGGGAAATGGAGCCAATTATCACGAATGCCGGTGGCCGATTCGTGGATGTCTCTATCATCGGTGGGCCGCCTCGGCTGGGTTACAGTCCCCATTTTTATGTTTCCGGCTCCCAAGCCCCCAATTTCGCTGAGGTAGGTCAATTCGGTCTGGACGTGCGCCTGCTGGACGGGGAGGTTGGTCAAGCCTCCGGAATCAAGATGTGCTACGCCGCCATGACCAAGGGGTCCTGGGCCCTGTACAGCCAGCTACTAATTGCAGCCGAGCTGATGGGATTGACCGAACCATTGCTGGCAGAGTTTCAGTCGGGCCAGTCCTCCGTGTTGGAGCGAATGACGCGGACAATTCCCACCGTGCCACCTCGCGCCCGCCGGTGGGTCAGCGAAATGGAGGAAATTCGGGACACTTTTGACCACTTGGGGTTGACTCCGCTTATCTTCCAGGGAGTGTCCGATATGTACCGTTTTATGGGCGATACTCCCTTGGGGGAGGAGTTTCCGGAGTCCCGCGACCGGGAGCGAACCTTTACCGACACGATTCGGCAGCTGGCCACATACGTGGAGCCGAAGGAACGAACCCTGGGTTAGGCGCTCACCCGGTTTCCGGGCGGTATTACCCAATAAATATCCCGGCGTCCGCGCTTAAAGTAATTAAGCGGTTTCGTCAGGCGTTTTAGCGAACGTTCCACGACAACCGCAGAAGGAAGAAAGGCCCCGGCTATTCAAAGCGCCGGGGCCTCGGCCTGCTGGAGCAAATAACCGCTGTGCGGCGGGGAATTAGGCCTCGGTTTGCTCGGTTTGGCTGCCCTTAACCGTAACGGTAATGTGGGCCATGGCGGTATCGCCGGGCGCGCCGTGCCAGTGGTTCTCCCCGGCGGGAACTATCACCACGTCACCTACCGTAACTTCCACTTCCTCGTCATCGGTCGCCACCGTGCCCGTACCCTCGGTAATGATGAGCATTTGATCGCCGCTATGCTTGTGGAACTTGTTGCGGGAACCGGCGCTGAAACTCACCACGCCAAAGTTAAAGTTGGTGCTGTCCCCAGCGTCAAATGGGGCCTGCCGAGTAACCAGGTTTCCGGTAAACAGGGCGCTGGTTGCCGCCTCTTTGGCGGTCTCACTAATCCTCACGATTTTCATCAGTTTCCTCCTTAATTTTGGCCGCTTAAAACTGCGCATCGTTTAAGGTCTAACCCAAGCCGGATGCTTCCGAGTTTGCCTTGGTCAAACCATTTGTAATATACCCGGTTGGTATCGGCAAGTCCAGACCCGGATTGAAGCCGACGCGGCGAGGCAAAGTGGGTCAATTCATGCGCCGGGGATCAGTCTGTTTTCCATCTAGCCAGCGTCATCGGTTCCCTGCATCGCGGCCAACAAGTCCGCCAGGGTGTGTGCCAACAGGCTGGGCCGTTCGGCAAACTCAGGAGTCGGGTACCATTCATAATCAAAGCTGCGCAAAACCACGCCTTCAATGCTGCATCTCAAGCTGGAAAGTATTACCTTAAAACCTGCGGCATGGGTGGCCTGTTCCGCCAACTGCTCCAATACCGGATCCGGGCATTCGTAGATTACCAGAAACCCGCCCTGTCGCCCCCCGTCGGTTACCCTGGAGCGAAACACCTTACCCAGCAGGTCGAGTTCAACTATCTTAAACTCCTGGGCCGGCCGCCCAAAGTCGGGCCAACCAATTTTGATGACGTCGCCAACCTGCCAATGGTGCATTGCTCCCGCCTCCAATGAAGGTTCGGTGCAGCGGCGATTGCAGCGGCAAAAGCGCAACAACGCCGGCATCTCTTTACAAGTAAGTGCGATGCTAAGTAAGCGTCGGACTGCACCATCCTACGGGCGCCGACTGGTATAGGCAAGTGACCACACTGGCCGGCGGTCAATTGTGAATCCACATCCGGGCATGCCTGGGATTGGCAGGAAATTACCCTACCGCCGCTCCCGCAGCATCAAGAACGCCAAGGGAGCCGATGAGGCCAGAATTAGCAGCAATGCCGGAGCCGCCGCTTGGGCGAAGAAAGCCTCCGACGCGGCGCCCCAGATGGAAGTAGCCAAGGTGGAAAAGCCGATTGGCCGCAATATCAGAGTTGCCGGCAATTCTTTCATGGTCAGCAGAAATACCAGGGCCGCCCCGGCCAGGATACCGGGCCGCACCAAGGGTAAGGTGACCGAAGTAAATACACTGAATAGGGGGCGTCCCAAACTGCGGGCCGCCTCTTCAACGCTGGGATTCACCTGCAAGAAAGACGTTCGGGCTGATCCTACCGCGGCGGGCAGGAAGAGAATTACGTATGCCAAGATTAGTAGGCTAATGTTTTGGTACAAGAACCGGGCGAAGTTGGCCCCGAAAAATACCAGCCCCAGCGCGACCGCAATCCCCGGCAAGGCAAACCCCACATAGGTAATCCGCTCAATCAGGAAACTGAGCAAGCCGGGATACCTTACGGACAGCGCAGCTATTGGTAAAGCGGCAACCACGGCGGCGACGGAGGCTAAAGCCGCCACGTAAAGGGAATGCCAGGTTGCGTCCCATACCAGGAGCAACGGTTCTCCGGCTCCTACGCCCCGAACCACCCAGTAAACCAGGACCGTCATTGGGAGCGCCAACGACAATGTAACTACCACTGCACAAAAGCCGGTAGCCGGCCAGCGCCACCTGCCCAGAGCGATTATTGTCGGTGGGCGGGCAACGCCGGTGTCAACACGATAATACCTGGAACGGCCCCGGGTCAGGGTTTCCATACCCAGGAATACCAGGGCTAGAATCACCAGAACCAGCGAAAACGCCGCTCCCAGGGTGCGGTCCAGAGCCGCCTCATACTGAATGAAAATTGCCCAGGTGAATGTTTCGTAGCGCAGCAGAGACACTGCCCCGAAGTCGCTGAGGGTATAGAGGGCTACCAGCAATCCGCCGGCGGCTACGGATGGACGAAGGAGGGGCAATACTACCCGCCGGAAGGTGGCACGCCAGCTATAACCCAAGCCGCGGGAGGACTCCTCCAACGAAGGATCCAGCCGCTGCAAAGCCGCCCTTACCGTCAGCAGGACATAGGGATAGCTGAGTAAGGTCAGGGTTAACATAGCGCCGGGGAACCCGCTAATGTCGGGCAGCCTTTCTATTCCAAGAGGACCTTCAAGAAATCCCTGGAGCATTCCTCGGGGGCCGAGAGCCACGACGACGGCAAACCCGGCCACATAGCTTGGGATTACCAGGGGCAAAGTCGCCAGCACCCCCCAAACTCGCGCCAGGGGAAGGTCGGTGCGAATAGTAAGCCAGGCCAGAGGCACCGCCAGGACAATTGAAGCCGCGGTTACCGCTCCGACCAGAAGCAGGGTGCGAATCAGGATTTCCAGTACCCGAACCCGCAGCAGGGCGTCCCAAAATTCGTAGCCGGCGCCAAGAGAGCGGATAGCCAGGTAAACCGGCGACAAAATCAGGAACGCGCCAATAACCAGGGCCGGAGCCCACAAAATGACCGGCGGCCCGTTTATGAATCCGGCTCGGCGTCGGGCCGAGTCGAGGAATTTAGCGACGGAAGCGATGGAATCTGGCACGGCTCTGCTCGATGAAGGATTGGGAGACGGCTTGGCGGCAAGATTCAGTCAATTATGGCAGAACTCCCGCTTCCCGCAATAGCTCTTGAGTGCCTTTGAGGTCAAGCAGGTCTCCGGCGGTCAGTTCGGGCTTGGCAATGTCGGCCAGAGGGACCAGGACCCGCTCGGTCTTGACTCCTTCGACCAGGGGATACTCAAAAGTCTGCCCGGCAAAATACTGCTGAGCTACCGGAGACAGCATGAACTCCAAAAACCGCTCGGCGGTCTCCCGATTCTCCGCAGAGGACAGGATTCCCGCACCTGCCACCATCACAATGGATCCCGGTCCACCGGAGCGAGGATGGTAGTTGCGGGCGCCAAAGCCTTCTCCTTCCTCCGCCAGGAACCGGAAAAGATAATAGTGGTTGACAAATCCTACGTCTATTTCACCGGACGCCGCCGCCGCAATCTGGGACGTATTATTGGGGTATGTCCTGGGATCGTTAGCCCTAATTCCCTCCAGCCACTCCCTGGTTCGGTCTTCGCCCCATTCTGAGCGCATCGCGGTGACCATGGTTTGGAAAGAGGCGTTCGCCGGCGCCCAACCGATGCGGTCTTTCCAAACCGGATCGGTAAATCCAAACATATCGTCGGGCAGGTCATTTTCGGTCAAATTATCGGTGTTATAGGCGACCGTCCGGGCCCGCCCGGAGACTCCAACCCATTTGCCCTGGGGAGAACGCGCCCAAGGAGGTACCAGGTCCAGGATGTCCGAGGGCAGGGCAGCCAGTTGAGCTTCCACCGCGCCCAACCCACCGGGGTCCTGGGCAAAGAATACATCGGCCGGAGAATTGCCCCCTTCCTCCAGAAGGGTCGCCGCTAACTGGGCCGTCTTGGCGTACTTGACCTCTACCTTAACGCCGGTGACGTCTCCGAACTGCTGCACAATGTTGTCAACCAGGGATTCACTCCGCCCTGAATAAACTACCAACTTGCCGGACGCGGCTTTCCGCTCCATACTAACTTCGCCGGCGCCTTCTTTCTCAAGCGCTCCCTCTTTCGGAACCTCCCCTACAGCATCTCCGGTGCAGGCTCCGAGGAGGACACTTAGCAACCCCACTGCAAGAATGGTCAACCAAATTTTTCGATTCAACCTGTAATCTCCAATCATCGCTTAACCTCCAACCTTAGATACTCTCTAATTTAATGGATGCCGGCAGATTCCGACCAATCAACGGATGCCGCACCCGGAAAGTTACCAAACCGGGTGAGGCATCCGAACTTGGCACGGGGTATATATTTACTTTATCCAGGAAGGCCTTCCCACCTCGCCCGACCGGGAAGGAGGACGGTCAAGGCAAGAAGAGACGCCTGGGAAATTGACCATAACACGTATATACATATTATTACGTTAAGTACATACTATTTTAATGAACAAGACATTACCACTCGTTATCAGTTGTGTCAACACGTAAAACAAGTAAGAATATAAATGCCCAACAGGTCAGACCTGGCATTGATGTTGGGTTTGGGTGAATAACGCGCCCACCCCTGACCCCATAAGTATCAATTGGCGCCGGTTAATGCTCTTGGTGTCCAGCACCTTTTCACTGGCCGGCTACGTCCGTAATTCCGGTGTAAGCCACGCCTTCCCAGCCAACTCGAGGTGACGTCAGCCCACTCTTTCGCTTGGCGAATATACCGACTAGCCGTATTTAAGCCTGCAATACCTATCCGATCATTTCGACCGCTTTTTGCAGCCCTGCTTCTACCGGCCTGGCTCCGGTTTAAAAAATCATCGCTTGTTGCGCTTTAACTGCAAGGGCATTCCATTGACCCACGTCCAACAAGGAAGAGACACCTTATCTCTACACTAATGTCACTGCAAATAGTGATTAATTTCAAATACAATACAGCCTAACTATTGATTTCGCCTGATGTAACGTTTAAAATTACGCTACCTTACATCGTCAAACATACCAAGCGAACAACATAGTGGCGGCGGAGATAGTTTTATGGCATCCGGCATTAACCCGGCGCTTCATTCTTCTCAGCAAGTAGGGACCGGCCAGTCGGCCCCACAGCCAAACATCGGCCAGGGCACCATGGCGCTGAAATGCGCGAACTTGACCAAGAGATTCGGGGATGTTCTCGCGGTTAACGGCCTTAACCTGAGCATTCCCCAAGGTCGGATCCTCGCCCTACTCGGCCCTAGCGGTTGCGGGAAAACGACGGTCTTACGCATGATAGCCGGATTCACCCACCCGGATGCCGGTTCGATTGAGATCAATGGCAACCAGGTCTTCGAGACCGGCCGGAATATGCCGCCGGAAAAGCGGCAAGTAGGCATGGTTTTTCAGGAAGGCGCCCTTTTCCCTCATTTGACGGTGGAACAGAACATTGCCTACGGTCTCCCCAAAAACAGCGAACGGCAGGAACGGATGCAGGAAGTAGTAAGCCTGACCGGGCTGGACGAATTAACCCGGCGGATGCCCCACGAACTCTCGGGCGGCCAACAACAGCGCGTCGCCCTAGCCCGCGCCCTCGCGCCCCGTCCGGAGCTTCTGCTTTTGGACGAACCTTTTTCCAATTTGGACCCCGGGCTGCGGGACCAGGTGCGCCGGGATGTTATGTCCATTCTGCGCGGTAGCGGGATAACCGCCGTATTTGTTACCCACGACCAGGAAGAAGCCATGTACGTAGGGGATTCTATCGTGGTCATGAATCGGGGAATAGTTGAGCAGCAGGGGGCACCGGAGGACGTTTTTCATCGTCCCAATAGCCGCTTCGTAGCTGAATTCGTGGGAATGGTTGATTTCCTGGCAGGCCGCCAAGAAAACGGCCGCATTGTCACCGCCGTCGGCTCCGCAGATTGGCCGGGGGGTTCTTCAACAATGGTACGGTCGGAAGTAACGGGACAGTTGGAAGTAATGGTACGTCCCGACTGCCTCGATTTTTATCCCTCTGACCTGGGGGAGGGCCTGATTGCCGAGCGCGAATTCCGGGGCGCTTTTTACCTTTACCGGATCTCCCTTTCATCCGGCGGGAGCGTCCGCTGCTTGCGGTCTCATACCGAGGAATACGCAGTCGGAACGCCGGTCACGGTGCGAATGCGCGATGGACATTCCCTGAGGCCTTTTGTTGATGGTCTGGCCATCAATTCATAGCTTCGCCTCTGTCTTTACCCTTTAACCAAACGCGCTTTTTTGCCTATTTCGACGGCCACGGATCCTCCTAAGCCTGCTCCTCTCGATAGTCCGACCCCTTTGCCTTAACGCTCCGATCAGACCTTGAAATGGCCTACCTAAAATCCCTGCGGCACTGTATAATTTAGAATCATTATTATCTAGACTTATCCACGGGACTGACGAGAAAGCGGAACCCCGTGATGTTATCCCTTGAGGTTAAGTCATGCCTAGACCAGGCAAAACCGGTCAACGCCGAGACAAGGCCAACACTTCGGAGGACGGCGGGTCTCCGGAGAGATTCTCGGCAGTAACCGAAAATTACCTGCTTTGCCTTTACAAGCTGTGGGAAGAATCGGTTACGCCGACCGTAACCCTGCTGACCGACACGATAAAGGAACTGCCTTCCACGGAAGGACTGGGTTCTTCCGTTCCCTCGGTAGCCGGCATGACCCGCCGAATGCAGAAACAGGGGCTGGTGGAAATCGGCCCGGACAAGCGCATTCGACTCACGAAGAAGGGTTTTGAAGGCGGCGAGGACATAGCGCGGCGGCACCGGCTGGCGGAATGGTTAGTCGTGAGATTGCTGGGAATGGATTTGCATCACGCGCACATCGAGGCGCATCGACTGGAACACGGCATTTCGGGAGACCTGGAAGCTAAGCTAATGGAGCGGCTGGACTATCCGAATAAGTCGCCGTTTGGCAGGCCAATTCCTGGAACCGGAACGCCCCAGATCCCACCAGGTTGTGTGACGCTGGACCGGGCGACTCCCGATACACCCTACCTGGTAGAGCGAATCCCCGAAGAGAACTCCAATCTGCTTCGTTTCCTGGACGATGCCAAAATAACGCCGGATAACCCGGTAAGCGTTACGGAATCTACTCCGTACCTGGGCGTAATGATGGTATCCACTCAGACCGACCGGGTTTCAATCGGTTTCAACGTAGCTGAGCAAATCCTGGTTCGCCCTGCCGTCAACGAATAGATAAGCGGCAGCTCACGTTCGTCCTGGACCGCCGATAGGGTTTCACCGGCCGCAGCTTGCGAAGATCAAGACCAATCCTGCCCCTCTCCGAACCGTCCCGGTTCCCCTACTAGAGACGTAAACCGGCAATCGCGCCTTTTCCGTGCCCCTTTCCGGCCCAGGTTAATCGTCCCAACCATTCTTTATGTAAAATGGGACGACAAGCGGCCACAATTGCGCTGCTACTGCCCGGCTAATAGCGTCCCTCGCACCGCCGCCCAGCCCTCCGCCATGCCACGCTTCGGGAAAGGCGCCAATTCGTCGTCGTGAACGACTTTGACCAGGACAAACACCGGCCCGGCCTGTTCCATGACCTCTTCCAGTCCGATCAAGAAGTCCTCCAGATTTTCGAAGCGGAAAGTACGGCTGTATCCGGCGCCCTGAGCCATTGAAAGAAAGTTAACATTGTCCAGGCCTTTGAGCGGAATGCCATCAGTCGAAGAGTAGGTCACATCGTCAAATACAAAGTGCACCAGGTTCTCCGGCTTTGATTCCCCAATAGTAGCCAGGGCGCCCAGGTCGGTACGGAGGGTTGCGTCGCAGTCCAGTACCAGCACCTTCCGGTCGGGCTGGGCTAGAGACAATCCCAGGCCAACCGCCGGCGCGCGGTCCATGCAGTCGGTCAGGTCAACGTCCAGCTCCCGCCGTTGCGAAACCTGATTCCAATCCCGCAGGGCCGCCGAGGTGGACACCACCAACGCATCCTTGCGGTGGTAATTAATCGCTCTTGCCGCTTCCATTGAGGGAATCAACGGGTTCGTCCTCCCTTGCATCTTCATCAAAATCGGTGACTATCTGCCGGGCGCCAATGCGCCGGGTGGTCGCCATCAAGTACAGGCCGCCTAGTATCAAGGCGCTGCCCAAAACGGTGCCCAAGACCAGCAGGTAGGGATTGTCGTCCCGCAACAACCCCTGGTAGAGCAACCAAAAGCCCAGGGCGAACACGCCCAAACTTAACAATCTACCCAGTAAACTTCTACCCAGATCCTTCAGCAATGAAATCTCCGGATGCCGGTCATGGGCGTAGCGACCGGCACAAAATTGATGAGACGTACCTGCTCAGCCCAATATAAGAGAAACCGAGGCGACTTTAGGGTGGCCGCCTCGGAATTGATACCCTTCTTAATTCCCAATCACTTTGTGCCGATCTCCGGATTCCAATTGTCGGTCCAAGACCGGTGCCGGAAGGGACTGACCGTAGTCGGCGCTGGGTCCCTGCTACCGGTCTGTTTCCTAATCCCGACTTACGCCAAGGGCCTCCGGAACTTCCTGGAAGGCCATCAGCACCGTCCGCGGGGAGCGGGGCCGGAACTGTACCGGAGTATTCTCAATTTGGGGCTGCACTGCCAGGTGAACGAAGACCGGACCTTCGGCGCTCAGAACTTCGTCAATACCGTTGGTAAAGTCCTCCAGGTTATCGTAGGAAAAAACCGCCGCATATCCGGCAGCCTTGGCCATTCCTTCCCAGTCCGACACTTCAGAACCCGGGATGGGTTGCCCGCCGGTAACCGCATAAACGCCGTTGTTAAACAGGAAGTGATAAAAGTTCTTGGGCGCCTTGTTGGCCGTGGTGACCAAGGATCCCAGGTTCATCAGCAAACTGCCGTCGCCGTCCAGCACCATTACTCGGCGGTCCGGCTGAGCCAGGGCCAAACCCAGACCCAGGTTGGCCGCCTTGCCCATCGCTCCGGATAGGGGCAAGTCCAGCTTCTGGTCGGTGGTTAAGCTGGGCAGGCCAAAGCCAACGTTGTTAGCATTCATAGTGGGTACGATGAGCGAGCCATCGCGCTTGCTGTCAATTAGCCTTACGGCATCGGTATTATTGATCATACTCTTCAATCCTCCTTACAAGCGGGCTACGCGCCGAATTCGGTGCCGACCAGGACGGCCACCGGCTTATGGGTACGGTCAGCTTCTTCAATCGCCGTGCTAATTCGTCCAGCATCGTCATCGGTTTCAATCAAATAATAGTTGATACCCCAGGCATGGAGAATATGCTCAATAAAGCGGGCGGCAGAGTCGCTGGTGACGCCGTGGCGGCTCCAGCCGCGATAGCCGATCAGCATTACCAATGGCTGGTTGATATCCAAGCCCAATCCGCGAATGGAATCGCCGGACTCGAAAATCCCGGTATTCTGAATCAGGACTATCGGTTTCTTGCCACCGACCCACAGGCCGGCGGCGATGGCCATGGTTTCTCCTTCACGGCAGACCGGCACCAAGTCCAGTGAATCTTCTCCCATTAGCAACTGATACATAAAGTTGGTTTCGCTGTCCGGCAGCCAAACCACATGAGTGATGTTATTCTTCTTAAGCTCGGCGACAATCGCCGGGGGATGCAGTACCGCTTCTTGAGTTGTCATTGTGTCTCCTTCCGAAGGCCAGATTCGTTTGAGTCTGCCCCATTATATTAGGGCCTCGCGTAGCTAGTCAACAAACGGGCGCGGCGCCTGGCCCAGCCCTCTCCAGCCAACCCCTTGATTGCACCGGGCAAGGGGAACTATCCTGGGTCGCAAAAGAGGCCAACGTGCAGGGGGCGGTAAACCTAAAACTCCACGTTCTTGGGAGTACGGGGAAACGGTATTACGTCCCGGATGTTCTGCATTCCGGTTGCAAACTGCACCGTACGCTCGAATCCCAGGCCGAAACCGGAATGAGGCACGGTTCCATAGCGACGCAAATCCAGATACCACCAATAGCTGTCAATATCCAGCCCGGCCTGCTGCATCCGCTCCAGCAAGATGTCCCTGCGTTCCTCCCGTTGGCTGCCGCCGATAATCTCGCCGATTCTTGGCACCAGCACATCCATAGCGCGCACCGTTTTCCCATCATCATTCACGCGCATGTAGAATGCCTTGATGTCCTTGGGGTAATCGGTGACCACCACCGGCCTGCCCACCCGTTTTTCGGTGAGGTATCGCTCGTGTTCCGATTGCAAATCGAACCCCCACTCCACCGGAAACTCAAAGGTTTCGCCGGAGCTCTTAAGCAAGGCCACCGCCTCGGTGTAAGTCAGCCGCTCAAAACTGGAGTTTATGATGCCCTCAAGGGTAGCGATTGTGGATTTGTCGTACCACTGGTTGAAAAATTCTATTTCCTCCGGGCAAGTATCCAGCGCATAGCTGAAAATATACTTGAGGAAGTCCTCAGCCAGGTCTGCCAGACCATCCAGGTCACAAAAGGCCACCTCCGGCTCCACCATCCAGAACTCAGCCAGGTGACGCGAGGTGTTGGAATTTTCGGCGCGGAAGGTGGGGCCAAAGGTATATACGTCGGAAAGGGCCAGAGCGAATATTTCCGCCTCCAACTGGCCGCTGACCGTCAAATAGGTTGGGCGTCCAAAGAAATCTTCCGCGGCGTCCACCGCACC
Source organism: Dehalococcoidia bacterium (assembly GCA_965262595.1). Classification (GTDB taxonomy): domain Bacteria; phylum Chloroflexota; class Dehalococcoidia; order Lucifugimonadales; family UBA3495; genus CATQHB01. The sequence goes on from OZ253548.1 coordinate 880,420, forward strand.
GTCCCGCTTTGGCGGGTCTTGCAAATCAAGGGTTGTAACCCGGAACATGGAGCCGGCGCCCTCGGCGTCGCTGGCGGTTATCATCGGCGTCTGGATATATTGAAAGCCCCGTTCCTGGTAGAAGCGGTGAATACCGTAAGCCATTGCATTGCGGACCCGGGCCATCGCCCCAAAAGTGTTGGTACGGGGCCGCAGGTGGGCTATTTCCCGCAAAAACTCCAGGGTGTGCCGTTTCTTCTGGAGCGGATATTCCTCCGGGTCGGCCCAACCCAGCAACTCGAGGTCCGTCGCTTTGACCTCGTACTTCTGACCCCGACCCAGGGAGGCGACCAACTCACCGGTAACGCTGATGCTGCAGCCGGTATTTAGCGACGCTGCCAGGGAATAATTCTGCGTGGCTTCCTCAACTACAATCTGGAGGTCGCCCAGGGTTGAACCGTCGCTGAGTTGGATGAAGGAAACGGCCCCGGAGGAACGGAAGGTCTTGACCCAACCCTGCACCAGGACTTCGCCGCCAGCCGCTTCCCGATTCAGGATGTCCTTGACTCTGGTACGCTGCATCATCTTCATCCTATCCCGATTCTGGCAAAATAGGCTCTAGGCGCGGAGAGGACCAGAACTGTAGAAACCACGAGTTGTTGACGCTTTTAGCTGCGAGACGATGCGCCGACAAAACTACCAGTTTGATTATACTTCCAATCACCCAACCGGAATCCGCCGGCCCCAAGTGCGAACTTGCCCACCCTCTAAAGCTCCGGGCGGGCCCGGTGCCATTCCGTTGCCTGCTCGTAAGCAAAGGCAATTCCCAAAAGCCGCTCTTCGGATAGATGCGGGCCGATAAGCTGCATCCCCACCGGCAGCCCTTCGGAAAAACCACAGGGTATTGAAATGGCGGGCAGCCCGGCAATATTTATTGGCAGGGTACAAACGTCAATCAGGTACATCTGCAGCGGGTCGGCGGTCCTTGCTCCCAAGGGAAAGGCAACCACCGGCGACGTGGGGGTTACCAGAGCATCCACCTGCCGGAATACGCGGTCAAAGTCCTGCCGGATTAATGTCCGAACCTGCTGCGCTTTCAGGTAGTAGGCGTCATAGTAGCCGGAGGACAGGGCGTAAGTGCCCAACATTATCCGCCGCTTGACCTCCGGGCCAAAGCCGTATTGTCGGGTGCTTTCCATCGCTTGCCACATATCCGACGTATCCTGGTAGGAATAGCCATACTTAACGCCGTCATAGCGCGCCAGGTTTGCCGAGCATTCGGAAGGAGCAATGATATAGTAGCAGGCCAGGGCGTGTTCCGTGGTTGGCAGGGAAACCGGCTCCACTGTGGCGCCCAAACCCTCCAGAGTCTTGACGGCGTCCAGCACCGCTGCCTTAACGCCCGGTTCTATCCCTTCAATGAAGTACTCATCAGGAATGCCCAGCCGGACACTTTCCAGCTTTCCGGTCAGGCCGGCGGTAAAGTCCCGGGCTTCCAGCGGCAAAGAAGTCGAGTCCATCAGGTCATAACCAGCTATGGCGTTCAAGGTGATAGCGCAGTCCGTTACATCCTTGCTGACCGGTCCAATTTGGTCCAGGGATGAAGCAAAAGCGATCAGCCCATAACGGCTCACCAGCCCATAGGTCGGCTTGAGGCCCACCACACCGCAAAGCGCGGCTGGCTGGCGAATGCTGCCCCCGGTATCAGAACCCAGGGCAAAAACCGCCTCGCCGGACGCCACCGCTGCGGTCGAACCGCCGCTGCTGCCACCGGGAACCCGCTGTAAATCCCAGGGATTATGGGTTGGGAAGAAGGCTGAGTTTTCGCAGGATGATCCCATCGCAAACTCATCCATATTGCCTTTGCCCAGCAGCACCGCGCCCTGGCCGAAAAGTTTCTCGGCTACAGTCGCGCTATAAACCGGCACATAGTTTTCGAGCATCCGGGAGGAACAGGTAGTCGGAATGCCCTTGGTGCAAATCAGGTCCTTGAGCTGCATCGGGATGCCCGTCAAAGGACTGGCGGCGCCGGAGGCTAAAATGCGGTCGGCGCTTTCGGCCTGTTCCAGCGCAACCTCTTCGGTGACGGTTACGAAGGACTTGACCCGGTCTTCCACCTGCCCAATGCGGTCAAGACACGATCGGGTAAGCTCTACCGAACTGAAATCCCGGCGCCGAAGTCCTTCACCGGCAGCGTGAATCGTTAATTGCCAGAGTTCGTTCAACCGGCTTACTCCTCGAGAATCGCCTTAACCCGGAAAAAATCTCCTTCCTGCCTGGGGGCGTTGCGCAGCGTTTCTTCCGGATTCAGGGGCTGCCCGGCTATGTCGTCGCGCATAACCGTATCCAGATCCACCGCATGGCCGGTCGGCGTTACCGATCGGGTATCCAACTCCTTCAACCGCTCAAATTGCTCCAGGATATTGGAAAGCTGTTCCCGAAAAGTTTCAATTTCTTCCTCGGTCAAACCGATACGAGCCAAGACGGCAATGTGTTCAACTTCGGCGCGATCCAGAGCCATGGCTATTCTATTGCTCCAACATTTTCAAGTTCAGCTCAAGGTTCTGAGTCACTTCTGCGGGTCACATCCCACGTTTTCGGCATACCGAACCAATTTGCCTTGAGCACCAAGCCACGGAATAATTCTACCGGGTACGAATTTCCCCCAAGCAGAGGAAACACCCCGCTATTGGCTAGTTCATTTCCGAGCCGCCGGATACGCTGATCGACAATCCGGTCATATAATCGGATTCCCCGGAAGACAGGAAAGCGGCCATTTTGGCAATGTCATCGCCCTGGGCTATCCGCCCCATTGGGACCCTGGTTGACCTTTCTCGCACCATCAAAGCCCGGTGCTCCTCCGCCGACTGCCCTTCACCCGCCAGGGCGGCGGCGATAAAGTCCACTCGCTCGGTATCCACCAGGCCGGGGCAAATGGCGTTGACGTTTACCCGATGCGGCGCCATCTCCTGGGCCAATGCCTGGGTAAATCCCACCAGCGCAAACTTGGAAGCGCAATAAACGGCGTAACGGGCAATTCCCCGCTTTCCGGCGCCGGAGGAAATGATGATGATCTTGCCCCCCTGGTTGCGCGCAACCATGTGGCGCGCCACCGCCCGGGAGCACAAGTAGGTGCCACGGACGTTTACCCGCATCACTTCATCAAATGCCTCCTCTTCCAACTCGACAACGGGCACCCGGTCGCGGCCGGGCCGGGATCCGGCATTGTTAACTAAAATGTCTATCTGCCCGAACTGCTCCAGGACCTGTCCGACCATTTGATCGACCTGGGCGCTGTCGGAAACGTCGGAAAATAGACCCAGGGATTGTCGGCCTGCCGCCTCAATTTCCTTAACTACACTGGGCAATCCTTCCCATCCTTCCTGGCGGTCCTCCGGTCGGATTGCGTCCAGGGACTGAGGGATGTCGGTAACAACCACGTCCGCACCCTCCTGAGCCAGTCGGGTGGCTATGGCGCGGCCGATTCCGTGCCGCCCGCCGGCGCCGGTAACAACTGCCACTTTGCCGCTGAGGTCATACATCATTAACCAGCCCTTTCCGTCACAAAATTAGTTAATACGCCAATAATAGCCCGCGTCGGACGGGATTAACTTACTTGGCAGCTTGGGTCACCGGATAGTCAAACTCGGTCGGTTGAACCTCGTGAGGCAAACATTACAGCGAAGGTAATGCTGCCCAGAACAGGCGCCGCCCGGCGTGCTGCCGGCATCGCCCATAGGTTAACTGCTGCCGGGTAGAACGAGGAGGGCAGTACCGCCGATGTAACGTTCCCCCGCCGCTCCGGTCATCAGCACATCGCACTCTATCAGGTTCTCGCCGTTCTCCTGGCGGGTATCGGTGACCGTGGCGGAAATCAGCAGGGGCTTGTTATGGGGCACCGGCTGGCGGAACACCAGGTCCAGGTCTTTCAGAGACTCCGGGCCGGCCCAATCGGTCAGGGCCTGGCTCATTATAGCCATACTCATCACGCCGGGAATTATGGGGCCGGGAAGACCGGAGGCTTCGGCCAATTCCTGGTCGGTAAACCGATTGGGCATCGGATTGCCCCAAAGTTCACAGAAGGTCAGCACTCTTTCGTCGGAAGCGACCAATTCCACCGGACCGATCTCATCGCCCAGCTCAATGTCTTCAAAGTGAAGAGTGTTTCCTTGATTGATAGCATTCATGGTTAAACTTTACTCTCGGGCGGCATAAGATTCCTGCACGTCGGCTACCACCGTACCATCCTGGTTACGAAAGGTAGTTTCCCAGACCACAAAGACCATCGTGCCACTGCGGCCGGTCTTGGGATAAACTTCTTTCAGGTGCGACGATGCGGTGATGCTGTCACCGGCAAAAATGGGGGCGCGAGCCTGTACCCGCTGACCGGCGTGAAAACGGTTACTGCCAAACTTCAGGTCAATATCGGGGAGTTCAACCTTTCGAACCAACAGCGTGCAGAAGGTTGGAGGAGCTAGAATACCGGAGTAGCCCGCAGCCCGCGCCGCGTCCACATCAGTAAATACCGGGTTGGATTCGCCGACGCTACGGTTAAAAGTTTGAATAAGTTCACTGGTGATCTCGAAAGGCCCCGCCTGATGCTCCACGCCGTATAGGTCTCGGTTATATTCCAATTGCAAAGTCATTGCTCACTCCTGATTATCCGGTAGCAGAGCCATCTCAAGGTTAACATCATCTCAAATGATATGTTCACAACGATGACAGTAGAATGCGGCGTCAGCTCCGCTTGGTATCCTCCATCCAGACCGGCGCAAAGTCACGCGAAAGAAGAGCGTCAACCAATTCCCGTTCGTTATCTATTTCCGTAGGGAAGGAGGTGAGGCAGGCCCCGATATGGCTGGCCAGATGTGCGTCGCTGCCGCCGGTACCCAGATAATTTTCCTGAAGACACAGGCTATCCGCTCGCTCATTTTCTCCGGCGCGACTACCACCATTGAGACGCTCCACGGTATGCACGTCGTTAAAAGCCTCGCCTTGTTCCATATAGTCCACCAAGCCAATCCCGAAACGTCCAGGGTGGGCGGGTATGGCAATGGCATTATGATGACGCGCCACCCGCATCAGCTCCCTGGCATCCATCCGCACGTCGGCCAGGTTAATCTCCCTGGATAATGCCTCGGTGACGCCGTAAACGAGAAAATGGCCGTAGCGGGTGTCAAGCTCCGACCCCTTATAGATACGGACATCGTACTCTGCCGCTAACTGAGAATAATCCTTGTCGAAGTCGAACTTGCGGTGTTCGGTAAGAACAAAACCATCCACGACGAAACCGCGCTTTCGCAGCACCTGAATAAACTTGACGTATTGCAATACTGTGGCCCGGGAATCATCGGAAGATACGGAATGGCTATGCAGGTCCAAGTACATCCGGCAGCTATCGCCCTCCTTGCGTTTGGCAGGTCAATATGCAGCGACTACGTGCCGACACACTCTTTCCCGCCTTAACCACAAAAATACATTGGCGGCCCAAGCGGGTATTTCCGATGCGCTGCTTCGATTGCATTTTTGGAAAAGCGGCCAATATGGCTACGGCTCCATATTAACCTTTGGGGACCAATTCATCAACCGGCTTTCCGGCCATCCGGCTTAGCCCAATACGGTACAATCCGCCCGGCTCCCAATGCGGCCGCTCAGCCGCGCATGGCCTGGAGAAAGCCGTCGCCGCCGCCGCGTATCATGTCCTGAGCCCCAACCGAAAGAATCTGCACGCCTCGCCCGGCGAAGTGCCGGAAGCGCTCAATATTGTTCAAGGACATTCCGGCTCCGGCCACTCCTACTGCTTTGCCCTCGGCTTTTGCCCCCTCAATAACCCGGCCGATCGCCGCGTCTAAGTCGGCGGCGCCGGCCATACCCATGGTCTGAGTCAAGTCGCTGCTGCCCACCAACACGGCGTCAATACCGGGGACGGCGGCAATTTGGCGCACATTTTCTACCGCTTCCGGCGTTTCAATCATTACGATAACCAGGGTTTCCCGATTGGCTGCGGCGTAATATTCCGGCGTGGAGAGTCCTGCGCCGAAAAGATTAGTTCGGCCCCCGGTGGCGCTGCTGCGGTCGCCCATCGGGTAATACCGGGAGGCTTGAGCTACACCCTCGGCTTCAGCACGGTTGGATATGTGGGGAACAATGATGCCTTGCGCCCCTCGGTCAAGGAAACGAAGGATGGTAGAAGGGTAGGCGTTGGGTATCCGCACGATGGGAGTAAGATCATAAAGTTCGGCGGCACGCACCATGTTTTCCGTTTCGGAATCGTTGGACGAACCATGCTCACAGTCAATCCAGACCCAGTCGAATCCCATCACGCCATAGAGTTCTACCAGGCCCGGAGCGTAGAAATTGATGCTCGCCCCGATTGCCACTTGGCCTTCATTGAGCTTTGCCTTTGTCTTGTTGCTGCGAACCATGTTATCTACTAACTCCCTATGTGGGCTCCCGGCCGCAAAAACTCAGGAACCTTTGACGATTTGGCTAACCGCTCCCAATGCTCAGCCCAATTTCGGTTGAACCCGCCAGGCAAAAAGTCGGGAAAGAGGAAGCGCCGTTTCAAAAAAGTGGAGGGAACCAGGAAAACCTGTAAGCCGGGTTCTGTATCCCGCCGGCGTTGCCGCGCCGCCAAAAAGTATTGGCGGTGTGCACCGGACGGGCGGTGACCATCTATCTAGCCCCCAGGCGGTAGTCTTGAGGCTACCGTCCGGCCCAGCGCGCCAAAATGGCGCCGGACAACGTTGCCGTCAGGGTCAAGCAGCCAACCCGGGGACGAGCCGGACGCCCATAGTCCCCCTATTCGGCCTTGCTCCAGGTGGGGTTTAGCCGTCGCTGTGTCACCACAGACGACCGGACGCTCTTACCGTCCGATTTCAACCTTACCGCCGGATTTACCCACTCCCGTTGTTCTGCTGAAAAGCGATCGGAAATGCCATAGAGTTTTTAGACTTTTCGGCCATTGAGGGGAGCAATAGAACCCGGAGGCGGTATGTTTCTGTGCCACTATCCGTCCCCTGAGGCAACAGCTAAGTCGCCACAGGAGCCTGGGCGTTACCCAGCACCCTGTCCAGTGGAGCCCGGACTTTCCTCCCCAAAGAGGTTGCCCCCAATGCGGCGGTCACCCGGTTCGCCTGGCCTCTCCAGCCGCACTCTAGCACAAGCCCATAGGGGGGTCAAGGAATGACCCGCTCTTTCCAGAGTCTTCCTAAGGCCCTTATTCCGGTACCTAGCCGTTCATCCTGAGCTTTTCGAAGGGCCGGCTCATGCACCTGCCCACCTTTCGCCTGTCGAAGGACAGCCCGCGCCAACGGCGGCTTTCCGGGCCGGCAAATAGACCCTGCCGTTCCCTGCAAGGTCAATGGGCTGCCGAAGATGATGCCGACTTTTCGGCCAGCCTGGTCCACCGGGTTTACCGATGGCAGCAACAGGAATGGGTGAACGAGAGGTTACGCAAAAGGGAGAATGAGGCAGGGTGACAGCCAAAATACTGAGGCGGGGATATCCAGCGGAGCCAGTTCAAGAACCGTCTGTCAGAGCGAATCTGCTCGTCCGGCGCTTATAGGAAAACAGCCTCGGACAGTGGAGGTTCTACTAACCGGCCAGAAGCATCCTGCCGCAACTATTGCAAAGAACGGTTTGGCGGCCGGATTTCACTTTCTGCAAATGCTGGGTAGGCAAGGACATTCGGCATGCCTGACAGAGTCCGCGAACCACCTGCGCCACTGCCTGTCCGCCCTTATTCCGCCGCAACCCCTCGTAGGAGTTGAGCTGGATGGAGTCCACTCCGGCGGCCAAAGCGGTCCGTTCTTTGATTAGCGACCGCTGCCGACCGGTCAATTCTACAAGCTGTTGAGAAAGTTCGGCCTGTCGCGTCTCCCAAGCTTCCTGGGTATCGGCCAATTCCTTCTCCAGGGACTCGATTCTGGACCGCAAATCCTGAGCCTGTAGGGAAAACTCGAGGAGTTTTACGTCTTGTTGTTCCACCTGATGCCGGACGTTGTTGGCTTCCAGCTGCAGGGCTTCCAAGTCTCGCGGGTTGGCTACATCTCCGCCATAAAGCTGCGTGTCCAGGTGGGAGGAGCGCTGCCGCTGACTGTCCGTCTCCAGTTGCAGGTCCCGGTGGCCGTTCTGAATTTCCTGCAACTTAACTCTGGCTTGCTCCAGGGATTCTTCAATTTGGCCCAGGGTTAAGCGTCCTTCCAATTCCCGCTCTACCACAACTAACCGGGCATTGACGCCATCCAACAAAAGGTCCAATTCCTGCAAGGAATACAGTAATCTGACGGTAGTCATCTGAGCCTGCCTGAAGTTTCCAAAGATTATCGGTTGATAGACTGATTCTATTGACCCGGGCCCAGCATTGTCAATGATAATCAACGATTGCAACCTGTACCCTCGATAGTCGCAGACATTCTCTATGGCCGGTTTAGGGTATCCTTCAGACCGAAGTATGTTTTCCGAGGTACCGCACCCTTTCTGTTATACTTCCGAGTATATCTTCGGGGAGGCTCCACCTTGTTGGCCGTTCCCGCCATCAGCCGATTTTAGCTTGGAATGAACCAGGGGTTGTGCTCCAGGTTGGTCTAAACCCAGACTTGGGCATGCGCTACCAACCAAGGCGGTATATGAGAATACTTCACTTCTCCGACCTGCATATCGGGGTGGAAAATTACGGACGATACGACCCGGTCACCGGATTGTCCACCCGGCTGGGGGATTTTCTGGATTCCCTTGATGAAGTGGTGGAATTTGCCCTGAGCCAAGACGTTGACCTGGTCTTGCTGGCCGGAGACGCCTATAAGGGGCGCGACCCCTCCCAAACTCATCAGCGGGAGTTTGCCAAGCGGCTGCAACGCCTATCCTCGGCAGGTATACCGGTGTTCCTGCTGATTGGCAACCACGACCTTCCCAACGCCAACAGCCGGGCCAACGCCGTCGAAATTTTCCCTACCCTTCAGGTGCCCAACGTTTACATTGGCGATGACCTGAATACCTACGCTATCTCCACCCGCAGCGGGCCGCTGCAAATTTTAGCCGTCCCCTGGCCGAGACGCGGTCGAATGCTAACGCGGGAAGACTCTCGGGGCTTGACCATCGAGGAAGTACGCGCCGAGATTGAATCCCGAATGACGACTGCAATTCAGGACCGGGTGCGCCAATTGGACCCGAACATCCCGGCCATTCTAGCCGGTCACGTCACCATCAACGGAGCGACGGTGGGCACCGAGCGGTCCATGATGCTGGGCAATGACCACGTCCTCCTCGCCAGCGCAGTTCACCGTCCCGAGTTGGAATACGTTGCCCTGGGTCACATTCACAAGCACCAGGTGCTGCGCCGGGAGCCGCCCATAGTGGCATATTCGGGTAGTCTGCAGCGGGTAGATTTTTCCGAAGAGGGTGACGAAAAGGGCTTTTGTGTGGTTGACCTGGATGCTGCGGCTCCCCAGGGACAAAGATTAGTGGACTTTCGATTCCAGCCGGTCCAGGCTCGTCCCTTTGTGACCATCGACGCAAGAGTTTCGCCAGGAGACCCGGAGCCTACCGAGACGGTGCTCCGCGCTATCGCCCGCCGCGACTTGGCCGGCGCGGTGGTGCGGGTGCGGATAAGCTTGCCGGCGGAAGCGGAACTGCTCCTTCGGGAAGCCGAAATCCGGGAGGCGCTGCAACCGGCCCACTACATTGCCGCCATCAGCCGCGAGGTTTTGGGCGCTCGCCGAACCCGCTTGGGAACGAATATGACCGAAGGATTGCAACCGTTACAGGCGCTGCGCCTCTATCTGGAAAGTCGGGAAACCGAGCTGCAAAGGCAGGAAAAAGTAATCAGCTACGCGGAAGAACTGATGCAAGAAGACAATGGCGAACTTGAGGGCCCCTAGCCCAGCCGGTTGTCGGCTTGACACTCCATTGGCCTACCCGTAGAATCAGACTGCAATCCACCCGAAAGGGGGGTTAGCGGCTGTTAATTCCGTAGCTACTTTGCCTATATGCCTGGTGGGCCGCTGGGATCCGATGCAGACCGAGACGGCCAAAACTGAACCGGTACTATTAGACCCGACAGGCTCAATCGGTCACACGGTTGCGCCGTCCCTAAACGCTGCGCCACAGGTTGGCGCGGCTTTCTTTTTGCCTGGAATCGGGCGAGTTTCAATCTCACTGGGAGCGTAAACCGGCTGTGAATACTACCCTGACCGCAGTGGCTGGGCTGGAAGTGGGCCACTCCACCGACCAAGACAATGCCACCGGCTGCACCGCAATCCTGTGCCGTCAAGGAGCAGTAGGCGGAGTTGACGTGCGCGGCGGCTCTCCGGGGACCCGGGAAACCGACCTGCTTCGGCCCATGCACCGAGTCGAACGGATTCATGGAATTGTCCTCAGCGGGGGGAGCGCCTTCGGTCTGGACGCGGCATCCGGCGTCATGCAATACCTGGAGGCGGAAGGTATCGGCTTCCGGGCGGGGCCCACAATCGTCCCCATAGTGTCCTCGGCGATCCTCTTTGATTTGGGACTGATTACCGGCAAGGTACGCCCCGGTCCGACAGAGGGTTTCGCCGCGGCCACCGCAGCTAATTCGAAGCCGGTCAGCGAGGGCAGCGTTGGCGCCGGCACCGGAGCTACGGTGGGTAAGGCCCTGGGACTGGAACGGGCAACGAAGGGCGGCCTCGGCTGCTCCGCCATGAAACTGTCCGGTGGGTTCACCGTAGCGGCGCTGGTTGTCGTAAATGCCTATGGGGACGTGGTTGACTATACCTCCGGTCGGTTAATAGCTGGGCCGCGATCCGAATCTGAACCGGGATCGGAACAGGAATCGAGATCGAGCTTGGTTAACACGGTTGAATGGTTGACCCAGGGAGACCCCGGGGACCGCCGCGATGCTGGGGCGACCAGCGGCGACGACGATACCGGCATCGCCAATACTACCATCGGCGTGGTAGCCACGGACGCTTCGCTTACCCGCGAAGAGGCGAACTTCCTGGCTCAGGTCAGCCATGACGGCCTGGCGTTAGCCATAAGGCCGTGTCATACCATCAGGGACGGCGATACCATGTTTGCCCTCGCTACCGGACAGAACGTCGGGCAAGATGCCGGGAGAGTGGACCTTACCCTGCTGGGAGCGGCAGCGGTCGAAGTTACCGCCCAGGCGGTTTTACGCGCCATTTCCACTGCCACCGGTTTAGGCGGTATCCCGGCCAGCAGCGAGTTGACCCATGGATGATCCGCTAATAAACACTTTGAATCCGCGAATCGGATTTATTGGCGCCGGTGTCCTGGGCACCGGCCTGGCCTTGGCTTTGGCCCAACAAGACTACCGCGTTAGCGCCGCCAATAGCCGCAGCCCGGCCTCGGCCAAGGCGATGTGCGAGAAGATTCCGGGCTGTCGCGTGTTTGCCTCCGCCCAGGAATTAGCCGACGCCACCGACCTGGTGTTTATCACCACTCCCGATGAAGCCATAGGATCTATCGCTGCGTCGGTAGGGTGGCGCCCGGGGCAAGGGGTAATCCATTGCTGCGGAGCGGCGGGCACGGATATATTGAGGGCGGCTAAAGCCTTTAAGGCGGTCACCGGCGCATTCCACCCGTTCCAAACTTTTGCCGGCTTGACCGACCCGTCTAAAACCGTCGAACGCCTTGCCGGAGTCACCTTCGCGGTATCCGCCGAAGGCTGGTTGGGCGAGTTTCTGAATGAAATGGCACGGCGTTTAGGCGGCAATCCGGTGAGCATAAGAGACGCTGAGCGGCCGCTCTACCATGCGTCGGCGGTGCTGAGCTGCGGTTACCTGGCAGCGCTGTTGCAGGGAGCGGTTGAGCTGTGGCAGACAATGGGTTTCAGCCAGGAACAAGCCGTCGGCGCCTTGCTTTCCCTGAGCCGGGCAACGCTTGGAAATATAGAAGAGGTCGGCTTGCCAAACTGCGTCACCGGCCCGGTAATTCGAGGCGACGCCGAAACCATTGCATCCCATCTGGAATCAATTGTACGGGCCAAGCCGGACTTGACCCGGGTTTACCTTGCATTGACCGAAGCTTCCCTTTCGCTGGCGGCCGAGGCCGGGATTGGCCCCGAAAAAGAAGGCGCCATTCGTCAATTGCTGCGGCAATACGATCACCAAAACATACCAAGCCAATAAAACCGGAGGTCGGAATCATGCCCAGAATAACCGTCAGGAACATCTCCGAAATGAAGCGGCGCGGGGAGAAAATCCCGATGATTACTGCCTACGATTACACTACGGCCATCTTGGCGGACGCCGCACAGATACCGATTATTCTTGTTGGTGACAGCTTGGGCATGGTAGTCCTGGGTTACGAATCTACCGTTCCGGTAACGCTGGAGGATATGATTCACCACTCCAAAATGGTAGCCCGGGGCAGCAAGAACGCCCTGATCGTCGCCGACCTGCCCTTTATGTCCTACCGGGTCGATCCGGCGCAGGCCCTGGGCAACGCCGCGCGCCTAATGCAGGAAGGCGGAGCCCACACGGTCAAGCTGGAGGGCGGAGAAAATGTGGCGCCTATTGTACGGAGCATTGTTGAGTGTGGCATTCCGGTGATGGGCCATATCGGCGTTACACCCCAATCGGTCAATTTCTACGGCGGCTACCGAGTTCGGGGGCGCAGTTCCAAAGAAGCGGCTCAATTGCTGAAAGACGCCCTGGCTTTAGAAGCGTCAGGAGCCTATGCGGTAGTACTGGAAATGGTGCCGACTCCCCTGTCCCGGCTCATTTCTCAAAAGCTGACTATTCCCACAATCGGTATCGGCGCCGGACCCGACTGCGACGGGCAAGTGCAGGTGCTTCATGATATGCTCGGCCTGTTCACCGACTTCGTTCCCAAGCACGCCAAGAAATACGCCGACTTGGCCCAGGTAATTCAGGAGGCCTTCGTCAGGTACGGGACGGAAGTTAGAGAAGGCGCCTTTCCCACAGCGAAGGAAAGTTTTTCCATGGACGAGTCGGCGCTGGAAGATTTGGGCTAGACGGCAACGACTCATTTACCCGAAATCGGCATCCGTTCCGAAAAGTAAGAGGCGCTGGGGGAAATACCCAGCGCCTTTAATCTTGCCGGCGATGCCAGGGCAATTGAACTGACGCTAAGACCGGGGCCGGCGGCTTTCAATTTGGTCAATAATCAACTGGAGCTCGTCCAAGACTGCATCAACTGCTACCTGGTCCGTCTGCTGAACCGCTATGCCTTCCCGATCAAATATTCCGGTGCGGTCCAGTTGCACATTGACCTGGATGTCTCCGGCGCCATTGGCCAGGATCAGGTCCTGCTCAATCAGGGACAATCGCAGCGTGGGAGAAAAGAGACTGGGTTCATAGGGTTGGAAGTGATAAGACTGCTGCGATATCATCGTCCCTTCTTCCCGGCTTATGGAAAGGACTCGCTCCGGAGCATCCGGATAAAACAGGGTTATTTCCGCGTTATCAATAAGGGTGCCCTGGCTGTAGTCATCTATCTTTACCGCACGAGTAATAGCGGTTCCGTCTCCGCTATACAGCGCAAAAAACGCGGTAATGTCCTGGGTGCTGGTATCGACCTGAAAGGTGAACCAGGTGCGTACCGAACCGGCCAGAAGTTGCAGGTCAACGAAGTCTTCGGCAAGAACTTCACCATAACTCACGGCCGGAATCGGATACTTAACATTACTACCGGTCGGGGACATAACATCAGGTTGAGAAACCGGGGGAGCCAAGGTAGGAAGCTCCTGCAACGGGGCAGTCTGTGGAGAAGGAACCTGGGTGATGGGAGCGGGTGGGGGTACTACCGGCGCCGGGCCAGAAGCATTGTTTCCAAGCAGCAAGTAAATAACTACGCCGCCAACAATCAATAAAGCAATTAAAAATACAACAATAAGAACCGGGGAACCGGCACCTCCCCGGTGCTCAGGGGATCGTGAGACTCTCAATTTTGCCTCCAGTTTATTTTCAGTAGCAGGCTCAGGGAACTACCCTGAGCCTGAATCAATTCTCAAAACGCCTACAAATTGGGCAACACGTCGGTTAGCTTGGAAATGTCCTCCCAACGCCGGCCCCGTCCTTCCCGTCGGTCGCGGGAAGTGGTCATCATGTTAGCCGCTTCCCGGTAGAACCATTCGATCCGGTCCATTGCCTTTCCTTCACCAATGTTGGAAAGGATGGCGGTAACGCTGATGGTATCTGAGGTCCGACCGGGGTAAGTTCCCTTACGACGCCCGGCCCCGGGTACACGCTCAGCGAAGGTGTTATCCATCATCTCTACAATCTCTGCGGTAGCCTCGTTGGGGGGGCCGCTGAAGAGGCCAAGAACGTGCTGGGCGTCGTAGAGTATTTTCCCCCTTTCGTCATAGTCGCAGTCCAGGGAAAGCTCGGCCAAAGCCTGGGTAACCACATTTTGGGCCCGCTCGATCTGGGCCTTGGACACGGAAAAGTGCTGCTGAACCCGATCGTGATTAGTGCGGATGCGGCCAAACCAGGAACCCGATTTCCTGGTTTCAGGAATAGCGGCATGGCTGACGCCAATTACGGTTGGGCCCCGGAGGATACGGATAACGTCATTGGCATCAAGAACTTCGCCAATATAGCGGCGCTCAGTTTCCTCGCCAACACACAGTATGTCCATGAAAGAATCAGCGATCTTCCGATTGATGGTAGCGTAGTTCAATCCCATCGCGTCTTGCTTGCGGGCGAACTTCTGGTTATCGACCAGGAACACCGCGTCGGCTTTGGAGTTATCGAGCACCTTCTTCAAACAGGTTGCCGTGTTTATGACGCTGTCCGGTTCGTCGTATTGGTTCTCGAACGGCAATACCAGCATCGCGTAAACCGGCTTTTTGAATTCATCCTTTAGCAGGTCAACGATCACTCCCACCGAGCCGGAGCCGGTTCCGCCGGCGGTAGTGGCGATTACCAAAATGGCGTCGGCGGAGTAAACGTCCCCATGATCCCGGATAGTTGACGCAATTTTGCGGGAATCGCGCCGGGCCTGTTCGGCGCCATCGGCGTTCACTTTTCCAGCGCCCCGGCCCCTAAATTCATCCGTTGAGCCCAGCAAAATTGTGTGGTCATCAGTCTGGGGTATATGCTGCAGCGCATAAAGGTCACCGGCGCCCAGATTAACCGCAAAAACGCCGCTGGAAATCGGGTCGGAATCCGAACCGGTGAACAGCCGCACCCGCCGGTTAGCCCAAACCCAATGACCCAGCGCAACAAATTCATCCGCAATGTTAGAACCACCTTGTCCAGTGCCTACAATAACGAGCTTCATCGTGAACTCCTTAAAACGATAAGCGAATACTCGACGGTACCAGCAGGACCCTTACGTAACCCCAACTCATACTTGTCGATTCCTTCAGTTCAATTAAAACTTCTTTAAAACAACCACCTATTTCAGTGCACCCGAGTATCGGCCACACTCGAACGTCGGCGCCCGTATAACCCATTGCGCCGACACCAAAATTAATTGTAACACGTTGAACGAATTAGGCGCAATTGGGATAGGGCGAATGTATGAGAGCTTCCACGAAGCTGCCAAAAGTAACTCCCCAGGCTGCGTTCCTTTTAGCAGTTGAAGTAGTTAGATCGGCTCGCCACGAGCAATGTGTCGATGATCTCTCGGTTTGGAGTCAATTTTCGTAACTGCCGGCTAGCCCTGACCCGGTATATCGCTTATGAAGTTCGTTGACACAACGCCTTTGATAGCATATATTTTTCTGGAACTTTCAAGGGACCTAAATCCCTTGATTCGAATGTAGGGAACACGGCCGGCCGGACCCAAAGTGCCCTGCCCGCTTTTCGGCTGTACCAGCTACCATAAATATACGAATATACGCGACGGGGTTTTGGAGTTTACACCGCGGGCCGGCGGCTTTTCAATGGTAGGAACCCTGGAATCCTATCGCTAGCGCCATAAGTCAGAGGTATAGGAATGCAACGGTTCATAATCATTCGGGTCTTCTACGCCCTGATCGTCCTCTTTATTGTCAGTATCATCGTCTTTGCCCTGGCCCGAATAAGCGGCAACCCAGTGGATGTATTTCTACCTTTCGACGCAACCGACGAGCAACAAGCAGCCCTGGAGCGAGACTTGGGACTGGACCAACCACTCCCAATACAGTATCTCAAGTTCGTTGGTAACGCGTTGCGCGGGGAATTCGGGAACTCAATCAAGTGGGATGGCCAAAGCGCCCTGGGATTGGTAGCCCAGCGATTCCCCGCAACCCTCCAACTTGCCGGAGTTGCCATAGTTATCAGCTTGCTCATCGCCGTTCCCATAGGTGTGTTGTCCGCCGTGAAGAAAGACAGCATATTCGACCTGATCGGCAAGATCATTGCGCTCGGAGGCCAATCACTGCCTCCTTTCTGGTTGGGCATCGTGCTTATCTTCATTTTCGCCGTCCAACTCGACTTTTTCCCCACCTCCGGCCGTGGCGGGGGAAAGAACTTGATCCTTCCCGCCATCACGTTGGGCTGGTTCCAGGTGGCAGCAATGATGCGGCTGGTACGCTCCGCAATGTTGGAAGTTCTGGATACCGAATACGTGAAATTGGCCCGGATCAAAGGCATTGTGGAATGGAAAGTAATCTGGAAGCACGCTTTGCGCAATGCCTCCATCCCGCCTTTGACCTACTTCGGTATCGTTGCCGGGCAGTTGATGACCGGCGCCGTTATTACCGAGAGTGTCTTTACCTGGCCGGGCACCGGACTGCTGGCAGTTGACGCCATCCGGGCCAGGGATTACCCGGTTGTACAGACGGTAGTCATCACGTTTGCCGGCATATACGTTCTCGCTAATCTGGCCGTGGATATTCTTTATGCCTACCTGGACCCCCGCATTCGTTATTAAGAGGGCGGCGGGAGGACATCCACTGTATTTTAGGCGGAAGGCAATCGGGCAACGTTTCGAGCAAGTGCGGTAATCGACTGACAATCGATAATCACTGTTAGCAACGGTCCGGAATAATTGGGGATACTAAACAGGAGTTGGTCCAATGGAAATAACTGCGCCAGCAAGAAAAACTAGCTGGTACTCGCCGGCCGGCATACTCAACATCGGGCGCGAGATTCGCCGGTATCCGTTGATACCTTTGACGATCCTGATGTTGATCTTGATTATTCCCGCGTTCTTTGCTCAATCAATTTCTCCCCATGACCCGGTCAGCGGCCAATTCTCCAAGCGTCTGACTCCTCCGGCTTGGCAAGAAGGAGGGTCTTCGGAATACCTCTTGGGCACGGACAAGCAGGGCCGTGATATGTTGAGCCGCATTCTCCACGGGGCCAAGTATGTGCTGGCTGTCTCTCTTAGCGTCATTTTTATTAGCGGAATAGTCGGGGTTTCCCTTGGTCTGATTGCCGGATATTTTGGCGGCAAGTACGACATGTTCATAATGCGGGGGGTGGATATCGCCTTATCGATCCCCGCCATACTTTTGGCCCTGGCTATCGTGGCATCCCGTGGCCCCAGTTTTGGCACAGTGATTTTTGTCATCTGCGTAATTCTGTGGTCCAGGTATGCTCGGCAGGTTCGGGGAGAGGTCTTGTCTATTAAGAACCAGGACTACATCGCCCGGGCCCAGGTGTCGGGCGCCTCCAGTTTCCGAATCATCGTACGCCACGTATTTCCCAACGTAGTCAACTCAATTGTGGTGTTAGCTACGCTCCAGGTGGGGTTCGTTATCCTCCTGGAGTCGAGCTTGAGTTTCCTGGGGGCCGGCATCCCCCGGCCCACTCCGGCCTGGGGTCTGATGGTTGCCGAAGGGCGTGAATTGGTAACGAGCCACTGGTGGGTATCATTCTTCCCCGGCGTCGCCATATCCTTGGTAGTGCTCTCACTCAACCTTATGGGGGACTGGATCAGGGATCGGCTCGACCCCAAACAGCGCAATCTATAATCGGTAAGTCCACCGAACTTAGACCAACCAAAAATACCGGAACTTCCGCGAAGGAAGTTCCGGTATTTTCTTGCACCTTATCCGGCTCTGGCTCAGTTGAGATCGATCTCTGACCATTAGGGAAACCAAGGCGTTTTCGGATATATAAGGCTGGGGCTGGTCTGACTCTACCCGATGTTAGGACCCTCATAGGGTTTATCCGGCTTGCCTCACCCAGATGACCCGACCGCGTCGCTTAACGGAGCTCATCCCGCCATAACTGGTAGGCAGAGGCCAGCACGCCCGGCCAAACGCCGACGCACAGGACGATGAGTCCCCAACTGACCTCTACGCTTCCAGAGAAAAACAGCTTGGAGTCAGCCCGCGGTATATTTCCCACATTGGCCCAATTTACTATGCCCACCAGGGCGCTGACCGACAGCAGGACAAAAATAGCCAGCAACAGGAAGCCGCTGGACTTTGGTGGCAGTAGTACCCGCCAAAGAATCAGCCCACCGGCCAGGGCGGCCAGAATCAGGATAATTAGTCCATCGCCCACTAGAGGAATCATACCCGGCGCTTCCGTACCCTTAACCCAGAATAAGTCAGACTGTTCACTCGCATAACCGTAAACGCTCCGATAACTCGGCACCTTGGCCCACGGACTTAAGGCTCCAACTATTACCAGAGCCACGCTGACAATGGAAATGACCATGGGAACGGGGAAACCGGAGGAGCGACCCGCTAACAGGGGCGCCGGTGGTGTAAACTTCAAGCCAATCACCTTGGTAGGATTTTCGTTGCCAATTATTATGACGGGATTGCCAGGCAGAGGCAATAATGTTGCAACCGTCCCGGTGGGACGGCTGCAACAACAATCGCAAATGGGGAAGGGTTGGTGTAGGGAGCCAAGCTCCCATTGCGGCTAGCGAAACGCGGGCATAACTTCCTCAGCGAACAGGCCAATGGAACGCATCACTTGTTCGTGAGTAAGGTCTCCCCAGGCAAAGATCGAGCAAAAATAATTGATGCTGCTTTCTTCCACAGTTCGCTTGACCTGGTCGAGCACCGTCTTAGGCGATCCGGCAATCACCACTTCCTTCTCCACCCACTCATCGAAGTCTATCGTGGCCGGAAGGGGCACATCGTGCTTGTCCCACAAGAAGTTAATGTTATGGAACCAGGTGGCAAATGCCGCGCGGCAATCATTGATAGCCTCCGCATCGGTAGGGGCGACGTAAACGTGTCGAGTGAGGCCCAGTTTTGGCTCCGTTACGTGGCCGTTCAAACGGTTGGCATCCCCCAAGTGCTCTTGCCAGATCTGGCGGTAAAGGTCGAAATGGGGCTTCACTTCCGCCGCCGGGTCGAACACGCTGCTGGTATTGAATCCGTGCTGCGCAATCCAGGGCACCGATTCCCGATTGTTGGTGGCGTACCACAATGGGGGATAAGGCTTTTGCTGCGGTTCGGACCACAGGCGGATATCCTTGTAGTTGTAATGCTTGCCCTCGTAGTTAAGAGTATTTCGGCTCAGGCCCATGATAAGGACGTCCAGAGCCTCAAGGAATATTTCCCGGCTTTCCTCCAGCTTCACATCATAATGTTCCGCTTCCATTGGGACGATTCCCCGACCCACTCCCAATTCAAGCCGGCCGTTGCTCAGGTTGTCCAGCATACATACTTCGTGGAGCAGGCGCAGCGGACTGTAGAAGGGCAATAGATAGACCAGGGGGCCGAGACGAATGTTCTTGGTCCGTTGTGCGGCGGCTGCCAGGAAAACCCCCGGCGAGGGAGCCAGGCTAAGGGGAGTTATGTGATGCTCGGCCAGATGGTAACAGTAGAAGCCGTTTTGGTCGGCATATTCCAGAAGTTTTAGGCGTTCCTCATATATCTGATTGTGGGGGAGCTTCTCCCATTCAATCCAGTCAAAGAGACCAAACTCCAGGGCATTGCCATTGGGCCGCGTGATTTGTGACGTACTCATTCCCAGACTCCGGTACGGTTTCGGTTGTTGTTATTTACCCAGTGTAATTTAGATCCGGAACCAAACGAAGAGGCAGGCCACTTTTAGAGCAGCCTGCCTCCAATGGAGCTTTGCAGAAAGTAACCGTAGTTACCTATTCCTTTTTACTTAGCCGCCGCCTTTACGCTGTGTAGGTGGCCGCCCCGAGGCACCGTACTGCCCGGATAGACCCATTCGGACACTACCGAAGGATCAACGGCGACAGTGTGCGGGAACCAGAACAAAGGCATAGTCATGTAGTTATCAAAGGCATAGTTGCCGAATTCGCGCGCAAGATTGTCCCGCTCGTCGAAGTCGGTAATAGTCCGCCATTCGAGCGCCTTCCGGTTAGTCCAATTGTCCTGGTAGTGGTTACTCACTCCGGCGGTGCTGCTAAACCCGCTGGTATTACCGTATTCCAGGGGGAAGTAAATAATGATATTGGGCCAGACCCGGTGCTGCATCTCACGGCCACGGTAGCGCTGCCGCACGGTGGCGCCGTCCAAGTCCTCAATCTTTACCTCAATCCCCACCTGGGACCAGTAGTTGCCGATGGCCTCCATCGCCTGGGGCAGTTCCGACTCACCCGGGGAGACATAGGATTGCACCGTCACCTTCACCGGGTTATCGGGACCGTATCCGGCTTCGGCCAGCAGCTGCTTGGCCTCTTCCGGGTCATACTTGTAAGCTGCCTCATAGCGTTCCGGCCAGGTATCGTCCCAACCGTAGTGGCTGGGGTGATAGTAGCCAACGTACATCAGTTCGCCGATGCCCTTGTAAAGCTCATCCAACAACTCTTCCCGGTTGATGGCCTTGTTCATGGCCTTCCGTACCTTCCAACCCGGGTTGGGAGTGCCGGGAGCAGGCGGTTCTTGCCCCGCCCAGGGGGTGTTGGCCCAGGGCACCGTGGAGTCATAGGACGCTATGTCCCGCTCGTCATCACTGAGGTACATTCCACCAAAGAACACGAAGAAGTTATTGGCGGTGAACTGAGAGCGCATCAGCTTAAGGCCATTAATCGCCGCGTCCTTCTGCAAATCAAGGGGCAGGTCAGCCATGTGCGCTTCGCCGGCCCGAAGGGCGGCGTAGCGGCTGGCATCCTCAATCACCCAGTAAATTCGAACTTCCTGGAAGTCCGGGTCTTCCGACGGCACGTCGGAGGCGTCCTGGGTCCAGTGACGTCCGGGGGTCTTTTCAATAATGAAGGACTGAGCCGCTTCCCGGTCGAGATATTGGAAGGAGCCGGTCCCCTGAAGACCCTTATCGTCCAGGAGCTTTTCCCGGTCATCGACAATTGGCCCGGCGGACTGCCAGAAGTCCTCGCTCCAGACACCCATTTCAGAGGAAGCGTTACTCATCACGAATTCGGCATCAAAGGTGGTAGTCGGGACGCCATTCTCGTGAAAAATTACGGTGAACTCGTAGTCGCTGATCTTCCTGAAATACTGGTCCGGGCCAACCTTTTCCTGGCGCCCAGTGAAGTACCGGCCGGTCCCCAGACGGGAGTCTTCCCGGGTAACAATCTCGGCGGTATGCCGGAAGTCATCAGCAGTCAGTTCGCCCCAACCGTTATGGAACTGTACACCCTCGCGAATCTTGAAGGTCCATTCGCTCAGGTCTTCGTTGGCCGACCATTCGGTGGCCAGTTCGGGCACGTAGGCGCTGCTAGTGGCATCAATGCCGATGGCGTATTCCAGTGTGGGGTCATACTGGACGTAGGACTGGCGGCTGCCAGCCCAAGGGCGGTTGGTCTCATTGGCTACCGCGCCGATGGCGTATTCCAGGCGTTCCACCATTCGGGCCTCAACCATTGATTCCGTGGACGTATCCGCCGGTGCGGGTACCGCCGTTGCGGCGGGCTCCACAGCCGCGGATCCTGATGAGTCGGCTGAAGATTCGCGCTGAGCCACCGGAGCTGGCAGCCTTTCCGCCGGCACTTCCGCGACCGGCGCGGGGGCTGGAGCCGCGGCTTCCGGCGCAGACGATGAACCACAAGCGACAATCAGAAGTAATGCTAAGCACAGCGACCCATAAATCCATGCTCTAGGGTCTTTAAACCAGTGAAGATCCATATTCTACTCTCCATCGCCTCCCGGCAAATTGTAATTGGTTATACCCATGATAATCATGACCGACTGGGGTTACTGAATAACCGATTTGGCGACCCACCCCAAAACCATTAATTGCCGCTAATCGGTAAGACCTATTCCCCCAATCCGGAAAACTATAAGACCGACTATCTCAATTGTCAATAATCTATTAATGGTTACACGAACTGACAACAACCCCCGAATCAACCTTCTTTCTTGACAGTCGTGAACGATTACGCCGGAAGAGGACCAAAGTCCGGCGGGGAGACCCGACGCCGGGAAGCAGCCTCGTAAGCCGATGCAATGGTCAGGAGAATATCTTCCTTGCCCGGCTCGGTGCGAAAAACCAGGGAGAAGGGCAGACCAGGCTCCGTCAGGGTAGTTGCAACATCGGATTGAACCGACTCATAGCGAGTGCCGTCCGCTGAAAGTTTGAAAACCGGGTCGTAAGCAGTCTGAACGTAGCCGGCGGGTATCAATACCTCGGTCAATCCGGCGTTGGGGCCGTTGGTTGACTCTTGACGGATGTTGTTCCCGCCGTCGTTCTGGTTGGCGCCGCCAATCTTGGCCGGGGGATAGGGAGTATGCAGCCGCACCAGGGCGTCCAACTTGTTCTCCAGAATTACCATCATATCCACCCGCCGCAGCAACTCCCGAAGCATAATGCGCTCATCCACACCCTGCCGTTCGCCCAGCGGGTTACGCATATCCGTAACTTCTTCCCAGTTCTTAAAGGCGGCTCGTTGGTCGTCGCCCCAGAACTTGGAGCGAGCGTTGAGGGTGGGCCAGTCCACCAGGCTTTCTCCGTAGCCCAACGCGCGCCAGTCGGCGGAGCGGCGGCTGAGATATTGCCGAATGTGGAACCGGAAAGACATTGCCAGAACCTGTTGTTGAATGGTAGCCAGGTCCAGGTTCACCGGCGGCTCAATCAGCCCGTCGGCCAGCTCTACAAAATAATCTATCGGCTGCATCTCCCCGGAACCGAACACCTTGCCAGGGGCAAACTCGGTGGGAACGATGACCTCGGCAAACTCCTTGAACAGGGGTTGGCCGTCCGGCCCCAGGCGGTAGAGGATATCCGGCATAAAGACGGGCGTCAGCCGGGCAATGGCCCGCCGGAAGTCAACCGTCATCATCTCAATTTCCGGGTCTGCCGGCCAGTTCCGGTCGTAGGACTCAAGCAGGGTGGCCCCCAGCCGATCCCTCAACACTTCCTTTATCTCGCGGTTGGCGGCGGTGACGATCGGCTCTTCGGTGCGGGAGCCGGGCGGATAGGCCATTGATTCCCGGATAATCCCAATACGCATCCCGGACAAGGACTCCGGCGCTCCGGAACTGCCGGAGTGGCTGGCATAGGGCGTAGGCAACACCGATGAACGGGGGACGGTAGTGAAGGGGTCGCGGGGGTCATAATAACCGTTTTCCGGGTCTTTAAGGGCATCCAGCACTTTGGCGCAGTCCTGAATTCTGCGGCAGTGAATACCGGTGCGGTCACAGTAGATATCCGCGCCAATAGCCCCGCCGTCAAATCCCAACATCGCCTTGTGGGGCAAAATGAGAGCGACGGAATTGTGATTGGCCGGCCCACGGGTAGAGGCTCGGGTTTCTTCGCCCAAACTGGCCATAACCATATTAGTGCTGACCGAAAGAGCCGACCCGGAACTGGAACCCAGGGAGGCGGAACGGGAGGTATCATAAGGATTGGAGGGGTTGCCGCCCCACGAACTACGCTGGTAACCCAACACCGACGGCAGTACCTTATCCGGAGTGTGACGCCCCCCAGGGTCTCCGGCTCGGCCATTGTATTCGGTGTTAACCGCCTTGGCGAAGATTATCGCCCCTTTATTGCGAAGCTGCTCAACCAGAACGTGGTCGCGGGCCGGAAAATCAATGTCGTAGCTGGCATCCCCGCCGCCGGTGGAACGCATATCCTTGGTGTCAAATGGGTCCTTAAAGGAAAATGCGACACCGTGCATCGGCATTAATTCCAAGTCCGGGTTGCTGCCATACTCGGCATCCAACTCGGCCGCCCTTTCCAGAGCGTCGGGGAATTGGCGAAAGTGTTCGCAAACCGGCGGCGCCCCGGCGGGCAATGGTCCCTGGGAAGGATGGCGGTCAAAGTCCCCTTTGCAGGTTACCGACCGTTCTCCCCGGATATTCAGGGTGCCCAGGGCGTTCACCTGTCCCGCCTTACTTTTGGCGACAATCATTCCGTATTGCTGCTGCACCGACGGATCGGATGCGGTAGATTCCATCCGGCCAAACTCAAGGGGCTTCCCCTGGTACTTGTCCAGGTCGGGCAAAATCTCCGATGCCCGGACAGTTTCGGTTGGAAAGCTGACCGGCTGCCCTCCGCGAATGGCGCCGGTGGCTTCCGGGACCGGCGAACCGTCTGTAGTTACCAGGTGACTGGGTACTCCGTTGTAGGCCCGTACCCGATCGATATAGCGCTGTACAATCTCGACACAGGTTATTTGACCCGCCTGAATCGCCCGGTGCAGGTCGTCTATGGTTGCCTCTTCCAGCCGGAAACTATTGTCGGTCATTACCGCACCTTCCCAAGTCAGTTAAAAACAGACGGCAGACAAGGGCCTTCCCCGGCCAGGGTCGGAAATCGCCCAGCCGGGGAATCCACTTTCGTTCACCGCCCGCATTCCAAGTCTCGTCACTTCGTTTTCTTCTTAAAGGCTCGAAGAGTCAAGCTATTCCACGACCACTTGCTCATCCATCAGTACGCCACCCTCCCGGTAGGCAATCGAAATGGGGTCGCGCAACAGGGCGGCCTGTATTGCCTCGATGGGCATAGTACGGGGGCTGCCCGGAGCGACAATCCGGCGCACCGCGTTGCGGTTGGCTACCCGACCTTCGGCGGCATTGCCCTGAGCCTGGTTGCGCCCTCCCGTCACGTTCATGCCCACCTCCACCCTCAAATCTGAAGCATCCCCGACTCCCTCCAAGGGCAGCAGGCGGCTCAGGGTAGTCGCCGTGGAGGCGGCCCAGCCGGCCTGGGCGGTGGGGAATGGCGGCGGCACCCAACCATCGGAACTGTGGCCGGCCAGCAGTGTCCACCGGCTGGTATGGGTCAGGTTTTGGGTGGTGACGTAAACCTTGGCCTCGCCCTCTTCCTGCATCCCCCCATTTTCGTCGTATTCCTTGGTGTCCAGCAGATAGCTGCCGTGCACCGTACCCGGCATTATCGTCGGGAGGTTGCCTTCCAAAGGCTGAAGACCCTCTGGGGCCGGAGAAGCGGCGGTTATTTCGCCGGACAACCACTGTACCTCATCTTCTACCACCATTGCGCCCTTGGTGAGGGCCTGCCCCACGGGACAGAAGCGGGCGGCGCGCTGTAGCCGGACTCGCTCCGTCTCGGAGAGATTACCCTTCAGTCTGACCACTTCCCGGACGCCAAAACCGATGGAACCGGCGCGCTCAATCGGCTCAACCTCGAAGTCAACTTCGATGTTTTCCAAGGGAATGCCACCACGGTAGGCGACGCCTACCACCGTGACCACCGTTCAAGCAGCCCAGCCGGCCACCGCCAAGTACTGCGGCGGTGGGCCGCTAAGGTCCGAACTCAGGTTGGGAATGCCGGTTACGAAAGGCCAGGGGCCCCGGTTGCCGGCGCCAGCGCCAATCAGGGTAAGAACCGTGTCCTCGCCCACCGGACGGGAGATGATGCTTCGTTGGGGCTGGGAAGCGTTGGCATTATTAGCTTGAGTCATAAGGCCCCTCCGTTTAATGTATTGGGATTGAGTTCACTATAGTTGGGCAGCAGCAAAAGCGTCAACCGGATTACTCTGCGTCCCGCGGCAACCGACAGGAGCCATTGGGACGGCAGGGTTTGAAACCGGAAAAGCGGGGACGCACTCGCCGAAACAGGGCATAGCCGACCATCCCTAACTGCCGCAGGCCTGGAACCCGCGTCCAACCCCAAACCCAGCCCTGGCCGACGACATCCCACATTATAGGGAAGCTGTCCAGACCTTCGTGCAGGACACCTTCCTTGTCTTTGACATACATTCTGGCAACGAAGTCCGACAGCTCCAGGTCGTATTGGGCCGGGTCAAAGTCGGGACTGGCAATATCTGTGGTGCGAAGGCTCCCTTTCTTGTCCAGCCGCCGCAAAAGGCCAATTTCCTGCCGGCATACCGGACAGAGGCTATCGTAAAAAACCTCAACCAATGGCGTTTCCTCAGCGGTGTCTATACTCGCCATTTAATAACCCTCCCGAGCGGGTTTCCAACTCGCCAATGCAGGCGCGGACTTGAGGTTAGGGAGCGACGTCAAACGGCCCGGGCAGTTCCAGTTCATCGCCAATTTCGCGAATGGCGGGCAGGACTTCCTGGTCCATCAACTGCAAACAGCGCATGGTTGCCTCGTGGGAGATGGAGCCGTCATTGGTCCAGACCGCGAGGATGCCGGGGCGCACAATTTCCAATACCTCTCGCACTTTGCGAATCACCGTGTCCGGGCTGCCGATAACCATGCGGTTGTCGTCGATCATCGCCTGGAAGGTTTCGTCCGTCACCGGGCCGGTGCGGAAGGGGTCGCTGGCGCGGGTTTCCCGGACCTTGGCTTCCCGCGCGTCGTCAGCCCATTCGTCCCGGGTAGCCCGGTTATAACCGGGCGGGAAGGAATATTCCCGGGGCATCGGCACCCGGCCAACGCCGACCAAAGCCTCCAGGAAGCCGCGGCCGGCCTCTTTGGCCTTCTCGTCGGTATCCTGAACGTGGATCGGCAACATATAACCGAAGTTCTGCGGCCCGGCCTCATACCCCTGAATCCGGGCGGCGTCCCGGTAAATGTCCTGCATATAGCTAAAGGTATAGGGAACTATACCCAGATAGAAGTAGGGGTAGTGGTGCTCGGCGCACCAGGCTGCCGTTTCCGCGCTGCCGGTTCCCGGAATCCAGACGGGTGGATGGGGCTTTTGGAACGGCACCTGGAAGGGATTTACGTGCCGGAAGTGGTAATGCTTGCCTTCCCAGCGGAAGGGGCCAGGCGTGGTCCAGGTCTTGATGAGGAGGTCGTGAGCCTCTTCAAACCGCTCCCGGTTGTAAACCGGGTTGGTGTTGGTGGCCCAGCTCTCGGTGCCGCCGCCACGCACAAAGCCGGAAACCAGGCGGCCCCGGGAGATACAGTCGATTTCCGCAAGCTCCTCGGCCAGCCTGAGGGGGTTTTCATGGATGGGCAGCGGGTTGCCCATCAGGACGATTTTGGGCTTCTTGGTGATACGGGCGAGGATGGCAGCCTCCAGGTTCATGGCCGCGCCCAGGCTGGTGGGAGTGCTGTGGTGCTCGTTGAGCATCATCCCATCAAAGCCCACTTCTTCGCAGTATTGCCACTCGTCCAGGTAGTAGTTGTACTGGTTGGCGGCCACTTCCGGGTCAAAATGGGAGTTGGAGAAGGTAACCCGGTGGGCGCCGCCGGGGCTGTTTTTAACGTCTTCCTCGGTATAGTTAAAGTAAGCGCGCTCGGTGAACCTCATTACGAACATTAGAAGAGCCTCCCGGTAGTGGGATTAATGGTTGTCAAGTTACTCTATCCGTTTGTTATAGTCAAACAAGGTTGAGGCGGGCAACCACATGGGTTGACCCTTCAAAATAGGGCTGGTGCTGTAGGGTCAACCCATGTGGTTGCCTTAGTCTATGCGCCTATCCCCACATCTGTGCCGACGCCAGCCGCGCCCCTTCTACCAGCGACCCGATTTTCATCCAGACAATCTTTGAGTCCACCTGGAGCCGGCCGGCAAAGGTCCCGAAACCGCAGTCAACGCCGGCGATCATATTTTCCCGCCCTACAACTTCCGCATAGCGGAGAATCCGGTCGGCCACCACCTCCGGGTGTTCGACGAAATTGGAGGTGGAGTCGATAACCCCGGGGATGATAATTTTCCCTTCGGGCAGCTTTAAGTCACGCCAGATTTTCCACTCGTGTTCGTGGCGTGGGTTGGCGCCGGGAAAAGCCACCGCGGCCGGCCTGGCCTTCAGCACGATGTCGATTACGTCACTGATGGGCACGTCGGTATGGTGAGGCCCCAGGGTGCTGCCCCAGCAGATGTGCATCCGCATCCGGTCGGCAGGAATGTCGGCCACCGAGTAGTTCAGCACCTCCACGTGCATCTCCGCCACGGCGCGAAACTCCTCCAGGGTCAGGTGAGAGAAAATTTGGTGACGGCCCAGGGCCAGGTCGGGGCAGTCCAACTGGAGCAGGAAGCCGGCGTCCACGATGGCCCGGTACTGGCGCTTCATTACCTCGGCCAGGGCCCAAAGATAATCTTCGTCGGTGGCGTAAAACTCGTTATGCAGAAAGCGGGCGATCTGCCCCGGCGAAGGGGAGGTCATAAAGACATCCTGAGCGGATACCCCGGATGAAGCGACTTTGAGATTTTCAATATCCGCCTCGACCGCCGCCCAATCCTCCCAGTCAATGGGGCCGGTACAGGTGGGCCGAGCCTGGAAAGGGGAAGCGAAAGGCTTGAGCAATTCCGCCAGTTCGGGAAACTCGACCTCGCTGGTCATACCGCCCAGGGGCGTACTTTCGCCGTCGTAGCCGGTGAGCCGGTCTTTGACGTACACCGTGTAGTCCACCCGGCCCTGCTCACCGTCGTTGATAACGTCCAGACCGCTCTCCACCTGCC
Organism: Dehalococcoidia bacterium; assembly: GCA_965262595.1. Taxonomy (GTDB): domain Bacteria; phylum Chloroflexota; class Dehalococcoidia; order Lucifugimonadales; family UBA3495; genus CATQHB01. Next base: position 908,979 of record OZ253548.1, read on the forward strand.
GGTTAACCACATCCTGAACGGCGGCGCGAACCGAGGTGTCCAGGTCGCCGCGGTCGTCCAGGCGGGATTGCTGTTCTTCCACCAGCAAACCCAGCATATCCGGGGGACGGGGCAGGCTGCCGGTGTGGGTGGTTAATATCCGGTCAACACTTTGTTTCATTGTCGTTTCCTTTGTAATGAGGTGGAATGGGGAATTTACTGATACCTGAAAGAAAAATTGAACCGACTCAACCCGTCATTCCGGCCTGTGCCGGAAATGACGGTGGTCAAGTTGCCCAAGTTCAGGAATACTCTGAAAGAGTCATTAGCGCCAGCGCCTTTACCCCGTCGTTCCTGCAAAGCAGGGACTTAAAACTTTGTGGACAGAGGTTCCTGCCTTCGCAGGAACGACGGGTAGGGATCAACACCCGAGTCGCGGGCCTATTACGAGGCTCCTTAGTTCATCGTTCACCTTTCAGTAGTGCACTGAACAATAGTTGGCCCCAATTGTGCCTACTATGGGTTCAGTAAACTACCGGGGCTGGGAACTGCGGCGGGTATCCAACGAATTGCCGTTTCCTAGCTGTGCTCTCCCTCGGCCAACTGGATATAGACACCATGGGAGCTACCGGTGTCAATGTTGGCCGTCTTGTAGCCGAAGGGACTGATGGACGGACCGTCTCCCCGCATTTCGTTGCCTTTGGCCTGCAAGTCGCTGAATACCTGGTCTATGTTGTCCACGCCCCAGGCTACGTGCATGACTCCCGGCCCGCTTTCCCGTAGCTGGCGCGCCAGGGGCGTGTCGTCCCTGATTGGTTGGAAGAAGTCAACCAGAGTTTCTCCGACTTGGTACAGGATAGACTTGAAACCGCGTTCAGCGAATTCGTCACTCCGAATCGGCTTGAGGGAAAAATTGCTTTCCAGGTAAGCCGCCATATCCTCAACGCTCTCCACGGCGTAGGTAATGTGATGCACTTTGTTTAGCATGATGTACCTCCACACTGATAGAATTGGTAGAAGCCTATTGGATTCTGCGCCAGCTTTCAACCCTCAGGAGGTGCCGAAATGAGCGATCACAGCATATTCGAACTGGGCGACGTGGACCTTCAATGCGGCCTGCGGCTGCGCGGCGCCCGATTGGCCTACAAGACTTACGGTATCTTGAACGAAGGCAAGGACAATGTAATTGTGTTTCCTACCTTCTTTGCGTCCCAGCACTCGGCCAACGAGCCGATGATAGGGCCAGGCATGGCGCTGGACCCTTCAAAATACTTCATCATAGTCCCCAATCTGTTTGGCAACGGACTGTCTTCATCCCCCAGCAATACTCCGGCTCCCTACGACCGGGCGAGATTCCCCAAAGTCACCTACTACGACAACATCAGGTGCCAGCGCCGCCTGGTGACCGAGTATTTCGGCATCGAGCGCATCGCGCTGGTCTGCGGTTTCTCAATGGGTGCGCAGCAGGCCTTTCATTGGGGCGCGCTGTTCCCCGACATGGTGGAGCGGATCGCCCCCTGGTGCGGCTCGGCGCGAACGTCTCCTCACAACTTTGTTTTTCTTGAAGGCGTCAAAGCCGCGCTGTGCGCCGACGAAGCCTGGAACAATGGCTGGTACGACAGCCCACCCCACAAGGGATTGCGGGCGATGGCCCGGGTTTATGCCGGGTGGGCCCCATCGCAAGCCTTTTACCGCGAAAGAGTGTTCCTTGACTTGGGGTTCTCGTCCCTGGAGGACTATTTGATCACCGCCTGGGAGGGAAGGTATCTGCAACTGGACGCCAATGACATTCTGGCAATGGTCGCAACCTGGCAGTTCGGGGACATCAGCGACAACCCCATTTACCGAGGCGACTTCGAAAAGGCCCTTGGCTCGATAGAGGCGCGAGCATTCGTCATGCCCTCCCACACCGACCAGTACTTCCCACCGGAGGACAACCGGATAGAGGTTAGCCTGATGCCCAATGCCGAACTGCGCACGATTTCAACAATCTGGGGGCATACCGGCGGCGGCCCGGGCCGCAATCCCGCCGATACCGCATTCATCGACAGTCAGCTAAAGGAGTTATTGGCAAGTTGACTTTTCAATAGGCCGGTGGGCGCCGATACCGTTGAGCCGGCGGGGCCAGAGTGGGGTTGCTGGGACGTGCTGGGACGTGCCGGGACGTGCCGGGACGTGCCGGGCTTGGAATTCCCCTTGCTCCGCCGGATTACCAGCCCAACTGTGGCCGAAGCGCTATCCCCGCTCTAAATCTGCAACCGGCGGAGAGTCGGGCGCCAGATAGCCAGCCAGACGGTAAAGACCAGGCTAATTACCGCGCCGCCGGCCAGGGCCAGGGGCCAACTGACCAAGTCCGCCACTACCGCCATCGGCAGCGAACCGATAAACATCAGGCCGGCCGATACGTACCACAAGCTCATCACCCGACCCTGCAACTCCGACGGGACCGAAAGTTGCAGCACTGTGGTGCCCAGGGAGATGTAACTGATACTGCCCACACCGACGAACAGCAAAATGGCCCAGGAAAGCCAGAACCACTGAGACCAGGCGAACAGGAACAGACTGAATTCAAAGAGCAAGACCGACCCGATTAAGAGCCAGTTCTTGTGACGAAAGTTTCCCAGCAAGGACAGGAAGACATTGGCTAGCAGCGAACCCAATCCGGCCGCGGTAATGAGCAGCCCGGCTTTCGCCGCGCCCGCACCCAGCACCTCTTTGGCGAAGGCGGGCATTACCTGGATATGCGGCATCCCAAAGAAGCCAAAAGCAAACCCCACTCCGATGATGGTAAATACCACCGGCGTCTTCCGAAAATAGTCCAGCCCGGCCAACAGGTCGCGAAACACCCCCGCCCGCCGCGCCGGTTGGCCCTGACCGAAGTTTCGGATAAGGAGGACAAAGCCGGCCGCCATCAGGTAACAACTGGCATTGATGTAGAGGGCCGGGCCAATGCCGACCAGCTCGATGATTCCCCCGGCAAGGGCCGGTCCAATTATCCGCCCGGTATTCATCACCGCCGCATTCAGTACCACTGCGTTCATTATGTCATCCCGGTCCACCAGGTTTACTACCATAGCGAGACGAGTAGGCATATTGATTGCGTGCAGCGTCCCCAGCAGAAATGATGCGGCGTAAATCTGCCAAACGGCCACCAGATTGGTAATGGTCAGGGTCGCGACAACAAAGACAGTCAAAGTCACGCCCATTTGAGACGCCACAAGGAGTTTTTGGCGGTTGATACGGTCGGCGAAAATTCCGCCAAACAGCACGAGGGTAAGGTTAGGTATGCCGTAGAAGAAAACGGTCAACCCCAATTTGGACACCGAGTCGGTAAGGTCCAGCACCAGCCAGCCCAGTATTAGAAACTGCATTCCCTGGGCCATTGCCTGTCCGGCGGTACTTAGCCAAAACCAGCGGAAATTCCTGTGGCGAAGGGAGCGAAATGTTTGAATTCGGGGATGCGCCGACTTTATCCGTGTTAGCAATTGGGGCATTCCCGTCCTTGATGCCTGGATACTTGAAGCAATGGATGCGCCCTAACACTGGCTGGGGGTTTCGCCGTTACTTGTTGAGCCGGCCTGGGGCTGGGCCGGTTTTGTCCGTAAACCATGCAGCAGCCATGTAGCTGGAGAAAATAGTTCATAAATGCATAAATAGCAGATTAAGGGAAACGGGCGGACGGCATTCGCTGGGAGCAAGCCCGGCGGGGCTACCCGGTGGAGGTGAGGGGGATCGAACCCCTGACCCCCTGCTTGCAAAGCAGGTGCTCTCCCGCTGAGCTACACCCCCGAGTTCACCGGTCGTGGGATAGTGCGCGCCAATGGCGCAAGCGCCATCGGGGGGCAAAAGTATCGCCGGGCAGACTGCGCCTCAGCGAAGGGCTAAGTCTCCGGCGACTGGCTATTTTGCCATTGCGACGACAGTTGCTATTCTATCACCGATCAACGGCCGGGCCAACACCTTTACTCTCGGGTCGGGCCAGCCGCCAGCGCCACCCAATTCAGCGTTATGTCGTCGGATAAAGGCAACCCTGATAGCTGCTTTGGGGTTCTGCCTTTTCGCTTGGAAGTCCCGGCCTTTGGGTTCGACATTAGAGGAGCAAACGGGTATTATATTGGCGATTAGGCCGGGCAATTATTTTGACAAACTTATACCTGTTGGATGTAAGGAGCAGCTGATGCGAGGAGTCGCAATTGTATCACCGGTTAGAACCGCAGTAGGAACATTCGGCGGAGGCTTGCGGGGTATTTCCGCCGCTGACCTGGCGTCCACCGTCATCAAGGAGTTAGTGGAGCGCAGCGGGATCGAGCCTTCCCGGATAGACGACGTAATCCTGGGATTAGGTTACCCCAGCGGCGAGAACCCCGCCATTGGACGGCTGGCCGGACTGAAAGCCGAGCTGCCCATAGAAGTCCCCGGGTACCAGTTGGACCGCCGCTGTTCGTCAGGCTTGCAAGCTATTCTGAACGCCGCAATGCTGATCCAGACCGAGAACGCCGACGCCGTGGTTGCCGGCGGCGTGGAAAGCATGAGCAACGCCGAGTATTATGTCAACGAATCCCGTTGGGGCGGCCGGTTCGGCTCTATGACCTTGCATGACCGTCTGGCCCGGGCACGGGAGACTATTTCCCCGGAAGAGAGGTTTGGTTATATCTCCGGCATGGTAGAGACTGCGGAGAACCTGGCAAAACAGTACGAAATTTCCCGGGAAGAACAAGACGAATACTCCCTGCGCAGCCACCAGAGAGCGATAGCCGCCATGGAGTCGGGCAAGTTTTCTCAGGAGATAGTACCGATTCCGGTGCCCCAGCGACGGGGAGACCCGGTGAATTTTATTCAGGACGAAAACCCCCGGGCCGACACTACTTTGGAGGCCCTGGCACGTCTCCGGCCGATAATGCCCAGCGGTACGGTTACCGCCGGTAACGCCAGCAGCCAGAACGACGCGGCCTCGGTATGCCTGGTGGTGGCCGAGGATAAACTGGAAGAGTTGGGACTAACTCCTATGGGCTACCTCAAGGGGTGGGCCGTAACCGGCTGCCATCCCGCCTACATGGGCATTGGCCCGGTGCCTTCAGTCAACAAGGTGATGTCAAAGCTGAATATGTCCCTGGAAAACATGGATTTGATTGAGCTTAACGAAGCCTTCGCCGCCCAGGTGCTATCGGTGCTCCGTGAGTGGAAGCTGCCCAATGAGGACAAACTTAACGTCAACGGCTCCGGCATATCTCTGGGTCACCCCATCGCCGCCACCGGCGCTCGCATCCTGACCACTCTGCTACACGAGATGGAGCGGCGAGATGTCCAGTATGGTCTGGAGACCATGTGCGTTGGAGGCGGGCAGGGCGTAGCGGCAGTGTTTGAACGTCGCTAGAAACGCAGAGTGCCCAGCGCTCTCCCAGGAGTCTCAGGAGTTGACCCGGATACCGACAAGGTTCATTTACCCACGTTCTTTTACCAAGGAGGGATGATGGCTAACCGGAAAGATGTTGCTGATGTCCTGGTTATCGGAGCAGGCGCTTCCGGAGGCGCTTTTAGCTGGAGTCTGGCCCAGGCCGGAATCAAGGTAGTGTGCCTGGAGCAAGGCGGCTGGGTACCCTTGGACGCCTTTTCCACCAGCGAGCCTGATGCCCAGATTCTCTGGCAGCAAAAGTTTCACTCCAACCCGAACTTCCGTGGTCTCCCCGAAGATTATCCGGTGAACGAAGCCGAGACCCCCATTGCGCCCCTGATGTACAACGCGGTCGGCGGCAGCACCATCCATTGGGGTTCCCACTTTCCCCGCTTTCATCCTTCCGACTTTCGGCTCAGGTCCCAGGACGGAGTTGCCGATGACTGGCCGATGACTTATGCCGAGTTAGAGCCTTACTACGACTTGAACGACCGGATGCAAGGCGTCTCCGGGTTGCGGGGCGACCCAGCCTATCCGCCCAAATCGGAAAGACCGACGCCGCCTCTGCCCATTGGCGCAGGCGGTGAGTTGCTGGCCAAAGGTTTCAATAAGCTGGGCTGGCACTGGTGGTCGTCGGATAACGCGATTTCCTCCGTCGAATACGACGGGCGTCAGCCGGACACCGGGGGAACTCTCCGCTCCATGTCCAGCTCAGACATAATTTACTGGCCCAAGGCGTTGCGATTGGGCGCCCGCCTCAAGACTTATGCCCGGGTCAGGGAAATTCTGGTGGACAAATCGGGCCGGGCCACCGGCGCATTGTATTATGACGCCGACGGCAACTTGCAAGAACAACGGGCGAAAGTGGTAGTCATGGCATGCAACGGCGTCGGAACCGCCCGCTTGCTGCTAAACTCCAAATCGTCGCTCTTCCCTGAAGGTCTGGCCAACAGCAGCGGCCTGGTGGGCAAGAACCTGATGCACCACCCGGTCGGCGGCGTTATGGGCATATTCGACGAATGGCTCGGCGCCGACTCGGGACCTCGTGGCAGCAGTATGCTCAGCCAGGAGTTCTACGAGACCGACCTGAGCCGGGGCTTTGTACGCGGCTACGACCTGCAAATTACCGGTGTTACCGGCTCCCCGCTGCCCACGGCGTTGGGTGGAATTCAGCAGGAAGTTGTGCCCTGGGGTCAGGACCACCACCGGATATATGGTGAACGGTTCGGGCACACTATCGGAATCACCGTTATGACTGAAGACCTGCCGGAGGAAAGCAACCAGGTAACCCTGGACCCGGTTCTTACCGACTCCCACGGCATTCCGGCGCCCCGAATCCAATACACCGTCAGCGAAAATACCCATAAGATGCTGGATCACGGTGTGGAGCGGGCGCGGGAAGTGCTGGAGGCTGCCGGCGCCAGGCAAACTTTCGGCTCTCACATTCGACGTAACTCCGGCTGGCACCTGCTGGGAACTGCCCGAATGGGTGACAACCCCAATAATTCGGTGGTGGACCGCTGGGGGCGGGCCCATGACGTGCCGAACCTGCTTATTATTGACGGCAGCATTTTTACCACCGGCGCCTGCATCAATCCCACGACTACTATTCAGGCCCTGGCGCTGCGCACTGCCGACTTTGTTAAAGGTGAGGGGAGCAGTCTGTTGGCCTAGCTTGCCGGTTGGTTAATGGCGGCCAAATCCCGCTAAAAACGATGCTCTTTGGGACCCTCTTCGTATTGGAGAGGGTCCTTTTTACTGACACCAGGCCATTGTTGGGCGGTATTTCCTCCGGTAATCTGCTGGAACGCCGGGTGTACCGGCCCGGACAAAGACCAAAAGAAAGGAGGTTACAAATGCCCAGAGTAGTCCATTTTGAAGTGCACGCCGACGACCTCGAACGCGCTGCCAAGTTCTATACCGACATTTTCGGTTGGAAGGTGAATAAGTGGGAAGGGGCAAATGGCTTCGTTTATTGGCTGGTTACCACTGGGGACGACTCGACCCCGGGAATTAACGGAGGTATGTTGCAGCGGCAAGACCCGGCGTCGGTTACAACCACTGTTCTGGATGTTCCCTCGGTTGACGAGTACACCGGAAAGATAACTGAAGGTGGGGGAACTGTGCTGGTCCCCAAGATGACCGTCCCCGGGGTCGGTTACGCCGCCTACTTCAAGGACACCGAAGGCAATCCATTTGGCATCTTCGAGGACGACTCGACAGCAGCATAGACCGTTAAGACAATGAACTCCCTCGCCGGCCCTTTACACTCAATCCGTTAAGGTAGTTCCGGGCGAGGCTGCCTAAGGTTCTGCCGGGTTATCTTCTTTGGCCCTCCGCTCGCGAATTGCCGTCGAGGACAACAAGAAAACCGCAATTGACGGCAACATTCCTTGAAGGTAGTATGACTAAACCCTGGTACTCTTTAGGCGCCCCAGCGAAAATTGGGAGTTCTTAAAGTTTGGAGGGCCAAAGCGACAAGGAGGATAGAACAATGCCAGATACTTTTGGGGAAGGCGAGTTCCAATATACCCACGTGGATAACTGGGTAAAGCTGCCCAGCGGGATGCGGCTGATGGAATGTCCGGGTGTCGTATGCGATTCCCAGGACCGGGTGTTCATCCTTACCCGGGGAGAGCATCCGATAATGGTCTTTGATGGGGAGGGCAATTTCTTGCGTTCCTTTGGCGAGGGATTGTTCAGCGACCGCACTCACGGCCTCTATATTGCCCATGATGACTCCATCCTGGCGGCGGATGACGGCATTCATACCATCCAAAAGTTCACACCGGACGGCGAGAAAATAATGGAGATCGGGGAGCGCAACCACCCGGCGCCCCGGTGGAGCGGTCAGCCCTTCAACCGGCCCACTTCGGCGGCCATCCGACCGGCGAACGGGGACATTTACATCTCCGACGGTTATGGCAACTCCCGCATTCACGTTTACACCGGGGACGGCCAGTATAAGTTCAGTTGGGGCGAACCGGGAATTGACTCCGGCCAGTTCATCCGCCCGCACAACATTGCCGTTGACGGCGATGACCGGATATTGGTCGTGGACCGGGAAGCTCATCGGGTGCAGGTCTTCGATCCGGAAGGCGGATTCATTACCATGTGGAGCAACATCCACCGCCCCGATGCCATGGTGCTGTGGGAAAACAATATTTACATCGGCGAACTGAACGGGATGGGCGGGGTTGATGACGCGCCGGGCCTGGGTCACCGCGTATCCATCTATAACCTGGAAGGCAACCGGGTGGGCCTGTTCGGCGACAAGGATGAAGGCGAGGGGCCGGGCCAATTCATCGCTCCTCACGGAATCGCAGTGGATTCCACCGGCGCGATTTACGTGGCCGAAGTTTCCTACACTATCCGGGGGTCCAAGATGGATCCGCCCCGGGAATTGCGCAGCATCTCCAAATACGCACGGGTAAGGTAGAAGGTAACGGGTTAAATTGCCATAGCCGACGATTAAGCAAAGGATTGGCGGCCAGCTTTTCGGCTGAGACAGGACGTCTCCAATGCTGGCCGCCCTCTTTAACAATAATTTTGACGAAATCTTAATTATGACTCCACCCTCCCCGAATGTCGGCGAACATCGGTATGATCATAGATATTAGGTGATCGGATTGGTTGAAATCACTAGGGTAAACTGGGGCAATGTATTTGAGGCGATTGAGCGCTGCTACGAGTTAGGCTGGACCGACGGGCTACCGGTGGTTCCCCCAACGGAGGAGCGGGTCGGCGAGTTTCTGAACCGCGCCGGACGGGATGCCTCGGAAGTAGTAGGAGAGTTACCGGAACGCCGCCGCCAAATAACGGCGGAGAAGGTCGCAGCCAATGCGGTGATGGCGGGGTGCCTTCCCGAATATCTGCCGGTAGTGCTAGCCGCCACTGAAGCTATGTTAGCTCCGGACTTCAACCTGGTCGGGCCGTCCTCGAGCATGGGCGGCGCGGCGGTACTGATAATTGTTAACGGCCCGGTGGCCCGGGACTTGAACATCAACGCCCGAAATAACCTTTTCGGCCCAGGCAACCGGGCTAACGCCACTATCGGACGAGCGCTGCGGCTGGTCTTGATGAACGCTTGCGCTGCTATACCCGGACTGTTCGACCGCAGCGTCATCGGACATCCTGGCAAGTTCACCTATTGTATTGCCGAAGCGGAAACGGAAACTCATTGGACGCCACTCCACGTGGAACGAGGATTCGCCCCGGAGCAAAACGCCGTCACCGTTTTCGCCGCCGAGGGCCCCCGGCAAGTTCGGTCGGTCGGACACCCGGAAGCGATTTTGTACTCCATTGCCGACGCAGCCTCTTCCTTGGGCACCTCCCTTTCCACGTCCGGTTCGGTAGGTGACCCGGCCCAGGGAATACGTCAGGGCGAGATTGTAGTTACCATCGCCGGTAGCAGCAACCTTTGGCAGGAATGGAGCAAGGACGACATCAGGGACTACCTGTACCCCAGAATCCGTCGTTCCGTCGCCGACCTAAAGAGTGCGCAGGTCTTCGCCGGTGATCTGGAACCCGGGGACGAAACCCGGTTTATGACCCTCATCCCGGAACCCAAGGACATTATGGTAGTATTTGCCGGCGGCGAGGAATCCAATATGTCCTCAGTGATTCCAAGTTGGGGACCAAAGGTTTCCTCGGCAGCCGTAACCCGAGAGGTCCGTCTCGCCGGCAGCTAAGAGTTTCACCGGCGCCACGGGCTAAACAACCGTTCCTGGAGGGTAAGCAATTTATGTCAACCAGCACAAATAATGGAAGCGACAACGGAAGGGAATACAATCTGGTAAATCCTACTACCGAGCCGATAACCGCTCCTTTTGATGGCGCCCCTCGGCTAATTACCATGGCCGGGACCCGGCTCGGACTCATCGACGATAGCAAGCGTAACGCCGATGTGCTCTTGGAAGAGCTGGCCGAAACGCTGCGCACCCGGTACGAAATTGCCGAGGTGAAATGGCACCGCAAGCCAAGCGCGTCCCGCCCCGCCGACCCGGCGGCCATCCAGGAATTGGCCCGGGACTGCGACTCGGTGGTAATCGCAATAGGCGATTGAGGCTCCTGCAGTGCGTGCAGTGTGCACGACGGCATTCATGTGGAAAAGGCCGGACTACCCTCAGCCACGATTTGCACCGATCGGTTCACTCAAACCGCGTCCGCCATGGCAAAGATGTGGGGAGCGGCCGATTACCCGACCATTTTCACGGAACACCCTATTGAGAACCTGAACCGCGAACAGTTGCGCCAGCGGGCGGAAGAATTGGCCCGACAGGTGGTTGCTATCCTGACCGGCGACGGCCCGAATAGCGTCTCCTAACCTGACTTAATAGGCGGCGCCGAAGCGAAGGAAAAGAACAGGCCGGGTCAAATCATCGGCAGCTTCGCCTCACGGTCCGCCTCCAATTTTGCTATACGCGCATCTGTGGCGGAAGCAGGTTGGGTATTGCGTCGTTTATCGGGTAGGATTCGTCGCAACTCGCGCAGAGGAGGGCGCCTTCAATAACCTCATCGCCTTCCTCTGACTCTACAGTCAATTCCAGTTCCCCTTTGCACACCGGGCAAGCCAGTATCTCCATCAGTTCCTTTTTCAAGTTTCCTCCGTATAAGTCGTTCCGGCGCCGTACTGGAGCATATTACCGCAAGTTTGCCCGGGGCAACCCGGGAAATGGGTAATGCCCGTAGTCCTGCTACCGGGCCGTAACCCTACCAAGCATTTTCATCCCGAATTCGTCCCCGTTATTTGGTTTTGGATTTTGCCCCTACCCGCCCTGGCTTCTTTCTCCCAATGCACCCAAAACATCGGCCAGGCCAAACACCACCAGGCCGAGTATCAGCAGCGCCGTTGTGCCGGTGAGGGCGCCCCGTAACCTGGCCCAGCGCCCAGGGACGGAAATGGAGATGGCCGAAGTCGGAGTCGTAGCTTCCCGCCGGTTGGCCGACCGCCGGCGAAACCAGATAACGGCAAACATATAGAAAGCCAGGGAGACTTTAAGAACTAACACGCCAACATATGGGGCGCTGATCCCCTGGGTGCGTAAATTTGAGACCATTACGATTACGCCGGTGATTACCAGGATGGCAATGGCCGTATGCACCACATTCCGAAACTCCTCTCCAATCGCCCGTCCCGTTGCCGGCCCCGGAGCGGAGCGGCGAAATGCCGGACGAAGCACCAGCAAATAGAAAATGCTTCCTCCGACCCAAGACACTGCCGCCAGGTTATGGAACCACTGGATCAGCAGCAGAAACCACTCCAGAACCCCCATTAAACTATCCAACGCTCCAATCTGATCCGGCGCTTTGGCGGTTCAATATGCTTTTCAGCACTGACCGTCCCAAGGCCAAGGCGGGAACCGTATATACGATACAAGCGGAAGGCAGGCAGGTCAATTGACCCAGGAGCAACGCCAAATTCCGCGTCGTATGCCAATGCTATCCTTGACTCCAAGCCGGTGCAGGTTACAATCCTTCCAACGGAGATTCCCACTTGGCTTACGAGATTAAACGGAGGGGGCAACAATGCGGCTGGAAGGCAAGGTAGTATTGATTAGCGGCGGCGCCAGGGGTCAAGGCGCGGTGGAGGCCAGACTTTTCGCCGGCGAAGGCGCCAAAATTGTCATCGGGGACGTTTTGGAGGCGGAAGGCCGCCAAGTAGAAGCAGAGATTAACGAGAGTGGCGGAGAATGTCTGTTTATGCGTCTGGACGTAACCGGCGAGGCAAATTGGCAGGAAGTGGTAGCGGCGACGGTAGCGCGCTTTGGCAAGCTGGATGTGCTAATTAACAATGCCGGTATTTATCGAACAGAGCGGGTGGAAGAAACCACCGAAGAGTTGTGGGACCAGATAATGGACATAAACAGCAAGGGCGTATTCCTGGGAACCAAAAGCGTGATTCCTGAAATGCGCCGAGCCGGCGGCGGCTCCATTATCAATATCTCTTCCACCGCCGGACTGGTCGGAAGCAGCATGTCTGCCGCTTATGGCGCTTCCAAAGGAGCCGTCCGTATTTTCACCAAAGCCACCGCCATCCAGTACGCCGGGGACGGCATTCGAGCCAATTCCATCCATCCTGGCATCATCGAGACGCCAATGACCGAACAGTTGCTTTCCGATGACGCCCAATATCGGGAGCGGCTGGGCCGCACGCCTATTGGCCGGATCGGGCGCCCGGAGGATGTAGCTTACGGCGCCCTGTACCTGGCCTCGGATGAATCATCCTTTGTAACCGGCAGCGAATTGGTCATAGACGGCGGCCGTACCGCCATGTAATTCCGGCGTCCAGGCTTGGCATACCCCTAGTCCAGGTCTTTCAAGGATAAATCGCTTACGTGGAATCGGAACCTTGCAAGAATTAAGGGCGGGCTTTGAAACCCGCCCTTTCTTTGCCTAACCAGGACCAACTGAATCGGCCGCCAACATAACGGATTGCTCCAGCTAACGGCCCAGAGCGTAGTTATCCCGGCGCAGATCCGCGCCCACTTCAAGGGAACCCCGGTCAGTGTTGACCTGGATAGCGCAGAGGGCGCCCATCCGCGGCGTCCAGTCATCCCAAACTTCCACCTGGTGGCCGCGCCGCTCCAGTTCAGCGATGGTGTCCGGGTCAATACGGCCCTCCGCCGACATCGATGCCGGAGTGTAACCGTGGGGCCAGCCAGAGTCTGGAAAGCTCCAGCTTGCCACCCGCGGGGCTTCAATCGCCTGCTGAACGTCCATCCCAAACTCCACCACGTTCAGGAAGAGCTGGACCATAGATTGGCATTGCACGTCACCGCCCGGGGTACCAAAAGGCATCCACAGTTTACCGTCACGGAAGGCCATTGCCGGGTTAGGAGTCAACCGAGGCCGCTTGCCCGGGGCCAGACAACTGGGATGATCCGGGTCAAGCCAGGCCTGGTATCCCCGAGAGGAGATGGGAAAGCCCAGACCAGGGGTTAACGGCGCCCCACCGATTCCGTCGCTGGGTGTGGCCGAAAATCCGTTGCCCCACCGGTCCACGACGCAAATGTAGCTGGTATCCGCTTCGGCCCGGCCGGCCACCGGCTCCGGATGGGCGGGCTTGCTGCCGGTGGCTCCATCGCCCTGGTAAGGCCACGGGTCACCGGCCGGCGGCATCTCCGGGTGGGCCCTGCCGGGGTCAATTCCCTGGCGGCGCAGGGTCGCATAGTCGGAATTGAGCAGGCCGGACATAGGAACATCAACAAAGTCCGGGTCGCCGTAGTAGGAATGCCGGTCGGAGAAGGCCAATTTAAGCGCCTCAATTAGCGTATGCAGGTAATCGGCGCTGTTATGGCCCATTGCCTGCAAGTCGAAGCCTTCCAAGATGCGGAGGGCTTGCAGGGTTGTCGGCCCCTGACACCAGGGACCACAAGTGTAAACTTCGGTGCCCTTGTAATTGGCGACGGCCGGCGGCTCCAACTTGGCTTGAAATTCGGCCATGTCTTCCCGGGAGAGCAGCCCGCCCTGGTCCCGGTTGAACTGCACCAACTCCTGGGCAATCTCACCACGATAAAAGAGGTCGTGGGCTGCCTGGATTGCAGCTTCCCGTCCTTCACCCGCGGCATCCTTTTCCGCCGCAATCAAGCGACGGAAGGTCTGGGCCAAATCCCTTTGAATGACTACCGCCCCCGCGTCAAGGGCCCGGCCATCCGGGTAGAATACTTCCCGGGTTGCTGCCCAATGGGAAACGTTCCGCTGTGGGTCGGAATACTTAACCCCTTCCTGTGCCAACGCCCGATGCAGGGAATGGGGTATGGGAAACCCGCCCTCAGCCAGCTCCAATGCGGGGGTTACAACTTGCTCAAAAGTCATGGTTCCGTATTGCTTCAGAGCAGCTAACCAGGCAGCGGCAGCGGAAGGAGTAACAGTCCGTAGCACGCCTGCCGGCAGGTCTCCGCCGGTGTTCTGCCTGAAATAATCGACGCTGGCTTCTCTTGGCCACCGCCCCAGACCGCTGATGGTTGCCGTCTCTCCCCGACTGGCATCATGAACCATGATCGGAGCTACCCCGCCAAAGCTGGTATATTGGGGCAGCGTGACGTTAATAGCAATGCCGGCAGCCACCCCGGCATCAGTGGCATTGCCTCCCTGCTCCAGGATACGAAAAGCGGCGGCGGTAGCCAAATAGTGCCCCGTAGCTGCCATATGGGTGGTTCCCGCGATAAGGGGTCGGTAAGTCCTGAGTCCTAAAGCCATGACTAAACCTCCTCAGATTCCTGGGTTGACACTGAGAACCCGACTTCCCGGAACAAGCAGGCCGGGCGGGCAGGACGGTAGAAGCCGGGCATTTACTTCTTGGCAGCCATTTGCTGATTTGGACTTGAAAGTTTTGGATTAGTTGATAACCATGGACCGGCAAGGGCGGTCCACCGACCCTGGCAGGCCAGGTCAGCTTAGATCGGCCAACCGGGGCATAACGTCCCGCGCCAGCGACGTGACCGAGTTAACCCAACTTTCTTCAGGCTGCCATTCGTGGCCCATGGCCAGGAGGACGCCAAACCCACCTACGTCCCGATGCATTTGCCTGATTTTCTCGGTAACATCATCCGGGCTGCCGACAATCCACACATTGTCCACCAGATATTCCGGCGTAATATCCTCGTCGGGCATCTCCGGATCTACCTTGAACAAGCTGGAACCGTTGACGTAGCTCATCAATGGGATGAAATATTGGCGGAAGTCCCGCCCGATAGTTCCCTGCAAGACCTCCTCGCGGGCCTGCTCGGTGGTTTCGGCGACGTAGATTTCCCGGGCGATGCGCCAGGTGGAACGGTCCGGAGTTCGCCCGGTCTTTAGCGCACCGGTTTCCACCGCGTCCCAATGACTCTTCAGAGTAACCGGCGGCACCAGGTTAATGCTCAGGGGAATCCACCCCTTTTCTCCGGCCAAAATCAAAGTGTCGGAATTGGGAGACACCCCGGCCACTCCAATCGGCGGATGCGGTTTCTGGTATGGTTTGAGGTGAAATTGCAAACCGATTTCGGGTACCGGCTCAGGAATAACGAACTTCCAAAAAGGATGCTCATAGGTTCCCGGTTGGGGGTCGGCCCACATTCGCAGTATAAGTTCGATGGAATCCCGCGACATACCTCGGTGCTCCCCTTGGGACGGGTCAACTCCGAACACTTCGAAATCGCCGGGGAAGCCGCCGGAGCCGACGCCCCAATAGAACCGGCCCCGGGCCAGATTATCCAACTGGGCCACCCGGTGGGCAATCATAAAGGGGTCGTGATTGGGCATACAGGTGACGCCGGTGCCGAAGATCATATTCTTGGTACGCGACAGGGCCGCCGCTATAAATTGGTCCGGAGCCGGTATATTCTCCCAAACCGTGGTAAAGTGTTCGCCAATCCAGGCTTCCTCGTAACCCAGCCGGTCCAGAGTTTCCATCTGTACCAAGTCTGACTCCAGCGTTTCCGAGATATCAGAGCCGGGCGGATGGAGGGGCATCGTAAAGTAACCTAAGCGCATAACCGCCTCCTGTGGGCTGTTCATCTCTTGCTTGCTAATAAGCGATCTTGGGTTAGTATAGGCTATTGGTAGAGCAGGCTCAACGGCCCGGCCATTCTTAATGGCCCCGGTCAGGCAAGCCGAGCAAACGGCGTTAGGAACTTTAGGCGCTGAAATTTTTATCCCGGCCAGTACCTCCGGCCCGTGCTGATAGAATTATCTACCAACAGAATTGATAGAATCACCGCTGCCCATACGCCGATACTGGGCGTTCCTATAGTCTTATAGTTTGGCCGGTATGGACTGAAAATGCTGTTTGAAGTTGATGTAACCGACGAGGGCAACAGCCCGATGGCTCTGAATCGGGTATTTGATCTCCTGGAAGAACCGCGAGAAATCCAAAGACTTTACACTTCCGATCTGGCGGGTCAAGACATTTGGTGCGACGTTACCGGCTGGAGTGAAGGAGTCCCCTACCCCGCCCTGGCTGCGTTGGCCGAAGATTCGGGGGACGGTGTGATACTGCTGGTGTACGGCGGCGACCAAGGTATCCGCCTCAAGCCCGCCGGAGACACCGCGGAATGGAGTCTGGAAAGTCCCGGCCAATGGGGCGAGCCTTGCCTGATGCTGGACAAAGACACGCCTTTTGAAGAATCGCCGGATTAAGCTAAGGGCCTGGTTCTACCGGCAAAAGATGACGGACGCCTGCGAGGTGTAGTCACCACAGCGCCGGACGGGTTTGCCGTCTCCAGCTTGGCCCAGACTAAGTTGGAACGGGACAAGTAGGCAGAACTCAAGATGGCGCCGGACCGGTCGGCATGGCGCAAACCGGCGTTGGTAAAATCAATGTCGTTTAGTTCATCGTGGGAATGGTCGGAGCCGGGTAAACGGGCGCCGCTCCAATATGCGCCGGACCGGTCAATGCAAGCTCGGCTCCGCCAATGCTCCTCTCTCCACCGGGCAACGGCGTAGGGTCACCGCTTAGCCAGAGCTACATTTTGCTGATTCGCCGGGAAGTACTCCTCTGTTCGCCCGGGTAAACTCTTACAACACTTGCGCCAAGGGACGAATAAGGAATGGGCCGGTCAGCATAACCAACCTTTCCTGAAAGCTTCAATCAAGAAAAATGCCAGGTTCTCTCCTTGGACTGATTTCCGGACTGATTTGCCTGTACCGCTCCCCACCAACCGGGGGCGTCAATTCACGTCGTCTAATTCCCATCGTCGCCGGCGAGGTTGGCAGCTTCGCGGCCGACGAAGGCCGGCATTACCTCTGCGGCGAACTGGGAAAGTTGGTCCTTGAACTCGAGCCAGGGCATTCCTTCCGGCCATTGCAGGATTACGTCTTCCAGGCCGGGATATTTTTCCTCGACTTCCTGCAGGAAGGGAATGAATTCGTGAGACGGGCCGCAGAACCACGCTTTTTGCTGTACGCCATCCTCAATCCTGGGTACGCCAACCGGGGCGCCCGGGGTTCCCCAGGGCCGTCCCTGCTCGTCGGTGTAGCGTACAAACCCGAAGGGCGCGAACCACTTGTAACGTTCATCGTGGTAGGGACGAATCCGTTCGATAGCCTGCTTTTGACTATCCGCCAGACAGAATCCGAAGCCCAGCGCCATGTCCTGACCAAGGTCGATCGCGCGCCCGGATGCCACGGCCGCATCGTGATAGGAATGGAAGAGCCGGTCAACCAGAACTTCCCCGGTCAGGGCAACCATTGCCTTGATCCCCCGTTGAGCGATGTACTCCAGCGTTTTGCCGCTGGCGATCGGCTGCCAAATTTCTACCGGACGATTGATCGGACGGGGAACCAGGGTAACATCCTCCACCTGATATCCCCGGTAAGGAACATCCGCAGGAATGGTATAGTATTTACCCTTGTGGGAAAAAGACTCTTCATTAAATGCCTTCTGGATAATCTCCATCTGTTCTTCGAAGAGCTCCCGATTGGCGTCATTGTCAATCACCGGAGACCCGAAAGTCTCCACCTCACGGGAGTGGTAACCTCGTCCCACACCAAAAATCAGACGGCCGCCGGTCAAGATGTCGGCCATGGCAAAGTCTTCCGCCAAGCGGAGGGGATGCCACATTGGAACAATGTTGAAAGCGGCGCCAAACTTGAGCTGCCGGGTAATTCCGGCCAGGTGAACACCCAACAGTGTCAGGTTAGGGAGACACTCGTAACCTTCCCGCTGGAAATGGTGCTCCGCCGTCCACATACAGTAGAAACCCAATTCATCCATATGCTTGGCAAGAGCGACAGCGTGGTCATAAGCCTGAATCAATTTTTCATTAGGATACCTCCGGTCGTTGGCCGGAGTGCCGTCGGCCCCTACGTTATCCAGGTCAATTTGCCCAACGTACAGGACGGAAAACCGCTTTATCATTCCTAACTCCCAAAATATTTGGTGGCCGGCGCTTCACAGCCTGCCTCAATTCGCCGACGCCTGCTTCAGAAACATACCAGGGATACCAAAATTATATCAGCCCAGGATTTCGGCACATTATATCACGGCTACCCTTACGGTATGAACCGAAAGCCGCGCCCATCATGCAGCAGACCAGGTATTAATTGGAACACCGGATCAGAGAAGCTTAAACAGCCTGTCTTTCCTTCCCTGAATCGCAACCCAGTGTAATGTAATGATAACATTGAACCGCGTCACTTCGACGATGCACCCCAAAATGCACCCCAAGCCTTGGCTAGCGTCAACGTTGGCCGGGCAGATGACTCAGACAGGAATCAGGAGGAATGTATGGATTTGGGATTGAACGACAAGATAGCGATGATCACCGGAGGCAGCCGGGGCTTGGGTCGGCAGATTGCCGGGGCATTGGCCCGTGAAGGCTGTCAAGTATCTATCTGCGCCAGGGATGAGGCCCAATTGAATAGCACGGTTGCCGAGTTGGCCTCCCAGGGTTACCGGGTTCAGGGTACTCCGGCGGACGTAACCGACGAGGCGGAGGCCAGGCGTTTCTACTCGGAAACCGTTGCCGGCCTGGGTGACCCGAACATTCTGGTGAATAACGTTGGAGGCCGCCGCGGGTCAACGCTTTTTGAAGAAACCACTATGGCCCAATTTCGTGAAGGGCTGGAAATTAACCTGTTCAGCGCGGTGCAGCTAGCGGCTCTGGTTTTGCCCCAAATGCAAGCCGCCGGATGGGGCCGGATAATTAACATTGCATCCATTTACGGTAGAGAGCATGGCGGCTCGATAGATTACATGACGGGCAAAGCGGCGTTGATCGCTTTTTCGAAGCATCTGGCATTGCAGTTAGCTCCCCATGGCGTTTTGGTCAACTGCGTAGCTCCCGGCTCAATTGATTTCTCCGGCAGCACCTGGGAGCGATTCCAGAATACCCAGCCGCCGGAGGTGGTAGCCGAGTTTATCAGCCGAAACCTGCCGATGGGACGGTTCGGTTGGCCCGAGCCAATCGGGGAGACAGTGGCATTTCTGGCCTCGGACCGGGCCGACCTGATAACCGGCGCCTGCATCAACGTGGACGGCGGACAGTCGCGCTCCCTGTTCTAGCGTATGTCCGGCCTGCCCAGTCATAATAAACCCTCGATTGCCAGCTTGACCGAGGGGCGGGACGCTCGACACTGAATCGGCGTCCGGCAGAGTCTTGTTCAAGATACTGCCTAGCCACCTGCGAAGAAATCGAATATATTGCCCAGCTTGGAGGTATCGCCCCGGTAGATTTCAGTGTAGCCGCATTGAGTGCAGGAAACAGTCATGAATTTCTTGTTTTGAATGTCAAATATCTTGGCAAAGTTTCCGCCGGTAGCGCGAAACTCATCGGTTGTGTATGCGCTATTTTGACATTTGACACAACTATACGCAGTTTTCCCAGCAGCCATTTCGTATGCCTCCAAAAAGCGGAGAATATGCTCAAGTAAGCCGGCCCACTACCTAATTTGGGCATCCTTAAATTAACGATAACCGGGAGCCCCTTTCTTTTCAAGGCAAGGAAGCCTGGTATTGAGCCCGGTATGTCAAGCGGCGCCGGCTCGCCAAGCATTCCGCCCCGTGGCTGACGCTCGCGGACTAGCAGTAATCGAGGCTGCCGATGAACTCCCGCCACGCCGCGACGCATTTCTCCGGCTCAGAGTGTTGGACGTAACCGCTGGCGTTGGGAATCGCCGCCAATCGGGCGTTGGCTAACAACGCCGCCATTCCTTCGGACCGGCCCGGAGTAGTCGAAGCGGCGCCGCCACTGCCTTGCGACGCCAAAACCAGAGCCGGGGTTGTAATCTGCGGCAAGATGGGCGTCAAATCCTGGTTTGCCAGGTAGGCCAGGGTTTCCATTACCACATGAGGAGAAGTCTGCATCATCTGCTGGGCGTACCATTCGTGATGCGCCGCATCAGACTGGCCCGGAACCAGGCGTTGGTCGGCGGTCTTCCGAACCCAGGCCTCAATTCCCTCCTCCTTAACCAGGTTATAGTTCTCCAGATACTGGGGCGCACCCACAAACTTGTAAGGCGAGGTACAGGCGGTTACGGAATAAAGCCGCTCCGGGTGTTCGTAAGCGAACTGAAGGGCAATGGTGCCGCCTACGGTCTCACCAATGAGATGCACCCTGTCCAATTCCAAATGGTCCAGCAAACCCTTAAGATCGGCGGAGAACCCGCTCAGTGACCAATCGTATCCCGGCGGGGGCACGGTGGAACGACCGAAGCCTCGAGCGTCCAGCCGGACCACCCGGTAATTGCGTGCCAACAGCGGTACCCATGCGTACCATAGACGCCCGTTCTTGGCGTTTCCGTGGTGCAGCACGATCGTTTCCCGGGGACGCCAGGGGTCGGTATAGTCGTCGTCCTCGTAGAACATCTCCAGCGTATCGTCCAGTTTCACAGTCGGCATAATAATCATCCTCTTCCGTCTCAAGTGGCGGCATCATAACAACCGGCTTGGGCCAGGTCAATTCAGATCAATTCGGCTTCCGCCCCGCCGATGCCATTTCCAAAGGGGACTAATTGGGTTCGAATCGCAAAGGAACCTTAAGTTTCGGGAGGTAGTTCTTTTCCGGTCTGGCACAGGTCCCGTAAGCAGCAGCCAGCGCATATCGGCGCCTTGCGGCAGAAGTCCTTGGCGTGAAGGTCCAGGAGGGCGTGGAACTCGTTGAACTGAGCAACGTCCGCCGGGAGTTGCTCGTGGAACAACCTCTGAAAGTCGTTGTAGCTGCCCCCACCTTTTTCGGGAGCCAAACCCAGCCGATTCAGAATACGGACGGTATAGGCGTCAATGACAAAGGAGGGCCTGCCCGCCGCATATACCAGGATGTCGTCCGCGGTTTCCGGGCCGATGCCATAAATGGATAGCAGCTCGGCTCGGAGCGGACCGGTGTCTTGAGCAAACAGCCGCGCCAGATCGCCGCCGTAGCTCTCCATTAGGTGGGCGGCAAAGGCCTTCAACTTTCGTGCCTTGGCGTTGAAGTAACCGGATGGGCGTATGATATCCGCCAGTTCAGCTTGAGGACGACGGTGAATGGCAGGGAACGACCAACAGTCTGCCTGTTTCATCCGTTCGATTGCCCGTTCCACGTTATTCCAGGACGCCGATTGAGTTAGAATCGCCCCGATTACCACGTCAAAAGGGCCGTCCCCGGGCCACCAGCCTTGCGGCCCGTAAGCGCCGTACAACCGCCGAAAAACTTCCTGGAAAGGGTATTCCTGCTTCAGCTCTTCAAGCGATGTTTTCTCTAACGCTTCGAGATTTGCGGACTTACCGTCCATGTCAGCTTCCACCCATATTCACGGGCAGCCGGTCAGCCAGCTTTATCTCACTTTCAGATACCCGGCAGCAATAAGCATAGATTTCTACGCCGGCAGCATGGGCCGCTTGCAATGCCGCCCCAAACTCCGGATCCGCCGGAACGTGGGGTGAGAAGGAGGACGCGTCATTACGCTGAATCACGAACATCGCCGCCCCTCGATGACCTGCCGCCACCGCCTGGCTTAACGTGTTCAAGTGCTTAACTCCCCTTAGTGTTGGGGCGTCCGGGAACCGGGCAACGCCGTCCACTACCAGAGTCACCGACTTAGTTTCCACGTAGGCCCGACCGGTCGGTCCCGACAGCATAATGTCCAGACGGCTATCGCCATAGGTCACTTCGCGGCGCACTTGGGGATAATCGGCAAACTGCGGCAGCAATCCCTCTTCCAAAGCCTCAGCCACCAATGCATTGGGCAGCCGGGAATCCGCCGAGACAAACGTAGATTCAAGGTCAACTAAAGCCAGGTCATATTGAGTCTTACGGTGTTCGCCGGGCATTGGAGTTAACAACATACGGCGGCCGGATTCCAGCAACTCGTGCATCCGACCTGAGTTTGCGACATGTACCATTACCTCCCGGCCATCCAACTCCACCAGGGCGGCGAAACGGTTCAGGCGGACCAGGAAACGAGCCTCTACCAGTTGGGGGGCTAACTTCACCAATTTCTCGATTTTCCCCCACATAAAAGAGTTCGTCGGATTCTCAGGCCCGGGGAAGCGTCCTCGACGGCGGACGCGCTATTGGTTGTTCGCCCACCGGCCGCTTTTAGCCGGCAGGCCTGGATATGGCTAATCGTAGCAACCGATAACATGGCTGGCAATCCTTGGAAAAAGTTGCGGGACAATTGGAAGCTCGACCTATCATCGACCTATCATCGGCGTATAATAGGCGGATAATTAGGGACGGACAATACCGGAGGGGTGAATGCCCAGCTATGTTGAAGACTTGGAACAAGCCTGTAGCGCCAACCGGAGTTTGGTCTGCGTGGGGCTGGACCCTGAGCCATCCCGGCTGCCGGTAAAGGACGTTTTTGAATTCAACCGGGCCATTATCGACGCCACTGCCGACCTGGTATGTTGCTACAAACCTAACCTGGCCTTTTACGAAGCATTGGGCCTGCCCGGTCTGAGGGCGCTGGAAAGCACCATTCAATATATTCGAGAGGAAGCGCCGCAAGTTCAGATAATTGGGGACGCCAAACGCGGCGATATCGGCCCCTCCGCAGCAGCCTACGCCAGGGCCATGTTCCAGGTCTGGGGCTTTAACGCGGTCACAGTTAACCCCTGGGGTGGTGAGGACACGGTCCAGCCCTTCCTGGAAGATCCCGGCCGGGGCGTGTTTCTGTGGTGCCGCGGTTCCCACCCAGGCGCCGCGGATTTGCAGGATTTGAGGGTGGAATCCCCTTATGGCAATCTCCCGGTCTATGAGCATCTAGCCCGGGCCAGCCGTGATTGGAACCGGCACGGCAATTTGTGCCTGGTCGTAGGGGCTACCGTGCCGGAGCAACTTGCGAAAGTTAGGCTGACTTGCCCAGAGGCGCCGCTGCTTATTCCCGGCGTCGGGGCTCAGGGCGGCGACTTGCAGTCCGCGGTTCGCAGCGGCGTAGATAACCGGGGCAGGCGGGCAATAATCAGCTCGTCACGGGGTATCATCTACGCCTCTGCCGGGAGTGACTTTGCCCAGGCCGCGCGACGGGCTACCGCAGCTATGCGAGACACCATTAACCAGGTTCTGGAAGACGAAGGAAAGGGATGGCCCTAGAGCTGAAGGTTGGAGACCAGGTGCGGATGAAGAAAGCGCACCCCTGCGGCGGTTACCTATGGAAGGTGACTCGGTTGGGTGCGGACATTGGAATTCAGTGCCTGAAGTGCAACCACTACGTCATGCTTCCCAGGCCTTACCTGGAGCGCAGGCTGCGGGAAGTTGTAAGCCGTGAGCAATCGCCCACTGACTAACGGCGCTATTGATTAAGGGCGCTTCGGTAAGGTCAATCCCCAATTGTGACCAACCCAGGAGTATTCCCTAGATGGCCTGGTGTCGGAGTTTCCCACTCGTCCAAATGAACATGAAAGTCGCTCAAATGCTCTACCAGCGTATCTATAAAGTTCCGCACCGCCCGTCCCAGGAACTTGCCTCTCAAGGTGCAAATCCCTATTTCAGAGGCCGGGAAGATGTGCTCCAGGGAAACTACACCCAGCTTGTCATGGTCTTCCGGGTGGAGAGTGAAGTCGTTGGCGATGGCCACTCCCATGCCAATTTCAACGTACCGCTTGACTGACTCGGAGTGGTCCACAGCCAATACAACGTTGAAAGCGATGCCGTTGTCCTTGAATGCCTGCTCCAAGTTGCGACGGGTCAAGCTCTCCGGGCTGGATAAAATCAAGGGCCAGTTAGCAATATCGTGCAATTCTATTGGATGTTTTTGCAATAACTGATGCCCTGGCGGGGTAACCAAGACCACGTTATACCGGAACATACTGGAAAATTCCAGCGAAGGCTCATCCGCCATCGGCGGCGAACAAATAGCCAGATCCAGTTCGCCGGATTTGACTAATTGCATCAGGCTGGCGTAAGACCGCGCCATCAACTGCAGCCGGACATCCGGATAAAACCCCAGGAAAGACTGAATTGGCCGGGGCAAGTGATGCATAACCAGGTCGGGATAAGCCCCTATATGCAATGACCCGCGGCGCTCGGTGTAGTCCATCTGAGTCTTGAGGGTATCAACCGACCCGACAATTGGCGTGATAAGCTCCATAAAGACCAGGCCTTCGGAAGTGAGCTGGATTGGACGCTTTATCCGGTCAAAAAGAGTGATTCCAAACTCTTCCTCCAGCTTTCGCAAGTGGGTGGTCACCGTGGGCTGACCCAATTCCAGCTTGCGGGCCGCCTTGGAAACGCTGTGGAGCAGAGCGACATGATAAAAACTTATTATCTCTCGCAGTTCCATAAGAGCGCGTTACCTCAAGAACGAATGATACATATTCTATGTTAATATAATATATTATGCAATATCACTTGACAAAATACTAAACTCTATTGAGAATAACTTTTGCCAGACACGTTTTCCCCGCGTCCCCCAAATGGGTAATCCGGACGATTACGAAAACATCTTTGCCTCTGCTAGCTAGAAGGAAAAGAGTCGATGCCATTTGTAATTACTGAACCCTGTATCGGGGTCCAAGATGCCTCTTGCGTCGAGGTGTGCCCAGTGGATTGTATTCACACGGGCGAAGACGAGCAGATGTTTTTCATAAACCCCGACGACTGTATAGATTGCGCTTATTGCGAGTCCGCTTGCCCGGTAAACGCAATATTCGACGAGTTCACTGTTCCCGCGAACTGGAGAGAATACGTGCAGAAGAATCGGGCGTTTTACAGAAAATAGTCACCCATTCCCCCTGCGCCCCGCTTTACATTCCTCAATGCGTAGATTTATGAATCCGGTTCGTTGACGTCACTCCGGGGCTAACCGCAGCCCGTTAGTATCAGATAATTCACACCCGGCCCGGGGCTTCGCAGTATATTCCGGGCAAAATTTTTGGCCCGGCGCGGATTGTACCGGAACGGGCCATGCCGCAATTAGATAGCCTGGACTCAGTGGCTCCGGAATCGGTCCCCTGTTGGATCGTCAAAGGTCAATGATGCGCTCATTGCGGCGACCTTGGGGCACTAAAACATAAGAGGAGACCCGGTGGAACTTGTAGGCTTGATTTTCCGAAGACTGAACGTAATCGGTAACTTCCATGAGTTGGGTACGGACAGTCAACGCCGGGAAACTCTCATTGGCTTGGCGGCAACCCAGTTGCTGGTCCAGCTATCGAGTATGCCGATTGCCCTGGTCATTCCTTCGGTTGCCCGCCACTTTGAAATAGACGTGGCCCAAGCTGCCTGGATGGTCGTTTTTCGACTGTTGATGTTAGGCAGCACCGTATTCTTTGCCGCACGTCTGGGACAGAAATACGGTCATGTCCGAGTATATTTCATCGGCGCCATTCTGCTTTCCGTGGCCAGCGTCCTTTCCGCCACCTCTTTCACACCCACCCAGCTCATTCTTTGGAGCGGCTTAGTCGGCGTGGGCGGCGCCATGGTAACTGCCAACTCTAATGCCATCCTGGCCATGGTATTCCCCGCCGCGGAAAGGGGGCGCGCCTTCGCTATTCCGGTTGTGGCGGCCCGATTCGGCACATTGATCGGACTGGGCCTATTCGGTATTTTCCTGCAATTCGCGGGGGGCCAATGGGGCTGGCGTCTGGTATTTCTGACCTCACTTCCCATCGGAATATTGGCCATTAAATACAGTTTACCGTTGTTGAAATATCACGCGGGCCAAATTGCCGAGGAGAGCAAGCAGGTCTCCCTCAACTACTTTGGCGCTATTCTGATGGTGGCAACCCTGGGTACTTTCATTATGTCCGGGCTGCACATCCACGCGGGCGCCGAGTCTTTCACCTCCCCGGACGCCCTGACCTACCACGTGCCGATGCACCTGCTGTTCCTGGCCTGTCTGGGTCTCTTCTTTGTAATCCAGCAGCGCAGCAGCGACCCCTTCGTGGATTTTCGGTACTTCAAGCAGAAGTATTTCTCGATGTCCCTGTTCACCAACACCACATTCCACCTGTCCATGCTGGCGGTAACCACGCTGATACCTATTCTGGTGGAAAACGGCCTGGGTTACGCCCCGATTATTGTGGCGCTGGTGCTACTGCCTAACCAATTTATGGGGCTTTTCCTGCCTACATTGGGCGGCTGGATCCACGACCGCTATGATCCCAGATGGCTTCGACCCGGTTCGATGATGCTGATTGCATCCGGGTTTTTCCTGGCGGGTCTCTTTGCCGGGGACGTTCCAATCTGGATGCTGCCGATCCTGTTGCTGCCAATTGCCGTCGGCTCCAATCTGTTCAACTCGCCCAACAATGCAACGGTGATGAACACTTTGCCCGAGAACCGGAGCTTTGCCTCCGGAATGTTGGAAACAACCCGGCAGATGGGCCATTCGATTGGTACGACCGTTAGCGCGACGGTGCTGGGACTGGCCCTGCCGGTAGCGATCGACCTGATGTCGCCGGCGGAAGCGCGTCCTTACTACCTCAGCGGGTTCCAGATTTCAGCATTGGCCGTTGTCTGGATAATAATATCGGGCAGCATTGTAGCGATTTTCCAGAAAACTCCCAGCGGAGGGCCCGAGGTTCAGCGGACTGCCGCACCGGCGCCCCAGACCGGCGGAGACGGCTAAGCAGCGGCGGTCACTGAGTCACGGGAAGCCGGGCGAAATTTATCGTCCGGCCATTTTTGTGCCCGGCCAACCAGGTAATATCCCTTGCTTCGCAGGATTATTGGCGCGGCGAAAGCCGGTTTTGCCAAAATCTACCGGGCGGGTTAAGCTGGGTTGGCTAATTTTGCCCTGAAAATGGGGCGGCGGTTGGTCCGTTTGACTGCCCGACCGTCAAAAACTTTGGCGGTTTATTCACCGGCCAATTAAGGGCTTGAGCCATCTGCCGTCAATCAGGAAAGTATCCGATAATTCAAAGAGGTAAGACACCATGGCGCTGTTTCTCCGCGACGAAGAAGTCAACCAATCCGTAACAATGGAAGATATGCTGGAGGTTATCGAGGAGATGCAGCGGCGTTTCGGGCAAGGCGAGGTCACCAACCTGGCCCGACGCAAGATAATCGCTCCAGGCGGTATGCTTTCGGTTATGGGCGGAGGTCTATTCTACGACGGAATTCTAGGCGTCAAAACTTACACAGTGGTCCAGGGTAAGTATTCCTTCCAGGTCAGCGTTTACGATGCCAATACGGGAGAGCTGATGTGCTACACCCAGGCTAACCGTTTGGGCCAACTGCGAACCGGAGCTACCACCGGCGTCGCGGTCAAACATCTATCCAGGAGCGACGCCGCTACCGTTGGAATTATCGGCACCGGCTACCAGGCGCCCACTCAGTTGGAAGCGGTGTGCCAAGTACGAAATGTCCAGAAAATCCGCGCCTTCAGCCGGACTCCGGAAAGGCGGGAATCCTTCGCCAAAACCATGACCGACTCCCTGGGCATTTCGGTGGAACCGGTGAACAGCGGTGAAGCGGCGGTGGCCGGCAGCGACATCGTGATTTGCATCGCTGCCGCGCAAGAGCCGGTGCTGCAAGGGGAATGGCTTTCCCCGGGCGCAACGGTGATCGGAGCCGGACCAACTACCTGGAGAGTACGGGAAGTTGATGACGCCACATTTGCCCGGGCCGATAAAATATTTGTTGATTCGGTGGAGCAGGCCCCGGTTGAGGCCGGGGACATGGCGAGCGCAGTTGACCGGGGCATTTTGCAGTGGAGCCGGTTGCAGGAGCTAAGGCAAGTGGTGGCCGGGGCAGTCACCGGGCGGGACAATCCCGAGCAAATTATCTACGCCAAGCTGATGGGTACCGGAGTGGCCGATGTGGCCGCGGCCAAACTGGCCTACGACCGTGCGAAGTCCAAGTCCCTGGGCTTGGAAATGGAATGGTAACTCGGTAACTCGGTAACCTGGCAACCTGGCAACCTGGTAACTCTCTGACGTTAGCCGGGCCGGAAGAGCAGCCCACGCCTTGCTGTTGACCCAGCGCCGACCCGGTGTTTAGCGGGGCTTTCGCACCAACTTGACGCCAGACGCGCGACGGTTACGGACGCCTCCGGCCTAGCTTTCCGCCGGCTTCAAGTAGTCGTCGATCTGCTGTACGCTGTAATTCCCCCGCGCCATAAGCAGGCTTTCCACCGCTGCCCGCGCCGTGTCCAGCGACGTAAAGCAGGGAATGCGCCGTTCCACTGCCGCCCGGCGGATGTAGAAGCCGTCCCGCAACACCGAGGTATCCCCGGAAAGAGTATTGATTACCGCTCCTACGGTGTCATCATTAATCACGTCCAGAACATTGGGGTGGCCTTCGCTTAACCGCTTGGTGATCATGGTAACGGGCATTCCCGTAGCCGCTATCATCGCCGCCGTTCCCTCGGTGGCATACAAGGGGCACTTGGCTTCCAGCAGCTCCCTAATTAACACCAGGGACTCGGCCTTGTGCGGGTCGGCAATACTCAACAGGACGCCGCAGCCCGGCTTCAGGTTCAGGTTAGCCGCCAGCAGGGCCTTGGAAAGGGCATTGGGAAAGTCCCAGTCAATTCCCATCACTTCCCCGGTGGACTTCATCTCCGGCCCCAGATACGAATCTACGCCAACCAGCTTGGACATGGAAAAAACCGGAGCTTTTATGCCAACCAGTTTCTGCCGCGGCCAGAGTCCACCGGGATAGCCCATCTGGGCCAGAGTTTGACCCAGCATGACCCGGGTTGCCAAACTGGCTACCGGAACGCTGGTAACTTTAGAAATAAATGGAATGGTGCGGCTGCCTCGTGGATTAACCTCGATGATGTAAACCGTGGTGGCGGCCAATTCCTCGGAGGGCGCGTGGGGGCTGCGGTAGGCGCTGCCTCCCAGAATGACAAACTGGATGTTCATCAGGCCCCGAATCCCCATGGCCAACCCGATTCGGGTGGTGTATTCAACGATGGTATCCACTTCTTTTTCGGTCAAGTTCAGGCCGGGGTAGATTGCCATAGAGTCGCCGCTATGTACCCCGGCCCGCTCAATATGCTCCATAATGCCGGGGATCAACACCTGCTCACCGTCGCAAATGGCGTCAACCTCGCATTCCTTGCCTTCCATGTAATGGTCAACCAGTACTCGCTTGTCCGGGGCCACTTCCGTCGCTACGGTCAAATATCGGACCAGCTCTGATGCGTTTTGGACAATCTCCATTGCCCGGCCGCCCAGCACATAACTGGGACGTACCACCACCGGATACTCAATGTTCTGGGCCACCTGCAAGGCTTCCGACACCGATGTCACCGACGCTCCCGGCGGCTGGGGAATGCCCAAACGGGACAGGAACTCTTCAAACTTTTGACGGTCGGAGGCTACGTCTATCGTCTCGGCGCTGGAACCCAGAATCGGCAGCCCGGCGCGGGCCAAAGACTGGGACAGGTTTATCGCGGTCTGCCCTCCGAACTGCACTACCGAAGGCGGCGGCCGGTCATCAATAGTTTCGTTCTCAATAACATCCCGGACCGCCTCATCATCCAGTGGTTCAAAGTAAAGACGGTCGCTGGTATCAAAATCGGTGGAAACCGTTTCCGGGTTAGAGTTGATCATAATGCTGGATACACCGGCTTGGGACAAGGCCGAAGCGGCATGAACGCTGCAATAGTCAAACTCAATGCCTTGACCGATTCGAATCGGGCCGCTGCCGATAACCACCGCCTTGTCACCAGGCAGCGGTGGAGCCTCGTTTTCTTCCTCGTAAGTGCTGTAATAGTAGGGGGTGACCGCCTCAAACTCGGCAGCGCAGGTATCCACCATCTTATAGACCGGCCGCAAATTCCAACGCTGGCGCAAGTCCCGCACCTGCTCCGGGAGCATATCGGCCAAGGTGCCTACCTGCTGGTCGGCGAAGCCCAGCCGTTTGGCCCGGCGCAGCAGCTCCGGGGTCAGCGTTTCGGACAAAAGGCGACGCTCCATAGCTACAATCCGCTCCAGGGCGCTAACAAACCAGGGGTCAATAAAGGTCTCTCTCACCAACTCTTCCGGCGGCGTGTCCCGTCGCAATGCGGCCATCATGGCCCACAATCGTAAGTCATTGGGAGCCAGAAAATTTTGGGGCGCGCCGTCGGCTTCCCTTTCCCCGGCGAGCGGGCCTTCCCAAAGCAGTGTACGGTCGCCCAACTCCAAAGAGCGAACCGCCTTCTGCAAGGCAGCCTCAAAGGAACGGTCAATCGCCATTACTTCGCCGGTAGCTTTCATCTGTGTAGTTATCTGCCGGTCGCCGTGGGGAAACTTGTCGAAAGGCCAGCGGGGAATCTTGACCACGCAGTAATCCAGAGCCGGCTCGAAAGCGGCGCCGGTTTTGCCGGTAACTGCGTTGGGAATCTCGTCCAGACGCTTACCCACCGCAATCTTGGCGGATACCCGGGCAATCGGATAACCGGTAGCCTTGCTGGCCAGGGCGGAACTGCGGCTGACCCGAGGGTTAACCTCAATGACGTAATAGGGTGAATCCGCCTCCCATTGGGATTGAATCGCCTTTGCAACGTCGGGATGAGGGCGCAAGGCTAACTGAATGTTGCAGCCTCCTTCAATTCCCAAGCCACGGATGATTTTTATGCTGGCGGTTCGCAGCATCTGATATTCTTTGTCGCTGAGGGTTTGACTGGGAGCCACGACGATGCTGTCGCCGGTATGCGAACCCATTGGGTCCAGGTTTTCCATGTTGCAAATGGTGATGCAGTTATCCGCACCGTCTCTTATGACCTCGTACTCCACCTCCTTCCAGCCCACCAGCGAACGCTCCAGCAATATTTGGGAGATGGGACTGGAGGCCAGCCCGCTTCTGGCGATGGCTTCAAACTCATCCCAGGTATTGGCGATACCGCCACCGGTGCCTCCCAGCGTATAGGCCGGACGCACCACCAGCGGCAGCCCCATTTCCATGCCAAAGGTCCGGGCATCCTCAATGCAGGAGACCGTCACGTTGGGCGGTTCCGGTTCGTCAATGCCGTGAAGAAAGTTGCGGAAATACTCCCGGTCTTCGGACTTACGAATGGTCTCTAAAGGGGTACCCAGCAACCGGACGTTGTACCGGTCAAGAACTCCGGCGTCGGCCAGGGCAACGGCCAGGTTGAGTCCCGTTTGACCGCCCAAAGTAGGCAGAATTCCCTCGGGCTGCTCCCGTTGAATGATACGCTCAATCACCTCAACGGTCAGCGGTTCGATATAGACATGGTCGGCAATACCCTGGTCGGTCATAATCGTAGCCGGATTGGAATTAACCAGCACGGTGGAAATCCCTTCCTCCCGCAGGGCTTTGCAAGCCTGGGTGCCGGCATAGTCAAACTCGGCAGCCTGACCGATAACTATCGGCCCGGAACCGATTACCAGGACTTTTTTCAGTTGTTGTTCGCTGCTCAAGCTAGTGTTCTTTTCTCCTCAGTTTTGCCGATCGGTACGTTCGCCAAGGGCGCGGCCACAACGGCTCATATTGATTGATTATTTGGGTCTTTAGGTGGCCTCTGCCTGCGACGCCGATGACGCTTGGTTCCCGGTATTTGGTAAGGCCCGCCGGGCCGGATAAACCCGGAAGGCCCTTTGCCCATTTTTCGGTCTTCCCGGTTTCCCTAGAAGGTGGGCAAGCGTCCGGGAAGTTCCATCAGTCCCCGATCGTGCAGGGTATTGAGCATTTGGTAGATAAACGAGCCGAAATAGGCGCCGTCCCAGTCAAATTTGCTCATTCCGGGGAAATCCTGCTCGTGGCGGGGCGGGACTCGGAAATTGACCGAGTTGCTGCCGGTCTTCTCCACTTCAACACAGCCCACCGGCTCCTCAAAAACTTGATTAGTGAGCAAATCCACCAGCTTGACTGAAAGGTCCCACCGGCTGCCCAACTGGGCCCGTCTGACCGAGGCAAGTTGATAGCCGTGATTGTTAAGGGTAAAGCCGGGGACTACCTGGTCCAGCAACCCCAGCATATTGGACAAACTTATAGGAAGGTCGGACTCGACCCCCTGTTTCAACAGGACCATAGAAAAAGCCGTCATCTGAAACCTCCAATCAGGACAATAAAGATTAAAATACTACCCAGGACTTCGGGCCGAAATTTTATGTGCCGCTCTAAAATCTCCGGCCCACGCACCGACGAATAAAACCGAATGCCGTCCAGCAATCACCTCCTTTCCACACCACACACCATGCGGGACTTCCTGCCATCCACAAACAAATAAATTGTTCGTGTTGCTTGCTAACTAAAGTCTAGGCGCTGAAATCTTTCACCATCGCCAAGAATTCGTCGAAAATATACTCGTTGTCCCGGGGGCCGGGTGACGCCTCAGAGTGGTATTGGATGGTAAACAGGGGCATATTCCGGTGACGCAAGCCCTCAACAGTACCATCATTGAGGTTGACGCTGGATACCTCCAGGTCTGCGGGGAGCGTATCCGGGTCAACTGCAAAGCCATGATTCTGGGCAGTTATGTAAACTCGTCCGGTGTTGAGATCTTTCACCGGGTGGTTTCCCCCCCGGTGTCCGAATTTCAACTTGAAAGTGTTGGCTCCCAGGGCGCGGGCGACTAGCTGGTGGCCCAGGCAAATGCCCATAACCGGCACCCGACCCAATATCTGCCGAACATTCGTTACCGCGTAGTCCAGCAACCGGGGGTCGCCGGGGCCAGGGGAAATCAGGATACCCGAAGGCTTCAAAGCCAACATTTCCTCGGCGCCGGTGTCGGCCGGGACGGCGATAACTTCGCAACCCCGTTCCCTAAGCAGCCTTAGAATGTTGTATTTCAGCCCGACGTCCGTAACCAAGATGCGCCGGCGACCCTCCCCGGGTTCTTCGCCGGAGGGAAACTGCTGTAGGCTGGAAAATTCCGGGCCGAAGGGTTCCACGCCGTTGACGCCCCAACGGTAGCCCTGGTCAGCGGTAACCGTGCGCACCAGGTCCTGGTCGTCGTAGCGGGGCAATTGAGCCAATCGGACTAACGCGGATTCAGGATTTTCGTTGGTAATCAGACCCATCATTACGCCCTGGTCTCGGAGACGGCGAGTTATGGCCCGGGTATCCACGCCGCTAATGCCCGGGATACCCTGGGAGCGCAGGAATTCGTCCAGAGTGCGATCGCTTCGGCCGTGGCTGGGACGGTCGCAATGTTCCCGGGTTATCAACCCGGCGACTCGTATCTGGCGGGATTCAAAGTCCTGGGGGTTGATGCCGTAGTTGCCTACCAAAGGGTAGGTAAGCGTTACCAACTGACCGGCATAGGACGGGTCGGTCAGCACCTCCTGGTAACCGGTCATGCTGGTGTTGAATACAACCTCTCCGTGACCGGCTATATCCGCTCCAAAGGACTCGCCGCGGTGTACCGAACCGTCTTCCAACACCAAGTATGCCGTAGGGGCAGTCCCCCTAGTCGCCATTGTCAAAACAATTAACCTCGTTCGCCGCTAGTGTCCCCATATCACCCAAACTTTTCCTACCGCACCAAACTTTATTGCCGGTCAGAGGCAATTTGGTCCGTCCCCGGTCTAATAGACCAGCTCCTCAAACACCGGTTTGCCATCGACTAAAGTGGTTACTACCCGGCCTTTCAGCGTAGTACCCTCCAATGGCGTATTTTTGCCCTTGGAGGCAAACTCCCTGGTATCTACGATCCATTCCAATGACGGGTCGAAGATCACCAGGTCCGCCGGGGTGCCGGCGTGGAGAGTGGCAAGTCCCTCAAAGGCCGGGCCCAAGACTCGCGCCGGGCCGACGGTCAGCCGGTCAACCATAGTGCTCAAGGAAATCCGGCCCCGATGCACTAAACCCATTAGAGAGCCAAGGGCGGTTTCAAAGACGCTGATGCCAAATGCGGCATCCTGGTACGTAACCTGCTTGCTGGCGAGCTCATGGGGCGCGTGGTCGGTGGCGATGCAATCAATAACACCCTCGGCCAGACCCGCCACCAGCGCATCCACATCCTGCTGACGGCGCAGGGGAGGGTAAACCTTGGAGGAAGTATCATAGCTAAACGCTCCGGCGGTATCGTTCGGGCCGGAGATTCCCCGATTGCCCAGCGCCCACTCATCGGTGATGGAAAGGTGATGGGGACAGACCTCGGTGGTAACCGAAACTCCTCGTTCCCTCGCCTGGCGAACCAAAGCCACCGAACCGGCCGTGCTCAGGTGTGCCAGGTGCAGCCACCCGCCGGTCAGTTCGGCCAGAGCCAGGTCGCGGGCAATCATCGCTTCCTCCGCTGCTGCCGGAATGCCGGCCAGCCCCAACCGGGTAGCAACCCAGCCCTCCGCCATCACACCACCGGGGCAAAGGGAGTGTTCCTGGCAATGATTGCTGACCGGCATACCCAAGTCCAGGGTATAAGTCAGGGCCAGGCGCATGATGTTGGGGTCATATACCGGGTCTCCATCGTCACTGTAGGCCACCACACCTGCGGCGGCCAGCTCCTCCATTTCGGCTAATTCTTTGCCTAGACGCCCCTTGGTAACGCACCCGATGGGAAAAACCCGTACCACTCCTTCGGCGCGGGCGCGCTGCTTTACCAGCTCCACCGTCGCCTCATTGTCGATAGGTGGATTGGTATTTGGCATACAGCAGATTGACGTGAATCCGCCGCGCGCCGCCGCCCGGGTGCCGGTGGCAATGGTCTCTTTATACTCGAAACCCGGCTCCCTCAAGTGGCAATGCAGGTCGATAAAACCCGGGGCGGCCACCAATCCGACCGCCGGTATTACCCGGCAGTCTTCGGGGATTTCCTCGGCGGAAAGACGGGGTCCGGCGGAGACTATTTTTCCGTCCCCAATCAGTATGTCCCCAACAATGTCCATTCCCCGACCGGGGTCAACAATGCGGGGCCCCTGAATCAGTATCACTCGAGAATCGGTGTCAGCAGCCACTATAACGTCTTTCCTATCTATCGTTTCTATCGTTTAGTTCTTGACCTTTCAGCTCAGGTAATTCGACCGTGCTGAAGCAGGGTTTCATTGGCCCGGAAATGGCGCTGGGACGCGGCCCTACCGCCCGGTTATGAATTGCTGTCGGTTAGGACCGATTCGCTTTCAGTCCACCCGGTGCAGAGCCGATAAAGAAGGGCCATTCGCACCGCCACGCCGTTGGTTACCTGTTCCTCAATAACCGAATGGCCACCGTGGGCGATATCCGTGCTCAACTCGATGCCTTCATTCATTGGCCCGGGGTGCATCACCAACACGTTGGGTTTGGCCCGAGCCAGCCGGGCCTCGGTTACCTGCCAGCGCCGGATGTACTCGCGCAGACTGGGCAAAAATCCGGCTTGCTGCCGCTCCGACTGCAAACGCAGCGCCATTACCACATCAGCGTCCTCAATCGCCCGGTCCAGGTCGGTATCAACATCAACCTGGGCAAAGGGGTGACCTTCCGACCGTTCGCCGCTGAAACTCAACAAATCCAAAGGCAGCAGCGTCGTCGGCCCGCAAAGCGTAACCCGGGCGCCCATTCTAGTCAGGCCCCAAAGGTCGGAGCGGGCTACCCGACTGTGCAGGACATCGCCAACGATGACCACTTTCGCTCCCTCCAAAACGCCCATCTTCTCTCGAATAGTGTGCAAGTCGAGGAGCGCCTGAGTCGGGTGAGCATGCAATCCATCGCCGGCATTGATTACGCAGACTTTAGGTAAATGGCGGGCCAGAAAGTAAGGAGCGCCGGAATGGGGATGCCGGATGACAATGACATCCACTCCCATCGCCTGGAGGGTCAATCCGGTGTTCAGCAGGGACTCTCCCTTTTCCACGCTGCTGCCGGAGGTGGACATATTGATTACGTCAGCGCTGAGCACTTTGCCCGCCTCCTCGAAGGAAATGCGGGTGCGGGTGCTGGACTCGTAAAACAGCGTAACAATGACGCGACCCCGCAAAGTGGGGACTTTCTTTATGTTCCGCCCAAGGACTTCTCCCATGGCTTTGGCGCCGTCCAGCACCGAATGAATTTCCCAGCGTGAAAAATCGTCCAAGTCCAGAACGTTCCGCCTGGATTTCCCAGCCAAAGGAAAGGGGGATGTCGCTGCCTCGCCTTCAATTCCCACAGCGTTCATATCCACTTCTCCCATTCCCCTTGAATCCGGAGCGGTCATCGCCATTAGTCCTCCAGCCTGATAATGGCTACTTCGTCGCGCCCGTCGGTTTCCACCAGGCGGGCCCGAACCTGCTCATCCCGGCTGGTGGGGATATTCTTGCCCACGTAATCGGCTCGAATCGGCAACTCCCGGTGGCCCCGGTCCAGCAGGATAGCAAGCTGCACCTGGCAGGGACGCCCCAAGTCGTTGAGAGCATCCAGCGCCGCCCTCACGGTTCGGCCGGTGAACAATACGTCGTCCACCAGCACCACCTTCTTGCCCTGAATATCCACCGGAAAACGAGTGGGTTTGACTACCGGACTTGCCCGCCCCTGCAAATCGTCGCGGTACATGCTGATATCCAGCTCTGCCAGCGGAGGCCGGATGCCCTCGAACCGCAGAATGTTCTCGCCCAGCCTCTGGGACAGGATTACGCCCCGAGTATGTATGCCCACCAGAATCAGGTCGGATACGCCCCGGTTCCGCTCCAGTATTTCATGGGATACCCGGGCCAGAGCCCTTTGGATATCCGACTCATTCATTATCTGACGTTCTGCCATTTCGCTGCTATTTACAAACCCTTCGAGATTGGGTCAAAAGCCGAGCGCACACGGTTAGCCTATGTGTCTCGTCCCACCTCTCCATCGCCCACGGGCTAGGCGCTGGACCGGGTCATTGCATTAATGGTATCAACCAGTTTGGTCATGCCTTCTTCCAGCATAGCGCCAACCGTTGGATCCAGGAGTTCACCTTCCGGTCCGAACACGCTTTCCGCGTTTGGGACTAGCACCAGCGGCTTGGGGATTACCCAGCAGCCTTCACATTGCAGGCAATCGGACAGATGGAGGTGCATCCGGATTCCCCCGGACTTGCCCGGGGTGGCGCCCATGGCAAATACCACCTTGCCGGTCAGGGTATTGGGAGGCCGACAGGCCCACTCAATCGCATTCTTCAGAATCGCCGGCATGGAGTGATTAAATTCGGGAGCAGCGATGAGCAGGCCGTCGGCGCGTTGAATCGACTCCCGAAGCAGGCTGACCGCCTCCGGGTACTCACCGCCGTCCCGGTCTCCGTTAAACAGCGTTAGTTCAGCCAGACTGGCCTCCTCCACTTCCACGCCCTGCTCCTGTAGCAGTTGTATCGCCGGACGGGAAAGTTTGTGGTTCCAGGAACCCTGGCGCAGACTGCCTACAATGCTGACTATTCTCATAATTATCTCCCAAGGGCTGTACGATACTTTTCCCTTTCGTCGGCCCAAACCGGACCGACCGGGAACTTCAGAAAATAAAATACCCCTTGCTTCGGCGGCAAGGGGTACAGCGCACAAAACAGTTCCGCGTCAAAAGACGGGAGACTTGTCACGAACCGGGCACCGATACTTTGCCAGCCTCACAGGACTGCTTAAAAGCCGGTCAGACCGCCACAGCGGACAGACCCAAGCCCAAGGTTATTCGGTTTTTTCTAACAAAAGATGCTACCAGATTTAACGGTCAAAAGAAAGCAACCGATAACGACGCGTTGTACTGCCGGAATCCTGACTCAGCGGCAAAACTCCCTAATACTACTTATATCCGGTGTACCATGTTCCAACGCAGGGCAACGCCGGATTTCGACCTTTAGGACGTCACCCGCTTCTTCCGGTTGGTCATATAGTCAACAAGAATATACTCGCCCAGGTTCTCCGAACTGCTATAAAAGGCTCGGCCCTGGTTGATGCGAGTCATTCGGTCAACAAAGTTTACGAGTTGGTAGTTATTCTCCAGCATGAAGGTGTTGATTACGATGCCTTCCTGAGTACACTTCTTGACTTCCTTTAGGGTTTCCAACTCGGTGCGGTAGCTGGGCGGATAGTTGAAATAGGACCGTCCGCCCTCCAGGTGAGCGGTTGGTTCGCCGTCGGTTATTACCAGTATTTGCCGGCTGCCGCCCTTCTCCTTCGCCAGCAAATTGCGGGACAACATCAGGGCATGGTGCAAATTGGTGCCGGACACCCAGGCGTTCCAGTTGACTTTGGCCAGGTCCTCTTCCTTTATTTCGCGGGCATAGTCGGAGAAACCGACAACATGAAGGGTGTCCCGCGGATACTGGGTGCGAATGAGGGCAAACAAAGCCAACGTGACTTTCTTGGCGGCCTGGAAGTTGTTGAACAAGCCCATCGACCGGCTTTGGTCCAGCAGCACGATTGTCGCCGACCGGGTCATGTGCTCGTTGCGGTAAATCTCAAAGTCCTGGGGGCTAATTTTCACCGGCACCCCCGGACCACCCCGCCTAACTGCATTCTTGACCGTAGCTTGCAAGTCCAACTGGAGTGGGTCGCCGAACTCGTAAGGTTTGGTCTCACCCAGCAAGTCGCCACCGGCCCCTCGACTGTCCAACTCGTGGTTGCCCATCCGGTCTTTCTTCAAGTGAACAAAAACTTCCCGCAGGGCTTTCTGTCCGATCCGGCGAATGCCCCGCGACGTTAGTTCCAACTCGTCATCCCCAGTGACGTAACCGGCGTCCTTCAACAACTGCCGCAGCCGGTCCAGTTCCTCCCAGGCTCGGCGGGCTTCGTCGCCCAACAGCTCGGCCAACTTGTCCGGGTCAACATCGTCCAGGTTGCCGGTTCGCCCCGCCTGCTGCAGGGCCTGTTCCAACTGGTCCAAGTCCTGGAGCTGGCGCATCATTTCCATCGCCTGCTCCATAGTGAGGGAATCGTCGCCAAGGAAGGGGTACTGGCGACGCAGGTCATCCATTGGCATCAATTGCTCCATCAAGGAAGCGAACTCGGCCATTTGCCGCTGCATCCCCGGATCCAGAGCCGAGTTGATGGCTTGTTCCAATTCACGGCGCATTTCCGGAGACATACTGTCCATCATGGATTGCATCTGGGCCAACTGCTGTTGCAGCATTTCCATTAGTTCATCAAAGTTTTGGGGCGGATTGGGGCCAAACATGGACCCAAATTGCTGCATAAATCCGTCAAAATCGGGCTCCCTTCCTTCCAGACGGTCCCGAATCATCTCGTTTAGTTGCCGCATCATTTCCTGGGAGGCAGCCATTTGTTCCGGAGTCATGCCCTGGAGTTGCTGCTGCATCTGCTGCGACATATTTTGAGCCATTTGGCTCTTGAGCATATCCAGCAGTTCCTGGAACATTTGCTGGGCGTCCGGGTCGATGAAGTCATACTCCATTAATTCCTGGATTTGCCCGCCCAAGCCCTCGGGCAGGTTGTCCAGCTTTTCCCGGTTGCGGTCCGCCCTTTGTTTCAGCAGGTCATTAAGGCCTTCCTGCTCAGGGCGGTCTTCCTCCGACGCTTGCGAAACCTGCTCCTGAGCATCGGAGAGACGACGGTCAATGCCTTCCCGTTCGGTTTGGAGGATGTTATCCAGCCGTTCCTTCAGGTCATCCACCACCGAATCCATATTGTATTGCTGCAGTTGCTGGCGGCGCTGGTCCTTTAGCCGTTCCATCAACTCGCGGAGGCCGGGCATTTGCTGTCCTTCCCGATTCTGCATACCGTTGCGCAGCAATTCCCGCAGCGCCTGCATTACGTCGCCTTGTTTTAGCAGTTCGTCAGACAGGCGATCCATCAACTCATTGGCGTCGATGTCAAATATCTCCTGGGTACCATCCCAACGGGAGTAACGATAGGCGCGATACAGCATGGTGGCCTCCCTAGACTTGGCGCCTTCGGCGGACGCCGGTTATCCTTGTATCCACGAAAAATATCAGACTATCGGTTGTCAAACTACCCGGGCATCAAACTACCCGAGCCCCCAAAATCTTTTCCAGGTGGCCCAAGGCCCAGAGATGCGCATCCGGGTCGAAAGTGGCAACGCAGTCGGCGGGCACCTCCACCGGAAAGTCCCGGTTGCGGGCGTCGGAAGTGGTATGCAGGACGCAAATGTCGGTACACACGCCGCAAATTATGACCTTTTCAGGTCTCAATTCTTCCAACCGCCGTTCTAAATCGGTGTGGAAAAATCCACTATAACGGTTCTTGGGAACCAGGTTATCTCCGGTCAAAAACTGAGCCAACTCTGGAATCACTTCCGGTTCCTCAGTGCCTTTGACGCAATGCACCGGAAAAATCTGAAACTCCAGGTCATCCGGCTCGTGGTGGTCGGACACGAAAATAACCGATGCCCCGGCGGCAGTTTCCCGGGCCAGCAAGGTCTGAATGTTGGGAATCAGGTCGCGGTAACCGGCGCAGTAGAGGTTGTGCCCCGGCTCCAGGAAGCCACGCACCATGTCAATCACCAGCACGGCGTTAGCCATTTCTACTCCCTCCGATTCTACCTGGCGCCCGCCGATTCCCCCGAACTCTATCAGGACCGGGCCCGAAGCGGCCCGGCGTAACGTCCGTCTTGAGCCAGCATTTCGGACAGGCCCACCGCTTCGAAGCAGTCCTCCAGGCGCACCATATTTTCCAGGAGGTGAGCGGTAGTCCCTTGCATCTTTAAGTCCTGCATCAAGTTGCTTACCACCCGGCTTACGGTTAGCAGGGCGCTGACCGGGAAAATTACCAGCTTGAAACCCAGGCGCTCCAGCTCCGGGGCGGGAATCAGGGGTGACTTACCCGTTTCAACGAAGTTGTAAAGCAGGGGCAAATCCACCGAGCGGACTACCCGCTCCGCTTCTTCGGGCGACCGCAGGGCTTCCACAAACAGGACGTCGGCTCCGGCGCGGGTATAAGCCTCGCAACGGCGCATGGTATCATCCCAGTCGGTAACCGCCAGAGCATCAGTCCTGACGACTATTACGAAGTCATCGTCGGTGCGGGCGTCCACTGCCGCCCGAATCTTGCCAACCATATCCTGGGTGGGGATAACTCTCTTGTTGTCCAGGTGGCCGCAGCGCTTGGGGAATTCCTGGTCTTCAATATGCACCGCCGCCACTCCGCTTCGCTCGTATTGGCGAATGGTGCGCTGAATGTTCAGGATGCCCCCATAGCCGGTATCAGCGTCAGCGATAACCGGCACGTCAACGGCGGCGGCAATATCCGACGCATTGGCGACCATCTCGGTCATGGTAGCCAAGGCCAGGTCAGGATAGCCCAACCGCGCTACCGAAGTACCGGCGCCAGTCATATAAACCGCCGGGAATCCGGCCTGCTGGATGATTTTCGCCGTGAGGCAATCGTAAGCGCCGGGGGCCATAATTATCCCCGGTTCGCCAAGCATCCGCCGAAGTTTGCCGGTCGCCCTTTCCATCAGCCCATATCCCTCTAATGCCCTTTATCGCTTGCCGCACTATCCCAATCAACGTCTCTGCCAGCAAGGATACCTATAAAAACGGCATAAGTAAACGCCAAGACGGTAAGCAGGAAACAATGGCAGCCGAGTAATTCAACGGACGAAGAGTGGAAGCGGAAATAACGGCGGTGCCGGGTTTGGTGGCTGCCAAGCAGGAAACGAATCAAAGTCAACGGCGGGGGGCAACCCGCAACAACGGTTCA
Organism: Dehalococcoidia bacterium; assembly: GCA_965262595.1. GTDB lineage: Bacteria > Chloroflexota > Dehalococcoidia > Lucifugimonadales > UBA3495 > CATQHB01. The sequence continues at coordinate 950,681 of OZ253548.1, forward strand.
GAAAAGCAAACGGCTGCTGCCGCAAAAAGTTCAACGGTCCAGGAACCAGGGGGGAAACCGAAGCTCGAAATTGCTAACCGAATCCGGCGCCTTTCCTTAAACTGGGTTAGCCGGAAACCATACCGCCGTCGATGGTCAACACCTGGCCGGTGATGTAGCCGGCGCCGGCGCCGCAAAGAAAGGACACGGCCTCGGCCACATCGGAGGCGCTGCCAAAACGTTCCATCGGGATGCGCGACAATACCTGCTTGCGGGCTTCTTCGGTCATTTGCTCGACCATTCCGCCGGTTTCAATAAAGCCGGGGGCCAGAGCGTTGACCGTGATATTGCGAGAGGCCACTTCGCGGGCCACCGCCTTCGTAAACCCAATCAGTCCGGCCTTCGATGCAGCGTAGTTCGCCTGGCCCGCATTTCCTCCCAACCCTACTACGGATGATATATTGACCACCCGGCCTTGACGGCGCCTAATGAGGTGAGGAATCACATACTTGGTACAAAGGAAGGCTCCCCTCAGATTCACCTCCAGCACCTGGTCCCAATCCTCCGGGGTCATTCTGAGGAGGAGGCGGTCTCGGGTTATACCGGCGTTGTTGACCAGGATATCGATGCGGCCCCACCGTTCCAGGACCTGATTCACCAGGGATTCAGCCGAATCGGCCTTGGAAACATCTCCTGCCAGAGTTACCGCTTCGCCGCCGGCAGCGGTTATTTCCCCAGCAACCTGGGCGGCAGCTTCCGCCGAAGACTGATAGTTAACCGCCACCTTGGCTCCGTCCTGGGCCAAACGACGCGCAATATACGCGCCAATACCACGGGAAGCGCCGGTTACCAGAGCCACCTGTCCTTCCAACGGGCCTTCCGGCATTATTTCCGGGCCTCCGGCTGACCGCGCCTGTGGATCTCCATTAGCTCTTCCCGCATACTTTCAACCAGGCCCAATTCCACGTACTGCACCGCAGTGTTAATTGCCCCGGTCATTCCTTCAGCCTTGGAGGAGCCGTGGCCCACCAACACGGCGCCGTTAACCCCGAAGAGCGGCCCGCCCATGGTCCGCGGCAGATTAGTGGCGTGCCACAGGTCGGAGAGTACCCGGGCGGTTTCTTCCTCGGACATCGAAGAAGCCAACTGGTCGTTCAAGTAGCCGCTAAGGGCGCTGCCCATGCCCTCGGTAAACTTAATCAGGATATTGCCCACAAAGCCGTCGCAAACGATGACGTCCGCCTTGTCGGTAAAGAAATCCATCCCCTCCACATTGCCTACAAAGTTCAGATGGCTTTTCTCCAGGAGATGGTAGCTTTCCTGCACTTGCTTGTTTCCCTTTGATTCTTCGGCGCCTACACTCAAAAGGGCAACTCGCGGGTTATCGATTCCCAGGAACTTGTGGGAAAATACCGAACCCATAGCGGCAAAGTTAAGCATCAAAGAGGGCCGGCAATCTACGTTGCTGCCCAAGTCCATTAAAACGGTGCGGGGAGCAAGTCCCAAAAAAGGGCCGCCAATGCAGGGCCGCTCCAACCCTTCCATCATGCCCAGGATAATCGCCGAGGTTGCCATTGAAGCGCCGGTGGAACCCAGGGAAACCAGGACATCTGCCTGGCCGCCTTTGACCAACTTGGTACCGACAATTATTGAGGCATTGGGCTTTTGCCGGAAGGCGTGCATCGGGTGCTCATCGTCGCCTATTTTTCCTACCGAAGGAATCACCGTAACCGGTTTTCCGGAAACGTCATAATTGACCAATTCCCGCTCAACGGCGACCGTGTCTCCGACCAAAAGAAGCTCAATACCATGAACATTCAGCGCCGCAATTGCGCCCTTAACCGTTTCGTGGGGGGCATAGTCGCCGCCCATTACATCCACCGCCACGCGAATCGGCGATGACCTGTCACTATCTTGCATGTTCAACTATCCTTAAAGGGCAACCCTAATCATGTGCCGGTCCCTCCTCGACTTCCTTTCTAATTTTCACCGTGGCGGTTCCGGCAACCAATTCTTGCTTGGTATGCCGGTTAACTACGCCTACGGAGCAAACCACCAACCGATGGTCGGGAAAATGTTCTTCTTTAGTCACCCGGCCCCAACTTTCCACCAGGTCACCCAGATAAGCCGCGCCCTTGAACCGTACCTTGAGACCGCCGCTTTCCAACCAGTGTCGCCCGTAGGCCACAGCCATCATACGGGAAACCAGAGCCAGGGTAAGCATACCATGAGCGATGATACTTCCAAATTGGGTGGTCGCCGCAAATTCCGCATCCAAATGCAGCGGATTGGAGTCGCCGGAAGCGGCAGCGTAAGCATTGAGCTGTTCCTGCGTAATGGTCATAGCCTTCACCGGCAGGGACATTCTTTCTTCAGTTAGGTCAGTCATAGTAAAAACAGTTGTCAAAGTACCGGGATTGTCGGGAACTGCTGTCGGGAATAGCTAAGGTATTTTCACCGGAAATTATTGGGAAGTAATGTTTGCAGCCGGGCCAGCTTCGTAATTGGAAGCTATCCACGGCCCAACCACTATCGCGAATCGCGGCCGTTTACGGGGACGCACCCGCCGCAACCAGCACCGTAGTTTTGCCGGTCTGCACCGTGACGCCTTCGGCGTTTTCAAGCGTGTACGCCACCGTCGTGAACTGTAGCGACCCGCGCCGTCTTGGAAGTTCCACCAGGGCCCGGCCGGTTATCTGTTGCCCCAGGGAGACCGGCAGAAGGGAATCAATTTCCTGGAGGCTGTGGATTGCTCCCGCCGGCAATGCTAGTTTTTCCAGCAGCGCCCCCAATGCATAGGCGGAAAGGGCCAGGGGCGGAACCAGGCCAATTTGAAAATATAATTCCGGATCGTCTCCAACGGCCTCCAAATACTGCTTTACCCTTTCCGCAGTCAGTTCCCAGCTACCTAATTCGATCTCGGATTCCACCGAAAAGCGCTACTCCCAGTGTCTAAACGTCCCGCCGCCGGCCAACCTACCGATTATACTTATCCAAAGCCAGCCAAAGCAACATTGGGTCTGAACATTTGGCTGAAAAACCACCGCCCAAACGGCCGATAACTGTGTGCCCAATAGACGGACGCCTTATTTTCCCTGGATCGGTTGAACCGACTCCTGTATCTCTTTTTCACCGCAGACCCTTCGGTTGAAAAGTGGTCTGAGATCGCAGGTGGCCCGGCCCTTCGGCAAAACTGGACTGGGCTGATATTGATTCAGCGATTTCAGGATGCCAAACCAAAGGACTCTACTGCCAGATCTGCGATGTGTTTGCCGATTGCCAGAGACGAAGTTGCCCCAGGCGACGGAGCGTTCAATACGTGAATTGCTTTTCGGCCGCGCAAGATACTGAAATCGTCCAGGAGGGCGCCGTTGCTGGAAACGGCTTGAGCGCGCACTCCCGCGCCTCCCGGGGCCAGGTCTTTTTCGTTAATTTCGGGTATCAGTTTCTGCAGGTCGCGAACAAATACCTGCTTACTGTAAGAGCGGCGCATTTCCGACATGCCGGTCCGCCAGTGCTTGGCCGACATCTTCCAGAAACCTGGATAAGTAAATGTGCCCAAAGATTCGCCCAGGTCAATATTGCTCTTGCGATAACCTTCCCGGGCAAAGGCCAAAACGGCGTTGGGCCCGGCTTCTACATGACCCTGAATATTGCGAGTGTAATGGACTCCAAGAAAGGGAAACCGGGGGTCGGGCACCGGGTAAATCAAGCCTTTGACCAGGTCTTGGCTTTCCGGGCGCAAGGTGAAGTATTCACCGCGGAAAGGGATAATCCTAATATCCGTATTCTCACCCATCATCTTAGCCACCCGGTCGGCGTAAAGCCCGGCACAGTTTATAACGTGCTTGGCCTGGAGGGCGCCGCGGTCGGTTTCCAGGGTCACCGAGCCGGATGACCCGTTAATCGACCGCACCGTCGCCTCGGTAAAAATCTCACCACCGTTTTCCTGTAGCCGGTGGGCGTAGGAGGCCGCAACTTTAACATAGTCAATGATGCCGGTTTCCGGAGACCACAACGCCCGCACTCCCGAGGTGTGCGGCTCAATTTCCTTCAGGCGTTCCGCGCCGATTATCTCCAGCCCCGGCACTCCATTAGCCATGCCCCGGTCGTAGAGCGCCTCCAACCGTTCCAGTTCAGTTTCATCGGTGGCAACAATGGTCTTGCCGCACTTCTCAAACTCGATCTCGTTTTCTTCGCAATACCTCACGAGAGCTTTGGCGCCGCCGACGCAAAACTGAGCTTTCTGGGAGCCGGGCCGGTAATAAATCCCCGAGTGAATTACGCCGCTATTGTGTCCGGTCTGGTGTGTCGCCAAATCCTTCTCTTTTTCCAGCACCGCGACTTTGCAGTTTGGGGGAAGCCCAAGGGTCAGCTGCATTGCCGTGGACAGGCCGATAATTCCACCGCCAACGATAATAACGTCATATTCCTTTGAGTTCATTACATACCTCCGGTGGAACTATATGGTGGATACCAGCCCCCCTACCAAGAGGTACACTAAATTAGCTGGTACTGACAAAAAATCCTTCAATCAGCTGAGGACAATCGGTTGCGGGCCAAACCTACGGGCCAATAGTAGCATCGGCCGGAAATGGTGTAAATGCAACGTGGGGATACAGAAGCCGCCAACCAAGGGCGGTTTCTATTGACCACTAATTATTACTGATACCAGGCAACAGCGCCGAACAACGCGGGATATTCGCCTTTCCTCGACTCGACTTGCACCAGGTCGGCAAAACGACAGCACCAACGCCAAAGCCATCAAATAGTTGACATCGGAAAAGTGGATAACCCATAATAAGTTATTCGTTAATCACTTGAACAAAATAAATCATCAATTCTGGAAATATTGTTGAAGAATTTAAACTATATACGAGTATATTGATACGAAACTAGAATCTTTTGTGATATATTTACTGAAGTTAATTAAGATGATTTGTAGCTGATAGCTACGTTTTCATCACATGTTACGAATCAAAACATCTGGGATCATTAAAATATAGTGCAGGAGGTGACAGTTAAGGAAGGGTATATTCTTGGCTCTGCTCAGATATAAGTTGGAATTCATGGGCGTGTAAGGGTCGCTGCCAGACTGTCGGCCCGGCACATCGGCGGTTGGACTTCAAGACCAATCACGAAAGGCGAAGAGCCAACGGACTAATTAACGACTCCCACCTGAAGCGCCTGGCGCCAAACCTGCCTTTTGGGAGAGATAATGAAGACTAACCGAATTCAGAAGATGCCTAACCAATGGTTGATCAAACCCAGGGCACTCTTATATGGGCCGATTATTGCGGTGTTGGCCCTGGCCGCCGTGGCCTGTGGTTCGTCCGCTCCTGCCACGGCAATTCCTGCCGCCACGGTTGAACCGGCCGCTGCTGCGCCGGCACCTACGGCGGTGCCCGCCGAGGCGGCAATGCCCGCCGAAGAAATGATGGCCGAGGGCAAGAATGCGCCTTCCTTTGCCGATTACTGGCAGCCCGACACCGGGTTCTACGGACAGCCGGTTTACGGCGGCACCCTCCGCGTCAATTATGAAGACCCCCTGGAACATGCCAACGCCTGGGGATCAGGCTCCGGCGTGACCGACCGGTATCGAATGCCCACCGGCGCCACCCTGATAATGGAAAACCCCTATGACGCCGGCGCTCCGCTGCTCCCCGAGTTGGCCCAAAGCTGGACGATCCATGATGACCTGGCCGGTGTAACCTTCGATTTCCGGGAGGGCACTACCTGGCATAACGGCGACATCTTCACCTGTGAAGACGCCCGGTTCACCTTGGAAACCATGATAACCGGCAACGGCCTTACCGCCAGCAACATGAAGAGCCGCCTCGCCAACGTTGTATTGAACGAGACGACTTGCTCTGACGACCTGACCCTGGAAATGCGGTTCTCCGGTCCCACTGGAATACCCTTGCTCCCGCTGTCAAACCGCCGGGGCCAAATATTCAACAAGGCCTGGTTTGTAGCCGGTGGCGAAGAAGTGATGTTCCAGGATGTCTCGGTAGGTCTTGGCCCCTTCATGTGGGCTCCGGGCCAGTCCGTAGGCATTGACGAGCAACACTATGATAAGAACCCCAATTACTACATACCTGAGCTACCTTACGTGGATGAGTTGGTCGTCTTCGGTATCCTGGACGAGTCGGCGCAGCAGGCCACCCAATTGGCCCACCAGACCGACTGGCACTGGGTGCGTAACTTCGGCCAGTATCGGGCCTATGTGGACCACGACCAGATTATGACGGTTATCCGGGCCACCCGCGGCAACTTCCGCTTGTGGATCAACCCGCGAATCCCGCCCTTCGACAACGTTAGAGTGCGGCAGGCCATCGTCATGAGCATCGACCGGGAGGCTGCCATTACAGTACTCCAGGATGGTTACGGAGCCACGGGCTTCTTTGGTTATGCTCCGGGCAGCCCCTGGAACCTCTCGCCGGAAAAGGGCTGCGCCGTCCCCGGCTGGTGCCCGTCCGAAGATATGGAAGCTACTCGGGCCGAGGCCAGGAAGATTCTGGAGGAAGAAGGCTTCGACTTCGACGAGTCCTATCTCTTTACCGTAGAGTCGGATGCACAGGTGCAGGCTCGCGCCACCTTCCTGCAGGAGCAGCTGCGGCTAGTGGGAATCAAAACCGACTTCGACTCGGTTGAAACCATTGCCTACCGCCAGCAGGATGTCAACGGCACTTGGGGCGCGCTCAAGCCTGGAAACAGTACGGTTACCGCGGACGACCCCAATGCAGGCGTGGCATCCTACCTCCGCTGCGACTCCACAAGCAACTACTGGACTCCCAACGGCCCCTGCGACTTAGAAATCGTCGCATTGTTGGACCAGGCGCAGACCGAGCTGGACTTCACTGCCCGTAAGGCCCTGTCCGACGAAATGCAACTCCAGGCGATGAGACTCTATGGTTCCTTCCCGGTTTACTGGGAGCAGGAAGCGGTGTCTTTCTGGCCGGAGGTCAGGGGTTACGCTCACTTCCCGGCCCCCAACGGTTCCTTCCTGAAGTTTATGCACCTGTGGATTGATCCGGCCCACAAGGATGACACGGGCAATAAGGGTCAAACCACCGGCGTACCCGGGGGAATCTAGTTCTTCACGGGTAAGACAAGTCTCCTTTAGAACGCACTTGGTAGGCCACCCACGTTAAAAGTGAGTGGCCTACTTTAGTACCGGTTACGGGGCTGATCCGTCATTCCGAGTCCAACGCGTATTGGTAGTATTAGCCTGGACACCCTGAACTGGACGAGTAGAATAGGGCATGGTCAAAAGGTAAATGCGCCAATAACTTCATTCGACAATGATTCGCTTAAAAGTGCACTGGTATCGTATGGGTTTCCTTGTATATCTCCAAGAACGTCTTGTTGGCCTGGCAAAACTAACTTTCAAAATGGTTGATATTCCGGGTCAACAGCTTCTCGAATTTTGGAAACTAAACATAAAGGAGGTGACGGATCATAGGTGACGGATTATAAAGGTATTTGCCCGGGCCTGCTTAGAAACACCAGGGGATTGGCGGGCTAGTCGGGGCAACTCCCAAGCTACGGGGACAAACAAACGGCGGTTGGATCCTATTCCAGCTAAGTGTGGACACCAACAAAACCGGAGTAACCCTAAACTGACTTTTGGGAGAAATTATGAAGACTGACCGAATTCTGAAGATGCCTTACCAATGGTTGGTCAAACCCAAGGCGCTCTTATATGGGCCGATTATTGCGGTGTTGGCCCTGGCCGCCGTGGCCTGTGGTTCGTCCGCTCCTGCCACGGCAATTCCTGCCGCCACGGTTGAACCGGCCGCTGCGGCTCCGGCACCTACGGCCGCGGCCGCGGAAGTGGCAATGCCCGCCGAAGAAATGATGGCGGAAGGTAAGCACGCCCCCGCTTTTGCGGAGTACTGGCAGCCCGACACGGAGTTCTATGGGCAGCCGGTTTACGGCGGCACCCTTCGCGTCAACTACGAAGACCCCCTGGAGCACTCCAACGCCTGGGGCGCGGCTACTGGCGCAGCCGACAGTTATCGGGGCCCCACCAGCGCGATTATGGTTATGGAAAATCCTTATGATGCCAGCGCGCCGTTAGTCCCCGACTTGGCTCAAAGCTGGACCATCCATGATGACTTGGCCGGCGTAACTTTCGATTTCCGAGAGGGCACTACCTGGCATAACGGCGACATCTTCACCTGCGAAGACGCCCGGTTCTCTATTGAAACGATGATTACCGCGAAAGGAATTACTGCCAGTTACATGCAGAGCCGCCTCGCCAACGTCGTGCTGGAGGAATTATCCTGCCTCGACGATCTGACCCTGGAGATGAACTTCTCCGGTCCCACCGGCACACCATTGCTCCCCCTGTCTAACCGCCGTGGGTATATCTTCAACAAGGCTTGGTTCGAGGCGGGCGGTGAAGACGCCATGTTCCAGGATGCCTCGGTAGGTCTGGGCCCCTTTATGTGGGCCGAGGGGCAGACCGTAGGCATTGACGAACAGCACTATGAGAAGAACCCCAACTATTTTATACCCGAACTGCCCTACGTGGATGACCTGGTTGTCTTCGGCATCCTGGACGAGTCCGCACAGCAGGCAACTCAGCTAGCCCACCAGACCGACTGGCACTGGGTTCGCAACTGGGGACAGTACCAAGCCTACGTGGACCACGACCAGATTGTGACGGTTATCCGGGCCACTCGGGGCAACTTCCGCTTGTGGCTTAACCCCCGAATCCCGCCTTTTGACAATGTAAGGGTGCGTCAAGCAATCATAATGAGCATTGACCGTAACGCTGCAATTAAGATTCTCCAGGACGGGCACGGCGCCGTCGGTGGGTTCGGCTACGCCCCGGGCAGCCCCTGGGAACTGACCGAAGAGCAGCGCTGCTCCGTACCCGGCTGGTGCACCAGCGAAGATGTGGAAGCAACTCGGGCCGAGGCCAGGAAGATTCTGGAGGAAGAAGGCTTCGACTTCGACGAGTCCTATCTCTTTACGGTAGAGGCGGATGCCCAAGTTCAGGCCCGCGCAACCTTCCTGCAGGAGCAGTTGCGGCTGGTTGGAATCCAAACCGACTTCGACTCGGTTGAAACCATTGCCTACCGCCAGCAGGATGCCAACGGCACTTGGGGCGCTTTCAAACCTGGAAACAGCACTGTTCCCGCGGATGACCCCAATGCGGGGGTGTCTTCCTTCCTCCGATGCGACTCCACAAGCAACTTCTGGACTCCGCCCAACGACCAAAACTGTGACCCGGACATCGTGGCGTTACTGGACCAGGCCCAAACTGAGCTGGACTTCAGCGCCCGTAAGGCAATATCTGACGAAATCGAACTTCGGGCAATGAAAGCCTATGGCTCTTTCCCGGTTTACTGGGAGCAGGAAGCGGTGTCCTTCTGGCCCGAGGTCAGGGGCTATGCCCACTTCCCGGCGCCTTTCGGCTCCTTCCGCAAGTATATGCAAATGTGGATTGACCCGGCCCACAAGGATGACACGGGCAATAAGGGTCAAACCACCGGCGTACCCGGGGGAATCTAGTTCTTCACGGGTAACTGACCCTAATTCTGCTGACCATTCGAACACTCGGGCGAGCCACCTATTCCACCCTTTCGAACGGGTGGTTCGCCTAATAAAACAAGGAGGCTTTGAATTAAGAACGGTCTCTACTGAATCAGCTCCGATACTAGCGGGGATTGGCGGGCGAGTCAGGGCAACTGCCAGACTGCCGGCTTGGCACATCGGAAATTGAACTTCAAGGCCTATAAGGATAGGCATGAGGGCCAACAACTCCGAAGGCAACTCCGAACTGAAGCGCTCGGTACTAAACCCGTATTTTGGGAGGATTGATAATGCCTTATTACAGTATCAGGAAACCTTGGACCATTGTATATCTTTCGGTGGTTTTGAGTCTCCTGTTCCTCGTTGCCTGCGGGTCGTCCAGTGCGCCGGTGGCGCCAGCGGCACCGGCGGCACCGCAGAACCAGCAACCGGCCGCCCCAGAATCGACCACCGCACCATCGACCGGCGCGGTTGAAATGTCGGCTCCCACGCCGACCACCGTGGCCCAAGCCGCTTTGGCCCCGGCAGGAGCAGCGGTAGCGGCCCCCCGGGAAGCGCCCAGTTTCGAGTCTTATTGGAAACCTAACACAGACTTCTACGGCCAGCCGAAATACGGCGGCACTCTCCGCATCAACTATGAAGACCCTCTGGAACACGCCAACGTTTGGGGCGCGCGCAGCGGCACCACCATGCGGTACCGAATGCCCACTCACGACGGCCTGATTCAGGACAACCCCTATGACTGGAGAGCTCCTTTCATCCCGGATCTGGCCTACGGCTGGACCGTTGATTCAGACCTCAAGGGTGTGACCTTTTATCTCAAGGATGGGGTGCAATGGCACAACGGCACCGACTTCACCTGCGAAGATGCCCGGTTCACCTATGAAACCATGATTACAGAGGAAGGCATAACCGGTTCTTACATGAAGAACCGACTTACGGATGTGGACTTGGACCTGCTGGAGTGCGTGGATGATTCAACGTTGAAATTCCGGTTCACCTCTCCCTCCGCCGTTCCTCTGCTCAGCTTTGGCAAAAGTGAGGCAATGATTTTCAACAAAGACTGGTTCCTGGCCGGTGGCGAAGATGCCATGTTCCAGGACGTATCTGTAGGAACCGGGCCTTTCATCTGGGGCGCCGGGCAGAGCGTTGGCATTGATGAACAAAGTTTTGAAAGGAATCCCAACTATCACGTAGAAGGCGTGCCCTATGTTGATAATCTCATCGTCTTCGGCATCCTTGACGAGACGGCGCAACAGGCAACCATGTTGGCCCACCAAACCGATTGGCACTGGGTGCGCAACTTCGGCCAATATGACGCTTACGTAAAACATGATCAAATCCAAACCGTGATACAGGCCACCCGAAGCAGCGAAAACCTGCACCTGAACACCCGTAAGCCGCCCCTCGACAATGTCCGGATTCGCCAGGCTATCGCCATGGGAATGGACCGGAACACCGGCATCGCCGTCTCTCTATCCGGCTACGGCTCCGCCGGATTGGGCCTGATGCCTCCGGGCAGCCCTTGGGCCCTGGAGGAAGCCGAGGCCTGTGCTGTCCCTGGTTGGTGCCAGCCGGCAGACATGGAAGCCCAGCGGGCCGCGGCCATCCAAATCATGAAGGAAGAGAACTTCGATTTCGAAAAGACCTACGTCTTAACCGTAGAAGCAGATGCCCAACGGGTGGGCCGCGCCACCTTCATGCAGGAACAGCTACGACTGTTGGGAATCAAAACCGACTTCGATACGGTTGAAACCATCGCCTACCGGAAATCGCGCCAAGCCGGCGACTGGGGCGACTTCATGGGATCCACCGGCGGTGTGGCTGGAGTGGATGACCCCTTCGTGGGATTGGGTCACTACCATCGCTGCGCCAGCCTGTATAATTTCCAGACTCCCGGCACGGAGTGCGATGCAACGGCGGAAGCGATGTTTGAGGAGTTAGGTAAGCTCACCGATCCGGCCGAGCGTAAGAAGCAGGGACAGGAAATCCAGGTTTACCTGATGGCGCAATACTGGAACTTCCCAGTCTTCTGGGAAGAGGAAGCGGTGTCCTTCTGGCCCGAGGTGCGGGGATACTCCCACTTCCCGACGCCCTCTGCGAGTCACCTGCGCTGGGCCCATATGTGGATTGACCCGGACCACAAGGACGATACCGGGTTCGCCGGCCAAACCCTCGGTGTCCCCGGCGGCAAGTAGCTTCCCAAGTAACCGAACCTATTACCGGATAACTTAACGGACCCTTGGGCGAGCCACCCTTTCGAACGGGTGGTTCGCCTAATAAAACAAGGAGGTTTTGAATTAAGAACGGTCTCTACTGAGTCAGCTCCGATACTAGCGGGGATTGGCGGGCGAGTCAGGGCAACTGCCAGACTGCCGGCTTGGCACATCGGAAATTGAACTTCAAGGCCTATAAGGATAGGCATGAGGGCCAACAATTCCGAAGGCAACTTCGAACTGAAGCGCTCGGTACCAAACCCGTATTTTGGGAGGATTGATAATGCCTAATTACAGTATCAGGAAACCTTGGACCATTGTATATCTTTCGGTGGTTTTGAGTCTCCTGTTCCTCGTTGCCTGCGGGTCGTCCAGTGCGCCGGTGGCGCCGGCGGCGCCGGTGGCACCGCAGAACCAGCAACCGGCCGCCCCAGAATCGACCACCGCACCATCGACCGGCGCGGTTGAAATGTCGGCTCCCACGCCGACCACCGTGGCCCAAGCCGCTTTGGCCCCGGCAGGAGCAGCGGTAGCGGCCCCCCGGGAAGCGCCCAGTTTCGAGTCTTATTGGAAACCTAACACAGACTTCTACGGCCAGCCGAAATACGGCGGCACTCTCCGCATCAACTATGAAGACCCTCTGGAACACGCCAACGTTTGGGGCGCGCGCAGCGGCACCACCATGCGGTACCGAATGCCCACTCACGACGGCCTGATTCAGGACAACCCCTATGACTGGAGAGCTCCTTTCATCCCGGATCTGGCCTACGGCTGGACCGTTGATTCAGACCTCAAGGGTGTGACCTTTTATCTCAAGGATGGGGTGCAATGGCACAACGGCACCGACTTCACCTGCGAAGATGCCCGGTTCACCTATGAAACCATGATTACAGAGGAAGGCATAACCGGTTCTTACATGAAGAACCGACTTACGGATGTGGACTTGGACCTGCTGGAGTGCGTGGATGACTCGACGTTGAAATTCCGGTTCACCTCTCCCTCCGCCGTTCCTCTGCTCAGCTTTGGCAACCCGGCGGCAATGATTTTCAACAAGGACTGGTTCCTGGCCGGTGGCGAAGATGCCATGTTCCAGGACGTATCTGTAGGAACCGGGCCTTTCATCTGGGGCGCCGGGCAGAGCGTTGGCATTGATGAACAAAAATTTGAAAGGAATCCCAACTATCACGTAGAAGGCGTGCCCTATGTTGATAATCTCATCATCTTCGGCATCCTTGACGAGACGGCGCAACAGGCAACCATGTTGGCCCACCAAACCGATTGGCACTGGGTGCGCAACTTCGGCCAATATGACGCTTACGTAAAACATGATCAAATCCAAACCGTGATACAGGCCACCCGAAGCAGCGAAAACCTGTGGCTGAACACCCGTAAGCCGCCCCTCGACAATGTCCGGATTCGCCAGGCTATCGCCATGGGAATGGACCGGACCACCGGCATCGCCGTCTCTCTATCCGGCTACGGCTCCGCCGGATTGGGCCTGATGCCTCCGGGCAGCCCTTGGGCCCTGGAGGAGGCCGAGGCCTGTGCTGTCCCTGGTTGGTGCCAGCCGGCAGACATGGAAGCCCAGCGGGCCGCGGCCATCCAAATCATGAAGGAAGAGAACTTCGATTTCGAAAAGACCTACGTCTTAACCGTAGAAGCAGATGCCCAACGGGTGGGCCGCGCCACCTTCATGCAGGAACAGCTACGCCTGTTGGGAATCAAAACCGACTTCGATACGGTTGAAACCATCGCCTACCGGAAATCGCGCCAAGCCGGCGACTGGGGCGACTTCATGGGATCCACCGGCGGTGTGGCTGGAGTAGATGACCCCTTCGTGGGATTAGGTCACTACCATCGCTGCGCCAGCCTGTATAATTTCCAGACTCCCGGCACAGAGTGCGATGCAACGGCGGAAGCGATGTTTGAGGAGTTAGGTAAGCTCACCGATCCGGCCGAGCGTAAGAAGCAGGGACAGGAAATCCAGGTTTACCTGATGGGGCAATACTGGAACTTCCCGGTCTTCTGGGAAGAGGAAGCGGTGTCCTTCTGGCCCGAGGTGCGGGGATACTCCCACTTCCCGTCGTCCACTACGAGTCACCTGCGCTGGGCCCATATGTGGATTGACCCGGACCACAAGGACGATACCGGGTTCGCCGGCCAAACCCTCGGTGTCCCCGGCGGCAAGTAGCTTCCCAAGTAACCGACCCTATTACCGGATAACTTAACGGACCCTTGGGCGAGCCACCCATTCGAACGGGTGGCTCGCCTGCCTTTTACTACGCCTCAAGGTCCGGTCTCCAGGCCCTAACCAGCCGGCTACCAACACATCGTCGGCCTCCCCGTCGCCGACATCTATCAATCAGTGCCTTAAATGACGTTTCTTATACTGTCCTGCTACCCTCCACCGCCATCCCCAGAATTAACCCGCGTCGGTCAAGCCGGTCGCCCCATCGTTTCAGCTTGACCCTATAGGTAGTATGTGGTTAACTGTTGCTGCAACGCCAGCTTCCCTACATTTGCCTACTCCGGCGCAGATTCTCCGAAGTCTCAACACACTTACCGGAAAACGCTCCCCTTGACGCGCCGGCTCGGCTGACTACGCAGCACACTTGGAGGCTAAAGTGTAGCCATCGCTTGTTGTGCGCCAGGGGCCAAGGGGACTGGAAACTCTTGGCAATACTCTGTCAAATAACCCGGAGGAGGAAGTATGGACTTTGGCATCTTCATGCAATTCGAGCGGCGCGAGGGCGCTACTCAAGCTATGGCGTTTAGAGAAGGCTTCAGCATGGTGGACGCCGCCGAGGAATGGGGGCTTGACGAAGCCTGGCTCGCCGAAATCCACTTTGCCCCAACCCGCTCCGTTCTTTCATCCCCCGCCGTCATCGCCAGTTCCATCGCCACCCGCACCAAGCGAATGCGGGTCGGTATGGCGGTACAGGTGCTGCCTTTGAATAATCCTCTGCGCATTGCGGAGGAGGTCGCAACGGTGGACCAGGTCGCCGAAGGCCGGTTTGACTTTGGCATTGGTCGCAGCGCCTTCCCTCGTTCCTACGACATTTACGGCATTCCCTATGAGGAAAGCCGGGGACGTTTTGAAGAGGCTCTGGATATTATCCTGGAAGCTTGGAAGGGCGAGGTTTTTTCCTATCACGGCGAGTATTTCCAGTTTGAGAACGCCAACGTATCACCCCAACCTTTCACCCTGCCGCATCCACCGCTGCGGGTAGCAGCCACTACCGAGGAGACCTTTCCTCGCATGGGACAGCGCGGTTTACCCATCTTCGTCGGACTGAGAGGCATGGATATCCCGGACTTGCAGATCAATCTTAAAGAGTATCGCCGGGCCTGGAGCCAAGCCGGACACCCCGGCGACGGCGATGTCTCCCTGCGCATTCCGGTGTATGCCGGAGAATCCGAGACTGCCGCCATGGATGACCCCCAGGAAAGCATTCGGGCCTACTACAATCGAATGAGTTCCCTTTACCTGGAATCGGCGGGGAGCGCCGGTACCGAAGCCACGGAATTACGACAGGGCCGGGGCGAGCGGCTGACCGAACTGACCTTCGAGGAAATGCTGGCAACCAAGGTCGCATTCGGCTCCGCCGAGGGACTGATTGAGCGAATAACGCAGCTTCAAGAAGAATTGGGCCTCAAGAATGTCATTGCGGAACTCAATCCCGGCGGCCTTATTCCTCAGGAAAAGGTTATGCGCAGCATGGAAATCCTGGCCAAAGACGTTGCACCGGCCTTCAAGTAATAACCGATTTGCAGGAGCTGTATCCAATGAAAATCGCAGTCTTGGACGATTATCAAGATGTGGCGCGGCAAATGGCCGATTGGTCAGCCTTGCCTCAAGGCGCAGAAATCGAGGTCTTCCACGACCATCTGGCTGACGGGGACCAACTCGTCGAAAGGCTAAAGGATTTTCAAGCGGTTATCGGTATGCGGGAACGTACGGCCTTCCCCCGCTCGGTGTTGTCCCGGCTGCCGGAGCTGCGCTTGCTGATTACTACCGGAGGAAGAAACGCCTCCTATGACATAGAAGCCGCCACCGAGTTGGGCATCGTGGCCTGCGGCACCGGCGGCGCCGGGGAAGGCCCCACCGAGTTAACCTGGGGAATAATTATCGGCCTCCTGCGCAAGATACCTCAGGAAGACCGGCTGACCCGGGCCGGCCACTGGCAGACCTCAATCGGCGTCGGCTTAAAGGGGAAAACTCTTGGCCTGATCGGATTGGGACACATTGGTGGCCTGATGGCCCGGGTGGGCAACGCCTTCGATATGAATGTTATCGCCTGGAGCCAGAACCTGACCGCCGAGCGCGCCGCCGAATGCCACGCCACCCTGGTGGACAAGGATACTCTGCTTCGGAATTCCGACATTGTTTCAATTCACCTTCGCCTTAGCGACCGCACCCTGGGGCTGATTGGTGAGCGGGAATTGGGTCTGATGAAACCCACTGCTTACCTGGTCAACATCTCCCGCGGCCCGATCGTCGATGAGGCGGCATTGATCGACTCTCTGCAAAAAGGGGCTATTGCCGGGGCCGCCCTGGACACTTTTGACGTGGAGCCATTGCCCAAAGACCATCCCTTCCTGCAACTCGACAACACCGTAATTGCCCCGCACCTGGGTTATGTTACCGAAGAAGGCTACCGTGCTTTCTATTCAGGAGCCATCGAGGACGTTCGAGCCTACTCCGCCGGCGAACCGGTACGGGTGATTAACCCGGAGGTATTGACCTCGCCCCAGTTGCGCAAGAACGGGTAAGCGATCAAACGGGAAAGACTTTACTGCCAACCCTTTACCTTTCCCAATCGTATCGCCGTTTCCCATCAGCCAAAATCCGGAGACGATTTATGAAAGCAGTTAGAATTAACGAGTTTGGCGGCCTGGAAGTCTTGCAATGGGAGGACGTTCCGGAGCCGACCCCGCGGGCCGGGCAGGTATTGATAAAAGTGGATTCAGCCGGGGTCAACTACGCCGACATTATGCGGCGACAAGGAAATTATCCCGGTCCGGATCTGCCGGCAACTTTGGGTCTGGAAGCCGCCGGCACGATAACTGACTTGGGCGAAGGAGTTTCCGGGCTTTCGGTAGGACAACGCGTAATGGCAATGGGACCCCAGGGCAATGCCGAATTCGTGGCGGTAAATGCCAACTACGTCTTCCCCTACCCGGAAACGGTTGACCCGGTACAGGCCGGAGGTATGCCCATCGTGTTTCTGACCGCATACCACCTGCTAAAGACTCGGGGGCAGATACAGCCGGGGGAAACGGTACTGATTCAGGCCGGAGCCTCCGGGGTTGGCACTGTCGCGATACAGCTAGCCAAAGCTTGGGGAGCCCGGGTGATAACAACTGCTTCCTCTCCCGAAAAGCTGGACTTGACACGTTCTTTGGGCGCCGACGAAACCATCAATTATGTTGCCCAGGATTTTGAAGAGGAAGTGCGTCAACTCACCAACGGTAACGGCGTTGAGCTAGTCCTTGAGTGCGTTGGCGGCCCGGTACTGGAAAAGAGTGTCCGCTGCGTAGCCTCCTACGGCAAGCTGATCTCCTTCGGCAACGCTTCGGGAACCCCGGCGTCCCTCCCCGGGGCCGACATTTTTGGTGCCAACCGCACGGTCATCGGCTTTAGTATGGGACGGTCACCCATGGGCCGGCTGAACCACCAGGACGCGATGGACGAGCTGTTCCCCATGTTGGCCCAAGGCCAGGTCAGGCTGGTAGTAGATCGGGTGTTGCCCATGGCTGAGGCTGCAAAAGCCCATCAACATCTGTCAAATCGGGGCAGCCAGGGCAAGGTAATTCTGACTCCGTAACTGCTAGACTGGTTGGAGCAGAGTCGAGAATAGCTCGACTTTGTCCAGCCTTTAGCCAGTAGTCGCGGAGGAGGGAAATGCCATCTCCCAGGGCATTCAGGCGCCTCGAGGAAACATCCTCCTGATGGTAGGCACCCGCAAGGGCGCATTTGTTCTCCACAGCAACCCCGACCGCCAGGATTGGCGCCTCTCCGGCCCCCACTGCCCGGGCAGCGATATTTTCCACTTGATCTACGATGACCGTGAGGGAAACGGGAATGGTGGTACGCTCTTCGCCGCTGCCAACCACATGATTTGGGGGCCACAGGTTGAAATCAGCCGCGACTTGGGCCATACCTGGGAACAACCACCGGAGCAGCCCCGCTTCTCCGGTCATGCCGGAGCGGACGGAGTACCAGGCAGCGGGCAAACGGTTAACCGGCTCTGGCACATTGAGCCAGGGCGCGATGCCGAGCCGGGCGTCCTCTATGCCGGAGTGGAGCCGGCAGCCCTGTTTAAATCGAAGGACGGCGGGATGAGCTGGGTCGAGCTTTCCGGGCTTTCGGCCCACCCCACCCGAGAACATTGGCAACCGGGTCTCGGCGGCCAGAGTTTTCCGAAGTGATGACGCCGGGGCAAACTGGCATCCGACTAACAAGGGAGTTCGCGACGATTTCTCTCCGGATCCGCTGCCGGAATGGGGCCAATGCCCCCACAAAGTCCTGGCCCATCCGGCCCAACCCGGATTGCTTTACCAGCATAATCATTGCGGGGTGTTCCGGAGCGACAATGGTGGGGCCGAATGGCAGGATATAACCGAAGGGCTGCCCTCCCGATTCGGCTTCGCCCTGGGGTTGCATCCGCATGACCCGGAAACCCTTTTCGTACTGCCCGAGGATGAAGTTCTGGGGACTGACGTAGGGGGGGCAAGCGATACGTCACCGGCGCAAAGTTTCGGATTTTCCGCAGCCGAAACGGCGGCCAAGACTGGGAGCCGCTAACCCAGGGCCTGCCGCAGAAGAACGCCTACCTGCACGTTTTACGGGAAGGCATGGCGACCGACTCCCTGGACCCGGCCGGCGTTTACGTTGGTACCACCAATGGACAGATTTTTTACAGCCGGGATTGCGGCGAAAGTTGGGAACTGTTGATCGAGCACCTGCCGCCAGTCAACTCGGTGGAAGTCGCCCTGGTTGCCTGAAATGGGCCAACCTGTAGGGTAGGCTAAGGACAGTTGTCGGGGGACTGCAATATTCCCAACTTGTTCCCTTAGCGCCGAATAACAAACAGGCAAACACAAGAGGGGTCTAAATACCCCTCACATATAACTTCCGAATCCGGTGTCCGTTCCGTTTGGGTTATTCCACGGGTCGCGACCTGACCTGCAACAATATCTGCCACATTCGGTGCCAAACTAGCCGCCGTTCCGGATCGGACAAGGGGCGTCCTGAGTGCTCGCGACAGGCCATAACCGCTTTACCAGCCAAAAACCCCCAGCTACCAGGCTCGTCCCGCAGCCACCCAACTACCCTTTCCCGGTTGTCCCGCATTACCCCTACCAACAATGCGTCCAGACTCTCAAAGTCTAAACTCTCAGATTGCGGACCATTCGAATCCGCCGGTTCAAAATTCGACCACCCGGCAGGAAAACTCAACCGCCACCGACCGGACGGACTATTTCCAGGGTATCGCCCTCTTTCAGCAGAACCTGGGAAAATATTTCCTTCTTGAGGACTTCACCGTTATACCCGACGGCTACGAATTGCAAGTTAAGGCCAAAGGAAGTCAGGTAAGATTCCAGGTTCACTGAGCCTTCGACTTGACGGTACTTGCCGTTTACCATCAGGTTAATCATATCGGACATATACCTTGACCTCCTCAGCCAGCGGTCATCCTTAGCCGTTGGCCGTGTAGCGCCCCGCGGCGAGCAACGCGTCCTTAAGTTGTCGGGCTGCTGCGCCGGGATCGGGAGCCGCCAAAATACCCGTAATGACCGCTACACCGGAGGCGCCCGCTGCTATCACTTCTTTCGAGTTATCCGAGTTGATGCCGCCAATTCCAATCAAGGGTGATATCGATAAAGGCGCTATCCGGCGAATCAGGTCCGGCCCGGCGGGTTCTTCACCGGGGTGAGAACGGGTAGCGTACATTGTACCCACAACCAGGAAATCCGCCCCGGCTTCAATTGCCTGTTGCGCCCCGGCGACGGAATGGACCGAGCGGCCAATCAGCGCTTCCGGCCCCAGGATTCTACGAGCCGCAGCCACCGGCATCGCATCTTCCCCAAGCTGCACCCCGTCGGCGGTCAGGGCGGCCGCCACGTCCACGCGTTCATTTATGAGCAACAGCGCCGAATGCCCGATAGCTTCCCTAATAGCGCCGGCCAGCTTGAGCAAATGCCCGGCGGGCAAGTCTTTCTCCCTTAGCTGGATCAGGTCAACTCCTCCGGCCACCGCCGCCGCTATCCGGGCAACCAGCGTAGCCTCGGCATTGGCTTCCCCTCCATAGGCGACCCTTCGGTCCGTAACCAGACAGAGGCAAGAGTCTGGAAGCCTGAGGCCTGACGCCATAAAGTTAGCTGCCGGCCGGGGCCGGCTGGGGTACCTCAGCCGTGGGACTGCTGGCGGCCGCATAGGTTCGCGCCGGAATCCTGCCGGACAGGTAGGCCTTGCGCCCCGCCTCTACTCCCAGCTTAAAGGCTTCCGCCATTAGCGCCGGGTTCTCCGCCTGGGCAATCGCCGTATTAACCAATACCGCCGAGGCTCCCATTTCCAGGGCTTTGGAGGCGTCGGAGGGAACCGCCAGACCGGCATCCACCACCACTGGCACATTGGCCTGCTCGATGATGATGCGTACCTCTTCTACCGTGTGGATTCCCTGCCCGGAACCGATGGCCGAACCAAGGGGCATTACGGTAGCGCACCCTGCTTCCTCCAGCCTACGGGCCAATACCGGGTCAGCATGAATGTAGGGAAGGACAATAAACCCCTCTGCAACCAATAGTTTGGCCGCTTCCAGAGTGGCAGCCGGGTCCGGGAAAAGATACTTGGGATCGGGAATCACTTCCAGCTTAACAAAGTCGGTCTTGGCAACTTCCCTGCCAAGACGAGCGACAAACATTGCCTCTTCAACCGTGGCGCACCCGGCGGTGTTGGGCAGAATGTTGTAGCGCGTCCAGTCAATATAGTCAAGGATTGTCTTTTCCGTCGGGTCTTCCAGATTCAGGCGGCGAATGGCCACGGTAACCATCGCGGTGCCCGAGGCTTCAATTGCCTGGACCATTTCCTCGTTGGTGCGGTACCGCCCGGTGCCGACAATAAGACGGGATTCAAAGTGCTTCCCTGCAATTACCAAGTCATCCGACATTGCAGCTACTCCTTTTCCGACCCAAATTAAAAAGCAACCACCATTAGCTTGCCTGGCGGTTGCGGTACAATCCAGCGTCTTATCCCTGCGCCGGCATTACCCGGATCAGGTACAGACGGTCGGTAGCGACATTCGGCTACCCTCTCAGCCCGGCTTGCCCAAGCTCCCGCTAGAAGATATCGTATTCAACTGAGATTAGACTCTAGCACGAGGCAGACCGTAAGTCAAACCGGACAATGCAACGCAACACCGCAGCGCAAGATATCGGCCTATAGCTCATACTCTTTCAAGTCCGGGGAGAGTATGAGCCGGGCATCTGTAAGTTCCTGCACTTCTTCGACCGACCAGCCAGGGGCGGTCTCCTTCAACACCAGACCTTCCGGAGTGGGCTCCATGACCGCCAGGTCGGTGACTATCAGGGATACGCAGCCTTTTCCGGTAATCGGATAGGTGCAATCCTCCACAATCTTGGGCTGGTTTTGCCGGTCGGTATGCTCCATCGCCACGATGACCTGTTTGGCCCCGGCGGCCAAATCCATCGCGCCGCCGATATTTCCGACGCCTCGTTCCGGCAGCATCCAGTTTGCCAGATCGCCCTTAGCCGAAACCTGGTGCGCGCCCAATACCGTAACGTCCACGTGGCCACCCCGGATCATCGCGAAACCGTCCACCGTACTAAAAAAGGCCATGCCGGGCACTGGCTGCAGGAATTGGCCTCCGGCATTAATCAGGTCAATATCCTGCTCATCATCCTCGGCCAGGGGGCCGCAATTCAGGACGCCGCTCTCGCTGTGGTAAAAGACCACGCTTCCATCGGGGACAAACATAGAAACCAGGGTCGGAATCCCAATGCCCAAGTTTACGTAGCCGCCATCGGGCAACTCCTTTGCTACCCGCATCGCCACAACTTCCCGTCCCAGCCGTTCCTTTTCTTCCGCCATTAGCAACGATTCTCCTCAAAGTTTGCCCGACGCCGCCTACTCGTAAGCGGAAAATCCCTCGGGGCGTTTGACCAGCCGGTCAACGTAGATGCCGGGAGTGACAATCAACTCCGGGTCCAGCTCGCCGGGCTCGACAATTTCGTCAACTTCCACCACGGTAACCCGGGCCGCCGGGGCCATTACCGCATTGAAGTTTCGCGACGTGCCTTTATAAACCACATTGCCCAGAGTATCGGCCTTGTAACCCCGTATCAGGCAGAAATCCGCCCCCAGTCCCGCTTCCAGGATGTATTCTTTGCCGTCAATGATACGACTTTCCTTACCCTCGGCGATCAAGGTGCCCACCCCGGTGGGGGTGTAGAATGCGGCAATTCCGGCGCCGCCTGCCCTCAAACGCTCCGCCAACGTACCCTGGGGCACTAATTCCAACTCCACCTCACCGCGGCGGTAAGCCAGCTCAAAAGAACTGGGGCGAGAAGCGGAGGGGGAAACCGGATAGGTGGCTATAGCCTTTTTGACTTGCCGGTTGTCAACCAGGATGGAATGGTCGATCGCCAGACGGCCGGCCGGGGTGCCAAAGTTGACCGAGCGGGCAATTCCGGCGGTATTGCTGATAATGGTCAGATTGCCGGTGCCAAGGTCGCGCAGTGACACCAGCAGGTAATGGGCCATGCCGCCAGGCCCGCCAAAGCCGTCAATCATCACCGTCGCCCCGTCGGGTAAGTCCTGAATCGCCGAGGGGCCATCGGCGTAAACCTTGCCGGCCCGCAGCGCAGGAGTTTCGTCGAAAACGGCGGCCATTTGCTTTACATTGGCAGCCAGCGACAGGGGCGCGCCGGTAATAGCCACAACGTCGTCGGTACGCCATCCCGGAGCGACTTCAGACAAGACCAGCCCTTGTTCCGTAACCTGAATCACCGCCACGTCGGTTACGATAAGATTGACACAGTTCCGGCCGTCGGCCAGGGGGGATGAATTGGAAACCAGATGGGGTGTGCCGTCGGAGCCGGTGTGGGGCAGCATAGCAATTACCCGGACCGCGCCCGCAGCAAGGTCCATTGAGGCCCCGGGGGCAAATATCCCCGGAGTGGCGGCCGTAGTCCAGCTTACAAAATCTCCTTGCCCGTTAACCTGGAACGGCTGAATCGCTGAGACATCCACGTGACCGCCTCGGAGCATTCCTGCCAGGTCACCGATACTGACTACAGTCGCGCCGGGGTTTAAGGCGACCTCCCTGCCGCCGGAATCGACCAGTATGCCGGCGCCGGAAACGATCTCCTCGGGCGGGCGGTAATACCCCAGCGCCCCGCTCTCCGAAAGGAACTGCACTGAACCACCGGCCGGTACAACCTGAGCTACTCGTTCAGGGAGACCCAGCCCCAGGGCGACTAACGCGCCCGGCGGCAATTCCGCGGCCACTCGGCGAGCCATCGTCAGTTCATCTAATCTTTCCGGCATGATTCCTCAGTTCCTAATACTTTTACGGTTTACCACCAATGAAAGGCCGACAATATGCCCAACGCGCTCCACGGGCTGACGGTGCGTTGACCTTGCGGCAAAGATACGCCCACCGGTGTCGGTTAAGCCGACGCCACCAGGCGATTGACAAATATCCCCGGCGTAATTACTGCTTCCGGGTCCAGCCCGCCCGGCTCAACAATGGCGTCAGCCTCGGCAATGGACACCCTGGCAGCCATAGCCATTACCGGCCCCCAATTGCGGCCGGTTCCCCGGTACACCACGCTGCCCAGGGTGTCGGCAGTCTCCACTTTAATCAAGGCAAAGTCGGCTTTCAGCGGCAATTCCAGCAGGGCTTCCCCCCTTGGAAAGGCGCGCTTTTCCTTGCCGGTTTCAAACCTGGTGCCCACACCGGTTGGCAGGAAAACGCCGCCGATTCCGGCGCCACCGGCCCGCAGTCGCTCGGCCAATATCCCCAGAGGAGTTACCTCAATTTCCAGGTCGCCGGAGCGC
The DNA here is from genome assembly GCA_965262595.1 of Dehalococcoidia bacterium. Classification (GTDB taxonomy): domain Bacteria; phylum Chloroflexota; class Dehalococcoidia; order Lucifugimonadales; family UBA3495; genus CATQHB01. The sequence continues at coordinate 974,507 of OZ253548.1, forward strand.
CAACGTTCCTCGATGGCTCCGCCGCCGCCGGGAAGGAAGGGAAGCGGAGAAATAATTTTGACCACTTGACCATTGGCAACCAACTGCTCCATTCCGGGGTCGGAGGCAAAATCACCTGCCTGCGGGTTAGCCTGGGAAGCGTGGGAATAGATACAAGTGAGACCACCTACACCTTTATTTGCCAACCCCTTTAGCAGCCGGCCGGGGAGTCCGCAACCGGCAACCCCGGATACCAGAATTATGGCCCCCTGGAACACGTCGGCCAATGCGGTCTCCGGTGATGCGTACACCTTTTCCAGGGCCAATTTGGTTCCCCCAATTTTTAGGGTCATTCTACCAGTTACCAGGTATCCGGGAAAGGGTGGAGACGTCCGAAGAATGGAGCAGACCCAGCCTACGCCCCATTGCGCAACAAGAAAACCGCCCCGATTGCTCGGGGCAGTTAAGAAGGTCTGGGTTACCGAAGAGATCCCTGGGTGAGTCCTAGTAATCCATCGGGGGCATGGCCGGCGCGGCGCCCTGGGGCTCGGGAATCTCGGTTATCATGGACTCGGTGGTCAGCACCATCGCGGCAACGCTGGCAGCGTTCTGCAGCGCATAGCGGGTAACCTTAACCGGGTCAACAATGCCCCGTTCCATCATGGGTCCAAATTCGCCAATGTCGGCGTCATAACCGTAGTCGTCGGCCTGCTGCTTAACCTGGTTCAGCACGACGGCGCCTTCGGAACCGGCGTTTTCCACGATGAGCTTCAAGGGCTGTTCGAGGGAACGGCGAATGATGTTAACGCCGATCATCTCGTCATCGTTCAAGCCACTGATGCTGTCAAGAGACCGCTGGGCGCGAACCAGGGCAACACCACCGCCAGGAACAATGCCCTCTTCCACCGCGGAACGGGTGGCGGACAGAGCGTCCTCAACCCGGGCTTTGCGCTCTTTCAGCTCGATTTCGGTGGCGGCGCCTACTTTGATGACCGCTACACCGCCGGAGAGCTTGGCCATTCGCTCCTGGAGCTTTTCCCGGTCAAACTCGGAAGTCGTCTCTTCAATCTGAGTCTTAATCTGGTTGATACGGGCCTGAATGTCCGACTCGGAGCCACGGCCTTCGACGATAGTAGTCTCGTCTTTGGTGGAGCTAACCCGGCGAGCTTGGCCGAAGTCTTCGAGGACTGCCGAGTCCAGCTTGCGGCCGGTTTCCTCGCTGATTACGGTGCCGCCGGTCAGGATTGCGATGTCCTCCAGCATGGCCTTACGACGGTCGCCAAAGCCAGGGGCCTTGATCGAAAGAATGTTCAGCGTGCCGCGCAGTTTGTTAACTACCAGGGTAGCCAGGGCTTCGCCATCCACGTCCTCGGCAACCACCACTACGTTCTTTTTGCCCACCTGGAGCAATTTTTCCAGGGCAGGAAGCAAGTCGGATACCGAGGAAATTTTCTTGTCGGTGATGATAAGGGAAGCATCCTCAATCAGGGCTTCCATGCGGTCTGCATTGGTAATGAAGTAAGGAGAGAGGTAACCTCGATCAATCTGCATACCTTCGACATATTCAATCTCGTCGGCAAGTCCCTTGGACTCTTCGACCGTGATTACGCCATCCTTACCGACCTTTTCCATTGCCTCAGCGATAGTCTCGCCAATGGCTTCCTCATGAGCGGACAGACTGGCAACTTGACTAATGCGGTCGCGGGTTTCGACCGGCTGGGCCATGCCGCGCAATTCCTCAACTACGGAAGCGACGGCTCGCTCGATTCCTCGCTTAATTGCCATGGGGTTGCTTCCGGCAGTCACGTTCTTGAAGCCTTCGTTTATTACACTCTGCGCCAGCACGATAGAGGTGGTAGTACCGTCACCGGCAGCATCGTTGGTCTTGGTAGCGGCTTCTTTCAGCAACTGGGCTCCCATATTCTCAAACGCGTCGGGAAGCTCAATTTCCTTGGCGATGGTGACGCCGTCGCTGCAAACCAGGGGCGGGCCAAACTTCTTGTCCAGCACCACGTTGCGGCCCCTGGGCCCCAACGTAACTTTTACCGACTCGGCCAGCGTATCTATACCTGCTCGGAGAGTCTTGCGAGCCTCCTCCGAGTAAACCATTTTCTTTGCGGGCATCCTTATCCTCCAATAATAAATCTAGCTGTTATAAGTCAAGGGATGTTTCAGTTTTGGTCCCGCCGTCCTATTGGTCCACTTTTTCCCAGTGACCCATGCGACGGCAGATGCACTTTGATCAAAATAAGTCGTTGGGGTAAGCGAGTTAAGAAATCTTGGCCAGAACGTCGCTCTCTCGCATAATCAGGTATTCGTCATCCCCGTCTTTATACTCGGTTCCGGCAAATTTGGAGTAAATGACCCGGTCTCCCACGCCCAGTTCCATGGGAATCCGACCACCTTCATCAGTTGCCCGGCCCGGTCCCACGGCGACTACTTCGCCTTCCTGGGGCTTTTCCTTAGCGGTGTCCGGCAGGTAAATGCCGCCGCGAGTGGTCTGCTCTTGTTCAATGGGTTTTAAAATTATTCGCTCCCCTAACGGAGCAAACTTAGCCTTGGTTACCACTGCTTTCTCCTTCCGTATCTCGTGTATGTAATTTTTCGCCAAATTAGCACTCTCGCGGGGAGAGTGCTAATTCATCCTAAACAAGGTATCGGCACTTGTCAAGTGATTGCCGGACACTTACTATTTAGCCAACTCAACCTACGACCGTTGCCGTTAGGAATCGTCATTTTTTATCGATTCATCAAATACGTAACCGCTTCGGCCGCCGCGTCCTGGACCGCGACCATTACCCTGGCGAGCCCGGCTAGCCGCAACCTGATTGATGCGGAGCTGGCCGAGGAGTTTCGCGACGCTTGCCAGAAAATTGACGCCGACGAGTCTGCGCGGCTGCTGGTGGTAACCGGCTCCGGTGATTGCTTTTCCGTCGGCAGGCGAGCCCCAGGCAGCGATGCAAGCGAAGATGGCACGGCTGATTCGACCGGCGAAAGTTTGTCGGAACAACGCACGGCGCAACTTATCCTACAACTGAACCGGCTTCGGGTAGCCGACTGCCTGGCCGATTTGAGCATTCCGGTGATTGTGGCGTTGAATGGCGACGCCATTGGGCACGGCCTGGAATTGGCCTTGGCCGGCGACTTGCGAATCGCCGCCGCCCATGCCCGATTCGGGTTGTCCGAGCCCAACCGGCTATCCTTTCCCTGGGACGGAGGCACCCAACGCCTGCCGCGGTTGGTCGGCCCGGCTTGGGCGCTGGATTTGGCGCTGACTTCCCGCCTGGTTGATGCCGAGGAAGCCCTACGGCTGGGACTGGTAAATCGGGTAGTGGCTCCGGAACAGCTTCCCGGAGAGGTTAAGCGGCTGGCGGCCAGCATTTTGGCCGGCGGGCCGGTTGCCGCCAGGTATGCCAAAGAAGCCGTTGGCAAGGGAATGGATTTGTCATTGGCCCAGGGACTGGGGTTGGAGGCCGACCTGAGTGTCATCTTGCAAAGTACCGCCGACCGGGCCGAGGGTATCGCATCTTTTAAAGAACGCCGGAGCGCCAAGTTTTCCGGTAGTTAGGCTGGAGAAGGCCTTTAATGGCGCGAATTTCCGGGAACCACCGGGAAAGCAATTCAAACTATCGGATAAGCGATTCCAATTTTGACGTCGGATTAAGCGAGAAAGGAATACTCACCATTGAAAGTTAAGCTAGACCTGCATACTCACATTTGGGAAGCCTTCAATTTCCAGCCGCCATCCGTCTCAATAGCCGAGAAAGTCATTGAGCAGATTAAGTCAACCGGCATTGACGGGATTGCCATAACCGACCACCACAACCGGGAATGGGGAGCGAAGCTTCGGGAGTTGGTGGAAGAGCGCTTCCCCGGCGAGGTTATCATCATTCCCGGCTGGGAGATTGAAATTCGCCCGCCCCAAAGCCCTTTTGACGAATATCAGGTTAGCGAGTTGTTTCTCCCCGGCGGGGGAGTTTTCAGAATCTATTGCCACCCCGGTTATTATTCGCCCAAGATCATCATCGAAGAAAACGTGCATGCCATCGAGATTGACAACTATATCCACAATTGGCACATCCGAAAAGACCAAGTCCAGGAAGTAGCCGACTCCAATTCCTTGCTGATGGTGGAAGTAAGCGATGCCCACGTTTTAGAGAATGTGGGAGTGCGCTATACCGCAGTGGAAATGGAAGACCTGTACCGGCGCGCCATGCCTCTGGCAATGTGGGAAGAAGAATACAAAGGGAACTAAAGAAACTAAGGGAAAGGGGAAACGGTTAATCAAGCTATGTCTGCCTACGCGACGCTGCTTTTTGAGAAAAACGACGGGGTGGCCCACATTGGACTGAACCGCCCCGAGGCATTGAATGCCTTCAATGTAAAGATGCGGGACGAATTTTCCGAACTTCTGGAGGCAGCGCATACCGATACCGAAGTCGGCGCACTGCTTATCACCGGCGAAGGCCGGGCTTTCTGTGCCGGGGCGGATCTTAGCGAATTCGGCACCGCTCCCTCTCAGATCGTTGCCCGCCGGGTTCGGTGGCAGCGTGACGTGTGGGGCCAATTGGGCAACCTGGACTTACCGGTTGTCACGGCGGTACACGGCTACTGCATCGGTTCCGGTTTAGAAATCGCCCTGTTGAGTGACTTGAGAATTGCCGCCGCCAATACGGTTTTCGCCATGCCTGAAGTGCATTTGGGAATGATTCCCGCCGCCGGTGGCAGCCAAACCCTGCCCCGAAATTGCGGCGTTTCCGCTGCCCTGGATTTGCTGCTGACCGGACGCTCGATAGATGCGGAAGAGGCGCTGGACCTGGGCCTGGTGACCCGAATAGCTCCTCCATCCGAGTTAACCCGGGTCGCCTGGGATCTGGCCCTTTACCTGGCAAGCATGGGGCGTCCCACGGTCGCCGCCCTCAAATCAGCCCTGCGCGTCGGCATGGACCTGGGTTTTAAGGAAGGGCTGGAACTGGAACGCCGGCAAGCCGTACTGGCCTTGAGCGCCAGCGGATAGACATGGACAACTGCCGGCCGACATATTTCAGATTTCCGGTTTCGTGGAGACCCGGCTACCGAACCCTGGCAGCAAAGTTGGAGACCAGATGAACACCACCGAGTTTCTAGTTATCGCCGGGGCCATCGTGCCCGACCGAACGGCGTTGATTTTTGAAGGCCGGCAATTCACTTTTGCCCAATTGCAGGAACGGGTGAACCGCCTGGCCAACGCCCTGGCCGACCTGGGAGTAAGCCCCGGCGACCGGGTAGCCACCATGCAAGTCAACTGCAACCAGAGTATTGAGCTGTATTTTGCGGCAGCGCTCCTGGATGCCATTTACGTCCCCCTTAATTTTCGGGCCAAGTCCGAGGAACTGGAGCAAATGTTGGCTATTGCCCAGCCCAAGCTGCTATTCATTGGAGAAAGGTACCTGCCCCTAATTGAAGATGCCGCTAACCTTGCCCCAGGTCAGGTAGTTACCCTGGACTGCGCTGCCGAAACCGGTCAGCAGGACTACGAGGCGCTGCTTCAGTCGCCGCCGGATGAACTGCACTTTCCCCAGGGCGAAGACGAAGACACCACGGTGATTATGTTTACTGCGGGAACTACCGGCGTTCCGAAGGGCGTACAGCTAAGCCACAACAGCTTTGCTTCTTACCTCCTCTCCACGGTTACGCCGGCAGACCCGGAAGTTGAGGAAACCAACCTGCTGGCGGTGCCTCTTTATCACATTGCCGGGCTGCAGGCGGCGCTGGCTGCTATTTATGGCGGGCGCACCTTGGCAATTATGCGGCAATTTGAACCGGAGGAGTGGCTGACCCTGGCTCAGGAATGTCGTGCCAACCGGGCAATGCTGGTGCCCACGATGCTGAAACGGCTGATGGACTATCCCGATTTTCGGCGGTTTGACCTGTCTTCCCTAAACGTCATTACTTACGGGGCCGCGCCCATGCCCTTGCCGGTAATCCGGCAGGCAATAGCAGAGTTCCCGGGAGTGCGGTTCATAAACGCCTTCGGCCAGACTGAAACCGCATCTACCATTACCATGCTGCCTCCGGAAGACCACGAGTTGGACGGAACTCCCCAGGAAGTAGAAACCAGGCTGCGCCGCCTCACTTCCATCGGCAAACCACTGGAAGACGTAGAAGTGATGATTGTGGACGAGGAAGGCAATCCGGTAACCACCGGGGAAGTGGGGGAAATTGTTGCCCGCGGTTCACGGATGATGAAAGGGTACTGGCAGCAGGAAGCAGCCACCGACGAGACCCTCCGCTCCGGCTGGGTTTACACCGGAGACCTGGCCTATCAGGACGAGGACAACTATATTTATCTGGCCGGAAGAGCCAAGGATTTCATCAAACGCGGCGGCGAAATGATCTCCCCGGAAGAGGTGGAGCAGGTGTTGGCGTCCCATCCCCAGGTGGAGGAGGCCGCCATAATTGGAGTCCCCGACCTGGAGTGGGGCGAAGAGGTGCGCGCCCTGGTGGTTCGCCGCTCGGAGCAGCTTAACGCAACGGAATTAATTGAGCATTGTTCGCAGCGTCTGGCCGGCTTCAAGCGCCCTCGCTCGGTAATTTTCATTGACCGGCTTCCCCGCAATGTAATGGGAAAAGTGCTGAAGCGGGATTTACGCGAAGAATATGGGTATCCAATCGACCAATAAACCGACAGCCAGGGAAAGCAAATATCAACCACAAGCAAATATCAACCAATTGAGACCGGGTCAAACCAAATACCGGGCGGCCGGTATCAGCAGAGAGGTTAATTATGAAAATTGCGGTAATGGGCGCCGGCGGCGTCGGCGGGTACTTTGGAGGGCTGCTGGCTCGGGCTGGCAACGACGTAACATTCGTTGCCCGAGGCGCCCACCTGCAAGCGATTCGCGAGCGGGGACTGCGCGTCGAGAGCGCCCTGGACGGCGCCTTCACGGTTACCGGCCAGGCCGTTGAAGACACATCCAAGGCGGGGGAGCAGGAGTTGGTGCTCTTCACCGTCAAGATGTACCACAACGACGCGGCGATCGAAGCCGTCAGGCCGCTGCTGGGACCGGACACCCCTATACTTACGCTGCAGAATGGCATCGACAACGGCCAGCAATTGGTGGATGCCTTTGGCCGGGACCGGGTGCTTATCGGCTCAGCATACATGGAAGGGAGGATAAGCGAGCCGGGCGTAATTACCCAGGGCGGCCCCGGCATGGCGTCTTTCGGTGAACTGGAACCCGGGATAACCGAGCGGTGCCAGCGGCTGCTGGCCGTCTTTTTGGAGGCGGGCTGGCGAGTGGAATTCCAGGAGAATATGCCGGGAATGCTCTGGAAGAAGTTCTCTTACCTGGCGGGATCGGCGGCGGTGGGGGCCGCCAGCAGGTCGGTCTTTAGCGAGATGCGTTCCGTTCCGGAGACCCGGGCAATCATCCAGGGCGCCATTGAGGAGATCCTGGCGATCGGTCGGGCTTGGGGCGCTCCCATTATGGATGATTCATTGGAATGGGCCATGACTTCCCTGGACAATTTCCCGGCCGCCGGTATGTCGTCGCTGGGCAAGGACTTCCTAGAAGGCCGTCCGGTGGAGTTGGAAGGGCTTACCGGCACGGCGATCCGAATGGCGCGGGAGGTTGGCGTACCTACCCCCATTAACGACACCCTTTACGGAGTACTCAAACCCTGGGCCAACCGGATCGAGCAAGCCCTCAGTGGGGACGCTTCGTAGCGCCTCTTTATTGATGGTTCCGATTCGGGTAGCCAAGGGTATTGGCCCTGTGGTATAAGTTGGAATGTCCCGAATTAACCTGGAGGACTCCGATAAATGAAAGCCGCCAGACTCGTCGGCCCCAGGCAGTTTGAAATCGTTGACGTTGAAGTTCCGGCCCCGGGGGAAGGGCAATGTCTGATAAGACTGGAAAAGCTCTCCGTATGCGGCAGCGACATTCGCCACGAATACAGCCTCCTCTTCCCTGAAGATCACTATCCGGGTGCGCTGGGCGCTCCCTGTCACGAGTGCGCCGGCGTGGTAGTCGAAAGCCGCTGCCAGGAGTTTCAGGAGGGTCAACGGGTGATAATCTACCCAGGTCGGGGTAGCAAGACCGGCGGGTTGGTGGAATATATCACCTCCGGCCCAAACCTGATGTGCGCCCTTCCCGATGAAGGCGACCTGAGCGAATGGGTGTTGTGCCAACCTTCCGGGACCGTTCTCTATTCCGTTCAGCAAATGGGCAGCCTGCTGGGTAAGGACGTGGTCATCATCGGTCAAGGCGTTATCGGGCTGTCCTTCACCATGCTTACCGCCAAGTTGGGCGCGCGGCGAGTCATTGGCATTGACCCGCTGGATTACCGCCTGGACTGGTCAAAGCGTATGGGCGCGACCCACACGCTGAACCCGGACCGGGACAATGTGGTTGAGGCGGTAATGGAACTAACCGGAGGCCCAGGCAGCGACGTAGTAGTCGAAGCCGCAGGCTATCCGGACAGCTTTAATACCGCCCTACGCCTGGTGCGTCAGTTTGGCAAGGTGATGGTATTCGGCATTCAGTCCGACCAATTCATTCCGGTACAGCACGAGTTGTTGATGGACCGGCAGCCGATCCTCATCCCCACTACCGGAGGCCGGATTACCGACCCGATGGCGCCAATCAAGACGATGGTGGAACTGAAACAGCGGGGCTGGTGCGACCCCGGTCAAATGGTGACCCATCGTATGCCTTTTGAAGAGGTGCAAAAGGCCTTTGAGCTTTACGAAAACCAGTCGGACGGCATTATCAAGGTAGTAATGAGCGTTTAATACCAGCGCAAATATCTGCGAGAAAAAAGAAAAGGGAGGACAAACATGGGCACTTATCGAATGTACACCGGAGACGATGGACAAACCCACGTGGAAACTATTGACCTGGACCAGACCCCGGATTGGACGTCAGCACAAGCTGCCACCACCATAGCCTTCAGGGAGGCCCCCGTAGGGCGGTTTCAGGACTGGCATCCGGCGCCTCGCGCCCAATATGTCATCATCCTGTCGGGACAGTTGGAAATCGGCTTTGGGGACGGCTCCAAGCAGGTATTCGGCCCCGGCGACGCCCGCCTGGTAGCCGACACCACCGGAAAGGGCCATACCACGGCCACCTATGGCGATGTGCCTTGTGTCACCGCCACCGTGCCTTTGGCCTAGCAGGTCTGTATCAGACTCTACGAACCTCTGCGCCTCTTTGTGCAATACACCTGTTCACAAAGAGACGCAGAGGTGGGAGAAAGGATTGGAAGAATACAACCGAAAGCGAGTGCTAGTTATTACAGCGATTGTTTTGACCGCAAGTGTGGTTGCTTCTTTTCTCTTGTGGCGGTTAATTGTCAAAAGCTATGAGGATACAACTCCCTTTGAATACCGCGGGGCTGTTGTCCAGCCTGACCCTAACCTCGTCGAGAGAGCAACTGCCTATATCGTAGCTGTAACTACTAATGACGGTTATGGCGGTGCTGGATTCTTCACTTATAACCCTGAAAACAAGACTGAATGGTATGTAGTCACCAATGAGCATATCGTCGGTGACGATGAGAGTGTCTCTGTGTACTGGCCAGAAGCCAACCAACAAATTGATAACGTGCCAGTCCTATACATCGACAATATATCGGACATAGCAATCCTCAATTTGCAACCCCGAATGTTCAGAATAAGCGGCCAAGTTGATGGACTGGAGTACATTAAGAATGTTGGGGCAGGGATTTATACTTCTTCGGAAAGACCCTCTCCTGGAACGCCCATCTTCACTTTCGGATTCCCAAACAGTGCCCAAGGTGAATTAACAAAGACTATTGGAACCGTAAAGAGCAGGAGAGCTTCCGAGTATTGCGGAAACCAGCCGATAGTAAATTGGCTCGCCATTGGAAACGAAACCAGCCGTCCCGGGTTCAGCGGAGGCCCCGTGCTCACTTATGAAGGCGCCATCGTCGGAATGAATAGCTGTGGCCCAGAGGACGAATTTAGCGGCTTAGCGACTCCCATGGAAGAAATACGAAGCAGAATAAAAGCGATGAATAACCGCCGATAGCCTCTGAGTTTGCACTCCCTATTCCGGGTAAGTTAGCTTGAGCAGGGTATGCCGCCGGTTGCGGGTGTAGGGGCGCACCTGTTCCGGCCAGCTCCCGGCGTCCACCGCTTCGCTCCAAGCCTGGCCGGTCAACACTTCCGGGCTTTCCAGTTCGTAAAGGGCATGATGTTTCGGCTCATTCTCTATGACGATAGTGCGGGTCTCGCCGCCCATACTTATGACTAGCTCCTGAGTCTCGAAACGGGCCACGGAAATTACTCCGGGCACTTGAGACAACCGGGGGCAATGCTCCGAATTGTAAACCTCGTTGAACCGGGCTTCTCGCTCCGGCTCCACATCCATGCTGGCAATGAATAAATAACGGGAACGCTGGACCATTTTTTCTTCTCCGGTTATCCGATTATCGACTGATAAGAAGTTCAGCCCGACCCACGGATTATAGGAGATAGGGAAGAGGGAAACAAATATACCGGCAATAGAAACCGGCCCGGCGAGGGTCTCTCTCACCGGGCCGGTGTGCCGATTCCTTGAATCAGGAAATGAGCCGGGTTAAAAGGCTCGCTTGTGGGAGGTATCAGTCTCGGCGCTGGTGATGAACTCCAGCAGCACGGCCCGCCCCTCTTCGGTTTGCTGGCGCGCCCTGCGGAAGGCCGGAGCAATTTCCGACGGGGACTCGATACGTTCGGCATAGCCTCCCATTGCCCGTCCCATATCAGCGTAATTCCCGCCCAGGTCACGGGTGCCATACAGGGCATGGGATGTAGCCATCGCGCCGGTTTCCACTGCCATCGTTGAGTTGTTCAGCACTACGGTAATGATTGGTATCCCGCATCGGGATGCCGTCTCAAAGTCCAAGCCGGTCATTCCGAAGGCCGCGTCGCCCATAAAGTTAATGCAAACCTTTTCCGGCTTGGCCAACTTGGCGCCCATTACCAGACCCAGGCCGGTGCCCAAGCCGTGGGATTTTCCCCACCCCAGGTAGCTGCGGGGGCCCTCCGTCCGGTAGAAGGGCATTATCTGGTCCCGGGGACTGCCGGAGTCGTGAGTTACAATGGCCTCGCTGGGCGGAACGGTCTGCATAAACTCCCAGATAACCCGATAGGGATTTATCGGCATACCCTGGTTATTGAGCTTGTGGGACCACTGGCTAAGCCAGGCGTCCCGTTCGGTTAGTATTTCCTGGGCAGTTTCCCGGTCCATGGAGCGGTGATCGCCGACGATCTCGCGGCAGGCCTCGATCATCTGGCGCAGCACCAGTTTGGCGTCGCCGATGATGGGATAGTCCACGTCGTAGTCCTTGTTCAAGTCCCGCGGGTCATTGGTCGAGTGAATTATTGTCTTGCCCGGCGGGATGTTCATTGACATGCCATGCTTGGTGAAGCTGCAACCGATTCCAAACAGGACATCGCACCGGCTGACAAAGTGGTAAACCGGCCCGGACATCACTCCGGTGCCGCTGCCCAAAGCCAGGGGATGAGTTTCGGGAAAGGCGCTTTTGCCCAATAGGGTGGTCATGACCGGCGCCTGTAGTAGTTCGGCCAATTCAATCAATTCATCATAAGCGCGGGCATACAACGTACCCTGCCCAGCGTGAATTACCGGGTAGCGAGCGTCGCACAGCGCGCGGGCCGCCGCTTCAACGTCCGAAGGGTTGCCCTGGGACGCCACCTGCCGAACCTTTTGGCTCCAGTAGAAATCCGATTCGTTGACCTCTTCCAAGGCCACGTCGGAGGGAATTTCAACCATCACCGGGCCAGGCCGACCCTGGTGCAATCCGGAAAATGCACGGCGCATCACCTGGGCGGTGCGTGACGGGGTGTTAATCTGCTCAATATACTTGGTCACCCCACCGTAATTTGCTACCGAGCTGAAGTGGGGCAATATTCCCTGGCGTTCCCGCGGCTCGCCCAGGGGCAGCAGCAGAATGGGAGTTGAATCGGAATAAGCGGTGGCAACGCCAGGGTAGGCGTTCTCGGCGCCGGGGCCGTACTGCATGGCAAACACGCCGGGCCGTTCACCATCGGTTACCCGACTATAGCCATCGGCGATGCCCACCCCCACCCGCTCCTGACGGCAAACTATGGGGCGAATTCCGGCCGCCGCCGCCGCTTCAATAACCGGAGTGGTAGGAAAGCAACTGAGAAACTCCACCCCTTCCCGTTTCAGGATTTCGGCAATTGCCTCAATCGTATTCAATTCCATACCCCCACAAAATATCTGATTTGGATCAAGCGTACCGGCTGCGCCGGTTCCCGGTTAAACTGATGTCCAGATTCTTGGTTACTAGAGACCTCTCCTATATACCTCGAGCGGCCTCATAGGCTGCTATTTCATCCTCTTTCTGTAGCGTCAGGCCAATGTCGTCCAGGCCGTTGAGCAGGCAGTATCGCCGGAACGACTCGACCTCAAACTCCAGGACAATCTCCTCGTTTTCGTCCCAAATGCGTTGGGCATCCAGGTCAACATTCAACTGTATCCCCGGGTTATCTGAGGCCAGGTCGATAATCCGCCGCACCTGATCTTCGGGTAGGACGATGGGCAGCAAGCCGTTCTGGAAGCAGTTGTTGAAGAATATGTCAGCAAAGCTGGGGGCTATAACGCAGCGGATGCCGAAGTCGTTCAAGGCCCAGGGAGCATGCTCCCGGGAAGAGCCGCAACCGAAGTTGCGACCGGCAACGATGATACTGGCGTTCTGGTAGTCGGGCTGATTCAGCACAAACTCCGGTTTAGGACTGCCATCTTCGTTAAAACGCCAACTGGAAAAGAGAAACTCGCCGTATCCGGTACGTTCGATACGCTTCAGATGCACCGCCGGAATAATGGCGTCCGTGTCTATGTTTACCCGGTCTATCGGGGCTACCACCCCGGTCAATTTCACAAAGGGTTCCATTTCGGCTTTCTCCTACGATTCTGTGCTCTTACCATTCCCTGATGTCAACGAAATGGCCGGCGATGGCAGCGGCAGCGGCCATGGGGGGGCTGACCAGATGAGTTCGCCCGCCCTTGCCCTGGCGACCTTCAAAGTTTCGGTTGGAAGTAGAGGCGCAGCGCTGACCCGGCTCCAGGACGTCCGGATTCATACCAAGGCACATGGAACAACCGGCTACGCGCCAGTCCAAACCGGCGTCGATAAATATGCGGTCCAGTCCCTCCTCCTCGGCCTGTTTCTTGACCAAGGCCGAGCCGGGGACAACCATAGCGTAAACGTCGGGGTGGGCTTTGCGGCCCTTTACGACCTCCGCCGCCGCTCGCAGGTCTTCCAGCCGAGCGTTGGTGCAGGCGCCGATAAATACCCGGTCGATTTTTACGTCCTGGATCGGCGTATTCGGCTCCAGACCCATGTAAATCAAGGCGCGCTCGGCGGCCTCCCGTTGCGCTGCTTCGGCAAAAGAGGCCGGGTCGGGAACTCGGTCCGTAACTTTGGCAACCATGCCGGGATTGGTGCCCCAGGTAACAAAGGGTTCCAGGGAAGCGCCGTCTATCTCCACCAGCCGGTCAAAGGCAGCCCCCTGGTCGGTAGGCAGCTTGCGCCATTCTTCGATAGCCGCCTCCAATTCTGCGCCCTTGGGAGCGAACTGGCGGCCTTTTACATACTCAAAAGTGGTTTCATCCGGCGCAATCATCCCGGCCCGGGCGCCGCCTTCAATGCTCATGTTGCAGACCGTCATCCGACCGTCCATTGACATGGAGCGGATGGCTTCCCCGGTATATTCAATAACGTGACCGACACCGCCGTTGACGCCAATCTGACCGATGATGCCGAGAATGACATCTTTGGCAACCACGCCCATGGGCAGTTGTCCATTGACCCGCACTTCCATTGTCCTGGGTTTGAATTGGCGCAGGGTCTGGGTCGCCAGCACATGCTCCACTTCGGAAGTACCAATGCCCAGGGCAAAACAGCCCAGGGCGCCGTGGGTCGAGGTATGGCTATCGCCGCACACAACGGTCTTTCCGGGCTGGGTGTAACCCAAGTCCGGGCCGATGATGTGGACTATGCCTTGATAAGGACTGAAACGGTCGTACAGGGTAATTCCGAATTCCCGCGTATTGTCGGTCAGGGCGTCCAACTGCCGCTTGGAAACCTCATCGGTAATGGGCAGGGACAGGTCCCAGGTAGGCGTATTGTGGTCCGCGGTGGCGATGGTCAAATCGGGACGGCGTACCCCGCGCCCGGCCAACCGGAGACCGTCAAAGGCCTGGGGGGTTGTTACTTCGTGAATCAGGTGCAAATCTACATACAGCACCGTTGGCTGCCCCGGTTCCTCGTGAACCACGTGGGCATCCCAAATCTTTTCAAACATTGTTTTTGGCGGCATAACCAATTGCTCTCCCTGGATAGTTTGCGTCATTATAACACCCTCCTTCACCCGTTCCACCACAATTCCCCCGAACGGACAAATCCAACAACCCGAGAGGCCTGGGCGAAATTGCCCTGAGACTTGCAATTCCTCCCCCACCCCCGCTAAAATCCAGAAGAGTCATCAATGGCGCAGGGTGTCTCCGCTCAACCCTGGTCGCAGGAGGAAAGGCAATGGTTGCAGCAACCCGCATAATGGCTGCCGGAAAAGCCGGGCTGGAATGCCTGCCTTACTTTGTGGACGAACTGCTGGCACAGGGAATTCCCCAGTTGGCGCCCTGGGCAGCTGACCATATGCAAGAACAGATTAACACCCTGAACGTGATGGTTCAGGAACGACGCTCGGGACCATGGCAAAAGATTTACCAGATTGGCAGCCCCAACACAAGAATAGGGATTGTGTTGACCCCGGACGAGGTCCAGAGTAAGCGGTTGCTGGGTCGGGTTAACCCCCTCAGCGCCGAGACCACCGCATTAGCCGACCACCCGGCTTTGCTAGCCGCCTGGTGCCGAATAAATATCGGGCAGTACTGTCGTGAAACGTTGGCGCTGTGGGAAAGCTACAAGTGGGAAAACGGCCTTGGCAACGACCAGCAACTCGCGGTAGTGATACCCTTCTGCCCGGAGGGGCCTACTTCCGGGACTGTTGGTATGTACCTGGGTGCGGCCTTGCGAAAATACTTCGCGGACCGGAGAAGGGGCAACGAATTAGTGGTATGGGGCATTGAGCTTTGCCCGCCGGTGAACGAGGACGCTACCGGCAATCTAGACCAATTTGCGGCGCGAAACATTTTCCGTGGTTTTGTAGCCCGGGAAGAATTGTTGCGAAACCAGGGGTTGCCTTTGACTGACAACCCTCAAGATACGGGCAGCCATCAACCATTCGACATCACCATTGCATTCGATGGTGGCGCTACCAAAGCGCCCTTCGACGACATAAACGATATTCATCAAGCCATGGACCGGGCCGCGGCCCAGACCACTGCATGCTTGTTGAATGGTGCTGCCGGCGGCGACCCGGAAGAGTCAGCCAACTGGCTGAGAGAGGGCGGACGCTGGAACGCCCTCTTGACGCACGTAGTATCCGAAGGCTCTTATAACCGCGCTTGCCGTTATCTGAATTATCATGTAAGACTGCCCTGGTACCGGGAACCGGAAAAGTGGAAGGCGGCAAGTACTACCAGTCGGAAGCAGACTTTTAACACATGCGTCAAAGAGGAAATCCGCCCCTTGCTGGAAAACGAGAAGGATTCTACTGTCTTAGAGAAAGTCAAATTGCTGGCAAAATTTTCGGATGATGCGCAATCCGTGAAGTGGGATCAGGGCATTGCCAAACCTTTCACCGGGAATCACAAGAAAGTCGAAGCCATCCTCGGTGAAGCGTTAACAAAAAGCGAAGAAGCGTATCAGGAGTTCAACCTATCGTCCCCCAACGCGTTGGTAGCCCGGAAAGACCCTTTCTGCATCAACATGATGTTGCCCGAGGGGCTGCGACGGTCATTGTCGGAGCAAATGCGAGACTCCAATGATCCAATCCCCCTTGGCAACTTTCTGGGCGACAACGCCATTTCAGCGGTCCGGAACCAGATAACAGGGCTTATCACGCAAGTTTTGCAGCGAAGCGACTGCCTGGCGCCGGAGTCCAACTCCCAAGCCCTTTTTGAGCAAATTATTGCCATTCCCATCGGGGATCTTAGCAACGACCCCAGCAACCGGAATTTCCGACCGTATCTGGGAAGCCTACTCGACTTTGTTCGAATTGAAAAGCGGGGACACGACGGCGATTTAAACTTCCTGCCATATAGTTTGCGCGAACGGGCACACGTGGCTGAACCGGAAAACAACGACCCGTGGGAGCGCATTTGGAGCCTGAAATGGAATCTGAAGGACGTTAGTTTTGACATTCCGGTTGAGTTCAGTTTCCTGACATTGGCCCGTTGCCGGCCCGAGGATGGTTTCAGAGACGTAAGCACTTACGACCGATTAGAGCAAGCGCATAGAGAACGCACCGGTGATCTGCGTAGTTGGCAAGAGTATGCCCGTTATTACGGCGTAAGGCCGCCGACGGCCCTGCTGACCACCGACTCCTCAGACAATGAAGAGCCGGGGCAGATCGATGCCGACAAGGATGGCCACAACACGGTCAGCCCTATTCCGGAGGCCGACATACTAGAGAGCAAGTTTAATGCCGACCCTTCCTAAGCGCTTGTTGAATGCCGCATTGCTGGCTATCTTAGCAGTTGCCTTATTTTGGCCCGGCAGCACCTCTGCTCAGCCTCCATTGCAGCGTGGATTGGAAACACCCGAAATCGCCGAGCCGGAATGTTCCTTTTATCTAGACCGCGATGGTGATGGCGAGGGCAACGAACGATTTGACGCCGAACCTGAAGAATACGTCCCTCAGGAAACCCCCATAGTTGGCGGATGTACCTTCAAGTTGAACACTCCCGCCGAGGCAACCATGGTGGTCGAATCAGAGTTGAAAGACTGGAATGGGGACTTTAAGCTAAAGAAAGAACCCGGAATACCTACCGAACACAAGGTGTACCCTGGAGACAAGGAAATACCCAATGTCCAGGGGAGCATGGTGGTTACTCTCAATTTCCGGGGAAATACACCGCGCAGTATCAGATCCCGTACCCTGCCGGATGGGTATTGGCACGAGGTGCAAATCCCGGAGGAGTTTCAGCTGCTGGAGGTAACGGTTGTTACTGCTGACGGCAGAAGAGACCGCCTGGAGAAAAGCGTCAAGACCGCCAGCGTAGCCCATATCCAGGCTTACCGTCAACTTTCTGAGCAGGAAACTGAATTGCCGAATTGGGCCGTAGCTCTAGCCCAAGAACGACTCGCTGAAGGCTACCCCCAATTTGCGGACCACGTCATCACGATGGCGATGAATTCCGGCAATGCAGGCAGTGGCGGCATCAATCGGTGGATGTGGTCGGCAATAATCACGTGGGCAGTAATTTTTATCTTGGGCGCAGTTGGTGGTCTATTGTACATCAAAAACCACTAACAGGGTTTGAGTTCATAGCCCCTAATCCAATTGGTATCTCCCTTTTTCAGCCCAGCTTTATTTGCTGCCTAGAGTTTTCCGCCGGCCATTGCCGCCGGCGGACTCTTGTTTTGCCAAAACCATCCCGGCTTTATGGTAAACTACCAACAAATATCGCCTTATTATCAGCTAGACACACGGAGGAACCCTCCTATGCCCACCACCGACGCCGTCGTCCTGCCCAGCAACGTCCGCCCCCGCCACTATCGGATTACCCTACAGCCCGACCTGGACAAGTTCACCTTCGACGGGCTGGAACTCATTGACGTTGAGATTGCCGAAACCACCTCGGAGATTGTCCTCAACGCCGATGAAATGCAAGTCCACACCGCCACCCTGGTCAAGGACGGCAGCAGCCAACGGGCCACTGCCATTACCCCGGACGGGAAACGGGAAACGGTCACTCTGTCCTTTGCCAACCCCATTGCTCCGGGGGCGGCTCAACTGGACCTGCGCTTTACCGGCGCGCTCAACGACAAGCTGCGCGGCTTTTACCGCAGCCAGTACGTCAACCCGGAGGGCGAGGTCAGCTACCTGGCTACCACCCAGTTTGAGGCCACCGACGCCCGCCGCGCCTTCCCCTGCTGGGATGAGCCGTCCTGCAAGGCCACCTTCCAGTTGACCCTCAATATACCGACGCAAATGGTTGCCGTATCCAACACCCCTATCATTGACCAGGCCGGGTTGGACGCGGGTTACAAGTCCATTATGTTCGCCCGGACTCCGGTTATGTCCACCTACCTGATGGCCTTTGTCATCGGCGACCTCACCTACATTGAGCAGGAGGCCGCCAACAACACCCGGGTCGGGGTTTGGACCACTCGGGGCAAGGAGGAACAAGGCCGTTTCGCCCTGGAAACCTCAGCGCGAATGCTGTCCTTCTTCAACGATTACTTCGGCATACCCTACCCCCTGGAGAAGCTGGACCATATTGCCATCCCCGACTTTGCCGCTGGAGCGATGGAAAACTGGGGCTGCATCACCTATCGGGAAACCGCTTTGCTGGTGGACCCGGATAACTCCTCGGCGGGCACCCGGCAACGAGTAGCCGAGGTGGTGGCCCACGAAATGGCCCATATGTGGTTCGGCGACCTGGTCACTATGGAGTGGTGGGACGACCTGTGGCTCAACGAAAGTTTTGCCTCCTGGATGGGCACCAAGGCAGTGGATTGGGCCTTCCCGGAATGGCAGATGTGGACCCAGTTCGTCAATATGGACACCAACCGGGCTTTGAGCCTGGACGGACTCAAGAACTCCCACCCCATTGAGCAGGAAGTTAAAGACCCGTCTGAAATAAGCCAGCTTTTTGACGCCATCAGCTACAGTAAAGGCGCATCGGTTATCCGAATGCTGGAACAATTCTTGACCCCGGAGGTTTTTCAGCAGGGATTGCACCAATACCTCAACGCCAATCAATACGCCAACGCCCGTACCGAGCATCTTTGGGCGGCCCTGGAAGAAGCATCCCAACAGCCGGTAACTGCCATAATGGGCACCTGGACCGGGCAGATGGGTTATCCGGTACTGCGGGTAGAAGCCCACGAATCCGGAGACCACCTGGAACTGGCGCTGTCGCAGGAGCGGTTTGTCTATGACAACCTGATGGGTGAGTCCGAGCCGGAGCAAATGGTGTGGCAGGTGCCGGTGGGCGTCGTCCAGAGTGGCAACGGTGAGGGCCAAATCCTGGTAATGGATAGTCCGCAAGCCCGGCTGCGCCTGGACCGACCGGCCGGCGCCGATGGGTGGTTTAAGGTAAACCCGCTGCAGACCGGTTTCTTCCGGGTGAACTACTCCGAGGCCGACTGGCAGCGCCTGATTCCGGCAATCAGCGCCCTGACCTTGCCCGCTACCGACCGGCTGGGCATCCAGAATGACGCCTACGCCCTTTCCAAGGCGGGCTTGCTGCCCGTAACCCAGTTCCTTGCCCTGGCCGAGGCCTACAAAAACGAGGACGACGCCTCAGTATGGAGCGACCTGGCCAGCAACCTGAGGGATATTGAACTGCTGGTGGCTGATGAACCGTATCACGAAAACTACCGCTCCTTTGCTCGTAACCTGTTCGGCCCGGCGGCCCGGCGCATCGGCTGGGAAGCCAGGGACGGAGAAGGACACCTGGACGCCTTGCTCCGCAGCACGGTGTTGAGCCAGGCCGGCAGCTACGGCGACCCGGAGTTTTTGAGCCAAGCCCGAGAACGGTTCGACGCCTACGTTAAGGACGCCTCCTCGCTCCATCCCGACCTGCGGGGGCTGGTATTCAGCCTGGCGGCCCAGGGCGGGGACGAGGAGACCTACAGCCGGCTGTGGGAGTTGGAAAGGAAGGCCGACCTGCAGGAGGAAAAGATTCGGCTGCTGCTGGCCCTGGGCCGGTTTACCCAGCCGGAACTCTTGCAGGAAACGCTGCGGCGCGCCCTCACCGACGACGTGCGCTCTCAGGACACCATCATGGTCATTACCGCGGTGGCCGCCAACCTGCGGGGACGGCAACCGGCCTGGCAGTTCGTCAAGGACAATTGGGCCGAGTTTGACCGGCGCTACGGAGACGGCGGGTTTGGGTTGATGCGCCTGGTATCCATCTGCAGCAATTTCGTGGACGCTGATAAGCTGGCCGAGGTGGAAACCTTCTTCCAGGAACACCCGGCCCCGGCCGCAGAGCGCACCATCCGACAAGCCCTGGAACGCGTTCGGCTGAATGTCCGTTGGCTGGAGCTTAACCGGGCGGAGCTGGCGGGGAGGTTTGGGTAAGGGCGGGTAGAGTCCGGGTTTAATCCACTAATGGACACGAATCAGCACGAAAGGAAAGGCCGCCGTCTTTAAGCGGCGGCGGCCTGTAGGTCGGCGGATACGGAAAGGTAATCACGTTTCGTCCTTAGTACCTTTCCAAGAGTCGGCAAATTCTTGGGCTGCACTGCCTTTAGGATGGTGTTCCCGGCATACAACCACACCATTAGCCAAGTCAGTTTGTCCTCCTTGATAATGTTCTTTCACGTGATGGATTTCTAGGTCATTCCAAGCTACTTCCTCACCACCTACGGCACATTTCTTATCGTCCCTGAAGTAGATAATTTCCCGCTCCAGCGACCCAAATACACGCTTGGAGTCTTTAGCCTGGAGCGGCTGAAGGAAATCGCACATACGGTCAGCATAGAAGCCATGGCGCCGACGTATGCTATCGCCTTGATTTGCCATATTATATGTCCATTGACCATAGCGCGCCCAAAACTCATCCGGCTGAATCGAGGTTTTGGTTTTCGCACCGCTCGCTAGCGCGTAGGAAAACTTATCCACTGACTTGGAAAGTGTAGACTCCCACGAGCGGGTGTAGTCATCCCATAGCGAATCTAGGAGAAGTACAAGATGGATGGCAATGTGTGCTCCCAATCGCGGGCGTTTACCGTCCCCCAGAAGGGCATCCAGCTTGTCCAGAATCGCGATGAGACGTTTGCTGTCTCCAGAATCGGCATCGAAGTCGATATGGGTATAATAGAAAACATCTATCGACTGAGCGTCGATATTGGTGAAATGGTCTGGCCCAGCCTCGTGCCGGGTTAAATACAGCATCGCGATTTGTGCAGCCAGCGTACGAGTCTTCCCTCGGCCTTGCCCCGGGTTCATTCTCATAACCCGTTGGAAAAAGGGATGGCCGGGGTATCTAGTTAGGGCAGGCTTACCACCAAGTTTTAGGATGAAATCGGTAAACCCTCCAGGATAAGCGTCTCGTTTTTCTTGGGGATTAAGCGGAAGTCCAGCTTGAAGTCGGACGAAAAGGTCTCTTACCTCATTTGCGTCATCGCTGGTAATCTTGGCAATGGGCAACTCGGTATTCATAAACTTGGATACGAGGTCATCCGTTAGCGA
Source organism: Dehalococcoidia bacterium (assembly GCA_965262595.1). Taxonomy (GTDB): domain Bacteria; phylum Chloroflexota; class Dehalococcoidia; order Lucifugimonadales; family UBA3495; genus CATQHB01. Next base: position 995,790 of record OZ253548.1, read on the forward strand.
CTGGAACGCCTTCCCGGCCCAGGGGCACGACTGTTCCTTCAGGAACTTGGGAAAACGCGCCTGAGCGTCATCTTTGATGGGATCGAACAAAGAATATGTGCCTTCTGAAAACTCGTACAGAGCGTTAATCCGCTGCTGACCGTCAATAATCTCCAAGTCATCCCGTTGCATTCCGGCAACCGACTTCTGAATATGATGAAGGTATATGAGCGGTAGCGGATATCCCCGCATCACCGAGTCAATAAGTTTCTTCTTCTGGCTAGGAGTCCAAACAGCTCCTCTCTGGTACTCGGGGTTTGCTTTTAGCATTCCATTCCGGAATAGATCCAGAATGGCACTTACTGAAAGGTATTCCTGATTTATATCCATAATCCCATCCTGCTCACTGATACTGCAACGATAATAAGACCACGAACAATCAAACGTCAAACAATTTCCCACCCCTACCGCCCCAACTTAATTTGACAGCCACCGCCCCAGCGGGTAGGCTTGAGTTTGAACCCCGTAGGCGGAATCCATTAGACTCTTATGTGATATATGAACTATATTGACCGGATAAACCTGCTGAAATCGTTGCTCCGTGAACGAATACTGGTAATTGACGGGGCAATGGGCACCGCAATTCAAGACCGGAACCTGGGGCCCGATGACTTTGGCGGCGCCGAGTTCGAGGGCTGCAACGAATACCTTATCGTTACCCGCCCCGATGTCATCGCCGATATTCACCAGGCTTACCTGGAAGCCGGCGCCGACATTCTGGAAACCAATACCTTCGGCGCCGCCTCGGTAGTGCTGGCGGAGTACAACCTGGCCCATGAAGCCAGACGCATCAATCGGGAAGCCGCCCAATTGGCCCGCCGAGCCGCTGACGCCGCCGCTACCCCCGAGCGGCCCCGATTCGTTGCCGGAGCGATAGGGCCGACCACCAAGACTATTTCGGTAACCGGAGGGATAACCTTTGACCTGCTGGCCGACGCCTACCAGGAACAGGCCCTTGGCTTGATTGAAGGCGGGGTTGACCTGCTCTTGATGGAAACCACTCAAGATACAATCAACCTCAAGGCCGGGCTTATCGCCTTTGACCGGGCCTTCGCCGAACTGGGCCGGAAAATTCCGATAGCGGTACAGGGCACCGTTGAGCCAATGGGGACTCTGTTGGCTGGGCAAGACGCCGAAGCCTTCTATACGTCCTTAGCCCATCGGGATTTGCTTTGGATTGGCTTCAATTGCGCCACCGGTCCGGAGTTTATGACCGACCATATCCGCACGCTCTCCGCTCTGTCCCGATTTCCGGTTGCCTGCGTACCCAATGCCGGGCTGCCCGACGAAGACGGGAAGTATAACGAGACTCCGGAAATGCTGGCGAATACTATCGGCCGGTTTGCCGAGTCCGGCTGGCTTAACGTGGTTGGCGGGTGCTGCGGCACCGGCCCGGAACACATTCGTCTGTTGGCTCAGCGCGTGGCGGCCACTGCCGCCCGAGGGCCGGTCAGCCTAACGGAGACCCGCGTGTCCGGCATTGAAGCGCTGGTGATTGACTCGGATACCCGCCCGGTGATTGTGGGAGAGCGAACCAACGTACTGGGCAGCCGTCGCTTTCGCCGCCTGATTAGCCGCGGTTCCTTTGAAGAAGCCGCCGAAGTTGGCCGCCGTCAAGTCCGTAGCGGCGCCCACGTTTTGGACGTTTGCCTGCAAGACCCGGACCGGGACGAAATGTCCGACGTCACGACTTTCCTTGAGATTCTGACCAAGAAAGTCAAAAGTCCCATCATGGTTGACTCTACCGACGCCGGGGTCATTGAAGAATCTCTGAAGCGGCTGCAAGGCAAGTCAATCATCAACTCCATCAACCTGGAGGACGGGGAAGCCCGGTTCCAGGTAGTTGTACCCCTGGCCCGGGACTACGGCGCGGCGTTGGTAGTCGGCTGTATCGACGACGACAAGGAACAGGCCCAAGCTATTACCAAGGAGCGCAAGCTGGAAGTCGCCCAGAGGTCTCACCTTCTGTTGACCGAGAAATACGGCATTCCGGAAGCGGACATTATTTTTGATCCGCTGGTGTTTCCCGCGGGCACCGGCGACGCGAACTACGTCGGTTCCGCCGCTGAGACTATCGAAGGCGTGGCCCTGATCAAGGAGGCACTGCCCAACACCAAGACAATCCTGGGCATCTCCAACGTATCCTTTGGACTGCCACCGGCCGGACGCGAGGTATTCAATTCGGTTTTCCTTTATCACTGCGTTCAAGCCGGCCTGGACCTTGCCATCGTCAACTCGGAAATGATGCAGCGTTATGCCTCCATTCCCGATGAGGAACGCAAGCTTTGCGAAGACCTTATCTGGAATCGTGGGGCTGACCCGGTAGCTGCCTTTGCCGCCCACTTCCGCGATAAGGCTCCCAAGGCCACAAATGAAGAACGGCTCAAACTGCCCCTGGATGAGCGACTGTCCTTAGCCATCATCGAAGGGAGTAAGGAGGGTCTGGCCGACGATTTGAACGAGGCGCTGCTGGGCCGCCCGCCCCTGGAGGTTATCAACGGGCCGCTAATGGCCGGGATGGACGAGGTGGGGCGTCAGTTCAACGCCAACCAGCTAATTGTAGCCGAAGTGCTCCAGTCGGCGGAGGCAATGAAATTCGCCGTAGCACACCTTGAACCCCACATGGAGCAGTCCGATACCGCGGCCAGAGGCAAGGTAGTGCTTGCCACCGTCAAGGGCGATGTTCACGACATCGGCAAGAACCTGGTTGACATTATCCTTTCGAATAACGGTTACCAGGTAATCAATCTAGGTATAAAGGTGCCGCCCCAAGACCTGATCGCCGCCTGCAATGAACATCACCCCGACATCGTTGGCTTGTCGGGCCTGCTGGTCAAGTCGGCGCAGATGATGGTAGAGACGGTACGGGATTTCCGACAGGCCGGAGTCAATTCGCCGATCCTCGTTGGCGGTGCGGCGTTGTCTAACCGGTTTACCCGTTTACGCATCGCTCCGGAATACGAAGGTCTGGTCGCCTATGCCCAGGATGCCATGAGTGGGCTGGCTCTGGCCAATACCATCCAGGACGACGACGAGCGACAACACCTACTGGCAGCCCTGGAGTCCGAAACGGATGTGCTTTTGCAGGCGGCTCAAGCCCGGGAAACGGCGGAAAACGCCAAGCAAACGGCGGACGTTCTCCCGGCTCAAGTTCGCCACGACTTTGACCTGCCCAACCCGCCGGACCTTCGCCTTCATGTGCTCCGCGACTATGACCTGGCCGAGATTTTCCCCTATATCAACCCGCAGATGCTCTACGTAAGGCACCTGGGCTATAAGGGCCGCTTTGCCGAGGCCCTGGAACAGGAAGACTCCAGTGCCCTGGAATTGCGCGACTCGGTGCGACGGGTGGAGGACCTGATCCTGGCGCGGCCGGACATAAAGGCCAACGCCGTCTTCAAGTTCTTTCCCTGCCGTTCCGACGGGCAGTCACTCTTGATTTACGGGCCGGACGGCGAAACGGTGTTGGAACGGCTCTACTTTGGCCGCCAATCCCAGCGGGAGGGTCTGTGCCTTTCCGACTACGCCCGGCCAGTCCCCTCCGCTCAATCAACTCAGCCGGGCCAGACCGATTATGTAGCCATGTTCACGACCAGCATCGGGCCCGGAGTGCGAGCGTTAGCCGACAATTGGAAAGATCGGGGCGACTTCCTCAATTCCCATATTCTTCAAGTCCTGGCCCTGGAGTGCGCGGAAGCCTTCGCCGAGTTGCTGCACCAGCAAATACGTCAAATGTGGGGGATTGGCGACCCACCGGGTACCAGCTATTCGGACTTATTCCGTACTCAGTACCACGGCCGCCGGTACTCCTTCGGGTATCCCGCCTGCCCCAGGCTGGAAGACCAGGAAATACTCTTCCGGCTACTGGACGTCACTGACAACATTGGAGTGGAATTAACCGAGGGCTACATGATGGACCCGGAGGGTTCGGTGTCGGCGCTGGTTTTCCACCATCCGGACGCCAAGTATTTCAACCTGAGCGAACCGGATATTGAGCGGTTGGAGCGCGAGGTTACGTCCCTCAATTTATAATCTGGCTAATCATGACCTGGCCGGCACGGCGGGTGAGTGCCGGTCGGCTTGAAAACCCCTGACAGATTACGCCAATAGATCACACCGATAGAATACGCCGCCAGCAAACCGTGGGCCTTTTACCGTTCCCGGATTAAGCTCACGGGTGAAGGTAAGAGGAAAGACGATGCAGCCAATCAGCAAAATCGCAGAAGACCTGGGTATATCTGCCGACCATCTGACTCCCTACGGCCATTACAAAGCCAAGATTTCCCTGGACGCTTTACAGGGCGGACGGGAGCATCCGGGGAAGCTGATTGTAGTTACCGGCATGACCCCCACTCCCGCCGGCGAAGGCAAAACCACCACCGCGGTCGGTTTAACCCAGGGGCTGGGCCGGCTGGGACACAAGGCGGTGGTCACCTTGCGAGAACCGACTCTTGGACCGATCTTCGGTATCAAGGGTGGCGGAACCGGCGGCGGAAAAGCCCGGGTGCTGCCCGAGGACGAGATAAACATCCACTTTACGGGCGACGCCCACGCGGTGGCTTCGGCTCACAACCTGTTGGCCGCCCTGGTGGATAATGCGGTTTACCGAGGGCAGATTCCCGACTTCGACCCCACCGGAATCCAGTGGTCACGCGTGACCGACGCCTCGGACCGGGCCTTAAGAAGCCTTATCGCCGGAGTGGGGGGCAGCAACAACAGCCCGCTTCGCGAGTCTCGGTTCGACATAGTGTCCGCCTCCGAAATTATGGCTATCCTGGCCCTGTCCGACGACCTGGAGGACTTGCGCCGCCGCTTGTCCCGAATGGTGGTGGGAACCACCCGCGGCGGGGAACCGGTGACTGTGGAAAAGCTGGGAGTAGTCGGCGCGTTGTTGACCCTATTGCGCCACACGATTATGCCAAACATCGTGCAGACCGGCGAGGGCCAACCGGCGCTAATCCACGCCGGGCCTTTCGGGAACATCGCCCACGGCTGCAACTCAATCATCGCAGACCGAATAGCCTTGGCCTACGCCGACTACGTGGTGACCGAAGCCGGTTTTGGGTCTGACCTGGGCTTTGAAAAGTTTATGCATATTAAAGCGCGGCAGAGCGGGCTTTTGCCCCATGCCGTAGTTCTGGTAGCCTCGGTTCGCGCCTTGAAATGGCACGGCGGTATTCCTCGCCGCGAATTGGAGCAACCTAACCCCGGCGCCGTAAAGATCGGAGGCCCTAACCTGGCCCACCACGTGAAAATTGTCCGCAGCTTTGGGGTCCCGGTGGTTGTGGCAATCAACCGCTTTGACACCGATAGCCCCGAAGAGTTGGCGGCGGTGCGCGAGATTGCTGCGGAAGCCGGAGCCAATGACGCGGTAGCAGCCGACGGTTTTGCCCAGGGTGGAGCCGGTATGACCGACTTGGCCGAAGCGCTGACCAAAGTGGCCGCCGCCCCCACTGACGTAACCTACGCCTATCCGGAGGATGCGTCCGCCGAGGATAAGGTGCTGGCCCTGGCCCAAAAGATTTACGGCGCCGACGCAGTAAGTTGGACGGTTGAAGCCAGGCGTCAACTGCGGCGATTTGAAAGCCAGGGATGGGGACACCTTCCTATATGCATGGCCAAGACCCACTTATCCACTTCCCACGACCCGACTCGGCGGGGAAGCCCTTCCGGTTATGTTTTCCCCATCACCGACATACGAGCTTCGGTGGGAGCCGGGTTTCTTTATGCGCTGGCCGGGCGTATCGAGACATTGCCTGGGCTACCGTCTCGTCCCCTGGCCCAAGACATGGACGTTACATCCACCGGGGAGATTGTCGGCCTGGGGTAAGGCCTCTTGGACCGGCCCTTTTGTCAGCCGCCCACCCCTGGTCATTTCCCGGGTCCATCTCGTCGAGCTGTTCCTGAACTGGAACCGGTGAATTCCCGCGGTCTATTGAAACCGGCGATATCCGGAAGGATTCAACTTGACACCTTGCTGTCTTTCTTGTACCATTACGTGTAATCGGTAATTACATTACACAAAAGGATGGTAGCGATGGAAGACAATGAAGTAGGAAGGCGGGAAAAGGTAATCAGGGATGTAGGTCGCACCGTAACCGATGCCGTAATTCGTGGCGCCGACGCTGCGGAGTCCGTTGCCGAAAACTTGAAGGAAACTATCAAGAGTAAAACGTCGGGAGACCGCCAAAACCGAGACAACGTGGTAATGGTCCGAGTGGACAAGGAAAGTCTGACCCGCATGGATGAACTGGTAGAAGCGGAACTGGCCGGCAGCCGATCTGAAGCGGCGGCCCGCCTCATTACCGAGGGCATCAAAGCACGACAAGGTCTTTTTGACGCCATATCCACCAAGGTGGAGGAAATTCGAAGGGCGAAGGAAGACCTCAAGAAGCTGCTGGAAGAAGAAAAGTAAAGGAGAGAGTGAGACCTCTCATTCAACTGCCAATGTTTTGACAAGCATAACGGAAACAAGCAATACTAAATCTGGGACACAGCACAGAGGAGTATGGATATGTCCAGAGGTTTTGGTTCAGGCGGTTTCAAGGGCGGAGGCGCATCACGCGGAGGTTCCGGTTCCCGAAGCGCAGGAGGATCACGAGGAGGTTCGGGAAGCAGCGGATCGAGTTGGTCTCGCGGCAGTCCGAGTAGAGGAAGTGCAGAAAAACACGGTTCTGGCGGAAAGAGCACCGCCAACCCAAAAGGCCAGGTCCGGGATGGTAAGGCCGTCCAGTATTCGATTAAGGATCAAAAGGGGAGTACGAAGTACATTGGCACTACCAACAATCCAACCCGACGGGCCTCCGAACATCGGGAAAGTGGCAAGCTTGGTCGTGGGGACAAACTCGTGGTCGAAACCAGGCCCGTAACCCGTACCTCTGCCGAAAAAGTGGAGAAAGCGAAGCTCTCCTCCCATCGGCAACAACACGGGAAGAACCCAAAGGATAACACCACGAACGATGGAAAGTTCCACCAACCAAAGCTATTCTAGTTGATCTCTTTTCGGTTTTACTCCAACCGGAAATGGCTCATCATCGAATGATTCCCCTGCCGGTAAGGGTAATGGATTGGCACCTATGCCGGGTGGCGGAACAGGGTAAGAAGGGCTACAGTGAATCTAACCAAGAACTGAGGGAGACTCGGTACAGGAACGGCAGCGTTAACGTCCAAGTTTACATTAGCGCCAATGAAGAACTCTTCCCCTGCCGGCGCGGCGTGACCCGATGACGCCTAAAGAAAACCAACTTAACAATAACCGCAATATCGCCCCAAACCGCTACTAAAGAGAGTTAATCGGTGCTGAAATTAAGATTGCCTTTCGGTACTCTTCGTGGCCCCGCCAGCGACGGGGCTGGGTGCTTAATGCGCATTGTCATGATTCATGCCCTTGCCGAGTCGGCCCCCCGGTCTGGGTTGCTTTCAAGGAAGTGTTCCCCGAAGCAGAGGTAATCAACCTGCTTGATGAGGGCTTGTTTATTGATTTTGCCGGGCAGATTACGCCCACATTGCGCCGCCGGATGAGCCAACTTATCTGTTATTGCGAGGAGTATGGCGCAGATGCCATCGGGCTGGCCTGCTCGGTTTTCGCCCCGGTGGTAGAAACGGCGCGCGACCTGGTGGATATCCCGGTCGTGTCCTCTTTCAGCCCAGTGATGGAAGAAGCAGTCCGGCAAGGCAGCCGCATCGGCATCATCGCCTCCGTCCCGGCGACGCTCAGGGACTCCGACTTCTATCTGCACCGAACCGCAGCCGAGTATGGTCGGTCTATTGAAACCGAACTCTGCCTGGCCGGGGAACTGATTCCCTTGTTGCGAACTCAGGGAGAAGCGGCGTTCCGAACGCGGTTGGAGGAGCTGGTCAATGAGCTGACGCCCAAGGTGGATGCGGTGCTGTTGGGCCAGTTCTCGATGTCCACAGCCCTGACCCGACTGCAAGCAATCTGCCCGGTGCCGGTGCTTTCCGGGCCGCACAGCAGCGCCAGGAAACTCAAGGAACTAATGTCAGTGTCCGTCTGACCGGGTCTGAACAACTCCGCAGCCGCTCAACGGAGACAACAATGCTCTGCCATTGTAAAACTAACCCAACCGCGACCCAATCAGGGCCGGAACGGTTGGGCAATTTGGCGGTCGGCGCTCTGTACCAACGATTTGACGGCCTAGTTATGACACCCGCGAGCCTGGATGTCCCAAACCGCCTCCACCACGCCGTTCCTCACTCCGACGAAGCGGTCCCAGCGGCTGACCATGGCGTCCTGCTGGCCCGGAATCAGTTGAACCTGATCCCCAATCTCCAACTCCACCCCGGCATCCAGACGGAATACTATGCGGTCGGCATCCATTTCCGCCGCGGTGACGCCGGGTCGATTCTCCACTCGCGGCAGACCCTTGAGTCCGCCGACGGCCCGGGCGCCCGCATCCCCGACCGCCGAATCCTGTCGGGGCCTACTAATAATCGTGGTTAACACCTTGCCGGCGAATTGAAAATCGGACATATAGTCGTAACCGGTCTCCATTACCAGGTAGGTTCCGCCCTGAATTTCGGTTACACCGGGTATCTCACCGGCCACGTCATAGCTCCAGGTTTCGCCGGTTGAGACTATTTCCACCGGCACACCGGCGGCAATAATGGCGTCCTTAAGGTCCAGCACCGGCTGAATCAAGCGGTGGGCCTCGGTAACCCGGTCTTCCCGGTCGGAAGAGGGTTCGGCCATCATCTGGTGACTCATAACTCCCTTAAAAGTGAGGCCGGGGAGCGAGTCAATCAACCGGGCCAGGGCGACTCCGGGCTCCAATTCTTGAACGCCGCAGCGGACCAATCCGGTTTCCTGCTCAATCACAACCCCCAGATTAACGCCCAGAGCCGACGCCGAACGGGAGAGGTCGCGGGCGTTTTCCGCATCGTCGCAGGCCACCAGCATTTCCGCCTGACGGGCCAGGGTACACAGGCGCTCGATTTTCAGCGGCGAAACTATTTCGCTGGTGATGAAAACGCTGGGGATCCCGCCGTGAACCATTACCTCCGCCTCAGCTACTTTGGCGGCGCAGACTCCGCCGACGGTGCCACCCCTTCGGATTTGCCGCAGCGCCAACGCCGGGGTTTTATGGTTCTTGCTGTGACCCCGCAACTTGCTGCTTTGGCCCTCATAATAGTCCGCGATTACGCCCATGTTACGGTCCAGAGCATCCAAATCGAGAATCAGGCAGGGCGTATCCAGGTCTTCCAGCGGAGTTCCAGGTTGCGGACGATAGATTTGGTGCATTTCAAATCCTCCCCAAAAGGCAATGTTTACTTATCGCTAAGGACGCCCGGACACCGGAATGCAAGCTGCCCTGACCGCCCGGATTTAATCCAGCCGGCCGCGAGCGGCGATGGGCCAATAGCCAACCAGCTTGCCATTGTTCACCGCCCGAACGTAATCAAACTGGTTGACACAGAGGGCCAGGTTATAAGGAACCAGCCAGGCCTTGTCCTTGGGCATCAGCCGCCCCGAGGCCGACTCTTCCAATTCCAGAACGCCGTGTTCGGCGCTGAACCGGGTTGCGGCGGCCCCGTCCATTCCGTCCAGCGTGGGCAGGCCAAAATCCGGCCCGGTTGTCTTGTGGCCGGCGTCCACCACCGCGCGGCCGGAGACCGGATGGCTGATAACCATGCAAAGCACCCGGGCCGCCGGCGCGAACTCCGGGCGGATTCGGCAATTTTCGGCATCCATTAACGGGTAAACCCCGGCTTGAACCTCGGTTACTCCGCTAATACCTGCCGCCACGTCATAGTTGTGGGTGCTGCCAACACTGACCACGGCCACCGGCAAGCCCGACCGCTCCAGCCGTTCCCTGGTATCCACCACCGGCTGCAGTCGACGGAGAGTTTCGGCCTTTAGAGCGGCTTGGTCGGTGAACGGCAAGGGCCCTTCATAGGCCATAATTCCCTGAAAATCCAGGCCGGGAGCGCGGGAAACGGCGGCGGCCAACTCGACGGCTTCCTGCCCTGGAGCTACACCCCCATAACCGTACCCGGCATCGATGTCCACCAAAACCCCCAGAGACACCCCGGCATCGGTCGCCGCCTCCGACAAGTCGGCTATATTGCGCGGGCTGTCCACCGCCAGAGCAATCGCAGCGGTTCGAGCCAGTGCGCACAGACGTCTGATTTTGGGACGGGTGACCACCCGATTGGCAATAAGGATGTTGTCGAAACCGGCGCCGGCGAAGACTTCCGCCTCTCCAAGGGAATTAACGGCAATACCTCCGGCATGGCCACTGCCGCCCAGTTGCAAACGGGCAATATCAGGACACTGATGACAACTAACATGAGGACGAATCTTGGCGTCGGCGTCGCGGAAAACGCGGTGCAGCGTCTCGATATTGCGGGCCATTAACTCCAGATCCACGACCAGAGCCGGGGAATCCAATTCTTCCTGGGGAGTGCCAACCGGTTGGAAAATCGGTCGCTCCATTGGCTAATTCCTCTTTTAAGGGCTGGCTAAGGATGTGTATTGTGGGCAGAATATCACAAAACCGATGTCGCGGCAGCAACAACTTATGGCTCCATGCCGGCCAAAGGCGGCCTTCCCCGGATTGGGTATGGGCCGGACTACTCCGCTTGCATTTCCAAATATCCAATGCAACAATACATCTAAAATCGCCCTGTTGGCTACCCGAAATCCGCCAACCCTGGAAACCCGATAACTAAGGTTTAGTTTCGGACCGTTGAACCAAGGTTGTTCCAGGAGACACCCTATGCCCGGACTGCTCGAAGGAGTCAAGGTCATTGACTTGACTCATTACTTTTCCGGCCCCTATTGCACCAAACTGCTGGCCACCCTGGGGGCTGAAGTCGTCAAAGTAGAGCGGCCCGGCTCCGGCGACCCCATACGGCAGCTCCCGCCCTTTGCCAGCAAACGGCTGGAAGGGGAGAGCGGCGCCTGGTTCCTCTACCTCAATACTTCCAAGAAGAGCATAACCCTGGACCTGAAATCCGAGCGGGGGCGGGAGATAATCCTTGAGCTGGCCCGTTCCGCAGATATACTGGTTGAAAATTTCTCTCCCGGAGTAATGGAACGGTTGGGACTGGGTTACGAAGCCTTGAACCGGCAAAATCCAGCCCTGGTTATGACCTCCATTTCCAACTTTGGGCAGACCGGACCCTACCGGGACTGGAGAGCGGCAGAAATTAACCTGTACGCCACCGGCGGCCTGATGAACATTACCGGCGAACCGGACCAGCCACCGTTGAAAGAGGGCGCCCCGTTGGCCCAACTTGGCGCCGGTCAAAATGCTTTTGTTGCCACTATGACCGCCCTGCTCCATGCCGAAGACACCGGAGAGGGGCAGCACATTGATCTGGCCATCGCCGAGTACGCCACTAACATATTGGAAAACGCCCTGATGCAATACAGCTACTCCGGCAGGGAGTTTACCCGCGTGGGCAACCGGGGCTACGGTAGAGCCGCCTGGGGCATCTACCCCTGCCAGGACGGGTTTGTGGGAATTATCGCCGGGCCGGACCAGAACTGGCCCGAGGTGGCTAACGTTATGGAACGGGAAGAGTTGGCCGACCCTCGGTTCGCCTCCCGGCAAGGCCGCCTGCTTAACGCCGACGAGGTGGACGCCCTGATGCTTCCCTGGCTTTTGGAAAACGACAAGGTTGATATCTTCAAGGCCGGGCAAGACCACGGTCTGGGCTTTTCCTTCGTCGCCAGTATGCAGGACATTCTGGAGATGGAGCAGTTGGTGGAACGGGGCTATTTTGTTGAGTTGGAGCATCCGGTGGCCGGAGCTTTGAAGTACCCCGGCCCGCCGATCAGCCCGGCCATTGATGGAGTGGAAGCCTGGGTTTACCGTCGCGCCCCGCTGCTGGCCGAACACTGTTTGGAAGTCCTGGGGCGGCTGGGCTATTCCAGTCAGGACGTTGAGCGTCTCCACGCCGAAGGAGTCATTTAGTTGAGCAAAGGACAACCCCTGGAGAATTTTCGCATTCTTGACCTTTCCCGTATTTGGGCCGGGCCTTACTGTACCAAGCTGTTAGCGGATATGGGAGCGGAAGTAATCAAGATGGAATCCATGCGGGTTTACGATTCCCATCGCGGGCCGGTAAGCCCGGCTCCCGGCATCGCCGCTTACCCGGACTCCGACCCGGGGGAAGAGCCCTGGAACCGCAATGGGTGGTTTAACTGCCTCCACATGAGCAAATACGGCATTACCCTGGAGTTGACCGAAGAAAGGGGCCGCCGCGTCTTTGAGCGGCTGGTTTCAATCAGTGACGTAGTGGTGGAAAACTTCCGGCAGGGCAGCCTGGCCCGTCTGGGTTACACTTACGAAACCCTCAAACAAGTCCGGCCCGATCTGATTTATGCCTCAATGCCCGCCTTCGGCAACAGCGGGCCGTGGCAAAATTACGTGGCCTACGGGATAGGACAGGAGCAACTGTCCGGCATGGCTCACATGACCGGCTACGCTTACGACGGGCCGATGAAGTCCGGCATTAATCACGGCGACCCCATCACCGGCTCCCACGCCGCCGGAGTACTGCTCGCCGCCCTGCGCTACCGGCGCCGCACCGGACGGGGTATGTTCGTTGACGTTTCTCAGCAAGAGTCGGCAGTATCCCTTATCGGCGGCGAGGCGTTGGCCTACCAGATTAGCGGTCAGGAACCGGAGCGAATAGGCAATCACTCTCCCTACGTTGCGCCGCATAACGCCTATCCCTGCGCCGGTGACGACCGTTGGGTCACCATTGCCGCCACCAACGACGGCGAGTGGCAACAATTGGCCGAGGTTATTGGCCGACCGGAGTTGGCGGCAGATGCGCTCTACGCTACCAATGCCGACCGCCGGAATAACCAGCGGGAATTGGACCGGATTATCGGGGAATGGACCGCAAACCGGGATATGTGGGACATCACCCGCCAGCTCCAGGAACGAGGAATACCTACCGGCCCAGTGCTGCGGGGGCCGGATCTGCTGGAAGATCCCCATTACACCGACCGCAGCACCTTTAACTACGTTGATCACCCCCAAGCCGGGCCGAAATGGTACCAGGGGTTTGCCTGGAAGATGTCGGCCACGCCGGGCCGGATTCATTGGCCGTCACCAACCCTCGGTCAGCACAACCGGCAAATATATCGGGAACTATTGGGGCTGAGCGAAGAGGAAATTGATGGCCTGGAGGAAAACGGGGTTATTGGCACCAAGCCCACCGGCTCGCGGATAATCTAGTAACGGGGGACCGCATGGACTCAGGCACAGAAGCCATTTATCAAGAATTACTCATGGTCGCCAAGAGTAGCAATCTTACTTACTACTCAGACATCGCCCCTCTGGCCGACCTGGACATGGGTCTCCCTCCAGACCGAAACCGGATAGCCTCTATATTGGACGAAATCAGCAGAAGTGAACACAGAAATGGTCGGCCGCTTTTGTCGGCTGTTGTAGTCTTAAAGGTGGAGAACATCCCTGGCGAAGGATTCTTTGGTCTAGCCAAGGACCTAAAATTGCACGACGGAAGCGAAGATGTAGTGTACTGGGTGAGAGAGGTCCAACGCGTTCACAACTATTGGTCTAGTCACGAGTAAACAGACGCCACTCTTTTCAACAGATTCGCTACGAGGAAAAAAGGAGGAATAACCTTGACCACCCAAACCGAACCTGAAGCGTTATACGAAATTAAAGACGGAATCGCCTATATCACGATGAACCGCCCGGAGAAGCTCAACGCTATAGACCCGGCGATGCGCCAGCTTCTGTGGGACGCATTTCAGGACGTGAAGCACAACCCGGAAGTTCGCTGCGCCATCGTTACCGGTCGGGGACGGGCCTTTTCCACCGGCCATGACTTGGTGGCAATGGCCAATGCGCGGGCCAATGAAGGACCCAGCACCGGCGACCTGTACGTGGTCCAATCCAACATCTGGAAGCCCATCATCGCTGCGATCAACGGCATCTGCCTGGCTCAAGGCTGCGGCATCGCCCTGGGCAGCGACATCCGCATTGCTTCTAATGAGGCCCAGTTCGGCTGGCCCCAGGTCAAGCGGGGTATTTCATCGGTCAGTGGGCCGGCCCTGCTGGCTCAAGTGGTGCCCCGGAACATCGCTTTTGAGATCCTCTTTACGGGCGACTTCATTGACGCCCAACGCGCCCTCGAGTTGATGCTGGTTAATCACATAGTACCGGTAGAAGAGGTGATGTCCAAGGCCGAGGAAATTGCCCGAAAGATAGTGGCTAACGCTCCCCTTTCTTTGGCGGCAATCAAGGAAGCCTCAGTAAACGGAGCGGCCATGGACCTGGAAAGGCGGGTGGCTTACGCCCAGAACAAGCGGGACGTGGTGCTCCATACCGAGGACGCCACGGAAGGGGTGCTGGCCTTTACCGAGCGGCGCGCCCCAGTCTGGAAAGGCCGCTGACCTCACCTCGAAAGTCACGGTTGGCGGGGTGAACCGGAAAAAGCAGGACGCAACCGAGAAATCGATATCGCAACACAGGCTTGGCCGCAACACGGTCAAGCCTGTTTGTTTTAGGTGTGTTAGTCCTCGAAATGGTCATGTGGCGCTGAGACAATCCCCAAGGTATCGCAGAGAAGGGCAATTTGATTTTCCCTGGCAACGATTGCCGGGTCACCTGGCTGGGCAGTCCTACAACTACACAGCGGCGCGATGCCCGCCAGGGCAACGTCGGGAATTGTCCCCGGTACCCTGGAGATTGACCTGCCGGACAGCAAAAAGCCGGGACATTCACTGTCCCGGAAATATGCTGCCGCTATTGGGAACGCAACGCTCGGCCCGGCAATGCACCGGTGTGAATACCCTGGTCGATAACCGGTTGTCCATTGACAATAACGTAGTCAATACCTACCGGGTATTGCTTCGGCTGCTCAAAAGTGGCTTTGGCTTCGACTCGCTCCGGGGCGAAGATGACCAAATCCGCCTTCATCCCGTCACGAATGATTCCGCGGTCCGTTAGCCCCAACCGCTGGGCCGGAATGGAGGTCATCTTCCGCACCGCCTCCTCTAACCGAAACAAGCCCTCTTCCCTGACAAATTGCCCCAAGACGTAAGGGAAAGTGCCGTAAGTCCTGGGATTAGGCTGGCTGCCGGTCAGCAGCCCGTCCGAGCCAACCATCTGCGCCGGGTGCCTGGCGATGGTGCGAATATTATCCGGGTTTCCGGTTCGGGCTACAAAGGCAACGTTCAGGTTTTCCTCGATTAGCAAATCGCAGATCGCGTCAACCATCGATTTACCCTGATGTTGGGCCAGGTCAACCAGCGAACGACCCTCCCACTCCTTGTTTTTGTCCGAACCGACGTGACTGAAGATATAGTGATCCAGGGTTAACCCCCATTGGGGTTCCACCGAGTCTCCCATTTCGTCCCGAATGCTCCGCTGCTGAATTCGTTCCAGCAGTACCGCGGGTCCCCCGGCGTGTACCCAATAGGGCAGCAAGGAGTGCAGCACCGTACTGGCGGCGGCATAAGGATACTGGTCGAAGGTTAGGTCAATTCCCGCATTGCGGCCCTCATCCACCAGGGCCACCATCCGCTCACCCATCCCGTCCACCGGATTGTGGTAATGGGAAATATGGACCGGCACCCCACTACGTTGGCCGATATTTATCGCCTCCCGGAAGGGGTCGAGCAGGCGGTCGCCCAGGCTGTAACGGGCGTGAGTCATATAGAAGCCGCCGAAGTCCTTGACTGCCTCACTGACCGCCACCAACTCGTCAGTATCACTATAGGCCCCCGGCGGATAGGTCAGGCCGGTGGCGAAACCGAAGGCGCCGTCCCGCATACCCTGGCGGGCTAATTCTTGCATCCGGGCCAGCTCAGACGCGTTGGGCAGCCGGTCATCCCAACCCATCGCTTCAACCCGTATGGCGGCGTGGGGCACGAAGTAAACGACGTTACAGGCCACGTTCCCATCGAACAGGTCCAGAAAGTCCTTCACGCTGCTCCAGCGCATATCCGGCGGAGGATTCCCATTGACCGCCGCCAGGTAAGTAAGCAACTGCTCCAACTTGGCCGGAGAGGTAGGAGCATAGGACAAGCCGTCCATTCCCAGAGCGTCCGTAGTCACACCCTGGCGCAATTTAGCCTCGTGCCTGGGGTCGGTCAAAAGCAGCAAGTCGGAATGGGAATGCATATCAATGAAGCCCGGGCAGACCACGGATTCGTTGGCCTCAATAATGCGCGCCGACTCAACTGCGGAAGTGTCGCCGCGCAACACGGAAACGGTATCCCCGCTTACGGCCACACTACCCCGGAACCAGGTTTGGCCGGTGCCATCAATGATGCGACCACCATTAATCAATAAATCAAACATAGCTCCAACCTCGTTTTCTTTCTGGCATATGTTAGCGGTATTATGCTAAATAACCCGTGTATTTACTCAGTTCTTTCGATAATCCTTATATTATGGATCTATTTTAGACCATAACCAACAAATAAACCTATTATATGACCGTATTGCTTCATTGTACGGTTTGACAACCTCTACCAATACAGATAATATCACTTTGAACGCACCCAAAACAAAGGGTGGAGGATTAAGGATGCGTGTAAGTTTATCACGTAAATCCCAGGTTGAACCTGACTCTAGTCCGCCGGAGTGCCCTGAGTACTCCAGTTGTATGTTCTGGCGCAGATATTATCGCGATGAGGCGGCTTCTCACACCGGGCACACCTCTTCTCAGCGCAACCGCCAGCTTCCCTGCGAGCCTTAGCTACTTCCAAGTCCACATTTAGAGTTTCTTTCGAGCCGGTCAGTCCAGGCTTCTTACGGCTATGCCGGTAAAATCGGGCTTTCCAGCGCTTGAACAGGTTCTCGCTACCAAGAGACAAAGCTTTTTACAGCTATTGGCGTGATATCCGTGCACCTCTGCGTTTCGCTTAATCGCCCTGTTCGAAATCGGTAAAACAACTAACAAAGGAGACATTTATATGCGAATACTTATGCGGTCGAAAATTCACCGAGCCACAGTCACCAACTGCGACGAAGACTACATCGGCAGCATCGTCATTGACCAGGACTTGATGGACCGGTCGGATATTTGGGAGCATGAAAAAGTGCTGATCTGCGACATAGACAACGGTAACCGCTTCGAGACGTACGCGATTTCCGGCGCCCGCGGGAGTGGCATAATATCCGTGCAGGGTGCGGCCGCCAAGCTGACCAACCCCGGAAACAAGGTCATCATTATGGCCTTCGAAGTTACCGATGTGCCGGTGGAGCCCCGAGCAATTCTGGTCAACCAGACTAACGAGTTTGTGGAGTACTTGTCGGGAGTGGAGAATGCCATCAAGGTATAGTGAATCCGAAACCGAAGAATATTACGACCACGAGGATGCGGTTTACCGGGCCCTATGGGACAAGGATGGCAGTGTCCATTGGGGTTTGTTCGAAGACGGCGCCAATATGTCCTTCCTGGAGGCCGGGGCCAACCTGAACACGGTGATGCAACGGCGGGGGCGCCTGGACTCCGATTCCAGGGTGATTGACGTAGGATGCGGCAGCGGCACCACCGCGATTGCTGTATGCCGGGCTTTGGGTTGCCACGTCACCGGGGTTGACCTGAGCGGCGTGCGAATTGCCAACGCCATTGAATCCCTGAAAGAGCAGACGCCACAAATACAGGGGAAGATTGCTTTCGAAAAGGCATCGGCCACCGACTTGCCTTTTGAGGCGGCAACCTTTTCCCGTGCCTGGAGCCAGGCAACCATTTATCACGTGCCGGACAAAATAACGGTGCTCCGGGAAGTTTACCGGGTATTGCAACCGGGCGGGATTTTCGTTTTTGACGACCTGATTAAGCCTCAGCCAAACATTGGCGAGGCTGCCCGCAAGTTCGTTTACGAGCGGCTGCTTTACGACACGGACTTCAGCTTCCAGTCTTACCAGGACACCTTGAAGTCGGTCGGGTTCAACGTTCTGGAAGCCGAGGACATTTCCCGCCATCTGAAGACCAGCTACCAAATGCTTAGCGATGCCGCCGCCCAGGGTAACCAAGAACATCCCGAACGGTTTGACTTCCTCGCCGAAGCCTACAACGAAACCGCTCTGGCCGTTGACCGTAAAGAGGTGGGCTGGGCAATGTTCGTCTGCCAGAAGTAGCCAAATCGAACGCATCAATTTGTCGCATTCAAGGACAAGAGCATGACCGAACAAAACCGCGTTGAGTGGGTTTATTCATCGCAAAACGAAAAGGAACTGGAAGAACGGTACGACCAGTGGGCGCAAGAATACGATACTGACCTGGAAACCGACTTCGGTTGGATTTCGCCGCAACGCACTTCCGATGCCTTTGCCAGGTACGTGCCCCAGGAAGCGTCCATCCTGGACGCCGGCGCCGGCACCGGTTTGGTAGGACAGTGCCTCTATGATCAGGGCTACCGAAAAATGACGGCGATGGATTTGTCCTTGGGAATGTTGGATGTGGCCCGCAGCAAGAACATCTACCAGGCCTTCCACCAGATGGTTATGGGCGAGCGGCTGGACTACGCCACCGATGAATTCGACGCGGCGATTATAGTCGGTGTGTTTACCCAGGGCCATGCTCCCGCCAGTTCCCTGGACGAGTTGGTTCGAGTTACCAAGCCGGGAGGCCATATAGTCTTCAGCCTGCGGACCGACACTCGCCTGGGAAGCGGGTTCAAAGAAAAGCAGGAAGACCTGGAGTCATCGGGCCGGTGGAAGCTGGTCGAAGTAAGCGATACCTTCCAGCCCCTGCCCAAGGGGGAACCGGAAGTCCTGCATCAGGTTTGGGTTTACCAGGTTAGCTAGCCACCGGGTCGCCCGGAACTAACAGCCGAATTCCGATCCCCCAAAAAACATCAACCGATGCAGCCTTTACGGCGCCAACGGTTGATATTTTTTGTCAGCCCGATTGTTCCAGCTTGGGGAGGTTCCACCCCTTGGTTCCCCAAGTATGGTTTTTCCGTAGCGGCAAATTTGGGGCTATTATTCGCGCGTCTCCAGGGCAAAGCCTCGATACTTGACTTCCTGGAGGCAAATGGGACAGCGTTGCTCTTCGGCATGGCCCACTGCCGGCCAAATGTCCGGGGCGGTTATACCGCAGAGAAAGACCGGCGAAACCTCCTCTATTCCCAGACTGTCCACGTAATGCACCTCGCCGGACTGTCTGGGATTAGGCCACCACCAGGGGGTCAACTGCTGGGCAAGACTATTAATATGTTGCTTGGCCTCGTCGAGCCAACCGTCCTCCGGCAATTCTACCACCCAAGCCCGGCCTTCCGACTCCGTTTGCCGCCGCGCCTGCAACTTTCCCTCCCGTATGTAGCGACGGACGACACCCTGGGAGACGTTGAGCCGCCGTGAAGCTTCCAGGATAGTTACTTCTTCCAAAACTTCCTCCTCACCGTCATTCCGGCCATCCGGTTACTCAGTCGGCCCGGATTACCGACGGTTAAGCATTTTCCTTCAACCCGGTCAACCGACTCAGGACTGAGTGGCAGCGGTTAGCGGGTCCTCCATTGTATCGCCCAGCGAACCGCCGGGCGGCACCATTGGATACAAGTTCACCGACGGGTCCACCACAAACTCGATCAAGTAGGGGCCGTCATGAGCCTGGGCCTTGCGCAGGGCGGGCATCACATCTTCCTGGTGGGTAACCTTCATAGCCGGTATGCCGTAGGCATGAGCCAGTTTAACAAACTCCGGCCCCGGAATCGGCACTTCCTTCAGGTGGTTCTGGAAGAACATTTCCTGCCACTGGCGCACCATGCCCAGGTAACCATTATTGATCAAGGCTATTTTCACCGGAAGGTTCTCGTGGAATACCGTTGCCAATTCCTGGGAGGTCATTTGTATCCCTCCATCGCCGGCAATACTCCAAACCGTCGTATCCGGCAGACCCACTTGGGCGCCCAGCGCCGCCGGCAGCTCGAACCCCATGGCCCCCAGACCGCCGGATGAAACGAAGGTGTTAGTGCCATTGAAAAACAGGAACTGCGCCGCCCACATTTGATGCTGGCCTACGCCGGTAACCACGACCGTTTCCGGGTCTTCCTGGATTAGCTCGTTTATTTCCGACATGACATGCTGCGCCAGCAGGGTATCCGTCTTGGGAATGGCCAGGGAGGGATGCTGCTCCTTCAAACCCTCGATATAAGCCATCCATTCCGGCCGGTCCACGGACTTTACCAGGGGAACCAACTCTTGCAACACCAGCTTGGCGTCTCCCACCAGGGGAACCTCCACCGGAACATTCCGGCCTACCTGGCTAGGCTCAATATCCAAATGAATTATGCGGGCATGGGGCGCGAAAGTGTCCACTTTCCCGGTCACCCGGTCGTCAAAGCGCATACCCAGTCCTACCAGCAGGTCGGCCTGGTCAACGACAATATTTGACCAGTACATACCGTGCATCCCCAGCATTCCCAGGCTTAGGGGATGATTTCGGGGGAAACTACTGAGACCCAGCAAAGTGTTGATGACCGGTATCCCGGTGGTCTCCGCCAATTCCTTCAACTCATTCCAGGCGTGGGAGGTCAAAACACCGTGGCCGGCGATGATAACCGGGCGTTCCGATTCGTTAATTAAGCGAGCGGCATGCTCCAATTGTTCTCTGGTCTCATCCGTCAAAGGATCCGGAGTTAGTTCGGGCACCGCCGGATACTCGAACTCCGCCAATTCCAATTGCACATCCCGGGGTACATCAATCAATACCGGCCCGGGCCGTCCTTCCTGAGCTACCCGAAAAGCCTCATGGATGGTTGGAGCCAAGTCTGCCGCCGACATCACCAGATAGGTCCGCTTGGTACACACCGAGGCAATGGAACAGATGTCGCATTCCTGGAAGGCCTCCGAGCCGAGGGCGGTACGGGCTACCTGCCCGGTAATGGCAATCATTGGCACCGAATCAGCCTTGGCGCCCATCAGGCCGGTGACCAAATTGGTCGCCCCGGGGCCGGAAGTGGCGACACAAACACCAACCTTTCCGGTGACGCGGGAGTAACCGTCGGCAGCGTGGGAGGCGGATTGCTCATGGCGAACCAGTATATGGCGCAGTTGGGGGTAGCCCCACAAGGCATCGTAGAAGGGAAGAATTGCCCCGCCGGGATGCCCGAACAATACATCCACTCCTTCCTGGAGCAGACTCTCGCAAATTATTTCCGAACCCTTTAGCTTCACAGCAGCCTCCAAATTGTTAACCTTCTGCCGCTGAGAAAGGTGTTGGCAGACGGCCCGCAGCCAAAACAAAAAGCCCCGTCCCCCATAGGGACGGGACATCTATGTTCCCGCGGTACCACCCTATTTATCCGGCGAACCGGACCTCTCTTAGCCGGCACTAACATGCCCCGTCAGGGATAACGAGCGACGAACCTCGGCCCGGCTTACTAGGCGCCCATCCTCAATTCGAGACTCTGGGGCCGTTGGGCTGGCAGCTCCGGAGGGATTTTCGACAAGGTTGGCGTACCTGCTCTCACCAAACCAGGCTCGCTGAGCGCCGCAGCTTGACTACTCGTCTCCATCATAGCCTTTACTTCCAAAAGCTAACACGCAGACGTGACAGTTGTCAACTCCGATAATCCACGACATTGGGAAGGACCGCCAACCAGGCCCTATTTCCGTTTTACCCGGCTGTAATTTGGTCAATGCCTTGACGGAGCCCATTAACTCGTACCCCCGCAAGAAAGAACGCCACGGGCTTTTTAGAACCCGTGGCGTTTCCCTGATTTACCGGATTGGCCGCTTCCCCTCGGGAGGATTCAGCCGGAGTTTAAGGTTAGTCGTCGGCAACACCGGCGGCTTCCCGGGAACCCGCACCGGAGGCCAGGTGGGTGTTGTAGAAGCGCAGCGCTTGCTTCCAACCATCTACAGCAGCTTCCTGCCGGTAGCTGGGACGGTCAACGGCAAAGAAGCCGTGGCCGGCGTTGTCATACCGGAAAAACTCGTACTCCTTGCCGTTTGCCTTCAGCGCCGCTTCCAAGTCGTTTACATCGGCGGGCGAGGGCCGGGCGTCGTCGTTGCCGAACAACCCCAGCAACGGGCAGTTCAAGCCGGCGGTGTAGTCCACCGGGGCAACCGGCTGCCGCGAGAGTTCCAGTTCTCCGTCGGGCACGGAAGTTACACCACCGCCCCAGCAGTCCACCGCCGCGTCAATGCCATCCAATCGGCAAGCAACCAAATAAACCTGGCGGCCACCGGAGCAGAAACCAATGACCCCAACCTTGTCGTTATGGTAAGGCAAAGTGCGCAAGTAATCCCGCGCTCCTGCCACGTCGCCCAGGGTGCGGTCGTCGGGCATACCGCCGGCTTCGCGGACGCTGGTGCTGTTGGCTACCGGATCACCCTGACCCTCCCGGAAATGCAGGTTGGGGGAGATGCAGGCAATCCCGTTATAGGCCAGCTTTCGGGCCATTTCCTTGGAAGCTTCATCCCAACCGGGCATATGGTGAATCAATACCACGCCGGGGAAGGGGCCGGAGCCAAGGGGGCGAGCCAGGTAAGCGTCAATCAGGTCGCCATTGTGTCCTCGAATGTTGACCGTTTCCGCAATCAAACCTTCATAAGGCATAAGTATCCCTCCAAAATATAGGTGTCATACCAATTTGCAACGAGCCTGCCCCTCTTTCCTGCTTTGAGGCGGAGACTCTCCTGATTGCAGATTACTACTCCCAAGGTTTAGTGTCAATTGGCTTTATGTTAAGGCACTCCCTCTATTGTGTTTAACATTATTACTGCTCTTCTCCCGACCGACGAAGCCGGCGAAAAGCCGGGCTGTAAACCAAAACAGGCTGCCGGAACATGGAGTTGGCCGGCCCGTTACTAGAGAGCCAGGGAACCCATCGGGTCCCAGGGAGGCAGCACAATGGGTTCCAGGCCCAGGGCCTGCTGCAACTCTGCCGGCAAATAACTTTTGGGAGCGGCTATTTCAAACATATACTCGGCAAACCAGGAGTCATTCATCAGGAAGAAACCCTTGTCGCCCACCTTGTCATCCCAACTGTTTTCCACCCGCCACCGCCTCGGCTTGCCATCCACCACGTCCACGCCGGTGAAGAGCATAGCGTGGGTCATCGCCGTTTGGTGATACTCCAGCCGAGCCGCCTTGTCCATTGAAAACTCCGCGCCGTAAACGCTGCCGTAATCAAACAGGTCGGCGTCCCAGATCCCCTTATCCCGGTGCATTTGCTTGCCGGTATCGCATCCCATCCAGACCGGCTGACCGTCCTGAAGCATTCGCATCGTAATGTCTTTCATCAGCTCAATGTCCACATTGAGGTACTTGATCTCCGTACCATCCACCACGTTGCCCAAATATTGCACCGTGTAGGTACGGCCCGGGGGGTTGGACTGCCTCGGGTCATGCACCAGGCAAACATAGTCATCCATCGGTGTTGAAATGTACTTTTCCGCGAATTCCAGGGGCGTCATTGCGCCGTCACGATGAAACTCCCCGTCCCGGTCTTTCCACTGCCAGTCAAAGTTGTCGGGCGGGTTGCCCAGGTGGATGCAGAGAATCCGGTAAACCGATCGCAGGGCTTCGTCTTTGGCCTGGCGCATTGCATCCAGACCGCCCTCTTCGGCAAACAGGTTGCGGACCCTCATCGCACCTTGACGCACCTGGTAATTGAGACCGGCGTTCATGCGGGCCGAGTTGGCCGAGCTTTCCGTTTCCGGCATCACCGTCTTGGGGACTACCCCATGTTTCTTGACCAGGCTGACAAACATATCCCACTGGCCCCCGTCGCCCAGCGGTTGCCGTAGCAGCCAGGCTACCACCCGATCGTCAACCGGCCGGTCGGCAGTTTCGATCACTGCTTCCAGGATATAGTTGGCCCGTTCCATCTTGTCCCAGAACATGACGTAGTTCTGGCTGAATTCAAACTCCTTCACGTTCAACTGCTTCCTGGTTTCAGTCCGGAAGAGGTTTAGACCGGCGAACATCCAGCACCTGCCGGAGCGGGCCTGATTGGTTACTCCCCAGTCGTCCAATACCGTAGAAAAGGAATGGGTCGCTTCGGTAACGATGTTGCGGTTCATGGCAACATCATTAACGTCGTGCTGAGTCACCACGTTCTGCATCAATCGATGGGACGGCTGGGACTCAAAGGCCTGCTGAAAGTCGGCAAGGGCGCCGGCATCCAGAGCGCCTTCTCGAACGCCCGGATTTGGCTGTGTGCTCATGTTGCTATCTCCTTTTACCTGGATTACCGCCTGGTCTATTGAAAATCGCGCGAATACTGTTTTGCTAACCTGGCCGGTTTGGCTGGATCGACTCAACCGGGGCAGCCAGGGAGCTAATTACGCCCTTTATTTCGACCAAAGCCCGGTCTATTTCCTCTTCGGTGGTAAACCGGCCCACGGAAAATCTTATGGTTCCCATGGCGTATTCCAACGGTACATTCATCGCCGCCAGCACCTGGGATACCTCCACCCGGTCGCTGTGGCAGGCGGCGCCGGCAGAGGCGGCTACACTCTCCAGTGCGGCCAGAATTCGGTCAGCCTCCAGCCCTCTAAAGCTAAGGCTGGAAGTGTTAGGGAGTCTCTTCCCGGGGTGGCCGTTTACTCTAACCTTCGGCCCCCGGCTCTCCGACCCGATTTCCAGCAAACCGGATTCCAGCCGGTCACGCAGTTCCTTCATTCGTTGAGTGTATTGGGGCAAGTTCCGTTCAATCAGCTCGCAGGCTTCTCCCAAGCCGACCATTTCAATGACATTCTCAGTGCCGGCGCGCCGGTTCTGCTCGTGGTTTGCCCCGTGCATCAGCTTTTCCAGATGGACTCCCGGCCGGATATAAAGGACGCCGATTCCCTTCGGGGCATAGAGCTTGTGGCCGGCAATGGACAATAAGTCCACGCCCAAATCGTCCACCCGGACCGGTATTTTGCCAACGGATTGGGCGCAGTCGGCATGGACCAGGGCGCCGTGACGGTGAGCAATTTCGGCAATTTCAGCGATTGGTTCAATAGTGCCGACTTCGTTGTTGGCGTGCATTATGGTAACCAATCGGGTCTGCGGAGTGATGGCCGCTTCCACCTGACGAGGATCCACCAGTCCGTACTCGTCCACCGGCAGATAAGTAATGCGGCAGCCCAGGCATTCCAGATAGCGGCAAACCTCGGTCACCGCCGGGTGTTCCACCGCTGAGGTAATTATATGGTTGCTCTGGTTGCGGTAAGCGCCGACCACGCCCTTGATTGCGTGATTATTAGCCTCGGTTCCCCCGCTGGTGAAGATTAGCTCGTCCTCGGTGCAGCCCAACAGCCCGGCCACCTGGCGGCGGGCGCGTTCAACTCCCTGCCGTGCGGTAACTCCCAAGGGGTGGCTGCTGGAGGGATTGCCGAAATGTTCGTGGACGTAGGGCAGCATAACTTCGGCTACCCGCGGATCAATCGGCGTCGTTGCGTTATAGTCCAGATATATTGCGTTCATGGGCCAGCCCTAATATTCCGCCCGCAGGCCGGAACTTTAGATATAGCGTATATCTTCGGCCATTATAGCCCAGGTAGGCAATACCACCAAACGCCAAAGGGCATCCCGGACCGGCTAGTCTTTGCGGAGCACAGCCTTAGGGCAGAGGCGGTAGCGGTGGTTGGCCGGTTAATGTTAGCTGCCACGGTATTGACCACTTGCCCCTGGATAAATTAGCTTGTAGGGCTAACTTTGCCTTCAGATGCCGTTTTTCTGTTAGGCGTTGCTTTCTTCAATAGATTTGTAAGCTATTCAAAGGGAGTACAGCGGCAAACTTGCGCGTAAAGTCAATGACTACCGCCGCAGTCGTGAGCAGGCGCCAACCCGGCGTTCGCCAGGAAAGCGCGAAGCATATCCCCCATCTGAGCCTCGTAGAAGGGCGCATACTTAGAAAATTCCCGGAGGTGGCGAGCAGCTTCCTCGGCCGGATCAAATCGATCGCCCATCAGCTTGTAGTCGTCGAAAAGTTCCCGGTTCCAAATCTTCAACTCGTCCAGGGTCAGCTGCGGCTCAAACTGAAAACCGTAGGAATTGCCAAAGCGGTAGGCCATATTGATTTTCCGGTAAGTTCCATCTCGGCGCAGCAGATACCCCTCGGCCAACTTTATGGCTCCGGCCGGTATGGAAAAGCATTCTCCGTGCAGCGTAGGGACCAGCGGCGCCCTTATCCGACCAAATACCGGGTCGGCATCCCCCTCGGCGGTAACCAATATTTTACGCAGGCCAAATTGATAGCCGCCGGTCGGTTCAACCGTTCCACCCAAAGCAGTTGCCAGTAGCTGCGCCCCCAGGCAAACGGCAAATACCGGGATCCCCTGCTCTACCGCAGCTTTCAGGTAGGCTCGCTCCTGGTTCAGGGCCGGAAAGTCGTCATTGGCGGACATGGAGCCGCCCAGAGCTATAACCAAGCTGATTTCCGATAAGCCCGGGGCGCAAAATCGGTCATAGTGCGGCGCGGACTCAAAGACATTGACAAAGTCCAGCGAAAACTCCGCTGCTTCAAGCAGGGCGGTATAGTTTCCGCCAAGCGTTTCCGGTGCAGCGTGGCGAATGATAAGGGCGCGTCTCATCGTTTCTTCATGAGATATTGTAAGTCTTGCTATAATGAGTTGAGACTAAATCGGGCCAAGGCAAGTAGGACCATTCAGTCGATTTTACCATCCGGCCCCTATTAGCAGCTATAATGGCTTCATTACTTGCCAAGCTTCCGTTCCGACAATTGGCTGCCCGCGAAGAACAGGAATAAATGGACCGGACAGGGAGACTAATGCCACCAAAGAGATTTATTGGAGCTACCGGGGCAATTCTATTGCTGATTGCTTCCCTTTTCTTTTGGGGCGCCGGGGACACCGAAGCCGGTTCGGCCCGACCACCGGCGTTCGAGAATAGCGCTATTGGCGTACCAACGATTGGCTACTTGCAGGACAAAGGCCTGGACGCCGCTATTTTTCACGCCCAGGATGAAGTTGACGAGCAAGAGCACGTCATTTGCCTGGGGTTATTTGCAACCCTGGTCGGCGGACCGGGCGATGACGTGCTGGTAGGCACCGACGGTCCGGATGTCATCCTGGGCCGGGCCGGCGACGACCGAATCAACGGCAAGGGCGGTGACGACATTCTTTGCGCCGGCTCGGGCAGCAACCTGATCATCGGCGGCGCCGGTAATGATTTCTTGCTGGGCGGTGACGGCGAGGACCAACTCATCGGCGGATCGGGCGACGATTTTCTACGGGGTGATGACGCCGACGACTTATTGATTGGCCAGGCCGGGAGCGACTTTCTGTCCGGCAATCAGGGCGACAATATCCTAATCGGCGGATCCCTTTTGCCAGTGGAGGACGACCTGCTGGCACGCCTGTTCGGCTTTTACCGGAGGGACGTTCTCCTGGGCAGCACCGGAAACGATGTGCTGGTTGGCGATAAGGGCGACGACGGCATCCTTGCCTTTGGCGGACATGACATCATCATGGGAAAGGAAGGCAATGACTCTCTGGTCGGCCATTACGGGGATGACTTCCTGGATGGTGGAGAGGGAGCGATGGACCAGTGCAACGGCAGCGAGGGCAGCGACGCCTCCGCCGGATGCGAGGAGGTACGCAGCATTGAGCGGGGCAATCACCGCAGCATTCCTCCTCCCGGAAGATGAGCTGCGGAGCGCGAGTTTTTGTGGCTAGCCGGCTGGCATAGTCAAGAATCTGGTTTGAAAGGAATCTTGTTGAATGAAATATGACACTATAATCGTCGGGGCCGGTTCGGCCGGCTGCGTCCTGGCCAACCGCCTGTCCGAAGATCCCGGCCGCTCCGTATTACTATTGGAGGCCGGCCCGGACTACCCGGACCCGGAAACCTTGCCCGCCGAATTGAAGTATGACATGAACCAGGCCGCTTCAGCGGAGGGGGCGGCGTACAATTGGTCATTCAAAGGCCTCTCCTCTCCCCAAGGACCGGGGGCGACGCACGTGGCCCGAGGCAAAGTGGTCGGAGGCTCCAGCGCCATCAACCACCAGATTTTTCTGCGGGGTATGCCTGAGGACTTTGACGGTTGGGCCGCAGCGGGAAACGATGAATGGAGTTATCTAAAAACGCTGCCCTATTTCCGCAAACTGGAAAATGATACCAACGTGCGGGACGATTTTCACGGCTCCGACGGACCCATCCCGGTGCGGCGCCATCCACGGGAAACCTGGCTGCCCCTACAGGCGGCCTTTTATCAGTCCTGCATTGACGCCGGATTCCCCGATGACCCGGATATGAACCATCCGGAGGCCACCGGAGTCGGCGCCTTTCCACTGAACAACCCCGGCGGCGTGCGGATGAGCACCGCATTAACCTATTTGAGCGCCTGCCGGCATCGCCTGAACCTGACGATCCGCGGAAACGTGCTGGCACGCCGAGTTCGATTCAATGGCAAGCAGGCCACCGGCGTTGAAGTGGAGAGCGACGGGCAGATTTTCGTGGCGGAAGGGCAGGAAATTATCCTTAGCGGTGGCGCAATTGCCTCACCGCAACTATTGATGCTCTCCGGAGTCGGGCCGGCCGGCCACCTGGACCAAATGGGGATTGCCCCGGTTCACCACCTGGAGGGCGTGGGGCAGAACATGAAAAACCACCCCTCGATTTCGATCAGGTTTCGTTCGCACGAAGACCACCGCCCCGACCCGGACGCGCCCCGAAACCAGGTTGGGCTTCGGTTCACCGCCGAAGGCTCCGACACCCGCAACGACATTCAGGTCCAACCGACTACTTCCTATCCGGAAAGCCGAGAAGCTCCCGACATCCGCATCGGCTGCCGGCTGGAACTGCCCTTTAGCGTCGGAGAGTTAAGGCTTGCCTCCGCCGACCCCTCCGTGCAGCCCGAGCTGGACTACCAATTTATGACCGACCCCCGCGATTTGAGCCGAATGCGGAGCGCGGTTCGCCGCTGCGTCCAATTGTTCGAGCACCCGGCATTCGCAGATTTGCTGGGAGAGCGGGTGGCGCCCCACGCCGACATCCTCAACGACGACGCGGCTCTGGACGCCTGGCTGCAGCAAGGCGCCGGTATTGCGGGCCATACCTCGGCAACCTGCCGGATGGGGCCGCAAACCGACCAGCGAGCGGTGGTGAACCAGTTTTGTCGAGTCCACGGCTTGGGAGGGTTACGCGTAATTGATGCCTCCATAATGCCGGAGGTGACCCGGGCCAACACCAATGCCACCACAATAATGATTGCGGAGCGCGCCGCCGACTTTATTCGTGAAGGGCGGTAGCAGATCAACAGCGAGAAACACAATCCAACGCTGGCTCTCACCGGCTTTCTGCATTGCCGTAGATTGACCCGAATCACCAGGCCAATGCGGTGATAGGGTTTCAAAAGCGATTGCCTGCCCACATTCCGTGACCTTTCAAATATCAAGGGAAATCGGCTCCCGGTGGGCCTTTCCCTCGACAAGCCCTGGATGAGCGGGCGCTGGAACCCGTCCTTCGATAAGCCCAGTGAGAGCGTGCATAAACCTGAGCCAGGACCATAGAAAGACGCCGCCCCAGCTTTGGTTTCGGTTGACTAGGGTAGTAAAATAAATGCAGAATTGGCTTTGTATTGGCCCTGCCCCCCAGGTGGGGACTGCCTGGCATTTCACGCATTTTCTCTAAGAATCGCAAAAGGAGCAACCAATGGCCCTTCAATTCGGCGTTTTCGATCACATCGAACCTTGCCCCGGTATGGAATTACAAGAGATTTACAACTTGCGGCTTAACCAGATTGAACGCCTGGAAGCGGCCGGATTCTATTCCTACCATCTGGCCGAGCACCACACTCCGGCCGTGCACAGCCTGGCGCCGTCCCAGAACGTTTTCCTGGCAGCGGTATCCCAGCGCACCACTACCCTGCACTTTGGACCCTGCGTGTACGTGCTGCCCTTGCATCACCCGATTCGGCTGATTGAAGAAATCAGTATGCTGGACCACTTAAGCAACGGCCGGCTGGAGTTGGGCGTTGGGCGCGGCGGCGTTCTGGAGGCATTTTTCTGGGGCCAGGACTCGGATGTTGAGATTAATCAGGCCCGCTATGTGGAGACGCTAAATATTATCCAGGAAGGTCTGAGCCACGACCAGTTGACTTACGAGGGAGAGTTTCACCGTTTCGACGACCTCCCGATGCGATTGCGGCCGATACAGAAGCCGTACCCTCCCTTCTGGTATATGCGCAACGTTGAAACCGCCGCAATTGACGGGATGAACACCATCATCGTCGGCTCGTTGGATGGGTTCGAGGCCAACGTCAAGCGTTACCGGGAAGAGTGGGAACGCCACCAGGGAGTAGGCGCCTTGACCGTGCAGGGAACTGAGCCGAAGATTGGCCTGGTTAACCACCTGTTGCTGGCCGAAACCGACAAGGAAGCCCAGGCCGACGCCGCTCCGGCGTGGGAAGCGTATCGCTATAACCTGGGAACTCCCCGCCGGTTGGAAGTGGAACGCCGGGGCCTTACCCAATTTTACGGCACCAACATGAACCCGCGCCCCGCCGCTGCTCCGCCGCGTGACCTTCCCCAGGAGGAACGGAGGGACATTGGCGCATCCATCGAGGACTCGGAAAGACAGCGGCGGCGCTCCGAACTGAGCGGCGGACTGGGTGACGGACGCGCCACTGGAGCCGGCGCCGGTTTCGGGGCTATCGCCGGTTCTCCGGCTACCATCCGGGCATACATGGACGAATACCTGGAAACCGGCGCTAACTACTTCGTCTGTTCCTTCCAGTGGGGCGACATTACCCACGAGCAGGCGATGCGTTCAATCGAGCTCTTCTCCACCGAAGTTATGCCCCATTACATGGAAAAGACGGTAACGGTCAAGTCCGGCTAGGGACAGCGCTCCGGAAGCAAAGGTCTGGCGGACTGCAACTTGGCAGATTAGCCCATCGTCCGGACTTTGGGCATTCCTCAGGCCGGCAAACGGGCAAAGGCCAAAAAGGGGCGGGTGAAAAGTGATTCACCCGCCCCTGGTTTTGGCCTGGATACCGTGACTGAAGCTAAACTCCCCGGGGGCGTAGCGCCAAGCTGGGCGGCTTGGGCGGCGCCCAGGAACCGGTCAAATAGTCATAGAGATTGGCGGCGCTGATTCGCATTACCATCGGGGCCAGGGCCGCCTGCCCCACGTCCATCGGGTAGCGGTCAACCAGCCGGTTAAGGCTTAATGCGGCCTCATCTCTGGTCATCCCGATATCAATGGCCCCTTTGACGTATTCCTTCCATTCCAATACGAAGGAACCCTGCTCGTCCAGATAGCCCTTGTCGCACACCTCGCCGTGGCCGGGGACGAATATATCCTCGTTCAGCTTGCGCAGTGACTCCAGTGCACCCAGCCACAAGTCCGGATTAGCCTCATGCAGCCAGGTCTGGACTTTGTGGAATATGTTGTCGCTGGTAAAGACGACGCCCTCTTCCTCAATAACAATGGCCGCCTGGTAGAGGGTGTGGCCCGGCATATGAATCATGCGGAAGGTATGGTCGCCAACCCGCAGCGTCATGCCGTTCTTGAAAGTGATGATCGGCACGTTGGGAGTGTAACCCGACAGCAGGGGCGCCTCCTCCGGCCCGAAGTTCGCCACTCGCTCCAGGTGTTCCTCCATATCCGTTTCCAGGATACGGGTCCTGACTCCCTCATGGGCGATAACCGGAGCATCAAAGAAGGCGTTGCCGGTCCAATGGTCGCCGTGGGGTTCGGTATTAATGATGTAGCGCAATTGACCGTGCTTGGCAATTTCCGCCTTCAACGCCAGGGCGTCAGTAGGTTTGTGGGGGCTGTCAATCATCACCACCCCATCGGAAGTAGTGACAAACCCGAAATTGCAACCCCGCGTTTGGGTTTGCACGAAAACGTTGCTGGTAAGCTGCTGCATGGTGTACCCCTCCTGAATAGTGAAAATTGCCCGCCGCTGGGCGCCGCCAACTCTTAAATCGGCCCACCCGAAACAGGTCGTCCAGCGGGTCAACCGCCAGGGCAATCCAGCGGGCCGGCCATAGGCCGGTATCTGGCCGGTATTACCCCTGCTTTAACCCAAAGGCCCCTGAAATACCTGGTCAACGTAAGTGTCGGACATGGCCTCCAGGGTTTCCGGCCATTCGTCGCTGCCGCCGACGGAACGGCGCAATTCCTTGGGCCGGGGTTTACCTTCCCAGCCTAGCTGCTCCATGTAGTAATAGAGTTGAATCAAGTGACCATCCGGGTCTTGGGCAAAGGCAGCATAATCAATACCCGGGTGCAACTCTGCCGGGATTTCCTTGAAAGTAACCCCTTTCTCCTTTAGAAATGCAACCGCGTTGCGCAACTGTTGGTAGGTTCCAACCTCCACGCCGAAGGACATACAAGACGTATGGGGACTGCAACCCAGCTCGGCCCGCAACGCCTTAGGGAACAGGCCCAGACTGTGATGTTCGTTCCCGTTGCGCAAGAATACCGCGCGGTGCCCTTGATAATCCGCCTCTTCAGTAACCACAAACCCCAATCGGCTGACGTAGAAGTCCCGGGCCGCCTCCGGATCATTGACGAACAAGTTCACCGGGCCAATTTTGGTAATCTTGAAGGGCCGGGGCAGCAGTATCCCTTCTACATCATACCGGGCCGGCATGGTTTCCCGATCGCGGGTGCCGGCAAAGATCTCAATTCCCTTATCAACCGCTTCTTCCACTTCCGCCTCTTCCGACATTTGGGGCAGGCTCGGAGCGTCGGAAAAGCCTCGGTAGTGCATCGTGCGGGGTTTGCTGCGACCCAGCCAACCAATTTGTTCGATGCCATAGTACAGTTCATTAATATTGTCGTCCGGGTCCCAAACATAGGTATGCCAATTGCTTCCCGGCATATCCCGACCGGTGCGACGGATGGGAATACCCATTTCATCAAAGTAAAGATGCCCGTTCACCACCTCGGCCAGGGAGCCGGTCTGCCAGGTAATCTGGTTGATGGTAACGTCGCCGTCGCCGTTGTGTCCGCTGTCCCGGCCCAGCACGTCCAGGGCTTTCTTGGGGAAGAGGACGAAGGAGTGGTGATCGCCGCCGTGGTGCATAAAAGCGCCCTGGCAGTCTTTATCCGGAACATCCTTCAAAATTTCGGCCCGCTGGGGGTTGCCCTTAAAGTTCAAGTGGTCCGATACTTTAAATCCCAGCAGGTCCTTATAGAACCGAAGACCGGCTTCCATATCGCTAACGTTAAAGCCGAAATGGCCCAATCGCCGAATCTTGAAGGGTCGGGACAGGTTTACACCGCCCACGTCATAAAGTTTTTCCTGAGTAGTAGCCATTTTCCATCTCCTGCATTGCCGGTCTTGTTACCTGGTTTAGTTATCGAATGAACCTGGTGCCCTGATACCGCAGTAGCCTATGGTAATTGAACCGGGAAGGCCGGTCAACTTGCTGCTTCCAGGCGCCGCGGCTCGATTTATGGATTAGGATTACCAGCCCACGGCTTCTTTAATCAGCACCATACGAACCCGACCCGGGGCTTGTTCATTTTCAAATATCATTAGCTTGCCCATTGGACCGGCGGTTCTGCCGCTTTCTTCGGCCCATTGGTGGTGCCGCTCGACGGAAAAGCCCCGCACCCGGGCGATGGCTTCGGTCAGGCCAGGGCAAATCTTCTGGACGCCAACCACCCAAACAACCTGCTTCGCGCCGTAAACGTAGGCTCCCAATTGACTGCCGGAACCGCTGGCGACTATCACTTCCCCGGTCTCAGCAACGGCATGAACGCTGCCGATGTAATACTCGGCGACGCTGGCCAGCCGACGCAGTTCCCGCTGCCGCTCCCGGTCGGTTTCTGCCGCCATTTCCCGGTTAAGGTTCTTGTAGCGGTCGGTCCGGTTAAAATAGTCGGAGTAACCAATAGTATCCAGGGTTTCCGAAGTGCTTTTAAATACTTCCGCTCCGTCGGGAATCATTGCAATCAGCTTTTGCCTGGCGTCGTCACCGTCCTCGGCCACCACGGCCTCGACGTTGCGGGATTGCAGCGCGGCCACCGTACGCAATATAGCCGCTTCATCCGCCGGTCGAGTTTCTGAATATTCAACGGTCATAAATCCCCCATGCTTCCTGTGGCGCCGGCCCCTTATCTGCCACCCATAACGCCCGATTCCCGAATTTCACCGAGTCGGCGGCTATCCAGCTATACGGCTGAAGCGCGGTGGTCCCAGCGCCGGTTAATACTGACGCCTATTTTACTCGGATTCCCTGAAAGGGGAAATACCGGACAGCCTTGACCCTGACCGGAGCCTAAGGTAGGCTTGCCCCAGTGCCCAGGGCCCAGTGACGCAGGCCAATCCGGCGGCTTTCCGGCAACGTAATTACGGGCAAGCGCCTGACCCAATAGGGAACGCTTTGCCACGATTGTAGCCCTCGGTGGGCAGGAAGGGGTGGAGAGCAGGGAATGAAAATTGACCACAATATCTCGGCCGGCCTCGCCTGCCTGGTTCTTGCCGCAGTGACAGTGGCTTGCCTGGCCTGCGGGTCCTCCGCCGCCCCTGCCGGCGATGCAACTTCTTCGAATACTCTTGAAGCTCCTAAAGTGGCGGCGGACCTCGATTCCGCTGCTGCGGCAGACTTTGCAGCCTCGGCGCCGGCGACCGCCGCGACAGCGTCTAAATCGGATTCAGTTCCCAGGACAGCCTCCGAAACCATTGAACCCGAAGCCACAGCGCGCCCAACATTGGCCCCAACGAAACCTCTTGCCGAGTGGGAACAAGAGCTGCGATCGGCCCAGATTTACCCCGGCAGTTGGAAGACCGACTTCAGCAAGCGGAGCGTACCTTACAACGAAATATTCTCCGGGGGCGTGCCTCGCGACGGGATCCCTCCGTTGGACAACCCAAGCTTCACTTCAGTTCAGCAGGCCGACGCCTGGCTGGAAGCAAAGGAACCGGTAATCTCCTTTGAGCTAAACGGCGAGGCCAAGGCATACCCGTTACAGATTCTGACCTGGCATGAAATAGTGAATGACACCGTGGGCGGAGTTCCGGTGGTTGCCACTTTTTGCCCCCTGTGCAACTCGGCCATTGTCTTTGACCGCCGGCTGGGCGACGTGGTCTATGACTTCGGGGTATCCGGCAACCTGCGAAACAGCGACCTGATTATGTGGGACCGGCAAACTGAGTCCTGGTGGCAGCAGCTAACCGGGGATGCCATTGTGGGGGAACTGACCGGAAAAAATCTGAATCTCTTACCCGCTGCCATCATTTCCTGGGAAGATTTCCGGGACAGCCACCCGGATGCTTTGGTTTTGTCCCGGGAAACCGGATTCAGCCGCAACTACGGGTTTAATCCCTATGTTGGGTACGACCGGGTGGACAAACCGCCTTTCCTCTTCTTTGGGGCTGAGGACGACCGATTGCTCCCGATGGAGCGTGTTGCGGCCTTTACCCTGGGAGACTCATCCGTCGCTTTTCCCTTCCCCTTGCTGGAGACCGAGGGCGTTATCCACCATACCATTGACGGAAAAGACCTCGTGATCTTCTTCAAGCCCGGCACCCGCTCCGCCTTGGACGGAAGCTTCATCGGCGAATCGAAAGAGGTCGGGGCCACCGGCGTCTTTGAAAGAGGTTTGGACGGACAGCGGCTAACCTTCCGCGCTTTGGATAGCGGGTTTGAAGATGAGGAGACCGGCAGCCGATGGAACATCCTGGGGCAGGCGGTGGCCGGTCCGTTGACCGGGCAACAGCTAATCCCGGTAATTCACGCCAACCATTTCTGGTTTGCCTGGGCCGCTTTCCGCCCCGACACCGAAGTCTTCAGGGGTACCACCTGAGCCGGTATTTTCAGAATCGTAGATTGGGCACGTAACAGGTATGGCAAAACCAGGTACGGTTTTGGGTGATACCGGGCTAAAGAATCCGAACCGGTGGGCCGTCTGGTTGGCCGATTGTTGCCAGGCCCGTTTTGCTTCCTTACAATGATATGCAGCGATAATGATATGCAGCGTTCAATACCTGACCCATTACGCCCATCGACCTACGTTCAGTTAAGGAGTAGTCATGCCCACACCGCAGGTTACCTTCGGCTGCAACTTCACCGTGGAAGAATACTGGGATGTGGTGGAGTTTGCTCAGAAAGCCGAGGAACTGGGATTCGACCGTATCACTACCGGCGAGCACCTGATGGACGGCAACCCGCCGCGGCCCACCCTGTTAAATATACCGGTAATGGCCGCCGCCGCCGGAGCCACCCGTACGCTTAGGGTTATGACCGGGATCGTCATCGCCCCGCTTTACCACCCGGTAATGCTGTCCAAGTTGGTGACTTCCCTTGACCTGGTTTCCAAGGGACGCCTCGATTTCGGAATCGGCGTCAGTGGTCAGCGGGGAACACAGGTCGAGTTCGACGCCCTGGGCATTTCGGTGCGTACCCGTGGGCGGCGCACCGATGAGATGCTGGAGGTGATGAAACGGCTTTGGACCGAAGAACACGTTAGCCACCAGGGGCGGTTCTTCAATTTTGAGGATGTGACCCTGTTGCCTCGTCCCCAGCAACAGCCCTATCCACCGATCTGGGTAGCCGGTCGCAGCGATGCCGCGATGCGACGGGCCGCGCTGCACGGCGACGGTTGGTACCCATACCTGTTTACGGTGCGCCGTCTGCGGGCCACCAACGAGACCGTCCGGAAAATGGCCGCCGATGCGGGAAGGGACCTGGCCGGCTTCCACTGGGGACTGAATCAGCCAACCGCCATATCCGAAGACCGGGCAGAGGCGCTAGCCACGGCGGTGTCCCACGTAGGCCAACGTTACGTGACGCCGGAACGGACCGCCGAAGACATTGCCCAGGCATTATGCCTAACCGGCACCCCCCAGGACTGCATCAAAGCCATTGAGGAACGGATCGACGCCGGAGTGCGAGATTTTATCTTCGGCTTTCTGTCCGCGGACGCCGCCGGACTGTACCGGCAGATGGAGCTTGTCTCCCGACAAGTGATACCCTACTTTCGGGGTTAGCCCAGGCGGAATTGAGTCCGGAGAAAATGAGCCAAAGACGGTTAAGTCAGCAACATTAGACCGGAAATCGGCTGGGGCCCTATCTGGCTCGCTGGGGACCGGCCCCGGTCGGGGCCGATCGGCCCTGACCGACCCCAAACGGGCCCGAATGCCCCGGAAAATTTGTAGAGCCGAGATATGGCCGGCAACTTCCGGCAACCGCTATAAAATGCCTTCAAGGATACCTTATGCCCCTTTTCAGAATTGAGGCTTTCGTTCCGGCCCCGCCGGGGCAGGTCTTCCGTCACGTTACCGCCTTTCCGGCCCGAGGCGCTCCGGATATTCGGCTGCTGGAGGAGCGATACGGCCGTTTGTTGGGCCAGGAGGGTGACAGCTATACATTTGAGGAGAAAAGCGAGGCCGCGACCCGTTGGAGATACACTTTCAAGCCGCCTTCATCGCGGTTCATGGAAGCAGTGGAATCCACTTGGGCCGACCGAATAGATACCTTCGAGGCCTCCGGTCTGGGCACTCGATGGATTGTAGGCTGGAATCCAAAATCCCGGGGTTTCCCCGCTTTTGTCCAGTGGTTGGTCTTCAAGCACAAGGGAAGACAACAGGCTTACGACCGGCTGGTGCCGCCGGTGATTGAGGCTTTCCAATCGCAGGGATATTACTGAATACTCGGCTCGGCGGGCCGACAAGAGGCGCTGCTAGACCTAGACCTAGGGCAGGGCGGCAACCGCCTTGATTTCCACCAGGAAGTCCTCCCTCACCAGACCGTCAACGACCAGCAAAGTGTTGGGCGGGTAATCGCCGTCTGGGAACAGGGTCGAGAAAAGCGCGGCGCGCGCCTCCAAAAATGGCTGCACCGACTCCCGGCCCACCAGGTAAGTGGTGAACTCCACCACATTGCTGAATGACGCACCGACCGCGCGGAGAACCTGTCCCAGGTTTTCGAAGGTCTGGCGGGTTTGGGCCGCCACGTCCCCGTCGCCAGGCAAGTTTCCGCTCCGGTCTATTCCCACCTGCCCGGCAAGGTATAGCAGCTCCCCTGCCCTGACCCGAATGGCCTGAGAATAAGCGCCCAGGGGCTGCGGAGCATCGTCGGTGTTAACTACCTGTCGTTGTATTGGTTGCATCCGTTACTCTCCTGTCCGGTGACTCTGGGTATTCCCTTCAATTGCCGTTGCAAGCGCCGGCGTGCTTTTCGGCGCGAACCCGTAAACGTCAAACACGATTGGGCCAGGCTAGTCCGTAGAAGCGGCCACCAGGTAACGACCGCCTACAACGTTAAGTTGGTCTCCGGTAATGTAGGATGACTCCTCGGAGGCCAGGAACAGGCAGGCGTTGGCAATGTCATAAATAGTGCCCTGGCGACCCAAGGGTATCCGGCGCATTTGTTCGGAATCCCCGGTGGGCCGCCGGGATTCTCTGGCGAACCATTCCGGGTTGCGGCGGGTAGTATCAATACTGCCGGGATTGACCATATTCGCCCTTATGTTGTAGGGAGCGAATTCGGCGGCTACCGCTCGTACAAAGCCCCAAAGACCCGTCTTGGCAGCGGTAACGGCGGAAGTGTCCGGGCGTCCGGTAATCGAGGCCATACCACCAATGGCGATGATACTGCCGGTTTCCCGTTCCATCATCCCCGGCAGCACGGCTTTACAGAGATAGAAGCTGGAATGCAGGTTAATCCCGAATACCCGGTGCCAGTCCTCGTCGGTAATGGTCAGCAGAGGATGGTGCGGTCTGATGGCGGCGTTACTGACCAGTATGTCAATCTTGCCCAGGGCGTTCAAGCTGTCGGCCACCAGCTTTTGACATTGGGCCGAATCGGCAATATCCGCCACCGCGGTGAAGGTCTTGACCCCCAACTCCCGGCATTCGGCGGCCACCTCATCCAACTCATTTTGACTTTGCAAAGAACTGAGCGCCAGGTCGGCCCCTTCCCGGGCAAAGGTCAAAGCCGTTTCTCGGCCAATGTTTCGGCTGGCCCCGGTAATCAGGGCCGTTTTCCCCGACAATCGCACGCTATATCCTCCAATTGGCAGCCAACGGGTAAGGCGCCAAGTGTTGAAGTGTTGAAAACTTTAAGGAAGCGGTTCTAAGGATACTCTGACTATGTCATTAAACTCCAGCGCCTTCACCCCGTCGTTCCGCGGAAGAAGGAACCTAAAACGCTGTGGACCGAGGTTCCTGCCTTCGCAGGAACGACGGGTCAGGAACGACAGGTAGAGATAAACACCCAGTTCACGGACTTATTCAGAGGTTCCCTAATTCTCCGTGAAGGTGTACCAACTAGGGGTCCGGGGGCGGTTCCGGAATATCCCCGAGAATGTCATCCAGAGTTCGGTCCAGTCCCGGGGCCAGCTCCACCGTTTCTTCAAAAGGAAGAAAGCTATAATCAGCCCGCACCCGGTCAATGATTTCCTTTGCCTTGGGATTGGAACTGCCAATTCGCTCCAGGACTTCCCGCATTCGGCCCGATTCCATGTTGCCCCGGGTTTCCAGGTCGGACAAGTCCAAGTCCAGATTAAACATAGCCTTAATACGCCGCATTATGTCAAAAAAGGAACGGTAGTCGGTAACAATCCCCACAGGTTGGCCGCCGGTAGTGGAAAAGGGGTACATCGGGGCCATCGCACCCAGGCGAAACACGAACAAATCCGGATGGCG
Source organism: Dehalococcoidia bacterium (assembly GCA_965262595.1). Classification (GTDB taxonomy): domain Bacteria; phylum Chloroflexota; class Dehalococcoidia; order Lucifugimonadales; family UBA3495; genus CATQHB01. The sequence goes on from OZ253548.1 coordinate 1,035,361, forward strand.
ATAGTGGGCCAGATTGACCAGAGCCATACCCACCGTAGGACCTTGTCGGACGCCGCTCCCGTAATTCGAAAACTGAATTCCGTATTTCTCCAGAGACTCCTTCATATCGGCGCGGCTATAAACACAACCAACCCGCCGCTCCAAGTCCGGCGGAGCTGGGCCGTTATAACCCTCAACGGTGACGGTTTGCTCAATACCCAACTCCCTTACCGCCTGAAAGAAAGTATTTCCGTACCTATCCAGGTCGAACCAGGGCTCTTCACCAATGAAAATTATCAGGCCATTACCGGCGTCATAAAAATCGTTATCCCAGTGCATCGGCACACTGGGCAGGCCCTCCTGGAAGGCAGCGGCCGGCCGGTAGGAATCATGCGTCCCCGATACCTGGAAGGGGTAGCATAGCTTCTGAATTTCCGGCCCCATGCGTCCGATTTTCCTGGCTCCTAGTTGGTCAACCAAATACTGGGGCAGTCCACTGGAAATATTCCCCCCATCAGACCATTGCCTCTTCCAGCCGGCAATGAGGTGCCGTGCCGGTGGCTTTTCATCGAGAATCAACAATTCACTGGTCATCGTTGGCTTCTCCTAAATGTTTAGTCGGTTTCGGCCGCTGGTTCTGCGTCTTGCTGCCCCCATTATACAGAAAATATCGGACCCCACTACCAGACAGTCTCCGCAAACGGATGGAGTCCCCGCATCGGCCCTGGGATGAGCCGCGGCGAGGGCAACGAGCCTGCCCGACCCGACCAGGGAGCAAAGCTTGATATGTATCTTTGAATCCGTTATTCTGGCACCATTAAACTGATACGGCCTGAAGCCACGGCGCGACTGCACCCCGGTATAAATTGGCTCTAAATCATGTAACGGACCCCATCCAAGAATCGTACGCTGCGCCATGGCCGGAAGGCTGCCGGAGAGAAACAATAATGAACGTACACGTTTACACCAACCCTGGTTGATTCAGTTGCCGGACGTTGGAGGAGTTCCTCACGTCTAACGGTGTTCAGTATGAGCACCACGATATAGCCAGCGATCCCCAGGCCCAGGAGTTCTTGGCCAGCCGCGGGGTCAAATCGGCGCCGGTAACGGTGGTGGACGATGAAATTATCATCGGCTACTACCCGAAGAAGTTGATTCCGGCCCTCAAGTTGAACACAACTGTTGATCTGTCGGGCCGAACCGGCTGGCTGGCCGAAAAGTACGACAAGATCTTGCACGCCGCCATTCGGGCAACCCTTCAATGTTCACCGGAGCAGCTCCGACGGGACGTAGCCTGGCGGCCGGAAACCCTGCGGGATACCATCGTCCATATTGTCTCCTTTCCGGAGTTGGCGTGGTTAAGCCACCGGACCGGCAGCATGAGCACCGATGATATGCAGGCCGGACGGGCCCGGCTGGCTCACGTAAACGACGCGGACGCTATCGCAGAGTACGGCGAAGGTGTTATTCGAAACATCGTGGAGTTTTTGAACAGCGACAATTCCGAGGCCTTCGACCGGGTTGTTCCGGCCCACTATGGCGGTGAAGTGACGGTGGTAGAGTTGTTGAACATTATCTTGAGTCACAGCACTCACCATCTGAAGCAAATTTACTGGTTCATGGACACCGAACTTGGGCTTACCCCGGTTAACCCGGCTACAGCCGAGGATATGGAAGGCATATTCACGCCGCAAGCCCTGATTTAGCGGAAGAAGCTCCTCCAGGTCCGCGGCGCCTTAACTCGCCACGATAACCAACAGGAGCGCCAGAAGGAAGGAGTATTTTATGGCAGCCTACGACCCGACACAGTGGTTTGAAGTGCAAGTCCACGAGCAGGAATACCGCCGGGACGGTAGTGAATCCTGGACCGTACGTATTTATCAACCCCAGGGGAACGGGCCCTTTCCGGCTATGCTGGATGTCCACGGGGGAGCCTGGAACCGGGGGGAACGCACCAATGACGAGGTTATGAACCGGGCATTGGCTGCCAGCGGCATCGTAGTCGCTGCCGTCGATTTCCGCCTGGCCCCGGCGCACCCTTATCCGGCCCAGGTAATGGACGTTAATTTTGCGACTCGCTGGTTCAAGGCTCATGCCGCCGACTTCAACGCCGATGCGGCCATGTTGGGCGGAATCGGTTCGTCCAGCGGCGGGCATACTCTGATGCTCAGCGCCATGCGGCCTGACGACCCCCGCTACTCGGCGCAGGAACTGTCCGGCGCGGACGGCGTTGACGCTTCTCTGGCCTACACTATTTGCTGCTGGCCGGTGCTGGACCCCTACGCCCGTTACCTGTACGCCCAGGAATCGAACAATGAACGGCTGGCCGCATCCAGCGAAGCTTATTTCCTGAACCAGGACGCGATGAAGGAAGGCAACCCGCAACACATCCTGGAGCGGGGCGAAAAGGTACAGCTTCCCCCCACCCTTATCATCCAGGGCACCAAAGACGATAACGTGCCCCTGTCCATTCCCCAGAACTTCGAAACTGCCTTCAGAGGCGCCGGCGGTGACATTCAGGTAGAGTACTTCACCGATATGGTACACGGCTTCGGCAACACCCCCGGCCCGGAATCGGATCGGGCCATCGGCTTGATGAAAGCCTTTGTCGCCCGCTGCCTGGCCCCGGCCGGCGCGCCGGCTTAAAGGGCAGGGAAGTGACGACGGAGCTTAAGTGAACCAGTTTCCCATGGCGTAGGGGCGGGTTTGAAACCCGCCCCTACATTTACCAGCCTACGTTTGCCAAAGCGGACCCTTGCTCGTCAGAATCCGTTTGCGCGTGCATCGGGTTCAAGTCAGCCCGCACCAGGAGAGAATCCGTTGCTAATCGACAAGGTGGAAACAGCCCTATACCAGATTCAGCGGCAGCCGGGGTTATCCAACTCAAGCTCACGGATTGAATCCACCAGCCTGCTTTTGGCCCGCATCATCGCCGACGACGGGCAGGAGGGCATTGGCTGGACTTACAGTCACGGCAGTAGCGGACGGGGTATGAAAGAGGCGATTGACACGCTGCTGGCGCCTCGTCTGGTCGGCGAAGACCCGGCCTACATTGAGCGGTTGTACGACCGAATGTGGCACAGCATCTTTCCCAACATCACCATGGCCGGACTTACCGCCGTGGTCTTGGCTCCCCTGGACATCGCCCTGTGGGACCTGGCCGGCAAGGCCGTGGGCAAGCCTCTATTCCGCTTGTTGGGCGGCTACCGAGACAGCGTTCCCGCCTACGGCAGCGGCCTCGACCTGGCCTATTCTACTGAAGACCTGCTGGACGAGGTGGGAAACTTTATCCGCCAGGACTATTGGGGCGTCAAAATCAAGATAGGCCGAGACCGGCTGGACGAGGATATTGAAAGGCTACGCGCCGTGCGCCAGACCATCGGCCCCTACACTCCCCTGATGGTGGACGCCAATCAGCGTTGGTCGGTTGGCGAGGCCATCACCCGGGCGCGAGCGATGGAAGAGTTTAACTTGTTCTGGCTGGAGGAGCCGATCCTGGCCGAAGACCACGCCGGCTACGAACGGCTGAGTCGCACGGTCAACGTGGCCTTGGCCGCCGGTGAGGGAGAATGCCAGCCGGAGCAGTTCCTTGACCTGTTCCAGCGGGGGGCTATCCAGTTTGTGCAGGCCGATGTGTGCCGGGTTGGCGGGGTGACGCCCTGGATGCGGATAGCTCGCCTGGCCGATGCCTACCACCTGCCCATGGCCCCCCACCTGGTAGAAGAGCTATCCGTCCACCTGTGCTGTGGCGCATCCAACGGTTTTCTGGTGGAACACCTGCCCACACTGAACCTGAACAACACCGGATACATACTAAATCCGGTGCTGCCCCAGGGTGGCAAGTTTACGCCGCTGGAAGACCCAGGGCATGGGGTACAGTTTGACTTTCCGGCTTTGGAACAGGTGCGGCTGGCCTGAGGGCTAAATCCAAGCCTTTATCCACTGGCCCGCTCACTGACCCTACAGTTTCCCAAACCATTGCGACGTCATTGAGTCGGACTATTTTCCCGTTACACCGAGCCTTGAGCCAGACGCCAGGTATATATCACTATCGCGACGGCGGTAGCCAGGTTAAGGCTGGACACGCCCGGAAACATCGGGATTGCCAAACAGCGGTCGGCGGCATCCAGCAGGCCGGGGCTGACTCCTTCACGCTCCGAGCCAAAGGCCAGTAACGCCCGGTCCGGAATCAAGCCGGGGCGCAATTGCTCACCTCCCGGATCAATTACAACCAACATCCGTCCCCCTAACGGCGGCGAATCAGCCGACCGATCCACCATCTTCCCAAACGGAAAGCCCTCAACCCGGGCCACCGGCATCGCAAAATGCAAGCCGGTAGCTCCAACCAAAGCTGACGGATGCCAAGGGTCATGTTCCCCGGAAACTATAACACCGGCGCCGCCCGCTGCCGCCGTCACGCGTACAGCCGCTCCCATGTTTCCGTGACTGCGGGGGTTTTCCAAAAATACCAGAGGGGCCGGGGCCGGGCTTTGCAGCATTGCCAAGAGAGAGATTTCGGGGCGCCGGGCAATTGCCATAACGCCCGTTCCCGGCGGAACCGGGGAAAGCAATTGGAAAACTTCGGGAGGCACTTCCGCGGCGCCCTTTCCCAAGACTTCCGCCAGGTCCGGAGCAAGGGAATTGGTGAGGAGGCCCAGCGCTTCGGCGTCCAATGTAACCGTTTCCAGGACAATTGCGCCGAAATTCAGGGCATGCTTTAAGGGGTGGAATCCCTCCAGAACGACCAGAGACGGGTCGCTGCGGGCGCCGCGAAACCGGTCGATACAAGACTGGTAGTCGCGGAAGCTCTTAATCGGTCGTCTCCCACAATTGAGCAACTTCAACGTCGGGCAACAAGAAATGGAATCCCGACTGCACGGCATAACGGCGGTCTATTTCGGTGTCTCCGATATGATAATACTCTTCCGCCTCGAAGTCCGCCTTGACCTGGTCTAGCTGGTGTTTAAGCACCGTGAACTCCATGGGAATTGCGTTCTCCTGCCAGATACGTTGCTGATTACTCACAGTGCGGTCGGAGCAACTGCCGATGATGAAACCGTTATCCTTAGCCTTGCGCACCATATCCAGGGTAATGCAGCCGGGCGGGTCTCCCACCTCGAGAGTGCCGTCTATGTCGAAGCTGATCAGTATCGCCAAAGGTTCCCCTCCACAAATTGTTTTCCTGCCCGCCGCGTTAGCTGGGCCGCGTTAGCCGGGCCGCCCTAGCTGGGGGTTTTGCCCAACATCAGCCACCCGCCGCTGCTGGGCGTGGTAAAAGCGCACAGGGCAGTTTCCGCTCGCACCGTGACCTGTCGGGGGCCGGCGGTGCCCCGAAGCTGCTCGATGCCGTCAGTGTACATTGAGGTACGGGTGCGACCGTTCCCCAGGTTGCCGCCACTGGAACTGAAAGGGTGGGGCCCCTTAACTCCGATGTCTCCGGCATAAAAGGCAAAGGCGTCGCCCCGCTTGACCCCGTGCCACTGAAAACCTTCAAGAAAGAATTGAGTCATAATCGAGTAACCGTCATAAGGATTGAAAATATCCACGTCAGCCGGGCCCAAACCGGCGCCTTCATACATCCGCTGGGCAGTCCGGTCCGTCCACTGCTCGATCTCGTCCAAGTCCGGCTGGGAAGTGCGTTGGCGGAAGTTGTGCTGGGAGTGATTCAAGACATAGATCGGTGGCTGCTTCATATCCTGCGCCCGCTCGGCGCTGGTAAACAGATAAGCCGCCGATGCGTTCACCGGGCGGTCACAGTCCCAGATGCGAAGCGGATTCAGGATGTAACGGGAGTTGACGTAGTCCTCTACCGTAATCGGTTCAATTCCGTGATTGACGTTGAAACCCCAGGGAGTCAGCATTCCGTTGCGATGCTGATTTATGACAAAGGGGGCCAGGTCATCGTGCTTCCCGCCGTATTTCAGGCAGTACTGGTTATGAGGAAAGATATTGATGAAGTCGTTCCCGCCGTGATTGCCCCAGGGCACCGACCACTGGCGAGCGCCGCGAGCGTAATCGTCGGCGTTCTCTCCGCCCCGCCGGTACCGGCCCTCCATGTTGCCCGTCGGATAAATCACCAGGCAGGTATTACAGACGCCATCGCCCACCGCCTGGGCCGCCATACCGACCATTTCTCCGATGGTGGGCACACCTGTCGGAGCGAATTTGACGTTAGGCAAGTTCATTGCCTTAGCTAGCCATTCGCCGTTGATCAGAGTCAGGCCGAATTCAGAGTCATAGGGAGGGTCAAAATAAGGACGGGGCGCCCACTGCGAAGCGGTACCACCGCTACCACCGGCAATGTGGCTATCGCAGCAAATTATGCCGTCTATCTGGTCCGGAGTGACGCCGGCGTCCTCCATCGCCCGTTGGCAGGCCAGAATGGAATAAGCGCCCAAAGTCTGGTCCATTGTTACGCCGTCCCAACGCCGGTCCACCGGAGAATGACCGTATCCGGCGATGGCCACCTTACCGCGGTGTTCCCATATTCCCAAACCGTCCCGGTCTCTGCGCCACTGGAACTGGTTGCTGTTAGTCATCAGTTACCCTTTCAAGTACAAGTATGTAGAATTGGTTATCTGCGCTCTGTCTGGCCGTAATTTGGTTAACCGTCAAGGCGTTCAGGCTGACACGGACTGAGACTTAGCCAACTACCCGCCACTCGTGGATTAATTGGCCTGGGGCCACTTCCTCAAACATTACTTCTACGGCCGCGCCCACCGGCGCCTCATAAGGAGGAACTCCCGGGAGGTTGGAGTAAAAATTCACCGAGGAATCGGCATCCAGAGTCACCAGGGCCAGATTGTATGGCTGGTCGGGCATTCGCCGGTTCAGACGTCCATCCTCAATAACGATGAATGTGGCGATATGGCCCTTGCCGTCAACTTCCTTCCATTGCAGGTTGTCGGCGGAACCGCAGACCTGGCAGGCCGGCTGAGGCGGGTACTGGAGCTTGTCGCAGCCGGTACAGTTCTGGAGTACCAGCCGCCGCTCATTCACCGCATCCCAAAAGGGTTGACTAAGTTCATCGGGAACCGGGATAACTTTGGGCATATTATCTCTCCGTTTACATTCTTTCCGGGGCGCAAGGTTATTCTATGGCGTCGGTTGCCGGAGGAACCGGCTCATCCAACGCCCGCGGGTCCGGGCCAAAGCGGTTGGGGCCGGTCTGTCCCTGCCGGGCCAGCCACAAAATGGCCCAGATTACTATAGCCAGGGTGACCAACAGCGAAACTGCCAGCCCGATTATCAGGGGAACCGAAACGTCGAGGGAAACGCCAAAGGATTGACCTCCGGAAAAGTTCCCTTCCGACATCGGAGCATAGCTAGACCAGCCCCCTTCCAATACACCGAATATGCGGACCAACAAGACGATAAGACCGATAATAAAGGGTATCCAGGCAATGACAGCAATAGCAATCCACACCAGTTGCCACCAGCCGGTCTTTCCGATGTCGTGCAGCCGCCGCGCAGTAACTGCCAGGGAAGGAAGCAATATTGCCAGACCGAATATCATCTGCAACGGGCTGTATGCCCCGCCCTGGGAAAAAGACAGTATCGACCCATCGATAATCGCAAGAATGAAACTGGCAATATATACTGCCAACTTCCACCACCAGAATTCAGCCCGGGTGGCCCGGTCACTGAAATCGGCGTACTTACGCAGAACCTGTTTTACGGCATCCTGAAATGACATCATTGGCTTGGTCCGGGGCATTGATGGACTTTGCATCATCAACCTTATCGCTTCTGCGACTGCCACGCCCTATTCTACCCTTTTCAGGTCGGGATGCCGGATCATTCTATGGCGTCGGTTGCCGGAGGAACCGGCTCATCCAACGCTTGTGGGTCCGTACCATAGCGGTTGGGGCCGGTCTGTCCCTGCCGGACCAGCCAAAGTATGGCCCAGATAAAGACAGCCAGGTTAATCGCCAGCACAATCAGGCCGCCGATGAGCAGCGGAACCCAACTTTCGTAAGGCAGATTACTGAAGAACTGCTCAACGCTGTCAACCTCGAAGTAACCACCGAATGCCAAGCCAATTATTACGATGACAAGGCCAACGGCCAACGCTATCCAGCCGATAATGGCGATGATGTACCATGCCAATTGCCACCAGCCAGTCCTACCGATGTCGTGCAGCCGGCGTGAGGTAACCGCCAGAGATGGGAGGAGTACCGCCAGGCTGAATATCGTTCCCAACGGACTAAAAGAATAGCCGCCTGAAAACGCGGCGATAAAGGTGTCAACGGCGCTGAAAGCCATACTGGCAATGGTAGTAGCCAGCGCCCACCACCAGTATTCGGCGCGGGTGGCCCGGCCACTGAAATCAGCGTACTTCCGCAAGCACTGTTTTACCGAGTCCTGAATGGTCATCATTGGCTTAGTTTGCGGAGGAACTGCGTATTGCACGGTTGACTTCCTTAGGAGGGTTGGCCGGGCTGTTTCTGTTCCCTATTCTACCCTTTAATCCGGCTATCATCCACCCGAAAGAAGCCCAACTGGCCGCGATAAGGAATCGGAGCGGCATAAGCGACCGGCGCCGCCAGAGTAAAACCATAGGAGCCGCAGAACCAGGGGCTTTCCGACCCGTCAACGCAATCGGCAATAGTTATCTCCCCGACAATAGCACCCCGGGGCAAATCTGCCGGAACCACAATGCCCAACTCCCGTAGGTAAGCCCGCTGCTCCGGGAAATCATCCCGGATGATGCGCTGCCCGGCATGGACATACACCCGACCCCGAAATTGGGTGGCCCAAGTCCGGTTCTCAATATCCTTATAGCCATTAACAATCAACCAGGCCCAGGGCTGGCGGATGCTTAGGGCGCGCATTGCAACTCCGTGGATTTGCTGGTAGAGAGGATAGCAATATGGCGAGTTGATTGAAAGGGCAAGTTGCTATTGCATCATCGTACTGTTAATCCGTACACTACAAAGAATGGTAATTGAATCCATCAACCACCGCGGGTTGAGCCAGCTTATTGAGCATAATAATTCCCGGTTGATAAGGCCGGACTTAGTCAGACGGGTACTACGTGTAGTAACCACATTGGCAGAGGCCCAGGATATTTTCAGTTTCATTGAAGGTGCTCCTCCCGGTTGGCGAGTCCACCAACTTTCTCGCAATCGGGGCAACGAATGGAGCGTATCGGTATCCGGCAATTGGCGAATTGTCTTCGAAGAAGCGGACGGCTATGTCAATCGCTTGAACCTGGAGGATTACCGCTGATGGCACGTAAAGGCATCAAAGTAAATATGACTCCGGCCCACCCCGGCGACTTTGTCCGATATGACGTGCTGGAGGAGTTTAATTTGAGTGTAACCGATGCGGCGGAAATCCTGGGTGTATGCCCGGAGACCCTTGCCGACTTGGTGGACTGCAAAATCGGGCTGTCGCCGGATATGGCGCTGCGTTTGGAAAAAGCCTTTGCCCTCAATATGGACCTGCTGCTGAATATACAGGCTTGGTACGACGCTGTGCAGATGCGCGCCCGTTGGGATGAAGTCACCGTTGAACGCTACCCGCCGGTTGAAAAATTGTTAAAATTAAGAGAGGAAGAGTTGGCTCTCCTGGAAAGTCCCGACCCGAGAACCGGCAGTTAAACGCCTGCTGCATCCCCGATAACGCCATCCTATGCTATATTGTATTGGCCCCCATTTTCATAGGAATCCGAACGCCGAGCCGGGCCGCAAACGACAACGGCCAAAAGGAGTGAGGCAATGGCAGACTTAGTATTGGGTTTGGCATCCTCCCACAGTCCCCAACTCAGCACCGCGCCGGAGGGCTGGGCCGGACGGGGGGAGCGGGACAAGGGCCACATTGAGCTTATTGGCACCGACGGTATCGTTTCCAACTTTGAAGACTTGTTGGCCCGGACCGACACCGCCCGCATCGCCAAAGAGATAACTCCGGCCAGGTTTGAGCAGCGGCACCAGCAAAACCAGAAGGCCATCGCCCACCTGTCCCAAAAGCTGTACGACGCCAGGCTGGATGTGCTGGTGATGGTCGGGGACGACCAGCAGGAATACCTGTTGGACGACAATATGCCCGCCCTCTGTATCTATTGGGGCAATGAAGTGAAAGTTGCCGGCCACGAGGCAGGCCCGTCCACCGGCGGGCAGCCGCTAATCGGCTACCACACCGAAGACAAGCAGGCGCCCACCGACTCGGCGCTGGGCCGACACATCATTGAGGCGTTGATGGAGGCCGAGTTTGACGTGGGGCAGTCCAGTTTTCTGGACCCGCGGCGCGGCGGTCGAGCCAAGGGCGGCATTGGCCACGCCTTTGGTTACGTCTATAACCGCCTGATGACCGGCCAAACGATTCCCACCGTGCCCATAATGCTCAATACCTACTACCCACCCAACCAGCCCACACCCAAGCGTTGCTACAACCTGGGCCAAGCCCTGAAGTCGTCCATCGAATCCTGGCCAAAGGACATCCGGGTGGGAATCCTGGCCTCCGGCGGCCTGAGCCACTTCGTGGTGGACGAGGAACTGGACCAAGCGGCGTTGGCGGGTATGCAGGCCAAGAACGTGGCTAAGCTGTCTGCCTTGCCTCGGGAGAAGATAAACTCCGGCAGCTCGGAAATAAGGAACTGGATAGTGGTGACCGGCGCTACCGAGCATCTGGATATGAAGGTTGTGGACTACGTGCCGTGCTACCGCTCTCCGGCCGGCACCGGCTGCGCTATGGGGTTCGCCACCTGGGAATAGGGTAGGAGTAAGAGCGCAGGTTCGTATTCATCTGTTCCAACTAACACGACTGCTCAACGGGGAAGCAAGTTATCCGTCGTTCCGGCGCAGGCAGGAACCTCTGGCCTCCAGGACGGCGGGCGGCTCCACCGGCGCCGGTCGTTCCTGGGCAAGCAGGAACCTCTAACCACAACGGTTTGGGTTTCTGCTTTCGCAGGAACGACGGGGTGAAGGCGCTGGCTTTTAATTACTGATTCAGAGTATCCCTAATCAGGCTATTCGTGTAGCTTAGTGTTACTCGTGAATAAACGGGAAATCAATCAGGTCCGGCTGTTGAAGACATAGTGGGGAGTTCCTGTCGGCGGCGCGCCATTCTCAGTTGACCGGCTCCGGTAGAACTCCTCGACATAAGGAGCAAGACGCGCCGCCATCCGCCTGATCTCCAGCGTTCCGGCATCCAGGGGACGGGAGAGTTGCTCCCGCAATTCCCTCCCCACTTCCTCTTTGTTGACCCTCCGTTGCGCCCCGTCTTGCAGCAGTACCTCCCCGTCAACTATGACAGCAGCAACATCCCGCGTTTTGGCTCGCCCCAGCACTACCTCTAGCGGAGGAGTGTCGGGTTCCAGGTACGGGCTTTCCAGGCCGTCCAGCCGAATCAAAACCATATCCGCCCGCCGTCCCGGCTCCAGTACGCCAATTTCCCCGCCGAATCCGGTGGGAGCGGCGGCGTTGGCCGTAGCCATAGCCAGGACCTGCTCGGCGGTGATGGCGGGAGCGCCAATGCCCGGCTGCCGGTGCAGCTTGCTTACCAGCCGCATTTCCTGCAACAGGTCGTCATCGTCGTTAATGGCGGTGCTGTCGGTGCCCATCGCCACGTTGACGCCGCCGGCCAGCATGGGATTGACCGGAGCGATGCCGTTCTTGAGCCGCAGGTTGGAACTGGCGTTGTGACAGACCGTCGCGCCGGAGCCGGCCAAAAGCTCAATGTCCCGCTCCGTGAGCCAAACGGCGTGGGCGCAGGAAAGCTCCGGCCCCAGAAACTCCAGGTCTTGCAAGTGCTCCACCGGCGTCTTGCCCCAAGTGCGGATGCCGTATTCCTTCTGATAGTTGCTCTCTACCAGGTGCATGTGGATGCCGGTCTGGTAGCGGGCCGCCTGCTCCTTGGTGCGCTGCAAGAATTCATCAGAGTTCCACTGCACGTTGCTGGGACTCAACAGCACCCGTATCTTGCCCGATGCGTCAGTGTGGTATTGGAGGTGGGTTTCGGCGAAGAAGGCGAAGTAGTCATCATCGGTCATATCGGCGACGGAAAGATAGCGGCGCACACCGTCGGCCAGTTCCGCCGGCAGGCCGGACAGGAACTCCCGGTCATCGCCATAGACCACCCGGTTCTGATTGCGGAAGTAGCTGGAGAATGCCACTCGCATGCCGGCGTCCAGAAACCCGCGCAACACGGCATCCACGTCCTCTTTCAGAGTGGCGGCTGCGGTCTGAGGATGGTTGTACATAACGGTAGTAGTACCCGACTCCATCATATTGACTGCGGTGTAGAGGGTCATCAGGTAGTGGTCGTAGGGTCGGCGCCCCCAACCGGCCAGAATCCACATCTCCAGGCAGTCGTCGCAGGTGCCCATCTGGAGAGTAGTAACACCCCTGCCATGGTGGTGGGAGTTGACCAGTCCGGGAATGATGGCATAGTCCAAGCCGCCCAATTCAGCATCAGGCCGGTACTGCTCCTTGAGAGACTGGTAAGGGCCAACTTCCTTGATAACCCCATCCTCCTGGTAAACCGCCGCATCGTAAAGGACGGTGGTTTCACCGGAGCTGGCCGGACTGAGCAGGTGCTTGCCGCGAATCAATGAGGAAGCCATACCTTTCCTCCTTAACTGCTTTGGGACTGATACCAATCAATAATTTCAGACCCGGTGGCCGCCCAAACCCCACCTTGCCCCATTATGTGACCCAGGGCCCGGTCCACGCTGCCTACTCTAAAGGGCTGGCCGACCAGCCAGGGATGCCAGTTCAGCGTCATTACCCGGCCATTGACCTCACCATCCTGACGCAAGGTGTCGAAGCTCTCGGTGAGCATTCGCTGGTACGCCGCCACGGTCACCTTCCGGTCGGCCAGGGCCACCACATCGTCCAATTCGTAAAGGACAGGCAAGGAGAAAAAGGGGCCGGCCCCGGTGGTCATCGGGTAGGGCTGCTCATCATTAGCCCAGTCGCAGACGTAACGCAGACCCGATTCGGCCAACAGCTGCGGCGTCCGGTGGGACTCGCCGTATTCCGGCCCAAACCAACCCTGTGGGACCGTGCCGGTGGCTTGGGTCAAGGCGCTCAGGGAAGTCCGGATATATTCCCGCTCCTCTTCCTCCGACATATTTGCGGTAATCATACGGCTGACGGAAATTCCGTGGCCGACAAATTCGCAGCCCCGGTCCAGACAGTGCCGGACCAGATAGGGGTAGTTTTCGGCGGTCATAGCGTCCATCGCGATGGTGGCTTTGATCCCGTGCTTTTCCAGTAAGTCCAACAGCCGGAAGACCCCGACCCGGTGACCGTATTCCCGGTGGGACAATCGGGCGTAGTCCGGAAAGTCCCGGGGCGCGGAGCCACCGGCCAGCCGAGCAGACTGGAAACTCCCGGCCGGCGCCTGCCACTCCATATGTTCCAGTACCAGAATGACACAGAGGGCGACCCGGGCCCCGTTCGGCCAGCGGAGAGCCGGGCGGGTAACTATTGGCGACCACTCGTGATGCGGGTGATCCATGCCGAAGGTTCGTTGTGCAGGCATAATGGCTGCGCTCCCGTTTGTCCGTATGTGCGTTCATTATTGCTTGGTGGTTCAACCAGCCCCCATGAGCCGGACCGCATAATTACTCCCTACACCAAGAGCGGCTTGGCCCATCGCGAACCTGCCTATCCGCTCATCCTGAGCTTGCCGAAGAACCGGCAAGCTGCCTTGCGTGGGCCGCCACCTGATCATAGTAGTTGGCGATGTAATAATCGGCGATTTCATCGGCGGTGGTCTGCCAGACGCCGTCGTGGGACATTATGTAACCCAAGATGTCGTCCAAATACTTAACCCGGTGGGGCTGCCCAATCAGGAAGGGATGCAGGGCGATGCACATTACCCGACCGCTCTCGGCGCCCTCCAGGTAGAGTTGGTCAAACTGCGCCTTGCAGATGTCGGCAAAATAGTCAGGCCCGTAGTGGTTGTCCCGCAGCACCGAGGAATCATTCAACTCAATGGAGTAAGGCACGGAAATCAGTTTGCCGGACTTGACTTTAATGGGCGTGGGTTGGTCGTCGTGAAACCAGTCGGTATGGTAAATCAGCCCCGCCTCGGCCATCAGGTCCGGGGTGCTAACGCTCCCCGAAATCGCCGGCCCCAGCATTCCCTTAAGCTGCTTGCCCGTGTGCCGTCTCAGGGTATCAATACAGTCCCGGTAAAACTCCCGCTCTTCGTCCTCGGAGTAGCTGTAAAGGTAACGGGTGTTATAGATGCCGTGGCTCATGTAGTCATAGTCCCGCTCGATCATCGCCTCGGCAATCTCCGGAAAATGTTCCAGCACCGCCAGGTTCAGCGAAACGCAGCAGCGAATGCCGTGCTTGTCCAACGGCTCCAGCATCCTCCAGAAGCCCACCCGGTTGCCGTAGTCCCGGTAGGAATATTGCTGCACGTCCGGATAGGGCGTGCGAGGCCAGGGGTTGCGTACCCCCGCGTTCTCCGGCAGGTACTCGTAATGCTCCACGTTGGGGGATATCCAAAGAGCAACCCGGGCATCGTTGGGCCATTTTATGACGGGCCGGTCAATGATTGGCAGATAGTCTATGCGGTCGGGTGGTAGCGCCATCGGTTATCGCTCCTGTAGGCAGATAGGGCGCCGGAAGGCAAGCGTACAACAGCCTGGCCTACTGCAGAAAGCGCGCCCGGCGTGTTGAGGACATACAGAAGTCTAATCTCAAGGCGTTGCCGCGTCAAATCGGGTAAGCGGCTAGGTGGGTAAGCGGACTGCCCACCGCCGATATTGCCCGTTTGCTGGAGGCGCCTAGTCTTCTCTTGTGCTTTATATAACCTGCCACGTTTGCAAGAATAACCCCTAAGCAACGTACTCAACTCCTGCCGTCCAAACTCAATCACTGGCGCACCGCCTCCAGCTTCCTGTCCCCCCAGGGCAATCGTCTCTCAACCCGTCATTCCGGCAAAAACCCCAATCCAGTGCGCCTCGTCATATAGAACGTTAACCTGCTTCGGGCGTTTCCCGGATTCCAGCCTGCGCCGCAAGACATATACCCAAGTGCCCCAAATTAAGACGCGGCTGCCCTGTCTTCGTCCCTCCACCCAGCCTTGACAACCGCCCTTCCCTCTCTGACAATCAGGTTGTCCCTGGCAGCCTGACCTTTTTTGCAACTATCCGCCGGCGGCATTGTTCGAACCGACCCGGCCAGAGGCGCGATTGTTGTACCGGCCACTTGCTTCAGGGCTTCCCACTCCCCAGAGTTAATAGTTCCGTATTACTCTTTGCTCACCTGGCGACACTACTGGAGACGAAGAATAGCCGGGAGCCTCGCATCCCGTTTTGGGATAGTTATTTAGTGATCAAGCCCACCGTCGATAGTTAGCAGGGTAGGATTCAAACCTTGATCGCCCCATATCCTTGAACCCCCAAATCAAGGAGGAGCTGAACGGGACTACTTCATAGAGGACGGCGGTTTTCCGTGAATTGGCTAGCGCCCGGGGCGATGGAACCGCCTAGCTGTCTGTGGTTCGACGCGGCAGGCGCTGCGGGCAGGGTTGCCGGGTTTATTTTCCGGGTTTTAGAGAGCGGCGGAACTGCCTTTTACTCCGCTAAACCCGGTTAAGGTGTAAAATGCCCTATCTGAACCGAAAACAATAGCCAGCCAGGGAGCGGACCCCCGCTCACCAGCCCGACTTCTACGTATGGAAAAGGAGAAAAACGATGGCGATTCAGACCCCCACAATTGACTCACAGGTACATTCGTATGAAAGAAACCGGCCGGAACGCCCCTGGGCCGGTTTCCTCCAGGGCCCCGATGAAGTCACCGGCGACGATATGGTGGCAGCCATGGACGCAGTCGGCGTCGACGGGGCATTGTTGATTTCACCCTTTTCTATGTATCGCTATGACGCCAGCTACGCCTTGGAGGTGTACGCCAAACACCCAACCCGGTTCGGTCTGATCAAGCCATTTGATCCGCAGTCGGAAACGGTCGCTGACGAGATAGCTGAGTGGACTGGGACGCCGGGTGTGGCTGGAATCCGCCTCATGCTTACGGCCCAGCCATACGAAGCGGACGACCCGGGTGTCAACCGAATACTGGCTGCCGGCGGCCGGGCCGGCGTTCCGGTGAATGTGATGTCTTCCGGCAAGCTGCCTCTCCTGGGTGAGTTGGCTCGTCGCCATCCGGGCACCCAGGTGGTTATTGATCATGTAGGTTTGGTCCAGCCCCCCGAGCCTCCGGCGCCACCGGAGCCGTTTGCCGACCTGGATAATGTGCTTGCGTTGGCGGCATACGACAACGTAGCCATCAAAATCTCCGGGGCCTGTACCCTGTCCCACCAGCCTTTTCCGTACCCGGACATTTGGGAGCCGCTGCGCCAGGTATTCGACGCGTTTGGCTTCGATCGATGCTTGTGGGGTACCGACTGGACCCGGGCAACGAAGCTGTTGACTTACGAGCAGGGCGTAGAGGCATTCCGGGTTACTGACCAGCTTTCAGACTCGGAGCGTTCCGCGCTGATGGGGGGTACACTTTCGAGGATTTACAATTGGTCGCCGGGCATGGCTCGGTAGATCGCAAATAGGGCGGCGGCGCAAAGGAATAACTTTTCCGACCTGTCATGCTTACAGGACACGCTAGTTGGTGGAGGCGTGCTCGGGTTGGCTATACTCGGCTCGTCATTATATGTCACTTCCAAGATACGATTGCGCCGGCCATTAGCTTCGGTACCACTGTGGACGGCGAAATCAAAGGACTAGTCTCCTCTCGATAGTCACAAACTCAAGAGGATCTCGTAAAGGGGGCAAGGTATCAGCAACAATTATCGGTGGAAATCCTGAAGTGACCGCTAACCGTTCGCCAAAGGATGATTCCAGAAGGTGACAACCACACCCTCTTGCCGGCGCTCAGCTACGTTAGCCGTCAGGCCGCAGCAGAGTGACGGTTGCCGGGGGAATGACTACGGCAACCTCGTCTCCCGCCTGCACGTCAGCGCCGGCGTCGCGACGGGCAACCTCGCATACCAGTTCGCCTTCGCCCACCCGGATACGCAGTTCGGCCTCGCCACCGCGAAACTGGCGAGTAACGACGACCCCGGCCAGCGCTCCCGCCGGTAACTGACCGCCGCCAGTCGGCGCCACCGTGAACCCCCTTTCGTCGATAAGGACTAAGACATCGCCTCCTTCGACTACTTCGGGGTTGATCGGCTCGCCGACTTCAAGAGTACCGATTGCACACTTAACCAGTTGCGTTTCCTTTGATAGCACTACCGTTCCCGGGAGGATATTCCGCATCCCGAGAGAGCGGGCAACCAGCTCGCTGGCCGGCGCCCGGAATAGGGCTTCGGGGGGCCCAGCCTGCACCACCGACCCATGATCCATAAAGACGATCGCATCCGCAATAGCGAAAGCCTCGTCCTTGTCGTGCGTTACATAGATTGAGGTGACGCCCACCTCTTTGAGAATCGAGCGCACCTGGCCTTGCAGCGACTCCCGCAGCACCCGGTCAAGGGACCCCAACGGCTCGTCCAGCATCAGTAGTTTGGGAGCAGGCGCCAGCGAACGGGCCAACGCAACCCGCTGACGCTCACCGCCGGAAAGCTCATGGACTTTGCGTTTTTCGTAGCCTGCCAGCCCCACCAGTTCCAGCAATTTATCGACTTGCCCTCTGACCAAGTCGCTGGATTGCCGCTGCATCCGCAACCCAAAGCTCACGTTCCCGAAAACATCCATCTGCGGGAAGAGCGCCAGGTCCTGAAACATCAAACCGAATCCCCGGAGATGGGGAGCAACTCCCTCCTGGTTCTTCCCGTCGAACATAATGGATCCCGCATCCAGGGTCTCCAGGCCGGCGATCAGCCTTAACAGTGTGCTCTTCCCGCAGCCGCTTGGGCCAAGCAGGCACATCAGATCGCCGTGCTCCACCGTAAGGGAGACGTCGCTTACCGCGGCCACGGCGCCGAAGAACTTTGAAGCCTGGGCAACCTCAAGCGCGGGCATCAGAAGCCGCCCACGTTGCGGTAGCGGAACCGTTCGATCGCCACGAACCCTACGGCCACCACTGCCATCAGCAGAGTACTCATTGCCAAAGCCTGACCTAGATTCGTCTCCCCTGGCTGCGCCATCAACCGAAAGATCGCCACGGGCATCGTCGTAAACTCAGGCCGGACCAGCAGCAGCGACGCCCCGAACTCCCCCATCGATACGGCAAAGGCAAACGTCGCGCCCACCAGCAATGCCCGCCCAATGATCGGGAGTTCCACGTGTATCAAAACGTTCAGCGGCGTCGCGCCCAGCAATGCCGCCGATTCCTTTAACTGGTGTGGCATCCCCCTCAGTACCGGAAGCACGCTCCGAATAACGAACGGGTAGGCGACCAGCGAGTGAGCGATCACCAATATCAACCACGAACCCCGCAGGTCGATGGGCGCGCGGTTGAACGCCACCAGGAACCCGAATCCCAGCGTAACCGCCGATACGCCCAGAGGCGCCATAAATAGCGCGTCCACCAAACTTGAGCGCCCATGCCGACGGACGATGACGTAGGCCGCGGCTGTACCTACGGCTACCGCGATTATCATCGACGCCAGCGCAAACCGTAACGAGTTCCAGATCACCGTCAGGGGAGACAAGCGGAAGTACGACCCCCGGTCATCCGAAAATAAGCTCACGAAGTGCGTCAGCGAGTACCCGCCACCGGACGAGATTGCCCGCTCCACCAGCGCCAGCAACGGCGAAAGCACGACTAACAGCGCCACCAGGATCGCCACTAAAAATACCGTGTCCTGGAAACCGCGCTTCCCCCGGATGACTTCCTCTTCAGGAACAAAAGTTATTGGCACTGCGCTTTGAGCCTGAAGTCTGGTGTACACCTGCAGGAAGGCGTAGGTGAACACCAACTGCACCAGAGAGAGAGCTCCGGCTACCTCTAGCCGAAACAGCTTGACCGTCAGTTCGTAGATCGCCACTTCCAGCGTGGCAAAACTCGGCCCACCCAGGACCAGCACGACGCCGAAGGAGGTGAAAGAAAAGACAAACACCAGTAACGCCGACGACCACAACGCAGGCAGCAGCAGGGGCAAAGTGACATGGATAAATGTCTGGACTCGCCCCGCCCCCAGCAGGGCCGCGCTCTCCCCGAATCGCGGGCTCAGGTTGGCCCAGAAGGCCGATACGATCCTGATGACTATTGCGTAGTTGTAGAACGCGTGGGCCATGAAGATGATGGTCAGCGTGTTGGTGACGCGAACCTGCGGACCCTCCGCGCCAAAGAGACCGGTCAGCGCCGTGTTCACCAGTCCTTGCGGGCCCAGCAACGCCACGAAGCCCATGGCCACCACGATGGTCGGCATGATGAAAGGCAGCGTGGTCAGCGCCTTTAGCACCGTCTTACCCGGGAACTCGTGCCTGGCGAACAGGTACGCCGCCGGCAGGCCAACGATTAGCGTCAGAGCCGTGGAAACTGCGGCCTGCCAGATGGTGAACCAAATGCGTCCCAGGTAATAGGCGTCACCCAGTACCACTCCGAACGGTTCCAGACCCAACGCCCCGCCGCTGAAGCTCCTTCCCAGGATCGCCGCCAAGGGGTACAGAAAAAAGACGGCGAGGAAGGCAATCGGCCCGAAGACCAGGAAACGGCGGGAGGTCACCGCAAGACAACCTCGGTCCAGTCACGGATCCACTGCTCCCGCTTCTCGCCGATCTCGGATGCGCCAATGTCAGCAGGCTGCGACGGGACATCGGCGAATCTGAACGAATCCGGAGCGTTGGCATTCGGATTGACCGGGTACACGAACATCCTTTCCGGGAAATCCTCCTGGAAGCTCGTACCCAGCGCGAAATCAATGAACTTCTTCGCAAGTTCCTTACTGTTGGCGCCCTTCAGGATCCCGATCCCCTCTATCTGAAGGAACGAGGCCTTGTCGATGAGGATGTTCCCCGTTGGCGGCGCCTCCACCGGCGGGTCGGAGAAGAGGAACTCCGCTGCGGGGCTGGTGGCGTAGCTGACCACCAACGGCCGGTCACCCCCGTTGTGGGAGAAATCGGTGTAATAGGCGTCGGACCATCCGTCCTTTACCAGCACATCGTTGGCCCGCAGGTCCCGCCAGAAGTCCAGGTAATCGTAGTCGTCGTCCTCGCCGAAGTAGGATACTGTGGCGATAAGGAAAGCCAGACCCGGCGACGACGATGCCGGATTTTCCACGACCAGCCGGCCCGTCCAGTCGGCCCCGGTCAACTCCTCCAGTGTCGTGGGAGGCGTGAGTCCCTGCTTAGCCAGGTACGCCACATCGTAGTTCAGGTTCACATAGCCATAGTCAATCGAGGTTACATGACCGCTGGGGTCCAGCACGAATTGCGCCGGCACGTCGTCCAGCAGGTCAGGACGATACTCGTCGAAGATCTCCTCGTCCAACGCCCTACTTAAGAAGGTGTTGTCAACCCCGTACAGCAGATCCGCCGAAGGGTTCCCCTTCTCCAGGATTGCCCTTACCAGCACCTCGCCGACGTCGCCCGACGGCTGGAGCACCACGGTCGCATCGTTCTCCGCCTCGAACTCCGCAATCAGTTCCTCGCTGATGTCGAAGCTATTGTGGGTCATTATCACCAGTTCGCTGTCCTGGTCTCCACCGCACGAAGCGGTTAGCGCGGTCATAAGCATTATCAACACAACAATTGCTGATCTCTTCAATGTTGGCCCCCTCTAATTAGCTGGCCCCGGCGCCGGTCTGGCAACAAAAAGCCGCCTTCTCTAGGCGGCTGGCGAAGTCAGGATAACCACTTTCCCTCCGCTGGCATTACCCAGATCAGGTTAGGAGTCGACAGCGATTGCGCTGTCCTCTCAGCCTGGCTTCCCAAGCTCCCCCGAGGCGTATTTACTAGGCACCAGAGTAGCGGCACGGCGCCAGGTATGTCAATAGACCCGCCAGCCGGCAGACTGTCAGCCACCTTACAATGGGCAAGCCGCAGCTAGCTTCCACCGGCGCCCTGACCTTTCAAAACGATGCCATTAGCGATGAGAGTTCTACATTATAATTCAGCCGAGAGAAGCCTGAAGTTGAAGTGTTCCTCCGGACGGTGCAAGGTGACGACGGGGAGGGAAAACCAGCCGTTTTCCTGAAGAGCGCCAGCCAAGGGCTTGACCCGGTTAGCAAGGGCATTGACGTAGAACTTCGAGCACCAACCGGACCCGTTTGAACTAACGATGAAGCCGCTGCCCGCTTTACAATGACAGAGGTCGGATGCGCAGCTCGACGGGGCAATCAACCGACCAGCAACGACGCAGCAGCATCCGCTTCCTTCGTCGGTGACGCTCTTAGTGTAATGATGCGGGTGTCCGGAGCCACCGTGTTGATCTATCGACACGCCTCGAACGGAGCCAAGCCGGGCAGGCTCAAACTCGGCAGGATTACCGCGGGCAGCCGTTCGACCGTCGCCACTGCTTCCAAAGTATCTCCGAGCATCCCAATAAATCGGTTTCGGCTTTAGGATCAGATTACGACCGCATCACGGCGGATTGGGGCATATTTTCGTCGGCAACTATTAGGAAAATGGGAATAAGAACACCGTTGACTCGCAATAGCGCGGATAAGCCAATTCCAACAATCTGGTCAATCATTAGCCGAGACTACAACCGGCCCATTACGGATACAGTCAACTACCTAATTGCGCCACCAATGGGGTGTATTTACCCATTGCGACAGGTCTCCACCGGAGGCTAATGCATCCCTGAAAAATGGGGTGCAACGATGCCGGTAATAGCCGTCCCACCTAAATTGATCGGGGACCATCAAACCTCTATATAACTACTACATAAAGGTTGATGGTCCCCGATTGAACTCTACAGACTATCAGGTCGATACTCCAAGGTTCCCAAAGCCCCAAATTAGGAGGGACGGGCTAATTGCCTCGATGTTCGGAACGCTGCCTCAATGGCAACTTTCCTACTGCTTCTTTATGCTTTTTCATCCTTGTCCGGGCTCGATGTCGCTGATTCGACTACCACGCGCACTCCCTGAATGGTACCGGTTACCGCGTTCCGGACTGCATCTCCGGCAGCATCGCCCACGTCATAAGCAGCTTCAACGGCCCCGGTGGCAACGGCGGACGCGGTCCGCTCAACATCGGTCCCCACATTCTTGGCAGCCTCGATGGAGCCATGAACGGCAGCCAAAGCAACACTGGCAAGGTCTTCCCCTACCGATGCCGCACTGCTAATCAATTGTCGTGTGGCATCCCGCGCCACGGTAACTACGTCACCGCCCGTACCTGCGACTGCGGCAATGACTCCGGCAACCGTACTATGAGCAGCGGTAGTCAACGAGCCGCCGACATCTCTCGCTCCATCGATGGCTCCCCGCGTCACCTGGGCAACCGATTCCTCAGCAGTGAGGCCCACTGACACTCCACCTCGCAACGCCCCCTCGACGGCGTGTTGAGTCGCCGTCCCGAGTTCCGCCCCGGCGTCGCTGGAGCCTCGTATGGCCCCGACCACCACGTCGTGGAGCCGTAGTGGTCGCCGTCGCAACTTGGCCTACACCTTCAATAACTCCGATCGCAGAGTCTCAGACTACCGACCCGGCCTCACTTCCAACCCTACCGACGGCGTGCAGCACACCGATAGAAGCATCCTGGGCCGGTTGGCCCACTTCTCCACCGACGGAGCGTGCGCCGCGCAGTCCGTTTACCGTTGAGTCCCGGACTACATCTACGGCAACGTTAGTTATCTGACCAGTCCCTCTTAGAGTTCCAGCCACCGAATCCCTTACAGCCGATCCGATTCTGCCCAAACTCCACGCCATGTCATCCTCGCTTATCGTTAATTTTCCCTGCTGGAATCCCGACTAAAGGCCGTCTTACCGTACCCAAAACGCCTCTTGATACAACATAATAAGCCTTTTCTCGCCAACATGCCCTGAGATTTGGGACACATCCGGAACAAATTACTTACGAAGGCCACCTGGCCCTCCAGCGGCAACATAGGTGCTCCCAAAGCTTGGGACGCCTAAGTTGGCGATGTTCTGAAGCCTGGCAAATGCCACTGGAATAAAGCCCATCCCGGTAGGGTAGCCAGCCGACATAATCCCAGTGTGGACCGGCCGGCTTGACCCAAGGGATAACGATTTCAGAGAAGAGCTGCAAGTCTTCCCAGTGACAGCCGGGACTCCGCATAAAAATGCTGCATTGGAAGAGCGGGGGGCAGCCCAAGTCGATGGTGTCTCGTCACTACTCCACATTCCCGGGATTCAACGTCCCATAAGATCGTAAAGCCATGACAGCCACGTCCGCCGCTGTTTGAGGGTGGCCTCGTGCCAGGACGCTGGGCATTGGCGTCCAGCTCCTTCCATGCCCAACCCAAAATACAGTCTCCCCGGTCCCAGCTAGACCATCGAGAAAGGATAATCCGGGAACAGCCTCTTTCGACGGATTCCAGGAGTGTATCCCGTCGCTTCTGAGAGTATAATCCACCGATGGATGATACGTTTACGGCCACTCAGGACGTCCCTGGAATTCGCCAGGGCCTGCTTAACCGGTAGCCGCCCAATGACCAGCCTGCGAAAGATTCACTATGCTTGGGTGGTTGTAGCAATTGCTGCCACGATGGGCTTCATTACCTCTTCGGTGCGATTTGCCGCCGCCGCGCTGGTCCCATTTCTCCGGGATTCTTCGGCAGGATTCGGCTGGAGCTATGGCGCCATCAGCCTGGCGTTCAGCCTACAATGGATTGTGCTGGGGATAGCCAGTCCTTACATCGGTTTACTGGCAGAACGGTATGGTGTCCGGCGGCTCCTGCTGGTGGGGGGCCTGCTTTTCATCGCGGGCATGCTCCTGACCGGTGTAATGAAGAGCCTGTGGCAGTTCTACCTCTACTTCGGAGTTTTGTTGGGGATTGCCTCGGCCATATACACGGTTGTGACGGTTTCCGGGGTCACCTTGTGGTTCAGGAGGAATCTGGGCCAGGCCTTGGGTGCAGTGTGGTCTTTCCAGGGGTTGGGTACGGTGGCTCTCCTGTTTCTTATCGGCGCGGCCTTCGACACGCTGGGCATGAAATGGATTTTCTGGCTGCCGGGCATAATCGGAGGAGCGCTCCTGGTCTTATTGGCCAGGTTCTTTTACAACGATCCGGGCGCCATAGGCCAACGACCCTGGGGAGCTGCCGAAGAGGTGACGGCGCTGAGGCCCCAATATGAACAGGAGTCAAAGATACGGTCCAGGGTATTCTTGCAACAAGCGAAGCGGACCGGCACTTTCTGGAACCTGATCGGTATTCACTATTGGGGCTGCATGGGCCACAACATCATCAACGTGTTGGTGGTGGCTATTGCCGTGGAACGGGGACTGCCGGTGGGAATGGCGGCTGCGGTGTTGGCAGTTCAACAGGGAGTGGGAGTAGTCGGCCGGGGCGTGGTACCGGTAATCGCAGAACGTTGGGGTTGTCGCGCTGTATGGGTCACGGGCATGTCGCTGCAGGCTCTTCCCTTGGGTCTCATCATGTTTTCCCACGAACCTTGGGCCTTTTTCCTCTTTTCAATCCTTTTCGGCATCGGCCAGAGTTGCGAGGTGCCTACTTTCTCCATCGCCAACCGCCAGTACTACGGCAATGTGCCTCAGGGCACCCTTTATGGATGGCAAAACATTGGCAACGGGCTGGGGATGGGGATGGCCCCGGTGTTTGCCGGTATCTTGTGGGATGTAACCGGTACCTACATGGCGCCCCTGTTGCTGTCCCTGGCTTTTAGCCTGATGGGATTGATTTCCGCACTGGTGCTGCCTTCACCCCAATGCCGCTTGATACCTGACTGGGAGAGCCATCTGCCGCCCGGCCTACGCCCCGCCAGCTAGGCGGCCGGCGGCGAAAGGTCGTGCCGCCCGGATATCCTCTCAAGGCCCTCTTCCATCAGGGGCTATCGACGAACTCTGCAATTTCAGCAGGCCCGCTAGCGGGAAGAAAAGTCTCTCAATAGGGTATAGGTTTCGTTCGGCAAATGCTCGGTGATGTAATGACCGCAGGGCAGGGCCTGAAGTTTGTCCATCAAGCCACAGGGGTCCAACTCTATTCTCAGCGGGACAATGTCCATCCTGCTGCGGAACCTCTGGCTGTCCTCCGGGTATGAGGCGTGGAGACCAGCCGTCTTTGATGCGGCTCGTCCAGCGTCGAAACGGCTAAAACGCTTCCATAGCCCCTTCCCTAGTCTCCGCGTATTTGCCCAGTATGCCGGGCAAGTCCTGATGACAACCCTGGGACAGCAATCTACATAGGGAACATCGCGGTCTGCTCCGTGGCTTTCCTTAGCCGCTTTGCCGTCCAAGTTCGCCCCCTCCGCGCTCAACATCGCTAACCTGCTGCGACGGCACGGAATATACCGGAGCAAATTCAGGACTGACCGGCTACGTAGTGAACGAGACCGATGCCCCGATTTCGGGCAAGGAACGGGTCCACAAAAGCCAACAATCCCCGAATTTCTTCCGCGGAAACGACGGGAATCGTCCGCTCGTCCACGTGAGGGCGCATGATCAAGCGGAGAGGCTTATCGACGATATAGCCACGCTCAACCGGACAACCGAAAAACGGTTCAGCCGTCGGTATTGGGCTTCAATGTAGCCCTGGCAAACCGGGCGGTGGTTGCGGGTTCCCCTCGCGCCGAACCAGCGGGGGCGACCCAGGATGTAGATGAGGTATTCCTCAATATGGCCGGTGGGATTATCCCGAACCGGCAGCCAGCCCTGTTCCTCGGCGTAAAACGCCACCAGAGCGATGGTTCGTTCCAGGCGTTCCAGGCGTTCCAGGCGTTCCAGGCGTTCCAGGGAAGACTCAGAGTTCCGGTAGGAGGCAATCAGGCTAATGATGAAGCCCTGGCCTAAGTCACGAAGACAGGGGTCAGAAACCCGCTTGACGGTCATTCATTCGCTGACAACCGAGGGAAAAGCCGTCAATTTATATCTGAAACACCAGAAAGTGGGCCTGGATGGACTCGAACCAACGACCTCGGTCTTATCAGGACCGCGCTCTAACCACCTGAGCTACAGGCCCACGGAGGGGGCAACCAACAAGGTTGACGTTTGCATTATAGCAATCCAGCCCCCAGGTATCAAGAACTATTATAGGGCAGTGTCGCCCTTCTCTTTAAAGATTGATTCCATACCCGGTCTGGATAACACTTTCACGCTCCGGCTAAGCGGCCAAGATATGATACGGAGAAGGCTGGAATTTCTTGACGCCGGTTAGCCGATATCCGGGCCGGGCCCGCTGTCCGGAGCGTCACCGGTGACAACATTTGATGCCGGAGTTTCCTGTTCGTCGCGCCGGGAGCGCTGCCGAGGCATCGGTTCCCGGTTTTCTCCCTCTCTGGTGGTTGGCATTACGTCGCCCCGCATCATCGCTTCAGGATTCCAGTTTCTTGGTAGGTTGATGGTACGCATCGGATAGTTGATTACGATTCCTTCTTCCTTGAACCGTTGGTGCAAATTGCGGATCAAGGCAGAGCGCAATTCAAAGCTGGCCAATCGGTTCCTTGCCTGAACAAAAAGGTAAAAATCTACGTTGGAATCATCGAAGTCCTGAAACCCGAAATAGCTGCCGTACTCCTTGACCGCGTTAGGGTCGCTTTGTAGCAGTTCGTCCATAACCTCTTGGCATACTTGCTCCACCCAGGCCAGGTCACTTTCGTAGCTGATGCCGCAGGTCAAGAACACATTGACCTGCGGAACCGGCCCCTGGTAGTTGGTGATGATGGAGTCGGCAAAGCGGGAGTTCGGCACCACCACCAGGTTGTTGGTCCAGGTGCGGAGACGGGTACTGCGCCAGCTTACATCCTGCACATAGCCGGCGACCCCGTTGTCCAGTTCAATATAATCCCCTGGAGTTACCACCCCTTCGGTCATAACATAGGTGCCGGCGAAGAGATTGGCCAGCGTCGGCTGCAACGCCAGAGCAACTGCCAGACCACTCAAACCCAGCCCGGCGATCAGAGGACTGATGTTGATTTTCAGCAAATCCAGGATCAACAGGGCGCCTAATCCATAAATGAGGGCGAGGGCGATCCGCCGAAATAGCGGAACAAGTCGGTCATCCATGCTGGTAGTAGTGCGAGGAGAAATGACTTCCGAGTACCATTGGAAGACGTTTGAAGCGGCAAAAGCTGTAGCTATGACGCCCAGGAGCAGGCCAATAATGCTTGCTGTCCGGCCAACCACGGTGCGCAGGTTGTCCCCCAGGTCGTGGGGCAAGATGGCGGCAAGATAAGCCCCCAGCAGCACCAGACCCAGAACCGCCGGCCTTTGGAAGGCCCGCACCAAACGGGTGTCCAAGTCGGTGGGCGTCAGATTGGTGAACCGCCGAAGAATGGGAAAGATAACCTTGTCGAAAATACCGGCCAGCACTATGAAGAAGGCAAAGATGGCAGCGGAGGCCACTACCGGCCGCCACCATTCGTCCAACCCAAAACTGGCTAACAGGGATTCAATCAATTGCTGCTGCTCCACCAAGGATTCCTGCACCAAATTAGCGAGACCCAGGTTTTGACTTACGCCCGGCCAAATTACGCCTTCAGGGGATTATAACATTGGCCTTGAGCGGTAACTTTATGCCAGGGAAGCGGATGACTGCCGCCCGGTTCAATCTAAACGCCCGCCTTCCAGCGGTATCACCGCGCCGGCTTCAACTTCATAAAAGGCGGCCTTAGGGCCGAAGAATTCTTGAATCTGATCCAGGTCGGTAGTAGTAATCAGCGATTGGCGATAGCCGGATATTTTCTCCAGCACTCGACGGCGCCGATAGCCATCCATCTCCGACAAAACATCGTCCAGCAGAATGATCGGCTCCTCATCGCGCACCGCCGCCAAATAGGAAGCCTCGGCCAGCCGGAGGGTCAAGGCCAGGGTACGAGCCTCGCCACGAGAGGCAAAGACCCCCATATCAACGCCGTCAACCAGCAACTTAAAGTCGTCGCGGTGCGGTCCGACCGATGTACTTGCAGTAGCCAGTTCCCGCTGTCTGAAAGCAGCCAACGACTCCCTGAAGTGGGCTTCAGCAGCTTCCAGGCTGTCGGCTTGCGGTACGCTGGGACGGTGCTCCAACTGCAATTCTTCGCCAGGGCTGCTCAATTCGCGGTGGTGTCTGCGGCAAAAATGGGCCAGCAGCTTTATCGCCTCAGCCCGCTGCCGGGTTAGCCAGGCGCCTTCCTTGACCAGCTCGTCGTCCCAAAACTCCAACTCTACTGGCTCGGCACGCCGATCTCGAAGCAGGCGCAGGAGCCGATTCCGTTGCTGGACGACACGCTGGTAACGCTGCAATGCTTTCAGATATAAAGGATTGCCCTGAGATATGAGGATATCGAGATAGCGGCGGCGACCGGACGGGGCGCCCAGCACCAGTTCAATGTCATCCGCACTGAACAGCACCGCCCCAACTGTACCGACCAGGTCGGCGGCGGTGCGGCGGACCCGGCTTACCCGTATTTGTTTACGGACGGAGTAGTCCAGTCCCCGGTCCTGGTGGGTTGATTCATTCGTTCCAACTGGGCGGCTAACGCACTGGTAGCCGACAAATATGGTAATCCGCTCGCCTGCCTTGTCCAGAACTCCGCCAACCAAGGCCGCTTCCTGATTCCGAACGGCCCGAAAGTTAACCAACTCCCGCTCATTTTCGGCGCGAAAAGAGCGGGCAATAGCCAGCAGATACACTGCTTCCAACAAGCTGGTTTTTCCCTGGGCGTTGGCGCCATAAAACACCGAAACTCCCGTGGGAAGCTCCAAGTCAAGCTGGGCAAAATTGCGAAAGTTGGTCAAAGTCAGGCGAAAGAGGTAGGCCAACTTCCCAAGCCTCCGCTGAACACTTAAGGATCACGCCGCCCGGGCCGGGTTTATCCCATAACAGTTTTTTAACCGTCCGGACTGGCTTTCCCTTATTGTACCAGTAACCACAGCCAAGGCCGTAGTTGTTTCCGGCCCCCTGGAAATCATTGCGGCGATTGCACCGAACATTACTTCTTCGGAGAAGGCGAACCAATCCGGCGGTCCAGCCAAAAGGAAAAGGCAGGGATGACCCCTGCCCGTCAATTAGATCCAGTTGGATTATGTTAACCTATCAGCATAGACGCGCAGCGCATTTACGATTAACCGGGCCGGCAGCCGGAGCACCAACCGTAAAAATCCACTCTTTGAGAGGACACCTGAAAATCCGATTCCCGGATTACCTGGTCCAGTAATTCAGCTACCGTCTCTTCACCCACATCGGCATCTACCACCTGGCTACACCCAATACATACCAAATTGGCGTGGGGCGATAGGTTGGCATCATAACGGGAGAGGCGTTGGAAAGGCAATTGCCGGACCACGCCGGCCTGCTCCAGAACGTCCAGTGTGGAATATACGGTGGCGATAGTAACGTAGGGGAAAAAGTCCCTTACCCGCTCGTAAATGTCCCTGACTGACGGATGGTCCGCCGAGTTCACCACTACCTCGGCAATGGCCAACCGCTGCGGAGTCAAGCGCAGACCCAGCGGTTTCAATTTGGCGACCAACTTCTCTTGGGTCGTCAACGATTTTCCTCCCTACCAGTGGGGGTTAAGCCGATCGGAGCCTGGTTTAACCCGGATCCTCGCGCGCAATTCAACCCTTTCACCGACAACATTATAACACGAGATACCCAGCGGCACACCGACCACCCGCGAACGCGCCGGAGCCTGTAGGATGGTGACCCTGTTTGATTGCTGTCGTTCCCATCCCTCAACCGGCAAGATTGGTGCCGGTAATAAGGTCTTTTACGACGGTGAAACGGTTATATCGCTCAAGAATGTGGGGCAGGTTGCTAGACCTGCCCCACATTAACCCTTGAATATTATTTAGTAGGGCGCTTGCCCTTGGAAGATTTGCTATTGGCTACAAGCGGCCACCGAAGAACAAAGGCAGTTGTCGGCGGTAAACCTGAACGCGAGACCGTGCCGATTCTACGACGAACACATTGTCGTCATCATCCACCGATACCGCTATTGGCCCCCAGAACAGCTTTTCCCGGGCCAGACCCTGAGCAATGTCCCGCTCCTGCCACATCTCGGAATTGGCGTCAAGCTTGTCCTTTCCCCACTTGGACATAACGGCGTCTCCAAGCGTTTCGGATATAAACTCGCCCCGGGCGCTGAACACTTGCAGGCGATCATTACCCCAGTCGGCCACGTAGATGTAGCCGTCCTTGTCCACCGCTACTCCGGTCGGACGGTTAAGTTCTCCGTCACCGTCGCCCGAAGAGCCAAACTTCATCAGAAACCTTCCGTCAGAGGAAAACTTCTGAATCCGGTCATTACGCCAGTCGGCGACGAAGATATCCCCATTGCGGTCAGTGGTTATGCCCCAGGGCAGGTTAAACTCGCCGTCTCCAGTGCCTTGCTGACCCCATTGTGCCAGGAACTTGCCATCCTTGGAAAACTTCTGGATACGGTTGTTTTCGCTATCCACCAGTAACAGGTTATCTTCACTGTCGAAAGCCAGGCCGGAAGGATTGCTGATTTCACCCTCGCCGGAACCGGGTGTGCCCCAATTGCTGACGTAGTCCCCGTCCGCGGTGAAAATGGAAATCCGGTTTAACCACTCATCGGCAACATAAACATTTCCTTCGCCATCCAGAGCGATTGAGGTAGGCCAGATAAGGGAACCGGGGGCATCCGAGTCTTCGCCCTCACCGGCAGTAGTGACGCCCCGGGCAAACTCCCCGACGTAGTCCTCACCAATGGTGCAAATGGTAACTCTCTTGCCGTCGGGACGGTATTCATAGGAGCGGCTGACCACATAAAGCAGGTCATCGGCGCCTCGGGCCATGGCGACCGGATTCCGGAAACCCGGGCCGGAGAACTCAGCCCGGCCGATGGTATGGCTGGGCTGCAAGGTGATTCCACTAATTTGAGTAGTCATTCAGGCCTCCAAGTTAGGGTTTTCGGGCTTTTAGATAAAGTCGAACTGCTCAAAGCTGCCATTAATTAAGGGCTTGGAGTCCATTCCCATCCACCTTTCCAGCAGGGTGGAGTAGATGCTGCGGAAGTCGTTGTTGAAGTGCAGGTCGCCCTCCAGCAGCTTGTTGGCCTCCAGCGATGGATACTCGCCGAACAGCCCGCCCTTGACCGAGTCGCCGATGACGAAGGCCATACCGCCGGAGCCGTGGTCGGTTCCCGAACCGTTATCGTGAACCCGCCGGCCAAACTCGGTAAAGACCAGGAGGGTTACGTTGTCGCTGGCGTCATGCTCCTTCAGGTCATCGTAAAAGTCGCAGATAGCCTGGGAGGTCTCAGACCACAGCGCGGCGTGGGCTGCCAACTCACCGGCGTGAGTATCAAAGCTGTTATAAGGCGCGGTGGTATAAAGGACTCGGGTGCCGAATCCGGCCAGATGCACTTGAGCGATATTCCGCAAATACTGTCCTACAGTATCGGAGCCATATTCCACCGAGGAGGAATACATCTCGGGAGCGGTGCTAAGTATATCGGCGCCCTTCAAGGCGTCCATGCCCGTCTGAGACAGGTAGTCCACCACGCCGCCGCGGCCAATCGCCGGGGAGTAGATTCGGGAGAATACATCCAGGGCTTCCATCCGCTGCTCATCCTCAATGCCGGTCAGCACTCCATAGGTTGACAGGTTGCCTACCGAGGCCACCGGAACGCCGGGCATCGCCAAAGAGCGCGGCAGACCCCGTCCAAAGTTAACGCCGGTTAGTACGTTCTCGGCATTGGGGTCTATTTCCTTGATCGTCCGGCCCAGCCAGCCTTCCGTCCCGACTTTGTCCGGCTCGCAAGTATGCCAGATATCCATCGAACGGAAATGAGACCGGTTGGGGTTGGGGTAGCCCACTCCCTGAATGATCGCCATCCTGCCTGCATCAAAGATTTTCTTCATCGGCCCCATATTGGGGTTAAGGCCAACGTAATCGTCAATTTTCAACACCTGCCCCTCGGGGATTCGCACCGCGGGGCGGTTGTCGGCGTACAGCGGGTCCCCGTAAGGGACTACGGTATTCAGAGCGTCGTTGCCCCCGGACAGTTGCAACACAACAAGTACCGGGTCTTTCCTGGTTGAAGTCATTACATCTCCTCCTCTAGCGTGTAAAGCAGTAACCCACCTTGACCCTAGGCGAACTGATACTCCTGGGTTGAAACAATCAACTGAAGAGTTTGTCCCACCCGCTGGGAAAAATGCTCGGTGCCCGGGACCAGGTCCCCACCTTTAGACAGATGGTCCACCAACTGTGAACGGGTAACTTCGGCCAGTTCATAAGCTCCCAGCAACTCCAGACACCGGTCCACCAAGTCCTCGGGGGACACGGCGGAGTCCGAAGCGCCATTTTCAGCAACCCGGTTGACCATATCGCGCACACCGGGGAGCGTAAGGTTACCTAACTGGTCGGCAGCAAAATTAATTCGTTCAACCAGAGTCCCACTATCAATCCACTCACCGCCGGTATGCCAGCCTTCAACCGTCGGAGGATTCATCAAGTCCTGCCCCATATAGCGGATAGTCATCGCCAGGTTATGCAGGCCGGGTTTCGGAGAAGTATAGTCCTGCACCAGACGCATAGTGCCGATAACCGCCTCGGCCGGACTCTTTACTTTGGCAAAACGGGCGTTCTTGAAAAAGTCGGAGTTAAACAACACCCGCAGCATGGATCGAATATCATAACCGGAGCGGAAATATTCCTCTTCCAATACGCTGATGGCTTCCAGGTCTCGGGGCGGCGTGTCCTGCCAAGCGGGGACTTGCGGCTCATCGGCTACAAAGAAGTTATACAGGTGGCGGGCCACAAATCTGGCGGTGGCGGGCTGCTTGGCAATAATATTTACAATGTCCTCGCCGTCCCAGCGTCCGGTTTCACCGAGGAAGGTCTTGTCGGTGTCGTCGTGGTCGCCCTGGTTGTAAACGAAGCTGGCCTCGTAACGTCCGTAGGGATAACGGGGGATGGCATTGGTTATCGTCCAGCCGGTAAAGGCGCGGGCGCACTCCTTGACATCATCCTCCGAGTAGTTCGCATCGCCGTTCATGCCCACGCCCAGGGAGAACAGTTCCAGCAGTTCCCGGCCCCAGTTCTCATTAATGGCTTCCTTGTGACTCATACAGTTGTCCAGGTAAAAGACCATTGCCGGATCGGCGGCCAGGCCCAAGAGCAAGTCGCGGAAGCTGCCCATACCCGAATTGCGGAACATATCCACCTGAAGTTTTATCTGGCGGCCATGCTCACATTTGGAATTGCCGGTACAGAAGATACCGTGCCAAAAGAGGGCTATTTTCTCCTCCAAAGGACGGTGGGTGTTAATCATCCGGTAAGTCCAATAAGCCTGATTAACCTCCAGTGCGTTCAACTCTTTCCAGTCAATAAAGCGGCGCTCCAAAATGTCGGTTTCCAGATTCGGCTGGTTTTCCGGATGGAGCAGCTCCTCCACGGTAGCCTCATACCCCAGGGCCGCCCGCTGTTCCAGCTCCTTGTAGCTGGCGCCAAAGCCGGCCCGGCGCATCAGGTGAGCCATCAACGCAACATCATTATTTGCCATTCCTGTCCCTCCTAACCGTATATTACTTGGATACTATAGCGTAGCTATTTCAAAAAGTGGGGCTATATTTTCGCGAACCAAGCGGTCTGCCGGCGCGGTACTTTTGGGCGATATCCGCTGCAGTACCCCGGCGCTCTTCCCGGCAAGTTGACAATGCTCCCAAACCTCTGATCGCCGCAATGAGCGAACGGGGAGCTACGGGAAATGACCGAATACTTGCGATGGGTAGTTATCGCCATATTAGGCATTGGTTCTCCCAGTGTCAAGATGCCTCGCCTAATATGCGTTATAGACTAGTTTATGACAGTTTTATAACTCACAATCGTAGTTTTAATACGAAACACGTACTTACCCGATGGTTTGAATTTTACTGGTATCAGAACTCTTGAACCAGGGCCGGGAGACAAAAGGGCCGCCGGCTAAATCAAACTGCCAGCGACCCTGAAATGGGGTAGCCATTCTCTGGATTCCAAATCGAGAAGAACCGAAAACAGGAGCTACCAGGCATAAGGCTAGTTGCCACCGAACCGGCGGCGATGTTGACGCAGAGTTCAATCATCCATAATAACCGGTATGCCCGCGGCCTCCGCTTTGGCTACCGCCTCCGGGTTGATAACGCCGTCCTGCATCCAAATATACTTGACGCCAACTTCAATAGCTTCGTCCACCACGGGCGCCACCAGTTCGGACCGGCGGAATACGTCCACCATGTCGATCGGCTCCGGCACCGATTTTAGGTCAGGATAGCTTTTCTCGCCCAGCGCTTCCTCAATCATTGGGTTTACCGGAATAATGCGGTAGCCTTGGGACTGCATATACCGGGAAACTCGGTAGCTGTCCCGCTCCGGGTTGTCCGATAAACCAACCACGGCAATGGTCTTACTGTTGCGCAGTTGTTCCTCCACCAAATCCATATCAATAACCCTCCAGAAAACTTGGGCTGGCCGACCGACCGGCGGCGGACCGGAAATCCACCGTCGGAACGGTTGCGCCTATTATTGCACATTTATTGCGCCTTCCGGTAATCCGCCTGGCATCCTGGGCGGTTGCCACCCGTGACCAGGTTGAATCTTTTCCTTTATACTGATGGAAGTTACTGGATTTCGCTTGATCAACAGCAGTAGGGCCACCAAGAATAGACCACAATCGGGAGGGGTAATGAGCGCAGCGGACGCGGTTATGTGGGCCCTGGACCGGAACTGGAACATGGTAGATGCCGCCGTGGCCGGTCTGGACGCCGAAACTGTCAACCGGCAGCCGGCGGAGCAGTGTAACTCAATTGCCTGGATTCTTTGGCACATGAACCGGGTTATTGACACCTTTATCAACCAACGGCTTCAGGGCCGGCCTCCTTTCTGGATTAGCCAGGGTTGGCACGAAAAGTTCGGAATGGCCGAAAATGTCCGCGGGATGGGCTGGCAACCGGAGGAGCTGGCCGAGTGGGCTTCTCCGCCGTTGGAAGTAATTTTGGGCTACCAGGCGGCAGTGCGGCAGGCAGCTCAGGAGTATATAGACTCCCTGACCGTGGCCGACCTGGAGCGCAAGGTAACTTTTCCTCCGGAAGCTGAGACCCAGGACCATTCTGTAGCCACGGCTCTGGGGCAACTAGTCTGGGACAACGTGGCCCACGGGGGGCAAATAGCCTACCTGCGCGGCCTGTTCCAGGGTATGGGCTGGCACCGTTAGGCGATCCTGCCGTTCCGACACCCACTCCAGCGGCGCACTTCTATCTACCCGATATCCCATCCATCGGACCGAAAAGATTGAATATATGCCTCTCGCGGCTCTATAATTCCCTAAACCGCCAAACCCAGCGAGTTTAGGCAAATAAAAGCGGAACGAGGAGGACAATATGCCCCGAATCAAGCACATTGCTATACGTACGCCGGACCCGGAGAAAACCGCTGCCTTCTATGTCAAGGTCTTCGGACTGGAAGAGGTTGGCAAGGCCGGCTCCGGCTGCTACCTTTCCGACGGGTACATCAACCTGGCAATCCTCAAGTCCATTGATCAGGGCAATGCCGAGAGTCCGCGGGACGTAGAGG
Organism: Dehalococcoidia bacterium; assembly: GCA_965262595.1. GTDB lineage: Bacteria > Chloroflexota > Dehalococcoidia > Lucifugimonadales > UBA3495 > CATQHB01. The sequence goes on from OZ253548.1 coordinate 1,070,850, forward strand.
GTTACGCCGGCATCGACCATCTGGGCTTCATGGTTGAGGACGTGGACGAGATTTGCCACAAGCTGGAAGAAGAGGGCGCCCGCCCCATGAACCAGCGCATCGAGCTGGGCGGGGCGCACAACCCCACCGGCCAGTCCTACTACGAGCTTAAGTACCGAGGGCCGGATGAACAGGTGATCGACGTTTCCGGGTCCGGCTGGATCGGTACCTAAGCCGGGTCAAAGACTAAAGACTGATGGTCAACGTCCGCCGTGACGGGCCGGGACGTAGGATTCGGCGGCTGACGAGCTGAGCGGTTCGGAGTGGACCCAAGCGAGCAGAAAATCTCTGCCCCAAAGATGGTAAGGTAATTTTGGGTTCTCTCCGAACTAACCGGCAGCGTTACAAGCAGAAGCCGCTATCCCGACCCCGAATCCGATACGAGGCTCCAACGCCGCAGCAGAACGGGGACACCAAATTGCCGGTCTGCGCGTTGGCAGATCAGGCCCAACCGGAACCCGCGCCCGCCGACCCGTTTCTCCCCACTCCTCCCGCTCCTTACCGCCCACTTTCTTCTCCCAGCGACCGCTTACGGTTCCATACGTACGTCCGACAAGGACCAAAAGTAATAGCGGGGCCACAAAATTGACCCCCAAGCCAGGTAATCATGAGAGTCTTGCCGGGGCGACGGCTGGATGGAAGCGCACAATTTCGTTACTGCTCATCTATCAACGATTCAGAGCATTGGCGAACTGGGTGAGGTAACCGTTGCTGTAGGATTTAATGATGCAAATGGGTATCAGTTGCGGGTAGGGTTTCACTGTCAGGTTACCAGAGAGGTCATTTTGTTACGCTATTCGCTGGTGCACTGGTCGCAAGTGACGTAAAGCTCAATGCGGTGGCCCACGATGTTGCCAGGTATGTCGTCGCCCAAAGCCCGCAGCAGACGCTCTACCGTAGTGGCCCGGAACTCTCCGACATTCCCGCAGATGACGCAGACCGTGTGGTGATGGTGCTCAATGCTGGACAAGCTGTACCGGGGAGCGCCGTCCATCAAGTTAAGCCGACAGATGACACCGGCTTTCATCAGGAGTTTGATCGTTCGAAAGATGGTCGCCCGGCCCACGCCTGGCAACTCATGCCCAATCTCCTCGGCGGTGAAGCCCCCCTCTTTCCCATCCAGGACCTCTATTATGGCACGTCTTGGAGCCGTGGAGCGATATCCCCGGTCTTCGAGGACTGCCATAATATCTGGGCGTGAAGTAAGGTGTCTCGTCATGATACCTGGTTCATTTCAATCCAGCGCTCAAAGTGATGTTTAATGGTCTCATAGATACATAAGCCGGTCAACTCCGAAGCCGTCTCCATCAGACCTAAGGAGACTCCAACCCAAGGGGACTCCAACCCAAGGGGACTCCAGGGAGACCGGCGTCAATTTAGACCAGGCGCGCGCCGGCGACGTCTCGAACATCGTTCCAGCGCCCACCGGCCTGACAACAATTGCCACTGCCAACTGCGATGCGTCTCGCGGGCGTCCAAATTGACATTTTTTGCGCCGGTTCCTTAGCCGCGACAATAAACTCATCCGAACGCACCCAGCCAGCGCTGCCGGCGATAGTCAGGGCATCGAATCCAGGACCTGCCCGCTCTCAAAACTGTGGGCCGGAGGAGTTAACTCCTCCGGCCCACTTTACTCACTTAACCAGGTATTTACCTGCCTATCGGAAACCGCGTCTCCGGGTCAACAAGTAGGCCCTTCCGCCGGCTATCGCCACACCAATCGCGATGATAAGCACAATCAGCGCCACGTTTATCCCTCCTTCATCCGGGGGAGGCGGCGGAGGCTCCACTACGGGCGCTACCGTAGGCGGCGGTGTTGGCTCCGGCGCCGCGGTCGGCATCGGCGTAGCGGTCGGCTCCGGCGTTGGCACCGGGGTCGCCGGCCAGGGAGTAGGCCTCGGCACCCTCAGGACCGGTGTCGGCGGCGTCGGCGTTACCGGCTCCGGCGTCACCTGCGGCGGCGGCGCGGCAGGCAGAGACTCGGTCATCAATACTACCAGGCTGGTTCCAGCGGCAAGCGTGTCATCATAAGTCACGTTGGCGCGTAACCGCATCCCGACGTCGGCCTTGGTCGGAGTATAGCTCTCCGACGTTGCGCCCGCGATGTCGGTCCAGGTTACACCGTAAGGCGAACTCTGCCATTGCCACATTCGCGCCGTGACGCCACCGTCCGGGTCGGACAGCATGGTCGTGATAGTAGTCCCAACCTCCGGCGCCCCCGACGGAGCGAGGGTGACATTGCCCGGCTCATCCACGTTGGTTACGATGATAGTGACCCGGATGATGCTCCTGATGCCCCCGGAAGGACTGCCTCGACAACCAAATCATAGGATTTCCGGTCGGACTCGAAGTCGAGCACGGTGCCTTCCTTCACCCGGATTTGACCGGTCTGCCAATCTATATCAAACAGGGCGGCGGACTGTCCCGCATTGATGTAACTGAATCTCCGTTGCAGCGGATCCCTGGCGACAACCGGACTGCCCACTTCCGTGCCGGCCGGGCTGTTCTCCGCAACTACCCGAGTGGCGCTGGCCCCTTCATCGAAAACGGGAACTACTATCATGGGCCTCGTGACCGGAGGTGGGTAAGGCCCACCGCCACCACCGCCGCCGCCACCACCGCCACTGCCGCCCGTACTTCCGGAGTCGCCATTACCAACGTCGCCACCGTTGCCGCCGATATCGCCGCCGCCACCGGTTGGTCTGGGAGCCGTCACAGCGTAATGGCTGAAGCTGGTGATGCCGGTCACCTCAATAGTATTGCCAACTTCGGTATAACACTCACCGGTGACGCCGTTCCCACACTCAGAGATTACCTCCCAGGACGGGGAAGAGCTGCCGCGCTTCCGGACCGTAATCGTTCCCGAGGGTCTCTCCAAGATGTTAACGGTAGCCTCTTTCTTGAGTATGGCATTCTCGAAACTAACGGGTTCACCGTCCAGGTCGTAGATGTCCACGGAAACACATTCCCTGACCCTCTCCCCGGTGCCCCCGCAGGCGCTCGGAGTGGAATTGACTACGATTTGGTAGAAGCCGGCGGGTGTGGGCACGGCCCCGCCGAGTATGGTTACCGTTGTGTCCCCATCGGACGTGGTAACCGTATTATCCGAATAGAGATCGCCAAAGTTCCACACCTGGGAGGCGCTGGTGTTCACCCGGTCGATCCGGCCAAAGACATAGGCCGCGCCCTGGTCCAGGCCACGCTGGTCGTCGCCGGTGGCACCTGCCACTATCAGGCCGCCGTCAATGGCGACCGGGCTTCCAAACCATAGGCCGGAATCATCAAGGGACAAGCCAAAGCGGTCGCCCGCCTTCCCGCCGGAGGCCAGCAGGACGTAAGGGGTCGCGCCGTTGGCGTACTTTCGGAACACTTGCACCGACCCAGCGTCGTCGTTGTCCGGCTGGGCGACACTGGCGACGACGATGTACTCGCCGCTGACCGCCACGCTGTGGCCAAACTGGTTGCCATGGTCTGACCCCAAGCCGGCCAACTTCCCGATCCGGGCGCCATTGACGTCGAACAGATGGACTGCTCCCGTTCCCTGGGTCGGTTGGGGTTCACCGACGGCAATGGTGTTCCCGTCAATGTCCACCGACCAGCCGAAGGCGCTGCCGACCCCGAGGCCGAAGCCCTCCAGGGTGTGAGCAGGCTCCAGGGCGCCGGTCCAACCGCCGACCGGCTTAACGAACAGGTAAGCTTTCTCAGCGCCTAAAACGCCAGAAGCGTCATTACCGCCATAAGTCCCAACGACTACATTGTCGCCGTCAATAGCCACCGTGAAACCGAAGTGGTCTCCTATTGCTCTGGTGGATGTCGGCGCTTGTAGCGTAGCCGTCTCCGCATTTGTTGTGGCCGAAAAACCGGTATCCGGCTTTACGTACACGTAGGCTCCGCCGACATTGTTTAAGCCGTTCTCATCCCGGCTCGGCGCGCCCACGACAATGGTGTTGCCGCTGATGGCCACCGACTCGCCGAAGAAGTCGTTGGCCGCGGTGTCGCTGGCCGTCAGGACGACGTACTGGTTGAAGGCCGTGCGAGTGCTGGGATCGGCGTTGGGGTCGGGGTCGGGCCAGCCGCCAAACGGCTTGGTGAACACGTAAACCTGGCTGGACTCGGAGCCGACGACCACGGTATCGCCGTCCACGGCGACACTCTTTCCGAAACGGAAGGGGTTGTCGCCTGCCGCTGCCTCCAGGATTGCCGGAGTGGAGTCCTGGATGCTTTCATATACATAGACTACGCCGGAGGTTCCGCCTTCCATGGACGCCACCACAATGACCCCGCTCTCCTCGTCAACGGCGACCGCGTTACCCGCGGTCGCAGCGGCGCTATCGATGGGGGCCAGCTTGGCTAGCTGGATCCAGGGGCCGCTGCTGGTAACGGTGATGGTTACGTTGACCGCACCCTGGCGCGTTACGCCGTCCTTGGACAGGCTGGCGGCTACGTCCACATCGTATGTTCCTGGCGCAATGGCGCCTTCGTTGACCGTAATCTGACCGGTCGAACTATTGACCATAAATCTGGTATCAGAGCCCCTAAGGAGAGAGTAGGTGACATCGAAGCCTTGGGCGTCCGCGACCACCGGCTTGCCCACATTGGAGCCTGGCGGAGCGTCCTCGTCCACCTCGCGAGTCACGCTGGCCTCGGCGAAGGGGCTGGCAGTTGCCTCCACAGTGACAGACTCGGACCACGGGCTGAAACTGTTGCGAGCCCGGACCTTGAAAACGAAGCGGCCGAACCGGTCGGGCTGAATTGTGGAGCTCGTGACGCCAGCTACGGCAGTCATTGACAGAACCACGCCACCCGGTCCGGGGCCGCGGACCTCGAAGTCCGCATTGGTTTCAGAGTGGGCGTCCCAACTTATGGTAAAGGTTGTGGAAGCCGGGCTGTAGGACACGGTGACGCGCGTCAGTGGATGCAGGGGAATGCCGGGGTTGGCGCTCTGGCTGTCCGATTCTGGTCCAGCCGTTGCTGCGCCTCCGGTGCCGGATTCATTCACTGCCCGAATCTGGTAGGTATAGACGGTTTCGGTCTCGGTCCCGTCCGAAGCGACACTTAGCGCGGTCAGACCTTCGATCGTGGAGCTGGTTGTTGTGGCAGTGCTCGAATCAATGTCCGAGAAGTCAGTATTGTCTGCGGCGAAGCCAGGATCGCCAGTGGTGCTTTGCCGGTATTGGTATTTGGTGATGCTGGAGTCCCTCGGGTCATCCCAGGACAGCGTAACGCTGCCAAGGTAGGTGAGAGTCAGCGTCGTCACGGTCCCGCTAACGTCACCGGCTTTGACCCATTGGACCTCAAAGAAGTAGGTGTTGTTGTTGAGGTCCAGGCCGGTGACCTTATTGCTCACTGTTGCGGCCGTCGCGCCGCCGATGGTGATCCAGGACAAATCCGAGAAGTCGCCGGATATGGTCTGCCCGGTACCGACCGCAACCTGCTCTCCACCACCCGTCACCGGCCTAACTTCGAACACATTGCCCAGGTGGGGGTTTATTCCGTTGATAGCGGTGGTAATGGCCGTGCCTGCATCGGCTTCCGCTATGCCGGTGTCCATCCAATCGCCATAGGTATCTCCGCCGTCCCGCTATGGCGGTATTGCCATCCGGTTGCGGTGGCGTCCGCTGTCCAGGTCAGGATCGCCTGCCCGACTGTAGTCTGGCGGTACTGGTACCCGGTAATGTCGGTGTCGCTGGGGTCGGTCCAGGAGAGAATAACCTCGGTCACGGCATCGCTGGGCGTGGCAGTGAAGCCGGTGGGCTTGGCCGGCGCGTTCAATATTGTTTGGGCTCCGTTGCTGGTGGCTTCCGGGCCTTGCCCGCCGTTGGGTGGAAGGGTGAGCGCCGCCAACCGGAAGTAGTAGGTCTGGCCGTTGTCCAGGCCGGTTACTATATGCCCGGTAGTAGTGGCGCCGCTGCCGGAGATGCGCAGCCAAGCCCCGGTAAAGACTCCGGCGGCGTACACCATATCAATGTCCACTGCAAGCTGGTCCGGATCAGCTTTTAAGGGCCTGACTTCGACGGTCGTTAATCGCCCGCACTTCAAACTCGTACTCGTTGGTGTTGGTCAGGCTGCCGACCGTGTGTTCTTTGGTCGTGGCGGAACTGCCGGAAATATCCTCCCAGTCAGGGTCCCAGGCGTTGGCCTCTCCCGACGATATGCGTGTCCGGTACTGGAACTTGGTGATGGTGGAGTCGCCGAGACCGGTCCAGTGCAACCGTACTTCACCGTCTCCGGGGATCGCTCGCAGGTCCGGCGCAGCCGGGGGCCGGAGGGGGTGGCGGTAGCGGTTTCGTCGGCTGTACCAGACCCCTGACTGTTCTTCGCCCTGACCTGGAAGGAGTAGGTGGTGCCGTTGCTCAGGCCGGTCACGGTGTAGTTGTTTTCGACGCTCGAGAAATTCTGCCAGCCGCCCCAGCCGCTGCCGCCGTCCTGGCGGTAGCCGTAGCTGAAGACAAAATCGCCCGCAGGCGGGGCATCCCAACTCAGCGTTACCTCGGCGTTGCCGGCGATGGCGGTTACGCCGGTAAGCTTTGTAGGGGAGGCTCGCTGGGTCTCGTTGAATAGTTCGGACGCTGGACCGGCGTTATTGCGGTCGTCCTTGCCGCGAACCTGGAAATAATAGAGAGTGCCGGCGGTTAGTTTATGTTGCTCAACGCCATCGACTTCGGAGGGGAGGGTGACGGTGGTATCGTTCGCGTTGTCGGCGCCAGGGACATCGAGCCATCCCGCGCCTATCATGCCCACAACGCTGTCCGAATAACGGAAGTCGTAACCGCCGGTGGCCCCGCTCAAGTAGTCCCAGCGCAGCGTCATCGTGCCGTTACCGGAGGTGGCTGAGCCGCCGGTGGGCTTGCCTGGGGCGTCGGCAAACACCACCGCCGGCACAAGCACAGCCAGCAGGGCTACCGCGAACAGCGCCGCAATACCGGCCAACCACGAGTTGGCTTGAGGGATCTGGAGACCCCGGCCAACTTCCTTGCCAGTCCGTTCTGCAGCGTTGCAAGTACATACATTGAAATCTCCTCACGATTTAGCCACGCCAATCTACCGGCGTAGTCCCATATTAGCCAAATCACAAACTGCGCCGCACCCGGAAGCGGGGTAGCCGTCGCAACTTTATAAGGGAATGCCAGGAACAATTGCTAGCGGATAGATTCACGTTTCAGACGATTTATGATGGTTTATAAACGCTGCCCAGGGCGGGAGGCGTCCGGCCGGAATCCAGACAGCCCTTACTGGGAGCATCATACTGAGCCGGGGAATCACCGGATTCCGGGTTTCTCCAGAACGCCGGGGAAGGGGTCGTGGTCCCGTCCGGCGCTTGTCGCCGGGTGGGCGGGCGTGTGCCAAGCAGTGATTATTGAAAGACCGGGGGACTCCCGGGCCAAACCTTCAAGCGGTTAACCTACAATAGTCACCTACTGATCACCCTGATCACCGGCCGGGTTCCGCTGAAGGGTCAAAGGGGCGCCCATCTACCAGGACTTCCTTGATGACCGCCGTGCCGTCGGTATCGATTGCCACCCTGACTTTGACGTCATTGGCCCTTTCGATGGCGAGCCCGGTGCCTTCGGGCACGAAATAGGAGCCGATGCCGAAGTCAAGCTCTCCGCGTTGGTTGTAATTACCCTTGATCGCCACCGGACCGGCCTGTTGGCGCGACAAATAATAGCCTGCGGCAACCCAGACACCCCCCTGCTGCATTAGGGTCACGTACCATTGGCTTCCTCTGTTAATACTGGGGAGGTTTCTTAAAAGGGGGTTGGCGTCCCTCGCCCGCTCAGGGATGCCAATCTCATAGCGGAGAATCACGTAATCGCCCTGCAACAGGGAGCGGGGGTCAACCGGCACGGTCTGCAATACTACCTCGGTTCCCGTTTGCAGCGTGAACTCCTTGAATCCGACCATCCCAATCAAGAGGGCCAACTGCGCGGCGACCACCAGCATGAACGCAATCCTGACCTTAGGACTCATGGTCCACCTCCTGGCTCCTTAAACGGCCAAGCACCCGCCGCCGTCCCCGCTCCAACAAGAACCCGCCCACAATCAGAATTATTCCGGCGCCAATGAAGACCAGAGAGCGGTCCAACAGTTCGAAACCGTACTCGAAGTACCGCGTAGCCACTCCCAGGCAGAAGAATATCAAGGCCAGGTTAATCAGCATTTCCCGACCCCGGAAGTAGCCAAGGAATACCAGGCCGACGATTCCCCCCAACAGCAGGAGGTTGAACAGCAACGGGTAAACGACATCATTGGCGGTCGGCACAAATACAACCAGGGCCGCGGCGGCCAACATTATCAACGCGGCCAGTCCTTCGTAAGGCAGGGTTCCCAGCGGCAGATTCTTGTTGCGTCGGTCCAGCAAGGTTTGCCCAAATGCGGCCACAGTCACCGCCACCGCTATCGCCGCAATTACCCAGAACTCGGCGGTGACCTGCGCCTCCGGGCGGCTGGGTGAAGCCTCGTTCCAGTCCCACCACTCCAGGAAGGACAACCAATAGATAGAGGCGAAGGCCACAACCAGGCCGAAGGTTTCATAGGCGCGGGTATAAACCTGCGTGGACCGAAATCTGCCCTGTAGCCTAGCCAGGAAGAAAAGCATCAATCCCAGAGCCAGGTACAGCGAAAAGGCCCGGAAGGGTATATATTCCCAGTCCAGTAACCATTCCTGGCCCCGAAATCCCACCGCCGCCAACCCCAGGGCCAGGGCCAACACCGTTATCGATTCGGAGCGAATCAGGTAGGCGAGGGGGATGACTCCCAGGAACCAATAGAGGACGAGGTTCGGGCTGTTGACGGGAATGTTGTAAGTCTGGGCGACCAGATGCACCGCCGCGCCAAAGGAGATGGCGCCCAGCAGGATGATGGCCGTGCCGACCCGTTGATAGTTGCGGTGGTAGCGCAGCCAGTAACCAATCCCGTAGATTGCGGGAACTCCTACCAGCATTAGCCCCAGCTTGAACCCTTTGGGAAACGCCTGCCAGTTAGCCGCGAAAAAGAGGATTACGCCCAAACCCAGCAACACCACGCCGAGGATTACCAGGACCGTTACCAGGCGGTTGCGGGAGTCGGGAACCGCTTCCGGGAAATGGTAGCCGTTCAGGATGGCGTGGCCCTGGTCGAAGGTAATGAGTCCCTGCGCCTGCCAACGCTGAACTTCCCGGGGCAATTGGGCCAGGAACGTGCGGTCCATACGACGAGCGCCAAACTGCTCATCTTCCACTATGGGTCCTCCGAATTGTACTTGTATCGGGTCGGTGAAATCTAAAGGTCATCAAGAACCCGGGGGAGCGCCGGTGTAGCCAAGAGAATGCGCCGTTCATACTTAAGTATAGACGCTGGCAAGGGGAGCTGGATAGGGCCGCAGGAGAGTATTCGCCGTTCCCGTATCGGCCAGGCCGGTATGCAGCGGTCACTCGGGGCAGCAGCCGGTTTCCGCGCCCGGGCAGCGTTCGACCAGGGGTATAATTGGCTTGGCGTTCCCGACCTCGCGTATACCACTTGGTGTACCACATTCCGGGGGATTACATCGTCCAGACACAACCTATACACCCCATGCGGCCAAACCGCATGCGATGCTCAGGAACGAAAAAGACCATAGTGGAAGAAATAAGATACCAGCAGGAAAGAAAGTGGTGGAGCTGGGGGGACTCGAACCCCCTACCTCTTCAATGCCATTGAAGCGCTCTCCCAGCTGAGCTACAGCCCCATCAATTGGAGGAAAAGTGGCGGTGTACAAACACGCCTAAAAGACGCCTAGATAATATAGCAAAACCCGGTCACGTCTGCAACCGGGTTTTGCCTGTCTGGGCGCCGGATTAATCGCTGACTTTTTGGTTCCTAGCCTTGTCGGACAAACTTCACTACGGTCCGGCCCTGGCTGCCCTCGTAGGGTTCCACCACGTACAGGTCCTTGTGGGAATCGGCCCAGATACCGTGGCAGGAACGGTGGGTCATAGAGCCCCATTGGGCCAGCAGCTCACCTTCCAGATTCAATACGCTGACCAGACCACCATTATGTTCGGCCACATAGACGATGTCATCGTCATCCACGTATATCACCGCCGGCCCAATCAACTTGGTGGGAAAGTCGGTGAGGTGGTCGCCCTCCTGGTCAAATACCTGAATGCGGTCGTTTTCCCGGTCGGCGATGAGCAGGCGTCCTTTGCGGTCAATCCAGGCGCCGTGGGGCAAATTGAACTGGCCCGCAGCCGAACCGGGGCCGCCCCAGGACTTGATTAGCTGCCCTTCGGCGGTAAACTTGTGGACGCGGGCATTGGCGTAGCCGTCGGCAATAAACACCTCTCCGGCCTCATTAACCGCGATACCTGCTGGCAGGTTAAAGGGTTCCGCGCCCCGCACCACGTCCGGCCAGGCGTTGGAACTGAACACGCTGTTGTCCACCCCGGTATCGGAGCGGTAGCCCTTGGTTCCAATGGTCATCAGGAGTTCGCCGTCGGCGGTAAACTTCATAATCTGGCCGTCGTTGCGCTCGACCAGCCAGACGTTATCCATCGGGTCAACAATGATGGCGTGGGGGAAGCTGAACAAACCCGCGCCCCAGGAGTTCAAGTAGTTGCCCTCTCGGTCGAAGATAACGACCGGGTGGTCCGGGTCTCGGTTGAAGCAGTAAACCCGATCCTGGGAATCGCCGTAAACGGCGGCGGCGGGCATCGCCCAACCTGCGGGCAGTTTGGCCCAATCGGTGTTCATCTCGTAGGTATATTTGCCGCTGCCAACAATTGCTTTCGTAGTCACTAGGCGCCTCCTGTCACGTTAATTGAGCAGTTTAGTCTGGAATTGCCTTGATTATGACAAGGATACCGGGTCAGGTCAAATTGGCGAGTCCCATCATTCCGGGGCATTCCCACTCAGCCTCCATTATGGGGTAAACTGATTGGACAGATCCGGTGGACATTGACACCGCAAATCGCAGCGTTGCCCGGCGATTACCCAATCGTCGGACGACCATCCGGTAATTCTATGATTATCTAAAGAAGTCTTAACCCAGGAGAGGTTGACATGGTTGAAACTACTCCGGACGTTTCTATGGAAGACGTCTTGCAACTGCTAACCGCGCAGGCCCAGGTTCGCTGGGGCGCCGATTCTACCGAGCGGAAACGGGAGATGTTGGAACAGGCGGCCCAATCCGTAGCCGAGCTTTCCAACAACCTGCCAAATACGGAAACCGAGCCGAGAATTCATCAGTAATCCCCGGTTCCGGCATTGTTGCCGCAGCATCCCGCCGGTTCTTTTCGGGTACGATAGGTACGATAGGTACGATAGGTACGTAGTGACTACGCACCCCCGGGTCACATCGCCAAGTTTTGGAGGGAGTCATGGCCGAACCTTATAGCTTTAGCGTCAGCGAAGCCGCCCAGCAGATACGAAGCGGGCAACTTTCCCCCTCGACCTACATCGAATCGCTGCTGCAGCGGATTACTACTCATGACCCGGCCTTGCAAGCCTGGGTAACTATCGACCGGGCCAAGGCAATGGACGCCGCCCTCCGCCGGGAGCGGGAATTGGCTGCCGGGGATACGCCGGGCATCCTCCACGGTGTGCCGGTTGGGCTGAAGGACATTTTCTATACTGCCGGGATGAAGACCACCGCCTGTTCCCGGATTTACGCCGACTTTGTGCCGGACTACGACGCTACTTGCGTTACCCGCCTCAAGGACGCCGGGGCCGTCATCCTGGGCAAGGCGGTAACCACCGAGTTCGCCACTTCGGATCCTTCGCCTACCCGCAACCCCTGGAATGCGGAACATACGCCAGGCGGCTCCAGCAGCGGGTCGTCGGTAGCGGTAGCCACCGGTATGTGCCCGGCAGCCCTCGGTTCCCAGACCGGCGGTTCTACCTGCCGCCCCGCCGCTTACAACGGCATCGTCGGTCTGAAGCCAAGCTATGGACGTATCAGCCGCTACGGCGTGATTCCGGTGAGCTGGTCGCTGGACACGGTGGGAATCCTGGTGCGCACCGTTACCGATGCCGCCCTGCTGCTCCAGGCAATGGCCGGTTATGACGCCAACGACCCCGGCTCGGCCAATGTCCCCGTGCCCGACTATGGCCAGCAAATGGCGGACTGGCAAGGGCCGCCGCGCATCGGCTTGCTTAAGGGCTATTTCTTTGACCGGGCAACGCCGGAGGTGCGACATCACACCGAGGAAATCGCGCAGCAGTTGGCCCAGGCCGGAGCAGTGGTTGAAGAGTTGGAGCTGCCGGAGAGCTTTGCCACGGCCCCTGCTGCTCAACGCATCGTGATGAATGTGGAGTGCGCCGCCTTCCACGAGGAGTTTTTCCGCCATCGCGCCGGTGAATACGGGCCGCGGCTCAGAGCCAACATCGAGATGGGAATGCTGGTGCCCGGGGTAACTTACCTACAGGCCCAACGTTTGCGCCGCAGTTTTCGGCAGGATATGACCGAGCTGGCCCAGCGGGTGGATATCCTGATGACCCCGGCTACTCCCGCTCCGGCGCCCCGCGACCTGAACACCACCGGCGACGCCGCATTTCAGGCCCCCTGGACCTCCGCGGGCCTGCCCACCATCGTCATCCCCTCCGGCCTTAGCGAGGACGGCTTACCCCTGGGTGTCCAATTCGCCGCACCACCCTTTGAGGAAGGCGTTCTGCTTTCGGCGGCCCGTTGGTGCGAGGAAGCGTTGGGGGTTAACCTGCGGCCGCCGGATTATAGCTAGTGGCGACAGGTTAGAGGCTTTGAGCAAAGGCTATTGGGTGTCCAGATAAAGAGGCGACTGACGGCTGGCCCTGCCGTTACGCCGGATTGCGTCGGCGATAGGCCCCAAACGTGATGGGCCAGAAAACAAACCGTCGTCCAAAATCCGCTGAACTTCTTCGGGTTCCATAGTAGCAATGAACTTGAAAACCCTTGGGATTGCACTGGCGCGGGACTTGGATGCAGGTTCGTCTATGCCGTAGGCACGGCAGAAGTTGCCTATATCGGCGAAAGAAGGTAGAAAGGACTTGTCCTTGAATCTCTCGGCAAGCACTGCTACAGCACCCAGTCTCTCTGACGGCAGATTCATCTTGACAACGTAATCCGTGGCCGTAGCTTTTGCCACACCACTTTTGCTGTGAAGTCTCAAGTCACTCTGGGATCCTTTGGGTTGTTTGCCAGAAATTCCGACCTCTTGCAAGGACCGCTCAACCTGCTCGAATCCATATTGCTCAACCATCGCCCTGAGGGCTTTCTCAAGTGTCGCTTGTGTCATTAGATAATATGCCCCCTTAAGCACCAAGTCCAAGCCCATTGAGCTCGGGCCTCGTGAAGAATTCCTTGGCAAAGCCTTCGAAGTCCCTTAACGAATTTCCGGAATGTCGATAATCACCGCGCATAATCTTAGGAAACCCTCGAGAGTAACCAAGTTCGCGCCTAAAAATGTACCAGTTGTTCTTGCCCGACTCCTCTTGAATCTCCTCCATTGCTCTCAACTTTTCGGGTCCACCGTCGTTGCCCCCATCGTAGGTTGCGTTGTTGATAACCACGCCGATAACATCAATTTGGTGGCCCCTGTTGTTGCGCCTGAAGGCTTCGAGCGAGTCATTCAGCAGGGGAAATCCTATGGTAGCAAAGAACTCGGGCCGCACGGGTACCAAGACATAGCGAGAGGCGTGATATGCAGCTTGAGTGAAAACGGATTCGGTCGGCGCACAATCTATGATAACGAGGTCCCTATCTTGAAAATCGCTGGCAATAAGCCGAGCCAAGACACGAATGTCGGGGCTAACCGCGCTAACGAGATTATCTGCAAAATCAAACCTCGATGGGATGACCTCCAAGTTATGCCCCGACCTGCGTACCACGCTTTCAATATTCAGGGAGCTAGTTGATGCTGAATCAATCGTTGGAGGCTGATATCCGTTAAATATCTCAACAATCGACGGTGCCCTATCATCCAAGAATCCCTTGTAAGTATTGCTCATCAGCGACTGGGAAAGGTTGGCTTGAGGGTCCAAGTCTATCGCCAAAACTTTCTTACTGCGGCCCGCGGCATAGCGGGCCAGCAAAGCCGCGATAGTAGTCTTACCCACTCCGCCCTTCATGTTGATTACCGAAATGCAAATAGGACCACCGATCGCCATACTCTTCTACCTAACCGTGTGTAGATTTCCTTTGTTAACATTTTACCACCTTGCCTGAGCCTCACAAAGGAACTCTTAAACCTTAACAGCGATTTTCTACGCTTACTCCATTCTTGTTAACCCACTCCACTACACCGGCGGCCTGCGCTCAAACCACCTTGCCGCCTCCTGGTAGGCATAGGCCACCCGCAACACCGTTGCTTCATCAAAGGGCTTGCCGGCAATCTGTAGCCCAATGGGCAGCCCGCCGGAGGAGAAGCCGCCGGGCACCGAAATGGCGGGTATTCCCGATGCGTTGAACGGGCCGGTGAAGCTGGGTCCGGTGAGCGTTGTCCCACCGGTATAGCCTTCCAGGGCTGCCGCCGGTTTGGGCGACGTGGGAGTTACCAGCACATCGACCGCGGACAGCGCTTCGGCCATTTCCCGTTTCACCAAACTGCGCACCCGCTGGGCTTGAACGTAGTCGCTCATGGAGAGGAGACCGCCCAGCAGAAAGCGGTCGCGCACCATCTCGCCGTAATCTTCGCGGCGGGTTTTCAGGTTATGTTCATGGTAAGCGAACGCCTCGCCCATCATTATCGCCTGGTTGGCCGCCCGGGAATGTTCCACGTGGGGGATGTCCACGTCCTGCACCCTGGCGCCCAGAGAAACCATAACTTCCAGGGCCGTCTCAATTGCCGACAGTGTTTCCGGCTCCACATCCGGCCCGGACTCGAAGAAGTAACGACGGGGAACGCCGATGGTCATTCCCTGAATACCGGCTTGAAGCCCCCGGGAATAGTCCGGCACCGGCGCCTTCGAGGTCGTGGGGTCGTTAGGATCGTGCCCGGCGAGGGACTGGAGCACCAGTGCCGTATCCTCCACCGTCCAAGTCATTGGGCCGCAGTGGTCTTGAGACCAGGACAAGGGAGTTACGCCGTAGTTGCTGACCCGGCCGTAGGTGGGCTTGATTCCAACGATACTGCACATTGAAGCGGGGCCTCGAATGGAACCGCCGGTGTCTGAACCAAGAGCGCCCATACAAAGGCCGGCGGCCACCGCCGCTCCGGAACCGCTGCTGGAGCCGCCGGGGATGTGAGCCAGATTCCAGGGATTGAGCGCGGGCGGAAACAAACTGGTAATGTCGGGGCCGCCCAGGGCAAATTCGTGCATCGCCAGCTTGCCCAGCAGGATAATCCCGGCTTCGTTTAGCTTGGCTACGGTGGTGGCATCCTCCGCCGGAACCCGGTCCGGCGTTACCCGCGACATGGAGGTGGTGCGGATGCCGGCGGTATCGTACAGGTCTTTAAGGCCAATAGGGATTCCGTGGAGCGGCCCGCGGTAATTGCCCCTCAGGATTTCGGCTTCCGCTTCCCGCGCCTGTGCCAATGCCCGCTCCGGCAGCGGCGTCACGTAGGCATGGAGCCGGCCGTCTATGGCCTCAATTCGCTCCAGAAAAGCCCGCACCAACTCCACCGGGGATAAATGCCGGTCGCGCAACAACGGTCCGGCCTCGGAGATGGTCATGTAGCATAGTTCCGTCGGATTTGCAGTCATGGAATTCACCCTTTCGCCGCAAGCTGAATGTTCCCAATAGTTCTATAGACCTGTCCGTTTTGACAGCGTCAATTCCTTTCGCCCAATAACTCTTTCGCGGTCACGATTTGTCGGTCAATAGTGCCAGTCTGGAACAAAAACGTCCGCCGGTCCGGGCAAGGGCAACGCCGGGTCGTGGAGCAGGGCCAACTGGCCCACCAGAGTCTGGTACATCGGCAGCAGGTGTTCCAGCTCTTCCGGCTTTAGTTCCAGGCCGGCCCGCTGAACGATTGCCTTAAAGTCCTCCAGGGAAATGCTTCCCGATTGCGTCGGATTCATGACCCCTCCCGTCCGATTTTCGTTCGCCGGACTTTTCCTTGTATGCTTGCCTTCAGGGCCGGTATCAAACTAAAACACGGCAATAGGATTGACCGGAGAGCCGGTGGTGTTATGCAGTCGCAAGGGTCCAATAGTTACCAGGAACTCCCAGCGGTTGCGTTGCCGGCAGGCTTCGGCCACATCCTCCAGGTTGGCATTGTCCAGAATCCAAAGGCCCATCGCGGTTATCCCCACTTGATGGATCGGCTGGAGCACTCGGGTGTATTGGGCTGGGCTGACATCGTTGCCGGTATCGGAGCCCAGCACGGCAATACCCCGCTCGTGGAACAGGGGCAGACATGCCGCCTGACACGCCGCGGAACCCGCCGAACGTTCCACTGGGCCTTCCACGTTGCGGCGGTGAAGTTGGCCGGTGCGCACCAGCAGAATATCCCCTTCCGCCACCTTGAAACCGCAGCGTTCCTCCGCGGCCAGAATGTCCTCGGGCATCACGCCTTCGCCCCGTTCCAGCCAGTCCACGCCGCGAACCAGCGGCACATCCACCAAGACGCCCCGGGTCATAAAGCCGTTTTTGGCCGCCTCCACCGAACAGACCGTCGCGCCCATACTGGTGGAAACCAGGTGAGCCGGCTTGCCATTGTAGGTTTTGCCTTCCCAAAAGAAGTGGGCCAGACTATCCACATGGGTAACGGTGTAGCCATGAAAAATCATCCCGAAATAGTCAATGGCGGCGGCATTGGGTCGGTTGCTAACCTTGTCTCCGCTGCCCCAACCCTCGCCGCTCTCCACCATAAAATGTACCGGCGGGGCGGGAGCGTCCAGGCTAGGCTCGAATTGGACGGTGCGGGCCAGCGAAACGGAGACGCCTTCCTGCACCGTAGCCAGAGCGCTCAGGGTCTTTTCCGGGGTAATCAGGTTAGGGGTGCCCAGCTCGTCGTCGTCCCCCCACCGACCCCAGTTGGAAAATTTCTGAAAATAACCCAGCACTTCCTCTTCAGTTGGAATCTGTCCCGGCATAGTTCCCTTCCTCCAATTAGATGTAGTTAAGCAATTAGATGTAGTCAAGCAAATGCGATAGTTGAACTAGCGGATATTAGGGCAACCGCAGTAGCGGCTCCGGGGCATTATGCCCGATTCAAGGGCTAAGGCGCAATAATGATATTGGAACTGAGGTCGCCTGGAATACGGCGAGTCCAGGAGCAGCAAAAGTGCGGGATTGAGCCAATTAGGGCAGGCGGTCGGTAGATACCTACTTGTACGATAGCGGTTAGTGTGGTAACCTGAGCGACACTCTAAAGGATGAGTTTTAAGCTATGCAGTGCCAAATTTGTAAAAAGTCCGGTATGTCGGGCAACAATGTCAGCCACTCTAACCGGCACACCAAAACCCGATTCAAGGCGAACGTTCACAAGCAGACCATCTCGCTAAACGGCAAGGTACAGCGGGTCAAGATTTGCAGCCGCTGCCTGCGGACGCTGCACAAGCCGCCGCGGATCAGGTCCAAAGCCGTCGTTACTGCCTAAAGGTCGGCGCCAGGCTTGACGCCTGGCGCCATAAGCAATGCTTAAGTGGTAGCGGGCGCTTGTTTCAGAACGGCCGGGTTTGCTGCCAGTCTCAACAGCTCCGAAATAATCGGCCTGTCCGATTGCCTGTTTTGTACCAGCCGGCTAATTTCCTAGTCCTCGGGCTTCAGGCCTCTCAAACAGTTTCGCATCTTTTCCATCGCCGCCTGAACCGGTTCATCCCGGTTATAAATGGCGGTGCCCGCCACCAGAATAGAAGCTCCGGCGCGCACCGAATCCTGCGCCGTTTGGTCTGCCTTTACTCCGCCGTCCACTTCAATCCGGGTCCCATAACCTTTGGCCCGGATTATTTCGGAAAGCCGCCGCACTTTGTCCAGGGCGCTGGGTATAAAGCTCTGCCCGCCAAAGCCGGGGTTCACCGTCATTACCAGCACAATATCCAAAAAAGGCAGCACTTCCTCGATCGCTGCTATCGGGGTGCCGGGGTTTATCGCCACGCCGACCGCCGCCCCCTGTTCCTTGACCTGAAACACGGTGCGGTGCAAATGCTTACAAGCCTCGGCGTGAACTATTACCTGGTCGGTGGCCGATTTCAGGAAGGACGGCATCAAGTTGCCCGGCTCTTCGATCATCAGGTGAATGTTTAAAGGTAGATGGGTGTATTTCCGAACCGCGTCCACCACCACTTCCCCGAAGGAAATATTGGGTACAAACCGCCCGTCCATCACGTCAACGTGAATCAGGTCGGCGCCGGCCTCGGTAGCCTCCTGCACTTGCCGTCCCAAGTTGGCAAAGTCGGCGGCCAAAATGGACGGCGCAACCTGTATATAAGCTTCAGATGTCATCGCCTTCCGCCTCCAGCAACTGCCTGGCCCGATTCAACTCGTCGGACACCCGGTTAGGGGCTGTTCCACCGGGATTGTCCCGGGCGACCACCGAGGCCAGGGCCGTTATTTTGTAAACGCCGGCATCAAACTGGGCGGAAAACCGCCGATAATCTTCCAGGGAAAGGGCCGACAGTTCTCTTTCTTCAGCTTCACAGTATTCGCACAGTTGGCGCATAATGCCGTGAGCCTCGCGGAAGGGAACCCCTTTCCCCACCAGGTAATCGGCCAAGTCAGTGGACAGCATATAACCTTCGCCGGCCAGCCTGGTCAGTTGATCCTGGTTCAAAGTAAGCCCAGCCAGCATTCCCTGAAACACTTGCAGGGTAGCTGACAGGGTATCCACCGTATCAAAAAAGCCTTCCTTGTCTTCCTGCAAATCCCGGTTGTAGGTCAGGGGCAGACCCTTCATTACGGTTAGCAGGGCCATCAGGTCGCCGTAAACCCGACCGGTCTTGCCCCGGGCAAGTTCGGCGAAGTCAGGGTTGCGCTTCTGCGGCATGATACTGCTGCCGGTAGTGAACTCATCGGATAACCGAATAAAGCTGAATTCCCGGCTGGACCAGATGACTATCTCCTCTGCCATCCGGGACAGATGCATCATGCAGATGGACGCGGCCGATTGGTACTCCAGCAGAAAATCCCGGTCGGAAACGGCGTCCATGCTGTTGGCCGTAATCTCACTGAAACCCAATTCCTGGGCCAGAAACTCCCGGTCGGTGGGGTAAGGCACTCCGGCCAGGGCGCCGCTGCCCAGCGGAAGTACGTCGGTACGGCGGAAACAATCCCTGAACCGGGCAATATCCCGCTGAAACATCTGAAAGTACGCCAGCAAGTGATGCGAGAACATTACCGGCTGCGCCCGCTGCAGGTGGGTATAGCCGGGCATCAGCGTTTCCCGGTACTTTTCGGCCAGGTCAACCAGCGCCCGCTCCAACCCCCGAAGACCTTTGACCGTGTCCCGAATCACCTCCCGGGTATATAGGCGCAAGTCCAGGGCTATTTGGTCGTTTCGGGAGCGTCCGGTGTGCAGCCGCCCGCCGACCGCACCGATAAGCTGGGTAAGCCGCCGCTCGATGTTCATGTGCAGGTCTTCCAAGGCGGCGTCCCAGGGGAAATCGCCGGACTCTATCTCTCGCTCGACGGAATTAAGCCCGCCAATAATGGCTTCGGTATCCGCAGCGGAAATTATGCCCTGCCGGCCCAGCATCCGGGCGTGAGCAATGGAGCCGGCAATGTCCTGCCGATACAGGCGACGGTCGTAATGGATTGATACGGTATAGCTGCTGAAATCGGTCACGGGCGCGTTGCTATCCCTCCGCGGAATTGAAAAGTGGGGCAAACAGGCAGTCCAGCCCGGACTACGGGTACGCCTGCTTGCCGGCGACATCCAGTATAGCATTCTCATGCTACCGGACGAGCCGCCATTAGCCGGCGCCGGCTCGGTCAGACTCCGCTAACCCGCTGACCGGCTAACCGGCTGACCGGCTGACCGGCTGACCGGCTAACCGGCTAACCGGTTGACCGGCTAACCAAAAGCTACTTGCTGGAAGCAACGTGCAGAAATTCATAGCTGGCCGAAAGGTTGTTAAAAACATCCTCGTGGGGCGGAATTTCCATAATCGCCGGCCCCTGGTAGTCCTTGGCCTCCAGCAGCCGCAGCATCTGCCCGCAGTCCAGGTCTCCGGTGTCCACCGAAGGATGGGGATTGCCGTCGCGAGCCTGCTTGAAGTGGACAATTTTGAGCATATCCAGCGGCAGGGAATCCAGTTCGGCCAGGGGGTCGCTTTCCGGAAAGCGCCGCAGTTGGTTGGTGGCGTCGGGGCACAAACCCAGATACTCCCCCGCTTCGGGGGGAAGTTGGGCGCGGCACTCCCGGACCAGTAGCGCCATGCTGCGTATGGGTTGGCCGGAGTTCTCAATGGAAAAGATAACCCCTTGTCTGGCCGCCTCCCGGGTCAGCTCAGTTACTCCCAGCGCAGCTTCCGGCAAGTCTGCCGGCTTCTCCCACACCGTATCAAATGAACTCGGGTCCACGACACGCAAATGCGGGGTTTCCCGGCCCACAATCCTGGCGCCTTCCAATGCCATCTGAAACTGCTCGCCGGCCGGGTCAACCTGGCTGGTAAGGCAAGGCAGCGCCATGGCCAGGTCAAAAGCCAAGTCCGGAAAACCATCAGCGATGGCTTGCAGTCCGGGCAAATTGGGCCGCCACTCCGCTCCCTGACCGCTCTCACAGTCTCCCAAACAAGTCTGCCGCAACTCAATGTGCCGGGAGCCTCGGGACTCGGCCTCGCTAATTAATTCCGCCAGTCCCTGACTTTGCAAATGGTTGCGCCACGAGTTGGTTATCGCTCCGAAAATCATGGTTCATCACCTCCAACCGGGTTGACTTTCTTAACCCTGACTATACTCCTGTATATCGGGATTGCTCAATAGTTGTGGACTACAGGAACTTTTATCCTTCGGCACAAGACCGAGGAATGGCAACTCATGCATCCTTCAGGAATAGCGAATTGGCATAAAATCCGGGACTTGAAACCGGACTCTTGACCTACTACAATCGGGCCGAGCCAGACTGGCTGTGTGTTAAAATGGCTTTGAGCAACCCTTATGTAAAGCAAACCTTCAGGCAAATTGCCAATGCATCAAATGGCGCCACGGTAAACTTCGTTAAACAGAGGAGGCTAATATGGCTCAACTTTATCAGGAAAAGTGCGTTGCCTGCCGCCGGGATTCTCCATCGGTGACCGACGGGGAAATTCAGGAGCTACACCCTACGGTGTCGGATTGGAGCCTGATGAACGACTCCGGAGTGCCCAAACTAGACCGGGTTTTTAGTTTTAGCAACTTCCAGCAGGCCCTGACTTTTACCAACACGATCGGTGAATTGGCCGAGGCGGAGGGTCATCACCCCAAGCTGGTCACCGAGTGGGGACGGGTCGAAGTGACCTGGTGGACGCACAAGATACGGAACCTGCACCGCAATGACTTCATCATGGCCGCCAAAACCGACCGCCTCTTTGAAGAATTGGCTTTAACCACGAAATGATGAAACCGGCGGGTTGAAAATCAAAGGGTCTCTCACTGGAAACCGGAACCGGCAGCGCCGCCAAGGCCCGGGCCCCAACCCCGGACTCGGCGGCCTGGCAGAGAACCTCCCAGACTACCGCCGGCTGGCTAATTGAAGATAAGCAAAAAGGATAAAGGATAAGTGAATATGCGGGTGATCTACTCCCTGAAATCCCGGGATGTGCGAGGGGTAGCTGCCGAGGCGGCCTGGGCCGAGATGATCGGCTATGACGGAGTGGCCAGCAACGAGACGGCTCACGACCCGTTCATCGCCCTGACCCTGGCCGCCACCGCCACTTCCCGGGTTACCCTGGAAACCCACGTCGCTATTGCCTTTCCCCGCTCGCCGATGGTGGTAGCCTACACCGCTCGGGACTTGCAGGACTTGTCCCAAGGCCGGTTGCGGCTGGGCTTGGGAACGCAAGTAAAGGGGCACATCGAGCGGCGCTTTTCCACGGTCTGGGAGTCGCCCGGCCCCAAATTGCGGGAGTACATTCGCGCGCTGCGCCATATTTGGGATGCTTGGGACCGGGAGGTTCCGCTAAGCTTTAACGGCCGTTTCTATCAATTCTCTCTGATGACACCCTTTTTCAATCCGGGTCCCGGCCAGTACGGACCCCCGCCGATCTTTAACGCGGCGGTCAACGCTTACAACTGCCGGGTGGCCGGCGAGGTCAGTGACGGGCTGGTGCTGCACACCTTTACCACGGCGGAATACCTGCGCCAAGTGGTACTGCCCAACGTTGCCGCCGGAGCGCAAAAGGCCGAGCGCGACCCGAGGGAGATAACGATCAACGGAGGCGGCTTCATAGTGACGGGCGCCAGCCGGGCCGCCCTTAAAGCAGCCGACCGGGAAACCCGCCGCCGCATCGCCTTTTACGCCTCCACCCGTACCTATTTGCCGGTGCTGGAATGCCACGGCTTTCAGGACGTTGGGCAGCGGCTGTACCAAATGTCCGTGGAGGGAAGGTGGGACGAGATGGGTTCCCTGGTCAGCGATGAGATGCTCGACGCATTTGCGGTTGTTGGGGAGTACGACGAAATTGCCGACAAGCTGCTGGAGCGGTACCGTGGGCTGCTTAACGAAGTTAGCCTGTCGATAGTTACGGACGGGGAGGCCGACGAAGGGGAATTGCGGGGCATTATCCGCCGGTTGCAGGAAACGGAGTAGCTGTAGGAAAGGCAGTCAGTCCAGCCGGAAGGATCCCATCCCTCCCGGGCATTGCCCCCACCGATTGAGACCTAAGGGCGTAGGGGAATTACCTCTCCGGCCAGTCTTCCGTGCGGGGTTGTTATTTTGGATGCACCGAGCTTCAAGGGGGGAAATGAAACCCAACTTACTTATTCGCTGAAATGGGCGGCTTGGGAATGGCTATACACCGTAGCTCAGTGCCGTTGCATTGGCATGGAAGTAAAGCTGGAAGGCCCCGGCGGTCGAATTGTTGACCTGGCCGGAGTTGGCCCAGGCAACACTATTTACGTGGTTGAAGTGAAATCCAGCCGGTCCGACTTTGCCCGGGATAACCATACCCTACGAGACTTGGCCGCAGTAAAGGAACAGGGTAAGTCCCTGGCCCGGCGAGTCCTACTCAACCAACAAATCTTGACCCAAGCCCAGGAACCGGAAATGTCCGCCAGGAAGCGCCACCCATCCGACACCCTGACTCATCACTCCGCCTATCAAACGGCGCTGGCCGACAGCGAACGCTTACAAAAGGAAGAAACGTCCTACCGCAACCGGCTGGCTGCCTATAGCATCAAGTTTCACGACCCTGGTTTTCTAGCCATCGCCGACTACCACTACATCATGGCGCCCCACGGCGTGGCGCTCCGCCGGGAAGTGCCTCCCCAGTGGGGTTTGCTAAACGAAATCCCGGAAGTAATTGTGGCGGCGCCACTAAAGGAAATCCGCAAGAATACCGGCATCATTTCCAACGTCCTGCGGGCCATTGCCCGGAGTAACAGCGCCTCAATGATGCGCGCCCAAGGAGTGCGATTCACCGAGGACGGTGCCACATTTTCGGAACGCTAGCTCCAAAACCCCGGGCCGCCAATCGCCCCCACCGTCAATCAGGTCGTAGATAAACTGGCGCCGCGGCGAAGTAAGGCCGCGGCGCAGTGGAACCGTTGAAAAGCCGGGAAGCCGGGGTTGAACCTAACTGCCGGTGGTCTGGTCTTCCAGGTGAACGGTGGCGGTTACCCGGGGAATGCTGCTGGAAACCCGGGTAGTGTGGCCCTGTCCGGTCAGGTCTTCCACCAGATTTACGTGCCCGGGGCCAAACTTGTGCACCGAGCCGTCGCCCAGTCCGATTTCTCCTTCGCCGGAAACCGTAATGACATACTGGCGCCGGGGGGCGTTATGCCAGTCGCTGAAGCGTCCCGGTTCAGCCACGCTAAAGGCAATGCCGGTAGCGCCCTGAAGTTCGGTTAAAGTGGGGTGCGAAGCCGGGTCCAGCTCTTCGATATGCGCCTGTCCGTCACTGCCGGTATAAAGTCTGGTTATAGCCATAGCTTGTCCTCCTGATTTCGACGTTTTTTCATGCCCTGACTTAGGACTTCTTGGACCAATTTGAAAGACCGAGTCCCTTAAAGGGAACTTCCTTCAAGACTCAAGAGTTCAGAAACTTCCAGTCGAGGGATCCCAGGTGAAAACTAACGCGGCGAAAACCTTCGGCGTGGGCCAAACCGGCCTTTTCGCCCTGGTGCGCCGTACCGCTCTTTACTCGCTCCAGGCGCTGCTCCGGCGTGCGCCGCTGCATCTGGCTAACATGGTGGCTGAGAGAATCCGCCTTCATATCCAGGTAGCCGCTTACGTCTATGAAAACATCCGGGCTTTCGGTTCCCCACAAGTAAGCTTCTTTAGCGCAGTGGGGCTGCAGACCCTCGGCGGTGATTTGCTCCGGGAACTGCTGGTAACTCCAGGCATAGGTAAAGGCGGCGTCCAAAGCCACCTGGCCGCTCATCCGGTGGTCGCGGTGCGTGTGGCTGGCAACGCGGTACGGGTCAATGCAAAAAATTAGCTCCGGCCGGTGACGCCGAATTTCCCGCACCACCTCGCTCCGAAAACGTCCATTGTCTTCCAGGGTGCCATCGGGATGGGCCAGGAATACCACGTCCTTAACCCCCAATGATGCCGAGGCATTGCGCTGTTCCTGCTCTCTGATTTCCGCCAACACGGATGGGGACATCTCCCGATCCGAGGTACCCTTGTCCCCATTAGTACACATCAGCACCACTACCTCGGTGCCTGCTTCCTTAATCCACTTTGCCATCGTTGCTCCGCAGCCACCCTCAGCATCATCGGGATGAGGGGTTACTACCAGAGCGCTCCGAGGCGGGTCGGTAATGATTTCCATTCAGGATATATTCCTTTCCTTAATTCAGCGCCTCGACCGGAGTCTGCCGTAGGTCAATGACTGCCGGCCCGGCCGGGACTTGCAGCCAATTCTTTGATTGCCATTAACTGGTCAAGTTTGACCCGGCTAAACGAACTCTTCCGGTCGGGCGCCCCAGTCAATTACTCCTGCCGATTGACTGCGAGTTCCCCGATCCCAATGGAAGTTAGAGGTGGAAAACCACCATCTTCAACTCGGTCATCTCCGCGACGGCATACCCGGGGCCTTCTTTGCCCATTCCGCTATCCTTGAGGCCGCCATAGGGCATCAGGTCGGCGCGCCATTGGGGATGGGAGTTGATATGCAGATTGCCGGAGTGGACTTCCTTGGCGAATCGCATAGCCCAGTCCACATTCTGGGTAAAGATACCGGCGGACAGTCCGAACCTGGAATCGTTGGCCATGGCAATCGCCTCGTCAATATCGTTAAAGGAACTCACGGCTACCGCCGGCCCGAACAGCTCCTCTCGGGAAATACGCATATCCGGCTTCACGTCGGCCACCACTGTAGGCGCATGGATAGTGCCCTCTTGATCGCCGCCGGCCACAATCCGGGCGCCCTGTCCCACTGCTTCGCTGATCCACTGACTGACCCGGGAAGCATCAGATTCGCGAATCATCGGCCCCATCCGGATAGACTCGTCGAGAGGGTCGCCGGTAGCGAAAGCCTCCGTAGGAACCTTAATCGCATCCAGGAAGTCGGCGTAAATCCGCCGGTCGGCCAATACCCGCTGGGTGGAAATGCAGACCTGCCCGGCATTGGCGAAGCCGCTGGCTACGGTAGCCGCCGCCACTCTTTCGATGTCGGCGTCGGACATTATAATCAACGGGCTGTTTGATCCCAATTCCATCGTCACTTTCTTTATCCCGGCGTTGCGGCAGATACGGTCACCGACTTCCATACTCCCGGTGAAGGTAATCTTGCGAACCCGAGGGTCGCTGGTGATTGGGTCGCCAATCTCCGCTCCGGAGCCGGTGACACACTGGATAGCTTCCGGGGGCAGTCCGGCTTCCAGCAGTATCTCCGTTAGCTTCAGACCGGACAGGGGAGTATCCCCGGCGGGCTTGAGAATAACGGCGTTGCCGGCGGCCAGGGCCGGACCAACCTTGTGGCACACCAGGTTAAGGGGAAAATTGAAGGGGGCAATTGCCGCAACTACGCCCACCGGTACCCGTATGGTGAACCCGAATTGGCCCGAGTAGCCCGGGGCGGCATCGAGCGGAACCGTCTCGCCATGCAGCCGCTTGGCTTCCTCAGCGGAGCCGGTAATGGTCTGAATCGCCCGCAGCACTTCGCCCCGTCCTTCGGCGATGACCTTGCCCTCTTCCATCGTGATGGTTCGGCCCAGGTCTTCGATTCGTTCTGCCATCAGATCCGCGGCGCGGCGCAATATTGCGTACCGTTCATAGGCCGGCAGCTTGGCAATTACTTCGGCGCCCCTCACTGCGCTGCCGATTGCCCGGTCCACGTCGGCGGCGTTAGCCCGAGGAACCGTATCAATTATCGTTTGGTCAAAAGGATTATAGACCGGCATGGTCTCAGCTTTATCCACCCAGTCGCCATTGAGGTACATTTTCATGGCTTTTTCTCCTTGCTAGTTAATCCGGGGCGCTGGTCAGGACACAAAGCCCCAGGTTGGGTTAAATGCAATAGACGGCATCGCCCTTATATTAGCATATAATCCGGGCGAAGGTATTTTGCGAGGCAGCAGCAGAGGGGGTAGGTTAACCCGGCGAAAAGCCATTAGCAGGAAGTTTGCCGCTATCTACTCAATGCGGTAGCGCGGCCCAAATCGGTGACCGAATAATAGCCGGCGCGGCCCGGGAGACGCTCCAGCCACCGGAACTTGCTGCGGGCGGAGTTACGCAGGGTATGAACAAAATTAGGGGCCTGCGGCCAGCCGGCCAAATCAAACAACCGGCCCAAAGCCACAGCGTCCACGCCGTTCATTCCAAGGAAACGACTGGCGCCTTCCGCGGCGACCACAACCCGACGCATATCCCCCAGGGGACTGTGCGCGCGGCAAAACTCTATAAACGCTTGCTCGGAAGCCGGGTTAATTATCGGGATAACCAACGGTTCCGTGCCGCTAACCGGCCCCAAAGCATCCTGGCCTTCCGTTCCGTCCGCATCTTCCGGATAGTTATCTTCGCTGACCGTCCGGTCCTTGTCCTCGTCCCCATAAGGCTCAAAGAAGGCGGCAAGCTGGGTGGCGGTAGCAGAGGTTGCCGTTTCCGGCGCCGTTTCAAACACTGCTGCCGCAATCGGTGCAGTTTGCAGCTTCGATTCAGGAGCAGTTTGATCTGGTTGGTACACAAGTGCGGCTCTTTCCGCAGGCAGATGGGCGGATTCAGCCTTGCCGTTGGATTCCGCCGGGGAAATCATTATATTGCGGGTAATATCCAACAAGACCATACCCAGAATCTTGTCGATGACAGCCGCATCTTCAGATTCCAGGTTAATCTGGGCATTGTTAGGCAGAGTGATCGAAATTTTTAACATATTTAATATGCCCGACGGCCCGCAGGTATGCTTGATACTCAGATATGACAACAGCTATGGTACCCGCCCGCCGCCGGGTTATCAAGCTTCGGTTCGTCACCTGGACGCTGTTGCCAGGAGTTACATGGCGTTTGATTTTATTAAAGAGTCTGCTTTAGCCGCAGAGCCAGCGACCGGGTAAGTCCCGGCACCGACGCAATATCGTCCACCGGCGCATCCTTGATGCCCTGAACCGAACCAAACCGCCGCAACAGCATCCGCTTCCGTTTGGGACCAATCCCGGTTACCAGGTCAATGGAGGACCGCAGACTGCTCTTGCTACGGAGGTTGCGGTGGTAGGTGACCGCGAACCGGTGGGCCTCGTCCCGGATGCGCTGCACCAGGTATAGGCCTTGGGAGTTACGGGGCAGTTCAATCGGCTCCGAAGTGTGAGGCAGGAACAGCCATTCATTTTCCTTAGCCAACGCCGCCAATGGAAGATCATCCAGGCCCAACTCCAGCAATACCTCCAGCGCCGCCGACAGGTGCCCCTTCCCGCCGTCAATGATTACAAGATCGGGAACGATGCTCCACGCAGCGCCGGCCGCGCTCGTCCCGCCGATAGATTTCGCGTTGCCGGTTGGGCCGCCTTCTTCGACGTCCGCTGATTCCATATCAGGGCCGGACGGGTGCGACTCAGTTCGGGAGTCGGCCAGGCGTTTGAAGCGGCGACGCAGCATTTCCTGCATACTGGCGTAGTCGTCCACCCCTTCAACGGATTTTATCTGGAACCGGCGGTAATGGGCCGGCTTGGGACGACCGTCCTGAAACACTACCATGCTGCCCACCACGTTCGTTCCCTGCACGTGGGAGATGTCGTAGCATTCCATCCGCAGCGGCAGGGTTGGCAGGCTCAATTCTTCCTGTAACTCCGCCATTGCCTGGTGGATAACGCCGGAGTTGTTCAGCCATTTAACCCGGTGCTGCGCCAAACCCTGGACCGCATTCTCCGCCACCACATCCAGCATTTTCTTGTGCTGGCCGCGCTGGGGACAGGTCAACTTGACAGCGCCGCCGCGCCGTTCCTTCAGCCAGCCGCGAATCAGCTCCCGGTCTTCCGGGGCGTGCTGGAGCATAATTGTCGGCGGGATGACCAGGGCGGACAGATAGAATTGACGGATAAAGTGGCTCATAACCAATTCGGCGCTGTCATCCTGGGTGCCTTCCATAAAGAAATGGTCGCGCCCGATTAGCCTCCCCTGCCGAACGAAAAACACCTCTACCCAGGTTTCGTTAGTCCCTTGGGACATAGCGATAATGTCCATATCGCCGCCGGTGTTAGACTCCACCTTGGCCTGTTGCTCCTCCACCACCCGGTCGATGCCGCGTATCTGATCGCGCAGGGTGGCGGCGCGCTCAAACTCCAACTCCTCCGAAGCCTGCTCCATTTTGTGCCGCAGCTCCCGGGTAACCCCGTCCGTGTTGCCTTCCATAAACATGATGACCTGCTGGACTACCTGGGCAT
Organism: Dehalococcoidia bacterium; assembly: GCA_965262595.1. Taxonomy (GTDB): domain Bacteria; phylum Chloroflexota; class Dehalococcoidia; order Lucifugimonadales; family UBA3495; genus CATQHB01. The sequence continues at coordinate 1,099,723 of OZ253548.1, forward strand.
AATCTTCCCGGCTGGCCAAGCCGGAGCAAGGGGCCACGCAGCGGTGAATATAGTACTCCAGGCAGGGGCGGGGGTCATGGCCGGTGATAACCTTGGTACAAGAACGGTAGGGAAACAATTTCTTGACCAAATCCATTGTTTGGCGGACGCTGCTGGCGGTAGCGAAGGGTCCGAAATAGCGGGCGCCGTCCTGGGCCACCTGCCGGGTGATGTAAACCCGGGGGAAATCCTCGGTAAGGTCAATCTTCAAGTAGGGATAGGTCTTGTCATCCTTGAGGCGAGCATTGAAGTAGGGCTTGTATCGCTTAATGAGGGTGTTTTCCAGGATCAGCGCTTCCGCCTCGGTGTCGGTGACGATAAACTCAAAATCCGCCAATTGGGCAACCATCTGACGAATCTTGGGCGGAAGGCCGGCCGGGGAGCCGAAGTAAGTCCGGAGCCGGTGGCGCAAAATACTGGCCTTGCCAACATACAAAACCTCATCCTGGGCGTCCCGCATAATATAGACGCCCGGCTTTTCAGGGGTAATTCTGAGGCGGTGTTCAAACAAGGCCTTGGCCATCTCTTTAACCAACCAACCGGGTGGATAACCGAAGAAGAAGAACCGTCACCCGGCAACCTGCTTCCTACCGAGGGTAATCAAGAGGTCAATATCAGAAGCCCAACGGCAAGGGCGTTCCTCATTCCGGATTGCCGGGCCCGGCCTACAGTACCACGGCCAGACCAACCAGAACAATGAGCAAGACCCCGACCAAAATGAGGATACGCCGCAACTCCGAACTTAAGTGGGAATAAGCCTGATCGGTCCGGGCCTGGCCCTGGGTGGCGCGGGCGCCAACACGGGGGCGAAAACGACCCGGAGCCGGAGCCGGAGTCGGAGCCGCGGCCGTTGCGGATTGAGTAGGGTTAGCGGTTTGACCAACGACTGCTGCCTGAGGGGTCGGGGAGACCGGGTCAGCCTCCTGCGTATTCACTTCAGCTACATCGACCGAGGAGCCAGGAATTGAGCCGGCGCCACGGCCCTGCTGCCGCCTTCGCCGACCGAGTTGAGCTTGTCGCGACGCCACCCGACGACCTTTAGCTGGCATGGTGACGTACCTCCTAATTCTTAGTAAACAGCGCAGTTACCGGCGCCTAAAGTATTTTCGCCCGCTTCCCGAACATCAAATGGAAGCCACGGGAAGCCGGGCGCATTAACCAACAAAATAGTCAATAGGCTCTAAAGTTCAGCCCATACACCGCGTTCATTATCCACCATACGGGCAATCTAACGCAAATGGGGCGTCGGGAGATGAATCCCCCAACGCCCCCCTGATCGCGCTGCCAGATACGGTCAACTTCCGGTCATTAATCTTCCAACGAACGGCCAAAGAAGAGCTATACGGCCCTGGGATGGCTTTTTTCGTATTCCTTCCGCAGGTGTCCATTAGTCAGGTGCGTATATACTTGAGTGGTAGAGATACTGGAGTGGCCCAGAAGTTCCTGCACGTGGCGCAAGGAGGCTCCTTTCTGCAGCAGGTGGGTGGCGAAGCTGTGCCGGAGGGTGTGGGGCGTTATTTTCTGGTCGATACCCGCCCTTTTGCTGTAGGTCTTCATAATGTTCCAAATCCATTGGCGGGTCAGGCGCTCACCCCGGTGGTTCACAAACAACGCCGTTTCTTCCTTGTTTGACCGCACCAATTCTGACCGGGCGTTCTCAATGTAATTCTTCAATCCGCTCAACGCTCGCTCGTGAGCGTAAACGATGCGTTCCTTCGAGCCTTTTCCCCAGCAGCGAATGTAGGACTCTTGAAAGTCAATGTCCTGGATATTGAGGGAAACCAATTCGCTGACCCGCAATCCGGTAGCGTAGAGCAGCTCCAGAATGTTGGCGTCCCGCCGGCTTTCCGCATTTCCCGGTTTGGCGGCTTCTTCCAGGAGCAGGGATACCTCTTCCTCAGACAAATACTTGGGCAAGGAGCGGCCGACCCTGGGCGATCCCAGGGACTCGGTGGGCGGTTCTTCAATGTCGCCATTCTGGGCCAGGAAAGTGAAGAAGGACTTGAGGGCAGCCACCTTGCGCGCCGTAGTGGTGTCCCGGTAGCCGCGGCGCCCACGCAGGTCGGCAATGTAATCGTTAAGCAGGTCCAAATCCACCAGGCGCCAGACGTCATCCCGCTCCGACGCCCCATTGAGCCGGCCGTGAACAAACTCCGTAAACTGGCTGAGGTCGTTGCGGTAGGCCTCTAAAGTATTTTGCGATAACCCCTTCTCTACTACCAAGTGTTGCAAGAATCCGTCTATTGCCTTGTCCATAGCGCGTTTCCCCTTTATCGATAACCGACCTGCACCTGGATACGGTCCGGTTAGTATGCTCTCCTCGTTTACCTGAGGATGCCGGGATTCTAGCACGGGCCCGAAAAACTTCCCGCTACCAAGTCTCAACCGATTACGAGCATTCCGGGGGCCTACCTTTCCCGGCGAGAGGGAAGAGCGGCGAGCAGTCTCTTCCAGGCCGGTCATTGCCATGGCCGTGGGTCTGGCTGAAAACCGCGATTGGGGCTATTGTCCAAAGGAACAACTTTGCACTACCGGGAGAATGTTGGATAATGCTTTTATGGGTAGAGTTAAGTCTCGTGGTGGCATCCTACCGCAGGAAGCTCCGGCTAATTTTGAGCCCGGTAATTACCTGATTCGCTCCCGACCGGAAAAGGCCAAGGCCGAATACCTCTCGGCATCCGGCAGGAACCAGGAATGAGACAGCTCAGAAACTCCCGAGGAGTCGCATTGGCCCGCCGCAACGATGACGGGCGCCTTCGACGCGATTTAGGCAAAAGGGGCATTGCGGCCGCAATCAATAAAGGTGTTGAGATTAAGCTGCTGCCGAAACTTAGTTCAATTCCCGCCAGGTTCGTTGCAAAAGGGACATCAACTGTTTCGTTGGCTTTGGCAGTGGTACTTATTTCCGCCGCTCTGGCCGCCTTTCCGCTCTATACGGCATACGGGAACTCTTTCGAAATCACCGAAAACCGGACGGAAATAGACTTCCCCGACGGCATTACTTTTTATTTGAAGGCCGAGGCCGAGTTTAACATCGTAAGTGTGGCCCTGTTCTACCGCCTGGCCAATGCCCGGGCCTGGAATTACGACTATCCCGATTTTACAGCCGGTCGCCAGATCTCCCTTGATGCTCGGGTCTCCACCACCGCACAAAACTACCTGCCGCCGGGGGTTCAAATCGAGTACTATTTCTCCCTGGAAGATACTCTCGGCAATCGGCAAGTAACTCCGGTGCAGGTTGTAGAATATATCGATAACCGTTTTGAATGGGAGACTACCAGAATGGGGACGCTGCTGCTGTATCACCATGACGTCGCCCATTCCGTAATTAGCGGGTTGGCCGAGGAGGTCGAAGACGGGGTGGAAATGGTGGGCCTCCGGCTTCAATTGGACCTGGAAACTGAGCAGCCAATCAGGGGTTTCATTTACAACAACCCAGCGGAGGCAAGACAAGCGTTTCCACATTTGAGCCGGACTACCACGGAGCGGCAGGTATTTCACGGCTTCGCTTTTCCGGCGCATCAAGTATTCGTCGGCATTGGCCCCAACTCCGACGTCGTCGTCCACGAATCGGCTCACCTGCTGCTTCACCAGGCGATGGGAGCGCCGGACGGGGCTTCGCCGAATTTGGCTAATATCCCTGCCTGGCTGAACGAAGGATTTGCCAGCTATAGCGAACCGGATTCCGACCCATACAGTGGCAAGACCCTCAGCGGGTACCACCTGACCCTCAAGGCAATGGCCGCCGTGCCCGGAGTTCCGGAGGCCGTACCCGGCTTTTATGCCAAGTCCGAAAGTATTGTAGCTTACCTCATTGAGGAACACGGGATTGCCAAATTCCGGCAATATCTCCGGGCGCAGCGCCAGGGCCTGACGGCCGACGCAGCCATGGCATCAGTTTACGGTTTTGACTTGGAAATACTGGATGAAACCTGGGCAAGCAGTGAGCGAGGAAGAACCATTCAGTCCCCGGCAAGGGAGGTTTCCGGAAGGCTGAATCCTCTGGTATATCTTGATGTCTGGCTGTTCGGCGGGCTGATTCTCCTGGTTATGGCGACGGTTACTTCGCGCTTCCTATGGCGTAAACTACATCGGGTTGAACCGGAGGAAGAAGGGCTGCAACCATGGGAAGACCCAGACTTAGACTTCTATGTTGATGACTGGGGTGATGACTGGGGTGATGACCGGGATGACGCCCCGCATGACGATCGGCACAACCCATAAATCAATACAAACTTGGGGTCGCACCCTGCAAGTTTCCTGGTTTCCAAAATGGTTTCCAAACTGGTTTCCTGTGTGGATTTCGACGCAGATTGGAGTAGAGGTTCAGATAATTCCGGCTGCCGGGTTTGAAAATGCCTTAAACTCCCAGATGCGAGGATTTGAGATTTCCGCCCGAAATTGGTATAAACCTACCTGGGTGTTGGTTTAAAGAAATATCGGGAACGATAGCTTCGTGAGTCAAACATCCCGCGAGACGGTTATCAGCTTGAGCTTGAATACCGAATCCGGCCGACGCCGATGCCTCAACTAAAGTAGCTGTCATTTAAAACCCATCAAATTTTGGAGGTTTTTCCGTGTACCAAAGTATTAGCAAAGAGACTATCGCCGCCCTGGGTAAAATAGACACTCCCAGCATCTGTAACGCCATCGAAGGCTTTAACGTGCGCCCCAAGAACGAAGGGTTCATGCTCCCCGAAATTAAAGGGGTATTTCGAACCTTGCCCCCGGCCGTCGGCTATGCCGTTACCGGGGTCATCAGCGCCAACCAACCGGAAGGCCGCAACGTTTCCCGGGAGGACTGGTGGGACTTGATTGCGTCGGTGCCCGCACCCCGCTTCATTGTCCTGCATGACATTGACAACCCACCCTTGGGCGCCTATTGGGGCGAGGTTCAGGGTAACATTCACAGGGCCCTGGGCGCGGTGGGCGTAGCTACCGACGGCACGGTCCGGGACATTGACGAAGTCGAAGAACTGGGCTTCCAATTCTTTGCGAAGGAAGTCTCCGCCTCCCACGCATTTGTCCATTTGGTGGAAATCGGCATCCCGGTGACCGTGGGTGGCCTGGCCGTCAATACCGGCGATCTACTGCACGGCGACAAGCACGGTGTCACGAACATTCCCTTTGATATCGCCGAGCAGATCCCCGCTATGGTGCAGACCATCGCCGACTACGAGCAGCAGACCATTGGCCTGTGCCAGTCGTCCGACTTCACCCTGGAAAAATTGAAGGAAGTAGCCAAAATAACCCGGCCATACTAAGCTCCGCAGACCCTGGCCGGCAGACCGGAAAACCGGAACACCGGAACGCCTGGGAGCCGGGTGGTCCCGAGAAGCCTTCCCTTGAGGAACCTGGCGCAGCTCATTCTCGGAACCACCCGGCGAAACTACCGGCCCATCCGGAAATAACTCCGCCGAGAAACAACACGGCTCTTTCGGAACTTTCCGACAGGCAAACCGGATAAAGTAGATTCAGCCTACTTTTACTTACCATTGGAATCGGGGCGGCAAGGCAACCGGGATTTTGAAACAAGGAGTTAAGGAAAATCGATGAAAGTTGGAATAATCTTTAAGTATTTTCTCAGCTTATCGCTAATTGCGCTATTGCTGGCAGCTTGCGCCCTGCCCTCACCTTCGGCTACCCCACGAGTAATCCCCGACGTGATACCTACACCGCGCATCGCGGATACGCCTACGCCCGCCGTTATTGGCGACCCGCCCACGGTGAACATCGCGGATACGCCCACGCCGCCGGTTATTGGCACGCCCACACCCCAAAGCTTGCAGACCCAAAGCGGCCAGTTAATCCGGCAATATGCCCAACCTCCTGCAATGACTATCGACCCGGATGCCCAATACACCGCGGACATTCAGACCAACCAGGGAGCGATATCGGTGGAACTTTTCGCCGACAAGGCGCCGATTACCGTCAATAACTTCGTTTTCCTGGCCCGTCAGAGCTTTTACGACGGCGTCTTATTCCACCGGGTCATCCCCAACTTTATGATCCAGGGCGGCGATCCCACCGGGACCGGCGGCGGCGGGCCGGGGTATCGATTCGGGAACGAGATTGTTCCGTCCTTAACTTTTGACCGCGCCGGCCTGTTGGCAATGGCCAACGCCGGGCCGGGCACCAATGGCAGCCAGTTCTTCATCACCGTAGCGCCCACGCCGCACCTTACCGGCGCGCATACCATCTTCGGCCAGGTAATTGCCGGCCAGGAAGTAGCAGACGCTATCGCAGTCGCCCGCAGCGACCAAAGCAGCCGGCCCAATGAGGAAGTAATCATCCAGCACATCGAGATCAAGGAACCCAACTAACCCAAAGCAGACATTTGCAGCAATAATTTCCGGGTCTAATGGTCTGGCAAAGAAGGGGAAATTGCCGTGGCTTTTCAGTGCATCATCTACGAAAAGAAAGATGCCATAGGATACCTGACGTTGAATCGTCCGGAGCGGCTGAACGCGTTGAACGCTACGTTGCTGGCCGAGTTTCGGGAGGTGATGGAGGTAGTAGAGGCGGACCCGGACGTTAGAGTGGTCATACTTACCGGAGCCGGTAGGGCGTTTTCGGCGGGCTTCGACATCAACCGGGAACCCGGGGATTCCGATCCCCAGGAGCTGCAACCCGACCAGTGGCGAACCCAACTGAAAAGCCACATTGACACATTTATGATGGTTTGGAACCTGAGTAAGCCGGTAATCGCGGCGGTTAACGGCTATGCCCTGGCCGGGGCCTGCGAGCTGGTCCAGATTTGCGACATTAAAATCGCCTCGGACCGAGCGGTTATGGGAGAACCGGAGATTCGAGCCGGAGTGGGGCCGCCCCTGCTGATAACACCCTTCAGCGTCAACCTGGCCACCGCCAAGGAACTGCTGCTGACCGGAGATACTATCGACGCCCAGGAAGCCGCCCGCATTGGCCTGGTCAGCCGGGTGGTACCCCACAATGATTTGTTGCAAGAATGTGAGCGCATCGCCCGAAAGATTGCCCTTATTTCCGAGGTGGGAGTGAAGATGACCAAGATTGCGGTGAACCGGGCACTCGAAGGTATGGGTTTCCTGACCGCAATCCAGCACAACCTGGAGCTAATGACCCACTTCGACACCAGCGCTACGCCGGAGCAAACCGAGTTCAACTCTATTCGACAGGAACGGGGACTGCGCGCCGCATTAGACTGGCGCGACGCCCGTTTCCGTGAACTCCAATAGCCGCCCATAGCCGCCAATGGCCGCCAATAGAGCGAGCGAAGCCATCCCCAACCGTGAAGCGCCCTTTCCGCCATTGGCCCCATGACCGATAGGCAATTGCAGTACTTCTCCAAAGTTCCTATCCGGCAATCGGCATAGGAGTTTAGCTCAAGATAGATATAAACACGCCGGCGACTACCGCCGAGCCGATTACCCCGGCCACGTTGGGCCCCATGGCATGAGGCAGCAGGAAATTGCGCGGGTTGGCCTCTTGGCCCAGGATATGCGACGTACGGGCCGCCATCGGCACCGCCGACACCCCTGCCGAGCCAATTAGAGGATTCACTTTGTCCTTGACAAACAGATTCATCAGTTTGGCGGAAAGTAAGCCTCCGATGGTACCGCAGGAAAAAGCGACGATACCCAAGGCCAATATCGCCAGGGTTTGCACATCAAACACCCGCTCCGCCGACAATTCGGCCCCAATGGTTATCATCAAGAAAATGGTAGCGATATTCAAGATTTCGTTGGAAGCGGCGTTGCTCAGCCGCGGCACGACGCCGCTCTCCCGGAACAGGTTGCCAATCATAAACATGGCGATGAGCGGAGCCGACTCCGGTACAAACAGAATGATAATCAGCATCGCCCCGATCGGGAACAACAGCTTTTCCAGCTTGGACACTTCCCGCGGCGTCTTCATCTCTATCTGCCGCTCCCGGCTGGTGGTGAGCAGTCGCATTAGGGGCGGCTGCACAAACACGACGCTAGCCATGTAGGAGTATGCCACCACGGCGGTTATGCCCAGCAATTCCGGGGCCAGCTTGGCCGAGGCAAAGATGGTAGTCGGACCATCTGCGCCGCCAATGATGCCGATTGCGCCGGCTTCTTTCAGGGTAAACATATCCGGCGAGGTGAAGAAACCAATTGCCAGCGCCAACCAAAAGGCGACGAAAATACCCAGTTGCGCCGCCGCCCCCAAAAGCATGGTCTTGGGATTGGCGATGATCGGGCCAAAGTCGGTCAGCGCACCCAGTCCCAAGAAAATGAGCGGCGGAAGAATGTTCCAGGAAGACAAGGTAAAGTGAAAAATGATTCCGAAGATTCCGGAGGATTGCAATTCACCGGAGCTATTGAAGTCCACCAACCCGGTGCCCGGCAAATTCCCCAGGATGATGCCCAACCCGATGGGCAACAGGACATAGGGCTCCATGCCCTTGCCGATGGCCACCAGGATAAACGCTCCCCCCAGGAGGAACAGCACAATGTTGCCCCAGCTCAAATTGGCGAAGCCCGATTCTAATAAAAACTCCATTGGTTATTATGTAAACCTGTCCTCTTACGCCGGGTCTTTCACTTTGCTTCTAAAAACCACTTATGATGAGACGGTCGAATTACGGATCGGTCCTTCGACAAGCTCATGGTAACCGGAACTAGGTCCTGGCTTCGGCTTATCAAGGACTCGGCCCTCTAATGCCGTTGATTTACCGATCGCGTTCTCGAAGCCGCCGAGCGTCAAAGGCTACTATTCGTCCCTGGCCCTTCCAGCCCTCGCCTTCGGCCGCCGCTGCTTCCGAAGCATACTGGTCTGCCCCGGTCCACTCCCGCCGCTCCAGTTCAGCGGCCAGAGCGATGGCTGTAGCTATAGCTGCCGCCAGTTGCCGGTCCAAGGCCGGAGCAGCATCCGACGCCTGCTCCTCGACCGCAATGGATCCAGTCGCAGCCACAGCGTTTTCCGCAGTCGCCACCGACCGTCTTCGCAAATGCCCCAACAAGCCCAGCAGCAGGGTGAAAACAATCAATGACCCCAGCACGATAAAGGCGGCGCCAAACCCTACGTAGGTCAGCAAAACGGCACGGTTCAGGTCAAAATCGATCATGAAAAGCTAACCTCAGGTTATCTGGTCAGTTGCCACAGATGCAGGTACGCCGCGGCTATTCCGTCCCCTTACCAAATCCACAGGTCTTCGGCTCATTCACAAACAAATCACGAAAGACTCCAGGGACCGAACGATTGTAACATAAGGGATTATTCCGTTAGGCTGATTACCGAATCCAGTTTTACGCCGGCGGAGGAGTTAGGCTATATTGGGGCCAACTGACCGCAGGAGGTTAAATCTTGTCTCGTAACGAAGAATCCCGCACCGAGGAATCCCGCACCGAGGAATCCGGCGGAACATCCCGCATTGAAACCCGGCTGGCTCAACTGGGCTTTTCGCTCCCCCAACCGCCCGAGCCGGCGGGAAACTATCTGCCGGCAACCCGTAGCGGCAACATAATGTGGTTAGCCGGAGTCGGATCTCGCTTCGACGACGGATCTCGCATCTCCGGTAAACTGGGAGCCGACCTGACCGTGGAGCAGGGGTACGAAGCCGCCCGCCGCTGCGCCCTGAACCTGCTGGCCCGGATGAAGGTGGAACTGGGCGGCCTGGACCGGGTAAGCCGGATTTTGAAGGTAGTTGGATTTGTCAACAGCGCACCGGACTTTGGCGGGCAGGCTCAGGTGGTTGACGGGGCCTCGGACCTGTTCGTTGATTTGTTCGGCGAAGCGGGCCGCCACAGCCGCTCGGCCCCCGGTATGGCCGCGCTCCCCGGCAACATCGCGGTCATCGTCGAGTGCGTGGTAGAGGTGGCCGGTGACGGCGAATAGAAGTCAGCCACCGCAACTTCGACCGCCTCCTCGTTATCCGCCGCCAGCCCGAATCAGTTTAGACAACTTGGGGAGAGCTGTTTTCCTGGGCGAACAACCCGGGCAGCCATCCGGTTAGCTGCCCGGCCTTTTTTCTGTTAATGGCAACCGACTGCTTTAAGTAGGGTCTCTTCTCACCCGTAGCACCATAACGGTTGAATTAGCGGCCCAAGTCCCCAATGCACCGGGGCACCGGTGCAATTTGCTAACCGCCTCTCTTTACCTCTATGTCGGCCAACTGCTCCACAAAGTGCAAGATAGCGGAATGGTCGGCCTCCTGGTCGCCCTGGTTAACCAATGAACCCAGCATTTGCTGTACCAATGCAGTCGCGGGCAGAGGCACATTAAGCTCCTGAGCCGTCTGCAGCACATTGCGCAAATCCTTTTGGTGCAGCCGAATCCTGAAACCGGCCCGGAAGTTGCGGTCCAGCATCATGGGAGCCTTGGCTTCCATCACTGCGCTGCCGGCCAACCCACCCCGGATGGCCTGAAACACTCTTTCCGGGTCAACGCCGGCCTTTTGGGCCAACACCAAAGCCTCGCTGAGGGCTTCGATATTCAGGGCCACAATAATCTGGTTGGCCAGCTTGGTGGTGTTTCCGGCCCCAATCTCCCCGGTGAGGGCTACGTTGGCGCCCATAATATTCAACAGATCCAGGCAACCGTTAAATACATCCTCCTTGCCGCCCACCATGATAGCCAGGGTGCCGTTGATTGCGCCCGGCTCGCCTCCGCTAACCGGCGCATCCAGCATCTCGACGCCTTTCTCAGCACACTCCGCCGCAATTTTTTGAGACATAATCGGCGATATGGAGCTCATGTCGATTACTACCGAACCCGGGCGCGCCCCTTCCAGCACGCCGCCGGGGCCTAGAATTGCCCGCTCCGAGTCGGCGGAGTCGGGAAGCATCGTAATAATCTTGTCAGTAAGCGAAGCAACTTCCATACAGGAAGACGCCGCCCTGGCTCCTTCCGTAGCCAGTTCTTCCACCGGCTCGCCCACAATGTCATAGACCGTCAGGGAATAACCCGCGGTCATCAAGTTGCGAGCCATCGGCTTCCCCATAATCCCCAGTCCGATAAATCCTATCTGCTCTGCCATAATCCATCTCCCTAAAAGTGCCTCAAAAGGTGGTGAAAACCAAGCGATTCGGCGATTGCCACTGTACCACACAAAGCACGGCGGCAAAAGTGGAACACCGCCGGATTCCGGTGACCGTTTCAATCCAGCAAAATCATGGCCTCTCAATAACTCTTTCGCCGCCCTGATACCAGGCAACGCACCGCCGGGGGTAGGGGCAACTTAAGCGTTTACCCTGGGCTTCCTGGAAATTTTGAGCCGATTTTCTAATACTCCGGCGCTGTTGTGTTGCGCCGTTGTTGGGCGTACTATGTCGGCTGACACTTACAGCTAGGTGCGTTTATGGCCGACTCGCGAAAGGCACTGGTCACCGGCGGAGCCGGGTTTATTGGTTCCCACGTGGTAAACCGTTTGTTATCCGAAGGTTACCAAGTAGCCGTTATTGACGATTTGAGCGCCGGCAAGCTGCGAAATCTGAATCCGGCGGCTACCTTTCACCATTCCGACATCACCCGAGAGTCGGTTATGGACATTTTCCAGCGGGAGCAGCCGGACTTGGTCTTTCATCTGGCCGCACGGGTAAGTGTTGCCAGCTCTACGAAGGATCCGGTGGATGATGCCGAAGTAAATGTCATTGGCACCCTCCGGCTCCTGGATGCTTCTCGCCGTTTGGGTATTGATAAGTTCATTTTTTCATCCACCGGCGGCGCAATCTACGGCAATCCGGAAGACAAACTTTGTACCGAGGATAGTCCCCCCGGCCCCATATCTCCATACGGCTTGTCGAAGTGTCTGGCCGAGCAGTACGTTGAGCTATTTCACCGATTGTACCGGCTGAACTACACTATTCTGCGCTACGGAAACGTTTACGGCCCCCGCCAGGACCCGCACGGGGAGGCCGGCGTAATCGCCATTTTTGCCCAAACGATGTTGGAGGGCAGGCAGACGCTAATTTTTGGCGATGGGGATCAGGAGCGAGACTTTATCTACGTGGCCGACGTGGTGGAATCCAACATCCAGGCGATTAACCGGGGCGATAACCGGACTTATAACATTGGGACCGGTAAGGGAGTCAGTATCAATCACATCTTTGAATCCCTGAAAAGCTGCCTGCACTACCGATGGGAACCTGAGCATCGGCCTCGCCGTCCCGGAGAAGTCCATAAAATTAGTTTGGAATGCTCCAGAGCCTTGCAAGAATTGGGGTGGCGCCCCCAAACCAGTTTGGAAGAGGGCTTGCAACACACGGTAGAATATTTCCGGGAACATGAAGAACCCGGTTCACAAGCAACTAGCGGCTCAACAACCCGGCGCTAGCATTAACCTACATTCAGGAGGAATACGCAACAAATGGAAGCAGAGTACGATGCCATCATTCTGGGCGCCGGCGCCGCCGGTCTCTCCGCCGGTCTTTACACCACTCGCGCGATGATGAAGACCGTGATTCTGGAATCTATCGGGTCGGGCGGGCAGTTGCTGATTACCGATGAAATCGAGAACTATCCCGGATTTCCTAAAGGAGTCAAGGGACAGGAACTAGCCCTAATGATGGAGGAACAGACCATCAGATTCGGGGCTACCATAGAGTTTGCCGAGGTTGAGGGCGTTGATGACCTGGATAAACCCGTAAAGGTCATCCACACCTATGAAAAAGACTACACCGCCAAGAGCGTGATCATTGCCACCGGCGGGTCGCACAACAAGCTGGGGACGCCTGGCGAGGATGAATACGCCGGACGCGGCGTGTCCTACTGTGCCGTGTGTGACGGCAATTTCTTCCGCGGCCAGGACGTGGTGGTAGTCGGCGGCGGTGACGCCGCGATGGACGAAAGTTTCTACCTCAGCGGAATCGTCAACTCCGTAACGATTATCCACCGCCGCGACGAGCTGCGCGCCACCAGGGTACTCCAGGAGCGGGCCTTCGCCAGCCCCAAGTTCAAGTGGCTGATGAGCCATGTGGTGGAAGAGTTTGCGGGCAATGAGGCCCTGGAAGTTGCCCGGGTAAAGGACCTGAAGTCCGGCGAAGTCTATGATTATCCCGCCGCCGCCGCCTTCATCTACGTCGGCTTTCACCCCAACACCGAGTACTTGAAGGGGTTGCTGGATATGGACGCCCTGGGCCACCTATACACCGACATCCATATGCGAACCAAGGCCCCCGGGGTTTACGCCTGCGGCGACGCCCGCGCCGACTCCACGCGCCAGTTGGGGGCAGCCGTCGGCGATGGCATTACCGCCGCTTTGGCCGCCTATCACGACCTGAGCGGCTAGCTAAACTTCAGATAACACTCCTTTCCCTACTGCGCTCTGTGCCATCCTGGAGAATTGGACCGTCGGGGAAAGCAACACCGGGTAAGGCAAGTGCTCACCCGGTGTTTTTTGTTTTGTGAGAAGTCAGCCGCCGCCTCAAATGATCAGGCTATCCGCCAACTGCCTTGGAGACCTCTTGCCCCAACAGGACCAGACTTCCGGTTATTATGACCGCGATGGAAGCATACCGAAACACGCCCTCGTTCATCCGGCGAGCCAGCAGCGCCCCCAGACCGAAGCCGACGACCAGGGCGGGCAGGAGCAGGCCGATGTTGACCAGCGTGTCTCGCCCAACCAAACCGATCAGAGCATAGAGGGCGAAGGCGACGATGTAGGTGGCGATGAAAAAGAAAGCCAACGCGGCCCGCATCTGCTCTCTGGGCCATTCTTGAGCCATGATATAGGCGGCCGCCAGGGGCCCGCCGATGCTCAAAGTGGTTATCGAAAGGGAAGTGAGAAAGCCGACCAGCAACCCGGTCCCCGTCCGCTTCGCCATCGGCAATTGAATCCGCAACAGGTTGAGAACCCCAAGGCAAAGGATGGCTAGCCCGATGGTTATCCTCAAAAAGGTGGGGTTGGCCAACTCCAACGCCAGCACACCCAGGGGAGCCGCAATCATGCCCGCAAGCGCCATTCGCCACAGCATACGCCAGTTCAAATGACGACGAGTGCTCAGCAGGACGAAGAACAGCAGAATAGGGATGATGGCGTTTACCGTGACCACCGCGTCCTTGGGGGCCAGAAACAGTAACAGCACCGGGGCCACCACCAGACCCATTCCAAAGCTTACCGTGCCCATGATGGTGGCGCCCACCGCCACGGCAACCAGGGCGATTAGCAACTCGGGCCCGGTAAGCAATGGCTTCTCCTGGGGTTCCCTGGTTGACCGTTCAATCCGGTTGCAATACCGGGTCCGAATCGACGCCGAAGTTAATCAGTCCCCGACTCTAAAACCGGCGTCGGGTTTCCAAAAGTCGAGCAGGTATTCAAAAGTTGTGCCCATGGTGATGTAATTAGAGGGCCAGCCAAAAATTCCCACCCGGTTTACAATGTTGGTGCGGTCCCAAATAATGGTGTTCCGTAGCTCGTAGCCGACCGAGCGCATGGCCTCAATAACGGCCAAATGTAACGTGATGCGCCTATTTTCCAGCCACACATCAGGCACATCTATTACACAGTGTCCCCGTTCCTTGAGCAATGGGAGCAGCCCGCCATAAATCTCCGCTACGGCCTGTTGGTAGTTGTCCAGCGAAAGCGTGCCCAGGTCTCTTTCGTCCTGACTGTATTGCTCCGTCTTGAGGTACTGCCCGTTTTTTCTCTCGGCGCCGCGGCGGCTCTTGTTCAACCGCGGGCGGTTAAGCAGATTGGAGTAGGGAGGCGAAGTCATTATCAGACTCACCGACTCCGATTCCAGATAGTCATCAATGTTCCGGGCGTCCTCGCACGCCGCCAGTTGCTTGGTCTCCTTCGTGGATAATTGCTCCAACCTGGCCTGGCACAATTCCACATACTCTTGCTTCAGGTCGAAACCGGCGGCGTTACGGTTCAAATCATGAGCCGCTATGAGGCTGGTTCCACTGCCTACGAAGGGGTCGAGAACCAGTTCTCCCTCGTGAGTGAACAGGGAAATAAACTTGCTGGCCAGGGAGATGGGAAAAGCAGCCGGATGTGCATTCTTGTCTCTAACGTCTCTGGACTCATAGGCAAACTGCCAGACTCCCACCTGCGCCTTCATCCATTCCTTGGCCGATAAACAGTTAATATGACCTGGGCCGCAGGAACATAGCCTTTCGTATCCCAGTCCAAGAGCTTTGGTACGCGGTTCAGCTACCAGGGTGCCATCAAGCCCGACACTGCTGGTCATAGTTTTGGTCAACATTCTACCCCTCCCCGCACTAATGTATTGCCCTTTTGACCCAGGGCAATCAACTTACACCCGAAATAACCCTTGCTCCGCCGCCAGCCTCAAGGCCCTATCAATCTGCACTACCGGAGGGCCATTTCTTTGCACCGAGATTTCTACCTGCTGCTGTGCCGTCACCGTGAAGGCCCGCTCGCCGTCGAGGGCGATGGCGCTGTGCCTCCTTTTCAACTGGATTCGCTCTCCCTCGGCCAACCGGCGCCATTGGGCAATGGGAACCGCCGGAACCATACCTGGGGCTATGGGAGCAAGAACCGTAATCTTTGCCTGATCCTCCTCCTTCGCTGGCTGACCACCGCTGTCGTTGGCAGCGCCGTTCATATCATCAGTTTCGCCACTCCGGCCCAACACATAATGCAACCCTCCGGAATCGGCCATCGAAACCGGCTCCAGACGCCCGCCGACCGCAGACAGGCCGATACTGGCCGGTTCGGCTCGGGTCAGGAACACCTCATATAGAGTATCCAGTTTCCAGATTGCTCGGGTAGCTACGAACCGCTCCCGGGAAAGGGCCACATCCACCAGGGCCAAATCCCGGTATTCCCCGTCCACATACACGGCCAGCGTCTTGCTGACCACGGTCACCCATTCCGGTATCAGACTGCCTCGGGCCACCAACCCGGCAGCCAGCCCGGCCAGCGTCCCCTCTACCATTGTCGGAAACACGTTATTGGTGCCGGTAGAAATTGGCACGACCGGCATGGCGCAGGAACCGCAGGCCGCCGCCCGGTTGGTACCGTCTCCGCCCAGGGTGACCAGGCAATTCACGCCCAACTCCGCCATCTGCCCCGCGGCTCGGACGGTATCTCCCTCCGTATAGTAGGCGGGCATTTCCAGATGAGACATGCTTAGCGTAAGTTGGGGATCGTCCCGAGCGCGTTCGCACAGGTGCGAACTGTCAGGCATTGCTATAACTTGCTCTATCCCCACCGCCTGCAGACCCAACAGCACTCGGCGAACAATGTTGACTTTTTCCCAATCCGGAATAACTCGACCCTGAGCCACGAGCCTCCGAATGTCTTTACTGGCCGCCGGATTGGCGATAATCCCCACGGTGCCCAAAGCCTTCCCCCGTTACGTTAATTATTTTGTTGACGGCACTCAATACCCAATGCAAGCAAGTTTAACCAGTTTTTGCTCAATCTGTACCGGGCCGGCTTAGCGAGCTTTGTTATAATAACCGGGCCACAATAGCCGGGCCACAATAACCGGGCCACAATAACCGGCCACAATAACCGGGCCACAATAACCGGGCCACAATAACCGGGCCACAATAACCGGGCCACAATAACCGGGATTGTATCCGGATAGCTAGGGGGCGTCAATCTGAAGCCGGCTCGGTCCAATACCGGTCCGGGCGCCCCGCTCTCCAATCCGCCGAAAGGAGCAATGATCATGGACACGGAATTGGCATTTGCACCAGCCACCGAATTGCGCCGCCTAATCGACTCCCGTCAGGTATCATGCGTCGAACTGACCGAACTATTCTATCGGCGCATTGCCGAGTTTAACCCCAAACTCAACGCTTACCTGGCTTTATGCCCGGAGCAGGCTCTGGCCGCCGCCGAAGCCGCGCAGTCTGCCACGCAGCGAGGAGAATCGCTGGGGCAACTCCACGGCATACCCTTATCCATAAAAGACCTGGAAATGACCAAAGGCATTCCGACGACGCTGGGTTCGGTCGTCTTTAGAGACCGAGTGCCTGACCTGGATTCGGTGGTGGTGGAACGGGTACGGTCGGCGGGCGCGATAATCCTCGGCAAGACCAACACCCCGGAGTTCGGCCTGTCCGGCAGCACCGAGAACAAGCTGGGCGATGCCTGCCGCAATCCCTGGAACACGGATCGTACTGCTGGCGGCTCCAGCGGCGGCGCGGCGGCGGCTCTGGCCGCCGGGCTTTGCACGCTGGCTACCGGAAGCGACGGCGGCGGTTCTGTACGAATTCCGGCCAGCTTTTGCGGACTTACCGGCATCAAGCCCTCCCAGGGCAGGGTGCCCCGCTACGGCGGCTACGGCTTCCCCGCGGCCAACCATTTTTCCCAGTCCGGCCCCCTGGCTCGCACCGTGGCGGACGCGGCATTATTACTCCAGGTATTGGCCGGCCCTGACTACCGAGACCCGGTGTCGATGCGGGAAACGCCGCCCGACTTCAGCGCCGACCTGAACGGCGGAGTCCAGGGTTGGCGCATCGCCTGGAGTCCTGACTTGGGTTACGCCGGAGTGGACCCGGAGGTAGTGCGGGTAACCGAGGCCGCAGCCAGAGTTTTCGAGGAAATGGGCGCGGTAGTCGAAACTCCACCGCTTTTCCTGGAAGACCCGTTCCAAGCCTTCTGGGACATATTTGCCACCGCCTCCTACACTTCCTACGGCCACTTGCTGGATGAAAATCGGGCCGACCTTACCGACGCGGGATTGCGGGCATTTGAGCACGGAGCAACGGTAACCGGAGCCGGTCTGTCCCGCGCCTTGCTGCGGGTTGACCAGTTACGGCGGCGAATGGAAACCTTTTTCGACGATTATGACCTGCTGTTGACCCCCACAATGGCGGTTCCCGCTTTTCCTATCGGACAGAGTCCTTCCGTGATTGGAGGCAAAGTAGTGGAACCCTCCTGGGGCTACCTGCCCTTCACCTACCCGATAAATATGACCGGCCAGACCGCCGCCAGCGTACCTTGCGGGTTTTCCGAAGCCGGCGACAGCGCCGGAATGCCTATCGGGCTGCATCTGGTTGGCCCACGGGGCGCCGAGGCAAAAGTCCTGCGCGCCGCCGCTGCCTTTGAACAGGCCCGGCCCTGGCAGGATAAACGGCCTCCTCTGGCTTAGCGTTAGCGGTGACGGCTTTAACTCCTGCAACTGGGAGACACTCCGACTACGTGGCAAGCAATCCAGAGATTAGCGTAGAACGGGCCCGGTAAGCTTACCGGGCCTTGTTTGGTCCGGATTAAGGCGTTTATTGCCCCGATCCGTACATTTTGGCGTCACTTATGGCTCTTTGTTTGACACTATATACGGATAATGTTATACAGGGTAGCCGGATACGTCGCAGCTTTGCAGAGAAGCGCCGGCCAAGGTTCGCCGCTATTGTCACATTCATTAACGGTAAAGCTGCTTACTGGCTGCCTGATTATTCTCGCCGCCATCGGAGCCTTGTTTGCCATCAATTTCGTTGGTGGCTCCGCCGCTCCGGATGAAGCCGAATCCCCGGGCATAACTCTGGGCCTGACCGGCGAGGCCAGGGAAGCGTTGCTTCAATCGGACCAAGCCTTCCCTTCCGCTACCGCCGGTTTCTCCACCTACTATCGGGTTCCCGCTGCCAATCCCGACGGCGGCACCGGAAGTTACGGCTTGGCAAAATCCACCGTTGACGATCGAATTTTCGGCAGACGACTCTCCAGCGTCGTAGGTCAGCGGCCCGCTCCCGCGGTCATATTGGACCTGGGCGCCAACTACACTGTTGCCAGTATGCCTTTGTACAACATCGGCGGTCTCATCACCACGGTTCGAGTGTATTACGACGACGAGGGCTGGATCGTGGCCTACCTTCCCCGGGGCGTCCCTCCGTCCCAGATCTGGCAGGCGCGGAAACTGGACGAAGAAAATCCGAGTTTGTCCGACATTAGCGAGACCGTTTTCCTGGACGCCATCAACGTAATTCTGGCGGATGGCCTGGGGGGCGACGCGATAGACCATACCGCCGAGGGACTGGGCTACTACCACTGGCAATATCCGGCTGCCGACAGTTTCCTGATGATGGCCGTCGTGCAAAGAGGTGTAGACTTCACGCCGGTGTCTTTCGCCGTCCCGGAATCGCTGGATATTAAGGAAGTGTCGGCTACCCTATGGCTTACCGAATATTCAGGCATAAATAGACCTTGCGCCACCTTAACACTGGATAAAGCGGACCTTATTCCAAAGCAGTGCTCCAATGGTTTCTATAACACATTCCTCGACCTGGATGACTTCAACTCCCGAGTAGCCCATCTCATGAAACTGACACATTCGGAGCATTCCGGGGGCGCATCCGGGGCGCTTCTGATGCTGGTTTATTCCCAGGGCGGGACCGTTGCCTCGGAGTGACCCGGAAGGGGGTCAGTCCCCCTCAAAGGGAGCGACGCCAATTGCGGTATTAGTGTCATTGGCCGCCCTGGTATGCCTTTCCTTCGCCCTTTACTTGCTGCCAATTTCCCTGCCAACAACAGAAGTCCTGGCTAACAGCTTTGCCTCCACGCCCGACTACCACCCCGCCCATCCCGCCGCGCCTCAAGACACTAGCCAAGAAGCTGAAACTCACGATATAGCCATAACGGCCATCGGAAAACTCGGCCGCCCCGCTGTGCCCCCTTTTGTCGCCGACCCTGCGGGCAGCATCTTAACCATCAATGTTACGGTGGAGAACAAGGGAACTGTTACGGAAACCTTCACCGTTAAGCTGGAGGAAAGTAATGCCTATCCGCCAGAGAGGACCGAAAACGACAACACGGTCCGTTATATAACTAAGACTTCAATGGATTTAGAAGCGGGAGCGGTTCAGATTGTCGATTTCACCTGGGACACCACCGGCGCCACTGTCGGTTTTCACCATGTAATCGCCACGGCCATCTTAGCCGACGACTCAGTCATCAGTAATAATTCAAAGAAGATTTTTCCGCCTCTAAGAATTGCTCCCGCAGCCACGCCGAGACCCACGCCGATTCCCACGCCGACACCGACGCCGACTCCCACGCCGACTCCCACGCCGACTCCCACGCCGACTCCCACTCCCACGCCGACACCGACACCGGCAGCCACGCCGACTCCCACGCCCACGCCAACACCAACACCGACGCCGGCAGACACGCCCACACCGACACCGACAGCCACGCCGACTCCCACGCCCACACCGACGCCGGCAGACACGCCCACACCGACGCCGGCAGACACGCCGACGCCGACGCCGACACCCACGCCAACACCGACACCCACGCCCACACCCACGCCAACACCGACGCCGGCAGCCACGCCGACGCCGACGCCGACACCCACGCCAACACCGACACCGACACCCACGCCGGATCCGATGGCTATTACCTTCCCTGATCCCTTACAACCGGTGCAAGCCACATTCGGCCAAGGTCTGTCCCTGGCAAATCCGTCAATCGAGACCGCGGCTAATCCGCTGACCACAATTTTCATCGGAGCGGTGCAGGCAAGGCTGGCCGGCACACTTATCAGGCCGAACATTGGCACAGTGGGAAAGCCGACGATGCGGGTGAGGGGACTGGTAAAATTGCAGGGACGCAACAACAGTTTGGGTGGGTACCTGGAGGTGGATGGAGAAGTCTATTTCGTTAATTCCAATGGCACCTTCCAAGAGGAAATACCACCGGGAAGCGACATTTACATTCGGGCGCCCGGCTATTTGTCGGCCCTTATCCCAAACGTAAACGCCAAATCTGCCGATCCGGTTAAGATTCCGGCGCTGACCCTACCATACGGCGACGTTAATGATGACGGACGAATCGATATTTATGACTTAAGCACGGCCGCCGGCAATTTTGGGTCCACTTTCCACGAACTGCCCAGCCCGTAGTGGCAGCAACTAACAAACCTGCGAATCTAGCAATGCTAAGAAACTAGACCAACGCGTCCCGCAAAACCTCTACCAGGTGGCGGGCCCGGCGGCCGGCGCCGTGTTCCACTTGTTGGCGGCAGGATACGCCCATAACCGCCACTTCCCAATCCGGGCCTTTGTCCTTAATGGCCGGGAAAAGCACCTGCTCGCCGATGGTCATGGAAACATCGTAGTGTTCCTTTTCAAATCCGAAGGAACCGGCCATACCGCAGCAACCGGAGTTTATCAACTCCACTTCATAGCCGGGCGGAAGTCTCAGTGCGGTTAAAGATGAAGCCGTCCCCACCAGGGATTTCTGGTGGCAGTGGCCGTGGAACAGCACTTTCTTGGGCAGGTCGGAGAACTCCAGGTCCAGCTCTCCTTTTTCTTGCTGCATCGCTAGAAACTCATCAATCATGTAACTGTTTTCGGCCACCTTTCGGGCGCGGTCGTCGCGGCAGAACTCCGGATACTCATCCCTGAAGGTAAGCAGACAGCTAGGTTCACAACCGATGATGGGCACTCCCTGCTCGGCGAAGCCATACAGCAAATCCACGTTGTAACGGGCATAAGCCGCCGCCTCATCCAACAGTCCCTTGGAAATCATGGGACGGCCGCAGCAACGGGCGTTAGCCAACTGCACCCGATATCCGGCGGCTTCCAGCAGTTCCACAGCCGCTATGCCTATCTCCGGGTAGTTGTAATTCATGAAGGTATCGTTGAACAGAGCTACTGTACCCTTGACCGTCCGATCGGCGCCGGTCGTATTGGATGGATTAGAGGCAACCTTTTGGGCGGGCCGTGAGTTGAACCACTGCGGCAGCGTTTGAGCTGCAAAGGACGGCAGTCGCCGGTTGGGATGCACTCCGAGCAGGGCGCCGGAGACCAGCCGGCCAAAGGAACTACCGGCGGCCCAGTTGGACAGCGGGGCGAAGCGGCTACCCAGGCGGTTAATCCGGTTGATGTGAGCAAACAGCCTGGTGCGCAGCGGCATCTTGTTGGTCTTGTAATAGTTATCCAGGAACTCATACTTGAGCTTGGCCATATCCACCCCGGACTCACACTCCGACTTGCATGCCTTGCACTCCAGGCACAAGTCCAGCGCGTCGTACAACCGCTTGTCGGTAACCGTCCCCGGGGGCAGCGTGCCCGACAACGACGCCCGCAACAGATTGGCCCGCCCCCGGGTGGAGTGTTCCTCCTCCCGGGTAGCCATAAAGGAGGGGCACATGGTGCCGGTTAGCTTGCGGCAAGCGCCCATCCCGTTGCACATCTCTACGGCGCCGGCATAGTTGGTATCCAGGGAAAAATTCAGGTGCGTCGTCAGGGACTCGGCGCGGTATTCGGAGCCGTAACGCAGATTTTCCCGCATTGGCGGACAGTCAATAATTTTGCCCGGGTTCATGATGCCCTGCGGGTCGAAGGCGCTCTTCAAGTCCCGGAAGGCTTGATAGATTTCAGGGCCGAACATCTTTTCGGTCCAGACGCCGCGGACAATTCCATCGCCATGTTCGCCGCTCATCGAGCCGCCAAACTCCTTAACCAGATCGCTGATCTCCTCACCGATAGCGATCATTTTCTCGATGCCCTCGGCGCTCTTCAGGCTGACCAGGGGTCGAATATGCAAGCAGCCGACGCTGGCATGGCCGTAATAGCCGGCTTGCGTGTCGTGGTTCCGGACAATGCGGTCAAAGCGGCGGACAAACTCGCCCAGTTTCTCCGGGTCCACCGCCGGGTCTTCAACAAAAGGAATCGGCTTAGCATCGCCGTGGGTACTCATCAGCAAGCCCAGGCCGCCCTTGCGGATGTTCCAAACCATGTCCTGATCGGCCCGTTCCAGCAAATTGACGCAGGCGTAGCCCAGCCGCCGGTGGGCCATATCCTGCTTCAGGTCATTCATCTTAGCCGTCAGCTCCGCCACGGACTCGCCATAGAACTCGATCAGCAGAATCGCCCCCGGGTTGCCCTCCAAAAATGCCAAGTTCCGGGACTGGCCGATCGACTCCCGGGAGCGGTCCAGGACCATCTTATCCAGGACTTCCACCGAAGATGGGTCGTGTTTCAAGACTTCTATAGTAGCTTCGCTGGCCTCAAAAATATCGGCGAAGTGCAGCACGGACAGGGAGGTCATTGTGGGTCGGGGCACCAGGTTCACCTTGGCCTCGGTTACCACGCACAGGGTGCCTTCGGAACCAACCACCATTTTGGTCAGGTTGACCGGCTCTTCTCCCAGAAAAGAGTCCAGGTTATAGCCGCTGACTCGCCGCATAATTTTGGGGTAGCGGGCCTCAATTTCCGCCAGGTTTTCCCGGGCAATCTGCAAAACGCCCCGGTAAATGTCCGACTCCAGCCCATCCCCATTGAGTTTACCCTCCAATTCGTCAGGCCCCAGCGTTCGAAAGTGGGCCCGGGCCGCATCGGACAGCACCACGTCCACTTCCTTGATGTGGTCGAGGGTCTTGCCGTAAATCACCGAGTGGGCGCCGCAAGTGTTATTGCCGATGCCGCCGCCAACGCAAGCCCGGTTGGAGGTGGTCGGATCCGGAGCGTATTGCAAGTTATGCGGGGCAAGGTAGCGGTTGAGTTGGTCCAGGACAATGCCGGGCTGCACCCGCGCCCATTGCTCCTCCCGGTTAACTTCCACTACCTGATTCAGGTACTTGCTAAAATCCATAACGATTGCATGATTGACCGATTGCCCGGCCAAGCCGGTACCACCGGCTCGGGGCAGCACCGGCACTCGATTGTCCCGGGCGATCTCGGTTACCGCCAACACATCCTCAACGCTGCGGGGAATTACAACCCCTATCGGCTCCATCTGGTAGATGCTGGCGTCGGTGCTGTAGAGCACACGGGAAAAGGGGTCGAAGCGCACCTCGCCGGAGACGCGTTTGCGCAGCTCCTCGGCCAGTTCCAGCCGCTCCCGGCCCTGAATCCGCTGCGCCGTTGGGGTAACCATATTTGTTCCTCCCGTTGCCGTAGTCGCCGGCCAATAGCAATGGTGTAAGCTTATCTTAAACCGCCCAACCCTTCAACTTGCCCCTGGCTGCCTTTCGACCTGGCGCGACGGCCTTCCCGGAGCAGCGCCGGCGCATTCACCGCCATTTATCCAGTACTACCCAATTGTAGCGAGCATTAGCCGGTGTTAAACTGAAGCCAACTTGTGCAGGCTTAAGCCTGCACAAGTTGGCCGGCAAATACGTACTTTCCGATTCAGAGAATGAATGCCGACTTGATAGAACTTCAACACCGACGCTTTGGCAAGCAAACTTACTTCGGAGAAATATAATGACGACCAACGCCGAAACTCAAGTCACCGAACTGCAACGGACTGCCCTGGAACACCTGTGGGTATATTTGCGGGAACCCAGCGATATGGCGGAGAAGGGCGAGCCGCAGATATTTGTGGAGGGTAAAGGCTGCCACGTAACTGATGCCCTGGGCAACACCTACCTGGACGCCATGTCCGGCCTTTGGCTGAAGAACGTCGGCTATGGTCAGACGGAAATCGCCGATGCGGCGTACCAGCAGATGCTCAAGCTTACCTACATGCCTATGGGAACCACCACCGAGCCTGCTATTCGTCTATCCGAAAAGATCGCATCCATTACCCCCGGCGACCTGTCCAGGTGCTTTTTCACCAGCGGCGGCTCCGAGTCGGTGGAGACGGCATTGAAACTGTCGCGGGCTTATTTCAAGCGGATTGGAGAGCCGGGCCGAATCAAGTTCATCAGCCGCAAAGAGTCCTACCACGGGGCCACCTTTGGCGCTCTGGCCCTGGGCGGTTCCTCGCTCCACCCCAAGAGCGATTACGAACCGTTGATGCCCGGCGCTTTTCACGCCCCCCAGCCTTATTTCTACCGCTGCGAATACGGCAGCAGCACACCGGAGGAATGCGCCGAACGGTGTGTCAACGCCATTGAGGACATTATCAAGTTTCAGGGGCCGGATTCGGTGGCGGCGGTAATCGCCGAGCCGGTTTCCAGTCCCCAGGGCACCATCGTGCCGCCTCCCAACTATTGGCCTCGATTGCGCGAAGTTTGCGACAAGTACGGCTGCCTGCTCATCGCCGACGAGGTCATAACCGGCTTTGGCCGCACCGGCAAGATGTTTGCCTGCGAGCATTGGGATGTCACCCCGGATATGATGACGGTAGCCAAGGGCATTACCAGCGGCTACATTCCGATGGGCGGCGCCATCCTTCGTAAGCCCATCGCCGACGCTTTTATCGGCGGCCCCAAGGCCGCTTTCCGCCACGTCATAACTTTCGGAGGCCACCCGGTCGCTGCCGCCGCCTCGCTGAAGAACATTGAAATCATGGAGCGGGAAGGAATGGTCGAGAACTCGGCGCGCATGGGACAATACCTCTTGGACGGGTTGGAGGAATTGAAAGAAAAACACCCCATTATCGGCGACGCGCGCGGCCTGGGCTTGATGTGCGGCCTGGAGTTTGTGAAAGACCGGCAGACCAAAGAGCAATTCCCCGCCGACGCGGACTTGGGTCCCCGGCTGACCCAGGGGTTTGCCGACGAACGCGTCCTGCTCCGCGGCGGCGACGTGATGAACATCATGCCGCCTCTGTGCGTTACCGCCGGAGAAATTGAGCAATTGGTAGCCACAATTGACCGGGTGGTTGACCGCACCGCCAAAGATCTGGGTATGGGATAGACGGTTACTTCTCCAGGCAGCGACGGTCGGATAGCGGTGGATCGGGCAAAGTCTGCAAGTTAGTGGCGTACCGGAAGATTCCGGCCGGAACCGGGTCAGGAGTGTTTGGATGGCGATCAAAGCAGGATTTATCGGTTTGGGCCGGATGGGGCTGCCCATGTCTTACCGGCTGTTGGGAGCAGGCTTCGACCTGGTGGTCCATAACCGCAGTCAGGAGAAGGTACGGCAGATAGCCGACTCCGGAGCGCTGCCGGGCCGTTCCACCGCCGAAACTACCCGAAATTGCGACATCCTTCTGGCCTGCCTGCCGGACATCGCCACCGTGGAAGAAGTATTCCTGGGTGCGGATGGCATCATCGAGAACGCGCAGCCCGGTCAAATACTGGTTGACCACAGCACGGTAGGGATGGCTACGACCAAAGCCTGCGCCGCCGCCGCCGCCGAGAAGGGCGCCCTGTTTCTGGATGCTCCAATCAGCGGTGGAGCCGAACGGGCCGCCAACGGCTCCCTGACCATAATGGTCGGTGGGCCCGGGGAAGCCTACGAACGGGCTCGGCCGCTTTTCGAGGCGATGGGCGCTACTATCCGCCACATTGGGCCTTCCGGCGCCGGCACCGCGGTCAAGCTGGTCAACCAACTGCTGGTCGGAATTCACGCAGTGGCCGCCGCCGAAGCCATGCTTTTGGGCGCCAAGGCGGGGGCCGACCCGGCCCTGGTTTACGAAGTAGTTAGCACCGGCTGGGGCCAGAGCTTTATGCTGGACCGCAACGCTCCGGTAATGCTGGACCGCAACTTCGAGGGCGACCGCGCCCAACTGCGGGTTATTCTGAAAGACCTGGGTTTGATCCAAGACCTGGCCCAAGGTCTGGAATCTCCCATACCGGCCGGAGATCTGGCCTACCGGAAGTTTACCGAAGCCAGCGCAGCCGGTTTCGCTGACCTGGACCCGGCGGCCATTGTCCTGCCCCTGGAGGAACAGACGGGGGTCGAAATCAGGCGCGGCGACAAAACCCCGGGTTAATCCCGGGTTAGACCCGGGTTAGACCCGGTTCAACCCCGCCGGTCCGCGAAAAGGGCCTGGGTAGTAGGAGACCAAGCCATGCTCCATCGGGAAAACGTGGTCTATTTCAACGGCGAACTGAGGCCGGAAAAGGACGTGGGCATATCCATCCGGGACCGGGGCTTCATCTATGGTGACGCCGTTTTCGATGCCACCCGTACTTTCAACGGCCAAACGTTCAAGCTGGGGGAACACATTGACCGCCTCTACAATTCCCTACGCTATCTGCAAATTGACCCGGGAATGACCAAGGCCGAAATGGAGCAATGGTCGCTGGCCGTGGTCAACCACAACTACCCCCTGCTGACGCCCAACCAGGATTTGTGGGTAATGCAGCGGATCAGCCGAGGCATAGAATCTTCCGACCCTGATGTAGAAATGCGCCCTACCGTCCTCATCGAGTCCCATGCCATCCCTTTTGCCCGCCGGGCTTCCCTATACCGGGACGGCATCAGAATGGTGACTCCCTCCGTACCCCGGGTGCCGCCCCGTTTCCTCAGCCCCCGCGCCAAAACCCACAACTACCTGAATCTGATTATGGGCGAGCTGGAAGTGCACAGCACCGACCCTGACGCCTGGGCCGTGCTGCTGGACGAGCAAGGCAACCTGACCGAAGGCAAAGGCAGCAACGTCTTTCTGGTCAAGGATGGGGTAGTTTCCACGCCCCAGGGCCGATTCGTCCTGGAAGGCATCACCCGCAGCGTGGTTCTGGACCTGGCCGCCGGACTTGACCTGCCGGTGGCGGAACAAGACCTGGACTTGTTCGATGCCTATACTGCCGACGAAGCCTTCCTGACTTCTACCAGCTTGTGTATTTGCCCGATCTCCTCGGTCAACGGGGCTACCGTCGGCCAAGGGGAAATACCCGGCCCGGTAACCCGGCAGTTGATGGCTGCCTTCAGTGATTTGGCCGGCATGGACTACGTGTCTCAATATCTTTCTCATTTAGCCGGAGACGGTTAGTCGGGCAATTTCCGCGGCGGCCAGTAATCTTTAGAAAACATTCCGTGCTAACCGGCGTGCTCAAGAACCGCCGGGCGTTACCAAATATACTTTTTGCGGAGGGCTTCATGGCTGAAAGTTTGGACCAGATAGTGGAATCCGGGGCGGCAGAGCGTGTCGCGACCGGGTTTGTGTTTACCGAAGGCCCCTTGTGGCATCCCGACGGTTACTGGCTGTTCGTTGACGTGCGTCGGGAGCCGGGAGCCATCTTTCGCCTGGCGCCCGGCGGAGAACCGGAGATTTTCCGTGAACCAAGCAACGGCTCCAACGGTCTGACCTTCGACCTGCAAGGACGGCTGATTATGTGCGAGGGGGACGGACGGAGAATGAGCCGACGGGAACTCGACGGGTCTATCACCACCATCGCCGACCGCTGGGAAGGCAAGCGACTAAACCGGCCCAATGACGTAGTTTGCCACTCTGACGGGAGTATTTACTTCACCAATCCGGGCGGCCGCATTGACCCCTCGGAGCGGGAAATTGACTTCAGCGGCGTTCACCGCATCGCCCCCGACGGCGCGGTTACGGCCGTAGTTACCGACATTGAGTATCCTAACGGCCTGACCTTCTCCCCCGACGAAAGTATCCTTTACGTGGCCAATACCCGGGAACGGATGCATATTGCCGCCTACGACGTGCAGCCCGATGGAACGGTTACCGGCGGCCGGGTTTTCGCCGATATGTCGTCCGCCGAGACCGACGGGGTACCCGACGGTATGAAGGTGGATTCGGAAGGACGGGTGTACTGTACCGGCCCCGGCGGCTGCTGGGTATTTACACCGGCAGGTCAACTTATTGGCATCATCCGGCTGCCGGAAATCCCGGCCAACTGCGCCTGGGGCGGGCCGGATAACCGCACTATGTTTTTCACCGCCCGCACCTCGGTATATACCCTGCGGATGACTACGCCGGGCATATCCCCCTGGCGCGCTGGGTAAACTTTGACTCGGCCGGCAGGATGCGACCGACGATAATTCACTCAGGTGACGATAGTGAAAATAACCGACATTGAAGCCATCGCCCTGGCCTGGCCGCCACCGGACAAGCACTTTTGGACGGCGCTGCGTCCCATCGGACGGGTCAGTGGATTGGTGGTTCGGGTACACACCGACCAGGGAATCGTCGGGATTGGCGAGGCCCAGGGCGCCGGTATGCCCTTCCCCGGCGTTTTCCGCCTGGACTCTGACGGCTCCATTCAACCGGAGGGCGCTACCCGCGTAGTGGTGGAACTGCTCAAGCCGCTGCTGGTCGGCGACAATCCGCTGGACAATGAGCGGCTGTGGGACAATATGTTCCGGCTAAACCATCAAATAGGCTGGGCAATGAAGGGCTGGGGCCGGCCCCAGATTATGACCGACATCGCCGCCGTGGATATCGCCCTGTGGGACATCAAGGGCAAGGCGGCCAATATGACGGTGTTCCGGCTGCTGGGCGGCTCCCGCAACACCGTCCCCTGCTACGTCACCGGCGGCTACTACCAGGACGGCAAGACACTCTCCGACCTGGTGCAAGAATGTGAAACCTACGTGGACATGGGCTACAACGCCATCAAACTCAAGCTCGGCCACGTGAGCGTTGAGGAAGACGTGGGCCGGGTAAAGGCGGTTAGGGATTCCCTCGGTTCCGGCATTGATTTGATGCTGGACGTTAACGAAGGCTATGACGTGCCTACAGCCATCAGAGCCGCCCGGTTGCCGGAGCCGCTGGGTATCCGCTGGCTGGAGGAGCCGGTCCACTGGTACGACCGGGTGGAAGGACTGGGTCAGGTAGCCGCGGCCACAACCATCCCGATTGCTTCCGGCGAAAACGCCGCCCACCGCTGGGACGCCCGCGACCTGATAAACCGGGGCGGCATTAAGATTATGCAGTTCGACTGCACCCGTTCCGGCGGCATTACCGAATGCCTGAAAGTGGCCGGGCTCTGCGCCATGCAAAACGTCCGGCTGGCTCCCCACCATGACCCGCAGGTTCAAGGCCACCTGGTGGCCGGACTGGCGGTCGGGGAGATCGTCGAAACCTTCCCCACCGCCGACCGGGATCCGGTTTGGGATGAACTATTCACCGTCCGGCCCAAAATCACCAACGGCCAATTGACCCTATCCGAACTGCCCGGCTGGGGCATCGAATTAGACCAGGACGCCCTGGAGCGGCGCGGGGTCTGGGCCTAACCAATGGGCGCGATATTGCCAATGGGGCTAATGGGGCCAACGGGCACTACAAGAGAATCGGGGCCAGCGGGTTCACCGCATTTGAGCAACAGCTTGGGTCCTGTATGACCTGGCTGCTGGTCGGGATCGGGGGCGCGGCAGGCTCAATACTCCGGTACGGCGCCGGTAGGTTGGCGATCCATTTCCTGGGTCCGGGCACCATCCTGGGAACCTTCATCGTAAACGTAACCGGCTCTTTTGCCCTGGGTTTTTTCCTGACCTTTGCCCTGGAGCGGTCCGCCATTCCCGCGGAAGTGCGTGGCATGGTTGCCATCGGCTTGCTGGGGGGCTACACCACTTTTTCCACCTTTAGCTACGATTCGATCCGTCTGCTGGAGTCAGGCGAGGTAATGAGGGCCGGACTTAACATTCTGGGGCATCTGGTCATCAGTCTGGCAGCGGCGTATGCGGGAGTCCTGTCCGGCCGCGCCGTCTAGGATAACAACCGGCCCAGCGACCGCAGGAACCAACCGGTCGCCTTGTTACTGGATATGGGTAGTGCTACACTAAACGAAGGCAATAGTTGAACCAGTAATAGAACCTGTCACTACAACCAGAATGCGGTTGGCGCCATTTATGGCCTTTGAGCCATTTCCATTGCCCGACAATTCCCCAGTCCAGTAATTTCCTCGCCACCAAAACGATACTGCCGCAATTTTCCAAGAAGGGCCGGTCAATGAGCTACTTAAAACTCCTGGAAAAACCGGACGTTCCGATTGAGTACCTGGTTATGAGCTTTGCCGGCTGGCCCGATGCCGGAGAGAGCGCCACGGCCAGCATCAAGTACTTAATGCGGCGCCTGGGGGCCACCAAGTTCGCCGAGATTGATCCTGAAGAGTTCTATGACTTTTCTCAGGAACGCCCCCGCTCCAGCCGAACCCGAGACGGACGCCGACGGGTTCAGTGGCCGTCAAACGAGTTTTCATATTGGGTTGCCCCGAGTGACGAAGGTAACAGCCCGGCCAAAGGCGTCCTGTTTTTCGTCGGCGTGGAACCCAACCTTAAATGGCGCACCTTTTCGGAAACCATAGCCAACCTGGCCCTGGAATTGGGCGTCAAGACGGTAGTCCACGTGGGAGCCTTGCTGGACGCGGTGCCCCACACCCGGAAAATCCGGCTCACCGGCTCTTCCACGTTGCCTGCACTGCAAGAGGCGCTGGATTCGGCCAGCATCGGTACCTCCAACTACCAGGGGC
This sequence comes from Dehalococcoidia bacterium, assembly GCA_965262595.1. Classification (GTDB taxonomy): domain Bacteria; phylum Chloroflexota; class Dehalococcoidia; order Lucifugimonadales; family UBA3495; genus CATQHB01. The sequence continues at coordinate 1,130,676 of OZ253548.1, forward strand.
CCACGGGTATCAGTACGGCAGTAATGGAAACCTGCACCAAACAAGGGATGGGATATGCCTCGCTCTGGGGTCATACCTCCCATTACCTCCAGGCCGCTCCCAATTTCCGCGTCAGCTACACCTTGGCCCAAACCCTGACCCGGCTGCTGGACTTGCCGGTTAGTCTGGCTGAATTGCGGTCGGCAGCGGAGAATTTTGACCAGGAAGTGGTTGAAGCCATTGGCAAAGACGACCAGTTAGCCGCTTACGTCAAAAAGCTGGAAGACCGCTACGATGAGTCGGTTTCGGACAACGAAATGCCCGACCCGGTGGACGTGGTGCGCGAGCTGGAACAGTTCCTCCGCTCCGAACAGCGGCGCAATCCCGGCGACCTGTCGTAAAGGGCAGTTACGACCCAAGACCCCCACCTAGAGTATCCGGACATGAGCTGAGTAGAACGTTGGCGCCAAGAGCAACGGCAACCAAAACCACAACCATAACCGACTCAACCAAAGCCGGAACTACCAGGTCCAGGCCGAGAAAGGGAGTCGGCAAAAGCCCGCAGCCCTCAATCGCCGTTGAGGATGCGATTCGGCTGATGACAGAGGAGTATGGCCCCTTTCCCCAGGAGCCGCGGCTCGACCCGGTCCACGAACTCACCTTTACTATTTTGTCCCAACATACCTCCGACACCAACTCGGAACGAGCTTTTCGCCGATTGATGCAGCGATTTGGCACTCTGGAGGAAGTTGCTGCAGCCCCGGTGGCGGAGATTGAAGAGGCCATCAGCGTTGGAGGATTGGCGAAAATAAAGGCGCCGCGTATCAAGGATGTGCTTACGCGGGTTTTGGAGCTAAATGGCTCCCTTGACTTGTCATTCCTGCGGGAAATGCCCCTGGCCGAGGCGAAGGCCTGGCTGCGCCAACTACCGGGAATCGGCCCCAAGTCGGCAGGCATCATCCTCAGCTTTTCTCTGGGTATGCCTGCGATGGCCATTGACACCCACATTTACCGGGTATGCCAACGGCTGGGCTTGATCGGGCCAAAAGTGTCGGCTGACAAGGCCCACGACCTGCTGGAGGCGGCAGTTGAACCGGAGCAGGTATATCCTTTCCACGTATCCTTCATTAACCACGGACGACAGGTCTGTAAGGCGCAACGTCCCCTTTGCGACGTTTGTATAGTGGCCCAAGGCTGCCCTTCGCGGGAGCAATTCCAGACCCAAAAGCTGGAGCAGAAACCGAAAAAGAACGAGGCCACCGTTTCCGGCAAAGTACCTTCCCGAGGCACTGCAAAAACTCAAACCGGCAGTGGGAAGTCCGGTAGGGGTCGTAAAGCCTCGGTTCAACCGGAGCCCCGAACCCAGCCGCCTCACGCCTACCCGGAAATTGCCTAAAGCGGCCAGTCTGCCAGTCTGCCAGTCCGCCTCAGCTTTCCCCGGCCGTCTTCTCCGGGCCGGGATAACCGGTTGCTATAGCTCACCGGCTAAACACTGGGAAAACAAAATCCCGTACCCGAGAGCGGCCGGCCCGAACCCGGCTTATTCGGTAGCATTACATTGGCAATTGTAGTAAAATGATGGTGTGCCCCGGTCGTCTAGCCTGGTTAGGACGCCACCCTTTCAAGGTGGAGATCATGGGATCGAAGCCCATCCGGGGTACCAACACTATGTCCGACCCAATTGACCTTTTCCCTATTCGTTTCCTTCGTCCTTGTCTCGGTCCCTAGCCGGTTGGAGTAAGGTACGATTTTTGCCTCTTCGCTTATTCCCCTTCGGCCCGTTTTCCCTTGTCCTGGCGAGTCCCTGAACCCAAGGTTAGCCCGATTCCGCAGGAGATTAGGTAGTCTAGAATGAGCGAAATTGCCCAACCGAGTCTTACTCCCAACACCGGCGATACCCTGACCTGTCCCTGGTGCGGCAAGAGTGGCGGCAACACTACGGGCCTCTGCGACGTGTGCGGCCGCACCATCTTGAACGAAGTTCCTCCCTGGGCGCAGGTCGAGCGGGACCGCCGTTTCTTCAGCCGACGCCGCATGATTATGGGTGGCGTAGCGCTACTGGCTCTGCTCGTTTTTACCTGGCTTAACTATCCCTTCCTTCCCGACTTCAAGATTCTCCTGTTCAACCGACCCACTACCGAACTTTCCTCCGCTTCTATGGCTGGCCAGTGGAGCATGGCTGGCGGCGACATTGCCCAGCATAAGGTGATAGAGTCCCCAACGACGCAGCCTACCGGCCAGGTTCGATGGGCGGTGGCCCTGGGAGAAAATAGCCGCTCCGGTCCGGTGGTATCCGACGGGCGGGTTTACCTTGGCGGCCATTTCAAAGTATCCGCCCTGGACACCGAAACCGGCGAGACTTTGTGGGAGCAGCCCACGACCGGCCCGGTTCAAAGCTCCCTGGCCGCCGCCGGTGGCTTCCTGTTCATGGGGCTGCAAGACCATTGGCTGATGGCCCTGGATCCAGCCACCGGGGAAACCCTTTGGAAGTTTAAGGCTGGGGATGTCATTACATCCGCTCCAACGGTACACCAGGGAATCGTCTATTTCGGTTCCTGGGACTCCAATGTTTATGCTCTGGACGCAGCTACCGGAAAATCCATTTGGACTTATAAGACCACCGGGGCGGTCGGGGTTCAAACGGCAATCGAAGACGGCATTCTGGCCGTCGGAGACCGAAACGGCCGGATGCACCTGCTCAACGCCCGCACCGGGCAAAACCGCCTGGTGTTTCGGACTCCCAAATCGTCCAATACCGCCGCGGTCATGGCCAATGGCCTGGCCTATTTCCCGGCAGGCGGCCGACTGTATGCAATCAATGCCAACGAGAAGGAGATACCTGGCCAATATCAATTCAAGCGGGTATGGGCCCAATTTTGGCTCTGGCAGACACCAGGCATCCCTCGACCACCCGGGCAGCAGGGCGGACGTTGGCGGTATTCGCCGGACGGTGCAGATTCCAGTATTGTAGCCGGCCCGGCAGTTACGCCAACAATGTTGTATGTCGGTGACCTGAAAGGCGGCCTGTATGCCATCAATGCCGTCGACAGCGACGACGTGTGGCAATTCCAGGCTGAGGGCGGAATCTTTGCCTCGCCGTTAGTCGCGGGCAACCGGGTTTATATCGGGACCCAGCGGGGCCACGTTTACGCCCTGGACGGGGATACCGGCCAACTTCACTGGCAATTGGAATTGGGGTCTCCGATTAACCAGCCGCTAGCCTTTGCCAACGGAAGGCTGTACGTTCCCACCTCCGACGGTGTGCTTCACACCCTGGAATAACTCCCGGCTGCAAGAACAACGACGGAATGGGTCGGCCCCGGCCCAACTCGGACAATACCGAAGATTCTCCCAGTGGCCGGGGCGGCAACATCGAAAATGACCGGGGAGATGAAGGGGGTATCGCCTTGTTGGAGCAGTCGGCTGGCTGGGAAGACCGAATATCCGCATTGGAGCGGGACAATCAGGAGTTGAACAAGGCCGTCGTCGACCTGCAAAAGCGGGTGCGCCAAAGGGAACTTGACGCGGCCTATATGTACATCCACTCCAACTGGCAGTGGATTCGCTGGGCCCTGGGGCGGGACCAGGACCGGTCTGCGGAAGACTCGGAATTGTACCGCCGGGCCCGTACAGCGGAGTTAGCCATCCGGGACAACTTAACTCGCAACCTGCGGGCCGTCCAATTTGACCCCCAACCAATGGAAGTGGCCTATCGATGGCGCATCGAAACGACAGTCACCCTGAACCAATACCGCTACACTTTCTTCGACTAGGGCACCGATAATTCCCTTCGCCGACGCCCCGCAGGCCATAGGGCACGATCTTCGGTGTCCGGTTGCGCCCCGGAAAGCAGTTGTACGGCGGGCGATTATCGGATATCCTCAAACCTAACCCGAACTTGCCCTAACGCTTCGTTCCCAAATCCAAGCCCCGGAAATGTCCAATTAAAACTAAGCCGGCTAAGTCCGGTTAGCTCAAGGAGTCAGCTATATGGCAGGAGATAAGGAAACCTACGAAATTGAACTGAACCCGGACCAGATGGCCTTTGTGGAATCGGCAAGAGAAAAATACGACATTGCCGACACCGGCAAAGTAATGCGGGTGGTAATGGACTACCTGATGACCACCCCCGAGATACACGACGCGGTCTTTAGCGAGCCGCGCTGCCTCCGGTGCGGTTAAAGCATTAAGCGGTGACCTTGAAGACCGCGCCATTTAAGTAATGGCATATTCGCCCGTTTCGTTCGGGGTGGTAGGGGTTTGCCAAAGACATTTGTGGTATCGCTCTTGACCTAGAACGCAGAAAATCATCCGCAGAGGTTGGCCTACCACCGGCCCCCTACCACTTGGACTAAACCGGGACGGCCAGGTCAAGACAGTGCCGGTCAAGGGGAGCACCAGGTTTAGCTATTGCCCATCCCAGCAAACATAGCCTTGTCCGCGTGGGAAGAGGGCAACAGCGGGCGGTCTGATGAGACCTTCCGCCTCTTCGGGCTAAAGTGAGCCGCAAGAGGCGACCAGGGTCGAACATCGGCTATCCCCGGCCCACTTCCTCGTGGAAGGAACCCAGACTATCAAATCCCGCGCTGGCGGAGGCGCTGGAGCGCTCAGGAAAGCACCTGAAGTGAGTGTATCCGGCGCTCTCCTGTCGTTGGTTGCAAAACCCAGCTAGTCGGCGGCTTCACCGCAAGGCCAAGTTTGACACTGGAACGCTTTGTCTCTCTACCCGCCGACCAGGCCCTTTACTCCATCCAGAGCCAGGTAGTAACCATAGACGCCAAATCCGTAAACCGAACCCTTGCATACCGGCTGCACTTCGGAAACCGCGCCCCGGGACGTGGGGTTGGATGCGTGGACCTCGATGACCGGGAACCGGACCTGAGCAATGGCCGCGCGCAGCACCCCGCGCAGCGAGGTGTAACCCGCCGGGTTAATCACCGCCGCATCCACATCTCCGTCGTGGCCCGCATACAGCGCGTTAGCTACCTCGCCTTCCACGTTGGAATGAAAAAACTCCACATCCACGCCCAGACTTTCGGCGTAGGCCTTCACCTGCTCGTTCATTTCCTCCAGGGTCAGCGGGCCAAAGATTTCTACCTGGGACTTGCCCCGCATATTCATTCCGGCTCCTTGAATTACCAGCACCTTCGTCATAGATCTCTCCTTAAAGCTTGAGTTTCTTATTCTTCTGCCCCTTCTGTCGGGCGAGTGTAGCGCGCGTTTATCAATCTATCTCGCAACCCTCTTTCCTGCACCCAGAATATACCCCGCCGGCGCATTGGGGCAAGGCGAAAAACCCTAAGCCGATGTGAGCGCCGGAAGCCCGGGGTTTCGAATAACTACCGATGAATTTCACGAATGACGGGATTCTACCTAACCCGATTCGGCGCTGGCAGTTATGTGCCGGGTTCGTCCCCAAACCAGGGGAGTAAGGAACAATGCCGGTATCAATAGCACCAAGCCGACAAAAGCGTTGGCGGATATGGCCCTGGATGTGCTAAACATCTCCGCTACGATTCCGATTTCCAACGCGCCCAGGGGCGTTCCCAGACCGATGCACACACTCATTAGGCCGACCATCCGGCCTCTCATTTTTTGGGGAGCCGATAACATGGTGATAGTACTTTGCATGGTACCGAAACCGGCTTGACCCGCGCCGCCAACGACCAGCGCTGCAAAGGCCAGCATATACCAGGGCGCCCAAGCAAAAAAGATGACCATCAGCAGAACTATGGTCGAGCCGATAAGAAACACCAATCCGTGGCGTTCCAGATTTCGGGTCAGGGCCATCGCCGCCGCACCGGCAAGTTGACCGATTCCCTCCGCAGCCACCAGCAAGCCGACCAGCGTTGCCCCAATTCCAAGATTGTTGACGCCGATGTCCGGTATGAACTGCTGCATCGGAAAAGCCAGTGCGTTCATCACTATGGTTACGTACAACATTCCCCAAAGAAGCGGTGTACTCAAGGCAAATCGGATGGCGTCGCCCAGGCTGCGCCACACCGGCTCCAACCGGCCCGACCGCTCCACTGCGGGAATGCGTACCCGCGTCATAAAGGCCAAGTCCAACAGATGAACCACCACGATAAGGCTACAAGCCCCGACAAATCCGGCGCTATCCAGGGATATATTCCCCAACCAGGGCGCCAGCAACCTGCCGGAGATATCAATCATTATGCCGCCTAGCAGAGGGCCCAAAAGCTTGCCCGACGTGTTGCTCATCGTATCCAGGGAAAGGGCGTTAACCAGCCGCCGTTCCCCCACAATGTCCAGAATAGCGGTTCTGCGGGAAGGGTCTTCCAAAGCCTTGGTGGCGCCCTGGAGAAACACCGCCACATATACGTGCCACGAGGTAATGGCGTCGAACACAATCAGGGTAAGGATCGCCACTGCCACCGTAGTATTGATCAACTGCGACGCAAAAAGAATTCGCCAACGGTTGAACCGGTCGGCAATAAACCCGGTGAACAAGGAGAGAAAGGGTCGCGGCAAGTTGTTGAATACCAGCACCAGCCCCAACTGAAATGGGGACTGGGTGGCTTGCAGGATGAGCCAACTGAGCACCAATAGCTCCATCCGGCGGGAGATTTCCCGTAAGCTGCCCACGTACCAAATGGCTCGGAAGTCCCGATTTTGCAGCACCGACAATGCCGGGATGTTACCCAGGGGATTGAGTCCTCGGGAAATTGGATCCAATGTCAGTGGGCCTCCAACTGTTGCTCACCGCTCAGCCAGCGGCACGGTGACTATTGTAACCTATAGCGCCTACTCACCCGCCCATGCGGGAGGATTGCGCGTTTTTCCAGTGTTACCCGCCTGCAGAATAATAGCCAGGGCTACCGTTTGAGCTACTGCCAACCAGCTCTCTGGGGCGCTAACCCTATCGGCCTGGGCAAAGTTGCTTTCGTTGCATTATGGGCCAAGTTTTGTAACTTATCGTAAATATCAGCACTAACAACGACTAAAAATAATGACTTTCCCCCCATTAGCTCCAATAGGTTGCATTTGGGTTTAAGTCGGTATATATTGGTTGGTAGAGTGGTAGTTAGGTACGGTAGCATTTAGGTTTTCCGAGGCATTCGCCTTCTTCAATGTTGGAGTCCTGGTAAGTGAACTTCTCGTCTCCGGCGCTGGTTGACCTAATAAGCCAAAACCTTTACCGATTGGAAGGAGGTCTCCCAGTGGCATTATCCGACAAAACATTGGTATGCGTTGACTGTGGTGGCGAGTTCATATTTACGGCTGGCGAGCAGGAGTTCTTCAACTCCAGGGGTTTCGTCAATGACCCCAAGCGGTGCCAGTCCTGCCGGTCCACCCGACGATCCGAGCAACGGGGGGGAGGCGGCGGTTTTTCCGCCGGACCGCGGGAAATGTATCCGATACAGTGCGCTGAATGCGGAGCCGAGGCAACCGTTCCCTTCCGGCCCCGGGGTGACCGCCCGGTTTATTGCAGCGACTGTTTCAGCAAGAACCGCAATACCATGTCCCAGTTCTAGCTGCACCCATCGACAATTTGGGGAGGCCGATGAATTAAATCGGCCTCCCCTCAATAGATAAGGTCCCGATTATGGCATGATCCTTATTGTCTTGTAGTTGGCTTCGCCCTTTTTTCGCTGATATTGGCTTGGACAAACAGCCTCGCTCCCTCTCTTCTTTGCATCAGGTTTATCACGCCATTGCAATCTTGGTGCCGCTTGCGGTGTGCTTTAACCGCCTATACAATTAGCTCGGTTAGCGTCTGCCCGTCCGCAATTCCGGCATTTCCTGTTGCTGCTCTAGTGCGGTAGTCCAAGTATGGTACGTTCGAGTGCTCGCCGGTGAATCACTCCGCAACCGGAACCTATCCATACCAATATCCATACCGATACCCATCCCAATGCCAGAACTGGAATCGGCGCAAGCGCTAAGGCTGATAACACCGCCAATGTTGGCATCCCCAACTTTACCAGGACACCGGCAATGAAGTTTAAGGACCTGCGCGAATTTGTCAGCTTTCTGGAGCAGCGAGGCCAATTGCGCCGCATCGCTGCCCCGGTCAGTTGCGAGCTGGAAATAACCGAGATTGCCGACCGGATGGTTAAGCAGGGTGGCCCGGCCTTGCTCTTTGAGAACGTCACCGGTTACGAAGCGCCGGTGCTGATTAATATGTTCGCCTCCGAACAGCGGATGGCTTGGGCATTGGGGGTAGAAAAGTTGGACGACCTGGTGGACCGGCTCCAGGGAATGCTCCAACTGACCCAGGGGCCGCCGGAAGGGTTGATAAACAAACTGCGCACCTTGGGCCAGCTAATTCAGATTGGCTCCTTCCAGCCCAAAACGGTTAACCGCGCGCCCTGCCAGGAAGTAGTACTGCAAGGGGACGAAGTGGACTTGCTCAAGTTCCCGGCTCTAAAATGCTGGCCGATGGACGGCGGCCGCTACATCACTCTCCCTCTGGTAATTACCAAAGACCCCACCACCGGCACCCAAAATTATGGAATGTACCGGATGCAGATTTACGATGCCCGTACCACCGGCATGCACTGGCAAACCCATAAGGTAGGCGCGCATCACTACCGGGTCAGCCAGGAGCGGCAGGACAACCGGCTGGAGGTAGCGGTAGCCATTGGGGCCGACCCGGCTACCATGTGGACCGGATCGGCCCCGCTGCCGCCGGATATGGACGAAATGGCCGTGGCCGGTTTCATCCGTGAGGAAGGTGTTGAGCTGGTCAAGGCCAAGACGGTCGATCTGCTGGTTCCGGCTCAATCGGAAATCGTCCTGGAAGGCCATGTGTTTACCGACGAGCAGCGCAGCGAGGGACCTTTCGGCGACCATACGGGCTACTATTCTATGCCGGACGATTATCCGGTGTTCCATGTCACTACCGTCACCCACCGAAATGACCCAATCTATCCCGCTGCCATCGTAGGTCGTCCCCCAATGGAGGATTACTGGATGGGCAAGGTAACCGAACGCATATTTATGCCGGTTATTCGGATGATTATGCCGGAAGTAGTGGATATGAATATGCCCGCCGAGGGCGTATTCCACAACCTGGTCATCGTGTCGATCAAGAAAGAGTATCCCGGCCAGGCCCGTAAGGTGATGTATGGCTTGTGGGGCATGGGACTAATGAGCCTGACCAAGACCATCATTGTAGTTGACCATTTCGTGGACGTACAAAACCCGTCCGAGGTGGCTTGGCGGGTGACCAATAACATCAACCCCAGCCAGGACCTGGTGGTGGTTGAGGGACCCCTGGACGACCTGGAAGTGGGTTCGCCCACCGCCAAGTTTGGCGGCAAGGTGGGTATCGACGCCACCCGGAAGGGCCCGCTGGAAGGCTACACCCGTGGTTGGCCCCCGGACGTGGAGATGGCGCCGGAAATCAAAGACCTGGTTGACCGAAAGTGGGCCGAGTACGGGTTATCGGGCCTGCTATAATTCGATTAGCCATTATGCAAAACGCCGTCATTCAACGCAGCGGGGCACGAGCCGTAATCGGCAAGATTCCCCTCTACTTTAGCTCCATACGTATTTGGGAATCCGTCTTTGCCTTGCCCTTTGCGTACATGGCAATGGTACTGGCCTCCGACGCCACCATCGGTCACGGCTGGCCCGGCTGGCATACCTTCTTCTGGATTACCGCGGGTATGTTCGGAGCGCGCACCCTGGGTATGGCCGCCAACCGGCTGATCAACTCCAGGGAGGACGCGGCTAATCCACGTACCGTTGACCGCCACCTGCCCAGCGGTCTCCTCAAGTCCTGGGAAGTGGCGGGCATGGCCGTCGTGGGGCTTTTAATCCTGTTTTATGCTGCGGCCCGGCTTAATGGCCTGACTCTGTTTCTGGCTCCCTTCGCCGCCGTTTACGTAGTTTTATACTCCTACGCCAAGTATTTCACCTGGCTTTGCAATTTCTTCCTGGGCTGGGCATTGGCCCTGGCGCCGGCGGCGGCCTGGCTGGGCGTCACCGGGCAGCCGGCTTTAGAGATGATGCTGCTTAGTCTGGTGGTGGCAATGTGGGCCGGCGGTTTTGATGTTATCTACGCCTGTACTGACTACGAGTTTGACCGGGGGTATGGCATCCGTTCCGTTCCCCGCAGGATTGGAATTGCCGAGACATTGTGGCTGGCCCGGATTATGCACTGTATCGCCGCCGCCGCGCTGTTGACCCTGGGTATCCTGATGGATCTGGGTTGGCCCTACTATGTTGGCTGGATCATCGCCGTCGGCCTCCTAATCTACCAGAATAGCCTGGTAAAACCCGACGACCTATCCCGCATTGGCGCGGCCTTCTTCCGAGTGAACGGGTATATTTCGGTGCAGTTGCTGGGATTCACAATCCTTTCTTTGATGGTGTAGCGTGACGACCGACACGGCAAATCAGCTACCACCGTCCCACCCCGCCGACCGGCCGATTATCGTTGGCATTTCGGGGGCAAGCGGGTCAATCCTGGCCCGCGCCACGGTGGACGAACTGTTGCGCCGGAACGTTCCCACAATCGTGGTATGTACGAATGCCGCCCGACTGGTCTGGCAAGAGGAATTGGACATTCCCTTCAACGAAACCCTCTCCGAATGGCAGGAGCACCCCCGCTTTACCTTCCAACAGTTGGGGAACCTGCGGGCTTCCATTGCCAGCGGGACCTATACTACCGGCGGCATGGTAATCGTGCCCTGCAGCATGAACACGATCGCCTCCGTCGCCCACGGTCTATCTAACAACTTGCTGCTACGGGCCGCCGACGTATGCCTCAAGGAACGCCGAAAGCTGGTTCTGGTTCCCCGAGAAACACCCCTCCACGCCACTCACCTGGAGAATATGCTGTCCCTGACCCGAGCCGGAGCAGTAATTATGCCGCCGGAACCGGCCTTTTATCTAAAACCCAAAGGAATTGAGGACATCGCCCGGTTCGTGGCCCAGCGGGTGCTGGTAACCCTCGGCGTCGCGGACGAACTTCCCGCAGACCTGCAATATCGGGAAGAAGGACTTTCAAATTAAGATCGAGCCCCCGGGCGACATTGGTCCAAATATCCGACAAGTACACTGACGCCTTAAGACGAAGCTTGTATCAAACTATTGACCGAATTATGGCCAAAGCACTTAACCTTACAATGCTCCCCCAGTTGCGGTTACCGGCCTAAATACGATGGCTAACCTGCAAGGAGACGCCAAGCAAATCTACGTGGCCGAATTGTTCGCCCGAATCGCCGGGCGATACGACCTGATGAACTCCCTGATGACCGGAGGGATGCACCACAGTTGGAAGCGTCGGACTGCTCGCATTGCCGCCCAAGGTCTCACTGGGCCGGCCCTGGACATCGCCACCGGCACCGGCGACCTGGCCTTCGCCCTGTCCCGACAACCGGGGATTAGCCTCGCCGTGGGTGTTGACCTGCTGCCGGAGATGATCGCCCTGGGTCAGAAAAAGAACCGGGCCAAAGGAACTGGCGAGGTAGTCACTCTGCTGCGGGCCGATGCCGTAAACCTGCCGTTTCCCCAGGACAGCTTCGCCTGCGCTACCGCCGGCTTCAGCTTGCGCAATATGCCCGACTTGCGCCAGGCAATCTCGGAAATGGTTCGCGTCGTGCGCCCTGGGGGACGAGTAACCACCCTGGAACTGACCCCAATGGGCCATGGCGTTAAGAGCAGTTTATTCCGCCTGTATTTTCACCGCCTGGTTCCCATCATCGGCCAACTGGTGACCGGTGACCGGACCGCCTATTCCTACCTGCCCCAATCCGTTGATTACTTCCTTGAATCCGAACGCCTCGCCGGTCTCTTCCGCGAGCTGGGCCTGGTTGACGTAAGCTTCCAAAAGCTGGGGTTCGGCGCCGTAGCGATCCATCAGGGTACCAAACCGTCGGCCTGAGCTACCTGGCAGTTTCCGTTTCCGGTGTTCGGGCAAAGCTTTCTTCGCATTCTCCATCTTAAAGTCAGGCCCCCGGCTCTCAAGAATCGCCTTGTCAGCGGCCACCGCTCGCTTATTTATTGAAATTGGCGGTTAGACGGCTAGTTGAGGCCTGACGCAATTACTAAAACCCGAATTCTTCCCCTTGTTGGGATAGCTTATATAGTATAAACTTAAGGACGCACCATCCTATTTGAGCGTGGCTGTTTTCATCCCTAATCACTTCTATCAGGTCTATTGAATGAGCTCCATATTTGACAAACTGAATTCCATCGTCCGGCGCAACCAGGAAATAGAGGAAGCCATGGGCCGCCCGGAAGTTGCGGCCGACTTTGAGCAAATCCAGACCCTAGCCAAGGAACGGTCCGGGCTGGAGGATCTGGTGGAGTTTGCCCACAAGTATCACGCTCTTCTTCAGGAACAAGCTGACCTGAAAGCCATGGTGTCCGAGGGCGGAGACCCGGAAATAGTCCTGATGGCGCGCGAGGAGTTGGAAGGCGCCGAGGACAAACTGGAGCAATTGGCCCAATCCCTGCGCCTGGCTCTGTTACCCAAAGACCCCAATGATGAACGGGATGTTATCGTCGAGGTACGGTCTGGAACCGGCGGCCGCGAAGCGGCGCTTTTTGCCGCCGACCTTTGCCGCCTCTATACTCGTTACGCCCAGCTGCAGAACTGGCATGTGGATATAATGGACTCCAACCCCTCCGACCTGGGCGGCTACAACAAGATAGTAATTGAAATCCAGGGTCGGGGCGCGTTCAGCCGCCTTAAGTACGAGCGGGGCGTGCACCGGGTTCAGCGCGTACCGGAGACTGAGGCCCAGGGCCGTATTCACACTTCCACCGCCACTGTAGCGGTTCTACCCCAGGCAGACGAGGTTGAGGTCAAACTCGTCGCCGACGAGATGCGGATCGACGTTTTCCACGCCGGCGGCCACGGCGGCCAAAACGTGAATAAAGTAGCGACCGCCATCCGTATTGTCCACGAGCCTACCGGAGTAGTGGTTGTCTGCCAGGACGAACGCTCCCAATACAAGAACAAGCAGAAAGCTATGGCGATGCTGCGGGCCCGATTGTTTGAGGCCGAGCAGCAACGCCACGACGCCGAGATTTCCCAAAACCGCCGTTCCCAAGTGGGCACCGCCGAGCGCTCCGAAAAGATCCGCACCTACAATTATCCCCAGGACCGAATTACCGACCACCGGGTTTCCACCAGTTTTCACGGCATTTCCAATGTTATGGACGGGGAGGGATTGAATGGTATCATCGACTCCCTGGTTGCCTGGGAACAGGGGAAACTGCTGGAAGAGGTAACGGCCTAGCCCGGCCCCCCTATGGCTTTTCTCCGCGAAGTAGTCCAGCAAACCCACCGCACTCTGGAGGCTTGTCACATCCCCGACGCCCGCCTTGAGGCGGAGGTGATGTTGATGAATGTGATGCAGATGCAGCGGCACGACCTGTTTTCGCAACAGGAAACCGAGGTCTCCGGGCTCCAAGAGCAGGCCCTCGCCGAAATTATGGAGCGCCGCCTGAAGCGGGAGCCACTGGCCTACATTCTGCAATATAAAGAGTTCTACGGCGTCAACCTACTGGTTAATCCGAACGTTCTGATCCCCCGGCCGGAAACGGAAAGTATGGTGGAACACGCCCTGTTCATGGCCCTGATGGGTATGGAGACTCCGGACTTGGTGATTGCCGACGTAGGTACCGGCACCGGAGCCATCGCGATCAATCTGGCTTTGCACCTGCCCGCTGCCCGTATCTACGCCATGGACAACGCCGACGCCGTTTTGGATGTGGCGGCCTATAACATCCGCGCCCATAACGTCGCCGATCGCATTACCCTGGCTAAGGGCGACCTGTTGGAACCTCTGCCGGAGCCGGTGGACTTGATTCTCGCCAACTTGCCCTATGTCCTAACCGACCGTATCCCTACTTTGCAACCGGAAGTACAGTGGGAACCGGCATCAGCTCTGGACGGCGGCTCCGACGGCCTTGACCTGATTCGCCGGTTGCTGACTCAGGCGCCGGAACGGCTGAAGGAACACGGAATCATCCTGTTGGAGTTGGACCCGGAGCAGGTACCCGCCGTAGAGGAATTGGCCCGTCAACTGTTCCCCGAGGCGGAAACTTCAGTGGAGAAAGATTTGGCGCAACGGGACCGTATCTTCGTGATCAACCGCGGCTCCGAGGAGTATTAGCCAAGGCCCGGCAACGCTTGCTGCGTATTTTTCTCACTGCTTACCCAAGCCCAGGCACGTCGTCAAATCCCAGGTTATGCCCTATGCCCCGGTCTCGCCTCCCCAGACCGGCAGCGGCCACTGATACATCAGCCGCCAATGTCCCTACCCCATCTACAGCCCGGTAATCTCCAGCGTAGTCACTACAGTAGTATCCAGATCGGCCACCCGTATTTGGTGGTTGTTGGTATCGGCAATATAGAGCTTGCCATTTGCGATGCTGAGGCCGCTGGGTTCGGAAAACATCGCATCCACTCCCGACCCATCCTGATACCCCGACACTCCGGCGCCAAGAATTGTGCTGGCGCTCCGGGCAATTGGCAAGATCCGCTTGATCTTGTGGTTATAAGTGTCGGCTACGTAAATCAGGCCGTCCTTCATGGCGACGCCCAAGGGATGCTGCAAGCGCACATGATGTCCCTCACCGTCCACGTCGCCAAAGATGAACAGATCCAGTCCCACAATCGTACGAACCCGGCCCTTCGGGTCCAGTTCCGCCGACCGGATTGCGCTGGTCTCACTATCGGCAAAGTAGAGCCGATCTCCATCGGTGGTAATTCCGCTGGGCTGGGCCAGGGTTGCACCGGACAACTGCCCGTCGGCAATGGATTCCACACCGGACCCGGCATAAGGGCCAATATCGCCGTCGGCCAGGTTCATCATCCACAACTGGTGCGAGCCCGCCATGGCGATGTAGAGCTTGTTATCGTGATGCACCAGGTCCCAGGGGGAGTTAAGCTCCATGCCCAGGGCCGGGCCGGAACCACTGCGGCGGGTGCCCTGATTGCCGTTGCCGGCCGGGGTGGTAACAGTCCCGGCGGCCAGGTCGATTCGGCGGAGAGCGTGATTCTCGGTATCGGCCAAATACAGGTCTTCACCTACCAGGGCCATCCCCTGGGGGTGATTAAAGGCGGCCTCGGCAAAGCTGCCATCCACCAGCCCTTCTTCCCCCGAGCCAATAACCTGCTTCACCGCCCCTTCCAGGTCGGTGACCACAATCCGATTGTGGTTGGAGTCGGCAATAAACAGCCGGTTTCCCGCAGCATCGGCCAGCAGCTTGCCCGGGAAGGACAGCGCCGTTTCCGGTTCCCGGTCCACTGTGAAGTTGATCGACTCGCGGTTCAACAGGCCCCGTCCGTCGAATTCCAATACCATCCGCCCCACCAGCTTGTCAAAATCCTCGAAGGACATCTCGCCCTCGTGCTTGCCGATAACCTTGCCTTCGGGGTCAATGAACATCAGCGTGGGCCAGGCACGGCAGGCATACTCCCGCCACACTTGAAACTCCGCATCGCTGACTACCGGATGTACCAGTTCATACCGCTTGACTGCCTTGTAGAGGTTGTTCTTATCCTTTTCGTTGGGGAACTTGGCGGAGTGAACGCCGATGACCATAAGTTCGCCGGCGTATTTCTGTTCCAGTTTCCGCAACTGCGGAAAAAGGTGCAAACAGTTAATTCAACAGTAAGTCCAGAAATCCAACAGCACAATCTTCCCTCGCAATTCTTGCAAGGAAAGGGGCCGGTCCGTATTGACCCACTCCAGGCCAGCCGGAAACTCCGGGGCGTTGACTTTGCCGGCAAACAAATTGCTTGTCATGATTGCCACACTACTAATCGCCTGTTCCCCAACGCTGGTTGCCTACCCACCAACTTACCAGTTTATCGGGCTGCAGCGCCCTCTTCAAAGGCCAAGGTGGCATGCCGGAAGAATATGGCCCCCACCGGGTCGCCCAGAGGAGCGTTGGCCACGAGCACGGCAATCAGGTGTTGACTGCCGGGAGTAGCCGGGTCTTCTACCAGCACCCGTTTGGAAGTGTTATTGCCGGTAATTACGCCGATGTCCCGGTTGATTGCCCCGTCCACATAGACCTCGCCATAGTTGTCCACGTTACACTCGAGATAGATCCGGTTGCCGGCCGTGGCCTGCCCCTTCACGGTGTCGGGTACGGTAATTGCCAGCCGATACCAGGCAAAGGTAAAACCAATGGACAGCCGCTCTTGAATACTGTCGGGCTGCTCCCAGCCGGAGTCGTCATAGTCGGGAAGGCGGGCCGGTACGCCTCGCATCTCCGCCACCAAGCCCTGGTTAGGCTCGCCGGGCACCATGCCCATTCCTCGACGCCAGCCGGCAGCTCCCAAGACTTTCAGGTCATCCTTATTGTCCAGGTCCAGTGATACTCTAGCCATTATTATCTCCTCTATCGATGTATAAATGTTGAGTGGGGGTCTTAACTGCGAATCGCCTTCCGATTATTCACTCAGCGATTCACCGGCATTTGCGGCTTGACTTGATCCCACGCCGCGTCGGGCCGAAGTTGCCAGGCAAAAGCTCCCATTAGGTAGGTGTTATGTTCCCAGATTAGCGGCAAAAAACTCCAGAGTTCGCGGCCACGAAGCGTCGGATGCAGCCTGCTGAAACCGTTCGGTGGTAAAGTCCATAAAGGCGTGGTTGGCGCCCGGGTAGGTATAGAACTGGTGGGACGTGCCCAGGTCGGTTAAGGCGGTGTCCAGCTTGCGCATATCATCCTGGGAGGGATTTTCGTCGATCTCGCCGAAGTGGAACAGCACTGGGCAATTGATACCGCCGACCAAGTCAAAGGGCGTTTCCGTTCCCGCTCCCCAGGTTACCATCAGGTTGCCCCCATAGTAAGGTGCCAGGGCCTTGAAGTGCGGGTTGGAAGCGGCCCCCAGCCAGGCCACTCGCCCGCCCATGCAGAATCCGGTGATGCCCAGCCGATTACCGTCGATTGCCGGATGGTTCCGCAGAAAGTCCACGGTGGCATTGATATCGGCGACAATATCCGGGTCGCTCAGCACATCCCAGGGGCGAGGCCGCGGGTCGGCGTTAAGCGTCGCATCCGGGATGCGGTGGAACAAGTTCGGCGCCACCGCGGCGTAACCGGCCTCGGCGAATCGGTCGCAAATGGTCTGGATAAATCGGTCCACCCCGCCGCCATGCTGACTGACTACGATGGCGGCAAATGGACCGGAGCCGCTGGGAACGCTGGCGTACATATCCATGTCCTGGCCGTCCACCTGAACCTTTTCCCAAAAGGATGGCATACTTGCTACCTCCCATAATTTCCAAATTTCCGGCTGCAGCTCGAGCGGCCGGCGGTGGTCTTACCGCGTAAATCCGTGTGGATCAGAGACCCATTTTCACCATACTATGTTATGTTAGGTGGATTCTATCAGAAGCGGCAGCATCGGGCGCCGAATACGCTATATCAGGCCTTCCGCGCGAACTTCGGCCAAGGATTTTTCAACCGCGGCCAGTGTCCGGTCAATATCCGCTTCAGTGTGAGTAGCGGACACCAGGAAAGCATCCCGGCCCATTATATCCACCCCGTTGTTCTGCATACTCCGCTTGAGGGCGGTAACCCCCGGAGAACCAACGGCTTCCTTGATTTCCCGGTGCGGCATGTTGCAAATTTCCCGGTCGCAATCACAGTCGGCCAGCACCAGGTGAATCATCGAGGCGATGCCGTGGGCGTGTCCTGAAACCTCCATCTTGCCCAGAGTTTCGTTAAGTCCCCGCTTCAGACGGCCGGCCATGGCATCAGCCCGTTGGTTTATCGGCTGGCTGGCAATTAATTCCAGGCAGACCGCCCCGGCTACTGCGGACAGCGGATTGCCGTTAAAGGTTCCCGGATGATAAACCCGGTTTTGGTTGTCCCATTCCGGGTCGCCCCGGTGGGCAATCATATCAACAATGTCCGCCTTGCCGCCAACCGCCCCGCCGGGCAAGGCTCCCGCCACTATCTTGGCCATAGTCGTCAAGTCCGGCGCCACGTCATAAAGCACCTGCGCCCCGCCGGGGGATGCGCGAAAGCCGGTAACCACCTCGTCAAAAATGAGGATTACTTCGTGCTGGGCGGTCAGTTCCCGCAATCCCCTGAGATAGTTGGGCACATCGAAGGGCAACTGACCATAGTGGGCGCCGGTCGGCTCCAGGATCAGGCCGGCGATGTCCGAATCACGATTCAGCGCATCCTCCACCGCCTCCAAATCTCCGGACGGCACGATGACCATACTATCCCAGCTTTCAGCCGGTACTCCCGGAGCCGGGCGGTCGGACCCGGCCATAGCATAATCGTGCCAGCCGTGAAAGTGGTCCTGGAGCTTGATGATCTTGTTCTTGCCGGTGTAGGCCCGGGCCAGACGCATTGCCATCAAAGTGGCCTCAGTGCCTGAACTATGAAATCGCAGTTTCTCAATGGAAGGCATCAGCGCCTGAATGGCCCGCGCCCAACGCAGCTCCTCGTCGGTACAGGCGCCCAAATGGGTTCCACGAGTTATTTGCTCGGCTACCGCGGCGACTACCGCGGGATGGGAGTGGCCCAGCAGCAGGGCGCCGTGACCGGACACATAATCAATATATTCGTTGCCGTCCACATCCCACTTGTGAGGGCCGTAGCCATGGGTCAGGTACAGGGGAAAGGGTTGGGCGTAACGGTTGTCATGGGTCACGCCGCCGGGAAAAATCCGTGTGGCCTCGGCGTAACGCTGGGCTGAACCCGGATGCCTAGCGATATAATCTTCAAGGATGGTAGCCATGTTGCCTCCTTGCAGCCTACCGTACTGTTTGTCCCTATGATATACCACCGATACCCCATAGGGTAGGGGTAAGACGGGAGCAGCGGAAAAGCCGGGTTAGCGATGGCAGGAAGGGCCATTATGGCTTGGTCCAGTTAACCGGGTTACGTTCAAGACGGCTCAGGTAGCTTGGGCCGGAGCGGCAGGCGCGGCGGATTCCGGGGCGTGGGTCAGTTGAGGCGGTTTTCTGACCAGCAGAAAGCAGAGCGCAGCCATGCCGGCGCAAACCGCCGACGGCCCAATTGCCCAATTGTAATTGCCATAGTAGTCAAAGACCCAGCCGACAAAGACCGGCGAGGCCACCAGGGCCCAGCTATGGGAGAAGGTGATGTAGCCGCGCAGGGTGGCGAACCGATCACGGCCGAAATAGTCGCCCAAGGCGGCCCAAACGATAATACCTGCGCCGTCGCCAAATCCCTCCAACATAATAAATGCCACAATTAAGGCAACTCCCAGTGCGCCGGCATTCCAGCTTCCAAAGTAGAGGAAAACAAACGCAGCGGACTCGGCGGCCAGTGTCCCGGCCAATATCAGGCCCTTGGGCCATTGGTCGCTGAAATAGCCCAGGGCCAGGCGGGAAAAGAAGTTGATGCCGAACATCAGGCCGGTCAGGTTAGCCGCCATTTGGCGACTGACTCCCTTATCTTCCAGAATCGGGACGATACTAACCAGGATACCTAGCGTACCAATCATCCGAAGTCCGGCCCCCAGCATCAAGAGCCAATAGGTCCTGGTGTGTAGAGCCTCCCGCACCGTGTAATCACGCAGTAATCGGCGGCGTCCGGCGGCATCCCGGCCACCGCCTATTGCCGGAGCCGTAGTATCTCCGTCCGGCAGCAGGCCCATGTCTTCCGGACGGTTGCGGAACAAAAAGCAGAGGGGCATCAGGAAAATCAGGTAGGCCAATCCGGCGGCCAGTGAAGCCCGCTCCCAACCCCACTTTTCGATTACCAGGTTCAAAGAGGGAACAATAAAAAGGCCGCCCAGAGAAGCCATTGCCGCTAATATGGATATGGCCAGAGAACGGCGGCGGCGGAACCACTGGTTAATTCCG
Organism: Dehalococcoidia bacterium; assembly: GCA_965262595.1. Classification (GTDB taxonomy): domain Bacteria; phylum Chloroflexota; class Dehalococcoidia; order Lucifugimonadales; family UBA3495; genus CATQHB01. The sequence goes on from OZ253548.1 coordinate 1,150,445, forward strand.
GCAAACATCGCATGCTGAAAGGCGATACTGTTACCCAGGGAAACCATCAACAGGTAAACCAGAGTAAAGCTCCAGAACCCGCTGACAAACTGCGACAGAACAAAATAACCGGCCACGGACAGCAGCACCGAGGGAATCAACAGCTGCCGGTTACCGAATCGGTCAATTAACCAACCGGCAAAGGGACCTTCCAATCCGCCTTCCGCCCGGGCCAGGGAGAAGATCAGGTTGGTCTGCGCCTGGCTGATATTCAGCGACTCCCGAATGGCCGGAACGAAAACGGTGAAGCCACGAAAAAATACGCCGCTGGCGAAAAATGCCATTGCAGAAGTGATGGCCAACATCCACCAGCCGTAGAAGATGTGGGGGCGTTGAGTTTGGTTGGGGGGTGAATCCATGTAATACAGTTATCCCGGTTTCCCGTCCCCCAAAGTCCCGCTCCAGGACCGGGAGGACGTTGAAATATGCTGAGAAACGCCTTCAGATCGCGCACAATATATTGGCCCGACAATTTTTGGAACAAATAATTCGGATTTCGCTTCCGGGGGAGAGTGACCTCCCCGGCTCCTAGTTTATCCCGAAACCGTGAGTGGGGCAACGGCTTTCGGCATGGTGTCGCCGAATTATTCACCGTTCACCCGCTACTACCAATAATTGCCAAATCTGCTGACATTTGGCCGGTAGTCTTCGGCCAAGGTGAAAGGTTACAATAAGAACGTATTTCAACGACCACCAAGCTATAGGCCGGTCTCGGGCGAGGCAGCAGAACTGATACCGTAGAGGTCTAGCCGATGCGCCACATCATTCACGCCGACCTGGACGCCTTTTACGCCTCAGTAGAGCAGTTGGACCACCCGGAATTGCGGGGAAAGCCGGTACTGGTCGGTGGCAGCCCGAGCAGCCGTGGTGTGGTAGCCACCGCTTCCTACGAGGCCCGAGTTTACGGCGTCCATTCCGCCATGCCGATGGCCACCGCAGTCCGCCACTGCCCCCAGGGGATCGTCGTGCGTCCCCGCTTCGATCGCTACCGTGAGGTCTCTCGCCAGGTCATGCAGCTTTTCCACGAAGTGACCGACCTGGTGGAGCCCCTTTCCCTGGACGAAGCCTACCTGGATATAACGGAGGTCGTTGAATCGGGCCAATTTCCGCTGGGCGTGGCAATCGACCTGAAACGCCGGGTCAAGGATGACACCGGACTGGATTTGTCAGTGGGAGTTGGCGCCGGCAAGACGGTGGCTAAGATTGCCTCGGACTTGCAGAAACCGGACGGACTGGTAATGGTAGCGCCGGGGCAAGAAGAGGAGTTCCTGGCTCCGCTGCCGGTGAGTAAGCTATGGGGAATCGGGCCCAAAACCGCCGAGCGTCTGCGGCGAGACGGAATCTTAACCATCGGAGAATTGGCCGGACAGCCCCTGGACTGGTTCGTGAAACAATTTGGCAAGCGGGCCGAAAGCATCCGAGCTAAGGCTTCAGGCGTTGATGACGACCCGGTTAAGACGGAACGCTCCCCCAAGTCGGTAAGCGCCGAGACTACCTTTCCCACCGACATCGGCGATCCGGAACAACTGCATGGAGAACTGGCGAGATTGGCGGCCAATGTAGCCCAGCACCTGGCGCGGAAGGAACTGCGGGGCCGAACCGTCACGGTGAAGCTGCGCTTGTCCGATTTTACTACTTTGACCAGACAGATAACGCTGCCGACCCCGACCGGATCCGAGGCCGTTATCCTGGAAACGGCATGGCAGTTGCAGCAGTCGGAGTTGTCGCCGGGGAGGGCGTTCCGGTTGCTGGGCGTAGGGGTTTCGTCATTTGGCGCCGGGCCGGAGCAGGACCAGGTACATCAGCTAGCCTTGCCCTTGTCGGGAGTCTAGCGTCGGCCGGCCCAGGACAAGCACCAGTTTTTTCAGGAGTCACAGCTCAAGTATGCTTCCGCACGACCTAAGCTTGTCGAAGGGCCGGTTTGTGGTTCGACCGGCTCACCACGAACGGTTTTCCAGGGACGATTCAACGACCTGGGATTAGTTCCCTACGCTACACCGTTCCATCTCCGAATAGATTACTTCGGCGGGACAATGCTAGCGGAAAAGGTCTTTGTCCGGGTCGCGGATCAGGGCATCGTGAGACGCTTCTTCCATTGGAGTATAGGAGTAACCGCGAATTATTGCCACGGGAACTCCCAGCACCTTGCCGGTAACCAGTTCCGCCGTCGCCGCCAGTTCGTCGGCAACCGCAATGACCGTGGTGTACATCATGTTGCCGTGGGAATCTTCCTGACCCACGTAGCTGAGCAGGGGATTGAAGCCGGCCACTCCGATGGCCACGTTGACCGCCGCGCTGCGCCAAGGCCGGCCGAAAGTGTCGGATATTATTACCGCCACATCGACTCCGGATCGCTCCCGGATGGCCTGCCGGATGCCCCGGGCCGAGGCGTCGGGGTCCACCGGAAGGAGGGCTACCGTACCGTCGCCGGGGATGTTTGAGGCGTCAATTCCGGCGTTGGCGCAGTTGAAGCCGTGGTGGGTCTCGCTGATGATAACTCCCCGATCCATTCGGACGATACGTCGGCTCTCGCGCAGGATAAGCTCGGTATGCCGGGGATCGCGGCGGTGACCTTCGGTAATTGCCAAGGCCAGAGGCGATGGCTCCACACTGTCGATGGATACTACCCGGCCCTCGGCTTTGGATACTATTTTCTGGGTAACGACGATTACGTCCCCGGACTCTATGGATGTGCCCTGACGCTGGGCGGCCTCCAGCATCTGACCGGCCAAGTCATCCCCCGGTTTAACTTCAGGCATACCCTCAATACCGATGACACGGATTTCCGGCGGCATAGCTCGATACCTCCACGGCAGGTTGGCTCCAGTATAGCCTCCCCTTCAGCCCTATGCTACAATGCCAATGTCCGGAGAGGCGTTGCCGGGGCATATTCTCGGGGCTTTAAGCAGCATCCAGTCAGAAACAGGAAAGGGTAATTGACGTGACTTCATCATCGTCTTCCTATCGGAAACGGGTCTATACCAAGTTTGGCGACAAGGGTGAAACCAGTCTGCTATACGGGGGCCGGGTGTCCAAGAACGACCCTCATACCGAAGCTTACGGGATAACCGATGAGGCCGTCTCGGTGATGGGCCTGGCTAGATCGCTTACCGAGGAGCAGCGAGTCAAGGACATTTTGCGAGACGCCCAGCGGGAGCTGTTCACCATTGCCGCCGAGTTAGCCACAGAGCCGGACAAGTATGAGCTGTTCCAGCAGCACTTTTCCCCAGTGACCGCCGCAATGGTGGAGAACCTGGAGCAGACCATAGATTCGTTGGAGGAAGAGTTCCAGATGCCGACCGTCTTTGTGCTGCCCGGCGGTTCACCGGCGTCGTCGGCTATCGATATGTCCCGTACCGTTATCCGCACCGCCGAGCGGCGGGTGGTGGCCCTGGCCGAAGCGGGAAGGTTGACCAACGAACTGATAATTCAATACTTGAACCGGCTCGGAGATTTGCTGTTCGTGCTGGCCCGCTACGAAGACCGGGAATTACCCATTGAGCGAGCTACCGGAGAGCGTAGTTAGACCGGAACGGAGCCAGCGGATTTCAATGAGTCAGGAAATGAAAATAGTCGTAATCGACTATCAGTCGGGCAACCTGCGCAGCGTCGCAAAGGCGCTGGAGGCAGTCGGAGTAACCCCGGTGGTAACCGAGGACCTGACCGAGCTGCACTCCGCGGATGCCGTAATACTGCCGGGCGTCGGTTCCGGCCCGGCGGCTATGGCTGCGTTAGACGCCCGGGGATTGGTTCAGCCCCTACGGGATTACGTTGCGTCCGGCCGCCCCTTCCTCGGGGTTTGTTTGGGCCTGCAACTCCTGTTGGAACACACCGAGGAAGGGGAGGGAAGTTCGGAGGAGGACGCCGCTTGCCTGGGCATCATTCCTGGGCGGGTCAGGCGGCTGCCCGCGGGATTAAAGGTGCCTCACATGGGCTGGAATAACGTGGAGTTCGACCGGACGCATCCGGTATTCCAGGACATACCGCCGGACAGCCATTTCTATTTCGTCCACAGCTATTACGCCGACCCGGTTGACCGGAGTGGAGTGGCCGGTACTACTACCTACGGGATACCCTTCTGCAGCGTTTACGCCAGGGACAACTTGGCAGCCACCCAGTTCCACCCGGAAAAGAGCGGAACCGTCGGCCTCCAGATCTACCGCAACTTCATCGCCTTTGCCGGCAGCTATGCCGGAGCTTCCCCCGCTTAGGCCCCCGAGTCCATCGCAGGCATCGCAGGCATCGCAGGCATCGCAGGCATCGCAGGCATCGCAATGGAAGTAATACCAGCAATAGACCTGAAAGCCGGGCGTTGCGTGCGTCTTTTCCAGGGTGACTTCAGTCAGGAAACCGTGTTTTCGGAAGACCCGATGGGAGTGGCCCGGGGCTGGCAGGAGCAGGGAGCTACTCTACTGCACTTGGTGGACCTGGACGGCGCGGCGGCAGGAAATCCGACTAATCTGGCAGTCATTGAGGCCATCGTATCCGACTTGAGCATTCCGGTGCAGGTGGGCGGCGGCATTCGCAGTCGCAGCACCGCCGATGCCCTGTTGGCCGCCGGAGTCAACCGGGTGGTTATCGGCACTGCGGCAATCGAGAACCCGGAAATGGTGGCGGGTCTTTGCCAGGAATACGGCGGCGACCGGGTGGTGGTGGCGGTGGACGCCCGGGACGGTCTGGTCGCCATCAAGGGGTGGACTGAGGCCAGCCGGGTCACCGCCCTGGAATTGGCCCGGCAAATGGCCCGGCTGGGGGTTCCGCGCCTGCTCTACACCGATATTTCCCGGGATGGCACAATGACCGAACCCAACTTTTCGGCCAATGCCGAGCTGGTGGCGAAGTCCGGGTTGAAAGTGCAAGCCTCCGGCGGCGTTGCGTCCCTGGACCACATTCGGCAATTGGCCCAAACCGGGGCGGAGGGAGTTATTATCGGGACCGCGCTCTACCAAGGGACGATTAGCTTGGCCGAGGCGATTGCAATAGCCGGTTCGGGCTGACCGGCGCCATGCCGGATTTGCCAGAAAACGCAGTTAAATGAGGCAATAAACTGGGTTAGGCCAGGATTGGCGGAAACGGCTAGTCGTGCAGCGTGGTGAAGGAGAAAAGCTCCGGGTCGGTCAACTGGGTCGGCAAGACCAGGACGGAGGGGAGTGGGCAGAGCGTTATTAGAACTCGGAGTCAAACGAAAGGATTGACGATACCAGGCCGGCCCCGTTCTTTCCGAGGCGGCAGTTATACCAAGTCAGCGCTATCCAAGCTATTGCCGGACGGGCCACTATCACTGGCGTTAAGGGAGACCCAGCGGCTAGCCAAGCGGTCCTCCGCATTTTCGTACCAGTCCTCGTGAAGCACCTCCATCAAGATGAAGTCACGTCCCATGCGCCGAACATCCCGCACCGGTTTGAAACCACACTTTCCAAAACTGCGTTGGGCCCTTTTGTTCCATTCCAGCGTATGGAGATATACCCGCTTCAGATTTCGCTCGTTGAACATATAGTCAAGGAGGGTAACAACGGCGTCGTAACCATAGGAATTGTCCCAGTAGTCCCTATTGCCAATTACGATGCCCAGCTCAGCTTCCAGGTTCAAGTTATCCAGGTCATAGTACATACAATTGCCAATGAGCTGCCCGTCTTCCGTCTCAATGCCAAAGTGATGGGAGCCGGGTGTGGGATAGCGCAACTGGTCCTCGAACATTTTAAGATAGCGGTCATAATGCATGGTGAGGGGGTAGGCGGCATCCAGTTCCGCCAATTCAGGATCGCAGCGCCAAATATAATCCTGCTCGGCGTCCTCCAGTTTCTTGTCTCGCAGGATAACCCGCGCTCCTTGCAATTCCACCATTTAGCTGCCTTCTTCCCGCAGGGCGATCAGGGCCAGTGCCTGACGCAAGACTTCGGCCTCATTGGCATAGGTCAAGTTCTTTAGTGCTTCATCATAAGAAAACCACTGGACCACATCAAACTCCGGGTCATGAAGCCCGGTATGGCCTCCCACCGGCTTCATTAAATAAAAATGAACCGTCTTATGGAAACGTACCGCGCCTTCCTTATCGGAAAACCAGTAGTTGATACTCTTGATTGGTACCTCTATTACGGCTTCCAGGCCGGTTTCCTCCTGGACTTCTCGCAATGCGGTTTGCTCCAGAGTTTCCCCAAGATCAGGAGTGCCTTTAGCTAAACTCCAGCGGACCGGGCTATCCCGGCCGCACAGAACCATTTCAAGGTTTCCGTCCACTCTGCGGTAAACCACACCCCCGGCGGAGACGGGTTCCTCTACCCGGGGTTTCTGCCCGCCGGGAAGGAAATTCTTTGCCATCAAAACCTCTAATCGCCATCCCGCTCTAGTACAGCCGGGAATGTAAACCCTAATTACAATATCGTTAGTGATATTGTAGGGTGGCAGGATGGGGTAGTCAATCCGGCTGAGGATAGCGGCCGCATAACTCGGCAACCAAAATTGTTCAGGCTTAGCGGAAGTAATTTGCCCCGAACTCAGGAGGCCGGCCGCCGTAAAAACCAGGGGAATCAATAGGCGGGATGCCGCATTAACCGCCGCTTATGGCCGGGACAAAGTGGACTTCACTGTCGGCCCGAACCCTTTCCAGCAAGCCCATACGGGCGATTTCGCCGTCAATGGCAACGGACAGATTGGGCCGCACCTGGTTGTCCTCCATTAGACGGTCCCTGATGCCCGGGTAAAGTTCTTCCAGCGCGTTGATGATTTGGCGGACATTTGCCGCTTCAACCTGCACCTGCTTGACCCCGCCGGTAACAGAAAGAAGCATCGTCGGCACATAAACCGTAACCACGTTTGCGGCTCCTTGAAGAAGGTATGCTGAGTGTACCTTCAAGTCAGGCAAGAGTTCAAGTTTGGCGGGCCAATTCGAGCCGATAAACAAACCAGACCGGTAAGCGGGGGCAAAAAAGTAGGGCAGGTAAGCAACCCGCCCTACACTTTAATCTGCTACCGGATAATGGATATTAAGACCGCAATGCGGCCCCAGGGATCAAGTGCGACCTTCGGCTACCAGGTAGATTCCATAATGGCTCCCGGGCTGATTGGCAGCCTGCACATACGGTTGCCGATGGCATGGGAAACCGCATTGCCAACGGCGGCCAGGGGAGGCACGATCGGCACTTCACCAACGCCGCGAACGCCGTAGGGGTGGCCGGGGTTGGCTACCTCCACGATTACGGTATCAATCATCGGCAAGTCCAAAGCAGTGGGCATCCGGTAGTCCAAAAAGCTGGAGTTCATCATCTGGCCCTGGTCGTTAAAGAAGTACTCTTCATTCAGGGCCCAGCCGATTCCCTGAACCACGCCGCCCTGCATCTGACCTTCCACATAACTGGGGTGCACCGCCTTACCGGCGTCCTGGACCGCGGTGTAACGCAGGATGGTCACCTTGCCGGTGTCCGGGTCAACTTCCAAGTCCACGATGTGAACGCCGAAGCCGTTGCCTTCGCCGGCCGGGTCAACATTTGATGCCCCGGTGATGCCGCCGCCGGTCCCCAGCAACTGCCGGGCCAGCTCCTTAAAGGTCATCCGCAGTTCCGGGTCGGATTTATGAGACAACACACCGTCAGCGTATTCCACATCCTCCGCCGGAGTATCCCAGATCTTGGCAGCGCGGACTGCCATTTGGGCTTTCACGTCTTCCGCCGCCTCAATAGCCGCCCAACCGGTGGCAAAGGTGGTACGACTCCCTCCGGTAACCATGGTATATCCAATGGAATCAGTATCCACGACAGTGGCTTTTACATCATCATACGGAATGCTCAGAGCTTCCGCGGCTTGCTGGGATATGGATGCGCGGCTGCCCCCAATATCCACCGAACCTTCAATCAGATTAACGGTGCCGTCCGGATTAACCGTGATGTTGACGCTGGATTGGAAGCCGCGGTTAAACCAGAATCCGGCGGCAATGCCCCGGCCCCGGTTCTCGCCTTCCAGCGGCGTCTTGTAATGGTCGTGGTTTCGGGCCGCTTCCAGACATTCCACCAAACCGATACGGCGGAACACCGGGCCTTCCAATCGACGAACCCCCTCCCTGGAGGCATTACGCAGTCGAAACTCAACTGGGTCCAGTCCCAACTGCTCCGCTATTTCGTCAATGACCGACTCCACCGCGAAGGCGGCCTGGGGTGAACCCGGCGCCCGATAGGCGGCTGTCTTGGGCTTGTTCACTACCACGTCATAACCGTTAATGCGGCCGTTTGGGACATCGTAGCAGGCCAAAGCGCAGGCAGCGCCCTGCATTACCGGAGAGCCGGGATAGGCGCCGGCCTCAAAGGCCAGGGAGATGTCAGCAGCGGCAATCTTACCGTCGTTGGTTACCCCCAATTTTACCTTCATCCAGGTGCCTGGGGCCGGGCCGGAGGCTTCGAAAACTTCAGTACGGCTCATCAGCAGTTTTACCGGGCGTCCGGATTTTCTGGAAAGTAGGGCGGCTATAGGTTCCAGATAGGCAGTGATTTTGCCGCCAAAGCCGCCGCCGATTTCCATCGGCGTAACCTTCACTCGGGATACCGGATGACGCAAGATGTCGGCCACATTAGTCCGCACCACAAATGGCCCCTGGGTGCTGCACCAGATGTTAAGCTGGCCGTCCGCATTCCAGAAAGCCGTGGCGTTATGGGGTTCGATGTAACCCTGATGCACCGATGCGGTCTCGAATTCCCGTTCCACCACCAGGTCGGCCTGGGCCATGCCCTGCTCCACGTCGCCCTTTTCAAAAGCCATGTGCGAGGCAATGTTGCTGGGCCGGTCGGACAACTCGCCCAACTCCGAGGTGAATAGGTCATCGTGGAGCAACGGAGCATCCGGCTTCATTGCATCCAGGACAGTCATAACCGGGGGCAAGACTTCATACTCCACCCGAATCAGCTTGAGCGCTTCCTCGGCCACGTGCTGGCTGTCGGCAGCGACGGCGGCCACCGGGTGGCCCTTGAAAAGAACCTTGCCATCGGCAAGTACATGGTCGTTAGCAAACTTGAGCTTCTGGTAATCGCCGCCCAATTCCTCCCGGGTCAGCGCAGCGAAGGGCAAGTCCCGGGCCGTGACCACCGCGTGGACGCCGGGGAAAACCGCCGCCTCGCTGGTATCGATCAATTTGACCCGGGCATGGGCGTGGGGGCTGCGCAGAATCTTTGCCTGCAGCAGGCCGGCCAACTGGATATCAGCGCCATATTGGGCGCGCCCGGTTACTTTGTCCACGCCGTCGGGGCGGAGGTGCCGCTTACCGACGACGTTATATTCAACTTCCGACAGGACAATATTGGAGGTCACCAGAGTCACCTCCTTTATGCGTTCAGCTTGGTTTCGGCGTCCAGTACGGCGCGGACAATTTTGTCGTAGCCGGTGCAGCGGCACAGGTTGCCGGCCAGCCAATGGCGGATACGGCCCTCATCGGCGTCAGGTTCCTGCTCGAGCAGGGCCTTGGTGGCGACGATAAACCCGGGGGTGCAGATGCCGCACTGCAATGCCGCATTTTCCAGGAAGGCTTGCTGCACCGGATGCAGCCCTTCCGGGGAGGCTACTCCCTCAATGGTGGCAATATCTTTGCCTTGGGCTTCAACCCCGAGGACCAGGCAGGAAGTGACAATGCGACTATCGAATACTACCGTACACGCGCCGCAGTTGCCGTCGTTGCAGCCTTCCTTGGTGCCGGTCATACCCAGTACGTCCCGAAGCACCTCAAGCAGGCTCTGGCGAGGTTCGCAGAGAAAATCAGTGGGATTGCCATTTATGGTAGTGGATACGTGGACTAGTCCAGGCATAACTATTCTTCCCCCCTAGCTCGCTTGATAGCGTTGTTCAAAGTGCGGCGGGTCAGGACGCCAACCAGGTGCTCCCGCTGGCGTATGGTTCCGCGCATATCGGTGATCGGCTTGGCGTCGGCCATAGCCAATTGCGCCGCCGCTTCAATCGATTCGTCAGATACGGCCTTGCCGGCCAGACTCGCCCCCGCATCCTGACAAAACACCGGCGTCGGGGCCACCGAAGCCAGTGAAATACGGGCGGAAACAAAGTTTTGCCCGGAGGCGTCAAGAACTACTGAAGTGCCTACGCCGGCAACGGCAATGTCCATCTCGTTGCGGGGTATAAAGCGCAGGTAGTTGGCTCCGGAGTTGGCTTGCGGGGCCGGAAGGTTAATGGACACCAGGATCTCACCCGGTTCCATCACGTTGCGGCCGGGGCCGGTGCAAAACTGCTCTACCAGTATCTGACGGGTACCGCCGGCGCCAGCAATGTTGGCTACGGCGCCCAGAGCAATCATTGACGGTATGGCGTCGGCGCTGGGCGCCGAGTTACACAGATTGCCGCCAAGGCTGGCTCGACCCTGAATCTGAATACTGCCGATGAGAGATGCCGAGTCCACCAGGCCTGGGTACTTAGCCGCCACGTCCGGATTCTGGTAAATCAGGTAGCACGGGGTCGCTGCGCCGATGGTCAGCCCATCCTGTGCACTGTAGGATATTTGGTTCAATTCCGGGATGTCTTTAACGTCAACAACCAGGTCTGCGCTGCGCCGACCGCTCCTGAGCTGCACCAACAAGTCGGTTCCGCCGGCCAAGGCCCGGGCGCGCTCGCCCTTGGAGGCCATAACCTGTACCGCCTCATCTAAAGTTTTCGGTGTGGTAAATTCGATTGCTTCCAATTGCCCACCTCCTTCTTACAGCGGCAATTATAACATCAGACCCCTTAGGTGTCAGCTACCGGAGGAAATTCATTCCGTTTCCGGGAGACCCGGACCAGACCTAATGCTGGAAATTGACAGCGAAATAGGTCATGCCTAGACTTGTTCCACCTTTAGCTCGGTAGGGTCGCCTGGCGAATCGAGGCTCTACCGCCGCCGGGAGGCAAAATAATCCGAAATAAATGGAGCAATGATGGCTACGTTAGACGAGAGACTTTTGTCCAGTTATCCTGTTTTGGCCCGGCTGGGCCGCACCGACACCAACGGAATCCCCATACCGAATCGGGAGTTAATCGAGACTTCCCCAGACCTATGGCGGATAATCGGCGAAGCCTGTTTTGGCACGTTATGGAACCGGCCGGCTCTTACCATTGAGCAGCGCAGTCTAGCCACCATTTCTATCATCGCCGCGCTGTGCCGAGACGACAATTTGAAAGGTCACGTTGCAAGCGGCCTGGACCTCGGTTTGTCCCCGGAGCAAATCGTTGAAATAATGCTCCAGTTGATTTTCTATACCGGAGCGCCCATTGCCACCACCGCAATGCGGGTGGCCCACGACGTATTCGAGGAACGCGGGATCCAAGTGCAACCCACTCTTGCCTATGACACTGCCCAAGATCCGGATGAGTTGTACCGGCGCGGCCTGGCCCAACGAGAAGCGGTGCTGGGGGACGTGACCATGGGCAACTCGGCCGGAGCGGATGACGTGGACCGAGACTGGGAACGTTACATGGTCGAATATCTTTGGGGGGCAGTGTGGACCCGGCCGGCGCTGGATATTCAAAGCCGGATGATTTGCGCCCTTTCGGCCCTGACCCTGGTTGGCACCGAGAATGCGCTGCGCAATCACGTTCGAGGCGCGCTGCGAATTGGGTTGACCGAAGCCCAGGTATACGAGCTTTTCTTTCACCTGACCTTTTACACCGGAGTGTCCATTGCGAGGAAAGGGAAAGCTATTGCCCAACAGGTTTTCAACGCATCTCAGGACTAGGAGAAGGGTAACTCGTCAGTACTCCGGAGAAAGCAGGGACCAGATTAAATCCCCGACCGGCGGACGTTGCTGCGAGGCATCGCCAAGGATGTTTAGTTGGTACCGGGGAAATTGGGAGGAGATATGCCCAGAGAATATTTTAAGGGAACGGCGGAGGAGGACCGCGCCTACTCACCGGCCATCAAAGTTTCCGGCGGTACGACAGTTTACCTGGCCGGCGTCGGCGCCACTACAGACGCCGATGGCAAGTCCCTGGGCGGAGACTTTGAGGGACAGGTACGGGCCAGTTTTGAGCGGATTCGGGTCAACCTGGCTCGGGCCGGCGGAACCCTGGAGGACATCGTTACAATGACGGTATTCATCCGGGATATGCAGTATGGCACGCACTTTACCCAACTGCGCAAGGAGTATTTCACCCGCGGCTACCCGTGCAGCGCGCTAATCGGCATAAACTCGCTGGCCCGCCCTGAAATGATGGTAGAAATACAAGCTATTGCGGTAATCGGCGATTAGCCCGGGTCGGTGAATCCCTTAAGGATCGGTAAGGACTTTCAAACACCTTTGGGTAGGCCCAAGTGAACGACCCAGCAAAAAGGGGCAGGTTTTTCACCTGCCCCTTGGCTGACGGAAAGACGCTCTGATCTAGTCCTGGCCTATTTGAACTGGGGCGCCACCTCTTGGTTAAACAGCCGCAACGAGCTCAATTGCATTGCCAGGGGCAAGTGATTACCCAGGTCTATCTCGTAGATAATCTGGGTCAGGCTCAGTTCCGCTTCCAGTTGGCGGAGTCGGTCGGTTACCATTTCCGGCGTTCCAAAGGCAACTTTGTCTCGCAGCCAATCATCATAGTCCATGCCAAGGATCCGATCGCCTTCCGTCTGCCAGTCGCCGGTGGTGCCGCCGTAGTCGGCATAGCCCGCCACCCTTACCCCCAGACGTTTGGCCATGAACTCGGCGCCCTCCCGCGGGTCGGCATAGGCCCGTTCCGCAGTTTCAGCCACGTACATCGGGACCCGCAAGCCTATTTCCGGCTCACCGGGGTGGCCGGCCTCCCGCCAGGCATGCCGGTATTCCGCTATGTGACCTGCAAGTTCCGGAAAGGTAAAGACCCGTGACGGATTGATCAGGATGGGATAGCCCATGCTCCCAATGATCGGGAAGGATTCCGCCGACGTGATTCCTACCCGGATGGGGGGATGGGGCGTCTGCTGGGGTTTGGGCTCGACGCACAAGTCGCGGCACTGGTAATAGTCGCCTTCAAAGGTGAAGGACTCCTCGGTCCACGCCCGCTTGATGATTTCCAGGCTCTCTTCAAACCGGCCCCGACTTTCGGCAAAGGGTACATTAAAACCTTCGTGGACATTGGGGAAAGTGCCCCGTCCCACGCCGTACTCCAGGCGACCGCCGCTAAGCTGGTCAAGCGTCGCCGCCTCTTCGGCCAGGCGCACCGGGTGGCCCAAGGGCAGACACTGGACCGCCAGCCCGATTCTAATCCGCTCGGTTCGGGCGGCAATGGCGGTGGCAATCATTACCGGCGACGAGAGCACCCGGCCCGGGTTAAAGTGGTATTCGGCCAGCCAGACCGACTCCACGCCCAACCCCTCCGCCGCGTCCACCAGGGAGAAGGCGGATTGAAAAGCTTCTTGATAGGTTCCACCGGCAGGCCGGGGAAACTCCAGGAATAATCCGAATTGCATGGCAAATTCTCCCGGCACAATTCAGCGCCATTGAACGATTACCCGAAGAGAGGGGCTAATCTGAGCCGCTGAAGCAAATGCTGGCGCTCAGGCTCGCTGAACCCCGGCCTGCTCGAAACTATCCCGGCGTTCCACGGTTGCGGTGAGCATTTCTTGAGGGATACTCTTGGCGCCGCCAATGGTGGAAGCCTGGGCCGTTAGCTGAGCCGCCGCCTCGAGAATCATCACTGAACGGGCCGCTTCAGCCGGCGTTGCGCCGAAGGCCAGGATGCCGTGGTGCTCCATCAGCACCGCCCGGATGTGGGCTGCGCTATTCAACGCGTCGGCAATGAATTCTATTGATTGGTCGGAACCCCGCGGGCCGTACTTGGCCAAAGGGATACCGTCGGTCATGTTAAACCGGGCCATCGCTTCGTAGCTGCACTCGATGGGTTTGCTGGCGACGGCAAAAGTGGTTCCCCAGGTGGAATGGACGTGAACCGCCGAGCCGGCTTCGGGGCGGTTCCGATAGACCACCGTATGCAGGTGAACTATTTCGGCCTCCCGGGCCGTCATATTGCCTTCCAGCAGGTTGCCTTCCAAGTCCACCAGAATGAAGTCGTCTTTTCGCACACTGTCCATGTCGCCGCCAATCAGCAGAAAGGCGCCGCCGCCGGGGACCAGAGCGCTGAAGTTGCCATGCTGACCGATGCCCATAACGCCGGCCTTTTCCATGGTGTCGATTGCCTTCAGTACTGCTTCCTTTTCGATGTCCAGGTCTTTCAGCGCAATTGCCATAACTGAAGCCTCCAGCAGGATTATCAACCAATTAGGGCTAGCGTTGGTACAAAGTACTTCGGCGCCGGGCGGAGCACCAACCGGCTAAGAAATGGCCCATCCCGACTTCGAGACGTCAATAACGACACCGTCAGGGCCGGCCCACTTCACCTCGAAGTTGCGCGGGGCGGCAGCGGTCTCGGCCAGGGTCATATCGTCGTGACGCTGGTTGAGCCTTTCGCCATCTACGTCTTCCAGTTTATCGGCAGTCTGGTCCAGGTCGTCAACCTGGAAACCAATGTGGTGAATGCCGTTGTAGTTTGGACCATCAGGGCCAACGTCAGCGTCCTTTTCGGTCTTCCAGTTCAGGATAGCCAAATTGATATAGCCATCGGACAGGAAAACGGCGCCGGCGTCACTGCGGCGAATTTCCTGCATATCAAAGGCCTTCTTGTAGAACTCGGCCACCTCGGAAGGGTTTTCGGTGGTTAAGGCAATATGTCGGATTTTAGCCATCGGTCCAGCCTCCTTCTTCGAGTTATGGTCTTTGAGTACTTACTGATTCCACGCTTCCCTTGCCCAAGACCGGCGTTTCACCGGGCTAGCGGTTCCTGAGCCGTGGGTCCAGCTTGTCGCGGAGCCAGTCGCCGGAGAGGTTCATCGACAGAACCACCAGCAGGATCGCCAATCCGGGGAACAGGGATACCCACCATCCATTACCACCCACGATCAGGTCCCGGCCATCGGAGACCATTAGACCCCAAGCCGGAATCGGTCGGGGAATACCGGCGCCCAGGAAACTAAGGGTGGCTTCCAGCAGTATCACGTGGCCTACTTCCAGAGTGACCAGCACCACCAACGGGTTGAGTACATTGGGGAAAATATGGCGGAGCATGATTCGCAGGTTGGAACACCCGGAAACCTTGGCCCGGCTGACAAAATCACGACTACGCATACTGAGGGTTTCGGCACGGGACATGCGGGCAAAGCGGGGCCATAATATTACCGACACCACTATTACGATGGTACTGAAACTGGGACCCAATACGATAGCTAAAACCAATGCGAACAGCAGCCCCGGTATGGTAATAAAGATGTCCACCAAGCGCATCACTACATGGTCCAGCCAACCGCCGTAATATCCGGCCAACACGCCCAGGGAGCTGCCGACCACGCCACCGGCCAATATTGCTAACAGGGAAATGCTGAGGGAAATCCGGGCGCCGTGCATGATGCGGCTCAGCACGTCGCGCCCCAACTTATCGGTTCCAAGGATGTATTTCCAGCTACCCCCAGACCGAACTTCAACACCGTTGAGCATCTGGGGTCCGGACCAAGCCGGCGGAGTGAGACGCTCCCGGGGACTTATATCGTAAGGCGAGTGCGGCGAGATAACATCGGCAAATATCGCCGGTATGACCAACAGAACTACCAGAACGAACATTGGCACCAAGGGATAACGCCGAGCCTCGGCTGCAAATCTGGTTAAACCCGGAGGCGATAACCGGGGTATCGGGCGAGCTATTCTACCAACATCCATAAGACACCTCTTAACGCGGCTCCAACAATGCGAGCAATAAAATCAGCAACAAAGCCCAGTTAAGAAACTAGGCATAACGAATACGGGGGTCAATGTAAGCATAGACCACATCAACGAAAAGGTTAATGCCCACGAAAATTACGGCGAATACCAGTACAATCGTCTGCATCACTTGGAAATCACGATTGCGGATTGCATCGACCGCCAATAGTCCAACGCCGGGATAGGAGAATACCGTTTCGGTAACGACGGTGCCGGTTACCAACTGGGCGACCAGCAGTCCCAGCAACGTAATCGGAGCGATGGAAGCGTTGCGAAGGGCGTGCTTCCAAACCACGCGAGATTCCGAAACCCCTTTAAGTCGGGCCAGCTTAATAAACTCGCTGTCCATCACTTCCAACATCGAAGAGCGGACCAGGCGCATCAGCGCGGCTACCTGGTACCAACCGATGGCCAGCGCAGGCAGAACAAGGTGCGCCGCCCGATCCCATCCTGGATCTCCTCGCCCGGAGGTGGGCAGCCAACCAAGTTGGACGGCGAAAATCCACATCAGCATAATCGCCAGCCAGAAGGACGGGGCAGACTGACCCATAAGGGCAAAAATCTTGCCAAGATAGTCGGGCATTGTGTCTTTTTTGACCGCCGATAGCACTCCGACGGGAAAGGCGATAACGATTGAAATTATCAGTGCCAAGCCCGCCAACAACAAGGTTGCAGGAAACCGCTTGATTACCAAATCCATGGCTTCCCGGGTGGGGTGCTGAACCGATCGGCCAAAGTCACCGACCATGGCGTTACCGAGGAAGGTGAAGTATTGCATGTGCAGCGGCCGGTCCAGCCCCCACTTTTTCTCCATTAATTCGAACTCTTCCGGGCCAGCGTCATCAGGCAGAAGCACGTCCATTGGATTGCCGGAAACCCGGGCCAGACCGAAGATTATAATGCTTACCGCAAACAGCACAATAATGCTCTGGGCCATTCGTACTAAGATATATCGCTGCATCGCTAACCTTCAGGCAAACAGCCTTTTACCTTTACTTACTATCCGCTTCATATACCATCCAACCAGGCCGCCCTTCTGGAACGGCCTGGTTGGATAAACGAACGTCCGCAATTAAGTATATTAGACCCTGAGTACTACCAGGACCTACCTCGTAGCTTTGACATACTCAAAGTCGCGCACTCCAAATACCCCTGGAGTTAACCATTCAGAGATGACATCGGGATCAATCATGAATTCGAAGGGCACCCAGAAGAGCGGGATTGAGCAGTAAACTTCGTAGCAGTTCTCGCCCATTTCCCGGATAAGATTATCCCGATCCTCAGCAGTTGCTGACACCTCAAGAGCCTCATATTTCTCAGTGAAGAACGGAGACTCATAGCGAGGACTAACGGCGCCACTGTAGTGGTACACGAAAATGGCCCGGGTCGGTTCAGTGAAACTGCCGGTGTGAAGCCAAGCGACGTTGTTGACCTCTTTGGCGCGCACCCTTGAACTGTAAACCGCAGTCTCTACCGGCTTGAAATCGACCTCAATACCGATTTGACGCCAGTAGTCAGCCGCCAGTTCCCCTATGTCTTGCATCTCAGGGAGACCGGGGCGTGGGTAGGAAAGCTGCGTTATCCTGAAACCCTCCGGAAACCCAGCGTCGGCCAGCAACTGTCTGGCTTTTTCCTGATCGAAGCCATAGTCCGTCTCGAATGAATCGAGCCACGACGGCTGCCAACCAGGGAACTTGGCGTGGGAATGGGTCTGCATCATCAATTCGGCCCTACCATCAAAGAAGACCTCATTAATTTCCTGGCGGTCGATGGCTCGGTTCATCGCTTCACGAACCAACGGCATAGTCATAGGCTCGGTGGGATCGTAGGCCGGATTGTCCGGAAGGTAATTGCCACCGAAGAAGCCGACAAGTCGGATAGCGGGAGTAGTCCCGGATATGACCTTCATACCCCGGGAAAGGGCTCCCAACTGAAGATCTCGCGGAATCTCCGCAGCGTGCACCTCACCAGTTACCAACTGGGCCAACTGGGTGGAAGGTTCCGAGACGAAGAAAATCTGGAGCTCGGGGAATTCGGGGGTCTTCCGCCAGTGAGTACCCTCTGGGGCTTCGTAGCGTAGATACTGGGCTTCGGCGTGCTCGGCGAACTGGAACGGGCCGGTTCCTACGGGGTCATTGGCCATTAGCCTGATGCCGACATCATTGGCGTCAAAGCCGGTCATTATTCCGCCGTTCTCGTCCCAATGCTTCTTGCTGCGAATAACCGTGGTGTAGTTGGTGCTCATGTAGGTAGTCATAATCGGCTCTGGCTTGTTGAGGTGAAGTTCCACCACGTGGCCGTCAGGCCCGTCAGGCATTACCACCTCTTTAAGAAGATCGCGCCAAGTGGCGGCCCGGCCATCAAAGTGGTCGTTACGCCGTTCTTGGTCCATAGTATGGGCCACATCCTTGGCGGTCATCTCACCCCAACCCTTGTGGAACTGGATGCCCTCTTCCAACCTGAAGGTCCAAACGGTAAAGTTGTTATTAGGGGACCATTCGGGAGCCAGCATCGGTACGGAATCGGTGTACTGGTTGAATTGAACCAACCCCTCAAACATGGGCAGGACGACGGGCAGGTCGCCTCTGCCTGCCACCGGGTCAGCTAGGTCCCTAGTAGTAGGGCCACGAGCCACTCTCAGCTGAATAACCGCCGGTTCGGCATCCGGCATTACTTCCGCAACCGGAACTTGAGCAGGTACGGCGGTAGGAGCAATTGAGCCGGCCCCAATAGCACCTTGGCCAACAACAGCGCTGACCGTGGCCGCCGGAGCCGGGGCGGCCGCGGCAGGTACGGGTTCGGCTGCGGCCGGAGCTTGCTGAGCCGGTTGCGCCGCAGGTTGACTGACCGGGGCCGCTTGCTGGTCAGGTTGCGCCGGCTCAGGAGCGGACGTGCCGCAAGCAATCAAAGCTATAAGGACAAAGGAAAGTGTGCAATAGATTAACCAATGGGGTCTTAAGAACTGTGACGATGACATAGCCATGCCTCCCTAAATGCTTTTGGATAACCTCAGGAGCCTGTCGTAATCCGGAAATAAGGCCAGTACATACGATTTGAGTTCAAGTATCGCATAAAATACTACGGATTCAGTTCAATTGTATAACAGTATTGCATAGATACTATAAACATCGCAAAGTATATTGTTCAGTTGACCGAATGTCAAGAATAGACACGCTGTCAGGCCGGCTTTAGGCCTAGCTGCCTATGGTAGAATTCCCATGTTGAAGAAGGAGGGCACCCGATGAGTCCAATAGCAAGAAAGTCAAGAACTGCAACCGGGGCCAGGCATCATATCGACAGCGACGTGATGATACCGATGCGCGACGGGTTTAATCTGGCCGCCGACGTTCATCGCCCCCTTCGAGACGGTGAGCCGGTGGCGGAGCCGCTGCCGGTTCTGCTGCAACGCACCCCTTATAATAAATCCGCCGCCGTCCGAGTCCAGGAAGCGGAGTTCTTCACCTTAAACGGTTATGTTACGGTAATGCAGGACTGCCGGGGCCGCTATGCCTCCGAAGGCGGATTTACCAAGTATGTGGACGAGGGCCGGGACGGTTACGATACCGTGGAATGGCTGGCCCAACAGCCCTGGTGCAACGGCAAAGTCGGTACCTTCGGCCTGTCCTACGCCGCCCATACCCAGGCGGCTCTGGCCTCTTTAACCCCGCCGCATCTGGCTGCTATGTGGCTGGAATGCGGGGGGTTTGCCAATGCCTTCCAAAGCGGATGCCGCAACGGGGGCGCCTTTGAGCTGCGGCAAGTTACCTGGGCCTTTCGGGAAGCAATGGAAAGCTCGGAGGCACGGGACAACCCCGGCACTACCCGCGCTGCCCTGGCCAACCAGAATATCCACGAGTGGTTTGACCGAATGCCCTGGAAAGCAGGACATTCCCCCTTGCAGTGGACGCCGGACTATGAAAACTACCTGCTGGAAATCTGGGGCCATGAAACATTTGACGAGTTCTGGCAGCAGGTGGGGCTTTGCGCCGAGGCCCACTATATTCCCTTCTCCGATGTACCCCAAGTGCATCAGGGCAGTTGGTACGACCCTTACGCCGGTGGCACCACCGATAATTATGTCAATTTGTCCCGGATGAAAAATGGGCCGGTTTCGCTGATTATGGGTCCGTGGACTCACGGCGCCCGCTCGGTAACTTACTCCGGCAACGTGGATTTTGGCCCAGAATCGACGATCGAAAACCCGGCCTCCGGGGATTTTGACCAACAGCGGCTGCGCTTTTTCGATCGCTGGCTCAAGGAAGTTGAAAACGGCTGGGAGCAGGAGCCGGCGGTAAGGGTCTTTGTAATGGGCGGCGGTAGCGGAAAGTGCAATGCCGCCGGACGACTGGAACACGGTGGCCGCTGGCGTGACGAAATTGACTGGCCGCTGAACCGGGCAGAGGTGACGCCCTTTTATCTACACGCTGGCGGCCTGCTGAACGACCGCACACCACCGGCCCGGAGCCAGAGCCGCTTTAGCCGTTACCGTTTTGACCCCAATAATCCGGTGCCAACAATCGGAGGTAACATCTCGTCCGGGCTGCCAATTATGGAACCGGGCGGCTTCGACCAACGGGAATCGGCGGAGTTCTTCGGTTGCCGACCTCCTTTCTTGCCTCTGGCTTCCCGGCCCGACGTGCTGGTGTTCCAGACCGAGCCATTAGCCGAAGATGTGGAGGTTACCGGACCGGTTGAAGTGAACCTGTGGATTGCCTCATCGGCGGTGGACACCGACTTCACCGCCAAGCTGCTGGATGTTTATCCACCGTCGCCGGACTATCCCGAGGGTTTTGCGCTTAACCTGACCGATGGTGTGCTGCGGGCCAAGTTTCGCAATTCCTGGAGCGAGCCGGAATTGATGGAGCCGGGGCAGGTGTACCGGATTGGCATCAAGCTATACCCTACCGGCAACTTGTTTGTCCGGGGGCACCGTATCCGTCTGGACCTGTCTTCCAGCAATTTCCCCCGTCTGGACGTAAACGGCAATACCGGGGAGAACCCGGCGTTCTCGGCAATCCGGTTGACCGCGGAAAACACCGTTTACCATGATAACGAGCGTCCGTCCCATTTGCTGCTTTCGTTAGTCCCGACAACATTGGTTCCTTATTAGGTAGCGGGTAATTGCGCCCCCGGACAGACGCAAGAATTGTCCTTCAAGTTGGCAGCCCGACGGTCATTCCTTCTGCGACATAGCGGCTTTTGCCGTAATTATCCTGCGTTTCAGCATTTCAGTAGTTTCCCCGGGCCTCGAACCGGCTCCGGCCTAGTTCCCACCACACTGAATCCACTTTTGAAAGTCCGGCCAAGCCTTACGCCCCGGCAAAGAATTGGCGGGGGTTTTCCACCGTAATTTGGCGGATATCATCATCGGTGGCGCCCAATTCCCGCAGGCGAGGCAAAACCTTCAGGGTGATAAAGTTGTAACCGTCGGGATTAGCCCGCCGCCGTTCTTCCTGAACCGCAGCGCCGTTGCGGGCCTTGGGTACGGAATAGTCGTGGGAAAGCATTATCCGCTGGGTGAAGCCGGCATCCATCAGCTTCTTCGCCGTCTCGGTGCGCTGCTCCCAATCGGGAGTGCCGGGGACGCGGCCTCCGGGGTAACGGTCGAGACCGAGCCAAACCCCCTCCTCCAGTAGCCCCAGCAAGTAGCCCAGGTCGGTATCGTCGTTGCTGTGGCCGATATATACCCGGTTCAGGTCCACGCCTTCTTGTTTCAAAATCTCCACCTGTTGCTCGCCCACGCGGTCGGGAGACCAGGTATGGGTGGATATCGGGGCGCCGGTTTGTAGGTGGGCGCGGGCCGCCGCACGCAGTACAACCTCCTGCGGCGGAGTAATGCCTCCCCGGTCGCTCGCAACCTTGATGACCGCCGCCTTAACGCCGGTATCCTCAATGCCTTCCTCGATTTCCCGGACATAAAGGGGCGCAATGACGTCCGGCGGTACATCCCCAAAGGGCCGGGGAACCGCCAGGTGATTGCCGGTTGCCAACAGGATATTGACACCGCTCTGGCGGGACACTTCGGCAATCATTGAAATGTCCCGTCCCAGGTCAAAAGTGCTTACGTCAACAATCGTACGCAGCCCCTCGGCGCGGGCCGACTTCAGGGCCGCCACCGACTGCTCGATGATGCCGTCCCGGTCAATAAAATCAGGGTAGGTATGCCGCAGGCCCGCGGCGTTGGTGCCCACGTGCTCATGACTAAGGGTATAGCCCAGGTCGGCGGCCTCCACCGTACCGAGAACCGTATTAACCGCTGGCATAATTCTTCCTCCTGCTTACTAACTTGCGCTCTTTCACTTATTGGTTAAAATTTTCAGTGGCAAAATTACCTGGCTCCGGCGCGGCTATTCTAATGCCTGCGGGGGTCGATTGCGAGAACGGCGGTAGTCAGAAACCTGGCTTGCCCTTACAATTAGGCCCGGCACAGGAACAAGGGGCGCCCAGAATCGTCCCTCCGAAATTTTCCGCAACTATCAGCCTCGCCGACGGGAGGAACTATGTTTGAGGGATTCGAGCAACGTCAAATAGAGACAAGTGGAGCCACAATCAACTTGGTAATCGGTGGCAGCGGACCGCCCCTGCTGCTCCTTCACGGCTACCCCCAGACCCACGTGATGTGGCACAAGGTGGCCCCCCACTTGGCCGAGAACTTCACCGTAGTGGCGGCGGACTTGCGCGGCTACGGGGACAGCGGCAAGCCGGCGGGCGACCCGGAGCACTTGACCTATTCCAAGCGGGCGATGGCTCAGGACCAGGTGGATATGATGGAACGGTTGGGCTTTGAATCATTCTTTCTGGCCGGACACGACCGGGGCGCTCGGGTGTCCCATCGGCTGACCAAAGACCATCCGCAGCGAGTGCGAAAGCTGGCAACGCTAGACATCATACCGACCCACCGGATGTTTCAGATAGTGAATAAGGAAATGGCAACCAACACTTTCCATTGGTTCTTCCTCATTCAGCCCTACGATTTTCCGGAGCGGGTAATCGGCGCCGCTGCCGATTACTTTATGCGTACCCGCTTTGAAAGGGGCCAAGACGCAGCAACGGTGTTTCCGTCGGAAGCAGTGGAGGAGTACGTACGCTGCGGCAGCGACCCGGCTACAATCCATGCAATCTGTGAGGACTACCGGGCCGGGGCCAGCATTGACCTGGTACACGATGAAGCCGACTTTCAGAACAAGGTGACCTGTCCCCATTTGGCGTTGTGGAGCGCTACCGGATACGTGGGCCGAACCCAGGACGTTCTGGCCGTATGGCGGGATTACTCCGAGGATGTTCGGGGACACTCAATGCCGTCCGGCCACCATATTGCCGAGGAACTGCCGGAAGAGACCCACCGGGAGCTGCGGGACTTCTTCTTGCAACCGTAACGCAGCTTTCCGCAATAAACCCCGGATTTACCGCTTGCCGATCTACCGGGCGCCACCGGCCGCGGGTCAGATTTCCCGGTTTGCCGGACGTTAGGGTAGATTTTGGGGTTGGTTCGCCAATAGGGGTTGGTTCGCCAATAATAGAAGTTAGTTCAGCAAATCAGGATTCAGCGGGTGAGGCATGGGGAAGGCCACGTTCCATAGCCACCATCTGGCATTCCAGGCACAGATTTTCCTCCAATAGTTCTGGAGCGGCCCAGATGTTATCGCCAACCAGCCCGCAGAGAAATTGGGGGACGGTTTCCTCCCAGGCCGAAGCCGCGAGTGACTCTACATAGTGAATATCGCCGGTGTGTTCAAAGGTAGCCCACCACCAGGGGGAAAAGTCCCGTTCCAACTCCTGAGAAGTGGCGGCGCTAATCCAGCCCTCCTCCGGCAGCTCCACTACCCAGCCGATACGGCCGTCCGGTCCCGATTCCCGATGCGCTTTAAGTTCCCCGCCCCGGATACAGTCGCGGACGCTGGAAGTGGGAATCCGCAGCCTTCGGGAAGCTTCCTGAATAGATACCTTTTCCATGGCTGGGCCTCCTCGTTTTAGGGGTCACCCGTTACATCGCGGGGCAGAGTTGGATACGCAATTCCTTCCTGGGTCGGAATAACGTGACCGGTTGGTCGGCCCAATCGGGGCGATATAACCCTCTTTTCGCCGGACTTGGCAGGGCTTTGCGTCGTTTTCCTGTCCCACCCCGGTCACCACAACCGGCCGCCAAATATTGAGGATCAAGGCATAGCGATGAGAGCGCTAAGCCTTAGCAGAACTCCAGGGGCCAAATGTCCAGGCCCCGTAAGCTGATGGTTGGTTCAGAATGAATATTCCGGCGATGATTCGCCTAAAGCCGGCCTTGGTGGGTCGGGACCCCGCACCGTGGCTTGCTGCGGAATCAACAACACCACGGCCCAAGCATTCCTGTCGAACAATAGCAGGCGGCACGCAGGAATCGCAATGGCTCATTAATTTAAACCTGATCCGGGACGAACGGCGCGAGCCAACCCGTGAATAATATAGGCTCGAGCACGAGTGTGTCCACCTCCATACCATTGCATCGGCACCATTGTATCGGCGGTGGGGCGCCACCATAATTCTCTCTAACCCCGTGGTACCGATCAGGACTAAAATGGTAATCCTTCACAACAAAACCTGGTAGATCCCCAGTGCCTCCAGCAAATGCAGTCCTGTTGGCCCGGCCCTCGACTTCTTGATGCAGGCGGAGTTGCGCCAAGGAGGCCGGATAATGGTGCGGGGTACATTGCATGTGTCTTATTCGATGGTGGAGGCAATTGGAGCAAGGACCCACGGGTTCTAGTCAAACTAAGGATACTCTGAATAAGTCATCAAACACCAGCGCCTTCGCCCCGTCGTTCTTGCGAAAGCAGGAACCTAAAACGTTGTGGATCGAGGATCCTGGCTTCGCAGGAACGACGGGTAGGGTAAACACCCAGGTCACGGACTTATTCAGCGGTTCCCTAACTTGCGCTGGCATTTGGCCGCCGGTCTTAGCGCCGCCGATTCCCCGGTGCGGTTATAGCGAAAGCTCCCGGTCAATACTTGAACGGAAAAGCTGAGCGACTCATCGATCAAGGGGCAGCCCGATAGCAGCATGAATGTCATCCGCAACCCCACCGCCACTGGAGCGATTCCAGTTCCGTAAGCGCAGATTTTTTTGATTTTCCCGCGTTCACGAATAAAGGATCGGCGATGGTATGCTATGGTATGGCGTAGTACAGTAAGGAACGACATAGCCCGTTGTGTCATGACATGGTATGGCATGGCCTATCGGCCGTAAGATCTCGATTTTGGCACCTGCATTAGGCTGTAGCTGATCGCAAACAAGGAGGTAGGGGTTAATGGCTGCCACGGATATCACCGGACAATTGGCCCAATATATGGCGGAGGCAAGGAACCGCAGTTTGCCGCCGGAGGTAACTCTGGCCGCCAAGCACCGCGTTCTGGATTCCCTGGGGGCGGTAGTATCCGGCGCGCGCCTCAAGCCGGGGGAAATGGCCATCAAGTACGCCCGGCTTCAAGGGGGCACTCCCGAGTCCTCCATTTTGGCCACCGACTTGAAAACCTCCGCGGTAAATGCGGCCCTGGTCAACGGTATGTTCGGCCACGCCGATGAGACGGACGACTTCGAGCCGGTTACCAAGTCCCACCCCGGTTGCTCGGTGGTGCCGGCGGCTCTGGCAATGGCGGAGCGGGCCGATAGTTCCGGGGAGGAGCTGCTGCGTGCGGTCGTCCTGGGCTATGACCTGTGTTGCCGATTTTTGTTGGCCCTGGAACCGGACCTGCTGCGCGGGGGACATCGCAGCGCCGAAGGTACCAGTTCGACTATGGGCAGCGCGGCGGCGGCCGCCTCTATTGCGCGGCTGGACGAAGCCGGTATGCGTTATGTCCTGTCCTATGCCTCCCAGCAGGTATCCGGCATTTGGAGCTGGGTGCGGGATGCGGAGCACGTGGAAAAGGCCTTTGATTTCTCCGGGATGGGCGCTCGGAACGGCGTCACCGCCGCAACCATGGTCCAGGCCGGCTTAACCGGCGTGTGGGATGTGTTGGAAGGAGAGCATAATGTTCTTCAGGCTCTTTCGTCGGATCCCCGGCCCAACGAAATGGTTGACCGCTTGGGCAGCCGCTTCTTCGTCACCGAAACGGCCATCAAGCCCTATTCGGTAGGGTACCCGATACAAGCCGCGCTGGACGCCTTCTTTACTCTGCACCGGCAGCACGGCCTGACGGTGGACAATGTGGAGAGCGTCACCGTTCGGCTGCCCCGGGATGGCGCCGGCATTGTCAACGACCGCTCCATGCCCGACGTGAACTGCCAGCACATGATTGCCGTCGCTCTTCTTGACGGGGCGGTTACCTTCGAGTCCACCCATGCCTACGAACGTATGGCGGATCCGGCGACGCTGGCGGTAAAGGAACGGGTTACCCTGATCGCCGACGCCGACTTAATGGACCGCGCAGCGCCTCGCAGTGGGCGGGTCACGGTACAGCTAAAGGATGGGCAAACGGTGGAACACTTTACGCCCCACGCCTACGGCACCAAGGAAAATCCCATGTCCACCGATGACGTTAATACCAAGGCACGGAATTTGCTGACGCCGGTACTGGGATCGGAGCGAACCGACGCAATTATTCGACAGGTCAACGGCCTGGAAGAACTGGGCACCATCCGTGACTTGATTCCCTACCTGACCGTGACGGCGGAGGAAATGGCTGGAATTACACCGACGCATTAGCCGGGCCGGAACTGGTTGGACTAAGTCGGCCCCGTTGGAAAGCTTAGGTGGGTAAGTCGATGCCGTCGGAACGGTGGAGCAGCGGAGTAGAATAAGTCGCTCGGATTGAGATAGGGAGGTTTCTAAACCTCCCTATTTTTTGGGGAGAACCCCCAGTTCGGATTGAAGTTTCCCTTCCTTCACATTTGGTGGCCCCTGATGTGAACCGGACAACCTCGTGGGCCGGTTACCACTGGACAAACATGGGCATCACCACATGAATGTAGTCGTCCGAATTTGTGGGTTTCAGCACTCCGGGACTGGATGACGAAGTTGTTTCCAGGGCCACTTGGCCGCGCTCCAGCACCGCGAGCACTTCTTGCAGGTAGCGGCAGTTGAAGGCAATTTTTGACTCTTCGCCCTCCATGGTCTCAACATCGACCTCGCCCTGATTCTCTCCCACTTCCTCGGACTTGGCGGAGATGATGGCCTTGCCAGACTCGCCCCCTTCTTCCCCGGGGGTCATTTGCATTCGGATAATATTACTGCCGTCCCGGGCAAAAATAGCGGCGGAACGGGTGGCGCTCAGCAACTTTTGGAGGTCGAACACCGTGCGGGTTTCATATTTTTGCGGAATCAACTGGTCATAGTTGGGGAAATTACCCTGCATTAACTGGGAAACTACTTCCACTCCCTGCACTCTGAAAAGTATTTGGCCCCGGGACGGAACCATCATAATTTCCACCGGATCGTCCTGGTTGCCCAGAATACGGCTTAGTTCAGTTAGCGTCCTCGCCGGCACAATCACGCTGATTTCCGTTTCCACCGGCTCGGTCAGCGTACCGTGCTGCACTGCCAGGCGAAATCCGTCGGCTGCCGCCAGGGTAAAGCGGTTGCCGCTCAACTTGGCCTCCACTCCGGTCAAGACCGGGCGTGACTCCTCGGAAGCAGCGGCGAAAGCCACCCTGGTAATTGCCATCTTAAAGTCCTGGGAGCCAATACGGGCGGCAACCCCTTCCTCCACCCGTGGAATCGGCGGAAAGTCATTGGCATCAACCCCGTGGATTCGGGCCTCGCCCCGGCCGCAGACCACCTTCAACACGCCGCTACCCGGCTCCAACTCCAGGTCAATCCGGTCGGAGGGCAGGGAATTCACGAACTCGGTCAGCAGGCGAGCCGGCACGGTAATCGCACCCTCCTCCTCGATCATCGCGCCAATCCAGGTGGTAATCGCGATTTCCAAATTTGTGGCGGACAGCTTCAACATGGAACGGTCGGTTTCCAACAGAACGTTCTGGGTAATCGGCAGGGTCGCCCGACTGGCAACCGCCCGGCTGACGATGGCCAAGCCGCGGCTCAAGTTCTCTTGCAAACACGACAATTTCATTTGTGACTCACCTGATTATTCAAGATTTTCAAGACTAAGAAAGCGTTTGGGATCCAATTTCGCCACCACTTAAGGGGAAATAAGCAATGGTATTATGGCATTTATGCCGGGATAATTAAAGGCGATTAAGCGCAGTGTCTGTCGATTGTCAAGGGCGACAGCTCACGGTGAGCCTGTCGAACCATATACCGGCCCTTTGGCAAGCTCAGGGTGAGGGGGATGCACCTGAACCGGGATAATTGAAAGACCCTGGATCAAGCGAGAAGAAGACCACAATCGCTTCAGGCCTTGCCCGGCGCGGCGGCTGAGTTTGCTATAATAAGCCCTCTGGTTGGCTAATCTTTAATTGAACATGGGGAACGTATGACCGAGTTGCTTTTCCACTCCGATGCTTATCTGCAAGAGTTTACCGCGACGGTAACCGAGGTGGTGGACGGTGGCGTGATCCTGGACCGCACCGCCTTCTATATTGGCGGCGGGGGCCAACCCGGCGATACCGGCACGTTGGCGGAAGGGGAACGGGAGTACGCCGTTAGCAAAGTAAGCCGGGTTGATGGCAAGGTCGTTCATCAGATTGAAGGCGGGGTAAATGGCGAGGTAGAAGGCAGTCCTTCCGACCCGCTCCCCGGTGTGGGCGCAACGGTCACCGGCAAGATTGACTGGGAACATCGCTACCGGCTGATGCGGACACATACGGCATTGCACATCCTGTGCGGCGTGGTATGGCGGGACTATGGCGCCAAGGTCACCGGCGGCGATATGCGGCCCGGCGAGGCGCGGATGGACTTTGAACTGGAGCAAATGAGCGCCGAGTTCGCCCAGGATGTGGAAGCAAAGGTTAATGCCGAAGTGAGCGCCGCCCGAGACGTTCAGGTCAATAATTTAAGCCGGATTGAAGCGGAGCAGGTTCCCGACCTGATTCGGACCAAGATTAATCTGCTGCCCCCCAACATTCAGGAGATACGCACCATTGATATCGTCGGACTGGACTTGCAGGCCGACGGGGGGACTCACGTAGCTAACACCTCCGAAGTAGGGACGATAAAGGTAATAAGACACGAGAGTAAAGGCAGGATAAATAAACGCCTGCGTATTGCCCTGGCGGACTAGAGCGGGGGCGTATTAACTTGTTCCACCGCAGCGAGCCAGGGCCACAATCGCGCCGGAACGTACTATGCCGGAACGTACTACGTTGGAACTTACTATGCTGGAAAGCATCCGAATAGTGCAAGGGGATATAACTCAGCAGGTGGTGGATGCAATTGTCAACGCCGGCAACAACCCCCTGCTGGGCGGCGGCGGTGTTGACGGAGCAATTCACCGGGCCGCCGGACCGGGACTGCTGGCCGAGTGCCGCGGATTAGGCAACTGTGAGACCGGCGAGGCCAAGATTACCAAAGGCTATAACCTACCGGCCAAGTGGGTTATTCACACGGTCGGCCCTATATGGGGCGGCGGTAATAACCATGAAGCTGAACTACTGGCCCGGTGTTACCATAGCTGCCTCGTCCTGGCCGGGCAGCACGACGTAAAAACCATCGCCTTCCCGGCAATCAGCGCCGGGGCGTACGGCTTTCCCCCGGAGCAGGCGGCCCGTATCGCCGTAACCGAAACGCAGGACTTTCTCGAATCCAGTTCATCCAATCTTTTTATAGATGAGGTCACTTTTGTCTGCTTCTCCGCTGAAGGGTACCGCTGCTACCGGAAAAGGCTGGAATCGGCTTTGGGAAGCGCCTAGTCCGATGCACTTGCACTCGATCGGCAAATGCTCGCGGCCAGCAAGGATATGGGTTTAAGCATGGTCAAGACCATAGTTGGCATCGACGTTGGCGGCACTTTCACCGACATAGCCATTCTGCAAGACGGCAAGCTCACGATTCACAAACTGCCCTCCACACCGGCGGACCCGGCGGAGGGAGTTAGGAGCGGGATCGCCGAAATCAACGTGGGCGACGCGGAGTATGTCCACGGCTCCACCGTAGCCACCAATGCCCTGCTGGAGGGCAAGGGGGGACGCACCGCCCTGGTGACAACGCTGGGATTTGAGGATGTCCTGGAAATTGGCCGGCAGAGCCGCTCCGATCTCTACGACCTCAACCTGGAACGCCCCCCGGCCCTCGCCCCGCGGGAGTTGCGTTTCGGCCTGCCGGAGCGGGTGGACTATACCGGGGCTATCCTGGAGGACCTGACGCCGGCAGCAATCGAAACTCTAGTCGCGCGGCTACAGGAAGCCCGAGTGGACGGAGTCGCCGTGTGCTTCCTTTTTTCCTTCCTTAACCCCCTTCATGAGGAAATGCTGCTGGAATCCCTGCGCCGGATGCCCAACCCGCCCTTTATCTCCATTTCCAGTCAAGTTATACCGGAGTTCCGGGAATACGAACGCACCAGTACGGTAGTAATGAACTCCTACGTTGGGCCGGTAATGGCCCGATACTTGAATGAGCTGGAGAATTCGCTGGGTTCGGAGCTGCGGGTTATGCAGTCCTCTGGCGGCAGCATCACCGCCCGCATGGCCGCCGAGCAGCCGGTAAGGACCGTGCTGAGCGGCCCGGCCGGGGGCGTGGTTGGGGCGTTCCACACCGGAGTCGTCGCTGGATACCCCGACTTGATTACCCTGGACATGGGGGGCACCTCCACCGACGTTTCCCTCTGCCCCGGACGAATTAAAGAGACTACCTCGGCCACCCTGGGGGGCTATCCCATCAGTGTGCCAATGATCGAAATTCACACCGTGGGCGCCGGAGGCGGCTCCATCGCCCGGATTGACGCCGGCGGAGCATTGGTAGTGGGCCCGGAATCCGCCGGAGCGGACCCGGGGCCGGCTTGTTACGGCAAAGGCGACCGCATAACCGTTACCGATGCCAATCTGGTTTTGGGCCGTTTACGCCCGGCTCAGTTCCTGGGGGGCCGACTGCCACTGGACAAACCGCGGGCAGAGCAAGTCATTTCCGGCTTGGCGGCGCAAATCGGATCCGGAGTTCAAGAAACCGCCCTGGGAATTATCCGGGTGGTTAACGCCAATATGGAGCGGGCCATTCGTACTATTTCCCTGGAGCGGGGCTACGACCCGCGACGATTTACCCTGATACCCTTCGGCGGGGCCGGGCCGATGCATTGTTGCGAGCTGGCGCAAGAACTCGGTATCCCGCGGGTGCTGGCGCCAACCCACCCCGGTATTCTGTCCGCGTTGGGCGTCGCCATCGCCAATGTGGTCAAGGACTATTCGCGGACTGTGATGCTGCGGGGCGGTGAAATTGACCGGCAGCGGCTGGAGGAAGAGTTCCACGGGATGGAAAACCGGGCTCGGGGGGAATTGCGACAGGAAGGACTGCCGGTGGATCGCATGACCGCCCACCGGTTCCTTGACGCCCGCTACGTGGGCCAATCCTTTGAGTTGACTATCGACTATCCGGCGCCATCCTCCCGCCGTTCCGACCTGCAACGGGCCATCGCCAATCGCTTTTACCAGGCACATTTGCAGCGGTTTGGCTACGCCGACCGAATGGAGGCAGTGGAGATAGTTAACCTCCGTCTCAAGCTGGAACTTGAAGTCGAAAAGCCCAGTCCTCGTTTAGAAAACAGCCTGGAAGATACCGGGCCGCAACCAGGGCAATCATCCAGCTCAAAATCAGAGTCCGACGCGTCGGCAGCGTTTATTGAAGAGGCCGAGGTGGTGTTCCGAGAGGGAGTTTTGACCACCGGGTTGTATCAACGGGAGCGACTGATGCCCGGCAATCGCATCGACGGTCCGGCCCTAATGTTGCAGTTGGACACTACGATAGTAGTGCCGCCGGGCTGGGGCGGCGTTGTTGACCCCTTTGGCAACCTGATTCTGGAGCCGCTATAAGCCTGGAAGCTTGCCCCGAACCCTGGCATAAAATCCAACTCAGTAAATTACCCAAAGAAAAAAGAAAATAGCAGTCACACTTGCAAAATCAATAACAACCCAAGGAGTTAAAGCCCCATGCCCGCAACAACTCACGATCTGGCCCACCTAACCTTACTAGCCGTGTTTGCTCACCCGGACGATGAGGGTTTTGGCAGCGGCGGAATGTTGGCGATGCTGGCAGCCCGGGGCGCCCGCTTAACCCTGGTTTGCGCTACCAACGGAGACGTGGGGGAAATAAGCGACCCGTCCCTGGCTACGCCGGAAAACCTGGCCGAGGTTCGACAGCAGGAGTTGCGCAATGCAATGGACGTAACCGGCGTGAAGGATGTGCGCTTTCTCAACTACCGCGATTCGGGGATGGCAGGCACCGACGACAACAACCACCCGGATTCCCTGAATCAAGCGGATGACGACCGGGCGGTGAAGCAGCTGGTGGAAATCATCCGAGAGGTACGGCCGGACGTGATAATCACGCACGACCCGTCCGGCGGTTACGGGCACCCCGACCATCGGGCGGTGTGTCGGTACACTACGTCAGCTTACGAACTGGCCGGAGACGGGAACGCCAACCCGGAGGGGCTTTCACCGGAGCAGCAATCCTCGAATCCCTCGAATCCCTGGACTCCCCGGTTGCTCTACTACGTTTGCTTTCCGCGCAGCAATTTCCAGCGAATGTGGCGGCAGATGGTGGAACTGAACATTACCCCGCCCTTTGCCAGCCAGGACCTGGATTTGGTGGGGACGCCGGACGACGAGGTTACCACTACGTTGGACGTCAGTGAATACGTGGATACCAAGATAGCTTCGTTGAATTGCCACCGTACCCAAATCGACCCCAGCGGCCCCTTTTCCCAACTGCCCGAGGAAATGATGCGGGAAAGTATGGGAACTGAGTACTACACGCTGGCGCTGCCCGAAAATAGCCCGGCCGAGGCTGACTTACTGGCCGGGCTTTTGCGGTCGTAGCGCTTTGTTCAGCATTCTTTGAGCAACCTACAACATTAGGCCATACATACGATACATCCATGGTTGATAAGCTAATCTGAAAGCAATCAGAGGTGGCAATGGCGGTTGACCCGATAAGTCTGGAAGTCTTCAAGAATATGTTCATTTCGGTGTCCGAGGAGATGGGAGTTGCCCTGCTGCGCACCGCCTACTCTTCCAACATCAAGGAACGGAGAGACTTTTCTTGCGCCATTTTCGACCCCGACGGCCAGATGGTAGCCCAGGCGGCGCACCAGCCGGTGCATTTGGGCGCCATGCCTGCCTCGGTCAAGGCGGCCCTGGACACTTTTCCCGGCGCCCTGCGGCCCGGCGATATGGTAATTCTGAACGACCCCTACCTGGGGGGAACCCACCTGCCGGACATTACCCTGGTTGCTCCGGTTTATGCCGACCAGGACGGAGAAAAATGCCTGGTCGGGTTTGTGTCCAATAGAGGCCACCACGCCGACGTGGGCGGTATGACCCCCGGCTCGCTGCCCCTGTCCACCGAGTTATACCAGGAGGGGCTGATACTGCCGCCGCTTAAGCTGGCGCGAGGGGGACGGCTCAACCAGGAAATAATCCAGCTCATCTGTCGCAACTCCCGAACACCGGAAGAACGGCGCGGTGACCTGTCGGCCCAGATTGCTTCGGTCCGGGTTGGGGAGCGTCGGCTTAAAGAAGTGGTGGAACGCTACGGAGTCGGCGATACTCAGGAGCATATGTCGGCTCTGCTGGACTATTCGGAAAGGGTAACCCGCCAGGCCATCGCCAATATTCCGGACGGCGTTTACCGCGTCCTGGACTACATGGACGACGACGGTCTAACCGAAGAGCCGGTTCCCATCGCCGTGGCGATTACCGTTGACGGCGACCGGATGACTATTGATTTCACCGGAACATCGCCCCAGCGTCCGGGGTGCATCAACGCTCCCCAGGCGGTTACCGTGTCGGCCAGCCTTTATATGGTGCGCTGCGTGGTCGGCCCCGACGCGCCGGCAAACCAGGGATGCCTGCGCCCGGTAAACATCATCACTCCCCGGGGAACGCTGGTGAACCCGGAACCACAGCACGGAGTGGCCGGCGGCAACGTAGAAACTTCCCAGCGCATAACCGACGTGCTGTTCGCGGCCATGGCCCAGGCTTTGCCCCAGTTAATACCGGCGGCCAGTCAGGGCACGATGAACAACCTGCTGATCGGGGGCCACGACCTGGCGCGGGAAAAGCCTTTCGTGTATTACGAAACCATCGGCGGCGGTATGGGCGGGCGGCCAACCAAAGACGGAATCTCCGGCATCCACACCCACATGACCAACACGATGAACACTCCTATCGAAGCGCTGGAGTTTGCCTTTCCGTTGCGACTACAGCGGTATGCCCTGCGGCCCGGTTCCGGCGGCGACGGCAAGTATCAGGGTGGAGACGGCCTGATAAGGGATGTGGAGTTCCTGAGTCCGGCCCGGGTAACCATACTGTCCGAGCGGCGAAAATTCAGACCCCAGGGATTCCACGGCGGACACCACGGGCAGACCGGGGAGAACGTGCTGCTGAAGGGCGGCTACGAGGAAATCCACCTGGCCGGCAAGGAGACCCTGGACGTGGAACCCGGTGATGTGCTGAGTATCCGTACACCAGGCGGAGGCGGTTGGGGCGAACCGAAAGACCGGGAATAGCCGGGAGCTATGGCGGCAATAAGAACGGAACCTGCTTTGTCGAACAACGTGGGCAATCGGCCAGGAACTGTCAATTATCAAGGGGAATCCGCGCATTGTGAGCCCGTATTACTACAAACCTGCCCTTCGACAGGCACCGGGTAAGCCGGGATACACCTGAAGAAGGATTTTCGAAAGACCTTAGGCCGCCGTTAATGGCATTGACAACCCGGTGCCGATGGTGTAATTCTATATTGTGAGCGATGGCCCGGCGTTGCGGGCTGCATTCTTTGGTATGGAGGAGGAGATTATGCCCGATGTTTTTTACGTTAGGCCCAGCAATTTCCTGTCCGACTCCCGTGACAAGACCATAATTACGGGGGATTCGGAGGAAGAGGTTCTGGAGAAAACGTACAGCTACTTGCGAACCCCCGAGTCAAAGGAACGCTATCCTTCAGTAACCGATCCTCTGGAACTGGAAAATAATATCCGCAGATGCATTTTCAAGAAGGGCGCCAAAGTATTCGGTACGCGCGCTCCGGAAGAACACCCGAGTTAGAGCGATACGTTTTCCACCGGTCGAGTTCGTAGAGATATATAAAATAAAGCCCCGGCTGTTTGAGCCGGGGCTTACGCTTTGTTCGAGTTTCCAGTTTCACGCCCTTGATCGTTCCCAGACCCAACTCCCCGCAAACCGCAACCGGACCTAGGGCATTGTCTGCACCTGCCACCCGTATTAACGCCCGCGTCAAGGCAATTTGAGGAATCTATCCAAACGGAAGGACGACCCAACTGACTTGGGCTAGTTACCGTCGTCGAAGCTGACAATCACAATGGCATTGACTACCAAAGTTCCGTCGGTACCATCTTCATTCAGTACCTCCAACCCGCCATGAACCACATTGATGTAGCCGGTTCCATGGGGCAGCGTGGCGACGACCGCATCGCCATCAACGGCCTCAGGCTTGGGCACGCCGATGGTCACGTCCACCCGCATGTCGTCAGCCGTCTTGCCCAACAGCCGCTGGAAACCCAGGCTGCTATGGTGCAAGGCATCAAAGACGGCCCGCTTGGCAGCATTGGTGTAGTCCAGCCCATGAACGTCCACGCCCATTCCCATTTCGGTGATACATTTTACCAGAGCCATAACTTGGTACCTCCCTATTTTCGCTGAGTTGCCGAGATAGTCCGGATTTCGGTAATTCTGAATCCTTTAGCCTATCGTCCAGCCATTTCTCGCTGGCCTCTAGCCGCCGCCGCCCCGAACCTCGAGGCTGGGTTTTGTCATATCCTCCGGGTTCAACAGTTGGGCCAACTCCGTATCGGAAATCTGAGTGCGCTGTTTCGCCACCTCGCGGATGGTCTGGCCGGTAGCCGCCGCTTCCTTTGCGATTGCGGCGGCGGCATCATAGCCAATGGCCGGAGCCAACGCCGTACCCAGCATCAATCCCTTTTCCACCATCGCCGGCCCCACGCCGGTCGCCTGTATTCCCTTGACGCACTGTTCGGCAAAGTTGTTGGCCGAGGCTGCCAGCAATGATATGGACTGCAATAGATTATACGCCGCCA
Organism: Dehalococcoidia bacterium; assembly: GCA_965262595.1. GTDB lineage: Bacteria > Chloroflexota > Dehalococcoidia > Lucifugimonadales > UBA3495 > CATQHB01. The sequence continues at coordinate 1,186,348 of OZ253548.1, forward strand.
CCGGCATCATCGTATTCAGCTCAAAGTAACCCCCCTGGCCGGCCAGGGTGACCGTAGCATCGTTCCCCACCACCTGGGCAACCACCTGGATAACCGACTCGGAGATAACCGGATTGATCTTTCCCGGCATAATAGAACTGCCTGGCTGAACCTCGGGCACGGTGATTTCGCCCAATCCGGCCCGGGGGCCACAGGCAATAAAACGAATATCGTTGGCAATTTTGTGCAGGCTGATTGCGATAGTCTTTAGCTCTCCGCTGGCCTCGACTACCGCGTCCAGGGTGGCTTGCGCCTGGAAATGGTTGTCCGTTTCGCGGACACTGACACCGGTGGCTTCCGAAAGCAACTTGCAGGTTCGAGCGGAAAACTCCGGGTGAGTATTTACGCCGGTTCCAACGGCCGTTCCGCCGAGGGCGACTTCAGCCAGGGCTTCCTGCACTCGCCCCAACCTCCGGATACTTTTTTCCGCCTGCCCGGCAAACCCCATAAACTCCTGCCCCAGCCGAACCGGAGTGGCATCCTGCAAATGAGTCCGTCCGGTTTTAATGACCGGCCAGAACTCGTCCGATTTCCTTTGCAACTCCTCACGAAGGGTTTCCAACCCGGGAATCAAATCTTCCCGAATGGCAATCAGGGCGGCCAGATGCATCGAGGTGGGAATAACGTCGTTGGAGGATTGCCCCAGGTTAACGTGGTCATTGGGGTGAACCAGGCGCGAACCCAGGTCGCCGCCCAGGACTTGGGAGGCCAGGTTGGCGATTACCTCGTTGGCATTGGTATTGGTGGACGTGCCGGAGCCGGTCTGGAAGATATCGAGGACAAAGTGACCGTCATACTTGCCGTCAATAACTTCCTGGGCCGCCGCAACAATAGCATTGCCGATGGTCTCATCCAGAACTCCCAAGGTCATATTTGTCCGGGCCGCCGCCTGCTTGACCAGACCCAGGGCACGGACAAAGGTGCGGGGGAATCGCAAGTCGCTAATCGGAAAATTGAGCACTGCCCGCATGGTGGAAGCGCCGTATAGGGCGTCGGCGGGCACTTCCATCTGGCCCATCGAGTCCCGTTCAATTCTTGAGTGGGGGTCGCTGGTAGTCATTTTCTATACCTTCCTGTCCTGTTGGATCATCGGCCCATCGGACTGTTTATATCCCGGCCTGTTGACTCTAATGAGTAGATATTCCTCCAGGATTTTAACCCTTGCCGGGAAGGTTGGGTAGCCTGGCCCGGGAAATTAGTTGGCTTCCTATTTCCCTTCCTTAATCCAGTCGGCCACCCTTTCCGCAATCATAATGGTAGTGGCGTTGGTATTGGCCCGAATCACGTCGGGCATAACCGAAGCGTCCACCACGCGCAGTCCTTCCAGCCCGTAAACGTGGCAATACTGGTCAACCACTGCCATTGGGTCATTTGAAGGCCCCATCTTGCAGGTGCCGGAGGAGTGGTGCTGAGTGCAGGCGTTGCGCAGCAGCCAGTTATCCAAGGCTTCATCGGATGTCAGGTCGGCGTCAGTGGGATTGACCCGCTCCACGATGATGTCACGGAACAGGGGATGGTCGGAAATGCGCAGACCCAACCGCACCGCAGCGCGCATCCGCTCCCGGTCATAGGGAGAGGATAGGTAGTCGTAGTTCAAGTCCGGCTGCACTCGGGGGTCGGTGGAGGCCAGCCTGAGCCGCCCGGCGCTTACCGCATTTTGCAGACCGGCGCTAAATCCAAAGTGGAAATCTTCGCTTTCGATGGATATGTGAGCCGGTCGGTGCTCGCTGTTCATCAGGATGGGAGCCAGTTGAATGTCGGCCCGGGTGGGCGAACCCTCCAAACTGAAACGAAGGCCAACCTGAATGCTGGGAGCCAAATTGTCGGGAGCAGCGCCGGTAGCCCGAAACAGGGTGAATACCGCCGGGTGGTCGCGCAGGTTATCACCCACGCCGGGCAGTTCGTGGACCACGTCTATGCCCAGGCTGCGCAGGTGGTCTGCCGGGCCAATGCCCGAGAGCATCAGCAGTTGGGGAGAGGCGATGGCCCCGCTGCTCACCACAATTTGGTCGCCTTCTACCGTAAATGCTTCGCCGCCGCTTGCCGCCTCAATCCCCACGGCCCGATTTCCGTCAAAAAGGATACGGTGTACCGTTACGTTGCCCCGGGTTGTGAGATTGAGCCGGTGCCGCACCGGGTTCAGGTAGGTCAGGGCCGTGCTCATACGGACGCCGTCAATGTTGTTCAACGGCCGTGCCGCAATGCCGTTGGAGTCGGGGTGGTTCTGGTCCGGGTCCTGGGGAAATCCCAAATCTGCGCAGGCGTCATAGAATGCCGTGGCATGGGACATCCACTCTTCCCGCTTGTAGCGGCGCACCGGGATCGGGCCGTTGCCGCCGTGGAAGTCGTCGCCGGGGAAATCCAGGTCGGTTTCCAACTTGCGGAAGTAGGGCAACACCTTGGTATAACCCCATTCATCATTGCCCCATTCCGCCCAATTGTCATAGTCCTCAGGGACGCCGCGGAAGAGTACCTGGCCGTTGATGGCGCTGGAGCCGCCGGTGGCCCGGCCCCGGGGAATCTGCACCGGATCGGGCTGCAAGGGAGTGGCCGTGGCGGTGTAGCCCCAATTGTGCGGCCCGTAGGCGGAACGCCACATATTGTTGCCTTCCTTCAAGTCCAGCGGCAACTGATCAAAATCCGGATAGTCCGGGCCGGCCTCCAATAGCAAAACAGACCGGCTATCGTCCTCGGACAGGCGAGCCGCCAGCACGCAACCGGCAGATCCCCCGCCAATAATGATAACGTCGTACTTCATACTGCCTACCTCTATGGTATGTGGGATAGGTGTTTGGGTTGGTTGCCGGTACTCTGGGCAATGTTATACCACAATCCCCTGATTGTGGTAAGGATTGAAGGTTTATCCATGCTAATTGTAGTCTGTAGAACCCTAGCTAACACGTGAATATACTGGTTACTACTTACCATGAAGAGCGAAATTCTGGTCAAATTCGGTCAAAGAGTTCGCGAAGAACGCCTACGAATAGGACTTTCGCAAGAACAACTGGCCTCTGAAGCCGGAGTACACCGTACGTACGTTGGGATGATAGAGCGGGCTGAAAAGAATATAACCCTAGAAAACATTAACAAAATCGCAAATGCATTGGGTATGTCCATCCGAGAACTGTTCTGATCATAGATATATCAGAAATTCAGTCATACATCAGTAAGGAAGACATCAAGCTTGTCGGCATGAGGGAACACTCAAAAGCCGATGAGAAGTACATTGATGTGGTTTTCTCATATCCAGATCAATTAGCCTGGAGTGGATCCATTCCTTATCATTACAGACGTACGGCATTGTTTCTTGAATCGGCCCAAGATGTCGCTTCCCACGTTGAAGTTGCGTATGAGGCCCTCCAGAAAAAATCTCGGAGAAAATGGGTTGCCGCGGAACGGCGATTGTGGAACAAGGAACACGAGAAGAAGACAGTCACTAAACCATTTTTTGACAAGTTGCTTAACTTGAGCTGGAACTGCATAGAAGGAGACCTCCCCCAAAACTCGAATCCGTCGAGGAGGATACAAGACATCAAAGAAATGGGTTATACCCTCGCGACCGACACCAATAGGTTCAATTTTAAACTGGAGAAAAGTGCGACCCACTTTCTCCTTTTACCTATTCAGAAGGGCTTGGCAACAGGATATGAAAATATCAGTCCCAATCTGCGTACAAGGATAATCAAGGTCCTGGGTAACTACGACGCATATGAAGGAAAAGTTCGACAGTCAGGTTTACTCCCTGACCACAAGTTCCCAGAGATAAGCTGGGACGTAGGGGTTAAAGAAGAGAATCCAGACGATATGAGCGAAGACGATATCAAAGCTAAGTTCCAATTGTTGGATAACCAACGAAACTTAGAGAAACGTGAAGCCTGCCGGAGAGTTGTCCAGACTGGAAAGTTAGGTGGGATTTTCGGAATCTCCTACGACATGAATGATACCGGCGACTGGCCTGAAGGGGTCCCAACTAGAGGGAAGGAATCAGAAGTGGGTTGGAAGCTTTGCCCATGGTACGACATTGAAGTGTGGCGGCAGTCGCTTAACGAATTCATTGCAGAACATCAAGAAGGCAATCAGTAAACCCCTGCAGCCTGTTATCTGCCTATCAAGTGTATTTTCGGAGTGAAGGAAGAATGGCTAAAGCGACGTTTTTAGCTAACAAACACGGAACTGCATTTCCTATTTGCCAGTAAGCTCTCTTCATAGTTCCTGAAAAGACGAAACTGTCGGGAAAAGTCTGAAGACGTGCCAATTCCCTCGCCGATAGAACTCTGTTTTTTTCATAATGTATGTGTACACCCCCATGATTTTCTTTTGCCGCCATTGACGGAGCGCCCCTGAACTGCCTTTTCCAAGCATCCCTGAAAGTATCGTAAAGAGAACCCCCCGGTTGCACATTGGCTATCCTTGTCTCCATATTACTAGAGTGTTTTGTCCATTCATGGTTGGTCGCACGACTGGGGGGTAAGTCCTTAAGGTCATCAATGGCGGACTCTATGGGAACATAATCCCCCGGTTTCAGTTGCTCTTCTGGGTAAGGATTTTTTACTCCCAGACGATTGCCGATAAAGAAGGCTCGGGTTCGCAATTGAGGAACACCGTATGCAGCAGCTTCAAGGATTCTAACGGTCATTCCGGAATAACCTATCTCTTCAAATTGCCGTATTATTTCGCGATGAACTTTTCCCCTTTCAATCGTGAGAATTCCTGGAACATTCTCCATGATTACAAACAAGGGGTTAATACTTCTTACTACTCGGATGAACTCCTGGAAAAGCTGGTTTCGAGAGTCCTTAGGGTTGCGAAGCCCCGCTACCGAAAATCCTTGGCAAGGTGTACCACTACACACAACATGAACCCGTTTCCCATGAAGCAAAGGAGCCAAGTGCCCCTCTCGAAAATCCGATATATCGCCTTCAACGTGGTGACTGTCTGGGAAATTGCTTCGTACCGTACTTGACGCATCTCGATCGATTTCCAAGCTAAAAATCTTGCTGTAGCCTGCCTGCTTAAAGCCGTGAGACATTCCTCCCGCACCTGAGAACAAGTCCACGAAGTCAAAAATTCTTTGGTCTGGCACGACTGCCGCAGTGTTTACTTCGGTCCAGTTGCTATTGTACAAGCTCCTGTCTAATTCTGACTTTAGAGCATTGTACCTACTTACCGAGTCCTTGGTTCCATTACCTTTCTTGTCTGTCATACACTTGCTATCCAAACAGATTATGCTAACTATAATATACTGTGACTTCGTGATAAACGGCAAGCAAACTTGACGAATGCCTAGTGACAATACCATCAAAATAGCGCAATGGATACAGGCAGTTGACACCATCCACCCGGTTCATCATCATACTTCGCAGGTTAAGTCCTACCGGATGATGGAAGAGGTTCTTGATGACAGTTATGACCGGCGCGCAAGCTTTGATTCAGTCCCTGGTGATGGAGGGAGTGGAGGTCGTTTTCGGACTGCCCGGCGTCCAGATAATGGAGGCCTTTGACGCCCTTTACCATGAGCCTGGTATCCGTCTGGTGCCGGTGCGCCACGAACAGTCGGCGGCATACATGGCCGACGGGTATGCCCGCACCACCGGCAAGGTTGGCGTGGCGTTGGTGGTGCCCGGGCCGGGCGCCCTCAACGCCGCCGCCGGAATCGGCACCGCCTACGCCACCTCCTCTCCCGTGCTGTTGATATCGGGCCAGATGGAAAGCATCAACCTGGGTAAAGACCGGGGCGCGCTCCACGAAATCAACGACCAACTTGACGTGTTTCGGCCCATTACCAAGTGGAATGCCCGCACCAGCAAGCCGGAGGAGATACCCTACCTGGTCCACCTGGCGATGCAGCACGTCACCGAGGGACGGCCCCGGCCGGTGGAGATTGAGATACCCTGGGACATCCTGCCCGCCGTCGCCGACACCGAGCTGCTGGAGCGTGAAGGGCCGCAGAAACAGGCTCCCGACCCGGCACGAATCAGGGAGGCAGCGGCGTTGCTGGCCCGGGCCCAGCGTCCGCTCATCTGGGCCGGCGGAGGCTGCCGGGAAGCCGACCTTTCCGCCGACTTGGTGGAGTTGGCGGAGGCGTTGAATGCTCCGGTCATCACTACGCCGGAGGGCAAGGGAGCGATTCCCGAAGACCATTCCCACTCCCTGGGCGCTTACTACTCCGGGCACGGGCCCGGATACCTGGCTCTGCCCCAAGCCGATGTTATCCTGGCCGTGGGCAGCCGCCTGAACCTGACTCCACCATCTTCCTGGAGTGTCCAGTCCCACCAACAACTGATCCAAATTGACGCCGACCCGGAGGAGCTGGGCCGCAACATTCCCGCCAGCGTGGGGATAGCGGCAGACGCGCTGCTGGGGATACGGGATTTGCTGGCAGAGTTGGGCGGACGCACCGGAACCAGCCGCTGGCGGCCGGAAGAACTCTCCGGCATTCGCCAACAAACTTATGCCGACATCAAGGAAATGGCTCCGCTTCAGGTGGAGATTATCGAGACGATCCGGCAGGAGTTGGACGACAATGCGATTATGGTCAGCGGTACCACAGAAATCGGGTACTGGAGCAACCTGGCCTTCCCGGTGCTGCGGCCCCGCAGCTATTTAACCTCCAGCTATTTCGCCACCCTTGGCTATGCCTTTCCCACCGCGCTGGGCGCCAAGTTGGGCAACCCCGGCCGCCAGGTAGTAGCTACCAGTGGGGACGGCGGTTTCCATTACGCCGCCAGCGAACTGTCCACCGCCGTTCAGGAGGGCATCAATGCGGTAACTCTGGTATTTAATAATGGGGTATTGGGCGCTTCCCGCGCCGACCAAATGCACCGCTACCAGGGCCGGTCCATTGGCACCGAATTGCACAATCCCGATTTTGCCCAATTAGCCGAGCTTTACGGCGCGTTAGGCATAAAACTGGCGAGCCACCAGGAATTGGGCGAAGCCCTGCGCACTGCCTTACGTGCCAACCGGCCGGCGGTTATTGAAATACCAATACCCAACCTGCGGCCGCCGTTCCAGATAGCCCCGCAAGGACTGGATGCGGCTAAGGGGTAGATTAGCCGGTCGAATTTGACGTTTGCCCCGAGGGTAGGGCAGCCTACCCAGGTTGCTAACCGTTTCAGACCGGTTGATCATATTTCTACCGCCATCCGGCCTCCTCAATTTGCAACGGCCAGGGGAGGTTTAACCGTCCGGAATCAGTCGCCGCCCATTGCTTCCCGAAATCTTTCCTTGACCCGCCCCGGTTCTTCGTGGTAAGTTGCCTTCGGAAACAGAATATTGCGCGGTGCCCCACATAAGTTGGGGAGAATAGGGAATCCGGTGTAAGTCCGGAACGGGCCCGCCACTGTAATTGGGAAGTCTTTCGACCTGCCGGAGCGCAGCCACTGTCGTTGCCCCGGTCAAGAGCCGGGACGGACGGGAAGGCGTCGAAAGGCATTGACCCCTGAGTCAGGAGACCTGCCGCGCCGGCCAACCGCTTCGTGGATTAAGCGGGCGCATCAGTGCGAACAAGGTGTAAGCAGCCCCCGCCCGGACCGGGCGGGGGTATTTTCCTGTTGAGGCAGTCCCAACACTCTGCAAACTTGGCGAGGGGTTCAACTATGAGCAGCCAATCGGTTAATCTTGCCCTGGCCCAGAATAACTTCGCTTTCGACCAATCTTTCCCTCCGGAGGAACGAAAGGGGGTGTACCGAGCCATCTACCGGCGGCGTGACATCCGCCACTTCCGAAGCGACCCCATCCCCGATCGGACACTGGCCCGAATAATTCAGGCGGCCCACCACGGCCCGTCGGTGGGGTTTATGCAGCCCTGGGACTTCGTTCTCATCCGGGACCAGGACCGGCGGCGGCAGGTTAAGGAACTGTTCGAACGAGAACGCCAGTCTGCCGCCTGCTTTTTTGACGAACCCCGCCGCTCCGATTATCTGTCTCTCAAGCTGGAGGGAATACTTGAAGCTCCGATAAACCTGTGCGTCACCTGCGACCCCACCCGCGCTGAGGTGGTGCTGGGCCGGAATTCCATGCCGGAAACCGATGTTTATTCTACCTGCTGCGCGGTGCAAAACCTGTGGCTAGCCGCCCGCAGTGAAGGCATCGGCGTCGGCTGGGTTAGCATCCTCAAGCTGCCCCAGCTTCGCAAAATCCTGGACATTCCGCATCATATTCTGCCAGTTGCCTATCTCTGCATCGGCTACCCGGTAGAGTTCCCAGCTCAACCCCTGTTGCAGACCGTCGGGTGGCGTCAACGGTTGCCCCTGGAGCAACTAATCCACTTCGACGGCTGGGATAACACCGCCGAGAGCGCCGAAGGTAAAGATTGGCCGGGATTTCGGGAGGCCCTGGAAGCTGAATCAACCGGCCCACCTAACCCTTCCCCAATGCTGGAATCCCTATGCTAAAATAACGTTCAACGGTCGCCCGCAGGAACCGTTCAGCCAGGTAAACCACGGGCTATTACCGTTGCAGTCTTTCATCGCAAATCAAGGCATCCATACTGAACTAAGTCATTGGGGAAGCTGAAATGCCCGGAGAAGCCGCCAACGCAAGAATAGGGCGCTACCGCAGCCAAAGCCTGCGTCTGCTGGACGATGCACTGGGAGAAATGCGGGGCGGCCGGTGGATGCGCTCGGAAGAATTACTGTGGGGCAGCCTTACCCTGGCGGTCAAAGGTGTGGCCCTGAGCCGGGGCGAAACGGTGGAAGTTACGAAAGATGACGCAGCCGTGCGAGCCTATGCAGTACGGCTTGGCAACGAACAGCGGGACCGGCGCATCCGGGAAGCCTTCGACCGACTGGCCGACTTCGGCAACATGGTGGAGCGGGCCCGAGAATCGCGGGGACGCATTGACCGAGTGTTTCAGAACCTGGACGACATCAGCTCCGCGGTTGAGCGGCTGTGGGATTTGGTAGATTCGATACACCCGGTAGATTCGGTAAATTAGCCACACCAGGCGATCCTAAATAGCCATATTATTACCTGAGGACAGTCATGGCGGTTAATCCGGCGGAGATACAGGGAACTATTCCGGTTCGGGCTCCGGTTCATTCTTCCCCCACTTACAACTTAGCATTATCCGGAGCGTTGAAGGGCAAGGTATCGGAGAACGGAGAATTCGCGCCCCAAGCTCACCGGGGGACGGTCGCGATTCAGACTCACGGCTGCAAGCTGAACCAGGCGGATAGCAATATCCTGGCCCGCCAGTTTCTGGAAGCCGGTTACCGTATTGTGGAGCGGGCGTCGGAAGCGGATATTTTTGTCCTAAACACTTGCACCGTGACCGCCACTGCTGACGCCAAGGCCCGCCATGCCCTTCGCGCCGCCCGCCGCTCCAACCCTACCGCACTGGTGGTGGCCGCAGGATGCTACCCGCAACGAGCCGCCGAAGAACTTGCCAGTATGCCGGCGGTATCGCTGGTAGTGGGTAACAGCGAGAAGGACCGGTTAGTGTCTCTAGTCACTGAGGCTCTTCAGGGGGCCGGTCAGCGCAACAGCGGACTTCCCGCAAGCGGCAATAACGGCGCTGTTGCTATTGCCAATACCGGAACCGAAGCCGCCGCGCCCGCAATTACTTCAGGCAAGATTCTGGGGCGAAGCCGGGCGATGGTCAAGATTCAGGAGGGCTGCAATCAGGTCTGCGCCTACTGCATCGTGCCCAAGGTTCGCGGACGAGAACGCAGCATTCCCCCGGAGCTATTATCCCAACAGATACGGCAGCGGGTTAACGAGGGGTGCCAGGAAGTGGTGCTGACCGGCACGCAGTTGGGCACCTATGGCTTTGATCTGCCCGGCGCCACATTGGAAGTCCTGCTTCAGCGGATCCTGGCCGAAACCGGCGTGCCACGGCTAAGGGTATCCTCCCTGCAACCCCAGGAGATTAGCCCGGAACTGTTGCGGCTGTGGCAGACCGACTCCCGGCTCTGTCCCCATTTCCATATGCCCCTGCAGAGCGGCAGCGACCCTATCCTGAAAGCGATGCGGCGGCGCTACACCACCCAGCAATTCGCCCAAAAGGCAGATCTGATTCGACAAACCATTCCTGATGCCGGGATCACCGCCGACCTGATTGTGGGATTCCCCGGAGAAGGGGAGGAAGAATTCCGCGAGAGCCGGGCTTTTGTGGAGTCCATCGGATTCAGCGATATGCACGTTTTTCCCTACTCCAATCGGCCTGGAACCTCGGCGACCTATCTGGGCAGCCAAGTACCTGAGCCGGTGAAGAAGGAAAGAACCGCTGAGATTCTGGAGTTGGCGCGGCAGAGTTTTGAGCAGTTTCGCCGCGGTCAGTTGGGCCGAATTCGTCCGGTGCTGTGGGAATCGGCCAGAGAGCGCGGAGGGGTTACCGAGTGGCGGGGTTTGACCGACAACTACATACGGGTGCATACGACCGGCCCGGATTCCCTCGCGCTGCACAACGTCGTCACTCCGGCCCAGCTCGTGGAACTTACTGACGGCTCGGTGCGGGCGCAGCCGGTTTAAGCCTCCTTTTTGCCTGGATCCCCGGTTTTCCACCGACCCTTGTCGTAACCTTTTACCTTTACCTTTCCTCAGCCCGCCCCAACCTCCGGCGACGGCACAGCCAACCGGCGCGCGAATGACAAACAAAAGGACGGCTGACCAAGTGACTAGCACCTGAACAACCGTCCTTACATCCCCACATCCCCACATCCCAACGAAAGGAAAAACTGCGGCCAGGGTTGAGCGAGAAGAACCCGTGTTACAAATCTACCGGCCGAAGGTATGTCATATCGGCCCGGCGCTCCAGGTAACCGGCCTTGGTATCATGGCCGTGGGAGAAAACCAGAAGCCAGCCCTGTTTTTCAGCCTCACCCAGCAACTCCCGCTTTTGCTCCAGGGTCTCCTCCGGCGAATAGTCGAAGGCGGATATTACCGACAGGTTAAGGTGGTGAGGAGTTGGCACCAAGTCCCCTAAAAATACGATTCGTTCCCCACCGTGGTTAAACATTATCATCTGGTGGCCTTTGGTGTGGCCGTCAGTGACAATGACGTTAAGTCCCGGAAATATTTCCGAATCACCGTCCAGAAGTTCCAACTGCCCCCTTGCTTCGATCGGGAAGAAATTGTCTGGGCGGTAGGCGTGCAGACAACGTTCATTGGGACTGCAAGCCTCCTCCCAGCAAGTCCGCTGGACGTAGTAACTGGCCTTGGGAAATGTTGCAACAATTTTCCCGGTGCGGTCCATACGAGTGCATCCGCCACAATGGTCGAAGTGCAAATGAGTAAGGATTATTGCGTGAATGTCTTTGGGAGTAATTCCGGCGGCCTTGAGTCCCTTGAACATCCGGCTGGGAACCAAACCAAGGGTCTCCCGGTCATTATCGTTATCCTTGGAACCGACTCCGGTATCTACCAGCACGTTCTTGCCGCCAACCTGGAGCAACAGGCAATTCAGTCCCAGGGTAATTCGATTCTTGCGGTCGGTGGTTACGCTGTTTTCCCAAGCCACTTTGGGAACCTGCCCAAAAACGGACCCCCCGTCCAATTTCATGACACCGTCGCTGATAATTTTTGCTGCTGTTGACACCATATTCTACCCCACACCTCCAGAATTCTTGTGAAATCCGCCCCTAGTTTCAGGTGCCTTCTAATCAAAATTAAGCTAGTATCATTGCTGAACCGGCAAAACCCTGACTACGATAATTTCCCTGACAGGAAAAAACCTGCGCCCATTAGTAAGGTACTTGCATTGTTCTACTGACCGGCTGCCTCCTTAATCGGAAGTGTTTTGGATCACGCCCATTTCTACACTTCCGCACGGACCGAGATGCATCCAACCATCGGGCGGGCAATCTTTCCGCCCCCTTGAGTAGCAGCGGGGAAGGCTGTTGGAAAAGCAGGATTGAATCAACGAGTGCACCGGGGAACAATTGCCTGAAATGGTTTGCCGAGATTGCGCCTAACCCTAGACTAGGTTAACGGATAACAAATTAGGCACTGTCAAGGCAATTTTTGACTAATTTTTGAAAAATTAAAAATTCCTTTTTGGCCCGGACGGGCCGACATTTCCTAGGGAAATCCCTAGCTGAAACTGTTCGGGCAATAGAACGGACGTTTGCAACAAAATCCAGGAATTGCGTATCTTAAAAAATGACCGAGTTTAAGAAAAGGGCTTACGAAATCTTGGAGGTAGCCCCCAAGGGCGACTGGGTCAGCCGGGCTTTTGATTTCTTCATCATTATCCTGGTATTGCTGAATGCCACTGCCCTAATCCTGGATACGGTCCCGACAATTCATGCGGCGGCTTCCGAGTTCTTTTTCCTGTTTGAAGCGGTATCGGTGACCATTTTTCTGGTTGAGTATCTGCTAAGGGTCTGGGCCTGCACCGCCGAACCGAAATATTCTCACCCGGTTTATGGACGGATACGATTCGCCCTGTCGCCGTTGCTTTTAATTGACCTGCTGGCGATTGTGCCCTTCTTTCTCCCTTTCCTGGGATACGACCTGCGGTTCCTAAGGACGGTGCGGCTGTTGGCTCGAGCGGCGCGGCTGGGCCGATACTTCAGCGGAATTCGCACTCTCGGCCTGGTGGTCCGGAACCGCAGCATTGAACTATTGACCGTCGTCATGGTGCTGGCAGTGATGCTGGTGCTGGCATCCTCGCTAATCTATTTCGCCGAGCACCAGGCTCAGCCGGAGGAATTCGGCAGCATTCCGGTGGCGATGTGGTGGAGCATTATTACGTTGACCACGGTGGGATATGGGGACGTGTCTCCGATTACGGCCCTGGGTAAGCTGATGGCCGGGGCAATTGCGGTGATGGGAATTGGATTGTTCGCCTTGCCTGCCGGTATTCTGGGTTCCGGCTTTCTGGAGGAGATTCAACGCCGAAGAGGCCAGACTGACCTGGTTACGGTATGCCCCCATTGCGGGGAGGCAATCGGCAACTGACATCCCGGCGCTACCCAGCCAAATTCAGCCTGGTTTGCGCTCATGCGCCAGGTAAACCAGGGGAGGAAGGGGCCGGGCAAGACGCCCGGTTCAAGTCGCTCGATTAACCGACGTTAACCGTCCTGAGCTTCGGACAGCCGGTCTATCGCCCATTGCAGGCGGGGCAGGACACGGTCGCGGCCCAGGACTTCCATGGTTTCGAACAAGGGCGGCGAGACGCTGCGGCCGGTTACCGCCTCCCTTAATGTTCCAAAAAACCGGCGGGGGGCCAGGCCCAGTTCTTCCCCGGCCCGACGCAGCAATTCTTCCAAAACCGGCGCGGTGAAATCCGGCACGGCCCGCAGGTCATTACCGGCCCGCTCCAGGGCCGCCAGAGTTTCTTCCGTAGTCGCTCCCCTTTGCACCAGGGTTGCCGAGTCATACTCCGGCTGCGCCTCAAAGAAATAGGCGGTCATTTCGGCGGCTTCAGAAAGCAGCTTTAGCCGCTCCTGTACCAGGGGCACAATTCTTAAGAGGTACTCACGGTCAACCGGCAGGAGTTCCGCCGGTAAACCCCTTTCCAGGAAAGGCAGCATCGCATCGGCCAGGGCTTCAGCGGCCATTTCACGAATATAAACGCCATTCATCCAGGACAGCTTTTCCCGGTCGAAAATTGCCGCCGGTTTACCCACCCGCCCCAGCGTAAAGTTCTCCATGATGGTATCCAAGGGCATAACTTCCGTCTTGTCGTCCAGCGACCAGCCCAACAGAACCATGAAGTTGCGCAGGGCATCGGGCAAATAACCGTCGTCCCGGTATTCCAGGATCGAGGTAGCCCCGTGACGCTTGGACAGCTTGGAGCGGTCGGGGCCGAGAATCATCGGCAGGTGTCCATACTGCGGCAGTGGATAGCCCAGAGCCTGGTAGAGCTGTAGATGCCGCGGCGCGCTGGAAAGCCATTCTTCGGCCCGGAGCACGTGACTAATCTGCATCAAGTAGTCGTCGGTTACCACCGCCAGATGATAAGTCGGAAATCCATCCGACTTCAGCAGAATGAAATCATCAAGAAGCTCGTTCTGCCACTCCACATCGTCGCGAATCAGGTCGTGAAGCCGAGTCACTCCGGAGTGGGGCATGGCAAACCGTACCACCGACGGCCCGCCCTCGGCGTCCAGCGACCGACGTTGGGCGTCGCCAAGATCACGGCAGTGGCCGTCATATCGGGTAGCCTGCTTGCTTCGTTCCTGCTCCTGCCGCACCTGGGCCAGGCGTTCCCGGGAGCAGTAACAGCGATAGGCGGCTCCCTGAGAGATTAGTTTTTCCGCCCCCTCGTGGTAAAGCGGCAAGCGTTCCGATTGGAAGTAAGAGCCGTAGGGGCCGCCAACCCGCGGCCCCTCATCCCAGTCAATATCCAGCCAGTTCAGTCCGTCCAGGATGCCGTCAACCGCGCCCGGCACCAGCCGTTCCTGGTCAGTATCCTCGATGCGGACAATAAATTTGCCGCCGTGATGCCGCGCGAACAGCCAGTTGAACAGGGCGGTGCGGATGTTGCCAATATGGGGATACCCCGTGGGGCTGGGAGCGTACCTGACGCGGACGTTATCGGCCACAACAATTCTCCTGGAAACCTGGTACCATTTTATCACGCCCTACCCCGCCTTACCCGGGTAATGCCATGCCCCAAGATGGGAACCGAGCTACAGGACGTTGGGATTATCCGGCCGCTTCCGTTCGTGAAGACTGACTTGCACACAGCGAGCTTTCTCCTGAGCGTCACAGGTTACGCGGCGCCGGCGCCACCCTGGGACTGCTCAATTCTGGCCCAGGAATCCCGCAGCGACACGGTACGATTGAACACCGGCGCCCCCGGCTTTGAATCGGCGGAGTCGGCACAAAAGTAACCCTGCCGCTCAAACTGATAGCGGCTTCCAGGGGCGGCGGCGGCCAGACTTGGTTCCACCCAACAGCCGGTCAGCGCCTCCAGAGAATCCGGGTTAAGCCGGGAGATGAAGTCCTGGCCGTCCGATTCATCCTCATCGCCCCGGTCCAGAATCAGATGGTCGTAGAGCCGCACCTCGGCCGGCGTTGCGTGGGCGGCGGAAACCCAGTGGAGCGTACCCCGTACGCGACGCCCGTCGCTGGTGGAACCACCAATCGATTCCGGGTCATAGGTGCAGTGAAGTTCAAGCACTTCGCCGGTCTCCGGGTTCTTAACCACTTCCTGGCAGGTGATGTAACAGGCGTAACGGAGCCTTACCTCCCGGCCCGGAGCCAAGCGGAAGAAGCGGGCGGGGGGGTCTTCCCTGAAATCATCCCGCTCGATATAGATTTCTCTGGAAAAGGGGATTTTGCGGGAGCCCATCGCCGGGTCTTCCGGGTTATTCACCGCCTCAAACTCTTCGACTTGTCCCATGGGGTAGTTGTCAATGATGACCTTGAGCGGATGCAATACCGCCATGGCCCGAGGTGAGCGCCGGTTCAAGTCCTCGCGAGCAAAGTGTTCCAGGAGGGCCATATCCACCACCGTGTCCCGTTTGGCGATACCGATACGGTCGCAAAAGCTGCGTATGGCCTCCGGGGTGTATCCGCGCCGGCGCAAGCCGCTCAGGGTAGGCATCCGCGGGTCGTCCCAGCCGGAGACGTAGCCTCCCTCCACCAACTGAAGCAGCCGACGCTTGCTCATCACGGTATTAGTCAGATTGAGCCGGGCGAATTCTATTTGCTGGGAGCGGTAAACATCCAACTCCTCCAGCGTCCAGTCATAAAGGGGGCGGTGGTCTTCAAATTCCAGGGTACAAAGGGAGTGGGTAATCCGCTCAATCGAGTCGGACAGGGCGTGGGCATAGTCATACATCGGGTAAATGCACCAGGCATCCCCGGTCCGATGATGAGTCGCCCGCCGAATACGGTAGATGGTCGGGTCGCGCAAATTCAGGTTGGGGGACGCCATGTCGATCTTGACCCGCAGTACGTGAGTCCCCTCGGCAAACTCATCGGCTCGCATCCGGGTGAACAAGTCCAGGTTTTCTTCAATGGGGCGGTTACGGTACGGGCTTTCCTTGCCGGGGTCGGTGAGAGTGCCCCGATATTCCCGGATTTCGTCGGCGGTCAGGCTGTCAACGTAGGCTTTGTCATCCTTGATTAGCTGCACGGCATATTGGTAAAGGTCTTCAAAGTAATCCGAAGCATAGTACAAATGCTTTCCCCAATCGAAGCCCAGCCAACGGACATCCTCCTGAATCGAGTTTACGTACTCCAGGTCCTCTCTGGCGGGGTTGGTATCGTCGAACCGCAGGTGGCACACGCCCGCATACTCGGCGGCGACGCCGAAATTGAGGCAGATGGACTTGGCATGACCGATATGCAGGTACCCATTGGGCTCGGGAGGAAAGCGGGTGACCACTCGGCCACCATATTTGTCGCTTTCGATATCGTTAACCACGATGGCGCGGATAAAGTCGGTTGAGGGATTTTCGTTAGTGGTCATATCTTTGTCCCGTTGTCCGGTTCTCCTTTGACGGTCGGTCTGGTAGGTTTAGGCGCGCATTGCCAATCATTTTAGCATGATAACTCCCCGCCGTTGACGGTGACTTGCGACAGCAAATCTGCAAAATGAGCCGGCCACATAGGTGGGCACACCAATTGTCGGGGAAATGAGTGCGATGGGGTGTCCTGGCTCCTTATCCTCTATGTCCCTCTTCCCGTATGTCCCTCTTCCCGTCGCAGTTCCTCGACAACCTGAGCCAAATCCGGAGGTAGTTCGGACCTTAACTCCAGGGTTTCACCGGATAACGGATGCTGAAACCCCAGGCGGTGGGCATGGAGAAAATGGCGTTCCAGGAGGGGGCTGCGCTTTCCATACACGCCGTCCCCCAACAAAGGATGGCCCAAATAGGCGAGGTGTACCCGTATCTGGTGGGTGCGGCCGGTTTCCAGGTCAAGCTCCAGCAGGCTGTAGCCGGCGATACGTTCCAGTACGCGGTAGGCGGTGCGAGAATCCCGGCCGCCCAAGACCACCGCCATACGCTTACGGTGTCGCGGGTCGCGGGAGATTGGTGCGTCAACTCTTCCTTGGGGCGGATCAGGGACGCCGATCGCCAAAGCCAGGTAACCCTTGTCCACCTTCCGCGCCTTGATTTGCTCCGAGAGGTTGCGATGCACTGATTCAGTCTTGGCTACTACCATCAGCCCTGAAGTGTCCTTGTCCAGGCGGTGGACGATGCCGGGCCGGATAACGCCGCCGACTCCCTGAATGTCGGGGCACAGGGCTAACAAAGCATTGACCAAGGTACCGTCAGGGTGTCCGGGGCCTGGGTGTACCGACAGACCGGCCGGCTTGTCAACCACAATCAGCTCGGCGTCCTGGTAAACGACCGTAAGAGGTATCGGTTGGGGGGACACATCCGCTACCCTGGGGGCCGGAACAATGAGCGTCACCCGATCACCGGCCCGCACCCTTTGGGACGGCCGACCCGCAGCGCCGTTGAGGGTGACCATTCCCTCGGCAATTAATGAGTGCAGGCGGCTACGGCTCAGGCCGGTATTCCGGTCCGCCAGGAACCGGTCCAGGCGTTCTGAATCCTGTCCCGCCGTAAACTCCCTGATTTTCTCGCGCGCCGCAGTCACCTTGACGATCCCATAGTACCGGATTAAGGTCGGATCGGCCCGGCCGGAGTATCCCGGCCATCATCCGACTCGCCATCATCACCGGCCTGCCGGTGAGGGTTCACCAATTCGGCAACGGGCGCATCGGGAGGGAAGGCAACTTCTTCGTCGTCCTTTGGGTCCGCCACTGCTGCTTCATGAGACTCCGCTTCCGTTTCCGCCGGTTGAGCCTCGGCCCTTGCCGCTCCGTCCCTTGACTCGCCGCCGGAGTCGAAGCCATTGGTTGGGTCGGCGTCGTTTTCGGCGCTGTTGCCATCTTCGCCGTCCCTACCAACCGCGACACTCTCCGGCACCGGCATATCCGCCAACGACGGACGAAGAGAAGCCGGCGTGTGGCCATACTGTTCCGCCTCAATTCGGCTTTCTCCAGCCTCGCCGGGTACAGAGTGGGCCGTAGTCAACACCGGGGACGCAGGTTCGCCAGTCTCAACCACGGGAGAGTCACTATTCCTGGCGCCGGGGCGCAGCAAAAGCCAGCCCAGCAGAATCAATCCGGTAACAATGGAGGCGTCGGCCAGGTTGAAAACGGGCCAGGCGCCCACATCAATAAAGTCGGTTACGGAACCCAGGCGAAGGCGGTCCAGCAAGTTGCCAAAAGCGCCGCCAATCTGCAGGGCAAGACTTGTCCGTAGCAGATTCGTGGCGCGCGGTTGGCTCCGATAAATCATCACCAACACAAAAATGCCGATAAACGACACGAAAATCAGGGGAGTGTTCTGCCCTTGCAGTATCCCGAAGGCGCTTCCGGTGTTGTGGGTGTGGGTAAAGCGAAAAAAACCATCGAAGGGGTAGGAATAGCCAAAAGGAAGGAATTCCCGCACCAGAAACTTGGTGAACTGGTCCATCAGAAATACGATGGCCGCCAGTTGGAGTAGCGTAAAGTCCCTGTAGATAGGGGTCTTGCTGCTCTTTTCCGGCTCCAGGTCTGCCTCCGGATTAAATTCTCGGGGTGGACCGGAAGTGTCTTCGGCCGTCCCTTCATCAACCGCCGGAGGGTCCTCCAGCAAGGTTGCCGGGGAAGCGGAGGGAAGCGTTTCCGACACTATTTCCGGAGGCGTTTGCGGCGCTGTTTGCTGGATCGTTTCAGGCGCAGTTTCCGGCGCAGTTTCCGGCGCAGTTTCCGGCGCAGTTTCCGGCGCAGTTTCCGGCGCAGTTTCCGGCGCAGTTTCCGGCGCAGTTTCCGGCGCAGTTTCCGGCGCAGTTTCCGGCGCAGTTTCCGGCGCAGTTTCCGGCGCAGTTTCCGGCGCAGTTTCGAGGACAACTTCGGCAGTAGGGTCCGGGCGGTGTTCAGGTACTGTCATCGAGGATTATTTCAGATGCTCGGCGAAGAACTCAGCCACCGGCCCAACTACCTGGCGTTCCATTCCATTCCAGTAATGGTCGGCTCCGGCTACAATTTTCAGAACCGGCGAACGAGCAAAAGCGTCCAAATTGGGTTGCAGCTCTTCAGACTGTACCAATTTGTCCCGGTCACCGGAAATTATCAGTGTCGGCATTTTGCCTTTCTTCAGGTCCGAATCCGGAAATGCCCGTATCGGCGGTGAGATCAGGGCAATGGCCTTGGCTTTTTTCTGCGCTGCAGCGCTGCCCAGGATAACCGAAGTGCCGAAGGAATAGCCGGCCAGGCCCAGGTTTCGCCCCTCCACGCCGGGCCAGGCTTTGAGCAAGTCAAAGGCGCCGAGGATTTCCTGGTACTCCAATTCTCCCTTGGTATGCTCGCCGTCGCTGTTGCCTACACCCCGAAAATTAAAACGGATGGTGGCAAATCCCTGATCCGCCAACGCGAAGGAGACGGCAGTGACCACGTTGTTATCCATGTTTCCGCCAAACAGGGGGTGGGGATGGCAAATTACCACGCCCGGAATCGCGCTGCTCACATCATCGGGCATCGCTACGATTCCCTCAAAATTAAGTCCTTTGGCTTTGAAGCTGACCGCACTCTGACGCATCTGATTTCCTCCTGCTGGACTATGTTCATATTAGAAGACTCCGTAGAGTTTGGCAAGGAATCCTGCTAGAATATGCCTTAATTCCGGTTTACGGGAGCATATTCCATGAATGTGATTGATTTACGAAGCGATACCGTGACCCATCCGACGGCGGAGATGCGCCAGGCAATGGCCGAGGCCGAAGTTGGCGACGACGTTTACGGGGAAGACCCTTCAATCAATCGACTGGAGGAGCGTTCGGCTGAATTACTGGGCAAAGAAGCCGGGCTGCTCACCGCCAGCGGTACTATGAGCAATCTCATCGCCGCGCTGACCTACTGCCAGCGGGGGGACGAGATAATTATGGGCGACCAGGCCCATATGTTCTGGAACGAATCGGCCGGGGCATCGGCTCTTGCCGGGGCGCAAGTCAGGCTGGTGCCAAACGATGACCAAGGGAGAATTGACCCCAAGGACCTGGCCGGCGCCATCCGACCCCGTGGCAACATTCACATGCCGCCGACTACTATGGTCTGCCTGGAGAACACCCACAACCGGTGCAGCGGCGGAGTTCTAACGCCCCACGATACCAAGCTGGTTGCCGACATTGCCCACGCCGCCGGAGCGCGGGTGCACCTTGACGGGGCACGGATTTTTAACGCCTCAGTAGCCCTTGAAGTGCCCCCCAGCGAGTTGGTTAATAACGTGGACGATGTTTCCTTCTGTTTGTCCAAGGCGTTGAGTTGTCCGGTCGGTTCCGTCCTGTGCGGCACGGAGGAGTTTATCGGCCAAGCCCGCCGGTGGCGCAAAATGATTGGCGGCGGTATGCGCCAAGCCGGGATACTGGCAGCCGCCGGCCTGGTCGCCCTGGATACAATGATTGAACGGTTGGCCGACGACCACGCCAACGCCCGACGCTTGGCCGAGGGGCTGGCTAAAATAGAGGGATTGAGCGTTGACCCGGACAGCATACAGACCAACATCGTCATCTTTGAGATAAACCCGTCGGTCGGCTCGGCAACGGAGGTCATTCAGGAGCTGGCCCAGGCAGGAGTCAAGGTGACACCTTCCCGGCCTCAGTCCCTGCGCATGGTCACCCACCGTCACATTGACAGCTCCGACGTGGAAGAAACCCTGGTCAGAGTTTCCAAGGTCATTGCGGACTTAATGGCAGTGCATCGAGCCGGCTAAAAGCCGGTTTCCCGGCATTTGCTTACCGACATTTACCTACCATTAGAAGCCTGGGTACTCAACCTGGAAATCACAACGGCAAATCACAGTAGGGGGCGCCACCGCCGATGCCTGACATCGCCTTGAATAAATCAACTACCGCCTTGCTCATCGCCGATTTTTACGCCGAAATGATGAATACCCTGCCCCATGCCATTGAGCGGGGGGTGGTGGCGAAGACTCAGGCATTGCAGCAAGCGGCACGGGAAGCGGGGTTGCTGGTTTGCTACTCGGCTACCGTGTTCCGTCCCGGGTACGTGGAAATCAGCGACCGGAACAAGACCTTTAGCCAGCGCAAAGCTTCCGGACAGCCGGCAGTCAGCGACCCCCTGCAAGTAATTCATGAAGGGGTAAAACCCATTGACGAGGAAGTTGTGGTGGGAAAGCACCGGGTCAATGCCCTATACGGTACCGACCTGGATATGACGCTGCGGGCCAACGACATCGATACAATCGTCTTGCTGGGCTACGCTACCAGCGGAGTCGTACTTTCCACCACCCGCTACGCTGCCGACGCCGATTACCGGCTGTTCGTTGTGGAGGATTGCTGTTCCGACCAGGACGTGGAAGTGCACGACTTTTTGACCCAGCGGATTTTCCCGCGCCAGGCGGAGGTGGTCCAATCTTCCGAGGTGATTGCGGCCTTGCGCCGGGGGTAACAGGGACACCTACGGATGCTGCCCGGCTACGGTAGAGTATCTATCGGTTCCAAGTCGGTTTGAGGGCTTGAACTAATTCCCTTTCGACTGCAACCCGCTCCTGCTTTCCGCCTTCAATCTCATAGAACCAGAGAGCCAGCTCTATCCCACTTTTGCTGGTTAGGAGAATCAGGTTGTTAATCCTGCAATTAGTTTCTTGCCCGCCCTTGAAACAGTTCCGAGGGGAAATAGTACCATACCCCCTTGGCCCCCAACGGTCTTCCAGGTTTTGACACTGGCCAATATAAAGCTCATTACCTCCACCTGATAGGATGTAAACTCCCTCTTTCCTACAACCTTTGGCCACACCAAAGCGACAGAATGGACCGTCGCCATACTTGTGCAGCGAGCTTTGCTTTGCTTTGGCATAGCGTGATTGGGGCATCTCACTATCTTTATCCAGCCGTATTCGCCCTATCTTCGCAAATTTACAGCCCGCGATGAGACGTTTCATCAGCTATCACCTTAATATTTCGATGATTGAGATTCGTTATCACCGTCCTGCTCGCCCCACCACTGCCGCAGACGCTCCTCAATTTCCTTTTCCTTTCCTTCCACCGAGGGCTGGTAGTAACGGCTGTCTTTAAGCGATTCGGGCAAGAAATCTTGCTCCACGAAATGGCCGGGATAATCGTGGGCGTAGCGATAGCCCTTCCCGTACCCCGAATTTCGCATCAACCCGGTGACGGCGTTGCGCAGGTGGAGGGGCACCGGGTCGTTGGGTCGGTTGCGCACATCATCCAATGCCCGCTCCAACGCCATATAAGCCGAGTTACTTTTGGGTGCGGTTGCCAGGTAAACCGTTGCTTGGGCCAGGGGGATGCGGCCTTCGGGCATTCCCAGAAAATGCACTGCCTGTTGGGCCGCAACAGCAACCGGCAAGGCCTGCGGCTCGGCCAATCCGATGTCCTCCGAAGCCAAAATTACCAGACGGCGGGCGATAAACAGCGGGTCTTCCCCGGATTCAATCATTCGAGCCAACCAGTACAATGCCCCATCGGGGGAGGAACCCCGCACCGACTTAATAAAGGCGGAGATTGTATCGTAGTGGCCCTCCCCGGCCTTGTCATAAATTGGGGAGCGGCGCTGCAAGGCATCGGAAATCAGGTCGAGTCCGATAGCGCGAATCCCCTCCTCGTCCGGGGGCACGGCAAAGGCGGCGGTTTCCAAAGCGTTCAGCGCCACACGGGCATCACCGTTAGCGATATTAACCAAGTGCTCCACCGCCGCATCGTCCATGGAAATGCCCAGGCTGCCCAGCCCCCTTTCCCGGTCTTCCAGGGTACGCCGGACGATGTCCGAAACCTGCTCGGCAGTCAGGGATTGGAGGGTGAACACCCGGCACCGCGAAAGCAGTGGAGCGTTAACCTCAAAGGAAGGGTTTTCCGTGGTGGCGCCAATGAAGGTGACCGTCCCATCTTCTACATGGGGAAGAATCACATCCTGCTGGGCTTTGTTAAAGCGGTGGATTTCATCCACGAAAAGAATGGTGCGCCGCTGGTGCATTCCCTGACGCTCTCGGGCTTCCGCCACTATCCGGCGCAGGTCGGAAACCCCGGACGTAACCGCGCTGACCGAATCAAAATGGGCCTGGGAAACCCTGGCAACCAGACGGGCCAGCGTAGTCTTGCCGCTGCCGGGCGGCCCCCACAATATCAGAGACGGCAGCCGGTCGGCGGCAATGGCGCGGCGGAGGACACGGTCCGAACCCAGAATATGTTCCTGACCGACAAATTCTTCGAAAGAACGGGGCCGCATCCGCTCCGCCAGGGGGGCGTCGGTTCCGGCTCGTTGTTGCCTGCCATACTCAAACAGCGAATTCTCTGATGTCATCCGGTATCCACCTCCCTTGCCTCACTATTTTACACCCTGGGCCGGGGCGGAGACGGCGGCATCAAAGAACCTTACCCGCTCTAACGGCTAAGACCAAATACGAAGAAGGCCGGCACGGAAACCTAGCTAAAGTGGGGGATAACTTCTTCGGCAAAGAGGCGCATTGACTCTTGAACGTCCTGGTCCGGCACGAGGCCGCCAGTGGCAAACCAGCACATAAACTCATCGGGGCGGAACATTTCCCGGAGGGATTCCAGCTTATCAATAACCCGCTCCGGACTGCCGATGGCGGCGAATTCGTGGGAGACGTGCTCATAGCTCAGGTCCCGGGCGCGGTTGGAGATGACCCGGGAACGGTTACCCCGGAGGATGCCCAGGTAATTGTCGACGCTGGATTCGAAACCGGCGGTGGAATTACCGCCCTCGTCTTGGGTAACGTGCACCAGCACGTTGATGTTCACCCGGGCCCTGGCCGGGTCATGCCCATGCTCAACCAACTTGCCACGATATTCTTCCAGCCCTACGCGTGCGCCTTCCAGGGAAACTACCAGCGGCGCAATCAGGATGTTATGCCCTAACTCGCCGACTAACCCAAAGGTGTCTTCGCTGTTGGAGGCGATGTAAACCGGCGGATGGGGCTTTTGAAAGGGTTTGGGCACCACGTTTATCCCATCTACCTGGTAATACTTGCCCTGATAAGTAAGCTCATCGTTGGTCCAGGCCTTCAAAACTAAGTCCAGTCCCTCGACGAACCTTTCCCGTCCCTGATCAACGTCGATGCCATAACCGGCGTACTGGCGGACCATGGCGCCCCGGCCGGTGCCCAGAATTACTCGTCCCTGAGAGATATGATCGAGGGTAGCGAATTCTTCGGCCAGGCGCACCGGATGGTGCAGGGGCATTAAATTAACCGCCGTCGCGATTTTGAGCCGTTCGGTGGTCTGGGCAATGGCGGAGCCAAGGAGCAGCGGAGCCGGCATAATTGAGAACCTGGGGTTGAAATGGAGCTCGGCCAACCAGACCGAATCGAATCCCAGCCGGTCCGCCAGTTGGGCCTGCGCAATAGTGTCCGCAAAACGATTGGCCGGAAACTGGTCGTCAGCGCAGGGTAATTGATAGAAAATTCCGAATTCCATTCCTGGCTCCTTAATATCGGGTAGTTGCATTCACGGATTGGCGACTGGCCTATTTGCCTATTCAATGCGGGCCGAAGATATCGGCATAACTCCGGTAGCGAAGGAAAGAGACGCTGCGACCGGCTCAAATTATTCCCTCACAAGGGTATGTTCCCGTGCTTTTTGGCGGGCAAAACGTCCCGTTTGTTGCGCAGCATTTCCAAAGCCCTTATTATCCTGGGCCGAGTTTCCGCCGGGTCTATAACGTCGTCCAGAAATCCCTGGCCCGCGGCGATATAGGGATTGGTAAACTTTTCCTGGTAATCCTGAATTAATTGGCGGCGCATTTCCTCCGGATCGTCGGCTTGAGCTATCTGATCCCGGTAGATTATGTTAACCGCGCCGTCCGGGCCCATGACCGCAATTTCCGCCGAGGGCCAGGCCAGGTTAATGTCGGAGCGCAAGTGCTTGCTGCTCATCACGATATAGGCCCCGCCGTAGGCTTTGCGGATAATAACGCTGACTTTGGGAACGGTGGCCTCGGCGTAGGCATAGATCAACTTGGCCCCGTGACGAATAATACCGCCGTATTCCTGGTCCACACCGGGCATAAACCCTGGCACGTCCACCAACGTTACCAGCGGTATGTTGAAGCAATCGCAGAACCGGACAAAGCGGGCGGCCTTGGCGGAGGCATCAATATCCAACACCCCGGCCAGGCACGAAGGTTGATTGCCGACAATACCGACCGCGTAGCCATTGAACCGTCCAAAACCAACAACCACGTTGGGAGCGAAATCCTGCTGAACTTCCATGAACTCTTCAATTGGAACTTCTTCCAATTCTTCCTCGCCGCCGACATCCACGATGCGGTAGATGATATCGCGTATATCATAGGGACGGTTAGGTTCGTCGGGCACCAGGTAACGGAGGTCGGGGTCGTTGCGGGCCACGGTGTCGCCGATAGGCATTCGAGGCGAATCGGCCAGGTTGTTGGAAGGCAGGAAACTGAGTAACCGCCTCACGTCGGCCAGGCAATCATCCTCGTTGTCAGAGACGAAATGAGCAACGCCGCTGCGGGTAGCGTGGGAGTCGGCCCCGCCCAGTTCCTCGTGGGTAACGTCGGCGCCGGTCACCGCCTTAACCACATCCGGGCCGGTAATATACATCTGGCCGGTGCCCCTGACCATAAATATGAAGTCAGTGATCGCCGGGGAATAGACGGCCCCACCGGCAGACGGGCCCATAATCACCGAAATCTGAGGCACTACTCCGGAATAAAGGGTGTTGCGCAGGAAAATATCTCCGTAGGCGCCGAGGCTTACGACACCCTCCTGGATACGCGCCCCGCCGGAGTCGTTGAGGCCGACTACCGGGCAGCCGGTCTTGCCCGCCATGTCCATTACTTTGCAGATTTTTTCGCCGACTACCTCGGAAAGAGAGCCGCCGAAGACCGTAAAATCCTGGGCATAGGCAAATACCTGGCGTCCGTCAACCCGGCCATAGCCGGTGACCACCGCATCGCCCAGCACCTTGCGGTCAGCCAAGCCGAAGTCGGTTGTGCGGTGGGTGACAAAGGAGTCAATTTCCTGGAAGGTTCCCTCGTCCATCAAGCGGGCCAGACGTTCCCGGGCGGTAAACTTGCCACGAAGGCGCTGCTGTTCAATGCGCTGCGGCCCACCGCCATTTCGGGCCGCCTGGCGCATTTCATGCAGGGTTTCTATCTTACGGTCAATAATTCGCTTTTCGGTCGCCACTACCGCTCCTGGGATTCCTACTGCCTGACTGCATTACGTCCGGCAAGCCCGCCTTTTGCGCCGCCAAACTTTCCTGCTTCCAAGCTTAAAGTACGCCGGATGAGGGAGATGCCCGGCTAGATTTGGGTTTGCCTCAAATCCGGCTACATTATAACTTATAGCAAGCGATAGTATATAACCTCGGGGCAAGCCCAATTTGACCTCCCGGCGTCCCTGGGCCACCTACACCCCCACAATGCTCGAATAAGGGGAATGGCTCTTTCTCCGCAAACCGGCCTGTGCTACTATATCCCCATTACCTACATGAGTACCTACGTGCCATAGGAACCGAATGTTTGTCCCTTAACCGACCGGATGAGTTCCTTGCACCTGGTCAGAATCTTCCGGTGCGCCCCCAACATAACCTGAAAAGCTATTATGCCTCCGAACATCCGCCGCCTGACCGATTTGACCGTGGCCCGAGGCGAACCGCTGACCTGGGGTTCCCGAACCTACGTGATGGGAATCATCAACATTAGCCCCGATTCCTTCTCCGGCGACGGCTTGGGCGCAGACCTGCCGGCAGTTGTGGAGCAGGCCCTTCGGTTTGAGGAGGACGGCGCCGATTTTCTGGACCTGGGAGCCGAATCTACCCGCCCCGGCTCAACTCCGGTCAGCCCGGACGAAGAGCTGAAGCTGCTAATACCGGCGCTGGAAGCAATAGCTCACCGGGTTAGAGTCCCAATCAGTGTGGACACTTACAAGGCCCCGGTAGCCCGTCAGGCTATTGTGTCGGGGGCGACAATAATCAACAATATCCGGGGAGGCAAGGCCGATCCCCAACTGGCCGAAGTAGCTGCCCAATCCGGCGCCCCGCTCATATTGATGCACAACCAAAAAACCCGTAAGTACCGCCGGTTGCTGCCGGAGATATTCGACAGCCTGAACCAAAGCGCTGAACTGGCACGTCAAGCCGGAGTACCCGTTGAAAGCATTATTCTTGACCCGGGAATCGGGTTCGGCAAGACCCCGGACCACAACCTGGAGATTTTGCGGCGCTTACCGGAGTTTAAAGCCCTGGGTTATCCGATACTGGTCGGGACTTCCCGAAAATCCACCATCGGCCTGGTACTCGATTTGCCGGTGGAGGAGCGTCTGGAAGGCACCGCTGCCACGGTTGCCCTCTCCATTGCCGGAGGCGCCGATATTGTCCGAGTGCATGACGTGAAGGAGATGGCGCGGGTCTGCCGGATGAGCGACGCGGTTATCCGAGGCTGGAGGCCGACCGGTTGGAAGTTCTAAGGCGGGAATCGCTGTATTGAAACCGGAAACCGGCGGCGCGGTTACTGCTTACTTGGGTTTCGGCTCCAATATGGGCCGGCGACAAGCTAACTTGGCTCGCGCTCGGACAATTCTGGCAGATGCGGAAGGGGTTGCCATTGTTGGCTGCTCATCGGTTTACGAGACTGAACCTTGGGGTTACACCGAGCAGTCGCCTTTTTTGAACTGCGTGGCGGCAGTGGAAACCACCCTGGAACCGGCCCAATTGCTGCAATTAGCCAAAGAAACGGAGGGGCGCCTGGGCAGAAGGCCCGGTATCCGCTTTGGGCCCCGTCCGATTGACATAGACATCCTCCTTTTCGGCAGCCGGATTATTGAATGGGAAACTCCCGACTTGCAGATACCCCATCCCCGATTGGCGCAGCGGGCATTTGCGCTGATGCCCCTGGCAGAGCTAGCCGGAGAATTGGTCCATCCGGTGTTAAAACTGACCATCGCCGAGCTGACCGAAGCGGTGGAAGGGAAGGAAGGAGTACGTTTATGGGGGCCGCCCCAGTCCTGGCGGTAAAGGGCACAAGCGGCAGAAAAAGCCGGAACCGGCATGGAACCGGCATGGAACCGGCTGCCATAGGGCCAACGGTTGACAATCCGCCGGGCCTAACGCAATATCTGTAGTATGTATAATGGAAGTATCCACAAGATTCGGTCAACCTGAATTTAGAAGCTGCCGACCCTCGGCGGCGATAAGTTATGACGGAGGTAAAAGGAAGTAGGTATGGCAGATAAACAGATAATTTTTGATGAACAGGCTCGGGCCAGTTTGATGCGAGGCATTGATGTACTGGGTCGGGTAGTGGGAGTTACTCTCGGCCCCAGCGGGCGCAACGTTTTGTTAAACCGAATGTGGTCGCTGCCCGTGGTTTGCAGCGATGGCGTAACCATAGCCAAGGAAGTTGAACTACCCAATGTTTACGAGAATATGGGCGCTCAAATAGTAAAAGAGGCCGCTTCCAAGACCAACGACGTGGTCGGCGACGGCACTACCACTTCAGTAGTCCTGACCCGATCCATTGTCCACCGCGGCTTCATGAATATCGCCGCCGGAGCCAGCGGCATGGTCCTGAAGTCCGGCATTGATAAGGCCGTGAAAGCCGTGGTGACTGAGCTGGCCAATATGGCAATTCCGGTGGAAAACCGAGAGCAGATAGCTCGGGTCGCGGCGCTGTCGGCCCACGAAGAGAGCATCGCCGAGCTAATCGCCGAAGCAATGGATAAGGTAGGCCGGGAAGGGGTCATAACTATCGAAGAGTCCAAGAGCATGACCGACGACCTGGACTTTGTTGAGGGTATGCGCCTGGACCGGGGCTACCTGTCTCCCTATTTCGTCACCGACGCCCAGCGAATGGAAGTCAGCCTGGATGAACCCCTGATTCTGATTACCGACGGGAAGGTCAGCCGGGTCAACGACATTGTGCCGACCCTGGAAAAGGTGGCCCAGGCCGGAGGACGCCCACTGGTCATAATCGCTGAGGATGTGGACGGGGAGGCGCTGGCTACCCTGGTGGTCAACAAACTGCGGGGCACAGTCAACTGCGTAGCGATAAAGGCCCCCGGCTTTGGTGACCGGCGCAAGGCCTTGCTGGAGGATATTGCGGTTATGACCGGCGCTACGGTCATTAGCTCCGATATCGGGCTTTCCCTGGACACCGTCGAAATTTCCCACTTGGGCTCGGCCCGCCGCGTGTTCGCGCTCAAAGACGAAACCACCATCGTTGAAGGCCGAGGCGCTGCTGAGGCAACGGAAAGCCGGGTAGCCCAGATACGAGTCCAAATTGAAGAGACTACCTCCGACTATGACCGGGAAAAGCTGCAAGAGCGGCTGGCGGCGATGGTTGGAGGCGTGGCGGTCATCCGAGTCGGCGCTGCCACCGAACCCGAATTGAACGAGCGTAAATCCCGCACCGAGGATGCCCTTTCCGCTACCCGAGCCGCGGTGGAAGAGGGAATAGTCCCCGGAGGCGGGGTCACCCTGGTTCGCACCGAACATGTTCTGGATGATTTACAGCATAGCTTGTCCAGTGAAGAAGCCCTGGGGGTCAGGTTAATTCGGGACGCCCTGAGCGAGCCGCTGATGCTTATTGCCGAGAACGCCGGTTACCCGGGCCAGGTAGTGTTGGAAAACATCAGGAAGGGCGAGGGCGACTGGGGCTTTGACGCTGAGAAGGGCGAATATACCCACCTCATCGAGGCTGGCATCATTGACCCGGCCAAAGTAACCCGCTCGGCCCTGCAAAACGCCGGCAGCATCGCCGGTATGCTCCTCACCACCCAGGCGGTGGTAACCGAGATACCGAAGTTTGTACCGTTGCCTGCCGATGTTCGGGACTTCATGCACGACTAGAAACCAGGGGTAATCTTATTCCTCCGGTCCCGCAGGCGAGAGCCGGGAAGCCGGACCAATTTGGGGGCGTTGCCGGACGCCGTATCTCCAGAACAATCTCCGGCGCCGTATTCCCCGGCACGGGAAAGCCGAACCGACATTTGGCCCACCGTGCCGGTATTTTTGGCCGAGAATTGAACGGCGCAGCATTAGATCGGACAACAATCCGCGACCTGATTGCGGGGGAGCCTCCCCTCGTGGAGGAACTCCTGTCGCTGGAGGAACAGCTCCAGACCAACGGCTTTGACCTGAGTTTGAAGGAAGTTTCCCGGTTCCGTTCGTCGGGGAGCATCGGTAAAGACCCGCAGCAACGGGAGTTCTCGGACACGGAGCCGTTGGCGTTCGGCCCGGACGGGTGGCTCCATCTACCGCCGGGGCCATACCTGGTGACCTTTAACGAAATAGTTAACCTGCCCTTGGACTTGATGGCCCTGGGTCGGCCGCGTTCCAGCCTGTTGCGCAGCGGGGTCAGCTTGCACACTGCCGTATGGGACGCCGGCTATCGGGGCCGGTCACAAGCGTTGCTTTCGATACAAAACCCGGCGGGGTTCAGACTGCAGCAAGGGGCGCGGCTGATGCAGTTGGTGTTCTTCTACCTGGCCCGCCCGGTTGACCAGGGCTATACCGGAAGGTTTCAGGGAGAAAACCTGGAATCCTGACCTCACTCGATACTTGGCAGCCGACTCCGAATTGGCGTCATTTCTCCCACCTGAATCCACCGCCGAGGCAAAGACCGACATGGCCATCGCAAGGAACAAATCCGACGCCGGTACCGGCGCCACCGCCGAAAACATGGCCGATCCCACGACCGACACCACGACCGACATCAAGTTCCTGGTTAAGGAATATGCCCGTAAGTTGGGGTTTGACCTGGTTCGGGTCACCTCCGCCGAGGAGTTTGACCGGGACCGGGACATCGCTATCGAACGAATCCGGGCGGGTTTGATGGACGGACTGCCCTGGTACCACGAGGCACGAGTTGTCCGAGGCTCCCGTCCTCAAGAATTGTTGCCTGGGGCGCGCTCGATAATCTGCCTTGGCGTTAACTATTATCCCGCCCCTTCCCCACCTCCGGCCTCCCCCTCCCCCTCCCCCTCCGCCTCCGCCTTGGCATCCGAAGAGCCGGTTCCGGCGGCTTCCGGCCAACCCGCGCCGGTTGTAGTACCGGTACCAAACGGCAAGGTGGCCCGGTACGCCCGAGGCAAGGACTATCACAAGGTTATGAAGCAGCGGATGCGGGCCTATGTTGCGGGTTTATCCGACCAACTGGATATCGGTATAGCTGCCCGCTGGTACGTGGACGACGGGCCGATGCTGGACCGGGCCGCCGCCGCTCGTTCCGGGCTGGGCTGGTTCGGCAAGAACACCAACATCCTAACCGGAGAATTCGGCTCCTGGGTTTTTCTGGGCCAAGTGATTACCGACCTGGAAATGGAGCCGGATACACCCTTGCAAAAGACTTGCGGCAACTGTGTGCGGTGCATTGACGCCTGCCCCACCGGGGCTATCGTCGCCCCTTACGTGATTGACAATTCCCGCTGCATCTCCCATCTGACCATCGAAAACCGAGGGCCGATACCCCGGGAAATGCGCCCGCTGATGCTGGACTGGATTTTCGGCTGCGACATTTGCCAGGAAGTATGCCCGGTGAACCGCAAGGCTCAGGCCACCGCCGAACCTACTTTTGGGAAACGGGAATTGGCAGCAGGGGATCTGGTCGAGATTCTGGGAATGTCCGAGGAGGATTTCCGTGAACGGTTTCGCGGCACGCCAATTCTGAGAGCGAAGCGAGTGGGGCTGCAACGGAACGCCTGTGTCGCCTTGGGAAACCTCAAGAATTCGGAGACGGTTCCGGCATTAGTCCGCGCCCTGATTCACGGGGAAGATTTGGTAAGAGGCCATGCTGCCTGGGCCCTGGGAGAAATCGGCGGCGAACCGGCCCACGCCTCTTTGAGTCGGGCGGCAGAAGTTGAGACCAGCCCGGAAGTGTTGGCGGAGATTCGAGAAGCCCTGGCTAACCAGCATCCGGCATAGCGACAAGCCGCGCAATCGAGCCGACCGACTAAACTTCATAGACCCTGGCCGCTTAGGATCAGGTTCCTTAAATTGTTCTTGGAAAACTGCTCGCCGAGGACCGGTTTTGGGAAAAGCTCTGGATGAGCGGTGGTTAAGTACCGGCCCTTCGACAACCTCCGGTCGTGCGGACTTGAGCATGACCGGCCGACTATTGCCAGACCTGGCCGTATAGAGTCAGGAGCTTGACGGACTGGCGGAGGGTATAGCTGCGGCGTCACGGCGGGAAGTCGGCTTGCGCTGCTTGCGGGTTCTGCTTGGCTGCAGAGTTGGCGCCGGCTCCGGAATGTAGTTGGGGCCAAACTTGAGCTTCTTCATCTCCTCTTCAATCAGGAAGAAGTCGCCCTTGGGCAACAAATGCAGGTTCCCCTGGAAGGCCATGTACCAATTCTCCGGAGGCCAGCGGCGAATGTAGTCCAAGCGGTGGGCCAATAGTCCCGCCGGGATGTATTGGGCCTCGTCCAGAACCACTTCCGGCTTGATTTCGATCCGGTAAGGCCAGGAAGCGCTCCCCTCGTTATGCCAGATACCGGTGTCCACTTCTTCATAAGGGACGGTAACCGTGGCGGTGGCGGCAAACCGGCGTATGCCCAACACGTAATAGAGCACCCGGTCATCCGTTTCCACCCGTTGCACCTTACGCCGGTATTCGGATTTCAGGCCCTGGATCGTAAAGCCCATGCTTCTGGTAATGTTAAAGTTTTCTTCGTTGCAGGTAACCATCCAGAAATTGCGGGGCATCTTTTACCTCGTTTACGTCGTGCGCTATGACGTTGGAAAACACTAAAACTATTTGCGGCCGGGGAACTTCATTCGGGAATCACCCACTAAAGTTCATTTACCCGTCCACACGGTAGTATTTTAGCACTTTTGCGGCAGGGCATAGATGCAACTAGCCCGACAAGAAACCCGGGAAATAAAAGCTGCCCGATTCAAGCATTGTCCAACTACGCTTTCGTGGTGTAACATCAATTCCGTTCTTACCAGCTTAACTTACTTGAAACCAGCTTGACTTACTTGAAATGGGAACCGCAGCTTCAAACTGCGACGACCAAGGGCTATAGGATAAGCGAACAAGCTTTTAAATAACTAATACGGAAAGGGCAAGAGGAAAGACGGACAATTTCCTCGCCCATTAAACTTCGGGCTTTCGGCCCGGGAGGGAAGAGCAGCATGGCAACACAATCAGTCCGAGAACGGGACATAGCAATCGTGGGTGTAGCCGAGTCCGACGAGATGGGGACGGTGCCCAACAAGTCGTCCCTGCAGCACCATGCCGAAGCGGCCTACAACGCCCTGGAGGACGCCGGGATTGCCAAGTCGGAAGTTAACGGCCTGCTCACCGCCGGGTTCTCGACCCTGGCCACTGCGGAATACCTGGGAATCCAACCCGGCTTTACCGACAATACCTCAGTGGGCGGCTCATCCTTTGTCATCCACGTGGCCCATGCCGCCGCCGCCATCCGGGCCGGTTACTGCGACACCGTGCTGATAACTCACGGGCAGGCGGGACGATCAACCCGAGCACGAGTTCCCGGGGACGCAAATCTGCCGGTAGCCCAGTACGAGGCTCCCTACGGTCTAATCGGGCAGCCGATTAACTATTCAATGGCCTGTACCCGCTATATGCACGAATACGGAGAAGACCGGGCACGGCAGGCCATGGCGGAAATTGCGGTATCCACCCGCAAGTGGGCCAACCTGAATCGCAAGGCGGCAATGCACGAAACGCCAATGAGCTTTGACGATTATCACAACTCGCGATGGGTTTCCTGGCCCTTCCACCTGTTTGACTGCTGCCTGGTCACCGACTCCGGGGCGGCCATTGTGGTTACCACTGCCGAAAAGGCCGCCAATTGCCGAAAGGAACCGGTTTGGGTATTGGGCGCGGCGGAAGGGCATGACCACAACCTCATCAGTATGATGCCGTCCTACACTTCGCTAATCGCCCGGGAGACCGGTCCCAAAGCGCTGAGCCGGGCCGGCCTGACTCACAGCGACATTGACTTGACGATGATTTACGACTCCTTTACCTACACCGTGATGCTGACCCTGGAAAGCCTGGGGTTCTGCGGGCCCGGCGAAGCTCCCGATTTTGTAGCGAACCAGCGCACCGCCCCCGGCGGGGACTTCGCATTAAACACCAGCGGCGGCGGTCTGTCCTACACCCACCCCGGAATGTACGGCAGCTTCCTGCTGGTAGAGGCGGTACGCCAACTGCGGGGCGAATGTGGAGACCGCCAGGTAAAAAGCAAGACCTCCGACGGAAATGCCAAGGTTTCCCTGGTCAACGGTACCGGCGGGTCTTTGTCTTCAACCGGGACGGTGGTGCTGGCGCGGGACTGAAGCTGGGCCGGATTTATCCGCCTAGGCAAATTCACATGAAAGGTGCAAGGAAGTTGGTCTAATGGTTCAACTCGATGAGGGTAACCAAACTCCAGAGCAGAGGTACTTGCAAACAGCTTATCAAGAGGAAAAGGATAAGTTGTCTGAAGTCATTGAACATATCAAACAGGAAAGGGATGCGTTGGGACGGCGGATGCCGGCTAGGGCCGCCTATCAAGAAACTGCCGATGCTATCCAGGCAGTCTTGGTAGGGCAATCCGATAACCTGTATTCCGCCCTTGACCAGCCCTATTTTGGCCGCCTCGATTATTTCCATCGGGACAGAAGTGAAGCCGATCCTGTCCCAGTCGATGGTGAAACTGCTGACCTGCCAATGCACCCACGAACCATCTACATAGGTATCGCCCACATCCAATGCCCTGACGGAAACCATGTTATCAGTTGGACAGTTCCAGTAGCCCGCCTGTGGTACTCCCAGAGTTACGAGGATGGGTACACTGCGCCCAAGGGATACATTCCCACCCGAGTTGACCTCAAGCGATACCTGAGAATTCGCCGCCAGAGTCTGGAAGAACTGAACGATTTGTTCCGCAGGCAACTCCCAGCCCCCGCTACGGCCCGGCAGAACGTATTGGCTAAGGCCCTGAGTAAGGCCGGCGACGGGGAAGGGCACTTACAGGTCATCATTGAGACCATTGAACCGGAACAATATGAGAACATCGCCAACGTCAGCGACAAGGTTCTCATCGTGCAGGGCGCAGCTGGCAGCGGCAAAAGCGAGATTGGCTTGCACCGAATCGCCTGGTTGCTGTCCCCCCATAACGACATACCCGTACGAGAAAGACCCACACCTGCCGATACCCTGTTCATAGGCCCGTCCAAAGCCTTCTTGGAATATGCAGCAGACATCCTGCCTTCCTTGGGAGTACAGCAGCAAGTAAAGCAGATAACGTTCGGCGATTGGCTCAACGGCCAACAGTCGGCCCGGCCAAGAATTGGGTCTGGAGTTTGGGATAACCTGCTGGACAAGGGGGAGTTAACGCGGTTCAATGAAAAAGCCGAATCCTTCAAAGGCTCCCTTGAAATGGCCCAGTCCTTGCTACGCCAAGTCCGTCAATTAGCAATCCGCGTCAGAAAAGATTGTCTAAATCTCCCGGCCTTGACCGTAAGAATGCCCGGTCTGGATGACGGAAATGGTATTACGATTCAATCCAGTCAAATCGGGGAAGCGGTTAGAGCCGTGTTCTCCAATTTGGGAGAAAACTATCGCTTGAACCGTCGCCGTCAGGACTTCATCAACCGCATTACCAGTTTAGTTTGGGAAAGACGGCGTATTACATTACGTGGGTACAGGGAGCAACCAATCCTGCTGCGCCGCGACTTACAGAATGACTTTGTAGCACCTTGGTGTGACTCGGCGTGGCCGACCCTTGACTTCCGGCAAGAATACGCCGCCGTGCTGTCTAACCCGGAGCGAGTATATAAGGCAGCAAAAGGCAACCTCACTGTAGAGGACGCGAATGCGTTGACCGATTCTGCCCGGAGTATGCTTAACAACGGCTTTCAAGACTCGGATCGGGGCGGTCTGGCTTATATGGACCATTTGCTCAACGAGACTATCGCTCAGCGTTATCGCCATATTGTAGTTGATGAATCGCAAGACCTGTCCCCATTGGAATTCAAGTTGATTGGCATTAGCTCGTCCAATAACTGGTTTACCATCCTCGGCGATACGGCACAACGCCTTACCGGCTACCGGGGAATAAATCGGTGGCAAGAACTTAATCGTATCTTCGGTAAGTCGGATATAGCGGTGCAGTACGCTCGAACTTCCTATCGTTCCAACAGCCACATTACCAGATTCAACAATCGTATCCTGCGGCAGTTTGATACCAACCTACCTGCCCCTAAACCCTTTGGCCGGGACGGGTATCGCCCCGAATACCATAGCCATGGCCGGGCCCAAGATATGTACCACTACGTCTTGGAAGATCTGTCCAGGATTCGTTCACTGGACGGCCTGGAAAATGCCACCATTGCCATATTGCTCCGTGACACTGGCAACCTGAACCGGTTTCAGGATGTCCTCACGGCGTTGGGGAGGGATGACGTAGTCCGCATCGGCCAGGAGCGCCACAGTAACGCCACGACTTTCTTTGCCCGCATCCCTTACACCAAGGGATTGGAGTACGACGCTGTTATCGTTTTGGGAGTTAACCAGACATTCACTGATACCGTCTTCAACAAGAAGTTGTTGTACCTAGCTGCTACCCGCGCAAAGCACTACTTGGGCATCCACTGGCACGGACAGCAATCGCCCATTCTGAGTTCTATCTACAGCGGTGGGGTAAGACAATTCCAACATCGGTAGAGTGTCCATAACTCCCATCCACTCATCTCATGGTGGATAAACCAAAAAAGCGAGTATCAACAAACTATGGACATTGGAATTATCGGTCTGCCCCAAAGCGGCAAGACCACCGTTTTTAATGCGCTGACCCGCGGCCGCGCCGATACTACCGGCGCCAGCGGCTCGGCTACCGAAATGCACCTGGGCACGGTGAAGGTTCCCGACCCCCGGCTTGAAGTGCTGACCGGAATGTATAACCCCCGGAAAGTAGTTCCGGCGGAGATAGAGTACTGGGACGTGCCCGGACCGGAGGCGCTAGCCAAGTCCCAGGGCATCGTCGGCAAGTATCGCAATATCCTGCAGGGGGCGGACGCCTTTTTGCTGGTAGTCCGTGCCTTTAATAACCCGGCAGTGGTGCACCCGATGGAAACCGTTGACTCCAAGCGGGACCTGGAAACTATGCTGGGTGAATTAACCTTCGCCGACCTGGAAGCTATCGAACGGGCCCTGGAACGACTGGAGGACGGCTTCAAGAAGTCCAAGGTAGCTGAGCGCCCGGTGTTGACCCGCCAACTGGAGCTGCTGCAGAAAGTAAAGGAATCCCTGGAGTCGGGGATACCCTTGCGGAGCCAGCAATGCACCGAGTCCGAGACCACATTTTTAGCCAATTATCAACTGCTGACCGGTAAGCCGATAATCGTGGCTTTCAATACCGACGAAGACGGTCCGGAGCCGGCGCTGGAAGAATTCGGCCTGGAACTGCCGGGAGCGGCGGAGCTGGGCGAGGTTTGCTTGAGCGCCAAGCTGGAAGCGGAGTTGGCCTTAATGCCTCCGGAGGAAGAAGCCGAGTTCCGCGCCGACCTGGGGTTGGACGAGTCGGCTCTGGCCCGGGTTATTCGTACCAGCTACCAGACTCTGGGCCTGATCTCCTTCCTGACCGTCGGGCCGGACGAAGTCCGAGCCTGGAGTGTGCCCGACGGCATACCGGCGCAGGAGGCGGCGGGGACGATTCATTCCGATTTTCTTCGCGGCTTCATTCGCGCCGAAGTCATTCCCTATGAAGACTTGCAGCGCTGCGGCAACATTGCCCAGGGCCGCAAAGAAGGGGTACTGCGCTCGGAAGGCAAGACTTACCCGGTGAAGGACGGGGATGTCATCAACTTTCTGGTCAACGTATAGACTGCCTCAGCTATAACTCAGCCAGGTTATCTGCTCTGAATATGCTAGATATCCGCACCTTCCGGACTTCCGACGCTGAAGCAGTGCGCCGGTTATTCGCCCTCGGCCAGATGGATTTTGCCGCCGGGCTGGAAGAGGCCGTACAAAATTATATCCGGCGCTCTTTGGCTGACGACCTGGCCGACATTCCTTTCCACTACCTCGCCGAACCCGGTTCTCATTTCTGGGTGGCGGATATTGCGGGCCAAGTCAAGGGCATGGTTGGAATCCAGCGCCGCAGCCCCGAGGACGCCGAGTTGCGCCGGATGAGCGTAGCTGCCGACACTCGCCGCATGGGTATTGGCTGGAAACTCCTGGAGACAACCGAGGCATTCTGCCGGGAAAAAGACTACCGACGTATTAGTTTGACCACCGTCACCCAATTACAGCCGGCCATAGCCATGTACCAAAAGTTTGGGTATCGGCTAACCGGCGAGCAGTCCTACGGCGTAATGCGAGTCCAGCATTTTGTCAAACAACTGGATACTCTGCCGGAGGATTCAGTGGAGGCGTAGGTCACAACCGGCGAGCAAAGCTTAATTCGTGGCCGTCCGGGTCCGTGATATGGAAATACCGTTCTCCCCAGGACGCGTCTTGAGGGGCGGTGTCAGTACTCAACCCCAAGTTCACGAGTTTACGATGCAAAGCGTCGACGTCATCAACGTAGAAAATAGTCCGGCCCCACCAGGAAATTTCCGCCGCACTGACCATAATGTTCAGATAGTTGTCCCCCACCCGGAAGCTGGTGAACTCGGCAGTCTCTCCCCCGTAAAGCAGGGTCAATCCCACTTGGTCTCGGTAGAAAACTACCGATCGGGCCATGTTCCGTACCGCGAAGGTGACGGCGCTGATTCTCTGGACGGTCAACCCTACTTCCTTGCGCCGCCCCAGCCGTCTTTACTGATACTGATATAATAGGGCGGTCGTGTTCTTATCTTTCTTCTTACCCGGCGGCAACCACTGGCAACTTACCTTGGCCTATTTTAACAACAAGGCGGGGCCGATGGCAAAAAGAACTATCTCGACCACCCAATCCGTGTCCACTACGGAAGCTAGTCCAACCACGCAGCCGGACGGCGCAGCCGCGACCGAATCTCTGGCTAAACTGGAGGCCATCCTCCAGGAAATGAAGTCGGTCATCGTCGCTTACTCCGGCGGGGTGGACAGCGCATTGCTGGCAGTCACGGCCCACCGGGTGCTGGGTCCGCAGGCACTGGCGGTCACGGCCGTATCCCCGGCTCTCGCAACCCGGGAGCTGGAGGGCGCTACCGAATTGGCCGACCGTTTCGGTTTTGCCCACCGCACTGTTCGGACTGCGGAGTTGGAGCGGGAGGGCTATGTGGCTAACTCTCCGGCCCGCTGCTACTTTTGCAAGACCGAGCTTTACACCGAGCTGTGCCAATTGGCTGAAACTGAGGGTTTCGCCTGGGTAGCCAACGGAGCCAACACCGGCGACTTGGGAGACTACCGGCCGGGGCTGCAAGCCGCCTCGGAGCATCGAGTACGCAGCCCGCTGGTCGAAGCCCAATTGAACAAAGAAATGGTAAGGCAATTGGCGCGCCACCTGGACATGCCGGTCTGGGACAAACCGGCGCAGCCTTGCCTGTCGTCCCGCATTCCCTACGGCATTCCGGTAAGCGTGGAAACCTTGTCCCGTATTGAGCAGGCCGAAGACTATCTGCGCGGGCTGGGACTGCGAGAGGTGCGCGCCCGGCACCACGACAAACTTTGCCGCATTGAAGTAGGCGAGGCGGAAATTGAACTGGCTTTTGCCCAACGACTCGAAATTGTGGAAAACCTGAAGCGGATTGGTTACCTGTGGGTCTCCCTGGACCTTTCCGGGCTGCGCTCCGGCAGCCTGAATGACCAGTTGAAACCATCGGAAAAGAACCTTTTGGTATAGCGACGGCCTGCGGACACTTTCCGGCATCCCCTCGGACAAGATTGCCGGATTAGAAATCCGGCGCGGTTCCTTCACTACCTGTGGTCTTGAGTGCGGTTTAATGAAAACAGCCTACATCCAATCCATCGGCGGAGCCAGCGGAGACATGCTTCTGGGCGCCCTGCTGGACTTGGGTCTGTCTCTGGACGCACTGCGGCAAGAGTTGGACAAGCTGGACATTGGCGGCTATGCACTCTCCGCTGCCCAGGACACCCGCTGCGAAGTCCGGGGAACCAAGCTAACCGTCACTATCAACGGCAACCGCCGCCTGTCACCCCGCGCCCAGTTGGATATTGTTGCATCCAGCCCTCTGCCGGAGCCGGTCAAGAATCAGTCAGCCAAAATCCTCAACCCCCTGTGGCAAGCCGAGAGCCGGGTACACGGGGAAGCGCCGGCAGCCCTGGAACTGGAAGAGCTGGGGACGGTAGATACCCTGGTGGATGTGGTGGGTTTCGTTATCGGGCTTCATCTGCTGGAAATTACCGAGGTGTATGCCGCCCCCCTGGTGCTGGGCGAAGCCACCTCTCCCCGTCGGCCCGGGGGCTATTCCAACCCAGCCCCGGCTACTCTGGAACTGGTGGCGATGGCCGGCGCGCCGGTAAGCGCCGAATTGCCCATCCATCAAGGTGTTGGAGAGTTAACCACTCCGACGGGAGCAGCAATTATTACCGGCATGGCAAATTTTGAGCGGCCCGCGATGTCGGTTATCGGCGTTGGTGTCGGATTAGGCGGCAAAGACCCGGAGCTTTTTCCCAACGTGGTGCGAATTTGGTTGGGCGAGCGGGCCGAAAATGCCGCTCTCAATACACCTGCGGCCCTACGTCAGGCAAGCATTGTCCTGCTGGAAACCAACCTGGACGACGTTACCGGCGAGGTGCTGGGCTATACCCAAGAAAGGCTCTTTGCCCTGGGCGCCCTGGACGTATGGCATACGCCGATCCAGATGAAAAAGAACCGGCCGGGAGTAATTCTGTCGGCGCTGCTGCCCCAAAACCTGGAGCATGCCGCTGTTGAGCTAATCCTGAGGGAAACGCCCACTTTGGGAATACGCACCCGCGCGGTGGAGCGATACGTGGCGGAGCGAGAAGTCGTGGCAATGGAAACCGACTTGGGACTGATCAACGTTAAGGTAAAGTCGCTGGCCGGAGAAGCGGTCGGCGCGGCGCCGGAGTACGAGGATTGCCGCCGCATAGCCCTGGAAACCGGACGCCCGCTCCAGGAGGTTTACCAACAGGCCGAGGCGGAGGCAAGGCGCCGGTTCCTGTCCTGATGCCCCAATTTAGACCAGGGAGCCTGCGTCACTAGGAATCCCCGGCCAATCACGGCGTATCGGCGGTTAAGCGGCTAATAGGACTGGAACAGTTGGCCCCACTCCGTTTTGAGGGCGGCCTTGATGCGGCGACGGCCGTGGGTATTCAGCCAATACCCGTTATGGTAAAGGTTGGAAGCCAGGAAGGCCCAGCTTGCTATGGGACTCTGCAATAAAATCTTTTCCAGAGACTTGAGCTTCCCCCAATAAATGAGCTTTTGCCCCCGGCTGGCAAGAGTATTTTCCACGCCGGAAAAGCCCCAGTTTACGCCGCTGATGTCCTCGCCCACCACCTCGATTTGAGCGATGTCCCCGCAGCCCAAACCACGCTCGTGGGCCAACCGTATAAACTTGATGCTCATCGGGTCGAAGCCCATCATGTGGGCGGCAACGGCGTCAATAGCTACCTGGTCGGCGCCGGCCAGAATCCGGTCCTTGATGTGCCAGCGCATGGCCCGGGGCCCGGGGCCGTCCCCGGCAAAAGTGCCGTCCATCACGGCGAAGATACCTGGGTGAATTTCCTGCTGGATTGCCAGCAAATCCACTAACGTTTCGTGAATCACCGAGTGGGTCCAGTGGCGCTTACGGTGCAGCAGTCCCCCGAAAGCATTCTTCATCGCCCCGGTCATCGTGGTGAAAACGTGGGTTTTCATGGTGGGCAGGTGAATAATATTCTTGCCCTCGAAGATTTCCGGTATTTGTATGCCCTCCGGGAAAATATCGTCCAGTACCAGCATCTCTGCCTTCGGGCGGTAATCTACCCAGCGGTTTGGCGGTGTATCCAAATGAACCACCGGCAAGTTATAACGGTCCTGCACCGCCTTATGCTTATTCTTTTCCTCTCCCTCGAAGGAATCCACCACCACCGTGCCGTTGTGGGCGCCGATCAAGTCCTGGTGGCCCAGGTTATGTAAAGCATTGATTACGCCTTCCAATTGCCAGGGGGTAGTAGAGCAGCCCGGATACCAATGCTGCCAGGAGATATTAATCTTTAGTAGAGTTGCCAAGTCCGGGGCGAGGGTCTGCTCCACCCCGGCCAACAACATCGCGCGGCCAACATCTTCCAGTACCGTTTCCGGGCGAGTGGCTACAACGGATACTACCGAACGACCGGTTGGCTTATTACCGGGTTTGGCTCCGGGTTCGGTTCCGGGTTCGG
Source organism: Dehalococcoidia bacterium (assembly GCA_965262595.1). GTDB lineage: Bacteria > Chloroflexota > Dehalococcoidia > Lucifugimonadales > UBA3495 > CATQHB01. The sequence continues at coordinate 1,228,592 of OZ253548.1, forward strand.
CCGGCAATGGAGTCGGGTTAATGGATTCTCGCATGGGCCGTGGCTCCTATAACTTTACCTTTGGGCTTTCCTTTAAGGCGCATGAATTCGTTGCCATTGCGGTACCGGATAAGCTGTTCCAACCACCGACTCGCCCGCCTAACTGTTCAGCAGCAGAATCAGACCGGAGGCACATATCCAGGCTGCAACCGATAATAGCATAGGCAAGTCTCGGATAATTAACAACTCCGGGTATTCCGCCTCGCTGCTGGTATGCACCAGGTACAGGAAGCGGAAGAGACCATAGGCCACCAAAGGAATGGTGAGCAGCATGGAATTGTTAGCCGGCAAATTGGCCGCTTCCACCGTATAAAGGGTGTAACTGACTAAAGAGGCTGCCGCCGCAATGGTTAACAGTTGAGCGACGAAAGGCCCAGGGTACTGTCCTAACACCGGGCGCTGGGCCTCCGGGTTTTCTCCGGTCAGGCGGACTTCGGCGTAGCGTTTGCCGAGAACTACAAACAAGGCCGCCGACGCCAATGTGGTATAAAGCCAGGGAGACGGAGCCACCCCAATGGCAATAGCCCCGGCTGCTACCCGAATGACGTAGCCGCTGGCGACCAGCATCACGTCAATTAAGGCCAGCCGCTTGGCCCCCAGAGAATAGGCCAGGTTAATTGCCAGATACAGCAGTCCGACTGCGGCCAGCAAATGGGACACCAACACCATCAAGAGCAATCCGACCGGCGCCAAAACCGAAATCATCGACCAGGCGGTCGAAGCGCTTACCCGGCCCGCCGCGATGGGCCGCAGCCGCTTGACCGGATGATTTTGGTCGGCGGACCGGTCCATCAGGTCATTGAGCAGGTAAACGGCTCCGGAGAGGGCACAAAAGGCCGCGGCAGTCACCGCGGACCGGAACAATAATCCGGTTAACGGCGCCAGGTCTTCCAGCGACCAGACCAGGTTTACGGCAAACAGGAGGGGCAGGAACACCAGGCCATTCTTAGTCCACTGCCGGGGTCGCAGCGTCCTTAAAAGTACCACCGGCCCGTCGAAAAGGCGGCCTCTTTCCATTCAGTCAGTTCTCCTGCGGGGAGTGGGTAAGGGGAATGCCGCCCTCGCTTTCGACAGCCGTTTGAACCCCGGGCGTACACCCGCCCCGATACCACAAATGCAGGTATGCCAGGGCTGCCAGGCCAATCACCACCGCAAACCAGAGGGTGGCTACGCGCACCAGCAGGGTACCTAAAACGGCTGCGCCCCGTCCGGTTCCCAACTGTTGCAGCAAGGCTACCATCACGCCTTCGGTTCCTACCAGACCGCCGGGCAGGGTGGTTATTGCCCCCACCAGCATCGCGCCGCCATAGATTGGCACGGCGGCGGGCAAGACCTGCTGCAAGTTGAGCTCCGGGTCCAGGCCCTTGAGAACAACGCCCAGGGCTACTCCCTCACTCAACCAGGCCAGGAATCCCAATGCTACCGCTACCAGGAGCGGCCCCGGACGGCTCAAGGCGCGCATACCTTCCCTTGCGGCTAGCAAGTCTCGGCCCCAGCGTCGGATAACCGGCAGTTCCAGCAGCCGGTCAGTATGGCGGGTAGAAAAGAAATAGGTGAAAAAGCCAACCAGGATTAGAACGGCCACCAGGATTGACGACACCGCCAAGGGCAGCAAAGCCAGGCCAACCAGGCCCAACAGGGCGACGGAGAATAAATCGGTCAATCGCTCCATCAGCACTACCGGAGCAGAAGCTGACACCGGAACGGCGGCCCGGTCCCGGAGTAAATAACTCTTCAGCAATTCTCCTACCTTTCCGGGTGTGATGGTCATAGCCAGGCCGGACAGGAACACCAGCAGGCTGACCGGAAAAGGCACGGAGAGGTTCAGGACTCTAAGGTAATAGGCCCACCGCAGGAAACGGAGCAGATAATTGAGGGCCGCCAGAGCGAAGGCCGCCAACAGATAAGGCAGCGGAAAGTTAACCAGGCGTCGGCCGATTTCCTGAAAGTCGCCATACCCGGCCAGCCCCACAAATACCAGGAGGGTAAGCAGAACGACCAACAGCAGTTTCTTGCCGTTGCCTCGCACTCCTACCGGCCCATCAAGTTCAATTGGGCCGCCAGGTATCCGGCGCCAAAACCGTTGTCAATGTTGACCGTAGCCACCCCGGGGGCGCAACTGTTAAGCATGCCAAGGAGGGCGGACAAGCCCTCAAAACTGGCGCCGTAGCCGACGCTGGTAGGCACGGCAATCACCGGGGCGGAAACCAATCCGGCGACCACGCTGGCCAGGGCCCCTTCCATACCGGCCACTACCACAATGACCCTGGCTTGCTGCAAGTCGTCCAGCACGGCCAGCAGCCGATGCAGTCCCGCTACCCCCACGTCATTGATCCGCCGGGGAGGACTGCCCATCAGTCCGGCAGTGAGGGCCGCTTCTTCAGCGATGGGCAAATCGGCGGTCCCGGCGGTCACGACTATTGCCCCTTCGTGGCAAGGCATCGGGTCGGAGCCGGGAACAACGATAGCTTGAGCCAGTTCGTGGTAAACGGCGGACGGTATTTGGGCTAACACCGCAGCGTAGGCGGCGGGGGCGGCCTTGGTTACCATCGCCGGATGCCCGCGCCCGGCCAGGGATTCCACAATTGCCGCAACTTGCGCCGGTGTCTTGCCGCGTCCCAATACCACTTCGGGAAAGCCGGTTCGCAAGGGGCGGTGGTGGTCAATACGAGCGAATTCCAGGTCTTGATAGGGGTAATCCCGGAGATATTGGAGTAAATCTTCAACACTCCGGGCGCCACTTTGCAGCTCTTCCAAACGCCGGCGCAAATCTATAAACGACATCAGTAAGGCAATCTCTGGCTCGCTTTGGAAATAGATTGGGTTATGCGATGATAGCCAGTCGCTATCGGAGCGTCAAGGCAACGTTCACCCATTGCCCAGCCTCGGTTGCTCTTGACTCGACCGCGCCCTTTCAGGTGTGCTACGCAAAATTCTTGATAACGCCGTTGCCACTAGCCTGCCAATAGAGCGGGCAATATAAGCTCATCTATTGCCACGGCCAAGCCGTCTTCCTCGACCGCCGGCGCCACGTAATCCGCAATGGCCCTAAGTTCCGGGGGAGCGGAAGCCATGACAATGCGCAGGCCGGCTACCTCCAGCATCGGCAGGTCGTTAAAGCTGTCCCCGGCAACGATGAACCGGTCGGACTCCACCGCCATCATTTGCGCCAGTTTCCGGGCAGCGCTGCCCTTATTGACCCCGGCTCCGGTAAAGTCCACCGCCCACAGTCCATTGTAGTGTAAATAGACTTTAACCACATACAAGTCCGGTGCGCCGGAAAATTGAGCCATCAGTTCATCGGCGCGGAACTCCAGCAAATCCATTGCCGATATGCGGGTCAAATCCCAGTGGGTGATGTCGGCAAAGGCAGTTGCGTCTCCGAAGGGATGGGTAGCAATAAAGTTGATTTGTTCGGCGCAAACTTGTCGTACAATTTCCCTGGCTCGACCTTCCGGCAGGGCGCTGCTCCAAAGGGTGTTTCCGGTTGTTGGGTCCAGGAGGGTTGCCCCGCCGTTGCTTATTTGAGGAGCGGTTAGTCCCAAACGCCGGGCATAATCAATAACGTCGGAGGAGCGGCGGCCGGTGGCAATGCTAACCGGAATAAACTCGGATACCCGTTTCACCGCAGCAGCGACTCCAGGCGTCAAAGTATCGGTGGCGATCAAGGTACCGTCCAGGTCAACCAGCAAAGCGGCATAGGTTCGGCGGTTCAAATTGTGACCCTCAACTGGAGGTAGAGCCGAAAAAGAATCGAATAAATCACAAGGCAATCCCAATCCCAGGTCCAAATTTGCCCGAGTCCCAATTCGGGTGTCCCGAACGACCCAATTATAAAGAGTAATACAGGGCTGGGTCAGATCGCTTTCCCCTATTCCAGACCGGCGGAACCCGACCCGGATTCCGGCCCAACAGGCCCGGCGGCCGAACCATCAGTCGTGTCCCTCTTTCGCTTCTCTATTTCCCGCAAGGAAGAAAACATCGCCCCCAAAGTGCCCATGCTGGCGGTGTAAAGGGTGAAAACGACCACACCAATCCAGATTGCCCGCGCTATACGCTGGTCAATATCGACCAGGACGACCAGGACATAGGCAACTGCCACCAGAATTAAGCAAAACAAGAGTGCAAGGATCGACCCGAAGATTATACCCTTGACTGCATAGTGCCCATATTCCTTCTTGACGTGGGGTATTCCCCAATATCCGGCGATAAACGGACTGGCCGGAACCAAAACGAAATGCACTATTGGTATCAACGGACATACCACCATAATGAGCAAACCAACCAGTAACCCTTTTACCATTGATTATCTAAAACCCCCATGAATCTCGGAGTTCCTCGGCCAAATTATCCTGCCGGAAAATAGAGAATAGTTGCCGTTGCTCTGGCTTGGGCAACCGAACCATTATAGCCAATTCCCTGGCAGCGCGCGCCCCTTCACCTCGGAGAACCGGGCTATCTTCATCGTTTGGCCGGCGAATGCCCGGAATATTTTCCCGCTCAGAGGCCAAATGCCCGCCGGCAAAGTTGGAAATGGCTAACGGTCAGTGCTATAATTCCTACGGTTGTACCGGTTGGAGGTAAGCGTCATGAAAATCCCAATGAAAGTGGACTATGGCGTCAGAGCGCTGGTAGAGTTGGCGATGCACTACGGGGAGGGTCAGGTTCAGACTTCGGAAATTGCCTCCAAGCAAGGTATCCCAGAGTCCTACTTGGAACAATTAATGACCACGCTTCACAAGGTGGGCTTCGTCCAAAGTCGGCGGGGGCCCCAGGGTGGGCATATGCTGGCAATGGACCCCTCAGTAATTAACTTGAGCATGATAATGACCACCCTGGAGGGTAACACTTCCCCGTTGGACTGCTTCACCTATCCTACCGACTGCATTTTCGCGGACTCTTGCGCTCAGCAAGAAATCTGGAAATCGGTAGAGGAATCAATACAGAACGTATTGAGCAATACAACACTGGCCCATTTGGCCCAGCGCCAAAGTCAACTGGCCAGTTTAAGCTTGCAACGGATCTAGCACGACAATATTAATAAATTTGCAAGCGAGCAGACCGTTATTGCAGAATTAAGTAGAAAGCGACATTAGAGATTTTTGCCCCGGTTGCAACACCTCCCAAAATAGTGCAACCGGAAATCGACTATCCAGACTAAGCCTACTATAGACCAAGCCTACTATAGACCAAGCCTACTATAGACCAAGCCTACTATAGACCAAGCCTACTATAGACCAAGCCTACTATAGACCAAGCCTACTATAGACCAAGCCTACTATAGACCAAGCCTACTATAGACCAAGCCTACTATAGACCAAGCCTACTATAGACCAAGCCTACTATAGACCAAGCCTACTATAAGGAGGACACGAAACGATGGCGCAGCAGCCCGTGGCATTAACGCCGGAACAGGTAAAACGATACAGCAGACATATCATAATGGGCGATGTGGGCAGCTCCGGACAGCGCAAACTGATGCAGTCCAAAGCACTAATCGTCGGCGCCGGTGGCCTTGGCTCGCCTTCGGCCATTTACCTGGCCTTGGCAGGAGTGGGAACCGTCGGCATCGTGGACTTTGACGTGGTGGAGATTTCCAACCTGCAACGCCAAATCCTGCATCACTCCGGCGACATCGGACGACCCAAAATCCAATCGGCTATTGACAACATTTACGCCTACAACCCGGACGTCAAGGTTGTTCCCCACGAAGTGCGGCTGGAATCGGACAACGCCATGGAAATCATCAGCCAATACGATCTGGTGATTAACGGGGCGGATAACTTTGCCACCCGCTATCTGGTAAATGACGCTTGCTATCTGCTAAATAAACCCCTGGTGGACGGCAGCATCCTGATATTTGACGGCCAGGCCACGGTGTTCCTGCCCGGGCAGGGTTGCTACCGCTGTCTCTTCCCGTCGCCGCCGCCGCCGGGCATGGTGCCCAATTGCGCCGAGGCCGGTGTGCTGGGCGCGTTGACCGGATTGGTAGGCAGTATTCAGGCCACCGAAGCGCTGAAATACTTCCTGGGCATTGGCGAAAGTCTTTCATCGCGGCTGCTGCTCATTGACGCCCTGAGCATGAGCTTCCGAGAGGTCCGGTTGAAGCGCAACCCGGCCTGCCCGCTGTGCGGGGACAACCCCACGGTAACCGAGTTGATTGATTACGAGATTTTCTGCGGCGTAGCTGCCCCCGAGGGTGCAGGAGTCGCCGACGACTAAGGCTATGGACAGGGCATAGTGGGCCATGGTCAATACCAGTCCAATCCATTTCCAATAACAAAAGCTTTGTCCCCTGGCGATCTGGGCAACTGAATAGGGCCTGGCGGGTTAGCCTGGCGCCGGGGGCAGGACAAAGAAAAGAATTATGGTTTCGAGGCCGGTATATAAAGGCATCCTGGCTACAATCGGGAACACCCCGGTTGTCGAGTTGCAGAATTTAAGCCCTAAGGCAGATGTGCACATCTTTGCCAAGCTGGAAGGACAAAACCCAACCGGCAGCGTCAAGGACCGGATTGCCCTCAAAATGATTGAAAGGGCGGAGTCGGAAGGGGAGATTTCGCCTAACCGCACCCTCCTGGAGCCGACCAGCGGAAATACCGGCATTTCCTTAGCGATGATCGGAGGTCTCAAGGGCTATAAGGTTACCGTAGTAATGCCGGAGAACGTCAGCGAGGAACGCACTCAGCTGCTCCACGCCTACGGCGCCGAGATTGTCTTCTCCGATGGTGAAAAAGGCAGCAACGGCTCCATCGAAGTTGCCCAGGCAATGGCGGAGAAGAACCCTCACGACTACTTGATGATGTACCAATACGGCAATAGCGGCAATCCGGACGCCCATTATGAGACTACCGGACAGGAAATTGCCGAGGCAGTCCCGGACGTGGATATGTTTGTGGCCGGGCTGGGCACCGGCGGCACCCTGATGGGCGTGGGGCGGCGGCTGCGTGAACACAACGCCAATATCAAGATTGTGGCGGTGGCGCCGGATCCGGACGACTTCATCTCCGGACTGCGGCGGCTGGAAGACGGTTATATCCCGCCCATCCTGGACCTCAATAGGCTGGATGCGCGCCTCCTGGTGGGCAGCCTGCCCGCCTTTAGGACTACCAAGGAACTGCTGCATCAGGAAGGAATCTTTGCCGGCGTATCTTCCGGTTCGGTGGTTTATGGGGCGTTGCGGCAGGCCGAGCGAATGGAACAAGGCAATATTGTGTGCCTGCTGGCCGATGGCGGCTGGAAATACCTCAGCACCAGCCTCTGGACTAAGGACTATGAACAATTGGAGAAGGAAGCCCACGGCAAAATCTGGTGGTGATCGGTTAGATTTCCCGCTGCCCGGCCTGGGCCCGTCCCTGCCGATTTTCAGAGTTATGTAGGATAGAGTCTGAGTTCCTGTCATCCTTAGGTGGCAGGTTCTTTTTTGTGCGTGAAAATTGCGCGGCCGCCGGTTGTTTAGTTGGTCGCCGGTTTCACCGGGAGTGGGCTTGTCAACATCATCCGCTCTCGATAGTCGGCGATTAATGTCTTTGCCTGCAAGCAGGGTCTTGGAGGCAATCCCGGGCGAACCTGGCCTTTGAGGAAAAAGAACAGGTGGAGCGGACTACGGCAATGGGCAATCCCGGGCGAACCTGGCCTTTGAGCACAGGGCTAATTTCGGCCCAACAGGCAGGCCAACGGTAGAAGAGTGAAATCTTGAAAGTAACACCGGGCAATGCTATACTAATCAAGTGAATTTGTGCTGGAAGCGGGGTGTCGCCCGCTTTCTTGCTAATTGGCCCAATCCGGTGCTATGGCAGCTATACTCAGCTTCAGGCGGGGAGCTACACAGTGAAAAGCGACTTTTTGATAGCGTTGACCCAATTGGCCGCGGAGCGTCATCTACCCAAGGAACAAGTGCTTCAAGCAATTGAGGTAGCCTTGTCGTCAGCTTTTAAGAAAGACAACCCGGCGTCGGGGCAAAACATCACTGTCACCCTTAACCCCAATACCGGGGACGTAAGCGTTTTCGCCCTGAAAACGGTCGTCGAAGATGTGGAAGACCCTACTCGGGAAATCGGTCTCAATGAAGCCATGTCCATCAAGCGGAACGTGGCCTTGGGAGATGAGGTCGCCGCCGCCGAGCCACTACCCCACAATGCCAGCCGAATCGCCGCCCAGACGGCGAAACAGGTGGTTCTACAGCGCCTTCGTGAAGCGGAGCGGGAACTGCTCTATCAAGAGTTCCTGCAGCACCGGGATGACATCATAACCGGCGTGGTGGAACAGCTTGAGCCCAACCGGAACGTCATTCTGGATATGGGCCGGGCCCAGGCTATCATGCCCGCCGATGAGCAAGTGCCCACGGAAAGGTACAAGAAGGGACAGCGCATCAAGGTTTTCGTGCTGGATGTGCGAAGCGGCCCCAAGGGGCCGGAGATCCTGGTATCTCGCAGCGACCGGAATATGTTGAAGCGGCTCTTCGAGATTGAAGTGCCGGAAGTTTATAATGGCACCGTGGAAATCAAGGCCATTTCTCGGGATGCCGGTTTTCGCAGCAAGGTGGCCGTACATTCCACGCAGGACGGCGTTGACCCGGTGGGCGCCTGCATTGGATTGCGCGGCAACCGTATCCAGAGCATCGTCAACGAACTTCAAGGGGAGAAGATTGACGTGGTGCCCTGGGAGCCGGACCCCAAGGGTTTCATCGCTAAAGCAATCAGTCCGTCCGAGGTGGTTCACGTTGAGTTGGCCCCGGCAGAGCAGACGGCGATTGTAGTTGTCCCTGACCGGCAGTTGTCTCTGGCCATTGGAAAAGAGGGTCAGAACGCCCGTCTGGCGGCCCGTCTGGTAGGCTGGCGGCTGGATATCAAAGGATTGACCGAATGGGAGGCAATCAAGGAAGCCCAGCAGCTACGATTGGAAGAGCAGCGTCGTCAGACGGCCTTGGCAGCGGCAGCAGCAGCGGCAATGGTAAGCGCCGCCGAACCCGAAACCGTAGTAGAAGAACTGGTGACCGCCGTAGCTGCGGTTGCGGAACCGGCAACCGCCGTTGTCCAAGCGGTAACGGAAATCCTTGAAGAAGCCGAACCGGTTGCCGCTGCAGTAGAGGAGCCGGCCCCGGTTCAGGAAGTGGCTGTACCAGAAGCCCAGATCGATGAAGACGCAATGCTGGAAGCCTTGATTCAAGAAGAAGCGGAAGCTCAGCAAGGGGAGAACGAAGTCGTTGAGGGCCTCAGCATAGATGAATTGGCCGACTTTACCCTTGATTACGTCATCCAACAGGATGAGGAAGAGGAAGGGGAAGAGGAATTCTTCCCGGAATTACCCGACGCCCCCGTTCTCACCCCGGACGCCGGCAAGATTCGCTTTGCCGAGGATATTGTCGGAGAATCCCGAGGTGGGGCACGCACCGGGCGCCGACGTCGAGCCGCCGGAGCGACGGCAAACCGGGGCCCGCGACGTGGCGGCGGAGGCCGTTAACTGCACAATCTCTTACCCTTTATATTTCCTCCGGCAAAGGTGTGACACTTGGCCAAAATTCGGCATGTGCCAGAACGTCGGTGCGTTGCCTGCGGCCAAAGGGCCCCCAAGCGGGACCTGACCCGTATCGTTCGCACCCCGCAAAGTACGGTCCAACCCGACTCCACCGGTAAAGCCGCCGGGCGTGGAGCTTATCTCTGCGCTTCCTACGATTGTTGGGAAAAAGGTGTCCGCAAAGGCGGCCTGGAACGCGGTCTGCAAATATCAGTCTCCACCCCGGACCGGGAAGCCTTATTGAACTACTACCGGGAACAGGTAGCCGAATTGACATCATTGGAGCAATAATATGACTACTGACGGACAATCTACCGTCGTAGATACCAGAACCAGTCCTGCCAGAACCGCCGGGGGAAGTCGGCGCGGCCCTTCCCGGACCCTGGTACTGCCGATGACCCTGAGCGTTAAGCACTTGTCGGAGCTCATTGACCAGAGCCAGGTGGAGGTTATCAAGCAATTGATGCGTAACGGCATCATGGCTTCCGTGAACAAGATTATCGACCATGAGGTGGCCGCTCTGGTAACCGCCGCCTATGGCATTCGGACTCGGGTAGCGGAGCCTGAAGAAGAGAAGGGCGCACTGCATGGGGAAGGGAAGAGCGATGGAGAGGACGCCGACCTGATTGCGCGTCCTCCGGTGGTTACTATCCTGGGCCACGTTGACCATGGCAAGACCAGCCTCCTTGACTCAATCCGAGACGCCCATGTAGCCGACCGGGAAATCGGCGGCATTACACAGCACATTGGCGCCTATCAGGTAGATTACAAGGGTCAGAAGATAACTTTCCTGGACACTCCGGGGCATGCGGCCTTCACTTCTATCCGATCCCGGGGAGCGCGGGTAACCGACATTGCAGTGCTGGTGGTGGCCGCCGACGACGGCATCATGCCTCAAACCGAGGAGGCAATAGACCACGCCAAAGCGGCGGAGGTTCCAATCATCGTTGCTATCAACAAGATGGACTTGCCTGGGGCCGACCCGGACCGGGTAATGCGCCAATTAAGCCAGCATAACCTGCTGGTCGAAGACTGGGGCGGCGATATAATCTCAGTACCCGTTTCCGCCCGCACCGGGGATGGCATTAATGACCTGCTGGAGAACCTGCTAGTGGTGGCCGAGATTGCCGAGCTTAAGGCAAACCCGTCCAGCCCGGCGAGCGGCGTTGTCATTGAAGCCCGGCTGGACCGCAAACGCGGCCCTACCGCAACTGTGTTAGTGCAGAGCGGTACTTTGAGAGTGGGAGACTATGTCGTTGCCGGCACTGCCTGGGGCCGGGTTAAAGCCCTTTCCAACGACCGCGGTCAGGTGATAAAGGAAGTAGTTCCTGGCGCACCCGCGGAGGTATTGGGATTTGGGTTCCTTCCCGAGGCCGGAGACTTGATGGCCGTGGTCCCCAACGAGCGGACGGCGCGTTCAACTACCGGGGCGCGGGAACGGCTGAAGTCGTCCCAGCAATCCCAGGTTCGGGCATTGACTCTGGAAGAAGTGGTCAAGCAAATCGACGCCGGAGACATCAAGGAACTAAACCTGGTGCTTAAAGCGGACGTTCAAGGCAGCGTAGAAGCCGTTCGCCAGTCTCTGGAACGCCTGACCGACGCCGAGGCTAGAGTGCGCATTCTCCACGCCAGCAGCGGCAACGTCACCGAGTCCGACGTGCTGCTAGCCAGCGCATCAGACGCTATTGTCGTGGGATTTGCGGTCGGCGACGCAATTGGTGTTGAGCGGGTAGCCGAACGCATGGGTGTAGAAATTCGCCACTACGACATCATCTACCAGATGATTGAGGATGTGGAGCAAGCGCTGCACGGCATGCTGGAACCTACCTTAACCGATATAATTCTGGGCCAGGCCGAAGTTCGCGAGATATTCTCCTCTCGCCGCAACGTGAATATCGCCGGCTGCCGGGTGCTCGACGGCCGGATAGTCCGGGGCGCCGCCATTCGTATCCTGCGCAAGGGTGAAGTGATTCAAGAAACCGGCATCAACAGCTTGCGTCACTTCCGGGAAGAAGTAAACGAGATTACCAACGGCATGGACTGCGGGATCTTGCTAACGGATTTCAACGACTTTGAAGTCGGAGACATATTGCAAGCCCACCGGCAGGAACGGAGACAACGTTAACCGCCTGTCGGTGAGTTTTCAGTCCCCAATCCAGCTATTTTCTTCAGGGGAGTTTCGTATGTCCCGACGGGCTGACCGCATCAATGGTCTTTTGCGCCAGGAAATCAGCCAATTGCTTTCCCGCGAAATTAAAGACCCTCGGCTGTACGGAATCATCAGTATTACCCAGGTGCAGACCTCCAGCGATCTGCGCAATGCCCGGGTCTTTCTCAGCGTGATGGGAGACACGGAAACCAAGAAAACCGCCCTCGCTGGAATTCAATCGGCTGCAGCATTCCTGCGGCGGGAATTGAGGGACCGGGTAAAGCTGCGTTATGTTCCTTTCCTGAAATTCGCCCTGGACGAATCCATTGAAAACGCCGATGCCTTGCTGCGGATGATAGACGACCTGCAATCCGACCCAGACGTACCTCCGCAGCCCAGCAGGCCAACCACATTTTCCAAAAAGACCAAACCGGCGGCCAATGCCGATGTAGAAGCCTTACCCCAGTATGACGGCCCCTTGACTTTGCCGCCGAGCCGTTTCTAAATTATGGCCGGGGGCAAGGGTAACACCGCGGTAGTGCATAACGGTTTCCTCAACTTCTACAAGCCCGTGGGTATGACTTCTATGGAAGCCCTGCGGCAAATCAAACGGCTCACCGGACAACGGCAGAAAGTGGGGCACGGGGGAACCATGGACCCTCTGGCCCGGGGGGTGCTGCCCATCTGCTTCGGCCAGGCCACCCGCCTGATGGACTACGTAATCGACGGGGTCAAGCGCTACCGGGTGGATGTCAGGCTTGGCGCAAGCAGCACCACCTATGATTCCGAAGGCCAGATTACCGAAACCGGCAACCCTGGCTCGCTGACTCAAAGCATGGTAGAACAGGCACTGCGGCCCTTCATCGGAGCAATTGAGCAAACACCGCCAATGTATAGCGCCATCAAGGTTGACGGGCAGCGGTTATATAAACTGGCCCGGGCCGGCGTGGAAGTGGAACGGGCCGCCCGCTCTGTAGAGATCTTCGACATCAGTTTAGTGGCTTTCGCCCTCCCGGTGGTAACGCTGGAAGTGGAATGCGGCCGTGGTGTTTATATCCGATCCCTGGCTCATGACTTGGGCCAGGCCCTGGGCTGCGGCGGCTACGTCACCGACCTGGAGCGGCTCTATTGCGGCACTTTCCACGCCGATGACGGAATCTCTCTGGAAGACCTGACAATTTCCAGCGCCTCCGATCCAGCCGGTTGGCAGTCCCAATTGCACCCAATTGACCGGGTACTGCGGGGATTGCAGGCAATAAAAGTGGGACCACAGGCAGAGCAGCATCTACAACACGGCCAATCGTTTAGCCTGGGCTTCCTGGCGCCCGAAGCCGGCTACCTGGAGCAGTTCCGAGCCTACAGCGCCGACGGCAGGTTCCTCGCCTTGGTCCGTCACGACCGCCCCACCAACTCCTGGCAGCCCCTCAAAGTCTTCCAGCTTGATACCCCTTCTCCCTACGCTACCGACGCCGCAGTTGCTTAAGGCGTAAACCCCGGGAAAAACGTTGTCTTATGAGCCCGGCCGCAACCTTTCTCAAGTCTAAGTTAAGGAAAAAGCGCCATACGGCGTAGAATGTCGGCTATCCAGGAAGAAATCTTTCAATTTGTCTGGGGTTTAGCTTGACAAAAGGTATGCGCCTTGTATATACATATTATATGCTAGCTTGGGCTTTCAGATAGCCATAAAGGTGAACGGTTACAGGGAGAGCGCGAACGGAAAAGCTTCAGCAAAGCCGAGTAACCGGCTTCAACGGTAAACCCGGACCGGAACCCAAATTAACCCAATTCAGATATACACCAGAGGAGGGTACGATGGAAGCTTACTGCTTCAAGTGCCGTAGCAAGCGGGAGATTAGCAACCCACAGGAAGTCACGCTAAAGAACGGACGCCCGGCAACTCAAGGGGTGTGCCCTGAGTGTAGCACCAAGGTATTTCGAATCGGCAAGGCTAGTTAGTTTCTTGACCGCGCGGTGCCACTGGATCTCAAGTAGCGTCAAGGAACAACTACCTTCAGTGAGCAATAAAACGAGCTGAGGCATGAACCGGTCGTCAGGTTCTGTGATTAAGTCCATTAAGGGCGCAGCTTCTGAGTTAGAAAGCTGCGCCCTTGACTGTTACCTGGGCCACCCAACATTCGCCGAACTGCGCGGAAGACCGCTCCAAGCGCAAGAATCGGATAACTACACCACAATCCGCGACATCTCTGCCACAGCGCGCCGCCCGCTCAAGTGCAACCTGGCGGAACCCCATCCTTATCTCACAAGTCCGGAGTCAAAATTGGAAGACGCCGCACTGGCCGCCGAATACCAACTATGCCGGCGATGCAAAAAAGATGTTAGTCACCGGCTGGCCTTTGCCTTCAAGAGCCGAGGCGCCGGGCCGCCGGGAAGTCCATCGCCAACCCCTGGCCAGTCCCAATCACCCGGCGAAGTAGTCAAGTGCGCAACATGCGCCCTGCAGCATTTACCAATGCTGAAACGGTCGGCCATTGCCGGCGTAGTGGTAGGCAGTATCTTAACCCTGCTCAACCAGGGCGATATGTTGATCCTTGGCCAGTGGGATAACGCCCTCTACTGGAAAGTTCCTCTAACTTACTGCGTACCGTTTTTCGTGGCAACCTACGGCGCCCTGGCCAATGGACGCAAGTAATACCAAAAACGCTCCCTTACCCGGCCTTGGGTAAAGAATGGGCGGCTGGTCAGTACTTGCGAATGACGCTAACCACTTTGCCGCGCACTTCCACATTATCGGCGGAACTGTAAATCGGCTCCATCTGGCTGTTGGCGGGCTGTAGCCGGACCTGACTGCCCTCCGGATAGTACTTCTTGAGGGTAGCCTCCTCCTCTTCTTTGAGCCAGGCAACTACCATTTCACCGCTTTCGGCGCTCTGTGCCGGTTGAACAATTACCACGTCACCGTCATCAATCAGGGCGTCGATCATCGACAATCCCTGGACTTCCAACCCGTAAAGCCTGCCGTAACGCCGGGTCAACTCCGGGGCAACCTCGATCGTATCGAATTCCTGGCTAGCCGCTGCTCCCTCCGCGGAGAATGCCGGCAAGGGAGCGCCGGCGGCAATTCGGCCCACAATCTGCACTTTGGGGACCGAGTTCACCGGCTGGCCGCTTTCGTCCAACAATTCAATGCCGCGGGCCACATCCGGTCTCCGGTTCAAGTACCCGTCCCGGTCCAGCAGACGTAAATTATAGTCCACCACTGAAGTGGAACTGATTTCGCAAGCCTTTTGAATGTCCCGCACGGTCGGGGGCAGACCGTTTTCATCGATAAAGGTCTGAATGAACTCCAACATCCTTTTTTTTCGGGGGGACAGTTTTTTGTTCGGCGTCATATCTCACCTTTAAAACCTTTGTTCGTATTAAAGTAGCAAAGGACAGTCAGACTGTCAACGGCAGGAAGTCATTACCGGTCAAATTGCGGTACCAAAGCACTGCTCCCGGCGTTACTTACCGGCCATCAAAATACCGGGCAACAGCCTTCCCCGGCAAACTGCGCGCAATATTGCCATTCCGGCTGGAAAGTCAATCGTAAATGACTCCAACCGGTAAAGCAGTTGGACCGGAAGTGATCCAGGAAGTAAGAGAATAGAGGCTTGGAGAAAATGAGCGTACAGCCTACAATCCGGAGAACGGAAGCCAAGTGGGTTGCGCTTGAAGCGTCCCTTCGACAAGCTAATGGAGTTGAAAAGCCGAAGGGACGATTGACCTGTTCCCTTGCGAGAACATGGTCGAACTTTGTCCTAGTTAACCAGGTCGTTGAGGTGGGCCGCCAAGCGGGCCTTGCGACGGGAAGCGTTATTCTTATGCAGAACGCCCTTTTTCACGGCCTTATCCAGCACACTAATGGCACGGAGGGTAGCCGGTTCGGCGGCTTCAGGGTCCCCAACCCGGACGGCGCGGCGGGCGTCGGTAACTGCGGTGCGGGTTGCGCTACGGATGCTCTGGTTCCGTCGGTATCGCTTTACTGATTGGCGGGCAGCTTTCTTCGCTGGCAAGTAGTTCCTCCAGGTTGCAATGGTCAGAATTTCGGGGTCACAAATTGTCTTGGTGCATCAGTCTTTAAACAGAATCATATTATATCCCAAATGGAACCGGATTCCAACCGTGCGGACAAGCTCATGATTGCCGACGGCCGCCCGGCCTGGCCGGCGTTCCAGCGTATCGGGCGACCACCTAGCCTCCAAAGTCCGCTTTTACGCGGTCAGTACTCAATAATCAAGCAACCGGGTAACCCGGCCGGAACTTCCTAGATGTCCAGATTCTTGACGCTGCGAGCGTGGGACTGGATGAAACTCTTACGGGGACCCACCGCTTCGCTCATCAAGGTGGTAAATACGTTATCCACCTCGATGACATCTTCAATATTCACCTGGAGCATCTGGCGGCTGTCCGGGTTCATCGTGGTTTCCCACAACTGCTCCGGATTCATTTCGCCCAGACCCTTGTATCGCTGGACCTGAATGTTGCGCCGCCCCTCCATTTTATTCATCATACTGTCCTTTTCCTCTTCGGTATAGACGTACTCAGCGCGCCGGCCCGACTGAATCCGGTACAGCGGCGGCTGCGCAATGTACAGGTAACCGTTGTCAATGAGGGACTGCATACGACGGAAGAAAAAGGTAAGCACCAGCGTACGAATGTGCGAGCCGTCCACATCGGCATCGGTCATGATAATAACTTTCTGATATCGAACCTTGGATGAATCGAAATCTTCGCCTTCGCCGGCGCCCACGGCGGCAATGATGGAGCGGATTTCCTCGTGGCCCAGGATTTTATCCGGCTGTTGCAAAACCCGCTCAACGTTGAGAATCTTGCCCTTCAGGGGCAGGATGGCCTGGAAGCTGCGGTCTCGACCCATCTTGGCCGAACCGCCGGCCGATTCACCCTCGACGATATACAGCTCCGACTTGGCCGGGTCCCGCTCGGCGCAGTCGGCCAGCTTTCCCGGCAGCGAGGAACCGTCCAGGGCATTCTTGCGGATAACCAGCTCCCGGGCGCGCTTGGCTGCCTCCCGGGCCCGCTGGGACATGAGGCATTTTTCCATTACCTGTTTGCTGTCGGTGGGATGTTCCTCCAGGTAGCGGCTCAGACCTTCGCTGACCACCGAGTCAACTATGCTGCGGACTTCGGCATTCCCCAACTTGGTCTTGGTCTGACCCTCAAACTGGGGATTGGCCAGCTTTACGCTGATTACCGCGGCCAAGCCCTCCCGAACATCCTCGCCGGTCAGATTAGGCTGGTCATCCTTGATGAACGCGTGGCGGCGGCTATAGTCATTGATTACCCGGGTGAGGGCGGTACGGAACCCGGTCAAATGGCTGCCTCCCTCCTGGGTATTAATGCAGTTGGCAAAGGAAATGACCGATTCGGTAAAGCTGTCGTTATACTGGATCGCTACCTCAACGGAGGTTTCGTCCTGCATTTTTTGATAGTAAAAGGGCATTTGCTGCATAACGCGGCGGTTCTTGTTGACGTTACGCACCAGGTTGGAAATGCCGCCGTCGAAGTAGTAGGTCCGCTCAATGTCTCCCTTACGCTGTTCCAGGTGCCAGGGACTGCTAAAGCGTATTTCCAGCCCTTTGTTAAGGTAAGCGATTTCCTTAAAGTGGCTGATCAGAGTATCAAAATCGTAGTCAATATCGGGGAAAATCTCCGGGTCGGGGCGGAAAGATATGGTCGTGCCGTTGAAGCTGGTCCGCTTACCCCTAATGACGTCACTGCTGGGAATGCCTTGGGCATATTCCTGATGATGCACGTAGCCGTCCCGAAACACTTCGGCTTTCAAGTAAGCAGCCAGGCCGTTAACCACCGAGCCGCCCACACCGTGGAGACCGCCGGTCACTTTGTACGCTCCGCCGCCGAACTTGCCGCCGGCGTGCAAGGTGGTCATTACCGTTTCCAGGCCCGATTTGCCGGTGCTTGGGTGAGTGTCCACCGGAATACCCCGGCCGTCATCGGAAATAGTAACCAAACCGTCCCCGGCCAAGGTCATATTTACCCGAGTGCAATAGCCGGCCATCGCCTCGTCCACGGCGTTGTCCAGGATCTCGTAGATGAGGTGATGCAAACCACGCTGGTCGGTGCTGCCAATATACATTCCGGGCCGGACCCGAACCGCTTCCAGTCCCTCCAGCACCTGAATATCCTTGGCGGTATATTGCCCAACCGAACGGGTAATTTCGGGGCTTTCCGCCGGATTAGAGGTGGTGACGGTTAATTCTTCATCGGTGATCAATGGTTGTTGCATAGATAGCTTTTACCCCGATAGCTCTTCGCTTGATTTTCGTCCTCGCAGCACTGGCGAGGCGGGCGACAACTCGCCCGGTATTTTACGATTTCCAGATACACCATTATACCAAATTCATAGCTGTTCTGCTTGGTTTTTCAGCCATCCAGGAAGGCGAATTGAGTCTGAATGCCGCCAGACGCCAATTGCCTCCTCAAGGCCGAACCCCTCGGGCGGCCAGAGTCAGCTTCTTAAGTCCCCGGGTAGTAATATTGGCCGCAGTTCAGGCTATCCAGGGCGTAGCTGACCGCTTCAAACAGGGGCTGTGGCAAATCAACCAGGGGAAACCACCCGGACTCGGAAAAGGCCTCCGGCTCGGCCAGAACGGGTTCCTGATTACCTATATCGCCCAGGAACTCGATGTCCAGGTAATGCCGGCCGTAGGCAATGATGTTGCTGAGGCAGAGGAATCGCAGGTCGCCCACGGTAACACCCAACTCCTCCCAAGCCTCGCGCCGGGCACAATCTTCCAGGGACTCTCCCCATTCCAGATGCCCGCCCGCCGAGGCCCATGTATCCTCACCGTGGGAACCATGACGCTTTGCCAGGAAGACCCGGTCCTCCCGCAAAAACACTACGCCCACACCCACCAGAGGTCTTGTTCCTTCCTGCGCCACCGGGTCTAGTATACACGCTATCGCCCCGGGCATAAAGATATCCAGCGTCACCTTATAGCCGGATTATGTTGCCCCAATCTGGTCCAGCGTGCTAGACTAGCTGCCAAATCCGCTCCGAGAATCGTCAATGCCGGGTGCCGTGACCTCGGCTCTGAGGCAGATTGTCGGGGAAATCAGGAATGATAATTAATATGGTTGCAAACGGCGGGCAGTCCACCCCTGGCGCCGCTCCTGTCCGGGGCACTATTCTATCCGGTATGCGCCCCACCGGGCGGCTTCACCTGGGCAACTACCTGGGAGCGTTGGAGAACTGGGTAAACTTGCAGCAAGATTACCGATGCATCTACAGCATCGTTGATATTCACGCTCTTACCACCATTGAAAACCCGGCGGACGTAGCCGAAATCCAACCTAATGTCCACGAGATGGCCCTGGACTGGCTGGCTGCCGGAATTGATCCGGAACAGTGCATCATCTTCGTCCAGTCCCAAGTGCCTGAGGTGATGAGCCTGCACACGCTGTTGAGCATGGTAACCCCCCTGGGCTGGTTGATGCGGGTGCCCACCTTTAAGGAAAAGGTGCGCCAAATGGACGAGACCGAGGAGAGCGTCAATTACGGTCTGGTCGGCTATCCGGTGCTGCAAACCGCCGACATTATCCTGTACAAGGCGGATACCGTGCCGGTGGGCCAGGACCAATTGCCTCACCTGGAGTTGGCCCGAGAAATTGTCCGTCGCTTCAACTACCGCTTCGGGGATACCTTCCCCGAACCCCAGGCCAAGCTCACCGAAGCTCCCCTGATCCTTGGATTGGAAGGGCAGCAGAAAATGAGCAAATCCCTGGACAACCATATTGACCTGGCCGCCACCCCGGAGGAGACCGCCAAGCGGGTGCTGACCGCCTTTACCGACCCCCAACGGCTGCGGCTCAGCGATCCGGGCCGCCCGGAAGTATGTAACGTTTACTCCCTGCACCGGCTGTTCAGTCCGGCCGAGGAAGTGGACCAAGTTTATGCCGAATGCGTCGGCGCTCAACGGGGCTGCGTAGATTGCAAGCGACATCTGGCTGGCAGCATCAACGCATTTCTCGAACCGATGCGGGAGCGGCGCCGCGAGTTGGCAGAACGGCCGGACTTTGTTAAGGAAGTGTTGGCGGAGGGCGGCAAGCAGGCCCGGGCCATCGCCCGGCAAACCCTTGCTGAAGTTTACGACAAAATGGGCTTGGCCCAACTGGCTTAAGCCGACTTCCCAATCACCAGAACCCTAACTGACACTGGCATATTTGATTCCAGGGCCGATTGAGCAACTATGACGCAACCGCAAATAGTACCCCTGCCACTCTCCCAAAGCGGACGCAGCGCGCTGGAAGTGTCTATCGACGCTGCGCGCCGGGCCGGCCAGATAATTCGGGAACGCTTCCTGACCGAAATGGAAATCAGCTTCAAAGGTCGCGCCGACATCGTGACCGATGTGGACTTGGCGGCAGAAAGGGTGATTCTGGATTTGGTGCAGTCGGAATACCCGCAGTTCAGCATACTGTCCGAAGAGTCCAGCCCGATCGAAACCGGCTCCCCCTACACCTGGGTTATTGACCCAATCGACGGCACCCGCAACTATGCCGAGGGCATTCCCCATTTTTGCGTTGTGGTGGCCCTGGCAAAAGGCAATGACACGGTGATGGGCGTTACCTACGACCCGATAAAGGAAGAGACCTTCACCGCCGAATTAGGGCGCGGCGCCTTTCTCAACGGCAGCCCCATTGCAGTGTCCGACCGGCAAGAAATTGCCGACTGTGTACTGGGTTTCGACCTAGGTTATGTGGACCAAAAAGCGGGAACGGCCCTGGATATGATAAGGTCCCTGTGGCCGGGCTTTCAGACGATGCGGCTGATGGGGTCGTCGGCCCTGGGAATGGCCTACGCCGCCGCCGGTCGAATTGACTTGTACTTCCATCATTCTCTGTCTCCGTGGGACAGCGCCTCCGGCCTGCTCCTGGCCCGGGAAGCCGGCGGAAACGTCATAGACCGGCAGGGGCAGGACGCCGACCTGCGCACTCCCAGCGTCATAGTATCCAGTCAGCGCCTGATTGACCGATTCCTCCAGGCCACCGAGGGGTTGGAGTGGCGTCAGGGGTAGGCTAGAACCACTCCGGCATTAACCAGGTCAGCGACATCCGCCTCCGAAAACCCCGCCGCTTGCAATACTTCCACGCTGTGCTCTCCCAAGGCCGGCGCGCGCCGGCGAATGCGGCCCGGTGTTGCCGACAACTTTACCGGGATGCCAATGTTATGCAAAATGCCCAGCTCCGGATCGTCCAGGTCGATTAACATCTCCCGGGCCTGCACTTGGGGGTCGTGGTACACCTGTTCCATATTGTAGATGGGGCCGGCAACTACCCCGGCTTTATCCAGTAATTCCAGCCAATAGGCAGTACACTCCCGGGACAGGGTGGACTCCAGTAGCTCCGCTAATTCCGATTCCCGGGCCTTGCGGTCGCCGGGAATCTTGAACTTGGGGTCTTCAATCAAGTTTTCCAAACCGAGCGCCCGGCAGAACTGCTCCCAGGTGGCTTGGGTGGCGGCGCCAATGTTGATGTAGCCGTCTGCGGTGCGCAGCGCCTGGTAAGGGGCCGAAACCCGGTGGGCCGAACCCAGCGGCCCCGGAATCTCTCCCTCGGCGAAATACAGGGCCGACTCCCAGATGGTATAAGCTATACCCGCTTCCAGGAGAGAGGTGTCCACCGACTGTCCCTGCCCGGTTTTGAGGGCGTGGATGTAGGCGCACAGGATACCGTAGGCGGCCAAAGTTCCGGCGGAAATATCGGTGATCGGTACGCCCACCTTGGCCGGTGGACTGTCAGGAAAGCCGGTGATGCTCATCAGTCCGCTCATTCCCTGGGCCACCAGGTCAAATCCTCCCCGATTGCGGTATGGGCCGGTACCGCCAAAACCGGAAATAGAGCAATATACCAGGGATGGCCGGTCCTGGACCAACTCGGCGTAACCCAGGCCCAGCCGTTCCATGACACCGGGACGAAAGTTCTCCACCACCACATCCGCGGTTTCCAGCAGCCGCCGGAACACCTGGCGTCCTCGATCATCTTGAAGATTCAAGGCCAAGCTGCGTTTGTTGCGGTTCAGCGCCAGGAATCCCGCCGCCAGGCCGCCGGCATAGGGCGGCCCCATTCGTCGGGTGTCATCGCCGCCGTTGGGCCTTTCAATCTTGATTACATCCGCGCCCATATCGGCCAGCAGCATCGTGCAAACCGGCCCGGCCATTATCTGGGTCAGGTCCAGGACCACCATACCGGCCAGCGGAGAAGTACCGGGCATCATCGCTTTTTCTCCCTAATATTCTCTGAATCTAAAACCAGGGCCAGTATAGCGCAAAGGAGGGCCGATTTCTCCTATAGTGAATATCGCGGTGTCCGCTGAAAGTTATCCTTGCGCTTGAAACTTGGGGTTACGCGGCGGGCGCGGAAGAGACCTGTCTTTGCCCTTTCGGGTTGACAGCACGATACCCCAGGGGTTAGATAGATAGAAAGCAAACCCTACCCGAGGTAAAGGACGGCCATTACCCCAAATCCCCAATGCCCAAATCCCCAATGCCCAAATCCCCAATGCCCAATGATGGAGGCAAATTGGATAATCTCGCCGGTGACAGTCCCGTAAAAAGCGGCGCCCGGGTCAAGCAGGACGCCGACTTTATCTTCCACGAGTTGACTCGCAGCATCTGCCCGGAATGCAAGACGGTTATTGACGCCCAAATCATCCTGAGGGACAACAAGGTCTATATGCGTAAGCGGTGCCCCTCCCACGGCTGGTTTGAAGGCATCATCAGCTCCGACGCCGAAATGTACGTCGATTCCGTCAAGTTCAACAAGCCGGGGACCATTCCCCTGGAGTTCAGTACTCAGGTAAAGGATGGCTGTCCGCTGGACTGCGGGTTGTGCCCGGAACACAAGCAGCACATTTGCCTGGCCCTGATTGAGGTTAATACGGCCTGCAACCTGAACTGCCCCATCTGCTTCGCCAACGCCGGCATCGGCTACAGCCTTACCCTGGAGCAGGTTGAGGGAATGCTGGACCGCTTTGTAGAAATTGAGGGCGACCCAGAGGTCATACAATTCAGCGGCGGCGAGCCAACGATACATCCGGACCTGCCCCAGATGATTCAAGCGGCCCGAGACCGGGGCATCCGGCAGGTGATGGTAAATACTAACGGAGTTCGCATCGCCAAAGACGACAAGTTTCTGGAAACTCTGGCCCAGTTGAAGCCGGTAATCTATTTCCAGTTTGATGGGCTGCGGCGGGAAACCTATCAGACAATCCGCGGCGAAGATCTGCTTGATACCAAATTGCTGGCCCTGGACCGGTTGAACCAAGCCGGACTGGATGCGGTTCTGGTGGCGGCCATTGAGCGGGACGTGAATGTGGATGAGGTAGGGGCCATTGTAGAATTCGGTCTGCGTCACCCGGCGGTACGCGGCGTAGTCCTCCAACCGGTAACTCACGTTGGCCGCCATGTGCCCTTTGACCCGATGCAGCGAGTGACCATTCCAGACGTTATTCACGGCATCGTTGAGCAGACCGGCGGCCGGTTCGTTCTGGAAGACTTTGTGCCGGTGCCCTGCTGCTTCCCCACCTGCCAGGTTAATTCCTACATCTATGTGGACGGAGAGACGGTAATGCCCTTGCCCCGACTGCTCAAGATTGAAGATTACCTGGACTACATCACCAACCGGGCCCTGCCCAAGGCGCCCAACACTAATCAGATACAACAGGCGTTAGAGGGACTGTGGTCGGCATCGGCAGTAGCGGGAACCGACAAGACCGCCGACCAGTTCCAATGCGCCTGCGGGCCGGGAATGGACCTGCCTTATAGCATGTCCCACCTGAAGGAGCACGTTTTCCAGATTGCAGTTAAGGATTTTCTGGACCCCTATACTTTCAATGTTAAGCAGGTAATGAAATGCTGTGTCGGCATTCTGGTGCCCGACGGGCGGGTGATACCTTTTTGCGCTTACAATTCGGTGGGCTACCGGGAACAAATACGGGAGCAGCTTACTAACGAGCAGGGACGCAGACCGGAACGAGAAACAAGACGGAGGAGTATTGAACTTACCGGAAACGGCAGCGGCTAAAGCCTGCTGCGCCGACCTGTACCAGTCCGACCTCGCCCGGCTGGTTCTGGGCGATACCCGCCACCCCGGGGGGCTGCGCTTAACCAACCGCCTGGGCCGGTTAATGGGCTTGCAACGGAATGACTGGGTAGTTGACCTGGCCTCCGGCAATGGCACCGGTTCGGCGGCAGTATCCCGCGCATTTCACTGCAACGTCGTGGGCATTGAGTTCGGACGCGCCGCCACATTGGAAGCTTGGGCCGGGGAGGCGGCAGGGCCGGTGCGGAGTAGGGCTTACTTTGTACAGGGGGATGCGGAACAGCCGCCGTTGCGGTCGGGCCGATTTGACGGCGTGTTATCCGAGTGTTCCCTTAGCCTCTTCCCGGATAAAGCCGCTGCAGTGCAGGAGGCGCTTCGGCTGCTGCGACCCGGCGGAAGACTGGGCATCAGTGACGTTACGGTTACGCCGGGAAGCCTGTCGCCGGAACTGGACGATTCGCTGGGCCAAATGTTGTGTCTGACTGACGCCCTGAGCGTTGACGGCTACGCCCAACTGCTGCAGGATGGCGGCCTTAACCTGTTGCATCAGGAGGATGCCTCCGGTGAAGTCCTGGGGCTGCTGGATGACTTGGAGGCCAAGCTGGTAGCCCTGGCGCTCTGGCAAAGTTTCTCAGTTGCCGGAGAAACGGCGGAGGAGCCATCAGAACCCGTTGGAGACTGGCCGGGCCTGTTAGCCCAGGTTAGAAACCTGGTTACCACCGGACGGCTGGGATACTGGCTATACGTCGGGCAAAAACCAGGCTGAATTGCTTCAACAAAGCTACAAAGGACCGACTACTGAGACCAAGCTCCGAAGGTCAAAGCGCCACAGTCTAACCGCCCATCGTGCCGCCCATCGTGCCGCCCATCGTGCCGGCAAATTAAGGTCGCTTGCCCCTGTCCCCTGGGGCGGCTGAGTGTTATATTGATTGCTAAAGCCATTAACCCCGGTCAACTAATCCAGGGCCGTTCGATTATCAAGGGAAAGCCGCTCCGGGTGAGCCTGTCCTTCGACAAGCTCAGGTTGAGAGGGGAAACACTTGAACCGGAACTTTCGAGGGCCCCGGATAACTACCCGGCGGAACTTGCGCGGCGCTAATCTTGATGAAGACCTGCGATAGTCGTTAGACGGTAATAAATTGACGGAAGAATTAGTTCTTATCCAGAAACTCCTGGCTTCTATTGTTGTCGGTTATCTGCTAGGTTCAATCCCCTTCGCCCATTTGGCGGCTCGACGCAGCGGCATAGACATTTTCTCCACCGGAAACACTCGAGCCGGTACCGCCAACGTATTCTGGAATATCAGCCGGCGTAACGGATCACTGGTCTTTGCCGCCGATGCGATAAAGGGATCGTTGGCGATTGTGTTTGCCGGACTGCTGGGAGTGCCGGATGGCGCCCTGATTCTGGCCGGCGGAGCGGCTGTTGCCGGGCACTGGAAGTCAATTTTCACCCGATTCCGCGGCGGAGACGGAATGGTTACCCTGGTCGGGGTAACCTTTGCACTGGTGCACTGGCTGGGATTCCTGGGAGTCGGGATCGGATTTGCCGTTGTCCTGCTGGCCCGCCGTTCTCCCTTCCGGTCTTCCCTGGGCATTGCGGTCTGCTACACGGTGCTGTTAGCCGTTACTCAGTATTACCATGCCTACCGTATCCAGGTGCTGGAACTGACCATCCTGGCATTGCTGATAATTTTCCACAACGTTCTGGTCCACCGACGCAATGCAACAATGCTGTCCGCCGCCAATAGGGAGCAATTAACCATGGGCCTGGACGACGCCGAAGACCTGGGCCTGGATTTAGACTTGGACCTGGACGAGGAGGCCGACCCCGATTTTCCGGACTGTCGTTAGAAGCTATAGCCGGTCCCGGCGCAAATACGCTTCCCGCTGCTCCGCGCTAGTTTTCCCGCCGTCGATTCCGTTTTAGCTCGTCAAGTTCCAGTACCCAGCCCAGATTATCATCTTCGGCGGCATCCTCAGCAAAGCCCGGCGAAAGTTCCACCGCCTTATCCAGGTACTGCAAACAGAGTCTGATTTCATCCAGCCGGGCATAAACCCGAGCTGCGTTGTACCAGCCAACGGCAAAACCGGGGTCAATCGCCAGAGCGGCAAGGTAGTCCTCCAGCGCATCTTCCTTATTCCCCAAGGCTTCATGGGCCGCTCCCCGGTTGCTGAGGGCCGCCGGAAAGTCCGGCCACAGCGCCACTGCCGCGCCATAATCCTCCAGCGCTCCGGCATAGTCCTCCAGCGCATCGTAGGCCAAACCCCGGTTGTTGAAAGCCTCGGCGTCATCCGGCCGCAACGCCACCACCTCGGTATAATCGGCGACGGCGTCCTCAATATGCCCCAGGTAGTAGTAGGTACGGGCCCGGTTGAAGTAAGCGTCAGCATTGTCCGGGTTGTAATCTATGGCTGCTGCGTAGTCGGCAATGGCCCGGTCGTGCAACTCCAACTCATCCAACGAGGCCCCCCGATTCAGGTAAGCGTTAGACAGCGTTGGCCTCAACTCAATCGCCCGGTCAAAGGCGGCCACCGCATCCCGGTGACGGCCGATGCGGGCCAGTACCACACCCCGGTTATAATGAGCCTGGAGATAGTCAGGGTTCGACTCAATGGCGGCGGCATAATCGGCCACCGCCGATTCCGGATTGCCCAGATCATCATAGGCGTTGCCTCGCTGGTAAAGAGCCTCGGCCATATCCGGCTCCTGCTCCAGAACCACGGTCAGTTCGGTGACGGCCCGGGCCGGGTCCTTGAGCCGGAGATGGGCCAAACCCAGGTTAAAGCGGGCTGCCGGATTATCCGGCTCTTCCTGCAAAATGCGCGAATACACCCGCGCGGCAACGTCATACCTTCCAACGGCAAAACATCCGTTGCCAAATATCGGGTCGGCGAGCGCCTCCTCGCCCAACGGCGTGGCAGCCTCCAATCCTTCCAGAGTCTGCTCTATTTGCCGGGCCGCCTCACCGCGCAGCCGGCCACCCCTGGGCAGGGGAGTCAAGTAGGTAACCCCAATGGAATTATTCTGTAACAGGACGATCAGCTTATCCCGTAATTCCTCGGCCTGATTCATTGCCCTCTCGTAATCGTGCGGTAGGCCGCCCGTACCGGCTAAATTCTTGAAACATCTTTAAGAATATCACGGAACCGTCTGTCTGACGACGAATTACCCTGCCGGTAAGGGTCAAAAAGGTTAGCCAAAATTGGAAACGGACACCCACCCACAACGCTGTCAGGGTCACTCAATTATAACGGACCATCGGCTCATGATGGCCGGTCAAACCACAAACTAGCCCTTCGACAAGTTCAAGAGGGGCGGGGATAAACCCGAATCGCGACTCTTGAAAGGCATTGCCAGCGCCGTTCTTATCGTTGAATAATTTGGCCCGTACTCGTACAATTAGCCCTAACCCGTGCAATAGGAGCTCGCCATGACTACTGAAAATGCAACCGACATAGTCATTTACACTCATCCGGACTGCTCATTTTCCGCCGCAGCCAAGATGGAATACCGCCGCAGCAAAACGGCCTATACCGAGATTGACCTGGCCAAGCAGCCGGACCTGATACCCGCCTTGCTTGAACTGACCAATGGAGAGCGAATTACCCCGGTCATCGTCGAAAATGGGCAAGTAACAATCGGCCATAAAGGCGGCTATTGAGACTTCTAGCTCGGGGCCGTTGGTCCCGTACCGCCCAGTTTCCCAAAGTGCCTCCGAACCCGAAAGTCAGCGCGGTTGCCGTCAACGGGTTGAGCCACCGCCACGTTATCGCCAGATTCAGGTTAGCGCCACAAAATCAACGCGGCATTTCTCCGCTCGGCGTCGTGGTCTTTTGGCAAAGGTCTGTTACGACCGGTTCATCAAGCATTCAGCCGCTTGGCGTTACCGGCCACGGATAGTAATTCTCCCGACTTTTATTTACTGACAATTGCTCCTTGTTGGCCTACCGGAGCTATGCTAGGATTCCAGATATTACCAAGGGAACGAGATACAAAGGGGAAGAAAACTATGCCCACTAATGCGAGCAAAGAAAAACTGGCCGCTCTGGAGCTTGCTCTAGGGCGTATTGAGAAAGACCACGGAAAGGGAGCCGTAATGCGCCTGGGAGAGGAATTGGCGCAGCGATTGAGCACTGACGTAATTCCCACCGGTTCGCTATCCCTGGATATTGCCCTGGGCGCCGGGGGCATTCCTCGAGGCCGGGTGACTGAAATCTACGGCGGCGAATCCGCTGGCAAGTCCACCTTAGCTATCCACATAATGGCCGAAACCCAGAAACTGGGTGGCATCGCCGCCTACGTGGATGCGGAACACGCCTTGGACCCGGCCTACGCCGCCAACTGCGGATTAGTCCTTGGAGACCTGCTCATCTCCCAGCCGGACAGCGGCGAGCAAGCCCTGGACATCACGGAGCAACTGGTCCGCAGCGGAGCCGTTGATACCATTATAGTGGATAGCGTGGCCGCTCTTGTTCCCCAAGCGGAAATCGAGGGTGACATGGGTGATACCCATGTGGGCCTTCAAGCCCGCCTGATGTCCCAGGCATTGCGCAAGCTTACCTCAACTATTCACCATTCCCGCACCGCCGTAGTATTCATCAACCAACTACGGGAAAAAGTGGGCGTGTCCTACGGCAGCCCGGAAGTTACCCCAGGGGGCCGCGCCTTAAAGTTCTACAGCTCAGTGCGCATTGACCTTCGCCGCACCGAGTCAATAAAGCAAGGCACGGAAATTATCGGCAGCCGAGTCAGAGCGCGTATCGTAAAAAACAAAATCGCCGCTCCCTTCCGGGTCACCGAGTTCGACATTATGTTCAACCAGGGCATCAGCAAAATGGGCGACCTGCTGGAATTGGGCGTCAACGAGGGCATACTCAAGAAGGCGGGGGCATTCTACTCCTACGGCGAAACCCGCCTGGGCCAGGGCCGGGAAAACTCCAAGGACTTCCTGTCCCAACACCCGGAAATCGCCGAATCCATTGAGGCCCGGGTCCGGGGCAAGGTATCACCGGCCGACAACTCCGCGGACAATGGTAGTGTCGAAACCACCCCGGCTACTGCGGAGGACGCTGAGGCTATCCTGTCCACTCTGACCGATCCCAAAGAGTCAGAAGATTCGGAATAGCCGCATCTGAAGTCCGAGACCAGGATGACCACGACGTAGAAGCTGAAGCAAAAGGGGACCGGCAACTTAAAGGATGAAAAATAATCCGCACCCGCCGGACACAACTGGCGACGAAGCCCTACCCGATCAATATCCCAAAGCCAGAGACGCCGCCCTCAACTTCCTGAGCTACCGAGCACGTAGTGAAGCTGAGGTGCGGCGTCGGTTATCCCGCGGCTACCCGGACGAGGTCATTGACCGGGTAATCCTTTTCCTTCAGAAACACGGTTACTTGAATGATGCCGCCTTCGCCCAATTGTGGCGGCAAGCACGAGAACACCGCCACCCTAAAGGACGTCGGGCGCTACAACACGAACTGCTGCGTTTCGGGGTTGACCGGGAAGTTATCGAGGAGGCACTCGAGGGATTCGATGCCGGAACCAACGCTTACAATGCCGGTCGGAGGACCGCAGCCCGATTGGCCGCAAAAGGACTCTCCCAAGCGCTATTTCGTCAGAAACTCGGACCGTATCTACAACGTCGCGGCTTCAATTACGGCGTAATCTCAGAGACGATGAACCTGCTTTGGCAGGAATTAACGCCGCAGACGCTGCCAGGCGAAATAAACCCCGACTGCAACGAATAGCACGTCATACAAGCCGAAGCCAAAGGGACTGACTACCCGGCTGCTGAGATAGGCAAGCACAACCACCGCACCGCCGATGTAGGAAAGAAGGACGCCCCGTTTCCGGTTCACCGCTCGACTAATTAGTTCGCCGGTCCCGTAACCAACGGGGATAGCCAGCATACTGGATACCGAGCTAAAAGCTCCCAGAGCCAGTAACAACCGGTCGGAAACAATCCAAAGCACACTCAGGCCAATTATCAATAGGACGGCCACGCCGAGGGCCCGGGCATAATAGGTGGGCTGGACGTCGTAGGTCGGCATCGGCTGGGCTTTGCCGCATTCTCGGCAGCGAATTCCTACCGGCGCTTGCACCAGGCAATGGGCGCACATGCTCTTACCGCACCGGCTGCAAGAGAGACGCGTCTCCACCTCAGGATGCCAGTAGCAGCTTGGGACCGCTTCCCGGCTGTGAGCGACCTGTTCCGGCTGTTCAGTTGCCATTCCTCATTCTCCGGTAATCGTTCTCCATGCCTGTTTCCCTTAAGGCTTTCCTGGAATTCGCCCTACCCAATCGGCCCGGCTGTCAACATCCCGGTCCCGGAACAGCCGGTTGAACAGCACTTTCCTTCGGGCCAAATCTTCAGGAAAAGATGTCGAGTTGGACAGCAGCCGCTTGAAAACTACCAACACAACCAAAACTGTACAACACCAGCTTATCACAAATGCTTCCCCGGCGGGGATAGCCGCCAGTTCCGCCCCAGTTGCCTGTGCCCAAATCGACGTCCAACCCAATGTCATTACGCCGCCCGGTATCAGGGCCAACAGGGGCAGCGAAATCACTGCCACCAGCACCCACACGCCACTGCTGCGAGTAACTCGCCAGCCGGCCAGGAAAATTAGGAATGCGACGGTGAACAGCAGAGGAGTCAGGATAGTCAACATTCCGCATAGGACCATAATGCCTCGGCCTCCGCGGAATCGGAGAAACACCGACCAATTATTGCCGATGACCGCCAACAAGGGAGCAACCAGAAACAGCAGGGAAGTGCGCTCCAGGCCCAATAGATACAGGCCAATCAGCGCCGGCGCCGCGCCTTTAAGGGCAAAATCGAACAGCGCAACGGGGGCTACCCATTTCTTGCCCAGTTGAAAGGCCACATTGGAACCGCCCACGTTGCCGCTGCCATATTGAAGAAGGTCTATGCCTTTGACTAGTCGGACGATAACGTACGAGGTAGGTATCGCCCCAACCAAGTAAGAGTAAATATAGAGGCAGATGATCTCCGGGAACATCGGTAATTCCGCGTTAAGTCCTAACGGGCCTCCGCCAGCCTTCTGGAAACTTCCGCCAGCCGTTCCACCGATTCCATTGGCGGCCCCAAGGTGCCCGGCAAAGGTTCGCCGCTATTGCCCAGACCATGATAATCACTGCCGCCGCAGGGAATCAGATCGTGGTTCCTGGCTATGCTCAGCAAATAATCCACCGTGTCCGGGCTGTATTGGGCGTAGTGGACCTCCATGCCGACCAGCCCAGCATCCTTCAACTCGGCCACTTTAGCGTCCAGATCGACCAGGTTGGCCGGATGCGCCAGCACCGCGGAGCCGCCAACCCGGGCCAGCATTTCCGCGCCTTCTGCCGGCGTCATCTTCTTGCGTTCCACGTAAGCCTGGCCGTTACGGCCCAGGTAGTCGTAGAAGGCTTCCTTTGGCTCTTTAAAATATCCTTTCTCGACCATTGCCAGCGCGATATGCGGGCGGCCCACCGAGCCGTCACCGGCTATTTCCTGAACCCGCTCCCATTCCACCGGCAGGCCCAGAGTTGCCAGTTTTTCCACCATTAAGCGGCCCCGCTCCAATCGGCCGGCGCGGAACCTGCGGAGAATCGCCTGAAATTCGTCGTCCTCATATTGGAGAAAGTAGCCCAGCATATGTATTTCGTCGCCGGGGATGTCGGTACTCAGTTCGATCGCGGGAATTATTTGCAGGTCCGGGAACTGTTCCGCAGCTCTATAAGCTTCCGCCAATCCCTCCGTCGTGTCGTGGTCCGAAACTGCCACCACTTTCAATCCCTGACTCGCCGCCAGGTTCACCAACTCGGTCGGGGAAAGGCGTCCGTCGGAGGCCAGGGTATGCAGGTGCAGATCTACTGTCGCGCTCATTTTATTCCACCATACGGTCTATACGTTGAATTGAAAATGCTTTGCCGGTTTCCGGGTCAATATCCATCAATACCGAGTTGAGCATAACCGGCCCACCGGCGACCGGCAATCGCTGCGGCATTCCAGTCAAGAAACGGTCAAGCACAGCGTTGGTATCACTGCCAATTACCGAGTTGATCGGGCCGGTCATTCCTACGTCGGTAAGATAAGCTGTACCCTTGGGTAAAATCCTGGCATCCACCGTACCCACGTGGGTGTGGGTACCCAGAACGGCGCTGACTCGGCCATCGAGGTACCAGCCCAGTCCCTGTTTCTCCGAAGTTGCCTCCGCGTGGAAATCCACAATAATCACCGGCGGAGCGCCTTCGGTCTTGGCTTCATCCAGTACCTGGTTTGCCGTGCGGAAGGGGCAATCCAGGGTAGGCATAAACACTCGACCCATCAGGTTGAGTACCATCACCCCGTCCTGTATCAAGTAACCACGGCCCGGAGCTTCCGGATAGTTGGCGGGTCGGATGAGCGGCAAGCCTTCGCCCATGTGAGGGATTATCTCTTTCTGGTCCCAGATATGGTTGCCGGAAGTCAGGATGTCCACGCCGTTCTGCAGCAGCTCCTCGGCGGTATCCAGGGTGATACCGAAACCGCCGGCCGTATTTTCACCGTTGGCAATAACCAGGTCGATACTAAACTCTTCCCGCAGTTGCGGTACCAACTGGCGCACCGCCCGGCGCCCGGGCTGGCCGATAACGTCCCCAATCATCAAAATACGCAAGGGTTAATTCCTTCCCCTATATTTATCGAATCAAGCCTGACTACAATTCAGGCCCGTCTAACCATTTTTGCAATAACCTTCGGTCCGGTCTTCCCTTGCCGGTCCGGTCGAGCAAGGCTACAAGAAGCGGCTCCCCGGAATCCGTCAGTGGGCAAACCCTCAAAAACCGCCCGGTATAAGGAAAGGCCCAGGCTCCGGGTTAGCCGGACCCTGGGCCTATTCGTCAGACTCTATAGAATTGCTCCTTGAACTGGACTGTTAACGCGCGATTTCCACGTTGCGAGTTTCCCGAATGACGGTCACCTTAATTTGCCCGGGGAAGACCAACTCTTCCTCCACCTTACGGGCAATGTCCCGGGCCAGAGCCGCCGAACCGATGTCGTCGATATCCGTCGGCTTGACCATTACCCGAACCTCGCGACCGGCCTGAATGGCAAAGGCTCGTTCAACTCCGCCAAAGCCGATGGCAGTGTCCTCCAAGTCGCGCAGTCGCTTCACGTACTGGTCCAGGGACTCTTTGCGGGCGCCGGGCCGAGCGGCGCTGATAGCGTCGGCGCTGGCCACCAGGAACGATTCGATGGTCGAGTGTTCGTCGTCGTGGTGTTCCAGTATGGACAGGTAAGAGTTGTTGTTGATACCGTACTTCTGAGCCAGCTCGGCGCCAATCTCGGCATGGGGGCCGGATACTTCATGGGTCAGGGCCTTTCCCACATCGTGAAGCAGGCCGCCTACCTTGGCCACCTGAATGTTAGCGCCAACTTCGGCCGCAAGCATACCGGCGAGGAGACACACCTCTATCGAGTGCTTGAGGACGTTCTCGCCGTAACTGTAGCGGTATTTCAACTGGCCCAAGAGCCGGATCAGCTCCGGGTCAATGCCGGCTACGCCTACGTCGAAAGTAGACTGTTCGCCAGCCTTCCAGATAGTCTGTTCAATGTCCAATTGGGCGCGGTTGACCATATCTTCGATCCGGGCCGGTTGGATACGGCCGTCGCTGACCAGCTTTTCCAGAGCCAGCCGCGCTACTTCACGACGTACCGGGTCGAAGCAGGATATGGTTACTATTTCCGGGGTATCGTCGATTACGATATCCACCCCGGTAAGGGATTCTAAAGCTCGAATATTCCGCCCTTCGCGGCCGATAAGACGACCCTTCATCTCATCGTTAGGTAGGGATACAACCGAGGTAGTAGTCTCAGACACCACATCGGTAGCCAGACGGTTGATTGCTAAGGTAATAATTCTGCGGGCTTTCTCATCAGCGGTTACTTTGTACTCTCGCTCCAAGTCATAAGTGCGGCGAGACAGTTCGTGCTTGGCCTTCTCTTCGCCTTCTCTGACCACCAAATCCCGGGCTTCCACCACGGAAAGGCCGGCGGTCTGTTCCAGAGTTACGATTTGTTGCTCTTTAAGGTCATTAACTTCTTTAATGACCTCATCAACTTTATGCTCTTTTTCGGCCAAACCGGAGCGCTGCTTTTCCAGGGACTCGTTTTTCTGCTCCAGTTGCTCTTCCCGTTGCAGGTAACGACGTTCCAGCCGGTTGAGTTCCTGACGTTGCTCCTTAATCTCATTTTCGCCGCTGGCCCGCAGTTTCAGAGCTTCTTCCTGGGCTATCAGGAGGATTTTTCGCTTCTCCTCCTCGGCTTGTGTTAATACGGAAATAGCCTCTTGTCTAGCGTTTTCTACCCGCTTACCGTCAACCTTGGAACGGTAAAGTAGCCACAATGCCACTGCCGCCCCCAGTATCCCTACGGCCGCCAGGACGGCAAGGAAAATAATCATCTCCATGGGTTCACCCTTTCCTTTCCGTCTTTGGTTCCGTTGAAAGAGACCCCGTCTCTTAAACAACTATCGTACCGACTGGCGTTAGTCGTGTCAAGTTGGAACCAACCCGATGCATTACGAAATCCAGCCCGGAATCCAGGCAGTCAATAGTCTGACTAGACCGCCGGGTTATATTGAGCCGACGGCCCGCTAATTGCCCCGGAGCCGCGGGAAATACCGCTTACTCCTTCGTATGCCCTATTGAGCAAGAACGGCAATTTAGCCTATAATGTATTTGATTATGTCCGGCTAGGGAC
The DNA here is from genome assembly GCA_965262595.1 of Dehalococcoidia bacterium. Taxonomy (GTDB): domain Bacteria; phylum Chloroflexota; class Dehalococcoidia; order Lucifugimonadales; family UBA3495; genus CATQHB01. The sequence continues at coordinate 1,263,127 of OZ253548.1, forward strand.
AATCGGCAACTACTAAAACGATCAGAATTAAGACTGACCTAAAGTCAGAAACATTATTGGGTGGCTTGGGATGGCGCAAACGGACTACTACGAGGTCTTGGGAGTCTCCAGAAAGGATTCGGAAGAGGAGATTCGCAAGGCCTTTCGCAAGAAAGCAATGGAGTTTCATCCGGATCGAAACAAAACCCCGGGCGCTGAGGAAAAATTCAAGGAGGTTAACGAAGCCTACCAGGTTTTGACCGATTCCAAAAAGCGGGCCCAATATGACCGGTTCGGCCATGCCGGTATGAGTTCCGGCGGGTATGACCGCCCCTTCGACGGCTTTGACGTTTTTGGCGGATTCGGAGACATTTTCGAGTCCTTTTTTGGAGACGCCGGAGAGCAGCGCTCACGGAGACCCAGACAGGGCAGCGACATACAGCAAAGGGTGACTTTGACTTTCGAAGAAGCCGCCTTTGGCGTGGAACGAGAGGTGGAAGTTTCCCGCGTGGAAAAGTGCCACCAATGTTCCGGCGCCGGTAATCAACCTGGCACACCGATAAACACTTGCGAAACTTGTGCCGGCAACGGGCAAGTCAGGCGCACCCAGCGGAGCCTGTTTGGTCAATTTGCTCAGGTCACCAATTGCCCCACTTGCCAGGGTCGCGGCAGCACCATCGAGAGCCCCTGCACCGTCTGCCGCGGGGCCGGCATGGAGCGGCGCAAACGCAAGACCTTGGTGAACATCCCCGCCGGTATCCAGAGCAATATGCAAGTCCGACTTACCGAAGAAGGCAACGTGGGAAGCAACGGCGGCCCGCCAGGCAACCTGTACCTTCTGGTGGAGGTGCGGCAGCACGAATTCTTCGAGCGGGAGGAGTATGACCTGCTTTATACCCTGCCCCTCAACGTTGCCGAGGCGGCCTTGGGGGTGGAGAAGTCCGTTCCCACGCTGGTAGGCGGCACAACTACACTGAAGATTCCCCAGGGAACCCAACCCGGCGCGCAGTTTCGTATTCGCGGCGAGGGCATATCGCACATCAACAACAGTCGGCGGGGCGACCTGCGAGTTTTCGTAGATATCCAAGTGCCAAAGAAACTCAACACTCGACAGCGGAAGCTGCTGGAGGAGCTTGCCCGGTCAATTGACCCCGAATTTGGCGCAGTCACAGCTGATGGAACTGCTGAAAGCGAATATCAAGCGGAAACTCCGACCTCCCCGGAATCAGCCGAAGGGGTAAATGGGTCGGGCGAAAAGTCGGAGGAAGGAGCGGGTAAGGACAAGGGTATTTTCGACCGTATTAAGGACGCATTAGGGTAAGCAAGGTCAGTTTACGAGAGTGAGAATAATTTAGTACCGAAACCCGGCGCTTTGCCTGCCGGGTTTTTTGATGGAGTGGGCCCTATGTGGCAGGAAGTCAGTATCAGCGTGCCCTTCGAGTACGTGGAGCCAATTTCTTACTTGTTCGACAAATACGGGGAAGGTTTGACGATGGAGGACGACGGCCCCGACTTGATTAAGCTCCGCACCTACCTCCCCAGTGGAGCGCGCGAGCGTTTTGCCCATATTGAAGTAGGAGTTAACCTGGCACGCATTTTACAACCCCTGGGCGAGTTGATAGTTACCGACCTGAACGAGGACGACTGGCGAAATGCCTGGAAAACTCATTTCACTCTTTTGAAGATTGGAGAGCGGCTGGTGATTAAGCCTTCCTGGATTGACTACCAGCCGGCTGACGGGGAGCTACTCATTGAACTGGACCCGGGACTGGCCTTTGGCACCGGCTACCATCCAACCACCGCCACCTGTCTGGAGGCTTTGGAGCAACTGGTCCAGCCTGGGATGACAATGCTGGACCTGGGCTGCGGCTCCGGCATTCTTTCCGTTGCCGCCGTTAAGCTGGGGGCCGGTAAAGTTGTCGCCCTGGATATTGACCCTCAAGCGGTGGAAGCCGCACGCAAAAACATAGAGCGAGTCCAAATCCAGGAGCAAGTCGTTGTGGACCAGGGAAGTCTGCCCCATAACCTGGCCCCATACGGCGCTTTTGACCTGGTAGTCGCCAATATCTCGGCCCGGGGGGTTCGGGAGCGCGCCCCGGATATTCTGCCGGCGCTGCAACCCGAAGGAATTCTGGTTGCTTCAGGAATCATTCAGGAACAACACTTTGAAACCGAAGATGCGCTAATTCAGGCTGGGTACACCGATATCAAGGTCTGGCCGAAAGAAGACTGGATAACCCTTACCTGCCGGCCGGGAAAACCAGCCTAAGGAGTTGAGCCGGCCGGTCAGATAGTTCCCAAATCCACCGTTGGCTCAATTGACGGCAACAGGATAGCTTGTTGGCTCTGTGTGGTTTTGCAACGTTGCTATGCTATACTTTACCTTAGGAAACCAGGAAATAATCCCAGGGAGCAGGGCCGAATATCCCCAGTTTAAGGCCAAAGTAAGGCAGCGCGGCAACCCGGATGATAAAGCATCCCAGCGCCTGAAACCAATGCTGTTAACATTATGGAATTAGTTGACCTGAACCGATATGAACTGACCGGATTGCTGGGCAGCGGCGCCGATTACGAAGTCCGAGCCGGCGTTGACCGGGAGACCCAAGGTCAAGTCGTACTGAAACGGCCCTCGCCGCAAATGATATCCCGCCGAATGCACACCTCGGTCGAAACCCGCACCGACCGCACGCTACAGGTTTACGCTGAAATAGGCCAATCCATTCCCCGGATTTCCCCCATCCTGGGTTACACCGACCGCGCCAATCACGATGAATACTACGGCGAGTCGATGGGTCAGGAATACCGGGTGATTGTGGCGGAACGGGCGCCGGGCATTCCTCTCGTAGGCGACTCCCGGGCGCGCATCCTCCGGGTTCCCATCGGCCTGGGCCAAAGTCTTTTTTGCCTTTTCCCTTTATGTTACCTGAACGAGACCGAGTCCTTTCCGGTGCAGCAGCAACTGCTGGACGTTGAGGAGGTGTTCTTTCGGGCCGGGTATGTCCTGCTGGATATGGGGCCGCAGAATATCTTCTTTCAACCGGCCAACGGGCGTATCACCATCATTGACTTTGGAGCGCTGCTTACCGGAGACAACGACCGGACGCCGGGGGGACGCGGGCCGCAGGACATTCACGATTTCTACCTGGAAGTCTTGAAGTTTTACACTACGGTCCAGCCGGCGCCAGCGGAAATTGCCGGCTACCGCGACCCCTACGGTCTGCGTCCGGTAGTAAACTTTGGGCAGGAACTGGACGAAATGGCGAGAAACCTGCGCGGCAGTACCTCGGCAGGCTCGGCAGGCTCGGCAGGCTCGGCAGGCTCGGCAGGCTCGGCAGGCTCGGCAGGCTCGGCAGGCTCGGCAACGGACTTGGCAATGCAGGAGGCCGGTCTCCATATTATTGCCAAGTTGCAGCAGCGCAGTTACACTGATTTTTCGGATTTCCGCCAGGATCTCACCGCTTATTTGGCGGAAATTCGTTCGCACAACCGGAACTCCGCAGACTTGGCCGACGCGCTCCATACCTGGAAAGAAGCCGTCGATCTTTTGCGGGAAGAGCATTGGCAGCGGTACATTTTTGATGCGGATACGGATTTGGCAGTATTCAACACTCTGCCTTAAGAAAACCAATTAAAATCGCTCTTGAGCTAGAGGATTGAAAATGACGATGAATATTCTTTCCAGTATTGTGGCAACCCATTATGACAATTCCAGCCACGGCGAAGACACTTACTTGATTAGAGATTTGGGTAGCGGTCATTTCCTCGACGCAGTGATGGACGGAGTCACCGGCCACGGGGGCGAAGAAGCCAGTCGTTCCGTCGCGGAAGCGTTGGGGGCCTCCAACATCACCGGTCCGGAGGACGTGGTTGCCGCTCTTGAAGAACAGAATGATGAGTTCTTCCAGGTAGCCGGGGGCCGGTTCCTGTTGACTACCGTGTCGGTAGCCCTGTTCCTGGGAGGGCCGCTTTACATCATCAGCGCCGGAGATAGTCCGGTATTCCACGTTCGGGGCGGGGAACACCAGCAGTTATCCGGACGCATTGGCGGTATCCTTCGCATGGGCACCGCCAAGGCCATTGGCGCCGGTCAGGAATTGAATCTGCACCGGGCCGAAATAAACCTGGAGACGGGCGACCGGCTGGTAACTGCCTCCGACGGAGTTAGCGATAACGTCAATCCGACGGAATTGGCCGGGATTATACGAGACGCCGCCTCGCCGGAAGCGGCAGTCCTGCAGGTCAAGAGCATGATCGAAGATCGGCTGGAGAGAGGGGTTACTCCGGAGTTGCTGGGCGGGCGTTTTCGCCATGACGACCAGACTGCCATTTTCCGCTTCTTTGGTTAGCCGGCAGGTCATGAAAAAATCAGACAAGGTGCGTTAATTTCGATCGGCTGCAGTACAAGGGACAAAGGAAGATCAACCCACGTTAGGCGGGTAGGCTAAACCTGAAGCTTCTTGTTAGATACTTGGTAAGCTGGTACAATCCAAGCGATTTGGCGGCTGGGCGCAAGCTGGCCGGGGTGAAAGAAGGAGAGGGAACTTGGGCAAAATAAAGGTAGCAATTATTGGCGTGGGCAACTGCGCCTCGTCATTAATCCAGGGCATTCATCGGTATGTGGAAGTGCCTGACGATGCCGATATTCCCGGGGTTATGCATAACCGAATCGGCGAATATCGGATTGAAGACATTGAAGTAGTGGCCGCCTTCGACATTGACGAGAATAAGGTGGGATTAGACCTTGCGGAAGCAGTTTTTACCAAGCCCAATAATACTCTTAAATTTGCCGAGGTTCCCCACACCGGCGTAACGGTAGAACGCGGTATGACCCACGACGGTATCGGAAAGTATGTCTCCCATCTGGTCAAGAAGTCGGCCCACTCCACCGCCGACATTTCCGGCATTCTCAAGGAGCGGGAAGTTGACGTAGTTATCAATTACCTGCCGGTTGGCAGCGAAATGGCTACCAAGTGGTACGCCGAGCAAATTTTGGATGCCCGCTGCGCCATGATTAACTGCATTCCGGTCTTTATCGCCAAAGAAAGCTACTGGCGCAACCGATTCGAGGAACGGGGCGTACCCATCGTCGGCGACGACATTAAGTCGCAGGTGGGCGCCACCATCCTGCACCGGGTTCTAACCCGGCTGTTTGAGGACCGGGGAGCAACGATAGAAAATACCTATCAGCTTAACTTTGGCGGCAACACCGACTTCCTGAATATGCTGGAACGGGAACGACTGGTTTCCAAGAAAATCTCGAAGACCGGCGCCGTTACTTCCCAGATGGATGTGGAGATCAGCGCCGACCAGGTCCACATCGGCCCCAGCGACCACGTACCTTGGCTCCAGGACCGGAAGTGGTGCTATATTCGGATGGAGGGCGAAGTGTTCGGCGGTGCGCCGGTCAACCTGGAAGTGAAGCTGGAGGTTTGGGACAGTCCCAACTCCGCCGGCGTGGTAGTTGACGCCGTCCGCTGCGCCAAGCTGGCCCTGGACCGGGGTATCGGAGGCGCCATTGCGGGTCCAAGCGCCTATTTTATGAAATCTCCGCCGGTCCAATATACCGACAATGTAGCGCGGGAAATGGTAGAATCCTTCATCAGAGGGGAAAGTACTCCGGATCCTCTGGCCGCGATATCCGACGGAATGGAAGAGCTGGACGGGTAGTAAGGGTAGGTCGAGTCTATCAGTAAGGCAGCTTGCCGGCGAGAAGTTTCTTCTCGGGGCAAGCTCCATCCAAGGTTCCACACCCTACTATTCCATTGCAATTGGATTACGGAACCCGTAAATGGTGAACTGTTCGAAGTGCAGGTATCACGCGGGCGGGCCCTTCCGGACACATTCCGAATTTCTCCCTCACAATCGGAGAGTTGACTGCCTGCCGTGAAAATAGCAATGGTATCGCCCTACGACTTCACTTGGCCCGGCGGCGTGACGGCCCATGTATCTCAACTGGCCCACGAGTTGAGGCAATCCGGTCATCAGGTGACGGTTCTGGCTCCCCACTCCCCGGCACGAGAGTACCTTGAAGTTGATACCTTTGTCCCTCTGGGACGCTCGGTGCCGGTTCCCAGCGGCGGCTCTATCGCCCGGGTTTCCCTGTCCTGGTGGCTCTACCGAAGAGTACGGAAGATACTGGAGCGGGAATCCTTCGATATTATCCACCTCCACGAGCCATTGGCGCCGATATTGCCCCTGTGCGTCCTGCAGTGCTCCAACACGATAAACGTGGGAACCTTTCACGCCTATTACACCCGGCAGCATCTGTATCGGTTCAGCCAGCCCTTCATCAAACGCTGGCACCGTCGGCTGCACGGGAACATTGCCGTATCTCCCGCCGCCCACAAGTACGTGCATAAATTCTTCCCCGGGGACTACCGGATAATCCCCAACGGAATCGACGTGGACCATTTCGCCGACAATGTCCAGCCCTGGCCGGAGTACCAGGACGGAAAGACCAATATCCTGTTTGTGGGCCGGCTGGAAAAACGCAAGGGCTTGAAGTATCTCCTGGAAGCCTATTGCCGGCTGAAATGGGAGCGCCCCGACATCCGGCTGATTGTAGTCGGGCCGGGCAACCTGGACAAAGACTCGCACCGCATACTGGGCGCCTGTAACCCGAAGGATGTGGTGCTGGCCGGCGGCGCATCCTATCGGGACCTGCCCCGCTATTATGCCTCTGCCGATATTTTTTGCTCACCGGCTACCGGCCAGGAAAGTTTCGGCATTGTGTTGCTGGAGGCGATGGCCGCCGGAAAGCCCGTAGTTGCATCGGCAATTGAGGGGTATATGGGCATTGTTAAACCGGGAGAACAGGGCTTGCTGTTCCCGCGGCGGGATTCGGAAGCGCTGGCCAAGACCCTGGCCGTTCTAATTGACGACCCGAATCTGGCGGCACGTATGGGCGCAACCGGCCGTCAAATGGTTGAGCAGTACCGCTGGGCGGTGGTGGCCCAACAAGTCGAGAATTATTACTATGATTGTATTGCGATAAACAATGGCTGTTCCGGGTAGAGAGCAATTCAGGGCGGCGTTGTCCCGTTACGTGGAGTTGCCGGGCGCCAGAATCTTCCGGTCATTGGGATTTTCCCCCAACGCAATTACCTTGCTGGGCTTTGGCATCTGCGTGGTGGCCGCCTACCTGGTAAGCTCGGGCTGGCTGCTGGCCGGAGGTATCGTTTTCCTGGCTGGCTGCGGGCTGGATTTGTTCGATGGCGCCCTGGCCCGAATGACCGGGCGGGCCAGCTCCTTTGGCGCATTACTGGACTCGGTATTTGACCGCCTGGGCGAAGCCGGGTTATTCGTCGGGATAGCCGTCTTCGCCCTACAGGCGGGGCTGAACGGGGAGTTTAGCGCCGGTTTTCTCCGGTTTTACATCATTGTGCTGCTGCTGGCCCTGATTTTCTCTCAGGGTGTCAGCTACCTGCGGGCGCGGGGCGAAGGTCTCGGCGCGTTTACCCGCTCCGGTTTAATGACCCGCACCGAGCGGGTTATCATTCTCGGCGTTGGACTGGTCGTTGACGGTATTAGCGGATTCTCGGTAATGCCCTGGGTTCTGTCCGCGATTGCCCTGGTATCCTGCTTCACCCTGTTCCAACGAATGTTCACTATCCGCGGCCTGTTGCGTGATAGTGGATAAGCAACTTGTTAGGGTGTAAACTACTGTGGCTCGACCTGGCCGTCGAGCAACCAACGGTTGGCAATGGCGCCGGCAGTCGGCCGATCCAGGGGTATCAGTTCCAGTTGCAGCGTTCCGGCTCCAGCAATGAAGATTGCCAATTCCCGTAAGCTCACAACGGTTCGGAGCTTGCACCGTGACCCAGCAATCCGTAATTCCAAACTTGCAAAAGGCTCAGCTTAAGCGAACCCTGCGCAAGGACTTGAAGTCCGAAGTTACGCTGCGGTTGTTCACCCGGTCGCCCTCGCCCATTGCCATCCCTGGAAGAGAGTGTCCCACCTGTCCCCAGACCCAGCAGCTAATCGAAGAATTGACCGGGTTGTCAGCCAAGCTCCACCTGGAGGTCATTGACTTTTTCGCCGAGCCGGAAGCGGCCCGGAAGCACGGGGTAACCCGTATTCCGGCGCTGGTTCTGCTGCCGTTGCAGGATGGCGGCGCCTCTGACGACATCGCGGGTCAGATTACCCCGGCGTTAAGGTTCTACGGGATGCCTCTGGGCTACCAAATGGCGGTGATCATCGAGAGCATCAAGACCATTTCACGGAAGGTTAGTCCCTTAAGTATGGACAGTCGCAAGAAACTTCGTCAGGTTAATCAGCCGGTACATATCCAGGTGATAGTTACGCCGGAAGAAGAGAACTGCGCGGGAGTAGCCCGCTTTGCCCATGCTCTAGCCTGGGAAAATCATTGCATTTCCGCGGACCTGATTGAAATCCGGGAGTTCCCGGCCTTGGCTCGCAGCTTGGGGATTCAGTCGGCGCCCCTGACCGTAATTAACGAGAATTTCCGACTTGCCGGGCCGGCCGGCGAGACATCCCTGGTGGAGCAAGTCCTGCAGGCCGGGGCTCGTGGCCTGCAGGGACCTGGAAACTGAGAAACCATAAAACGGCAGCCGGTAACTCACCGAAAACTTTTTAGGGAGAGGATAGCTTGCCCCAAGATTTGACGGGATCTATGGACGGAAACGGACTGAGAGTTGGAGTCGTAGTAGCGCGTTTCAACGAATTCGTCACGCGGCAGTTGCTGCACGGCGCGTTGGAGACTTTGGAACGCTATGGGGTGCGGGACACTGACGTTAGCGTGGCCTGGGTGCCCGGCTCCTTTGAGTTGCCGGTGGTAGCCAAGACCCTGGCGCAAACCGGACGATACGACGCGATTATCTGCCTGGGAGCGGTAATCCGCGGCGAAACCGACCATTACGAGATGGTAGCCGGCCAATCCGCCGGGGGCATTGCTTCCGTGGGTCTGGAAACCGGAGTTCCGGCAATTTTCGGCGTGTTGACGGCAGAAAATATGGACCAGGCGATAAACCGGGCCGGAGGCAAGTCGGGTAATATCGGCAGTAACGCCGCCAACGCCGCCGTAGAAACGGCGCGGCTGATCCAGTCCATCAAGACCGGCTGATCCGGCCTATTCCCGCACGCTTTATCGCCGAATCCTGGGGGAAACTTACCTGATGTGGCAGGCGGGTTTCGGCCCGAAGCGCCTGCGGGATAACCGAGTCTCCTCACCTTTCCACGCTATCGCAATATCGAAAGCTTGCAGCTTGCAGCCGACCGGAGGCCGTAAATGAAATTCGGAGTAACCGTTCCCAACAACTGGGGGATAGAGAACGCCAGGGAAGCCCTGTCCTTCGGGCCGCTGGCCGAGGAACTGGGCTATGACTCCGTATGGGTAATGGACCATCTGTTCAACAACGGCTACATCCGCGAACGGCTGGACGACAAGCCTTACTACCATCCGCTGGCAACCCTTTCCTACTTGGCGGCAACCACCGAGCGGGTGCTCCTGGGCACATCGGTGTTGGTGCTGCCCTACCACAATCCGGTAGAGCTGGCCAAATACACCGCTACTTTGGACCAGATGTCCGACGGCCGGGTTACTTTGGGTGTTGGCGTCGGGGCCATGACCGAAGAATTCGCGGCGTTGGGTATCCCCATGTCGGAACGGGGGGCGTTGACCAACGAGTGTATTCGAGTAATGAAGGAGCTTTGGACTAACCAGGCTCCCAGCTATCATAGCAGCCGCTGGAACTTTGACGACCTGCGGTTCTCCCCCAAGCCGGTACAGCAGCCTCACATCCCATTGTGGATTGGCGGCGCCAGCCCAGGAGCATTGAGACGGGCGGCACGATTGGGCGACGGTTGGCATCCCTCGGGACTGACGCCGGAGGAGTACGCCGTCCGCCGTCAACAAGTGCGGGAACTGGCGGAAAAAGCAGGCCGAGACCCGGACTCGCTAACCATGTCGGCCCGAGTGGAGGTTGAGGCCGCCGACGGGCCTTCCAGCGACCGGGCTGCCAACCGGGCGCGCATCTCCGGCAATGACCTGGAGCAGGCCGCCATTACCATCGCCGCCTATAGGGATGCCGGTGTGGAACACCTGGTACTGGCCCTCAATACCGGCGAAGTAGGCCGGATTCGGTCGCTAATGGAAGACTTGGCCAGCCAGGCATTGCCCCAGTTCCGATAGGTTAACGGTTTCGTTCCCTACGGCCTATCGGATTTGCTATCCGCGTCCGTCTCTCTTTCCTGTTCTTTCTCGATTGATTCTCGACGTTCCCGCTGTTCCGCCTCATGCTGGCGTAGGACCGCCCAATCCTGGAGCAGAGGGGCCATTCCGCCGGTACCGATATTGCGGTTTCCGTAGTAGTTGACCTGAAAGCCATCCACGATCCGGTCAACCGGCGCCGGAGGCAAAGAATCTTCCAACGTGTCCTGATGCTCTCGCGGTGTCTGTTCCTCCGCCTTTGGGTGGCCAATACTCTCCGATAGCTCAAGGAAGCTATGGTACAGTTCGCGGGGATTCTCCGGTTCGGTCTGTGGTTGCTCTTCTGCCGTTGCCCTCAGCACCAAGTTGTTCCACCAGCCGCCAACCAGGCCCAACAGGTCGTCATTGGCTTTGCCCCAGGTAAAAAGCGATTCCCTGGTTTCTTCCACTTGTCCGGGGTTGCGCAGCAGTCGGCGGAACCGGAAAACTCGATACAGCAGCCAACCCACCAGGAAAGATGCTACCAAAAAGGCAATCCATTTAAGCAGGCTATATACCCAATCCGGCGGACCGCCTTCTTCTACATCTTCCAGATTCTCATGGAAACGGCGCAATTCCTCTTGCGCTTCGTTCAGTCCGCTTAAATCGCCGCTGCCCAATATGCTGGTAAGCCAGTGGCCGAAGGCTACCAACGCCGCGGCAATGTAACCCAGTCCCAGCAGGATGGGATTTAGTATCCAGCCTCCAACTGTACCAACCAGTCTGAGGATGGCCCGGGTAACGTCATCCAACCCGCCCATTCCCAGACCGCTGATTATCAGAGCCAGCAACAGCACCGCTCCAACCGCCACGCCAATCGGGATGAACCAGTCGCGGGACATTGCTTGAGGCTCTCCGGATTCGGCAGTGAAACGTGCCAGGGACAGGCCCAGAAGACCCACCGCAAAGAATCCCACTATCAGGAATCCGCTCACAATTTTCGGCGTCACCAGGCTGTCAATGATTACCGCGCCAACTACTACTGCCAGTCCCCACTGAAACGCTCCCTTTACTGTTTCCAGAGTCACCTCGTCGTGGGCCAGGTTGCTGCCCCGCCACCATAAGGCCACCAGGAAAGCCAGGGTCAGGATCAGAGCGAAAGCTGTAAGAATGTCTCCGTTAAGGATTCTACCAACGGGGAAGAACCCCATGTTGGTGTTGAGGTTTGCCAGTACCAGTATGGAAATCAAACTGACGGCCAGACCGAAAAAGCCCCGCAGGTTAAGCGAGAAGCGAATGGTTTGGACGTACCAGGAGAGCAAGAAGGCCCAGGTCAAAGCCAGAAACGTCAGCCAGAGCGGCAGGCGAGCGTCCAACATGTTGGTGAGGGTAGTAAAAAGGGAAATCGCCAGGTAGGCGGCCGCCGCCTCCAGAAACAGCGCGGCGCCGGTAATGGCGCTAGTTCGCCAGAACAGGCTCATGCTTCTCCTCTGTCTCAACCTCCAACGCTTCCAGCGCCCGACCCAGGGAGTGAACCGTTACGTCGGTAAGCCTTATTTCCGGCCCGCCGTCCCCGGCATAGAGCACCAACACTTTGTATCCCCGGGAGCGAACCTCGGCAATCTCGTCAACCAACGCTCGTGTAACCACCGAGGTAACCAGGGCGATAGTGGCGCCCGGAGGTAGGGAGTCCCGCTCGTTCTGCAGCACGTCGGACAAGGGCGTTACTGAATACGGCCCGGCCATCGCCAGCGATTCCAGCACCAACCCCAATTGGGAAGTAGAACTGCTAAAAGGTACACTGAGCCACTTTCCGGAATATACCGCCATGCCATTGCTGATTAGCCCAAAGCTATAGCCTGCCTTGTCACAATAGCTGGCTACGGAAGCGGCAACGGTAACCGCCCTTTCAAACAGGCGGCGGTTACTCCCCTGCCAGGCAAATTCGCCGGTGGTGGCGTTAAGCGCGATTAGTACGCTCAGAGAGACCACCGGCTCGAAAATCCTGGTCTGGAGTGCGGAACGCCGGGCGGTCGCCTTCCAGTCTATGTGTTTCATCGGGTCTCGAGGCTGGTAATCCCGCAAGCCTAAAAACCGGCTGGTGTCCTGATAAATGGGACGACTCCCGCGCTCTTCACCCAGGGGATGCTCGGAAGGAAGAATCAGCTCGCGCAAGTCCAAAATCCGGGGATATACCAGGATATGATTAACTCCGGTGTACCGGGTTTCGGCGGAGGTGAACCCGAAGATGTCGCCGCTGCGCATCCGCACCGGGCCAATGCGGTGATAACCCCGCGCGCCGCAGCGGAGGTTGTACTTCCAGGTCACCCGCTGGTATGGAAGCAGGGAAGTGGTGATGCGGTGCTCCCGGGCCACCTCCATTCCGGTGCCGCGAACGCTCGCTCCAGGCAGGTCCAGCTCCGGGGGGAAGTTGTCGTGAAGGTCCACCCAGATGAGCGGGACAATCTTGTCGTTAGAAAGGGTGATGCTATATTCCAGAGAATCTCCGACGAAAGCCCGGCTTTGGGAAATGGTGCGATAGTGGCTCACTTCCTTGAAGGCAAACCGGTCCCAGAACTTGGCAAGAAACCAAACGACCAATACCAGCGAACCAACGACCAGCAACAAGCCCTGGCTGGCAACCAGCCCAATAAACAGCAGGATTGCACTTACAAACAACCAAAAGTCGTTGAGCATCTTCACCCTTGCCGTGGCCGTCGATACAGCCTCTTGAGCTATAACCGGGGACTATACCGGCACAGTCACCTGTTCCAGAATATCCTGGATGATTCCGGCGGCGGTGCGCTCCCGCAAACGAGCTTGAGATTTCAGGATCACCCGATGGCTTAGGGCGTAAGGCGCCAGCATCTTGATTTCGTCCGGCGTCACATACTCCCGTCCTCTGATGACTGCCAGGGCCTGACTGCACCGGTAAAGTCCCATGGTGGCCCGGGGGCTGGCCCCCAACTCCACTTCCTGATGCTGGCGGGTGGCCTGGACGACACGGACGGCGTAGTTGCGCAGCACCGGGTCAACGTACACCCTTTGGGTAAGGGTCTGGAACTCCACAACTTCCGCAGCAGCGACTACCGGCTTCAAATCAGCCAAGGGATCGGCGTTCCCAAAGCGGACTAACATCTCCTCTTCTTCCGGTTCGTCCGGATAACCCAATTGCAGCCGAAGCAGGAAACGGTCCAGTTGAGCTTCCGGCAGAGGAAAAGTTCCCTCCAACTCAATGGGGTTCTGGGTAGCGATTACCAGAAAAGGACTTGGCAATGGTACGGTGGCATCATCTACGGTAACCTGCCGCTCGCCCATCGCTTCCAGCAGAGCCGACTGGGTGCGCGGAGTAGCCCGGTTGATTTCGTCGGCCAAAACTACCTGGGAAATGATCGGCCCAGGCCGGAATTCAAACTCGCCACTTCTCTGGTTGTAGTAATTGATGCCGGTAATGTCGGAGGGCATCAAGTCCGGCGTAAACTGAATTCGCTTGAAGACGCAATCAAGGGAGCTGGCCAAGGCACGAGCCAAGGTTGTCTTCCCAATGCCGGGAACGTCCTCAATGAGTATGTGCCCGCCGCTCAAAACGGCCGCAAGAGTCAGCTCTACTACGTCCTCTTTGCCCACCAAGACCTGCCCGATGCTGGCCTTAATGCGGGCGGCTGCTTCGGCAACTCGGCTAACTAATTCAAGGCTGATGATACCGACCATTGCTAGGTTAACCTCTGGTTGTCGGCGCCGGAATAAACCGGGATGGCCTGCTTGAGATAGTCTTCCGCCTCCCGCAAATCCTTAAAGGAATCAACACTGCGCCAGAAGGCCCGAGAGGGGAAAGCCGAGACTTTACCAGCTTCCGCCAGTTGAGGGAAGGTCTCGGTTTCATGATCGCCAAGCTCCGGCAAGTGGGACACAATTTGCCGGTCGAAAAGGTAAATGCCAGCGTTAATCCAGTGAGGCAATTCAGCCTTTTCTCGGAATCCCACTACTGCATTGTCCTGGTTCAAGTCCACCAGTCCATAGGGGCTGACCATCGGCGAAACCATTAAGGTCGCCAAGTGGGAAGGAACGGCCGCTTTCCTTTCAAGATAACTCTTCAGGATTGCGCCGGGGTTTTCGGCGGTAATTATGTCCCCATTCAGGACAAACACCGTATCCTCACCCGCCGGTACCTGGGTAAATCCCTGGCGTATGGCGCCGCCGCGGCCCAAGGGGGAATCCTCGATGCTATAGTGGGCGCGGATGCCAAAATCCTCTCCGCCACCAAAATAGTCCTGAATCATCTCCCAAAGATAGCCGCCAAGAAATACCACGTCGGTTACGCCGGCGCGCTTGAGCCATTCCACCTGGTACCAGAGAATGGGCTTTTCACAGAGACGTACCATTGGCTTCGGCAAGGAGTCGGTGAGAGGCCGAAGTCTTTCTCCCTTGCCTCCGGCCAGAATCAAAGCAAACATAAGCGCCGGCCTCCCATGGTTGAACCTTGGTTGGAACTTGGTTGGAACTTGGTTGGAACTTGGTCGGGAATCTACGGACATCGGGCCCACGAGGCCGGAAGGGGCAGGTCTCCAGTGGGATAGTTGCCAGTTAATATACCCGTAGGCGGCAGAGAGGTCAACGGATACGGTAGATTGGCGGGGACTACAATGGGGCGGTTTCGCATGGATGGGATAGATTGGGAGGAACGGAAATGGCTGCCCGGCCTGGGTTCGAACCAGGGCTTACAGCTCCAAAGGCTGACGTGCTACCGCTACACCACCGGGCAAGGACTATAATGAAAAAGATTGTAAAGGAAATAGGTCAACTCTAACTTGGCCGGGTGCACCGGAAGATTACGACAAATCGGCATCCGCCGCCCACGATTCTTACCTACCATTCTGACTCTATGACCCTGGGTAGTCAAGAGGCTTATACCGGGTCAGCAATGCTATAATGGGGTGTCCGCTACGCTTGGCAAGGTACGCGACCTTAATCGATTTCTTCAGTAACAGGCATAGCAATAGCAAAAGTCCGGATGTATAGGTCGGGGTAAAAACAATGAAGAGTCTGCGAGTTTCTTTCTTGCACCTGGCGCCGATTACCAGCGATATTGCCCACAACCGGGACTTGGTGGAGCGGGCCACCCGCACCGCCGCCGCCGCGGGCGCCCAGTGGGTGGTCACTCCGGAGCTGTGCATCTCCGGCTATCTGTTCATGGAAGAAATAGGCACCGACTGGATATTACCCCAACCCGACGCCTGGACCCAGAGCTACTGCGGCATGGTAAAGGAGCTGGGCCTTACCGTATTTCTCTCCCACCCGGAGCGGGATCCGGCGACGGATAAGATGTACAACACCATCTTCGTTATCAATCGCTGCGGCGAAATTGTCGGCAAGCACCGTAAGGTAAAAGCGTTGCGGGGCGCCGAAGGTTGGTCAACCGCCGGCAGCGAAATAGACCCGATAAGCTGTGATGGCGTCAACGTGGGAGTCCTCATCTGCGCCGACTCCTACAAGAATGAGGTAGCCCAGGTATTGAAAGACAAGGGGGCCGAGTTGTTTGTGTCGCCGGTTGCCTGGGGACCCGGCCAATGCGCCCCGGACGGAGAATGGGAGCAGCGCACCGTGGACAACGGGTTGCCAATTATGGTGTGCAACCGTTCCGGCGTAGAACGGGATGATTTGGACTACCGCCGGGCGGAAAGCGTGGTCGCCAAGGATGGCAAACGGCTGCTGGAGGCGACTTCCGACCGTTCCGTAATTTTGACCTTTGACTGGGACCTGGACGGTATGACGACGCTTTCCGAGGATTTTCAGCGCGTTTATCTGTAGGGGCGCGAGAATGAAAAAGCCCTTGCCTTACCAGCGCCGTTCGTGGACGAATTGTCTAACCGTGAATCGGGAGCTAGACCCGATAGTACCTAACGACTAGCGGCATCAATAAACACTACGGCCCCAAATCGATGGCAGATGATTCATTCCTCTTGAGCCTGGGCCAGAAAACGCTCCAATATCAGCGCCGCCGCCGTTGCATCCACGTCTCCCCGGTGGCGCGAAGGCTGGCCGCCGGCAGCCCGCAGCAATCCCTCCGCCTCTACTGAAGTGAACCGTTCGTCCACCAGGTGAACCGGCAAGTCGGTAAGTTTACGCAGGGCGCGGACGAATCCCTGGGACTGCCTCGCCTGTGGGCCGACTTCACCGGACAGGGAATAGGGCATTCCCACTACGAAACCTTCAATGTTTCGCTCCTGCGCCATGCTCAAGATCCGGTTCAGGTCATGAGCCAACGTAACCCGTTTCAGGTGCCCGATTGGCACCACCGGGATACCGGGAACGCCGCCGGTCGCCAAGCCGATTCGCCGGTCTCCCAAGTCCAGGGCCAGCAGCCGCATTTGCAACGGAGCGCCCCCCGCCCTAACCTTGCCGCCCCTGAACTATCAGCTCGGCCACCCGGCGCAGCGCATCATCCAGCTTATCCGCTTGCCGGCCGCCGGCCTGAGCCATTTCCGGCTGACCGCCGCCGCCGCCGCCCATAACCCGGGCGGCATCCCGGGCAATGTTGCCGGCATGGAGTCCCTTTTCTACCAAGTCGGGCGTCACCATCGTCACCAGCAGCGGGTTGCCATTGACGATCGCTCCCAATGCAACCGTTACGCTGGACAGCTTTGCCTTTAGAAAATCGCCCATCTCCCGCATCGCCTCGGCGCTGTTGGCTGAAGTACGCCCGGCGACCAGCTTCACCCCGTCGATGTCCTGGACCTGGCTCAACAGGGCCTCGGCCTCGGCTCTCAAGCTATTCCGTTCCAGGGAAGCCAGGCGGCGACGCAGTTCCTCAGTATCCTGAATATAACTGTCCAGCCGGGACTCCAAGTCACCCACCGGCGTCTGGAGCATCCGGGCCAGGGACTCCAATCGGGTTGCCTGATCAATGAACAATTGCTCCGCCGCCCGGCCGGTTACTGCCTCAATACGGCGCATCCCGCCGCCGATGCTGGACTCGCCCAGAACAAACAGAGTGCCAACCTGTCCGGTGGCCCCAACGTGGGTCCCGCCGCAAACCTCCACGCTGAAAGGCCCACTGCCGTGCGTAGAATCCTCCATTCGAACCACGCGCACCGTATCGCCATACTTGTCTCCAAAAAAGGCCAGGGCGCCGGCGCGCACTGCCTCGGCGTAGGTGCTCTCGTCGGTGGACACCGCCAGGTTCTCCCGTATTTTACCGTTTGCCAGGTTTTGGATGGAAAGCTGCTCTTCCGGGGACAGGGCGCTAACGTGGCTGAAATCAAAGCGCAGCCGCTCGGTGGATACCAGGGAGCCGGCCTGCCGGACGTGGGCGCCCAATACCGACCGCAAGGCCGCGTGCAGGAGATGGGTGCCGCTGTGGTTTCGGGCGGCATCCAGGCGCCGGTTGATGTCCACCCGGGCCGTCACTGCCTCGCCCAGGGAAATATCGCCCCGTTCCACAACGCCACGGTGGACAACCAGGCCGGCCACCGGACTCTGGGTATCCTCCACTCGCATTACGCCGTTGGGGCCGGTAATAATACCTTGGTCACCGACCTGTCCCCCGCTTTCGGCGTAGAAGGGTGTATTTTCGAGGACGACCTCAACCTGTTGCCCGGGGACGGCGTGGCCGGCAGCAACGTTATCCACCAATAAGCCAAGCACCAGGGTTTCCTGCTCCAGCCGACGATAACCTACAAACTGGGATGGGCCAACACCCAGGTTCTCATAAGCGGTCGATATTTCCATCCCGCCGGTAAAACCCTGGGCAGCGCGGGACTGTTCCCGCTGCCGCTCCATCTCCCGCTCAAACCCCGCCATGTCCACGTCTAGGCCATGCTCCCGGGCAATTTCGGCGGTAAGCTCTGGGGGGAAGCCGTAGGTGTCGTAGAGGATAAAGGCTTCATGGCCTGTAATTGCCTTTAACCAGGCCTCGACCTTCGCCCCAGGTTCTCCGGTATCAGTGGTGGAGTCTGACCCCGCTGCCAGGTCAGACTCCGCGCCGCCGCGCCCCGTAACGTCGGTAAGGAAGTTCTCCGCCAGCATAGCCCCCATATTCTCGGACTCATTGCTTCCCGCAACATAGCTTGGATACGATACCCTGCCGCCGAGACGGGGCATTGCTTCATTGGCGTTCGCTACCTGCTCCCGATAGGCAACCATACCGCGCAGGATGTCGTTTCCTCGCTCGAAGGTTTGTCCAAACCGCTCTTCCTCCAGGCCGATTACCCGCAGGATGAAGGAGTGGTTCTCTTCCAGCTCCCGGTAAACGTGGCGGAACCGTTCCAGGGCCACCGCCGCTACCTCATTCAAAAAGAGGCCATTAAGGCTCAAACGCCGGCCGTATCGGATGGCCCGGCGGATAACCCGGCGCAGCACGTAGCCGCGCCCCTCATTACCGGGCACAACTCCGTCGCCAATCAGGAAAGAGGCGGCCCTGGCGTGTTCGGCCACTACCCGAAGGGCATAGTCCGTTTCCCGGTCAACACCGTAGGGCTTGCCACTCAATTCAACCGTCTTCTCAACAATCGGCCAGAATATGTCGGTCTCGTAAACGTTGGGTTTGTCCTGGAGAACCGCGGCCGCCCGCTCCAGACCCATACCGGTGTCCACGCTTGGGGCGGGCAAAGGCGTTCGGTTGCGTTGCGGGTCCTGGTAATACTGCATAAAGACCAGGTTCCACAGCTCGACGAACCTCTCGCAGTCACAGTTGGGATGACAGCCGGGCGGATTTTGACTTACGCCGGATTCCCGCTCTCGCTGGAACTGAGCGGTCAACTCATCCGGCGGCACCATCGGACCACAACCTTTGGCAGCTCCCCCGTCGTAATGAATTTCGGAGCAGGGACCGGTAGGACCCTCGGTTCCCGCCGGTCCCCACCAGTTATCACTATCGCCATAGCGGTAAATACGCTCGACCGGCACACCAATTTCGTCCCGCCAAATCCCGAAAGCCTCGTCATCGTCCAGGTAAATAGTTACATAGAGATTTTCCTGAGGGAGCTTGAACCGGGTGGTCACCAATTCCCAGGCGAAGGCAATCGCATCGTTCTTGAAGTAGTCGCCAATGCTGAAGTTACCCAGCATCTCAAAAAAAGTGAGGTGCTTGTGGTCGCCCACTTCGTCAATATCGGTGGTGCGGAAGCTTTTCTGAGAACTGGTCAACCGACGATTCGGGGGGGTCTGCTCGCCCATAAAGAAGGGCTTGAAGGGCACCATTCCGGCGCTGGTGAACAGGAGTGTGGGGTCTCCCGCCGGAATCAACGACGCGCTGGGCATATAAAGGTGGCCCTTGCTTTCAAAGAATTGGATGTAGGAATTTCTTATCTCGTCTCCGGTCATCAATGCGATTCACCTACTCCCTTTGGAGAGTCGAATTCAAGCCAGGAATGCGCCTGAACACCAACTAGACTTACCATAGTAGATAGGACAAGTGGGATTGTATGCCAGAGGCAAAGCCAGCGTCAATTGGCATTGAGCGGGCAAAGTTGGGGTTACCTTGGGGTCAACCAAGGTTAAATGAGGCAAGGGGCTTTCCAAAGTCCTTACTCAGGTGCATCCCCGGTCACCTTGAGCGGGTCGAAGGACCGGCTCACCATGAGAGGATTTCCCTGGATAAGGGAAAGGTCCCGAATTGGGACGGCAACTCCTTGACCGTCCATCGGCAGCACCGTACAATTTAATAAGTCGTTAATAAATTGCGGCGGCAGAGTGGAAAGGCTATCCTAACAATAGCTAGGAGGTTTTAATGAATTCCAGCTTCATCGGGAAAATTGACAAGGCCAAGAAATACGCCGAAGAGAAAGACCGGGTTACTATTAACCATTTTCAGGCCACTTTTCAGGGTAAACACAACACCTATCAGGTCAATTTTGAGTCCGGTGATTGGAAATGCGAATGTCTTTTCTTCCACACTCGCGGCGTTTGTAGCCATACGATGGCGATGCAGCGGATCCTTGAAGACGTGCTGACCCGCCAGGATAAGGTGGCCGAAGCCAGCTAGCCCCAACCGGCCAATTATCCGATAGCAGCCGCCTGATTCGCGGCCCGGCATTTCGAAAATTTGCGGCGGCCCGCCACCATGGGGAAACCCAATCGAAACAGCAAATAGCCAGGAGTAGGCGCTACTCCTGGCTATTTGCTTTCAACCGATAATCATTGAAGACTCAACCGCCGCACCGGTTCATAACTGCCGTCTTCAGGATTCGCCCTTCCTGGCCTTCCCAATTCTCACTCATCAAATTTTCGGAATACCAGGCAGGAGTTTTGGCCGCCAAACCCAAAGGCGTTGGATAAGGCCACCCGCACATCCTTAGCCCTCGCCTGATTTGGTACATAGTCCAAATCGCATTCCGGGTCCGGTGTTTCATAGTTGATGGTGGGGTGAATCATTCCGGAGGTGATAGTCCGAATACAGGCCAGAGCTTCCAAAGAACCGGAAGCCCCCAGGGAGTGGCCGATCATAGACTTGGTAGAGCTGATGGGGACCTGGTAGGCGCGGTCACCGAACAAGCGCTTGATCGCCAGGGTTTCCACCGCATCGTTCAGGGGAGTGGAGGTGCCATGGGCGTTGATATAGTCCACCTCGTCCAGGGTTACGCCGGCATCCTTCAAGGCACGGCGCATCGCTTCTGAAGCGCTTTCCCCCGATTCTTGGGGCTGCACCCGATGCCCAGCGTCGGCGGTAGAGCCGAAACCGGAAACCTCAACCAGGATATCAGCATTGCGCGCTTGGGCGTGTTCCAAGGCCTCCAGCACCAGGATGGCCGAACCTTCCGAGGGGACAAACCCGTCCCGCTCGGCGTCGAAGGGACGACTGGCTCGCTCCGGCTGATCGTTGCGGGTGCTCAGGGCGCGCATTACCGCAAACCCGGACAAACCCAATTGGCTAATACCGGCTTCCGTACCCCCAGCCAGAACCACTTCAGCGCCGCCATGCCGGATTACGCCCAGCGCTTCACCAATGGCATGGTTGGAAGCGGCACAGGCGGTTGAGGCGGTGGCGTTGTATCCCTTGGCTCCCAGGTAATTGCTGACGTTGGCCGCCGCCATGTTGGGCAGCACCATCGGAAAGAAGAACGGCGACATTCTCATACCGCCCTTTTCGGCCAGAATCCGACAGTTTTCTTCCAGGTTAGGAAACCCGCCGTTGCCATTTCCCAGAATTACGCCAATGCTGTAGGGATCCTCCTGCTCAATCTTGAGGCGCGCGGCATCGACCGCGGTCAAAGAGGCAGCCACGGCCAGTTGGGAAAACCGGGCCATCCGGCGGGCCTCCCGGCTGGGCATAAACTGAATTGGGTCGAAGTCTCGAACTTCTCCGGCGATCTGGCAGGGATACCCGGAAGGATCGCACAATGTCATCGGACCGATACCGGACTTGCCGGCCAGCAGATTGGCCCAGAATTTTTCAGGTGTCAGTCCCAGGGGCGTAATTGCGCCCATCCCAGTGACGACAACCCTTCTCCTATCCATTGTTTTACACCATGTTGTCCTAATCAATTTGCTTACGGGTCTTTGGTACTAAGAAACTATCTCAAAAGTCCCTTCTTCCCAGGCGGAGAAGGTTAGGATGATGGGGACTGTATCTGTCACCCTCACCTCAATCCTCTCCCTGGATGGGAGAGGATTCCGGGGTAGGTGTTTTGAGATAGTTTCTTAGTTATCGCTTGCAAGCATTAATAGTCTATCAGCGTGGCCGGGGACTCCTCGACGTTCCACATTCTTCGTACGTCAGTGTAACCCCCCGCAAAAGTTCCCCCATTACCAGGCCAGTCGGTGTCTCGCCCTCGGCTGAAGTCAGGAAGCCCATCCTCCCCCGATTAACGCTCCTGACCGGCAGGATTGACTGAGCGCAAGTCAGGAGGCAACAGATCCGGATATAATTCCGGCTCGATACCCAGTACCGTTTCCCGTAGTTCGGCGGCGACGAAAAGGGATCCCACTCCCAAAATCAGATCATCCGGCCCAGCTAATTGCCGCGCCAGAGCCAATGCCGCGGCAACCGTATCAGTTTCGGATACATCGGTTACGCCGCTGCTTCGCATCTGTTCGCCCAGCGCCCCGGGCGCCAACGACCGGGGATGCCTGGAACGGGTCGCAATGCCGATCGGATTAGTTCCGGCCAGCAGCTCCACCATATCCGCGACGCTCTTGTCCCGGGAAAAGCCCGCTATAACCACCAGACGCCGGTAGTCAAAGTACTCCGGCAGGGACTGGAGCAAGGTTTCCATCGAGTAAACGTTGTGGGCGCCGTCGGATACTACCAGGGGCCGGCGGGACAAAACCTCCAGACGGCAGGGCCAGGATACTTCGGCCATGCCCTGACGAATAGCAACATCGGAGATGGAATGCCCTTGCTCCTGGAGCGCCTCGATCACGGCCAGCGCCGTAGCCGAGTTTTCCAACTGGTGCCGACCGAGCAACGGAATCCGCAGGCGATATTCACCCAACCGGCCGCGCACCGTCAGAGACTGGCCGTCCAAATCCGACGGCCCGCCCTCCCAGGTCAGGTCAACGCCCACCTGAATCGGAGGAGCTTCCTGTTCCCGGCAGGCATCCAGAATGACCGAACGGGCTTCCGGGCGCTGGGGGGCAATGGCCACCGGGACTCCGGGTTTAATAATGCCGGACTTGTCGGCGGCGATCTTGGCGACCGTATCTCCCAAAATTGCCATGTGGTCCAAGCTTATCGAAGTTATCGCGCAAACATTGGGTGCAACCACATTGGTAGCATCCAGTTTGCCGCCTAATCCCACTTCAATGGTCTGAAAGTCCACCCGGTCCTGGGAAAAACACTGAAAGGCCATTCCGGTCAGAAACTCGAACAGGGAAGCGGGACCCAGATCGGCCATCGATTCAAGCTGCCTTTGTAACGGCTCCAGTTGACTAACCAGACCGGCAAACTTGTCCTCCTCAATGGGTTCAGTATCCCGCCGGATGCGCTCCCGGAAGGTATGCAGGTGGGGCGACGAATAAAACCCGGTGCGATACCCGGCAGCGTACAATACCGAATCTACCATTGCAGCCGTGCTGCCTTTGCCTTTGGTGCCCGCAATATGTATGGTGTGGGCCGAGCGGTGAGGGTTGCCCAGGAGTTCCAAGAGAGCGACCATCCGGCCCAAATCATAAATGCGCTTCTGTCGGGGAAGCCACGAAGTTTGGGTTTGCCGCTCGTGGTCAACCAGGGCCAGCAGACGATCAACAGCCTGTGGATAATCCATCATATACCTTCAAGTACCCATATACCCTACGTACACCCAAACCGGTCAGTGGTCCCGAATATGAGAAGGCATCAGGCCCAAGTTCATCTTCAGGGCGTCACCGAAGCTGACCGAGTTGACGAAATCAATGTTCCCTTTCATTGGTTGTGGCGTAAAGCCAAAGGTTTCTTCCACCACTCCCCGCTCAGCCACGTTGCGCACCCGAATCATCCGAAGCATTTCCCTGGTTATAGGCGGCCTCGCCATTGTCTTTTCCATCAGGGCTGCGCC
The DNA here is from genome assembly GCA_965262595.1 of Dehalococcoidia bacterium. GTDB lineage: Bacteria > Chloroflexota > Dehalococcoidia > Lucifugimonadales > UBA3495 > CATQHB01. Next base: position 1,286,725 of record OZ253548.1, read on the forward strand.
GGGCCACATCAGCCACACGGGAATGTGGATTCTCAAACGGCTTTTGCCCATTGCGCCCGCCACAATACCGACTATTTCGTTATAACGCAACTGCTCCGGACCGCCAATATCCACCGCGCGGTTCAGCAAGTCGCCCCGGCCCACGGACCGGACCACGCATTGAGCCACATCCTCAACGGCTATGGGTTGCAGCCGATTGCGACCACTGGCAATCACCGGCACCAGGGGAAACAACCGCACCAGAGCCGCCAGGGAGTTGAGAAACTCATCCCCCGCCCCGAAAATTATGGACGGACGCAGGATGGTGTACGGTAATCCACTATTGACGACGACCTGCTCCCCCTGCCACTTGCTGAAAAGGTAAGGGAAGGACGGGTCATTGGCGGCGCCGACCGCGCTCACCTGGATAAATTGCTTGACGCTGCCGCCGGCCTTGGCCGCGGCTACCATATTTTCCACGCCTCCACGATTTACACTATCGAAGGTATTGCCTCGACCTTCGCGAATGATCGCCACCAAGTGAATTACTTGCTCAATTCCCTGGCAGGCGCTGGCCAGAGCATCAGCATCGCTGATATCCCCGTAATACACATCCACCGAACCAGGCGGAAAGATACGCTCCCGTCCCGGACTGCGCACCAGACAACGCACCTGATAATTGTGATCAAGCAGTTTCCGAACCACTTGCCGACCCAGAAATCCGGTAGCCCCGGTGACCAGCACCGTCATCTCTTGCCCTTTACTCCTTTAGTCCCTGGAACCAGTCCCTGGAATTAGTCCCTGGAACCTCAAGTAACGCCAACCCCGGACGCCGCTGAGGAACCCTCCTGACGTTAAACGCGGGCCGGACCGGCAGAGTCGCCCCGGCCAAACCGAAGATTGCATCGTTTCTATATTCCCATTGTAATATAAAACAACGAATTAAAGGTTATAATTCTCCCTTGAAACAATAGGGTTTTGCCGGAATATTCGGGTTAGGCCGACTTATACGCCCCGGAGGCAGGAATACCATGACACAACCGGAGTCGGGCCCAGAGTTGCATTTTGGGGCCAGCGTAGTCCTGGAAGCGGCGGAAATTTCCGCCGAAGCGCGTTGGATGGAAGACTTGGGATACGAGTATCTTTCCGCCGGAGAGCACTTCATGCGGGGCAACCCGCCCGGCCCGACCCACGCCGCCCTGCCTCTGCTGGCGGTTGCCGCCGGCGCCACCGAAAACATCCGTCTGCTCTCGTCAATTCTGCTCACCCCTTTTTATCACCCGCTAACCCTGGCGAAGACCACCGCCACCCTGGACATTGCCTCTGCTGGGAGGTTGACCCTGGGAGTCGGGGTTGGAGGAGAGTTTCCGGTAGAGTTTGAGGCCGCCGGTCTGGACGTGCGGCAAAGAGGACGCCGCACCAACGAATGCCTGGCAGTCCTGCGCCGTCTCTGGACCGAGGAGAAAGTTTCCTACTCCGGACGGCATTTCCAACTCAATGACGTAACCCTGAACCCGCAGCCCACACAGCAACCCCACCCGCCAATTTGGGTAGCCGGACGCCGGGAAGCGGCCATGCGTCGGGCGGTGCGCTTTGGCGACGGCTGGCTCCCCTACTTTTACGATCCGGCCCGTTACCGGACCAGCGTGGAGCAAATTACCCAGCTAGCCCAGGCGGAGAAGCGGGACTTGACTGCCTTTCAGTGGGCCTTTTTCCCCTACATCGCCATATATCCGACGGAGCAGGAAGCTGCTGAAGCCGCGGCAACCGCCCTGGGGGGCCGTTACCTGTACGGAGGAGACTTCCTCAACGTCGTCCGTAACTACTGTCTGCTGGGCACACCGGAACAATGCGTCCAACGGTTGAAGGAGTATATTGACGCCGGGGCAAGGCATATTATCTTCAGCGTAGCCTGTCCAAGGGAAGACCGGGTTAGACACATTGAGACCATCGCCGCCGAAATCATCCCCCACTTTCGCGACTTGCCGGGACTAACGGCAAACTAAACGGTGGTGCAATTGGGCACAATGCGGGACTAAACTGACTGGGCAGCGGCTAAAGTCGTTAGGGAACTATGTTGTTACCCAATCCGTTTGGTGTATAATACGTAACTACGCACTGAAACAACTTCAGTGCGGGTTGAAAAGTACTGTCCTGCTAAAAGAACGTACCAATATTTTCGAGTCTAAAAGTCCATGTCGGTTGGGTGAGAATATGGGAGTGACAATGTCAAGAATCAAAAGGGTAGTCATGGTGCAGCCGGCGTCCACCGGCGGGAACTTCGAGTATATGGCTATCCCCAGGCAGGGGATGCTGTTCCTCTCGACTGCCTTGGGTCAGTGGGAAGATGGGCCGTTCCTCTACGAAAGGGAAATTTGGTTTGAAGACCGAGTCGGCTTGATGGACCCGGACAAAGACCTGGAAGGAGTGGATGTCCTGCTGGTCACCGCCTTGATTAACGAGGCTCCCCGGGCTTACCAAATTACTCGCCAAGCCAAGCAGTTTCATCCCAACCTGGTTATTATCGGAGGCGGGCCCCAAATGGGGCCGCTGCCGGAAGAAGCCTTCCGAGTGGGAAATTTCGATGCCATTGTGCAGCGGGAGGCCGAAGACATCATCGCCCAGCTTTGCGATGTAATGCTCGCCTACCCACCCCAGGAACGGATAGCTTACCTGGCAAAGATTCCCGGCATCAGTTTCCTGAAGGACGGGCACGTAATCCAGACCCGACGGCAGGGGTTGGTTGACCCGGCCTTCGCCGAGCTGCCCGATTTCCGCTCCATCAAGGACCTAACCCCGGAACATCCGATGGCCGGCGGAGTACTCGAAACCGTACGGGGCTGTACCGAGAATTGCTCTTACTGCCAGGTTATTCAGCAGTTCCTTGGCTACCGTTTGATTTCCCGGGAGACGGAAATTAAACGGTTGCACCAGTTGCAGGAGTTAGCTTCCGACGGCCTGATTCACACTGGCCGCAATGGGAAGTTCAACATATTTATCTCCGACGACCTGCACACCCCACCCCTTCGGGCGGTCAAATACCGTAACGAGCGGCTGGAACGTTTGAAGAACTGGCGCGGTCACACCGACGACATGTATATGATCTGCCAGGCTCGGGCCGAAGTAGGTCAGGATACGGAGTTGGCCCAGGCATTGTACGATGCCAACATCCGTATGCTGTACCTCGGAGTAGAATCCAACAACGCGGAGAACTTGCTTGCAGTGGGCAAGCGCCAGGAGCCGGGTCAAATGGAAAGTGACCTGCGCACTCTTAATGAAATGGACTTCTCGGTAGTGGCAATGACCATCATTGGTTTGCCCTATGATAACGAGGAAACCATTATGACTCTGGCCGACTGGGTAACCCAGTATAGCCGGTACCAAACGGCCAACTTGTTGACTCCGTTGCCGGCAACATCAAACTGGGATTCGCTACAGCCTCTGAATGAAAATGGCGATTTGCTGCAGGAAGGGGAAATGCGCCCCTACCACCTCTACACCGGGAGGCAACTGGTCCACTACGACGAGCGTTGGACCATGCAGGAAAGCCGGGAGCTGTTTGACCGCTATACGGCCAGGCTGACTTCGATTGATAACCTGTACGGTCGGATTTTCCGGGTACTGCGGTCTTACCGGCTGAGGCTGGCCGCTACCGGCCGGGACCTGGGGGATTCCATAAGCTCCCACTTTAGCGATGCCTCGGATACCCTGCGCAACTGGTCCGACCCGGTTTCCATCGCCGGCAAGGAATTCGGCGAGAACATTTCCCAGCGGGTGGAAGAATTGGCCGATACGTTGAAGACCGTATCCCAGCCCCTGGCCAACACCCGGCACGATTTGGCGGAAAACATCACCCGCAACGTAAACGAACTGACCGATGCTCTGAAAACTCTGGCCGACCCCCTTTCTACCGGCGGCAAGGAGTTGGCAGAGAACGTATCCACGCGTATAACGGACCTTACCGATATGATAAACGGTGTGCTGGCGGATTCTTCGCCCCGGCACCGTGCCGCCAAGGAGTAACGGTAGGTTACATATTAACCTCATTTGCATCTGTTCGGCAGACCGGGAATTTGTGTCAGGACGACATAGCATCCCGGTCTGTCGGCTTGTAATCAGGATGCCGACGCCTCCATCACCTTAGCGACATTGCGGGCCGGCAAGTTGTTAAGCCGGGCTCAGCCCAAGATATAATCGTCGCCAGGAATATAATGAGCGATACAAACCGGGTATTTGTTACCGGCTTGGGAATGATCAGTCCCCTGGGGCTGGATACCAACTCAACCTGGGCCAATATAGTCAAAGGCAAATCGGGCATAGATTTCATTACTGCATTTGATACCGAAGGGTTCGACACCACCTTCGCCGCCGAGGTAAAGGGCTTCGACCCGGAAAACTACCTGGAGCGCAAAGAGGCGAGGCGGATGGACCGTTTTGCTCAGTTCGCCGCCGTCGCCGCCAAACAAGCCTGCCTTCACGCCGGTATCAGCCTGGAATCCGAAGACCCCTTCCGGGTGGGCGCGATTATTGGCAGCGGTATCGGCGGCATATTAACCCTTTCCCAACAGTACGACGTGCTGCGTGACCGCGGCCCCAAGCGAGTCACTCCATTCTTGATTCCGATGATGCTGGGTGACATGGCATCAGCCCAGGTTTCAATGGTCACCGGGTCAATGGGCGCCAACTATTGCGTGGTGTCCTCCTGCTCCAGCGGGGCCGACGCCCTCGGCCAGGGCTGGCAGATGATTCGGCGCGGCCAGGCCGACGTGGTGTTGGCCGGAGGCAGCGAAGCCCCCATTGCTCCCATCGCGGTGGCCGGTTTCAACTCTCTCCGGGCTTTATCCCGGTTCAACGAAGATCCGCCCCGAGCCAGCAAGCCCTTTAGCCGGGACCGGGATGGATTCGTAATGGGAGAAGGTTCGGCGGTGCTGGTACTGGAAAGTGAACCTCATCTACGGAAGCGGGGCGCCGTTCCCCTGGCGGAACTGCGTGGTTACGGGGCCACTTCCGACGCCCACCACTTGACTGAGCCGAACCCCACCGGACGGAGCGCGGCCAACGCTATCAAGCTGGCCCTACAGTCGGCAGGTGTCAGCGTATCCGAGGTTGATTACCTCAACGCTCACGGCACTTCAACACCGCTCAACGACTGGCAGGAAACCAAGGCCATCAAGCTGGCGCTGGGTGAGGACGCCTATCGGGTCCCGATAAGCTCCAGCAAATCCATGACCGGCCACTTGCTTGGCGCCGGCGGCGCATTGGAAGCCGCAATTTGTGTTATGGCTATACAGGACGACATTATGCCGCCCACGATTAATCTGGTTGACCCCGACCCGGAATGCGATCTGGATTACACCCCGCTCCAAGCCCGGCGCCATAAGGTAGATGTCACCATGAGCAACTCCTTCGGGTTTGGCGGGCACAACTCGGTACTGGTCTTCGCCAATCCGGACTGGACCGGCTAGCCGGGTCAGATTAAGATGTTTCGGCGTCCGCTGCCGGATGAAATCGAAGAGCGACCTCATTTCAGCAAGGTCGAGCGCATCGGTGGCGCCGTCTCCCACGCCATTCCCCTGCTTATCGGCATCCCCCTGGCTTTTCTGCTGGGCAATCTGATTACGGGTTTATTGCCCTGCCCCATAATTGCCTACATTATTTCCCGTTCTTTCCGAAGCCGCCAATTGGAATGGGGAGCGTTCCAGAGTTTACAGGCCACGCTGATGCAGTTGATTCTGGTGGTCACCGCTTTTACCGCCACTCTATTTGGGGACGCCTCCCGGGGCACATTGTTCGCCGGCTCCGGCGGGTTTCTCATATTTCTTTATACTCTCTGGGGGGCTTGGGATACGGCGTTCGGGTATGACTTTCGATATATTTTCATCAGCAACCTGGTTGACCGCATAACCTCAGCCAACTTGCAGCGTCAGCAGCGGCGGCAGCAACGGTCAGACCGGTCCGCAGAAGAGAACGGAGACCTCCCACCGGACTCGCCTCGGTAGAATCGCTGACATTTGCGTCTGGCTCAATTCCCGGCTACCGGTTAACCTAATCCAAGTGCGGCTTTTGACGCTTCTCTACCGTGTATATATCATTCCATAGTAACCCAGTACACCAACCCGGCCTGCCTAATTCCGGCAGGCTGCCGCGTTTAGATAGCCGCCCAGTATTCCATGGGGCGAGACAATTCAGGCCAAAACTTGCGAGTAGCCGATGAAAGAAATTAAACCTACCAATACCAGAGGCTGGCAGATGCCCCCAACGGAAGCCCTGGAAGGGAGCAGCTTGCCGGACGACCTGCCTCCGGCCCTGACTTCGATACTATTGACCCGCGGTATCAATAGCGCGGAAAACCTGCGGTTCTTTCTGGAACCTCCTCACCGCCTTCCCTACTGTCCTCTGCGGTTGAGCGGGATGGAACCGGCCCTGCAACGACTTTACAGCGCCATCAAGCGCAAAGAAACAGTGGGTATCGTCGGAGACTTCGACGTGGACGGTGTTACCGGCGCCGCGATTCTGGCGGAAGGGCTGGCCGATTTTTCCATCCCTACCATTCCCTATTTGCCGCACCGAGTTGATGAAGGTCACGGGCTATCCACCGCCGCAGTAAATTTGCTGGCCGACCAGGGCGCCGGATTAATAATCACGGTGGACTGCGGTGTCTCCTCCGAAGCAGAGGTAGCGCAAGCCCGGCAACGGGGCATCGACGTAATAATCACCGACCACCACGTTCCTCCGGCAAACCCTCCAGAGGCGATTGCCATCATAAATCCGCGTATGCCGGGAGACGAATATCCTTTTCCCGACCTTTGCGGGGCCGGGCTGGCTTTCAAGCTGATGCAGGGGCTCTACAATCTTCACGGGCAAGCCTGGCCTCGTAGCTTGCTCGAACTGGCGGCCCTGGGCACCATTGCCGACCTGGTGCCCCTGTTGGATGAAAATCGTTTCCTGGTACGCGAGGGGTTGAAAGAGTTGTCCCGAACCAGCCGCCCCGGTCTCCGCGCCCTGTACCAGAGGGCCGGCATTCACCCGGACAACCTGAACACCGAAACCGTTTCTTTCCAGATTTCGCCCCGTCTGAATTCGCCGGGTCGAATGGGACACGCCCTCGACAGTTTGCGGCTGCTGACCACCCGCTCTTCAAGAGAGGCCGAAACCCTGGCCGGCCGGTTGGAGGAACTGAATCAAAACCGGCGAGAATTGACCCGGCAGGTCCTTGCCAACGCCCAAGCCCAGGTAGAGAGTTGGGAAACTTTGCCGCCGGTGATCCTGGTAGAAGACCCCTTGATTACCCCGGGAGTGGCCGGTCTGGTCGCCGGACGGCTGGCCGAGTCTTTCCACCGCCCGGCCGTAGCCCTGGCCCAAGTAGATGCGGATAACTTGATGGCCAGTGGGCGGAGCATACCGGAGTTTAACCTGATAGAAGCGTTCGAACGTTGTCAGGACCTGTTTGTGCGCTATGGCGGACATCATCAGGCCGCGGGATTTACCGTAAATCGAGAACAATTACCCCTGTTAAAGGGACGCCTGTCCGCCATTGCCGGGGAACTCCTTGAAGAAGCGGACTTGCGGCCAATCCGTTCTATTGACGCCCAGATAAAATTAGCCGACCTGACTCCCGATTTCCGGTCCAGGCTGTCCGAACTGGAGCCATTCGGCCAGGGTAATCCGCAACCGGTATTCCTGACTCGGGGGTTAAAGGTTACTGCGGTTTACTATATGGGCAACCAGGATCAACATTTGAGGTTGCAGCTCGAGGAAGGACGCCGCCGATATACCGCCCTGGCTTTTAATCGGGCCGCCGAATGGGACCATGGCGCATCGACTATTGACCTGGTTTACTCCATTAATATGGAAATCTGGCGAGGGTTGGAAAGGATGAATCTATTGGTTCTGGATTTCCAACGGTCTGGGTCGGAGGGCTGAAACCGTTCCCTTTTCAGGTACGGTCCAGCTTCCCTGCCTTAAGTCCGGCCTGCGGAGTTGACCTTGATCGGCAAGAGCCACAAATCTCGCCCTCTTTCAATCCGCCGGCTTTTCCCAGGGGAAATACTGGTAAACCGTGTCCCGCAGGAAAAAGGGTTCGAAGTTGAGGAAGTAATCGGCCTGGAAATTACTGGTGTAACGGGTATAAAGGGCAGCGTAACGGACATCCAGTCGGTCATAAGGCGGCTTACTGAAAATCCGGTCCTTGATACGTAGGAACGCCTTTCCGGTATCGTTAATTTCATCCACGACCAGGATTCGCTGATGGTTGCCGAGGTTGTCCAGAAGGTTGTCGCCGTTGATAAAAAACAACGGACGCTCCAGGAAGTGACATACGTGGGTGGCAGGCACCAACCCGCCTCGCACCACCGCAACTATAGCATCGGGCTGCCAGCCGTCCGCTGAAGCAGCAATCAAGTCGCACAGCAAGCTGATGCCATGGCAGATTTCTGAATATTCGACGTAGCGCCGTTGCTGCTCCATACTCATTGGTGCGGTCTGATTCTCCATCGGGGCGCCCGATAATCAGGTCTGGAACAGAAGCAAACGGGATGCAGCAAGATGCCGGTTAGCATCTGCGCTGCCGACAATATCGACCGCAGGCAACCGATCCCTTGGCTCTCCGCCGCACTGGCAGCCGAAACCTTACCTCTAAATCCAACTGGGTGATGCACGACTTTCCGGGCTAGTCAGGTTGCCCGGCGCCTCTAAGACCTTCTGCCCTCGCGGCGGTTTACGCTGACGAATTGGGCCTTATATACCAGCAGCGGAACGGCAATAACGATGATGATCAAGGCCACAATTTGCGCCTCGTTCAACACCCCGCCCCAGTAGGTGTTTTGCTCAACACGCAGGAAGCTCAGGAAGAAGCGGCCAACGGAGTAAAGGGCGCCGTAAAGCACAAACAGCATTCCGTCAGGCCGCAGACGATTGCGCAACGGCCATATAATTGCAAGCAAGGCCAAATCAAACAACAGCTCATAAGCTACCGCCGGATGGCTGGCGGCTCGGCTCAAACCGGGGCTGTCCAGGTGCGTATAAACCACTCCCCAAGGCAGGTCGGTAAACTTGGCCCAATGCTCTCCGTTGATCACATCTCCGATGCGCCCGATAGCCATGGCAATAAGCAAGACCGGAGCGGCGAGGTCGGCCAGAATGCCAACAGACGGCAGGGGAGCCTTTTGCGGTTCCCCGGCAAATCTCAGATACTTTCCCCATAGGGCCAGGAACCAATTGGAGTTGCGGATCAGGACGTAGGAGGAGCCACCGGCAAACCCGCCCAGAATCGCGCCATAGATGGCGATTCCACCCTTCCAAACCATGAATATTGACAATGGGTCGGCGGCATACCAAGCCCAGAAATCTATAACGTGAAGTATGCGGGCGCCAATAATACCGCCAATAATGCACCATACCGCGACCGACAGAATGGCATCGCCGTCCATTCCATCCCGACTGCCCCAACGAACCGCCAATGTAACCGCGACAGCGACGGCCACAAAGGTCAGGAAGCCATGCCAGGACAAGAGGAAGGGGCCGAAGTCCAGAATGTACGGATTGAAGGGAATGCTGATTGCGCCCAAAATGCTCATCGGTTTGCTTTCACCCAGAGATAAAGATTTACTAATAGTCCGGAATAAACAACCAAGGGGAACTTACTTACCGGTGCGGCCTATAAGGCCACCCGTCGGGTCGGTCAAGAGTATGTACAAAATACGCTTCTGCCCCATGGGGTTGCAAGGCTTTTGCCAGCCGGAAGTGCTCCTCTTCGCCGGAGGGCAGGCAAAACAGCGCCGGCCCGGAGCCGGATAGGTGCGGCCGCCGACCGGTTACCCGTTCCACCAAACGATACAGTTCCTCCAGGTTGGGAAACATCCTGAATGCCGCCGCTTCGAATACATTATATCGTAAAGCCGCCGCACACCGGCCAGCCTTCAGGTTTTCCACCATCTTTCGGGTAATATCCCCGTCGCTGTAATCCGACGGAGTCAGTTCGGCATAAAGCCGGGGCGTCTTGTTCTCCAGGGTTGCCGTGGGACAGACAAGCGTAACTCCCTGCCCGGATTTTGCCGGCGTAGGTTCAATCGGCTCAATCGGCTCAATTACCTCTCCCCGGCCGCTGGCCAAGGCGACGCCGCCTTGCAGAAAAAAGGGCACATCCGAACCCAGCGTCATCCCAATCCTTGAGAGCTCATGCAACGGCAGATTCAATTGCCAGAGCCGGTTCAGGGCAAGCAATGCGGCCGCGGCATCACTACTGCCACCACCCAAACCCATGCCCACCGGAATATTCTTCTTTATATAGATGTGAGCTTTAGGGGGCAATCCGCAGCGTTGAGCCAGTGCCATCGCTCCCCGCCACACCAGATTGGCTTCGCCGTTCAGGGACCGATCATCACATTCAACCACCAGGCCCGGGCCGCGGTCCGGGTTAGGGTCAATCTCCAACTGGTCGGCCAAGTCAATGGTTTGAATAACCGTCCTTACCTCGTGATAGCCATCATATCTTCGGCCCAGCACCTCGAGGGTGAGGTTCAATTTGGCAAAGGCCGAAACTTTCAACCCAGCCCCCGGATCAGGTCCCCGTCCTTTTCCTTCTCCCAAGTCGCGTAAACAACCGCCCATTCTTCCAGCGCCAGAGTCTCCGCCCGCCGTCGGCCGTCAATGCCGGCGGCTTCCAACAGCAGACCGCCCACTTTTTCGGGAATGCCTAATCCGTGGCTCAAGGAGTTGCGCAACTGCTTGCGGGGGGCGGAAAAACCGGCTCGGGCCAGGTCAAAGAAAGCGTTCGTATCGGCCACTTCCACCAAGGGCCGGTCTCGCAAATCCAGCCGCACCACTGCCGAGGTAACTTTGGGGGCTGGGCGAAAGGCCGACGGGGGCACCTCGCAGACCAGCCGAGGCACGGCATAAAACTGGGTAGCGACCGAAAGCAGCGACATCTTGCCAGGAGCGGCGGACATACTCTTCGCCACCTCCAGTTGAACCATCAAAACCATCAACTGCGGGTGGTGCCCCGATTCCACAAAACGGCGGATAATTGGGTTGGCCGCATAGTAGGGCAAATTGGCCACCAGTTTATAAGCAACACCGGCATCCACCAGGGAGCCAATATCAACCGTCCGCGCGTCGGCGGTCACGACCGCCAGATTTTGCGGATTGCCTAACCGGTTTGGCAGGGCGTCGGCTAACCCGGAGTCGATTTCTACTGCTACCACCTGGGCGGCGCGCTGCAGCAGCCGACGAGTTAAGGCGCCCCGGCCTGGGCCAATTTCCAGCGCCACATCCCCGGTGTTCAAATCCGAAGCCGCCAGGATGCAATTGAGGATATGATCATCAATCAGAAAATGCTGCCCAAGGGATTTGCGGGGCTTGGCCGGAGACACTGAAGGTGTATTCGGAGGAATAGTCACCGCATTTCAAAAGCGCCGTAAATAATAACCATCATCAGAGACCGCGCACCTCCCATCGACGAGGACTTCTTGAGCGTGTCCCGAACCATAACTCGGGTCAGGCTTTCCCACGGCACCCACAGATACCTGTTTACCGTTGCTTCCTCTCGGATCTGGCGGGGTTCGCAAGCCTGCGCCGCGTGGGACCCGGCCTTCAACACTATCGCTCGGGATATTGGCCCCAAAAGTACAGCCTAAGGGAGGAATTCCACCCCGCTATAGCGGATTGCGGGTATAGGGCACCGCTAGCTCCCCGTCTAGCACGGCCTCTCCATCAATGTTAGGGTAGTCCCGCTACCCTGTCAAATACCCCGGCCAAGGATTCGGCTGAATGTACGGAAGGATCGCCCCGGCCCGGCCACGGGGCAACCGATAACCTTTGGAACGGGGCGGTTATCCCGGGATATGAAACCGCAATTGGGGAGCCGGAGTCGTTGCGGGACCACCGCAGCCGGCCCGGAGGCGTATCCAGAGTCTTTCACGAGTACCGTTTCAGGTCGATCTCCGCTTACCCTGAACCTAACGTAGGACTGGTACATACTCCCGCTCATCCTGAGCCGGCGGAAGGGCCGGCTCACCACGAGCGGATTTCCCCTGACAATCAAATGGCGCTGTTTGCGTATCAGCAACTGATTTGTCCCCAATCCCACCCGATGTTAGAATTAACCGGCAATTAGGCCGACAATTCGAAGCTGATTATATTAAGGCGTGGTCGTTGACGCGAAACCTGCAATGCGAATAAGAAAAGCGGTCATCCCTGCTGCCGGGTTGGGCACCCGATTCCTGCCGATTACCAAATCGGTTCCCAAGGAACTTTTGCCCATATTAGAAAAGCCCATGCTCCAGTATGTAGTAGAGGAAGCGGTAGAAGCCGGTATTGAGGAAGTGATTATCGTCACCGCTCGGGGAAAAGAATCCATCGCCGCCTACTTTCAACCTCGCCCGGAACTGGAAGAACGCCTGGCCGAAAACGGGGAGGCCGACCTGCTGGAGAAAATCCGGTATGCCTCCAATTTGGTCCGGGCTTCCTTTGTTATCCAGGAGCAACCCCTCGGTCTGGGCCACGCCGTGTTGACCGCCCGGGAGGCGGTGGGGGATGAGCCATTTGTCGTTATTCTGCCCGACGACATTGTGGCCCACACTCCGGGGGTAATCGCCCAAATGCTGCAGGTCGCGGAGCAGTTCAACTCCGGAGCGGCAGACGGAAAGTTTGCCGGCATCGTAGCAGTGGAGCAGATGCCCTGGGAAGTTATACACAACTACGGGGTGGTGGACGCCGAACCGTCCCCGGAGCAGCCTCGGACGCATAAGGTGCGCCGGTTGGTGGAAAAGCCATCCCGGGCCGAGGCCCCTTCCAATCTGACCATAGTAGGCCGTTACCTCCTGCCGCCGGAGATTTTTGACTGTTTGGAACGGACACCGCCGGGCGCTAGAGGAGAAATCCAGTTGACCGACGGGATTGGGCTGCTGCTGGAAAGCCGGGACGTTTACGCCTATGAGTTTCTGGGCGCCCGCTACGACGGGGGATCTCCCCTGGGCCTGCTGCGGGCATCCCTGGAGTTTGCCCTGGCCCGGGAGGATACCGCCGAGGCCACCAGAGCCCTACTTAAGTCCTTGGCCAAGACCTAGTTTAGCCATCCTTTGAGGTAATCTTTGTCCACACCGAACACTCCGGAGACCGACGCAAACCGCGGTCCCCATTCCATGCCGCAAACCGGGCCGCAGTTCCCCGGTCTCATCTCACGCCGGGGCGTTGAACGGGCTGGCGCCTCCCTCCTTATCCTTTACTCCCTGGCGGTAACTGTTTCGGTGGCGGCTCGGGTGATCAGCGGCGCCGACCAGGTTACTGCCCTGGAATCCATTATGATGATTGTGGTAAACTCCGGCTGGTACGTCGGTCACCAGACAGCTAACCTGATTTCCGCCTTCATCCTGGTTGCTCTATCGGCCGTTACCTACCGGGTGTTCCAACCCACCGACCGAAACCTGGCATTGGTCGGGGCCTTTATGCTTATTGCAGCGGGCATTTTCTCGTCTATTTCCAGCATCGGCGGGCTAGCGTTGGCGCAGGAATTTGGCGGCCTGCACCCGGCCCAAGTCGTGCTTACGGCCGGTAACCCCGAATCGACTTACGTTGTCTTCGAACCCCTGCGGGCGCTGGCCGGCAAGGTAGGATTCACCTTTTCCGGGTTGGCCCTGCTGGCCCTGGGCGGCCTGCTGGCCTGGAGCGGCGCCCTGCCCCGCTGGCTGGGTTGGCTGGGCATTTTGGCCGGCGTCCTGATGTTCTTCATCTGGAACCCGGACGCCTCGTCTTTGCACCGCATCGGCGGTGGGGCCTATCTGCTATGGCTGCTACTGCTGGCCGGCTGGCTGCTCTTCCGGGGAACACGAGAGACAACTGCCGGAGACATTGATGCCGAAAAGGGAGAACACTGATGCTTCAGATTTTATTGGTTTTCCACATATTCTTTGCCATTTGGCTGATGAGCCACCTGATCAGTTCCGCTTTCTGGAAGAAGCGGGCCGACCGCTCCGGCAACCTGGAACACATCGCTTCCACCGCCCAGGCTTTGGTTCGCGCCGACTACACCTTTACCGGGCCTGGCATCGTCGGCCTGCTGGTCACCGGCATTTGGCTGGGCGGGCTGACCGGCTGGGACCGGTTTCAAGAACTCTGGCTGTCTATTTCCCTTCTTCTGATAATTGTCATTGTCATTCTTTGGCTGGCGGTTCTGATGCCCCAGCAGCGCCGTATGGCCCGGCTGGCGCAGGAGAGTATCCCCGGCGGATCCCTGCAAGCGGACTACCTACGGGCCGGCAAGATTTGGTCCATTGCCGGAGGTATCACCACCTTGATACCAATAATCATCCTGTTCCTGATGGTTCTCAAGCCTTGATTTCTTACGGTATTCCGCTCCGTATCCGGTCATTTACAGTTACCGACGCAAGACCGACTATGTCTATAAGTACCAACACTATCGACAACCGCCAACGGAATATGCCGGCCCGGATTGCCACCCACGCCGCCGGATTTGAGGAGTAAACGTGACTAGCCAGAAAGAGCAGCACCTGGAGAATATCAACGACATCCGGTCCGAGTTGTTTCAAATCCTGGAGGGCATGGACTACTGCCTGGACTGGCGTCCTGACCCGGAATCCTGGTCGGTGCGGGAAGTAATCACCCACATATTGAATACACCGCCGCCCGGCGTTCCCGGTATTTTGAAGGAAATGCTGGACGGAGATATACAGCAATTCGACCTGTGGGCCGACGAGAAGTATCTGACCCCGGAAGGGCAGAGCTGGGACCTCGGACAGCTTCGGGAGCAATTAGACCGCTATTTCGGTGCGCTGGAAGAAACTCTGGCCTCGGCCACCGGGGACGACATCGTTAACACGTCGGTAATGGTGCACCAGAGAAACCGGCACTGGGATGAACCGCGAACGGCGCAATGGCTGTTGGAGCGGCTGTTCGCCGGCCACTGGAGAGAACACCTTGACCAACTGCGGGAACTGCGGAATGGCCTGGGCATTTAGAGGGCATAGAAATATAGAGCTATGAAAGCTGGAGAGAGTCCGTGGGAGTTCCACCGGATGCGGGTAGAAACCAATAAACGGTTGTCGGAGCTTTGGGTCAATACCGTGGATAAAGGACAGACAGCTTTAGCGTCAGGATTAGAGTAGGAGCGTGATTAGCCTTCGCTCCCGATACCAAGCAGGCTGAGGAACGCCTCTTGAGGCACCTCTACCCGACCCACGCTTTTCATCCGCTTCTTGCCTTCCTTCTGCTTCTCCAACAGCTTGCGCTTGCGGGTAATATCGCCGCCGTAGCACTTGGCTAAAACGTCTTTGCGCATCGCCCGCACCGTTTCCCGGGCGATTACCCGGCTGCCGATCGAAGCCTGAATCGGCACTTCAAACATTTGGCGGGGAATGGTGGTGCGGAGCTTCTCAACCAACGCCCGGCCGTGAGCCACCGCCAGGTCTCGGTGGACAATCATCGACAGGGCCTCTACCGCCAGATGGTTAATCAAGATGTCCACCCGGTTCAGGGGAGCCACCCGGTAACCCGCGAAGTTATAGTCCAGCGAGGCATAGCCCTGGGTGCGGGACTTGAGTTGATTGTAAAAATCGGCCAGCAATTCGGAGAGAGGCATGGTATATTCCATAACTACCCGGCTTTGTTCCTCGGCGCCTCCACCGTCCTTACGCGTCAACCCCTGGATGTATTCCATACGCTTGAAATCAGAGCGGCGGGCATGCATCAACTCCATTATCGCTCCCACGTGGCGGTTGGGCGCAACAATGGTCAAGTCCAAAATCGGTTCTTGAATCTCCCGAATCTCGTGGGGTTGGGGCAGTTTTGACGGATTGTCCACCAGCAGGGTGCTGCCGTCCTGCAAAACTACCTGGTAGGCCACGCTGGGGGCGGTTACGATTAGGTCCAGATCATATTCCCGCTCCAGTCTTTCCTGGACTATCTCCAAGTGCATCAGTCCCAAAAAGCCGCAACGAAAACCAAAGCCCAGGGCGCCGCTGCTCTCCGGTGTACTGGTCAGGGAAGCATCGTTGAGGCGGAGCTTTTCCAAAGCAGCGCGCAGGCTGTTATATTCCTCGCCATCCGAAGGGTAAAGGCCGGCAAAAACCATAGATTTCAGTTCTACATATCCGGGCAGCGGCTCCACCGCCGGATGGCTGTTGCTGGTTAGAGTGTCGCCGACACTGCATTCGTGAACGTCCTTGAATCCGGTGGCGACATAGCCCACCTGACCGGCGTACAGGGCTTCAACCGGCGTGGGAAAGGGACTGAACACGCCAACTTCGACGATTTCCGCTACTCTTCCCGAAGACATGATCATTATCTTGTCATTCTTGGATACCTGACCATCCTCAACCCGGACGTGAGCGATAATGCCCTTGTAGGAGTTGTAAACCGAGTCGAACACCAAGGCGCGCAGGGATTTATCCCGCTTGCCGCCGGGAGGGTTAAATCGTTCCACAACCGCATTCAGAATATCGTTGGCGCCGGTGCCATCCTTGGCCGATACAAACAGGATCTCCTCATCCTTAAAACCGAAGACCTGGCGAAGTTCACCGGCGACCCGCTCCGGTTCCGCCTGGGGCAGGTCCACTTTATTGACCACCGGAATTAAATCCAGGTCGTATTCCATCGCCAGGAGCGTGTTTGCAATGGTCTGAGCTTCAATTCCCTGGCTGGCATCCACCACCAGTATAGCGCCTTCGCAGGCAGCCAGGGCGCGGGAAACCTCATAGCTGAAATCCACGTGGCCGGGCGTGTCAATCAAGTTGAGCTCGTAAACCTGGCCGTCAGCGGCCTTATGGCGCATCGCCACGGCCTTGCCCTTGATGGTGATGCCCCGCTCTCGCTCCAGGTCCATCTGGTCCATAAACTGGGCCTTCATTTCCTGGGGCCGCACGGTACCGGTAATTTCCAGAAAACGGTCGGCCAAGGTGGACTTGCCGTGATCAATGTGGGCGATAATACAAAAATTGCGGATGAGTTCTTGGTTCATAGTATTTCCATAGTAACACGACGGCTAGGCAGTCACAAGGACGGCCAAAGGCGGCGCCTCAGAGTTTTGGTTCCGTTCCGTCGGATGCCAACATAAAGAAGGGAGGCGGTGGGGAAGTTTCGAACCGGAGGGTATTGGGCTGAAGCGCAGCAAAGGAAAAGGGCCGCCAACTCTGACGGCCCTTATTCTCCGTAAAACCCGATTATTGGCCCTTATCCAATTGCAATCAAGGGCCGTCTAATAGGCACCGTAGCCCGGAACCTGGATACAGGCGGCCCAATGATTCGGCTCCACCTCGCGCAACTCCGGCGTAACTTCGGAACAACTGTCAACCGCCACCGGACAACGGGGATGGAATACACAGCCGGAAGGCGGGTTCAGCGGGCTGGGCACCTCGCCGGTGAGCAAGATGCGTTCCCGCTGCGCGTCGATTACCGGGTCGGGAATCGGCACCGCGGATAGCAGCGCGCGGGTGTAGGGATGCAACGGATTCTGGTAGATTTCGTTGCGGTCGGCAACTTCCACGATGTGGCCCAGGTACATCACCGCTACCCGGTCACTTATGTGGCGCACCACCGACAAATCATGAGCGATGAAGAGATATGTAAGGTCGAATCGCTCCTGCAGGTCTTCCAGTAGGTTGATAATCTGGGCCTGAATCGATACGTCCAGTGCGGACACCGGCTCGTCGCACACGATAAAAGAAGGGTCAACCGACAGGGCGCGAGCCACGCCGATACGCTGGCGTTGTCCGCCGCTGAACTCGTGGGGGAACCGGTCGGCCATGTAAGGATTCAAGCCAACGTTCTGCAGCAGATCCGCCACCCGGTCCTTGTATTCTTCCTTGCTATTGACCAACCCGTGCACTATCAGCGGTTCCCCGATGATATTCCCGGCGGTCATCCGCGGGTTAAGCGAGCTGTAGGGATCCTGGAAAATAACCTGCATACGACGGCGCATGGCTCGCATATTACGGGTAGAGAGGCTGGTCAGGTTTTGGCCATCAAAGATCACCTCGCCATCGGTGGGCCGGTAAAGCTGGAGGATACAACGACCGGTAGTTGTTTTTCCACAGCCGCTTTCACCAACCAGTCCCAGGGTTTCACCTCGGCGGACAAAGAAGCTCACATCGTCAACCGCCTTGATGTGGGCGATAGCTCGCTGGAATACAATTCCCGCAGTAACCGGGAAGTGCATCTTGAGGTTCTTAACTTCTAAAAGAATGTCCCCGGATTGGGCCGGTCCACTGTGCTGAGGTCCGGTCTCAGTCATTGTGGTCATAGTTTCATACACTCCGCAGGCTAGTTTTCCTGGGCCGGTTCAACTTGGGCAGCCGCTTCGGCCTCCTGCGCCCTAGCTTCCGCACTCCTTTCATCCATGAAAAAGTCCAGAGCCGCGGAGCCCAATTCGTCGGACCGCCAACAGGCCGTCCAATGACCCTCATTCGCCAACATCAGGGGAGGGGTGTCCGTGGCGCACTTGTCCACCGCCCAACGGCAACGGTCTCGGAAGGCGCAACCTTCAGGCAGGTTTATCAAGTCGGGGGGTTGGCCCTCGATGGGGTCCAACTTGGCGCGTCGGGGCAGGTCCAGCCGGGGGACCGACTTTAGCAGACCAACGGTGTAGGGATGGCGGGGGTTGCTATAGATTTCCCGGGCGTCACCGCGCTCGATAATTTTGCCCGCATACATTATGTTCATTCGGTCGGCGTAGCGGGCTACCACGCCCAAGTTGTGGGTGATGACGATAAGAGAAACGCCGAATTCGCTGGTCAGGGCCTTCATCAACTCCAGAATCTGGGCCTGGATCGTCACATCAAGGGCGGTGGTCGGTTCATCAGCGATAATGAGCTTGGGATTACAGCTGAGGGCCATGGCAATCATCGCCCGTTGCCGCATACCGCCGCTGAATTGGTGCGGGTATTGGCGTATCCGCTTTTCCGGGTCGGGGATACCCACTCTTGCCAGCAGGTTGATCGACTCATTTCGGGCTTCTTCCCGACTCATGCCCTTGTGGAGTTGCAGGGTCTCACTGATCTGCCGGTCCAACGTGAGCACCGGGTTCAAGGACGTCATCGGCTCCTGAAAGACCATCGACATTTTCGCGCCCCGAATACGGCGCATATCGTCCATGTCAATCTTCAGGATGTCCTCGCCCTCAAAGAGGAGTTCTCCACCCACAATTTTGCCGGGCGGGTCGGGAATCAAGCGCATCAACGACAGGGCGCTCACGCTCTTGCCGCAGCCGCTTTCACCCACGAGGCCAAGGGTTTCTCCCTCCTCAACCTCGTAAGAAACCCCGTCAACCGCCTTTACTACACCTTCAAAGGTGTAGAAATAGGTTCTAAGGTCTTTGACTTCCAGAAGTGTAGCCACCTAGCCTCCCTCCGGCAACGGAATTCCGGTTACCTGATCCCTGACGCCGGCATTTGTGTTAGTGGGCAACTAATTGGTCGATACTGAGATGCATGGAGTGGTGGGGAAGGGGAGACTCGAACTCCCACGCCTTGCAGCACATGATCCTAAGTCATGCTCGTCTACCAATTCCGACACTCCCCCTTTGGGTTGGTAGAAATACTGGTCAATAGTCAATTATTGTCCACTACTTATTATAACCTTAACTGGTGACCCGCCTCGGGGTCGAACCGAGAACCTACTGATTAAGAGTCAGTTGCTCTGCCAGTTGAGCTAGCGGGCCTACCCACATAAAACCCGACTGCTGATGCTGTCAGGATTTCCAAGACTACCAATAGTTAGCCTTTCTTGTCAATAGACCGGAGCAAGCCCGCGCCGACCGGTTCAACTCGCTAATTAAAGCTGCCAGGGTGTTATTCTTGCCCTGGCCCTATACCCCGTAATCCAGCCGGTCAATGAGCCGCTGTGGCAGCCCGGCGCGGCGCATTTCACTCTGAGTTTCGGCAATATCATAGGCGACCCGGTGGTGTTCGACCAATCCCGGCTCGCTGTTATAAACTGCGTAGCCGGCCCTTGGATCGTTGTCGCGGGGCTGGCCCACACTGCCGGGGTTGATAATCCGGCGACGTTCGTCCAGGGCGTACGGTACATCCTCTATGAAACCTACGAACTCCGGGCCGTTTCGGTTTTCCAGACATATAAAAGGCAGATGGGAATGCCCCACTAAGCAGTAAGGGGTGGTCATCAGATCAAGGGTAGTCCGGGCCGCCTCCGGGCTGAGCAGGTATTCTTCCAGGGGCGCGCGTAGGCTGCCGTGAACCAGCGTAAAGGGTGACGCGGTGGCTACCAGAGGCAGCCCGGAGAGCAGGGCGATGTCGTCGGAAGTAAGCTGCTCAGCGGTCCAGTTGGCGGCGATAGCGGCAGCCGCGTTAAAATAGGTAACGTCAATCCGGCCCAGGGCCGCGTGGTCGTGATTGCCCGCCACTGCCACAAAGGGGTACCGTCGCAGCAAATCCAGACAAGGGCCGGGGCTGGGGCCATAACCCACCGTGTCGCCCAGACACCATATAACGTCAAAGCCGCCCCGCTGCTCAGCATCAGCAACAACTGTTTGCAGCGCGTTCAGGTTGGCGTGGATGTCGGAAACTATCAAAGCTCGCAATCCCGGTTCCCCCCACCTGCCTTATATTCGCCTAAATACCTGTCCTGGATCCCATCCACCGGAATGTCAGCTACGGAAGCCGCTTCGCCCAATTGACAGGCCCGTTGCCGGACATTACGCTCAAACTCACCCTGTGTCCTGACAAGAGTCGGCAAGCCATTATAACGGTCATTATAAAGGAGACACTATGACGGCGCCTAATGCCCGGGTGAAAAAAGTCAGAGTTGTAGCAACCGGAGGAACCATCGCCGGAATCGGCCCCGACCGGCTGGACTACACTCTCTATCCCGAATTGGGGGAGCACCTGACCATCGAACAATCCCTGGCCCGCATACCGGAGCTGGCGGAAATCGCTCCGGTGCAGGCCGAAGACCTGATTAGCGTGGGCAGCACCGCTATCGGCCCCCAGGATTGGCTGCGGCTGGCCCAACGCATTAACGTGCTGCTGACTGAGGATGACACCATCGGTGTAGTTGTAACTCACGGCACGGCCACCCTGGAGGAGACGGCTTATTTCCTGCATCTAACGGTCAAGTCTTTGGATAAGCCGGTGGTAATTACCGGGGCGATGCGTCCCCCGACATCTCTGGGAACCGACGCAGACTTGAACCTCCTGGATGCGGTACATATTGCAGCGTGCCCGGAGGCGGCGGGCAAAGGAGTGTTGACCGTACTCAATAACGAAATCCAGTGCGCACGGGACGTGGTCAAGACGAATACGCTACGGGTTGAGACATTCAAGCCCAACGAACTGGGATTTCTGGGCTATGCCGACTCCGACGGAGAAGTAGTTTTCTACCGCGCTCCCCTGCGCAAGCACACCGCCGATACCATATTTGACGTGGCAGGATACGACGTTCTGCCCCGGGTGGACATAGTTTATTCCTACGCCGGGGCCGACGAATTACTGGTTGACGCGGTGCGCCGCAACCGGTCGAGCGGGCTGGTGTTGGCCGGGTTCGGGGCCGGCAGCTACCCGCCCCGGGTAATCGAGGCGGCAGCCCAGGCGGTGGCCGAGGGCATTCCGGTGGTGCTGTCCTCCCGCTCCATCGCCGGGCGGGTTGTGATGACGCCCCGGAAAGAAGCGCAGCGCTTTATAGTCTCCGACAATCTGGCACCACAGAAAGCCAGGGTGCTGCTGATGCTCGCGCTTACGGTTACCGACGATATAAAGGAGATTCAAGGAATGTTTCGGGAATACTAGCCAGCCAATGATGCTGGGTATTTTCTCTCCCGCCGGATTTTTCAACGGTTTTCCAGGTTGGGCTATGGGTGTATAATCTCACCATTCCAGGGGCAACCAATTTTGTAGAGTTACCTATGCAGTGGGAACCACTACTAACTATGAGTGCAAGCCGCTGGTTTTCGCTGACGGAACACAACCAAGACAAATCTGCGCAGCCGCGTCGTCCTGGGATAGGCCGACTTAGGGAAGACAGGTGAATAACTATGGCAGCATCAACAACCGCCGCCGCCCCCTTGGAGCAGGACAACCGCACCAAGAACTCCGTCATGGCAACGACGGTAATCGGCGCCCACTCTTTCGAGCACATTTACGCCCATAGCATTCCCTTTCTGGCAGCGATCATTGCCGCAGACCTGGGGTTGGGAGCGTTACAGGTGGGACTCATCGTCGCCGTGCGCTCCATATTTGGGGGGATAACCAGCACCGTGGGCGGCTTTTTGGTGGACCTGTTCCACCACCGAGTATCCTGGGTATTGTCCATCAGCGCCTTCAGCATCGGGTTGGGCTACCTGCTGATGTCCATCGCGCCGACCTATATTTTATTACTGGCGGCGCTGTCCCTGGGTTCCATGGGCAGCGCGTTGTGGCACCCGCCGGCGCTGGGTTTGCTGGCCCGCCGGTTTCCCACTCGGCGGGGGTTCTTCATATCCATGCACCGGTCTGTGGGTAGCATCGGCGACGTTCTGGGGCCAATGACAGCCGGTGCGCTGATCGCCGGCGCACTGGTCTGGTCCGTCAGCAGCGGCCCCAACGGTGGCGCCCTGTTTTCCTGGAATCTGCCCTGGGAAAGCATCAGTTGGCGCTGGGTGCTGGGAGCCAGTACGCCGATTATGTTCATTTCCAGTATTGCTATTTTCTTCCTGTTGCGACACGCCGGGGAGGCAAAGCCGGAGGGCGTGGATCTAGGGGAACGGATACACACCAACTGGGAAGGGATGAAAGACGCCTTCCGCGGCACCGGGATGTGGGCTATCTTCACCGTTTCGGCGGTGCGAGGCATGGCCGACCGCTCGCTGGTGTTCCTGGTTCCCCTATACCTGTACCACCTGCTGACTGCCCAGGGGCTTACCCGTGAGGAAGTAGCGTTTCCGGTAGCTTTCCACGTAGCCCTGATGGTATTTCCCGGCATCCTGGCCGGGCCGATCATTGGCGCCCTGGCCGACGTCCCGCGCATCGGCCGGCGAAACATCATTATCTTCGTGATGGGGATAACCACCTTTTTGACCCTGGCTATAATCTGGAGTGGCCAGCAAACCGGAGCGTACTCCTACTGGATAACCCTGTTCGTCGCAATTTATGGACTGCTGAATTTCTCGGTGAATAACCTGACCCAAGCGGCGGCAGCGGACATTGCCGCCGGGCGACGACTGGAATCCAGTTTCCTGGGCATGATGTGGGGCAACAATACCCTGTTTGGGGCGTTGGCCGCTGTCGTAATTTTCGGCTCGGTAGAGTGGTTCGACCAGAACAACGCCGGCTGGCAATACGGTTTTTATATCTCCGCCGGGATCTATTTCGTGGGTTTCCTGGTCTCGCTGTTGATTCCCGGCCGGCCTCGGCAGGAACTGCAACCGGCCTGATAGCACAAATTGGCCGACAATTAGCGGGTTGTATGAAATACAGACCAATTGACGTCAAAAAGTATTGACAACGGTTTAACAAGGGGTTAACCTGTTTTTAGAGCAAGTTGGAAGCATTAATCCAATAATTGCTCCGAAACCCGGTAAGGATGGTGGGAAATGGTTAAGGTTTTCGAATTAAACCATAAATGGATTTTCCCTTGTCATTTCCCTGCCGGCGCCGAATACGGAAGTGAGAGAGCACCCGGCAACGGGGCTGTCGAGCACCGGCAGGGAAGGACGAAAACGTAAGTCCTGCACCATTAAATGGACTGTAAACCTGGCAAATGAGCACAGGAAGGGTTCTTCGGTAGTGAATACCGGAATAGCGGGACTACAAAGCGAAAGCAAGACAGGGCCCGGTAGGCGTATCGGGCCCTGATTCTTTTTGGCGGTTTGGTTATCGAATAGTACCGGGTCCGCGGAGATTTGAAGGGGTTGGCGGGTCGGCGCCGTTCAACGAAGATGGGGAAGGTCCTGGCTGACTCAGCCCTGTAGGGCGGCCTGGTATTGTTCCGGGGTGTTCAAGTCCCAAAGCACTTCGGGAGTGTCCACTTCCACTTTCTGCGTGAACTCTTGCTGTCGCTGCACCACCGCCCGCATCCCCTGAGTCGCTTCATCTATCCGGTCCAACTCACCCAACAAGGCAGAATCCAGGATTATGGGATGACCACTCTTGCCCCGGTGGTAGGGGATAGTAATCAGGGCTGAAGCCGTCCGGTGTTGACGGAGCAGGTAATCCAGAGTTTCGGTAGAACGGGGTTGGTCCACGTTGAGAATCAGGAGACTTTCCGGCCGGTACGGTTCCAGGGCCTTGAGACCAGCTTTGATCGAAGTGGTTTTGCCCTGTAGGTAATCCGGGTTTACCACCCAGCTAACCTCAACCCGGCCCTTCGGGTCAGCCGACTCCTGGAAATCCTTTACTTCTGGAAGTCTTGCCAATTCCGACTGCAATTCCTCAAATCGGTGGCCCAGCACTACCACAATCCGGCCAATGCCGGCGCCGGCCAGGGCCGCAATCTGGTGCGCCAAAAGCGTGGAACCCTTCCAGGGTAAAAGGGCCTTCAATTGTCCCATGCGGCGAGATTCACCGGCGGCCAACAGTAACGCTGCAGTTTCCGGCATTTTTTGATCAGCCCTTCTAAATTAAGCTATCGGCCCTTAAACGTTAATCGCGTCCTGAACCCGATTGGCTACCCGGTCAATGTACCACTCGTCCATCTGCAGCGGACCGCCCTTTCCGCCGCGCCGGGTCATAATAATCTCCGACATGATACTGACCGCCAGTTCCTCCGGCTGCAATCCTCCGATGTCCAAACCGACCGGCGCGTGTACTTCCTTGAGCCGTTCCAGAGTTACGCCCTGCTGCAGGAGACGCTGGTAAATCATCAGGTTCTTCCGCCGACTGCCCATCAGCCCAATGTACCGGGCACGGGTGGTCAGCGCCGATTCCAGGGCCATGTCGTCGAAGCGGTGCCCACGGGTCGCTACCAGAATGAACGTATTGACATTGATCGGCAATTGGTCGGCCCATATATCGTACTTGGTAACCACGGTCCGGTCGGCGTAGGGGAAGCGTTCCGGGTTGGCGAACTCCTCACGGTCGTCAGCGATAAACACCCGGAAGCCCAGCATATTCGCCAGGTCGGCGGTAGCTTTGCCCACATGCCCGCCGCCCACCACGGCCAGAGTAGGAGGAGTGGTAAATCCTTCGATAAAGACCTCGACGCCGTCCTCGGTGATAAAGCTATCCGTCGAACCAACGTCGGCCACCCGTCGAGCGCCCTCAATGGCGCGGGCGTCAAGTTCAGGATTGCCCAAAGTGCCGGAAATTGCCCCGTCCAGGAGCAAGAGGAGCTTAGCCCCCAAATTGGTCGTAGCTACTCCGTCAGGGACGTTTACCACGGTAGCTAAACCTACCGGCTCGCCGCCCTCATAGGCGTTAATCAACTTTTGCCCAATCTCCAGAAAATCCATCGGCTCCCAGATTGGCTCCAGATAGAAGTACATCGTACCCCCGCAGACCAGACCGTCCCGGGCGGCAATATCTTCATTCAGGAAGTAGTCCTTAAACTCCGGCCCGCTGTGGTTGCGCAGCATCTCCCGGGCGGCGAACCAAATGTCGCCCTCGACACACCCGCCTCCCAGAGTGCCGACGCCGGTGCCATCCTGACGGACCAACAGCATCGAACCCGACTTCTGGGGAGTTGAACCCTTGGTTCGCACCACCGTGGCAAGTACGCAGGGCTGTTCCGCTTCAAGGAGCTTAACCGCTTCCTGTATAACTTCCTTCATAAACCGTCCTTCTAAATCCCGCCAATCTGTTTCGGATGACCGTTCTTCAACCCGGTTTTCACTACCCGGTTCACAATTTTCTATACTAATCCCAGCTTATCAGATTTTCCCTTGGCAAACAAATCGAACCAGCCGGCATATCGGAACCCACTTAGTCGAAAATCGGCTATTTCAGCTCCTCCCCAGCTTTAAATCTTACACCATTTCAGCTATAATAGGCATAGCCTATGACTACGGTAGCCATCACCTCAGTAAACCTGCGCAACTCCCGCCGCTACGTCCGGGTAATGGAATCACTGGGGGCGGAAGTTCGTCTCTTAACTCCTGAAGACGCTGAGCCGGTCAAGCGGTTGATGGAAGGTATCGGCGGACTAATGCTAACCGGCGGCCCGGACATTGACCCCGCCCTCTACGGTGCGGCGCCCGATCCCCAAGCTAATCTGGAGCTGTGCCATACCCTCGACGAGCTGGAGATAGGGCTATTAGAGTTTGCTCTAGACCATGATATGCCGGTCCTGGCAATCTGCCGGGGGATGCAGTTGCTCAACGTGGCTTGCGGCGGGCAGCTAATTCAGGATTTGCCGGGGCACAATTTGAAAAGGCAACGGGCGGAACAGCCCGACGCTGATGACGCGGGCCGGGAACGCCAACAGCACTTGATCTACATGGCGCCGGGGGCCAAGACCGCCGCGATCGTCGGCAGCGCCGGTTTCTTCCGAGTCAACAGCCTGCACCATCAGGGCTTGCGGGAGGCGCAACGGTCGCCCAAGCTGATGACCAGCGCATACTCGGTGGAGGACGGGCTGATTGAAGGGCTGGAAAGCCCGGCCCATAGCTGGGTTATCGGCTTGCAGTGCCATCCGGAACGGCAGGAAGAAGTGCCCCGCAGTTTCGCCAACCTGTTTGCCGCCTTCTATGAACGGGCGGAGGACTACTTGGCCGAAGGCGGCGGAAGGTAGTAAAGCTACTGCCAACTGCCGACTGCAAGCCAAAACGCCTGCAACGTCGAGCGCCGGTAGTTCCGGCCACCCGCCAACCTGGAAGTAAGTCCCCGGCGACCTGAAACCGAAAATTATTCGTTGCACTTAACGCATTGAAAGTGCGGCCAACGACTCCGGCGCCTATTGCGGCGCACGTAATTGCCGGCTCTATGGCCTCAAACAGTCCACGCGGCAGCTACGTTATCCTTTCCTTTCAGGCAAGAGAGTGGCCCAGTCTCGCAAGCTTAAAGAACCGGATAATCAGTCAACCAACCCTCCGATAAACCCACGGGCAAGGAAGGCCCCAACCGCAAGGAGCAATGAATTATGGTAACAGAAGCCGCCCCGCCATCGTCTGGGCAGATCCGCCCAATCCGAATTGAAGAGGAGATGCGTACCTCTTACCTCAGCTACGCAATGAGCGTTATCGTCTCGCGGGCATTGCCCGACGTGCGGGACGGTCTGAAGCCGGTACAGCGACGCATCCTCTACGCAATGCACGATATGGGGATGCGCCCCAACCAGGCCCACCGCAAATGCGCTCGTATCGTGGGCGAGGTGCTGGGCAAGTATCATCCCCACAGCGACACCCCGGTTTACGACGCTCTGGTGCGCATGGCCCAACTTTTCTCCTTGCGCTACCCGCTGATTGACGGGCAGGGCAATTTCGGCAGCGTGGACGGCGACCCACCGGCAGCCATGCGCTACACCGAGGCGCGGCTGGCCGGCATCGCCGATCAGTTGCTGGACGACATTGACCTGAACACCGTTGACTTTTCCCTGAATTTCGACGACTCCTTGCGCGAGCCGAGGGTGCTGCCCAGCCGCCTGCCCAATTTGTTGATCAATGGAGCGACCGGCATTGCCGTAGGTATGGCTACTAATATACCGCCGCATAACCTGTCGGAGATTTGCGACGCCATTTGCCACGTCATTGACCACCCGAATTGCGTTACCGAGGACTTGATCAAGCTGGTGCCAGGGCCGGACTTCCCGACCCACGGCGTTATCCGGGGCACCCAGGGCATCCACGACGCCTATACCACCGGGCGAGGCCGCATCATCATGGAAGCGGTGACCGAGATTGAGGAAATGCGGGGCGCCCGCCAGCGCATCCTGATTACCGAGTTGCCCTACCAGGTCAACAAAGCCAACCTGGTCGAGAAAATCGCTCATCTGGTGCGAGACAAACGAGTCGAAGGCATCTCCGACATTCGGGATGAGTCGGACCGCCAGGGGATGCGGGTCGTCATTGAATTGCGCCGAGACGCCCAGGCCAACATCGTCCTGAACAACCTGTACCGTCACACGGCTCTGCGCTCCTCCTTTAATGTTATTATGCTGGCTCTGGTTGACGGACAACCCCAGGTATTGTCCCTGAAACGAGCGATTAATCACTTTGTGGAGCACCGCCACGATGTCATTCGGCGCCGTACCGAGTTCCTGCTCCAGCGGGCCCGCGACCGGGACCATATCCTGGAGGGTCTGTTGCTGGCCCTGGATGTGATGGACCAGGTAATCGCTCTTATTCGCGCTTCCGACGACGCAGAAACGGCCCGAACCAACCTGATGACCGAGTTTGACTTGACCCAGGTTCAAGCCCAGGCCATTCTGGATATGCAGCTGCGCCGGCTGGCCGCCCTGGAACGGGAACGGCTGGAAAACGAACATAACGAACTGATGAAGACCATTGCTTCTTTGGATGAGCTGCTGTCCAATCCGAAGAATATCCAGAACGAAATCAAAAAAGAGACCCGCAAGTTGAAGCGCGACTTTGGCAACCCCCGGAGGACCGAGATCAGCCAGGGTGAAGTAGGAGAGCAGTCGGCGGAACAGTTCATTCCGCACCAGGACGTGATGATTACCTTGAGCCAGAAGGGCTACATCAAGCGCGTCCCCTGCGATACCTACCGCACCCAGAACCGGGGTGGCAAGGGCGTACGGGGTATGACTACCCGGGAAGATGACGCCCTGATGGACCTGGTAGTTGTGGATACCCACGATACCCTGTTGTTCTTCACCAATCGGGGCCGGGTTTATCCGCTGCGGGCCTTCCAAATCCAGGGGGATACCTCGCGCACCAGCCGGGGCACCTTGCTGGTTAACCTGATACCCATCGCCCGTAATGAACAGGTGCAGGCCATGCTGCCGGTCAAGAATGCCCGGGACAGCGCCATGCTGGTCCTGGCTACCAGCATGGGCGAAATTAAGGCCCTCAAAGAGGGTGAGTTGACCAACATCCGGCCCTCCGGGTTAATCGTAATGAACCTGGAAGAGGGAGATGAATTGGTCAGCGTGGCCCAAATCGGCGACGTCGCTGAAATTGTGATGGTGTCGGAAAAAGGTCAGGCCATCCTGTTCCAGGTCAAAAACTGCGAGGACGAGAAGAAAAACCTGACGCCCCGCTCCCGGTCCGCCGGCGGTGTAAAGGGGATGAAACTGCTGGGGGGCGACCGGGTTATCGGCATGGCCCCGGTTACCGCCGACGGCCAATTGTTGGTGGTCAGCAAGGGCGGCTACGGCAAGTCAACGCCGTTGAAGAACTATCCGCGCCACGGCCGCAACGGACAGGGAGTTCGTACTTTCCGGGTGAACGACAAAACCGGCCCGGTGGCAGCGGCGCGAGTAGTCGCCGAGGACGAAGGCCAAGAGGTTCTCATCATTTCGGCCAAGGCCCAGGTGGTTCGTATTAACCTGCAGGACGTGAAGGTGACCAACAGCCGCCACACCCAGGGAGTTATCATCTGGCGGGACCGGCAACCGGACGACCATGTGGTTTCCGTAGCCTGCTTCCAGGAACACGACTACGCCTCGCCGAATAACGGCTCTGCCACGGCCGCGGATGCCTCGGAAGATACGATCGCCGATACGGTCAATGGTACCGGCCCCGATATGGAGTTGGAACTGGAAGCCGACACGGCGATAGCCGATGACGACGCCTCCAACGCGTCCCGGAACGGCAGCCACGCCGACCTTGACGATGATGGGGAAGCCGCAGAAAGTTCCGAGGAGGAGTCCGAGGAGTCGGACGACTAACCAAGTTTCGTTCGAATAATTCCTAACTCATGACCACCTGAAGCTCTCAGCTACGGCAATGCTTCAGGTGGTTATCTTTAGCGGGGGCAAACAATGAAGCTGGTATTCATCCACGGGGCCGGTAGTTCCGGCTTGGCTTACCACTACCAATTGCAGCATTTCAGTGATTCAACCACCCTCGACCTGCCGGGCCGCCCCTACCAGAAACCCTGCTCCAGTATTGAGGGTTATCTGGAATGGGTTCGGGGTTTCATCGCCGCCAATCGTTATGAAGATGTGGTGCTTTGCGGCCACTCGATGGGCGGAGCTATCACTTTGCTCTATGCCCTGCTCTACCCGGAGGAGCTGCGGGGCATAATTCTAGTCGGCACCGGCGCTCGTCTGCGGGTACACCCCGACTATCTACAGTTGTGCCGAGAACCCGGGGAAAACAACGCCCAATGGCTGGAAGGCCAAATGGGCTACTATGCGGGTGTGGAGCCGGAGTTGGTGGAGGTATTGAAGGCGCGTTCGGCGGAGATTGGCCCGGAAGTAGAACTGAACGACTTGCTAGCCTGCGACCGCTTCGACGTAATGCAGCATTTGCAGGATATCCGGCTGCCCACTCTGGTCATCTGCGGCGCCGAGGATACTATGACCCCGGTCAGGTACGCCGAATATCTGTCGAACCATATCCCGGGGGCCCATGAAACTATTGTTCCCCAGGCAACTCACTTCGTACAACTGCAACAATACCAGCAGGTGAACGCCAGCATCGAGCGGTTCCTGGAGACCCTCAAGTAAGTCAAAGGAATCCCATCGGGCCGCCCAAATTTCTTATTCCTGCCGATCGGCGGGGTGATACCAGCGGCTTTGGTAAAACATTAGCGGAGTTCCGGCATCGGCGCGGCGAACCTCTTTCACCTCGCCCATATAAACCGTGTGGTCTCCATATACGTGGGAGCCAACCACCTGACAGCCAAAGAAAACCATTGAGTGATCCAACATCGGAATATCGTCTTCCGCGATGGTGTAGTGGTACTCGGTTCCTTCCACCCGGTCTTCCGGGCGTTTGGCGAAATAGACTCCCAAATTTTCCTGGTTCTCTCCCAAAATATTGATGCCAAACCTCCCGTTGTGCTCCACGTAGCCATAGGTATGAGTACCGTGGGCTACGCAAATCAGGACAATGGGGGGATCGAGGCATACCGATGTAAAGGAATTAGCGGTCATGGAATGAGGTTTGCCTTCCTCATCCATCGAGGTCACCACCGTAACGCCGGTGGCGAAAAGGGACATTGCCGATCTGAAATCATCTCTGCTAGTCAAAGTGCTGCCCTTCCCTAAACATTTTGGACAATTATAACCCCTAACTACGCAACCCGCTACTAGGCTGCCGGAGATTCGTGACCAATGGGAATTAGTCGTCTTGTTTTGCTCTATCCGTATCGACTTCGGCATCTTACAGCTAGCCGTGGGTTGCCATGTTCCGGGTTCGCCGTGGGCCGGTTTGCGCCGCTTTAGGTTTGTATCGTTTGACCCGATCAGGCCGGCGGCCAAGACTTAAAGCTCTGGGCGATTTCCGCCGAATTCCCTTCGGCATAGGCCGGGTCCAGCTTTAGCACCGTATTCGGAGGAATCAACCCGGACACCGCTTCCGGGTGCGTCAGTTGGGCCAGGATTTCCAGGCCGGTTACCACTCGCGGGCCGGGTACACTAAAATAGACATGGTCAATCAGATAGACCTCGCCGGCTCGCACTGCCGGCAGGTCGGCCCAGCCCTCCTGAGCCGCCAACCAGGGTATCTCCTCCAGGTGGCGGGAAAGATTCGATGAACAAAGGTCAATGAAGAGCTTATCCGGTGCATAGCCCACCACGTCCTCCCAGGTCAGCCGGGCCGCCGGGGAGCCGGGCGGGTACATATCCTGAGCGCCTCCGGCCAAGTTCAGCAGGTCCGGTATCCAATGACCCCCGATTACGATGGGATTGATGCCTTCCAGTGAGAAAACCCGGGGCCGCCCCGACGCCGTACTCAGGGCAAACCTTACCTTTTCAACCCGACGCTCCAGAACGCCGACCAGCGTTTCAGCCTCGGCGAAGGCGTCGCAGGCTTCTCCTATCTGGCGAATCGTTTCAAATATTCCGCTGAGCGTGCGAGGCTGAAGCACCAACACTTCCGGCGGTTGCGGCATTTCCTGCACCGCCCGGCCTACGGTCTGGGCATCCACCTCACAAAAATAGCACAAGTCTTGAGTCAGCACTACGTCCGGGGAGTTGTGGGCCAGCCACTCTGCATCCAGGGTATAAGGGCTTTCACCGGCAGCAAGAATGCGGCGCATCATTTCCTCCACCTGGTCGCTGGACATCGTGGAAACGTCAATGCGACTGCGACATACTATCGGTTTTTCACTTACTTCCGGCGGGTAGTCGCACAGGTCGGTTACGCCTATAATCCGGTCGGCCAAACCCAGGGCATAAAGAATTTCAGTGCCGCTGGGCAGCAGCGAGCAAATCTTCATACGGCAGTTCTCCAACTAATCCGGTTGCCCGGGATTGTGAGTCCCCCGGGTAATAGTTTCAGTCCACCAATTGCAGGGGCGGCAGTTCAATAAAACGAGTGTCGAACATACAACCAGGCTAGAATGGAACCGGCTTTTGCCGGTTGCTGAGCCAGCCTATTGCTGTATGATTATGACCCATGATGTAAGTAAAGGGTCAAGTTCCCTTGTCGCCATATTACCAACTAGCATAGACCTTGTATTCCCAAGTTTCCTTGGCTGCGGAAACCTGAGCAGCCGGACCGTGACTGTCCTCGCCGCCGGTCCCAGCGCCAGCTACACTCTGACAGATTAGTTACGTGGTAAGATGTCGCAACCACCAGATCAGCATAACGGTCCGAATAACCCGAACAGCGATTGGAGTAACCTTGCCCTGATTCGGCTGGGGGCGTTCGGCTTTGGAATGACCGGGTTCTTCGTGGCGATGGACGCCATAATCCTACCCACTCTGGTGCTGGATGTAGCTCCGGAAGGGGCCAAGAACACCCTGCTGGGGGTGCTGGGATTCAGCGGATTGCTGGTCGCCGCCCTGATTCAACCCATTGTCGGTACCTATAGCGACCGGACCCGTTCCCCCATCGGCCGGCGGGTACCCTATATGCTGTGGGGGGTGGTCTTTGTTTGCCTGGGCTTGGCCGGACTGTCCTTCACTCTCACCCTGCTTTCGCTCCTGATCATCTGGATTTTTATCCAGGCCAACGCCAGCATCGGCTATGGCCCCTATCAGGCGCTCATCCGCGATCTGGTACCACCCAACCGCTTTGGTACGGCGTCTTCACTCAAAATTCTATCCGATGCCGTCGGCGCCGTAGCCCTGGTCGCCATCAGCGGCATCCTGATTAGCCGTTACAACGGTCTTGAATCAATTATGTGGCTGCGAATCGCCCTGGGGACTCTGGGCGGAACGTTAATCCTAACCTTCGCCATCAGCGGCACAACGGTAGTAACCCGAGAACGGGCGTCGGGAATACTGCGACGGGGCACCCGCACTCTGATTCAATCCACTACCGGGCTGCACCCGCAACTTGCCTGGTTCCTGCTCTCCCGGTTCCTGTTGATTACCGCCAGCCTTATTTTTCCAACCTACGGCCTGTTCTTCCTGCGGGATGTGGTGATGGTGCCCAACCCGGCTCAGACCTTGGCGAGTGCAGTTCCGGCAATTGGCGGAGCCTTGGCCTTGACCGCTTACCCCGCCGGCCGGCTTTCCGACCGGATTGGACGCAAGCCGGTGATAGTGGTCGGCGCCGTCGGGGCGGCCGTTGGCTGCATGGCGCTATTCTTTGCCAGTGACTCCGGCCAGGTGATCGCTATTGCCAGCATTATCGGCGCATTTATCGGCGTTGAACTCAGCGCAAGTTGGGCCCTGGCCAACGACCTGGCAACCCCGGGCCGCGAGGGACAACATATAGCCATCGTTAACCTGGCTACCATTGGTGGAGCCGCCTGCGCCAAGACCCTGGGTCCAGGAGTTGACCTGCTAAACAATCTGGCGGCGCCGGGGTCGGGCTATACCGCCCTGATTGCCGGCTGCGCTCTTCTGTTCCTGCTGGGCGGACTGGCCTTGCTGCCCTTAAAATCCGGTATAGAACCTTCAAGAATGATCCATTCCGACGCCGGACCTTTAGCGCCATACCGGACCGGGGATGATGCTCCCGGCGACACCGGCCCTTGACGGCTCAAGCCTTTATCCCGAAGCAACGGCCGCTTTTAGAACAACCGGCATTTTAGCGCCGGCGTCAGGCCCACCGGATTAGCCTAGCCCTTACCGGCGGCGGATACTCTGGCGAGAAACTCGGCGGAACCGCGAGTTAGCCAGGCGTTGAACGAGGTCATCATGAACTTCACGCCTTTTTCAATGTAATCCGCAACGTTGCCGTCGTTTACCAGGGTACCGGCCGTTCTGCCGGAGGCAACTATACGAGCGATTGCGCTATCTATTGCCGCCTGAACTTCGGGATGTCCGGGGTTACCCAGGTGACCCATAGTTTGGGCCAAGTCCGAAGGGGCAACGAAGAACACGTCAATATCGTCAACCTGCAGGATTTCATCCAGATTCTGCAGGGCTTCCGCCTCCTCCAGCAGGACAATTACCATACTCTGGTCGTTGGCAGCGTGAAAATAATCGGGAGCTCCGTAGGACTGGCGCCCCCCAAACATCCCGCGGTAGCCCAATGGAGCATACTTGGCGGACTGCATTGCTTTTTCTGCGTCGGCTCGGCCATTGATGTGGGGCGTGACGATCCCCATCGACCCCCGATCCAGGGTGCGGGTAATCAACCATGGCTCGTTTGCATTAACCCGGGTAATCGGCGTTACGCCCCACAGGTCGCAGGCGCGGGTCATATCCCCCAACTGCTCCCAGGTAACTCCCCCGTGCTCGCACTCAATCCAAATTCCGTCAAAACCCAGGGGGCCCAGAAAATCTACCATCTCGCTATTCAAGGTCCCGGAAATGGTGACGGTCACTTGGCCGGCGGCCAGCTTTTCCTTGAGCTTATTGGACCTAATTGTTGCCACCCTATACCTCTTTCGTCCGGTCTCAGCAGATTAAACCTGATTCCGGCCCATCTTGTTGACCAATTATTACCGGAGTCCATTTATTGATTATCGAATATTGATTATTGAACTTCGGCGCGAACCGATGGCGAGTCAGCTCCCAAGCGCTCAGCCCGGGGCTAGGCGCCGCGCCGGGCCTTTTCCTCGTAACCCCGGGGAGTAACCATCCGGCCGCTCTGCACGTAGGTGGTGGAGTTTCCAATGATAACGGTGGTGAACATATCCACTTCCGAGCTGCGTTCTTCCAATTGCCCCAGGTCGGTCAGGGTAACCGCTTGGCCCTCACGATAGGCTTCGCGCACCAGCCCTACCGGAGTTTCCCCAGAGCGGTGTTCCAGCAGGATACGGCGCGCCTCCAGCAACTGCCAATCCCTTCTGCGGCTGCGGGGGTTATACAGCGCAACTACGAAATCACCCATGGCCGCCGCTTCCAGTCGCCGCTGAATGGCCGCCCAGGGAGTTAGCAAGTCGCTGAGACTTATGGCGCAAAAGTCCTGCATCAGAGGAGAACCGAGCAGCGCCGCCGCCGACTGTAAGGCCGAGACCCCGGGAATGGTGGTGACCTTGGGCGTTTCTCCATCCCATTGCCGGTCGGTGAGGATGCGAAAAACCGGCCCGGACATACCATACACGCCGGCATCCCCGGAGGAAACCACCGCTACCAGCTTGCCGGCATAGGCCAAGTCAACCGCCCGTTCCGCCCGTTCCAGTTCTTGACCCAACTCCATGGAAACCAGGTCTTTCCCCTCGGTAAACGGGGTGATCTGCTCCAGGTAGCCTCGGAAGCCTACCACTACCTCGCACTCTTGTAAGGCCGCCGCCGCGCCGGGGGCCAGCAACGCCGGCGCACCGGGCCCCAGGCCCACCAGAAAAAGTTCTCCATCGTTGTCATTGGATTTTTTGGCCGTTGGCATATTCCTGAGAATACCCCCCACATCGGACTAACAGAAATAAGAGAGTTAATAAATCCGGCCGGTTAACTTCGGCTATAACCCATCCGGGCTACGGCTACGGTGGCGCGATTGGTCTTCTCCCGGGTTACCAGCAACTCCCGGCTGCCGGAGGCCAGCAGGGCCGCCGGTTCCGAAACGCCCCAAACGCCTAACAGCCGGTGGGCCACCGCTGACGGAGTCGGCCCGGAGCCGGCAGGAGCTGCTCCCGCAGCCTCTTCCGTCACTTCGGTCTGAGGCAGAGGCGGAAAGAGGCGGTTCAATTCCTCGGCTTGATAGCAGTACATCGGCACACCATATTTTTCCGCCAATTGCTGGATTCCCAACTCATCCCGCTTTATCTCCGCGGTGGCGATGCAGGCCAGGCTGGACAGCGAAAGATTGTGCCGCCGGAAAACGCCGACCAATAGCTGTTCCAGTTCATCCAGGGGCACACCGCGCCGGCATCCCATGCCAACTACCAGGCTCCGCGGTCGGTAAAGCGCCACCAATCGGTTCTTGACCAGGTCTGCCGCTATTTCCGAAACCAGGGTTTCGCCTGGCACAGCACTGACTGTCCTGCCAGCGGTCGATTCCCGGTTGGCCGGTGTCGGGCCGGTAAGTTCCCGGTCGGTTATCAACAAAGCAGCCGCGCCGGGGACCTGGGCCAACGCCTCCAGTGATGAATAGACTGTAACGTTGTTCGGCAACGGTTTACCCGGCGGCCACCAGTTCGGCTCTCCCGCCTCCTGATAAAGGCCAACCGGCTCACCATTGACTACTGCGGCGCTTACCCGGGTTACGGTTACCGGGTCCGCTTCGATGCGCCAACCGAATTCTCGCCCCAGCATATCTACCGCCAGGGTATCGATGACGTGGGAGGCCGAAGTAATCACCGGCAGGGCCCCCAGAATACCAGCCACTTCCTCGGTCAGGCTGTCAGCGCCGCCCACGTGTCCGGATAGCAGGCTAACCGCGAAGCGCCCGGCGTCATCCACACAGACTACCGCCGGGTCATTATGCTTATGCTGCAAAGAGGGAGCCAGGAGGCGTACCGCTGCACCTACCGGCATAAACAGCGTCAACCGACGATGCTGCTCAAACAACCGCTGTAGAACCGGACGAAGCGGCAGATCAAAGACCTGGATACTAGTACTACTAATTCGACTGCTGCTTTCGTCGGTACCGACCGGCCGGTCATCATCGGAGTCTAAAAGGCGACGTTCCAGATAAAGAGTGTTTTCCCCAGCGAGGGAACCGGCCAAGGTGCGTGCCAGCGCCGCCCCCCGGCGGGAAATGGCGACGATGCCGGTGTCAGCTAAACCGCCGGGATTGGCTCCGATCTCGTTCCTGGTGCCGGTGTCGGTTTCCATGTCAATGCCAACGTCGTCAAAGTCGTCAACGTCAACGTCAGTATCGGCGTCAAACACCAGAATCCCTTACCGGCTACCGCTGACCGGAGTATTGGCCTCTTCCGTCGCCTTAGCGCGGTCGCTGGAGCGGCGAAACAGGTGGGTATAGCTGCCGGAGTAAAGGTGCGAGGTAGCGATTTCCTCCGCCTCTGCCAGATTGGGGTCGCGCAGGGCCGGGTCCATCGCCTTGCCGACCAGCACCAGAGCCTGCCGGGTAATCTTGGCTTCCCGCACCTTGGCGGCGATGTCGGCCAGGGTTCCGCGGATTATTTGTTCATCCTCCCAACCGACTCGGTAGGCAATGGCGACCGGGGTGTCCTTGGCATAACCGGCGGCCTCCAGGTCGCGGACAATCCGGGTCATTCGGGTAATGCCCAGGAAAATAATCAGGGTGCAGCCATGGGCCGCCAAGTCCTGAAGCTGTTCCTTGGGCGGCATGGCAATGCGTCCCTGGGCTCGGGTCATTATCACCGTCTGCGACACGTCGGGTACGGTGAGTTCGACCTTCAACTTGGCGGCGGCGGCAAAGGCTGCGCTGACCCCTGGAATGATCTCATACTCTACGCCTTCCCGTTCCAGGACCCGCATTTGCTCCAGCATCGCGCCGTAAACTGACGGGTCACCACTTTGGATGCGAGCTACGGTCTTGCCTTCGGAAGCTGCCTTTAAAGTCAGTTCCATAATTTCGTCGAGATTGAGATCCTTACTGCCGTGTACCTCGGCTCCGTCCTTGGCAAACTCAACAATCGATGGGTGTACCAGGGAATCGGCGTAAATGATTACGTCGGCAGTTTCGATTAGGCGCTTGGCCTTGAGCGTAAGGAGTTCCGGGTCGCCGGGGCCGCCGCCAATGAAGTAAACCATGGCTTCAGACATTATGTCACCTTTTAATTATGAGTAGCGAGAAGTAGTCCAGGTCTTCCTCCGAGAGCTGCTGCAAGTCTTGCACCACTTGCTCCTGGTCGGTGGTAGCCCGGCGCACATAGATGCCTTTACCGGCCAAGCCCAGCTTTTCCAGATTGGTCAGGGCATCCAGCAGTACCCGGTTCACCTTCATCAGGACAATGGTGTCATAGTTGGCGATGGCCTCCCGCAAGTCATCTATGCCATACACCGCGGGCAGAATAGCCAGCCGCTGACCGTGGGTAACCAGGGGCACACTGGCGCGGGCGGCGGCGGCCATCACCGAAGAAACGCCGGGAATAATCTCAACCGTTATCTCCGGATAGTTAGTGCGGATACTTTCCAACACATAGGAGAAGGTGCTGAAAAGCATTGGGTCGCCTTCGGTGATAAAAGCAACGTCTTGACCCTGATGCAACCGGCCGGCTAAAGTTTCCGCCGCCAACTGCCAAACGTTGGACGCGGCTTCGGCGTCGTCGGTAGGGAAGCCGAACCGGAGGATTTCCTGCTTTTCCAGGTCGATGAAACCCTGGACAATGGAAAGAGCATAGCTTTCCCGGCTGGTATCGGACTGGGGCACACAAATTATGGGGACGCTTTGGAGAACCCGCTTCGCTTTGAGAGTGACCAGCTCCGGGTCGCCGGGGCCCACTCCCACACCAAACAGGCAACCATAATTTTCGTTAGATACTCCACTGCTCATTAGACTAGTCCTCCCTGGGGTACGCCTCTCGACAAGCGGTTACCACAAATACCGGGTTCAGCGCTTCCAATCGCACTGTTCCATCCGCCAATTCCTTGCTGCGAGCGGCGTTTACCATCGTGACGTCGGCTCGAAAACCCAAGCTCTGCAGCCGACGATATACTTCATTAGTTCGTTCCAGTGCGACCAGATTTACCACAATCCGACCGCCGGCCCTTAAGCGACGGGCCACGGTATCCAGGATCCCAGCCAGGTTTCCCCCGCTGCCGCCGACAAACACCGAGTCCGGCTCCGGCAGGTCGGACAAAGCCTCGGGAGCCTCACCGGGTACCACCTGAACATTTCCGGCGCCATAAGCGGCCACATTACGTTCCAGCAAACCCATACCGGCTTCGTCTCGCTCTATAGCATAAACCATACCGAGTCGGGCTATCACCGAAGCCTCAACCGAAATTGAGCCGGTGCCGGCGCCGATGTCCCATACAATGCTTTCGGGACGCAACCCCAGAGAGTAAAGACTGACCGCCCTGACTTCGCGCTTGGTGATTTGCCCGCGCAGGGGCCGCCGCTGCTCAAAATCTTCGTCAGTCAAGCCCCAGGAGCGGGAGGCCGCGCTTTCCGGCTGCTGGGAGTCGGAAGGGGATTGCTCCACCTCAGACGTAATCGGTTTCGAAGTCGGCGCCGGCCTAACCATTCTGCCCCGTTCCGGCCCCAGCCACCAGCGGCACACCCTCCGGGGAAGTGGAAGCATGGCCCAGCAGGTTACCTTCAAAGTCGAAACAAAGCACATCCACAATCAAGGCGTCGGCATTATCTCCCAGTTGCTTGCGGCTTTCATCGCAGACCATCCGGCACATCATCGGAAAGACGGAGAGCAGGTCATTGGCCTGGGCAATCTCCTGAAAATGGCGGGCGCTGCTAGCCTGGCGTATTTCCTCTTGCATCGCTTCGGACGCCCCGCAGCTTGCGGCCAACTCAGCCAGAAACTCGGTATCAACCTGATTGCCGGCCACGTGGGTTACAAAATAGCCCATTGCCATCTTGGATAACTTCCCTACCATGCCGACATGAGCAGCGCGCTCAACCTTGCGCATAACGCAGCGTTTCATTGCCGGGCCACTGAATATACCCGCCTCAATATAGGCCATATCCGGCAAGTCCAGATGCTGCCGTGCATATTCTTCGCTCCGCGTGCCGGTGGAGAGCACCAAATGAGACAGATCGTTGGTTGCCGCTACGTCGATAGCCAGATGGACACTGGCCCGCCAGGCCGCCGTCGAGAAGGGCTGGACCACGCCGGTGCTGCCCAAAATGGAAATGCCGTTCAGGACGCCCAGGCGGGAGTTGGTAGTTTTCTTGGCAATTTCCTCGCCGCCGGGCACCGAAACCTGTACTACAAACCCGGTGTCCGGGGCCAAACCCTGAGCTACCGCGGCCTCGGCTACCGAGTCGATTATCATCCGGCGGGGGACACGAGTAACCGCCGGTTCCCCCACCTCTATTCCGGTCCCGGGGCGGGTTACGGTGCCAACTCCCGGGCCGCCGACAATACGGACGCCGCCGCTGGTCGCCGACGGGTCTCTCCAAACGGTGGCGCAGATCTCCGCCCCATGGGTTACGTCCGGATCATCGCCGCCGTCCTTGGTAACCGAGCAGGTTACCTTGCTTTCGCCTTCCGACCAATCGCAGCGGTTAATCCGGAAGGAAACATCCCGGCCCACCGGCAAATGTATCGTAACCTCGGTCACCGGACTGCCGGTCAGCAAAGCCTGAGCCGCCGCTTTGGCCGCGGACGCAGCACAGGAGCCGGTAGTATAGCCGGTGCGCAATTCGCGCCGCTTGATGGTCTGACGGCTGTAATCGCTTTCCGGCATTTCTTCAGTTCTATTATTCTCGGTCATCCAACCTGCCTGCCAATCCAACCAATATAGATTTAAACACGAAGTGGCGGGGCTTCAGTAGCTTGGTCGTCAGGGACAGCCCTTGACTGCCCTGTTTTGAACGGGATCGACCCGGATCGACCCGGATCGACCCGGATCGAACGGGATCGCAATCGATACCGAATCAGACCTGGTTCCAGATTTCGCGGACCCGGTCGGCAGCCACCGCGACCAGCCGGTCGTCCACGCCCAACGGGGGGGCAACGGTCATAACTACTTTCGGGTATTTGTCTTGCAACTGGGCCATTGTACCCAGAACATTTCGCGTCAGGATCAGCCCCGGGAAAAAGATGTAGGGCACACATATTATCGCCGACACGCCTCGTTCTTCCACCAGGCGAGCGGCGGCGAACTCCATAGTAGGGTCACCGTAATGGGACTGGGCCACATCAACAGCATAGCCCAAGCCAAGCCGATTTTCCACCATCCGGCCCAGCTCCACGAGCCACTGGCAATCATCGTATTGCGTTCTGGTGCCTGCCTTGACC
The DNA here is from genome assembly GCA_965262595.1 of Dehalococcoidia bacterium. Taxonomy (GTDB): domain Bacteria; phylum Chloroflexota; class Dehalococcoidia; order Lucifugimonadales; family UBA3495; genus CATQHB01. Next base: position 1,327,893 of record OZ253548.1, read on the forward strand.
AACAATATACCGACTGCTTGGCCGGGGCCGGGAACCGGAGCAGTAGCTTCCAGGTCACCGATGCGTTCCACTACCAGCGAGGCCAGACGCGGATCGGAGCCCAAACCGTCCGCAACGTACAACTGCACCTGGGGTAGTTGCGCCCGCACTTCGTCCAGCATTTCGTCCATTTCAACAGTTGCGTGCTTGCCGTGGCCCAGCAGGTAGGGCATGATCACTACCTTGTTCAACCCTCGTTCCGACAACAGCCGGATTGCCTCATCCGGATGGGGCTGGATAAACTCCAGGCAGGAAAGCAAAACTTGTGCCCCTTCCCGGTCTAACTCCGACTGGAGCAGGCGCGCCGCCTCCCCCAATCCCTGGGGGGTGCTGGGACACCGGAGACACCAACCAGGCCAGCCAGGCAGGTTGTCATCAATCGTAGAGGTGTCTCCGCCATTCGCCGGCGCCGGCGCCGAGACTGAACTTGAGGGAGGCAATTGCCAGGCGCAGGAACATTCCCGGGGGCTGGTTCCGCGCTGACTGCCGTGGCCCAGCAGAATCACTCCCCAGTCGGCATTGGCCGAGGCATCGTGGAGACTACCCGGTTGACCGGCCCGATCAAGCTGATTAGGCTGTTCAGGCTGAATTGATGAGAGGTTGTTCTCGCTCACCGTGCCTCCTATTCCGATTAGTCGCCCACCAGTTCCAACAGGGCGTTAACAGTAGCGGCAGCGGCGGAACTGCCTCCCCGACGGCCCAGGATGGAAATGTAAGGGAGGTCCCGGCGCACCAGCTCGTCCTTGGATTCGGCGCAAGCGACAAAGCCCACCGGCATACCGATTATTAGCGCCGGCGCTACCGCCCCGGCATCCACCAGGTCAAGGAGCGCCAACAGGGCAGTCGGGGCATTGCCCACGGCCACCACTGCACCGCTGATATGGGGGGCCAGCTCGCGGATGGCGGCCACGGAGCGGGTGGTTCCCTCCAGTTGGGCGCGAGCCGCCACCTCGGGGACATCAATAAGGCAACGGGTGGCGACCTGCCGCCGGTTCAGCCAGACTTTAGAGATTCCCATTTCGACCATGCGGACATCGGTGACTACGTCGGCGCCCGCCCTTAAGGCTTCGATACCCCGCTCAACGGCGCCAGGACTGAACCGGACCGATTCGGCAATGGCCGGGTCGCCCTCAGCCCGAACGATACGGCAGAGGACAAAATGCTCACGCGGATTCAAAGAAAGGCCGCGAGGCAGATCGGCCTGAACCATTTTCAGACTTTCCCGGTCAATTTCATCGGGCAGAAGCGCGTATTGTTCGACCAGCGACATTTGCCAGGTTTCTCCACAAAGGCCTATATTTCCAGGGCCAATTTCTTTGAATCCGAGTAAGGCAACTCACCGAGGAAGCGCGTCGGGTTGCATTTTCCGGATATTCGCTCAGATACAACGGCAATGCCGGGGAAAGACAATCAAAAAGCCCCCAGCGTTACCGTTGCCGGGGGCTTGTGCATTCAGTCATCGCAACGTGGCCAAACCCGAGCCAACCCGGGAGCCAACTTCGGACGCAGGCAAAGCCTGGGGGAAACCGTCTCCGTTGGCGCGGAGATAGCTCCACCAACCCGGGCAGGTCTCCTGACTCGCGGATCAACATCGAGCCGATGCCTTCCCATCTCCCTTCGTTTCAACCAATTACCGTCCAACCGGTGACCGGGTGGGAGAAAGTGACATAAAAACCGGCCGACTTCCCGCTTACAGTGGCGCAACCGCGGCGGATTCTCACCGCCTTCCCTATTAAACGAATACCTCGGGAGTGCCTTAAATTGTTAAATCTGCGGCAAGGCCCATCAGGGAGTGATATTCGAGCCCCCGGTCAACTGAAGACGAATCGTGCCCTGCCAATGGCGGTACTATAACCCAGCCCATTATGAGTGTCAATAAAGGGCGTCAGGCAACCCGGACCCTCAGACGGTCAAGGGCAAACCACCCGGGGTGAGGCTACCCTTCGACCGGCCCAGGATGAGCGGAGGTATGTACCGGCCCTTTGGGCGGCTCAGGGCGAGGGGGATTACACCTGAACCAGGATTTTTGAAATACCCGGCTCAGGCAACGACTACATTCACCAAGCGGCCTGGGACGTAGATCGCCTTGTTAATAACCTTTCCCTCGGTGTAGGGCTGGACTTTAGAACTGGCAAGCGCCAACCCCTGGGCGGTTGGCTCATCGATGTTAGCCGGAACCTCAATGCGGTCCCGAACCTTCCCGTTAACCTGTACCACCAGGGTGATAGTTTCCTCGGCAGCCAGGACATCATCCCAGGTCGGGAAGGTTTGCTGGTGGATACTGTAAGGGTGACCGGTAAGCTCCCACATTTCTTCAGATACATGGGGAGCGATGGGGGCCAGCATCAGCAGGAATTTCTCGACACATTCCCTCCAGGTATCCGGGTCAATGCTGGCCTCAGCCCATACCCTGCTCAGGTGATTAACCAATTCCATCAGGGCGGCGATGGCGGTATTGAACTTGAACCGGTCAAGGTCGTTGTAGCATTTGCGCACCGTCTGATGCAGGATGCGAATCGTATCTCGCACCGCCTGGGGGTCAGTGCCCGCCGAATCCAAATCCTGGGAGTCGCGCTCTACCAACCCCCAGACCCGGTTTAGCCAGCGCGCCACGCCGTTACTGCCCACATCGCTCCAGGGACCCCCCTGGTCCCAGGGGCCAATGAACATCAGGAAGCAGCGGACGGCGTCAGCTCCCATAACGCTCACCACGTCATCGGGATTGACTACGTTGCCCCGACTCTTGCTCATTTTTTCGTGGTCGGAACCTAGGATTATCCCCTGGTTAAACAAGCGCAGGAAAGGCTCGTCAAAGTCCACCAATCCCGTATCCCGCATCGCTTTGACGAAGAAGCGGGAGTACAGAAGGTGGAGCACGGCGTGCTCCGCCCCGCCGGTGTACTGGTCAACGGGCAGCCACTCCCGAAGCAGTTGGGGGTCGAAAGGGCCGTCGGCATACTTGGGACTAACGTAACGAAGCAGATACCAGGACGAGTCAAAGAAGGTGTCCATTGTGTCGGTTTCCCGCCGGGCCGGACCGGAGCAGCGGGGGCAGGTGACGTTACGGAACTCCTCATTTTCGGCCAGGGGGGATTCGCCGGTGGGCTTGAACTCGGCATCCTCCGGCAGCAGCACCGGCAACGCCGATTCCGGGACCGGAACTATGCCGCAGCCGCCGCAGTAAATCATCGGAATCGGCGTTCCCCAGTATCGCTGACGGGAAATTAGCCAGTCCCGCAAACGGTAAGAAATGGCGCGATGACCCCAACCGTTCTTTTCGATGTCATCGGCGATGGCGGCAATGCCTTCCTGGTCGGTCATTCCCTCATACTTGCCGGAGCTGGTCATAAACCCTTCGCCCAGGTAAGCCTCGGCGGGTTCGCTGCCGTCCCAGTCAATGGAGGCGATAACGGTTCGGATTGGCAGTCCGTATTTCCGGGCAAAGGCAAAGTCCCGTTCATCATGGGCCGGCACACCCATAACGGCGCCGGTGCCATAAGTAGTCAACACATAATCAGCGATGAAGATGGGAATCCGCTCCCCATTCAGCCGATTAACCGCGTAGGAACCCAGTGGAACACCCGTCTTTTCCTTATCCGTGGAAAGCCGGTCAATCTCCGACGTCTGACGGGCTTGATTCGCGTAGGCTGCTACCACTGAGCGTTGTCCGTCGGTGGTCAGGTCGGATACCAGTGGATGCTCCGGGGCCAGGACCAGAAAAGTGACGCCGAAGATAGTGTCGATTCGGGTAGTAAAGGTGCGAATCTCCTTCGTTTCAATGTTGCAGTGGGAAATGTCGAAACTGACCTCCACTCCCTTGCTGCGGCCCACCCAATTGCGCTGCATGGTCAGAATCTTTTCCGGCCAGTCCAGCAGACTGCTAAAGTCCAGCAGTTCCTCAGCATAGTCGGTAATCTTCAGGAACCATTGTTCCAGGTCCCGTCGGGTAATGGCAGCCCCGCAGCGCTCGCAGCCTCCGTTCACCACCTGCTCGTTGGCCAGCACCGTTTGGCAGGAAGGACACCAAACCACCGGGGCTTTAGCTCGGTAGGCCAATCCCTGTTCATAAAACTTCAGGAACAACCATTGATTCCAGTGATAGTATTCCGGCAAACAGCAAATTACTTCCCGGTCCCAATCATAAATTGCGCCAATCGAGCGAAGCTGGCCCCGCATGGTCTCGATGTTTTCCATTGTCCAGTTGTAGGGATGGATGCCCCGGCTGATAGCGGCATTCTCAGCCGGCAGGCCAAAGGCGTCGAAACCGATGGGATGCAATACGTTGTATCCCTGCATCCGGCGGAAGCGAGCGTGGCAATCGGCGGGGGCCATTGCGTACCAGTGGCCGATATGCAGGTCTCCGGAGGGATAGGGGTACATCGTCAGGTCATACCACTTGGGCCGCGGATCGTCGTCTTTGACTCGGTAAAGGTCATCTTTGGCCCAGCGTTCCTGCCATTTGCGGTCAATTTCCACCGGATTGAAGCGCAGTTCAACCGATCGGGGCGGGGTAGTCATCTCAGGTCACCTCAAACAAAACGCACGTTTACCATATATTAGCATACTACCGAATAACGGCGGGAAGCTGGGCCAGGCATAATTAGCCGGACAACCCAGTCGGCCCCAATCTTTTTGCCCCGCCACATTCCATCCGTTGCGCCGCCACCGACCGTTGGCGAGATGCTGATTGACACACTTCAGGCGAGAAACTAAAATCCTTGTGGCCGGAGAGGGCCGGTATCGGCACACTGCCCGGGCGAAGGCGCCGACTTGCCAAGAGCAACTCCGGGAACGCTTCCCAAGCCGCCAGGCCGGCCGGACGGCAATACGGCAATACGGCAATACGGCAATACGGCAATACGGCAAAATCTTAGGGCTTGGTTCAAGTTTGACTGGGGCAATCCGGAAAATCCGGTATATTCCGCTATATTATAGTTACCGCCACACCCGCCGCCGCCGCTGAGGTTTTAGGTGAATCTTAACCGGCCTCGCCGACCCCGAGAAAACGTCATTCGCCGGCCTCGGCTGGCTGAATTACAGCCGACTGTATCCGGCGAGGTTGCCGAGCGGCGCCCCCAACGCTTTGTCACCGCGCCTTTCCTCTTGTTGTACGGATTCATCTCCCTAATCGCCGTCGGTGGAGTGCTGCTTTCCCTGCCCTTTTCCAGCACCGCCGGGGAGCTTACGTCGCTGGAAATCTCCCTTTTCACGGCCACGTCGGCGGTTACGGTCACCGGCCACACCGCGGTGAGCACCGCCGGACACTGGAGCTTTTGGGGCCAGGGAGTTATTTTCGTCCTGATGCTGGTTGGCGGACTCGGATTCATGGCCTCCGCAACTTTTGTGCTCCTGCTGATTGGGCAACGCTCCAGCCTTTCGGAGCAATTGGTACTGCGGGATACGATGGGCGGCGACCAACTGGGGGGGCTGCGCCGCATAACCCGCAACATCGTAATTATCGTGTTTCTGATTTATCTGGCCGGTGCGCTGGTAATGTTCTCGTCCATCCGGGAAATAACCGGCTACGGAATCGGGGAATCGCTGTGGCAATCCATATTTCTGTCCGTATCGGCCTTCAATAACGCCGGATTTTCCATTTTACCGGAAATAACCGACAGCCGGTCCCTGGCTATACTGGACAATCGCTGGGCTTTACAGGGACTGCTCATCATCCTCATTATCCTGGGCGGCATCGGCTGGACCGTATTGATCGATGTTAGCCGGCACCGGCGATTTTCCCGGCTTTCGCTGGATACCAAACTGGTGTTGGTCGCCAGCCTGCTCCTCTGGATGCTCGGTTTCTTGACTTACTATCTGTCGGAATACCTTAATCACTTCGCTAACTACTCCCACAATTACATCGAAATGATGGGCGATTCCCTGTTTCACTCGGTTAGCGGCCGGACCGCCGGCTTCACTATATCGGACTTTCAGCTTACTTCGGATTTCACCAAGCTGATATACACTTTTCTGATGTTTATCGGCGGGGCCTCCGGGTCGGTGGCCGGGGGCATCAAAGTGAATACTTTTGCCGTGATAATCGCCGCAGTTATATCGTCAATACGGGCGCGCCCCCAGACCGAAGCCTTCGGTCGAGAAATACCGCAAACCCAGATCTCCCGTGCGGTAGCCATCGCCGTGTTGGGTCTGGGATTTGTACTGATAACGATACCCACGCTTACAATTACCGAGGTGGAGGCGTTACGCGGGGGCCGCTTTGAGTTTCTGGATTTGCTGTTTGATACCGTCTCCGCTTTTTCCACCAACGGCTCATCAACCGGCATCGTCCCCGACCTGAGCAGCGCCGGCAGGTTAATCTTCATCGCCGCCATGTTCCTGGGCCGTATCGGGCCGCTAACCCTGGCCCTGGCCCTGGCCCCGCAAGAACGGCCAGTATATCGTTTTGCCCAGGAAAGGGTTAAAATAGGTTGACGGAGGGGAGCGGATGAAGAAAAATGTCTGCGTTATCGGCTTGGGGAGGTTCGGAATCGGAGTTGCCCGAGAATTGTATCAGGCCGGCCATGACGTACTGGTTATCGACACCAACGAAGAGAAGATTCAGAGTATGCTCGGCCACGTTACTTACGCCGTCCAGGCCGACGCTACTAACGAAACGGCCCTGCGGGAAATGGGGGTGGCCGACTACGACGTAGCTTTGCTGACCCTGGGAGACCAAAACATCGAAGCCAGTATCCTTATTGCGATGGTCCTTAAGAGCATGGGCATTCCCTGCGTCATCGGCCGGGCAACCAACCAACTGCACGGTGAAGCCCTGGAACGTATCGGCGTTGACCGGGTGGTTTACCCGGAGGAGGAAAGCGCCCGCCGAGTCGCCCACGTGGACTTTAACTACAACGTAATCGATTATATGGAACTTGTGGCTAACGTCGGCATCAGCAAGATACGACCACCGGAGTATATGATCCGCCAAACTCTGGAGGAAGCCGGACTGAGCGGCGCCAACAACCACCATTCCCTTACCGTGCTCGCCGTCCGGAGGGGCCGAAGTTATATTCTCAACCCGTCAAAGGATGAGGATATAAAGCCCGGAGACGTGCTATTGGTGGCCGGCGCGATAGAGCAGGTATCCGGCCTCTTTTCCCAGGGCCAGGAGGCTCCGTCGGTGGCAGCCGAATAGCCAGGCAAGCCAGGCAAGCATAGATCGGCCAAACCTGGCATACAATAACCAAATCAGTTCAAATACAACTCCTGAATGCAGAGGACAAGCACTCGGATGCACAAGAAGGCCCGACCGCGATTTCTAGCGCCGGTCAACGGCAAACCGGCTAGCGAGCACGCTTTCCGCTGGTCATGCCAATTAGCGCGACACGCCGGAGCGGAGTTGTACGCCATCCACGTTTTTGAGGTGCCCCTGGAGTTGCCCCTGGATACGACTGCCATGCTGAGAGACCACCAGGACGTTGAAGGCATCCTGACCCGGGTTGAGGAGATTGCCAACTCAGAAAAGTACCGGGTAAATGCCAGCTTGCTGGAGGCCCGTAACGCCGGTCCGGCCATCGTTCTCGAGGCAGCCGAACGCTATATGGACCTGGTGGTTATCGGGCTTCCCTTCGACGGTCGGATCGACTCCCACTCGGTGGGCGCCACGTCGGCCTACGTCCTCAAGAACGCTCCCTGCCAGGTGATACTCTCCCGGGAGCCGGCTCTTGACCTGCCAGCGTACCGAGAATAGAGGCTGAAGCGTAGGGGATAAGCGATAATCGCATGGAAATTCTCATCTTCGGCTGCAGCCGGCTTACCAATGCCCTGGCCCCCGCCCTGGTCAGGAACGGTCACCAGGTGACCGTCGTCGACCCCAGCGCCGACCGGCTGGCCTTGTTGCAAAAGGAAGCAGCAGCAATCATCCCCATTCTTGCCGCCGAACCTCTAATGCAGGACTATTTGCTGCAGGGAGGCATCAGCGACTCCTGGGTCTTTTTGGCGCTATCGGAGGACGACCATAAGAACGCCCTGGTGGGTCAAGTAGCCCGCCGCATTTTCAACGTGCGCCAGGTGTTCTGCCATTTGAGCGACCCCCAACTGCAAGAGTTTTACAGCAGCCTCGACCTGGAATTAGTCGGCCCGATGCCGGATTTCGTCGAAGACGTTCTGCAATCCATTGGGAGGCAGCGCCAATAAGCTGATGTACAGTATCATCGTGGGCTGTAGCGAAATAGGTTATCATCTTTCCAAAATGTTGATGGTGGCCGACAATGAAGTAGTCGTAATTGAGAAGAGCCTGGCCCGCTGCCAGCTATTGTGGGATGAAATGGGCAGCGTGGTCGTGCAGGGAGATGGCGCCGACCAGGCAGACTTGAAACGAGCCGGAGCCGCCCGGGCCGATGTCCTGATAGCGGTTACCGACCGGGACGAAACGAACCTGGTCGTATGCCAGATCGCCAAGCACATTTTTTCCGTTAAACGCACCATCGCCACCATCAAGGACCCCAAGAATGAGCCCACATTCCGGGTGCTGGGCGTAGATGTAGTGGTTAACTCCAGCAACCTGATTTTGAACAGCCTGGAGCAGGGAATTACCGAAAGCAAACTCAAGCATCTGATGAGTTTGAGCGTGCCCAACGCGATGCTTATTAGCGTTACCATACCGGAGGATGCCGCGGTCGTCGGCAAACGCCTGGCGGCGGTAAAGTTGCCGTCCCACAGTTTTGTCTCTATGGTGATTCGCCACAATATGGTGGTGGCCCCCGGAGACGACCTGACGTTGGTGGGAGAGGATGAGCTATTTGCCGTTACGATGGCGGACGAGGAACAAGATCTGTACGATACACTGACTGGAGTATAGCCTTGGTCAAACGTATATCATATTTCGGCCCAGCCGGCACCTACACCGAAGAGGCGGCCCGCCTCTACGACCCTCAGGCAGACTTGCACCCCTTTCCCACCATCCCCGCCGTGTTTCTGGCAGTGTCCGGGGGCGTTACGGACGAAGGGGTAGTGCCGATAGAGAATAGCCTGGAGGGTTCGGTGGTCTATACCCTGGACTTATTAATTAACGACTCCGAACTGTCCATATATCACGAGATAGTGCTGCCCATTGAGCACTGCCTGATGGTATTGCCCGGAACCACCATCTTGGACATCGGGATAATCTATTCCCACCCTCAATCCCTGGCCCAGTGCCGCCACTTTCTGGAAACCAACTTTCCCAATGCTCGACCTACCGCTTCCTTGAGCAATTCCGCGGCGGTAGCCGACATGAAAGAAAGCAGCGTGACGGCGGCCGCCATCGCCCCTCAACGCGCCGCAGTGCTTTACGGCGCGGAGATAATAGACCGGGGGATTCAAGACCGGGCCAACAACATGACCCGATTTGTGGTACTGGCCAAAGCCGATCATCCTCCTACCGGGCGGGACAAGACTTCCATCTGTTTTTCCTTCGACGAGGATGAACCCGGTTCCCTGTATCAGGCTTTGGGGGTTTTCGCTTTGCGGGGGCTGAACCTGGTCAAGATAGAGTCCCGACCCACCAAGGAGTCGCTGGGCCGCTACAATTTCCTGGTGGACTGTGAGGGTCATCGGGAGAACCCGACGGTTAAGGAGGCGATGGACGCTCTGGCCGGGCAAGTCAGCGCACTGAAGATTTTTGGATCATATCCCTGCTGGAGTACTGCTCCTTAGGGCTAACCTACACTGAACTCTGCCGCATGACGCGTCGTCAGTTTACTCGTCCTCTTTACTGAACCTCTGCTTGACCTTCTCGACGAGGAGGTTTATGGCCTTGAAAAAAACCAAAGTTCGTGAAATTTCCTTGGTGGAGTCGAGCATAACCCCGGAAGCTTCCTCCAGATTCCCGGCGGTTCGCTTTATCGAGGCAATTGAACCTTGCAGCCGGATGATCATAACCAGTACAAACCCCAGAGTCATGATTAATAAACCCAGCCCAATGATTATCATCAAGTCCTTGATAAAAGCGACCAGGGTTAACGTACTTTCATCCATTCCTAACTCCTCAGTAAGTTACGGCCGGCAATTATGACCGGCTCGGGTCCAGTTCCAACCCGTAAATTGTCACGTCCCCGTTCCTGAACACCGGCGAGGCCGTGCCCTGCTCCGTCATATTATCGAACTTGGCCAACCCCGCTCCAGGATAATATATGCGTTCCAGTTGGCCGACCACCACATATTTAACATTATACGCCCGCAGCAAGGATTGGGCGCGCTCCAAATCGACAGTCTCGTATATCTCCCGAATATCGCCGGCCCTAGCCGGTATTTCGTCAGAATACACGCCGCGCTGTTGTATCTGATGCCAGGGCCAACCCAGCACCGTGGGCAGTCCGGTATAGTTGGCAATCCGCCCGCCCCAGTGATACTGCTCGGTATGGGCCTCCAGCACCACCGGCGAGCCGGAAACATTATCCTGCAGCCACCGGATTGCCTCGGCGTCTCCTTTCAGGGCCAGCGGCTGTTCCTGCTCCCAGTGAACCGCCCCTTCCATATAGGCCATTCCGTCCAGGGTGGGCGGCAAGTCGTTAAAACGGTCGGCCAGCCGGGCCTGGGTTCCCAGCACGGTATAGCTAAGGCTGCACAGAACTAGCAGGGCAACTACTCCTACCCAGAGCAGCCGGGGCCGGTTCAAGTTGACCGGCTTTAACTCGCGGTCAAATCCCAATCGCCATAGCATATAGGCTGCGGCCAAACCAAGAAGAATCCAAGCCTCCAGGTAATACTTGAACAGGGTATTCATCCGGCCAATGTCTCCGCTCAAGCGCACCAGGTCAACGCCGACGCCAATTGCCAACGCCATGCCCAACAGCAACAGTACGAACACCGTATAGGTCCGTTCCCCGCCGCCGGGTTCGGCATTGGAGTTCGAGTTGGCGCCGGATAGCAGGACATCCCAGGCCACCAGCCCGGTAATGACCAGCAGGAAAAGCAGGACTGCTCCGGTCCAGTATCCGGCGAGCGCAAAATACACTACGGCCATCAGGCACAACACCAGATAGAGACGCAAGAACAGCAATTGAACCGGCCGGTCGGTTTGCCTGGGAGTGGCTGAAATGCCCCGGCGGTTGGGAAAAAATCGCCAACTGCACGTTCGGGCCAGGGGGAGCCGGGCTCGCCAGACCAGAAAAGTCCCGACGATGAACAGAAACAGGCCATGGATGCCCAGATAGCGGTCAATGGGAGTACGCCATTTGCTGGCCTCGATGCCGGCGTCAAAGGTTTCCAATGCCTGATGAAAAGGCTGAAAGGCGAGCAAGCTCATTGAAACAATTCCCACGGCCAGGCCGACTCCCCAGGTCAGCCGCGTCCGCGCCGTTCCCGGCATTCCATAAACCGCCAAGCCCACCAGAGACAGCGTAAGCGCTAAATACGCCGGGTAGTCCCAGCTATTAATCAGCCACAGCGCCCCCAGGGCCAGGCTGATCATAGCAACCGCCGCCACGTCCCAGACCCAGCCAAACCGTCGCCAGCCTGCAACCAGGTTCAAACCCAGCCCAATTACCAGCAAAGTAAAGGGTATTACCATCATGTGGGCGTGCAGGTCGCTGAACAGAAAGGTGAAGAAGGGAAACTCGGTAATATGCCAGGACACGTCGGGGAAGTCGGCAATCTTTTCCGGCACCCAGAAGACCAGCGGCCCGGTGTCGAAGTTTTCCAGGTTTGGGATCATCCGGCTGCTGCGCCAAAAGTCGAAGGCGGGGAACTCTCCGGCTGCACCGACCAGCTTGCCCCAGGTCCCTTGTGCTAACTGGACTACGCCGTCCAGGTTCGCCGCAACCGCCACAAACAGCCCGGCAAACAGCCCGGCGGTTACCGGGCTGCGGGTAACCCGCTCGGCCCGGCCCGGTCCCGGCTCCGGCGGCGGCGCTGATTCACCTATTGAGGAGACGGCGGATTCGGCTCCGGTTTGCCCGATTGGCGATTCGTAATCCTCCTCTACGGCATTGGCGGTATCCGCATAGTCGATCGCCACGGTACCGTCGGAGTTTGCAGGAGCTTCAGAACCCCCGGAATCCAGGCAGCTCCGGGACCGCCTAACTCCCTCGGCCAGGTTATACACGATGGAATAGGCTCCGGTGACGGTCAGGGCAAAGAACAGCGGCACCGCCAGGTTGAAAGCCACGGTCGGCACAATTCCGGTTAACCTTATGGGCAGGGCCAGGACAAAGTAGCCCCAGTAGTAATAGTTCAGGTATCCGCCGGCAAACCAGGGGTCGTAAGGGGGCAGCAGCGTGGAGCGGACCACAGCGTTAAGGTAAGCCAGCTCCATCGGCTTTTCGCCGCCGCGGTAGGGGTGCCACAAGTCCGGGTTGTAGGCTCGGATCACCACAAAAGCAAGAAAAGCTAACAGGAACAGCGCCTCGCCGGTCAGCAGCAACCGCCAACGCTGCGCCAAAAAGGTCAACATCTCCCGTCGGCGCGCCGCCAGCGCCAGACCGGACAGCGCCGCCACGACCAGCAGACCCAGGACAATGGCGGTTCGAGAGAAGTCAACCCAGCCCAGGCTCACTATCAGCCAGGTAACGTACGCGACGGTCAGCAATCCCAGGATTCGGGCCAGTATCATCCCTCGGTCGGCGAGGGGGCGAAACAGGAACAACGCCAGGGGCAGCGCGGCCAGGTAAATCAGTTCCACTGCCAGAAGCCACGCCAGCGCCGGCAGTCGGTTAGCCCAGCTATGCCGGTCAAAGATTTCCGACCAGGTGCCGCCCCGCTGCTGTACGGCAGCCTGCTCTTCGGAAAGCACCAGCCCGGCCCGGCGGTTCGGCTCGAATCGTCCGCTCACCAGCCGGAGCAGCAGGTCGTCCTCCGACAGCCGTTCCACGTTCCGAAACAGCAATACTTGGGGATGGTCATAACCGACCACGTTGTCATCGGCATAGCCCAGGTTAATCGGGAACAGCGGTTGGGATTCGACCGGAACCATCGGCTCCGGCCGGGGCAGCCCGGCCCGGCCCAGGGGGTCGTCCACGAAAGCAATTCCCGCCAACTCCGGGTAGGAGGTGAAGGTTCGCTCCAGACGGTAACCCAATTCGCCGCCAAAAAGCTGCCGGTAATAGTTGGCGCTAAGGGGGAAGCGCTCCGGGTCGCTGGTGACGCTGACGTAGGGCCGGTGGCTGTAGAAGACCAGGTACTCAGCCCGGGCCAGTTCCTCGCCCAGCTTAATCATTTTTTGCGCGTTGTCCGGCTCATAGGCCGGGAATTGCCAGACCCGGTAGCGGTACAGTTCAGGGATAAACTCGTCCCAATGATTATCGCTGAGGATGACCGTGCGATCTGGCAGGTTCTCGTTTATCCAGTGGGACGCGGCCACCGCCGGATGGGGATTGGCATAGACCCGCTGGAAAGCCAGGGAATAGAAAGCGGTAGCCGCCAGGACTACCACCAGGGGAGCCACCGACGCCGCCATCAAGCAGAGCCGACCCCTGGGGGTGTACCATAAATAATACCAGACGCCTGCCGTATTGAATCCACTGCGGAGCGAGGTTTTGCTTTGAATGACCGAGTCCGGGAAACTGGCCCGGGCCGGACTTTGGAACCATACTAACGGCCACAGGAGCAGCCGGGACCCCATCAATATCATGAAGGGTATCAGGGCGAAGTAATAACGCTGGAACCGGACCTCGAAACTTTCCAAAAACAGAATGCTGGGAACCACCCAAGCCAGCAGCAACAGATCCGCCCGCCGGCTCTCCGAACCTCTCCACACCATAGCGGCAGTAAAAGCTATGCCGGCCCAGGCGAACAATCCCAGGGGCAGGCCCAGGCCCCATACCGCCGTTTGGTGGAACTGGTACCGGAAGGCCGGCGTATCAACATACTGGATAGTGAAGGGCCAAAGACCGGCGTTTCGGGCCATATTGGCTTGGGCCGCCTGCTCGCCGATAAAGTTGGTGAAGTCCAGCAAGGCATACGGAGTGACGGCAAAAAATGCGACTAGAGCAACAGCCCCGGCAGCCAACGCATGGCATAGGGTCTGCCCCATTCCGCCCCGGGTGACGCCGGACCAAAGACCGTTACCACTGTCCAGCAGCCGATAGGTGTAAGCAAACAGCAGCGGCAGCAGTACCGGCAAAATGCTTACCTTGGGAGCAAAGGCCAACCCGATAATCAGGCCCAGCAGCAGCGAATCCCGCAGCCGCCGCTTTTCCAACATTCGCAGCGCAGCCCAGAAACCGGCCAGTATCAGCAGGGCCGAAAAAATCTCCGGACGGTAAAAGTGGCTAGTCTGGATGTGGATTACTGCCAGAGCAGTCAGTGCGGCGGCCAATAGCCCGACCCAAGGGCCATACTGCCCGCCGTAGATACGACGTCCCAGCAGATATACCATGAATACCGATCCGACGTCTGCTAAGGCCGAAAGGGCACGTCCGAAGTAACGCATATCCAGGGCATTAATATCGGCAAACAGCTCGATAATCGAACGGAAAAACACCAGAACATAGATTAGGATGCTGCCCAAAGGGAACCAGTGGGGGTTCAGGGGACTGCGCTCGGCGTCCAGAAACACGCTCAGGCTGGGCAGACCCGTACGGGTTTCGGTGTATTCGCCGATACAGGCTTCATAGCCCGGCCTTTCCGTCAGCAGGTCATAGACGCAGCCGGCCCGCATATAAATCGACCGCTCATCGGGGTGAAAGCCATAACCGGAGTCCCAGTCAAGCCCATGCAGGCGCAGGCCCAGAGCCACCACCAGAATCAACGGCAACAGGACTAAGGGCCAGGAAAAGGGGGGGAGATGGGGGAAGGTTAGCTGAGTCAGGCGGCGCACCGGTCAACTCCCACACTATGGACCGGCCTTGAATTCGGCCTGGGAATCACGGCCCGCCCCCGATTTGAAGCCGAGGGGAAAGTTGGAGAAACATCCGGCAAGACAACCGGCGGGGCGTTAGTCCTGACCGATTCCGACGAGAGGGCAACCGGAGCCAAGCCGAACGGGAAGAAGTGGCCGGGTAGAAAAGGGGCTAACCGGAGCTGGTCTAACCGGAAACTTCGCCGTGCCGGGGAAAACCGGCACGACCTATTAATCAATCGGAGGATTGTTTGACCGGCCAGGAATGGCAAAGACCTATAGGTAAGGAGATTCACGCCGTTCGCGAAGCTGCTCCCTTTTTGCTCACCGGGTCCGGCTGCTAATATGACCATAATATTATGGCCAAAACCGGGCTAGATTCCCTTGTCACTCATAAAGGAACAGAGGTCGGCGGTGCGGCAAGAATAACCCCACTCGTTGTCGTACCAACCCATAACTTTGACCATGTTTTCCTCCATCACAATGGTGGAGAGGGCGTCAAAGACGCAGCTATGGGAGTTGCTCCGCACGTCGGAACTGACAATCGGGTCTTCGGTATATTCCAGAATTCCCTTGAGGGCGCCTTCTGCGGCGTCTTTAAAGGCCTGATTGACCTCCGCTACCGTCACACCCCGGGCCAGGTTTACCACAAAGTCGGTCACCGAGCCGGTGGCAGTGGGTACCCGGAAGGCAATGCCGTGGAGTTTACCGTTAAGCTCCGGCAACACCAGACCCACCGCGCGGGCCGCTCCGGTGCTGGTGGGGATGATATTCATCGCCGCAGCCCGGGCCCGGCGCAGGTCGGGATGGCGCTGGTCCAGAATAGCCTGGTCATTGGTATAGGAGTGGATGGTGGACATCAGACCGTGTTCGATGCCGAAGGCTTCGTGCAACACCTTGACCATCGGAGCAAAACAGTTGGTGGTACAGGAGGCGTTGGAGACTATGTTGTGCTTATCCTTGTCATAAACGTGGTCATTGACTCCCATAACCATGGTCAGGTCAACGTTGGTCGCCGGAGCGGAAATAATGACCTTGCTGGCTCCTCCCTGGAAATGTCCGGCAGCCTTTTCCCCGTCGGTAAAGATGCCGGTTGACTCTACCACCAGGTCAACTCCCATTTCAGACCAGGGAATCTGGGCTGGGTCACGCTCGGAGAAGACTTTGATACTGCGGCCGTCAATCAACAGATCGCCGTTATTGGCTTCCACCTGACCCGGATAGACGCCATAGCTGGTATCGTACTTAAACAGGTGGGCGTTGGTCTTGTCGTCGGTCAAGTCATTAACCGCTGCAATCTCAAGCTGGTCCGGATACAGTTCCATCGCAGCCCGGGTGACCAACCGACCAATTCTCCCAAAGCCGTTAACTCCAATCCGAGTTGCCATTATTTACCTCTCCATCAATTCCAACAAAACTTGGGTTAACTCTGTAAATGCGTCCAAATAAATTGGTTAGCGGCCTCGGGACGCTATCTCCCGCTTTCTCGCCGCAACCCCCGGGAACCGTTCTTTAAATTCCAGATCCGTGCCACGCCCAACCCTAACTGAAGCCAAGGCCTGGCAGTCGACTGACTCGGCCCTTAACCAAGGGGGAGGGCGGGACTTCACGCCGGTTCCGACTCTATCTTCTCCAGAAGAGCCAGCCATACATTCCCAACCTGCTACGGTGGAAATGGGCAGGTGTGGGAGATGCCATCAAACGCCCCAACCCTATGATTACCCGCACGCTCTGCACCAACAGCCACCAGGTAAGCCGGATGCTACCCCGAATTCCCTGAATGACCAAATACCGAAATATACGCCAAGCCAGGAAGGAATTAGACTTTTCTGAGGTGGGCGTAGGCTTGTCTTCCAGCATACTTAGCCTCGGCTCCCAAGTCCGCTTCAATTCGGAGCAACCGATTATACTTGGCTACGCGCTCTGACCGGGCGGGAGCGCCCGTTTTGATTTGCCCCACGTTCCAGGCCACCGCCAAGTCCGCGATGGTAGTGTCCTCGGTTTCGCCGGAACGGTGGCTCATCACCGCTCCCCAGCCCGCACTCCGGGTCAACCGGAACGCCTGGAAAGTTTCAGTAAGAGTACCAATCTGGTTCGGTTTTAGCAATACCGAATTGGCTGCGCCGGAATCAATGCCCCGTTGAATGCGGGCAATATTGGTAACAAACAGGTCATCCCCCACCAATTGGGTCGAGTCGCCGAGACGTTGGCTCAACTCGGCCCAACCTTCCCAATCGTCCTCATCCAGCCCATCCTCGATGCTGATAATCGGGTAGGCCTGCTGCCAGCCGACATATAGATCTACCAGCTCGGCGGCGGTCATGGTGGTTCCCTCCCGCTCCAGCACGTAGCAGCCCCGGGCCTTGTCGTAGAGTTCCGAGGCAGCCACATCCAGGGTCAGTAAAACATCCTCGCCGGGGGTATAACCGGCGGTTTCAATGGCTTTGAGCACCACTTCAATAGCGTCCCGATTGGAGGGAAGGGAGGGAGCGAAACCGCCCTCGTCGCCCACGTTGAGGTTATGACCATCGGCCCGCAGCAGATTTTTCAGGGTCTGGTATATCTCCGCCCCGGCCTGCAGCGCGTCGGAAAAAGTAGGTGCGCCCACCGGGGAAACCATAAACTCCTGAATGTCTGCCGAGTTGGAGGCGTGGCGGCCCCCGTTCAGGATGTTGAACATCGGCGCCGGAAGGCTGACCGGGCCGCCTTCGGCCAGGTAACGCCAAAGCTCCCCGTCGGCGTCGGGGTGGGCCAGAGACGCCGCCCGGGCGGCGGCCATTGAAACCGCCAGAATAGCGTTGGCCCCCAGGCTGCTCTTGTCATCGGTGCCGTCCCGCTCGATCATTATGCGGTCAATGGAAGCCTGGTCAAAGGGAGAGCTGCCGACCAGCGCCGGGCCAAGGATATTATTGACGTTGGCTACCGCCTGCAATACACCGGCGCCGCCGAACCGGCCCGCGTCTTTGTCCCGCAATTCCAGAGCCTCATAGCTGCCGGTGCTGGCTCCGGAGGGCACGGCGGCATGGGCTCTCGCGCCGTTGGACAGCTTGACGTCGGCTTCCACGGTAGGGTTGCCCCGGGAGTCCAATACTTCCCGGCCCCGTATTTCAGCGATAGTTACGTCGGATGCATTGGCGTTTCGGCTGCTCATTTAGCGGACTGCCTCCGGAAAACGGGTGGATAACCCCGGGAACTATAGGGGTGGGGCGTCTGGGCGAGGGTTTACGGGGACTGCCGGGCTTTAGCGGCGGCCACCGCCTTGTCCACGGCGTCCACCGGGTCGCTGGCTTGGACGATTCCCTTTTCTATGGGGTCGCCATCCCCTTTAATCGTAAGCGGCCAAGTGCTGAGGCCAATGACCGGAATATCGTCCGAGAGGGCGTAGGCGATCTCGGATAAGGTGCCAAAGGCGCCGCCGACGGCGATACAGGCCTCTCCGGTATGAACTACTATAACGTTACGGGCATAACCCATTGTGGTAGCGATGGGTATGTCAACGTAGCTGTTGGCCTGGGAGCCATGCCCGCCGGGCAGGATGCCAATGGTGGTGCCTCCCTCGGCTTTGGCGCCGCGGCAAACCGCCTCCATCACACCCATCAAACCGCCGCAGACTACCATCACATTGCGGCGGGCCAACTCCCGACCTACTTCCTCAGCCAAGGCCGCATGTTCCGGCTTGGCATCGCTGCTACCGATAACCGCAATAATCATACTGTCTCCAAATTACGGATGCCTATGGGGAATTGGCATCCAATAGCTTACGGGCGTGTCAAACGGTTGAACCGGGCCGGGTTCTTTAAGATACAGGTTCTGCCATCCATCCGGCTTCTGATTCTGGAGCATTTTCCAAGCGACATAGGCGGAAATTGCGGCGTCGCGCTGATGCGTGTACCGTTCTTCTATTGGCTTTTTAAATTCCCCTGGTTTGAGGACATTACGCTTGTCTTTATTTAACTTTCTTAATTCCTCTGACTTCAGGGCGTCACCCTCATTCGTCCTGAACTTTTCTATTACCTGTTCTATTACTTTTTCCAATTCCCCCGACTTGCCACAAACCTTTAGCAAGTAGCGCAATGCTGTCGGATGAGTCTCCGTAATTTGCAGGTCGGGATATGTTTCGTGGAGGTACTTCCCCAATAAAACGCCCTGCACAGAGCAGGCTCCCCGCAGGCTGTTAATGTGAATAACAGTCTCACTTGGCTTACAATTATCTTTTAATGCTTGCTTGATTTCCCTATCAATTACCCGGTATCCTCTGAAACCCCAAAACATTGGCGCATCAATACCTGCCGCCAAGACGCTCCGGTTCCCTTGCCGGCTAAGCAACGACATCTCTTTTTCCACTTTGCAGAACGCATCCCGCGCGTCAGTTGCCAAGCCAGTCTTTAGGCACCGCAATCCGTATTTATCGGCTTGGCACACACTCCAACCAAATCTACCGCCTTCACCACTGCCGCCAGGGTCAAACCCCAATATCACATCCACTTGCTCCGGCATCGCTATCCCCTAACCGCCCGGCAGAATCGCCGCGCTAGCCACCTCGACCAGTTCCAGCAAGGGAGCCGGATAGACCCCCAAACCGACAACGGCCACCAAGCCCAGGGCTATCACGCTCAACAGGAGCGCCGAGGGCCGGGGCAAGGGTACATAGTCTTCCGACGGCGAATCATGGGATGGAGCATGACTGTGGTCTGCCGGTTCGGCTTCACTGTGCCCGGAATCCGAGCCGGTGTCGGTGTCGGTGTCGGTGTCGGTATCCGTATCGGCATCGGCGTCCGACTCCAGCGCCGGCGCCGCTAGGGCCGGCTGAATATACATCTGTCGGATTACCTGCAAGTAATAATAGAGGGAAATCAGGCTGGTGAAAATGGCTAATCCGGCCAGCCACAAGAAGCCTTCGTTAGCTACCGCCGTAAATAGGTAGAACTTCATGGTAAACCCGACAAAGATGGGCAATCCGCCCAGGGAAAACAGGCTGACGGCAATAGCCATCGCCAGGAAGGGCTGCCGGTCGGCCAACCCGGCCAAGTCGGAGATTTCCTCCTGACCGGTGGCGTTGAAAAAGGCGATTAAAGCGGCGAATACTACCATATTGGTAATGGAGTATCCCACCAGGTAGAAAATAATCCCGTTGGCGCCCAGCAGAGAGTCCGGAGCCAGGGCTGCCGTCCCGGCCAGGATGTAGCCCACGTGTCCGATACTGGAATAGGCCATTAGTCGTTTCAGGTTATGTTGAGCCAGGGCTACCAGATTACCCACCAGCATCGTTAGAGCCGCCAGCGCCGCCATGATTATCTGCCATTGGTCCCAGCGCTCGGTCGCCGGCACAAAGGCTTCGGAGAGTAGGCGCAGCACCAGGGCGAAAGCCGCCGCCTTGGAAGCAATTGCCAGATAGGCGGTGACCGGCAATGGAGCGCCCTCGTAGGCGTCCGGCGCCCACATATGGAAGGGCACTGCGGACAGCTTAAAACCCAGTCCCCCTACGATCAAGGCCAGTCCCACCCACAGAGCCGGGCCCACATCGGCGGATGAGGACAGGGCCGCGCTGATTCCTTCAAACCGCGTTACGCCCAGCGTGCTGTAAACCATGCTGATGCCGTAGAGCAGAATCGCCGAGGAAAATGCGCCAATAATGATGTATTTAAGACTTCCCTCGTTGGACTTGGGGTTGCCCAGGGCGTAGGCCACCAACACATACAGGCTGAAACTTAGCAACTCCAGCGAGATGTAGGCCGTCAGCAGCTCGCGGGACTGGGCCATCAGGTTCATTCCCAGGATGGAAAACAGGAGCAAGCCATAAAACTCGCCGGGGTGACTCAGGTGCAGTTTCACGAAGTCAATGGAACTAAGGATGATGAATACGCCGATGAACAGGAAGAACACTTTGAAGAATAGGGAATATCCGTCAACCGCCAGCAGGCCGCCGTACAGGATCGCCTCCTTCCCGGGCAGCATCACCAGGGAAAGGACGGCCAGCCCAATAAGACCCAGCACCGAGAGCCAGCCCAGCAGTTCCTTCCGGTCCTCCGGCAGGAACAGGTCAACGATGAAGACCAGGAAAGCCAGCCCGGCCAGGGCGAACTCCGGCGTCAGCAAATAAAGATTGTCAGTTAAACCCGGCATAGTCCCCAAAACTAAACTGATTTGTAAATCCTGGTTTCTTTTCCAACCCGAACCGGTCGGTTTAAGCCCCGGCTATATTGGCCCCGACTAAAACAGTTGCAGCACCGATTCGACGCCCACATTGATTACCCGGGTAAGCGGCGCGGGCCATACTCCCACAAAGAGCATTATCAGGACAAAAGATGCGCCGACCGTTTTTTCCACCGGACTGGCATCGGTAATATGGTCCCATTGCGGGTCGGCTTCCCCAAAAAAGGTGCGGGCCAGCAGCCGCAAAATATAAACTGCGGTCAACGCCGCGCCGATTACGGCCAGTACCGCCAGGGGCAAATAGGTGCGGAAAGCGCCGGTAAATACCATAAACTCGGCAACAAATCCGCTTAATCCCGGCAGTCCCAGGGAAGCCAGACCAGCTATCGCAAAGAAGAAACTGGTCGCGCCCATCCGCTTCATCAACCCGTTCAGCACGGTGATATCCCGTATGTGGGTGCGTTCGTAAATGGCCCCGACCATTGCGAACATCAGGGCCGTCATAATGCCGTGGGAGAACATTTGCAACACCGCTCCGGTCAGCCCCACCGGGTGCAGGGTCGCAATTCCCATCAGCACGTAACCCATGTGGCTAACGCTGGAGTATCCGATAATATACTTGAGGTCGCGCTGCGAAAGGGCGGAGATAGCCCCGTAAATTACGTTAACCGTACCGAGAATTATCAGCACCGGCATCCAGGCGGCGGCGCCCTCCGGGAGCAAAACCATGCCCACCCGGATGATGCCGAAAGCTCCCAGTTTCATCAGCACACCGGCGTGAAGCATACTGACACCGGTGGGGGCGGCCACGTGGCCGTCGGGCGACCAGGTATGGAAGGGCCACAAACCGGCCAGGATGCCGAAGCCAACCATAAACAGGGGAAAGACCCAGTTCTGGAACCCGGGCCCGAAGTGTCCGGCCCGGGAGAGTTCGCCCAAAGTTTCCAAAGAGAAGGTCGGGGAACCCGCTTGGCTTGCGGCCACATAGAGAGCCAGAATTCCCACCCAGATCAGTACGCTGCCCGCCACCAGGAACAGCATCAGCTTCATTGCGCCGTATTCTTTGGTGCGGGAAAAAGTCGCAAAGTCGGTGCTGCTGCCCCATACCCCGATCAGCAGGTACATCGGCAGCACTGCCAGTTCATAGAAAAAGAAGAGGAAGAACAAGTCCTGAACTACGAACACGCCAAACACGCCGGAACCCAGCGACAGCAGCAACACAAAGAAATCCCGCGTCCGTCGCTTGATGGTCTGGGAAATCAGCACTGCGCCAAACAGGACTATGCCGTTGAGCAGCACCAGCGGGGCGGCAATTCCATCCATCGCCAGGGAAAGGTCAATATTTAGCGGCGCGTCCAGCCACTCGTAAACCCGGGCGAATTGATAGCCGCCGGCGCCAAAGTCGTACCTGGCAAACAGAATCAGGGAGAGGCCCAAGGTTATGGCGGATACAAAAATGGCAAAACGCCAGGCGTCCTCTGGGCGGTTCCGTGGCAGGAAAATACTCAGAATCCCGCCGGCCAGCGGCACCAGAATAATCAGCAACAAGGCTATTTGGTCAAAATTGCTCATCGGTTCTCGGTCAGACGGACTGTATCCACCAGAAGACAGCCAAGCCAATCAGGCCCAGGGCCATCGCCAGTGCGTAGCTGTAAACGTGGCCGGTGACGTGAAGCCTTAGGGCAACTCCCAAGTGCCGAACCAGGTTGGCCGGGCCGTTTACTCCCACGTCATTTACAAAAGCGCGGTCAAAGACGGCAATATAGCCGGAGAAAATTAAGACCACCCGGTCAACCGTCCACTGATAGACTTCGTCGATATAGTACTTATTCTCCACTATCTTGAGCAGACCGGCGAAGCGTCGTTTCATTCCTTCCGTAGCGAGGCTCCTTCGGCTATAGGCCAGGTAAGCGTACACGAAAGCGGCCAGGGCCAGCGCAGTGGACAGGATGCCAAGCCACCAATTGAAATGGAATCCTTCCGGTTCGTGGAAGAAAAGAAAATTGCCAATGCCGTCGAAACCGCCCGGCCAATTGAACGCAATCACTCCGAAGCCCAGGGCCAAGACGCCCAGGAGAGACATGGTTATCGCCATCGTTGGCGGCGCGTCGTGGGCGTGTTCGTGCTGCTCGGCGAACCGGCCGTAAAACACCACAAACATGGCGCGAGCCATATAAAGCGCGCTCAGCAGGACGGTAAGCAGCGTCAAAACGATAAACACCGGATGCAGTTGGCCGTTTACCGCCAGCAGGATTTCGTCCTTGCTCCAGAAACCGGCCAGCAACGGTATGCCCCCCAGGGAGAGGGCGCCAATGGAGAACAGGATGGCGGTAAGGGGCATAACCTTGCGCAGGCCGCCCATATTGCGGATGTCCAGTTCATCGGTGCTGTGCATTACACTGCCCGCGCCCAGGAACAGCAATGCCTTGGAAAAGCCGTGAGCCATCAGGTGGAAAATGGCGGCAGTATAACCGAACGCGCCCAGGGATAACATCATCAACCCCAGATGGCTAATGGTGGAATA
Source organism: Dehalococcoidia bacterium (assembly GCA_965262595.1). Taxonomy (GTDB): domain Bacteria; phylum Chloroflexota; class Dehalococcoidia; order Lucifugimonadales; family UBA3495; genus CATQHB01. Next base: position 1,351,370 of record OZ253548.1, read on the forward strand.
GGCCAGGATGCGCTTCAAATCGGTCGAAACCAGGGCAATAGTGGCTGCGCCCAGGGCGGTTATCAATCCGACAATCGCCACCACCAGCAAGGCATCACCGGAGGCGACAAAAATGGGGAAGGCTCGGGCCACCAGATAAACGCCGGCGGCGACCATGGTTGCGGCGTGAATCAAGGCGCTGACCGGCGTGGGGCCCTCCATTGCGTCGGGCAGCCATACATGGAAGGGAAACTGGGCCGACTTGCCCATCGCCCCCAGGAACAGCAATATGGCGGCGGTAGTGGCAATTCCCTGGCTCATCGCTCCGCTGTGGGCGGCGGCAAAGGCATCGGCCATGCTGAAACTGCCTACTTCTCGCCACAGCAGCAGAATGCCAATGAGCAGCCCCACATCGCCGATGCGGGTGACAATGAATGCCTTTTTGGCCGCCTCTCGGGCGGTAGGACGCTCAAACCAGAATCCGATAAGCAGGTAGGAACAGAGACCCACCAATTCCCAGGCTACGTACAACAGCAGGAAGTTGTCGGCCAACACCAAGGTGAGCATGGCGGCAATAAACAGGGCATGGAAGGCATAGTACCAGTCGAACCGGGAGTCGCCCCGCATATACCCCAGTGAGTAAATCTGCACCATCAGAGCTACGAAAGTCGCCAGCCCCAGCATCGCAATGGTCAACGGGTCAACTATGATGCCCCAGGTGAGGCGTACCCGGCGGTCAACGTCATTGTCGGTACCGGGGAATCCGGCCTCGAACCAGGTCCGTTCGTAGGAGCAGGTCAGGGCGCCGGTGTCTTCGCTGGTGTGGCAGGCGTCAGTGGCCGGGGAGGCTCCGAGAAAACTGAAAAGCGTTAACCAAAACAGGGCGAATCCGCCAAGAATCGCCAGGATAGCCAGGGGAGAACCCTTCCCGGGCAGGTATTTACCAAACAGGATGATCAGCGGAACAACCGCAAAGCTGAGTACCGGGATAAGCCAGGCCCATTCCATGCTACGCCTTGGCCTCCCGCCCGGTATCGGCCGGCTCGCAACCAATAACTTGGAAGCTGGAGGCCGGGTGATTCTCGGCGACGCCGGGCATCCACCGCACCGGCGTCCTATTTTCTACCGGCAAAACGAGCGCTTCTACCATTTCATCAGGTCTATTTCGTCCACGTTGACCGTAGAACGGTTACGGTACATCCGCAAAATAATTGCCATGGCCAGCCCCACCTCCGCCGCAGCGATGGTAATGATGAAGATGGCAAGTAGTTGGCCGTCGAAGTTTATGAAGCTGCCCAGACCTTCCTGGTGCGAGGCGGCGGCAATCAGATTGATGTTCACCGCATTCAACATCAACTCAATGGACATCACGATTAATACTGCGCTACGGCGGGCCATAACCCCGTACAGGCCGATTACGAACAGGGAGGCGCTCAGCAATTGAAAGTAAACCAACGGTACCATGAGCTACTGACTCCCCTCCCCGGTGCGAGCAATGATTATGGCCCCAATCAGCGCTACCAGCAATACCAGCGACGCAACTTCAAAAGGAACGGCCCAGCGGGTAAAGAGCGAGTTGGACAACTCGCTGAAAGTGGGACTGTTGGGCGCAGATTGGGAAACGCCCTTTATCCAGAAAGCGGCTCCCAGCACCACGCCCACTCCGGCGGCGGCAAGGGCAGCCAGGGGCCACTGCCGGTTGTCGGAGATGTAGGGGTATTCGGAAGAGCGCGTCAGCATTATCGCGAATAGCAGGACGATGGTAATGGCCCCGCCGTAAATCAACACCTGCACCAACGCCAGGAACTCGGCGAAGAGTATCAGGTAAACACCGGCTACGGCCACCAGGGAAACCAGGAGGAACAGGGCGGCATGAACCACATTGCGGGTCACTACGACGCCCAGGCCTCCGCCCAGGGTAAACACCGCCAAAATGATAAACAGGATCCAGGACACGACTAGCGGCCTTCGCCAAAGAATGAGCCGCCCTCTTGGCGGCCCCTGCGGGACCTGGTCAGATACGACATTTCGGAAAATACCCTGGTACCCAAAATCACATCCTTATTGTAGCCAATCAACATAGTAGTGCGTTCTAGCCCTTGCCCAACAACCGGCTTAACAACCCGCGCTTACGCCGGGGCAGCGGGGGTAGATTACCAACGGAACGCAACATCCGGCAAGTAGCGCAGATGCATCCGTCCGGGTGCGGCTTGACCTTCTCCGGAGCGGCTGACGCCCGGCGGCCGGGCTTAATCTTTTTCCTCTTCAGAAACCGGTCAGTGCAATTTTGGCAAGTGCAATAGGCCGGGTGTCTGCCCGACAGGTTCAAGTTTCGTTCGTCTTCTCGTTTGGGAATGGCCGGCCTCTCGATTCCGCTTCCGGCGTACTTTCTTCCGGGTTTACCTGGTTTAATCGGTCACTCAAGGGCAGGATTACTCGGCGCCAACCGCCGCTTCCGCCGTTGCCTCAGATTGGACTGCCTGGGCCGCCTGGGCCGCCTGGGCCGCATCCGCGGCATCCTTCTTGGCCTTGGCCACAACTGAAGGAGCAACCCAACTCGTTTCCCGCTGATATTTCTGTCCAATTTCGAGCAGGGCCGGCAAATCAACCCGGTCGCCGTTACGCTCGTAAGTGCTCATCTCGTGCTCATGACTCATAACGATAGCGTCAAAGTTACACACCTCGACGCAAATCCCGCACAGTATACACCGATTCAGGTTAATTTCGAAGTAGTCAATAATCTTTCTTCGAGAACTTATGCCTTCCTCGTTCAGCGGATTGTCCTTCATGCTGGCTGACATACACTGAGTCGGACAATTGCGGATACACACCATGCATCCGGTACAGAAAGGCTCGCCCACCTGGTCATCCCAGGTCAGGGCCGGAAAGCCCATAAAGCGGGGCTGCACCGGCGTCGGCACGGTGGGGTATTGGCGGGTTACCGGCGCCCGCAACCCGGTGAAGGTTGAGGCCAGGGTTAACAACATCCCTTTTAGGCTATTAAGCATTGCGCATACCCCCTGCAGTTTCTCTTGCGGCGCGGCGCTGGGCCAATAGCGCCTCCTGGCGGGCGCGCACCTCGGCCACCCGGCGCACCGGAGCCATCATCTGCCGGTAAATCAAGTATCCCACCACGGCCAAGCCAACCAGGGACATCAGGGTAAGAGTCCAGGCAGGCCACCCGTAGAACAGATAAATAGCAGTGATAACGATGGAATAAAAGGACAAGGGAACCATGACCTTCCAGGCAAAAGCCATTAGCTGGTCGATGCGGAGCCTCGGAAAGGTCCCTCTGATCCAGAACACCACCAGAATAACGGCGTAAACCTTAATCAGGAACCATACGATGCCGGGCAGGAAAGGCCCGGACCAACCGCCCAGGAACAGCAGAGCTACCAGGGCGGCGACGGCAAAAGTATTGATATACTCAGCCAGGAAAAAGACCGACCAATGGGCTCCGCTATATTCAACAAAGGGGCCCCCCACCACTTCCGATTCGGCGTGGTAAATGTCAAAGGGGGTGCGCCCCACTTCGGCCAGTCCGGCGATGAAAAAGACCACCAAGCCAAGGGGTAGAATCAACCCGTAGGGAACCGGGTTTTGACTGGCGACAATTACCCTCAAGTCCAGAGATTGGGCCAGCATTGCCACCGAAACCACCACCATTATAACCGGAATCTCGTAGCTGATAAGCTGGGCCGCCGACCGCAACCCGCCCAGAATACCATATTTGTTGGCCGATCCCCACCCGGCCAGCACCAATCCAAGGATACCAATTACGGCGAAGGCAGTGATGTAAAAAAGACCCAACTCCAGGTTGCGCAATACCAGGCCCTCACCCCCCGGAATGGTAACCCAAATCATAAAGGCGGAGAGGACAACTACCACCGGAGCCACCCAGAATATGGCTTTATCCGACGAATCGGGGACAATATCTTCCTTAAGTATCAGCTTGAGGGCGTCGGCCAACGGCTGCATCAAGCCCATCGGCCCAGTACGGGTCGGCCCCAACCGGAGCTGTAGTCGGCCCAGGAACTTGCGTTCCAGCCAGGTTAACGAGAGCACCACCACCGACAGGGCAGTGAACATCGCCAACAGTCCCACCACCATCCAAACCACATCGTACAAACCGACCGCCAGGCTGACGACCGGAGGAAGCGTTGGCGGCATCAGCGGTCCACCTCGCCCAGTACGATATCCAGAGAGCCCAGGATAACCACCGAGTCGGCAATCCAGGAATTTTTCAAAAGCTGCCTAATGGCGGAAAGGTTACAGAAGGAAGGAGGCCGCACTTTGACGCGATAGGGCCGGTCGGTTCCGTTGCTGACCAGGTGCACCCCTATTTCTCCCCGGGGGTTTTCCGCCCGCACGTAAACCTCACCGACCGGGGGGCGAATAAGGCGCCGACCCAGGGAAGAGACCACATTCCCGGCGGGCATTTGGGCCAGGGCTTGCTCAATTATGCCCAGGGATTCGTACATTTCCTGCACCCGCACCCAATGGCGGTCCCAGCAATCGCCGTCCAATCCTACCGGAATATCAAAGTCAAAGCGGTCATACACTGAATAGGGCTGCGCTTTACGCACATCATACTCAACGCCGCAGCCGCGCAAACAGGGGCCGGTCATTCCAAAATCAATGGCGTCTTCAGCGCTGATAGCCCCCACATCCTTGAGGCGCGACAGGAAAATCTCATTAAAAGTCAGGATTTTGTCGCTCTCTTCCACATCCTCTCGGAGGACGGGCAACAAATCCCGTATGAGCTGTTCAAAGTTGTCCGGCAGTTCCTCTTTCAGGCCCCCGATGCGGAAGTAATTGTGCATCATTCGGGCGCCGGAAACTGCCTCGAACAGCGCCTGAATCCGTTCCCGTCCCCGGAAGGCGAACATGGTAGGAGTCATTGCCCCGGCGTCCAGGCCAATGGTGCCCACATAGAGGAGGTGACTGGCGATGCGGTTCAGCTCGCAGAGAATGACCCGCACATACTCGGCCCGTTCCGGCACGGTCAGGCCCATCAATTTTTCCACGGCCTGGCAATAGACCAGCTCATTGTTAAAGTTGGACACATAGTCCAGCCGGTCAAACAGGGTAATTACCTGATGGTATTGCTCGCCTTCGCAGAGCTTTTCCGAACCCCGGTGCAAGTAGCCGATGTGGGGTTCCACATCAACAACTTTCTCTCCATCGACCCACAACACCATCCGAAACACGCCGTGGGTGGAAGGATGCTGCGGCCCCATGTTCAGCAGCATCTCAACGGGTTCGGCATTGGCCGGTGGGTTGGCGGCTACGTCAGTTCGACTTTCTACCATTTAGCTACTTTCCACTCTCTACCGTCTGCGAACTACCGGAATTAGAGGCGGTTTATTAGAGCCGGGTACTTTCGCGAAATCTCTACGCCCAAAACCGCTCTCAAAGCGTTGCCATCCAAGAGTCAGTTAAAACTCCCGCCCCTAAAGGATATTAATACGCGGCTCCTTGGGCGGGGTAACCAGGCTGCTCATCCAGACTTCATCATTATCATAGAAACCGGCATCAATCAACACATCGTCAAGAATACCCAGTTTCTCGCAGTCCTCCAGATAGTCGGCGATTTCGGACCGAAGGGAACTGCGAGCATCCTCCGGAGTATCGCCAAAGGCGGTAATCACCAGCTCCGGGCAGTAGGCCAGGAAGTTGTCGCCCTGCCGGGATTCCTCAATCTGGTAAACTATTTTGTCCAAAATACCTCTTTAAGTAGCCGGAACCGCCGAATCTATGCCGCCCAGGTTGCGCTCCGTGACGTACTGCCGGACCTGGCTACGGAAGCCGGCCGCCTATTGAGCGGGCAACTCCTCTTGAACCTGGATAGCAACCTCATCCACAAACTCCAACTGGAGTTCGGTATCTTCGTCAACTCCCGGAAACCCGGCCTCAGCCAGCGTTTGCTCCAGGGCGCTCTTGCCGTCGTGAATTTCAATCCAGGTACGCATCATATCGATCAATTCGTCCTGGGCCTCGCACACCGTTTCGCCCTCCGCCTCCAGGACCAGACCGTCAATGCTGGCGATATATCGGTCGCCGTCCCAATGCACCCGGGCGGTTAAGACCACCGGCTCCATAGGCTAAAACTCCCGGTATTCGTTAAACGGGAACTCTTTGCGGCCCGGAAATCCCTCATAGCCTTCGTAGAGCAAGAGCGGAGCGGCATTCGAGTTGCCCTCAAACTCCACACCGAACAGGTCGCGGGCCTCCCGCTCGTACCACTCTGCCGCCAGCCAAACGCCGGAGACGGAGGGCAGCCGGGGATTATCATAAGGCACGTCGGTCTTGACCACCAAGGTCTGCTCATGCTCCAGAGAATGGAGAAAATAAACGAGCTGAAAATACTCTTCGTAGTCCACGCAGGAAAGGCAAAGCAGCATTTTCAAAGCCAGGTCCGGATCATCCTTGGCCAATTGGCAAACCCGGTCAATTCCCTCCGGGGCGACGGTTACCTGAGGCAAGTCCGAGAGCAGGCCCGGCTGAGGGTTAAACTCCCGGAAAAGCGATTCCGCCTGGGCCAAAGCTTCCCGCCCTGATTGGGTCAAGACGGAAAAATCGGGCTGCTCGGCATCGGAATCGCTAGTATGGCCGGCGTGGCCGGTGCGCCTATCTTCCGCCACTGTTCTTGGCGTCCTGCATTATTTTTTCCTGGAGTTTGAGAATACCAAACAAGAGGGCCTCCGGACGCGGCGGGCAGCCGGGCACGTAAACGTCCACCGGAATGATGTGATCAACCCCCATTACGACGGAGTAGGAGCGGTAGTAGGGGCCGCCGTTGGTAGCGCAACTACCCATAGCAATAACCCATTTGGGTTCCGGCATCTGTTCATAAAGCAGGCGAATCGGCTCGGCCATTTTCTTGACCACCGTGCCGGCCACAATCATCACGTCAGATTGACGGGGCGAAGGCCAGGTGACCACGCCAAACCGGTCAAAATCATAGTGCGCCATGTAAGTGGAAATCATCTCGATGGCGCAACAAGCCAGGCCAAAACTCAACATCCATAAAGAGGACTTGCGGGCCATTCCGAATAGCTGCTCGGTGGTGGTGGTAATCACCCCGGGCAGTTTCCCGGCGGTGGCCTGATTGAATAGGCTGGGCGCCGGTTGATTGCCGGTTCCAAGGATTATTTCTGCCATTCAAGAACCCCTTTTCTCCAGCCGTAGATGATGGCAAAGAAGAGCACTGCAAGGAACAACATCATGGCGTAGAAGGGGATGGAGTTCCCCAGAGCCTTTTGCTCCAGGAAAATTACGGCCCAGGGGAAGAGGAACACCGCTTCCACGTCAAATATCAGGAACATTATGGCGAAGATGTAAAAACGAAGGCTGATGTTGGACCAGGCATAAGAGGCAGGTACAATGCCACATTCATAGGTGGAGAGCTTGATTGCGGAGGCGCGGCGGGAGGATAAAATCCGGGAACCCAGAAACATACCACCAATGGCCACCACCGCCACAATTGCGGAAAGAGCCACCATCGTCCAGTTTCCCGCGAACACACTAGAGTCGAAGGCTTGCGAGCTAAGGCCAAGAAGGGGTGACATATTCAAAATTAGTTAAGATTCCCGTCTATTGAATCCCGATTTAGCGGCCCCATAATATCACCGAGGCCGGAACGGTGTCAATTGAAACTGCGGCCGAAGGCAAACGTACATTGTAGCTGCCGGCGGCACAACCGACCGGCGCATTAGTGCCGGAGGGACAGTTGGTAACCACCGTTACGCGCTCCGCTCCCTTAGTTCCGCTCCCTTAGTTCCGCTCCCTTAGTTCGGTGGAGGAGATGTCGGCGCGGAAAACGGACTCGGGTATGGACTGGAACAAGGGCCGGAATCCCTGGGGAATTGCCACTTCTTCCAGAGTGTGGAAAACGTCGCCGCCGGCCCGGCCCGCCACCAGGAAACGACAGCTCGCCGCCCATATCTCGGCCAGGGCAGTCAGCATCGCCGACTCGGCGCCACCGTAGTACTTGGGGTCGATCAGGCGGGTCACGGTATCCCAGCCAATGACAAAGACGCTATTTGGGAACAGGTCGGCCTTTTTTCGGAAGGTTTCGGCGCGCGTCAAGACAACGCTGCCCTTGCCGGCGTTGCTGCCAGCCCCCTTTGCGGCGAATTGGCTGATCCGGCTAAGTATCTCCGATTCTTCCAGGGGCGGTTTGTCCACATTGACCACGGATAACTCGTACACCACCTCCATACCCAGAATCTCCCCGGCGACGCGGGCCAACTCTTCATGCCCGTAGTGCAGCGGGCTGAACGAGCCGGGCAAAACGGCAATCCTGTCGAAGGATTCCGTTTCGTCGGTCAGCATCCGCCCGTCCGGTCGGGCCAGCGCCATATTGACCTCGCCGGACAAGAGGCGCTGTATTGGGCCGGGGTGGTCCGCGGTCAATACCTCCGGTCGTTCCAGTTCGGTCAGACCTGAGGGCAGGTCAGCCTCCAGGCCAAAGGCTTGGGCCAGGGCCTGGATTACCAGACGGCTAACCACATGCTCCTCACCGGCCCGGTCCCGCTTGCCCTTTTCCAGCACCAGGTTATAAGTGGTCACCCGGGTGTCGTCCCAGGCGGCAATACAAGCCCGGTGGTCGCCTCGCTTGGGCCGGTCGGTGGCGATGGTAGCGGTGCAAGACAGGCCAACGACCGGAGAATCATCCTCCCTTAGCTGCAACCCCCGCCGGTAAGCCGCCCGGGCCATTTCCCGGGCAGTTTGCGGCGATACATACTGCTCCGGTTCGTGGCCCACCAGATCAATCATCGAGAGACGTCCGTAGGGAACCCGGGTCTCCAGCAGAGTCCGGGAGGCTCCGGAGACGCCCAGCAGCCAGGACATGGCGCCGCTGCCCGCTCCTGCCACCGCCAGCACCGATTTATGGGGCGTAGCGTGAATTTTTACAATGACCTCATCGATTACGTCTGCAACGTTGCTCATAACCAATCCCCTACGGTTTTACATCCCGGCCTGCCTCTGGCATCAGGACTTTAGTAGTATGCAGAATGTCAATTGCAGCGCCATGGATTCTATGGCAGCCAGGGGGTGAAATCTATTTGGCCCATGCGCTGACGGGAAATCTCGATGTCTGCGCTGATTTTGGCCGCCCATTCATCGTTCCATTCCTTTGGCATCCTGCGCCGCGCCTCCCGCCAGGTCAGCGGTTCGGCCTCGCCGTCGGCGTATCCGTCCACAACCTCGGCCAGAAAGCAGGTCATATCCCCGCCGTCCATCGCGTTTACCACCCGGCAATCCAGGTAGCCCAGACAGTCATCAAGTATCGGGCTGCCGGTGACCTTGGTCGAGTAGGCCAGTTCGGCCAGCTTGTCCCGCCGGGAACCCGAAACCAACCCGAAGTCCTTTATTAGCTGAAGCTGGTCTTTTCGCAAAAAATTCAGGGCAAAGGCCCGGCTTTGGTAAATAAGATTGTGGCTGTAATTTTCTTTATAAATCTGGATTATCGTCCGGGGGCGGTCCGGAACGATGGAAGCGGCGGAGATCGCGACGGCAATTTGGGCATTGACCTTGCCCTGCCACTGGCTGGTAACCGCCGCCAGGGGCGCCCAGAGAAGGCCCATTATCGGGGCTATGCGCTGGTAATCCACGTTAGGCTCTCTGATCCGGCTTCTGTCATTCTTGACATTCAATCGGCCCTTGCCCGGCGCTTGACGGAACTACCCGCCAACACACCCGGACTTTCGACGTTCAAGGGGAAGTGTAGCACCAAGACATGGGTGGGTCTAGGTAATCCGGGCGGCGCGGAGTCTCCCAAAATCCCCCGGTTCCGGTGTATCCCCCACACCGCCTGAACTTGTCGAAGGGCCGGAACATACTTTCCCTTAGAATGAGCGATTCACCAGGGACGATTGAAGGATCCTGGACCAGGGAGGGCCGGTACTGCGCCTCCACCTATTGGCTGCCCCGGTGGTTGCTCTGGTCAGACTAACCGAGCCGGTTAAACCGATTCTTACTCAATACCGAGTCCGGTGTCAGCAGATTTCCCATTGCCGTTACAATCATTAGAATTGCAGGCATTAGAAATACAGGCGTTAGAATTGCAGGGTATCCTCACCAGTCTGGGTTGGTATCCTCAAAATCGTTGTTGGTGAGTCGCAGTTGGTTGGCGCCGTCGGCGTTCATCACCAGAATGTCCGCTGTGCCGTACAAGTAGGATACGAAGGCGAGTTGCTTACCGTCCGGGGACCAGACCGGAGCCAGGTCATCGGCGCTGTTGGTGGTCAGCCGCCGCTGATTTGCGCCGTCGGCCTGCATTGTATAAATCTCCGGGTTGCCGTCGCGATGGGAGACGAAAGCGATAACTTTACTGTCCGGATGCCAGGCCGGAGCCAGGTCAACGGTTGAGCCTTGGGTCAGTCGGGCCTCCTCAACTCCGTCACCCCAATCACCATCCTTGAGACGGCGAGCCACATAAATGGCCGAGGCATCCCCCTGTTGCCGGACAAAGGCGATATACCTTCCGTCGGGCGACCATACCGGCTGAGAGTCGGAATCCTCGGTCAATCGGATAAGGTTCACCCCCGCCGGATTGCGCAGCCAAAGACCCCGGTCTTCCACAGAGTCCTCGCTGTAAAAGACCAGCCACTCCCCATCCGGAGACCAGTCGCCCAACCTTTCCGCGGCGTCGTTGAAGGTAACTCGGGTCAACTCGCTGCTCTTAACGTTCATTGAGTGGATTTCGGTAAGCGTCTCCCCCGCTGCCTTCCTTTCCGATACGAAGGCCAGGGTATTATTCTGCGGTGACCACCGGTGGTTGCCGTCTGAGCCGGGATTGTTGGTCAAGCGGCTCAATCTGGCGCCATCCTTGTCCAGGAGATTTAGCTCCTCGTCGCCGGATTCCTGGGATACATACGCTATCCTCTCGCCATCGGGCGACCATTGGGGGTCCAGGTCCGGGGTACGGTTGTTAGTGAGCCGGGTAGTCTCCCCGTTCTCCGGGTCCAACAGGTAAATCTCCCGGTCGCCGTCCGAGTCCGAAACAAAGACAATCGGGTTGCTGCCGCCGAAAGAGCCGCAGCCCACGCTCAACAGAAAGACCGTCGCCAGCAGTAAAAATCCTAGCCGCCCTCGCCAGGCAATCAACCGGGCCGGCAAACACTGTGACGGAACGGGCCGGCCCACCGGACTCATCGCAATCAACGTCGGAACCGACGGAAAGGAAACCGAAACCATAAACCCACCTCCCACGCCACACCCGGTGGGGGCTGTGGCCGCCGCAATCAGGGTATGCCTCACACTTCAGCGTCCGGTAACTATACATTACGTCAATCGCCCCGGCCCTGTCCTATAATTTTGCTTCCGGTTAACGGGGAATTGGCATCATCTTGCCAGGTGCAGGGGTAGCCCCGGTGACGCGCTTGGTAGAAATAGAGATCGCGCTACTCCGCAAAAGCCCGGCAAGGGAACCTTGACAATGGCAAGGCGCTTCTTTAGCATCACAGCAACCCGGACTCTCCGCCAAATCACCACTCTGCCAACCCATTGATTCCTAGCTGAAGGGCCTATCGGAATCAAGGAAACTGTCGCACCGGTTGGACTTGGCGGTTGGGCCGGATACCCGGTAAATCAGGAGCGGGAGGTGAGCTTATGAAAGCTCTGATCGGAGCCAATCTCATTGACGGAACCGGGGGCCCGGTAATTGACGATGCCACGGTCTTAATTGACGGAGAGCGCATCGTGGAAACCGGCCCGCGGGCTGCGGTAGAGCTGCCGCCCAACACGGAAATTGTCGACCTTTCCGGTATGACCCTGCTGCCCGGCCTGATTGACTGCCACGACCATCTGGCTTCCAAAGATTACGGCCTGGCCAGCCGAATGGGCATCAACGAGCCGCTTTCCCTGCAACACCTGCGCACGGCCAAAGTGTTGGAACAGACCCTGGCCGCCGGCTACACCTGCGTCCGCGACGCCGGGGGCTTGGACGTCGGTTTCAAGCAGGCAGTGGAGCAGGGACTTTATCCCGGCCCGCGGCTGGTAATATCGGTTGGCATTATCTCTCCCACCGGCGGGCTGGCCGACAAAGTCACCTCTTCCGGCCACGGCTACCCGCACGAAGACCCGCTGGTACCCTCCGGGGTTGCGGACGGGGACGATCCGGTGAGGAGCAAAGTCCGGGAGATGGCCCGGGTTGGCGCCGATGTCATCAAGTTCGCCACTACCGGAGGGGCCAGTTCTCGCCCCGGTCACGGGCCGCTGGACATTGCTTATGGTCCCTCGGAAGTGCGGGCATTGATTGACGAGGCCCGGGCGCTGGGCCGCAAGACCATGTGCCACGCCGTCGGCGGCCCCGGTCTGCGAATGTGCATCGAGGCGGGCGCCCATTCGGTAGAACACGGCTGTTACCTGGCGGAAGACCCGGACCTGATCAAGATGATGGCCGACAAGGGCATTTTCCTGGTGCCTACTTTCGAGATTTACGAGTTTCACGCCACGCTCAGCGCACCGCATATGCAAGACCGGTCCCGGGCGCTGATGGACATTCACCGTGAAACCCTGCATCAGGCCCTGGCCGCCGGAGTCAAAGTCGTGGCGGGCACCGACGCCGGCGGATACGTCCACGGTGACAACGCTCGGGAAGTTCAGATAATGGTGGAAAGGGGAATGTCGAATATGCAAGCCATCCAGGCCTGCACCGGCTGGGCGGCGGAGTGCGTGGGGCTGGACCGGGACATCGGTACGGTTGCCCGGGGCAAGTACGCCGACCTGTTGGTAATTGATGGCGACCCGCTCCGAAATATCGACACCCTCCGCCAGCCGGAGAGCATCAAACTGGTAATGAAGGGCGGCTCTACATACGTCGATAAGCTGCCGCAGCCGATACCCCAGGCGGTAGGATAGGTCTCGGCGATGTCTTATGACAACCGGCGGAGCCTTATTGGCAATGCCGCTCGATTAGGATAGTCAGTAGGATAGCCAGGATTATGCGTTTTCACATCCTGACCCTTTTCCCGGAGGCTTTTGAGGGGCCGGTCAAGCACAGTATGCTGGGCCGGGCAATCCGGCGCGGCTTGTTGTCGGTGCAGCTGACCGACATCCGCTCCTACTCCGGCGATGCCCACGGTACCGCCGACGATTATCAATTTGGCGGGGGTCACGGCATGGTGCTCAAGGCGGAGCCGATATTTGATGCCACAGAGGACGTGCTTGCCGCTTACCCGCCGGAAAGGAGCGCCGACATACCCATAATACTGCTCTCCCCCCAGGGCAGAATGCTGAACCAGCAATTGGTCCTGGAACTGGCCCCGGCGCCGGGCCTGGTACTGATTTGCGGCCACTATGCCGGGGTTGACGAACGGGTCAGGCAGCGCCTGGTCACCCACGAAATCAGCATCGGCGACTATGTGTTGACCGGTGGAGAATTGGCGGCGATGGTATTGATTGACGCCGTTTCCCGGTTTGTGCCGGGCGTGGTCGGAGCCTCCGAAAACGTGCAGGAGGACTCAATCACTTCCGGCCTGCTCCAACATCCCCTCTATACCCGTCCGGCGGAGTTCCGGGGCATGACGACGCCGGATGTTCTGCTCTCCGGCAACCACGCTCAAATTGACCGCTGGCGTCGGCAGGAATCCCTCCGGCGCACTTGGTCCCAGCGTCCCGACCTGCTGGACTCCGCCGAGCTGACCGCCGACGACCTGAAGTATCTGGCCGACTTGGGCTATCACCGCTCCGTTAGCGCCGGCTCCGCCGACCGGCACAACGGGCCATCCCAGGAAAACGGGTAAGTTTCGTGCCCAAATCCGAGTTCAAGTTCTCCACGCCGGTTCGGGTGCGCTGGATGGAGTGCGACGCCCAGGGCATTGTGTTTAACGGCGCTTATTTAGGATACCTGGAAATAGCCCAGGCCGAGTATTTCCGCAACTTGGGGTTTAGCATTTACCGCATTGCGCAGCGGGGCTATTTTGATAGCGCAGTGGTGAAGGCAGACCTGGAGTTCAAGGCCCCGGCCCGGGTCGATGAGTTGCTGCAACTGCACGCCAGGGTCGCGCGCATCGGCAATACCAGCTTGACCTTGAAGGTGGAGATTTACCCGGCAAGCGCTGCCGCTGACCCCCTCTCGTCCGACCCAAACTCGGACCGGCCTTTAACCATTATCGAGGCGGTTTACGTCGGCTTCTACCCCGAGTCCGGCACTACCCGGCCGGTGCCCGCAGAAATTCGGGCCTTGGTTGACCACTTCGAGGCAACCGGCGCGGTTCTGCCCCTCTCCCAGTTCCCCGAATTGGCAGCCGCCGCCAGCTAAGGAACCTCTCAATAAGTAGGTGAACGGGTTGCCCGCCCTACCCGTCGTTCCTGCGAAAGCAGGAACCTCTGTCCGCAGCGTTTTACGTTCCTGCCTTCGCAGGAACGACGGGGTGAAGGCGCTGGCGTTTTATGACTTACTCAGAGTATCCCTAAGCCCCACGGTTGTCCTCAGTTCAATACCCACAAAAAGTCGCCATCAAGCGGCATGACGTTCGGCAGGGCAATACGCCAGCGACTATAAAATAGGTCGGGCACACTTTGATTCGGGAAAGACCCGGGGTGCGGCCCGGCAAGTATCACCGGCAGGGCGGGCCCGATTGAAGGCGCCATTGGAGTAAGCAAAGAAGAGAAGCAGACCGGGGCCGGGCGCTAACCGTTGATCCTTAGCACATCAGGTCATAAAAACCGGGCTGTCATCCCGGTTAATGCGGGTTTCTTCCGCGACGCTGCGGCGGATGAACTTGGGCAGGTTGAACATACTGAGGTGGCTTTCCCCGTCGTAGAAGTCCAGCTTACGGCCCAATCGTTCCGGCACCAGCCGGTTCACCTGGTCGGCGCTCAACTTGGGCAGTTCGGAATCAGAGGCCAGCGAAAAACCCCAAAGGGTCTGGAAAGCCGGTATGTGAACCTGGTACAGGCCGGTGTCGGCAAAAATTGAGGACAGGGTTCGGTAGATAGTAGTGAAGCACTCCTGGTGGCTAATCAACCCGGCCGGGCCGGACTGGGTGACCAGGATTCCGCCGGGTTTCAGCCGGGACTTGACGACGTTGTAATATTCCTGCGTGTAGAGCAGGTAGGCGGTGCCGCCTTCCATTGGGTCAACCAGGTCCATTATCATCACGTCGAATTGCTCGTCGGTTCGTTCCAGGTAGCCCCGAGCATCCTGGTGTAATAAGGTGACCCGAGGGTCGTCAAAACTCCCCTGATGATGCTGGGGCAAGTAGCGGCGGCATAATTCGACCACTTCCTGGTCCAGGTCAATCATTACTACCCGTTCCACCGATTTATGGGAGAGAGCCTCCCGCAGCGTTCCGCCTTCACCGCCGCCACCGATGAAAACGCTGACCGGATTGGGATGCATCAACATCGCCGGCTGCACCAGGGCCTGATGGTAAATATGCTCGTCCCGCTCGGTGGACTGGGTCTTGCCGTCCAGTACCAGACTGCGGCCAAAGGACCCGGATTCCAGCACCTCAACGTGCTGATAGGCGGTCCTGCCGGAAAACAGGACTTGCTGTACCCGGAGCATCACCGCCAAGTCGGGATAGACGGTTTCCAGAAGCCACTTACCGGATATATCGTCGGCCATTTCTACCGCAACCTTCCGGTCATATAACCGCCGGCTGGGAAAGCAGGCCGCGACGGATTTCAGTCAGCTCCGGGTCATTGGATTCAAACAAGTCGATCAAAACTGCAGCGGCATCCTGCGGCCGAAAGGTTGAGCCACAGGTAAAGATATCGGCGGCAGCGTAACAGTGTTCCGGCCAGGTATGAATAGATATATGGGATTCGGCAATCGCTAAAATGCCGGTTACCCCTTGGGGAGTGAATTGATGAAAAGATTCGCCGACAATATGCGCCCCCACACCTTCAGCGGCGCGGATCAACGCATTTCGAACATAGTCAAGATTGTCAAGAAGCTCTGGGTTACACTCCTTGAGTTCCAATAAAAGGTGCAGACCTAGTACATTCAATCACCTGCCCTCCTCATAATTGTCGGGGTTCTCCCCTGAATGCGATCCAACGAAACGTGCGAATATGGATTTTATATTTAATTGCCGGCGTAATCAATACCTTTTTCAACTATTGTCACAATTATCATTGAAACCGCCGATAAAATTGAACCCGCCCCAAGCCGGAGGGAGTGATTTTCCCGCAGGCGGACGCATACTTGCTGACAACCGGAGCGAACCGCCAATCGGCCTTTTTCATGAGCATACACCGGAGGCAATGACCGGAAAGCATTGACTATAAGGGTTGGCCCGCATACAATCGGGGCCAAATGGCTCGCATATTTGATCTACACATCCACACCACCAAGGGAAGCGCCGATAGCAACCTCTCCCCGGAAGACCTGATTTTGGAAGCGGAACGGTTGGGGCTGCGGGGATTATGCATTACCGAACACAGCGGCCCCTGGGACCGCCACGAGTTTGAACGGTTCGCCAGCCGCCACAACGTAGTCCTGGTTCGGGCGATGGAAGCCGATACCGATATGGGCCATATGCTGGCATTCGGTTTGGATAGGTACCAATCCGGGTTCCATCGGGCGGCGGAACTTTGCCGGGCGGCCCAGGCCGACGGCGGATTTGTGGTCAGCGCCCATCCCTTCCGGGGGGTGCTCGGCAAGCATATGCGGGAACGCCCTTACCTTTACCGCTCCTTGCCCGATGAGCCGCTGCCCATCATTCCCGAGGATGCTTTGGACCATCCGGTGTTCAAGTTGGCCAATGCCATTGAGGTGGTCAACGGCGGCACGGCGGACGAGGAAAACGACTTCGCCTTGGAAGTAGCCACCCGGCTGAGAATGCCGGTCACCGGGGGCAGTGACGCCCATTCCACCCACGGCCTGGGCCGTTACGTCACCGCTTTCGAGGACGAAATTCAAAACGAGGCGGAGTTCCTGAACGCTTTACGCTCCGGCAAGTATTTTCCGGCGGAAGGTCTGCGCTCCGGGCAACTTCGGCCCTATACGCCATAGGACCACGCTCAAGAACGCGGCCCAGTAGCGGCCCAGTTACGCCCCGTTGCTGTCACTGCGATTGCCTGGCGCAACATCCTAAACCGGTCTATAGTTAACAAATGGGCCGATTGCAACGGGCCGATAACCCCGGGCAGGCTCCGCCGGTTCCGCCGACCAAGATTTTACCCACAAGTACTACAGAAAGGTTTGCTGCAATGTCCCTCGGTCAACAACCCTTGGCAATCCCCTCCCTGAATCAGAGTTACATTTCCCTTGATTTGGAAACCACCGGGCTGGATGCCGACCGGGACAAAATCATACAAATAGGGGCGGTGAAGTTTCAGGGAGACCAGGTCCTTGGCACTTTTAACACCTTCGTTAACCCCGGCCGCGCCATTCCCGACTTCGTGCAGCGGCTTACCGGCATCCGGCCCGAACAAGTTGAGCGGGCGCCATTCTTCTCCTCGGTCAGCTACGATTTGGAAACGTTCCTCGAAGGCCTGCCCATCATCGGGCACAATATTTCCTTTGACCTGCGCTTCCTGGATACTCACGGGCTGAAACTGGTTAACCCCAGCTACGACACCTGGGACCTGGCGTCTTTTCTGTTGCCCCGAACCAACGAATACAACCTTGCCTACCTGGCCAAACACTTCGGAATACCCCACCCGAATGCCCACCAGGCATTGAACGATGCCGAGGCCGCGCGCCAGCTTTTCCTGAACTTGTTGCGACAAGCGGCGGAGCTGGAACCGGGCCTGCTGGCCTATACCCGAAACCTGGCCGCCCGCAGCAACTGGGGTGTTGCCAATCTGCTTTCCGGGCTGGAATCCGGGCTGGAATCCGGGCTGGAATCCGGGAACGTCGCGGAGAGCGAAGGAAACGGCAGCCGCTCCGTCTTTGGGTTGACCGGTCTTGACGTGAGCAGCCTGGCCGCCCGGCTGGGCCGCCCGGAACGGCGCCGCTACGACAGCAGCCTTACCCACCTCGACGAAGCCAAGATTACCGGGTTGATGGGTCCCGACGGCCCTTTCGCCCAGGCTTTTGAGGGATTTGAGCAACGCACCGAACAAACCGAAATGCTGGCGGCGGTGGCCAAAGCTATCTACCAGGACCGAAACCTGATAGTTGAGGGCGGCACCGGCGTGGGAAAATCTATGGCCTACCTGCTCCCGGCGGCTCTCTTTGCCGCATCCAGGGGTCAACGGGTCGTAATTTCCACCAACACCATCAATCTCCAGGAACAGTTGATCCGCAAGGACATTCCCACGCTGATTGAGATTCTGGAAGGGGCCGGAGTGGTTGACCGCGGCTTGATTAAAGCCACGCTGCTGAAGGGGCGCACCAACTATTTGTGCCTGCACCGCTGGAATTACCTGGCCCGCAGCGAAAACACGACGGTGGACGATGCCCGTCTGCTAAGCAAGACGGCGGTCTGGCTCCAGGATACGGTGGAGGGAGACCGGGCCGAGATAAATCTCTCGGGAAGGGACGCTTTTTCCTGGTATAAAGTCTCCGCCGGGGAGAAGGGTTGGTGCCCCGGCTTGCGGAACAACGGTCCCTGCTTCCTGCGCAGCGCCCGGGACCGGGCCGACGAGGCGCATATTATAGTCGTCAACCACGCCCTGCTAATGTCGGACCTGATACGGGGCGGCGGCATTATCCCCGATTACAAGTACCTGATTATCGACGAGGCCCATAATCTGGAAGACGAGGCCACGCGTCAGTTCGGTTTCCAGGTATCCCCGGAGCGGCTGGGCGAGGAAACCGATTTGCAGAACCGCCTAACTCACCAGGTGCGGTTGACTTTGAGCGGCGAAGGCTTGGCTTCCCAATTGCGCCAGGACGGGGAGCGGTTTATCGGCGAAGTAGAGGGGCTGCTGCCTCGCATTCAGGAAAACTGGACCGCTTTATGGGCGGCGGCGGAGCTATTCTTTAATGCCCAGCGCAGCGACGGCGATGACTTTCTGATAACCCCTTCGGCGCGCGGCCAACGAAGCTGGGCCGACCTTACCCAAGCCTGGGAAAACGTGGACGTCAGCCTGAACCGGACCATCAGCAGCCTGTCAAATTTGCAGCGTTTCCTGGAAAACGACTCCGTAGCCGGAGCCGACCCTTCTACTCCCGGCGCCAATTCCGGCGCCAATTCAGACGCCAAGGACTCCGCTGGCGCCAGGGATTTGCCGGCGCTGGCGATGGAGTCCGGCAATATCCAGAGTAATCTGGAGCAATTGCGTGAGCAACTCTCGGCCATTGTGAGCACTTCCGACCCGGAAAACATCCACTGGATGCGGCGCGACCAGCATAAAGGCGAGATAACCCTGCATTCGGCTCCTCTGGAAGTGGGTCCGTTGCTGGCCGAAAAGCTGTTTTCCAAGAAAGACAGCGTCGTCCTGACCAGCGCCACCCTCAGCGCGCAGAACACCTTCGAATATCTGCGAAAGCGGATTGGAATACCCGAAGACAGTGACGAACTGCTGGTGGGATCACCCTTCGATTACCGAAAAGCCGCCTTGCTAATGATTCCTGAGGATATGCCTCAGCCGCAAACCGAAGGCTATGTGGAGGCCATGTCCCGGGTGCTGATTGACCTGGGACAAGCCATGTCCGGAAGGACGATGGCCCTGTTCACCTCCTACTCCGCCCTGCGCAACGTTAGCAACCGCATTCGTTCCCGCCTGATGACCGAGGGTATAGAGGTGTTGGCCCAGAGTATTGACGGCTCTCCGAATCAGCTGGTCCGCCGCTTCATTGAAAATCCCCGAAGCGTACTGTTGGGAACCAGCAGCTTCTGGGAAGGGGTGGACTTCCCCAGCGGTGTCCTTAAAGCCCTGGTGCTCACCCGGCTGCCTTTCCAGGTGCCCACCGATCCGGTAATAAAAGCCCGCTCCGACCAGTATTCAGACTCCTTCAACGAATACTCCATCCCCCAGGCGGTGCTGCGATTTCGCCAGGGCATCGGCCGGCTAATCCGCAATAAAGGGGACAGTGGAGCCATTGTGGTGCTGGACCGGCGCATTACCGGCCGCAATTACGGCCAGGCATTCCTGCAGTCCATTCCTCCCTGCACGCTCCAGCCCAGCAACCTGTCCAACGTTGGCGCGCTGGCGGCGCAATGGGTAAACGAGGCTGACCGTGGAACTGGCCGTTGACCGCCCCCTGGACCTGCAAGCCAACCTGATGGGGGGCCAAGCCCACCGCTGGCGGCAGGAAGAAAGTTCGGGTGCGACTTGGTACTCCGGGGTGGTAAGAGGCAACTTCATCAAGGTCCGGCAGACCAGTCCTTTCCGGTTGGAGTTCTTCAGCGCCCCCTGGCCGGAAACATTGGTAATACCCCTGCTGCAAAGCTATTTCCGGCTGGACGACGACCTGGACGCGATCCACGCCGAAATCTGCCGCGACCGGCGGGTTGCGGAGGTAGTAAAACGCTACCCAGGGTTGCGGATACTGCGCCAGGAACCCTGGGAGTGCCTGGTGGCCTACATCTGTTCCGCCAACTCCAACATCAAGCGCATTCATCAGGTCCTGGAAAATATAGCCGTCAGTTTCGGCGAACCAATTGAATTGGACGGCGACGTACGCCACTCTTTCCCTACCCCGGCCCAGTTGGTGGAGGCGGGAGATGCCGGACTGCGGAGCCTGGGGCTGGGCTTTCGCGCGCCCTATGTTGACCAAGCCACCCGGGAAGTCTTGGAGGGTTCACTGAACCTGGAGGCCCTGGAGCGGCTGCCCTACGCCGCAGCAAAAGAGCGGCTGATGGAATGCACCGGCATCGGCCCGAAGATTGCCGACTGCATCGCCGTCTTCTCCCTGGACAAGCTAGAAGCCTTCCCCATTGACGTGTGGGTGCGCCGTGCCTTGGGAGAGTGGTATTTCCCCGGGGAAAAGACGCCCCCGGACCGGGAGCTGCTGGCCTGGGCGCAGGCTTATTTTGGCCGATATGCCGGCTACGCCCAACAGTACCTGTTCCACGGGCGCCGGCTGGAAAAGTGAATCGCTCCCGCCTAAAAACTTGGTACACCCGGAATCGTCCCCAATTAAACGGCGAAACGGCCCCCCCTTGCCGCCCCCGGAACAAATGCATTTGATACTGTCTGCCACGGCGCGGCAACCCGAAATATTACGGCCTTAACAGCAGTTTGCCGAAGAAATTGGCGTCCTCCATGACTTGATGGGCGGTGGCTGCTTCGGACAGTGGGAATATCTGGTGGATCGCCGGGTGAATAACTCCCCGGTTCAGCATCTCCACAATCTGCCGCATATCCTCCTTGCTCCCCATAAAGGTCCCGTAAATCTCTATCTGACGGGTGAACAGCAGCCCCAGGTGCAACTCCGCCCGCAGCCCGGTAGTGGCTCCGCAAATAGTATATCGGCCGCCGGGCCGCAGCGAATTGAAGGCTCCGGTGAAGAAGTCGGCGCCTACGTGGTCCACCACCACATCCGCTCCGACGCCGCCGGTCAGCGCTTTCACCCGTTCGGTTACGTCCTCTTCCTTGTAGTTGATTACCTCGTCGGCGCCAAGTTCCCGGGCCTTGGCCGCCTTTTCCTCGGTGCTGGTGGTGGCGATAACGCGAGCCCCCACCACGTTCTTCGCTACCTGGATGGCGGCGGTGCCCACACCGGCGGAAGCCGACAGCACCAGCACCGTCTCCCAGGGCTGCAACTGGGCGCGGCGCACCATCATATTCCACACCGGCAGGAAAGTGGTGGGGATGGCTGCGGCATCCTCATAAGAAACGGGACCAGCGATAATGTGGGCGTTTACCGCCGGGACGACTACAAACTCGGCATAGCTGCCATCGGTGGCGCTGCCCATAAACCGGGAATTGGGGCAAAGATCGTCCCGTCCCGACATACAAACCGGGCATTGGTTGCAACTAATGCGAGGGTTGACTACCACCCGGTCGCCGGTCTTGAGCCCGCTCACCGCATCACCCACCTGCACCACGTCACCGGCGCAGTCGCCGCCCAAAATCAGCGGCGGCGGAAACTCGCGGCGCAGACCCCGGCCTCCGGCCCGGGTGTAGAGGTCAAGACGGTTCAGGGCCGTGGCCCGTACCCGCACCTTGACCTGTTCGGGCTGGATTTCCGGTTCGGGCAACTCCCCAAAGTGAAGAACCTCCGGCCCGCCGTGGGCCTCAATATAAACTGCCTGCATAAATCGTCGTCTCCTTAACTATCCGACGCCAACAATCCGGTTGAAATCCAAGTGGATGATCAGATGATCAAATGGTCCTTATTCTCGGAAACTAATCAGGGCGCCGGCCCTCGTAGCAATCATTACAGAGAAACACGATGGCCAATGCTTCCTCGTGGCTGGAAATCCGGCCGCAATGGGGAATATCGCCGTCCTGGCTCCAGGGCTGGTGAAACTTGCCGCCGCACATCTGGCAGGAGGTCTGGTGAATGCCGTCCAGGGCGTCGCTACAGATAATGCACGATTCCTGGTCCAAATCTTCAACCATTACGTCACCTAACTCGTTTGATATGAAACCGCCGGAATGTGATCAGCTTGGGAGGCCACCCTTTTGGGCGCTCACCCTTCCCAGAACCGGCACGGACGAAGCGCAGAAAACTCCCGGCTACCCGATATCAGCATTCAATTGCTTTTGAACCCACCGCCGTTCCTCAGCTTCAGTAGTTGCCATTCCGTCCAACCGGGCAGTACGCAGTTCAGCCAGCAAATTACCCACCGCCGGGCCGGCAGACACACCCATTGCCAACAAGTCACGGCCCCTCAGCGCCGGTGTGATTTGCCTATATTCAACCCAGTACCGGCGCAGACTTCGACTTACCGTCGGTAATTCGGTCAGCCCGGCAACCACGGATGTAGCCTCCGGAGCCATCCCATCCAGAATATGGCAAAGCCGGGACGGGGCCGGCTTGTCGAATGCTATTTCCGTCTCCAAATCCCGCAATTTGATAGTGTCTCGAACCACCTGCGCCCAGGGTCTGGGCATATTGAGCCGTCGAATCAGCCCTTCACCATCCCCCGCAGACCGGGGATAAGCCAGGGCGGCCAGCCAGGTCAACGGTTCAATGGGCAGCAGTTCAATGAGCAGCAGTTCTATAGGCAGCGGTTCCCTTTCAAGTTCGGTTTCCGGACCAATTCCTGTGGCGTTTTCGACGCTGCCTTCAGCCTGCCACTCCCCGACTCCCGCAACTAAAGCCGACCAGCGGCTCAAGTATTCGGCGCCTCCTAGAGCGGGATGGATGGCGGTCAGGATACCCAAATCCGACGCCCGCCTCAGAATATCTCCCGGCCGCTCCTCTTCCAGGATTCGCGCCAACTCGTGGCGCAGCCGGTCGCCGCTAACCGTATCGGTAGCTGCCTGGGCCACGGCGGTCTGCACCTGGGCCGCCGTGTCCTCTTCCAGTTGAAAAGCCAACCGCTGCTCATACCTAACCGCCCGCAGCAGCCGGGTGGGGTCATCAGTAAAACTTTTGGAGTGCAGGGTGCGGATAACGCCGCGTCTCAGGTCCTCCAGCCCGCAATGACGGTCCAGAATGACCGAACTATCCTCCGTCAATTGCCAGGCCAGCGCGTTGACCGAAAAATCCCGGCGGGCCAAGTCTTCATCAATGGAGCCGGGAAAAACCTGGGGCAGGCTTCCCGGCCGGGGATATACTTCCCGGCGGGCGGTGACCAGGTCAACCCGCGCCTCGTCCAGAATGACCGTAGCGGTGCCAAACCTGGGATGGGTAACGACCCGGCCACCCGATTGCTCGGCCAGCCAACCGGCCACTTCCGGGGCTTTTCCCACAACTACAAAATCCAGGTCTTTTAGCGGGGAGTTCAAGAGAAGGTCGCGGACCGGCCCCCCAACCAAATAGACCCGGATGGATTGGGAAGAGACGAGGCGGCGCAGGGCGTTAAACAAGAAGCGGTTACTGCCATCGAGGCGATTTTCGATAGCTTCCGGGGAGAATTGGCTCAGTTGGAAATTATCCGTGGGTAGCCTCATTCTGCTAAACATTATAGCATACGGCTACGTGATTAACGGGGTGAGTCATGCCGGCGGAACGGGCAACGATTACCGGGGGTAAGGCAATAATTCGGTTGCGTTGGGCTGCTTTGCGATTGTCCCGGGCCGATTGGGCAGGTAGTCTTGGAGAATAGGCGCAGATATGCTAATATTTGAGTACTCAAGCAGGAGGTGCCGCTATGGCCGAATCTGATTTCAGAACCTATTACGACTTCCGTTGACCCTTCGTATATAACGCTGCCATGTGGCTGGCGAAGGTACGAGCAACCACCGGACAGGAAATTGACGTTGACTGGCAGCCTTTCTCCCTGGAGCAGGTGAACAGCGACAAGGGCGAGGACTTCAAGTATTGGGAACAGCCGGGCGCCCTCGACGGCTCCGACAATACCCTCCTGGCTCACCGGGCGGGACTAGCCGCGAAGCGTCAGGGCAAAGAGTCCTTCGAGGCATTTTTCATTGCCCTGTTGAAGCTGCGCCACGAAGACCGAAAGAGCCTGACCGAACCGGCAGTCATCGACGAAGCGGTCAACAACTCCGGTATTGATATGGCTCGCTTCCGGGAAGACCTGGCTGATCCCGACCTGCTGCGGGAGATTGGGGAAAGCCACACCATCGCGGTGGAGGAGCACGGCGCATTCGGCGTACCTACTTATGTGTTCCCCAACGGCGCAACTGCCTTTGTTAAGATGCACATTCCTCCCGATGAAGCGGCCGGCGAGATTTACGAGTCGCTGACCCGGGTAATTACCGGCGCACAGCACGTAGGCGAGCTCAAGCGCCCGTCGCCCCCGTGGCCCCACGGCATCATCTAGGGGAGCGGGCCAGGATTTGCTTTGGCAATCTCAGATCTGGAATCCACCCTCGGACTGCGTTTCAAGAACCAGGGCCTGTTGCAACAGGCCCTGGTTCACCGTTCGTATCTCAACGAACAAGGCGGCTCTACTGTAGATTCCTACGAGCGTATGGAGTTTCTGGGTGACGCCGTCCTGGAATTAGTCATTTCCACCGAACTCTATCGGTGCTTGCCCCAAGTTGCCGAAGGGGAGTTGACCAAAGGCCGGTCTGCCCTGGTTTGCCGCCCCAGCCTGGCAAAAGTGGCGCGGAGGCTGTATCTGGGAGACTACCTGTCCCTGGGCAAAGGCGAGAAAAGCGCCGGAGGCCAGCAGCGGGAGTCTATCCTGGAAGAGGCTTTTGAGGCTGTGGTGGCGGCGGTGTACCTGGACCAGGGATTCGAGGCGGCCCGCCAGTTCATCTTGCGAGCGTTAGAGCCGGAACTGGCCGAGTATTGCCGATTGGGAATACCGCCGGAAAATCCCAAGTCGCAGCTTCAGGAAACGATCCAGGGCCAGGGACGTTCCACTCCCCACTATCGGGTAATTTCCATGGAGGGGCCCGCCCACCAGCCGGTATTCACCGTGGATGTTTTGGTGGATGACGAATTTCTGGGACGGGGCTCCGGAACCAAGAAGACGGATGCCGAGCGCGCCGCCGCCCAGGAAGCTCTGGCCCGGTATGAAACCGACTCGGAAGTGACTCCGGAGTCTGCCGGGGTTGTCTCCCCAGTAACTCCGGCCAAAGTTAAGCCGACCGGCCCAAGCGCTTCCCAAAACGATTCGGCCCTTCCGCCCGCCCCGGAAATTGTTTTGGACACTATAGCCCCAGGGGCCACAGAACCGGCTTCCGATTCCCAAGAACTTAAGGACAGTGTCAGCGCCGAATAATGCTCTCATTCTTCCAACGCAACCGCGAGGCCAACCAACAGCGCACTACCGAAGGAGTTAAACGCAGCCGCGAACGCTGGTTCGGGCGCATCCTCGGCATCCTCCGCTCCTCAAACCTGAATGACGACGTTTGGGAGGAATTGGAGGAAATCCTGATTTCCGCCGACGTGGGCGTGGAAACATCGCTGCGCATCATCAAAGAGATGAAAGCCCAGGTGCTGGCGGAGCGCATTGATGACGCGGAACAGGCCTTTGCCCGGCTGAAACAGACGTTGACCCGAGACCTGGAGGCCGGAGATTCCCCGGAAACCTGGCTCGATTCGGCGGCTGAATCAACTCCCTACGTCATTCTGATGGTGGGAGTCAACGGCGTCGGCAAGACTACCAGCATCGCCAAGCTGGCCCACCACTTCACCAAGGAAGGCAAGCGGGTAATCCTGGGAGCGGCGGATACTTTTCGCGCCGCCGCCGAAGAACAGTTGGAAATCCTCGGCAATCGGGCGGGCGTAGAAGTGATTAGCCACCAACCCGGCTCCGACCCCGGGGCGGTAGCCTACGACGCCTATCAGGCCAGTAAGGCGCGGGGCGCCGACGTATTGATTGTGGACACTGCGGGGCGTCTGCATACCCGGTCCAACTTGATGGAAGAGCTGAAGAAGGTGCACCGGGTCATCAGCCGGCTGGATTCGGCGGCGCCCCACCAGGTTATCCTGACTCTGGACGCCACCACCGGCCACAACGGTCTGGCCCAGGCCCAGGCCTTTAAGGAAGCGGTGGGCTGCACCGGCATATTTTTGGCTAAACTGGATGGCACGGCAAGAGGCGGCATTGTTCTGGCCATCAAACAGGAACTGCAAGTCCCCATCCTCTTTATCGGAACCGGGGAATCCCTGGACGACATGGCGCCCTTTGACGCCGGGCAGTTTGTTGATTCCCTGCTTGCCCCCACAGCCTGAGCGGTTCAAGCCGGCCTTTCGACTCCCCGCTAGTGCAACCCATGCCGCCAATTTCTCTTTTCTCTTCTTTCTGCTTCTTGCCTGGTTCTTGTCCCGCGCCTGCGGGCCGCTCCCCGAGATAGGTCGTGGTTGACCTGGTTGGCTGGCTGCTGGTTATAGAACTGATGGGCCTGGTGGCCTTCCCCTTAACCTTCGTCCTGTTTCGACGGCTGCCCGACCGGGGCTACACGGTGGCCAAGCCGTTGGCCTTGTTGCTGGCCGCCTACCTGCTCTGGCTGCTCGGTCTGACCCACCTGATTCCCAACGCTCCGGCGACCATCGTCGGCATCCTGATATTGGGCGCCGCGGTATCCGGCTGGCTATTCTATCGGAGCCGAAGGGAAATAGCGCAATTTGTAACCTCCCAATGGCGCATCCTGCTAACCGCCGAAGCAGTGTTCCTGGCCTTGTTCCTGGCCTGGGCTGGGCTGCTGTCCGAGTTTCCGGGTATCAACCACACCGAGCAGCCAATGGACTTTGCCTTTCTGAACGGCATCCTGCAGAGCCAATTCTTTCCTCCGGAAGACCCCTGGCTGGCCGGCCACCCCATCAGTTATTACTACTTCGGCCACTTTATGATGGCCCTGCCAATGCAGTTAGCCGGCATACCTTCCAATCTGGGCTACAATCTGGCCCTCTCGCTGGTCCCCGCCCTGGTTGGAATAGCGTCTTTTGGCCTGGCCTACAACCTGATACGCTTATCCGGGGGCAGCGGCAAGGCAGCAATTGGCTTTGGGTTGACCGCTCCGCTTTTGATAATGCTGATCGGCAATCTGGAAGGAGCAATGGAGTTCGTCCATTTGCGGGGTTGGGGCGGCGACGGCTTCTGGCAATGGGTGGGCATCAAGGGACTGGAAGGCGGAGCAACCGGGGGTTCCGGCGTCTTCCCCGACGGCGGTTGGTGGTGGTGGCGGGCGACCCGGGTTATTGACACCCTGTCCGGCGGCCAAAGCCTGGACTACACCATTACCGAATTTCCATTTTTCAGCTTTATCCTGGGCGATTTGCACCCTCACATGATGAGCCTGCCCTTCCTGCTGCTGACTCTGTCGCTGGGACTGAACCTGTTTGTTTCGCCGGAACGGCCCGGGCTTGGTTGGCTGGTCCGGAATCCCTGGGCGGCAGGGGCCATTGCCCTGTCCCTGGGAGCGCTGGCCTTTATCAACGCTTGGGACTTTCCGGTGTACGCCGCCCTATTCGGGGTGATGCTGCTGGTGAAATGGTACGGCTGCGAGTTGACCGGACCGGATAAATCCTTGACCTTGACCTCCAATTCCACCTTACTCCTAAACCGGGGAAAGGCCGCCCTGGGCAAAGCATTCCTCAATGTCGGACTGATGTTTACACCAATTCTGGCGGCGGCAATCTTATTATTTTTGCCCTTTTACCTGAGCCTGAGCAGCCAGGCAGCCGGTATTTTACCGACGCTGGCATACCCAACCCGACCTTTTCTATTCTTTCTGGTAATGGGGCTGCCCTTCCTGCTGGGGCTGTCCTTCCTGCTTCGCCAACTGCCGGGACTGAAAAGGCCCGGCCCGGTGGACGGCGCAGCGATTCTGCTGGTCGGGATCGTTGTCCTGACTCCCCTGTTGCTGTGGGTGGCGCTGGCTCTTGCCTGGGGCAGCCTGACCAACGGAATCGCTTCGACCTGGGGGCCGGTGGGCTGGCGAATTCTATTGACTCTGCCGGGATTGACCGTCACCGGCTTGGCCGGGTTCAGCGCGCTACAGCGAGCCGGAAGGGGCAATGACCCGGTCTTGGCTTTTCCCTTGCTGTTGCTGGCCACTGCCGCTTATCTGCTGGTGGGAGCGGAGCTGTTTTATCTGGCGGACTTTTTTGGCAACCGGATGAATACCGTCTTCAAGGTCTATTACCAGGCTTGGTTGCTGCTGGGAATTGTGGGGAGTTTCGGGCTTTATTACTGGCATTCCCGCCGCCGCCATCCTGATTCCGGTCCCACTCGTACGTCGCGGTGGTCCTGGGGTCGGGTCGGCCACTGCGCCTGGGTAGGTGGCGCGGCCTTGCTGATCGCTGTGTCACTCTATTACCCGGTGGGGGCAGTCCTGGAACGTACCGGCTACTTCCAGCCGCGCCACACCCTGCGGGATAACACTCTGGACGGTCTGGCCTACGTCCGGGAAAATGACCCGGCGGAGTACGCCGCTATCCTGTGGCTTCGGGACCGGGCGGCGCCCGCAAGGATAGTTGAGGCGGTGGGCGATGATTATTCAGACTACAGCCGGGTATCCGCCGCTACCGGACGCCCCACGATACTGGGCTGGAAGGGGCACGAGCATCAATGGCGGGGAACCACCGCTCCCTTTGATGGACGCGAAGAGGACGTGGCCCGAATCTACGAAAGTGGTGACCCGGCAATGGTGCGGCAGTTACTGGAAAAGTATAATATCCGGTACGTGTACCTGGGTAGCCGCGAACGCGCCAAATACAATATAAACCGTTTGCCCGCATTGGACGGTTTACTGGAAATCGCTTTCGAGCAAGACGGCGTAATTATCTACGAGCTAGCCCACTAGAGAGCAACTGGATTTGAGCCAAATTAACGACTCGACATTAGAAGGTAACCCAACCGAAAGCCACTTTCCCGGCCCGGCTTCCGGCCATTTGGATGGTCCGCCGCCTGGTTCATCTTCCGGCCTGTTGAATCGGTTGAAGGGAAGAGCGCTATTGGCTTTGCCGAGGCGGTCGTCCTGTGTGCGCTTCCTGACCTTTAGATGGCGGCCCGGCTGGTACGAAGCCGGGTTCCTGGCCCTAATATTAGCCGCCCTGGGGCTGCGTCTGTGGGACCTGGAAAGTCGTACAATGCACTACGACGAGGCAATCCACCTTTACTACTCCTGGCAGCTAGTCAACTTCGGGGAATACATCCATTCTCCCTGGATGCACGGGCCGTTCCAGATTGAGTTAGTCGCCCTGTTCCTGAAACTGCTGGGCGATACGGATTTCATTGCCCGGCTGGCCTATGTCCTGTTCGGGACGGCGCTGGTCGGGTTGCCTTACCTCCTGCGGAATGACCTGGGCCGGGCCGGCGCCCTGCTAACCGGTGTTTTGCTCACCGTATCCCCGGCGCTGCTGTATTTCAGCCGGTTTGGCCGTAACGACATTATTATGGCCTTTCTGGCCGCGACCTTGTTCATCTTGATGTGGCGGTACTTTCGCGGCAGCAAGGACCGCTATCTCTACTTGGCCTCGGCGGTGTTGGCCCTTATCTTCGCCACCAAGGAAACCTCTTATATCATCACCGTGATATTTGGGTCGTTGGCCTTTTTACTAGCCCTGACCCAGCTTGCTCCCTGCCTGTTCAGGCACGCCCGCTTCGCCGACCTGACCGGGCCAGCCGGGTTCCTGGTCTTGCTGTTTACCCTGACATTGCCCCAATGGTCGGCGGCAATATCTCTGTCTCAAGACTGGCTGGGGCTGACGCTGGTGAACCTGGACGGGGTAACCAACGGCATTGTAGGCGCCCCCCATTGGGAAGCTCCCTTTGTGCAATTGCCGCTACTTAACGCTCCGATGTGGCTTCACGGGTTGGCCTTGCTCCTGTTCGTCGGCGTCTTCTTCGTGTTTGCCCGGAGACACTCCGGGGCCTGGCAGCGCCGGTTGGTCCTGTTTTTAATTCCGGTGGCGATGGTGAACGCCACTGTCCTGCTGCTGACCCGTCCTTCCGGAGGAAACCTGGACCTGTATGTTGCCGGAGCCATCATCTTAATTTGCGTTGCCGCGTTCAGCTGCTTTCGCTTTTCCTGGAACCGGAGCTTCACGCTGCTGCTGGCCCCCTGCCTGCTGACCGCCCTCTATGCCGTCCTTTTCTTGCAGGTACTTAATGTTGATGCGCTGCTGTTGCGAGTACTGCCCGACGGGGTTGAAGTAGTCAGCAGCGGCAACGGCATTCCGTTGAACTTTATTGCGGCCGGAGGGACGCTGGCGATTACCGCCCTGGCCTCGGTATGGTTGGGCCTGAGCTGGAAAGGAGGGGTTTGGCTGGTCTGCGCCGGCATCTTTTATCTCATCTGGGTAACCCTTTACACCACCTTTTTTACCAACTTCGCCGGTTTATTCAGCGGCGTCTGGCAGGGTATGGGGTACTGGATCGCCCAACAGGAAGTGGCCCGAGGCAACCAACCCTGGTACTACTACTTTGTGGGGCTGTCGGTGTACGAGTCTCTGCCGTTTATATTCGGGATTGTCGGAGGGTATATTTCCCTGAAACGAGGCGACCTGATCGGCCTGGCCCTGGCCTTTTGGACCGGAATTAATCTCCTGGCCTACACCCTGGCCAGCGAAAAGATGCCCTGGCTGCTGGTAAATATCACCCTGCCTTTTATATTCCTGGCAGGCAAATTGCTCGGAGAATTGGTGGAGCAGGTTCCCTGGCGAAGCATCAGAGCGTGGAAACCGTTGCCGTTGCCGTTATTACTGCTGGCGCTGCCTCCCCTGGCAGTTGTTGGCTGGGTTTGGCTGGTAATTTCCTACGTAAACCTGGAAACGGCAAGCTGGGAAGCGGCCTTCAACTCTCCCCAAGTCACTATTCAGATTGGAGTAGCCCTTCTTGCCGCGCTTCTGGCAGTGGCGTCGGCCTGGCTGGTACGGAGGAGCGGGTCCGGCGCCGGTATCGCGCTGACCGTTTTGGGGGGCGCCGCCCTGCTGCTGGGATTCACCTCGTTTACCGCCTATCGCGCGGTTTACACCTACGACGATTCCCATCCGGAAATCCTGATTTACGCGCAGGGCAGCGCCGACCTGCAAGAGACCTACCGGGAGCTGGATGCTCAGATATTAACCAGGGCCAAGTCGGACGGCCTGTCTGCTCCGGTGCAGGTGGACTACGACCTCTGGTATCCCTTTCAATGGTACGTGCGTCACTCGGAGCGGGACGGCCTGCTCCGTTTCGCCAACTTCAAGGACGCGCCGGAGCCAAGGCATTCCGGTTCCAATCCGGCGGAAGATGGAGCCGGAGATGGAGCCGGAGATGGAGCCGGAGATGGACCGGAGGCCGCCGCCTTGCTCTTGACCAATGTTCACGGGGACCGGGATACGGGCCGATTGACCAACTACCGGCGGGACGGGCCAAAAAGCAACCTGCTGTGGTTTCCGGAGAGCTACCGGCGGCCAGGAGAGAACCGGCAATCGGAACCCTGGCGGGAAGAGTTGGCTAAAGACCTGGCCTTTTTCAGGGAGGCCGCCACCCAGCGGAAATACTGGCGCGGCGCCCTGAATTATCTGATTTACCGCCAACTGGATGCCGACTGGTTCAAATCGGAATACTACAGCTACTTGCCCCGGGAAACCAGGTGACCGGTAATCGCAACCCTCGTCCGGCTCCATACCGGCGCTGCTGCCATCGAGGGTGAGCACTTCAACCCGTTTGGACTTTACCGGAAGCGGCTCGGGCCGGGGCCATACAGTAGTGGTATTATGGTAACGGTGAATGGCGACCGGGCCGGGGCAGCAGACCGACCGGACTAAAGGCTGATATCTTGACCATCAACAACTGGCAACTCTGGTTAAGCCTGGCAGTAAGCGCGCTGCTCCTGGTTCTCCTGGTTTTTAGCATTGACGCAAGAGAGCTGGTCAACGTCCTGAGGGAAGCCAACTATCTATATGTAATACCGGCCATCGGACTCTATTTCGTGGCGGTCTATTTCCGGGCGGCCCGTTGGCGCTACCTGTTGTCGCCCCTGGGCGCCATCCCGGTGGGACGGCTCTACCCGGTGGTGATAATTGGCTATGCCGCCAACAACCTGCTGCCGGCCCGGTTGGGCGAACTGGTACGTGCCTACTATCTGGCCCAACGGGAATCGGTCAGCGGCAGCGCCGCCCTGGCCACCATCGGAGTGGAGCGCATCTATGATGGGCTGACTCTTTTGGCCTTTGGCGCGGCGACCGCGCCGCTGCTGTTACTGTTGGGGGAGTTCGACGAGGCCGGAAGCGCTTACCGGACTACGGCCCTGCTGATTTCCGCAGCAATCGGGGTGGTTTTCCTGGCGGCGTTGGCCTCGGTCACCCTGTTGGCGACCAGACCGGGACTGGTCCGGGGGATCGACCGGCTACTGAACTTGCTGCCGGCCCGGGTTAGCCCCAAACTCATCGAACTGGCCCACGGGTTCATCCTGGGATTAAGTATCCTGAATTCCCCCGGACAGCATGCCCAATTATTCCTGCGCTCCCTGCCGGTGTGGTTGATTGAAGGTGCGGTGTACCTGGTCCTGGCCTATTCTTTCAACCTTCAGCAGTACCTTGGAGCCTTATGGATCTTGCTGCCGGTAGCACTGTTGGTTACCGCTACTTCCAATCTGGCTACGGCCATCCCCGCTTCTATTGGAGGGATCGGGCTTTTTGAGGTAGCGACGCAGCAGACTCTGATCGGCGCGGGCGTGGCCGCCGAGACCGCCACCGGCTATGCTTTGGCGCTGCACCTGGTAGCCCTCTGGCTGCCGGTAAGCCTGGCCGGCTTGGCATTGCTATGGAAAGAGAACCTGTCCCTTGGAAAGCTTGCTACCGCTCCGAAGCCCACCGCCGCAGCTTCGAATTCGGGACAATCCGATGCGGAAAACAGCGAACCTATCCGGCTGGACCGGCCCAAACCCAAGGAAGATACACCATGAGAGTGGGAATTATTGGCGGCGGCGCAGCGGGGCTGGCGGCCGCCTACGAACTAACCAGCCAAGGTCATTACGCGGAAGTGTTCGAAGTCGCCCCCTTTCTTGGCGGTCAAGCTTCCACCTTTGACGTTGGCGGCGGGCAATTGGAACGGGGCTACCACCACCTGTTCGTCAGCGACACCGCAATCACCGAACTGATTCATGAGCTGGGACTGGGCCACAAACTTGCCTGGCTGGAATCCAAGGTCGGCCTTTACCATAGCGGACGCATCTGGGACTTTGCCACTCCCCTGGACTTGCTGCGGTTCAAACCCCTGTCCCTGGGGCAGCGTATCCGCCTGGGGTTGTGGACTTTTGCGCTGCAGAAAACGCGTAACTGGCAGAAATTCGAAGGCGTCACCGCCCAGGACTGGCTTACCCGCCATCTGGGTCAGGAGATTTATCAGACCATCTGGGAGCCAATGCTGCGAGGCAAGTTCGGCGAGTTTTACAGTCAGGTAAGCATGGCTTGGCTTTGGGGCAAGATATACCTGCGGGTGGCTTCCCGGCGTAATGCGCTGCAAAAGGAGCGCCTGGGCTATCCAATGGGGAGTTTCGGAGAGGTTTTTGACCGGCTGGAGGAGCGCATAATCCAGCAGGGCGGAGCGGTCCATCTGTCGTCCCGAGTCAGCCGGGTAGTGATGGACGACGGGGTGGCCGTCGGCCTGGAAGTGCAGCTATCGGGAAAGGAACCGGAGGTCAAGAGCTACGACGCGGTCATCGCCACCACACCCTCCTATGTTTTCACTCGCCTGGTTCCCCAAATGCCCCAGGACTACCTGGACAAGCTGGTCAACGTTCGCTATTTGTCGGCGGTGCTGATGATTCTGACCCTGGACCGGCCCTTGTCCGGCAAGTATTGGCTGAACGTAGCCGACCGCACCCTGCCCTTCGTCGGAGTCATCGAACATACCAATATGATTGACCCGGCCCTCTATGGTGGACGGCACATCGTTTACTTGACCAACTACACTCCCCGAGAGAGCGACCTTTACCAAAAGAGCGGCTCGGAACTGCTGGAGGATTTTATCCCCCACTTGCAGAAAATCAACCCTGATTTTGACCGCTCCTGGATTCAGGAGTACTACCATCATAAGGTTGACGGAGCACAGCCGATAATTGGAGTGAATTACAGCCGGGAGATACCGGACCACCGGACGCCCTTCAAGCATCTGTACCTGGCAAATACCACCCA
This sequence comes from Dehalococcoidia bacterium, assembly GCA_965262595.1. Classification (GTDB taxonomy): domain Bacteria; phylum Chloroflexota; class Dehalococcoidia; order Lucifugimonadales; family UBA3495; genus CATQHB01. Next base: position 1,385,862 of record OZ253548.1, read on the forward strand.
AATATATCCGGAGGACCGGGGCACCAATTATTCCGTGCGGATGGGCCGACAAGTGGCCCAACTGTTGTTGGGGGATTTGACCGCCGGGTAACCCGTCCGGAAGCTACCCCCACCGCCAATTTCAGGTTGCGATTAAAGGGCCGGTTCAACGTCGGAAAGGCTTTGAGTCTTTCAAAAGTCACAGCTTGGGAATATTTCCGCTCACCCTGAGCGGTTTTCTAAATACAATTTAAAGACTCTGATCGAAAGACTTTGGGTAGATGCATTGTCCTTTTGAGACTGATATAATGCTAGAGCTGACATCGATTTAACCCGGGCAATTGCACGGCAGGCCGGACCCAACGCCACCGGACCGACACCCGGAAAAGCCGGTTGCCGTATGAAACCAAGCTAATTAGTTGAACTGGAGCGCATCAGTGCTGAAGAAGACGAGCGAAACCACTCCCGCCAATACCAATAATAGCGGACAGAGCCGCCGCAGTTTCCTTGCCAAGCTGGGAATCGGGGCCGCCGCATTAACCGCCGTTTCGGTCGGGTTAGTACGCTTTGGCCGGAAACCTACTTCGAACTTGGCCCAGGAGCTTCCCGGCCCCACATCCATCTTCCATCCGGCTCAAGACCCGAGGCTGGATCCCCGGCGGAACGGCTAAAGCCACCTTCCACCTTTCCCGCGCGCAAGTTTTCCGGTCTTCCCCGGTTATATCGGGTTGCATTGTGCTGCGCCTTGTCCAAACCCGGGTTTGGGCAGTGAAGGGAAATCGGGCGGCGTATCGAACCTGGAGAGACCTCACTCCCCAAATGCGTGCAACTGTGGGCCGCCGGGGCTATCCGACAACCGGAGTTAGCTGCGTCCGAACTCGCGCTCCATGTGGTAGGAACTGAAGTGTATCACCGTGGGGCGGCCGTGAGGACAAGTGTGGGGGCTATCCGTCACTTCCAACTGCTCCAGCAAGGAGCGCATCTCGGCATCGGTCATAGATTGGCCGGCGCGTATGGCGCTGTGGCAGGCAACCGAGGCGGCCAGTACGTCATCCCGCTCCCGCAACAAACCCTCGAAGGCCACCAGGTCCAGCACGTCCAAAAGCGACTTGCCCGGATCTCGGGTGGTCAATATGGACGGCACCGCGCGTACCAGATAGCTGCTATCCCCGAAGTGCTCCAGTTCAAAGCCGTAAGCCCCCAGAAACTCCCGATTTCCGTCCAGAGTCTCGATCTGCCCCGGCGTTAAGTCCACCGGGGCCGGAGCCAGCAGCGGTTGCGATTGGGCTTCCCGTTGGGCGGCGCGCCGGATTATGCGGTCAAACAACACCCGCTCATGGGCGGCGTGCTGGTCCACCAAATACATTCCGTCGGGGCTTTCCGCCACGATGTAAGTGAGCCTGACCTGGCCCACCACCCTTAGAGCCGGTAAAGCTTGCTGCGGCGTAAGGGCCGCATCCGGTGGCCCGACCCCATCCAGGCTGTTGCCGCCGCTATAACTGCTCCTGCCGTAGTTGCCAGCGTTTCGGACATCGTTGCCGCTGCCGCCGCTCGCTGACTGGGATATGTCAGAACCGTCAGGGCCAAGGGAGCCGGTACTCCCGGTATCAAATGGGCTACGGAAGAAACCGGGTCCCACTGACGCGGAAAGCCCAGAACCCGGCGACGGCGTCCCCCGGCCCGGCCCGCGCATATCCCGCACTGGCGCAGTGGCAACCAGAGCCGACCGCACGGCCCGCTGCAACGACGAATAAACCTTACCTTCCTGGTGGAATCGAACCTCTCGTTTGGCCGGATGGGAGTTAACGTCCACTTCGCCAAAGGGTAGGGTCAAGTTCAGCGCTGCCAGGGGGTATCGCTTTTCGGGCAGCAACCCGCGGTAAGCGTCCTCCAGGGCAAAGGAAAGGGTTCTACTCTGAATCCAGCGGCGGTTGACGAAAAAGGTCATATAAGTCCGGTTGGCCCGGTGAAGACTGGGGGCGCTGACCAATCCCTCAATCCGGTAGCCGACTGACGGCTCTTCACTGTCAACTTCCAGCATACCGGCGGCCACCTCCGCGCCGTACACCGCCAACAGCGCCTCGGTCAATTTGCCGTTGCCTGAGGTAGAAAGCGCCTGCCGGTCGCCCACGGTTAGCCGGAAGCTAATTTCGGGGTAGGCGAGAGCATAACGGGAAATCAGGTTGTGGACTCGTGCAGCCTCCGCAGCCGGAGACTTGAGAAACTTGCGGCGGGCGGGCAAGTTGCCGAAGAGGTCGGCAACAACAACCGAGGTTCCCGGAGGGCAACCCTGAATACCGTCCCGAATCGGATTGCCCCAGGCAAATTCAATAGAATGCCCCAGGTCGGCGCCTGCCGGGCGGGTGGTCATGGTTATCCGGGACACGGCGGCCATACTGGGAATGGCTTCCCCGCGAAAGCCCAGGGTAGCGATGGCGTCCAGGTCTTCCGGGGAGATTAGTTTACTGGTGGCGTGATGCTGAAAGGCTAAAGATACGTCGGTGGCGGCGATGCCGGAACCGTCATCGGTAACCCTTATCTGCTCGATGCCGCCGCCCTTTATTTCGACGGTGATCCGGGTGGAGCCGGCGTCAATGGAGTTTTCCAGCAACTCCTTGACCACCGACACCGGACGTTCCACGACCTCGCCGGCGGCAATCTGGGCGGCCAACTCCGGAGGTAACACTTTAATGGCCGGCGGGATGGTCATAGAATTGTCCCTGCCGTCGGGCAAAACTAGCGGGCTGACTGATTCGCTACAACTAATACGCCTGAAAAGTAACCGCGGCCGTCAGGTTAAAATAGGGGCAGGACGGTGCCTTTGGCGCGATACTGCTTATCTTCCGAGGTGCCTTCCTTGGCAAAATCGCACACCATTTGATAAACGCGGTCCATCTGTTGGTCCACGTTACGGGCAAAGAAGTACGGAGGAACCCAGGCGCCGCCAAAAGCGGCCACCACTTCCGGGTAGTCGTCAATTACAAAATCCGGTTCACAGGGAATCTTCAATTCCTCCAGCCGCTCAAGAAAGTGGTGGGTCGGTTTCTCATAGACGCCGCTGATGAAGGGATTAAGATCGTGCTTTTCGATCACTTCCCAGCGTTCTCCCATACCGGACCAAATGTAGATTTCATGGTTGTCGTCCAAGAGTTTTTGAAAGGTTTCCTTGGTACCCGGTCGCAAAGTGTCGTCCAGCCCGAGGATGGTGTAATCCACATCAAAAAATATCTTCATCTGCCGACGCCAATCTCCCCACAAAAATGCCCTATGAGATTATCACAAAAACTAATATATAAGCAAGGGCAACATTGAAACGTAACGGTAGTGTCACCCCGCGACTCGTTGCGAACCCGGCCCAACCTAAACCCCCGCGACCAACTCCCGGCGTCAGCCGGCGTCAATTCCCGCATCGGTCAAGGCTTGACCGATGACGTTCAAGTTAGCGCCGATAAGCAATTTGCCGCCCAACCGGGTCACCGGACGCCGGATTAAGCGCGGTTCCTGAAGCATCAGTCTCAACAATTCGGCGTCGGGTAGTTCCTGCCCGGCCAAGCCCAACTTCTTCAGGCTGGGACTACGCCAGGCAAACAGCTCAGACAGCGGCGCCAGCGTGGCAAGGTGGTTAATTTCCGTCTCGCTGAAGGGTTCCTTAAAGAAATCCCGTTCCTCCAATTCCAGTCCCTTTTGTAAGAGCAACTCCCTTACCTTGCGGCAGGAAGATCAACGGGGCCACCAGAAAAACTCTGCCTTTTCGCTCATACACACCTCGGGCGAGCCTGCTTTCTTTACCTGTATTTGACTAGCTCTCCAGGCTCCGGCTCACCGCCACCGATATTTTAGCCATTGTGGTCAAGAAACTGAAAGCGTTGAGCGGGCCATTGTTGGAGCAATTGCAAAGCGGTTGAGCCGCTGGTTATCCGGGCCGGGGATTCAGGAGAGCCGATCCTCCGGGTTGCGGGCCTTTTCCTGCAATTCATAGAGCTTGTTGATTGCTTCCAGCGGGGTCAAGTTGGGAATGTCCAAGTTCATTACCGCATCGGTTAGAGGCTGGTCCGGCTGGAACAGGGGCATTTGCCGCGCCGCCGACTCGGATTTGCTACTACGTTTAGCCGGGCTTTTGCGGTTAGAACCGGGCTTTTCCAGCTCCTCCAGGACTTCCCAGGCCCGATTGACCACCGCCCGGGGCAACCCGGCCAGTTGCGCCACGTGGACGCCATAGCTGCGGTCGGCGCCGCCGGCTACAATGCGGTGCAGGAATACTACCCGTCCCTCCTCCTCAACCACCGCGACGCTGAAGTTGCGCACGCCGGGCAGGGTGTGGGCCAGTTCGGTCAGTTCATGGTAGTGAGTAGCGAACAGGGTCTTGCAGCCGAGGCGAGGGTCGTTGTGCAGATGTTCAATGACCGATCGGGCGATGGAAAGACCGTCGTAGGTACTGGTGCCCCGTCCGATCTCATCCAGAATTACCAGGGACCGGGGCGTGGCCTGATTCAGGATGGCGGCGGTTTCCACCATCTCCACCATAAAGGTGGACTGACCGGTGGTCAAATCGTCCTGCAAGCCCACCCGGGTAAATATCCGGTCAACCAGGCCAATCGTGGCTTCAGCCGCCGGAACAAAGCTGCCGATTTGGGCCATCAGGACGATTATGGCCGCCTGGCGGATATAGGTGGACTTGCCCGCCATGTTGGGGCCGGTAAGGACAACGATACGAGCGTCTTCATTGGAAAGCTGCACATCGTTGGGAACATAAGCCCCTGACCCCAGGGTCTGCTCCACCACTGGGTGACGACCGTCCTTGATACTGACGGCATTGTCCAGATTCAGCCGGGGGCGGACGTATCCATGAACCGCTGCCACCTCGGCCAGGGCGGAAAACACGTCCAGCGCGGCGATGCCGGCGGCCAGGCGGCCAATGGACTCGGCATAGTTTCCAATCTGGCTGCACACTTGCCGGAACAACGACCGTTCCATTTCCTGAATTCGTTCCCGGGCATTTAGTACCAGGGATTCATACTCTTTGAGTTCGGGCACGATATAGCGCTCGCCGTTAGCCAGGGTCTGGCGGCGGGTGTAATCATCGGGCACCTGGCCCAGGTTGGCCTTGCTGATTTCAATATAGTAACCAAATACCTGGTTGTACCCCACTCGCAGGTTGCGGATGCCGGTGCGTTCCCGCTCCCGCGCCTCCAGACCGGCGATGAAACCCCGGGCGTCGCGGGAGGCGATTTTCAGTTCGTCCAGTTCCGGGGAGAAGCCTTCCCGGATGATGTTGCCCTCGCCGAGGCTGCCCGCCGGGTCCGGGGCGATAGACTCTTCAATAAGGGCTGCCGCCTCCGGCACCGGGGATAACTGCCGGAATAGCCAGGCCAACTGGTCAGCGCCTTCTCCTTCCAGGGTAGCGGCGAGGCGGCCAGAGGCGGTTATACCGGTCTTGAGCGCGATTAACTCCCGGGGAGCCACCGTCCCGGATTGCACCCGGCTCAGGACTCGCTCCAGGTCGGCGACATTGGTCAGAGCGGTACGAGCATCGCCGCGCCGAAAGGCGTCCTTAAAGAAATGCTCCACCGCGTCCAGGCGGCGTTCCAGCTCCTCCAATTGCAATAACGGCTGTCCCATCCAACGGCGCAGGAGCCGACCGCCCATCGGGGTGCGGGTTAAATCCAGGGCAGACAGCAGGGACAATTTCCGGTTTTCCCAACGCCCGGCCTGGAACAACTCCAGGTTACGTCGGGTCTGGGGGTCCAGAACCATATAATCGCCGCTGGAATAGACACTGAGGGCCGCCAGGCGTGGTTTGACCGTCTTGTAAGTCTGGCCCAGATAGTCCACGACAGCGCCGGCAGCCCGCACCGCCAGGGGCAGGTTTTCACAGCCAAAGGATTCCAGAGAGCGTATCTCGTACTGAGCCAGCAGGACGGCCCGGGCCAAGTCCAGGTCAAAGGTTGCCGGGTTCAATTGTGTCAGAGGATAGGGAGTAAAAGAAAAGTCGTTGGAGCCTGGTCCACGCTGGTCCCCACCCGTTTTTGACTCGACCGAAGCGGCCCCCATCACGGCGGCTCCCTTCACGCTGGCTCCCATAGCAGCGGCTCCCATCACGGCGGCTCCCATCGTAGCGGCCCCCATCGTAGCGGCCCGGTTCTCCTCGCCGACCCAGCTTGGCAGGGAATCGGCGGCGGGAACCAGGATTTCCGCCGGGGCGATGCGTTCCAGTTCCGGCAGCAGGCGTTCGGAAGGAAGTTGGGTGGCGGCAAACTCGCCGGTTGAGATGTCCACGTAGGCCAGCCCCACCGCCGGACCGTCTTCAACCACCGCGGCCAGATAGTTGTTGGAGTTCTGATCCAGCAGAGCGGATTCCAGAACCGTGCCGGGGGTAACCACCCGAACGACGTCGCGCTCCACCAGGCCGCGGGACGTCGCCGGGTCGGTGAGCTGTTCGCAGATTGCCACCTTGTGGCCCTTCTTGATAAGGCGGGCCAGGTAGGGTTCCAGAGAGTGGGCCGGGACGCCGGCCATCGGGATTTTCAGCCCCTTGCCCATGTTTCGGGACGTCAGGGTTATCTCCAGTTCCCGGGCCGCCAGGCGCGCATCATCGTCGAAGGTTTCGTAAAAGTCGCCCAGCCGGAACAGCACCAGGGCGTCCGGGTAGGCGTGTTTTATTTTAAGGTATTGGCGGCGTACCGGCGTCAATGTTACCCCGCTGGCCGGGTCAGAAAGACTCAAACTCATCCATCCGGGTTTAGCGCCATTTTATCCTATGCAAGAAGAGATAACCAAGGGCTGCTGAAACCGGGTCACGACCTTTGGAATCGTGACCCGGTCAATCAGGTCAGCCGGCAATAGAGGGAGCTGGCGCTATTCTTTCCAAAAACGCTCTTCCTTGAACTGCCAGCCCTGCGGGGTAACCTGTTCCCTTACGTCGGCAATCATCCCCGGGTGTCCACAGGTATAGACCATTGTGTCGTCTTTAGGCAGCTTGAACTCCGTAAGGAACCGCTCGACATGGTTATTCACCCGGCCTGTTTCGCCCGTCCAACCGGCGTTACGCTTATCTTCAGGACGACTTACGGTAGCGACGAACTTCACGCATTCGGGATGGCTGGCCGCCAATTCCACCAACTCACCATCGAAGGCAAGTTCGTACCAGTAGCTGGCGCCAAGGAGAACATAGAAATGGTGGCCTTCGCCACCCCGGTACAGGTAATCCCGAATCATACTCAGGTAGGGGCTGATTCCGGTTACGGTGGCTACCATGAGATGATGGTGCACCTCGTTGTTCAAGGTAAAAAGCCCCTTGGGAAGCGGCCGGACCGACATGGTCTCGCCAAGCTCCAATCGCCACATTTTGGGAGTTAATTCACCTTCATGGACCAGTTCTACAAAAATTTCCAGAAAAGGCTCGTGGGGAGCGGACACAATGGAATATGCCCGTTCAACGCCCTCTTTACCCAGGGTGCAATACTGACCTGGCTTGAAACCAATCCGGCCGTCCACCGGCTCCAGTTGGATTATCATCAAATCTTCGGTAATGTCCTTTCGGGACACCAACCTGGCCTGGGGCAAGTTGTCAGTACGGTAGCTGGGGCGGGATTCCACAGCTTCACCGACTGCTGCTGAATTATTATTGGTCAAAATCTTCACACCTCATTCGATTTGGAGCGGGCGCCCGGCCGTCGGGCGTAAGGGTTTCAATTATTATTGACAATCCATAAATATTGCCAGCCGCCGATAAATGGCGCGGGTCCGGAGTTTAACGATATCCATTATAAGCTGCGAGCGATCAATTCCGCAGCGCAGCACGTCGCCAATTCCAATAATGATTTCAGCCCGCGGCCGCCCTGGCCGCTTCATCGGACTTAACTACCCGGGCCGCAAGGATATCCAGCCCAGGCACTTTGGACATAGGATCCGGGTCCTCCGATGCTTGAAGGTCAACCGCTAGTTGGCCGAAAAGAGTCACCACCGAAACCACGCCGGCGGGTATTTCGGAGTCCACCCTGGCCAGACCGGCCAAACGGCCTCGTCGGGTCTGCACTTCCACCATATCACCTTCGGAGATAGACCAGGAGTCGGCGTCCGACGGGTTCAGCTCTACCAGTTCATCACGGACGATCCGGTTGCGGCTAACGTTGCCGCTGCTGCTGCCGCTAGTCTCGGTTACCACGTTGATTTCCCGGTCTTCCTGGAACAGCACCCGACCCGGAACAAACCAGGCCGGATATTCTTCATCCGGCGGCGCCTGGGAAGAGCGGAACCGGGGAACGATTAGTTCGGCCCGGCCCGACGGGAAACCGTCAAGATATAAGACCGCGGTACCGACCCTGGACGTTGTCGAGCCGGGCCACTGAATGCCCCGGTACTCTTTACTGGCATAGAGGAGCTGGGTGGGCTTGGGACTTTCCAGACCGCTGCGCAGTACCAAAGCGGATTCCGACTCCAGCCTCCCGTAGGATAGGCCGGCGTAGTTGGGCACAACCTGGACAATTTCGTCCATCACCGCTTCGGCGGACGGGTAATCAAAACCCGGGGCGCCAAGCCTTTTGGCCAATTCGATAAGGAACCACTGTTCGGACTTGGCCTCACCTTTTCCAGGGGCTAAAACGGGCCGGATTCTCTGGATGCGCCGCTCCAAATTGGTATAAGTGCCATCCTTTTCGGCAAAGGTCGAACGGGGCAGCACCACGTCGGCCAATTGGGCCGGAGCGCTGAGAAAAGAATCCATCACCACCAGGAAATCTAGGTTTCGGAGGGCGTCCAAGCCCTCTCCCAACCGGCGGTTAGCGAGATTGGAACTGTCGCCAATTACCATCATCGCCTTGACCGATCCATCCCGGGCGGCGGCTAGTGTTTCAGCGATGCCTCGACCCGGCGCGGTGGGCAGCGAGCATTCCCAACGCTCCTCCAGTTCGCGGCAGGTCTGGCTGTTCCGTCGGGCGTCGGCTTCGGAGAGGAAGCCCGGTCCAACTCCGGGCAGGCGGTTGGGGATACAAGCCATGTCCCAGGAACCCTGTTCGTTGGCGCCCTGACGCATCGGGTAGATACCGGCGCCGGGTTTGCCCACGTTTCCGGTCAGCAAAACCAGGTTAACCAGGGCATTGACACAGTCCCGTTGCAAATCTTCAGGGACGTTATCCAGAGCGTAGCATAGAGCAGCGCAATCCGCCTCTCCGAACAGTCGAGCGGCTTCGGCAATCCGTTCCTGAGAGACCTGGGTAATTGCCGCAACTTCACCCAGGTCCAGGTTGTTCAAATAATAGTAGAGTGTAGTGGGGGACTCACAATTGCGCTCAATCCACTCCGTATCTACCAGGCCTTGGTCTAGCAGCTCCCGCAGGATGCCACCCAGAACCAATAGCTCGGTGCCGGGGGCGGGCCGGAGCCAGCAGCGGGTATAACGGGTCAGTTCTACTTCCCGGGGGTCGATAACAACCAGATTTGCGCCGTTCTGCACTGCCCGCTTAATCGGCACGCCCACCACGTTGTTGGCCTCGGTGAGGTTGGAATTAAAAACCAGGATGCAACCGGCTTGCTCCAAGTCCCAGATAGGATTGGTCGCCGCCCCGTAACCCAGGGCTTGCTCCAGGGCAATGGTTAGTTCCGGCTGAACGTTAGAGGTGAGGTCCACGTTATTGGAGTTCATCACTGCCCGGGCAAATTTCTGCGCCAGGTAGAGTTCTTCGTTGGTGCCGTCGGGCGAGGCCAGCAAGGCGAAGGAATCGCCTTTATACCGGGAAAGCTGCCCGGCAACAAAGTCCAGCGCTTCCCCCCACGTAGCCTCGACCAGGTTTCCATTGCGGCGAATCATCGGTTGCCGCAACCGGCTCCGGCTGTTGATGAACTCCAGGCCAAACTTACCCTTAAAGCAAGCCTGCCCCCGATTGGCCGGAGAATTATGCTCCGGTACGACCCGGATAAGCTCGCCGCGGCCGTTTAGTTCCAGATTTAGCTGGCAGCCGACCGGGCAGTGGGGACAGACGGTACGTTCTACCGTCCGCGCCTTTTCCCACTTATGTTCCCGTTCCACCAGCGCGCCCACCGGACAAACATCGATGCAGGAGCCGCAAAACTCGCAGCCCGATTCCAGCAGAGAGGAGCCAAAAGAGGTGCCGACCAAGGCTTTACCGGACCGCTCGGTGAAGGTAATTGCGTTATCGCCGCGAATTTCCTCGCAGGCCCGTACACAGCGTCCACAGGTGATGCACAAGTTATAGTCCCGGTCATAGAAAGGGTCGCTGACTTCCAGGGGAATCTGCTTGTAGTTGTAATTGAGGGCCGATTCCAGCTCCATCCCCAGGTAGCGCACCGTGTCCTTGAATTCGCAGCGTTCGTTCTTGGGGCAGGTGACGCAGCGGTCATTAACCGACACATGGCGGAGACAAATATCGTTGGGGCCGCAAATATCAACGCGGTGGCAGGTGAGACAGCCGCTGGGATGCTCGGCGATGAGCATTTCCATTACTGAGCGACGCAGTTCATTTACTTCATGAGTCTCGCTGCGGATGCTCATACCGTCCTGAACCGGCAGGGTGCAGGCGGCGGGATAGCCCCGGCCGCCTTCCACCGAAACAACGCACATTCGGCAGGCGGCAAAGGGTTTCATGCCGGGGTGATAGCACAAGTAGGGGATATATATGCCGGCGTCAACCGCCGCTTCCAGGACCATTTTTCCGGGCTGAGTTTTTATCTCGATTCCGTCAATGGCGATGGTGATATCGTCGGGCATTCCATCCTCTCCGGCCCGGCCTTGAAACCGGGCTAGGTAACGGGCGTTGTTAGTTTATCTCCGGCTGAGTTGGGGCGAAAAATAAGGCGCACAGCAGCGTCCGGTAGGGCAAAGTCGCTCGTTAATGTGAGTATCGAACTCGTCGGCAAAATAACGCAAGGCCGAGGCTACCGGATTAAAACCCAACTGCCCGTGACCGCACAGCGAACCGGCCTGCATATTTTCGCCAATGGTCCGCATCAAAGCCAGGTCTTCCGAGTTCCCCTCCAGACGGGTAATACGTTCCAGCACTTCCAGCAGATGGCTCATACCCATTCGGCAGGGGAAACACTTGCCGCAGGACTCATACTGGCAAAAGGCGATGAGTACCCGGGTCAAGTCCACCACGCAGGTGTCCTCGTCGGCGGCAATGATTCCACCGGAACCAAGGATGGCTCCGGCGTTGCGAAACACTTCAAAATCCAGGGCCAAATCGGTGGCTTCGGCGCTAAGGACGCCGCCCAGCGGCCCGCCGGTTTGGATAAACTTGAGCTTCCGCCCATTGGGAATGCCCCCGGCAATTTCGTAAAGCACATCCTGCAGATTGATGCCCATCGGCAGTTCCACCATGCCGGTATAGTTCAAAGCGCCGGTGAGACAGAGAATCACCGTGCCGGTACTGCGTTCGTGGCCGATGCCGGCGAACCATTCGCCGCCGCGAGCGATAATCTCCGGAACGTAGGCCAGGGTCTTGACGTTATTTACGTTGGTTGGCTTGCCGAACACCCCGACCTGAGCCGGAAAGGGCGGACGGTACCGGGGCATGGCGCGGCTACCCTCGATGGCCTCCATGAGGGCGGTTTCCTCGCCGGAAACGTAAGAATCCCCGGTCAATGCAATTTCCAGGTCGAAGCTGAACCCGGAACCGAGGATATTTTCGCCCAGCAAGCCCAACTCGTAAGCCTGGGCGATGGCGGCGCGGGTCCGCTCGATGGGGCCGTCGTGCCCGTGGCGAATAAATATATACCCGTAATGAGCGCCGGTGGCGTAGCCGGCCAGAATGATGCCCTCCACCACCGTATGCGGATCGCTTTCCAGGATACCTTTATCGTTAAACGCGCCCGGGTCGCCTTCCTCGCAATTGCACAGGACATACTTGACCGGAGCATTTGACCCGGCCAGGAACCGCCACTTGGTCCCAGTGGCAAAGGCGGCGCCGCCCCGGCCCCGCAGACCGGAAACGTTGACTTGCTCCAGGACGTCGGCGGCGGTCATTTCGGTCAGGGCTTGATTCAGGGCATGATAGCCGCCGTTAGCCACATACTGGAACAGGTCCAGCGGGTCAATATGTCCGGCATTGCGCAGGGCGATACGCTGTTCCCTGGCCCGCATGGGGTGACGGTTCAAGTCAGGTAAGCCTGCGGCATGGGACGGGGCGACATTCGGGGAACCACTCTCCGGGTCGCCGTCTTTTTCGTCGTCACAACCCAGGTAACCCAGGGCCAGGTCTTCCAGCGGTATTCCATGTAATACGTGGCGAACGACAATCTCCTCGGCTCTCTCCGGGGTAACATTGCCATAGAAGACGCGAGACTGGCCGGGCACCAGCACATCCACCAGGGGTTCGGCAAAACAGAGGCCCAGGCACCCAACCCGGCTTACCGCAGCGGTCGCGCCGTGCCGCTTCAGGGACTCTTCGATGGCCCTAACTACTTCATCGGCCCCGGCGGCTTGGCCGCACAAAGCTGTGCCCACCCGAATCCAGGTATGGCTGCCTTTAGTCAACGACTGCCAGCGTTGCCGGGCCTGAGCCTGAATGTCCTCAAAGGTTGGGGCCATACTAATTTTTACTCAAGGGATTCGCCGGATAGCGGCAACTTCCGGGGAGCGCCCGGCCTACGGCCTTCGGAACGAAGATTTTCTCAAAACGAGGCATTGCCCCCATTCCTGCTCCACCCTATCCTTGCCAGGCGTCGGCCAGGGACTTGCTCAAAGTCTTTATTAGATTGTCCCGAGCCCGCTCCGGAGACAGGCGGCCCATTAGTCGATGGTCAACGGACATTACCGGCGCTTGGGCGCAAGCCCCCAGGCAGGTGTTGTAGCGCACCGATAGCTTGCCGTCCGGCGTGTCTCCCTCCGCCGCCAGTCCGGCAGCCTCCAGAACGGCGGCAATAACCGGCATCGCCCCGACCAAGTGGCAAGACGGGCCCCAACAAACCTCGACATGATGCTCGCAGGGTGGCACAGTACGAAAGTTGGGGTAAAAAGAAACCACCGCCCAAACATCGTTAACGGTGGCCCGGTTAAACCCGGCTACCGCTTGCACGGCTTCTTTGGGGATATAGCCCAACTCGTCTTCAACGGCGAGCAAGGAGGAGAGGATAGTAACGGTAGGTTGAGGTTGATTGTGGACGGCCTTCCTGATTCGTTGCTTCAACCCATCCATCGTTTGGGCTCCTTGGCCCCATCTACCTCGGGAGCGAGATTCGCCCAGCGCCCTTAAAGTAAAGTTCGTGAATAAGGGTAGTTAGTGATTTTTGTAACAATCTCTTCTGTAAATGTTACCACAGGGAAGCGAGCAGGTTCAACCTAAAACGAACCCGGAACCGGGTCTTTTGACGCGACGGTTCCGGGCCAGGCTCCGGTTCAGCGATATAACGGACAGGTATCGGCTTGAGAAATTCCGGGATGACCGCGTCTCGCCGACTACTCGCCCTTCAAATACTGATTCATCGCCGACTTGAAAATATCGTAGGGTTGGGCGCCGGTGAAGAGCAGGTTGCCTACCACAAAAGTTGGTATTCCCCGGATGCCGTACTGCAGCGCCTCCTGGTATTGCTCCATCACCTTGGAGGAATAATGACGGCTTTGCAGCCGGTCCATCAGCTCGTCAGTGTCCAGGCCCACCGACCCGGCCACCTCTTCAATCGCCGCTAGTTGCCCCAAGTCCTTCCCGTCCTCCCAATAGGCCTTATAGGCGGCGTGGTGAAACTCCATAAACTTGCCCTGCTGCTGGGCATACTCGGTGGCTTCCAGGGCATAGCCGGTATTGGGAGTAACCCGGGGCGGACGCATAATCAGGTTAGCATCGCGCACCTGAGAGCGAATTGGCTCGCTCAACTCGTCCTCGGTTTCTCCGGAACGGGCTTGACGCTGCAAGCCCTCTTTGGGGGTATCCGGACGGAGCAAGTAAGCCCGCCCCTCCACGGCAATGTTATAGTCCTGGCCCAACTTGTCGACCCGCTCCAGGCCGACGTAGCACCAGGGTCAAATATAATCGTACCAAACGATAACCCTTACCGGATCTGAGCCGTTCAGGTCGGAGCTGTTATTTGGTTGCGATACCGATTCAGTCATGGTCTGCCTCCTGGCTTAGCTTGAGCATTGAGATAGCCGGGGGATAACCGGGGATTAGGCGGTGAGAGAATGGCCGCCCCGGGGTTATTCGGCGGCCTGCTCCCCGGGATAGAATGGCGCAGTCTCGAGTTTGGAGGGTTTCACTATGAGGGAATCAGGTGCGTTGACCAGAAGAGCGCCCAGCTCCGAAAGGCCGGCGATTCGAACACAATCGGTTTCGTCGGACTGCCAGCCGCCCCGGTCCAATAAAACCGGATGTATCCCTACCGCCCGGGCGCCTACCGCGTCGGAACGGGGTTGATCCCCGACGTGTATCGCCTCCGCGGGGTTTACGCCTATCCGCTCTAAAGCGGCGGTGAAAATTGCCGGGTCCGGTTTTTCGACGCCGACATCGGCGGAAGTCAGGCAGAACTCCAGGTAGGGAGCCAAGCCCAGGTTTTGACAAAGCTGGTCCATATCCCGCCGCAGGTTGGAAATCACGCCCAGACGATAGCCCTGGCTGCTTAACCCCTTTAGGGTCGGCAGGGTATCGGGAAAGAGGATAAAGTCCTTGGGGACGCTGATGGCGATCTGCCATATTTGCCGGGCCAAATCCAGCGAGACGGACAATCCGGCATTTTCCAACAGAACCTGTTCGTAGCGGGAAAAGAAGTCCAGGCGTTCTACCTCGGTGCGACCGGCCAGGGGTTTATTTTCGTTTTCACTGTTGAAGTAAACGTCGGCCACCGAGTATCCATAGTTGATGCCTTCCTCAGATACGACAAATCCCAACTCTCGGCAAGAGGCTTGCTGAATCTGGTCCAGGGGCGGCCAGAACCGCACCAGGGTATTATAGAAGTCAAAAAATATGGCTTTGATCAAACTGCCACCTACTCTACCACTTGCTCCCCACCGCCCCGCTACCTTAATCCTATGCCGGCCAACGCCTGCCACCCAACAACACCAACCCTTAAGGGGCGCCAGCAAAATGGCATTCTAGCATATCCGAAAGCGATTGTGAATCCGGTAACAATTATGCGCCGGGGCTAAAGCAAAGCAACTCAAACCGACCCCGCCAGTACCTAAATAGGCCAATTATCAATATGGGAAGCTACGCCCGACGGGGCGCTGCACGGTCGGGGCAGCCCTGGTTTTGCGCAGGCCGGTCGGGATTACCTGGTCGAGATTTGATTGAGCTATTGCCTACCCCGCCGGTTGAAAGTATGCTGAAGATGTATGCTTGAGTTAAGTTGGCGGCGAAGTCAACCCAACGCCAGTCAATTGTGCAACCAAACATCATCCAACAGCGGAGTCTAGTGATATGCGAATCTCGGTCGGCGCCGACCATGCCGGGTTTACCCTGAAGGAACTGCTGAAACCGTGGCTGGAATCCTGCGGTCATCAGGTCGTTGATTTGGGAGCCCATGCCCTGGACCCGGAGGACGATTATCCGGATTTTGCGGCCGCAGTAGCCAGGTCGGTGCAGGCCGGAGAGTCGGAAAGGGGAATAATTGTCTGCGGCAGCGGCGTAGGGGCCAGTATCACTGCCAACAAAGTAACCGGCGTACGGGCCGGACTCTGCCACGACACCTACAGCGGGCGGCAGGGCGTGGAACACGACGATATGAACGTGATTTGCCTGGGCGCCCGTATCATCGGCCAGGACTTGTCCAAAGAGATTCTGGGAGCCTTCTTGTCCGCCGGTTTCCTCCCTGAACCCCGGTTCCAACGCCGGTTGGAAAAACTGATAAAAATAGAGCAGGAAGGGTAGGCGGTCAAGGAATCGGGGAAGTCGCCGGATTGACCGGCCAAGGAACCACTACAACCCAGCCATTAGTTCCAGCGCTTGCGCCACCTCTTTGGGAGAATCCAGCCGGTAATGGGCGCAAGTAGGTTGGCGGGCTGCTCCCACGAAAACGGAAATGCCGTTGAGCTCGTGCACCGCTGCAAAACCGTCCTCATCGGTAACGTCATCCCCGAAAAAAATCGCCAGGGTTCCCGGAGGGAAGGCTGACGCAATTCGGGCGATGGCCCGGCCCTTGTCCCAGGCCACGTTGGGCCGCACCTCCAGAACCTCCTTGCCACGGGTTATCCTGACTCTTCCGGCATTTTTGACCTCGGCCACCACCGCTTCAAACCCGGCGTTAACCTGTGGCCGCAACTCTTCAGGGGTGAGACGGTAGTGGACGCTCAGGCTCAGCCCCTTGCCTTCTACTAAAACGCCGGTATAGTCCGACAACCGCTCTTGCAGCATCGCAAGGATTGTATCCAGTTCGGGCTTCAGACCTTCCGCCTCCGGGTGAACAAAGTCCAGGTGCGGCCCCTGGATTTCCAGCCCGTGGTTGCCGGCGTAAATCAGACCTGAAATGTCCACCATCGCCGTAACGTCGTCCAGCCCCCGGCCGCTGACGATGCCCAGGGTGAATGACTCCTTGCCATGAATTCGGCGCAAGGAGTGTCGGGTATCGGGGGGCAGCACGGCCAAGTCGGGGCGTGATTTGATTGGGGAAAGAGTGCCGTCATAGTCGAGCAGCAGCAGCACGTGGTGGGCAACGGAGATTTGGCGGCTAACCTGGGGCCAAACATTCAGGAGCTGTGGCATTGGCTGGTGTTCGCTCCCTTCGCTAGTGTAGCTTGGGCTGAAGGGTCCCGTCATCCGGCCGGGGTGACTGCAAACTGGGAACGTCCGGAGGCGGAACTGCGGGCGCACTGCATCAGCTCCACCAGCAGCCGCGCCGCCCATTTATAGATGTTATTTTCCCGCACGATGGCCCGCATTTGCAACATACGAACGATGCGTTCCTGTTCCGGCATGGTCACTGCCTCCCAGATTGCATCGGCCAATTCCTCGGTGGCATAGGGGTTCACAATGAGGGATTGGGTTAGCTCCAACGCCGCGCCGGCGAAGGGACTTAAAATCAGGACCCCGTCATGGTCGAAACGGCTGGCAACGAACTCCTTGGCCACCAGATTCATCCCATCGTGAAGGGAACTGACCAGACAGAAACGGGCCAGCCGGCGCAAGGCCATCAAAGTAACGGCGGGCAAATCGTCAGGCATATAAATAATCGGCTGCCAACCGTCCCGGGAAAACCGCCCATTAATATCCTCCAGCAGCCCCTCAATCTGCTCCGAAAGCTGTTGATAAGCATCAATGTCGCTACGGCTCAATACCCCGGCCTGAACAAAAGTCACCTTACCCAGGTACTCCGGATGTTTTTCCAGGAAACGGCCAATGGCCCGGAAACGGTGGGGTATTCCCTTGGTATAATCAACCCGGTCAATCCCCAGTCCGACCAGCTTGCCGCCCAGGCCCAATTCATCCTTCAGCCTTTCCATTTCCTCGGTTACCGCGTCACTTTCGGAGAAGCTGCAGATTTCGTCAAAATCAACACTAATCGGGAAAGGACGCACCAGGGTAGTCTCGCCCCGATAGTCAATCCGATTATATTCGGCGTTTACCTCGACATTAAGGGTACGAGCGGCGGTATCCATAAAACTGTTGCAGTGGTCGCCGATGTGGAAGCCCAGCAAATTGTTGCCGAGCAGTCCTTCCACCAGCTCTTCCTGCCAGGGACAAATGCGGAAAATCTCCGGAAGGGGCCAGGGGATGTGCCAGAATTGGCCGGTGATTATTCCCGGGGAAGCGCGGCGGAGATATTGGGGCAGCAGGGCCAGATGATAGTCCTGAATCAGCACTACCGCGGGTTTACCGTCAATCTCGTCCAACACCATGTCGGCAAATTTTTGATTGACCGCCTGGTAAGTTTCCCAATCCCGCAGGTCAAAGATCGGCTCGGTAAAAGCATTGTGGCACAGGGGCCACAGGGCCTCATTGGAAAACCCGTAATAGTAGCCTTGTTCTTCCTGCTCGGTCAGCCAGACCAGGCGCAGGGAATAAGAAGGGTTGTCCGGGGGAACCATGACCCGGTCGTTCCGGTCCACAATGTAGGGGTCGCCCTGACCGCCGCCGTAGGCAATCCAGGTGCCGCCGCAAGCCTGCATCAAGGGATCCAGGGCGGCGGTGAGTCCGCCGGAAGGTACAACATACCGGGGTTCGCCATCGACCAGATTATGGATATAGGGTTGGCGGTTGGAAACAATGATCAGCCGATAATCGCCTATCTGCCGTTGCACCAACCGCTGCAAATCTTGCTTAGTCCACATGGGCACCGTCCTTAACCTTGGGCCGACGTATAAGCGACATTTTCGTCCGCAGGGAAATCCCCGGCACCCGTGAGAAACTGCCGCGCGTTCAGGGATGCCCTACCCGAGAAGCAGTGCGTAGAAAGTACATAGTAGGCATTTGCTATAATATATATTGTATAATGCCGTATAACTCCGGGGAAATCAACGTCCCAATGTTGGCGGTTCCGTTTGATTTTAGGGTTTGGCCTATAGTACCATACGGGCGCACACGCACGTAGGGGGGTGTCTATGGCCGACCGCAACTTTGCCAACCGGACGCTGTACCACGGCGACAACATGGACTTCCTGCGAGGAATGAACTCCGGTACAGTCAATCTTATCGCTACCGACCCGCCCTTCAACAAGTCCCGTGATTTTCACGCTACCCCCGACAGCCTGGCTAAAGGGGCCAGATTTGTTGACCGCTGGAGTTGGGATAGAGATGTTCACGAAGAATGGGTGGACGCTATCAAGGATGATTGGCCCGGTGTCTGGCAGGCCATAGAGAATGGCCGGGTTAATCATAGTCCAGGCATGGCTGCTTTTCTCTGTTGGTTAGGGATTCGTTTAATCGAAATGCGTCGTGTTTTGGCCGATGATGGGAGTATCTATCTGCATATCGACCATACTGCCCACGCCTACGCCAAAGCCTTGATGGACGCTATCTTTGGGCAACGCAACTTTAGAAATGAGCTTGTTTGGTGCTATAAATCAGGGGGTGCGAGTCCTTCACGATACTTTAGTCGGAAGCACGACACAATTTTGTGGTACACCATAGGAAGGCAGTATTGTTTTAATCCCCAGCAAGAAAAGTCCTATAATCGAGATTTCAAGCCTTACCATTTTGCTGGTGTCAAGGAATATAAAGACAATAAAGGCTGGTACACACTCGTTGGGATGAAGGACTATTGGGAAATTGACATGGTTGGGCGGACGAGTGGAGAACGTACCGGCTTCCCTACGCAAAAACCATTGGCCCTCTATGAGCGCATCATCCACGCCAGTAGCAACCCCGGCGATGTAGTCCTTGACCCATTCTGCGGGTGTGCCACCACGCCCATTGCGGCTGAACGCTTGGGCCGTCAATGGGTAGGTATGGATATTTGGGACGGGGCGGTTGACGCTGTGCGAGCAAGAATAGCCGACAACCGCCAGCTATTGACCGAATCCAATCCAACGATTACCTACGCCACCACCCCGCTGGAGCGCACCGATAATCCCGACCCCCACACTCCAACCGTACCTGATTTACAGTTGCGGATACGTCGGATAAAGGAACGCTGGGAGAGGCTTTCCCACGCCGAGATGCGGGATATACTCGCCACCGCTCAAGCAAGCGGGGATAGCGTAGTTTGCGCCGGTTGCGGTATCGCCCTTCCCGTCCGTTATATGCAACTAGACCACCGGGACCCACGAAAGGACGGCGGGGAGAACCTAATCACCAACCGGATTCTGCTGTGCGCTCCCTGCAACAACTTAAAGCGGGCTGAACTGACACTTTCTGGATTAGTACGGGATAACAAGCGGGCCGGGTATATGGACAATGAGGCTATGGCAGACCTGGCCCAGACCAAAGCGAGGGACGCCGCCAACCGATGTAGGGCTGAAATGAGATAAGGAGAGTCAAGTATGGCAACGAACCGGAACAAAAGGGAACCGGAAAAGCCGGTGGAGACACCAAAGCCGCCACGTACCTGCACCTGCGGCATTGAAATTGAGAAAGCTAAAAGGTTGTGTGCCGAGGCCGACTGCCCCTATCGGTAGTCTGCCCCTGCAATGGGAGGAAGATTATGGCCGAATACACCGATACCATTACCACCAAGATACTCTGCCCCGATTGCGACTCCCCCGACGTGGTGAAGCACGGCTTCCAGAACGGCCAGCAACGCTATCGCTGTAAGCCCTGTGGCAACCGCTTTCGTTACAACGGCAAACCACAGGGCCGGCAACTCCAAAGCGAACATACCGGGGCGGCGGTCAGAATGTTCTACATGGGTATGTCCTATAAGCAGATTGCCGAAACTATGGAGAAACAGCACGACATCCCCGAACCTTCCAAGCACACCGTCTATGCCTGGGTCAAGCGATACACCGATGAGGCCGTTACCGAAAGCCGCAATCCCCAATACCGGGCGCATACCGGCGATGTTTGGGTTGCTGACGAAATGCAGGTCGTGGTCGGCGGCGAGAAGTATTGGCATTGGAACGTGATGGATGAGGATACCCGCTACGTCCTCGCCTCTTATCTGACCAAAGAACGGACTACCAGGGCGGGTACGGAGGTAATGCGCCGGGCCAAGTTAGCCGCCGCCAATGAACCGAAGGAAATCAAGACGGATAGGCTGAGTTCCTATGACGGGGCCATAGACCGCGTATTCCCCCTGGCCAAGCACGTCAAAGCGGACGGGATACAGGCGGAAGTCAACAACAATATGTCGAAACGGCTACAGGGTAGCTACCGCTCCCGTACCAAGACCCTGCGGGGATTGGACAGCCGGGAGACGGGGCAAAGGTATCTGGACGGCTGGACGCTGACCTACAACAATTTCCGAGACCACGAGGGCGCGGACGGGGAACCGCCGGCGGTCAAGGCCGGAGTGAAACTGCCCTATGACGAATGGGCGGACGTGGTACGGGGCAATGACGGCTCGCCGGACCAAATGCACGAATACCGGAAGGTTGCCGCTCTGGAACGGCCCACCTACCGGATTGTGCCGCCGTCAGGAATGGGGGAACCGGCTTTCCGGCGGCGGGCTACACCGAGAAAGCCGAGGGGGATGGGCGGGTCTAGCGGCACTCGCAAAATCGTGGTGACGGGCAAGGCAAGTGTCGGCTGATAGCAAAGGGGTGATAAATGCCTGGGATAGAAATGCCGGTCAGAATGACTACGGCGATGTTGTTCTTCTTTGCCGGAGGGGTAGCCGCCTATTTCTCATTGGAGAATCCTGCCCTGTGGTGGGTTGCTGAATGTAGCTTTGCCTTCTTTGTTGCATTGGGGCCTGTCCATTGGTTAATACAAGGACTTCTGTACATACCGTTGTCACGAGTAGAGGAACGCTGCATTGGGGACACGTTAGCCGGAGATTGCTTGCAGGGGTTAGCGTGGGGGCTTCAGGTTCTGTTGATGGGGTATGTGCTCTGTCGCAGGGGTATTCGCATCTGTCGAGGCTGGCTTCCGGCGATTCTCCTTTATGACATTGATTATAAATATGGAAAAGCCTATTAACCCACTACCACCAATGACGGCGAACATACCGATTAGAAACCACTGCTGTAAAGTGTAGTCAAACAAAACAACTCTCCAAAAGCTCAATATATCTATGATGCCCCCAAATCCCTACCCGCGCGGGCGCACGTCAGCCCCGTAGGGGTCAAACCCTAAAATCAAACGGAACTATGTTGGCTATCCGCTATTCGCCATCATCTCGTCGCCGATCCAAATTGACAGAGGGCGGGCCGGTAGGTAGGATAACGGAAAATGCTCTAAACCTTGTGGAGTTTTGATCCGGGTATCCTGTTTTCCCTACAGTTTCCGCATTGTATAAGGAGGATCTATGTTTGTCCGCCGGGATTTGACCAACTCTGTGCCAACCCGCGAAGGGAATATGCACTTCGTAAAGCAAGGCAGCGGCTATCCTCTGGTGATGCTGCATCCTTTGGGCACCTCCGTTTGGGCCTGGCATACCGTCATTGACGCCTTGAGCCAACATTACACCTGTTACGCTTTTGATATGCTGGGCCACGGCGACTCGGATAAGCCGACCCGCCATTTCAACATCCCCGACTATGCCCGGGCCCTTGACGACGCTTGCCAACTGCTCAACATCCACCGGGGCCACTACGTGGGCAACTCGGTTGGCGCCTGTTTGGCAACGGAAATGGCCGCCGGGTTTCCGGAGCGGGTGGACAAGCTGGCCCTGGTAGGCTGCCCCTTGTGGAACCCCTGGGGAGGCAGCCAACGGGTCGCGGATACCGCCGCAGATTATAGCGAGAACGGAATGGCCCAAGAGCGAACATTGGAGCAGTTGAAGGAACGGGCCACCTTTGCCAATCCCCAGCAGGAATGGGTGGATGCCACCAACCAGACCCGGGAACAGGCCGGAGAATGGGTCCGTAACCTGCATCAATCCCTGTCCTACTACGACATCATGTCCCGCCTGCCCCTGATTAAAGCATCGTCCACCCTGGTAATGTACGGGGAGAAGGATATGCTGCGGGACGGCGAGGAACTGCTGCATAACAACATCGTCAACGCCAGCAAGACCATCCTGCCCGGCTTGGGACACATCCCCCAGATAGAGGGTCCGGAGGAGTTTGTCGGCGCTTTGTTAGACTTCCTGCAACCGGCAGACTAGAAGCTACCGGCAGGTAACCGCTGACGGCAGGTAACGGCTACCGTGTTGGCCCATTGCGGACCGCCCGGTAGCCGGCAGAACTTAGCCTCACAAACCGGGCTGTGCGGTCGAAATCGGCAAACAACCGCTTCGGCCAGTAGTACGAGCTAGCCTCCTTCCATCGTTAAGTCCCTTTCAACGAAGTCCACCGGCCTGGTCAAGGGACGACCTTCCTATTGGCCTGGCCCCGCCGGACGGTCGGGCAAATCCGGCGCCGATCTTTCGCCGATCTTTCATTGATCAAACCCCACCTTTCGGAGACGATATATGGCTCAAGGACGCTACGCTCTAAGGTTGATGGAAACCTTCCGCACCGTTTTCTATACGCCGATCTACGTGACCGTGGCCGGTGGTTTCCTGGAGACCGAGGGTTTGGACGTGGAGTTTTCCACCTGCCCGGCCCAGTTTCCCCATCCGCTCAGCGCCCTGAACCATCAGGCGGCGGACATTGTGCAGAGCGGCATTATGCGCTCGATCATCGCCGCCGACTGGGGCGGGGAGACCGTGCCGCGCCACTTTGCGGAGATAAACTCTCGGGACGGTTTCTTTGTCCTGGGGCGCCGACCGGCCGGGGACTTCCAATGGGCCGATTTTGCGGATTCCACGATTATTCCGGTGGGCTTTTCTCCCATGCCCTGGGCTTCCTTCCAGTATGCCCTGCGCAACCATGGAGTAGAGGTGGAGGGACTGACCCTGCTGTCCGGCCTGGGACTGGCCGAGGCAGTGGCGGCATTTCGCAGCGGCCAAGCCGACTTTATCCACCTTCCGGAACCGGCGGTGGAACAGCTTTTGGCCGAAGGCGTGGGCCATTTGTCGCTGGCCCTGGGACCGGTCAACGGACATATCGCCTACAGTTCCTTTGCCGCTACCAACCGGTTTCTGGAATCCCGGCATGACGTTGTCCAACGATTCGTGACCGGCTACGCCAGGGCCCTGCAATGGCTGGCCGCTTCCGACGCCACCCAAGTAGGGGAAGCCGTGGCGTCCTTCTTCCCGGACACCGACCCGGAGTTGATTACGCGGGCAGTAAGCCGCTACCAAAGCCAGCAAACCTGGCCCGCCAACCCCCACCTGGCCCGCCCGCAGTACGAGGGATTGCAGGACATTCTGGTGGCCGCGGGAATGGTCAAGGAACGGCAGGCGTATGAGAAGGTGGTGACGGAGGAGTTTGCTGGGGGGTGAGGGGATTAACCTGGATGGACAGGATATACAGAATACGTGATAAAAAGCTTATCCTGTATATCCTGTCCATCCGTGTTTGAAACCCGCACCTAAATCGCCGCCCTTATTTCCTCAACCAAGGAATTGATGCGGTTGGCTTGAGCTATATTGAATATGCCGGTAATCTCATCGCTCCGATAGCCCACCAAGTCGGTAGGCACCGCGTTGGATACGATGTAAAAGGGAGATGTCTTGTTTTGGCGTCGGAACTTTAGGGCGTTGGCTTGGGCTTTCTTCCAGGTGTCCGAGCGTTCCAGCCCGGGCCTATAAATGGTGGTCACTGTATCGTCCGGGTTCTGCACGTAACGGGGCGACCCTTTGGTTTCAATGGCAACTCGGGGCGTAACCTCCAGATCATGAGTGTTGGTATTGCCCGGGGTGGCTACAGCCGGCAGTTCAAACCTGGTGGACAAGAGATACCGCACTGCGCTTTCAAAGACCTTTCCAACTATTGACGACCGGGCTTGAAAAGTAGCTACCTCAAACACCCTGCCGGAATCGCATAAAGGGCATTTCAAAGGCATATTGCCAAATGCCGCGGTAGTAGTTCCACCACCAATACAAGCCACGCAGGCCCAAGCCGGATAGCAGGCAACTGCGTCAATAGCCTGTTGAAAGCAGCCATTGAAGTAATTTTGCAGCCGCCCGTTGGTTAATTGCCGGTTACTGATAGGCGGATAATTAGCCCGGACGATTTCATCATACGGAATAGCCGGCACTGCTCACCTCCGCGATAATCCGACCATCGGGATTGACCTGGACAAAGAGTTGGGGCGATGCCGCCAAACGGCGGTAGGCCAGGGCCTGGTATTCCGGGGAAATCTCATAGCCCACAAACCGGCGGCCGGTGTTCAGCGCGGCCAGAGCCGTGGTGCCGCTGCCCATAAAGGGGTCCAGCACCACCTCGTCCGAGTAGGTGTAAAGCTCGATGCAGCGGCGGGGGAGCTCCTCGGGAAAGGGGGCGGGATGCCCGATGCGCCGGGCCGATGTTGCGGGGAATTGCCAGATGCTACGGGTACACGCCAGGAAATCGTCCCGGCTGATGGTGGCTTGGCGGTTGGGGAGTTTGGGCCGCCGCCAGGTGTCCTTGCAGAGAACGAGGATGTATTCGTGGACATCCCGCAGCGTGGGGTTGGTGGGGGACTTCCAACTGCCCCAGGCGGTGGAGGATGCGGCGCTGGCCGCCTTGTCCCAGATGATTTCCCCCCGCATCAAGAAGCCCAGTTCTTGCAAGTCCTCAATGATGTAGCGGTGCAGGGGCAGGTAGGGACGGCGGCCCAGGTTAGCGATGTTGAAGCAGATCCGACCGCCCGGCACCAAGACCCGGTGGACCTCCCCCATCACGGTGCGGAGGAAGTCCCGGTACTCGGCCAGGGTCAGGTCTTCGTCGTATTCCTTCCCCACGTTATAGGGCGGAGAGGTCACCATCAGGTGGACGCTGCAATCGGGCAGG
The DNA here is from genome assembly GCA_965262595.1 of Dehalococcoidia bacterium. Lineage (GTDB taxonomy): Bacteria > Chloroflexota > Dehalococcoidia > Lucifugimonadales > UBA3495 > CATQHB01. The sequence goes on from OZ253548.1 coordinate 1,411,135, forward strand.
GCGTCCATCTTCTCTGCCGAAACGGGCAGGATGGTATTGGCGACACCGTAGGGTAGGGGATTTTCTACATACGCAACCCGGCGTTCCGCCGGCTGGTCAGCGTAAAGCCGGCCGGCGTAGAAGCGCGAGGAGTCATGCCCATGCCGCCCCGCCGCCCCAAAGGCGGAAGTTTGGGTTTTCCACCCCAAATTGTCGGGGGGGGGGGGGGGTAGATTGTTATTATCGGAATTCAAAACGCGCGCGATTATCGCGCCGGTATGTGGTTAGCGCAAGGGGACTTTGGCTATTAATTGCAGGCGCTATACCCCGCCTCTTCCGCCACGGCCACCGCCGCCACGGTGCTTATGGCTATCGGACCAGTAAAAGTCTTTGGACTCCATATATCGCTCGGTCAACATTTCGGAAGGGGTTTTGCCGGACTCGGCAGGAGATGGTTTGTAGCTACTTTCCAGCACAATCTGACGGAAAACCGTTTGGGCTTGTTTCAAAGTGCGATAAGACCCCAAAATCTCACCGCTGCGTATAACGTAAAACTTGCCGTCATCAGGGACCACTTCCGTAAGCCGTTCAATGGAGAGGTCAAGGTCGGGGATGGATTGACGATAAAAATCTCCGTTAGACATACAACCTCCCGCGCCATTATACCGCGAAATCCGGGTGGCGGAGAGTCCGTATCGCTGACACAAAACTAAGGGTGGGTTTCAAACCCACCCTTGTAAATCAAACAAAAGTACCCCGCTTGACCGTTTAGACTCGCGCCAACAAACCCTGAACCGTTTTGATTACGCGGGCGGAGTTGGGCAGGTAGGCGTCCTCCAGGGGGCGGCTGTAGGGAACCGGCGTGTGGGGCGCCGTAACCCGGGAAGGGGGAGCGTCCAGATAGTCAAAGGCCTCCTCGGCCACCCGGGCGCAAATGTCCGACGCCAAGCTGCATACCGGCGTATCCTCGTCCACCACCACCAGCCGGTGCGTGCGCCGTACCGAGTCTATAATCAGGTCGTAGTCAATGGGCGAAACGCTGAGCAAGTCCACCACCTCGGCGTTTACACCCTCCTTCGCCAGCTCCGTCGCCGCTTCGGTGCAGACCCAGGTCATACGGGAAATTCCCACCAGGGTAATATCCGTTCCCTGGCGAACGATGCGCGCCTTGCCCAAGGGAATCACGTAGGAATCCTCGGGCACCGGGCCAATATCACCGTACAGCCCCTTGTGTTCAAAGTAAACCACCGGGTCATCGTCGCGGATGGCGGCGGTGAGCAGGCCCTTGGCGGTATAGGGGTCGGAAGGAACCACGCCTTTCAGGCCCGGAATATGGCTGAAAATGGAATAAAAGGACTCGGAATGCTGGGCGGCGCTGCCAAAACCGGCGCCGATGCGCGTGAGCATGGTGAAAGGCACCTTGACCTGACCACCGAACATATAGCGCATCTTGGCGGCGTTGTTCAGCAGTTGGTCCATACAGACGCCGATAAAGTCAACGAACATCAACTCGGCGACGGCCCGCATCCCGGTGGATGAGGCTCCGATGGCAGTGCCGATGAAGGCGGCTTCGGATAGGGGGGTGTCCAACACGCGCTGATTGCCGAACTGCTGGATCAGGCCCACCGTGGTACGGAAGGGGCCGCCCCAGGCATCGACGATGCCCAGGTGTTCCCGGCCGGCGCCTCCGGCGATTTCCTCGCCCATAATGATGACCGTCTCGTCCCGCTCCATCTCCTGGCGCAGGGCCTCGTTAATGGCTTCACGGTATCGCAGCTCCCGGGTAGTGTTGGGAGTCATGGCGGTGGTCATGGTCTCACTCCTCTCTTTCGCATTGACGCCAATCTCTGGATCGGGGGTATTAGTACGAAACCCTTGTAATGCTGAGTAATCGAAATGCGATATTCTACCATTTAAGGTCTTTTTGGATTGAGTCGTTGTAGCAATTTATCGGTTGACTTGACTGACATGAGGGCTGTCCACTGCCGTGACATAACGGGCTTCATCTTCCAAGAGCATCAATTGTTCCATTTCCCCAGTCGGTTCTTTGGCAAAGTTGCCGGGTTTGTAATTAGTAACGATTGCTTCCAGCATGGCTTTTCTGTTTCTCTCGTAGGCGCCAACGTGATAAAAGTGCTCTTGGGTCAAAATAGAAAATTCGCTCCAAAGCTCCTGGATGAACCGGTTCTCCCGGTGCTGGTTACTATGCCATGTGGACAACATGAACCTTGCACGGGTGTTCTTCAAGCTAGTATGCAGCAGATTTTCCTTGTGCGCATCCCAAGTTTGATAATAGTCAACATGTCGGTCAACGTAGGGTGGGTCGCAATACACGAAGTCGCGGTCTGTAGCGTCCTGAATTGTTTTCTGGAAGTCCTGGCAGACAAAGCTCCAGTCGAGCACCTGTGTGGCTGCTCTAAAGCGCTCCACCTGATTGACTATTTTCGTAATGTAAGCCGGTGCGAATCGCTTCGGTTTGTGCCCATACGGAACATTGAAGTGTCCTTTACTGTTGAACCGGACGAGTCCGTTAAAGCAAGATCGGTTAAGGAAGAGGAAATCCAGTGGGTAGCCAAATGAATTGAAACGGTCCCTGACACGGTAGTAGTGGGCCTTTCCTTCATTTGCAAGCAAGACCCCTTCACGTTCGAGAAAAATCCTTGTTTTCTTCCCGTCTATTTCCCCGTCCTTGATGGCCTGATAAAACCGAATCATGTGGGGGTTGGTATCTGCCAGTATGGCGTTTTGGGGTAGAACATTTAGAACAACTACCCCGGAACCCAGGAACGGTTCGATCCATGTTCCTTCAGTATCCCGGTCGAGGCACCGCAATATAGTCGGGACCAGCTTGGTCTTGATGCCCTGGCACTTTAGCGGAGGTACTAGTATTCGCAAATTCATCCCCCGCCACGACGTCGCCGGGACTTGGGGACAACTTTCGTCTCGTCCCCGCCACGGTATTTAACGAAATCAATCATATTACGGATTGTACGTGTCTCACCCGAATTTTCTCTTATAGTAATGCTATCATAATTCATCCAATAGTCATCAAACCAATTTTCTCCGAGTAGAGAGAACATACCCTTTCCCAAAACTATGTCATCAATCTTGGTGACGCTACCAATATTTGCTGTGTTGCCACTGCCTCTCCTGTCACTGGCGATTTTCCATTTTTCCTGTACAAAGAACTGAAAATTCCGAATTACTGAAACAATGGACTTAAGGTCATCCAATTGATTTGTCGTCGCTTCGTTTACCGACTCGTCAACGCTACGTGAATATATTATTCCTAAACAAAAGTGACTCAAATAGTCTTTATAAGGGAACTGAATATTCTTGGTACTGTTGCGATTCTTGAAGTACTCGCCGTGTGACCCGAGGGTAAAGCCATTGCAAAAGTCCGGAGTGCCTTCGACTCGATAGGTCGTCTTGAAGTCAACGGCAAACTTTACCTCTGGATTTGTCATCTTTACAAAAGAGAGGTCCGGGTAATAGTTTTGGTGTTCAGGGAGAACCAATCCAAAGCCTGTCTGCTCGGCAAATAGCATGAGCTTCGGGAAAAGGTGTATTTCAAGTATCTTGGACACGACTTTAGTGTCGGATGAGATAGCATATATGTTGCGATAAATGTCTATAAAACCCTTGATCGCCCACTGTCCGTCTTCTGTCTGTACCACGTCACCAAGGTCAGCGACGAAGCTTGTCAGAGCATCTTGGAATGACCTTTTCTCTTCTTCCTTATCCAATCTAATCTCCAGTTCGTAGCAAGTAGTCGCGAAAACACCCCAAAGATCAATTGCACTCGCACGAACGGACCAGAAAACCACAGATTAACCGGTGGTCCAAAACCTCAGTATGGGTGATTGACACTGCGGAATTCCACCATTTAAGGTCGGTTTACATTAAATCGCTGCTCAAATCCCCAATTTTTTCAACGGTTTTGGACTATTAAACTTCCAAGTTTATACCCCGGTGCATCATATCTATCGGATAATCAACGTAAACATCTTCGTATATTTCCCCCGGCAGGGGCAAGGGGCTTTCGTCGGCGAAGCGAATAGCTTCCTCCATCAATTCCTCGGCTTCCAGGTCGAGATAGTCAAGCTCTTCGGTAGATATCAGGCCGCCCGGCACCACCTTTTCCCGGAACAATTTCAGCGGGTCGCGGCCCCGCCAATAATCCTGCTCCTCCTGAGTGCGATAGCTCAGGGGGTTGTCAAAGACGGTGTGCCCGTAGTAACGATAAGTACGGCACTCCAAAAGGGAGGGACCTTCCCCACTTCTGGCCCGGAGCACCGCTTGCTCGGCAGCCTCCAGAACGTCGAAAACATCCATTCCGTCCACGTGGATGCCCGGCATATCGTAGCCGGGGGCTCGGTCAACCACTCGGGCGGTAGAGAGGGCATATTCCACCGGAGTAGATTCGGCATAGCCATTATTTTCGCAGCAGAAAATAACCGGCAGCTTCCAGACCGAGGCCAGATTCATACACTCATGGAGGACGCCCTGGTTGGCCGCGCCGTCGCCAAAGAAAGCCACCGCTACCCGGCCCAGGTTGCGCAGCTTGGAAGTAAGGGCGGCGCCGACGGCCAGAGGCACACTGGCGGCTACCACACCATTGGTTCCAAGCATTCCCTTGCTCATGTCTGCGATGTGCATCGAGCCGCCTTTACCCTTGTTGGGGCCGGTGGTTCGACCGAAAAGCTCGGCCATCATCAGCTTGGGATCAACGCCCTTGGCGATGCAGTGGCCGTGGCCGCGGTGGGTGCTGCCAATGTAGTCGTCCACGGTGAGGTTGGCGCAGACACCGGTGGGCACCGCTTCCTGCCCGGCGGAGGAGTGCACCGACCCGGACATCCCCCGCTGCCCGGTTTCGGGAATGCCTCGTTCCTCGAAGTGTCGAATGGTCGTCATCGTCTGGTACAAGCGAAGCAACATATCTCGGTCAAGTTCCATCTCTTCCCCCAGCGGCGCTTGGCTGCACGGATAGCGCAATTTTTCCAATGGTAGCACGAGGGTAAGGGATGTCAATAGCCGTAGGAATGAAGCGATAACGGTGGATGGAACCTGCGGTGCACCCTGGGTCAGCGATTCAGGCCGGCTCAGTTCGCCGGGTGTGAGCGTCTCGGCTTAAGCCGGTTCATCCCCAAAGACTACCCGCACCGGCTCGCCTAGGCCCAATTCCAGGACTCGGCCGGCGTCATCGTCGCGGACGGCAATTTCCAGGTAACCGTTGCTGCCGATTAACGCTACCGGGGCTGGGCCGAGTCCGGCCTCGGAGCCATGAAAAGTACGGCTCAACCCGGAGATTCGGTGACGGCCAATTTCAACGGCAACCGGCTTGTCGGGCAGCGAGTCAGTCGGGATGTTAGTGATCAAGTTTCCGAACCGGTCGGTATAGATAACTTCTCCCCGGACGGTTCCCTTGACGGCGTTGCCCTGGAAGAATGGCTCCGGCGCAGGCTGATAGACCAGGTCGGCTACCGGCGTACCCAAAGTTTGCGCCGGAACACCCAGGGCCAGGTAGGCTGCGGACGGCGCAAACACGTCCCGGCCATGAAAGGTATTGCTTACCGGATGCAACCAGTAGCGGGGATTGGTCAACTCATAAGCTGCCAGTCCCGGCGGCACGGGAATACGGACCGGCTGCCCCGGCGCTGCGGGTTTTTCCGGCGCAAAAGCAGCCGCGGGCGGTACCGCAGGCGCAGCCAGGTATCCCTTAATTACGTGGCTGAGCAGGCCGTTATCCGGCGCCAGGAAACGGACGGTCGGGGTCACCAATAACAAGGCGCGACGCTCCGTACCCACTCCGGGATCGATTACCGCGACATGAATGGTGTTCGAAGGGAAGTAGGAGTAGTTGGTTCCCAGGACAAAAGAGGCTTGACGCAGGTTCTGCGGTTGAATCTCGTGGGTTAGGTCAATGATGACGGCTTGGGGGTTGATGTTAAGGATAACTCCCTTCATTACCCCCACAAAAGCGTCGGCCAGCCCGAAATCGGTAGTCAGGACAATGGGCGGAGTAGCGGTCATAAAGACAATTCAGTCACTACCGGGTAAAGCGGGTCGCGTCGGCGGCCTAGCCGGAAAATAGCTGTACGCTGACGATGGATACCAGGATGAACACCGCCGACAGGACTATAGTGAGCTGGAACAGGGTCTTTTCCAGCCCGCGGCGAGTGCGGACGGTGGACTGGGCGCTGCCGAAAAGTCCGCTGCCTCCTTCCTTGACTTGGGACAGGATGATTAGCACCAGCACCACGGACACCAGAATCTGGGCGATATTAAGGTAGATCACAAAGTACCTCAGTTAATTTCGGCGGCTCTATTTCTATTGGTCTATTTCGCTGCTGTTTCAGCATTTTTGAGTGCTTCCAGTCCGACCTGCACCAACTCCAGGGCCAGCTCCGGTTTGGCCTGACCGCGGGTCAGCTTCATCACCTGACCAATCAAAAATCGGGCCGCCGTTTCTTTGCCATTCACGTAGTCGGCCACCGCTTTAGGGTTGTCGGCCAGGGCCTGAGTTACCGCCGATTCCACAACCGAAGAGTCATTTATCTGGCTGTAACCCTTTTCCTTCACGATTTCAGCCGGATCATCGCCGCTGGCAAAAGCCTCTTCCAGCACCGTTTTGGCGAGAGCGCCGCTGAGAGCGCCGGAGTCAATCAGGCCAAGCAGTTCCACCAGTTGGAATGGCGTCACCTTGACCTCTAAAATGTTCCGGTTCTCCAGGTTCATCAACCGGAGCAATTCCCCCCGCATCCAGTTGCTAACATTCCTGGAGAAAGTTTTGACCTCGGCGCCCAAACCTGATTCTGAACCGAGGGCCACTACTTTTTCGAAGTAATCGGCCAAGGGGCGGGAGCCGGTAAGCAAGTCGGCATCATCTTGAGGAAGTCCATACTGCTCGACAAAGCGGGATTTGCGCTGGGTCGCCAGCTCCGGCAAACCCTGGCGTATCGTTTCAACCCAGGTCGAATTGACCAGCAACGGCGGCAGGTCCGGCTCCGGGAAGTAACGGTAGTCGTGGGCTTCCTCTTTGCTGCGTTGGGAAACGGTGACGCCCCGCTCTTCGATCCAGCCGCGGGTTTCCTGGACAATACGTCCGCCGTCTTCCAGTATTTTCCGCTGCCGTTCAACTTCGTAGTTCAGGGCCAGAAACACCGACCGGAAGCTGTTCATGTTTTTGACTTCGGCGCGGGTGCCAAATTGGTCGCTGCCTTGGGGACGGATGCTGACGTTGGCGTCGCAGCGGAAGTTGCCGTCCTGCATATTTGCCGAGGAAACGCCCAGGTACTGCAAAATGGAATGCAGGGTCACCAGATAGGCGCGCGCTTCCTCGGGAGAACGCATATCCGGCTCGCTGACCACTTCCATTAAAGGCACGCCGGCCCGGTTCACGTCCACTAGGCTGTACGGTTCTCCGGGGGCGTCGGGGAAATGCAGGAGTTTGGCGGCGTCCTCTTCCAGATGCACCCGCATCACTCGGACCGACTTGGCGATACCTTCTACCGCTATTTCCAGGGCGCCGTCCTCGGCCAGGGGCAGGTCGAACTGGGACACCTGGTAGCCCTTCATCAAGTCCGGGTAGGGGTAATTCTTGCGGTCGAACTTGGAGTAGTCCGGAATACGGCAACCCAGGGCCAGACCGGTCATTATGGTATATTCCACTGCCTTGCGATTGATGACCGGGAGGGCGCCGGGCAGCCCCAGGCAGACCGGGCAGACTCGACTGTTGGGCGGAGCGTACTGGTAGTCCGCCGGACAGGCGCAAAACATCTTGCTCCGGGTCTGCAACTGAACGTGAACTTCCAGGCCAATAACAGTTTCGTATTGCATCTTGTTTTCGGGAGGCCGATTCTAAGGAAATATAAACTGAGGGCTAGTATATCAGTGCTAACGGAGCTACTCAAGAAAGATGGCGTACTTGATTAAAGGCGATTTCTCCGTATAGATATCAGCAGAAGTTTTGCGTGAAATAAACTCTCTCATCGGAGGAGACAGCCACACCAATACCTTCCTTGTCGTAACTGCTATCCAAGATGTTAGCCCGATGGCCCGGGCTATTCATCCAACCATTTACTGTAATTTCGGCGATTTCCTCCAAAGTGTACCAGTCTTTGCTAACCAACACTCCGTTAAGGTTAGTAGTGGAGCCGTAAAGCCCACCCTGAAAAATGTTCTCAGCCAAGCCAAAAGTGAAATAACTGCCATAGTCCTTCCGGCAGTCATAGCCCTGTCGGGTGCCCCGGTCAGTAGGACTTTCCCCGGCAAGATTAGTATGCGAAAAGTAACCAAAATCCGCCATATCTTCACTGTGGAATTTAGCAATACTGGCTAGTTTTGCGTCATACTCCAAAGCGCCCAGCCCGTGTTCCCGCCTTTCTTCATTTGTCAACTGATGAACCAGACGAGCCATTTCTTCGACTTGGTGGGTCTGAGTGACGGGACCAAGAGTAGGCCGAGGAGTCGGGGCAGGGATAAGCGTTGAGGTGAGGGTTGGCTCAGGGCGCGACGCCGTCGAGTGAGGCGTTGCATCAAATCCGATCGTTACGGGCATCTTCCCCGTGGCGAGGAATTCGTCAAATTGTTCCCTGGTCAAAGCAACTTCAACGCCGGTTTCCGGGTGGTTGACCAAGAAAGCAAACGAACTGGGCGGGATTGGCGTTACCGTCGGTGGTACATTAGCCGCAGTTGGCTCCGGAACGACCGTAACCGCGACCGCTGGCTCCAAAGCTGGCTCCAAAGCTGGCTCCAAAGCTGGCTCCAAAGTTCGTTCCGAAGTTGGCTCAACCAATACCGCAGGTAGGAGAGCTTCGGTGGGCGCCACCAAGAGTTCCCTGGCCGGTTCACTCATCGAATTGGCCGGCGACGTTTCGGGGCGATTCCTCTCACGAACACCTTGAGACCGCTCCTCACCCGGCAGGGATGACCTACCATTAGATGCGTTGACCATCTCCGCAATTAGCCCGACAACTGAGCTGGGAATGGTAATAACGCGATTTAGGGCAACTGCAACAGCGCGCTCCGGCCCCAAATTACCCTGTTCCTGGAAATCTTGCCATACACCCAGTCCAGCCCAAAGCAGGATGGCGACGACAATTACGGCTACCAGTTTCATGAGCTTTCCACCGGACTTGCGGCGTCCAGGTCCGGGGACTACTACCCGGTTTGGCCGAGCTCGACCCTGAGGCCGAACTGTATTGGCTGGTTCAGGCCGAGTCCGACCGGACGGCCTTGAGGTGATGTCCCGGCCCCGCCAGACTTGCCGCCCTGGCTGGTAACCCCCTCTTCTTGCCACGCAGGAAACACAGGTGCAGGCCGGCGGATGACTACCTCGCATATAGTTTCGGTCATCAAGAGGCATAGACAACCTCCTTTTCCTCTTGCCCTCTTGTCTCCGGCGAAAAACCGCCCGCCTCTACATTACAAACCCGCCTTTACTCTACAAAGATGGAGTAGTTGGTTAGAACCACCGGCGCCCCTTCAGCCCTGGCCCAAATGTGTACCGTATAGACGCCGGGACCGGAAGCTTCCAGGATGGGGGCCAGGTCGGCAGCTACCCGAAAGTCGGAACCGGAAATATCCCAAACGGCTGCGGTAGTCCAGGGAACGGCCCAGGTATGGGTAACATCCACCCGCAAGGGCGGCGCGGTGATCCGGGCCAACCCGTCGTCCAGAGTGTAAGGGTCGATACCCGATTTCCAGCCATAGTTGAACACCGAATCCGGATAATAATGGCCTTCCGCCAGGGGCCGGCGCAGGAATGTGGCCGGGTATTGGCCGTTGCCATAGGAATAGGTGGCGTCAAGGCGGCCCGGCGTTAAAGGCTGTAGCGGCTGGTGAAACCAAAGGGCAACGCTGTCAAACTCCAGCCCGTCCCGTAAGGTACCGGCAAAGCTGAGGACGCTCCCCGATATTTGGGGCCGATCATTGAACTCCAGGTGTCCTCCCTCAAATTGCTGCACCACCCAGCAGTTGAAATAGTTACAGGCAATCCCCAGGTTAACCGACCGGTGCCACTCATCGAGAATATTGGCCCGATGCTCCGGACTGGTCATGAACCGCTCCTGGACCGCGATCAATAATTGGTCGGGCGACAACCCGGATAGCTCCGGTTCAGAAGTTTCATCGGTTTCATCAGTTTCATCGGTCAAGAGTTCCGGGCCGGAAATGTTCTCCAGCTCCCGATTGAACCCGCCGCCCCGGGTGTAACGCATATATGGAGTCAGCCCGTCCATTCCCCAGTGGGATCGGTAATTGCGCCGCATCATATCTTCCGCATGCTGTTGAGCGGCGGCATTGGCGCCAATAGCCAGAGCGGCCAAATTGTTCGCAGCGCGATCGGTGTTGATCAAGCCGAGCATGAACTGTTGACGCCGCAGGAGTTCTACCGATTCGGCCGGTGAAGAAACTGACGGACCTGTGGCAATGCCAGGAGAAGACCCGGAGGTGTAGGCGGCGGCAGTTGGTTCGCCCGCTGGCAAGCCGTCTGACGGTTGGGGTTGTGCGGCCAATTCCGGTGTTGAGCGCAACCGGTTTAGAGCAGAGCCAATAGACCGGCCGACCGCAAAATCACCGTGCCGCTGATAGTCTTGCCAGGCGACAATCCCGACTATGCCCAACAGGGCCAGGGCAAACAGGCCGCTCAGGCCAAAAACTAGCTTGCGATACATCTACAGTTCATCGGGATTCCTCCATTAGCATCAGGGAGCCGGTATCCGGCCCCCTGACGAATGGCCTGGTTTTGGCGGAAGTTCCGACTTCCCCGGCATCCGGGGCCGGGTATTCGGCCCGGGTTAGGGAACTCCCTATTCCTCGTCTCCGTATTGCGACTTCAGAGACTCCACCACTGCCGGGTCGGCCAACGTGGTGGTGTCGCCCAGGGCGCGGCCCTCGGCCACGTCCCGAAGCAGCCGGCGCATAATTTTGCCGCTGCGAGTTTTGGGCAGTTCGGCGGCAAAGTAGATGTCATCGGGGCGGGCCATGGGGCCGATTTTGGTAGTTACGTGGGCTTTAAGCTCAGCTATAAGCTCGTCGGAGGCCACAACCTGGTCCTTGATGGTGACAAATGCCACGATTGCCTGCCCCTTGATTTCGTGGGATTTGCCAATGCAGGCCGCCTCCGCAACCTTGGAATTGTCCACCAGGGCGCTTTCCACTTCCATGGTGCTGATGCGGTGGGCGGAAACGTTAATCACATCGTCCACCCGGCCCAGCAGCCAGAAGTAGCCGTCCTCATCCAGCTTGGCCCCGTCGGCAGTAAAGTAAACCTCCGGGTAGCGAGACCAGTACTGTTCAACGAACCGCTCCGGGTCGCCGTAGATGCCCCGCAGCATGGAAGGCCAGGGGCGTTTAATCGTCAGATAGCCGCCGCCACCGGGGCCAACCGGATTGCCGGCTTCGTCAAGAATCTCGGCGTCGATGCCGGGGAACGGTTGGGTAGCCGAGCCGGGCTTAAGGGTGGTTATGCCCGGCAGCGGGCTGATTAGTATCGAGCCGGTCTCGGTTTGCCACCAGGTATCCACCACCGGACAGCGGCCACCGCCAATGTTCTGCCAGTACCACACCCAGGCCTCCGGATTAATCGGTTCGCCCACCGACCCCAGCAGGCGCAACGTGGACATATTGTGACGATCGGGATACTCCTCACCCCAGCGCATAAAGGTTCGAATCGCGGTGGGAGCAGTATAGAGAATGGTGCAGCCATACTTTTCCACAATGGCCCAGAAGCGGTCCCGGTCCGGATAATCCGGCGAACCCTCATACATAACCGAGGTGGCGCCGTTAGCCAGGGGGCCATAGACAATGTAACTGTGTCCGGTTACCCAACCAATGTCGGCGGTACACCAGTAAACGTCATCCTCTTTGAGGTCAAAAATCCACTTCGTGGTGGCGTAAGTGCCGGTCAGATAGCCGCCGGTGGAGTGGACAATGCCTTTGGGTTTGCCGGTAGTGCCGCTGGTATAGAGCATATAAAGCATATCCTCGCTATCCATCGGCTCCGGTTCGCAAGTCATTGGTTGGTCGGCCACCAGCTCGTGCCACCAAACATCCCGCCCATCCACCATCCGGTCGTCGGCGTGGCCGGTCCGTCGGACCACTACCATCTTTTCCACCGGAGTGTCGCCCTGCAGAGACTCGTCGGCGTTCTGTTTGAGCTGCACAATGGCGCCGCGCCGGTAACCGCCATCGGCGGTAATCATCACTTTGGATTGGGAGTCGTTCAGGCGGTCCCGGATCGACTCGGCGCTGAAGCCGCCAAAAATGACGCTGTGGGCGGCGCCAATGCGGGCGCAGGCCAGCATGGCAATGGGCAGTTCGGGCACCATCGGCAGGTAGATGGTCACCCGGTCGCCCTTGTTGACACCCAGGCTCTTGAGGCCGTTGGCAAAGCGGCAAACTTCCCGGTACAAGTCCCAGTAGGTATAAACCTGCCAGTCTCCCGGCTCGCCCTCCCAAATAATGGCGGCCTTGTTGCGGCGCGCCGAGGTCAAGTGACGGTCGATGCAGTTGTAGGAAGCATTCAGCTTCCCGCCCACGAACCATTGAGCGTAGGGAGGATTCCATTCCAGCACCTTGTCCCAGGGCTGGAACCAATCGAGTTCGCCGGCGAACCGGGCCCAAAAGGCCTCCGGGTCTTTGCGGGCCTCATCATAAACGTTGGGGTCGCTAATGTTGGCTTGCCGACGAAACTCGTCCGACGGCGGGAAGGTGCGGTCTTCCTGAAGTAATGCTTCAATATTTCCGGTGCTTTCAACCATGTCATTACCCCTTCAGTATATAACGAATAGAAAGCGTCAGGCTAATAGTATGCCGCTTACGTGCCATTTTAAGCACAAGGTAAAGGGGTTTGCAAATTGGTGAATACAGTGTCAACAATTGTCATTCCGAGTAGTAGCAGGACCAGCAGGTAAAAGGGGCAAAGTACCGCGCCTAACCTCTTTGACTCGTTTCTTCAATGTAGGCCAGAGGATTGTGCAAGAGGCTTTCGCCATTCATGAATCTCCCGAGTCCTGTATTGCAACTGTCGCAGAGATACCCACGTGCGCGGCCTCCGTGGTGGTCGTGGTCAATGACCACCCAGACATTCACCCCGACAATACCCATTTTCCTGCAAATCGGGCATTGCCATAGCGTACCTTCGGCAGGCTTCAACCGCTGGGCTTCAGCCCGGGCTTCCTTGGTGAGACTACGTCGGTCGATGTCAACCCTACAACTTTGACAGCTCGGGCGGCGAGTCTTTTGCCCTTTGGCGTCCGTCTGATTAACGTCAAAACTATCTTTGGGCTTTACCACAAAGCACCGATTACAAATGATGTTCGGAAAACCTTTGCCTGTCTTGGAAACATCAAACGACCTTGTATCTTTCTTGGCGACAATGAATGATGTACGTTGTCCGGGCAAAAAGACTTGTACTTCTTCACCTTTTTCATCCTCCACTACACCTATTGAGTTTAGCGGAAAATGCGTACGGGTCGGTTCTCGAACATCATCCTGAACAACAAACCCCAATGACCCGGAACAACGTACCCAATAATCGTTGCCTATTCTTCCGGGCATTCTTCCTCCCCCAGTCCTTCTACCTCCACTTCGAATCCGGAATCTTTCAACCTCTGTTCCGCTATCTCGATATAGTCCTTGGAAATGTCAATACCGATGAAACGGCGACCATTTATTTGAGCCATCTTACCAGTCGTGGCAGAGCCACACATGGGATCCAGCACTAAATCCCCGGGATTACTCCAAGACAGGATATGGTCATTTGCCAGACCCTCCGGGAAAACGGCCGGGTGCTTAAATGCTATCTTATCGCTTGTAGTGCCTCCCAACCCGACGGCATATTGCCAAATATTGGTACGCGTCTTCTCCTTTTTAAGGCGCCCCATCCTTTTCTTGTTGATGCCGTCCGACAGCTTATTGTGAGTCAACAATTCATAACCGTTTCGCTTCGTTTGTTCCTTCAGGGCATTAAAAGTCGACGGCTTCCCTTTTACCAAGACAAACATCATTTCATAGGCATTTGTGTATGCGTTACTGCGCATGAAGGGAGTATTTTTCTTCTGGTATATCATTACGTCATGAACATTAAATCCAATTTCCTGAAATCGGATGCCCTGACGGAAACTTGTCAAACTTCGCCCTCCGTTTATCTTGTCACCTACCACCCAAACCACAACCCCCCCCTCCTTCGTGACGCGGAAAAGTTGTTGGGCTATTTCGTCAAAGTTAAACCTGTACCCATTGTAGTCACGTATTTCGTCGTAAGGAGGAGATGTAACAGTGAGATCAATGCAGTTGCTATCCCATTTCTCCATTATTTTCGCGCAGTCGCCTTCTATGAGACGCGCTGGAGCCAAGAACAATTGGCTGCTCAAAACATTGTCAGAATAACTCATTTTTTGATCCGAGATGCTGTGTCCAGTCATCGATCGCATCTCCTTACTATGGAACTAGCGATTCAATATTGTATTAACCTAAACAAGGCAGCAAAAAGATAGCACAACTGTCCGGCCTTCACAATCCACTTGCTGAAAGTAAAGCCGTAAGTAGATGTCGTCCGACTATTCCGGCGGGTTCAACTCCAACAGTTTCTCAAAAAGTTTCTGCGTCTGAACCACATCGCCGGCGGCCCGGTGAGCGCGGACCCGGCCGGTGGAAATGCCCAGGTCGGCGCAGGCGGCGGCCAGGCTATAGCGCAGGTGCGGCGACCGGACGGCCACCACCCGTTGCACGTAGTCGCGATGCGATTCCCCGGGGGCGCGGTAACTGCCCAACTTATAGCCTTTGTATAGTCCCATCGTATCTATGAACCGCCAAACCGGCAGATCATCCACCTCATCAATCAACCGCGCCGGCGTTTGACCCTCCTCCGCAGCGCGGCGGTGAACCCGGGCCGCCTCGAGCAGGAAAGCGCGGTCGAACCGAATAATATTGTGCCCCACCAGGGGCAGGTCGCCGATACGCTCTACGAACCAGCCCAGGGCCGCATCAATGGAGATACCCCGGTCGATCAGGTCGCGGTCTGTAATCCCGGTCAGGTTCGTTATCAATGGCGGCACCGGCCGGTCTATCTTGACCAGCGCCGAGTCGGTAACCGGCCTTTGGCCCGGCAGGATCACCGCAACTCCTATCTCGATAATCAAGTCAGTCCAGCAATCCAGGCCGGTTGTCTCCAGATCAACCACCGCATAGCCTTTTTCCAAAGTCATTGCCGCTCCACTCATTGTGCCGCTCCGCTTAAATTTTCGACTGCCCGGCGCCCGCTTGATTATACCTGGGGCTTATTAAATCCCTTTTCTTATCGACTTCCTTTTATGGTACAATAGGCCAATCCGGTGCCCCTGGCGGGTACGGAACCACATGAACCACACCAACGGCGATACCATCAACACCGCAATTGAGAGGGTTGGCTATGTCCAATATTGTACTGTCAAATACGGAATATAACGTGGTAGGCACCCGGCCGGTACGCCCCGACGGCACCGACAAGGTTACCGGTCGAGCCAAGTACGGCGGCGATTTTCAGATGGCGGGTTTGTTGCATGGGAAAGTCCTGCGCAGCCCCCACGCTCACGCCCGAATCAAGTCCATTGACACCAGCAAGGCCGAAGCCTACCCCGGGGTCAGGGCGGTGGTAACCGGCAAGGATTTGCCCGTTGCCGGCATGGAAAATCCCAGCCGTGGTATGCGCTTCTCCAGCGAGAACATTTTTGCCCAGGATAAGGTTTTGTACCGCGGGCATGCGGTGGCCGCCCTGGCCGCCGCTAATCCCCACATCGCCGAAATCGCGGTTTCCCTGATTGAAGTGGAGTACGAAGTCCTGAAGCCGGTAATCAATGTTTCCCAGGCAATGGAAAAAGACGCTCCCCTGGTCATCGAAGATATGACCACCACGGAACTGGGTGAGCGGACGGACAATCGCAGTAACATCGCCACCCATTTCAGGTATGAACTGGGGGACCTGGAGAAGGGTTTTGCCGAAGCCGACCTGGTGGTGGAACGGGAGTTCGACACCACGACGGTACACCAGGGATACATTGAACCGCAGAATGCCGCAGCCCTGTGGAATGCCGACGGCAAGCTGACCGTCTGGACCAGCACTCAGGGGGCTTTTGCCGTTCGGGACTCTCTGGCTCAGATCTTGAACCTGCCCGTATCTCAGATAAAAGTTGTGCCGATGGAAATCGGCGGCGGGTTCGGCGGCAAGATTCCGGTCTATCTGGAGCCGATGGCCGCCCTGTTGTCCCGCAAGACCGGCCAGGCGGTTAAGCTGCTGATGTCCCGCACCGACGTGTTCGAGAGCACCGGCCCCACCTCCGGTTCCCATCTTTGGGTAAAGGTAGGGGCCACCAAGGACGGCAAAATTACCGCCGCCGACGCTACCCTGGCTCTGGAAGCCGGAGCCTTCCCCGGCTCGCCGGTGACGATGGGCGCCCAATGTATGTTTGCCCCCTACAACATCGAGAACGTTCGTACCGAAGGCTATGACGTGCTGGTGAACAAACCCAAGGTCGCCCCCTACCGCGCCCCCGGCGCCCCCATCGCCGCTTTTGGCGGGGAACAGGTAATCGACGAAATCGCCGGAAAACTTGGGATCGACCCGGCCGAGTTCCGGCTGCGCAACGCCTCAAAGGAAGGCACTCGCCGGGTAGACGGCCCGGTATTCCCGATAGTCGGCAACATTGAGTGTGTGGAAGCAGCCAAGGCCACCGAACATTACAATACCCCCTTGACCGGCCCCAACCAGGGCCGAGGCATCGCCTCCGGTTTCTGGTTCAACATCGGGATGCAGTCCAGTTGCAGCATCGGCGTCAGTTCCGACGGCACGATCAGCCTGGTTGAGGGTTCGACCGACATCGGCGGCACCAGGGCTTCAATCGGGATGCAGGCCGCCGAGGTGTTGGGAATCCCGGCCGAGGACGTGCGCCCCAGCGTGGCCGACACCGACTCTGTTGGCTTTACGTTCCTGACCGGCGGCAGCCGAACCACCTTCGCCAGCGGTTGGGCCGCTTATGAATGCGCCCAGGACATCAAGCGGCAAATGATTGAGCGCGCCGCCACCATTTGGGAAGTATCGGCGGAGGATGTGGAGCTGGTCGGCGGAACGTTCCAGCACAAGTCCGACTCGGACTTGAAGATGACCTTCAAGGAGTTGGCGGCCCAACTGAACGGCAGCGGAGGCCCCATATCCAGCCAGGTCAGCGTTGACCCCCCCGGAGCCGGCGGAGCCTTTAGCACCCATATCGCGGACGTGGAAGTTGACCCGGAAACCGGCAAGGTGGACATTCTGCGTTACACCATCGTTCAGGACGCAGGCAAAGCCATTCATCCCAGTTACGTCGAGGGCCAAATGCAAGGCGGCGTCGCTCAGGGCATCGGCTGGGCCTTGAACGAAGAGTATTTCTTCAGTCAGGACGGCCAGATGGTCAATTCCAGCTTCCTGGACTACCGGATGCCGATCAGTCTGGACTTGCCGATGATTGACACGGTGATCGTGGAAGTAGCCAACCCGGGCCATCCCTACGGAGTGCGGGGTGTGGGAGAAGTGCCGATTGTGCCTCCCATGGCCGCCGTCGCCAACGCGATTCACGACGCCATCGGGGTCCGGATGGAGCGGCTCCCCATGTCTCCCGGCGCCATTTTGGAAGCGCTCTGGGAAAAGAACGGGCAGCCTCACTCTCAGGCAGCAGACTAGACCGGTCGGGAAATCGGAAGTCAAAACCAGGCAGGTTTAAAAGTAGGGGCGGGTTGCTAACTCGCCCCTACGGCAATTAGAAACGTTACAAAATCAGCAGAAACCCGGCAAGGCCGGCAGGAGGAATGATATGGCAAGAGTGCCATTCGCCACTCGAGAATCGATGTCGCCGGAAGGGCAGGCGGTTTGGGATGACATCCAGAGCAGCCGGGGCGGTGTGCAGCGCAACTACGCCGCATTGTTGAACAACCCCCAGGCCGCGGGAAGCTACGCCGGTCTGGGCGGGTACGTCCGCTTTGAGACGCCCCTGGACAAGCGAGTCAAGGCCCTGGCAATTCTTACCGCGGCGCGCGAGGCCGGCGGTCATTACGTCTGGACGGTTAACCAGCGGGGAGCCAAGGAAGCCGAACTGGGCGACGACATAATCGCCGCGATCCGTGAGTTTCGCGCGCCGGTGGGTCTGGAACCCCAGGATGCCGCCGTAGTGCAGTTTGTGTTGGAATTGCTGCGACATCATCGTATTTCCGACAGCACCTTTGAGGGCTTGCGCTCCCTGGTGGGCGACGCCGGTATAGTGGACGTACTGGTGATAGTAGCCTATTACCACGGCCTGGCCCACAGCCTCCAAGCCCTGGCGGTAGAATTACCCGATGGAACCGAGTCGGATTTAACCTACTAGTCCGGTTAACCCAGGCCTCAACCCAGGCCAAAAGGTTAAAAAGTAAAGGTCCGCTACCCGGAGTCGGGTGGCGGACCTTTTCCTTACTCGTCAAGTTCGGCTGGCAGCCGATTAACCGGCGACAGTGGTTGTTATGCCTTTTTCGGCATTCCCGAGCCGCTGCACCGGAGAAAATGGCAAAAAGGAGCGACCGACCTCCGAAGAGGGGAGTCGCTGAAGGAGCGGCTCACTGTCGGTCGCTGAGGTGCTTATTGTAACGCCGCCGCCCCGGTCGGTCAAGTTGGCAACTGTCCGCACCAGGCCCTTCCCAAGTCCTGGTCCAAGTGTTTCCCCGCTAAACCTTAGCTTGTCGAAGGCCAAGCTCAACACGAGCGGATTACCCTCTATAATTGAAAGTCCCGGCGCGCCCTCAGGACAACTGCATTGGGAACTTTTTGCCTCAGATTGGCGGCTTTGATTCCGGCTCGCTACCCTATAGTCATTCCGGTAGTCATTCCGGAGCAATCCGGAAGCAAGAGAACCCCCGGTAAAGGCCGATTCTCCTTTGGCCGGATTACCTGGGTTCCCGCTTGCAACGTAAGGACGCTTTCCGACAACGTTGATGTTCCAAAGGCGATTGACCCACTTGTAACGCTGCCGGAGGTAGCATATATCCAAGTCCAATGTTAGCCTTGCAGCAGGCTGCGGTCGAATAGGCCAATCTCCGGTGAGCAATTCGACCGCCAGAAAACGGGGAGCCTTTCGCGCCCCAGAGCAATGAGGAGGAGTTTAGCCTAATGGCCGACTATATTTACATGGTACAGATGGACATACCGGCGGAATTAGAGGCGGACTTCAACCGCATCTACGATACCCAGCACGTACCCAACATTATCAATGCATCAGGCGTAGAAAGTTGTACCCGCTACCAACTGGAATCGTCGGACGTGGCAGGCGTGGCCCGCTTTGCTGCGATTTACGAGATAGACTCGCCGGAGGTGCCCACATCCCCGGCCTGGGTGGCTGCGTCGGACGCTGGAGATTGGGCGACGATGATTCGACCCTACGCAACCAACCGCTCCCATATCATCTACCGTCGATTGAGTTAGGCCCCGGCAATTTTTTCGCCAGGCATCCGGATTGGGAGCCTCACCACTCCTCAGCCGACAATCTAACCGGAAATACCGGCGGTAGTAGTTACTTCAACCAGGTTATCCGCCGCTCCAAAATTGACGATTATCGCCGTGCGAGCCGGATAATTCCGGGGGAAGAACTCGGCGTAAACCTCGTTGAAACCCGCCAAATCCTCTGCCTTGGTAACATAGCAGGTATTGGTCAGGACGTTGTCCAGGGAAGATCCCGCCTCTTCCAGTATCATCCGTATCCGTTCCAGGGCATACCTGGTCTGCTCCCGTATATCAGTTCCGGTCTCTCCGGTAGTGGGATGGCGTCCGGTGCAGCCCTGGACAAATACCAGGTCGCCGAACCGGGTAGCGTGGGACAGGGGATTGCGGCCCGGGGGAAGTTGATCGCAAGTTATAATTTCTTTGTCAGGCATATCACTTATCCTATTACCTTTTCCTGGATTGGCCGGCTGAACCGGCTGATTCTCACAGATTAAACCTATCGGGCTATGGCGATAAGTCTATGTTCGGCCCCAGCGGTGCCCGATTGGCATACTATAGACTGCTCCGCCATTATGTCAACCTAAATGGTTCGACGACATTCGGCAGTTTGATTTATTAACCAGGAAGGAGCAGGTCGCGGCAGCGGAACCCGGTACCGGTTCGTTCCCACGCCTTTACGCCCAATTCCGCCTGTTCTCGCTCATTGCCAAGGGCTTCGGGGAAGCTAAAACAACAACTCCGGTAAAAGGTTGCGCAAAACGGTTAAAATTATATAGAATCATCCTAGCATCAGTGGTTCGACGCATCTGCCGCCGTTAGTTCCTCCGGCCATCCGGCCATCCGGTCAACCGGGAACCAATGGTATTGTTTTTAATCATTCACCGCGTCGTAGATTCCAAAGTGAAGGGGGAAAAATAAGTCTATGCCTAAAATAAGTGCCGGCAATTTGAGGAACGTGGCGTTGCTATCCCACAGCGGCGCCGGCAAGACATCGCTGTGCGAAACCCTTCTGTTCAACACCAAGGCAATTAACCGCATCGGTCGAGTGGAGGACGGCAACACCGTATCCGACTACGAGCCGGAGGAAATAAAGCGGAGCGGCAGCGTCCAGACCACGCTTATTTCCTGCAGTTGGGACGATTACAAGGCAAACTTTTTGGACACTCCGGGCTATGACGACTTTTTTGGTGAGGTGGTCAGCGCCTTGCGGGTCGTGGAAAGCGTGAGCATTCTGCTGCCTGCTCCCTCCGGAGTGGACGTGGGCACGGAACGCTCCTGGAATCTGTGTGAGGATTTGGGATTGCCCCGCCTGTTGTTGGTTAACAAGATGGACCGGGAAAACGCCAGTTTCTCCCGTACCGTGGCCGACATTCAAGGCACTTTCGGCAGCAAGTGCGTACCGTTCCAACTGCCCCTTGGCGATGCGCAAGACTTTAAGGGCGTGCTCAGTGTGGTCCATCCCCCGGCGGACATTCCGGCGGAGGTGGCGGACGAGTTTGCGGCAGCCCGTGAGCGGTTTGTTGAGGCGGTAGCCGAGGCTGACGATGACCTGGCCGACAAATACCTGGAAGGGGAGGAGTTGACCGACGCTGAGATCGTCACCGGAGCGCGGGCAGCCATCCTCGCCGGGAACCTGGTGCCAATCCTGGCAAGTTCTGCAACTCAAAACATCGGAGTGGACGAATACCTGGAGACCATCCGGGAGTTTTTCCCGTCTCCGGAGGACGGAAACCTCCCCACGATGCTGGACAGCAGCAAGGAGGAAGTGTCATTTGACATCGACGCCGCCGGGCCGCTGGCTGCGTTCGTGTTCAAGACCACCGCCGACCCCTTTGTGGGCAAGCTTTCCCTGTTCCGGGTTTACCGAGGCACCATTTCCAGCAACTCTGAGGTATGGAACAGCGCCCGCAATCAGTCGGAGCGTATTGGCCAGCTTTACCTGCCGCGAGGCAAGTCCCAGGAGAACATCACCGAGGTAGTGGCCGGCGATGTTGGCGCCATTGGCAAGCTCGCCGCCACGGTCACCAGCGATACCCTGTGCGTCCGCGATCACCAGGTTTCTTTCCGTCCCATCGAGTTTCCCCGGGGTTACTACAGCGTGGCCATTGCTCCGGCGACCAAGGCGGACCTGGACAAGATGTCCACCTCCCTGGCGCGCATCGTGGAAGAAGACCCCAGCCTGCGTTATTCCCGAGACGTTGATACCGGCGATAGCCTGTTGACCGGCTTGGGTGATGCCCAAATAGAAGTGGCCATCGATCGGATTAAGCGCAAGTTCGGCGCCGAGCTGGTCATGCGGCTGCCCCGGGTGGCGTACAAGGAGACCATTACCCGAATCACTCAGACCGAGTATCGGCACAAGAAGCAGTCCGGCGGCCATGGCCAGTACGGTCATGTGCTGCTCCGGCTGGAACCGACGGAGCGGGACAATGGGTTCCAGTTCGGTTCGGAGATTGTCGGCGGCCGGGTGCCCAGGGAGTATATTCCCGCGGTGGAAAAGGGCGTGGTCAAGTCGATGGAAGAAGGCATCCTGGCCGGATTCCCGGTGGTGGACCTGAAGACGGTAATCTACGACGGCAGTTATCACGACGTGGACTCCTCGGGTATGTCCTTTGAGATTGCCAGTTCGCAGGCTTTCCGCAAGGGCATGGCCGAAGCCAATCCCATCCTGTTAGAGCCGATTGTAAGGCTGTTCGCCACCGTACCCGATGCCTATACCGGCGATATTATGAGCGACCTTAATGTGAAGAGAGGACGTATATTAGGGATGACGCCGGGCGACAAATACACCGTGGTAGAGGCCGAGGTGCCTCTATCCGAAGTGCAACGTTATGCCCAGGATCTGCGCTCCCTGACCCAGGGCCGCGGCAGCTACCGGCTGGAGTTTGACCACTACGACCCGGTACCCGCCAACATTGAACAGAAAGTTATTCAAGAGACCAAGCGCGCCCGGGAAGAGGATCGGGTCTAAATCGTCCCAGTCCTTCCCAATACAGGGTTAAGCTCCAGGCGCAACCAGGAACAATGTCAAAAAGAGAAAGGGCCCCGAATCTTCGAGGCCCTTTTCTATTGCTTGGCTAAGGTGACAGTGCGGGCCGGCGGTGCGGGCAAGCCAAGCCCGCAGGAGAAAACACAACCATGGGGGCGACGGGTATTCAGTTCGCGTTGAACCGGACTTCAGCCCTACTTGTTGCCAAGTTTGCCTAACCTCTTTGGTGTTGCCTGGCTGCTTACGTCCCTTGGAACGGGAAATTACGCCCCGCTAGAATCCCCAAGTCGGCCGATACTCGCCAAAAGCCTCCCGGAGTACCCCCATCATCTCGCCCAGGGTGGCGTAGGCCTTGACCGCCTCCAGCAGGTACGGCATCAGGTTAGCCGAACCCAGGGCCGCCTGCTCCAGGTCTTGCAGCCTGGCGGCGACCTCCCGGTTATCCCTGGCGTTGCGAATCCGGTTAAGACGCTGAATCTGAAGTCGCTCTCCTTCCCGGTCCACCCGCAGCAGGGGGATGCTCAATTTTTCATCAGTGCAATATTCGTTGACGCCCACGGTAATGCGTTCTTTTCGGTCCTCCTCCCGCTGGTACACGTAGGCGGCGTCGGCAATCTCCCGCTGGAAAAAGCCGGATTCCAGGGCCGGTATTACCCCGCCTATATCCTCAATCCGACGAAGGTAGTCGAGGGCCTCGGCTTCCACCCGGTTGGTCAGGGACTCCAGATAGTAGCTGCCCCCCAGGGGGTCAACGGTGTCGGTGACGCCGGTTTCGTGGGCAATAATTTGCTGGGTGCGCAGGGCCTGGAGCGCGGCTTGCTCCGAGGGCAAGGCCCAAGCTTCATCCTTGCCGTTGGTGTGCAAGGACTGACAGCCGCCCAGCACCGCCGCCATGGCCTGCAAGGAGACGCGGGCCACGTTGTTTTCCGGCTGCTGCGCGGTTAGGGTGGCGCCAGAGGTCTGGGCGTGAAAACGCAGCCAGGCGGAACGGGGATTTTTCGCCTTGAAAGTGTCTTGCATTTCCCGCGCCCATATGCGGCGGGCCGCCCGAAACTTGGCTACCTCCTCAAAGAAATCGTTGTGGGCGTTAAAGAAGAAACTGAGCCGCGGCGCGAAATCATCCACCGCCATACCCCGGGCCAGGCAGTGCCGCACATATTCAAACCCGTCGGCCAGGGTAAAAGCCAGCTCCTGTACCGCCGTGGAACCGGCCTCCCGAATATGGTACCCGCTGATACTTATGGGGTTCCAACTTGGCATATACTTGGCGGCAAACTCCACCGTGTCCACTACCAGACGCATGGACGGCGCCGGAGGGAAGATATACTCGTTCTGCGCCAAATACTCCTTGAGGATATCGTTTTGCAGGGTGCCGCCGATCTGGTCCAGGGGAACGCCCTGCTTTTCGGCCACCGCAATATACATCGCCCAGATAATGGCAGCCGGACTGTTGATGGTCATCGAAGTGGTGACTTGATCCAACGGGATGCCATCAAACAGGGCTTCCATGTCGGCCAGCGAAGATACCGCCACACCGCACTTGCCAAACTCACCGGCAGCCCGGGGATCGTCGGTGTCGTAGCCGTAAAGCGTGGGCATATCAAAGGCGACGCTCAGGCCGGTCTGACCATTGTCCAGGAGGAACCGAAACCGCTCATTGGTCTCCTGAGGCAGACCAAACCCGGCGAACATCCGCATCGTCCACAAACGGGCACGATAGCCGTCGGGATGCACCCCCCGCAGGTAGGGATACTCGCCGGGCAAGCCGCTGTCTCGCAAATAATCCGACTCGGCCAGATGTTCCGGGGTGTAAACCGACTCCACTGTTATTTGAGATGAGGTCTTGTAGGTCGGCTTTCGCTGGGGGACGGCGGCATTGGCATTTTTCGCCCGCCAACGCTCGCCCTCCTGCCGCAGTCGATTTAGTTCTTCGGTGGAAAACAACGGTCACCTCCGCCAAGCCCGGATTGCTGCGGGGGAAATCGGCCGCCAAACCTCTTCGCAGCTAGCACGGCAGCGCGACAAATCAATCCCCGGCCACTGACATTCAGTCTAACCAGCGCCCGCAATCGCGTCAACGCGCCGGCTAACCGGAACCGGGAAGGGTGGGCGGGCCGGAGAGTAACACGCTTTTCGACAGACCATTCCGGGCGGACTTAGAGATGCTCTGAATAAGTCATTAAAAGCCAGTGCTTTCACCCCGTCGTTCCTACTTTCTCAGGAACCTAAAACGCTATGAACCGAGGTTCCTGCCTGCGCAGGAACGACGGGTAGGGTTCAATATCCAGGTCACGGACTTATTCAGAGGTTCCTCAGAGCGCAAGTCTTGGCAGAGCCGGGGAGGAACGGGAGGGTTGGGAACAGAGGGACAGAGAGGCAGCCCTAGTTCTCTATGGATAACTAGCAGCAGTCTAAGGGGGGCGGTTACTCCTGGATTGAGGCGAACCGGCGGCGGCCAACTTTGATAGCAGTACCCGGTTCCGGCGGCTCGTATCGGGAATCCTCGGATAGGCGGCAAGAGGGGCCGGATTGGGGGAACAGCTCCACCGCTCCCTGGTTAATCAGGCGTTTGCCCTCACTGACGCTGGAGACCAGGCCGGCGGCAACCAGGGCATTGCTCCAGCGAGCGCCGGTGATGGAGGCAGTTATGGATGCCAAGGACACTATGGGCATATTTTCGGGCAACGAGCGCTGCTGCACCACCCGCTCAAAGCGTTCCTGGGCGGCTTCCGCCGCGGAACGGTCATGCAAATCCGCCGTAATCTCAACGGCCAGCCGTTTCTTCAGGTGCATCGGATTTACCGACTCCTGAGCTATCCCCAGGGACATCTGGTCCAGCTCTTCATCCGGGACATCGGTCAGGTAATCAAAGTAGGGGACAATCAACCGGTCGGGCAGGGACATTATCTTGCCGTACATATCATCGGGGGGTTCTTCCACGCCGACGTAGTTATCCAAACTCTTGCTCATCTTCTGAACGCCGTCAGTGCCCACCAGAATCGGCATCAGGAAGCATTGCTGGGGACGCTGGCCCATCATCCCCTGAAGCTCGCGCCCTACCAGCAGGTTGAACATCTGGTCGGTGCCGCCAAACTCCACGTCGGCTTCCATGGCTACCGAATCGTAAGCCTGGAGCAGCGGGTACAGCAGTTCGGTGATAGCAATGGGCCGGTGCTCGGCGAAACGCTTGGCGAAGTCGTCCCGCTCCAGGAACTGCGCCACGGTGAACCGGCCGGTCAGCCCAATGACATCGGCCAGCGAGAATTTGCCGAACCATTCGCTCTGCCACACGACCTGAGCCCGGTCTTTATCCACCACCTTAAAAAACTGGCGGAGGTAGGACTCGGCGTTGGAGATTACCTCTTCATGAGACAGCATCGGCCGGGTGGCGGAGCGGCCGCTGGGGTCGCCAATCTGGGCGGTCCAGTCACCGACAATCAGGATGACCTGGTGGCCCAATTCCTGTAGTTGGCGGAGTTTGCGCAGTCCCACCACGTGGCCCAGATGAATGTCCGGGCGGCTGGGGTCGAAGCCCATTTTGAGCCGTAAGGATTTGCCGGACCGAAGCATCCGGACAAACTCCTCAAGGGATATTATTTCCCTGACGCCCCGCCGGGTAACCCGGTCTATTTCCGCCGGACTAAGCACCATTAGAGCCTCCGCCGGGAGCCAGAACCAACCTGGTGTTCGCCACATCCCGGTCTATTTGTTCAACCAACGCTTCCAGGTTGGGGAAAGCTTCCTGGTCGCGCAGCTTTTCAACGAATTGAACCTCCAGTTCCTGCCCGTACAGGTCTCCTTCGAAGTCCAGGACATAAACCTCTACCAATCGCTGGGAAAGGCCAAAGGTGGGGCGCACCCCGATACTGGTGGCGGAAAGTCGGCAGACCCCGTCAATCATCGCCCAAGTCGCATAAATGCCATCGGCGGGCCAAGCCATTTCCGGGCCTACGGCCAGATTGGCAGTGGGGAAGCCCAGTTCCCGGCCGCGGCGATCGCCGGTAACCACCTGACCACTCAGGGCGTAGGGGCGGCCCAGCAGTCGAGCGGCGGTAGCCACGTCGCCGTCGGTTATGGTCTGGCGGATGACCCGGCTCTTGACCAGCATTCCGTCCAACAGCATCGGCTCCAGAATGTCCACCCAAAAGCCCATTTCCTCGCCCAGAGCCTTCAGAAAGTCGGCGTTTCCCTCCCGGTTCAGTCCCAGGGCAAAATCCGGGCCGATAACCAGGCCCTTCATCCGCAGTTGCTCCACCAGCAAGCCAACAAACTCGCGAGCCTTTATCTGGGCAAACTCCGGGGTGAATTCCAGAGAAACCACCAGTTCAATACCCTGTTCCCGCAACAGATTTACCTTCTGTTCCGAGGTAGTAATGAAAGATACTTCGCGGCCGGGTTGGAGGACAGTAATAGGATGATTGGAAAAGGTAAGGGCTACCGGCAGGTAATCCGGCTGGGCCATGTGAATTAGCCGGCGCAGCAAGTGAGAATGGCCCTGATGAACTCCATCAAATACGCCGATGGTTATTACGGTTTCCCGGTCAGGGGATACGCGGTTCAGCCGCTGGCGAAGGTTCATCCTAATTCTGTATCCTGGGGAGCCTTTTACCAGACCCGCTCCGGGTGAGGCAAGAGGTTAAAGATGCTACTTTGTCTGGTTCGGATGTTAGCATAGGGCCATAGGAGCGTCAACCGAATACGCCGGCGCCTATTCCCGAAACTGGTCTTGGGTGGCGCCGCTTCCTGCGTACGTCAGCTCCGGTGGGAATCGAAGCGAGGGCGCATCTCCTTGTATTAAGACTCATAGCAGTTTAACATTAGGCCGAAACTGCCCGCATCTTTTGTATCAGGCGCTGCTTTGCAGCGAAAGTATCGGCGCCAACCAGAATTGCCCGCCATTTCAACATGGAAAAGTATTACTGGAAACCGGGGCCTGGATCCTCCAAAGGCAGGACCAACCGGTCAATCTTCCCAGCCAGAGCATTCCGGGCAGCCCAGGACTTCGGCGCAATAAGGTCGTCAGCTACTCAAATCCCAACGCAACATTTGGAGGTCAAGACAAAAATGGAGCCTTTAATCAGGAATTACCGAAATCACCACACTGCCGGCGGCCCGGCGGCCCGGCTGGTCTCCCTGGACGACAATCCGCCCACCTGCACCCTGAGCTACTCCCACATTCTGCCCGGCGAGACCAGCAGCCATCATATTCACCCCTGGGAGCACGAAGTTTATATGATTAAGGGGTCGGGGACCCTGTTTTGCGACGGTAAGGAGTATCCGGTCAAGGCCGGCGATGCCATTTTCATCCCGGGCAACGTGGACCACTACACCTTGAACAACGGCGGGGATGAAGAGATACAACGGATTGAGATAAATCCCTTGAGCGCATCCCAGAGCGGGGGAGCCAATAACAACGGAGGCACCGGTACCGGAGTGCCGCCGGTTATCAAGAATCTCGCCGATATCGACACCAGCCCCGGGGCGGCGCGGCCGGTGCTAACCGCCGATGACGGAGCGGCCAACTATACCCTGGCACACCGTGGCATGGCTGCCGGTGAGGTCAGCCCGGAGCATACCCACGCCGGAGAGCACCTGGCTTACTTTCTGGAAGGCAGTTGCATCCTGACCTGCGACGGCCAGGATTACGAAGTATCCGAGGGCGATGCCATCTTGATACCGCCCTTTACCGCTCACGAATGGAGCCGAAGCGGCGAGTCGGTAGCCAATTGGCTGGTGTTCAATCCGGCGCGTTCCTGATTGGGGTTTGCCGGGAAGAGGCCGAGGAAAGCGATCTTTACGTTTTCCTCAGCCGGTTAAGTCTGTTGCCTTTAGCGTTTTTCTGACGCCTTTCCGTTACGGTACCTATCACCCAGAGACGCCGATAACCGAGGAGGGTCTTTCAGCGGCCGCTGCTCAGGCCAAAGCCTATTTGCCCCAGACCATTCAGAACTTGTCCAAGTACGGGCATACCACAGGCAGATATGCAACAACAGTTAAAAGGACCGGCACAACCGGCAGCGCCGGGAAGACATCCTAAAGTTAATCTGAATAAGTCATTAGACGTCAGCGCCTACCTCCCGTCGTTCCTGCTTTCGCAGGAACGACGGGAGGTAGGGACAAACACTCAGGCCACGGCCTTATCGGGTAGGGACATACGTTCCGGTTACGGACTTATCGGGTAGGGACAAACACCCCGGTCACGGACTTATTCAGAGGTTCCCTAAACTTGGTACTCGGGCCGGCGGAGCAGTTGGCGGGCGATTACCAAACGCAGAACCTCGTTGGTGCCTTCGCCGATAATCATCAGGGGCGCATCCCGGTAGTAACGCTCTACCGGCGATTCCTTGATGTAGCCGTAACCGCCGTGTATTCGCATGGAATCCATTGCCACTTCCCCGCAAATTTCGCTGGCATATAACTTTGCCATTCCCGACTCCAAGTCCACCCTGGCGCCGGAGTCCTTTTTGGCCGCCGCGTCATAAGTCAGCAGCCGCGCCGCCTGGATTTTGGTAGCCATGTCGGCCAGCTTCAGTTGGATCGCCTGGTGCTGGGAGATAGGAACGCCAAAAGTTTCCCGCTGCTGCGAATACCGAATGGCGGCCTCAAAGGCCGCTTGGGCCACGCCTACCGCTCGGGCTGCTACGTTTATTCGTCCGGTTTCCAGGCCGCTCATTACTTGACCGAAACCCCGGCCCCCCTCAACGCCCACCAGGTTTTCGGCGGGGACGCGGTAGTCCTCGAATATCAGCTCGCAGGTATCCAGTCCCCGGTAACCCAGCTTGTCCAGGTCACGGCCTACCTTAAACCCGTCGCCGCCCTTTTCCACGATAAAAGCGCTGATTCCCCGGTAATTCGGTTCAGCCGTCCGGTCAGTGCGGGCCAGCAGGCAAAAGGTATCGCCATAGCGGCCGTTGGTGATGAACATCTTGGTGCCGTTGATGACATACTCTTCCCCGTCCTTGTCGGCAGTCACTTCCAGGTTAGCCACGTCGGTGCCGCCGCCCGGTTCGGTCAGGGCCAAACCGCCCCGCTTACGCCCGGAGGCCAGGTCGGGCAGGAAATGCCGCTTCTGCTCTTCTGTGCCGTAGTGGGTAAGAACGTAGGTCATAATGTGGTGGGTGCCGATAGCCCCGGTAAGGCTCATAAAACCCTTGCTCATTTCCTCGAAAATCATGGCAAAAGTGGTGTAGTCCAGCCCCATGCCGCCATACTCTTCGGGCACCGTAATTCCGAAAAGCCCCAATTCTTTCATCTTGTCGATCAAATCAAGGGGAACCGTGTCGTCCCGGTCCAACTGAGCGGCAACCGGCTCCACATCGCGGCGTACAAAATCCCTGACCAGGTTGACGATCTGGCTGCGTGCTTCTTCGGGTGTTTGGGTGGTCACGGAAAACTCCTTGGCTCAATTCTGCGACCCGGACCGGGTATAGTCCGGCTAGTCTATCCCAGGGCAATAGCCGGGTCAAGAAAGGGACATCGGCTCAACACCGGGGCAAACCCACTCCCACACCGCTTATTCTTCCGGCCAAAGAAATATTATACTTAGGTGAAGACTGATAAGTTGGAGTTCCGGCAATGGCAGATGACCGCCACCGGCAGCGGGTAGCCGAGCTGCACCACAAAATAAACTACCACAATCATCGCTATTACGTGCTTGACGACCCGGTGATTAGCGATTACGACTATGACCTCCTAATGCAGGAGTTGCGGCAGTTGGGGGAGGAATACCCGGAGCTGCGCACCCCCAATTCGCCGACCCACCGGATTGGCGGCGAACCGGCTGAAGGCTTTGTACAAGTCGAGCACCGGCACACGATGCTCAGTTTGGGCAACGCCTTTGACCCGGAATCGCTGGAGGCCTGGTACAAGCGGGTGAAGACCCTGCTGGACGGCGCCGATTTCTCAATGACCTGCGAACTGAAGATTGACGGGCTGGCGGTTAGCCTAATCTACCAAAACGGAGTACTGGTCCAGGGCGCAACCCGGGGCAACGGTTATGTCGGCGAAAACGTGACCCAAAACCTGCGCACCATCCGCACGATTCCCCTGACGCTCCAGGGCAGCCCGCCTCCTTACCTGGAAGTGCGCGGCGAAGTCTATATGCCGGTGGAGAGCTTCCGCAAGCTCAACGAAGAACGGGCAGAGCGAGGCGAGGCGCTTTTTGCCAACCCGCGCAACTCCGGCGCCGGGACCATCCGCCAACTTGACCCCAAGGTCACCGCCTCCCGCAATATGCAAATCTGGATCTATTCCCTGGGCGACGCCGACGACTTCCCCCATCCGGAGCGCCACTGGGAAACATTGGAATGGCTCCAATCTCTCGGCTTTCGCACCAACCCCAATAACAGGCTGTGCCATACCCTGGAAGAAGCCGTCGATTATTACCGGGAATGGGTGGACCGTCGTCACGACCTTCCCTATGAGGTGGACGGGGTGGTCATCAAGGTTAACCCCTTCAACTACCAGAACTCCCTGGGCGTGGTCGGGAGAGAACCCCGCTGGGCCATTGCTTACAAGTTTCCGGCGGAGCGGGCCGACACCAAGCTGCTGGAAATCCGCATCAACGTGGGGCGCACCGGCAGCCTCAACCCCCAAGCCATCCTGGATCCGGTGATTATCAGCGGGGCCACCGTCCGCCACGCCTCGCTGCACAACGAAGAGGACATCCGGCGCAAGGGCATTAAAATCGGCGATTGGGTAACCGTGGAGCGGGCCGGCGACGTAATCCCCCATGTAGTTAGAGCGATAGAGGACCGGCGCACCGGCGACGAGGTAGAGTTCCGAATGCCGGGAAATTGCCCGGAATGTGGCACGGCGATAGTCAAGCCGGAGGGAGAAGCAATGCACCGCTGCCCCAATGCCTCCTGCCCGGCCCAATTCTTTGAGCTGCTGAAGCACTTTGTCAGCCGCGGCGCGATGGACATTGATGGGCTGGGCGAACAATGGTGCCGCATCCTGATTGACCGGGAATTAGTCGCCAATGTGGCCGAACTGTACTACGTCGCCAAGGAACAACTCCTTGAACTGGACCGGATGGGCGAGCGGCTGGCCACCAAGATAATGGACAACATCCAGGTCAGCAAAACCCGGCCCCTGCACCGTATCCTGTTTGCCCTGGGCATCATTCATGTGGGCGCCGAGGTGGCCGAACTACTGACTAAACGCTACGCCAGCATCGAGCAGATAGCCCAGGCCGGTCAGGAAGAATTGACCGAAATTCCGGGCATCGGCCCCAAGATTGCCGAAAGCATCCTCGGCTATTTTCAGGTGGAGCACAACCGCAAAGTAATCGAAAAGCTGCGCCAGGCCGGGGTTACGCTGCACCACGAGCTTGAAATTATCAACCCCAGTGATTTACCCTGGCATGGCCTGTCCTTTGTGGTCACCGGCACCCTGGCCACCATGACACGGCGGGAGGCGGAAACCAAAATCAAGACCTTGGGCGGCAGCGTTACCTCTGCGGTAACGCGCAAGACCAGCTACCTGGTAGCCGGCGCATCGCCCGGCTCCAAGCTGGACACCGCCAACCGGCTGGGCACCAGGGTACTGGACGAAGCGGCCTTCGCCAAGTTGCTGGATGATCCGTCCGCCGCACTGGGGGAGCCGCCAATCCTACAGTAGGAAATACTCCTTACCGGACCGCAGCGTGAAACCGGGGCCGGGCCGCGGCAACAACTTATGAGGAATGATTTGACACCGCAAGCAGCATCACTGCCTGGCTTTATATGCGACTAATCGTTGGACTGGGCAACCCGGGAGACCGGTACCAATATACCAGGCATAATGTGGGTTTCCGATGTATTGACCTGATGGCGCGGGAATGGGGAATTAGCCTGTCGGATCGCCGCGCCAAGGCAGTGCTGGGACGGGGCAATCATTTGGGCCAGGACGTGGTGTTGGCCAAGCCGCGGACATTTATGAACAACAGCGGCGAGGGAGTCGCCTACCTGCTGACCCGGTTCGGGGCCAAACCCGATGACCTGGTGGTGGTGTATGACGAAATGGATTTGCCGTTAGGCCGAATGCGCCTCCGTCCCAACGGCAGTCCGGCGGGGCACAATGGCATCCGCTCCATCATTAGCGAGTTAGGGACGCCGAACTTTGCCCGCATCCGGGTAGGTATCGGCCACCCGGACCTTCGCGGGGCGCAGGTATCCCACGTGTTAAACCGATTCTCCGAAGAGGAAGCGCCGGAAATCGCCCGGGTGGTCAGGCAGGTGGCCGAGGCGGTGGACTGCCTCCTGGAAGAGAGCATTACGGTGGCGATGAACCGCTTTAACTGACCATCGGCGGTTAGGTAAATTGCCAGGCCCCGAGATGCTGCCTGTTGCCCCACAGCAGGCCTGATGCCCCGGCATTATTTGGACCGGCAGCGCGGCGATTTAGCGCGGAGCGCCGAACCGGGTTATCCTGCAACAAGCCCAGCCACAGCGAGGCCCAGGGGAGCGAGGTCCAAGGGGATGGAGCCGGGCTACTGGCCCAAACGGAACAGGGAAGCGGCGGTCTTGCCGAAAATCCACTCCTTAT
The DNA here is from genome assembly GCA_965262595.1 of Dehalococcoidia bacterium. GTDB lineage: Bacteria > Chloroflexota > Dehalococcoidia > Lucifugimonadales > UBA3495 > CATQHB01. The sequence continues at coordinate 1,444,113 of OZ253548.1, forward strand.
CCGCTTCGCTGGCATAGGTTATCTGCTCCATCGGCCAGCGCAGGGCGTTGCGGTAGCCCTCCCGAAAAGCCACCGGCGGAAAGTCGCTGCCCCACATCAGCCTTTGGGGGCCAAATGCCTCCACTGCCATTTCAACCAGCGGCGCCACCTGGCCCACGAAGGGAAATGGCTGGATAAAGGGGGTGGGACGCTGGAAAACTTCGCCCAGGCCCGGCACTTTCATATAGGTGTTGGGGTATTGGGCCAGGGCCAGGACTTTGCGGTAGGCCTCATAGGGCGGAGTATCCCGACCGCCACCGCCCAAGTGCTCAATAATTACCTTCAGGTTGGGCAGTTCCTTGATAATATTTTCGAAGTCCGCGGAGCCAAGAGCATCCGCCTGACCGGCGCAGCTCACGATCAAGCCCAGCTCGTCGGCCTTACGCCAGATCGCCAGAGGGTCACTGCCCAGGGAGCGGTTGCCGGCATTGAGCCGCACCCCTTCAATGCCCTGCCCGGCCAGGTCGGCCAGCCGGTCCGGAGCGTCGGGACTGCCAATATCAACCATACATACTCCGGAAAAACGGCCGGGGAATCGGTGCAGACACTCAATCAGGTAAGAGTTGTCGAACACTCCGTTTATCTGGATTAGGACTGCCTGGTCCACGTCGTTACGGGTCATCTGGTCCAAGAGAATTTCCACCGGCTCAAACCAGTAAGGGGTGGCGTGACAATGAGTGTCAACAATAAGCATGGGTGTGGCTCCTTATATTAGGTGATATAAGGTGGTGATTACCGCCAGAGTCTTGAATTTCGTTAACCAATATCTACCGGCCAAATCAGCCGGTTCAACCCCTGATTAACCGGCCAGTACTAAACCGGCCAGTACTTGACCGGCCAGTACTTGACCGGCCAAGACTTGACCGGCCAAGACTTGACCGGCCAGTACTTGACCGGCCAAGACTTAACTAGTCAGGACTTGACCAGTTGGGGCGGTCCGGAGGTAGGGCTTTCCGGATAATTTTGCTGCTCGGTTTGAATCGCAACCCGGCGTCCGGCGATATCGCGAACCTCCGGCTTATTGGCCTGACAAACCTCGCACCAGACTTCTTCGTCGACAAAAAGTCGCATATTATCCTTTTTTACGCTGATGGTCTCAATTTCGTGGCGGCACTCTCCGCACATCCGAATCAATGACACTTGATCAATGGGCATTGTTCCCTTCCCCACATTCAGAGTTACGGTTAGACTTGGCCCGGCGTAAAATTTTGGCAGCAGCGCCGGAGGCCCTGCATTATGGCTATAAGTCTTGACTACCGGCAAAATTGAGTGTAAGTCGGGCCCCGGTTAGTGTCAACGACCCGGACCGGTGAACGGACCGCCGAATCCGCCTCAATCCGGTAACTGAACCGGTTATCGGAACGGAGCAGATAACGGTGCGCACAACGGATACACCTAAAGAAGAAAACTCTCCTGACGGATTTTTCTTGGCATTTCCGCAAAATCGGCGTATAGTTCTGCCTAAGTCGGCGGGAAGGAATGCTCTTCGATATCCTGCCCGGATATTGTACCGTTACCGCCTAGCATAAAGGAGGAGAGTTATGGCAAAACCGATGCGAGTTGGGCATTTGGTGCTCAATGTAAAGGATGTAGCGGCATCCACCAAGTTTTACACTGAAATCCTGGGGTTCGACGTTTCTCGGCAGACCGAAACCGGCACCTTCTTGACCTGCGGCAAGATTCACCACGACTTGGCCTTGTTCCAGGCTCCGGTAGATGCCCTGCCCGTCACCAACGGTCAGTTGGGTCTAAACCACTTCGCCGTACAGGTTGCCGATATCGATGACCTGAAAGAGGTTTATGACAACCTGAAGGACAAGGACGTAACGCTAGACCACAATACCGACCACGGTATGACCTCCAGCGTTTACTTTTTGGACCCGGACGGCAACCGGATCGAGTTCTTCTGCAACAACCATGAAGACTCGTCAATAGGTCTGGCGCTAATGGGCGACATGAACCGCCGCAACAAGGAACTGGTCTTTTAACCTGGGCGGTAATACCGTCCGTTGTTGGACGGATCCCAATCCAGAGTGAACCAATCAGCCCCCATCAAAATTGATGGGGGCTGACGCTTTTGTAGCGAAAACGGGGTCTTGCGGCGCCGATCTCCCTGGGCCTGCTTCGGCCCGCGGCAAGCCGGTTTAACCAGTTCTACTTCCGGACATGGGAGAGTGCATTCCGCCTGGCAGAAAGGCAATTTTGCGTTGGCCGGGTTCAGGCAAAATGGGGCATAACCTCTTTTGAGAAAAGCTCCATTGACCGCAGCGCTTTCTCTTGCGGCATCCCGCCGAAGTCAAAATTGCAGCCGAAGTACTCGATGCCCTGCTGCTGAAACTCCTTGATTTTGGCAATGCACTGGTCCGGTGTGCCAATTATGGCCCGATTCTCGGCGAGATAATCGTAACTCGGCGGCAACTGGGTACGCTGACGACGATAATCCTCAAGCCGCAGATTCACCTCACTGCCTGAACTAAAAGAGCGGCGCCAGTCGGTCATATCCATAGTCCAGGCCAGGGCCGGCTCCGCATCTCGGCGGGCCTTCTCTTCAGTCTCCGCCACATAGAGATAGCGGAAGAAGGGTATTCGTGAAATGGGTATATTATGCCCGGCCTCCCGCGACATTTTCGCGAAACGCCGGCACAAGTCCATAGCATCGGCATGGTCCAACACCACGCCGCTAATCAGGGGATGGCCGGTAGATACCACATATTCCAGGGTGGTTAAAGTTCGGGTGGCCGCGATATAGATGGGAGGATGGGGTTTCTGCGCCGGCGGCGGCACCAGGTTGGCCCGCTGTACGGTGAAATACTGCCCTTCACAGCTATAGTCGGGCGTAGTCCACAGCCCTTGAACCATGCTGATTACTTCTTGAAAACGCTCCTGACTCTCCCCCTGGTTGACATTGTAGCCGGTGTATTCATACCCGGCGGTGCCCCGTCCAAAGCCCACATCCAGGCGGCCGCCGCTGATTACGTCCAGGGTCGCCGTATCTTCGGCCAACTGGACCGGATTGTGCAGGGGCGGGACCAATACCGCAGTGCCCAGCCGGATGGTCTTGGTGCGGGCGGCGATGCTGCTGGCCAGTACCAGAGAGGAGGACCCGATGCCGTATCGGGAGAAATGATGCTCGGCAAACCAGGCGCTATGGAACCCCACTTCCTCACCAAACTGCACCTGCTCGGTCGCTTCCTCAATTACCTGGGCGGGGTTGGCTCCCTCCGGCCAGGGGATATGGGTGAAAAGGCCGAATTTCATAGCCGCTCTCCTAGTAAATTGATCGATTCGTTAATCGTCAAGCCAATTTTCGGCGGAGCCGGCCGACACCTGGTGCGGCCGTTCAATTGAATTAAGGGCCCGCAAGCAATTCAATACTCTGCCTGATTGCAGTTTATACTTTACCAGATTCCGCTGGACAACCTGGGGTATTTTTGACCAATGGCTGTTCGACTATCAAGGAATATCCCCTTATGGTGAACCTTTCCTTCGACAAGCTCCGGATTAGCGGGGATACACCTGGACACGGACTTTCGAAAGAGCCGGAATACCGAAGACCCTAAATACTGGCCGCAATGCGTTGACATTAATATTTCATATTCCTAAAATATTTGTACTATATGCAAATATCTTGATGGAAGGCCGGGTTCTGCCGTGCAAGCCTCCCGAGAGGAACTTACCGACCAATTCGTGGAACTGGTCGAGCAAATCAACCAGTCGATGCACTGCACCCCCTCGGACGGCTGGGAAGACCTGGACTTGACCATATCGCAAATCCGCGTGCTGTCGCTGCTATACCAGGGGTCACAGCGCATGGGGAGCAACGCCAATTACCCGGGCTGCGTCCTTTCTTCCGCTACCAGCATCATTGACCGCCTGGTCGATAAAGAAATGGTTGTCCGTTTCCCAGACTCCGAGGACCGGCGCGTAGTCATCTGCGAGCTTACCTCCTCGGGACGAGAGACACTGGAACAATTCCGGAGCATCGGCCGCCAGAAAATCATCAGTCTGGCCGGACAATTGGATACGTCGGAATTAAAGGACGTGATTCACGCTATGGGGCTGATTATTCGAGCAGCCCGCGGCGCATTTCCCCAGGTTTGACGTTGCCCTTGCATACGCGCCTAATGACTCAACAAATTCCCCATGAATCGAGCTGATGCGCATGTCGCCGACGGTTGCCAAATTGGCCGCCAGCGGTTCACTATACGTACGCCCTGACTTTTGGGCGCCAACGTCGGATAAGGACAATAATACCTGGCTCCGGATAGAAAGTATAAGCCATAGCTGAAGATACAAAAACGCGCCCGGCCCGGCTTGCCCCAATCGAACAAGGGAAATGTTACCCGGGGCATCGACATCTGCGGAATAATTAATTTCCCAGCCTACAGGAGACCAAACCTTGACGTTTCTCACCAGATTAGCCCTGCGACGCAGCTCCGTGACCATCCTGATAATGATCCTGGTTCTGGCCGGGGGGGTGTACGTTTACAATACCCTGGAACGGGAGTTGTTCCCCGAGATCGAGTTCCCCAACATCACTATCAACACCATTTATCCTTCCGCCAACCCGGAAACGGTGGCCCGGGACGTAAGCGAGCCGATCGAAGAAGCCATAAGCAATATTGACGGCCTGCGGGAAATCGAATCCTCCTCATCGCAGAATATCTCCCTGGTGTTGGCTACTTTCGAATTCGGCGAAGACATGGAGGAGGCGGAACGTACCATTGAAAGCAGCATCAACGGTATCCAGTTTCCTGATGAGGTTCAAGGGCCGTTCGTCAGCCGCATAAACAATAATACCTTCCCGGTAATCCAGCTAACCGTAACCGGAGACCGGGATATTCCGTCAATGCAGCGTATTTTGAATGACTCCGTTGTTCCCCGGTTGGAGCAAGTTGAGGGAGTATTCAGCGTTACCCTGGTGGGCCAGGTAGCGGAGCAAGTGACGGTAACCGTAGATACCGACAAGTTGGAAGACCTGGGCCTTTCCATGTTTCAGGTGTCTCAGGCGATCAGCAACAATAACACCAGCTTTCCGGCAGGCAACATTGACCAAAACGGCGCATCCTTTCCGGTACGCACTACCCACGAGTTGGGCTCCCTGGAAGAAATCAGGAACCTGACCATCGGCTACGAACGGGTGAACCTGCCCGGCGATACCTCTGCCGATAACCGTGGTCAGCGGCCGGTCCTACTTTCCGACGTAGCCGAAGTGACCATGGGCACCGCCGAAGCCTCCAGTATTTCCCGAACCAACGGCAAGGCCAGCCTTAACGTCGTTGTTGTTAAAGACCCGGACGCTAACACGGTTGACGTGACTTCGGGTGTATTGGACGTTGTCGATAGCTTGGAGGGGCTGCCTCCGGATATTGAACTGCTGGTATTGTCCAACGACGGCCCGGAGGTCGAACGCTCCCTGTCCGACCTGCTGCAAGAGGGATTATTGGGGTTTTTGTTCGCCATCGCCGCCGTGTTCATCTTTCTCATCAAAACCCGTCCCACCCTGCTCCGGGGAATAGTTTTTACCCTGCGCCCCACCGCGATCATCGGCGTATCCATCCCGCTAAGCGTCTTATCCGGCGTCCTGCTGATGAGCTTGGCCAACCTCTCGCTGAATTTCATGAGTCTGGCCGGTCTGGCCATCGCGGTCGGCCGGGTGGTGGATGACAGCATCGTAGTTTTGGAAAATATGTACCGCCACGTTCAACGGGGCGAAGACCGTTTGCCGGCAGCCATTAATGGCACTCAGGAAGTGGGAGCGGCCATCGTCTCTTCCACCCTGACTACGGTGGTGGTCTTTGTCCCACTGGCTTTCATCCCGGGCTTGGTCGGCGAGTTTTTCACTCCCTTCGCAATGTCCGTTAGCTTTGCCCTGCTGGCTTCGACGGTGGTCGCTTTAACCGCAGTTCCGGTGTTGGGAGTAATGTTGCTGCGCCGCGGTGATTTCCCCGACGCGAATGTATCGGACGATATGGACATTGAGCAGGAAACCTGGCTGCAACGGTTGTACGTTCCGATACTCACCTGGTCAATTCGGCATAAGTTACTTACCCTTTTAGCTGCAATAGTAATTACCGGCTCCAGCCTGGGGCTGATCTTTGTCATTCCGATCACCTTCTTCCCGGCCGGGGCCCCGGACTACGTCATTATTGATGTGGAATTGCCAACGGGCACTTCCATCCGCCGAACTTTTGAAGAGGCGGCCAAAATGGAACAGGTCCTGGACGGTTTCGTTGAGTCCGGGCATGTCGAGGTTTATCAGATAACCCTGGGGGGCTCCACCGACGATTTTGGGTTGGTGAGCGGAGCCGGGAATTTCCACGTTGCCGGCGGATTCGCCAAGATGGCCGCGAATGTGCCGGAAGACATCGCCGAGCGCATCCGCTCCCAGCTACCGGGCGACGACGAAGTTATCATTACGGTAAACGAACTGGCCAATGGGCCACCGACCGGCGGTTTGGATATCACCATTGTCGGCCTCAACTTCACCGCTATAACTGCCGTCGCCAAAGAGCTTGAATCGGAAATTAAGACTATAGACGGCATAATTAATGTAAGCGGCGATGTTACTGAGGGACGGGATGAGGTGACGATCAACGTCAACCCCAGAGAAGCCGCCGAGTTTGGGTTGACTGCCTCGGATGTCGGGCAGCAGATTAATCAGTTTTTCGTTGGCCGTTCGGTGAGCGAAATTGATTTGGACGATATTACGATGGACATCGTCGTGCGAGGCCGACCGGAGGATGTCGATGACATTGAAAAGCTGAAGTCGCTGAACATTCAGGGCCCGCTGGGGCTGGTAAAACTGGGTTCAATCAGTGACATTTCCATTGAGCAAGGTCCGGTGACCATCAGCCGCTTCGACCAGGAACGGTCGGCCAGCATCACCGGCACCATAACCGCCGTGGATACGCAGGCCGTGGGACAACTGGTGCAGGAAAAAATTGACGCCCTCGAACTGCCACCGGGCGTTGAAGTCAGGACCGGCGGCATTTTTGAGCAAATCACCGAGGGCTTTCAAAATATATTCGTGGCAATGGCCGCCGGCATAATTCTGGTGTACCTGGTGATGGTGGCCAGCCTGGGATCGCTGCGTAATCCCTTTATTATCGTCCTAAGTCTCCCGCTCGCCATCGTGGGCGCCCTGGTCGCACTGGCCGTAACCGACCGGACATTGAGCCTTTCGGCGATGATGGGCTTCCTGCTGCTCATCGGAATCGTGGTGACCAACGCCATCGTTCTGATTACTTTTGTAGAGCAGTTGCGCGAGCGGGGGATGGAAGTTGAGGAAGCTCTGATCCGTGGCGGACGGGTCCGCATCCGACCGATACTAATGACCGCCTTCACCACCACCTTTGCCCTGTTTCCGCTGGCCGTGTCTTCCAGCGACGACCGTGGCATTATTGGGTCGGAACTGGCTACCGTAGTTATCGGCGGACTGATTAGCTCAACGGCCCTTACCCTGATCGCCGTACCGGTTATCTATATGCTGATGCACTGGTCGATCCCCCGGCTTCCGGGAACCATCAGATCCCTATTCCGGCGATGGGGGCCGGCGGGAGCGTAAAGCTTAATTGCCGCCGTGCCGCTGTATTTCAAGTCAAATATCGAAGCTGTCAATCTCTCCGAACTGCCGGACCGGATTATTGTAATTGAGGTAATAAGAGGTAATAAATAGTGGGCGCAATAATAAATCACCTAGGCAATCTTAAAACCTGGCACATTGGGGGTCTGATTGCCCTGGCCGCCTTATTAGTCCTGATTGGCTCATTGGGCTATGGAACTTCCAATCTGTTCGGTGGCGGGACTCAGCCCGACCCGGCGGAAAGCTCTTCAACCATAACCGCGCAGGATACCCCCGCCGCCGGTGAAATCGCGGTCAGGAGTCGGCTGACGTTTCCCCGCCGGGCGGAGTTAACCTTCAATATCGCCGGGGAGGTGGAAGAAATCCTGGTATCCCAGGGAGACCGGGTTACCGCGGGACAAGCCCTGGCCCGGCTGGATACCGACCATTTCCCGGCGCTGGAGCGGGAAATGGTTCAACTGCGCTACGACATACTGGCGGCGCGGGACACGATTCTCCAAATCAACCTGGACTTCAGCGACGAGCCGTTGCAGGCCCTCCGGCGGGAAGAAGCCGTAGCCGGATTGGAACTGGCCATCGACCAGGCTGAGGAGTTCCTGGAAGATGTTGACCGGAACCACGCAGACGCCTTGACGGCGGCGATGGAAAATCGGAACCAGGCCCAGTTGGCTCTGGATCGCGCCAAAGACGACCTGGAGGAGGTCCTGGCCGACCTGGACGCCGACCATGAGCAGGTATTGGCCGAGTCCTTCCGATCCCGGGCCGACGCCGAGTTGGCCCTGGACCGCGCTCTGGAACGGCTGGACGATTACAATGAAGACCTGGAGCGAGGCGCCATCCGTGCCCAGGATTTGGTAACCACCGCCGAGCTGGCTTTGGAGCTGGCCAAGGACGCGTTGACCGATTTTATTGACGAGCACGACCGGATTACTGCCCTCGCCCTCACCCAGGTGGGCGCCGCCGAGGTGGCGTTAGACGCCGCCCAAACTCCCCTCACCAGTTTCCTTCGCTCTCCCTCCAGAGACCTGGAAGCGGACAACAAGCCGATCGACATTCCTCTGTTGCGCCGACTCCAGGCAGCGGTGGCGCTGGCCGAATCGCGATTGGACAAGACCCGCTCCGACCTGGCCGAGCTGGAAGAGGGGCCGGACTCTTTCATTCTGGAGACGCTCCAATCCAACGTGACAGTGGCCGAGTTGAATCTGACCCAGGCCAGAGATGACCTGGCTGAGTTGGAAGAAGGGCCGGACCAATTCATCGTGGAGCAGATCGAAGCCGAGGTGGACTTGGCCCGGGTTATTCTGGCTCAAGCCCAAAAGTTCCTAAACGAGAACCTGGAAGGCCCCGACCGGCTAATCCTGCGCCGCCTGCAGTTGGCAGTGGAACTGGCCGAAACCCGGCTGAAACTTGCCGAAAGAAACGTCAATGAACTGATCGAAGAGGGCATCGACCGGGCGGCGGTGGCCCTGAGCAAAAAGCAAATAGCCACTCGCCGGGCGGAAATTGAACAGCTCTTTGAAGAACCGGATGCTCTTCAGCTGCTCCAAATTGAAACCCTGGAAGCCGGAATCATCCTGTCCATCGATAGAATGGAAGATATTCGAGAAGACATGGAAGAAACTTTGCTCCGCGCTCCCTTTGACGGCGTGATTTTCCTGATGAACCTGGAAGTGGATGACCGGGTGAACAAATACTCCCGGGTTATGGAACTCCTGGACCCCCGGGTGGTGGTGGTGGAAGGCCTGATTGATGCTGCCGACGCTCCCCTGGTCAACCTGGGAGCTGCCGCCCGAGTCGGCATTGGCTCCCTGCCCGGGCAGGAACTCACCGGAACGGTAACCGTGGTCGGCCAGGAACCCAGCACTCAGCGCGGCATTGTCAGCTACCCCATATCCATTCTGGTTGACCTGCCGGCGGGAACCGAAGTGCCGCCACGGTTGAGCGCCGTAACCAGCGTAATCATCCCATAAGCTAGACCTGGCCACCCGGCACACCCGGCACACCCGGCACACCCGGCACACCCAGAACACCCAAATCGCTCAGGTTACGCCGGTGAAGCGATACGGTTACAATGGCAAAACAAAACCGGTCCAGGATCTGGTCAGGAACAAGATCCGGTCTGGGAAAGGAGAAAGCCATGAAAATACCTTTGTTTAGCCGCGGCGGCAACCGGGAAATAGACCCGGTCTGCGATATGCAGATGGCAACCCGCAAGCCCCCCGGAGGAACCTTCGAGTATAACGGACAGACCTATTACTTTTGTGGGCCGGGCTGCAACCGCGCCTTCCAAAGAGAACCGGAGGCCTACCTGTCCGGAGACAAGAAGATTCAGATGTAGCCTGGCATTTGCCGGGTTTGCAGCCGCGAAGCGCCGGTGGGGACCGGCGCTAACCCACCAGCGAATAAAATCGGCCGGGAGCCAAGAATGAGCCAACAAACCGGATTCACCTTTGACGATCCCGACTCCCGCACGCGGAGTAGCCGGCTGGACGTGGTTTACGCCCGAGCTGAGCGGGTGGAAACCTTCGACCTGGGCCTTTTTGGAGGCTTCAAGTCCCTGCGCGCCCTGACCTATACCTCAAGCATCCCGATGATTCTCAATCTGCTGCGAGACTTCGATTTCGACGATTTCGAGTGTATTTTCGGCCACAATGGGGTATTGTCCCGGGATGCCGCGGATATTCTGTCCTTCCAGAAGGTGGTGGACGAACGACTGAGTAAGGGGTTCGTCGGTCTTAAGGGTATTTCCGAAGAACGCCGGCAGATCATTTACAACCGGGCGGCGGAAAAGACCGCCCGCTTCTACGTGGTCAAGGACGCCATTGCCCACGCCAAGATTTACCTGTTGGAGGGCGAGGGGCGGCGGCGGGTCATCGTAGGGTCGGCCAACCTGTCCGAAACCGCCTTCTCCGGTCGGCAGGCGGAAACCCTAATCGTCTTTGACGACGAAGCGGCCTGGACGCATTACACCGGCCAATACTCCGCCATCAAAGATATCGCCACCAGCCACCTGCCCTTACGTGAAAAGCCGGTCCCGGCCGAGCTGATACCGATCCAGGAAACGCCAGCGCTTCGCGATGCCGAATCCCAGCCTGCCGGCATATCCATCTATGTGCCCGCCGCCGGGGAGGAGGAGGCTGACTACACCTTGCCCCGCATCCTGGCCCAGGTGGAGCGAATTCGCCCGGTCCAGGCCAGGGCGCTGGCCGATCAACGCCCCGACCGAGACGGCCATCTCCGGTTGGACTCCCGCATCGTCCGACAGATGACCCGGCTTGTAATCTCCCGCCAGGACCAGGAAGATGAAGGGCCGAAGACTTCCCTGTCCTTCTCCGGCGGGCGATTCGACCTGTCCGGCAACGAAATGAGTCTGGAGGCCGACCCGGAAGAGGTGAGGAGCGACGTGAAAGCGCTGCTGGAGTTCTTCGCCAACTACGAAAACGGGTTCGTTGGCGATATTCCCCGGTTACAGCGCGACTACTTCACTTTCATGTGCTGGTTCTACATTTCACCGCTGATGTGCGACCTACGCAACTTGGCCTTGCGCCAGAATGTTTACAGCTTCGATCAGCCAATGTTCGCCGTGCTGTACGGGCAAAGCAACTGCGGCAAGACCAGCCTGATTGAAACCCTGATGGCTTCCATGTTTGCCTATCCCCGGATTGTCGAGAACCAGTATTTCACCCGCAGCAATCTGCGCAGCCTGCAGCAAGCCTACCGGCGTTTTCCGGTGGTGTTTGACGACGTTACCCGAGACCGTTTCACCCGGCACGCCCCGGAAATCATCAAAGACGAATCTATTCCCTACCCGGAGTACCCCTGTTTTGCCCTCTCGATGAACGCCGAAGCCCGCAATTTCCCGGCTGAAATCGTAAAACGCTGTTTGATGATTTACACCCGAACTTCTCTGCCCGGCGACAACACCGCATCCCGCCGCAGCCTCCAGCGGTCAGTGTCGAATATTCGGGAGCGGCTGACCACCGGGTTGTATCGGGAGTATCTTCGGCAGATTCTGGAGGAAATGGAGACTCTGTCCCCGGCGGATTACGAGGGGCTGGACGTCCTGGAGTTATCCTCGGCAACACTTTGCCGCCTATTCAAAGACAGCTTGCCCGCCGAAGCGAGTCTGCCTCCCTGGTGCGAGCCGATGACACTGGAGCAATACCGGAGCCGCGCCTTTGAGCGGCCGCGGCTGGTGCTGGAAAACCTGCTGCACCGGGACAAGTTCACCCGGGACCGTCGGCCTCCGGTGGGCAGTTGGACTATTTCGGGAGACTCGGTAGTTATCGCCGTCGAACCAATCACTTCCCGGCAAACCAGGAACGACATTCCGGACTGGATCCTGGACGACACCGCCAGCGTGTCCGACCAGATTGTACTGAATCGGGACGTACTGGAACAATTCCTGGCCCGGCGAGTCCGACCAGCGCGCCGTTGGTTTAACTTACGTTAATCCGACTGCCTCCTTTCCTGGCTATTTATTCCAATTAGTACAGTTCCGACAGTCCCTACAGGTCGTAGCCCCGCTCCCCGTGAACCGCCAAATCCAGTCCCACTACCTCATCCTCATAGTCAACCCGAACGCCTTTGAGCACCAGACCCAACAGCTTCAAAATAAGGAAGGTGAATAAGGCTGCCCAGAGCATGGACACGACTATCCCGAGGGCCTGCACCCCCAATTGGGTCAGGATTGATCCGTCGGCCACCTTAACGCCTCCGCCGCCCAGAAAGCCCACCGCCAGTACCGCCACCATCAGGGTGCCGATTATGCCGCCGAGGCCGTGCACGGCAAATACGTCCAGGGTGTCGTCAATGTTCAACTTCCCCTTGATTATGCCGACCGAAAAGAAGCAAACTGCCGCGGCAGCAACGCCCAGGACAAGCCCTCCGATTGGGCCGACGAAACCGGAAGCAGGAGTTACGGCGGCCAGCCCGGCAATCACGCCGGTTACCGCACCAATCAGGGAAGTATGGCGGGATCTTATCAAATCCAGCGCTATCCAAGTGACGGCGGCGGCGGTTGCCGAGATATGCGTCACGGCGATAGCCATGCCCGCTTCACCATTGGCCGCAAACGCGCTCCCTCCGTTGAATCCGAACCAGCCCACCCATACCATTCCGGTGCCCACCGCCGTCATTCCAGGATTATGCGGAGGCATTAGCCGGTTTGGGAAGCTCAGCCGCCGACCCACCATCACCGCCGCAACCAGAGCGGTCGCTCCCACGTTGGCGTGAAGCACCAGACCGCCGGCAAAGTCCATTATTCCCAGTTGGGCCAGCCAGCCGCCGCCCCAAACCCAATGGCAAATCGGCATATAAACCAGCAGAGACCAGGCCAGGCTGAAAAGCAACACCGCAGAAAACTTCATCCGCTCCGCGTAAGCGCCCACGATTATTACCGGGGCAATCATGGCGAAGGTCATCTGAAAAATAACGAACACAATTTCCGGGATTGTGCCCCGCATCGACTCCGAGGTAATTCCCAGAAAAAAGGCCTTGTACGGGATTCCAATGAACCACCCCAGGCTTTCGCCAAAGGAGAGGCTATAGCCAACGGCAAACCACAAGAGGCTGCTTATCGCGGTGATGGAAAAGCATTGCATCACCACGGATAACACGGATTTGGACTGCACCAACCCGGCATAAACCATCGCCAGGCCCGGCAGAGTCATAAACATCACGAAGGCGGTCGATGTCAGCATCCACGCGGTATCGCCGGAATCCAATGAAATCTCCTATACGGCCGAGTCAACGAAACTAAATCAGAACGGGACTAACTTAACGGCGTTGTACCAAATGACTTCCGCACGAACTGTCAGGCCGGGCTTGTTACCCGACCTTGCACCCAATTAAATGGCAACTCCGCTTACAATCCCACCGTTTCCACCAGTTCGTGAAACTCCCGTCGGGTCTCCTCGGTAATCTGAGGGCCGGGGTGCCGCACCCGGGGGCAGGAAATCAGCCCCCTTTGCTGCAATGCGTACTTCCTGATGCCCACCCCGATACCCTCCTGAAACTCGAACAACAACAGGGGCAGGTGCCGGTAGAACACCTCCTCCGCCTGCTTTTTGTCCCCTTCGGCCATGTGCCGGCAAATTGCCACCAGCACTTCCGGGTAGGCGAATCCGGTCATTGCGCCGGCGGAACCGCGGCCCAGTTCATCCAACAGGTACATTCCGCCCAGGCCGCCAAAAATTGCCAGGTCGTCGCCCACCAGACTGCGAATGGCAGTAATTTTGGTAGGGGTCGGCGGGTCTTCCAGCTTCAGGTAATGAACGCTGGGGATTTCTTCAAACAGCCGCGCGATGAAGGCCGGAGCCATGTGTACTCCGGAGGTTTGAGGGTAGTCTTGCACCACAATGGGCAGGTCCACGGCGTCGGCAATGCGCCGGTAATGGGCAAATAGGGAATCCGGGTTAGGCTTGCCCATAGGCGGGGCGGAAACCATGACCGCCGCCGCCCCCAGCTTTTGGGCTTCCACGCTATAGGCCACGGTAGCGCTGGTGCCAGCCGCAGTGGTGCCCAGGGTGACCGGCATACCCTGGGCATTGGCGATGACCTCCCTGGCCACCGACCGCCGCTCTTCCTCGGTCAGCCGAGCCGTTTCACCGGTGACGCCCAGGGCAACCACGCCCTCGCAGCCCGATTGATATGCTTTGTCCATCAGGTTGCCGATAGAGGCCAGGTCCAGTTCCTCATCTTCCCTGAACGGGGTAGCCAGCATCCAGTGGACGCCGGAAAATCGGTCGGCCATGATACGCTCCTTGAAAGTCGGATTATGACCGTCGGGATTTCCCCAACGCGATACGGTCAACGCCGTCTATTATAGCGCAAGAAAAGGCCATATACTCCTATCTCTTCGCCGGTCACTCCGCCGGTCTCTCCGCCGGTCTCTCCGCCGGTCTCTCCGGCGGCGCCAGCGCCTTTAAATTGACCGTGGAAAACCGCTAATAGTGAGTCTGTAGGACCATAAACCGGCCCTTCGACAAACTCAGGGTGAGCGGGGATACACCTGAACCGGAACTTTTGAAAATCCCTGCCCCATTCCCGCCGCCGGCTGTCACCGCGCCAGGGGTTGGGGTACAATGGCCTGAAGTTTGGGCGGCCACCCGACCCGGCCACAACTCGACTCGGTCTAACGCTAATTCCAAATAAACTGCGGAGGTAAGGCAATCCATGGATGACCGGAGCAGCAAATACCCGACCCAGCATATTGGCACCACCATAATGGCGGTAATGATGCAGGTGGACCCGGAGCACGAGGAGGAGTTTAACCGCTGGTACGATGAGGAGCACCTGTTGGAACGGATGGAAATACCCGGCTACATCAGCGCGCGCCGGTTTAAGCTGGAAGAGGGTGAGGGGATGCTCAACTTCTTATGCATCTGGGAGTTGCAGGACGCCAGCCCGCTGCAAAGCGAAGAATACCAGCGGCAACGGGCGCGTATGACCGACCTGCACCGGCGGGCCAACGAGGTAATCAAGCAGCGGGCCCGGGGCATCTACAAGCAAATCTACCCGCTGGAAGGCGCCTTTGAAGACCACTCCGGCTTCCACCCGGAAAAAGCGGGCGCGTAGCTCATCCCCGGATAATTTGGTACCGCCCGCTGGTAGGTTTCAACCGGGGGTAATGCAACAATTTCATTGATGTCTAAGGATACTCTGAATAAGTCATTAAACGCCAGCGCCTTCACCCGTCGTTCCTGCCTTCGCAGGAACGACGGGTAGGGTTCAATATCAAGGTCACGGGCTTATTCAGAGGTTCCTTAGGTTCCTGCCTTCGCAGGAACGACGGGTCAGGAACGACGGGTAGGGATAAACACCCAGGTCACTGACTTATTCAGAGGTTCCCTAACGCTATTGCAAGCGCCAACCCCTATACCTGAGTCAGCCGTATCACCTCGCCAATATCCTCTACCTGCTCCAAGTTCCAGAGCTTTTCCAGGAGGGTATCGGTCTGGGCTGGGGACAGGAAGTCCTGGGCCAGGGAGCGGAACTTTGCCTCCACCTCGGCATCGGTCATGGGGTTCTTGTAGTGGCCCTTGTGGTAGGGAACCTCGGCTGTGTAGCGTTCCCCGGAGTTGGTAACCACTTCCACGTCGCACAACATCGCTTCCGGGGCGCGCCGGTTTGCCTCTTCCGACACCGCCACCTTTACCCGGCGGGTCAAGTCCAGCAGTTGCCGGTTGCGGTAATATTGCTCGTCAAAGTGGCTCTGGTGCACCAACCCGTAGGTCAGGGCCACCGCCGTGGTGTAGGGCATACTGTGGTCAGCAGTCTCCCGACTCTTGGGGTCCCACTTCTCTTCATCGCCGGCCATTATGTCAATGGCCTTTTGCAGCGTTCGGATATTCACCTCAGCAATGTCTTCCAACGCCACAGCGGGCATCTTTTCCCGCGCTTCCAGGGCCGCCTGAACTACCGTCTGGGAATACTGACCCAGGGGGAATTGCTTGATGCTGCACTCGGTAATCTTGTAAGGAATGCCCTCGCCGCCAAATGGTTCCAGCGCGTAGGGTTCCTGGGTGACAGCGCGGAAAAAGCCGTGTTCGCCCTCAAAGATGGGCGCCGGGCCGGTCAGACCCTGCTGGGCCAGCAAGGTGGCAAAGACGGCGTTGCGGCTGGCGTTGGCGTAAGCGCAACCCTTCCAGTGGGACAGCACCCCGCCCCGGGTCTGCCCCAAGGCAATATTGGGAGCGATGCCCAGGTTCAGGGCCTGGTGAGTCTGTTCTTCGGACAGGCCCAGGGAGCGGGTGGCCCCCAGGACGCTGGCTACGCAGCCGTTGGTTACGTGGTCGTAGCCACGGTAACGCAGGGTGGCGGCATCGCCCAGGCGGCAGAAAGCCTCATAGGCTGCCACGGTGGCCGTAATTGCCCGGCGGCCGCCCAGCCCGGCCATTTCGGTAGCCGACAGGACGGCGGCAATGCTGTCGCTGGGGTGGCCCGACTCCTGACTGGTATAGCCGTCGTTGTAGTCCAGGTAGCGAATCATCACCCCGTTAGCAAACGTAGCCAGGTCGGGGCTGGTGGTCTGACCGCTGCCGATGACGGTGCAAGGTTGGGTGCTGGTGACGGTGGATGCCAGGTAACGGGCAATTTTGCTCGGTTCGCTGGTGTAGGCGCCGATTGCACACCCGATAGTGTCAATGATCATACGCTTGGCCAGGTGAGCAACCTCGGCGGGCAAGTGGCTGTAATGAAGGCCAACGGTCCAGGAACTCATCTGCTCGGCTATGGTGGGCATGGGTGTTTACTCCTTCTACTGGCTGGTGGTATGCGGTATCTATTTGTGCTGAGCGGTTATTGACCGAATCGGGATAAATTGCCCGACAAGATTTAGGTCAGGGAAATAGGCCGGTCGCCCGGATTGCCTGCTTTACGCGACCCGGTGAAAGTCTTCCACCTGGTTCAGGAAGTTGCGCAACAGGTCGTGGCCTACCGGCGTCATAATCGATTCGGGGTGGAACTGCACTCCCTCAACCGGGTGCTCCTTGTGGCGCAGACCCATTATCAACCCGTTGTCGGTCCAGGCGGTAATTTCGAGGCAGTCGGGCAGGGGATCAGGATAGACCACCAGGGAATGATACCGGATACCCTCGAAAGGGTCGGGCAGCCCGGCCAGAACGCCCTGGCCGGTGTGGTGAATCATCGAGGTTTTGCCGTGTCGGATTTCCCCGGCCTGACCCACTACTCCGCCATAAACCTCGCCAACACACTGGTGTCCCAAACAAACGCCCAGCACCGGCAGTTTGGGTCCAAAGTGGCGTATGACCTCGTTGGAGACTCCCGCCTCCCGGGGCGTACACGGCCCTGGAGAAATCACGATCCCTTCCGGGGCCATTGCTTCAATTTCTTCCAGGGCAATCTTGTCGTTGCGCACCGTGACTACTTCCGCGCCCAGCTCCGACAAATATTGGTACAAATTGTAGGTGAAACTGTCGTAGTTATCGATCATCAACAGCATCAGAATAACTCCACGAATTCCAGCCAGTTGCCGTCCGGGTCTTGCGCATAAAGCGCCTTGCGGAGCAGTTTCCCGTTGTCGTCAAACAGCGCGGCCGGGTCGCTGTTAAAGGCAAGGCCCCGCTGAAAGGTATCGGCGTAAAACTCTTCGATGTTCTCGACAATGAAGGCCAGATGCGAGGCGCCGGCATCATTGCGGTTGAGGCTGCCTTCGCCGACCGGCGGGTTAATATACTGGATAAGCTCCAGTTGATGCCCGTCGCCCAGTTCTACGAAAGCGCCTTTGATGTGAGCATCGGGGAAGGCTAGCAACTTGCTGGCAAAGCCCCCTTGCCGCTCGGTGCGCCCGACCAGCTTCAGTCCCATAACTTTGGTATAAAACTCGATCGTCCGCTCAATATCTTTGACGACGAATCCGGTGTGAAACATTGATTTGAGCATCGCCTACTCCTTCCCAATGAGTTTCGTTGTTTCGATTTCAGCAATAGATTTCAGCAATATCAAAAGGTTGATAGCGCCGGTCGCCAATTGGGGGCGCTTTTCCCTAGCCCCGGCCCTCGGCCAGTTCAATGGCCCGCATCATTGCACCGGACTTGTGGCGGGTTTCCATGTATTCATCCTCGGCCACGCTGTCGGCAACGATGCCGCCGCCGGCTTGCACATACATCACCCCATCCTTATAGATGCCGGTACGGAGCACCAGGGCGGTGTCCATATTACCGGAATAGCTGAAGTAACCGACGGCCCCGCCGTAAGGGCCGCGCTTCTCCCCCTCAATCTCGGAAATAATCTCCATCGCCCGAATTTTTGGCGCGCCGGAAACGGTGCCCGCCGGGAAACAGGAGCGGAGGGCATCATAGGGGGTAAGCTCCGGCTTCAACCGGCCCTCCACGTGGGACACCAGGTGCATCACATGGGAGAAGCGCTCAACGTCCATTAGTTGGGTAACCCGAACCGTTCCAGGCTCGCTGACCCGGCCGATGTCGTTGCGGCCCAGGTCCACCAGCATGATATGTTCGGCCCGCTGTTTTTCGCTGTTCTTCAGCTCCGCTTCGTTAGCGTCGTCCTCTCCGGGCGAGGCGCCCCGGGGCCGCGTACCGGCGATTGGATGAGTCGCGGCGATCCCGTCCTCCACCTTGACCACCGTCTCGATGGCCGCTCCCACAATTTGAAACCCGTCGAGGTCCAGATAGTACATATAGGGGGACGGATTAACGCTGCGCAAGGCCCGGTAAACCTGGAACGGGTGGGCGTCGGTGCGGCGAGAGAAGCGCTGCGAGTTCACCACCTGAATCACGTCCCCGGCATAGACATACTCGATGCACTTCTCGATAGCTTGGGAGTACCCGTCGGGCGTGAAGTTGGACTCGATAGTCCCCGGCCCCTTGAAGCTGGGGTTGCCTTGCTGCAATTCGACGGGCAGGGTCAAGGGTTGGGCCAGCCGGTCCACCATCTGGTCAATGCGGCCGGTAGCCTCCGCGTAGGCTTGCTCAATATCGTCCGCATTGCCCTGAATGTGGGCGTGGCTGACCACCTTGATGTCGTGACGAAGATGGTCAAAAATAAGGATGGTCTCGCCGAACATAAACACCGACTCCGGCACGCCTTGCGGGTCAGCCGTCATGGGCGGCACCCGTGGCTCGAAATATCGGATGGCGTCGTAGGCCAGGTAGCCGACCGCCCCGCCGTGGAAGCCGGGCAGGCCGCTAACCGGAACCAGTTGGTACTGGCTCATTTCTTCTTCAACCAGGATGAGCGGATCAACTTCGCCCGCCGGCAGTCCTGCGCCGGTCTGAATTACCTTGTAAGGTTCGGTGCCGATGAAGCTGTAGCGGCCCAGCCTTTCCCCGCCCTCCACACTTTCAAGCAGGTAGGAATAGGGGCCGCGGGCCACCTTTAAATACGCCGACACCGGCGTCTCCAGGTCGGCGTTAATCGACCGGTAAACCGGTACCAGGTTTCCCCGTCCGGCCATGCCCTTCACTTCTTCCAGCGACGGATAGTACATATTCTTGCAACGACTCCTATGCAGGTTGGGTCCATTGTCAGTTGGATATATTTATATATTGCGGTTCAGGCCGGTTAAATGTTCCCCGCTATATCCCTTCTTTGGCCCTACTTATTGATACGTACAAGGTTCCGGAAAAACAAAAAGCCCGCCCCCAAAGGGACGAGCTTTTCTCGCGATACCACCCTTATTATCGACCCGGTTCCTCACCGGCCACCAGCAACATTGGAGGAAACCCGGTCAATATCTCAACCGGCGGGAGGGGCGGTCAACCTGGCCGGCGCCGCATATCTTACCCTGCCCCTATGCCGTAGGCCGATAACGGCGCCCGCCCGGCACGGCCTAACGGAAGTAACCCGGTAAGGGAGCTTGATAAATTTGGTTGATTCTCCGGTGGGCAACCCAACCGGTTTCTATCCAGCCCGACCTGAAACCGTGCAACTCTTCCGCTCAGCCTGCGGCTCCGGAGTCCATTCGTGCTTCTGCGCCTGGCGCCGGCTCACACCCAACCCGGCTCTCTGGGCCTCGCTGGAAGCCTACTATTCCCCTTCACAGCCTTTGAATTCTATTAAATTGTTATGGTCCTGATACTTCGAGTATAGGTTGACCGCCGAGCCGGTGTCAAGGAACCGGCACTAAAGACCCGGGTCTTTCAAAGGTCATTACTCCGACTTATGTCCGCTCATCCGGAGCTTGTCGAAGGACAGGACCAAGGCGAGCAGTTTTCCAGGGACAATTGAAAGCAAATGTCTTGAAAGGCCAGATGTTAAGGAATGAGCAATGTCTTGCCGGTGGTTTGGCGGCCCTCCAACTGGCGGTGAGCTTCCGCCGCCTCCGACAAGGGCAGGGTCAGCCCGATGCTCAGCTTCAACTCGCCGGTGGATACCCAGTTCAGAACCTCATTGGCCCGGTAAAGCAATTCGTCACGAGTGGCCGTGTAATCTCCCAGAGAGGGGCGGGTCAGCAACTTGGAGCCGGTGCGCAACGCCCCGGAATCGATGTCTCCCACCGGGCCGCTGGCTTGACCGTAAAATACCATGTAACCCCGCCGAGCCAGGCAGTTGACGCTCTTGTAGAAAGTAGTCTGTCCCACAGCGTCGTAAACTATCCGCAATCCCTGGCCGCCGGTGGCTTGCTTCACCGCTTCCTCAAAGTCCTGGTGAGTGTAGAGAATAGCGGCGTCGGCTCCGGCTTCCCGCGCCAGCTCTGCCTTGTCTTCGGTGGAGACGGTGGTAAAGACGTAGGCGCCGGTCCGCTTCAGCATCTGGATTAACAGCAGACCCACCCCTCCGGCTCCGGCGTGTACCAGAACCGAGTCTCCCGGGTTGACTGGAGTGATGCCAAAGGTCAGGAAATGGGCGGTCATTGCCTGGAGCAGAGTGGCGGCGCCGGTACTAAAGTCGGTCTTCTCGGGCAGCGGCACCAGCAACCAGGAAGGCACGACCGCTTCCTGGGCGTAGGAGCCGGTGAACATTGCATAGGCCACCCGGTCGCCCACCGCTACCTCGGTAACATCCCTGCCGATGGCCTTGACAACCCCGGCGGCTTCTCGCCCGGGCGTCCAGGGCAAGTTGGGCGGCGGGTTGGTGCCCTTGCGGCTGGAAACGTCAGTGTAGTTAACGCCAATAGCCTTGATTTCGACCAGGGCCTGGTCCGGCCCGGGGGTCAAGGCGGGGATGTCCTCATATTTGAGCACCTCCGGGCCGCCGATTTCGTGGGCGCGTACTCCTTTCATGTCATGTCTCCTTCACAACAAATCAATTTCCTGGGCAGTTGATTCAGTGTTGGGACCGGGCAAAACAATCGGGTTGGGCGGTAAGAAAGTAAATCAACAGTCCGTAAACTCCCTTCGAGTTTACCCGCCCAACACGGAAAACAGCCCGGTAGTATTCTCAATGTTCTCCAGGTCGCGAAGTCGGGTAACCGCCTCTTCAATATGGTCCGGGGGCAGGATGTAACGGGAACAGTATAGGAATTTGGCGTCCAGTTCCTCCGGGGTCAGAGCCAGTTCTCGCTGTCCGCGGGCATACTCGACCCGGTGTTGGAGTTGACGTCCGTCGCTGCGAGTCAGGATTATGGAGGCCGGGTTGGGAATCAACTGGGTCGGTGTTTCGTTGGCTTCAACCGTCACACGATCCATCATCCGCCTTACCCGGGCATCCTGCACCGCCGCATCGGTGAAATTATCAATCAGGGGTTGGCCGTAAATCAGCGCCACGGCCACGATGTAACTGAGGCAGTATCGGGCCTCCCAGCCATTGCCGGGAGTCGGGAAGGGCAGATACGCCAGGGCCGCCGGAGTTACCCCCACCCGAACCGCCGCCATCTGCTCCGGGGCAACCCGGTATTGCTGCGCCAGTTGCAGGGCGGCATCAATGGCGGTGTGGGCCTGGGACGCGCAAGGATAGAGCTTCAGGGAAATGCCCGGGCTGATAATGTCGTAAGGACTGCCCAAACGGGCCCAAAAGTCCGCCATCCCACTATCGTCCCAATGGGAGAATATGCCGGACAACCCGGCGGGATTGCCCAAACCCTGCTTGACCAACATCGCCGCCATCACCCCGTCCATCGCCGCCCGCCCTTGTCCGTAAGCCCGCGCCGGCCCGGCCAAACCGGCCGCTGACTGACCGAAATTATCCGTTCGTGGTGAGTCTGTCGAACCACCTCGTCCTTCGACAGGCTCAGGATGAACGGATATTTGGGAACCAACCCCAGCCAGCCCCACCGCCTGCGCCAACTGTGCCGAGTTTAACCCCAGCAGACGCCCGGCTGCAGCGGCAGCCCCAATTGCCCCGGCAGCCTCGGAAAAGGCCATGTCTTCCATCAACGCAGCGCTCAACTTGGAAGCCAATTCACAGCCGAGGGCAAAGGCGGCCAGCGCCTCCCTTCCAGAGCAGCCGTTCATCTCCCCCACGGCCATCACCGCCGGAAATATGACGCTTCCGGGGTGGCTGCGGCTGGAGACAACCTCATCGTCAAAGTCCAACAGGTGAATCATCAACCCGTTGGCCAACGCAGCATAGACCGGGGACGTGCGCAGCCCCTTGCCGATGATGGTGCACTTGCCGTTGCCGCCCATTTCCTGGACGAACCGAGTGATGATAAGGCCGTCCTGTTGGGCGGCCCCGGCCAGTCCGGCGGCGGCGGCGTTGACCATCATCTCTTTGGAGACGGCGATAACGTCGGGGGGCAAGGCGTCGTAGGAAGTTTGTTCAAGGGCGAAATTGGCGATGTGGTGGGGGATGGTGTGGGTTGGCGACATGGGCGGGTAGCTCCTGGGTTAACCTAGCCAAACGTGGAATTGTGCAGGGTCTTGACCAAAGTGTTCGACCAACGGGGCACAGCGTTGAGCAATTGCATTCGATCCCAGATGACATTCCAAGTAAAGTCCGTTTGACAGATTCCTGATGCTTTTGAATTCTTTTTTGTCCCCGTGGATGGGCATTTCGTGAATTAGATATCTACTCCGTTCGCCAACGACAGTTACAGGGCAGTCGTTCTCAGTCAACAGCCCCTCCCGTATTAACCATTCAGCGGTTTCAGAAAGGAGATTAGCCCAATTTCCGACGGGTATTTCTGTCCCTTTGGAGTCGCGCATCCGTAGAGGTTTAATAGAAGTCCCTTTTTTCTCTTGCCTCATCAAGTTTCGGCCCCATTCCCGAAGTTGGGGAAATGTCATCCATTCTCCAGCATCTGGTGAAACAGGACTGGTTAACTGCTCAACTGTTTGTTGATAAGGAAGTAGGCCTGCTTCCTTAGCTTCCGCCTCAAACAACTGTAACAGACGCTCTTTAGCACCATCGAAAACTTGCTGCCCATCGATACGCTGAGACTCCAGGGTAGCAAGTTCGTTCCGCCATTGGGCAAGCTCACGCCTTAGATTTCCTTCCCATTCGATATATAGCCGGGATTTCTGCGGGAAGGTCTGCGGACGTACATCTGTCGGTAGAGTGACAATATGACTCTCAAACAACCCGCTTATCACGTTATCGTCAGCCAAGCCCGACGCCCTGGTTTCGATAAGCCGGCGCAGTTCTGCCTTACGACTCTCGGTGGCGCCGCTCAGTCGTTTCAGTTCATCTTCCAAGAAATGTTTGAGGAACGGATCACGATCCGGGGAAAGTTCCACAGCAGCTTCATAATCCTGCATATCCGCAAGCCCTTGGAGTTCCTCGGTAATGGGCAATTGGGCCTGAATGTGAGCGTCGTAGTGACATCGGTCACAAACCGGGTCGTGCTGCTCCAGGCATTTATCTCTTAAGCTCCAGCTTTCCCAAGCCCGCCAACGTCCACAGCGGTCGCAAGTCTCTCCAAAAGGCGCTCCGCAGTAGTCGCAGTAATGGCTGGCCGCCGGGGATAATGCCGCACAATCGGCACACCTTACCAGTATCGGGCCGCCATCTTCATCCTGCTGACCCCGCGGCGCCAGGGACCATTTCTGTTCTGCATCAGGCAGGCCATGCCGCAGGCTGTTCCCAGCCAAATCAAGAACTACACAGTCTCCGTCATCTTGCTTCGGGCGCAGACCCCGCCCCACCATTTGCAGGTATAGAGATAAACTCATGGTAGGCCGAGTCAGCACCACGCAGGAGGCTTCGGGCAGGTCAAATCCCTCGGTGACTACGGCTACGTTAATCAGTACCTTGATGTTCCCGTTCTGGAATCGCTCAATCAACCTGGCCCGGGCAGTGTTCGGCGTATCACCCAGCAACACCTCGGCAGGTACGCCGGCGTCATAAAACACGTTAAAAAGATTCCGTGCGTGTATTACGGACACGGCGTAGATAATCGTTTGACGGTTATACCCATGTTTCTGCCAGAACCGCAACGCGCCGGCGGTCAGGATTTCATCCCGTTCCTGGTTAGCTGTTTCAATGCCCGCTTCGCTATAGTCTCCGGTGTAGTCAACCTGACCGCCGCGAATTTGCTCCTCCTCTGGTGGCGACAACACTCGAGCCCGACACAACCAATTTTCCGATTGCAAATCCGCGACTTGAGGACCACAGTGTAATTCCCCGAACAGATGGTCAAACCCTTCCTGTATGGAGAGACGCCACGGCGTGGCTGTCATTCCAATTACCGGGCCCGGCCACTGCCGCATTGCCCGCGCCCAGCCGTCGGCGGTAGCATGGTGGGCCTCGTCAATAATCATGAGGTCATTGGTGTTGTATTGATGCCAAACATCGGCCCTGGCGTTACGGCGGCTCACTGTTTGGGCCATTAGAATAACAACGCCGTTAGTTATAGCCGGAGCGTTGGTATGGGGTTCCCAACGGATATTGGCAGTTGCCGGAACCCCGGATTCATGCAACATACCTTCCGTCTGACTGGCTAACTCCCTGCGGTGAGTCAACCAAACCGCCTTGCGCCCATTTTGCAGCCAGTCGGACAGCAACTCTCCAGCAATCTGCGTCTTCCCGCCGCCGGTGGGTAGCTGCAACATTACCCGGGCCGACGGTTCGGTCAAGGAAGCCTGAACCTGTGCCAGCAAGTCCTGTTGGTAGTCGCGGAGTTCAGTCAAATGCCTCACCACCTAGACCTAGTAAATCGCCGGGCGGTAGCGGGGTTCGGGGGGTAGCTTGCCGGCGGCCTTTGCCGCTTCCAGCCAGGCAGCTTTGGCCTGTTTCACTTCCGCCAGCGCCTCTTCCGGCGTATTCCCAAAAGCGGAACAGGCTTTCAGGTCGGGGATGTCCGCAATGTAGCCGCCATCTTCTTCGCTGTAGAAAATGTTGATGTGATAGTCTTTCATGGCCTTTCCTCTAACCACAAATTATAACACTTTTCCTTTACTTCCCCCCGCAATTGAGTTTATTATTGCTCCAACAGAAACACACCTTGCCACCCCGGTCATCCCGCCGGGGCGATGGCGTGGGAAATAGGAGAAATGCCAACATGAGCTACGAAACCATCAACATTGACCAGGTGCAGCGGGTCGCTATTATTACGATGAACCGGCCCGAGGTGCTGAACGCCCTGAACGTCCAACTGGTCCGTGAGGTGGACCAAGCCCTGACCAACATGGAAGAGGATGAGGAAGTGGGCGCCATCATCATCACCGGAGCCGGAGAACGCGCATTCTCCGCCGGCGCCGACATTCACGAGAATCGGGAGCGGACGCCGGAGGAGCGGGACGCCTCCGCCGCCGAGCGAGCCGAATATACCTGGCACATGGCGAGCAGTTCCAAGCCCATCATCGGCGCCATTAACGGCCTCTGCTACGGCGGGGGTACGGTAATGGCAACGTCAATGGACTTCCTGATTGGCTGCGACAAGTCCAGCTTCCGCTTTCTGGCGGTCAACTACGGGCAGATGAATGCTACCTGGAGCCTGCCCAATCTTATCGGCTGGCCCCGAGCCAAGGAACTGCTCTACAGCGGCCGGGAAGTCTTTGCCGAGGAAGCCTACCGCATTGGCTTGCTCAACCACTTGGTGCCCAAAGAACAGTTGATTGAAAAGGCAGTGGACGTTGCGGCCGGGATTGCAAAGAATCGGTCTGAAGGGATTGCCAATATCAAGAAAATGCTCTTTGAACACACCGGCAAGCCAATGGAGGAGCAATTCTGGAACGAGGTCAACTCTCGTCAGGGCAGGTTCCGCGGGCTGACGGTGGAAGAGGGGTTCAAAGACTTTCTGGACCGGAAGGGGCGTAAACCCACCGTTTCCTAAAGAATCGGGATGTCCCCAATCCCTTTCAACCGCTTCACCAATATGCAGACTGATTATTAAAGGCCTCCGGGGCAACGTCCGGGGGCCTTGGTCTGGTTAAGATTTAAGATATTGAACCCATAATCTTTAACCCAGGCACTTATGGAGTCGGTCAACAAAATCAGATGGATAGAATCGGCCCCCTGGACATTCAATCGATCCTCGCCTTTCGGCCCACTCGCGCGGCAGCACTGAAAATTGGCGCGCCCTTGCTGGCCTTTTGCTTAATCCTCCTGGCCCCATTGCCTCCCGGATTAACCGAAGATGGGCAACGGACGTTGGCAATCATGGCGTTGGTGGTAGCTCTTTGGGCAACCGAAGTGGTACCGGTTGCGGTGGCCGGTATATTTGGGGTGGTGCTGCTGATGCTGCTGGGGGGAGCGGCCGACATGGGCGTGGCCCTGTACGGATTTTCCCAGCCGGTGACTTACTTCCTTCTCGGCATCCTCACCCTTGGTTTGGCGGTGCATCAATCGGGGTTGGCCGAGCGGTTAGCCACCTTCCTGATTCGCGGCGCCGGCGGCAGCCCCCGAGCCCTCTACGTACAAATGCTGTTTTCCTTTGCCCTGCTTACCTTTGCCTTGCCTTCTGCCAGCACCCGGGGCGCTATCATGGTCCACATATACGCGCAGGTGATGGACCGCTGGCAAATTGAGAAAGATCACCCCCTGTATCAAGCGATAATGTTGGCATTGGGTTCTCTGAATCGTCTCGGCTCCACTGCCTTGCTGGCGGGAGGAATCACGCCGGTAGTGGCCTCCGGCCTATTGGGGGATTTTTCCTGGACCAGATGGTTCATCCTGATGAGTGTGCCCTTTTACGTCAACCTGGCCGTAGGCGGCACACTGCTTTACCTCTACCACCGTGCCGGGTTCAGGGCCGAGCAGGCTGCGAATTTGAATGAGCTGGCAACCGGACCGGTCCGAATTCCGGAGATAAAAGCCGCTCTAATCGTTACCGGAACCGCCATGTTATGGTTTACCGATTTCGCTCACGGTTTGCACCCGGCGACGCCCGCCCTGATTGCGATGGCCCTCATTTTGATGCCTAAAGTCGGGCTGATTAGCTGGCAAGAGTTTGAGCGCAGTATGAGCTGGAGCAGTTTCTTCGCCATCGCCACCTCTCTGTCCCTGGCTCACGGGTTGGTCAGCAGCGGCGCCGCCGCCTGGTTCGCCCAAGCTCTGGCCGCCGGTGTGGATGGACTGCAAAGTGTCCATTTAGTGTTGCTGGCTCTGGCGCTGGCCGCGGCCATGGTGCGGCTGGTGGTGCCCAATATCGCCGGCTACCTGGCGCTGATTATTCCCATAGCGATGGCTGCCGGGGAGTCTCTTGGATTTAACCCCCTGGTTTTTGGACTGGCGGTAGTAGTTGTGGGCGATTCGGTGATCTATTATGCGGCGGGGAGCGGGGTCGGGGTTTTCATCTTCCAGCAGGCCAACTTGAGCGCGCCACGGGTATTTATTTTTGGGCTGATAATGACCCTGGTGAGTATTGGCACGCTCTTCGCAATTGCTATCCCTTATTGGGGGCTGGTAGGAGAGTCCCTTCTACGATAGTACCGGGCCGATAGTACCGGGCCGATAGTACCGGGCCGATAGTACCGGGCCGATAGTACCGGGCCGATAGTACCGGGCCGATAGTACCGGGCCGATAGTACCGGGCCGATAGTACCGGGCCGATAGTACCGGGCCGATAGTACCGGGCCGATAGTACCGGGCCGATAGTACCGGGCCGATAGTACCGGGCCGATAGTACCGGGCCGATAGTACCGGGCCGATAGTACCGGGCCGATAGTACCGGGCCGATAGTACCGGGCCGATAGTACCGGGCCGATAGTACCGGGCCGATAGTACCGGGCCGATAGTACCGGGCCGATAGTACCGGGCGGTAATCTGGCTTACGGGCCAGGACTTCAATTCGGCGATTCGGCGCAATAGACAATCGAGACGTAAATATGCAACATAAACCAGGCCAAACCGTTCCTCCGGTAGGACACGGCTCCCCGCAACCGGGTGTTATTGCTCCGGACGGTTCGGAAATTCGGCTGCTGCTCGACCGGCGGAACCATGCCATAGGAGCCAGCATGGTCGAGGTCACCCTGCCATCGGGACAGGTGTCCCGCCCGGTTTATCACCGGCAGGTTGAAGAGCTTTGGTACATCCTGGAGGGACGGGGTCAAGTATGGAGGTGCCCGCCGGAGGTTGACCCGACCGGCGTTGAGCCTATTGCGGTGCAACCCGGCGATGCCTTAACTATTCCGGTGCGATGGCGGTTTCAGTTCAGCGCCGACGCAGATAACAGCCTCCGGTTCCTCTGCGTTACTCTGCCCCCCTGGCCGGGTCTGGATGAGGCACAACCGGCGGAAGGCGGCGGATTGGGGCCGGCGACGGTATAACCTGGCGCAATGTCACTGCCGGCCTCAAGCCTCTTTGCACTTAAGCAAGCAGAAGTCTGAGACCAATAACTCTGGTTGTCTTCAAATGCCTGTGACTTCCCCCGAAGGGCTAGCAACCTCAATAGACAGGCGCAGCCGGATTTGATATTCTGGATTGACTAACAGTTAACCAAAAATCCCCAGTACGGCTTCAAGCCGGTGTAGCTCAGTGGCAGAGCAGCGGTTTCGTAAACCGCAGGTCAAGGGTTCGACTCCCTTCACCGGCTCCACTTCCTTCTGCTCCTTGGAATGTCTGGCCAGTATTCAGACCTCCCCGCGATGGTTTAAGCTGCCTTAACCCAACGTCCACCGCCGCTTTCCGGTATAATTGGCCCATGCCCAACGGCCGCCGGAAACCCTCAATTCCCATTACTTTGTGGTGCCTGCTTACCTGCGTCCTTGGCGTAATGGCGGCGGCCTGCTCCGACGCACCTGCTCCGTCGGGTCAGCAAATCGATGCGCCCGGCTCCCCGGCAACGGCGACAACGGCGGCAACGGCGGCAACGGCGACAACGGCGACTCCAACTACAGGGTCCTCAACTCTAAAAACAACCCCGGCAACCACGCCATCGCTGATGCCGATGCCGATGCCGGCGTTAGCGTCAAAGTCGGTGCCCATTCCAACCACTTCAATTCTTTTCCCAAATCCGACGCCGTCCGCTCCGAAAACACCGGCAGTCCAGGGTTTCACCCCGGCCCCGGAGCGAGACCTTTTCCAGCTCGCCGCCGAGTTGTCTTTGCCTATTGACTCTCCCGAGATTCAACGGGTGGTCAACCCGGAGCCGGTAAGCTACGCCGAGGGACGGGAGGACGAATTTTGGCTTGTTGACATGAACGAATTGGAGATATATCAGTCTCGGTTTGAATTAAGGCTGGTGACTCCCCACGCCTACTGGTACGTGGAAGACGGGCAGAGGGTGCAACAGTCGGCACTGGAACGGGCCGCCGCCGCTTTTGAGCGAGTGATTTACCCCCGGGTGACGGCCTACTTCGGCCAGGAATGGACCCCGGGGGTGGACAATGACCCCCATTTGAACATAGTCCACGGGGACATTCGGGGCGTCGCAGGTTACTTCAGTTCCGCCGACGAGCATCCGGTCAGCGTGTACCCGCGAAGCAACCAGCGGGAAATAATTTACATCAATAGCAATATCCTGCGCGTCGGTTCCGATTATTATCTGGGGGTGCTGGCCCACGAATTGCAGCACGCCGTCCACTGGAATTACGACACTTCCGAAGATTCCTGGGTTAACGAGGGGTTGTCCGAGTTGGCGGTGAGCGTGGCCGGTGGCAGCCCCAGCAGCATTAATCGGTTTATGCGTTTCCCCACCGTTTCCCTGGTGCATTGGCCGACCAACCACGCCAACATCATCTCCCACTACGGTGGGGCTTCCCTGTTTATGCACTACCTGGCAGAACACTATGGCGGGGAAGAAGACCTGCGCCTCCTGCTTACCGAGCCGGCAGATAGCATCGCCGGCATTGACGCCTACCTGGCAAAGGCAGGTTACGACGCAACGTTCCATGACCTGTTTCAGGATTGGATAGTTGCCAATTTTCTGGATGAGGATCGAGGCCTTCACGGTTATGCCGAACTTCAAGTTCTGGTACGTCCCAGTCGGGTTATGAACGAGTTTGCGGAGCTGGAACGGGTGGTTCCCCAGTACGGAGCCGACTATATCGAAATAGCCCCCGGGTTGATTGACCAGCCGCTGCGCTTCCGGTTTGAAGGAGAGGAGGAAAATACCCTGCTGCCCACCAACGTAACCGAAAGCGGCTGTTGGTGGAGCAATGCCGGAGACTCCATAGTTTCATCTTTGAGCCGGTCGGTGGATTTGCGCGGCCTGGTCGAGGCAACTTTGACCTACCAGGTATGGCACAGTGTTGAGGAGGAGTGGGACTACGGATATGTGCAGGTATCCGACAACCAGGGCCGCCACTGGGACATTCTGGAGACGCCCAACACGTCCCCGGCGAACCCCATCGGTATCGGGTTCGGACCCGGCTACACCGGAGAAAGCGGCGGGTGGTTGAACGAAGCGGTTGACTTGACCGCCTATGCCGGGAAGGAAATCATGCTTCGCTTCCAGTATGTTACCGACGATGCCACCCACGGAATCGGGTTTTGCTTGCAAAAAATAGAAATTCTTGAAGCCGGGATTTTGGCGGACGCTATGGGCTGGCAACCCACCGGATTCATCCTGACCGACAATCGAGTGCGGCAACGGTACATCGTCCGGATAATCCAAAAGGGGGAAGCGAACCGGGTCACTGCCATCACGCTGGCGCCCGACGGTTCCGGCGCCCTGGTGGGTGAGGTCGTTGTTGACCAATACCCGGGCCTAAAGCGCCTGGTAGTGGCGGTCGCGGGAATGGCCCCCGGAACCATGCAAAAAGCTCCATACCGGCTGACAGTGGAGCCGGCGAGCTGATGGGTAACAAGGGCGGCGAGGACGAGTTGGACGGCACGAAGAAAAATCGGCTGACCCTGTGCGTCATCGGCTGTGGCCGGTTTGCCCACACTTTTGCCCAGAGCATCGTGGCGGCATCGGGGGAATCAGGAGGAATTGACCTGTCCTTCGCCAGTCGCGATGCCAGCCGGGCGCGGGCCTATTGCGACCGATTCCAGGGGCAAGGACACTACGGCAGTTACGAATCCGCTGCCGCCGACCCTCGGGTGGAGGCGATGTACCTGTGTACGCCGCACTACCTGCACCGAGAATACGCTGCCCTGGCCGCTCGGTATGGCAAGCATATCCTGGTCGAAAAGCCAATTGCGCGGACCGTGGCCGAGGGCCGAGCGATTATCCAGGGTGCAAGGACGGCCGGGGTCACCCTGATGGTAGCGGAAAACTTCCGATTTATGGCTCAGGTGCGCCGCTGTAAGGAGTTGGTATCCGGCGGGGAGGTTGGCAAGCTGCGGCACGTCCAGCTCCAGGAGGAGGCCCCCTTCATTCCGGGCGGTTGGCGCAGCGACCGGTCGCACAACGGCGGCGGCGTTTTTATTGACGGCGGCATCCACAAGGTTCACTTTCTGCGCTACCTGTTGGGGGAGCCGGAGAGCATCTTTGCCGCCGAATTGCCTAAAGCGTTGACTGGGCAAGAAGGGGAAGACGGCCTCATTGTGGTAGCCAGGTGGCCGGGCGGCGCCGTGGGACTGATCAACCACTCCTGGACTGCTTCCGCCAACCCCCCGCCGGCTTCGGTTGTCGTTTCCGGAACTGAGGGGCGCATCTCTTTTGAGATGGGTACCAGGCGGCTAAGGCTAGACCGTTTACGCGGCGCAGCAGGCGGAAAAGAAGCTGGGTTGCAAGTGTCCCGGGAAACCGAGCAGACCTGGCAGTTTGCCGAGGACTACTACGGCCTGCCCGCCATGGTTCAAGAGTTCCGAGACAGCATCCGCGAAAGCCGGGATCCGGAGGTTTCCGGGGCCGAGGGTCTCCGGGACCTGGCGGTTACGCTTACCGCCTATGCATCCGCGGCGCAGGGCATAGTCTTGCCCGTAGCCCAAATGACTGGTTAGAGGGCTACAGTCGCGGCAGATAACGGTCAATCTCGTAGTCGGTAACGGAAGAGCGGTAGTCCTGCCATTCAAGCTGCTTGTTGCGGATGAAACTCTTGTGGACGTGTTCGCCCAAGGCTTCCCGCAACAATTGGCTATTTTCCGCCAGGGTAATAGCCTCCCCCAAACTGGCCGGCAGGGTCTTTATCCCTCGGGTTTCAAACTCATCGGGAGTCATCTCATATACGTTGCCTTCCACCGGAGGCGGTACCGGATACTCCTCTTCAATGCCTTTAAGCCCGGCCGCCAGCATTACGCTGAAAGCCAGGTAAGGGTTGCAGGCTGGGTCCGGCGCCCGGTATTCAATGCGCACCGAGGTCTCGTAGCCTGGTTTGAAGGCCGGAACTCGAATCAAGTCGGATCGGTTGAAGCGCGCCCAAGAGATATAAACCGGGGCTTCGTAGCCCGGCACTAACCGCTTGTAGGAATTGACCCACTGGTTAGTTACCAGGGTAATTTCCGGCGCATGGCGGATTAGACCGGCGATGAAGCGTTTGCAGACCACGGAGAGTTTAAACTCGTCCTCCGGGTCGTAAAAGGCATTGCTCTCCCCGTGGAACAGGGACTGGTGGGAGTGCATTCCCGAACCGTTCATCTTGGCGAAAGGCTTGGGCATAAATGAGGCGTAATACCCGCGCAGTTGGGCCAGTTCCTTAATTGCTAACTTCGCAGTTATCACACTGTCGGCCATCGTCAAGGCATCAGTATATTGCAGGTCTATTTCGTGCTGGCTTTGGGCGCCTTCGTGGTGGGAGTATTTGACCGGTATTCCCAACTCCGACAGATTCAACACCGTGTCCCGGCGCAGGTCGGCAGCGGGATTACTGGAAAGCTGGTCGAAATAGCCGTCCTGGTCCAGGGGCTCCGGTTTAGACGAATTTTTCAGGTAGAAAAACTCCAGCTCCGGGCCGACGTAATAGGTGTAACCCAGCTTGGCCAACCGTTCCAGGTTGCGCTTCAAAGCAAAGCGGGGGTCTCCGCTGAACGGCTCCCCGGCGGGAGTGTAAATGTCGCAAAACATACGCGCCACCGCGTTCTGGCGGGGGCGCCAGGGCAGCACGGCAAAGGTAGTGGGATCGGGGAAGGCGCGCATATCGCTTTCGTCGATGCGCGCAAATCCTTCAATTGCCGAGCCGTCGAAGCCTACGCCGCGAGCAATTGCGTCTTCCAGGTCATCCACGTCTATGGCAAACCCCTTCAGGTTTCCCAAAATGTCGGTAAACCAGAGGCGAATGAATTTTACATCGTTATCTCTGGCGCTGCGCAAGACATACTCTTGCTCGGCGGTTTGGTCGCCCATCATGCCAGCCCCTCCACGGAAAAGGGAATTAAGCTAATTAAAGCTAAACTAATCCTGACCATTGTAATCTTTTGCCCGGCGTCAGGAAACCCCCGGATGTTTCCTAACCCATCGGGTACGACCCAAGGTAACCCTCAGGAATCGCCGGCAGCCCCAGGGTTCTTAGCAACCATAGTAACCACAGTGGGACCGAAAAGCAAAGGCGGTAGCAAAACGCCGCCCCCATATCAGGGGGCGGCGTGGCTTTCAACAACCGAAAAATCAAGCGAATCGAACTAGGCGTCAGAGCAAACCGTTTCGATAATCAACCGGGTTACGGTGTAGGGGTCGCAGTTGGCATTGGGCCTTCGGTCTTCGATGTAGCCCTTGCCGTCCCGGGCCACCTGCCAGGGAATCCGCACCGAGGCGCCCCGGTCGGACACGCCGTAGCGGAACTCCCGGAAGGAGCAGGTCTCGTGCAGTCCGGTCAAACGTTCCTCAATCCGGTGCCCATAATTTGCGATGTGCAGGTCGTGGCGGGTACTGAGCGCCTCAGCCGCCGCAATACACGCTTCGTAGTTTTCCCGCATTACGTTGGTTGAGAAGTTGGTGTGCGCGCCGGCGCCGTTCCAGTCTCCCCGGACCGGCTTGGGGTCCAGGGTTGCGCTGACGCCGTACTTCTCGCCGATGCGATAGAGCAGCCAACGGGCCAACCAAAGGTGATCGCCGACGGCGGGCGCCCCGATCGGGCCAATCTGAAACTCCCATTGCCCCGGCATAACCTCGCCGTTGATTCCTGCAATCATCAGTTCTGCTTTGATGCAGGCATCCATGTGGTCTTCCACAATATCGCGCCCAAAGACCTCATCAAATCCCACGCCGCAGTAGTAGCCACCCTGGGGAGCCGGGAACCCGTTTTCCGGGAAACCCAGCGGCCTGGCCCCCTGGAAAAAGGTGTACTCCTGCTCAATGCCGAACCAGGTATCCAAATTCTCGAACCTTCCCGCAACCGCCTCACAAGCGGCCCGGGTATTGGAAGGATGGGGCGTCATGTCGGGGAGCAGAACTTCACACATCACAAGCTTATGCGGCTCTCCCCTAATAGGGTCGGGGCATACCAGGACCGGCCTCAGGACGCAGTCCGAGTTTTCGCCTGGCGCCTGGTTGGTGCTGGAACCGTCAAACCCCCAAATCGGAGGCTCTTCTCCCGTCAGGACCACCTTGCCCTTGGAGCGCAGCTTGGGCGTGGGCTTGCTCCCGTCAATCCAGACATATTCTGCCTTGTAATAACTCATTGCTTAACCCTCTTATTCAAGATGTTCGTCTTTGACGAATTTTGTCCTTTAGCAATATTACCAATTATATGCCCCGGCAACGCCCAAATAAATGCCCTGCCCTGAGTTAAAGTATTGAATGTATTCTGCATCGTCCAAAAGACCCGAAGCAAGACTGTCATTGCCCGCCGGCGAAACGGGACTCTTGCCTGCCTACCGGAGTCGCGGGGCCTTATCTGTAACAGGCGCCCTTCTTGTGATAGCGCCGGGGCATTTCCGGGTCGGTCGCCCTTAAACCGGGTCGGTCGCCCTTAAACTTCGAACACCCGCCAACCGATAATTCACTTAGCTTGCCAGCCTATCCATTTCCCTTGGTGTAGGTGATCCCTTATATCCTGGAGTGGTCATTTGAGCAGTTTTGACTATTGACGTTCCTCGGTAAGGTTGCCGGACAATATAAAACGCCCATACCCGGAAGAAACCTTCTTTCAGAGTATGGACGAATCAGGGAGTTCAAATATTATTTGCGACCTGCGCGAATGCTAGTCCGTTCAGGGAGTTATTTCTTGAGGAGCGTCTTGGGAAGCAGTACCCAGAGGCTAAACAGTCCCGCGAAAGTGGCTCCGGCAACGATGACTTCCATAATTGTTTGGCTCCTCGGATTTAGTCTATGAAAGTCATTATGCCGAGCAAGTGTTACAGGGAGTTTACTAATTTGTTAACTTTTTGTTACAGCTTGCGCAACGGTAGATAGAGAAAAGGGGCTGTGGATCAGTTGATTAAATGCCGGAACCGCTATCCCGCGGCAGGGAGTTGAGCGCTCCCCGGACCGGTTTGCTTAAAATTAGGGCCGAGGAATACCGGATTACTATTTCTTGTGAATCAGGACTTTAGGTAACACGACCCAGAGGCTGAACAGACCTACGAAGGCTCCACCGGCGATAATGGCTTCCATTGATTTCACGCTCCTGCGATGTGGTTGATGTAGTCATTCTGACGGTCAGTTGTTACAGAGAAATATCGCAGATGTTAATTCCATGTTAACTTTGGGCGTCTTTCCTGACTGACCGGGACGCGACGGCTGGCAGCGGGTGGTAGTGGGAGTAGTGGGAGTAGTGGGTGGCAGCGGGTGGCAGTAGCGATACTGCGGTCTCAGGGAAGTAGGGAACGGTAAAGGAGCGCAACATCACAAATTAGGCGGGACAGATGTAAAACCCTGGAGTAAGGTGGTTGGGTAAGAGGCTGAAACCGTTGGTTGGCCGGGGAGTTTTTCGCTCCCCGGGCCGGGCTTACTGAAGTTAAAAAGGATAAGAGCCGGTTGACTACTTCTTGTGGATCAGGACTTTAGGTAACACGACCCAGAGGCTGAACAGACCTAAGAAGGCTCCACCGGCGATAATGGCTTCCATCGATTTCACGCTCCTGCGATGTGGTTGATGTAGTCATTCTGACGGTCAGTTGTTACAGAGAAATATCACCGATGTTAATTCCATGTTAATTTTGGGCGTGTTTTCGACTGGCTGCGGCCTGACCGCCGGCGAAGGGGAGGAGGGAGCAATGGCCGGGCCTCAAGGGCCTATTCCCCGCACCCTGCCAAACAACCCGCAGACCGATATCGGCAAGGTCCCTCAATAGTTGCTGCTCGCCCATAACCCCACTCATCCCAAGCCGGTCGAAGGACGGACTTGCCACGAGCGGCTTTCCAGGGACAATCAAACATCTGCGGGTTACCGGTGCAAACCCTGGTAGTACATGGTTACCATGCGTTACTTCTTAATAGTCCGGCCCCACCTGGCACCATCCACACCCGCGCCTGCTCCTATATGCTCCGCAGAAACCAAAAAAAGACCGGGGAGGCATCGTCCCCGGTCTTTGGCTCCCACGATGAGCCGAATTAGCCGTTGGGTCAACCGGCCCGCCGGATACCCTTTATGGTCACCCGGCTAAGGCTGGGACACCCAATTAAGGTTTTAGGTTTGTTCGGGATAAGCGGCCAGCCCGTGTTCCGAAGCATCCACACCTTCCATTTCCTCTGCTTCGGTCACCCGGACACCCATAGTAATCTTCAATGCATAGAACAGGATGAAACCGGTTCCCAAGGCCCAGACCAGTACCACAGCCATGCTGACTAGCTGCGGCACCAGCAGGGATGCATCACGGCCAACCAACCCGGTCACGTCGTTGTTGCCGTTGGCGAAGATAGCCACCGCCAGCAGGCCCCAGAGGCCGCAGACGCCGTGGACCGAAACGGCACCCACCGGGTCATCAACCTTGAACACCCTTTCAAAGACCATCACCGAAATAATCATGATGGGCGCGGCGATCGCTCCTATCACCACCGCTGCCCAGGGGTCAACGTAGGCCACCGGGGCGGTAATACCAACAAGGCCAGCCAGCGCGCCGTTACAGGCCATCAGGATGTCGGTCTTGCCGGTACGAATTAGTTGGATGTAGAGAGCCACCACCGAGCCGGTTGCGCCGGCCAGCAGCGTGTTGACGGCATTAAGCCCTATAGAAGCGCCGCTGTTGATATTAAATCCGAACCAGCCAAAGAACAGGATGAAAGTGCCGATAATCACGAAGGGGATGTTGTGGCCGGGGAGTACGTTGGCCGAACCGTCGGCGTTGAACTTTCCGGTACGGGCGCCGACTACGATCGCGCCGGCCAAGGCTACGAAACCACCCACCGCGTGCACCACGCCGGAACCGGCATAGTCCTGAGCGCCCATCATAGAGAGCCAACCCTCGCCCCAGACCCAGTGTCCGTAGAGGGGGTAGATAATGGCACCGATGAGGAAGCTGTAAGCGAAGTAGGCTTGGGTCTTCGTGCGCTCGGCTACGGCGCCGGCCACGATGGTGGCAGCAGTGCCAGCGAATACCATCTGGAACATCCAGTTCACATAGACCTGCCAATCGTTGGTGCCCTCAACCAGGAAGAAGTTGGTGGTTCCGGCAATCCCAGCTACCGAGGCACCCGTCATAATGGCAAAGCCGAAGGCCCAGAAGGAAAGAGACGCAATGGCAAAGTCCATAAAACTCTTGGTCATATAGTTGACCGAGTTCTTGGACCGAATTAGGCCGGCGCCCAAAAAGGCGAACCCTGCCTGCATAAAGAACACCAGGAAGGCCGCGACCATAGTCGTCAGATTGCCCAAGTGGGTGTTGGCGTCTTCTACCTCTTGCAGTGGTGGATCTCCCTGGGCAAAGGCTACGTTCCACCCCACCATAATTGCTGCGGCCAGGAACCCCGCAATCACGTATGGTAGAAATCGTCGCAAAGTCACTTCATTCATCCTTAGACTCAACGCTTTCGCTAACATGAGACCCTCCTCAATATGATTCACCGCATTCTATAGCGATTCCGGCCTTAAGTTATTGCCACCCTGTTAACGGTTTGTTGCGATTTTGTAAAGTTTACTGGCCCATTCAACCTGTCGCAACCCCATTAGAGGTTAGATTGGCGCATCGGGTCTCTTTCCTTTACAAGGAAGAAGCCGGGGGGTAAAATCCGGTACGGGCCATAGCCAAAAGGGTTAAATCAGCAGGCGCCGCTGCCAGGTCCCGTAAGCAATAAATTATGCCGGAACGAGAAGAAGGGCTGTTAGGCAGCCGTACCACCAAGTTAAACCGCTTGCGCGAGCGGGGCATTGACCCCTATCCCCCGCGTTTTCGGCGCACTGCCGAGGCCGCTTCGGCTATTGCCGCATTTGAGGCTGCTGAAGCCGGGGAAGGTCAGGATAACCCGGATAGCGGGCCGGTGTCTCAACCTCAACCTCAACCTCAACCTCAGTCTCAGTCTCAATCTCAATCTTTCGCCGGGCGCATTATGTCCATGCGGGTTATGGGACGGGCCTCCTTTTTGGACCTCCGCGACGGTTCGGGAACAATTCAGGCTATGCTCCGGCAGAATGTGCTGAATGAGGACTATGAATTGCTCAAAGACCTGGACCTGGGCGACTTTCTCGGGGTTACCGGCCCCCTGCTGCGAACGCGCACCGGTCAGGTTACCGTAGAGGCTCACGAGGTTACCTTGCTGGCCAAGGGAATGCGTCCCCTGCCGGAGAAGTGGCACGGGCTGCGAGACGTGGAAATCCGCTACCGGCAGCGTTACCTGGACCTGATTGCCGACCCGGAGATAATGACCGCCTTTACCCAGCGGAGTCGAATAATCAACGGTATCCGCCGGTTTCTTGACGGACGGGGCTTCCTCGAAGTGGATACTCCCATCCTGGTTCCGGTGGCCGCCGGCGCCCACGCCCGCCCTTTCGACACCCACCACAATGCCCTGAACCAGCGCCTTTATCTGCGCATTGCCACCGAACTTTACCTGAAGCGGCTGATTGTCGGCGGCTTTGATAAGGTCTATGAACTGGGGCGGGTCTTCCGAAACGAGGGCATTGACCAGGATCACAACCCGGAGTTTTCCCTGCTGGAATGCTACGAGGCTTACGCCGACTACAATGACGTGATGGAAATGGTGGAGTCCCTGATTTCAACCGTGGCCCTGGAAGTGCGGGGAACAATGCAGATTGCTTACGTTAAGGATGGCAACGAAGACATCATAGACTTCACGCCTCCCTGGCCCCGGTTGCAGCTCAGGGAAGAGCTGCACCGGCGCAGCGGGATTGACATTGACCAATACCCGGACGACGCGGCCCTGGTTAGCAAGGTAATCGGCATGGGACTGGAAGTCGGCCCCAGAGAGAGCCGGGGAAGGCTGATTGATAAGCTGGTCTCTACTTTCGTGGAGCCGACTCTGGTGCAGCCTACTTTCCTGCTGGACTACCCGGAGGTAATGTCGCCTCTGGCCAAGGCCAAGCCCCGTCCGGCGCCGGGGCAGCCCGGCTATGATGAGTGGCAGCCCGGCTACGTGGAGCGGTTTGAGGCCTTCGCCGCCGGTATGGAAATCGCCAATTCCTACACCGAGTTGAACGACCCGGCGGTGCAGCGGGAGCGGTTCGAGGCCCAGGAGAATATACGCCAGCTATACCGGGACGAAGAGGTTGACCGGCTGGACGAAGATTTCCTCACCGCCCTGGAGTATGGAATGCCCCCGACCGGCGGTTTGGGCGTGGGTATTGACCGGCTGGTAATGCTGCTAACCGGCCAATCCAGCATTAGGGACGTGCTGCTGTTTCCGCAGATGCGGACGCGGCGAGACGGCCGGGGTGAGGCTGAGGGGGAGTAGGTCGGGAGAGCGCTTGAACATCGGTTATACTATCGTCGCCGGGGAGGTAAAGAGAGGACACTCAGCAAGGACTACTTTGCGGACAAGTACCTGGATTTAGAGGAACGCGATGACACTGAAAGTTGATTACTATCCGCAAGACGACATTCTACGCATCAGCACCGGGCGAAAGGCAATGGACGGCGCCACCCTGTGGGATGCAGTGAATGTTGAAGTGGATATAGGAACTTACGGCGGTCATGACATTGTAGGTTTCTCCATTCTTTCTGCATCTGCCAGCGTTTGCCCTTACTTCTTCCCGGCACATACCAAGCAGCCGCAGCAGATAGGAAGGGGCAACCCCGGCGCCAGTTATGACAAAGAGACTGATACGCTGACGCTGGGAGCCTCGGTCAGCAACCCGTCATACAGGACGGCAGACGACGCCTACATCATAGGGCACTGGAAGCCGGACGAAGCGGACGGCAATGCCTATTGGGACATAATCGGCGTTTCTCTAAAGGAAGCATCCAATCACTTGGCCCCCCATTTCCTTTTGGGACGATATTCTTGACACACCGGATCGTCTGGTAATGCTGCTGACCTGACAGTCCAACATACGAGATGTGCTGCTGTTCCCGCAGATGCTGGTTAGGAGGGAGGATTGAAGATGTCTAACTCAACGGGGATATTCCTTGGGTTTGACCCTGGTGGAAAAAAGGGGGAAGGAAAGTTTGGCTGGAGCATTTGCTGTCCAGTTACCGGTGCCAACAAACTTAAAGTGATAAGAGCAGGTGTGGGGAAAAATGCCAAAGAAGTTTTCGATGACGTAATAAGCGAGCTAGAATCCAGAAATTTGCGAGAAAAGGTTCGGGCTGCGGGCATTGACGCGCCCCTGTTTTGGCACAAGACAGGAGAGGATAGGGAGATAGATAAACTCATCAGAAGAAAATTGCCAGTTGGTAAAAAGAATGAGCTACAAGTTGCCAACAAGAACTCAGTTATGGCAATTAACAGTTTACTGGGTGCGGACTTGGTTCAGGGTGTCTTACTAGGGTATCATCTGCACCATGGCTTCTCCCTTTCTATAACTGAATCACATCCGGGTGCCCTGGACTACTTGGATAAGTCTATGCGTGACCGCATTCTTTGTTTGCCCTCGGATGAGCATAAGAGGGACGCTACTTTTGCAGCCTATGCCGCTTGGCATATAGGCGCACCAGAGTGGCAAGACCTATTTCTAAAGGAACCCGAAGCTGGGCGAGTTGTCCCCTTAGAAACACCAGTAAGTTACTGGATGCCGATTAAGTGATAAAACCTATGCTATCCATAGAACTGATACGAAGAGACCCGGAATTCGTCCGCCAGGGGCTGGCTTCCCGGGGAGAAGAGCAAACCCTGGGAGAGCTGCTGGAGTTGGACGCCCAGCGTCGGCAAGCCAGCAGCCGGGGAGATGAACTGCGCGCCCGGCGTAACCAGGTAAGCCGGGAAATCGGGCAACTGCGCTCCTCCGGACAGGACGCTCCACCGGCGGTCGTCCAGGAAATGCGGGAGGTCGGCCAGCAAATCGACGCCCTGGAACAGGAATCCCATTCCCTGGAAGAGCGCATCCACGCCATCTTGATGGAACTGCCAAACCTGCCCCGTCCCAACGTACCGCCGGGACTGAGCGAGGAAGCGAACGTAGTTGTACGGCAATGGGGCGAACCCCATACCCCGGAGTTTACGCCCAAACCCCATTGGGATTTGGCCGAGGAACTGGGGATTATCGACTTTCAGCGGGGGGTCAAGCTGTCGGGCAGCCGGTTCTATACCATGTCCGGGTACGGGGCCAAGCTGGAGCGGGCAGCCATCGCCTGGATGCTGGACTTGCATACCCGGGAACACGGCTATACCGAGTTGATGCTGCCTATTCTGGTGCGGCGGGAGATAATGGAAGGGTCGGGGAACCTGCCCAAGTTCGCCGACAACCTGTACCGGGACGATGAGGACGACCTCTGGATGATACCCACCGCAGAGGTTCCCATCACTAATTTGTACCGGGACGAGATTTTGCCGCCCGATTTTATCCCCCGCTACTTTGTGTCCCAAACTCCCTGCTTCCGGCGGGAGAAGGCGGCCGCCGGGCGCGACACTCGGGGCATTAAGCGGGTGCACCAGTTTAACAAGGTGGAGATGTATAAGTTCGTCGACCCTGAAACCTCGGATGACGAGCTGAACCGACTGGTGGCCGACGCCGAGGAGGTTTGCCGGAAGCTGGGCCTGCCCTACCGGGTGTTGCAGCTTTGCGCCGGGGACATCTCCTTCGCTTCCGCCATGACCTACGACATTGAAATCTGGGCTGCCGGCTGCGCCGAGTGGCTGGAGGCCAGTTCCTGCTCCAACTGCACCGACTTTCAAGCGCGGCGGGCCAACATCCGCTACCGTCCGGCGGCCGGAGCGCGCCCGGAGTTTGTCCACACGCTCAACGGTTCCGGCCTGGCTTTGCCCCGGGTGATAATCGCCATCCTGGAAAATTACCAGCAGGCCGACGGCTCGGTGGTGGTGCCGGAAGTCCTGCGACCCTACACCGGCTTCGACCTGATACCGGCGCCGGGCCAATAGACCCCGGCCTAGGCTCTTTAGCTATCGATTCCTCAACCGGCCGAGGCCGCCGGCAAGTCCTGGCCTACCCCCGGCATCGGTTACAATAACCCGATACACCGCTTCCTGGACAACAGCCCCAAGAGTCCGGGTCAACCCAATCGTTAGCCTACCAGTTCGCATCCGCAACCAAACGGGGAGGAAGTCAAGATGTCCGGTATCTGGCCCGGGGATACCCAATGCGTGGCAATGCTGACCTTTGACGTGGATGGAGTCTCATCCTGGATTAGGCGCGACCCCAATTTTGCCCAACTGCCCAGCCTGATGTCGATGGCGGAATACGGTCCGGCAGTAGCCGCCCCGCGAATTCTGGACCTGTTGGACGCCTACGACATTAAGGGCAGCTTTTATGTGCCGGGTTACGTGGCGGAAACCCACGTTGACCTGGTAAAGGAAATTGTCCGGCGGGGGCACGAAGTGGGCCACCACGGCTATATGCACGAACCCCCGGCCTCCATGACCGCCGAGGAAGAAGAGGAGACGCTGCAACGGGGCATTAACATACTCAACGACATTACCGGAGCGCCGCCCCGTGGTTACCGCTCGCCAAGTTGGGAGTTGAGCGAAGTTTCCCTGGATTTACTGTCCGCCCACGGGTTCTTTTACGACAGCAGCCTGATGGGGGACGACGCGCCTTACCTGCTGAACCCGGGCCACCCGGATAAGCGGCTGGTTGAGGTGCCAATCCATTGGGTATTGGACGACGCGCCTAACTTCGTTTATGCGCCTTCCGCAAACCGGCTGGGGCCGATGCGAAACCCGGAGGAAGTTTACGGTACCTGGTCGGCGGAGTTTGACGGTCTTTACCGCTACGGTCGGTCATTCAACCTGACGATGCACCCCCAATACATCGGGCGGCCCGGGCGGCTGCTGATGCTGGAGCGGTTGATTAACTACATCCGCAGTTTTCCCAACGTGGAGTTTATGCGGGTAATTGACGTGGCGGAAATGGGGATCTGGGGCTAAAGAGAGTCAACAGCGGAGGAAGTTGCTCCACGCCACAGCATCAGTCGCCCGGCTCAGACCGGCTTGCCACTGCGGAAACCGGCCTTTAATAT
The DNA here is from genome assembly GCA_965262595.1 of Dehalococcoidia bacterium. Taxonomy (GTDB): domain Bacteria; phylum Chloroflexota; class Dehalococcoidia; order Lucifugimonadales; family UBA3495; genus CATQHB01. Next base: position 1,487,830 of record OZ253548.1, read on the forward strand.
ATCCCCAACAGACTAGCGCCGAGGGTAAAACACAATGCCAAAAGTACATGACCGGGGCGGGTGGCCCACCGATGAGGAAATAAACCGGGAGGAACACGTCCTTTCCGACTGGGAGCGGCGGGTGGACGCGATGCACAATGTCCTCAGCGAAAAGGGACTGCGGCGCACCGATGAAATGCGGCGGGCTATCGAAAGCCTGGAACCGGCAACCTACGAATCCCTCTCCTACTATGAGCGCTGGACGGCGGCTCTGGAAATCCTGCTGCTGGAAAAGGGCGTCATCACCCGGGAAGAACTGGACTACAAGTTTGACGAGCTGGCCGAGTAGAATGAAAGGGCCGCTGTCGGCCGAGGGTAGAAACAATGACGGAACAGAATGACGCTCCGGCCCAGTACCGGTCGGGCGACCTGGTAAGGGTACGGATTGACACCCCCGAGGGGCATTTCCGCACTCCAACCTATATTCAGGGGCATACCGGGACGGTGGCCGCGTTGTGCGGTACCTTCCCCAATCCGGAAACCCTGGCCTATGGCGGCTCTGGCCGGCCCGCTCAGCCCCTGTATCGGGTAGAGTTCGCCCAAGCCCGGATTTGGCCGGATTACCGGGGCCAGGCAACAGACAAGCTTCTGGTGGATATTTACCAGCACTGGCTGGAACCGGCCTAATCCCGTCCCGGACAACCAAAGGGAAAGCAGGAGATAACCAGGAGATAACTATGAGCAGTTCAATGGTTAATCCCAACGACGACCCGCACGTCGGGCACGACCACCCCGACCACTCTGACCACCCTGACCACTCCGGGCACCCGGGCATTGCGCCGGACGAGGGGTTGAGCTATTACGCCCGGCGGGCACGGGCGATGGAGGCGCTTTTGGTGGAAAAGGGCGTCTGCACCACCGGCGATATTCAGGGAATGGTGGAACGGATCGAAGCCCGGTCTCCAACAGACGGGGCACGGGTAGTGGCCCGCGCCTGGGCCGACCCGGAATTCAAGACTCGGCTGCTGACCGAACCGGGGTCGGCTCTGGCCCAGTTAGGATATGCCCTGCCCGACACTACGCCCAGGTTGCAAGTGGTGGAAAACACGGAATCGGTGCATCACCTGGTGGTCTGCACCCTTTGTTCCTGTTACCCCCGGGCTTTGCTGGGCCGGCCCCCGGACTGGTACAAGAGCCTGGCCTACCGGTCGCGGGCGGTGGTTGACCCGCGGGGCGTCGTGCGGGAATTTGGGCTGGAGCTGTCCGACGACATGGAAGTAAGGGTGCTGGATAGCACCGCCGACCTGCGTTACCTGGTGCTGCCCCGCCGTCCCGCCGGCACCGACGGCATGGGCGAGGCCGAACTGGCGGAGCTGGTCACCCGGGACAGCATGATTGGCGTCACCGAGGCACGGACGCCGGAGACTGCCCTAGCCGGGTAGGCGGCGGTTTCACGCATCCAATGCCCGGTTCCCGCCGATTTTCCGGCCCGGCGCCGGCCACAGGAATCGGCGCCAACAGAGGAAAAGGCGCCAGAGCAATCGGCGACAGAGCAATCGGCGGCAATGAATGGTCGCCGGTTCTATTAATCCGGTTCTATAAAGATCGTATTATCGGGCCGCATCCAATGCTATATCCCCGAATATCCGGAATCTATCTATCCGAAAGAGGTGGTTTATGAAGGGGCGAATCGTTGTAGTCAAGGAATATGGCAAACCCTTTGAGATAGAAGAGTACGACGTGCCGGAACCCGAGCCGGGGGCGACTCTGCTGCGAATGACCCAAGCGGGCGTATGCGGGTCGGACCTGCATACCTGGCGGGGTGACCAGACCCAAGAGCATATGCCCATACCTCCCTCCGGCCGGGTTATGGGCCACGAAGGGACCGGCGTGGTGGAAGTCCTGGGCGACGGGGTAGCCACGGACACTTTGGGCGCCCCGATTGCAGCGGGAGACCGGGTGGTCTATTCGGCCATTTTCCCCTGCCACCGCTGCCACCTGTGCCTGCGGGGCGATACCAACTGGTGCGCCAATCGAGCCTATCCCACCGCCGGAGTTTACCCCTACTTCACCGGGACCTACGCCGATTTCCTTTATCTGCCGCCCCGACATCCCTTCTTCCGGGTGCCCGACGAACTGCCGGACGAGCTGTTGGGGCCGGTCAACTGCGCTATGGGAACCGTTACCACCGGCCTGATGCGGGCCGGCGCCCACGAAGGGCAATACGTGGTCATCCAGGGGGCCGGCGGCCTGGGGCTGAATGCCATTGCCATGGCCAAGGATATGGGAGCCGACCGGGTAATCGTGCTGGACCGGCTGGAAAACCGGTTGGAGTTAGCCGAGGAATTCGGCGCCGACTATACCATCAACATAGAAGAGTTCAACACTCCGGAAACCCGCATCCGCCGGGTATGGGAGTTGACCAACGGCCGGGGCGCGGATGTAGTAATGGAGCTGGTAGGCCGGGCCGAATTGCTGGCCGAAGGCATAGATATGCTGAGCAACGGCGGCAGCTTTGTCGAGATTGGCGACATTGTGCGGGGACGAGAGGTATCCATTGATCCCTCCAAGCTGCTGTCCGGCAAAAACATCCTCGGGTCGCGGATGTACCGGCCCGACCTGCTGCCCACCCTGTTGGCCTTTCTGGTTCGGAACCAGGACAAACTGCCCTTTCATAAGCTGGTATCCCACAAGTTCCCCTTGGCCAAAGTTAACGAAGCCTTCGCACAAGCGGAGTGGAGCCAGCGGCAGACGGAAATAACCCGGGCCATGCTGGTACCCTAAATCCAGCGCCGGGGCGTCTCTTAACCACAATTATAGGGGCGGGCTTGAAGCCTGCCCTTATTGATTGGGTCCCTTTCGGACCAGGTCAGGTCAGGTCAGGTCAGGGGAAGCGGGGGCTGCCACCACTTGCTGGTGTCGTTTACCTCAATCCCCTCCACCCACTTAACCCACTCAAACCCCCGTTTGCCCGGCGCCACCAATCGCAGGGGGAAACCGTGGCGGTGCGATAAGGACTCACCCCCAACCCTGGTCGCCAGCAAGCAGCGGTCAATTTCGTCCAGGGAGAAACGGCGGTAGTAGCCGGTAACGGAGCGAACCGTCACGCTGGCGGCTTCGGGCAGCATCCCCGCCCGTTCCAGAATATCCCGGAGCTGGAACCCTTCCCAGTCCTGGGTGGAGTGCCAGCCGCCGGTACAATCCAGGGTAGCCCGCACTTGTTCGGCATCTTGTCTTCCTTCGACACCCGCGCCGGATCGGGCCAAATCCGAATATGAAAGGATCAACTCCCGGCGCACCAATCCGCCGACCCGCAGCTGCCAGAATGAAGCGTCCACCGGCGACGGATTATCGTTCAACCAGGAGGTAGTAGGAAAGGCGTTGCCGGCGTCGCTCCCATTTTCGTATGAGCCGGTAAAGCGCCGCTCGGCCCCCGGCAACCCGGCCAGTTGGTTGCCCAGTTCGCCGACACGCCACAAGACCAGACCGGCCAGCGCCAGCCCGCCCAGCCGGAGGACGGTCCTTCGTTCCGCCCAAAAGCGTGGCCGCACGCTCCAGCGATGGAAGAGGGTATGCCACAGGAGGAAAGGAGTCAGGGCCAGCGACAGGTAGATATGCCAGCTCACGCCGCTGAAACCGAGGAAGTTGAAAGGGCCGGCATGGCTCCAGGCCAGCCCCAACCCCAGGGCGGCCAGCAGCAGGGTCAGTAATGACACGGACGCCATATAGGGCAGCAGCAACCGTCTCCAGAGTCTGGGATTCAGCAGCCGGAGCAGGATGTTCTGCCCTTTCCAGATAAGCAGTACGACAATGCCAAAGCCAAGGATACGGTGGACCTGGAGGGCGGCGACCCACTGCGGCGTACCGCTGGTCAGGGCCAGATAGCCGGTAACCAACTCGGCCCCACCGAGCAACAATATCAACACATTGGCCCAGGGATACTTCATCCGGTCAAATCCAGGGCGCCGGCTCCAGCCTGTCTAGCCTGAAGTACGACCGGGCCGGGATGTTGGATTGGGCGTCTAAGAATATATGCTTTTGAAGGGTGTTTTGGGTCCTTGAACCAGGCGCCGGTTCAGGAGCTCCGGGGCATCGGCCAACCGGGAGTTTCGGCCAATTGAGGAATCCCCTTCCGGCTTATCTTCGACTCTTGCCCTATCCTTCGCTACAGCCAACATCGGCAAGGCCGTTGACAATGCCCGGCTTTGGGATGCCTCAGCAATGGACATTTTGCAGAGCGACTGAACACCCGGATTTTCCCGATCCCGACCTTCCCCAATCAGGGGTAGGATCAAGCAGGCAGGATATCGCGCAGCGGAAACGGAGAGCCAAGCGGTTAGTCCGAAGAAGGCAGCTCTTTGGGCTGTTGCAACTCCATTGGCTCGCCGTTGTAGCGGAGGTCGCAGCGGCCGGCCTTGGTGACCAGCACTGAAACCGAACCGTCAGCGGAGGTGAACCTTTTGCCCAGAGGCATATCAGTGGCGTCCGCGGCAGGGGCCACGCCCGCAAGGGCGCTTTCGGAACCCTTGAGTTGCAGGGGGACTTCCCCGTCGGCAAGGTCCCCTTCGGTGCCCTTGGTAACCACCATTTCCGCGCCGCCGGGGCTTACGTATCTCTGTCCGGTCTTGACCATAGTTGCAATGTATCCTTTCTTTTATCCATTCACGGAAATTTGGGGCAGATTGTAGCTATTGTCGGAGTTAGCGTCAACGAGGACCGTCGGACGACCGCAGGTTAAGCCGCAAGGGGCGGCCCTTACTGACTTAACCAAGTCGTCCGGTTCCCTTTGTCATCACCGGTGTCGAAGTCAGGCGATTATCGTTACTAATCGCTTTACACTCTCCAAAACGGCCTGATTGCTGGTTACCACCGGGCGGCCCGCCACTTTCTCCAGATCGTCCAGAACTTCCACCGAGCGGAGATTAGCACAGGAAACGAATAGACAGTCCGACTCCACGCCGTCCAGCTGCTGCCGGGTGTACTCGATGACTTCCTCCGGGGTGACCGCCGCAATATTAAAGGCCCCGCGGACATCCATTCCCTGAATATGGGGCACCTGAAACCCGGATGCCTCCAGGGAGTCCTTGATGGTGTCGTTGATTTCCTGGGAGTAGGGGGTAAGCACCGCCACGCTATTAACCTTCAGGCGGCGAAGTTCCTCCACCACCGCGCCCATGATGGTGATAGTTGGCGCGCCGGTAGTGCGGGAAAGCTCCTCGGCCAGCTCCCGTTCATAGGCCGGACCGCGCAAGGCGCCGGCGGAAGTGCAGCCGAAAACCACCACATCGGGGCGCAGGGTGCCTATCTGACGGGCGCATTCCGGCAGATAAACGTCCAGCATCAGCTCTTCAGCCTCAATGGTAACGCTGCCTTCCAACAGCATCCGGGCGGTATGGACGGTCACGCCGTCGGGCAAGTGCCGGTACAAGTCCGGCTCCATCACGGTGTTAGTGGATGGGACAATCAGCCCAACCCGCTTACCCGCCAAAATCGGCTGGGCGGCGTCGGCAACCTTGACCTGGTCGAGATTAGTCATAACTTAGACCCCGGCAGATAGAGTAATTGGCAAACTTCGTGCCTGGATTATAGCAGAAAACGGCCTTTGAAAAGATTCGGAGCCGAACCGGGACGGAGCCAATAATAACGCTGCCTTCCAGCAACATTTCGACCGTATGGACGGTTACGCCGTCGGACAGGCGCCGGTACCGGTCCGGCTCCACCACGGTTTTAGTGAACAAACTGCCGAAACGAGTATCCGTCAAGTTTCCAGTAGCGCCGTGAAGTCGGAGGATATATAGCGCGCCCGACATTCCCAATAAAACAAAACCCCTGGCCGGGGAATTGCCCACGCCCGGAGACCCGGGAATCCAGGGATGGGGGAGTTGGGCTGCCGAACTTTGGAGCGATAAGGGAAACCAAAATTAGGGGCGCAATTGCTTGCGCCCCTATTCAGTGCTAGAAGGGAAAAGGGATTCCCGCGCCAGCTAGCCGGCGCTTATGCCCAACTCCGACTGCAATCCAATGATGCTCTCGGCACGGCTGCGGGTGGGCCTTCGCTCCCGCATACCGATGGGTTCGTTCTCAATCTCGGGCACCACCTTGATAGCGACAAAGACCGGGCCGGTCTCCTTCATTATCTGCTCCACGTTGGTGGCAAACTCTTCCAGGTCTTCAAAGCTGTAAGCCGCAGCGTAGCCGGCTTCCTTGGCCACGCCGGCATAGTTGATGTCCTGGGCGTTGGGCACCGGCTGCCCTCCGGTGGTGGCGTAACACTCGTTGTCCAGCAGGAAGTGGCAGAAGTTCTGGGGTTGCTTGCCGGAGATGGTAGCCAGTATTCCCAGGTTCATCAGCAGTGCGCCTTCGGCATCGAACAACACTACCTTTTCATCGGGCAGACCCAAGGCCAACCCCAAGGCCGCCGAGGTGGTCTGGCCCATCGCTCCCCCCATGTTGAGGTCCCGGTTCTCGTTGGTGCTGTAGTCCCGCCAGTGTCGGCCCGAAGTGCCGGTGGGAATTACGATGGCGTTTCCCCGGTGCTCTTGAAATACTCGGAATACGTCTGCGGACTGGATCATTCTTTGCCTCCGTTGCTCGATTTTATTCGTAAATTGCTCCACGCCCTACTCCCGGATGACCTGCTTCACCGGAGTAGAGCGCCTTTGCGACAGTAGTTCTTGGCGAATGGCTGCCCGTCTAACGCACGTCTAGCGCACGTCTAGCGCACGTCTAGCGATTGAAGCCGTGGTACTCGTCTCCCACCAGGATAGCCACCGGCCGCTTGGTATTCCGGGCCTCCTCAAAAGCCACGGAGATTCGGGAGCTGTCGGCATCCTGTTCCACCAGGTAGTAATTGATGCGATAGGCGTTGAGGAACGGCTCGGTGTATCGGGCTACCGAGTCGGTTATAATGCCGTGGCGGTTCCAACCACGGTACCCTATCACCATGACCAGCGGGAACCCGGAGTCCAGGGCCATGCCCCGGATGGAGTCGCCGGACTCCATCATGCCTGTGTTTTGGATGAGGCAGACCGGAGTCTTGCCGCCGATAATCAGTCCCAGGGCGATGGCGAAGGTCTCGCCTTCCCGGGAGGCGGGGACGATGTCCAGCCAGGCCTGCTCCTTCATCAACTCGTACAGGTAGTTGGTCTCGCTGTCAGGTATCGTCACCACGTGGGTGACGCCGTTCTTCTGAAACTCTTCTATCAAGGTTTCGGGGCTCAATACCGCTGCCTGCTGTTCAACCATGAAAATCCTCCTTCATCTGCTGCGAACCTAGCAGTCACGGCTTCCGCTGCCGTGGCAAAGACCCGCTACTGCTGTGAACTGTCCCCATTATAGTTAGCCACACGTACCGGGTCAATTTTGGGTTGCGCCGGCCCGTCATTCCCATGAAAACAAGGGGGTCTTTCCTTTTACCCGGTCTTCCCAAGGCCAGGCATGAGGATGTAAATCCCCTATTCTCCTGGGAATGACGGTGGTGCAGGAGTCTCCCGCCGAAGTGACGGGACGGGGCCACAAGGCAAGCCGGTTGACCCCACCGGGTGGTAGTGCTAGCCTACGCTGAACTTGAAGAGCCATTGCTTGTTCGCAATGGCGGAGGTCCCCCATGGCAGGAGCGCTACAACACATTCGGGTAATCGACTTTGGACAGTACATCGCCGGGCCTCTGGCGGGAATGTTGCTGGCCGACCAGGGAGCCGACGTCATCCGGGTTGACCCTCCCGGGGGGCCGAAATGGCGGACTCCGGCCAACGCCACCTGGAACCGGGGCAAGCGCAGCATAACCCTGGACCTGAAACAGCCTGACGACCTGGCCACGGCCCGGTCTCTAATCGAAAGCGCCGACGTGGTGGTGGAGAACTTCCGGCCCGGCGTCATGGACCGGCTGGGACTGGGGCCTGAGACCATGACTCAAGCCAACCCCGGCTTGGTCTATTGCTCGATTCCCGGGTTCGCCTCCGACGACCCTCGGGCCGCCATGCCAGCCTTCGAAGGGGTTGTCGCCGCGGCATCGGCCACCATGCGCCCGCCCGACAGCTCCAGCCCGCGGCCCGTTTACACCGCCATCCCCATCGCGTCGGTCTATGGCGCATTCCAGTCGGTGGTCTCCATCGTCATTGCCCTGAACGCTCGGGAGCGGGACGGCGTGGGGCAGCGCATCGAGGTGCCCCTGTTCGACAGCATGTTCCAGTCCATCGGACGCTTCGGAGTGCGGGTACACAACGCCCCGCCATCGGTTCCGACGCTTCAGGAGTTGTGGGGAGGAATTTTCCAGTGCAGTGACGGTGAGTGGGTGCGTTTCGGCGGTTCCGGCAACCAGAACTTCCGCCAATTCGTCGAGGCCGCCGGCATCACCGCCTGGGACGCCGAAGGACTGACCGACTTCAACCGTCCCCTGGACAGCTCCGGTTTCCGCACCGAAGCGCAGCAGCGCATTGAGGAGCTTTTCCGCACTCGCACCGCCCAGCAGTGGGAAGACCTCATCGCCGAGGCGGGCAGCGAAGGTTCGGTGTGCCGCACCAGCGAGGAGTGGTTCCGCCACCCCCACGCCCGGGAGTCGCAGATGGTGGTGGAGGTTGAAGACCCCATCTACGGCAAGATGCTGCAGCCGGGAATCAACGCCCGGATGTCCCTGACGCCGGGAGCGGTGCGCGGCCCGGCGCCCACCCCCGACCAGCACCGTCGGGAGATTCTGGCGGAGTTGAAACCCCGACCCGCCCCCAGCACCCCCAAGGCCGGGGACACCATGCGGGCGGCCCTGGACGGGGTGAAGGTTTTGGACCTGTGCATCATCCTGGCCGGGCCGACTATGGGACGTACCCTGGCCGAATACGGGGCCAACGTAATCAAGATAGACAACCCCATGCGCGGCGCCACGGTGGCCCGGCACAACGACATCAACCGAGGCAAGCGCAGCATCCTGCTGGACCTGAAGTCGGAGGAGGGCCGCGACATCTTCTGGAAGCTGCTGGAGGATGCCGACGTGGTGGCCCAGAACTACCGGGCGGGCCGTCTGGAAAGCCTGGGCCTGGGGTACGAAGAGGTGAGGAAGCGCAAGCCCGACATCGTCTATGCCTCGCTGAACGCCTATGGGCACCTGGGTCCCTGGGCCCGGCGCCCCGGCCACGAGGGGTTCGCTCAGTCCGCCGCCGGGATGACCCGGCGCTTCGGGGGCGACGGTATGCCCGAGTCCCAACCCAACCCGATTAACGACTACGGTACCGGTTTTATGGGGGCCTATGCCGTGGCCCTGGCCCTGCTGCACCGGCAGCGCACCGGCGAGGGGCAACACGTCGATTCGGCCCTGGCCTACACCGCCATGACCCTGCAATCGCCCTACATGCAACTCTATCCGGGCAAGGAGTGGAACGAGACCAAGGGCCAGGACGCCCTGGGTACCGGCCCGCTGCACCGGGCCTACCAGGCCAGCGATGGCTGGTTCTTCATCGGCGCCCAGGAGAGGGACTTGCCCCGGCTATCGGACCTGGAAGGGCTATCCGGCATTGAATCTCTGGCCGGGGCAGCGCTGGCGTCGTCCCTGGAAGAGCGGTTCCAGGGGAGCAGCGTAGAGTGGTGGGTAGAGCGGCTGGCCGCCGCCGGAGTTGGCGCGCAGCGAGTCATTACCAACGTGCGGGAACTGATGGCCGACCCGTGGGTGGTGTCCCACGGGTTGAGCATTACCCGGGAGCACGACGAAATTGGCTCGGTAACCACCTGCGGACCGGCGCCCCGGCTGTCGCGGACGCCGGTACGTCCGGGACGGCCCGCCCCCAAGCCCGGCTCGGACGCCCGGGAGATTCTGCAAGAGCACAACCTGGAAGGCCGCTACCAGCCCCTGCTGGACGCGGGAATAGTGCTGACCGAGGGTGTGGCGGCGGGGTAATTGAGTCCAGCCGCCCCACCCCATAGCAACGGAGCGGTCCAAATTTTTGCCCATCATTCCGGCCGCCGCCGGGATCCAGGAATGTCGGGCGGTGGCCGCGCATGGTCCCACAACTTTCCAATCAGCGGGTACCCATCGGCCCCACCGCCATTCCGCCGGAGGACGGAATCCAGGTCCCCGATTCCCCAGTTCCGTCAACTTTTAGGACCATTCACCAGGTATGGGGTTCCGACCGTTCCGCCACATTGACAGATTATTGATGCTTGTTATTGCCGACTCCTTCCCGAATTCACCTTTCCCCATTATTTCTCTTCGCGCTCTTGTTTGGTACTTGTTAAATGGACGGTCACTTTTCGCCCCGCAAGGCTTCCATTGCGGTGCATGTCCGGCGAATATCCGGCGCGGGGGAAATGCACCATCCCATCCCGGAAAACTCGGCTGGGGTCTAATACGTCGCCCGGATTGATCACCCATCCGTCAGAGAGAAGAAGCGGGCCGCCGGTAGTGCCGGACCGACGCAAAAGGTCCAATTTGTCCAATCTTCCCCTGCTCCGGCCCCAACCCAACCTCAATGCCGAAAGTTGCCAGTAGCCGAAACCCCGGGGCCACTATACAATCCTGCTAACAAAGCTGTTAAGGGGGCGCATACCATGTCAGGAAACGCACTACGGTACCGTTACAATCCCTTGCACCAGGACATAATTTGCTCCGAGTCCGCCATCGACGAACTGGCCAACACGGTAGATGGGTTGGGCGCCGGAAGGGCGATGATTACCTGCGGCCCGACAATTCTCCAGGCGTGCAACGTGGTGCCCCGGGTGCAGGAAGCCCTGGGGGGCCGCTACGTGGGCATCTACTCCGGCGTATTGCCCCACTCGCCGGTGGAGTCGGTGGTGGCGGGAGTGGAAATGGCTAAAGAGTTGCTGCCCGATGTCTTCATCAGCGTCGGCGGCGGCAGCACCCACGACACGACCAAGGCCATGGCAACCCTGTTGGCCGAGGGCGGCGACATCCACGACTACGAAATTATCTTCGAGCCTCCCGACCGGATTACCGTGCCGGCCACGCCATCGCCCAAGGTGCCCATCCTCAGCGTTCCCACCACTATGGGCTGCGCCGAGTTCAGCCGGGGAGAGGGCGGCATTACCGACCATCAACTTGGGCGCAAGCTGATACTGGCCGGGGAGGGGGTAACCCACCACACCGTGATCCTGGACGGCCAAGCCCTGGCAACCACACCCTTGCGGATCCTGGTGTCCACCGCCATCGGCCAGTTGAGGATAGCCGTAGAGACGGTGTACTCCACCGGCCACAATCCTATCGGCGACGGAATGGCGTTGCACGCCATTCGGTTGCTGTTCGACAACCTCCTCCGCTGCAAGGATGGGGACATTGACACGCTTTTGAATACCAAGACCGCCTGCGTGTTGGCTTCTCTGGGGTCCTTTGGCGGGCTGGGTCTGAATACGGCGACCTGCCATCACGTGGGTGGGCTGTACGGCGTTCCCCACGGGGAGGCCAACGCCATCCTGCTGCCCCATACCATGCGCTACAACCTGGACGCATCGGCCAGCCGCCAGCGCCTCATCGCCGAGGCAATCGGGGTGGCCGCTGGCGGCATGACGGATGAAGCGGCCGGGCTGGCAGCGGCTGACGCCGTGGACGGGCTTTGCCGCGAGCTGGGACTACCCCGGCGGCTGAGCGACGTCGATGTTCCCGAGGACGGCCTGGAGTACATCGCCGCCGCCACGCTCCACGACCGCAGCCTGAGCACCAACCCCAAGCCGGTTACCGACGCCGGCCCGATAATGGACGTCCTCAGGGCGGCGTATTAACCGTCTCCAAGGGAACGCCCGTGCAACGGCTAAAGTTGGTAGAGAAGGGTCGGACGCGACTTCCGAGGGAGCCGACCTGCCTTAATGCGTCACCAGTCCGCCGTCGACGCTGAAGGACTGTCCGGTGGTAATCCGGAGGGAGATCTACCCCCCGGATGACCCTTGCAGCATCGGCCAGAACTTGTGGGCGGTCTCGCCCATAATCCAATTACGGTCGTCGTCGGAGAGCCAGGTCAGGGCCGTCTGGCCGAGCTGCACCTGGCCGATGTAACCGCCTTCGCGGGAGGAAGGGAAGTTGGATCCCCACATGACACGCCGTGGCGTGAAGGCCTCGATTACCCGTCTGAAGAGGTCCTTCTCGGGCTGGGTCAGGTTGGCGTAAGGGCCGAGGCTGGTGCTGGAAATACGCAGGTGGGCATTGGGCAGCTTGGCCAGGTCTTCCAGTGCGGCCGTCATAGCGGCCTTGTCTCCGGCGCCGCTCCAGCCAGCGAAGTGGTCTGGGGCAAAGAGTACGTTGGGGTGGCGGGCGCCCACGTTCCGCATCCGGTTGACCTTCTCCGGCTGGCCGCCGCCACCGATGGAGATCGGGATGCCCAGGGCTTCGGCCCGCTGCCAGAGAGCGTCGCAGCGGGGATCGTCGGGCTCGGCATCACTCTGGAGGCGCACGCCCACCATGCCGCGCTCGTTCACCCAATAAGAGAGCTTGTCCGCGGCTTCGGGGGCAGCCGGGTCCAGGATCCCAACGGACACCGTACGAGGGGCGTACTGCTGGGCGCTGTCGCACTGGTAGGAGTTATCGAGGGCGTAGGTGCCGCTGGGTTGCACCAAAGTGGCGCACTCCACGCCGGCCTGGTCCATCTCCGCAATCAAGTCCTCAACATCGTTGCTGACCTCGGTGGACCATCCTCGCGCGCCGGGGTCGAGGGGGTGCTTGACCTTGTCGCTGCTGACCACATGGGTATGGGTGTCAATGATCATGAGCGTACCTCCTGGAGGAATTACATCGAACGGAATGGAGCAGTTTAGCACACAGCCTCGGGTAAAGAAACCGAGGCCACCGTCGTTCCGGCCCTCGCCGGAATCCAGGGGTGGGAGGCTGGCGCTGTCCAGGGACTTTAGCCCATTCGCTGCGTTCACAGTGACCATCGAAAGGACCGGCCACATGCCCCCACTCCTTGCATCACCCAATCCAGCTTGGTAAACTCGGCCCCACCGACCACTACGAACCAAATACGGCCAGGAGGGTTGCATTATGACCACAGAAAGCGAGAAACAAGCAGAACGGGATCGGGTCCTCCAAAACAGCGGTTTTCGTGTAGGAATGCACGACTTCTTGTCCGAGGTGGACATCGACGCCCTGCGGGGCCGCAACAACGGCTGGGAGGCTGACCACAGCGGCCAGTCCTTCTTTGACCGCAAGACGGAAGAGCTGATCCGCATCGCCGCCTACGTCGCCATGCGGAACCCGGTCTATCACATCCAGATTCACGTCCACGCCGCCCACCAGGCGGGGGCCACCCCCGAGGAAATCTACAATGTCATCAAAATGGCCGGCAGTTGGGCCGGGGGCGCCGCCGGCCAGAACGGCATGGAAGCCTGGCGTCTGGTCTTCCGACCCGACCTGCCCACCATCTTCCGCGTCTCCGACCTGGGCGAGGTAAATACCTACTGACCCTCAACCCGGTTCAACCCGGCGTGGGGGTACGGCAAAGTCTTTCCCTAATCACGCCGAGCGATGGGAAGGGTACAGGTTCAGGGCGAGCGGAGCGCCGCTCCAGGGCCCCTAATGGCAGACTCGTCGAATTATCTGTTGAGATAGTTACTAAGTCACTGGCCAGGCCGTGCCCCTCACCCGTAGATTCAGGCCCCGGCCGAAATGACCTTGGGTATAGCCGGATTCGGATCGGGTCCGACCCGTCCTCTCCTTCCATCCGATTGTAAAAGAGGGCGGTGAAAGACTAAACTGCACCATACGCACCAACTATCGCCGGGCGACTGCACCGCCCGTTGCCGAGGGTTAGCAGGATGAGCCAACTTGACGGCGCCAACACCATTTCCTGGCGGGACTGGAACGAGGAAGCCTTCGAGGCCGCCAAGTCCGAGGGCAAGCCGGTGCTGCTCACCCTGGGGGCAACCTGGTGCCACTGGTGCCACGTCATGGACCAGACCTCCTATTCCGACCAACGGGTTGTAGAGCTGGTCAACTCCCGATTCATCCCGGTGCGCGTGGACGTTGACCAGCGTCCTGACATATCGCTGCGGTACAACCAGGGCGGTTTCCCGTCGGTGGCCTTCCTGACCGGAGATGGGGATTTCCTCGCCGGCAGGACATACACGCCTCCGGACGAGATGGTTGCCCTACTGCAACAGCTTTCCAGCGGTGAAATCACTCCTGAGTATAGCCCTGCCCCAGAGTCCGGCGCATCGTCCGGGTGCGCCGGAACCAACGCCTCCGTGGAAGCAGTGCTGGACCGGCTGATTGAGCTTTACGACCGGCAATTCGGTGGCTTCGGGCTGGAACCCAAACAGCCGCCATGGGAGGCGTTGCGCTTTCTTACTGCCCGTTATGGCCTCACCGGCGACCGAGCCATCCTCGCAATGGTCGAGACCACCCTACAGGGAATGCGGCACGGCATCTACGACCTGAAGGACCAGGGGTTCTTTCGCTACTCGGTAAGCCGGGACTGGAAGGTGCCGCACTACGAAAAGATGCTGGTCAGCAACGCCAACCTGGCAATGTCCTATCTGGAGGCATACCAGGTAACCCGCAAGACGGCCTACAAAGGCGCCGCTGAAGGCACCCTGCAGTATTTGCTGAATACCCTGTTCGATCCTGGGGAGGGGTTGTTCTTCGCCAGCCAGGATGCCGACGAGCCCTTCTACCAGATGTCCTGGAAGGACCGGGACGACACTGCGCCACCGCCCGCTGACCGCACCTTCTACTCCGGATGGAACGCGCTGACCGCCCAGGCCCTGATACAGGCGGCCAACGTTCTGGGTAGTCCGGTTTATCGGCGGGTGGCATCCGATATCCTGGAAAAGCTGTGGCGTGAGAGCTGGACTTCCGCCGGGGGGTTGTGTCGCCGCGCCGGAGAGTTGAGCGAAGGCGCTCCCATCCTGGCCGACCAGGTAAACTTCCTGCAGGCCTGGCTCTCCCGGTACCAGTCCACCGGCCTACCGAACTGCCTGGCGCGGGCGGCTGAAATCGCCGGCGCTATACAGCAAATGTTCGGCGCACCTGCCGGAGGCTGCTACGACACCACACCGCCCCGTTCTTTCGAAGCGGCCCTTCTTCCCCGGGAGCAACCGGCGTTGGACAACAGTCACTGGGCCGAAGTCCTGACAGTTCTGTCGCATCTGACCAATGACAGTGGATACTCGGACCGGGCGGCTGCCGCTGTAAGAATGTTCGAGTCCGCAGTTCCCGGGAAAAGCTACCTGGGCGCCCATCTCTCGCGCCGCATGGAAGAAGATGAGGAAGCCTTGTTCCTCCCGGCCGGCGCAGCCTGGGGGCGGGCGCAGGACCTACAGACCCACGGGCCGGTACGCCTGGTGCTGGTGGGCGATTCGTCCGGCCCCGAATACCGCCGACTCCACCGGGCGGCCCTTCGGGTCTATGCTCCCCACCGGGTAGTGCTGCCCCTGGACTCGGTGCGGGACGCCGAGCGAATCGGCGAACTCGGTTTCCCGACTCGCGGGGGTGCGGCGCTGTACGCCTGCATGGGTGACCGCTGCCTCGCCCCCATCACTACCCCCCAGGGCGTCCGGGAAATGGCTCGGCGCCGCCCCTGGGCCAATGGGTAGCAGTCAGAGTCGCTTACTCCATCCCTAATGCTAATCGACAATTTGGCGAAACCTCTTGGTTTCATAAGGAAGGGAGGGAAAGTCATGAATAGACCGGCGAAGGGACACATCAACGCAGGGACTTTGGAACAGATTGAAGCGCGGGGCTGCACCGTGGTAACCGGTGGGGGACACGCCATCGCTGTCTTCTTTCACGACGGCCGGGTTCACGCGGTGGACAACCGTTGTCCCCACATGGGCTTTCCCCTGGAACGGGGCAGCGTCAGGGATGGAATCCTTACCTGCCACTGGCACCACGCCCGCTTCGAGCTATCCAGCGGCGGCACTTTCAACCCCTTTGCCGACGACGTGCGCACATTTCCGGTGAACGTGGTGGACGGCGAGGTATGGATTGACCCCGCTCCTGCTCCCCGCGACGAGGGCAAGCACTGGCAGCGACGGCTGGAAGATGGCATGGAGCATAACCTGCGGCTGGTCATCGCCAAGGCGGTGCTGGGCTTGCAGGCCGCAGGCGCCGACTATCGGGAGCCGCTGCGGATAGGCGCCCGGTTCGGCGCTACCTATTCGGCCAATGGATGGGGCGCCGCTATGAGCATCCTGACCTGCACCGCCAACATATTGACGCAGCTGCACGAGGAGGACCGGCCCCGGGCTTTATATCAGGGCTTGCTCCACGTCTCCCGGGAATGCGCGGGCAAGGCTCCACGCTTCTCGGTAGACCCGCTGCCCACCGGAGAGACCCGCCCGGAGGTTTTCCGTGGCTGGTTCCGCAACTTCATAAACGTCCGGGATGAAGAGGGCGCCGAGCGGTGTCTCGTTACGGCCATAGAGTGCGGCACTCCCCGGGAAGACATCGCCAGGATGATTTTCGCGGCCGCCACCGACCACATTTACCT
This sequence comes from Dehalococcoidia bacterium, assembly GCA_965262595.1. Classification (GTDB taxonomy): domain Bacteria; phylum Chloroflexota; class Dehalococcoidia; order Lucifugimonadales; family UBA3495; genus CATQHB01. Next base: position 1,504,227 of record OZ253548.1, read on the forward strand.
GGACGGCGGGCACGTGGTGGACTTTGCCAACAAGGCTTTCGAGCTTTTAGACCACCTGGGTTGGGAGATGGCCGGCCAGGTGCTGCCCAGCCTGGTGCACGGTATGGCCCGGGCGCGCCGCAGCCAGGAACTCAGCCAGTGGCGCGATCCCATCGACTTGGCTTCTATGGTCTGGGAAGCGAGGGAGCAGCTTCCTGGCCTCCTTGAGCAGGGCAGTAACGCCTCCGGCAACTGGGACGATGCCGACTCCCTGGCATCCCGGATGCTGGGCGACTCACCTGCTGAGATTATCGGGGCGATCAAGGAAGCTATAGCCGATGGCGCTACCGCCGGGCAGCTTGGATCTGCCGTCGTCCACGCTGCCTTCCTGCGCATGGCTCACTTCCACACCTCCAACGAGTTTCGCGACTGGGACACGGTGCATAATACCCTGGCCGCGGCCAACGCTTTTCATCAGGCTTTGAAACGAACGCCGACTCCTGAGTTGCTGCGGGGCGTTTTTGACGTGGCGATGAGCATCTACCTGGACCGGTTCCTCAATATGCCGCCCCAGAGGTTGCCCGATGCCGCCCCCAGCTCCATTTCCGCCGCAGAGCAGCTAGACCGGATGCTGGAGATGGTGAATTCCCGGCAACAGGTGGAGGAAGCCGCCCAGGCGGTTTCGGGTTACCTGGCGGACAATGGCAAACCGGGAGACCTGATGGCCACCATGGGGCGAATGCTGCTGCGAGAGGACGCCAACTTCCACTCTTTCCAGATCGCAGATGCGGCATTCAAACAGTTCGAGGAGCGACAAGGCACGGAATCCGGGCGACACGTGATGATCGGGTTGTCCAGGTTCCTCGCGGCCCACTCTCCCACGCCCCGGGCCGAAGGTCAGACCTACCAGATAGCTCTCCGGCTGCAGCGCGGTGAAGAGATTTACCAGTGAAACAGGCCCAGAGCCATCATAGACCGACCACTTCGGTGGGATTGGCGGGGGCGACGGCGCACTGGCCACCACTACGGGCATGGACCGGCCCCACGGATTGGATCTGGACCCGAAGGGCAACATCTAAATCGCCGACAGCAACAACCTCCTCGTTCTGGTGGTCGGGGTATCCTGAAAGCTCGACATGAAGCGTCCTCTTCCAATGCATTATGCCTAAGGTCAGGGAAAGGGTAACGGAGACTCCGTTATTACCCCGCCGCCCGTTCCGCCGTCAGTCGTTCGCTCATTTCCCATAAGCCCGAGGCCAGCCCGGCGTCGTAACTCAACGAAGAGGAGGCAATGGTCCGGCAGACCACAAAATACTGGCCGGTAATCCCCTCGACTTCCGGTGAAGCTGCCAGGTAGGTCAGCGTCTCCGCACCCCTGGCGGCATCGACGCCGCGGGCGCCGATAAAGAAGTTGACCACACGGCCCAGGACGCCATTGTTTCGCGCGATGTTGGTGCGCACCAACCCGGGATGCAGGGCGTTGACCGACACGGCGGATCCCTCAAGCCGTCGCGCGAGTTCGTAGGTGAACCAGAGGTTGCAAAGCTTGGACCGTCCGTATGCCCGGTAGCCGCCGCTTTTCCCGGGCTGGGGCAGATCCTCCAGTCGGAACTCTCCCGGCGAGCCGTGGGAGCTGGAGGAGACGTTGACAATCCGGGCCGGCGCGGAATCTTTCAGCAGGTCCAGCAGCAGTGTGGTCAGCAGAAAGTAGCCCAGATGGTTCAGGGCGAAGGTGATTTCAATGCCGTCAACGCTGCTCCGGTTGGACAGGAAGATGGCCCCGGCGTTGTTCAGCAGAACGTCCAGCCTCGGTATCCGTTCCCTGACCTGGTCAGCCAGCCGTCGCACGTCGCCCTGCGACGACAGGTCAGCCAGCAGGTAACGCACTTCGCGGTTGCCGGTCTCGTCGCGGATTCGGTCCGCGGCGTCTTTGGTTTTGAAGGCGTTCCGACCGACGATAAACACCTGCGCACCCAAGCGCGCCAGTTCGCGGGCGGCAACATAGCCGATGCCGTCGCTGCCGCCGGTTATGAGACAAGTCTTGCCTTCCATCATTAGAGATTTTATCGCAGGTTTCCCGCCGTTGCCAGAATTGGGACGTCATTCGCACACTTTGGCCTGCCTGAAGGGACGTGAAATACGAAACCTGGCAGGAACGACGGTAGGATCACTTCCGGCAGCAGCAAGAGGGGATGGGCAGTGAATTACAAGGGAGTCCACCGGCTGTACTGCCGGGAAGGTTTGATGCTGAGGACAAAGAAACTCAGGCGTCAAAGGCGCTGCGCCCGCCCAGTCGTCATCCTCCCACCTCTGGTACAACTTAGGAAGGACCCTGACGCCGGCCGGCGGGCGATTGTCCCCAACCGGATTGGGGAATATCATTAGAGGACACGCAAGATTGAAGGGGGAAAGCGATGGACTATCGACCCTTGGGCAGCACCGGGCTTAACGTGTCTGAAATCGGGTTTGGCTGCGGCAGCGTCGGCGGTTTGATGATTCGGGGCGAGCATAGCGATCAGGTAAAGGCGGTCGCGCGGGCCGTGGAGTTGGGCATCAATTACTTCGACACCGCCTCTTCCTATGGCGACGGCCAATCGGAGACCAACCTGGGGCGGGTGTTGAAGGAGTTGTCGGCGGACGTTTACGTTGGCACCAAGTTCCGGGTCACCACCCACGAGCCGGGGCGCATCAAGGGAAACGTCATCGCCTCGGTGGAGCAGAGCCTGAACCGACTGCAACGGGAGCAGGTTGACCTGATTCAGATGCACAACCACGTCGCGTCGAAGGCTGAAGGCGGGTCAGTCGCTCCCGAAGAGGCGCTAAGCGAGGTGGTGGACGCGCTGCGGGAACTGCGGGACCAGGGCAAGGTCAGATTCTGGGGGATGACCGCAGTAGGAGAGACCGAGGCCCTGCATCGAGTCATCGACTCGGGAACGCTGAACACCGTCCAGTCGGTGTACAATCTGGTCAACCCCAGCGCCGGAGCGGCCGTACCGTCCGGGTTCGATATGCCCGACTATGGGAACCTGATTGGGCGGGCCTCCGCCAACGGCATGGGAGTGCTGGTGATTCGGGTCCTGGCGGCGGGCGCGCTTAGCGGGGAGGAAACGCGACATCCCATAGCCGTGCCGACCGTCGCGCCCATCGGCTCCGGCCGCGACTACGGCCAGGACCAGGCCAGGGCGGACGGCTTCCGGTTCCTGCAGCAGGAGGGGTATGTAGGCGGCATGGTGGAGGCTTCGCTGCGGTTTGCCCTGGGCAACGCCGGAGTGAGCAGCGTGCTGGTGGGGTATTCAAGCCTGGAGCATCTGGAGCAGGCGGTTGCATTCGCCGCCAGGGGGCCGCTTCCCCCGGAGGCGCTGGCCCGGCTGCCGGAGGTGTGGGCCGGGTTTACCGGCTGATGCGGCGGCCCCGGCTTTGCAAGGCCCCTGGACTACAGAGGAAAGCGGGGTAGGATATGACGGCAACGTCCCGGATAACCATCCCGGCGCGGCGCGGCAAGGCGGCATTCGTGGCCGAGGGGCAGCACGTTAAAGTTATCAATACCCACGGGCAGCAGGTGGTGGACACCTGGGCCTTCCGGCGCGACGACGTCACCGAGTTCATGTCGATGGAACATTCGCGGACCGCAATAGGCCGGACCATACCCGTCCTGGGTCAGTCAATGGTCACCAACCATCGAAGGCCGATTCTGACCCTGGTGGAGGATACGTCGGGCGGGGTTCACGATACGCTTCTGGCGGCGTGCGACCGCTACCGTTATGAGCTTCTGGGATGCACGGGGTACCACGACAATTGCACCGACAACCTGGCAGCGGCCCTGGCCGAGCTTGGACTGACGCAGCCCGAAACGCCCAGCCCGTGGAACCTGTTTATGAACATCCCGGTGGGCCCGGACGGTGGCCTCAGCTTCGAGCCGCCCGTCTCAAGCCCCGGCGACTACGTAATACTGCGGGCCGAGATGGACTGCGTGGTGGCTTTCTCCGCCTGCCCTCAGGACATGATCCCCATCAACGGAGCGGACTGCGTTCCGAAGGAGGCACATTTTGAGGTGGTTTAGCTGGAAGGGGGCGCCAGCTAAGCCTGATGTTCCTTTGACCGAGAAATTATCTCAAAACTTCTGTCGCTGTTTGCTTCGCCCTTCGCCCGGCTCGGGGTGAGCGGCACATGGTTTTGCTCTGCTCGGGGTGAGTTTGTCAAACCACATTTTGAGATAGTCGTTTAGTCGCAATGTCCCTTCAAAATCCATCAGTAATGATGGAATTGCAGCGGCGCGTTTAGAATCCCGTCGCATTGCTTGACCGACCGGCTACCTGCCGGCGCCACTCACCGACACTACTCGCGGGCGTTACTCGCGGGCGTTACTCGATCGTAATGTCGTATCCCACGCTGGCGGTGAAGTTCTTCCGCATATTGTTGTACCGGGGAACCCGGGACTGGGTGCGGCCCGAGGCATCCGTCGCCCGGGACATGACCTGGTACTTACCCGGTTCATTGGCCTCCCAGAGGAAGGACCACCTGACCCACATCCACCGGTCCCGCGGCTCCTCCAGCCGGGCGGCGCACCAGGTCTCGCCGCCGTCAACGCTGACCTCCACCTGGGTAATGGCCCCATCGCCGCTCCAGGCGTATCCCCGCACCACGTGAGTTCCCTGGGGCAAAGTTTCCGTGTCGTCATTGGGATGGGTCACAATCGACTTGACCGGGATGGTTGTTATCAGCTCTTTGTCCGTTGCGTCGGCCGAGTCCGCATAGTAGTAGAAGTTGTAGTGGTACCAGCAGTCCGGCATATGGTCCAGCGCTTCCAACCGGCGAATCCACTTCACCGACCAGTTGCCCGACCAGCCAGGCACCAGCAACCGCACCGGCGCCCCGTGCAGGTGCTCCAGCAATTGGCCATTTTGGGCCCAGCACAGGATGGTATCCGGGTGGAGGGCCTTCAACCGTGGCAGCCCCTTGTCGTAAAAGAAAGGCTCGGTTCCCGGGTCGGCGCTAGCCGGCACTCCCTCGTCCCAACCCTCGGCCCGGAGGTACAGGGCCTTGTCGGTCAATCCGGCGTCATTGAGCACCGAGGCCAACGGGGCGCCGGTCCATTCGGCGGCGCTGAGGATCATCGCTTCCTGTGTCCGGGACGGCTTGGGGCCTTCGCCCTTGAAATACTCGAAGTAGGTAGCGTCGCTGCCGGAGCATTCCATCACGGTGCGCACCGTGCGCCCCGGGTAACGGCGCAATTGCTCGTAGTTGATGGTCAGCGGGTTCTTGACCTCGCCATCGATGGTCAGGGTCCACTGGTCCGCCGGAACCACTTCCGGCACGTCGAAATGCTGGACTACATAGTGAAGCTCCGTGGGCGTGATCAACCCCTCCAGGTCCATTACCGGAGCCCGCACCCGCCGGGTTCTGCCCTCGTCGTCAAGCAAATTGACCGGCTCCACCCGTTTGCTGGGCCAGCCGTACCAAGTGTCGCTGCGGTGAGGATTGGTGGACTCCGGCCCGCCGGAATCCTCCATCCGAAGAAAGTCCGGAACCGCCCCTTCCTCATGCTGTGCGGCCATGATCAACTCCTCCATCCGGCCTCAAATCCGGCGCCGGTCTGGCGCCTGGCCCCCAACGCAGTCTCTACCGCAAGCATCGCCTCATGCCGGGGTAAATACTGGCCGGGGTAGTTACGGTCAGGCCTCGAGTATATCAGTCCTCAGTCCGTAGGGCCGGTCCGCCATTGGCAACTAACAGTCTTGGGGCAGCCTCGCACCGAGGCTGTCCCAAGATTCAGCGCCGTGTCGCCTTTTACCACAGGACTGGGAGCTATCCGGCTTAGCCCAGGTGTTGGTTGATGAACGAGGTCATCTGTTCGAGGGCCTGCTGGGCAACTTCGGTGGAAAGGTCCCGCAGCACCCCTTCGCCTTCACCGTCGAAGATAGTCACATCGATCTGCCCACCGGCCTTGCGGTACTGCATGATGAACTCGTCGAGGTCCGGGCGGGGATGCGCTGCCTCGTAGAGACGCGCCAGGCACAGCGTGGGCGGCAGCTCAGTGCGCTCCCCACGGCCCAGCATTCGTCCCGGAGCAGCCTCGGCCATGGCCTCTTCCGTCACCCAGTACATATCATGCATGGCTACGGTACGCTCGCCTACTGATTCAGGGGGTTTCACATCTTCTCGCAGACCCTTGGCGTAATGATAGCGTCCCAGCGGATCGATCACCGGGGAGACCATAATCACACAACCCAGGGCGCCATCCACCTCGGACGCGCCGTTGGTGAGGGACAGCGCCGCGTAGCGTGAGTCCTTCGGGCGCATACCCAGCAGCATGGCCTGGTGGGCGCCGCTGGAGGTGCCCATGGCTCCGATGCTATCCGGGTTGCCGTTCCAGTCTGCGGCGTGGGCCTTGCACCAACGAATTCCGTAGTGGATGTCGGCCAGGGATGCCGGGTATGACGCTTCCGGCGGTACGCGAAAGTCCAGGGCCGCCACGATAACGCCATTTCTGGCCAGCGCTTCGTTGCCGACGTCGCCGTTGACGCGGGTTCCATTCACCCAGGCGCCGCCGTGCAACTCGACCATTACCGGAAAGGGTCCGGTGCCTTGGGGCTTGAAGATTCGTGCCAGAAAGGGTTTGTCGCCGTGCCGTAGATATTCCACGTCCTCGATGCTGACTTCATAGGTCATCTGCTTGCTGGTAGTCATGCCAAACTCCTTTTGTTGGTTGGACTTTGGGCCTTCCTGAGCCTAGGTTACATCCTTCGGACATCTCGGTCAACAAGCCGCGTTGCTGCGGTAGCGTTCCAATTCAGGTGGATTGGGCTGTAATGCCAGGGCAACCACCAGGTTTGCCCCAATCCGGGAAAAGCGAGGTATAATGTCCCAAAACCAATTTCGTGGGTGCCCTTGTGGCCAAAATCAAGCACGTTGCTGTCACCTGCGAGGACCCGGACGCCGTGGCGCGGTTCTACAAGGAAGGGTTCGACCTCGTTGAAGTCGCCCGCAACGGCCGCCAAGTCCAGCTTTCCGACGGCGACATCAATCCGACCATCCTCAAGTGGAAGACCGACAAGGACGCCGACGTCGGCCCCAACGGTGAGAACTACAGCGGCATCCACCACATCGGATTCCAGGTCGATAGCCTGCAAGATACCGGCGCCAGGCTCCAGGACATCGAGGGCGCCAACAGGCTGCTGGACGATAACGGTGTCCTCGACACCGACGGCGACGGCGTCCGTGAATACAACGGAGTGCCCCTGCGGATCACTTACCAGACCTCGGTCAATGCTATTCGACAGGACACGCAGGCCCTCGTTCGCGGTTGGTGGCGTCAGATAGGCATCGAGACGGAGCTGGTACAGCACGATGCCAGCGTCTTTTTCGGCGGCGACCCCGTGGATGACAAGGAAGCGTCGTATCGCAGGTTCTTCGCCGACGTGCAGATGTACGCTTCCGGTTTCGGCATAGACCCGCAGCAGTCCCTATCCGGCCCCCTCTGCGAACATATCCCGACCAATGGCAATAACTGGGCCTTGGGGAACATTGCCCGCTCGTGCAATCCGGAGTACGATAGACTCCACGCCCAGCTGGAGCAAACAGTTTGCCAGGTTATATTATCAGGGTTACCTCGATAGACTCCACGCCCAGCTGGAGCAAACCCAAATCGGACCGGAGCGGGAGGCACTGGTAAAGCAGCTGCACGACATGGACGTGCAGAACTATTACGGGATTCCATTGGTGAACCGGGGCTTCGTTTCCGCACACCTGAACACCCTGAAGGGCGTTCGGATCAACGGCTGGGACAGCGAGATGTGGAATATCGCCGAATGGCGGCGCTAAGGCTAATGAGGAGAGCCTCAGTTCAAGTCAAGGAGGAAAGCATGTCCATCCTGATTCGTGCGGCAGCGGCTTACCTTGTGTTGCTTGCGGCTGTGGTTGCCGTAAACTTTATCGTTACTCCCCTGTACCACCCTGGCGGAGACGAGCCATTCACGGTGTGGGAGATACTCAACTGGTTCATGGCGGTGGGTATGGTGATTGCTTTGGCCGCCAGCTACGTGGAAAAGCGCCGTGTCGATGGCGACGGTTCGGCGGACCTGAAGCGCTACCTGGAAGCGAACGCGGTTTTCTACGGGGCAGTTGCTGTGTTCATCCTGTTCTTCTGGAACTGGTTTAGCTCTCTGTCTCCCAACAACGAGGCCGACGGACAATTTTGGGCCGTCATCGACACCCTCATGCCCATCGTGATGGGCGTAACGGGCTGCCGCATGTTCAGACGCGGCAGCTGACCAAGGAACGCCGCGCAAGGTTTCTGGCAAAGCCCGTTGCGACCCTTGGTACGAGTTCGCAGTACAGCACGCTTGGGCCCACCACGATGTACTGTAAACAGAACCGGGCCACTTAGCGCAATTTCCTGAACGGCCCGGCCTCTGATAGAGTTATCCTTGGGAGTGGGCATGGTGTAGCGGATGACCGCCCGGCCCGGCGCTACTGCAATCTCCTTGACGAAGGACCGGATAAACACCATCCACTCGTTCACCCCAAATCTATTCGCGACTGGGCCGAACCCATTCCTTCTAACGCCAGCCCGTAGCCCAACAGGTCGTGAATCTGCCGCTTCAAGTTCTGGGTCAGCAGCACTCGGCTGTAGCGCAACACCAGCGGAGGCTGCCGGGCCAGTTGCTCGGCCAGTTCCCAAGCCCGTTCCAACAAGCGGCCCCGGGGCATCACCTCGTTGACCAGCCCCAACTCCAGGGCCTGTTGCGAGTCCAGGGACTGACCCGTCAGCAGGAAGTATCGGCCGCGATTCAGCCCCAGCAGCAGCGGATAAATGATGTGCATCCCATCGCCGGGAATCAGGCCGTTAACGAAATGGCCCGAGTCCTGGAACTCCACCTCCTCGGCAGCCAGTACGATGTCGCACATCAAGGGCAACTCCGAGTGCCGCAGCGCCGGCCCGTTGATGGCGCTTATCATCGGCACCTCGATGTCCAGCAGGTTCATTAGCAGGTGTTTCCCCTCCCAATAGGTGGCGTCCCACTCGCCGGGAGTCCGGCGGGGCACCGAGTCCGGCGTACCTCGAGGGCCGGTGAAGACCTCGCCCGTGCCGGTCATGATTACCACCCGGTTTTCGGTATCGCTGCCAATGTCGGCAAACACGTGGGGTAACTCGCTGTGGGGGCCGGCGCCCCATTGCAACGAGCCTCCATTGCTATGGAGGGTAAGCAGGAGTATGCCGTCCCGCCGCTCCATGCGGGCGTGTTGATACTTGTTGGCGTACTGATCCAGGCTTGCCATTTTTCAACCTCCTCCGGATTTAGCTATGCGAGATTTACCGTGCCCCATTTGCTTATAAAGGAACGTTAACGTAACTGCGAAGGGTTTTCAAGCTGGGCCGCCTCGGCTAGTTGCTGCAGCGAATGGGAGAATGATGCAAACCGTCATTTTGAAAGCCCACGCTTATGCCCCGGAAGGGGTCTGGAAGGGCCGTCGAATGGTACGATCAACAAGTTTCGCCGAGGGGCGAACATGGAGGCGATCGAGGGGAGTGCCTGTCCGGCTCACCCGGGACTTGATCAGCAGCCGGTTCGGCGCCGGCAGCGCTTTACGGGCGCTTCTTCAACGGTGATGTAGTGCAACTATGGCAACGCCGCTATTCCAGATACGGCTACATCCGCGCCGAGGATTAGCTGCGCAGATTCAAGGAGGAACTGCTATGACAGCTAACATCGAAGAGTTCGCCGGACTGATACCCGATTCGGTGTTGGATGTGTCGGGCAAGCTGTTCGTTTCAGGCCGGAACGCTTTCGGCTCGCCCTCGAAATCATAGGTCTATGGACTAAACCCCGGCGACGCGCCCGAAGCCTATGCCCAGGAGACGGTGTGGTTGCATACCGACAAGGCGCTCCACGACGTGCCGGACAATTGGCCCGCATTAACTGGCGAGGCTTGGGGGCAGGAATGGCCCTCGTCAAAAGTAGTTGGCAGGCAGCCCTTACATCGGGTTCTCCGTTCCAGAATGGACAACCCGGACCATGGCTACCTTGTTCAGTGTATCCTCAGGTAATGACTTACGCGCCTAGCCCCGAAAACAACGCACATACACCGAGATTTCAGCTTCCCCACGACAGAACCCAGGTATAAGCCGACCTTTTAGCAATTATCCAATGACTTTTCGGAATGGATTTCGGGGCGGTAAAAAGGGCGCGGATATTAATCTCTTGAATCGAAGGATGTCCTAGCTGATCCCACTGATCAAGAAGTTTCATCAATTGACCATATGCTACATCATTCCCGTAAACTGCTACTTGTTCAGGGTACCTATCCGATAGCACGGCGGCGCTCATGCTGTCCGGGTCAATTAGCCCATAACCGAAGCCCCTGAATAGATTGTTCTGCGACGATGCGTAAAGCATAAAAACATTCGGGTTAACCGTAAGGAACAGGTAGAGGCCGGAAAAGATGTTCTGAGTATGAAATTGGCCTTTTAGTGAGCGCCCGTTCTCCCGGAGCGTAACACCTTGAGCGAACAGTTGGTTCAAATCCCGACGGTAACGCTGGTCGTCCCACTCCAATCCTATTGTCATTTCCAGGAAGTCGTTGGGAGGATCGCCGACTGGGAAAGATCCTTTGGTTCGTCCCCAGATCCCGCGAATCAGGATAAACAAACACGGTGACGCAGATAAGCCCTTAAGCTCACCGTCACGCTTTTCAAGCGCCACGCTTAGACTAAATCCTTTGAACCACAGCGGGACTACCATTATCCCACCATCCTTCAACTGACCAACCCAATGTGGCGAAATATCAAAGGCGCCCACAGTCACTATGATACGGTCATAGGGCTGGTCTTTGGAAAATCCTTCGAATCCATCGCCACATATGCACTTGACATTGTCGTACCTAGTTTTGGATAGGTTTCCGGCGGCCTCATCTACGATGTCCTGGTCGATGTCCACAGTAATAACGCTGCCGCTTTCGCCGACATTTGAGCCAGGATAGCTGCGTTGTAGCCCGTACCGGCGCCTATTTCCAGTACTCGAAGACCGGGTTCCAACCCTAATTGCTCGATCATGATAGCCATCATTCTTGGCTGACTTGAAGAACTAATGGGTATTCCCGCGTCCCAACGAATAAAAACAGGTTGGTCTGAATAGGCAGTAACGATATTGACTCTTGGGACAAATAAGTGCCGCGGCACTTTTCCGAAAGCTTGTCGCACCGGCTGGCTTCTAATGGCGCCCTGATTAACGAGGTCTTCGACTAGTTGGTTTCGTAGCTTGTCAGCTTGATCCTCTAGTCCTGATTCGGTTGGCATACATCTCTCCTTTAAGGGCACGAGACATCGGAATCCCACAGTTCATTCTCATCGGACAATGGCCCAAACCTTTCTCATTTTTCCATCATACCGCCTCCGGTGAGCACCTAAACTAAGGGCAGCGGAAGCTGCGAGGAAGGAGTGGGGCGAGACGAAACGAAACGGAGGAAGCATAGCCCGGCGATCAAAGACCGGGGGAAGCCGTCCACCCGGAAGGCTCATTCGTCATCTCGGTCGTCGCCGTCAGCCCGGTCATCTTCGTTCCGGTCATCGCTGTTGCAGTCGTCGTATCGGTAGTCGTCGCAGCTGCCTTAGTGTGGCTCGGCGATTGCGATTGGAGTGCTGACCAACCATCGGCCGACTGGCGGCTCTGCGGGGAGGAAGCGGGCGCGCGGGGCGATTCGGTTGCTCCAACCTGAGCCTTCGCGCTGCTGGAGGGCGAATTCGGTACGCCCGTCTGTTAGACACCTCGCAGTGATGCGGACTTCCGGTTCGCCACTGCTTTAGGCCTGAACAACCATGGCGGCAGAACCGGCGGGCGCGACGATAAGCAGGACTGCGATTTCGACGTTCTTACGCGTTGCTCCCCCTCCAATGCTGCGCGAATCTCCCGGCATTGCGCGCATTTTCTTGACCTGCCCCCAATAGTTGTACCACTGGTTATGCGACACTGGCAGCTTTGATTGGATCGAACCAGCGTTGGCGGCTGTTTTATCCAGGACAGTCTGCTGGGTGGGTGGCGGATCCGAGCCTTGTATCTCAGAGGGTTACCAGGTTTTTGCTGCGGACCTCCAGCCCAAGCCCAGGGGCGCCACCGATTCCTGCCAGCTCGACCACGACCGCCCCACCGTCGCCGAACATCAAGCTCTCCGACGTAAGGTCGCGGCGCAGCAGGTGCGTGCCAAAGGCGCCCTCGGACGCCACCAGGTTGGGCCCGGTCGCATTCATTACCGTCAAACCGGCGCGAGTTAAGTTGCTCGTCTCGCCAACCGGCGCGCCCACAATCACGCCGGCGCCCAAGTCGGCGACCCGCTTAGCCACGTCCAGCGACCGCATGATGCCGCCCATCTTCGAAACCCGCAGGTTTACAACCCATTGTTTCGGGTCTTTCAGCGTGTCCGGTTGTTCAGCGCGCAACATACTCTCGTCGAGGATGATCTTCGCCCCGCATTCCACCCCCACGCGCTCGAACCCGGCCAAATCGCCTCCTCGCAACGGCTCTTCTATTGCGTAAACCTGGTGCGGAAGAGCGGTGACGTGACGGATGCACTCCTCCGCCGACGCCCACAAGTTGTTCGCATCAAATCGCACCCGCAGCCTCGGGTCCGTCTTGTTCCGGAACAGGAGCATCTTCCGGCGGTCACGTTCCAGATTGCCAGACACCTTCACCTTGAAGTCCCGGAAGCCACGATTCCAGTAATGCCGGAACTGCCACCAAGTGGGTCAAAGGCCGACCTGTTAAGGAACCTGTGGCACGTTCGGGGGGCAAGCGTAGCGTCTTCCCGTCGTTGGCCGCCACTTTCCCGTGGACCAGGTCGGACTCCGCCTGGGTCCAGGCCCCTGGTTCCGGCAATGAAGCACCGCTGGAACTGCTCCGGATCCAGCCAGGAGAAGAAGTCGCCGAAGTTGTCGTGGGACGGGATGCCGTGGGGCAGTTCCAGGAAAGTGCGGAACGACTCTTCCTTGCTCTTGCCGAACAATTCGATGTAAACCCAGGAGTCGGCCCCGCAGATGACGGCGCAGATTGCAATGCAATGGCAATGATGTCCAGCAGATGGCGCCGCTTGCAACGGTCAACCCTGGGATCCTCCAACGTGTCGAAACCATCCATAATGGACACGCTATTCCTCTTCCTCATCACTCCCCCCGCATCTTCCCATCACTTATGCACACCCGCAGTAGTTTTCAATACTGGAGGAGTTCCATCGCCAACCCTAAATCACCAACTCCGCGCCCTTGGGCCGAGCCTTGCCCCCGTGCACCGACGGCTCGGCGCACCATTTGGCCGCCAGCCGCCTCACCGCCAGATAAACCGATTCATCGAATCCCAGCAGATCGCAAACTACCCGCCGGTCCAACAAGGCCCGGTTAGGGTCGGCATCGGCCAGATAAGCCGGCTGAAACTCCTTGGGTCGGAACTCGTCAAATATCTCCTCGGCCCTGGTCAACTGGGCATCGCTGAGGGAGCGGAAGTCTAGGACGGGGAGGGTTTCGGCCGAACGGATTCTAATGCTTGCCTTGCTCGATTGCTGGCGGCTTGAGTGCCACCACCAAGAGAGCAGGCCCAATGTGCTGTTTCCCCATACTACGAATGCAAAGTCAAGCCGTTTATCTTCGAAAATCACGTTGGGCCAGACTCTCCCGCCAATTGAACTCGCTTCCGTAAAGGCTACAGCCAGAGCTTGGGAACCGAATGTGAAATCACAGTTGATGTGAGCGCAGCTGGCGGTTTTCCAAATCTCTGCTGCTTTCTTTTCCATGCCTAGCCGTACCCGCAACTGCGAATCCGGCATACAAATCATCTTGGATTCTTTTTTCGCGTCATGGTTCCACAAGGCAGGGTACGTGGCGGTCAGGGCAGGCGCCGTTTTATCAAATGGGCCGCGAGACTGTGGGCCGGTTATGTCGCGATGAACCCTGCCTAGCCTTCCGACCGTGCCGAGTGTGGCGGTTGTCAGTTCAAGGGCATTAAGAACTCCTGGAAGCCATAACCTTGAGTCCGCCAAGGCATAGGCGGTCTGCGCCAAAGAGTAATCCAGGAGTCGGACGCCTCCCCAGTTTTCTCCTCCTCTTGATTGCGGCGCGGCCAGAATTTCGCCGGCAACATCGTTTCCCACTGACAGATGGACCCCACCGTAGGGGCCCTCGTGAATTCCTCGAATATTGACGCTGTCGGCAATATTTTTGGCAATGGCGCTTGAGTGGGCCAGGCTTCGAGGGCGATGACGCAGCGATGTAAATTAGGCTTTCGGCGTTTCGCCATCGGTTTTATCCACGCGCTTCCGGGCAACGACCAGGCACTCGGCCATGCCAGTATCCGATGAAAACGACATATTCTAGCCGTTGGCGGCAATGCTCAATACGACCACGTCATCGTAATCGCTTGCTAGCAGTTGACGAAGACCTTGCCAGGATAAACCGGAGGCAGCGGAAAGAGGCAATACCAAAGCGAGCACACCGCCGGATTTGAGCTTCTTATCGGACAATGCAGAGAACGCCGATGCAATGCCGGCGTTGCCGTGGTAGCAGGTATTCTTACCAAGCTGATTCAACCTACTTCCCATTGCGTCCATATCCGCTTTGTTGGCTTCAAAGGCGGCGAAGGCCGGATTCACTTCCTTTTGAGGCACAGACACCAGACGAATCAGGTCGGCCAAGTCGGCGACATTGCCCTGCAGCCAGCCCGACTCGGGAAACCTTGTCCCGCCTTCATACAGGACACAATAGTCAAGGTTTGCGTCGGCCAGGGCCGAAGAAACTACATAGGCCGTTTCCAACGCCGCCGGGTAACGCAACGCCACGGCGGCCTCGATGCTGCGAGGCTCGCCAGCAACTTTCAGTCCAAGCCTTTCGCTGGCATCTTTCTCTGCTTCAGGAGCAGGCTTAAACTCAGCCTCCACGACCACCGGAGAGCGGCCGGTTGCCGTAATCAGCACATCGGCATGGCGACCGGGATGGTCGGGGAAGGTCTGGGTGTTTTCGGACCGGACATTGCAGGTGGGCATCATTCCGCGGAGCAGGTCGCCCAAGGCATTGTTCACGCTGGGTTCAATTTGCTTGGGGGTGGTCATTCCTTACACTTCCTGTATAGTTTTGACCCTTGTGCGGGAGTATAACAGCGGGAAGCGAGGGCGTCTTCCGGCAATTGTCAACAACCCATAACAACCTGAACAACCATCACCCAGCCCTGCTGCAAGAAGCGTTTGAATCCGCTGGAGCACGGCACATCTCTGAACGGCTGAGGGTCCGCCACACGCCCAAGAATGGTAGTTGGCTGAATCCTGTTCTGAGCCTGCCAAAGGGATGGCCGGGATTGGAGTCGGGGCGCCGGCTCGGCAATGTTTGGAACAACCCATTCCCGACCAAGGTACTTTTCATCGGAAAATAGAAGTACGCGTGTATCGTAACCATTGAAGCCATGGGCTGCCGGAAGAATATCGCCAGGGGGTTGTGGCCTGCGGCGGGGATTATGTGCTGGCGGCATAGGGCAACTGGCTAAAAGTTCTCCTCGGATTGAGACGCGATTGCCCTGGCCTCCCTCCCGTTCTCAACCACAATCCTGGTATATTGACCCGGAAAGGGACGGAGAAAAGGCAGCGACCAGCATGGGAATTTTCAGCATGGGAACTTCGGAGGACATTATCCGGTCAAGGACAGCCGACCGTTCTTTCAAGCTCAGGTGTCTTCCGACAGCGCCAACTTTTCCTGGAAGAGAGCCATGGAACGCTCTTCGGGGACGCCGATGAAGAACCTCAGTCCCTGCACATACTCCAGCACTTCCCGGGGGAGCATGTAAAGGTCATTACGGGGGCCGGTGGTTTTATAGAGATTGTTCATCCAGTCTTCCTGGCCGACGAAAAGGGCATCCTCCAGCGCCAACCGGTCCTGCCGCTCTATGCCGGTAGAGACCATCCAGCGGGAGAATACGAAGGGCAAGCCGGTCCACGCCTGCCATTCCTCTCCCAGGTCGTAGCGGTGAGGGTATCCACGGAGGCCCCTTCGCCGCCGCAGGGACGGATTCCCGGTCAGCAACAAGGCATCGTGGTCTGCTTGCTCCTCCACGAACGCTCCGGGGCAGACGTTGTACTTCTGCGCCAGCAACACCCGGAGCAGGGCTACCGAAGCGGCGTCGCCGGCGCCCAGGACGATGCGCCCGCCGTTCAAGGCTTCAATGGGTTCCTTTGCGTGCAGTATGCTGGCGGTGGCCCTGGACACCGACGCGACGCAGAACCCGTGGACCAAAGAGGCCTTGTCCGCCAGACGCGACGTATCCACCAGGGGCACTGGCCCGGCGTCCACTTCACCCCGTTCCAGCGCCTCGGTCACCGCATTGGGTTCCAGGTTCAGCAGCTCAATGCCGCGGCGCTCCATATCGTAATAAAACGCTTCGCATTCCAGGTTGGGGATGCGGGCTACTTTGATGGGCATGACAAATACTGGCTCCTGGCAGGTTCAATCGCCGGGGATGTTGCTCGGGAATATCATACAAGAAGGCCCCCGTGGATTCCGGAGGCCTTCCTAAGAGGTCAAACGCGGATAGGCCCTACAGCCGCGGCCCCATGAAGGTGGCGGGCTGCTTGCGGTACACCTGAATGCGGTTGCGCGGACCCTCGCAGACGTACACCGCGTTGCTGTCGTCCACAACTACGCCGCTGGGAGCCCAGAAGTCTTTCTCCCGTTCCATTCCCTGCGCGCGCTCCCGTTCGCCCCACATCTCCGGGTTGGCGTCCAGCTTGTCCTTGCCCCACTTGGAGACAGTGGCGTCGCCGGTCTTGATCGCTGCAAAGTTGCCGTCCGGGTCGAAGACTTGCAGGCGGTTATTCAGCCAGTCGGCGACGTAGATGATGCCGTCCTGGTCCACGGCCACGTCGGTAGGGCGGTTAAGTTCGCCCTCGCCGGAGCCGGTGGAACCGAACTTCATCAGGAACTTGCCGTCGGCGGTGAACTTCTGGATGCGGTCGTTGCGCCAGTCGGCGATGTAGATGTTGCCCCGCTTGTCGATATCAATGCCCCAGGGCATATTGAACTCGCCGTCGCCATCGCCCAAGGCGCCGAACTGGGCCAGGTACTGTCCGTCTTTGGTGAACTTTTGCACCCGGTTGTTCAGGCTGTCAACCACGAAGACGTTGTCGTCCTGGTCGAAGGCCAGGCCGGAGGGGTGGTTCAGCTCCCCGTCACCGCTGCCGACGCGCTCTTCCCACTTGCCTGCGTACTCACCGTCCCCGGTGAAGATGGATATGCGGTTGAGCCATTCGTCGGAGACGTAAACGTTGCCGTCGCCGGCAATGGCCACGCACACCGGCCAGACCAGGGAGCCGTCGTCGAAGTTGTACTCGTGGGGCCCCTGCTGCGGCACACCGCGGGCGAAGGCGTTGACGTACTCTTCATCCACGGTACACACGGCGATGCGGGTGCCCTCGGGCCGGTACTCGGAAGAGCGGCAGACGACATACATCAGGTCGTCCTGGCCCCGGGCCAAGTGGACCGGGTAGGTGAAGCCGGGTCCGAACTGCTCGCCACGCCCAATGGTGTGGCTGTATTGGAGCTGTACGTGAGATATTCGGGTTGGAGTCATACAAACCTCACAAAGTTGACTAAATAAACTCCATTTGCTCGAAGGCGCCGTTGACGATAGGTTTGGCGTCCAGGCCCATCCACTTCTCGATGAGAACGGAGTAGATGCCGCGGAAGTCGTTGTTGAAGTGCAAGTCGCCCTCCAGCAGCTTTCCTTCTGCCAGCGAGGGGTATTCGCCGTAGAGGCCGCCCTTGACCGGCTCTCCCACCACGAAGGCCACGCCGCCCGAGCCGTGGTCGGTGCCGGACCCGTTGTCGTGGACCCGACGGCCGAACTCGGTGAAGACCAGCAGCACCACGTTGTCTGCGGCGTTGTGCTCCTTGAGGTCGTCGTAGAAGTCGGCCACGGCGGCGGAAGTCTCATTCCACAGCCGGGTGTGGTTCATCAGTTCGCCGGCGTGAGTATCGAAGCTGTTGTATGGCGCCGTGGTGTAGAGCACCCGGGTGCCCAGGTTAGCCAGATGCACCTGCGCGATGTTGCGCATGTACTGGGCCACGGTGTCGCCGCCGTACTCTACGCTGGAGGAATACATTGCTGGGGCGGTACTGAGAATATCGGCGCCTTCCAGGGCGTCCAGACCGGTCTGGGCGAAGTAGTCCAGCACCGGGCCTTGTCCGAGCATGGGAGAGTAAACCCGGGAAAAGACATCGAGAGCCTTGGTACGCTGCTCTTCAATTTCGATGCCGGTCAGCACGCCGTAGGTCTCCAGGTTGCCCACCGAAGCCACCGGCACGCCGGGAGCCACCAGAGAGCGGGGCAGGCCGCGGCCGAAGTTGACGCCGGTCAGCACGTTTTCTTTGTTGGGGTCCAGGTCGCGGACGGCGCGGCCCAGCCAGCCCTCGTCGCCCACCTTTTCCGGCTCGCAGGTGTGCCAGATATCCATGGAGCGGAAGTGGGAGCGGCTGGGAGCGGGGTAGCCCACGCCCTGAATAATGGCGACCTTGCCCGCATCGTACAGCCGCTTTATCGGCGCCATAGCCGGGTTGAAGCCAATGTAGTCGTTGATGGGCAGCACCCTGTCGGTCTCGATTCTGACGTTGGGGCGGTTGTCCGCGTACAGGGGGTCACCGTAAGGCACGATAGTGTTCAGGCCGTCGTTGCCCCCGGACAACTGGAGCACCACCAGCACCGGGTCTTTCTTGGTGGATGTCATATTTCCCCCTTATATTATGCGAATAGGTACTCGGTGGTCGCCACGATGGATTGAAGCATCTGGCCGACCCTCGATTCGAACTCTTCGGCGCCGGTGTTGACTTCACCCTCACTGCGGGCCAACTCAACCAACTCGTTGCGGGTGAGGTCGGCCAGCTCGTAGGCTCCCAGCAACTCCAGGCAGCCGTCCACCAACCGCTCCTCCGAGATGGTGTCGCCCTCGGACCGCAGCCGATTGATGATGGACCGGATTCCGGGGTGTCCGGTGTTGCCCACGGCGTCGGCAGTGAAGTTGATCCGTTCCACGAGGGTTCCGCTGTCAATCCACTCCCGGCCGGTGTGCCAGCCCTCCACGGTCGGCGGGTTCAGAAGGTCCTGGCCCATGTAACGTATGGATAGGGCCATGGCATTCAGGCCCGGTTTGGGCATGGCGAAGTCGCCGACCAGACGCATGGTACCGATTACAGTCTCCGTGGGACTCTTCACTTTGGTGAAGCGGGCATTCTTGAAGAAATCGGAGTTGAACAGCACCCGCAGCATCGACCGGATGTCATAGTTGGAGCTGAAGTATTCGTCTTCCAGCATCTTGATGGCTTCCGGGTCCCGGGGCGGAGTGTTCTGCCAAGCCGGCACCTGAGGCTCATCGGCGACGAAGAAGTTATAGAGGTGCCTGGCGACGAACCGGGCCGTGCCGGGTTGCCGGGCGATAATCCTGACCACGTCCTCGCCGTTCCAGTTACCCGTCTCGCCCAGGAAGGTCTTCCCCTCGTAATCGTGGTCCGAGGGGTCGTAGATGAACGCCGCCTCGTACTTGCCGTAGGGATACCTGGGGATGGAGTTGGTTACGGTCCAGCCGGTGAAGGCCCGGGCGCACTCCTTGACGTCTTCCTCGGAGTAGTTGGCCTGGCCGTCCATGCCGACGCCGAGGGAAAAGAGTTCCAGAAGCTCGCGGCCCCAGTTCTCGTTGATAGCGTCCCGGTGGCTCATGCAATTGTCCAGGTAGAACACCATCGCCGGGTCGGTGGACAAACCCATCAGCAGGTCGGAGAAGTTGGCCATACCAACGGTTCGGAACATGTCGAGCTCAATCTGCTGTTGCCGGGGGTACTCACACTTGGCGTGGCCGGTGCAGAAAATCTGGTGCCAAAAGAGGGCGATTTTCTCCTCCAGCGGACGCTTGGTGTTAATCATTCGGTAGGCCCACTCTTCCTGTTGGCCTTCAAGTCCTGCCTGAGAAACCCACTGGGGCTGATAGCGCATTAACACGTCACGCTCAATCGCGGGCTGCGTGTCAGGATTAAGCAGTTCCTCCACAGTGGCCTCATAGCCCTTGGCAGCGCGGGCCTCAAGCTCTTCGTACGTCGCGCCGAACCCGGCGCGGCGCATCAGGTGGGCCATTAAAGCGACGTCCTTGTTTATCATTCCAATCCTCCTAAAACCATCTCCTGAGTCGGTTGCCGACAACACCCTGCTGATTACGTTTTCCTAACACACCTCCTTCGCTCCGAGGTGATACTAGCCAAGTTTTCCCGGTAAGCGCCCCACGATCCGCTGGCTGAGCCGATTGCGATGCAGTTGAAAGCACCATCATATTCTCAACCTCAATTCGAGTCAAGATTGTGCAACATTTGGTTCCGTTTATTTGTAGCGTATAAGGGCTTTTGCAACAAGATCGTAGAGTTGAAAGGGGAGTCCCCGGATAATTGTACCCTAGCAGCAAAAGCAAAGGTCATCCAGGAGTCCAAGTAAATGGGGAACCCGAAGGAGAGCTTAAAAAGGGATTTGCAGTAGAACTGTTGGCAACCCGAAGGACATTCAGATATTTATTAGAGCCGTCGAGCCCATATACCGTAGGTGGTCGGGGCTTATAAACTAAGGATCCTCGACCCAATCGAGAGGGACTCGGAGGAAGTCCCTGGGCCAACCGACCCACCTGGAGGCGAAAGCCAAGGGGAAAACAGCAGACCCTCGGCGAAATCAGGAGCCAGTCGCGGTAGAGACTGGCGGCGTAACGCAGTCCGAGAACCATCAAGGAAAGGAGCAACCATGCCTGACGACAACGGGACGGAAACAACCCGCTCGGATGCCCCGGGCGCAGACGAGAGTCTCTTCGGCGAAGCCGCGGACGACACGGAGGCCGCGGCCGCCAACGAGCAGGACGCCGACGAGGAGACCGCACAGGACCCGCCGGGCACTGACGACGCCGAGGACCAGGCCGTTCGAGACGAGACCAGTTCGTCCGAGGGCCTGAAGGTCGTCGTGTCCATCAAGGGCGGCAGGGCCACCATCGGGGTGCAACAACCCCCGTCCGACCCGCACATCGAGTCCTTCGATGCCGCTGACTTGGCCGGGCTGACCCAGGAGGTCTCGGCGGTGATCGAACGGGCGCGGGCCAAGTGGGAAGACGAACCCAAACATCCGGCGCACGAGCGATGAGTGGACGGTATGCTGGAGTCCATGTGAGCAGCTATGGCAAACGCCGCGAGAAGGCCGTCTTTGTGGTACGTCGACAATGGGCGGAGGGTGTGGTTGACGACGCGGCACTTCGGGTTCAGTCCCGACAGCATCAGCCGCTGGGCGCGGGCCTACGACGCCTTCGGCCTAGCGGGATTGGAGCCTGGGAGCCGGCCACCCAAGCGAATGCGCCAGCCCCGGATACCATCGCGTCTTAATTCCAAGAACCCCGGCGGTGTCATTCTGAGCGCAACGGAGTGGAGCGAAGAATCCCCACCCTTCCTCCAAATAATCCTGAAAGCCGGAGAAATGACTACTGCCGGGAGTTGGGATTCTTCACTCCGTTCAGAATGACCGCGCGTAGGCGGAATGACCAGGTACAAAGCAGCGAAGGAAAGGCAGTTGGTGGTTTGGGGAGCTGCCGGAAATTAAGACGCGATTGCCCTGAGTGGGCGCGCCGGTCTACACGGAACGCTTGGTCACTGTGGTAAACTGTTGGAAAGTGTGGGATCGCCGATGATAATTCAGCCGCCCTACAGTCCGGAGCTCTTGTTGAGCATGTGTTCGAGGAAGGTGCGCCGGTGGGCGGAGGGCAGGCTGTACCGGTGAAGAGTAGGCAAGGTGGAGACGGTCAGCCTGCCGCATACTGGAACGGCAAAGCTCCCTGGCTCATGACGGTTGCACCTCCTGTGGAACCGGCTCCAGTTAGGCATTCTCTTATTTATCAGGTGGTGGATTTGGGGTCAACGCGTCCTGGACAACTGAAATCTTAGATTGGAAAGATAATTCCAGTATTCCCGCACATTCAAAGAGCGCTACTGAAACGATATTATGTACACTAAGCTGCGCCCCCGGCAGCGAATCCTGTCGGCGATATGCGCCTTACTTTTAGCCTTCCTCACCTTGAGCAGCGCTACTGCGCAAGCGGCCAACAGCCAACCGGCGTTCCCGTCCAGCGAGGACGGCGCCCGATCGGTGGCCGAGAACACCGCCGCCGGCGCAAACATCGGCGCGCCGGTTGGGGCCACGGACGCGGACAACGATGCGTTGACCTACACCCTGGGCGGCGACGATGCCGCGTCCTTCACCATTGTCCCCTCCACCGGCCAGTTGCAGACGCTGGCCGCCCTCAATTTTGAGGGCAAGAACTCCTACAGCGTTACGGTGTCGGCCAGCGACCGGAAGGATGCCACCGGCAGCGCCGACATGGCCATCGACGCCACTATTGACGTCACCATCAGCGTAACCAACGAGGACGAGCCGGGAACGGTCATCGTGTCTCCCGGGCAGCCACGGGTCGGCGAGGTGCTCAGGGCCAGGGTGAGCGATCCGGAAGGAGTTATGGTTGGCACACCCATCTGGGGCTGGCAGAAGTCCAGGGACGGGGCAACAGACTGGTTGCTGGTTTCAAGAGGCATTGTCGGTTTTCCTAGCGCCTACGAAGTTCAAGCCGCCGACCTGAATTTCTACTTGCAGGCCAGCGTGGGATATAAGGACGGACTGGGATCCCAAGTTTCAGCGGTAGGTGTCTCCCAGCGTGTGGCTGCCAAAGCGGCGGCGCCGCAAATTCATGTGGAACAGCTGGTCTCCGGCCTGAGCATCCCTTGGGGAATCGCCTTTGCGCCCGACGGGACGATGCTGTTCACTGAACGCGCCGGCAAGCTGAGCGTCCGCCTCGCCGACGGAACGGTGCGGAATGTCACCGCTGACCTCAGTGATGTGATGGTCGCATCAGAAATCGGGTTTATGGCGATAGTCGTCGATCCGGGCTTCGCCACCAACCGGCGGTTCTATACGTGCCAGGGCCATACCGGGGACAAGGTGCAGGTAATTGCCTGGACCATGAACGCCGGATATACGGAGGCCACCCGGGTCGCCGACCCCTTGGTCGATGGGATACCTGGCAGCAGTAGAAACCATTCCGGCAAGCATTCCGGCTGCCGGCTGCGCTTCGGGCCGGACGGCTATCTTTGGATTGCTACCGGGGATGCGACAACCGGATCGGCGCCCCAGAGCCTGACCAACCTGGGCGGCAAGGTGCTGCGGGTAGTTGCATCGACTGGCGCCGGGGCGCCGGGCAACCCATTCTCTGCCCCCAATTCGCCGCTGATTTACACCTACGGCCACCGCAACCCCCAGGGCCTGGCCCTGCGCCCCGGCAGCAGCGGCCAGATGTGGTCGGTGGAGCACGGCCCGGCCTTTGACGACGAGATCAATCTGTTGACCGCCGGCGGCAATTACGGGTGGGACCCGGCGCCCGAGAACAGCCAGTCAACACCCGGGTACAACGAGTCAACACCCATGACCGACCTGGAGAAATTCCCCAGCGCCATCGTGGCCAGGTGGGCCTCCGGGAACCAAAGCCTGGCCACCAGCGGCGGCATCTTCCTGGAGGGCGCCTGGTGGGGCCCGTGGGATGGCCGGCTGGCGGTGGCGTCCCTCAAGGACAAGACATTGCGTGTCCTTGAGTTCAGTCCGTCCGGCGACCTGTTGAGCGAGATCAGCGTCAGCAAACTCAAAACCGCCTATGGCCGGCTCCGCACCCCGATGATGGGGCCGGATGGCGCCCTGTATGTTTCCACCTCCGAGGGCAGCGGCGCGGACAAGATCCTGCGGGTCACTCCCCAGGTGGCTCCCCGGTTCCCAGCCAATACCGACACCACCTGGGATACGCCGGAGAACGCCGATATCACCACCATCGTCGCCACTGTTGCGGCCGAAGAGCCGAACGGCGAGGCGATCACCTACTCCCTGGGCGGAACCGACGCCGCCTCCTTCAACATCAAAGACACTACCGTCGGGGAATTGCGGGCCAACGCGCCCCTGGACTACGAGACCAAATCCTCGTACCAGGTCGATGTTATCGCCACCGACCCCAATAGCTTGAGCAGCAAAGTAACACTGACCATCACAGTAACCAACGAGGACGATGCGGGCGCGATAACCCTGTCGTCCCAAGCACCCGTCGTTGGCATAGACCTGACGGCCAGTATCACCGACCCCGACGGGGGTGTTTCCAGCATAGGTTGGACCTGGAGTAAATCCTCGGACCAAACCACGTGGACCGCTATTGCCGGCGCAACGTCGTCCACGTACCGACCGGTTGCCGCCGACGTTGGCAGCTACCTGCGAGCCACGGCGGCTTACACCGACAGCCAAGGATCGGGCAAGAATGCGCAACAGAAAACGGACGCCCCGGTTGCGGCGGCTCCGATCGGGGTGAGCGTGTCCGAGACCGAGCTGACAGTCGCCGAGGGCGCCAGCGCCACCTACACCGTGGTCCTGGACGGCCAGCCCGCCTCCGATGTGGTAATCGAGGTGACCAGCAACAATTCCGACGTGACGCTGGACACCGACGCGGCGGCGTCCGGCAACCAGCACAGGCTGACCTTCACCACGGCCAACTGGAGCACGGCGCAGACGGTGACGGTGCGGGCGGCCCAGGACGCCGACGCCGCGAACGACGCAGCCGCCATCGCCCACGCGGTCGTGGCCGCCGATAGCGCCGACGAGTACGACACCGCGACCATCGCCGGGGTGGCCGTGGCCGTCACCGACGACGACACCGCCGGGGTGACGGTGTCCGAAACCACGTTGACGTTGGACGAGGGCGGCAGCGCCACCTACACCGTGAAGCTAAACGCCCAGCCCACCTCCGGCGTGGTGATCAACGTAACCAAGACCGGCAGTACCGACGTGACGGTGTCTCCGGCCACCCTGACCTTCACCCCGGCCAACTGGAGCACGGCGCAGACGGTGACGGTGCGGGCGGCCCAGGACGCCGACGCCGCGAACGACACGGCCGCCATCTCCCACGCCGTCGACGCCTCCCGCGGCGCCAACGAGTACGACAACGTGAGCATCGCCGGGGTGGCCGTGACCGTCACCGACGACGAGACCGCCGGGGTGACCGTGTCCGAAACCACGCTGACGTTGGACGAGGGCGGCAGCGCCACCTACACCGTGGTCCTGAACGCTCAGCCCGCCTCCGACGTGCTGATTCGCATTGACAACAACAGCGGGGACGTGAAGGTGGACGCCGATGCGGGTATCGCAGGCGACCAGGGCTTCATGATCTTCACCCCGGGCAACTGGAACACGCCGCAGACGGTGAAGGTGTCCGCCGCCCAGGACGCCGACGCCGCGGACGACCAAGCCCAGCTGGGCCACGCGGTAAGCTATACGACCGACAGGTCCGGCCCGTACAACAGCGTGCTCGCCGCCGGGGTGGCCGTGACCGTCACCGACGACGAGACCGCCGGGGTGACGGTGTCCGAAACCACGCTGACCGTGGTCGAGGGCGCCAGCAACACCTACACGGTGAAACTGGACCCCCAGCCCTCCTCCGACGTGGTGATCAGCGTCACCGCCAGCGGCAATACGGACGTGACCGTGTCTCCGGCGCGGCTGACCTTCACCTCGAGCAACTGGAGCACGGCGCAGACGGTGACGGTGTCCGCCGCCCACGACGCCGACGCGGTGAACGACACGGCCTCCATCGCCCACGCGGTGGTGCCCGCCGAAAGCGCCGACGAGTACGACACCGCGACCATCGCCGGGGTGGCGGTGACCGTCGCCGATGACGACGCGGGCGTGACAAACTCCGAATCCACGCTGGTGGTGGCCGAGGGCGGCAGCGCCACCTACACCGTGGCGCTGACCACCCAGCCCTCCGCCAACGTGGCGATTATCATCGCCGACGACAACCCGGACGTGACGGCGGACACCGACGCCGCGACGTCCGGCAACCAGGACCGGCTGACCTTCACCCCGGCCAACTGGAGCACACCGCAGACGGTGACGGTGGCCGCCGCCCACGACGCCGACGCGGTGAACGACAAAGCCCAGCTACGCTACACCGTGTCGTCCGACAACGCGTCCGGCCCGTACAGCGGCTTGGCCGCCGCCGGGGTGGCCGTGACCGTCACCGACGACGATACCGCCGGCGTGACGGTGTCCGAAACCACGCTGACCGTGGCCGAGGGCGGCAGCGCCACCTACACGGTGGTCCTGGACGCCCAGCCCACCTCCGACGTGGTGATCAACGTAACCAAGAGCGGCAGCTCCGACGTAACGGTGTCGCCGGCCACCCTGACCTTCACCGGGGACAACTGGGACACGGCGCAGACGGTGACAGTGGCCGCCGCCCACGACGCCGACGCCGCGGACGACTCGGCCGCCATCGCCCACGCGGTGGCGCCCGCCGAAAGCGCCGACGAGTACGACACCGCGACCATCGCCGGGGTGGCGGTGACCGTCGACGACGACGAGACCGCCGGGGTGACGGTGTCCAGGCCCAGGATGAGGATGGACGAGGGCGGCAGCAACACCTACACCGTGGCGCTGAACGCCCAGCCCGCCTCCGACGTGGTGATCGCGGTGACCAGCAACAATTCCGACGTGACGGTGGACACCGACGCGGCGACGTCCGGCAGCCAGAACACGCTGACCTTCACCCCGAGCAACTGGAGCACGGCGCAGACGGTGACGGTGGCCGCGGACCAGGACGCCGACGCGGCGAACGACAAGGCCGCCATCACCCACGCGGTGGTGGCCGCCCAAAGCGCCGACGAGTACGACAGCGTGACCATCGCCCGGGTGCGGGTGACCGTCGTCGACGACGAAATCGGCACCGCCGGGGTGAGAAGCTCCGTGTCCAAGCTGTCGGTGGCCGAGGGCGGCAGCGCAACCTACACCGTGGTCCTGGACGCGCAGCCCGAGGCGAGGGTGAGGGTCTGGATTGTTCTCATCTCTGACGGGAACGTGTCACGGACGCCGAGTCGGCTGGACTTCACGCCGTCCAACTGGAGCACGGCGCAGACGGTGACGTTGTCCGCCGCCCAGGACGCCGACACGGGGATCAGCACGGCCCAGATCTCCTACTTTATAACGTGCTCCAGCAGATGCAGACCGTACAGCAACAACACGACATACAGCAACGTGGTGGAGGTGATCGTCGTCGACGACGAAGTTGTAGGGGTAACGCTGCCCGAAACCACGCTGACGGTGCTCGAGGGTGGCAACCGCACCTACACCGTGGTGCTGAACAGGCAGCCCACCTCCGACGTGGTGATCAACGTCACCAAAAGCGGCAGTGACGACCTGACGGCGACTCCGGCCAGCCTGACCTTCACCACGAGCAACTGGAGCACGCCGCAGACGGTGACGGTGCGGGCCGCCCAGGACGCCGACGCAGCGAACGACACGGCGTCCATCACCCACGCGGTGGTGGCCTCCCGGAGCGCCGACGAGTACGACGCCGTGAGCATCGCCGGGGTGGCCGTGACCGTCACCGACGACGAGACCGCCGGGGTGACGGTGTCCGAGACCACGCTGACGGTGGCCGAGGGCGGCAGCGGCGCCTACACCGTGGTCCTGGACGTGCAGCCCACCTCCGACGTGGTAATCAACGTAACCAAAAGCGGCAGTGACGACGTAACGGTGTCTCCGGCCACCCTGACCTTCACGACGGCCAACTGGAGCACGGCGCAGACGGTGACGGTGGCTGCCGCCCAGGACGCCGACGCGGTGAACGACGCGGCCTCCATCGCCCACGCCGTCGACGCCTCCCGCAGCGCCAACGAGTACGACAACATGACCATCGCCGGGGTGGCCGTGACCGTCACCGACGACGACACCGCCGGGGTGAGCGTGTCCGAGACCACGCTGACGGTGGACGAGGGCGGCCGCGGCTCCTACACGGTGAGGCTGAACACGCAGCCCACCTCCAACGTGGTGATCAGCGTCACCAAGACCGGTAGTACCGACGTGACGGTGTCGCCGGCCACCCTGACCTTCACGACGAGCAACTGGAGCACGGCGCAGACGGTGACGGTGGCTGCCGCCCAGGACGCCGACGCGGTGAACGACGCGGCCTCCATCACCCACGCGGTGGTGGCCTCCCGGAGCGCCGACGAGTTCGACGCCGTGAACATCGCCGGGGTGGCCGTGACCGTCACCGACGACGAGACCGCCGGGGTGACGGTGTCCAAATCGACGCTGACGGTGGCCGAGGGGGGCAGCGGCGCCTACACGGTGGTCCTGGACGCCCTGCCCACCTCCGACGTGGTGATCAGCGTCACCAGGACCGGCAGCAGCGACGTGACGCTGGACACCGACACGGGGACGTCCGGCAACCAGACCACGCTGACCTTCACCCCGGCCAACTGGGACACGGCGCAGACGGTGACGGTGGCTGCCGCCCAGGACGCCGACGCGGTGAACGACACGGCCTCCATCACCCACGCGGTGGTGGCCTCCCGGAGCGCCGACGAGTTCGACGCCGTGAACATCGCCGGGGTGGCCGTGACCGTCACCGACGACGAGACCGCCGGGGTGACGGTGTCCAAATCGACGCTGACGGTGGACGAGGGCGGCAGCGGCTCCTACACGGTGAGGCTGAACCTTCAGCCCACCTCCGACGTGGTAATCAACGTAACCAAAAGCGGCAGCAGCGACGTGACGCCGGACACCGATACGGGGACGTCCGGCAACCAGACCACGCTGACCTTCACCCGGGCCAACTGGGACACGGCGCAGACCGTGACGGTGGCTGCCGCCCAGGACGCC
Organism: Dehalococcoidia bacterium; assembly: GCA_965262595.1. Taxonomy (GTDB): domain Bacteria; phylum Chloroflexota; class Dehalococcoidia; order Lucifugimonadales; family UBA3495; genus CATQHB01. Next base: position 1,532,972 of record OZ253548.1, read on the forward strand.
GACGCGGTGGACGGCGTGGCCGCCATCGCCCACGCGGTGGTGGCCGCCCAGAGCGCCAACGAGTACGACGCCGTGAGCATCGCCGGGGTGGCCGTGACCGTCACCGACAACGACGCCGGGGTGACGGTGTCCCCTGCTACATTGCGCATCCCGGAGGGCAACAGTTCCACCTACACGGTGGTCCTGGACGCCCTGCCCGCCTCCGACGTGGTGATCACGGTGAGCAGCGACAATTCGGACGTGACGGTGTCGCCGGCCACCCTGACCTTCACGCCGTCCAACTGGAGCACGGCGAAGACGGTGACGGTGGCCGCGGCCCAGGACGCCGACGCGGTGAACGACACGGCCGCCATCGCCCACGCCGTCGACGCCGCCCGCAGCGCCAACGAGTACGACGCCGCGACCATCGCCGGGGTGGCCGTGACCGTCACCGACGACGACACCGCCGGGGTGACGGTGTCCGTCATTTCGGTGACGGCGCCGGAGGGCGACAGCGGCGCCTACACGGTGGTCCTGGACGTGCAACCCAGCTCCGACGTAGTGATAAGCGTAACCAAAAGCGGCAGTCCCGACGTAACGGTGTCGCCGGCCACGCTGACCTTCACGCCGTCCAACTGGGACACGGCGCAGACGGTGACGGTGGCTGCCGCCCAGGACGCCGACGCGGTGGACGACGCGGCGTCCATCAGCCACGCGGTGGTGGCCGCCCGCAGCGCCAACGAGTTCGACCTAGTCACCGTGGCCGGGGTGACGGTGACCGTCGACGACGACGACACCGCCGGGGTGACGGTCTACCCCACGAGTTACAATACGTTTGAGGACACCGCGAACGCCTACAACGTGAAGCTGGACGCCCAACCCAGCTCCGACGTGGTGATCCTGGTCGCCTCCACCGGCAGTTCCGACGTGACGGTGGACACCGACCGAAGGACGCCCCGCAACCAGAACACGCTCACCTTCACCCCGAGCAACTGGAGCACGGTGCAGCGAGTGTGGGTGGTGAGCGCAGCGGACGACGACGCGGTGAACGACATGGCCTCCATCACCCACGAGGTGGTGGCCGCCGAAAGCGCCGACGAGTACGACAGCGTGATGATCGTCTCGTTTGCCGTGACCGTCACCGACGACGAGACCGCCGGGGTGACGGTGTCCGAAACCACGCTGACGGTTGCCGAGGGCGGCAGCGCAACCTACACGGTGGTCCTGGACGCCCAGCCCGCCTCCGACGTGGTGATCGGCGTCACCAAGACCGGCAGCTCCGACGTGACGCTGGACACCGACACGGGGACGTCCGGCAACCAGACCACGCTGACCTTCACCCCGTCCAACTGGGACACGGCGCAGACGGTGACGGTAGCTGCCGCCCAGGACGCCGACGCGGTGGACGGCGCGGCCTCCATCGCCCACGCCGTCGACGCCGCCCGCAGCGCCAACGAGTACGACAACGTGACCATCGCCGGGGTGGCGGTGACCGTCACCGACGACGACACCGCCGGGGTGACGGTGTCGGCGTCGTCGCTGACGGTTGCCGAGGGCGGCAGCGCAACCTACACCGTGGCGCTGAACCTTCAGCCCACCTCCGACGTGGTGATCAACGTGACCAAACGCGGCAGCCCCGACGTGACGGTGTCGCCGGCGCGGCTGACCTTCACGACGGCCAACTGGAGCACGGCGCAGACGGTGACGGTGGCCGCGGCCCAGGACGCCGACGCGGTGGACGACGCAGCCGCCATCAGCCACGCCGTCGACGCCGCCCGCAGCGCCAACGAGTACGACAACGTGACCATCGCCGGGGTGGCCGTGACCGTCACCGACGACGACACCGCCGGGGTGAGCGTGTCCGAGACCACGCTGACGGTGGACGAGGGCGGCCGCGGCTCCTACACGGTGAGGCTGAACACGCAGCCCACCTCCGACGTGGTGATCGGCGTAACCAGGAGCGGCAGCCCCGACGTGACAGTGTCTCCGGCCACCCTGACCTTTTCCTCGTCCAACTGGGCCACGGCGCAGACGGTGACGGTGGCCGCCGCCCAGGACGCCGACGCCGTGAACGACGCAGCCTCCATCGCCCACGCCGTCGACGCCGCCCGCAGCGCCAACGAGTTCGACGCCGTGACCATCGCCGGGGTGACGGTGACCGTCGACGACGACGAGACCGCCGGGGTGACGGTGTCCGAAACCACGCTGGAGGTGGCCGAGGGCGGCAACAACACCTACACGGTGAAGCTGGACGCCCAGCCCGCCTCCGACGTGGTAATCAACGTAACCAAAAGCGGCAGTACCGACGTGACGGTGTCTCCGGCCACTTTGACTTTCACTTCCAGTAACTGGGACACGGCGCAGACGGTGACGGTGGCCGCCGCCCAGGACGCCGACGCGGTGAACGACGCAGCCTCCATCGCCCACGCGGTGGTGGCCGCCCAGAGCGCCGACGAGTACGACGCCGTGACCATCGCCGGGGTGGCGGTGACCGTCACCGACGCCGACACCGCCGGGGCGACGGTGTCCGAAACCACGCTGACGGTGGACGAGGGCGCCAGCGCAACCTACACCGTGGTCCTGGACGCCCAGCCCACCTCCGACGTGGTGATCACGGTGAGCAGCGACAATTCGGACGTGACGGCGGACACCGACGGCGCGACGTCCGGCAACCAGACCACGCTGACCTTCACCACGAGCAACTGGAGCATGGCGCAGACGGTGACGGTGGCCGCGGCCGATGACGCCGACGCGGTGAACGACGCGGCGTCCATCACCCACGCCGTCGACGCCGCCCGCAGCGCCGACGAGTACGACAACGTGACCATCGCCGGGGTGGCGGTGACCGCCACCGACGACGACACCGCCGGGGTGACGGTGTCCGAAACCACGCTGACGGTTGCCGAGGGCGGCAGCGCAACCTACACGGTGGTCCTGGACGCCCAGCCCACCTCCGACGTGGTGATCAGCGTCACCAGGACCGGCAGCAGCGACGTGACGCTGGACACCGACACGGGGACGTCCGGCAACCAGACCACGTTGACCTTCACCCCGGCCAACTGGGACACGGCGCAGACGGTGACGGTGGCTGCCGCCCAGGACGCCGACGCGGTGAACGACGCGGCGTCCATCGCCCACGCCGTCGACGCCGCCCGCAGCGCCAACGAGTTCGACAACGTGAGCATCGCCGGGGTGGCGGTGACCGTCACCGACGACGAGACCGCCGGGGTGACGGTGTCCGTCATTTCAGTGAAGGCGCCGGAGGGCGGCAGCGCAACCTACACCGTGGTACTGGACGTGCAGCCCACCTCCGACGTGGTGATCAACGTAACCAAAAGCGGCAGCAGCGACGTGACGGTGTCGCCGGCCACTTTGACTTTCACTTCCAGTAAATGGGACACGGCGCAGACGGTGACGGTGTCCGCCGCCCAGGACGCCGACGCGGTGGACGACGCAGCCGCCATCAGCCACGCGGTGGTGGACGCCAGCAGCGACGACCTGTACGACGGCCTCCAAATCGCCCGCGTGAGCGTGACCGTCACCGAAGACGACCCCGGGATAAGAGTGTCCCAAACCGACGGGATTGTGATGACGGAGGGCATACCTTTCTCCTACACGGTGGCCCTGACCACCAAGCCCACTTCCAACGTGGCGCTAATAATAGGGGTGCTCGGCAGCCGGGGCATTACGGTGGACGGGTCCCCTATCACGTTCGATCTGCCCGGACTGGGTACCCTGGCGGCGGTGGAGTTGCTCTTCACCCCGGCCAACTGGAACACCCCCCAGACGGTGACGGTGCGGGCCCCCGACGACGATGACTCGGCGGACGACTCGGCCACCATCTACCACGGCGTTATCCCCGGCAGCAGCGCTGAGGAGTACCGCAGTGTCCCTCTCATCGCCCTGGAAGTGTTCGTCAACGACGACGACCCCGGGGTGACCGTGTCCCCCAAGGCGCGGTCGCTGGCCGAGGGCGGCAGCGCGACCTACACCGTGCTCCTCGACACCGAGGCCGCGTCGGACGTCGTAATATCGGTGAGCAGCGACAACACGGACGTGACGGTGTCTCCGGCCACCCTGACCTTCACCCCGGCCAACTGGGGCACGGCGCAGACGGTGACGGTGCGGGCCGCCCACGACGTCGACGCGGTGAACGACGCGGCCTCCATCACCCACGCGGTGGTGGACGCCGACAGCGACGACCTGTACGCCGGCCTCCACATCGCCCGCGTGAGCGTAACCGTCACCGACGACGACGCCGGGGTGAGCGTGTCCGAAACCGCGCTGACCGTGGCCGAGGGCGGCAACAACACTTACACCGTGAAGCTGGACGCCCAGCCCGCCTCCGACGTGGTGATCACGGTGAGCAGCGACAATTCGGACGTGACGGCGGACACCGACGCCGCGACGTCCGGCAACCAGACCACGCTGACCTTCACCGCGAGCAACTGGGACACGCCGCAGACGGTGACGGTGGCCGCCGCCCAGGACGCCGACGCGGCGAACGACGCGGCGTCCATCACCCACGCGGTGGTGGCCGCCGGCAGCGCCGACGAGTTCGACAACGTGAGCATCGCCGGGGTGGCCGTGACCGTCACCGATGACGAGACCGCCGGGGCGACGGTGTCCGAGACCACGCTGACGGTTGCCGAGGGCGGCAGCGCAACCTACACCGTGGTCCTGGACGTGCAGCCCACATCCGACGTGGTGATCACGGTGAGCAGCGACAATTCGGACGTGACGGCGACGCCGGCGAAGCTCACCTTCACCACGGCCAACTGGGACACGGCGCAGACGGTGACGGTGCGGGCCGCCCAGGACAGCGACGCCGTGAACGACGCAGCCGCCATCGCCCACGCCGTCGACGCCTCCAGCAGCGCCAACGAGTTCGACGCCGTGACCATCGGCTCGGTGGCGGTGACCGTCACCGACAACGACGCCGGGGCGACGGTGTCCGAGACCACGCTGACGGTTGCCGAGGGCAACAGTTCCACCTACACGGTGGTCCTGGACGCCCAGCCCGCCTCCGACGTGGTGATCAGCGTAACCAGGACCGGCAGCGCCGACGTGACGGTGTCTCCGGCCACCCTGACCTTCACCCGGGCCAACTGGAGCACGGCGCAGACGGTAAGGGTGTCCGCCGCCCAGGACGCCGACGCCGTGAACGACGCAGCCTCCATCGCCCACGCGGTGGTGGCCGCCCGGAGCGCCGACGAGTACGACGCCGTGACCATCGCCGGGGTGGCGGTGACCGTCACCGACAACGACGCCGGGGCGACGGTGTCCGAAACCACGCTGACGGTGGCCGAGGGCGGCAGCGCCACCTACACGGTGGTCCTGGACGCCCAGCCCGCCTCCGACGTGGTGATCAGCGTAACCAAGACCGGCAGTACCGACGTGACGGTGTCTCCGGCCACCCTGACCTTCACCCGGGCCAACTGGAGCACGGCGCAGACGGTAAGGGTGTCCGCCGCCCAGGACGCCGACGCGGTGAACGACGCGGCGTCCATCACCCACGCGGTGGTGGCCGCCCGCAGCGCCGACGAGTACGACGCCGTGACCATCGGCTCGGTGGCGGTGACCGTCACCGACGACGACGCCGGGGCGACGGTGTCCGAAACCACGCTGACGGTTGCCGAGGGTAACAGTTCCACCTACACGGTGGTCCTGGACGCCCAGCCCGCCTCCGACGTGGTGATCGGCGTAACCAGGACCGGCAGTACCGACGTGACGGTGTCTCCGGCCACCCTGACCTTCACCCGGGCCAACTGGAGCACGGCGCAGACGGTAAGGGTGTCCGCCGCCCAGGACGCCGACGCGGCGAACGACGCGGCGTCCATCACCCACGCGGTGGTGGCCGCCCGCAGCGCCGACGAGTACGACGCCGTGACCATCGGCTCGGTGGCGGTGACCGTCACCGACAACGACGCCGGGGCGACGGTGTCCGAGACCACGCTGTCGATTACGGAGGGCAACAGTTCCACCTACACGGTGGTCCTGGACGCCCAGCCCGCCTCCGACGTGGTGATCAGCGTAACCAAGACCGGCAGCCCCGACGTGACGGTGTCTCCGGCCACCCTGACCTTCACCCGGGCCAACTGGAGCACGGCGCAGACGGTAAGGGTGTCCGCCGCCCAGGACGCCGACGCGGTGAACGACGCGGCGTCCATCACCCACGCGGTGGTGGCCGCCCAGAGCGCCGACGAGTACGACGCCGTGACCATCGGCTCGGTGGCGGTGACCGTCACCGACAACGACGCCGGGGCGACGGTGTCCGAGACCACGCTGTCGATTACGGAGGGCAACAGTTCCACCTACACGGTGGTCCTGGACGCCCAGCCCGCCTCCGACGTGGTGATCACGGTGAGCAGCGACAATTCGGACGTGACGGCGGACACCGACGCCGCGACGTCCGGCAACCAGACCACGCTGACCTTCACCGCGAGCAACTGGGACACGCCGCAGACGGTGACGGTGGCCGCCGCCCAGGACGCCGACGCGGCGAACGACGCGGCGTCCATCACCCACGCGGTGGTGGCCGCCGGCAGCGCCGACGAGTTCGACAACGTGAGCATCGCCGGGGTGGCCGTGACCGTCACCGATGACGAGACCGCCGGGGCGACGGTGTCCGAGACCACGCTGACGGTTGCCGAGGGCGGCAGCGCAACCTACACCGTGGTCCTGGACGTGCAGCCCACCTCCGACGTGGTGATCACGGTGAGCAGCGACAATTCGGACGTGACGGCGACGCCGGCGAAGCTCACCTTCACCCGGGCCAACTGGAGCACGGCGCAGACGGTGACGGTGCGGGCCGCCCAGGACGCCGACGCGGTGAACGACGCAGCCGCCATCGCCCACGCGGTGGTGGCCGCCGGCAGCGCCGACGAGTTCGACGCCGTGACCATCGGCTCGGTGGCGGTGACCGTCACCGACAACGACGCCGGGGCGACGGTGTCCGAAACCGCGCTGACGGTTGCCGAGGGCAACAGTTCCACCTACACGGTGGTCCTGGACGCCCAGCCCGCCTCCGACGTGGTGATCAGCGTAACCAGGACCGGCAGCGCCGACGTGACGGTGTCTCCGGCCACCCTGACCTTCACCCGGGCCAACTGGAGCACGGCGCAGACGGTAAGGGTGTCCGCCGCCCAGGACGCCGACGCGGTGAACGACGCAGCCTCCATCGCCCACGCCGTCGACGCCGCCCGCAGCGCCGACGAGTACGACGCCGCGACCATCGCCGGGGTGGCGGTGACCGTCACCGACAACGACGCCGGGGCGACGGTGTCCGAAACCGCGCTGACGGTTGCCGAGGGCAACAGCGCAACCTACACGGTGGTCCTGGACGCCCAGCCCGCCTCCGACGTGGTGATCACGGTGAGCAGCGACAATTCGGACGTGACGGCGGACACCGACGCCGCGACGTCCGGCAACCAGACCACCCTGACCTTCACCCGGGCCAACTGGGGCACGGCGCAGACGGTGACGGTGGCTGCCGCCCAGGACGCCGACGCGGTGAACGACGCGGCCTCCATCGCCCACGCCGTCGACGCCGCCCGCAGCTCCGACGAGTTCGACGCCGTGACCATCGCCGGGGTGGCCGTGACCGTCACCGACGACGAGACCGCCGGGGCGACGGTGGCCGAGACCACGGTGACGGTGGACGAGGGCGGCAGCGGCTCCTACACGGTGGTCCTGGACGCGCAGCCCACCTCCGACGTGGTGATCAGCGTAACCGCCAGCGGCAATACGGACGTGACCGTGTCTCCGGCCACCCTGACCTTCACGACGGCCAACTGGAGCACGGCGCAGACGGTGACGGTGTCCGCCGCCCAGGACGCCGACGCGGTGAACGACACGGCCGCCATCGCCCACGCCGTCGACGCCGCCCGCAGCGCCAACGAGTACGACAACGTGAGCATCGCCGGGGTGGCCGTGACCGTCACCGACGACGAGACCGCCGGGGTGACGGTGTCCGAAACCACGCTGACGACGCAGGAGGGCGGCAGCGCCACCTACACCGTGGTCCTGGACGCTCAGCCCACCTCCAACGTGGTGATCGGCGTCACCAAGACCGGCAGTACCGACGTGACAGTGTCTCCGGCCACCCTGACCTTCACGACGAGCAACTGGAGCACGGCGAAGACGGTGACGGTGGCCGCCGCCCAGGACGCCGACGCGGTGAACGACGCGGCCTCCATCGCCCACGCCGTCGACGCCGCCCGCAGCTCCGACGAGTTCGACGCCGTGACCATCGCCGGGGTGGCGGTGACCGTCACCGACAACGACACCGCCGGGGCGACGGTGTCCGAAACCGCGCTGACGGTGACCGAGGGCGGCAGCGGCTCCTACACGGTGAGGCTGAACACTCAGCCCACCTCCGACGTGGTGATCAACGTAACCAAAAGCGGCAGCTCCGACGTGACGGTGTCGCCGGTCACCCTGACCTTCACCCCGTCCAACTGGGACACGGCGCAGACGGTGACGGTGTCCGCCGCCCAGGACGCCGACGCGGTGAACGACGAGGCCTCCATCGCCCACGCGGTGGTGGACGCCAGCAGCGCCGACGAGTTCGACGCCGTGACCATCGCCGGGGTGAGGGTGACCGTTACCGACGACGACACCGCCGGGGTGGCGGTGACCGAGACCACGGTGACGGTTGCCGAGGGCGGCAGCGCAACCTACACGGTGGTGCTGGACGCGCAGCCCGCCTCCGACGTGGTGATCAGCGTAACCAGGACCGGCAGCCCCGACGTGACGGTGTCGCCGGCCACCCTGACCTTCACCACGAGCAACTGGAGCACGGCGCAGACGGTGACGGTGGCCGCGGCCCAGGACGCCGACGCGGTGAACGACGCGGCGTCCATCACCCACGCGGTCGACGCCTCCCGCAGCGCCAACGAGTTCGACAACGTGACCATCGCCGGGGTGGCGGTGACCGTCACCGATGACGACGCCGCCGGGGCGACGGTGTCCGCGACCACGCTGACGGTTGCCGAGGGCGGCAGCGCAACCTACACCGTGGTCCTGGGCGCGCAGCCCACCTCCGACGTGGTGATCGGCGTCACCAAGAGCGGCAGTACCGACGTGACGGTGTCGCCGGCCACCCTGACCTTCACCACGAGCAACTGGAGCACGGCGAAGACGGTGACGGTGTCCGCGGCCCAGGACGCCGACGCGGTGAACGACGCGGCCTCCATCACCCACGCCGTCGACGCCGCCAGCAGCGCCAACGAGTTCGACCTAGTCACCGTGGCCGGGGTGGCGGTGACCGTCACCGACGACGACACCGCCGGGGCGACGGTCTCCGAAACCGCGCTGACGGTTGCCGAGGGCGGCAGCGCCACCTACACCGTGAAGCTGAACCTTCAGCCCACCTCCGACGTGGTAATCGGCGTCACCAAGACCGGCAGCAGCGACGTGACCGTGTCTCCGGCGCGGCTGACCTTCACGACGGCCAACTGGAGCACGGCGCAGACGGTGACGGTGGCCGCGGCCGATGACGCCGACGCGGTGAACGACGCGGCGTCCATCACCCACGCGGTGGTGGCCGCCAGCAGCGCCGACGAGTTCGACGCCGTGACCATCGCCGGGGTGGCGGTGACCGTCACCGACGACGACACCGCCGGGGTGACGGTGTCCGAGACCACGCTGACGGTGGCCGAGGGCGGCAGGGCCACCTACACCGTGAAGCTGAACGCTCAGCCCACCTCCAACGTGGTGATCGGCGTCACCAGGAGCGGCAGCAGCGACGTGACGGTGTCGCCGGCCACCCTGACCTTCTCCACGTCCAACTGGGACACGGCGCAGACGGTGACGGTGCGGGGGGCCCAGGACGCCGACGCGGTGAACGACGCGGCGTCCATCACCCACGCCGTCGACGCCTCCCGCAGCGCCAACGAGTTCGACGCCGCGACCATCGCCGGGGTGGCCGTGACCGTCACCGACGATGACGCCGCCGGGGCGACGGTGTCCGAAACCACGCTGACGGTGGACGAGGGCGGCAGCGGCTCCTACACGGTGAGGCTGAACGCTCAGCCCGCCTCCGACGTGGTGATCGGCGTAACCAGGAGCGGCAGTCCCGACGTGACGGTGTCGCCGGCCACCCTGACCTTCACCACGAGCAACTGGAGCACGGCGAAGACGGTGACGGTGGCCGCGGCCCAGGACGCCGACGCGGTGAACGACGCGGCGTCCATCACCCACGCGGTGGTGGCCGCCAGGAGCGCCGACGAGTTCGACGCCGTGACCATCGGCTCGGTGGCGGTGACCGTCACCGACGACGACACCGCCGGCGTGACGGTGTCCGACACCACGCTGACGGTGACCGAGGGGGGCAGCGCCACCTACACGGTGAGGCTGAACACGCAGCCCACCTCCGACGTGGTGATCGGCGTCACCAAGACCGGCAGCAGCGACGTGACCGTGTCTCCGGCGCGGCTGACCTTCACGCCGTCCAACTGGAGCACGGCGAAGACGGTGACGGTGTCCGCCGCCCAGGACGACGACGCGGTGAACGACGCGGCCTCCATCGCCCACGCGGTGGTGGCCGCCAGCAGCGCCAACGAGTTCGACGCCGTGACCATCGCCGGGGTGGCGGTGACCGTCACCGACGACGAGACCGCCGGGGCGACGGTGTCCGCGACCACGGTGACGGTGGCCGAGGGCGGCAGCGCAACCTACACGGTGAGGCTGAACACTCAGCCCACCTCCGACGTGGTGATCGGCGTCACCAGGAGCGGCAGCCCCGACGTGACGGTGTCGCCGGCCACCCTGACCTTCTCCACGGCCAACTGGAGCACGGCGCAGACGGTGACGGTGGCTGCCGCCCAGGACGCCGACGCGGTGAACGACGCGGCGTCCATCACCCACGCGGTGGTATCCGCCCGGAGCGCCGACGAGTTCGACGCCGTGACCATCGGCTCGGTGGCGGTGACCGTCACCGACGACGACATCGCCGGCGTGACGGTGTCCGACACCACGCTGACGGTGACCGAGGGGGGCAGCGCCACCTACACGGTGAGGCTGAACACGCAGCCCACCTCCGACGTGGTGATCGGCGTCACCAGGAGCGGCAGCCCCGACGTGACGGTGTCGCCGGCCACTTTGACTTTCACCACGACCAACTGGAGCACGGCGCAGACGGTGACGGTGGCTGCCTCCGAGGACGCCGACGCGGTGAACGACGCGGCCTCCATCGCCCACGCGGTGGTGGACGCCCGCAGCGCCGACGAGTACGACGCCTTGACCATCGCCGGGGTGGCGGTGACCGTCACCGACGCCGCCGCCGTCGGGGCGACGGTGTCCGAAACCACGCTGACGGTGGCCGAGGGCGGCAGCGCAACCTACACCGTGGTGCTGAACGCTCAGCCCACCTCCGACGTGGTGATCACGGTGAGCAGCAGCAAGACGGACGTGACGGTGTCTCCGGCCACCCTGACCTTCACCACGGCCAACTGGAGCACGGCGCAGACGGTGACGGTGCGGGGGACACAGGACGCCGACGCGGTGAACGACTCGGCCTCCATCGCCCACACGGTGGTGGACGCCAGCAGCGCCGACGAGTTCGACGCCGTGACCATCGGCTCGGTGGCGGTGACCGTCACCGACGACGACGCCGGGGCGACGGTGTCCGAAACCGCGCTGACGGTGGCCGAGGGCGGCAGCGCCACCTACACCGTGGTCCTGGACGCCCAGCCATCAGGCAACGTGGTGATCAGCGTCACCAAGAGCGGCAGCCCCGATGTGACGGTGTCTCCGGCCACCCTGACCTTCACCCCGTCCAACTGGAGCACGGCGAAGACGGTGACGGTGCGGGCCGCCCAGGACGCCGACGCGGTGAACGACTCGGCCTCCATCGCCCACGCGGTGGTGGACGCCCGCAGCGCCGACGAGTACGACGCCTTGACCATCGCCGGGGTGGCGGTGACCGTCACCGACGCCGCCGCCGTCGGGGCGACGGTGTCCGAAACCACGCTGACGGTGGCCGAGGGCGGCAGCGCAACCTACACCGTGGTCCTGGACGTGCAGCCCACCTCCGACGTGGTGATCAGCGTCACCAAGAGCGGCAGCCCCGACGTGACGGCGTCGCCGGCCACCCTGACCTTCACCCCGGCCAACTGGGGCACGGCGCAGACGGTAAGGGTGTCCGCCGCCCAGGACGCCGACGCGGCGAACGACGCGGCATCCATCACCCACACCGTCGACGCCTCCAGCAGCGCCAACGAGTACGACGCCGCGACCATCGCCGGGGTGGCCGTGACCGTCACCGACGACGACACTGCCGGGGCGACGGTGTCCGAGACCACGCTGACGGTGGCCGAGGGCGGCAGCGGCTCCTACACGGTGAGGCTGAACGCTCAGCCCACCTCCAACGTGGTGATCAGCGTCACCAGGAGCGGCAGCCCCGACGTGACGGTGTCTCCGGCCACCCTGACCTTCTCCCCGGCCAACTGGAGCACGGCGCAGACGGTAAGGGTGTCCGCCGCCGAGGACGCCGACGCGGTGAACGACGCGGCGTCCATCACCCACGCGGTGGTGGCCGCCGGCAGCGCCGACGCGTACGACGCCGTGACCATCGCCGGGGTGGCGGTGACCGTCACCGACGACGACACCGCCGGGGTGGCGGTGACCGTCACCGACAACGACACCGCCGGGGTGAGTCCGACCGACCAGAGTCCGACGTTCGCCTCGTGGACGGTGGACGACCAGGTCTACACAGTAGGCGAAGACGTAGGGACGGTGAGCCTGCCACCCGCTCTTCGGGGCAACGGCAAGCTGCGATACAGCCTGTCGCCAGACCTGCCCGAGGGGCTGCGCTTCAACTCGGACCGGACCATCACCGGCACGCCCAGGGCGAAGTTCCCCAGGACGCGGTTCACCTATACCGCGACCGATGTCGACGGTGACCGCGTTCACCTGCGCTTCCATATCACCGTGAACGAGAAGGCGGGTGTGACGGTGTCCCCCACCGACGTGACGGTGACCGAGGGCGGCAGCGCCACCTACACGGTGGTGCTGGACGCCCCTCCCGCCTCCGACGTGGTGATCACGGTGAGCAGCGACAACACGGACGTGACGGTGGACACCGACGGCGCGACGTTCGGCAACCAGGCCACCCTGACCTTCACCCCGTCCAACTGGGACACGGCGCAGACGGTGACGGTGCGGGCGGCCCAGGACGCCGACGCGGTGAACGACGCGGCGTCCATCAGCCACGCGGTGGTAGCCGCCCGGAGCGCCAACGAGTACGACCCCGTGACCATCGCCGGGGTGGCGGTGACCGTCACCGACGACGACACCGCCGGGGCGACGGTGTCCGAAACCGCGCTGGAAGTGACCGAGGGGGGCAGCAACACCTACACGGTGAAGCTGGACGCCCAGCCCGCATCCAACGTGGTGATCACGGTGACCAGCGACAACACGGACGTGACGCCGTCGCCGGCCACCCTGACCTTCACCCCGGCCAACTGGAGCACGGCGCAGACGGTGACGGTGTCCGCCGCCGAGGACGCCGACGCAGTGAACGACTCGACGTCCATCACCCACGCGGTGGTGGCCGCCAGCAGCGCCGACGAGTTCGACAACGTGACCATCGCCGGGGTGGCGGTGACCGTCACTGAAGACGACACCGCCGGGGCGACGGTGTCCGAGACCACGCTGACGGTGACCGAGGGGGGCAGCGCCACCTACACCGTGAAGCTGGACGCCCAGCCCACCTCCGACGTGGTGATCACGGTGAGCAGCGACAATTCGGACGTGACGGCGGACACCGACGCCGCGTCGTCCGGCAACCAGGCCACCCTGACCTTCTCCACGTCCAACTGGGACACGGCGCAGACGGTGACGGTGTCCGCCGCCCAGGACGCCGACGCCGCGAACGACGCGGCGTCCATCACCCACGCGGTGGTGGCCGCCAGCAGCGCCGACGAGTTCGATGCCGTGACCATCGCCGGGGTGGCCGTGACCGTCACCGACGACGACACCGCCGGCGTGACGGTGTCCGAGACCACGCTGACGGTGACCGAGGTGGGCAGCGCCACCTACACGGTGAGGCTGAACACGCAGCCCACCTCCGACGTGGTGATCGGCGTCACCAAAAGCGGCAGCCCCGACGTGACGGTGTCTCCGGCCACCCTGACCTTCACCCCGGCCAACTGGGGCACGGCGCAGACGGTGACGGTGGCTGCCGCCGAGGACGCAGACGCGGTGAACGACGCGGCGTCCATCACCCACGCGGTGGTGGCCGCCGGCAGCGCCGACGAGTACGACGCCGCGACCATCGCCGGGGTGACGGTGACCGTCACCGACGACGACACCGCCGGGGCGACGGTGTCCGAGACCACGCTGACGGTTGCCGAGGGGGGCAGCGCCACCTACACGGTGGTCCTGAACGCTCAGCCCACCTCCGACGTGGTGATCAGCGTAACCGCCAGCGGCAATACGGAGGTGACCATGTCTCCGGCGCGGCTGACCTTCACGCCGTCCAACTGGAGCACGGCGCAGACGGTAAGGGTGTCCGCCGCCCAGGACGCCGACGCGGTGGACGCCGCGGCGTCCATCACCCACGCGGTGGTAGCCGCCCGGAGCGCCAACGAGTACGACGCCGTGACCATCGCCGGGGTGGCGGTGACCGTCACCGACGACGACACCGCCGGGGCGACGGTGTCCGAAACCGCGCTGGAGGTGACCGAGGGGGGCAGCAATATCAGCGTATGGGTCTTGACGCTCATAGGCGTGCTGCTCAACCTCGTGGCCCTAGGCGTCGCCATAGGCATCTGGCGGCGGCGCTAGCGCTTAACGGCATGAGATTCTGCCTGGGTTCGTCATGGGGCGGAACCAGCGATTGAACTGGTTTTTTACGTCGCATCCTTGAGCAGCGGATATGGACGGTTCCGTTTGCTTTTGGGGTTTTCGGGGGCAGTCTGAATCGGCGCAAACCCCACTTCCGAACGGAACCCTTTGGCGATTCTTCTGATGACGTACATGGCTACTTATCCTTTTTGTAATGCGACCTGGATTAAAACGGCCCTGGTTTTCGTTCCGCTATATTCGCACTCCCTTTCCCCGACTTTGATAGCAAAAATCATCTGATTCTTGGGTTAACGGTTCCGGAGAGTTGCCGCGTCCGCCCATCGAAAGGAAGTCCCTTTGGCGATTGGAACAGCTTAATATCTGCCCGTGCGAGCATGGGAAACTAAACCAAAGCCAAGTGGCATCTACTGGCGCGGGTCTCTGGCGGGAGGGTCATGGAGCGTCTAACTCTTCTTCCAGAACTGCCACCATCCTCTCGTTGATCGCAGGTCCGCCACCATCGACTGCGCCGGCTGGTCTGGCGTGGCCGCTGTGTCGGTTGTGGCCGAATCTAGGGCGGGCCTAACCCCAGGGTCGACAGTAACGCCCTGGGTACCGAATAGCTCCCAAGGTCTGAAGGACTCCACGAAATCCTTGGCTTCTTCGATAGATGGGAACCCCTTCCGGGAGCGGCTCGGGTCGTAGCTAAAAGTCTTCGCCAACGCGTCGATGCCCCGTTTGGTGTCTCGGAACCCTCCAAGCTCCTCTTCATGGCCGTCGTTTTCGTCACTGAGAATCAGGTTCTCTCCCCTTTTTACCTTTCGCCAATACACTCTCATGCAAAGCACTCCTCGACTCCGGTTTCCAGCTTGACGGTTTTGGGACCTTGATAGTCTCTACTTCTAAAATTTGCTCGCTTGGTATCGGAGAGGTGTGTTCTCTCTCCAGGTATGGCAACTCCGCGGCGATGGTCAAGTTCCTTAAGTGGCGTGCCCTTTACAAGTTGGGCTGTTGCCTCAGCCGACTGGTGTCGAGGGTGACTAGCCTACGCCTAGCTCGCTTCCCCAGCGCCACCAGGAACATCACGCTTTTACCTTCCGCGTGGGGCGAGAAGAATCCGGATACCTGGTCGTCGTAAAACGTCAGGCCAGAGGCCCCCAGTCTTTGGGCATAGGCTGCCAGGTAGATTTTGCCCGCTGTGATACTGGCATCCAGCTGAGCCAACCGGTAACCCCGGTTACCAAAACGCTCCAGTATCGGATTCAGATTAGTCATGAAGAAAAAGTCGACGCTGGCATCGGCCGGAAGCGGCTGATCTAGCCCCAGATGACCAGCTTGCCGACGGTAGTCTCCTTCTTTCAGCAGCTCCAGAGACTTCAGGTCTCGGTGGAACACATATGCGCCAGATGGGAGGTCGTCCACAGTGTTCACGATCAGATAAATATCATTGAGAGCAGCGCCAGGTTGTCCTAAAAAGTCTGCCGGTATGCCCTGCGTGGCCTTTTCGAGCACCGTCGACAGCTCCCGGAGGGTTATCGATTCGCGGCTGAAACGGCGTGCGGACCCGCGCCGAACGATGACCGACTCGATGGAGTCCTGGGGCGTCTCGCCGTCAGAGTAGCGATTTAACGGTACGAGGCGTCCCGAAGGATGGGGCATCAGCATTGCCGGGCCTTCGCCTCGCCAAGAAACCACCTCTGCTTCATCCGTCAGAGAGGAGGCACCGTGCATCTCCCAAATGGCGGGTAATTCTACCTCGTACTCCGAAATCGGCTGAGTATCCAGCGAAAGTGGCTCTAAGTCGGAAGAGGATCCGATTGACGGCTCGGGAACGAATCCAACTGGTACCAACACGAGAGCTACTTCCTGCCGGTTCTCCAGATCCAGCAGGCGGTTAACCGAGCTGTCCACGAATCCGGCCACCACCTTAGCAGGTAGGCCATGCGCCGCGGCTATGGCTAAAGTGTTCGCCAGAATGGTTCCGCTGTCCCAATAGGAGTGGCGGTATTCCCGGGCCTGGTACTTACAGGCGTTCCGCCAAAATACATCGGTATAGAGGATTATGGCGGGAGCATGGGTCAAGCTCGGCTCGTTGCCACTGGCAGCCACCAGGGTTCCCCGATAGTCGCCCGGCCGTAGCCGGGTTAGGGACGGCCCTCCGGGATTATAGTGGTAGACTCCGGCGGCTAAACCAGGCAGGTCTCCACATACCACATAAAGCTCGATGTGGTACAGAGCACCGGTACAGGCCGCGGCACGAAACGGCATGGATCCCCAGGGGAAGTTCAACCTCTTGGTAATCCCAGCTGAGAAGTACAGAATGCTGCTCAAGGTGGTGATATCCAGTGTTCCGTCACTGACTGAGGGAATAACCTCCATGGAGATAGCGGATAGCGCGGGCACCACCGATGGCGATGCCTCAAACGGCAACGGCAACGGCAACGGCAACGGAATCGGATCCAGGTCCGGGTATATTTTGAACAGCAGGGGTTGGCTCGACGGGTCAAAGGAGTGCCGAGGGTCCATCATATTCCCGTGGGGGTGCTTGGTACCGTTGTGGTAATACCAGGTGGCTTGAATTTCTTGATTTACCATAGGTTCCCCTGGTCCTCCTGCTGGCGTTCACCGAGCTATACTAGCATGGTTTCAATAGGGGTTCTCAAAGTGTAAATAGGCTGGAGCAAGTTGGTCTATGGCGTACCAGTCTGCTACTTCTGCATCCTGGCAATAGGCCAAACGCTTGCCGATATCGCTGAGCAAGTTTCCGATTTCAACGCCCATGAATTTGGGAGAAAAGGGGGTCAGGGCATATTGGGCGTCACGGAGCTTAGCTGTCCCTCCATGGCGGTTGTGTCGCTCCAGGTGCAGGAAGCCAACCGCCGCCTTGATCAGTCTATGGTAAAACAAGCGCGGGGGATACTGTCAAGGGCGGCGGCAAAACATACCACTGTGGCGCCCTTGACACCCAACCTGCTGAAGCGGGGAAACCGGCCTGAAAGTGGGCATCCAGGGCCAACGACTGCTAGCCGGCTGGCGAGAAGGCTACCGGCTAAAGGCCCTCCCAGGTTAGGAAGCGATTGCCCTGGGCCGGGCAAGAGCGCAAAGGACATAGGCAAATTCGGTTATTTCCAACTCCCGATTCCAGAGTTTATTCCGGCCCAGCCGCAGCCACCCCCCGGGGGACTGTTCTCCGGCGCCTGGTCAGTTTTCTTGGATCTCAGTCGGGTCCTCAGTCGTGTCCTCAGTCGGGTCCTCAGTCGGGTCAGGTGGATGCAAAAGGTCGCCGCGTTGCAGGCCCTGCCGCAGCCGCCCGTATTCGGAACTCAGTTCCGCTCCGAAGATGAGAATCAAGCCACTGATGTAGGTCCAGAGGGACAGCACGATGACCGGGGTCAGGGCGCCGTAAACATCCTCGAACCTGGCCACCCGGGTCAAATAGACCACAAACAGGTTCTTTGCCAGCTCAAAAAGAATGGCCCCGAAAACCGCCCCGGGCCAGATGAACCGCCAATGAGTCCTGGTGTTGGGCATGAACTTGTACATCAGCAGGAACATACTCGCAGTGAGGCCCAGGGAAATGGCCTGGAGGCTGCCCGGAAGCAGCCAACCTAATACGGCGGCGGGTCCGTGCAGTTCCTCGGAAATGAAAAGCTCCGTGGCTCGGGCCACCGTCGCGGCGCTTAACGACACCAGGAACAACAGGCCAACCCCGGCGGCCATCGCCAACTGCCGGGGCTTGCTGATGATGAAAGGCCGGTCGGCTTGAACATCCCAGGCCCGGTTGATCGACCGGCTCACCGCTCCGAAGACGGCGCTGCCCGCCCAGAGCAGTCCCAACATGCCGAAGAGGCCCAAGGCGCCCCGTGCCTTCAGAACGATGTCCAGGTTGCTGTCGATGAGACCCTGGGACCCCGGGAAGTACCCGGCAGACATCTCGGTTAGTCTGACTCGGATTTCCGCCGGTTCAAGGAGGAGACTCAACGCGCCGATCAGGAAGAGCAGCAGGGGAAAGATGGAGAACAGCGCGTAATAGGAGACTCCCGCCGCCATGTGCGTGGCATCGTCGTCGGACATCTCCTTGACGGTGCGCCCCAGCAGCCGCACCACGAACCGGGAGCCGAGCCAGTCCCTTGCGGGCCGGGTGGTGTCGGCGATGGCGCCGATGGCGCCGACCGTTAAGCGGATTGGCAGAGCGTTGCGAAGTTTCTTCAACATGGTGCGTCGGATGCGATGCGGAGTTAGTCGACGTTGCCGTGAATATCGGCGCTGAACACAACCCATCTCCTACATTTCGGTGACAAAAAGCCTGGGAGGATGGCCAGAAATGCATGGCGTTGCCGCCCCTTGGTTGCCCTCCCCGTGATTGAATCTACTGCTCCAGGTCCCGACCTGGGTCACCGGAGCCATGCTACTTTTCTTCCGTCTCTTCAACGGCTTCCGCTTGGTCAGCCGTTTCCGGCTCCTGGCGACGGCTCCGGCGGAGGTTCCGCACCCGGTCCCGAGCGGAGCCGAGATAACTTTCGCCGCGCTCCCGGGCGGCGCCCATGTATTTTCCGGAGCGTTCGCGGACTATCTGGCGCGTCTCCCTGCCCGGCTGTGGCGCCAGGAGCAACCCGGCGATCAACCCGGCCACCCCGCCTACGAGCAGTCCGGCCGAAAACTTCTTGGGCTCTTTTTCTGCCATACCGTCTCCTCCGGCCAGGTCAGCCCAAAGAAACTGCCCAGACCTGGTACCATTATATTCTGATCAGAATAGATTGTACTATTTCAGGCGAATGATATCACACCACGTCAGGGGACTCTTGGCCTCCCCTTTTTTCTGGCGGGCCAGCCTTCTCTATTTACGTCCTTTCCTGGTCGCGGCGGTCAGTTACCGTAGCTTCGCCACCACACGCACTCCCTGGATAGTGCCCGTGACCGCGGTCCGGACCGCGTCTCCCGCAGCATCGCTCACGTCGTAAGCAGCTGGCCCCGGTGGCCACCGCAGCCGCAGCCTTCTCCACGTCGGTTCCGACCTCCCTTACTGACGAGCCGATTCTGCCCAAACTCCAGGCCATAGATGGCCACTGCCACCAGAGTATCCCCGAGACCAGCTTGGAGTCGAGCGCCCGCCAGCCGGCGCGGCTGTTGGTCCCCGTGCCTCCCGAAATGCCCACGTCGCGGTAGGTGTTGGCCTCGGGCACGCCCTCCTGACGGAGTTGGTGGGCCTGGGCTTCGGGGGAGCTGCCGGCGCTTCCCTCGATGCGCTGCCGGCTGGTTCTGATGCAGCCGTAAGTGTTTTCCATGGAGTTTTTCACCTCTCCCGGACTATACGTTTATGGAACACTCCGGCGCAAGCCGGAACTGTCACTTATAGAACAGTTCTATAAACGGGCGTTTACAGAACACGGCGACGTATACGAAGGGGGGTGCCTGAAAGCCCACACCAATGTAATGTGAGGGAAGCCAAGCGGGAAGCGGGCGTCCTCTTTCAGATCCCACGACACTGCGCGGCCCCATAAGGCTGCTGGCAACCGGACTCCGGCCGAGGTGTTGTATGGGGAACCGGCATCCCAGGCCGGCGTCTGGTAGGCAGCTCCCCAACTTTGCACAAAACTAGCCATGTGGGTAAACTAAACTAAAACCAAGGCGGGATGTGCATATGGAGGAGGTCAGCGACGGTGCTGAACCGTCATCAAAGTAAAGGTGGAAGAGTTCCACTGTGGCGCGTGAGCCGATCTTCAAGCCCCCACAAATGTAGATTCCACCTTGGTTTTAGTTTAGTTCCATCGGAAGAACAACGCCGCCAGCCAACTAGACAAGCTGGAAGACACCTCCAACTGAGAGGAGACAGAGATGATGCGAGACTATGATGAGTTGGACAGTGGTCTTTACGTCCCACCTCTACGCACTGATATACAAGATCGAATGGAGAGAATGGTTCGTAGCCCAATGATGGAGTATCTGATGGGAGCCACCTTCAACGAATGGGGCTGGGGTGAGGGCAACTGGGAAACGACATGAGACCTGCCAGTCTACTCTCAGTTAGCGATGATCCAAGAGGTAACTACAACCGGCATAGACTTGATTGTGCAATGCAACGACTTGCAACAGAGCAAAGGCTGGGCATTGACCAGTATGATGGCATGAGGCATTAACCTTGCACGAATGTCTTGCCTCGGTCTGGCCACAGGCAGCTTTTCCGACACTTTTTCAAGTTTTCGGATGCTCTTGGACAGGCTGATCACACTAAAATACTTAGAAGATAATAGTCAGTATGAGGAGTTTGCGAAGTTCTCGTACTCGGATCTCTACCACCAGATTAATTCCAGACTCAATGACGGTGAACCTGGAGAAAGCTACACATCCGGCGAAATCAAACACTACAGGGAGATGATGGCTCTTATCAGGAAGAAATTCTTTCAGGATAGCCCTCCGCGGAAGCCCCAAAGTTACTGGAAACCCCCTTATACCGCGGGGCTTGTTGCATCCGCGTTGGCGGATGACGGTGGCCTTCAGCAGAAGCAAACGTTACCGGTCTATGAATTGGGAAATAGGAGCGTCCACCCTTGGGTCCGCGATCTGATACAACCAGAGGACAGCGACATAACCTCGCAGGATCTTATGAGGCTTATATTGATAACAGCAGTCGATCTGTCAGTATTCGGCTTGTCCCTTCACCCGGACACAGCACCTCTGACGGATGAGGTGAAAAGAATAGTATTGGACACTCCTCAGCAGGGTATTCCGATATGGGACATCGTCGCAGACACTCGTATCAGTATCGATCAAATTCTAGCGACCAGCATACCTTCCCCAGATGATCCGCAAACACGATAGACAGCGGGAAAATAGGAATACTAAACCAGAGCCAAGGTCCTGATTGCCCCGAATATGTATATCCCACCTTGGCTTTGGTTTAGTCACACATTCCCTTATAAATGGTGGTCTTGGAGACACTCTAAAGAGGCGAATTATGGAAAACCCGTTCTTTGACCGACCGATAATCAACTCGCCATACGAATATCCCTCCCAGCATTGGGAATTGGACAAAGACGGCCAACCGACTCAACAGATTATCGAGAGTCGGCGAGGAGCCGAGTTCATCACGCCAATTCCCAAGCCGCGGCAAAGAGGAAGGGCGAGGAGCAGGCAGCAGCAGTTTGTCATTGACGAAGGATTGGGCCTGTCCACTGAAGAGCAGCAGTACGAGGTTACGGCGGCAGTTAATGAGATTCGCCGTCGCGTTGACGAGTGGCGCAACATACCGGGACCCAACAACTGGGGGGTTACACCGGAAACGGCCCGGTTGCTTTTACATTGGCGGCAGCATAACTTCAGCAATTTCCGTCCATTCTTTTGCCAAGTCGAGGCTGTGGAGACTCTAATCTGGCTTACTGAGGTTGCTCCCAGGTTGAGTGCGACCGACAGGAGGGTCCTGGGCCGGCTGGCCGGTGTCAATCAGGAGGCCAACCCGGAGTTGTCGCGCATCGCCCTCAAGCTGGCAACCGGCGCCGGCAAGACCACGGTCATGGCCATGATCATTGCCTGGCAGACCGTCAACGCCGTCCGCCATCCCAACAGCCGGAAGTTCACTCGCGGTTTCCTGGTAGTCACCCCCGGCCTTACCATCAAGGACCGGCTGCGGGTGCTCCAGCCCAACGACCCCGACAGCTACTACGCCAGCCGGGAACTGGTCCCCGGCGATATGCTGGAAGACTTGCAACGGGCCAGGATCGTCATCACCAACTACCACGCTTTGCGCCAGCGCGAGCGACTGGAAGTTTCCAGCGGCGGGCGCGCCCTGCTGCAAGGACCGGGAAGGCCCTTGGAAACCATGGAAACGGAAGGGCAGATGATCCAGCGGGTAATGCCCGAATTGATGGGCATCAAGAACGTAATGGCCCTGAACGACGAAGGACACCATTGCTACCGACTTAAGCCGGGTGAAGACGACGAAAGGCCCTTGACCGCAGAAGAAAAGCAGGAGGCTGTCAAGAACAGCGAAGAGGCCCGGGTCTGGATTTCCGGCTTGGAGATGGTTAAGCGCAAGCTGGGCCTCCGGCAGGTGGTGGACCTATCGGCCACTCCTTTCTTCCTCCGCGGCTCCGGCTATGCGGAGGGAACCTTGTTTCCCTGGACGGTGAGCGACTTCTCCCTGATGGACGCCATCGAATGCGGCATCGTCAAGCTGCCTCGGGTCCCGGTGGCCGACAACATCCCCGGCGACGAGGTACCAGTCTTCCGCAACTTATGGGAGCATATCCGGGCAGATATGCCCCGTGCCGGCCGGAACCGGGCCGTGAACCTGGACCCCCTCGATTTGCCCACACCTTTGCTAACGGCCTTGGAAGCCCTCTACGGGCACTACAAGACCACCTATGAGCAGTGGCAGGAGGACGGAGCTACGGTGCCACCCTGCTTCATTGTGGTCTGCAACAACACTTCGACTTCCAAGCTGGTTTATGACTACATTTCAGGATTTGAGCGGGAAAACGACGATGGCTCTACCTCTGTGCAAAACGGTCGGCTGCCACTATTCCGCAACTTCGACGAATACGATAACCGTTACCCAATTCCCCGTACTTTGCTGATCGACAGCCAACAACTGGAGTCCGGCGACAAGCTCAGCGATGATTTCCGCCGTGCCGCAGCCGAACAAATCGAGCGGTTCCGCTGGGAGCGCCAAAAACGTTCCGGCAACCGGGAGGAGGCGGACAACATTACCGAGCAGGAACTCCTCAGGGAAGTAATGAACACCGTCGGCAAAGAGGGACGGCTAGGCCAGTCCATTCGCTGTGTCGTGTCCGTGTCAATGCTCACCGAGGGCTGGGACGCCAACACCGTGACCCATGTGCTAGGAGTGCGGGCATTCGGCACCCAACTGCTGTGCGAGCAGGTGGTCGGGCGGGCGTTGCGGCGCCAGTCCTACGACCTGAACGAGGATGGCTTGTTTAATGTCGAATACGCCGATGTGCTGGGCATACCCTTCGATTTCACCGCCAGGCACGTGGTGGTCGGGTCGGGCAAGACGCGTCAAACGGTCCACGTGAGGGCCATGCGTCCAGAGCGAGACCATCTGGAGATAACTTTCCCCCGGGTTTCCGGCTACCGGGAAGACCCACCCAAGGAAGACTTGGTTGCCAACTTCACCGACGACTCCAAGCTGGACTTGACGCCTGCCCTGGTCGGTCCGACGCAGACCAGGAACGAGGGTATTATCGGGGAGGGAGTTGACCTGAACCTGGTCCATACCGGCGACCTTCGCACTTCCAGCCTGGTGCTGCACCTGACCAAGCGGTTGCTGGAAACCAAGTGGCGGGACCCCAACCAGGACATCAAGATGCACCTGTTTGGCAAGCTGAGGAACGTGGTCAAGCAGTGGCTGGACTCCTGCCTGGTCTGCCGGGGCGGGACCTATCCGGCGCAGCTAATGTACCAGTCATTGGCGGACATGGCTTGCAACCGAATCACCGCCGCCATCACCGGCAGGCAGGGCGAGCGGTCCATCAAGGCGCTGCTGGACTCCTACAATCCCACCGGCTCGTCCCGGAACGTCAACTTCACCACTTCGAAGACCGGCCTTTGGACCACCGATTCCCGGAAGTGCCATATCAACCTCGCCGTGCTGGATAGCGATTGGGAAGCCGAGTTCTGCCGGGCAGTAGAGTCCCACTCTTTGGTGAAAGCCTACGTGAAGAACCACAACCTGGGCTTGGAAGTCCCCTACCTCTATGGCTCAACGCCCCGAACCTACATCCCCGACTTCATCGTGCAGGTGGACGACGGGCACGACGAGCCGCTGAATCTCATCGTGGAAATCAAGGGTTATCGGGGCGAGGACGCCAAGGAGAAGAAGAGCACGATGGAGGCTT
This sequence comes from Dehalococcoidia bacterium, assembly GCA_965262595.1. Lineage (GTDB taxonomy): Bacteria > Chloroflexota > Dehalococcoidia > Lucifugimonadales > UBA3495 > CATQHB01. Next base: position 1,557,595 of record OZ253548.1, read on the forward strand.
ACTGGCTGCCCGGCGTCAACGCCCTGGGCCAGTACGGACGCTGGGCCTTCGCCGAGTTCACCGATGTTTACGATATGGAGCAAGGCTTCCGCCAGGTCGTTGAAACCCAACTCGCCAGAGTTTAGAATTGCTCCGCGGCTACCCAACGGAGAGGTGTTCATCATGTCCACAACCGGAGATTCAGCCACCGACAAAACCGGGAAGTTTTCGGAAGGCCGTTACAACTACGGCCTCGAGGACGACCCGGTCGATTACGTTCACCTGGAGCAGCGCCTGGATGAATTGGACCTCAGCCCGACATACTACGAAACTATGGAAGAGAAGCATCTGCGCCAGGGAGCCGAGATGCTGCGTTTTCGCGAATTCGAGCGCAACCTGGACGAGAGCCAGTTGGGGTTGAGCGATAGAGAACGCCACTTGTTGTTCCTGAAGGAAGAAGGCCGGCACGACAAAGAACAACGAAGGCTCTATCTCTTGTTCCTCAGGTACGAACGACAGCATTTGGAAGGGAAACGCGAGGCATGACCCTGCTCGTTGATACCGGTCCCTTGGTAGCCAATATAAACCCGTCAGACCCTTACCATGCTATATGTGCAGCAAGGATGCAGGCATTACAAGGGGAACCGATGGTTACGACCTGGCAGTGCTTTACCGAGGCGATGCATTTCTTGGGACGCACCAGGGTTTTTGCTCTCCAAGTACGCCTCTGGGATATGCGCCGCGCCGGACCGTTGGCAATTCATTTGACTGATGATCAAGAAACAGACCGGATGGAGGCCCTGATGCGCCAATATCAGGACAGCCGGATGGACTTGGCCGACGCTTCCTTAGTTGCGGCAGCAGAGAGTCTGTCGCTGCGCCGCGTGTTCACGGTTGACCGGGGTTTCTTTTACTTCCAACTTTCCAACGGCTCATCCCTGCTAGTAATCCGTTGACGGACCGACAAATCCCTCGTGAACCTTCGCGCCCCTTCGTGGACGAAATTGTCAGGAGGAAACCAATATGCCCAGGCCCAGAAGAACCCGCGCCGCCGCCGGCAAGTCCCCAGGTAAATCTGTTGAGACGTTGCGCCACGAGGAAGACACCCGCACCAACATTCCCACCGCTGAGTACCAGTCGCTGCTGAAGGAGAAGCAGGAGTCGCCCTTGCGCGTGGCCTACCAGCGGCGCAACCGCGACCTGGACCCCCAACTGGTCTGGCGAGGCAAGGACGAGCAGGACCTGGACGACCTGGTGGTGAACGTTCCGCCCCTCTACATCCAGGAAAAAGTGCACCCCAAGGCCCTCATCGCCGACCTGCTGCGCCAGTCCAGAAACGGCCGGGTGTCCGACGATCACCAGACGGATATGTTCGCTGACTTTAACGGCATACCCGAGGGCGCCGACCGCACCGAGTTCTACCAGCACGACGGCTACTGGCAGAACCGCATGATTCTCGGCGACAGCCTGCAAGTTATGGCGTCCCTGGCAGAGCGCGAGGGCTTGCAAGGCAAGGTGCAGTGCATCTACATCGACCCGCCCTACGGCATCAAGTTCAACTCCAACTTCCAGTGGTCCACCACCAGCCGCGACGTGCGCGACGGCAACCGCGAGCACATCACCCGCGAGCCGGAGCAGGTCAAGGCCTTCCGCGACACCTGGCGCGACGGCATCCACTCCTACCTGACCTACCTGCGCGACCGCTTCACCATCGCCCGCGACCTGCTGTCCGACTCCGGCTCCATCTTCGTGCAGATTGGGGATGAGAACGTTCACCGGGTGCGGGCGATTATGGATGAGGTGTTTGGAGAGGATAATTTTGTCTCTTTAATTCACTTTCAAACAACCACAGGTCAAGCCTCTGAGTTACTTCCGAGGTCGGGAGATTACGTAATTTGGTTTGCCCGCCGCCGTACTTTGATCAAATCCCGAAAACTTTATATGGATAAGGACATATCGGAGTTAGCAAGTTACAGCCAAGCGCGCGATAAGATAACAGGTGAATCCCGACGCCTTACGTCGGACGAAAGAAGCGGTCGTGAACCTATTTCAAACGAATGGGTTGTCTACTCAGCACAGAATCTTCGCTCCCAGAATGGCGGTCCGGAAACCCAGCGGACTTTCAAGTTTAGTGGCCGGACATTTGATTGTGGCCCCAATCATCATTGGAAAACACCGCCCGTGCCTGGCATCCGGAGACTTGGTTCAGCTGACCGATTACAGATCAACGGAAATTCTCCAAATTATGTTCGGTTAGTTACTGACTACCCAGTTATTGAGTACACCGACCAATGGAGAGACACGGCTATTGCGGGGTTTAGCGGTGATTCGAAACGTTATATTGTTGAAACTCCTACGAAGGTCATCCAACGTTGCATCCTGATGACCACCGACCCAGGCGACCTGGTGCTGGACCCCACCTGCGGCTCCGGCACTGCCGCCTACGTTGCCGAGCAATGGGGGCGGCGTTGGATCACCATAGACACCTCCCGCGTCGCCCTGGCGCTGGCCCGCGCCCGCATCATGGGCGCCCGCTACCCCTACTATCTGCTGGCCGACAGTAAGGACGGGCAGTTAAAAGAAGCAGAAATCAGCCGCCGGGCGTCCTCGGAAATGCCCACCTACGGCAACGTCCGGCAGGGGTTCGTATATGAGCGGGTGCCCCACATCACCCTGCGGGCCATCGCCAACAACACCGAGATTGACGTCATTTACGAGGAGTACCAGGAGAAGCTTGAACCGCTCCGCCAGGAGTTGAACATAGCGTTGGGACGGAACTATGAGGAATGGGAGCTTCCCCGCGAAGCCAGCGACCCGTGGCCTGAGTCAGCATCAGAGGCATGGCTCGTTGTCAAAGGCCTGGGCAACACGGATGCCGATAAAGCCACCGCGCTGCGGGTATTGAACTCGGAATTGGCTCGAAACTACACCCTTGACGAGGTGCCCGACCACCCCCGGGACCCGTGGGAACCCGCCGCGACCGACTTGCATCAACAGTGGTGGGAGCAGCGAATTGCCCGCCAGAAGAAGATAGACGCCTCAATAGCCGCCAAGGCCGACTACGAGTACCTGTACGACAAGCCCTACGAGGACCGGAGCAAGGTGCGCGTCGCCGGCCCCTTTACCGTGGAGAGCATTTCGCCCCACCGGGTGCTGGGCGTGGACGAGAACGGCGAAGTGATCGACGGCATCGCCGAACCCCGCAATGGCTATGGCACCGGCTACGACTTCGGCCAGGTCATCCTGGAGAACCTGAAACGCTCCGGCGTCCAGCAGGCCCACAAGGAGGACCGGATAACCTTCGCCTCCTTGACACCCTGGCCGGGGCGGTTCGTCTGCGCCGAAGGGCGCTACGTCGAGGGCGGCAGCGTTGATGACGACGATGACGCGCCTTCGGGGCCGGAGCGACGGGCGGCGGTCTTCATCGGCCCGGAGTTCGGCACCGTCTCAAGGCCCGACCTGGTGGAGGCGGCGCGGGAGGCGGCTGACGGCGGTTTCGACGTGCTCATCGCCTGCGCCTTCAACTACGACGCCCACACCACGGAGTTCGAGAGTCTGGGGAGAGTGCCGGTGCTGAAGGCCAGGATGAACGCCGACCTGCACATGGCCGGCGAGCTGAAGAACACGGGCAATGGCAATCTCTTTGTCATCTTCGGCGAACCGGACATAGACGTCGAGGACGCCGGGGACGGGCAGCTACAGGTGAAGGTCAACGGTGTGGACGTGTTCCACCCCAACACCGGCGAGGTGCGCAGCGACGGCCCCGACGGCATCGCCTGCTGGTTCATCGACACCGACTATAACCAGGAAAGCTTCTTCGTCCGCCACGCCTACTTCCTCGGCGCCGGCGACCCCTACAAGTCCCTGAAGACCACCCTCCGCGCCGAAATAGACGAGGACGCCTGGGCCACTCTTAACAGCGCCACGTCACGGCCGTTCCCGCGCCCGGAGTCGGGCCGCATTGCCGTCAAGGTAATCAATCACCTGGGGGATGAGGTTATGAAAGTGTTTCGGGTGGGGTGATGGGAGTACTGTGCCGAAGACATATATAGCGAAATTAGTCATATTATGTTTTTCTTGTAATTTGGCTAATATTGCTATATATTAGCGCTATGGATCCGATACGCAACCCATACGCACCAGGGGCGGGAACGCCGCCACCTGAACTGGCCGGCCGCGGTGAGGTACGTTCCATGGCGCACATCGCGCTTGAGCGTACCAAAATTGGACGCCCAAGCAAGAGTCTTTTGATGGTCGGCCTGCGCGGTGTTGGCAAGACCGTACTTCTGGACCGCATCCGGGAAGACGCCGAAGAAACGGGCATTTCCGCCCTACGTATCGAGGCGCCCGAGGGGCGTTCTCTTCCGTCCGTCCTGGCGCCTCAACTGAGAATTGCGTTGCTGAAACTCTCAAATCGAGCGGCCGCCAAACAGTTGGCTCAACGCGCGCTCAGAGGGCTTGCAGGATTTGTTGGCGCCCTAAAAGTGAAATACCAGGACATCGAGGTCGGTTTAGACTTCGACTCCGAGCCTGGTTTAGCAGATAACGGGGATTTGGAAGTCGACTTGCAGGCGTTGTTGGAAGTAGTTGGCGATGCAGCCAAGGCCGATGGGACTTGTGTAGGGATATTCATAGACGAAATTCAATACGTGAAAGAAGATGAACTAGCCGCGCTGATCACTGCGTTGCACCGGACATCTCAACGGCAACTTCCGGTAATAATGCTCGGGGCCGGCTTGCCCCAGGTGCGGGGCCGAATGAGAAAGGCCAAGTCTTACGCGGAGCGGCTTTTTGAGTTCCCTGAAATCGGCCCATTATCTGATACGGACGCCAGGCTGGCCATTTCCAAGCCAGCGGCGGCCGAGGAAGTAGTGATTGAGGCTGCCGCTCTGGATGCCATCGTACATCAAACGCGATGCTATCCCTACTTTTTGCAGGAATGGGGTAAGCATATTTGGGATGTGGCAGATAGGTCTCCGATCACGGCCGCTGATGTGGAAATGGCGTCCCGACAAACCGTGGCTACTCTAGATGGGAGCTTTTTCCTGGTCAGGTTTGACCGGTTGACCCCGTCGGAAAAAAAGTACGTACGAGCCATGGCAGCGCTTGGGGCGGGACCTCATCGTTCCGGTGATATTGCAAATGAACTGAGCCGCCAAGTGAGTTCTTTGGCCCCGACCCGAAATCAATTGATTGCAAAAGGCATGATCTGGAGTCCAAGCCACGGTGACACCGCCTTTACGGTTCCAATGTTCGATGAGTTCATGTTGCGCATTATGCCCGGCAATGACTGGCGATAATCCGCACGGTTATTGATGCAATTCCGCATAGCCGACACCTTCACCGCCAGCCTGGCCCGCCTCACCAACGAGCAGCAGAAGGCCGCTAAAACCACCGCCTTTGACTTGCAGGTCAACCCGGCTCAGCCGGGCCACAGCTTGCACCGGGTCACCGGCGCGCGCGACCCCAACTTCTGGTCAGCTCGCGTTAACCTGGACTTCCGAATCATCGTTCACCGAACGGACGAAGGAGTGACGCTGTGCTATGTCGGCCATCATGACGACGCCTACAAGTGGGCCGAAAGCCGAAAGCTGGAGACCCACCCGACCACCGGCGCCGCCCAATTGGTGGAACTGCGGGAGGTTATCCAGGAGATTGCGGTCCCATCATACGTTGAAGCCGCGTTTCAGGCTCTGCCAAAGCCGCCACTTTTCTCACACATCCCGGACGACCAACTGCTGGGCTACGGGGTGCCGGTTGAATGGCTGAACGACGTTAAAGCCGCGGACGAAGACAGTTTGTTGGACTTGGGCGACCACCTGCCAACGGAGGCGGTCGAGGCGCTGCTGGAATTAGCTGTTGGCAAGACGCCGCAACCATCCCTTCCGGCGCCTTCAGGAACCGACCCCTTCGATCATCCCGACGCCCTGCGCCGTTTCCGCGTTATGCGAAATGTCGAAGAGTTGGAAGAGGCGTTGGAATATCCCTGGGAGAAATGGACCATATTCCTTCATCCGGCTCAGTTAGGCCTCGTGGAGCGTAACTACAACGGGCCGGCCCGGGTTTCCGGCTCTGCCGGCACCGGAAAGACGGTCGTGGCTCTCCACCGGGCCGCATTCCTGGCCAAGTCCAACCCGGATGCCCGCATTTTGCTCACCACCTTCTCCGACGCGTTGGCGAATTTGTTGAGAGCCAAATTTCAACTGCTGGTCCATCAAGAGGTGCAACCCGATGGAAGAATCATGGTCGATTCATTGGATGCAGTTGGCCTCAGCCTCTACGAGGCCAGGTTTGGGTCTCCGGCCTTGGCGCGGCGAGAAGCGGTAGAGTCCCTTGTCGATGACGCCGCTAGGCTGGAGGATGCCACTTTCTCCCTGGCATTCCTCTTGACGGAGTGGGACCGGGTAGTGGACGCCTGGCAGTTAGCTACATGGGAAGACTATCGGGATGTAGCCCGTATCGGTCGCTACCGCAGGTTATCCGAGAGCCAAAGAAAGAATTTATGGCCGGTGTTCGAACGGGTCAAGTCGGGATTGCGAGACCGGGGACTGGTAACCAGGGCCGAAATGTTCGGGCGACTGACCAAAGAAATCGAGCAACTGGGGAAGCCTCCCTTCCGATTCGTCGTGATTGACGAAGCCCAGGACCTAAGTGTTGCTCAGTTGAGGTTCCTGGCTGCCTTGGCCGGAGGCCGGCCAAACGGACTCTATTTTGCCGGCGACCTGGGCCAACGCATTTTCCAACAACCCTTCTCCTGGAAGGAACTTGGCGTTGACGTGCGGGGCCGTTCTCAAACACTGCGGATAAACTACCGCACCTCACATCAAATCAGGACACAGGCAGACCGTCTTTTGGACCCAGCGATGTCCGACGTCGACGGCAACCTGGAAGAACGGAAAGGCACTGTCTCGGTATTCAACGGGCCAAAGCCAACCATTCAAGTCCTGGAAGACGAGGAGGGTGAGTCCATCGCAGTGAGCGACTGGTTGACTGCCAGAATCTCTGAGGGCTTGCAGCCCAGCGAGATCAGCGTATTCGTCCGGTCAACCGAGCAGATTGAGCGGGCGGTGGCGACGGTCAAACTCTCCGGAGTACCCTATGCCGTGCTGGACGACGACATGGAAGCAACAGGGGGTTGTTTAACAATCAGCACGATGCACTTGGTCAAGGGCCTTGAGTTCCGCGCAGTCGCCTTGATGGCCTGCGACTCTGAGGTCATTCCTCTCCAATCCCGCGTGGAGTCTATCGCGGATGAGGCGGACTTGGAGGAGATTTACAACACCGAACGGAACCTGCTCTACGTGGCCTGCACCCGCGCCCGAGACCACCTGCTGGTCACCGGGGTCAAGCCAGCATCGGAGTTCCTGGACGATTTACGGATGTGAGCAGTGTGTGCTTTCCTAAGACCCTTTGACAAACTGGGGCGCAGTTCGCCGACTTGATTGACGCCGCTCCGGGCAGCGGCCGTAACCCAGCTAAAGGGGGGTCCCGCTCAGGCATCCTCCGGGCCAACTGGGGGCTTGGCCTGAGTGGTCATCACCCGCCTGCAAGAATACCCGGGTCCCAAACTGAAGCACCCGCTGTGACATAGGCGCCAACATCGTTATTGACCCAAATCCGCTCCTCCACAGCAAGGCCATTCCTGTCAAAGACAGGTATATTAACCCGGTATATACCGGGTTAATAGGAGCAGATGGAGGTGCGCGAAGCATGGAAACCCATGTGGTCAAGGGAACTCAGGAGATATTAACCCAGGACTTACCTCAGGCAGAAGAGCTATTAACCCAAGAGGGGCCACAGGACGCTGAGGTATTAACCGACGAACCAGCGGACAAGAAACCGCACACCCGAAACCGGCGCGCCCGGGCCTTCACAATGTCGGATGAGGTTCACGCTCTCCTCGGCACACTGGCACAGCGCAATGGCACCAATATGAGCACCTATATAGAAACCCTTATCCTCACCGCCGACGACCTGTCCCTCACCCCCCAAGCCCAGGAACTCCTGGGCGTCATAGCGACAAAGACCGGTAAGACCCGTGGCCAAGTCCTAGAAATGCTGGTGCTGAACGCGGAGGGTATCATGTCTTGGGAACCGCCCCAGCTGAAACCCAAGCCCTGGTGGAAATTCTGGCAGCCGCCGCAGTCGGAGCAATCGCCGGCACCGTTGTTCAGGTCCATCGTGGAAGCCGGCTCAACGCCAAAACTGAGTGGTATCGATAGGAGCTGAAATTATTAACCCGGTTAATATGCCGTCAAGCGGGGCTGCCAGAGAGTTCCGAACGCAGGGGAGGGCATATCAACCCGCTATTAACCCGGTTAATATGACAACAGCGGGTTCCTTGAGCGAGTGGCTGACGGCCATATCTTTCATTCGGCTCAACCGGGTGCAGCAGGTGCTGCCGGACGATTATTCCAAGGGGTTTCTGGAAGGCCAGGTAGGCCTGGCCGCCCGACTGGTCCACTGGGCCCCGGAGGGCCACCTATCCAGCCAGGACGGATCCTGCCGGTGCCTGGCCTGCCGGGTAATTGAGGAGCTGCGCCGGGACGGTTGAACGCTACAACCGGAGGAAATTCGGGGAAATGACCGGAAGATAGACAAGATTTGCCGGCTCTGTTATGTTAACCGCGAGGGTTTTACACCCAGCTTAAAAACAGAAAAACCGGACATTAAGTCCGGCCTCTGCCCCCAGCGGTTGTATTCAGCAATCCGCCGGAGTAGCAAGCAGAGTTGCGTGACCAACTATGCCTACATTCAGCACATATATTACAAGCCCAGCCCCCAGACTGTAACACCTATCTGTCAGTTTTACCGCTGCTTTTCCACTGCAAGCCGCTCATTCCCCGCTTAAAAACCCAACCAAGCCGCCCGCCGGCCTTCACCTTGTTCTATGCAAAACCCACCCGGGGCCCTTACGGGTTCTCCCGGGAGGAGGTTGACCCCGCCGCCGCTTGACGCCGCAAGTGGGAGTTGCTCCCGGGCTCCCCGGCGGTTAGCCCAGCTTGCCCATGCGGAACTTTTTGGTGCCGCAGACGGCGCAGACCGCCCGGGTGGCGTCCCGATGGTTCTTGAGGACCACCTGCTCCAGGTCGTTGGACTCGGTCTTGACCCGGCACTTGAAGCAGTAGATTAGCGTATCGGGGGAAGTGGTCATGGGGGATCGCCTCCTGGAAGGTGGGGATTCCCTGATTCTAACCCATTTCCGGCGTAGCGGGGAACCTCGGAAGAGCGGGGCGGCGGGAAAGTGTACCACCGCCGACGGCCTACCCACCTGCCGCGGCGGCCCGCCCAGGGATTACCGGGGCGCCGCGGTCCGGCAGGCGGCGCTCGAAGAACCGCCTCCCGTCGGGCAGTTCCACGAACCGCCGGTGTGAATCAGGCAAAACCACAACTTCTCCTAGATTCATTCTAACTCGCCGAGCGGGGACGCGGCGCCCGGTTCCACCAAGCCAAAGCCTCCGGGCGAGGCCAGCGGGCAGCCACCGAACGTAAAGTCGGAACAGCGGGAGTTGTTCCGGTCCGGGACGCAGAAGACTAGGCCGGGCCGTCATCGACCAGGTCGACCCGCACCGCCCAGACCACCATCTGCTGCCTGGTCTTGAACCCCAGCTTCTTCTGGAGGCCGGACACGGCGTTGCGCACGGTCAAGCCGCTGTTGTTCCGTATCTCCCCGATCTCCTGATAGGTCAGCCCCTCGGCAAACAGCTTCAGGATCGCTTTCTCTCGCCCCGTCAGGGTGCCCAGCCGGTCAGAGGAGGCGTCAATGGATGAACTGCGCACCGCCCGGGACAGTCGACGGGCCGCGTCCCCCGGGATTCGGACCTCGCCCGCAGCGACCTCCCGCAGGGTCGCCAGGAGCTGCTCCTTGCCGGAGTACTTCTGCAGGTAGCCGGTGGCCCCGGCGGCGATCGACTGTACGATGGCGTCCTGCTCATTGGAGGCGGTCAGCATCAGGACCCTGGTTCCGGGCAGCAGTTCCATAATCCGCCTACAGGCTTCGATGCCGGTCATGGACGGCATTATCACGTCCACGACGATCACATCGGGGGCGGCCGCCTCAACAATTCTGAGGGCCTCCTCCCTGTCGGCCGCCTGGCCCACCACCTGAAACTCCCCGGTGTTCTCCAGGGCGTCCCGCAGCAGGTCCCGCATTATCGAGTGGTCGTCGACCAGCATCACGCTGGTCCGGGTGTCGGTAGTCATCTACTCCCCTCCATCGAGAGTTTGATACGGTATAACGCAGGTCACCGTGGTCCCGCCGCCGTCCCCGCCATCAGTCTTATTTGTTTTCACCCCAAGGCGTCCGCCCATCCGCTCGGCGTCGCCCCGCATGTTTCTGAACCCGTGGCCCCTGGTGTCGTAGTTCTCCGGCAACCCCCTGCCGTCGTCGGACACGGACAGCCGCAGTTCCTCACCGGTGCAGTCCAGCCCGATGACCACCCGGCTGGCCCCGGCGTACCGGAGCAGGTTGGTCAGGGCATTGTGGGCTATGGAAAAGAGCAGGCTCTTGGTTATGGTTGACAGGTGTCCGGCTCCGTGCCGTGCCGGACCAGCTCCGCCGGAACCGAGGTGATGACGGTGAAAGTAGCGGCGTGGGCTTCCAGGACCTCGCCCAGTTCCTCCCCCCGGAATAGCTGCCCGCCGTCAATGGGGTGTCTGAGTTCCCACATGGCCGAGCGGGAAAGGTCCGCGACCAGCCGGAGCTTGGCCAGCAGCGCCGCATTGGACTGGTCCACCAGCTCCAGCGCCCCCTTGAGGCCCAGGCCGATCATGTAGGCCCACTGGGCAGTGGTGTCGTGGATCTTCTGGGAGAGCTCGATGCGCTGGCGCTGCAGTTCCCGCTCCAGGCCCCTTCTCCTGCTTTCCCGCTCCAGGCCGGCGATGATGCCGACCGCGGCGGAGACGGCGTACAGCGCCACCACTCTATAGAACAGGCTGCTCTCCTCCTTGCCGGAGAGGTCCAGCCCCGGCTTCACCGTAACGCTCAGTACCGAGTACAGGGCGGCCACCAGGGTGGTCCAGGGCAGGACCAGCCGGGGAGCGGTGAACACGTAGGCGAACACCGCCACCGCTAAGTAGTACAACGCTAAGTAGGGACTGTTGAAACCGCCGGAAAGGGACACGCTGAACGAGATCGCCGCCAGGTCCAGGGCGCTCAGCCCAAACAGCCAGACCGGCTTCACTGTCCCGCTGCGGCGGATCCGGTATTGAACATACCCGTTGGCCGCCATGAATCCGAGGCAGTAGAGGGTGTTGAGCAGGTGGCTGAGGGACCCGTAGTCGACGCGGTAGTGGATTCCAGAAAGGCGGCGGTCAGACCGAACCACCGGAGCCACAACAACACCCGGGCAGCGTGGAGCAGTTCCGCCGGGCTGGTCCGCTCGGCCCCCCGAAAGAACTCCGTCAACCTTCTGGCCGCAATGCGTATCACACTTAGCACGGGACTCCCCAAGTTGCCTCCGTCGGCTGAGTTACGGTCACAAACCATCCTCGTGCCGGGTCGTCTGACACGGCGATGCTGCTGGTTACCCACAACTTTGTGCCGGGTATTTCACCGCAGAGCCGGCAGCTCCGGGTGAGGCATCACCATCAATCTAACGCGAAATACCTCTGATAACAAGGTGGCGTATAACAAGGTAGCAGACGAAACCAACCTGTCATGATCCACAAATAAAAGGAAAACGGAGCCCTGTCCCGACCGAGCTTCGACCAGGCCTTGGGTGATAGGTATACCCATCGGGCCTGGAAAAGCTCACCGGATTGATGGAACCGCCTCTGCCGGAACCCTTTCGCCCTTCCTGACGAGGGAGTGAGAATCCACGCCACACCCTTGGGAGGCATCTGACTGGGCGTTGGGTCGCCTCGGCGGGGGCCTGGGCCGAGGTCTTTCCGAGTTGCGAATTATCACTGTTGGTGTATATACCACATAATAGGCACATAGGCAGTATTGCTATTGGCGTCATTAGATGTTTTGAATGTTGCTTAGTATTTGGGTGGGTCGTGCTTTCTGTCCGGAAGCCTACCGATCCGTCCCCAACGTGGAGAACGCGCCGAATGAAATGTTGGCATTTGATAGCCCCTCGAGATACGGTCCGGCGGGAAGTCCAGGGTCGGCTACCAGACCCGGAAGGCCCGCTCCTTTTCTGTGGTGCCGGCGACGCCGTCCTGCAGGTGGAAAGAACGGACCGGCAACATGCCCTGGCGAACCACCCGAAAATGCCGGCGGGCAGGCGTTCGCCTGGAATCGAAGCGACCGGTGCAGGCAGCGGCAATGGAGCACATACCCGTAGCTGCCGCGCTGACCGCGCTGGGGTTCGCCGTGCCCGGCGACCTGGCACAGCCCCCCTCCCCCCTCCGACTTTTGGCCTTGCCAAGCCGGCGGTAAGTCATGATCGCCCCCCGGCGGCCTGTGCCGCTCCCGCTACTGCTATTGTTCATCGGACTGGCGGTCCTCGCCGCCAGCCTGCTGGTCATCCCCTGGGTTGTTCAGGCCCAGGCCCCGGAGGTGGCCCCGACCGCGGGCGCCACCGGCAATAACCCCCCGGCCAAGCCCACCAGCCTCCAGGCCTCGGCGGAGCACGATGCGGTCGCCCTCACCTGGACGGCCGCAACGGACCAGACCGTCACCCACTACGCCATCCTGCGCCGCAACCGGGACACGGACGCGGTGGGCGTCTTCCACGTGATCAAGAGCAACGCCGGTCGGAGACCGGCTACACCGACGGGTCGGTAGCGGCGTCGAGCAGGTACATCTACCGGGTGAAGGCGGTCAGTCCCACCGGCGTCAGCGAGTGGTCCGGGTTCGTCAAAGCCGACACCCCGGCAGCGCCGGACCCGACGCCCACGCCTACCTCCACTCCCGAACCAGAGCCTGAGACGGACCCGGCTTCCCTGGCCCCCACCGGCCTGTCCGCCGCGTTTGCCGAAGGCAGCGGAGTGGCCCTTAGCTGGACCGCTCCGGCGGAGGACGCCGACAGCGTCACCGGCTACGAGATTCTGCGCGCCGTGGGCGAGGGAGAGTTAGCCGCCCTGGCGGCCGACACCGGGACCACCGGCACCGCCTACACCGATGGCACCGCCACCGAGGCGGGCGAGACCTACGCCTACCAGGTGAAGGCGATCCGGGGCGAGGACCGCAGCCAGGCATCGGGCCAGGCCCAGGTCCAGGTCCAGGTCCAACTCCCCCATGACCCCGCTGACCTCGCTCCGTCAAACCTGGCCGCCGGGCTTGCCGAAGGCGGCGGGGTGGCCCTGAGCTGGACCGCCCCGGCGGAGGACGCCGCTAGCGTCAGCGGCTACGAGGTTCTGCGCGCCGTGGGCCAGGGGGATCTGGGCACACTGACGACCGACACAGCATCCACTGACACGACCCACACTGACGCGACCGCCACCGACGCGGCGGAGACCTACGCCTACCAGGTCAAGGCCATCCGCGGCCAGGTGAAGAGCCAGAGCTCAAACGAAGTCGTCGTCGCGACGACGGAGTCGGAGGCGCCTGATCCCCCGGCCACGCCCGAGAACCTGGCCCCCGGCAACCTCACGTTCGAGATACTGGAGGCCGGCGTAGCGCTGAGCTGGGTCGCCCCGGCCGCCGACGCCGAATCCGTGACCGGGCACCGGGTGCTGCGCCGACGCCCCAACCAGGGCGAGAACGAGCTGCTGGGGTGGAAATCGGACACCGGGTCCACCGAGACCACCTACAAGGACAGGTACGCCCAGACCCACGGGGAGTACTACGTCTACCGGGTGCGCGCCCTGCGCGGGGACGAACAGAGCCGGTGGACGAACTCCGTCGACGTGAGGCGGCCCGAGGCCGCGCCTTCGACGACAGTGTGGAGGCCCTCGAACCTCCTGGCTCAGTTGTACATGGAGGTTGAAGTTGGGTAGGAGGGCGTCACGACGCAGGTCAAGCTGACCTGGGACGCTCCTGCCGAGGGGGCCGAATGGGTCAGGGGCTACGAGGTCCAGCGGGCCACTTGCGACGGCGGGTTCACCACCCTGGTGGTCGACACCGGCTCCACGGCGACCGCCTACACCGACGCCACCGCCGAGGCGGGAGAGGCCTATACGTACCGGGTGCGGGCGCGGCGCCCGCAGGGGAAGAGCCTGACCTCCAACACGTGGACGGTCCTCCTCCCCGGAGGGACCGGCGACGGGGCCTGCGGCATAGCCGCCGGAGCGTCGGGCACCGCGGCCACCCCGGAGGGGGGCCTCACATTCGTTTATTCCTCCCACGACGGCCAGGAGTTCAACACGCTCAAGGCGGCCGGACATACCAACCCAATGGGCATCTGGTCGGATGGGACCACCATGTGGGTGGCGCACAGACCCCAGACAGGATTCGGTGATACCTCCTCGGCCAAGCTGTTCGCCTACAACATGTCCACGAAGCAGCGGGACTCCGCCAAGGACTTCAACACCCTGGACGCGGCGGGAAACGACAATCCTCGCGGTCTCCGGTCTGACGGCAACATCATGTGGGTCACCGACTATGCCGACGAGAAGATTTACGCCTACGACATGAATACCAAGGCCCGCGTACCCGGTGAGGAGTTCAATAACCTGTACCGGTTTAATGAAGATGGAGAATACCCGGAGGGCTACCCTTGGGGGATCCGGTCCGACGGAGACATCATGTGGGTGGTTGATGACGATGATGCGAGAGTATACGCATATGACATGGATACCAAAGCCCGCGTACCCAACCAGGACTTCACTAGCCTGGACGCAGTCGGCAATGCAGTCCCTACTGGCCTATGGGGGGACGAGACCACCCTGTTCGTAATCGATAGATTTAGCAAAATCTACGCCTATTGGCATTCGAACAAGGCTCCCAACGCTCCCAGGTACATTTCCCTAAAGGCAGAGAATGACCGAGCTAACGGTATCTGGTCGGATGGGACAACCATGTGGGTGTCGGACTCTGGTGACGACAAGATCTACGCCTACGAGCTGCCGGACCTCGTATTGCCGGAAGACACGTTGTCTGTGGAGCGTGTCACCGACACCACGGCCCTAATCAAGGTGGACATTCAGGCACTGGTCAAGCCTACGGCAGCGCAGCGCCGGCGGTATCGCTGAGTGTCATTGGCAGCAGGTCCAGCGCAACCATGTACGTGCATCCCGCCGGAAGCTACGCCCGTTTCCTGTTGATGGGCCTGCTTCCGGAAACCCAATACACGGTGGTAGCGAGCTACGGGGTGGCAACGAAGTTCAACTTAGGCGACTTGGGCCGCGAGATCTTCCGCACCGATTATGCCCGGCTGGCCGATATCGAGACCTCCGGCCTGACCCACACGGAGGCCACGGTCACGGTCTCCCTGGCCGGCGCGGACCTGGACAGAAGCTGCTGCTTCAAATGGTACCCCCACAGCAACGAGGATGAGGACGAGGACGGGTAAACCTATTATCTCAGGCACAAGGCCAGCGATGACACCGTTTGGTCCGATCCCGTCGAGTTGACACTCTCCGATTTCGCCGCCAACGTGAGACTGACCGGCCTGGACCAGGGCGCCGCCTACGACGTAGAGGTAAACGAGGACCCAACGTTCATGCCCCGGCAGGCTTCGGTGGGTAGCTACCAAGCAACGCTGACGGTTGGTGCTGACGATTTTGGTTATGTTGGGCTCGACTTAAGTGGTGGATTCGTTGACCCGTTCGGGAGTATTTCCCCCACCACCTTTGAGCTGGGTGGCGTCGAGTACTCCATTATTGCGCTCTATCCTGATTTGGGTGAACTACAACCGGGGTTTGACAAAGCACTCCCTGACGGCGTTGAGTTCACGCTCACCCTGGGCACAACGGAGTTCGACAGCAGCGATGTATCTAGTGGTGGTGGGACAAATTACAGGTGGGCGGGGGGCCCCGAGCTGGTCCGACGGAGAAGCGGTCGCTGTGCAATTGGACTTCACGACCCCCGTGGTCTTCAGGGAGGGCGCCACGCTGCTCGGCGCCTTCACCACCCCCACCATGCCCCCGACGCTGGCCTTCGAGACGAAAATAACGGTGGGTGTTGGCACTTCCTTAGATGGGTATGACTCGACGGTTTCTGGTGCCCCACAAGGGAGCCTTTACCCAGGAAACACGTTCGACGTGGGTGGCGTCGAATACATCGTAGAGGTTGTCAGTTTTGAGAAGGGTGCTAACCCCGGGTTCGTTCTCCAGGTCCATCCGGCGCTCCCATTCGACTTCACTCTGCGCGTGGGCTCCACCAACTTGGAGTCCAGCAGCGCAACCGCTACTGTCTATAACGACGGAGTTGGATTCTACAAATGGGACGGAACGACAAACCCGAACTGGACCGACCGGCAGGTGGTCGACGTGGAACTGGATGTTCCGCTCATCGACATCTGCGGCCACTCCCCGGCGGTGGCCGCTGCCATCGTGGAGGCCACGCCCTCCTTCGACTTCTGCCACATAACCTCGCAGCTGGACCTGGCGGGCATCACCGAGCTGGACCTCACAGGCAAGTCCGGCTACGGCCTGAAGGCCGGCGACTTCGCCGGGCTGTCCGGACTGACGCGGCTGGACCTGAGCGGCTACGCACTGAGCGGCCTCCGCCCCCAGTTGCCCCCAGGCGTATTCGACGGCCTCCACAACCTGGAGACCCTGGACATCAACGACACCCACCTGATGAGCTTATCCAGAGGCATATTCGAGGACCTGAGCAACCTGATCGAGCTGGACCTCAACAACACCCTCTTGCAGTCGGATTCCGTGCCCGTGGGCGCCTTCGGCGGCCTGTACAGCCTGGAGATCCTGCGCATCGCCGATGGAGGATATGAAGATGGTGGCATCAACCTCCGCGATCTGGACATCTTCAGGGGCCTGGACAACCTGCGGGTACTGGACGTACGGCCCAGTAAGCAGCTCCAGGCCGCGCCCCTGTCCTTCCTGCCCCTGACCAGCCTCACGACGTACAACGGCGAGGACTACACCCGGCCCGTCGACGCGCCGAAGAACCTGACGGCAACCATGGAGGACTTCCCCGGCGACAGCTCGCGGAAGAAGGTCACCCTGACCTGGGAGGCCCCGGACGGGGTGAGCGGCATCACCGGCTACCGGATCCTGCCCACGCACAGGGGTCAACCCTCCGACGACCTCTACGCCCATCCAATCGCCAGTGTCGGCAGCAACACCCTTATCTACGTTCACGGGGCCAGCGACGGCATCCCGCCCGAGTCTCCCAACGGCTTCAATTGCACCTACTACGTGGTCGCCATCACCGCCGACGGGGACGGCTTACCGGCCCAGGTGTTCGTCCCCTGATCGAGTGCGCCGCCAAGGCAAGCCCGTCCCGCCTTTCCAGGCGGGGCGGGCGAACACCGACGGGCGGCAACCGTTACCAAGGCACAACAGAGGACAAGCTCAGCAACATTCCCAGGCGAATCACGGTGCGGCCGGACTCCGATAACCAAGGGGTCATATGCGCCGAGGACGGCAGGAAGCTCTCCAACCGGCTGGGAGTTCACCGTTTCCAGGCCAAGCGGATACACCGGACGGGTGCACGGCGCTTGGCCTTCCAGGCAACAAGAAAAGCCCGCATATGCGGATGGCCGTGGGAGGGCAGAGGCCTCTCCCGGTCTGGATGCGTCCCGAGCTTCGGGGGCGGCGGGAGAACGGGTTTGCCTGCGCACCGCACGGCTGACGGCTTGGACATCCTGCGGGGGGATTGCGGCCGTCCTGAGAAGGACTGGCGCTATGCCGAGACAGCGCACTAACTACAGGAGAAGAACCTACGCCTTCCCCGCCAACTTGCCGCAGCTCCTAGTATTACAACGACGGATTGCCAAATATGTAGTCTGACCCTTCCTACTCGGCCACGAGCGAGCTATTGGAGTAGGCTCATCGCAGTACGTTGTCAGGTTCAATTTGTTCGCGAAAATCACTGTGCCATATAAACTGTCGTTGTAGTACTAGGGCTGGACCGTGGAGGTGGACCCCGCCGGCAACGGCTTCGTCACCATCACCCTGCCCGAAACCACCGACTGCGATGCCACCGGCGCCATCTGCACCGAGGACGGCAGAATGCTGTCCAACACCACCTCGGATTCCATTGCAGGAGCCCAGTAGGCCCACGCGACTGACCCCGCCTCCAAGGAGGCCGCCGGTACGGCAGCCACCCTGGCCAATAAAAACCAAGCAGCAAGACTACGCTGCAAGACTACGCTGCAAGAAACGTCAGCGCTGCGCTACCAAGACTTGATCAACGCCAGCTCGACGAGTCTCAAGAGGACGTTACAGAGCAGCGGGCAAGATGTCCTGTAATCGCTGGTTTATTCAACATCACTTTTAGACTCAGATAGCGATTCGTATCTACGGCTTTGCCACATCCGTAGCAGAAGAGTGTCAACATCGGGAGAACCAGGAGGCAGGGGCACCCCAGCAGGGAGGCTAACCATCGCAGGAGGCAAAAATTAAGGGCCCTGCCGCGCGCCCCGGAGGCAGGCCATTTGTCTACATTTTGTCAACATGCCATGCCGATCGGTTCCGTACGGAAGTGGGGTTTGCTCCGATTCCGACTGCCCCCGAGAACCTCTAAAGCAAACGGAACCAGCCAGTGCGGAAGGTGTCCAACAAACCCTTAACGCAGTTGTTGAACGGTTGCTATTGTTGAACAGGGTTGTTGAACACTTGGTCAAAGCTGGCGCGGGGCGCAGGTGGGGGGTGTTCAAAAACGCCCGTTTTCTGAACACTTCCCGCAGGAGGACGCTGCCCCGCGCTGGCGACTTGATTCCCATGACCATGCTCCCCGTCACCTATGGCTACGCCCGGGTCAGCAAGTCCGACGATGAGGCCAGGAACCTGGAGATCCAACTCCGCCTGCTGGCCGACCACGGCATCCGTGAAGACCTGATCTTTTCCGACATCGCCACCGGCCGCACCCTGCGGCGTACCGGTTGGCAGGAACTGATGTCCCGACTCCGGCCCGGCGATACCCTGGCGGTGGCCTTCCTGGACCGGTTGAGCCGGAACTTCGAAGACGGGGTGCGCATCCAGGCCGACCTCACCGAGCGGAACATTGGCATCGTGGCCCTCAGGGAGAACATCGACACCAGCGACGGCAGCGCCGCAGCCAAGTTCTTCCGCCGGTCCATGCTGGCTCAGGGGGCTTACCAAGTGGACTCGACCAGCGAGCGCATCAAGCTGGGCCTGGACCAGGCCCGGGCCGGCGGGAAGCGGATGGGACGCCCGCCCGTCTTGACCCCGGAGCAGGTGGCGCAGTGCCGCCGGATGACGGAGGAGGGCGCGGGGCTGCGGCACATCGCCCGGGTGATGCAGTGCTCGCCGGCCACGGTGAAGCAGGCTCTTGCCGCCACCCTGGACGGTTGAGTGACCTCTGATCCCCTATAGCGATTCCAATTCCGTGAGAGCCCCGGAGGGTCGCCGCTCCAACAGGTCGATATAACGAGGTCTGCTCATCCTGGCCGACCTGGGCCGGCACCGGCTCACCGGACAGCAATCCGCAGACCTCTACGAGCTGATCATCAGCCGCCACCGGGTCTCCAGCTGCGTCAGCGCCAGCACCAGCACCAGCACCAGCACCAGCACCAGCGTCAGCACCAGCACCAGCACCAGCAACCGGGCCGTGGAGGAATGGCTCAGCCGCTTCGACGACCCCATCCTCGGTAACAGCGCCCTGGAGACCGGCTAGC
Source organism: Dehalococcoidia bacterium (assembly GCA_965262595.1). Taxonomy (GTDB): domain Bacteria; phylum Chloroflexota; class Dehalococcoidia; order Lucifugimonadales; family UBA3495; genus CATQHB01. Next base: position 1,577,229 of record OZ253548.1, read on the forward strand.
CAATGCCAGCTGCCAGATCGTCATCGAGGGGGCCTACTACAGAGAGAAACTGTCGTCCCACCGGAAACTACTCGGCGACAAGGAAGGTGATTGACTCCTCAGCCGCAACCTGATGCAAATCTATATCAGTCCCGCTCAGGGTGGACTAATGACCGTGGCGATCACTGGCCTAAAGCCCGTGGCGTTTCACAGCTTTAGTTTAGCTAAGGGACCGGAGCCACGGTGATGGCGTGTGCCTGGTCCGTTTCAATTGCCGAATCGGACTCCGCAGCTGCCTTGACGGGCGGTTCCGCCGCGAGGAGGAGTTCGACTGCCCGTTGCGAGGCGGCGCGGTAGATGTCCTGCATGGCCGGCACGAATTCCCGGGTGCCCTGCCAGAGCGGGAACCGGCCCAGCTGCTGCGGCAGAGCGGCAGCCAGCTCTGGTATGATCGCCGGGCCGGCATGGTCCTTTTCCCCCAGCGCCGTCAGCGGGTTGGACCAGAACTCCCCGGGTTCCGGCGGCAGGGGCTCGGCGGGCAGGGTGGGTCCCTCCAGGGTCTGGGCGGAGCGGCGGAACTCCGGAACCAACAGGTCCTCCCGGTCCATGCCCCGCATCCGGAAGATCAGGAACGGGTCCCGGTCGAACTCCTCGCCCAGCAGCAGATACACGGCGGCGACGTGCTTGCATGGGTTGGACCAGTCGGGACACGAGCATTCCGTCTCCAGGTCGTCCCGCCGGTTGGGGAACATGGACAGGCCGACGGCCCGGAAGCACTCCTCGATGTTGTCCGGCATACGGCCCGACAGAAGGCTGGCAGCGATAATGGGCTGTTCAGTCATGGCCTCCTGGAGCCGTTCCCAGTCCGGCGGGCTGATGGTCCGGACCTCGATGCTCACGTCGTATGGCCTCCTGCGGGAGCCCTGCACCTTGGCCGTTACGCCGCCGGGCTGAACATCGACGGACATGACCTGTCCCCGGCGGGCGTAGGAGCGGCGATGTGCCGACCAGTCCATCCGAACCCGTATGACCTGTCCCCGGCGGGCGTAGGAGCGGCCCCGGTCGAGGCGTGTTCCGATGCGGAATTCCTCAAGGGTCTGGATCCACCGCTTGGCCCACCGGTTGGAGCCGAAGGCGCCGCGTTTCGACCCGGCCCGGATGCCGCCTCTGACTTCGATTGGCTTGGTGTACTCGTAGCCGTTGTAATTCATCGTAGTTCCTGCGTCGGGGAGCTTAGGTTGCCTTTGGTCGGTCCGCCGGGTCAGTCCACCGGGGTGGCGCTGAGGGCCAACACGTCCCGGAGTTCGGCGTTGGACAGCTCGGTGAGCCACCGTTCCGAGGTGGTCCCCACCACCTGGTCGGCGGTCTCCTGCTTGATTTCGATCATGAGGTCGATGCGGTCCTCCAGCGTGCCAGCGCAGATCAGCTTGTGGACGTGGACGTCCTTGGTCTGGCCGATGCGGAAGGCCCGGTCGATGGCCTGGTTCTCCACGGCCGGGTTCCACCACCGGTCGTAGTGGATCACGTGGTTGGCCCGGGGCAGGTTGAGGCCGGAGCCACCCGCCTTGAGGGACAGGACGAAGACCTGCGGGCCAGCGGCGTCGTTCTGGAAACGTTCCACCATCAGGTCCCGCCGCTTCCGGGTGACGCCGCCGTGAAGGAAAGGGGTTTCCAGGCCATAGGTCTCCTGCACGTGCTGTTGCAGGATGGCTCCCATCTCGGCGAACTGGCTGAACAGCAGCACCCGGTCGCCGGCGGGCAAAACCTCATCCAGGATTTCCTGCAGGCGGGCCAGCTTGCCAGAGCGGCCGGTAATGGCGGAGTTGTCGCCCAGCAGTTGGCGGGGGTGGTTGCAGGCCTGCTTGAGCTTGGTCAGGGTGTCCAGGATGGAACCCCGGCGTTTCATGCCCTCGGCGGACTCCAGGCGGGTCTCCGCCTCACGCAGCACGGCTTGGTAGAGCGTTGCCTGCTCCCGGGTCAGGTTGCAGTACTGCTTGGTCTCGTTCTTGTCGGGCAGGTCGTCGATGATGGACCGGTCCGTCTTGAGACGGCGCAGGATGAAGGGCCCGGTGGCTTTCTGCAGGCGAGCCGCCGCTGCTCCGTCCCGGTCGGTCTGGATGGGCCGGAAGTAGTTGCGCTTGAACTCGGCTTGGGAACCGACGAGGCCGGGGTTAAGGAACTGCATGATGGACCATAGGTCGCCGACATGGTTCTCCACCGGTGTGCCGGTGAGGGCTATCCGGTAATCGGCCCGGAGTCCCTGGGCGGTCCGGGCCTGTTGGGACGCCGGATTTTTGATGTTCTGCGCTTCATCCAGGATGACCGCCCGCCAGGCTATGGAGTCGAGCAGTTCCCGGTCCCGGTTCATCGTGCCGTAGCTGGTGATGACCAAATAGTGGCCGTCGGCCTGCCTCCGGAAGGCAGCCCCGCTCTGGCGGTTCGGGCCGTGATGCAGCAGCACGGCCAGGTCCGGCGTAAACTTGGCAGCCTCCCGCTGCCAGTTGTTGATCACGGATGTTGGGCAGACCAGCAGGTTGGGCCGGTCGTTGCCTTGCTGGCAGTCCAGCTGCAGGGCGGCCAGGGTCTGGACGGTCTTACCCAGGCCCATATCGTCGGCCAGGCAAGCTCCCAGCCCCCAGTTCCTGAGGAAACCAGCCACGAGTAGCCCAGTTGCTGGTAGGGCCGGAGCTGGCCGACGAAGTCCTCGGGGGCGTCCAACTGCTCAATCCGGCCCTTCTGCTTCAGTTGTTCCAGGAGATCACGAAGCCAGTCGTCGGCCCCCAGAGAGACGTTGTCGTCCTGGGCCCGCCGGTCGGCGCCCAGCCCGATCTGCACGATTTCCCGTAGGCTGACCTGCTGGCGGTTGCGCCAGAAATCAGCGGCGGCCCGGATGTCGTCGGCGTTGATCTCCAGCCATTGCCCCCGGAACCGCACCAGCGGCACCTTCCGGTCGGCCAGCTCCTCCAGTTCCTGCGCCGATATGGGAGCGTCGCCCAGGGCCAGCTCGACATCGAGGTCGATCAGGGAGGTCATAGTCATGCCGGAGCCGCCCGGCATGGCCGGCGTCTTGGTCCCGACCCGGACGCCGGGCCTGGTCTTGGTTCCCTGCCGGGTCCACCAGGCGGGCAGCAGCAGGCCGAAGCCGGCTTGCTGCAGCGCGGCGGCCCGGCTTTCCAGGAACCGGTAGGCCTCCTCGGTATTCAGCCGGCAACCTGCGGGGTGCCGGCGTTTCAGGCTGTCGGTGATGGGTGGACACACCGAACCGGCTTGGGCCAGGGAACTCAACAGGAACTCGGCGGGGTTTAAGTCCGGGTGGAGTCCATTGACCTGATTATTCCAGACGGCCTCGGCGGGGAGCAGCAGGCTCGGGTCGTCGTGCGGCTGGAGCAGGTAGCGCAGGTACCAGTCGTCCTGCCGGATGGCCGGCACCGCGTCGTTTGGGCTGGGTTCCGGCGGCTCTTCCAGCCTGAGGCAGAGCCGGTAGGGAGAGTTGACGGCGATGGCCAGGGGCCTGTGCCATTCGGCGACCTGACGGCGGAGTTGCTGGAGCTGTGCCGGGCTGCTCCGGACCGCCGGGTTGGCTTGGCCCAGGGCGGACAGCCAGGCGTCGTGGGCGGAGTCGAACTGCGGCTGCGCCGGGTTTTTGGTGTCCGTGCCGACGCGCGCCAGATGGTCAACCTGGACTGTTATGAACTCCCGGAGGACGGCTTGGGCCGAGTTGGCCGGCGGATCGGTCGTCTCGGCCGGCGGATCGGTCGTCTCTGTGCCGGTGAGCGCCCTGGCCGACGGCGGCATCAGTCCGGCCAACTCGGCCAGCCGGTGTGCGTCCTCCCCGATGAACACCGGAATCCATGCCGCCACGGTCTGATCGCCCCGTTCGGACAGGCTGGGCAGGAATTGTTGCCGGGCCGTCAGGGAGGCTGCCAGCGGCAGGGCGTGGGTCCAGTAGGCCAGGTCCCCGTTCCGATGGCTACGCCGGGTTTCAGGACGTGCCGCTGCTGGCACGCCTGCAGCAGCGGCACGCCTTGCTCCGGCTTCAGATGGAGCGTTGATACGGTCCATGGCCTGATTCGTGGCTTGGCTCGCGACCTGGGCGTGGGCCCAGCCATGGGGCTGGACGGCACGGGAGCGTCACCCCGGCTGGGCAGCCAAGCGATTGCTTTGGCGAAGCTGGCGTCGCCCGTTTCGAGCCCGACCGCTTCGGCCATGACCTGCGCCTGGGCGCAGTAGGGGTGTTTTCCAGCCGCCTGCCGGTCGGACTGCGTCAGACATGGTTCGGAGTCCTCGCTCCAGAGGACGAAGCTTCCTTTTGCTTGGGCGGCGTGCAGGACGAGCATGGCGTTGTCCGATGCTGTGTGCCGGTGAGTTTAGGCTATGGGGCGCGGGTTTGGCAAGGGCGGCTGCATATCAATAACAGGGTCCTTTCAATAACAGGGCCCTTTGCTCGACCTCGGTGGGGTGGGCGCTGAGCGGATGGAGCCAGGACTTCATCCGTGGTCGCCCAGGCGTCCAGCAGATTGTGGGCGCTGAGCGGATGGAGCCAGGACTTCATCCGTGGTCGCCCAGGCGTCCAGCAGATTGTGGGCGCTGAGCGGATGGAGCCAGGACTCCGGCCGGAGCCAGGGAAGCGATGCCCGCCCCGCGCCGGTGCAGCGACTCCACGACGCCGACCAGGTCAAACGTGGTTGCGGCTGATCCGGTCCAGGGCGGCCACGGTGACGGTATCGCCGCGGCGCAACTTAGTGTCAAGCTCGGTCCGGCCCGCACAGTCGCTGACCGGGACGGAGCCGGAGCTGCCCACGTCCTGAAAGATGTTGGCAGGCTCCACCCCGACATCGGCCAAGGCCTGGAGCTGGGTTTCGGGGCGCATCCCGGCCAGGCCGTCAACGGCGGTTCGGGAGGTGCGGAGATAGCCGTAAATCATCGGTTTTGACCCTGCCCAAAAATGTGGGGGTTTTGTTACAGGGGGACCCCTGCCCAAAACCCCCAGTTTAAGGCATTGTAACAAAAACACCTGTTTTTGGTACACCGTGGAGGAAGAGGAGGAGGGGAAATTGCAAAACTCCCAAGACAGGTTAAAATAAGAGACAATACCCTTAACAAGCTGGAAAACAATCCCCGCTGTCCCGAAGCACCTCGATCAGAAAACTGAAGAACCGACAGCAAAGAGGAGTCCGAAATGACCACTCTGCAAACTCCGATCCTTGACCTTATCACTGACTCCCAATCCAGCCAATATCTCACTTGGGCAATGCGACACACCCTTGCCAGGCTCATCAGTATGGACTACTCACAGTGGATGACCCAACTTAAAGACCACGGCTTCTCTCCGGCAGATATAGACAGACTCGAAAACCTTAATGCCACCTTCTTCAACGACGCCGACCTGCACAAAAGTTTGAGTGTACTCGTCACCGACGTGCCCGACCTCGGCAACCAGCAAAACCTGCATTCAGCCATCCACGCCTGGCTTCAGACCCTCCAGTGGCAAGACCTCTGGAAACAGATCCAAAACGAACAATTTCCCGACCCGATCGACGCAATATCTTACATAGCAACGTACATCAATAAAATAGCCACAAGCACAGTAAGCTACGAGGCCTGGTGTAGAAAAGCACAGCCGCAAACCCAAGAGAATTGGGACATAGCCCGAATCGACATTGAAGCAGGCATCAAGCTTGCCGAGGAAGGCCTACAAGAGGACGTAAAAGAATGGCCGCAATATTGAGAGGTCAAGTATGGTGGGCATCGCTCGAGTCCGCCCAAGCAGTAGTCGGTCACGAGCAAGGAAACCCTCGCCCCATCCTCGTTCGAAGCAACGACCACTTCAACGGCAGTACCCAACTCGTCATAGCCGCGCTAATTACATCAATCCCTCCCGGCTCACCGCGCGTACCCAAAGCAGAAATTCGCTCCATAGCGATGCCCAAACAGTCCTGGGTACTGCCAGGACAAGTCAGAACACTCTCAACACAAAGATTAACAAACCCTATCGGAAAACTATCCGACCAAGAGTTGCAATCAATAACCCAGGCCATATTTCAAATACTGACCAATTAAACCGGACAAAATTGCAAAACTTCAAGGATGAATACGAAGCATAACGCCTACCCAAACCAACGCCGACCTGAACGCTTCCATCAGCATCGCAGACCAAGGAATCCACTACCTGCAAAGACACTTGGAAGCAACACCCGAAACCATTAGGCTGGCTCGACTCGGCGGGTAGAACCGCTCGTGCAGCGGGTAGGAAAACGCCTCAGACCGCCCGCAGAGCGAAACCAGCCTTGACCGCCGGCGATTCATCCCTGACTCCGCCCGGCCCAGAAAGCTCAGAACCGCAGACTCCCCCGGACTCTTCCAATGAACCTAAACAAACTCTGGTCCAGCGGCATCCTAAACCAAAGCCAAGGTGGGATGTGCATTTCGAGGGTCTTGAAGACTACCGAAAGGACCCTAATACTACAGCCGCAGATCAGTAGCAGGTCTCTTTTTGATCGTCGGCGCTACCTTACCATTCCGGTTCTGGGGCTGTTATAATTAGCCCCGCAACCCCAAACTAACGAAACTTTTGGAGAGTAATCATGGCTGTTTCCGCCGGAGTATCAAATGCGTTGGAACGTAACTGGGGTATGGTAGACCGTGCCATAGACGGGCTGAGTGATGAGACACTGGCGCGCCGGATATCCGACAGCGACAATTCCATCGGTTGGCTCCTCTTCCACCTGAGCCGGGTGGTGGACGTCTTCATGAATACCAGGTTCCAAGGCAAGCCTCAGATATGGATAGAGGACGGTTGGTGCGAGAAATTCGGCCTGAGCGACGACCCGGAGACGACCGGCCAAGGCTGGGACGCGGCGCGCGTGGCCGCGTGGTCGCTTCCCTCCAAAGACGTCCTGGTAGGGTACTATGAGGCCATGAAGGCCTGCTGCCGGGACTATATGTCCTCCGTGACCGACGCGGAGTTGAGCGCCACCATGAGCCTGAGGCCCGGTTCGGACCCCGAGCCGAAAGAGACCATCATGGGTGTCCTGGTCTTTGACAACATCGTCCACGGAGGCCAGATAGCCTTCCTGCGCGGCCACTGGGAAGGCATGGGCTGGTTCGTCTAGCCCGGCCGCAGGCTTCCCGGACCATTTCGACAGGTTTACCGAAGCGCACGGCTTGAGTTCGCCGTGCGCTTCCTTAGCTCGACTTTGTACATTCCACAGGTGTGCATCATATGTAAGATCACGTAGCCAAACCAATACCAAGGTGAGATGTGCATTTCGGGGGGCTTGACGATGACCGAAAGGACTCCACGGCACCACATATCACCTTTAGGCCCCAACTGGGTGGGCACCGATAGTGCGGTCTAGCGATATGTACATTTCACCTTGGCTTTAGTTTAGGTACCGATTTCCCTGTCAGGTTCTTGTATTTAGCATCGCCTACGAACTTGCAGGCACCGCCATCCCGCCATACTTGACGGTAGACAGTACCGGCCCGTGAAGGGCCACCTCCTCGGCGCCCCTTCCAGGTATTTGGCTGTTCTGGGTATGGGGATGCTATAGCGGACGCCGGCGCTGCCAGGCCTGACCTCGATTTCCTTGACGAAGGCTCTGAGCTCGGTCAGCTCGCTCTCGTTCCGAAACTTGCCCATGTCCTCGGCGTAGGAGGTGATGGTCTTCACATCATCCAACACGACCCGCCGCTGGGACAGCAACGCCCTGACCCTCTCCGCCGTGGCCTCAAGCCTCTCCTGACGCTCCCGGTGGTCCCGGTGGTCCCGGATACGGGGCTTAAAGTTGTTGATGTCCATGTCGGTGGTCTCCACCAGGTTGTAGCGGCGCTCCAGCCGCCGCCGCACGTCGGCGAGCTCCAACTCGACGCTCTCAAGTATCTGCAGCTGCTCCCGGGCCACGCCGTCCATCGGGTCCGGCGTCTGGCTTGGATTAACGACAAGCCACTGTAGTGTCTGCTGAGGTTTCGTGGTGAGTGTTGTCTCCAGGCAAAGCCAGATGGATAGTTGATTAGAATACCAATAGACAAGCCCGCCTGTGGCGAATAAGATAAAATCCTGATGGAACCTTCCAAACTGGAGATTCCGATATGAACGTTACACCACTAGTCTACTTCGCAACTCTCGAGATTGAGAACGTTCGTTGTTTCGGAGGACGGCAAGAATTGGACCTTACGGTTGATGGGCGCCCAGCTCAGTGGTCTCTTATCATCGGAGAGAACGGATCTGGAAAGACTACTCTCCTTGAATGCCTCGCATGGATGCGCCCGGTTCCTGAAGTGGCTGATTCATCACCGGGCACAACCGAAACAGGGGAAATTCCTCCCCTTACGGATGGGACTCTGACCCCCGCCCTGCCGGAGGCAGACGACCAAGTTCTTGAAACACTACCACGAGACGTGTCAACGGAGGTGAAGCTAAGTGCTCAGCTAGTATTCGGCAGCGTCGGGTTCCAGTCGAGCACAGAGGCAGAGACCGGAATCAGCCCAAGTTCCCATATTAGTGTTGGGATGAACTTGGGCTTTGATGGAAAAGGTGAACTACAAGGCCTCGAATTAACCAATAGCACCCAGATAGAGGATTTGTCACAGCCGTTTCACGACCCTTTAATCTTCGCTTATGGAGCTAACCGACATCTCGGAGAGCGGAATTTGAACGGGTTCTCCGACTTAGACCCGTTGGATTATGAGCGACTTTCCTGGATGACAGAACTCTGTGATGTGGAAGAACTACTCATGACCCTGGACTATGCTGCACGTGCTGAAGATGCCAGGCTTGAACCTAGAGTCCTAAACCTTTTAAAGGACGCGATTTCCAGAATTCTGCCTAGTACTACAGTTGCAGAAATGTGGTGAGGAGTTTCTGGCGGCGTCGGTAATGGCAGCGCCGGGCCGTTGCCTGGTGCCGCCGTCTCCACCGGGACCACCGCAGCACTGATTCGTCCCTAGGTTGATGTCTCCATATCAGCCGGTAGAGCAACCGCCGGACCTCGGGCACCGTCAGGGGTATCAGCTTTTCGTCCAATCTGGGACCGCCCCCTTTTCTCCCGGACCTCCTTGTTCCGACGCCTGTTGCCTGACCACCGCCAGGCAGGCGTGGGCCAGCATCGCCAGGGTGATGTGCCGGTACCAGCCATCCCATTTCCGGACTTCATACTGCTCCAGACCCACCTCTCCCTTGGCCTCCTCGAAGCATTCTTCGATGGTCCAACGAGTTCCGGCCACCCGCACCGGTTCCTCCAGAGTCGTACTCTCCGGGCCGAAGCAGACGTAATAGGCCAACTCCCCGGGCTTGGCGATGCTGCGCCGGACCAGCAGCCAGCACCCCTTGCCCGGCTCCTTCAAGGGCCGGATCTCCACCCGCGCCCAATCGTATACCCGGGGTCCCTTGGCGCCGTCGCCCGCGCTGCGCCGCACCCAGCCGGGTTCCTCCACCCCAGGCGCCAGCCGGTCCGCCCGCACCTGTCGCCATCCCCTGTCCGTCTCTGCCCACAGCTTCTCGTTGCTCCTGACGGCCGGCACGTGGGGAACGTCTCGCCGCTCCAGCCGCAGCCGCAGGCGGCGGTCGTTGCCGTAGACCTCGTCCCCAGTGACCCAGCCGAAGGGCACTCCCGATTCCAGCGCCCGCTCCAGCATCCGCTCCAGCGCCCACTCCAGCATCCGCCGGGCCAGTTGCGGCTTGGTGCGGAATGCCACTTTCTCAGGCACCCCAGCCTCTCGCCTCCGTTCCAGGTCATCAACCCACACGCGAGGCGGGTAGAGTTCCCGGTCCGGCAGGGTCCTCCCCTCGGCAGAGGCGTAGGTCAAAATACCCCGACCTGGCAGTTCTCGATCCGCCCCGCCGTGCCGCTATACTGCCGCTGCACCCCAACGGACTTGTTCCCCTTCTTCAGAAATCCCGTCTCGTCCACCACCGGAACTCCACGGACGTCGCCCGGATGCTCCACCACGTAGTCCCTGAGATCGTCGCGAACCAGGTCGGCGTCCCAGACGTAGGTGGACAGCAGGCGCTGCACCCCATAGGGGGTGGCGTCCCCCGCCTGCTCCGCCGGTTGCCAGCCATTCTTGCGTTCCACGGGACTCAGCAGCCCCCGCAGGTAGTCCAGCGCCCGCCTACGCGGCTCGGGACGCCGGAATCGTCCCGCAATGCACTGGTGTACCCCTTCGATTCCCTTCGCCCAACGGGCCACCTCCGCCACATCTTCTATCACACCTACCACCGCCTCACCTCTCCAGCCCTTGACTGCCTTGATTCTACCCGCATTTGTTCTGCAACTGTAGTACTAGGCCGTTACCGTAACGGGACTATCGACGGCAACCCCGATTTGTTGTCCTCTGCCGACCTGGTAGCGGCGATTGAGAAAATCAACGAGTTACCTCCGGAGGAACGTCTGGCCGGCCTGAATAGCCTGGGCGATCTAACCGGGCTAATAGTCGTGAACAGCGAGGGCCAGAAGGTTGACGCCGGAGAGTGGGTGGCGACCTACAAGGCAAAGCTAACGGAGTCAAAGCAGCGCAGTGAACACGACGCCGACCTGGTATCGAAGATTCAGGAAATCAACAAGCTGCCACCGGAGGAACGCCTGACCCACCTGAATAGCCTGGGCGACCTAACCGGGGTAAGAGTCGTGAACAGCGAGGGCAAGAAGGTTGACGCTGGAGAGTGGGTGGCGACCTACAAGGCAAAGCTGGTAAACGCAGTGGGCGTCCAATTACCCGAAGAAGTAGCAGTTACCCCGCCCCAGGCTACCTATCCCCCTGCGTACTCAAAGGAAGCAGGCGGGAATTACCTGGACTGGTCGGGCAACGAAGCGGTTAAGTCGGCCCGCGCCAACCTGGTACGGCAGGGCTACAACGTTTACGGGCTGTCCGGAGAACAGTTAGTTGAGTTCAACAACCAGGTACTCCAGGCCCAAATTGCCCGCTTGGGCTTTGAGGATGGGACCGGCGAGGAAGAGGCCGGCCCCTATGTCGGCGCCGGAAACTTTGTCGGAAACGTGGCGCGCAACCCAGACGGCAGCATCACCTTTAGTGGAGGGACGCCGGCGTCGGAACTGAACGACCCGGCTACCCCGAAATTATACCAGCTTGCCGAACAATTCGGGTATGACCCCGAGGCGCACAGCACCGAGGAGCTGGTGACGCTGGTCGAAAACCGGATCGCCGCAGACTCGGCGATCCGCGACCGGCAGATAAGGGAACTTGCTAACCAGTACATTGAAGTCCTGGGCGATGAATATACTGATGAAATGGAAGCCCTGACCGACCTGGAGCTAGTCCAGCACTGGCAACTCCGCAGTCAGCTACAGCAGGCGCGGTATGAACGGAACTTACCCCACTTTGGAACGGAGGCCAGGAATTGGCTGGTGCGGCGTGGGGTAAAGGGCGCGGGGTTAATGACCGATGAAGAAGCCATTGCCGCAGTCCCAAAAGAGCAGCTCAAGATAAGATTATCTAAGGCGCTAGACAAGGAAGAGCAAGCCGACCAAGCGGAGCGGGAGGCGACCGACAGGTTGAAGATCCCGGTTTCCGTCACGGACAATTATAGCAACACAACCCCCCTTGACCCCAACGCTGATTTCAAGCCGGAAGAGTTTGCCGAGGCTATGGATCAGGCAAGGTTCAATGGGGACACTGAAACCCAAGCCAAGCTGGTGCGCTATTTTGAGAGCTACGGGGAAAGGCACTTGGGCCGTAGCGCCGAGAATGACGCCCTGTTTGACAGCTTTGGCGGGCAACGGGCCAGGGACGCCGTTCTCTACCTGCCCGCCGCCGCCGGGGTTACAGCGGCCGCTCCCTATTTTGTCGACAGCAATGCGTTTGGGGTAGGGCTCGGCGCGGGGATAGGGGCTGGCACCAGCGTTGTCTTGCCCACCGGAGACCAGTACGTACCTTATACCTTTGGCCTGATACAGCAAGGAGATGAGGGCTGGTTTGAGCTTACCGGAGACGACTACCAACGGGCCTTGCAGGGAGGATTTGGAGGCGCCCTGACCGGCGGATTAGGTCAAATGGGGGGCCGCTATGCACTCCAGGCAGCAGAAAAGCATACGCCTAAATTCGTCAGTAAATGGGGCGGACGGGTCGTGACCGAGGCGGCAGGCGGGGCCGGGGCGGACACAGGCTACACGCTGCTACCGGATGAGAGCGGGAGGATAGGGATTACCAGACAGGAGCTTATCGGGGATATTGCGCTGGGCGCCGCCGTAAGTCCGGCCCTGGACGTTGGAAGAGTGGGCTACACCAACGTTATTGACCCAGGGGCGAGGACTATCACCCGTGCCGTGACGCCCACTCAGGTCACATTGCCGGGTGGAAGGGTGGTGCCGCTATTTGGCGGGTATGTGCCCCAGGCAACGGCGCACGGCAGCATCCCAAAGCTACTAATACCCAAAAGCGGAAGCGGTGAGGCCATCTCCGCCGATGTAATAGAATCCCTGGCCCGAACCGGCGAATACCGCGGGATAATCAGTTGGACGGAAGTAATCTACACCCCGTCTCGGCTGGGCCAAGCTTACCAAGCTGCAAATGAGGGCACGTCGCTGTATTTCACTTCAACGCCGGTGGGCAAAGTAGTAGCCGCCGGGCCGGAGGCAATGTCTAAGCCCGGCAAGGGCTATGCGGAGCAGTACTTCTTTCTTGAGGCAGGGGACGCAACCGACAAGTTTATGGGGAGAGCAGCCTTTGGGGCAACGGAGCAAGACCCGGCTATTATGGTCTATGCCGAGGCAGACGGCCCTATCACGAGGGTAGTTGAGGCCGATGGTTCGGTAAAATACTACCGGAACGGGTTCGAGATGGAAAAGGGCATACGCTCCAGGGGCCAAATGCCACCTGCTGAGCGGGTAGCCGCCGGTGGAATTAGGAGCGGAGACATTTATGAAAGCTCCAGCGTAGTAGCGCCGAGTTTCCGGCAACGGCTGGAAGCCAACGTCAAAGCTGTCGGAGACTTGTTTACCGCTAGAGAGACGGGGAAGTTCAGCTACACTTCTCCTGGAGACTTGGATGCCTTTAGGGTTGACCCAACCAAGGGCGATTTAAGCCCGGCGGTGCGGAAACACATCGCCGACCGGATCGAGGCCGACCAGCAGGCCGCTGCCACCGCCTTTGATGCCGCGGTTGCAGCGGGGTCTGCCACTCCCGATATGCGGCAAGCCCGGATGGACACTGCTTACCGAGACACTATAGCAGCCATCATCGAGGAACAGGGGTTGATTAGCCGGGCCATTGAGGCCCAGGCGGAATTTGATGCAATGGCGCGGACGGCCGGGACCGAAGCGGAGCGGATAGCGGTGTTAGAGGCCAGGGCAAAGCTCGCTGAAGGAGGTGCGAGCTACGCAGGGGCCCGGTTAGGGCCGCCGCGCGTCCCTGGCGAACTGCCCGGCTTGAGGACGCCCCCGCCGCCGGACGATATTGCCTGGTAACAGTAAGCGATTTGCAGCCTGCTACTCACAGATACACTTTCGACAACCCTACTCATTACTGGCGCTTGGCGGCCAAAGACTTCCGGGGTTTCCGGTTGCTGGAATCTTACAACATCTCTCCAAACGTGAAGCGGACGGTTTTCCGGTACGACGAGCAACCCAACGGTGGTTGCGGCGCCACTCTTGACATTCTCCACGTTCTCACTGCTCTGCATGTCTTTCACTTGGCAGTAGAGGTCTGCCAGGGCGCGGAGAGACAGTACGATCAAGAGTTCGCGCACCGGGTGTTCCAAGAGTTTGCCTACGGGGGCAAGAATTTTGTACCGGGAGACGACCTAACTTTTTCGCCATTGTGGAAATCACCACGGGATTCAGAAGCCTCCACCACCACCCCCAGTCTCCCCGGCTGGTTAATTGGGGCGCTAACAGCCGTGGTCATTGGAGGTGGGGTCGCAGCCTTCAAGGGAGGAAAGTCTCTTTATCGGAAGCTCCGCCCAATAAGGGATGAAAGGTGAGACCGTCGTATCGAAATGCAGGCCCGGGGTTCCTCAAAGCGAGATGACACTCTTGCATCAAACCGCCTTTTTAGTACGAAGCTGGGAAGCTGATACATTTCCCATGTTGAGCGCCAGCTAGGAGGTAAGGGAAGGTCTAACCGGCCGCCGGCCAACGGAAAAGAGCGGCGAGGGGCACTGGGGATAGAGGTTGCCGCTAACAAGCCGTCTATAGCGAAACGGGCCTGCGGGGAATGCGCGGAATGCGGGAAACCTTTGCCGAAGGAGGCGCCCAAGCGTCAAATATACTGCGACAAGGCTTGCCGGGACGGTCGGCACTCGGCCCACCCGGCCAGCTCCCAACGTATTTGGGAAACGGCGGACGGGTTCACGATTTGCTTCCTTTGTGGAAATTCCCCTAAAGCGTTGACAGCCTAAAACACTCGGATTTATACCAACTCTAACGCTCGGCGGTTAGACCGCCAAAATTACGAGCCTTGGAGTTGCAAGATGGGTGCACCCCAAATTCAATCGGTGGTGGCGGGGATAGTAGTTTTCGTGGTGTCCCTGGTGCTGTTCGCACCGCTTGCCGGTGGCGCAGATACGCTTTACCGAGAGTTTGTCCCGCACTGCGGGTTTGCCGACGGCACCAGCAGCATTAAGCTAAATAGCGCGCCGGGGCTGTTCATCCCCCTGGCGGCCACCGCCTCCGGTACTACTTGCTCCACTACGGCGGTGACGACAACCGTGGCTAGCCAGGCTTTCCGTGATGAGGGTGGCGCCACCCGGGCAACAGGTCCCGCTACCGCTGGAGCTTTTGCGGCGGCAGAAATAACCGGCTCTACGTGGAATATTCCCCGGTCACCCTCACTCGATTTGGCGCCATCAACAAGCTCGTTCTGAGCCTGCTCCCCTCATCGTGGTGGTCGGCTTTATGGCGACCTCCTTCATCTCCCTCTACAACAATCAGCAGGGCGGGGGAATGGGCATCGCCAACGCCATCAAGGGCGAGGCGTCAATGCCGGTAATCGCCCTGATTATCATCTTCGTCAACCCGATCGCCCTGGACTATATTGGCCCGATAATGGAAATCCTCTTCGGATTTATGCCGGTGGGCCTGGTCCTGTCCATCGTCGGGATGATCGGCTACCGAGGGTACTCCGCCGTCCAGGGTATGCGCGGCGGCGGTGTAATCTAGGCGATGGCCCGGATAATGCGGGTTCAGACCGCACGTAAAAGGCACACCAGGGCCAAGAAGGCAAAGACGAAAGCCAAGAAGGGGACCAGGCCTTGACCCATGCCAATGTCAAAGTTAAGAAAGCCGAAAAAAGTCTGCAGGTTGCCCGGGCAAAGCGGGACTTTTGCACTACGCAATACCGGCTGACCCACCGTAAGAGATAGAATTCGGGGCAACCTTTGTTACTAACGTCTCCCCTGAGAACAAGTCCTCAAGGGAGACGCGGTCAGCGGAGTGAGAAACACCACGACATTCTCATACTACCTGCGTTAGAATCGGGCCAAGACTTGGAGAAAGGGGAGATGAGATAGTGGAACGCCATATAGCTATCGAGCCGGGGTACGACTACACCGATGACGAATTGAAGACCAGGGCGCGGGATTATCTGAAGGACTGCGAATACAAGGAATACCGGCGGTTGGCCCGAAAGGGACAGTTGGATGAATACCTTCAGGAGCAGGCCGACGTTGCCCGCGCGATGGCTGAAGACCTAATCAAGCGTGGCACATTCCCGCCCCAGGCCTGGAGTTGGGCCATAAGGGTCAAGATGCTCAAATCCGAGATGGACTGATTGCCAATGACTACAGCTTCGAAGTCAAGCAATGGGGCCGATTACGTTGCCTCGGATAGCGACCGGCTACCCGCGACTCCGATAGCCCGATGGGACGCCAATATCGCCGCCATCAGGACCCTGAAGGGCCTTGAAGCGCAAGGCCGACCGGCGACTCCTGCGGAACAAGCGGTCCTGGCGAAATACTCCGGGTTCGGCGATTCGGCCTTCGAGTCGGGGTTTTCCTATCGGCGTTGAATGCCCCGGCCAACCGCAGACTGATGTCCCAGGGGCCCGACGCCCCGCTGCTCCTGGCGTTGGAGAACTACGATAAGGACACCGGCAGTTGGGAGCCGGCGGCGGTCTTTAGTCGGCGGGTGGTGGGTTCTTCGCCGCACCAGGGAGTCGACAACGCGGCCGACGCCATGAGCGTGGTAGTCAACGAGACCGGCAGCCTGGATTTTGACCGGATGGGGCAACTATTGGGGCAGAGCCCGGATTCGGTGCGTGAAGCCCTGGCCAGTGAAGGGCTCATATTCCATAACCCTCTGGGCAATTGGGAGCCCGCCAGCGAGTATCTGACCGGACCGGTACGGGAGAAGTTGCAGACCGCCCGGCGGATTGCCGCCCAAGACCCCTCGTACCAGGGCAACGTGGCCGCGCTGGAAGCGGTGCAGCCCCCGGATATACCGGACGGGGAGATCGGTACGCCTTTGGGCGCCCCGTGGATACCGGACTCCTTGGTTAATCAATGGCTCCGGGAAAACTGGCATACGTTTACTTCGCGGCCGGAGGAATGGTTCGAGTATAGCGCAGATATTGGCAAGTGGAGTAACCCCCAAAGGGTGCACGCCTATGAAGCCACGCTGACCTCCGAATGGGGCACCCCGGGCATGGACGCCGACAAAATCCTGCTGCACGTTCTCCAGGGTTCCCCCATCACCGTCACCAAGTCGGACGGCAATGGCGGGAGGGTAAAGGACGTGGAGGGAACGCTCAAGGCGCAGGAAAAGGCAGCCGAAATGCAGGAGTCCTTTAACGATTGGCTGTGGAAGGACCCGGAGCGCAACTCCCGCCTGGTCAGGATTTACAACGATGCCCACAACAACACGCGGCCCCGGGTCTTTGACGGATCGCACCAGACCTTCCCCGGAATGGCTCCCCACTGGCAAGAACAAATGCGGGAACACCGGCGGGACGCAATCTTCCGGGTAGGCCACGATGGCACGGCCCTGCTGGCCCACGAGGTAGGGTTTGGCAAGACCGCCGTGATGGTCGCGTCGGCGATGGAGCGGAAACGGCTGGGGTTGATCGACAAGCCGATTTTCGTGGTGCCGAAGGCGACGCACCGGCAATTTGTGGCGGATTTCAGGAAGATATACCCAGGGGCCAAGCTGCTCTCCCCGGAGGATAAGGAATTCAGCGACGCGAACCGAGAGGCGTTCCTGAACCGCGTTGCCACCGGCGATTGGGACGGCGTAGTCCTGACCGGGGAGCAGTTCCAGAAAATACCCGTATCGCCCCAAACCGAAGCCAAATGGACCAGAACGCAGATTGATGACCTGCGTTACGCCCTTGACGACTTATCCAGTCAGGGAGATGGCGGCCGTCGCCGGGGTAAATCGTCCCTGACCGAGAAACAGATTGAGAAGAAAATGGAAACCCTGAGTGTCAAGTTGCAGGACCTGCACGCGGAAATGAACGGGTCCCGTGACAAGCGTGTCCCCTACTTCGAGACATTGGGGATTGACCAGATTTACGTTGACGAAGCAGACCGGTACAAGAATCTACCTTTTGCGACTCAAATGGGCCAGGTAAAGGGCTTGCCGAACTCCGAGTCTAAACGGGCCTGGGATATGTTCCTCAAGGTGCAATACATCCAGGGGAAAGGAGCGAGGAAGTCAGGTCCATTTGCCAGCAACGGAGTGGTTTTTGCCACCGGCACTCCGATTGCCAACACCATCGCCGAAGTTGGGACAATGATGCGGTACCTGCAATTGCCGGAATTGCGGAAACGGGGCTTAAATCATTTTGATGCATGGGCCAAAACCTACGGCAGCATCACATCCGGAATGGAGCAGACGCCCCAAGGCAAATACAGGGTCACGCAGCGTTTTGCGAAGTTCGTTAATCCGCCCGAGTTGTCCAAACTGTTCCAGAATGTAGCCGATATCCGCGTAGCGTCCGAAGTGCCCGAGATGCTGGCAGCGCAATCCCGCCTGGTGGACCCGGAGGGGAATCCCAAGCGGACAACGGTGGTCGCTCCCCTTTATCCGGAGCTTCGGGAGTACATGAGCAAACTCAATGACCGGGTTGATAACTTGAGCAATGTTGATCCCAGCGTGGACAATATGCTCCTCATAACGCAACTGGAAAGGGTGATAGATGGCTTCCGTGAGCGGATTCCCAAAATGGAGGTTGACGCCCGGTTAGCCGAATCCACAGCCGATGTCGGATTTACGGTCTGGGGGAAGGCTTTTGACAGCCGCCCCAAGGCCGGCGAAGCGATGGCCGCGGCATTGAAAGACTTGAAGATGGGCGCCGAACCCCGGGAACTGGGCAAGTACAAGTCCTTCACGTTTAGCGCGGCCTTTACCAATCAAGGTTATCAGCTGATTGTCTCCAATCCGGCATCAGACGTGCCCTACAAATCGTCGTATATCGAGGAAGTCAATCCTGCCGGGTTGACCAGCCGGGTTGACAACCTGGTCAAGGGAATCCCGAAGGCGCTTGAAGGGACAAAGGAGAAACTTGAGCAGAGCGAAACGTCCCGGTCCATCTACCGGACGCAGGCGGGTAAGTCGTTTGAGCGCTCGGGTGAACTGTCCATGCTGGAGCGGGAGTTGCGCGCCACCCAGGCGGCATTGAGCGGCGAACCTGTCGAGAACTACCCCGCCGCCGATGATTGGTCCGAATCTGATGGCAGGACCCGGGAGCCTGAACCCACCGAATCACTGAACGCCGCTGCCGAATGGAGGCGAACCGCTACCGAAGTGGCCCCGATGTTGGCGGGTGTAGAATTGCGCCCCCCCCCCCGAAGCTCCCAGCGGGGACTCCTGGTTGCTGCCGGTTGCGGTGGACTCCGCCCGGCGCGCGGCGTAGGCTTCTCTGGACGATACACCGGGCCAGGAGGACGCTCCGAGAGCCTTGGGGGAGCCAGAGCCGGATGTACCCGCTCCGGCCCCGCAGGATGATACCCTTGCACCCGTGGCGGCGACTGACAACACCTCGACAACACTGCCGGTTGACGACTGGTTCGGCGCCGAAAACGTCCTGGCCGAGCGGGAAGAACCTAACCAGGACGCCCCGGAGCTTGCCCGGAGGGACGAGCCTATCGTGGAGGCGGAACCTATACCTGAACCAGCGCAGGCACCGGAACCGGCCATGCCTCCGGCCCCAATCCCTGAAGTGACAGACTCCCAAAAGGACAAGCCGGCAAAAACTCCGGTCAAACTGAAAAGCGCGACAGAAGAGGCCGAGAAAGTCCCGAAGGTCAGCCCCCGCAGTATGGCAGCCAGGGAAGCCGACGATAAGCCGCCCTCCAAGTTGAAAGAAGCTAAAGCTCAGGAACAGGAAATGGGAATCAGCGAGGGAACCCTCGAATCGCTCAACGCTGCCCTGGCCGAAAAAGAGGCCGAGCTGGAACGGGTCAAGAAAAGTCGGCCCAAAGGCGGCATCCCAAAGTTTGTCGCCGTTGATCTGGCCGAGAAGGAACTGACCCGGGCTAAACGGGCAGTGGTAAAGGCGCAAAAGGCCCCGCCTCCACCGAAGGCCAAAGCGGTTATGACGGCCAGGCGCAAGGGTCTGCACCCGATGCAGAAGTTGAGGAAGGAAATACGGCGAGCGCAGGGCGCAAGGTCGTGACTTCCTGCTGGGTGATAAAAGGCGGCCTGAAACCCCGGGAAACCGCTGTGCGTAGCCGTGGTGGATGGGATTAGGCGGTTCCGGCGACAGTCTCGGTATTAACGAGTCAGCAACCGACCATTGAGTAAGACAGATGAAATTCGCGCGGGCGGGCAGCCTCTTGCTAATCGGGCTGGTGTCCATAATCCTGATAGGGAACGGCTTTAACTCCATCGCCGTCACCACCGGCGGCCAGCGCCAGAAACGCACTTCGGAACTGGAGATAGATCCCAAGTCAACCCCGCTCAATATTGAGCGGTTTGACTACACCTTTTCTTCAGTCTCCAACCCGGCCTTTCGTGTAGGCTCCGAAGTCCGAACCTTTCCGGTGTATAGCGCGGCGGACGAGCGGTTTCAAGATACTGCAGGGGCTTAACCCCAGGATTGGCCCGCCACGCAAATGCTGCCACGGTGTGTAATCGGCGAGGCTACCGACACGCAGCTAGGCACGGCGGGCTGGTACGCCGGCGACCGGACAACCAACACCATCGACCCCACCGGCGCCGGGTCACTCAGCAACACCATTAACAACGTTCCTTACCAGGTGATGCCCGCCGGGGCCTTCGCTTGGGTCTTTGCGCAGGACATATTGACTAACCCCATAGGGCGGATGGCAAAGGCGTTGGTCGCGGTAAAGGCAATGATGGCCCTGATGAGATTCATCGGCCTGGGGCTGATGCAGTTGGACCCGAATATCTAGGAGCAATGGAGCTGGTTTGCAATGATAACCCTGGTGGCGGTGGCGGTCTTTGAATTCCTGCTGGTAATCCTGCCCGGCCAGATACCCGCCAATGCCGTGGCGGTAGTGGTGACCTGCCTGCTCATCTCCGTGCCGGCAACCGCCTGGCACGACACCGCGGGGCCATACACCCGGGCCGTAGGGTACGCCATAGCCATCAGTTTTTATTTTGCCAGCATACCCCGCTACCTGGTGGCGTTGAACCCGGTTTATGTGCAAACGGACCCGATGGTCGGTGTTGTACTCACGGCAATGGTCCTGCTCGTGACGCCTCTGGCCCTGCTACTTTCGCCGATAATTCACGGCGCGCCGACCGGGATAGATATGGTCAGGAGTAGGTTCGGGAGGGATGGCTAATGCGCAAGAAAATACTGGATGGACTGCTGACTCCGGTTGCAGCCTTGCTAGCCCTGGGCATTGTGATATGGAATGGCCCGTTCCTGTACCGGCTGATCGGCCGGCAGCTAGACGCCATACGGCAAGGCTTTACTCCGGAATATGCGGCGGACCGCGCCCTACAGGATGCAAAGAACGCCGGGGAAATATCGCAGGGCTTATTCAACCGGTTAGCTGAGCGTTGTTGGGGGGTGGGGTGAATAACAGCACGGAAGCAGCGATGGCTATCATTTCCGTGCTTGCGGCGGTCTGCGCGATCTATCTCGTGAGCGTAACGACTAATTGGGGCCTAACCGTCACCAACGCCACGCCGCTCACGTTGTCCATTCCCACGCCCGAGTCGTCGTCCGGCCGCATCCCGCTGGACCTCGAATGCCGGATAGCCAACACCGATGTCGATCCCGGCTATCGCTGCCATGTAACCGGCGGGATTCCTGACGCGGCGCCCGCCGCCGCCGACGTGGTTTACCGGATGGCATACACCCAGGGCGCAGCCACCAGGACGCCGGCAGAGAACGCTCCGCCAGTGGACTGGACCAGCCGCCGGGACGGCGTGGCGAGCTGGACCATCCCGAGGTCGGCCGCAACTCCCCCGGTTCCTGCAGAATCTACCCTGGGCGTGTAGGTGGACATCGACAACACTGTCACCCCCGAACCGGCGGGCAGCCCGTACCACGGCTATATTCAATACGACACTCTCAAGATCGATAAGCCGACTCCAACTCCAACGCCTCAGCCAACGTTCGCCTATAGCTAAGGAGTACGGGATGACGACCCGACAACTACCGATGCCCCACCAAGCTTGGGGACGGGCAATCCGGGGTCGCTAGTCCTGGAGTTTACGCCCACTGCGGGAGCGCCACGGGCCTACATTATGCTGCCCAGCGGGTGGGTGGTGACCCATATATACACCCGGGTGGGGAGCGCCCGGTCCAGCAGCGATTTGCTGGGCAACGTTTGGAATCGCCTGGCGACTGATTTGCAAGCGTGGGAGAGCTCGGCCCTCGGGGCGGCTACGTTACATCTTGAGTTTGTAATTGCGAGGGACATTTAGCGACTGCTATTTGTTCACCTATGCGGGCAGCAAGGTCGTGCTGGCGTTGGTCAGCCGGGCGGCTATGTTCCCCAAAACCTTCGGGCGTTCCAAGTGGATGCAACTCCCCGGCGGAAGACCGCGCCTACCCTAGGAGGACGGCCGGGTCAGGAACGAGGTGGCAGGCCCTTTTATTCCGTATAAAGCGGTCTGCGGCTTCTCCCAATGCACCGCCCAATGCCCCACCAACCCCTCCTCCAATAGCCCCGGTGAAGGCATCCAGACCACCAAGCAATACTCCGGCAACAATAACGCCAACCAGAAGTCCTATCGCAATTCCTATCCAGCGTCCATTTAACCGGGAAAACATCCTATACTCTCCTTCCGGCGCAGTGGTTTTGCGGACAAATAGTCCCCCACGTCAACCCCGTGGTCAAGGCGACGTAAGCGCAAGGTTATCCACCCACTCCTGCCCTTCTCCGGCCAGCCGGGTGTAGAGGGATACCATACGCAGGTCTGCGTGGCTCATCCAAGAGGACAGAACCGGGAGGGGGACACCGGCCACAGCCGCCAGCCGACCATAGCCGTGCCTCGCGGCGTGGGGCCGGCATTTCTCTCCGTCCAACCCCAGGTCGGCGCCGGGATTTGTTTCCTGGGGACTCGGCCCGGATCCGGATACAGGGGCGGGGCTGCCGGTTCAACATCAGGTCATCCCGGCGGAGATGCACCGCTTCGCTGACGCGGAGGCCGCACCGAAACATCAGCCGAAGGCATAGCCGGGGCTAGGAGCCGGTCATAGCCGCCACCAGTTGCTGGTACTCCTCCGGGGTCAGGAAAGTCGGGAGCCGTCGAGGTTTTCTGGGGGCCATACGTCATATCTCGCAAAAAAGTAAAGTGCGCTAGAGCATAATAACCCTTGGGTCAGACCCGGACAAGGGCAGAAATCGGGGGAAGGGCCAAGCCAGTTTACAAAAGTGCCATTTTCGTAAAGTGGTCGGGCGGACGCGAGGAAGAAGAGTTCTAGGGTCCAGGCCGGGCAGACCCTCGGGTCTGCCCCGGAACCTGTTCCTCGGCCAGATGGCATCTTGCCTTCGGCACGATCCCCATTGTCTGGACGGGGGAGTGCAGCGCGTGGTCCGAGGCTACACCGTTGCCAGGTCAAGTCAGCCTTCAGGGAGAATGGTATATCTCCGGCGCCTCAGTACCATGAAAAATGGAATACTCAGAAATGATCATATCCTCCCCGGCAGTTGTGGCCCAAACCAAGACTGTATAGACCCCATTCCCATGCTTTGCCACGACGTCTGCCAAATCTGCCTTGACCGAAAATTGGTCGTTGACTATGCGAAGAACATCCGCAGTAATCCAGGGGACAGTAATTGTTTGGGCAGGTATTCGCAGACTCGAACTGTAGGCCTCTTGCCAAAAGGCGTGGGCTTGGTCGACAGAACGAGGAGCCGGTGCGGACGACGGAACTTGGTAGGGGTCGGGGCACGTCTCTTTAATGTAATTGAAAGTATTAGTGGGCCAAAACTGGCGACCCCGCAAGGGTTCCCGCAATGCCGCCACCTGAACTCCGCTGCCGTAGCAATAGGTGCGAGATAGCTGACCCCTCGTCAGAATTTGCGGAGGCGGGTCGTAGAAGACCTGCACTCCAAGGTCCCTGGGTCGGCTTATCACAATGCCGTTCTTCGTCTTGCCTTCCATTACCAATTGGCCCCCATCTATCCTGGGCGGGACCTCGTATTCGACGTAATCGCCTTCAAAGTGTTGGTACGCGACAAAGTTGTAGGTGTCCCAAGCCAGTCCTATATTCACTTTCTTGTGCCACTTGTTCAGAATGTTGTCCCGGTGGCCTGGGCTCTCCATCCACCCAATTACTGCCTCTCTGATATTTCGATCAATATCCTGTATTGCCCTATAGTTGTCGTTCCGGGTAATGCAATAATCCAGGCCATGACCGTTTTCAGCGTTGCTCTGATAGCCACCGGCCAGGCTATAACGCATGTAAGGTTTCAAGCCGTCAACGCCCCAATGGGACGAAGTGCAATTTTCCAGGGAAGCTTCCGCGTGAAGTTGCGCCGCTATATTTGTTCCCATCTCCACCGGTGACAGACCGGCGTTTGAGCGAAACCGATTTATCAGAGTCAGCATCAGTTCCTTCTCGCGCCAGTGGCGCAAATGAGCGGCCGGAGCAAGGGTGGAAGTCGGCGGTGGCGTAGGGCTTGCTGCTAGCGTAGGCGTAGGCGCTGGAGTTGGAGTTGGAGTAGCTCCGAGCATTAGTGAAGGCAGGGAGGTCGCCGACCCGGCACCCAGTGAACCCTGCTTTGCTTCTTTGCTGGAAACAGTTTCTTCGTTATCGGGCAGCCCTCTCGTGGAAACACCTGTGGGCCCGGATGTGTTTTCCAGGGCAGGAAGGGCCACCGGGATATCAGTAGAGGCTGGCTGGCGAACAGGTGAACTCGATTGACCAAGAGCGCGAAATACGTTGCTCAGGGAGTCCCCCACTCTTTGAGGGTTTTGAAAAAGAAATAATGCAATAATAATTGCCGTTATGGTCGCCATGAGGAACAACAACCATACGGTTCATTGTTTCCCCTTTCTCCTTCGCGACCTGAAAAACCTCCTGGCTACTCCCCCTTCCAATTTAGCAACGTCGATTTCAAAAACCAGTCCTGCACCGATCCCATGGAAAGCGGCTTCTTTCAGTTCCGGTCTCTGAAATACCTTATTGCAAGACCGGCAACGCCAGTTCACTCTTGGGCGAAGCCGCTGCCTTCTACGGATGTTAGAGCTTCCACAGAGTGGGCAGAAACCTATGATCTCAAAATGTTCTCCGCCATTGGGCATAGAGACTCTCAGACTCCCATATTAGAATCAAGAGCTTGCAGAGCTGCCATCAACTCCGCCGAAGGGTGCATTTGATCGCCCGCAGCTTGAATCTAGGCCCTGCGCATTGAGAATGACTCGCCGTTTGAAGTCTCCCACGGAAGAGAAGTGTATTTCAAGCCGGTTATCCGCTAAACTTGAGGAGATTCGCGAAAGCCCGCCTGAATTATTTCAGCGCCCACTATGACATCTACCTATTGTTCGTGCAGAAAAATTGGGCATAATGTTGCAACCATGAACACTCAAACCACTACTGCACTACGGCGACGGCCCGGGGGATTCACCCCAAAGGGGCCGGAGTGCACCAAAACCCCGGATAGAAAGGTTCCAGGCTGCCGGAGTACCTGGAGGCCGCCGAAATTCAGGCGATTTTGGCAGCGGCTCCCAGCTCCCGCGCCAGACTCTTGATGTTGCTCCAATGGCGGGCTGGGTTGCGGGTGTCCGAGGCCCTGGCCCTGGAAGCCGCCGACCTGTCCCTGAACTCAGACCAACCTACTCTGCGTGTCCGTCAAGGCAAGGGTAACCGCAGCCGGATTGTGCCGGTTCATCCCGAATTCCATAACGCCCTGACGGCTGTGTTGCAATTCGCCGACTTGGGCCGGGGCCGGGTCATTGGCGTCAGTCGCTCCACCGCATGGAGGTGGGTACAGGAGGCGGCAAGCCGAGCGGTGGCCTTGGGTGCGCTAACGGCGGGCGTCGCGTCGGGACCCACACCTTTCGGCACAGCTACGCTCGGCACCTGCTTTTGCACGGGGTGCCAATAAATTATCTATCTCGGTGGCTGGGGCGTCGGTCCATACAGACAACGTGATTTACCTAGAGCTGGTGCCGGACCCCGCAGGGCGGCTGGCAACGGTACCGCAAGGGCCTACAGAGGCAGAACAGCAATCCCAAGACTTACAATGGTTGTTCGAGTCAAGTTTGGTGGGCCTACACGTACCGAATTGCGAACTTTTCGCTGGGAGGTGTTGATATAGTCAAGGAGTCAGTCAACCGGTTATCCACACTCAATAGCCTCCGGCCCACGGTATTGGAGGCGTATTTCATTAATTTGATGAACCGCCTTGACCTCGGCTCATATACCACGTCTGCGAGCCCAAAATTTGGGGGGGGGGGGGTTGACCTACCTGCTTCGACAGTTCAGTTGGAAATTCAGATTCGATGGCCTCGATCGCCTGGAAGATCAATGACCGGGGCGAAATACTGGCTTGCCAGCTGACGGCGGGCCTTATTCCGGGCAAAGTCGACGACCGCAAGCCTCTGCCGAGCCTGGCGAAGACCTGGTTTGGCAAGCTCTTCGGCGACTAGAGCCTGCCCCGTACTTGATACGGGGGCTACATATCCCAACCCCTGTTTGACCAACTGCTGGCCCAGGGTCTGGAGTTAATCACGCCCAGGCGCAAGAACATGAAGCAGCGGACGCTGCCCCTGGAAGACCAATTGCGGTTGCGCCAACGGTCGATTATTGAGACCATCAATGACCAACTGAAGAATATTTCCCAAATTGAACCTACCAGGCATCGCAGTGTGTCCAATTTCCTAGTCAACTTGGTCTGTGGCTTGATTGCCTATTGCCACCAACGGAAAAAGCCTTCGCTCCACCGCTCAGACCAGCAGCTTCAGCTTCTGTCTCAATCCTGATAGCCTTCCCGAACTCAGGTTATTCGGGATCGGTTAGCCCAAAGGCAGCCGTTTGTGCCCAACGCGGTATCGGAGTAGAATGGCGTCAATGACCTGAAGGAGGTTTACCCTGGACGCATCGGCTTCACGCACCCATCTGGAGGGGCATGACCCCCAACCCCGGCGCGGCGGCCCCTTCATCCTGACCAACCTGGCCGTCGGGCATGGCTTTACCCACTGGTACGGCCAGAGCATCTATATTCTGTTGCCCATAATCCAGGCTTCCATGGGCTTCAGCAATCTCCAGTTCGGCTCCCTGGCCGCCATTCTCAGCATCAGCGGCGGCATTGCCAACATCCCCGCCGGTTTCGTGGTGGACATTGCCCGCAGCCGCTGGGGGATGATACTGACCGCCTGCATGGTGCTGGCCGCCCTGGGCTACGGATTGGTGGCCGTTTCGCCCGGTTTCCTGTTTCTGGCCCTGGCCTTTATCCTGCTGCCCTTATCCGGTACCATCTGGCACATGCCGGCCATCGCCGCCATCTCCCAGCGTTTCCCCAACCGGCGGGGATTCGGGTTGTCGATCCACGGGGTAGGAGGCCAGATTGGGGACAGTATCGGCCCCCTGGTGGTCGGCGGCCTGCTGACCCTGTTTAACGATGCGTGGCGGCGGGTTGCCCTGGTGTATGTCTTTCCTGCCCTGCTGATGACCGGCGTGGTCTGGTGGGCCTTGTTCCGGCTGGGCGGCGGCGATGCTGATTCGACCAATCAGGTCTCGGTAGGCCAGCGGTTCCGGGACGCCGGCCGGCTGCTGCGCAATCCGGCGATTCTCTCCTTGGTGCTGGTCAGCAGCTTGCGGGATATGGGGTCCGGTTCCCTGATAATCTGGCTGCCCAAGTACCTATTCGACCCGGTAGAGGCCGGCGGGCTGGCGATGACCCCCTTCCTGGTCGGGCTGCACCTGACTCTGCTTTTGATTCTGGGCGTGGTGTCCTCACCCGTTGCCGGAATCCTCTCCGACCGCTACGGGCGCAAGCTGATACTCATTCCCTGCCTTACTGCCGTGGGTCTGCTCTCCCTGGTTTTGGGACAGGTGGAGGCCGGCCCGGTCCTGATTGCCATTGTCCTGGCTATCGGGCTGTTCAGTTCCTCAATGAACCAGATACTGCAAGCCACCGTTCTGGACCAGATTGGCCGCGGCACCGAAGGGGTGACTCTGGGCATCGTGATGGGCGTAAACAGCGCCTTGAGCGCGGTGGCCCCGCTGCTGGCCGTCCTGGTGGTGGACGCTTACGGCTTGAGCGCGGTCTTTATCTACACTGCCGCCCTGTGGGTGGCTGGCGCGGCCTTCCTGGTATTCACTCCCCTGCGACCGCCGCCCGGCGTAACGGCGCCGGATAACCGGATATGACCAAGGCTATCTATCTGGCTAACCCTTAGGGTTTTTCTGCCCAGCAGAGGGCATTGTTGCTGCCGCCAATCGTGACGGCGCGGGGGTCGCTTGGCTTGGAGGTTTGGGAGCCTTTTGCCCGGAACAATCAGGTGGACTTTCGGGCGGCCGGGTGGGCCTACCAAGTCGGCCAAAAGGACTTCCGAGACGTAGTGGAGTCCGACGCAATTTTCGCCGTGGTCAACGGCGTTCCGCCCGATGCGGGCGTGACGGTAGAGTTGGGGATGGCGATTGCCTTGGGGAAGCCGACTTTCCTCTTCCGGTCCTTTGGCACCCATTGCCCGACTCGGGCTGGCGGTAGCGGCAGCCAGGTGGGCAGGGTTGTTCAAGTGACAAAGAGGGCTGCGGTCTTGGAACTATAATAACCTCTGGCCGGCGGGTCGTCACCCACACCTTCCGCCACAGCTACGCCCTGCATCTGCTTTTGCATGGCGTCCCAATAAACTACCTGTCAAGGTGGCTGGGCCATCGTTCCATTCAGACTACCCTGATTTACCTGGAGCTGGTCCCGGACCCCGCAGGGCGGCTGGCAACGGTACCGTAAGGGCCTACAAAGGCACAACGGCAAACGCACACCCTTCCGGAACTCTAAAATAGTTTCTTAGGGGTTGATTCAAGCACCAGTAATTCTTCAGGAAGACGCCCTCTCTCCAGGATCGAGTCCTGGGCAAGCTCCAACCCTTTCCCTTGTGGAGAGAGAATTTATAGACGCTACCTGCGTTTAATTCCCAGCCTTGATTAAGTCGGCGACGCGCTCGGCAATCATCATTGTGGTGACGTTGGTGTTGGCGCGCACTACGTCGGGCATTATTGAGGCGTCGGCGACGCGGAGTCCGGCGACGCCGCGGACGCGCAACTGCCGGTCAACGACGGCCATCGGGTCGTTGGCCGGCCCCATCTTGCAGGTGCCGGAGATGTGGTAGGAGGTGCTGATGTTGCGGCGCAGCCAGCGGTCCAACGCCTCGTCGGTCTCCAGGTCGGCAGACGTGGGGGCCGTTATCTCTTCAATGATGCCTTCGTAGGCCCGGTGTTGCAGCAGCGACACGCAGAGGCGGACGCTCTCCCGCAATCGTTCCCGGTCCCAGTCCTCTTCCAGGTAGCGGTAGTCCATGCTGGGCGGCGTATGCGGGTCGGCGGACACCAGCCGCAGCTCGCCCTGTCCCGCCGCCAGGTACAGGCCGCAGTTGACGGTGTGAGCCGGATTGTCGTCCCGAACCACGGTATTCAGCGAAGCCGGCGACAGTATCATGTCGTTGGGGGTACTTGAACCCGTGGCAGTATAACGGAGCCGCAATGCCCGCATGCCATTTGGGTCTTGGCGAACATCTTCCTTGACCAGGAAACGCACTGAAACGTTGGGGTGGTCGCGCATATTCTGGCCCACGCCGGGCAGTTCCACTGCCACCGGAATGCCCTGCTCCTCCAAGTGCGCGGCAGGGCCGAGGCCCGACAGCATCAGCAGTTGCGGCGAGGCCACCGCCCCGGCGCACAGGATGATTTCGCTTCCTTCGACCACAAAGCTCTCTCCTCCGCTCTCCACCTGGACGCCTACGGCCCGCTTGCCTTCGGGACCGTCTTCCAGCATAACGCGGTTGGCCTGGATGTTGGGACGGATGGTGAGGTTCAGGCGGTGGCGCACCGGGTTGATGTAGGTTAAGGCCATGCTCATACGCACGCCGTCGATGTTGTTCTCGGCCCGCAGGCTGACGCCGGTGGCCTCCGGGTGGTTCACGTCGGGATGGAAGGGGTATCCGGCAGCGGTGGCGGCCTGGAAAAAAGCCTCCTGAGACGCAGGCCACGTCCCACGCTGATGATGGCGCACTGGAACCGGCCCGTCGGTGCCGTGGAAATCGTCGCGAAAGTCGGCGTCATTCTCCAGCTTGCGGAAGTAGGGCAGACAGTCCAGGTACGCCCAGCCGTCGTTACCCCAGGACGCCCAAGTGTCATAGTCCTCGGGCGCACCGCGAATGAAGGTCTGGCCGTTGATGGCGCTGGAGCCGCCCAGCACCTTGCCCCGCGGCACGGGCATCGGCTCCGTTTGATCCGGCGTGGCCTTGCCGGTAAAGGACCAGTTATAGGGCGAACCGGCGGCGCGGGCCTCCAGGTTCACCGTTCCCCAACCCTGCTTGAGCATTTCGGGCAATTGAGCGAAGTCGGGAAAGTCGGGGCCAGCCTCCAACAGCAGCACCGAGCGCGCCGGGTCCTCAGACAGCCGCGCCGCCACGATGCACCCGGCCGTACCGCCACCGACAACTATGTGGTCATATTTCATGGGTGGTAGCTCCCTCCGTTGGTTTGCTCCATTGTACTCTGTTTTTCCGAATGACTCAGGCTTTCCCGACTACGAAAGAACCCGGATATGAAAGGGACCACTCGTGAATGAATTTCGAGCGGGGGTCACATGAAGTAGCGGCCTAGTGGTGCGAAATCTTTGTAATGATGGGTAATTTGGTTGGTGGGATTACGTTGGGCAAGCATCAGACTGAGAACTCGGCTGGAAAAGCAATCCATCATTTCAAAGTAGTTGTAATACTAGCATATTTCACCGAAAGCCCCAGAAGAGTTCGCCACTCGATCGAAATACTTTGGCGAATTTATGGACGCTTCCCAACTTACGGCTATGCGAGATGAATTCGATCCTAGGTCCAAGCTTTTAATCGAGGAGCATATTTGTCTTGGTGAGGTTCTGCCGATCGCACGGCAGCATTCTTTCCTTTAAATAGCTTTTGAACTTCAGTCCGGGCCGCCAAAGCCAGTTTGGTGCCTTCAGCGGCGTAGGCTTGAGCGATGGCCTGCCCAATGCCCCGCCCGCGCGGGTGATAAGTGCGACGCGCCCCTGTAGTCTCTGCTGGTGGGCCACGGAGCGGCCTCCTAAACGCAGTTGCCGGTCAGTCTCACGCCGACCGTATCCTACATCAAGAGAAATGGCCTCTGACCCTCTTCCCGTCGTTTCGACCAGATAGGACCGCTTGCCACATGGCGGAACTGGTCTAAATTGGATTGGTAAGTTCTGCGTCTCGGTGAAGGAGAGGGACCGCAGGGTATAGGCAGGGAAAAAGCTACCAACGCAACCCCGGTTCCCGTTCTTGCAGCACTTCGCCGAACAACGTCAACACCTGGTCGACGCGTAGCACCACTATGGCCCCTTGGCCGCCTCCTACGTACCGGTCAGTCACCAGCCCCGATTGGAGCAGGCGATTGGTCATTTCTTCGAATACCTCACCTTCACGGTGTACGGAGGCGGTGCAGCGAAACTTCCACCCCTTGTCCTCCTCAGCGTTCCGGAATAGAACAATGACCTTTGGGTTGTCTTCGATGTGCTCAACCGGCGCCCGCCCGGTGCGGTCCCGGTAGATTAAAGAATCTTCGCCAACGGTCAGCACCGTGCCGATGAACCCGCAGTTGGGGTTGCCATCGGCGGAAGCAGTGCCCACGATACAAGGGTATCCGGATTCCCGGGCATTGTTGATCAGCCCCGCCATTTCTTCCGTTAGTTGTATCAAGATTCACCTCTACGAAACCCGGTGTTGGTCCCGGCTGACGCTGGCGCGACATAATGGGTCAATACGCCTTTCTGCCTTTGAGACCAGTATTTCTGTTTAGCGCAGCGAATTGCCGCTATATCCTACATCACAGGCTCTGGGCGCCGGAAGCGCATCTGTAACTCAATGTCTCGCTTCACTATGCTGGTGCGGCCCACCGGACTTCATGACTTCTTTTGGTGGAATAGATTATGCCCGACTACGGAGTGTTTAACTTGGGCGACGTTGTGCCCCAAAGGGGGGCAACGTTGCGGGACGCCAAGTTGGGTTATAAGACCTGCGGCAGCCTGAACCCCAGGCGGGACAACGTAATCGTCAATCCTACCTCCCAGGGCGGCCACCACACCCTCTACGAGGGAAGGATTGGCCCCGAACGAGCACTGGACCCCAGCAAGTACTTCATAATCTTCTCACCATGTTTGGCAATGGGCTATCGTCATCGCCCAGTAACACGTCAACCCCTTACAACAGGGCACGGTTCCCCCAAGTGACACTGTATGGCAACATAGTGTACCAGTACCGGCTGCTGAATGAGAAATTTGGAATTGACACAATCGCTTTGGTCACCGGCTGTGCCATGGGCGGCCAGCAGACTTACCACTGGGGCAGTCTGTTTCCGGCATGGTACAGTTTTACTCCGCCCCAGCGGCCCTACTTCGCACCGCCCTTGATACCTGACCGCCTACCCATAGACTCCCGGCCCGGCCCCGTGTTAAAAGTGATGCCCATTAACTACTCTTGAGCGGGCGTAACTCAGTGGTAGAGTGTTTGCTTCCCAAGCAAAAAGTCGCCGCTTTTTCTCACAATGCCCGACCCAAAATGACCAACGTGCTGAATAATACCGACACTACCCGGGGCAGCGAAGACCTGCCGACCTGTCTCTGGATTCAGACCAGTCCACTATCCTGGTCCGACAAGGCAAGGGCAGCCGAAGCCGGATTGTTCCGGTACATCCCGAACTCCTGAACGTCCTGGTCGCCGTGCTGCAATTCGCCGACGTGGGCCGGGGCAATGTCATTGACGTAAGCCGCTCGATGGCCTGGCGGTGGGTTCAAGAGGCGGCAAGACGGGCGGTGGCCTGGGCGGATTAACGGCGGGTCGGCGCGCAGGCACGCACACTTTCCGACATTCCTACGCCCGACATCTTCTTTTGCAAGGCGTCCCGATAAACTATCTATCTCGGTGGTTGGGGCATAGGTCCATTCAGACAATGCCTCTACCTCTTGACAGTGGTGGGGGCGCGTCCTCAGTCCTGCAAGTGAGCAAGGAAGGAGCGGATGTGGAAAGCGGTAACCTGGTCTGCCTGGATGCAATTGCCGCCCGCTCCAAACTGAATAAAGGCGGATAATTCATCCCGGTAGTCTCAAATGGTTCGGGGAGAGCACTCCTGGATTCGCCGGTCAAATAGGAATTACTCCAACAGCCCAACCAGACTCAGGGAACCCGAAGGACATACCAGATAGGGCGCCGTATTTGATGGAGTTAATACCCGACGGACATCCAGATATTTATTAGAGCCGTCGAGCGCATATACCGTAGGTGATCGGGGCTTATAAACTAAGGAAATTAGTTGGTAGCGGGGGTAGGATTCGAACCTACGACCTTCGGGTTATGAGCCCGACGAGCTGCCACTGCTCCACCCCGCGACGCAATTCGACTAGCTTAGAAAAGGAGAGAGAACAGAGAACAAGGTACCTTAAGAAATTGCCCTGCAAAGGTTTGACGTTCGATATTTTAATAGTTTGAAGCTCATAGCGTGGGTCAAATCGCTCGACCGGTTAGTACCGGTATGCTGAAAATGTTACCACTCTTACACATCCGGCCTATCAAGCAGATAGTCTCTCTGCAGTCTTACTCCCGACGCAAATCGGGAAGGGAGGCCTCATCTTGGGGGATGCTTCGCGCTTAGATGCCTTCAGCGCTTATCGCTGCCAGACATGGCTACCCAGCGCTGCTCCTGGCGGAACAACTGGAACACCATAGGTCTGTCCCTCCCGGTCCTCTCGTACTAGGGAGAGGTTCCCTCAAGCCTCCTGCGCCCACGGCGGATAGAGACCGAACTGTCTCACGACGTTCTGAACCCAACTCACGTACCCCTTTAACCGGCGAACAGCCGGACCCTTGGGACCGCCTTCAGCCCCAGGATGGGACGAGCCGACATCGAGGTGCCAAACCTCGCCGTCGATGTGAACTCTTGGGCGAGATAAGCCTGTTATCCCCGGGGTAGCTTTTATCCGATAAGCCACGGCCCTTCCACACGGATGCCGTAGGATCACTTTGCCCGAGTTTCCTCCCTGCTCGACTTGTAGGTCTCGCAGTCAAGCCCCCTTATGCCAATGCGTTCTGCGGACGATTTCCATCCGTCCTGAGGGGACCTTTGGGCGCCTCCGTTACATTTTAGGAGGCAACCGCCCCAGTTAAACTGCCCACCAGGCACTGTTCCTCAGTTTTGCTGAGGTTAGAACCAAAAACAGCCAAGGGTGGTATTTCAACGATGGCTCCACTCCGACTGGCGTCGAAGCTTCAAAGCCTCCCACCTATCCTACACATGACAGTTCCCAGCCCAATACCAGGCTACAGTAAAGCTCCACGGGGTCTTTTTGTCCTGCCGCGGGTCGCCCGCGTCTTCACGGGCACCGCAATTTCACCGAGCCCTCCGCCGAGACAATGGCCAAGTCGTTCAACCATTCATGCGGGTCGGAACTTACCCGACAAGGGACTTCGCTACCTTAGGCAAATTGTTACTCCCCAGTTTTCCGTTAAAAACGGCTGCTTACCGTCAAAACCGGCTACCGGGTGGGCCGGTCATTTCTGCCGGCCTCTGCATGTCGCCATGCAGATCGGACCATATCTTCCCGCTCGCTCCGTCAGCGGGTCTGGCGTATGGTCTCTGAGGATTCCAGGGACGCTGGGCTTCGAATTCGGGAGGGCGGCAGGCGGTTAAGCCTTCAGTCCTCCTGTTTCCAAAACTTGGGGCATACGCTATGCGGAGCGTTTCCGCATTTGCGCTTGGTGAGAACATATTGGGTATGCCCCCACCGCCCTTGCCCTGGTCTTTCCTGCTGATAATCCGCACCGGTCGCATTGTCACCCCAAGATTATTGAGGTAGCGCCGGATGCTAACCGGACTTCCCAGCATATAGCCAGATTTTACAACGGCCTTAGACACAACGGATGGGTGGCTAAGTGCAATACTCAGCCTGGAACATCCAACTGCTCTGGTTGACCGTTAGAGTTACGGCCGCCGTTCACCGGGGCTTCAGTTCGCAGCTTGCACCGCTCCCCTTAACCTTCCGGCACTGGGCAGGCGTCAGCCTGTATACGTAGGGTTTCCCCTTAGCACAGACCTGTGTTTTTGTTAAACAGTCGCCCGGCCTTCTTATCTGCGCCCCCGAAGCGCTCCATCAGCAAGTGACTTCACCCCCCAGGGGGCCCTTTCTCCCAAAGTTACAGGGCTCTTTTGTCTAGTTCCTTAGCGGAGGTTAGCTCGAACGCCTAGGGACTTTTATCCCAGCCCACCAGTGGCGGTTTGCGGTACGGTCGCCTATATTTCTCCAAACGAAGATTTTCTCGTCGGTTTGGGTTCAGCCGAGTTTCGTTGGCCCTTAGGCCACGATTCCCTCAACCCTCAGCTTAACGTCGGAGTGGATTTGCCTGCCCCGACTCGCCTACAGAGGAGGACGCCAATCCAATAAGACGCCCGACCTACCCTTCCGCACCCCTCCGAGTATCAACAAAATACAGGCGGTGCAGGAATATTAACCTGCTGTCCATCGCCTTCGGCTCTTGCCTACGGCTTAGGACCGACTAACCCTACGCCGATAAACGTTGCGTAGGAAACCTTGGGCTTTCGGCGTCAGGGATTCTCACCCTGATTTACGCTACTCATTCCGGGATTCTCACTTCCCCGCGCTCCAGCAAGCCTCACGACTCACCTTCGTTGCCCGAGGAACGCTCCCCTACCATGTCCAAGTGGTAATCAGGACATCCGGCTCAATCCCTTCCGGCTGCTCCACCGGCTTCCTTCCGCGAACGGAATTGGGCCATTGGTTAGACCTTCCGGAATCGAACTTTCCTCCCTGTACCTGAACATCCACGGCTTCGGCGGCAGACTTAAGCCCCGTTACATTTTCGGCGCAGGATCCCTCGACCAGTGAGCTATTACGCACTCTTTAAAGGAATGGCTGCTTCTAAGCCAACCTCCTGGTTGTTTGGGGAACCCCACCTCCTTTCCCACTTAGCCTGCGCTTAGGGGCCTTAGCCGGTGGTCTGGGCTGTTTCCCTTTTGACAATCGCACTTATCTGTGACTGTCTCACTCCCGGGTATCGGCAGAACGGCATTGGTGGTTTGATTGAGTTTGGTAAGCTCACGCCCCCTAGCCCATTCAGTGCCCTACCTCCGTCCCCCTAATTCCCGAGGCTGCACCTAAATGCATTTCGGGGAGAACTAGCTATTTCCGAGTTCGATTAGCATTTCACCTCTACCCACAGCTCATCCCAAGCTTTTGTACTAGCCACGAGTTCGATCCTTCAGTTCGCGTTAACGAACCTTCAATCTGGCCATGGGTAGCTCACTCGGTTTCGAGTCTACTACATGGAACTAAGCGCCCTATTCAGACTCGCTTTCGCTACGGCTCCGGAACTACAGTTCCTTAACCTCGCTCCATACAGTAAGTCCCCGGATCATTCTTCAATAGGCACGCCGTCACCTCGAAATTAATCAAGGCTGCGACATTCTGTAGGCTTACGGTTTCAGGTCTATTTCACTCCCCGTTAGGGGTTCTTTTCACCTTTCCCTCACGGTACTGGTACGCTATCGGTGACCAAGGGTATTTAGCCTTGGAGGGTGGTCCCCCCAACTTCCCACAAGGTTTCCCGTGCCCCGTGGTACTCAGGTAAACATCGGAAGTCTCATCCCTTTCGTTTACAGGGCTATCACCTTCTATGGCGGCCCTTCCCAGGGTCCTTCAGCTAGAGATGAGATTTGTAACTTCCTCGGGTCTGGTGAGGTGACCCAAGATGTTCCCTATAACCCCGATATGACATAGGCCCTCACGCCGTTTGGTCATACCGGTTTAGGCTCTTCCCCGTTCGTTCGCCACTACTTAGGGAATCTCGGTTGATTTATTTTCCTCGGGGTACTTAGATGTTTCAGTTCCCCCACTTACCCTCCCGATAAATCGGGATGAACCGGCTCAACACCGGAACAGGTTGCCCCATTCGGGTACCCTCGACTATGCCTGTTAGACGGCTCATCGAGGCTTATCGCAGCCTTACCGCGCCCTTCATCGGCCCTTGGTCCCAAGGCATCCACCGTAAGCCCTTAATAATTTGACCCACGCTAAGAACTTCAAACTTTCTTTAGTTTGCAGGACAATTTCTTAAGGTTCCTTATTCTCTTGTAAAGGTGCAAGAAAAAAGCGGTTGGGTTACCCCAAACCGCTGCTCGGGTTTTCCCATCTACTGATTTTTGTTCAGGTAATTTTCATACCTTTTATTCAGTACCGCCTCTTTCTGTTCTGGGGATTATAGAGACCGTTTATCTCTTCGTCAAGGGGTATAGCGGTCAATTTCAAATTTCGTTTCCGGCCCGGTTTTTCCGGCCGGCGCTTCCACCCGGCGTGCTTCCCTTCCACACCCTGGCCACTCCCTGGCCAAACCAGCTCCCGGGCGGTTGAACCGCCTTTATATTCCCTTAAACTCCCTTATTCTCCCTTAAACTCCGGCGGCCGCTTCTCCAGGAAGGCTTGCACCGCCTCTTTGTGGTCTGCGGTGGTGCGGGCCTGGTCCTGGGCCACGTGGGCCAAGTCCAGATGGTCCCGAAAACTCTGGTCCAAGCCCTGGCGCACCAGGTATTTAATCAACGACTGGGATCCGGTGGCGCCCTGGGCCAGCCGGGTCGCCAACTCCAGGGCCGACTCCATCAGGTCCGCATCGGCCACCACCTTGCTAACCAGCCCCAGCCGGAAGGCCTCATTGCCATCCACCCGATCACCGGAGTATTGCAGCATCAGGGTATTGCTCAGGCCGATGAGGCGAGGCAGGTTCCAGCAACTGCCGTCGGCGGGAATCAGCCCCATACGGACAAAGGCTTCGGAGAACTGGGCCTTCTCGGCGGCGATACGGATATCGCAGGCCAGGGCCAGTCCCATACCGGCGCCGATGGCGTGGCCGTTGACCGCCGCAATCGTGGGTTTCTGCTGCTCCTGAAGCCGCAGGACCATTTCCGGGGCCCGGGACGATTCCGGATCAATGCGGCGGGCATGGCGAGTTTCCATACTTCCCCAGGGTCGGGGCCGAGCTTCCGCGCCCTGCTGCTCCCGCTCCTGAATACTGCGGCTGAAGCCCCGCACGTTGGCCCCGGAACAAAATGACGGTTCGGTTCCGGTCAGGAGCAGCACCCGCTGCTCCGGGTCGTCCTCAAACCGGTCCAAAGCCTCGAACAGTTCCCGGGCCATCTCCGGATTGATGGCGTTGCGGGTCGCCGGGTCGTGCATCGTCAGAATCAGTACGCCGCCCCTGATTTCGGTCTTGATGTAATCGCTGGACATTTGCGCTCCCTTGTAATTTGGTTCACCTGTAATTTGGTATATAGGTACTTTGCTTTTGCCTTCAAGTTCTGCCGGCCTCAAGTTCTGCCGGCCTCCAGGTTAAATCGGCTTCCAGGTTAAATCGGCTTCTACCGGATTTTAGTCGGCCAAAACTCCGAAGCCGCTGGGAAGGGCCATTGGTTAAAAGTGAAGCCGGTGTCGAAAACCGGAGTGGGCCGAGGCCAAGGCTTTTACCATATCATATATGTTAGATGTTGGTAATTTTGACCGACGGACTTTATAATTCTACCAGTCATTGTTTACTCCGCCCGGGACTCGCCAAACCCCTGGGTTCCGGGCGAATGGGGAGGGAGACCGATGCAAGAAGGGACGATACTGAATCTGCATATTGCCCGGGTGAAGGGTACGCCCTCGGACCCGGTGCAGGAGGCCACCGCCATTTCGGCCCACGGGCTGGAAGGCGACCGCAGTTGCCTGGTGAACAACGCCCGTCAGGTGCTGGTAATGGACCAGGAAACTCTGGATGAGTTTGAGTTGGCCCCGGGGCAAGTTAAGGAGAATATCACTACTACCGGGCTGGACCTGTCTCAGACCCAACCCGGCCAGGTATTTTTCATCGGCAGCGAAGGCAGCGAAGTTACGATGGAGATTGTCGGGGAGTGCGAACCCTGCGGCAAGATGGACGCTATTCGGATGGGCCTGCGCGAGCGGCTGAATCACCGCCGCGGGATGCTGGCAATGGTAATCAGC
This sequence comes from Dehalococcoidia bacterium, assembly GCA_965262595.1. Taxonomy (GTDB): domain Bacteria; phylum Chloroflexota; class Dehalococcoidia; order Lucifugimonadales; family UBA3495; genus CATQHB01. Next base: position 1,615,786 of record OZ253548.1, read on the forward strand.
GGCGGCACAATCAAGGTGGGTGATCCGATTCGGATCGAGCCATAAGTTCAGGCTTGTCGGCGTGCCGGGCAACCAATCGGATCTACCGGATCTACCGGATATCGAGCGGTTAACCGTCCGACCAAGTCCCGAACGGTCAAGACCGGCCCACGCCGAAATTAGCGCCCCGGACTAGCGAGGTGATTCCGGAGGAAGTGGGCGCCCGATGCGTCTTCCTGCAATTGTCGCCGCAAAACTACCGGCCGGGATATAATGGCTAGGGGTTACCGAATTCCCCCAAAACGTAGTCCGGAGGCATGGTTTTGGGCCCCAGGAAGCAAGGCGGCGGCTGACCAACGGGGCCTGCCCAAACCGGAAGCGCCGAGATTTCAAATGTCTCGGCGCTTCTGATTTTTGCCGTGTTGGCCTATTCTTGCCCCGGTCAGTCCCGGTTAGCCCCGGTCAGCCCCGGTCAAGCGGCGCCGGGGTTGGCGCTACCGCACCAGGGTTCTCTGGATGGTTTCGGCCAGGTCGGCCACCTGGGTTATGTCGGTCCAGGCTCCGACGGTGCCTTCAATCCGGTCTTCCGAAAGAGCCATGCCGGCGTTTACCTCGAACTTGTTCTTGATGTTCTCGAAGCCCCAGGGATTGCCCTGCGCCCCCAGGATGTTGGCCCGGGGGGTGCGGTGCTCAACCACCCGCCCGTCCTTCAAGGTAATCTTTATCGGCAAGCCCTGGCTGTGGTCGGTCAGACCTTCTTCGGCCTTGGCCATGACCCGGTTGCGGACTTTGCCCATGGCCTCCAGGATAGTGGGGTCTTCAATCTTTTCCTGGCTGAAGGTGGGGATGGAAACCTCGCCGTCCACCAGGGCCGCAGCGACGTTGTACTTGGCGCTGAACTTGCCCTTCAACTCGTCGTCCGGCTCCTGGTAGAGCATTACAATGGACAGGAAGGACTGGTCCACTTCCACGTCCTCTACGTCGTCATAGGTAAAGCCGTACTCGCGCATCAGGCTGAACAGGCTGTCCAGCATGGCGTGGTTACCGCCGCAGCAGGGATATTTCTTAACCATCAGGGCATCCTGGACGCGGAAGGGCTTGCCCATGTTCGCCGCCATCTCGTCCAGGTCGTAGATACCCTCGCCCAGGATGGTAGTGGTGTATCCCAGGGGATGCTCCAAAATCTGTTGGCCGGAGGTCAGACCCCGCTGGGCCAACTGGGCGGCGGTTACGCCGTCGCGGCAGACCAGGCCGGCGTGAAGGGGCTTGGTCATAGTGCCGAAGTTGTGGATCAATCCGCTGGCCATCGAGCCGGCAATACCCAGGGCGGTGACGGTCTGGCTCGGGTCCAGGCCCAGCAGCTTGCAGCAAGCGGCGGTGCAGGCCAGGCGGCCGATGACGGCGGTAGCGTGGAAGCCCTTGGCCATCTGGTTGTACTTGGTGGTGTGCTGCAGGGCCAAGCCGACCTCGCAGCCGATGACATAGGCTTCCAGCAGGTCGCGGCCCGTGGAGCCGATGCTCTCGCCCAGGGCCAGCAGAGCCGGGAAGATGGCTACTGTGGGATGGCCGAACCCGCCAAAGTCGTCGTAGTCCAGGGCGTGGCCCATGGTGCCGTTAGCCAGCGCGGCGTTGGGCAGGGAGGTTTTGAGACCGGAGGACAACACGGTGGCCTCGGGGTTGCCGCCCAAGTCGCTGACATACCCTTTGATTATATCCCCCACCGGCTGCACCGACCCGGCCAGGATTACGCCCAGCAGGTCGAAACAAGACTCGTTGGCCACCCGGATGGCATCGGGGGGAATGTCCTCATAGTTGGTATCCACAATCCATTTCGCTATATTTTCGGTTGCGCCCATTATTGCTCCTCCTTATTCGGTTTCGATTATCCGATTATCCGATTATCCGATTCTCGTAATTAACCCCAATTATATACACCGGAGCAAGCAAGGCAAGGGGGAGTCGAATTAAGCCGATTTACAATCTATCGCTGTAAATTAGTTGCCGACAACGCTAAACTTGTCCCCAGCGCAATGCGCCCGAAGTAATCGGGTTTGTCCAAGACCATCAATAAGATGATTAGAATACTGTTGCAACTAACACAACAAAATAGCTGAGGTGCTACCAATGACCCTTACACTGAGCGACCTGGTTCCAGAGCAAATACCCGAAGTCGTAGCGGAGGGTTTCCAGTTCACCGAGGGACCGGTATGGCACCCGGAGGGCTACCTGCTGTTCAGCGACATTCCGGCGGATACCATTTTCCGATACACCCCCGGCGTCGGCACGGACCCTTATCGCTCACCCAGCCGCAACTCCAATGGGCTAACCTTTGACCGGCAAGGACGACTGGTGGCGGTCGAGCACGGGGGCCGTCAGGTGTCTCGTATGGCCGAGTCGGCTGAAGGGCCGGCAATGGAGCCGCTGGTCGATCACCATGACGGTAAGCGGCTGAACAGCCCCAATGACCTGGTGGTTCATTCCGGCGGCAGCATCTTCTTCACCGACCCGCCTTACGGTATCGACCCAGACCCGGGAGAGCAGGGGTTCAACGGGGTTTACCGTTATGACCCGGACGGCTCGATTACCCTGCTGCGCCAGGATATGAACCGGCCCAACGGCCTGGCCTTTTCCCTGGATGAATCGCTCCTCTACGTGGACGACACCCGCAACCGGCACGTGCTGGCCTTTCCGGTAGCGTCGGACTTGACCCTGGGCGAGCCATCGGTCCTGGTTGACATGGACATTGAAGCAACGGGTGGGCCGGACGGAATGAAAGTGGACTCCGAAGGCAACCTGTATGTAACCGGTCCCGGGGGATTGTGGGTGCTGACCCCGGCGGGAGAGCATCTCGGAACGGTGGAGTTTCCCCAATTGCCGGCTAACTTGTGCTTCGGCGGCGCCGACTACCGGACCATCTACGTTACGGCGCGCACCGGCCTTTACCGCATACGGATAAACGTGCCGGGCCGCCCGGTATTTTAGGGAACCTCTGAATGAGTCCGTGACCTGGATATTGAACCCTACCCGTCGTTCCTGCTTTCGCAGGAACCTAAAACGTTGTGGACAGAGTTCCCGCCTTCGCAGGAACGACGGAGTGAAGGCGCTGGCGTTTGATGACTTATTCTGAGTATCTTTAGGTTGGAGCTTATGAGTTCTCACCGGAATCCGCAGTTGTCCAAGTCCAGATTCACCGCCGGCCTGCAATGCCTGAAACGGCTCTATCTGGAGTGCTACCACCGTGAGCTTGCCGACCCGCCGGAGGAAGTCCGGCAAGCAATCTTCGATACCGGGACCGCAGTTGGCGAACTGGCAAGACAACGATTTCCCAACGGCAGGCTGATTACGGAGCAATACTACGAACACTCCCAAGCGGTGGAAACGACAAAAGCCCTCTTGGCCGATAATTCCCTACCGCCATTGTACGAGGCTGCCTTCACTTTCCAGGGCATCAGAACGAGGGTTGACATACTCCGGCAAAGCGGGACGCGGGAGTTCGATCGCGAGTTCGATCGCGAGTTCGATCTGGTAGAGGTCAAGGCCAGTACCTCGGTAAAATCCGAGCACATCAGTGACGTAGCGATCCAGTTATATTCGGTGGAGGGGTCGGGATTGCCGGTCAGGAAGGCATACCTGATGCACCTCAACAAGGACTATGTGTATCCCGGCGGCCCCCACAACCTGGAGCAACTGTTTATCCTGGAGGACGTCGCCGACGCCGCAAGGTCGCTGGTGGTGGAGAGCCTGCCGGCTAACCTGGAGCGGATGGAGGAGGCATTGCAACAGGACGCGGCGCCGGATATTGAAACCGGCCGCCATTGCAGGACTCCTTACCGCTGCCCCTTCTATGGGCACTGCCACCAGAATGAACCGGAGCACCCGATCGCCGAGTTGCCCAGATTAAGCGAAAAGGCAGCGGCAACGTTGGCGGCGGCAGGAATACGGGACATCGGCAGCATTCCGCCGGATTTTGGAGGTCTTACCCCTACTCAGCAACGAGTCCAGAACAGCGTGGCTACGGGCCGGCCGTTCATCGGCCCGAATCTGGCGGTGAACCTGGCCGGAATCAGTCTTCCGGCCAGCTTTTTGGACTTTGAAACCTTCGGACCGGCGATTCCCCTTTATGTTGGCACCCGGCCCTACCAGGTCATACCCTTCCAGTGGTCCCTGCACCTTCGGGATTCGGCAGAACGGTTAACTCACCGGTCGTTCCTCAACAGCGATGCCGACGACCCCCGAGAAAGGTTTGTGACCAGCCTGCTGGAATCCATCCCTTCTGAAGGCTCCATAATGACCTATTCGAGCTACGAAGAAACCGTCATCAAGGGATTGGCGCGGGAGTTCCCCCAGTACGAGGGTCGGCTATTGGCTTTGTGCGACCGGTTATTTGACCTGCTGAAAGTGATTAGAGATGGGTATTATCATCCCGAGTTTCACGGGAGCTATTCCATCAAGTCGGCGCTTCCCGCCCTGGTCCCCGACCTGGATTATAGCGACCTGGAGATTGCCGGGGGATCGGTGGCCTCGCTCAACTACTTCAGGTTGATTGACCAAGACACGCCGGAGTCCGACAAAGTCAAAATTGCGGAGGCGCTGCACGACTATTGCAAGAGGGACACGGAAGCAATGGTTAGAATCTACGACGCCCTCCGGACAGAAGCCGGCAGTCCAGGTGGCTCCGGCTAACGGGTAACTTATAACAGCTCCAGGGAACCTCTGAATAAGTCCGTGACCTGGGTGTTTATCCCTAGTTTCGGCAGTAGAATAACGTTGTTAGGCCGGCCTGAAAGGTAGAAAAATGGGGAAGCAGTACTGCGCCCCCATATCTTTGCCCGCGCGGCCCGCCCGCCTGTCCGTTTCGGAATCACGTTTAAAGTTTTTGACAACCTGGCCGGCAACGACCGGGAACCAAGCGGGAACCAAGCGGGAACCAAGCGGGAACCAAGCGGGAACCAAGCGGGAACCAAGCGGGAACCAAGCGGGAACCAAGCGGGAACCAAGCGGGAACCAAGCGGGAACCAAGCGGAAATCAGGACTTGACCGAGCGAAAAATCAGGCAGGGCCAGGAAAAGCTGATGTCCCCTCCATCAATCTCCTGGATTTCAAAGGCTTCTCTAACCGCCGGGGAGGCGCTGTGGAAATCACGGCGCAGGGAGGCCACTTCGTCCTCCGGCGTGGCGGTTCGGGCCACCCATTCGTTAAACTTCAGATAAACCCGCACTTCTTCCCGCTCCTCGATGTTCAACCCGCGGTCGGCCAGCATCGCCTCAAGGACCGATACCTTGCGGTTTTCAATATGGCTGAAGTCCCGGCGCAGCTCAATATCATTCATCCACCGATACACCGAGTCGTCCTCCGGAGCAACGGTGTCGGCCATTAGCAGCGCCCCGTTCAGCTTCAGTACCCGCCGAACTTCGTCAAGGGCGGCGTTCAAGTCGCTGAAGTGGTGGCCGGCTACCCGGCTGGTAACCAGGTCAACGGAATCGCTGGCGATGGGCAGGGCTTCGGCCCGGTTCTGACTCAACAATAAGTTGGACAACTGCCGTTCCTGTCCAAGACGGCGGGTTTCCTGAAGCATCGGGAGGGTCAAGTCGGTGGCTACCACCCGCTGGGAGTATTCGGTCATGGCAAAGGCGGTGAAGCCGGCCCCGGTACCCAGGTCTATGGCCCATCGGCAGGGACCCGAGGGCGCCAATCGCCGCAACGCTTGCAGGCTGGCATCGCTGACGTGTACCTGGCTGGTAGCATATATCGGGGCTTGGGAACCAAACATCCGCTGGGCGGCGCTGTCTTGCCGGCCGCCTTGAAGACTGTCCTGGGGGTTTCGCTGCGTCATAGTCCTGCCCTCATTGCTGAAATCTGCATTGCCGAAATTTCCGTCATTGTAGTATCCGCCGACCCGGGAATCAACCGGCGGCAAGGGAAGCATAGGGTCTTCCAATTTTCACGGTGAATTCGCTCGGGGTGAGCCTGTCGAACCATAAACCGGCCCTTCGACAGGCACGGGGTTAGCGGCGGTACGGACCGGCCTGGCGACATGGTCAAGGTAAGCCGGGGATGTGCCCGCCCTTCAAGAAGCCTTGGTCGAGTACGGTTACACCTGAACCAGGACTTTCGAAAGACCCAGCCGCCTACCTGCCGCAAGTGGTTAATTGGCAATCTCTGTGGTAGCCTAGAGCCAATGACAAGAAGGGGTTACCCGAGGCTGAGAAGAGCAAATCCTTGGGTAGTTCAACAATATGCGACGCGACTTTATCTGCCACCGTTGTGGGACCGCCAACCGGCCCGACGCTGGAAATTGCGCCTATTGCGGACTGCAAATTGGCTGGCATCCTCAAACGCCCGAGACATTGCTGTTCTGGCGCTGGCCGGGGCCGGTGAAATGGGCCGTAGGCGCCCTGACCGCTCCCCTGGCTTTTTCCATCAAAGCAATTTGGGAAACCGCATCGGCCACCACGGTCATCGCTATTTCGCTGTTGACGTTAAGCCTGCTGTTACTGGTTTGGACGATTTTATTGGAAAGGGAACGGGAGGCGGCAGAGGACGACAGCCGCCTATGAAGAACAAAATCTACGAAAGTTTCGATGCGGCGGTGGCCGATATTCCCGACGGGGCCACAATAATGTTCGCCGATTTTGGCGGGGTTGGCGCGCCCCAAAACCTCATCGCCGCCCTGCACCGGCAGGGCGCCGTAAATCTCACCGGAATCTCCAACGAACACGGCGGCACCGACGGGCGAGTTGATGTAGGAACGCTGATACAGGCCGGGCAGATTAAGCGGATGATTTGCTCCATCACTGCCCCAACTCATCCTTCCCGGGTCACTCCCTTCGTGGAGCGATATAACACCGGGGCGGTTGACGGAGAGCTGGTGCCCCAGGGAACGCTGGCCGAGCGAATCCGCGCCGCGGCAGCCGGCATTGGCGGCTTTTACACGCCAACCGGCGCCGGTACCGAAATCGCCGCCGGAAAGGAACATCGGGAGATTGACGGCCGTACCTACCTGCTGGAGTTTCCCCTGCCGGCCGACTATTCTTTCATCCGGGCCTGGCAGGCCGATACTTTTGGCAATCTGCGGTTTCGCCTGGCCCAGCGCAACTTCAACCCAATCATGGCGATGGCCGCTGCCGTAACCGTGGTGGAAGTGGAAAACCCGGTGGTGGACGCCGGAGAGCTGGACCCGGACCAGATACATGTGCCGGGAGTTTATGTTAATCGCATCGTGGAGATTCCGCCCGACCGATTGTTTATCTAGGCGGACTGCTTCCTGAAATTTTCTCCAGCGCAGTAAAATCTATCGTCTGCCTGGTAAGGTTGCTGACCGACCTCTTTTCCAACTCTTCCCGGTCCGCCCAAACGTAAGCGTCGTGCTCCGTCAGTCGAAGGTTAAACGGCTCGCTGATGCCAATCAGGAAATTGAACTGCCTGGTGGATATGCCGCTAGCCGACTCGTAATCGAAATAGCCAAAGTATTGGTTAATTTGCTCTAACCGGAGTCCCGTCTCTTCTTCCACCTCTCGGACCAGTGCGGCGCCGAGGGTCTCTCCAGGTTCTACCCCACCGCTGGGCAGTTCATAGATACCACCCATAAAATCGTCCTCGGGCCTCTTTAACAAAAGGACTTTCCCGCCGCTCATTATGATTGCGCCCACTACAAATCTATTGACGCCTTCCTTGCGGGCCGCATCAATCAGTTCGTTCTCAAAAGCGCTGGTCAGGTTCATACTTAGTTCAAACTAAGGGAGGGTGAGTGCCCTGGCTGAGTCGCAGCTAGGGGTTAAGGGGGAAACCGTCGTGATGTGGAATGGGTTCCCCCGCAAGCGGTCGCAGCTAGGGGTTAAGGGGGAAACACAAAGAATGGCAGTAAAGGATGTGAGGGAAATCGCAAGGCGTTACCCGGGGAGCGGCAATCAGTTAAGGCGGGGGCCGCGGTAGGGGTTATTCTTTTCCACCTGTTCCTGGATTAGTTCGTTGCTGCGTTTCAGCAGAGGTAGCAATTTTTGCAGCCGTTCCTGAGCCGTTGCGGTTTCCAATAACTCCTGGCGCATACCCTGGGGCAGTTCAATGCTGCCGGTCAGGGTGGCTACCGCCTCGAAAGAAAGGGTCAAGGGGTCTTCGGGGACCTGGACCGGAGCGTTCCAACTCCCTGCCAGGGTGGACAGATGGCGCAAAAAGACGGTGTATTCCTCACCAATGGCCGCCAACACGGACGGATCGGGTTCGCCGACCGCCTCATCCACAAAGCTAACCAGCCCGACCAGGTGGGGCGTCTCCTGAACAATTTCGACTAACCGGAAGCGCCGTTCGCCTCGAGCTAGCAGGTTCAGCCGGCCCTCTTCCAAACGTTGCACCTGGGCAATGCGGGCAGTGGTGCCTATCCGAAAAGGCTCCGCCGGACCACCAACCTCCGGCCCCTCCTTGATCAGCACCACGCCGAAGGGGGACTCCCGGTCGATGCAATCGCCAATCATTGCCTTGTAGCGTTCCTCAAAAATGTGCAATGGCAGACTCATACCGGGGAACAGCACCAGGTTCAGGGGGAACAAGGGCAGTTCGGTAAGGTCGTCTCGAGGTATGTCTTGCGGCTGCTCCATATACAGGCAGTATAGTAGCCGGAATGGAAAATCACAAGTTGGCCAGATACCAGCTATACCGGCCACTGCTCCAATTTATAGGCCATATCCCAAAACAGGTATTCGTATCGCAAGCTGGTCAAATAGGCTTGGCCCATAGCGGCCAGTTCTACGGGTCCGGCCTGCTCTCCCAGCCGGTTTGCCAGGCTGCGAATGGCGGCGGCCAGCTCAGCGAATTCCGGGGCGGTGTACATCCGAATCCACTGGCAATACAGGGGAGCATCCTCCGGCTCGCCCTGACGCGCCAGGTGGTCGCCAATCTCCCAGTAGCCCCATTGACAAGGGAGCAGCGAAGCCACCAATTCGCCAAAACTACCCTGATTCGCTACCCGAAGCAGGTAGCCGGTATAGGCGACGGTAGTGGGGGCGGCTGCGGCAGTCTCCAGTTCCTCCGCGGTTATGCCAAACTCGGCGCAGTAGCTGCGATGCAAGTTCATTTCAATATTGAGGGTTTCGTCCAGCAAACCGGCGAACCAGCCCATCGTCGCCAAGTCCGGGGCGCGCGCCGCGGCCAGGGCCAAAACTCGGCTGTAGTCAATCAAATAAGCATAGTCCTGAATCACGTAATGCTTGAAGCGGGCCAGGTCCAGGGTACCCGTGCCCACACCGACAACAAAGGGGTGAGACAAAATAGCCCGACGGATCGGCAATGCCTGCCGTTCGATATCGTCGGCAAAAGAAACCGAGGTTGACATTGGGTTCACCCGATCCTTATCGCTGGGTGGAATCACCGTTGCGTCATTGACCAATGGTATGGCCGGATAATATCCGACGGGTTGCGCGCGGTCAAACCGGTCAAACCGGTCAAACCGGTTGAACCCACCGGGGATTTAGCGCCAATTACTGCCTCAGGAATTGGGGCCGGTGACCCAGCAAGCTTCGATTGTCCCTGGAAAGCCGCACATATATTCTTGGGAATCCGCTCATAGCAGGGCTGTCCTTCGACCAGCCCTGGACGAATGGACTTGAGCCTGAATACCGGTCTATTGAAAGACCCTGGTTAATGGTCAAACGCCACTTTATGACCTGAGGTATATGGGGTATAATGGCGCTGTCTACATCTATCCACGATCGAGAAAACGGAAAGGAAACCAATATGCAAGTAATTTTTCTACAGGATGTGCAAAATAAGGCCCACGCCGGGGAGATTAAGCAGGTAGCCGACGGCTATGCCCGCAACTATCTCATACCCAAGGGGCTGGCCGAGGCCGCCACGCTGGAAATCCTGAAACGCGTTCACAAGATTAAGTCCGCCGGTGACCAGCAACGGGCGCGGGAAACCGAGGTTATGGAAGAATTGGCCCAATTGCTGGACAACACTACCATAACCCTGTCCGCCCGGATTACCCCTACCGGCCGCTATTACGGGGCGATTAACGAAGCCCAAATTGCCGCCGAGCTAGGCGCAACCCTGGGGCGTGAAATTGACCGCCGGTTGGTCTCCACTATTGAGCCAATCCGGGAACCCGGGGAATACGAAGCAGTGCTGCGATTGTCCTCCGACATTCAGGCCACCATTAACATCGTCGCCGGGTCGGAAGAGTAGCCAGGGGCCGAAGAACCCTAAATAAGAGTAGCCAGTATGTACGCAGAGCAACTCCTGCCCCACGATATTGAGGCGGAGGAGTCAATCATCGGGGCGCTGTTAATTGACAGCGACTCCTTTCTGCGCATATCCCACCTGATTAAGCCGGAGGACTTTTACCGGGAGAGGAACCGGCTCTGTTTTACCGCCTGCATTGAGTTGTTTCAACGCAGCGAGGGCATCGACCAGATTACGCTGGCCCGGGAGTTGGACCGGGCCGGCCAGTTGGAAAACGTGGGAGGCATGGCTTACCTGAGCCAACTAATTGCCTCCACTCCCACCTCGGCCCACGCTGAATTCTACGCCCAGCTTATTTCCCGCACCTCCACCATGCGACGTTTGATTAACGCCGCCTCCCGCATCTCCGCCATCGGTTACGAAGACACCGATGACGTGGAAACCACGCTGCGCCAGGCTGAGGATGTTCTTTTCCAGGTCCGCGCCAACCAGCCGGAACGGGGTTTTATTTCCCTGCGCCAGATTTATGACCAGTACCTGGAGGAACGGGCGGCCATTGCCGACCCAATGGAAGCCAGCGCTCCGGTGATGACCGGCTTCAGCGACCTGGATGAGTTGCTGGGCGGGATGCAGCGGTCGGACATGATCATTCTGGGGGCGCGCCCAAGCCTGGGTAAAAGCGCCCTGGTAGTTAACGTGTCCCTGAATGCCGCGAAGAACGGGGCGACCGTAGGCATTTTCAGCCTGGAGATGAGCCGAGAACAGCTCGCCTTGCGTATCCTGGCGGGAGAGGCTGAGGTTGACGCCCACCGGCTGCGGCTGGGCCTATATACCGAGGCCGAAGAACAGCGAATCATTGACGCAATTGGTAATTTGTCGGATTTGCCGGTTTATATCGACGATACGCCCTTTCAGGGTCTCGTCGAGATGCGAAGCAAGGCCCGCCGCCTGTCGCTAAGCCCCGACGGGCTGGACTTGCTGGTGGTGGACTATTTGCAGCTAATTCAGGGGCAAAGCCGATATCGGGGCGGGGAAAACCGGGTGCAGGAAATAAGCGAAATATCCCGCTCCCTCAAAGGCATCGCCCGGGACTTGCGGCTGCCGGTAGTCACCTGTTCCCAGTTGAGCCGGGTGGTGGAAGGCCGCCCCGGTCACCGGCCGCAGCTCTCCGACCTGCGCGACAGCGGCAGCATCGAGCAGGACGCCGATATTGTTATGTTCATCTACCGGGAGGACGTTTACTATACGGAAGAGGAGTGGGACCAGCAGTTCCCCAGTCGTCCCTATCCTCGCAACATCGCAGAAATAATCGTAGCCAAGCACCGTCACGGGCCAACCGGCAGCGTAAAATTGCGCTTTCGCAATACCTTGGTGCGCTTTGATGCCCTGGGACGGGACGAAGACTTTTAGCCATGAAATTCCCCGGTTTTCCCAGAAACGTACGGTCCACTCCGGTGCCCGACCCCCTCTTCAATTCGCTGCTGGAAGAAATTGGAGACCTGGCCGAGTTGAAGGTTACCTTGCGGGCTTTGTGGCTGCTGGGCCGGAAACGGGGAGCAGCACGAACCCTGGCCGCGGCGGATCTGCTCAACGATCCCACCCTGCAAAGGGGCGTCGCTTCTTTGGGGGGAGAGCCGCAGACCAACATACAAAGGGGGCTGGAGCAGGCGGTAGCCCGCGGAACGCTCCTTAGCTATCAGCCGGACCCGGAAGCCCCCGAAAGACGATTATACCTGCTCAATTCGGAGGACGGTCGGCGCGAGTTGGCCCGACTGTCTGCCGGGAGGGAACCAAGCGGGCCGGAACGCCTCCGGGAATTCTTTGGGGAAGCGGATACGGTTGAGCCGCCGACGAATACCCGGCCCAACATCTTTGCGCTCTATGAGGATAATATTGGCACTATCGGGCCGGTAATAGCCGATGAACTGAAGGATGCCGAGGAAAGTTATCCCTGGCCCTGGATTGCCGAGGCATTCAGGATTGCCATTCACGAAAACAAGCGGAGCTGGCGTTACATCGCCGCCATTCTGCGGCGTCAGGCCGCCGAGGGTAGAACCGAAGCAATACTGCCGGGAAGGAACGAAGAGCATCATGGAGAGCCTGGGCGACATACTCAGACGGATAGCCGCCGGAAATTCCCTGAAGACTACCAACGGAGATAGGGCCGGCGGAGACAGGGCCGGCGGAGACAGGGCCGGACTCCGCAGCGTTGAAGGCTTGGAACCGGAAGAGCCGGCAGGACCACCTTGTCCCCTTTGTGACGGGGCAGGCTGGGTAAGCAAGCGGGTACCGGTGGGCCACCCGGATTTCGGCGAGGCTTTCCCCTGCCGCTGCCAGCAGGAGCGAAATCCAACCAACCGATCCGAGGCGCTGCTCCGCTACAGCAATTTGGGCCAACTTCGCCGCATTACCCTGGAAGACACCCGCCCGGAAGGCCCCTTGCCCGACGATATGGGGCGTCGGATGTTTCAGGATGCCCTTACCGCCACCATTGACTTTGCGGCTAATCCTTCCGGCTGGCTGGTTTTCACCGGCCCGAGCGGCAGCGGCAAGACCCACCTGGCGGTGGCGGCAGCCAACCGTTGCATTGACCTGGGTTGCACCACCTACTTTATCGTGGCCGCCGACTTGCTGGACCACCTGCGGGCTGCCTTTGCCCCGGATAATCTAATCACCTACGATGAGCTGTTTGAGCAAGTGCGAAATGTGCCGGTGCTGGTACTGGACGACCTGACCTACCGGGCCACCACGCCCTGGGCGCAGGAAAAGTTGCTGCAGATATTCAATCATCGCTTCAACGCCCAACTGCCCACCATCATCACCGTGCGCGGGCCGCTGGAGCGATTGGACGAAGGACTGCGCACCCGAATGGAATCCTTCGGGGATTTCTCCAAGGTGTTCCGGTTGGGGGAGCATAATTCCCGCCTGACCCGCCGTATTGGCGATATTCCGGGGGATATGCAGCAACGGATGACGCTGGAGGCTTTTGATGTTCAGGGCGGCTACAATACCAGCGATGTGGGCCGAAGCACGCTGATTCGAGCCAGGCAGGCCGCCGAGACCTTCGCCGCCCACCCGCAAGGCTGGCTGCTCTTTACCGGGCCCCGGGGCTGCGGCAAAACCCACCTGGCAATTGCCATCGCCGGTGAGAGCTTACGGCAGGGCCGGACGGTGTTCTATGCCTTTGTGCCCTCCCTGCTGGACCACCTGCGGGCCACTTTCAGCCCGGATAGCCCCATCGGCTACGATGAGTTGTTCGAACAGGTCAAGACAACGCCCCTGCTGATTTTGGATGACCTGGGCACCGAGACCACCACTCCCTGGGCCGAGGAGAAGCTGTATCAGATTGTGGTTTATCGTTACGACGTAAGATTGCCCACCGTGATAACCTCCGTTTTCAGTGTTGAAGAACTGGAGGCCATCAAGCCCCGCATCGGCTCCCGCCTGGTTGACGGTATGATGGTGGACTGGCACCCGATTAGCGCACCCAACTACCGGGACCAACGGCGGGGAAGGTAGGGACGGGTTTAGAAATGTCCGGGGTACGCGCACTTTGCCCCGTCGTTCCTGCTTTGGCAGGAACGACGGGAAAGGGGACTCAGCCTGATGCAATTGGCCGGTGATACCAACCCTTTGCACCGGCTATTTTTTTAATCCCCTAAAGCGGCAGCGCAACGGCCCGGCCGGTTTGAGCGCTGCGGGTTACCGCCTCGGTAAACTCCATGTAGTGCACCCCCACATTAAAGGGGGTATGGGTAACCGGCTCGTCTCCCCGAATGGCGCTGATGAACTCTTCCTCAACACGCCAACCGTATTGGTTTTCCGGCGGGTTGGGTATTACCGAAAGCTGGCTATCGCCTCGCTTGCCGCCCCAAACCTCCAGCTGCGGGTCAAGGCGAATTGTTCCCTGGCTGCCGTATAGCCAAGCCTCGGTTCCAGAGGACAGGCCGGTTACGGAGCTAACCCGCATATGTCCCTGGGCGCCGTTGGCGAACTGCATCAGGATGTCCACGTGGTCGGGGATGGTCACCGCCTGGAAATTGCCGTCGTCATCCATTCGGCTGGGCACGGTGACCTTGGTCATCGCCATTACCTGGGTCGCCGGGCCGGTCCAGCGAATCATGCATTCGTACCAAATACCCATATTGAGGATATTGTAGCCGCTGAAAGTGCGGTTTTGCCGCCAGTGCAGCGGGGCGCCGGCATCCACGAAACCGGAGGTCAACACCTGAGCTTCCACCGCCAGCAGGTCGCCCAAATAGCCGTCGGCCACCAGTTGCTGCATCAGATTATCCACCTTAAAGGTGGAAGGCCCCGGCACAATTTGGGCCACCAGGTCGGGCCGGTTCAGCGAGGCGTTGAGCATCCCTTTGGCTTCATCGGAATTGGAGGCCATCCGGGCCTCGCAAAGGACGTGTTTGCCCTTTTCCAAAGCGGCCAGGGTGAGGTTGGCATGCATATAGGGCCAGGTGCCGATGCAGACGGCGTCGATGGTTGGGTCGTCGAGCAGATCCCGCCAGTTATCGTAAACGGTGGCGATGTTGAAAGAATCGGCTACCCTTTGGCCCGACTCCCGGCTACGGTTGGCGACGGCAGCAAGCTCCACGCCTTCTACATTGACAAAGCCGGGGATATGCCGGTCGCGGGTATTGCGGCCCGCGCCGATAAAACCCAGACGAATAACGTCGTTTGCCACGATAAACCTCCTTGTGCCCTCAAATTACTTTCAAAGATAAGGTCGAAACCGGGTTGGATTACGGTTGAGCCGGCGGGGGCCGAGCCGATTCTTACCCTCGGCCCACCGGCGCAAAGGAGCAGGTTAGCCCACCGATTAGGTGGCCCCGATTATAGGGCAGGGTAGTCCGTTAGTCCAGAATTGCCCGGGAGGGGGAGGAAACTGAAGGGGACTGAAAAACGTAGAAATTCTCGGGAGAGCAACCTAAGGGTTCGAGGCTCCGCTACCGTTCAGTCCTAAAAATCGGCTAAAATATACTCATGCCTTCCGGTAACTTTGGTCGTATAGTCGGAATCCTGTTTCAAGTCGGCGTTAACCTGTTCCGGTCACGGCATTATGTAGTAACGGGAGACAGTATGCTGCCCACCCTGGCGCGCCGGCAGCACATACAGACGCAAGGGGTAGCCGGTTCTCCGAAGGCGCAACTTGGTCGGGGAGACATCATCGCCTTTCGCCACCCGCAAAACCAGCGACGGGTTTACCTCAAGCGAATTGTCGGATTGCCTAACGAATATATAGCGCTGAAAGATGACCGGGTGTCGATCAACGGCAGCCCGCAGCCGGAGCCTTACTTGTTCTCCGGATTGCCCCGCGAGGGCAGGTCCCGGCGGGAATACCCCCGGCAGTGGTTTACCGATGCCCAGGAGTATTTTGTGCTGGGGGACAACCGGGGCGACAGTGAAGACAGCCGCAGCTTTGGCCCGGTTGCCGACCGGCTCATTGTCGGGCGTTTATGGTTCCGGTACTGGCCTCCCCGAGTCTGGCTGAACGGCGGGCAATTACCGGCAAGCACGACTAAAGGAATGGAATGTTAAATCCCAAGTTTGGCGCCCGGTCCGGCAATAAACAATGATCACCGAACTACGGCAAAACGTACGCGAGCGGATAGTCAGTCATCCTTTTACCAAATACCGGCCGGTCATCTTGACCTGGCGGGTAGCCAAGGAGATGACGACCCGCGACGCCAACCATCTGGCCGCAGGCGTCGCCTACTACGCCATATTTGGGCTTTTGTTCGTCTTCTCGGCGGCGGTCTCGTCCTCCTTGCAGCTATTGCAGGAGCGAGACTTGGGGCTTCCGGGACAGAAAGTGTTCCTGTAGCCTGGGGTCGGCAAGCTGGTGCTGCAATTCACTGCCTGGACGATTAGCGGGGTAACCTTCCTGATAGTTTACCGATTCATTCCCTATTGCCGCGTTTACTGGCGCCACATTTGGCTGGGCACACTGACCGCCGCAGTGCTTTTTGAATCGGGAAAGATGCTGTTTACCTGGTATTTGCTGAACTCGGCCGATTACGACCAAGTTTACGGTTCCATCGCCTCAGTCATCGTGTTCCTGTTTTGAGTGTATCTGTCGTCGTTGATACTGCCCCTGGGGGCGGAAATCTGCTCCCAATTTCAAACCCTTTACTATCCGGTTGACGTGAGCGAGAAACACGGCGGGTGGGATATTTAGAGCCAACTGCCCCGGACTTTCTCCAGGCTCGGAGTCGGGGAGTTACAGCTTCCAGATGTTGCCCACCTGGCAGACCATATCCACCTTGTGGATCGACTCGGCGGGCCAGCCAACCAGGCTAATCCAGTCCTCAAAGTGAGACTGCTCCACCGCCTCGCACTCCGAAACCAGCCGCCCGTTTTCCAGGTCGCCGTAAACCTTCAGGATGGTGGTGCGACGGTCGGGGCGCCATTTGCGAACGGCGTCCAGCTTATCCCTGAAGTCCTGCTCGGTGATCCCGGGGACGTGATGAATGGCAATAAATCGAGCCATTGATTATTTACCTCTTTAGCTTATGGTTCTGAGGGGGCAACTCGACACGGCTTACACGCTGGCCGATACCCGACTGACCCTAGTCGGTGGGCGGGACGAAGGGATAGGGAATGTCGGGCCCGTCCCGCAGGGGCAGCACCACGGTGGCAGTGCCGGGCATGCTCTCAATACCGTCGTGGGTCTTCATCCCGATTTCCAACTCGACGAAGCCCATCTGGCCCTTCTCGTATTTGCTGGTCACCCGGCCCCACATAATCAGGACGTCGCCGGGAACCAGCATGGCGCGGTGCTCGAACTGGGCCTTCCAGGGCCAGCCTTTCGGCAAAGTCCAGTCCTTCAGATACTGGGGCACTACGCTCTGCTTCCAGGAGCCGTGTACCAGAATACTGGGGTTGCGGTCGTGGTTCAGGCCAAAGTCCAAATCATAGTGGATCCGGTGGAAGTTCTCGATAGCCGCGCTCCAGCGGAACAGGTGGGTGGGAGTGGGATTGTAAATATACTTGGGTAATTCCATCCCCTCTTCCACATCTTCATAATAAAGCTGTTGCTTGTTGCGGAGGTCATTGGCCTTGGGCCGCTCATTATGAGTCAGGATTTCCTCCGGCTCCATCTTCAGCAAGTCTTCCAAAGGAGTGGTCATTGTTGCCACCTCTCCATAATTCTAAAACGGCTGCTTAATTCTAAAACGGTTACTTGATGCCTAAACCGGCGGCAGTCTGCTTTACCAGCCCGAAGGAACGTTTATGGGCCAGAATCGGGTTCCATTAGCTTAGGTCCAGCTTATGCCAGCAACTAACGGCGGATGCTGGATGCCCGGGTGATGCAGAGAAGGTCGCCATCCTGGTTCCTGTAGGCCGTCTCCCGGGTGATAATCAGGAAAGGCTTGCCGTCCCGTCCCACCCGCTCCCGGATGTCCGAGTATTTGTTCTGAAAGAAGACCTTATCGCCGATGCTGGGGTACTGGTAGATTTCCAGTTCGTTGCCGGCGTTGAGCACCCGCACCAGATCGGTAGGCACCGGGGGCAGCTCGCCGGGGCGTTCAATGGAGCCGATGCCGTCGGATTCCGGGTTTTCCTGAAAGGCCCGGGTTACCGGGTCATCCTGATCGGGCCGGATGCGGCTGGCTAAATAACTGACCATAATGGGCGGGGTGATTATTTCACCGTACTGGGTGGACTCGGCGAACTCCGTGTCCCAATACCTGGGGTCGGGATCCATCACCGCCTGGGTAAAGCGGCGCAGATATTCGGTGTCCACCACGCCCCAGGCTTCCACCACCTCGCCGGAGACCCCGATCATTGCTCTAACTTCCGGGGTAAGGGCTGATTGGGTTTCCTGAGTCATAGTCCTTTCCTCTCCATACCCTACGGGCGGAATTAACTTCCCCAGACTACCCCAGCCAATAAAGTTAGTCAATACGGGGCCAATGCCGGGTCGGGGTCTGGCGATTTATCGAGGGGAATCCGCTCAGGGCGGGCCTTCCCCTCGACGAACTCAGGATAAGCGAGCCTGGGTACACGCCCTTCGGTTTGCTCCGGGTGAGCGGTTTTCCAATGACAATTGAAAGACCCCGAATATGGGCCGGAAGAGTGGGCTTATCCCTCAATTTCCAAGCCCGACCCGGCGGGTGTATAATTGCACCGCTTCGGCAGGACAAGACAGTCAACTTGGACTTGAAACATAGCGCCCAGCTACTGAACAGCGGAGGATTGAACTATGCGACTGGAACCCTTGAACTTGTACGAACTTGAAGCCCACGCCGCCAAGTTCATCAGCCCCCATGCCTGGGCCTTTATTGAGGGCGGCGCCCAGGATGAAGTAACGGTGAAGCGGAATCGTTCCGCCCTGGAGTCCATTACTCTCCGGCCCCGGTTCCTCCAGGACATTGAGCATCGCGACCTGTCCACCACCGTACTCGGCGAGAAAATCAGCTTTCCCGTGATGGTGGCGCCGGCGGGCGGGCACCAAATGGCCCATCCCGACGGTGAGTTGGCTACCGCCCGAGGGGCCGGCGCCGCCGAAACCCTGATGGTGCTTGCCACCGGCTCCCACTACAGTATGGAGGATGTGGCCCAGGCCGCCAGCGGGCCCCTGTGGTTTCAACTTTATCACCGGAACCATGAAATCACCGAGATGCTGGTGAAGCGGGCGGAGCAGGCGGGCTACAAGGCCATCGCCGTCACCGTGGATACCCCCATCAACAGCCCCATTGAACGAAGCATTCGTCACGGCTCCGAGCGCCCAAGGGGCTTTAACCCGGCCAATTTTGTGGGAGAAGAGGCCGGATTGGGTTTGGTGGCCGATACCCTGGAGGCCCTCTATTACCAGGCGCCGCCAACCATTCCTTTGACCTGGGGTGAACTGGGCTGGCTGCGCTCTCAAACCTCCCTGCCGATTGTGTTGAAGGGCATACGCACTGCCGAAGATGCCTACCAGGCGGTTGAACACGGAGTTGAAGGGGTGTGGGTGTCCAACCACGGGGCACGGCAACTGGACGGCACTCTGTCCACGATCGAGATGCTGCCGGAAATAGTAGAGGCAGTCAAAGACCGCGCCGAAATCTACCTGGACTCCGGTATCCGCCGGGGCAGCGACGTAATTAAAGCGCTGTCGCTGGGAGCGCGGGCCGTACTGGTGGGCCGTCCTCTGTTCTGGGGCCTGGCCTGGAACGGCGCCGAAGGGGTGCGGCTGATGCTGGAGATCCTGCGCCACGAGGTGGACCTGGTCTTGGGCCACTGCGGCCATAACTCGGTAGGCACCCTGGACCCCAGCGTGGTAAACGTACCCTAGCGGCGGAAGTCAGGGCAAAAGACCGGATAGAGCAACGGACATTCGGGTGGCCGGGTGAATCCGGATTGATGCAGAATTAACACCAAGGGGGGGCAGACCTGAGTGTCTGCCCCCCCTTGGGGGATACTCTGAATAAGTCATTGAACTAATAAGTCATTGAACGCCAGCGCCTTCACTCAGGTCTCGGACTTGCTCAGTGCTTCCTTAGTATCGCCGCCGCTACGGGGAAACCCGGAGTCGTCTCGCTCCGGCCCAATCCACGGTCAGGGGCCGAAGTTACCGACCAGCGTGGCGTCAAACTCTTCTTGGGTGAAGCTGTATTCCTGGGTGCCGAGGACCTGGATTGCGTAGTGAGAGCAGACGGTTCCCATCATTACGGCCCGCTCCAGCGGCAAGCCGGTAGCCAGTCCCTTGATTAAGCCGCCGCGAAAGGCATCACCGGCCCCGGTGGGATCTACCACGTTTTCAGTGGGAACCGCGGGAACCGGGATCGCTCCGACCCGCGTAAGCGCTTCGGACCCCTGCCCCCCCTTGGTAGTCACGATGGTTGGGACCAGTTCCAGCAATTGCTCAATGGATTTGCCGGTTTTGTCCCTGATCAACGCAAGTTCATAGTCGTTGGACACCAGCATATTGGACTGGGCGATACAGTGGGCCAAATCCTCCCCGGACCAGGCGGGCAGCGATTGGCCGGGGTCAAAGATGGAGTAGATGCCCAGCTTGCGGTGGTTCTCGGTGTATTCGGCCATATCCTGCAAATTGCCCGGCGCCACAATGGCGATGCAATCAGCGGGATTCACCGGAGCAAAGTCAAAACCGGACTGGAGCTTCATCGCGCCGGGGTTGAAGCCGGTAATCTGGTTGTCGGCCTGGTCAGTAGTGATATAGGCGGAGGCGGTAGCCTCCTCCGGGACGATGCGGATGTCGCCGGTGGAAAGCCCGCAAGTTTCAAACCACTCGAAATACCGATGATAGTCGTGGCCGATGGCGGCCAGGATGCGGGGCTTCTCCCCCAGCAGGGACAGAGAATAGGCGATATTGCCGGCGGTGCCGCCGAAGTTTTCTTTAAGTCCGTTGACCGTAAAGCTCACGTTTATCATGTGGATTTTGTCAGGCATGATGTGGTCGGAGAAAAGCCCGGGAAAGTCCATAATACGGTCGTAAGCCAACGACCCGGAAACCAATACATCCATCAGGTAAAGTTCCTTTTGTTCGATATTTGCCGGCTGGAAAACTTTGTCGCTTTGCCGGCATCGGGAATAATAGACCTCGCCGATTGAGCCGCCGGGGCTACGGGCCATAAAGTCGTCAATGCACGAGTAGGCGGGTTCCAGGGACGGGGCGGCGTACAACCGGCAGTACCTACTCTAGCGCAGCTAACAGTCGGGCGCAACGTTGCCCCTGCCGCTGCTTTGGCAAAAGCCCCGGCAGAAGATGCCCAATTAATGCCCGGGCGGAATTAACGGCCGGCCAGAAGGAAACCCCATGCCTGGTTCTTTTCCGGCGCGGAAAACGTCAACAGCCGTAAGCCCCGGACAAGCTTCCGCCAAACCTTACCGAATCTCCCACGTTTATCCCTAGCGATTCGAACTCCCCGGCGTTAATTTCCAGCACGTACTGGGCCGGAGCATTGGGAGAGAACCGGGGCAGGTCATTCCGGGATTGG
This sequence comes from Dehalococcoidia bacterium, assembly GCA_965262595.1. GTDB lineage: Bacteria > Chloroflexota > Dehalococcoidia > Lucifugimonadales > UBA3495 > CATQHB01. Next base: position 1,636,896 of record OZ253548.1, read on the forward strand.
CCGGGGAGGGGAATCGGAGCGTTAAGGGTAACATCGGCCACTTCACAGTTGCCGCCGATCCAGACCATATCCAGAGGAAAGCGCATATCCGGCATCCAAAAGGTTCGGTTGCCTTCCTGCTGGTAGATGAACAGCATCCCCGTCCCGGCAGGCAGGAACTCCCGAGCGGACAAGCCTCGGGCCAACTGCTCTCCAGTTATTGCCAACTCCACCTGCCAGGTAGCCGCCCCGACGGTTACCAAGGGCAGTTCCGGGTCCGGCGCAGCGGCCGGGGACGGGAGTTCCGTCGCGGTCGGCAATGCCGTAGCGGGGACAAGCTCTGTCGCGGTCGGCAATGCCGTAGCGGGGACAAGCTCTGTCGGCATTGGCAAGTCCGTTACGGGAGCAACCTCCGTCGGGGCCGGCAAGGTTGGCATTGGCGGAAGGGTAGCGGCTGACGGCAACTCCGTTGGGGCCGGCAACGGCGCGGACTGAGTCCATCCATCGCCGGTTGGGGTACAAGTCACCGACAGCGCCACCATAAACAGGCACAGCAAGAGGCCGGGAACGACGCCTAATTGACGCATTTCTCTAATCCCCGGCAGCCTTGAAAGCCGGGGAGACCTGGCCGATTTCCCCACGGCGTCCCGGTTCTCGACGGTTTCGTCCGCGCACTGGAAGTTCCTCCGTTTACCCGATTTCAGACCGAATAGACTGGATCCGATCCCGCAAAGACCGCAGCAGCACCGCGGGCGGAGCCGGGGCAACGTGAGTATAGCCGACACCCAATTCGGTCAGGTCTTTAGGTCCCAAAGGCATGGCGGCATGGTTCATCGGGAACTGCATTTTGGCCTTGCCTATATTCCTGATTTTTCCCGCCAGTTCGGTGAGCTTGGCCCTTAGCTCCGGGCTGGAGGGGTCGCGAATGCCCATATATTCAGAGAAGTCGGTGGGGCCGATCGATACCAGGTCAATACCATCCAGAGCGGCGATGGCCTCAATGTCGTTAACGCCCTTCTCATCCTCGGTCATCACCGACAGGAGAATCTGCTCGTTAGACTGGCGGCAATGCTCATCCCAACCGATGGTGCCGAAACGGGCCGCCCGGGTGCCTGCGGCTCCGCCCCGGTGACCCAGGGGCGCATAGCGTACGGCGTCAACCGCTTTCCTGGCTCCTTCCAAACCGTCCACGTGGGGTACAATGATGCCCTCGGCGCCGGCGTCCAACAAACGCAGGATGAGCTTCTCATCATTGTCCGGCACCCGCACAATAGAGGTCACGCCGGCCAGGTCGGCAGCCCGAATCATCTCACCAATCAGCCGCAGGTCGAAGTCGGTATGTTCCATGTCAATAAAGGCGGCGTCATACCCGGCCAACCCGATAACCTCCACAATTTGGGGGTCGGCGAAGGTAACGTAGGTGCCCAGGGCCAGCTTACCCTCGCGCATCACCTTTTTAACCCGATTTTCTCGCATTTGATACTCCTTTTGATTAGTACGCCGCCCAGCTTGATTAGCCTGCCGTCCGGCGGCGAGATATTCGACTCGCAGGATAGTTGACGGCCAAGTTGCTCATTAGTGTCGGATAAAATCCAGGCCGGACTTACCGATAACGGCCAAGTCTAAGCCGATACCGGCCTATTATCCTACAACCGGAAATCATTTGCACCTGTCAGGGAGCGACGGGCGGCCGCTTTACAACCCGCCGATGTTGCCTCAGCGCCGTTCCTTGTGGCGGTGCGGGTTTAGCGTAACGGCGGCCCCCAATTTGCCTTACCCCGGCGGTTCCGCTAAAATCCATTCGCCATATAGGGCATTAGTCTGGCATCTACGGCAAGGTTTGAGAGTATGACGGAAGGACGGGACGCATTATGTTGAGTGGCGCGTTAGGCGGCGTCAAGGTGCTGGATTTGAGCGAAGACATCGCCGGCTCATTTTGCGCCCGCCTGTTGGCCGACTACGGAGCGGAAGTGCTGAAGCTGGAACCGCCCGGCGGGGCTGCCCTGCGCCGGATGGGGCCTTTCTTTCAGGACGACCCCCACCCGGAAAAGAGTCTTTTCTTTCTGGTTTTAAATCTTAACAAGAAAGGCGCTACCCTGAACTTGCAGACCGAAACCGGTCAGGCTCTATTAAAACGGTTGGTGCCCCACGTGGATGTTATCGTGGAGAGCTACCGGCCCGGCTACTTGGCCTCCCTGGGTTTGGGCCATCAAGATTTGCAGGCCCTCAACCCGGCCCTGACCATGACCTCGGTGACTCCCTTTGGGCAGGAGGGGCCGTACAGCCAATACCGCGGGGAAGAAATCGTAAATTACGCGATGGGTATGATAATGAGCATCAGCGGGGTACAGGGCCGGGAACCGCTGAAGCACGGCGGGTTTCAGGCGCAATACGAGGGGGGGTTATTTGCGGCGGCGGCCACTTCCATTGCCCTGTTTGCCCAGGAGTATAGCGGGGCCGGGGAGCACGTTGACGTTTCTATCACCGAGTGCGTGGCCTCTACGATGATGGCAACCCAGACTATTTACCCATTTATGGGCGGAACGCAGACCCGCCGGCGGGCCAGCGGCAGTATGTTCGGTAACCCGATGCCCTGCCAGGACGGCTGGATAATCGTCCAGACCGGCGGCGGCGCGTCGTGGGAAGACCTGGCCGAGTTCTTCCAGTGCCCGGAGATGCTGGAGGAGCGTTTTGCCAACCGGGCGCAGCGGGCCGAAAACGGCGAGGAGCTGGACCGGATTGTAGTTGACTCAATCAGGGAGCGCGACAAATGGGAGCTTTTCCCCAAAGCCGCCGAAGCCCGAATGCTCTTCGGCCTGGTGCAGACTCCATCGGAACTGGCCCAGTGCCCTCAATTGGAATCCCGCGACTTTTATCGGGAGATCGAGCATCCGGTTATCGGGAAGATACGGGTGCCCGCCGAGCTGTTCAAACTGAGCGAAACCCCCTACCAACTGACCAACCCGGCCCCCACCCTGGGCCAGCACAACCGGGAAATCTACGTTGACGGCCTGGAGTACGACACGCAGCAGTTTACGCAGTTGCGGCAGTTGGGGGTGATTTAACTTCCGCACTTTTTATATGGAGATGTGTTTATGGAACGCGGGAACGATGCACCGGAAACGTCTGCCGACGCCCAGGACAGTAATTCCAGAAGGCCCGGTATTGGCGACCGGTTGCGTGAAACTGTCAGAGCCACAGGGGAAGGGATAACTGGCACTGCCGATACCATTACTGGGGTACAGTTCCGTAGGCAGTTTGAGGATTTTACGGATGCCGTTACTACGACGGTTGTTGGCGTACACCGGGACCAAGAGAAATTACAGGAAAGAACCGACAAGCTGGAATCAGAAACTATCGAAGTCCAGCGAACCCAGGGGGAATTGCGGGAGAGGGTGGATAGGCTGGAATCAACCGAAAAATCCCTTGATACCGCTCCACTGGTAGCGAATTTGCAGGGGCGGCTGGAGATGTTGGAGACGTCAAAAACATCCGGTAAAACCGGCACATCGCCTCTGGTAATTGTCTTTGGTGTAGTAGCAACGCTGGCGTTGGCGCTGGGCATTATCGCCGTACTGAGAACATTCTGATGTCCTACGCAGAACTCAAAGCCCTGGCAGCAGCGTATCCGCCACAGCCAAGCGACGCCTTGTCGCAGTTAGCCGACGAATACCACCGCCGCCACGAGCGGGAGATACTGGACTTGGCCGCCATCGCTGCCGACGTGTCGGTAGATGACATTGCCAACCTGGGACTTGAGCCGGAGGCCAACACTCAAATCCTGGAAGCGTTCAGCCTTCAATACCCCAATGTGAGTATTGATTCCATCGTAGGCGCGACGGGTGAGCAGCTCCGGGGTTGGACTAACGGGGTGAAGGGTAAGTACTTTGAAGTGTTGGTTGCCGAGAAGCTGAACGACGGGGAAAGCATTTGCGACATACAACTCGCGCCCGGTGAAGTAGCCAGAGTCGGCGAGATTGCCAATCAGCCGGGCTGGGACATACAAATCATTGGCAGAGACGGCGATATTGTCGAGCAGGTGCAGCTAAAGGCCACTGATTCAATGTCGTATGTCAAAAGCGCCCTGGAGAAATACCCGGACATTCGGATTGTCGCCCCCCAGGAACTTGAGGGCCGGGCTACCGATTTAGACGATGTTATTTCCACTGACATAACCAACGAGAGCCTGGAAAATACGGTGGGTGAGCAGTTAAGTGAATTGAGCGAGGACGCGATTACGGACATTTTCCAGCAAAGCGCCGAAGCCGCGTTTGACGCCATTCCAGGCATATCCGCAGCCCTTATCGGGGTTACTGAGGCAGGGCAGGTGTTAATGGGACGTTCCACAGTTGAAGAATCGCTGAAACGGGGTGGGGCACGGCTGGGGCGCTCTTCGGTTTATACGGTCATTGGCGCCGGATTAACCGCCGTTGACGCCGGGATTATCTCAGTGCCGACGGTAATGGCCCTCCGGGTAGCTGAAGGACGGGTAAGGCACCGGGCGGCTATGGGCGACCACTTGGAGGAAAAGACGCAGGAAATTCTGCTCCAACTTCAAGTCGCCCAAGACCATAGGGGCAGTCCTAACCCCGTCGCGGAAACACAACCCGCAGCCCAAGCCGTCCATTGACAACAGCCGCTGGAATCATTGACAATTCCGTTGCTCCAAATTGGCCTATACCCGGAGCTGCAATACCGTGCAAGCACAGGTAGAAAATCCGTATCGCAAGGGGCCGCCGGACGCAGTCGGGCTGGCCGCGGCTCAGGCTGCCCAGGACGCCGCCCGCCCGGCGGTAGTAATCCTGTTTGGCTCCCGAGCCCGGGGCGACTGGCGGGAACATTCGGACATAGACCTGCTGGTAATTACCGAGGAGGAGGATACCAGGGTCGCCCAGGGCGCCGCCCATTGGGGGATCCAAGTCTGGGAGGAGCAGCGCCACTCCGGTCTCCAAGTGGACATCATACCCATGACCCGCCGGCAGTTTGAGCGCTGCCGCCGGGCCAAGCAGCACATCGCCGGCCAGGCCGACACTTACGGGGTGGTTATGAGCGGGGAGGAACTGGAATACCGCAGCGGGTACGAAGACGGGTATCCCGACCACTGGCCGGCAACCATCAACCGCATTGAGAAAGCGGAGATTTGGCTCCGCAACCACAACGAGATAGTTGACGCCAATCACTGGCACCAGGCTATGATAGGAATGGCCGCCCAGCAAGCCGTGGAAAACGCTCTGAAAGGCGTTCTGTCCTGTCTTAACGCGGCTACCGGCTACTCCCACAAGCTGCTGGAGAACTGGCAGGAATTACAGGACTTGGCCCAATTCCGACAACAAGCGCCGGAGGAACTGCTGACTGCCGGGCAGGCCCTGTTCGAATACTTGAAATATCCGGACCCGCAGCGGCCGGGAGAATACTTGGACTGGCTCACCGAATACGCGGCCCACTACCGCTGCTTCCGGGCCTCCTCTGCTATGTCTCAAACCGGCCGACTGGAATTGCAAAGCCTGGTCAATTCTTTTGTGGAATCGCTGCTGGCCCACATCTACCGGCTTAGCGGCGCCACCCCCCAGGACGTTTACCCGGATGGACTGCGCCCCTGGGAACGCCACCAGCCGGAACCGTAAATTCCTGACGCTGTAACGGAAAGGAGTACCCCCACCATGCCCAGGCTACCGTTGGAAGGCATCCGCATCCTGGATTCCACCTACGTTTTTGCCCTGCCCTACGCCGGGGGACACCTGGCCGACCTGGGGGCTGAGGTCATCAAGATTGAAGGGCCGGGCCGCCCGGACGTTACCCGCACCGGGGGTTATTCCGGTTCCTTTCCCGAAAACGAGGCCGGCGAGGGGTGGTGGAACCGTCCCTCCACCTACAATTTGCTAAACCGGGGCAAGCGTTCGATGGTTCTGGACATGGCCGACGAACGGGGCCGCGACCTGTTCCGCCAATTGGTAATGGTCAGCGACGTGGTAATGGAGAACTTTACGCCCCGAGTGATGCGGCGGTGGAACCTGGATTATCCCAACCTGCGTAAAATCAAGCCGGATATTATCCTGATATCCAATACCGGCTATGGCCACGGCGACGGCCCCTATTCCGGCTATCCGGCTCAGGCCACCACTCAGGAGGGCACCCACGGCCACTGCTGGGTTACCGGCTACCCGGACGGCGGGCCGTCCAAGGCCGGCGCCTCTTTTGTGGACTTTCTCTCCACCTGGAGCGCGATATTTGCGCTGGGAGCGGCGTTGCGCTACCGCAACCGCACCGGCAAGGGTCAGTGGATTGACATCGCCATGTATCAGGCCGGAGTGATGTTCCTGTCCGAATACGTGATGGACGCCATCGCCAACGGGAGGGAGGGTGGCCGCATCGGGAACCGGCATCCTTACCGCGCTCCCCAGGGCTGCTACCCGGCCCAGGGAAAAGACCAATGGATAACTCTATCCGTAGGGAGCGACGCCGAGTGGCAATCCCTGTGCGGCTTGATGGGCAAAGAGGAGCTGGCCCATGACTCCCGCTTTGCCGACGTGCTGTCCCGACAGCTTAATCACGACGAGATTGACGAAATAATAAAGGAATGGACGGCGGCCTACGACAAGTACGACTTAATGCACCGGCTCCAGGGCGCCGGCATCCCCTCCGGCCCGGTGCTGACCGGGCGGGACATCCACTTCGACCCCCATTATCAGAGCCGGGGCTTCCTGGAACGGGTACATTTTCCCAAGGAGCGGGGCATCGGCGACCGCCCGCTGATGGGCCGTCCCTACAAGTTTTCCGGCACTCCCCTGGCAATTCGCGGCCCAGGGCCAACATTCGGCCAGGACAACCAGTCTCTGTTGCAAGACTTGCTGGGGTTGGATGATGCCACCTACCAGGGGCTGGTGCAGGACACCATAATTACCACCACGCCCAATAGCGGCGAGGCAGCGCCCCAAATGGAACCGCGCCAAGCAGTGGAAATGGGCCTCCTGGCCGATTGGGACCCGGACTACCGGGAGCGGCTGGGGCTGGGTTAGGCCGGACTACCCTGGAATCGGCATGACTCCCTGATTCGGGTTGAGTATCGGTCAGCGCCCAGAGCATTCGCACTTGGCACACTGTGCCCCGAATTGGTCCAATTGACTCCTGACCCGCTATTGTCATTCCGGAGAAATCCGGAATCCGGGGATTCCTGGGCATAGCTAAACTTTCCTCCGGCAAGACCGGCTGGATTCCGGCCTGCGCCGGAAAGACGATTACCGGAGACTTTGGCCGCCTAAATGCGTTCGCCCGGGTCAACCCCCAGGGGTCTCTGGATTGTCAAGGGCAACGCGCCCCTGACGAGCCTGTCGGACCATAAACCTGCTCTTCGACAAGCTCACAGCGAGCGGGGATACCCCTGAACCGGGATAATCGAAAGACTCTGAGTCAGCGCCGCCCTTTCTTGACACTCCCAAATAGTGGTTATAAGCTGCGAACTGAGGGCTTGTAGCTCAGTGGTAGAGCAACCGGCTCATAACCGGTAGGTCGCTGGTTCGAACCCAGCCGGGCCCACCAAACGGGACAAAATCAAGAACCACTACCTTTAGGTTCCGGTTAGCGCTGTAGAACGAAACTTTCCTCGCATCGTCTCCGACCAGCGCGGGTGATGATACCTTGGCCTACCGGGAATGGACGGTTACCCGAAGGCGAACCGGAAGCTGGAGCAGGAGGACGGTTCAGCATGGCAACTGAAGAAGGGTTTGTTTGCAAGTCGTGCATCGACGCTGTGGTGGCATCCGCAAAGGTAGCGGGGGAGGACTACGAAAACGCCGATTAGGTACATATGCTCGCCCTCAAGTTCGGGGCCAGAATCTCCGACCACTTCTGTGAGGATGATAATGAGAAAGTGGATTGCAATTGCGGTTGCCGGGTTGGAATCTTGCCGTGGGGGGAGTCATTCGGGACGGTGACGGCGAAAGGGGATGTTTGCGACTCGTGCCTCGAGGCGGTGTACGAAGCCCCGCTGTCGGTGGGCGAGCAGCACGATGACCTCTTGTCCACATATATGCTGGCCCGCACGAGTGGAGGGAATATCTTCGACCACGAGTGCGCGGCGGAGGATGGGGGAGTTGGATTGCCATTGCGGCTGCCAACGCAACTAGCGAACTGACCAGCTCGGGTTGACTGTGAGGTGATTGTCCGGTTGCCGCAGTTCATACGTGGGGGATTTCCCTCCTGTCGGCAATTTCTCTATCCGCGCCGCCGTGGCAGCGCCGGTTCTTTTTTCACTCCTCGATCCACAAGTTGTTTTGAAGAGCGGAATCCTTCACCTGCCAGGCAAGTCCGTAACGGACCGGAACGTCCGAAGATTTAAGCGTAACGGCAATCGTGTAGGTCTGCCCCACAGCTAACCCGCCGGGCACATAGATGTGCTTGATGTTGTTGCCCGGGTCGTCGTCGTTCAACGCGCCGGTCTGATCAACATCGAACCTGGTCGGGGTAACAAGCCGGATTGTCTTAAGTGTACGGCTCGACGCGGCGAGTGCAGGAGTCCAGGTTATATGTTCGTAGGCTCTTACTTCACTGAGGGTCAGGCGCCGCGTCCCGGTATCCAACGATAGGAGTTTAACCGTTGGGGAAGGACTGGTCCGGCGTGGCGGCCACGACTTCCCCGTCCCCTTCCTCGAGTTCCGGCGCCAACTCTATTGCGGGCGGTTCCAGGGGCAGCTCGATAATCATCTCTGTGAACTGACCGGGTTCCGACTCGACCCGGATTGAACCGCCATGCCCCCTTACGATGTCGCTGGACATGGCGAGGCCCAGCCCGGTTCCCTGGTCGGGTGGCTTGGTGGTAAAGAAGGGGTTGAATATCTTATCAACGATATCGGCCGGGATGCCCATGCCGTTGTCTTTGATGCGGACTTCTACGCTGTCTTCGCTGCGCCGGGTGGTGAGAAAAATGGTCGGCTCGTAGGGTTCGGAGTCTCCTTTTTCGGCAATGGAGCGCCGTTTCTCGTCGGCCGCGTAGCAGGCATTGCTGACCATGTTCAGGAAAACTCGGCCCAAGTCCTGGGGTATGACCTCCACCTCGCCCATATTCGGGTCGAAGTCCTGTTTCAGGTTGAGCTGAAACTCATTATCGGTAGCCCGGGCGCTATGGTAGGCAAGCCGCGAGTGCTCATCCAGCAGATTATTGATGTCAGTAGGCTGCCGCCCGCCGGAGCCGCGACCCATTTGCAGCATATCATGTACGATTCGATCGGCCCGTTCTCCGTGCATCCGAATGCGTTCGAGATTGCCGCTGAGGTCTTGGGCGATTTCATCGACAAGGTTTCGCTGCTCTTCGCTTAACTGCACTGCTTCCTCGGTGAGGATTTCCTGAAGTTCAGCGAGCAACTCCCCGGAAGACTCCGAGAAGTTCTTGACGAAATTCAGCGGGTTGCGGATCTCATGGGCCACACCGGCGGTGAGTTCCCCCAGGGCCGCCAGCTTCTCCTGCGCCACTATTTGGTCCTGGGCATGGCGCAATTGGCCCAGGACGGCTTCCAGCTCGGTGTTCTTTCCCTGCAATTCTTCCGCCAGTTGTTCCACCAGGTTTAGCCGCTGTATCTCGATCGCGTGAAGTCGGAACACTTCCAGGGCTGCGGCCATTTCGGCAACCTCGTCACGCCCTCCAATATCAACCCTGGCCTCCAGGTCGCCCCCGGCCATGCGGCGCATCCAGACCGACAATCGCTCCAGGCGGTACAACAAAACCCGTCCGACGAACAGCCAGGCAATTAGCACAGCCCCCCCGATGCTGATGGCGCTGATCGAGAGCAAGAGCGTCCGTCCGGTCAGGATGGCATCCGCGGAGGCTTGGGTGGCTTCGCCGGCGCTGGCCTCGGCGGTACTAACCAAGACGTCAACCTCGGTAACCAGATTGATAGCAATGTCGCGGTTGAGTTCCAACAGGTCCCGCTGCCTTCCGGCGAGACGAAGCTCCCGTTCCACCAAATCAAAACCGCTTTGCTCCCCGCCTCCGAGGTCGAACAGGCGAGCCAGTATCGGAGATATTTCGGCGCGCAGTGGGGACTCCTGGAGCGCGGTCAAGTCTCGTTGGATGCGGCTTTCGGCAGACTCGAAACGCTCCCTGAGGGTTTCCACCAGGGATGCCTCAGACAGAGTCGAAGCGGTCTCCAGCAGATCTAACGCGGTATTGGCGTCGGACTGTAGTTCGGCCAGGTAGCGGTACCGGGCAAATTCCTCTTCCGAAAAATGCCTGGAACGTTCCTCCGGCAGCTCTTCAAGAGAGCGGTAACCGGTCATGGTATAAAAGAGTTGGTCATCAATGGCGGGGACTATGATGTTGTCCAGCCGACTGCGCAATTCCGCCAACTCCGACTCCAGGTCTTGGCGATCCTGCGCCAGCGCAAACAGCTCGGCCCGGTCGCCCTTAACCGCCTCGATGTTGAAGAACAGACTTTCTGCCTGGGTGCGGATGCGTTCGAACCGCGCTATTCCCGTTGCTCCGCGCTCCAGGATCGCCAATTGTTCTTCAAAGGCGGCGTGAGCCCCATCTATGCTGACAGCTACCCGTTCAAACTCCTCCGCGGTGGTTGCGGAAGTCAGGCGCGGGGCGGCGGCTACCAGAATACCGCTATACTGGGCAACTCCGAAGGCGGCGGCCAACTCGGGTACGCTGCCTTCATTTACCCGACTCTGGGCTTCGCCCACGCTGTTGAAGGAAAACCAGCCGACCAGGCAGGCGGCGATGGTCAGCAGTACCGCCCCTCCCATACCAACATAGAGCTGGGTCGAGATGAGAAATCGTCGTTCCAGCAGACTTCGGAACCGGGCCTTCACGGGTTAACACTCTGTAGCTCATCAATGGGGCGGTAACGGCCGTCGGGGCCAATCACGGTCAGGAAGACCGCGTCGGAACCCTGATTATCTCCTTCCCCGTAGCGGAGTTCGAACCCTTCAATGTCGATAGTCCCGGCGAGTCGCAGACCTTCCAGGAAGCAGGCGCGGGTGACTTGCGGGCCGCAGCTTTCAAGACCCGCTATGGCCAGACGTCCGGCCAGGTAGCCTTCAAGGGAGACAAAGCCGGGGACGGCCTCGGGGGCGTAGGCGGACAGGGCGCGGCGGTAAGCTGCAACCACCGGCAGGGAACTGTCCGTCGGGAAGGGGACTACCTGGGTAACATAGACTCCGGCTCCGTCCGGCCCAAGTTCTTCCGCCAACGCGTTGCTCCCCACAAAGGAGACGGTCATGAAAACCGGGTCCAAGCCCGTGTGTCGCGACCATTGAATCAGGGCCGCCACCGGCTCGTATGCCCCAATCATTATGACTGCCTCCGGACTGCCCCGGCGCAGGTCCAGCAGCGCCGCCTTGACCGCCGTGGTATTGCGCGGATATAGCCCAACCGACACCGGCGCCAGGTTGCGCCGCTCCAACGCCCGCAAGGCTCCGGAGTAACCGGCGCGGCCGTAGGAATCGTCTTGATACATCACGGCGATGCGATCAATGCCCAGGTCGGTGGTCAAACTGGCGACCATCTCCTCCGTTTCCTGGTTGTAGGAGGCGCGCAGGTTCACGATATTGCTCCACTGGGAATCGCGCAGGAAGGCGGCGCCGGTAAAGGGTGCAATGTAGGGAATGCCGGCCTCCGCGGCTACCGGCGCGACGGAACGGGAGGTGGGAGTGCCCACTTCACCAATTAGCGCAAATACCCTTTCGGCTTCAATCAAGTGCAGGGTGTTGGTGACCGCAGCTTCCGGTTCGTAGGCATCATCCAGAGTTACCAGCTCCAACTGCCGCCCGTGGACACCGCCCCGAAGGTTAGCCTCCTGAAAGGCCGTCAGAATGCCCAGCTTCATATTTGCGCCGAGGTCTTGAGCCGGGCCGCTGAAGGCCGCGGATTGACCGAAGAGAATCCGCCGGTCGGAGACCCCCGGCCGGCCGGAGACCCCAGGCTCATCCGGGATCAGGGAGGCCGCTTCCGGGGCGCCCACGACCCCTCCACTTCCGTCCTCATTCCCGTTCCCGCTCCCGTTCCCGTTCCCATTCCCATTCCAGTTCCCGCTCCCGTTCCCGCCAACGGGGACAATTACGGGATCAGATTGGGCGAAGGAGCAGCCGAGCAGAATAGCAGATAAGGCAATAGCGCCAATCCCCAACACCGACGGCAGCGCCTGCAGACGGAGCCTCATCTTCACTCCGCCAAGTTAATTTCCAGCGTTAAACGGTTCTGGTCTCCGGTCCGCCGATAGTGCATCCGGTCCACCATGCTGCGCACCAGATATATACCCAGCCCGCCGACGGGACGGTCATCAAGGGAAGATTCCAGGTCGGGTATCGGAGCATCATTCAATGGATCAAAAGGCCGACCGTCATCTAACACCTCGACTTTAAGCGTGTCCGGCTCCGAGGTCAGGACGATCTCGAACTCGTGGAGGCCGTCATCGTATCCATTGTTCATTATGTTGATCCCCAGTTCCTCAAGCACCAGGGTCACCTTGAAGATGAAATTGGCAGGCCAATTCTGCTGCTCACCGAAGGCTTTTACGGCGGCGGAGATGCGCTCCAACTCAGCGACTCTGGTTTCAACCTTCAGGCTAAGTTCAGCGCTCAAAGGGGCATACTGCTCCGACGGAGGGTCAGGCAGGTAATATCGTCGGACTGGGGCGCGCCGGCGGCGAAAGCGTTTACGGCGTCGAAAATGGCCCGGTTAGCCTCCTGAGCGTCGCCGGTACGTTCATCCGCAAAAATCTTTTTCAAGCGTTCGACACCGAATTGGTCGCCTTGCCCGTTCATCGCCTCGGTGACACCATCAGTGTAGAGAATTACGGTGTCGCCGGGGGAAACGGTTATCGTATTCTGCCGGTATTGGAGGTCAGGTACTACTCCAAGGGCTATTCCGTCAGTCCGGGGAAGCAAAGACGATGATCCATCGGCGTGGACCAGGAGGGGGCTGTCATGACCGCCATTGGCGTACCGGAACTCTCCGCTGGCCGGGTCGTACACCGCATATAGCAGCGTCACGAACATGCCCGCCTCGTTGTCATCTTCCAGCAGGCTGTTAATCTCCTGCAACACTTCCCCCGGCTCGCTTCTGCCGATGACCGCACCCTTCAGCAAGGTGCGGGTGGACATCATAAACAGGGCGGCGGGTACGCCTTTGTCCGAAACGTCGGCAATAGCAAGCCCAATGCGACCGTTCGCCAAATGCATTACATCGAAGAAGTCGCCCCCGACGTTGCGCGCCGGCTCCATGCTGCCAAAGGTCTGAAAGTCATTGCTCCCGGGGAAATTGGTGGGAAGAATTGACTGCTGCATCCGGCTGGCCACTTCAAGGTCGTTTTCCAGAATAACCAGCCGGTCCCGGGCCGAGAGGGCTTCTCGCCAATCAACGAGATGGCGCAGCGTCCGCTCGATAGTAATCTGTAAGTCCTCGAAGTCCAGGGGTTTGGTGACAAAGTCAAAGGCGCCGCGGTTCATTGCGGTGCGGATATTCTTCATATCACCATAGGCGGAAATAATCACCGCACGCAGATTCGGGTTGACTTTGGGTATCTGTTCCAGGAGGGTAAGACCGTCCATTTGGGGCATATTGATATCGGATAGCACCATATCAATGTCCCGGTCCTGACTCAACTGCTCCAGGGCTTCCACCCCGTTTCGGGCGAACACGAACGAATAATGCCCCGACCGAATGCTGCGCCGCATACGCTGCAAAATGAGCGGTTCCAAATCCGGCTCATCGTCAACCACAAGGATTCTGTAACACCGCTCAATCAAGTCAAACTCCCCAATTTCAAGTAGGGCATATTTTGGCTTTGCCCATAAAAAGGCATTTGCGATAGATTCTTCCGACCGCGTTATCCGGACCGGTCGCAGAAAGGAGATGATTTTGCCGAAGCCGCCGCTCCCGAACACATCTCCTATGAGAGTATGAGAGCCGAAAAGCGCAGGCCCCAATTAAAGGACATCAGCCACTGACTATCACCTGCCGGCCTCGACCGGACTAGTCTTTGAAAGAGGCAACGGCCTCGGACCGGGAGGCATGAATGGAGATGATTTTGTCGAAGCCGCTAATCTCGAATACCTCGCGTATTGGGTCGGAGAGGGAGCAGACCACAAGTTTCGCGTCCTGTCTTTGCAGCGCTTTGGCAGTCAGTAAAATGACCCTCAGCCCGGCGCTGCTGATATAGGAAAGTTCGTAGAGGTCTAAAACCATCCAATGAACGCTATCGTCGATGGCCGCAGTCAAGGCGTCCTGAAATTGGCGGGCGTTAGCGCCGTCAACTCGATCACTAACCTTGGCGATTAACGTTCCGTTCTCCAGTTCCGTGTTAACGTCCATTGGGCATCTCCTTCCTGCGCGTATCTCATCAATTTCAAATGGTTGACTTGCACGTCAACTAACCGGGAACCAAATGCGACCCAAATAAGGTTCGGCCTGGATAAGAAACGTTCCTCTCTGGACCATTTAGTTTTCGGTGCGGAGGCCTCTGACAAAGCGACAATTTGTCGAATCAAGGTGCGCCAAAGGAGTGACCAACGGATTGGGCCAGGGCCGCGGGTCCTAAATGAGCGGGGCCAAATTAGTGGCAGCCGTCGCCGGAAGTATCACCAAAACTTCACGCGCCTCTCCCATGCCGCCCGGATGCTGCGGATAGCGCCGGAAGCGTAAACCCAAATACGCGGCACCGTAAGGGTGAGGCGTCCAAAAACCTTAATTTTGAAGGATATCGACGCCGTTTTCAGGAGTTATCGGCCTACGGCGCAATGATAGCACCCCCTAATTTGGAGGTCAACAAGGGAGTCCGTCCCCGGTTGGGGAATCAGTTCCACGGGTAATGAAGGCATCGACCGACGGACTGAGCCTATTATAACGGCGTTATCCACCTTCTCTCGCCGATTCGACAACCCCCCGGCGCTCAAATAACCCCGCCTTACAACACAACCTACTCTGCAGCATTGACCGGGTGCAGCGCTTCCAATAGACTGGCTTGAAACCGGGCTGCGGCCCCCGGCCGTTCCCAGGACGCCACCCTCTCAAGGTGGTGACGTGGGAACCGGGCTGCGGCCCCCCGGCCGTTCCTCCAAGCGCAACGCAGAAAGCAAACCGCCAACGATGTGGTCGGCGAATGTCGTCCATATCAGGCAAGGAGATGGGTGTATGTCGGGTAATCAACGCAGGCAGCAAACGGCAGCCGGACCGAAGCAAGGTAACGTCTTGTCCCGGATTGAGGGCCACTTCCAGGGCAAAACCCTGGCCGGATTTCTGGAAGTAGTGCCAATCCTGACAACGATTATTGTCCTGCTCTTCCTGTTTAGTCACGCCGACAGCCTGATCAGGCCAATGCCCTTCGTATCCGGCCAGCCCTGGGACTTCCCCGGGATCGGGATAGTAGTATTGGTCGTCGCCTTCTATCTTATTGGGCTCCTGATTTCCAGACATTACGGCCGCCGATTGCTGTCGGGGCTAAGCGCAATTCTCCTGCATGTCCCCTTGGTCAAGGTTATATTCGGGGTTACGCAGCAGGCGACCGCGGCCCTCGGTTCGCAGTACAATTTCAGCCGCGTTGTCTTCCTGGAGTGGCCGCGAGACGGAATGGTCGCCATGGGCTTCGTCACCGGTCGGGTTTACTCCCAAGAACGGACGGAATCAATGGTGAGCGTGTACATCCCAACCGTACCCAACCCAACCTCGGGGAATCTGGCCTTTGTGCTGGAAGACGATGTTGTGGAAACCGACCTGACCGTTGAGGACGCGATGAAGGTCGTATTTTCCGGGGGAATAGTCCTCCCGGAAGTCATTACCTTTGCCCGCGTGCCCCGAGAACCCGGCGAGTCCCGGACAAATTTGGTTGGCCGATTCGAGACCGAGCGCAACTAGCCTGGAAATAATTGCCCAACCTTACTCCGACTGCCGGATACTGGGCTGGACATCGGATTCCAGGCGCCGACGCCTGCTACTGACGCCCACTACTGACGCCTGGGAACGGTCCGCCGCCAGCAGGTTAGTCGCTAATAGGTCAGCCCAGCGGCAAGTTAGTCGGCCAGCGGCACCGTGACCGACATTCTGGCCGTAGCCCCCGGGTTTCGCGTGGTATGGCCCTGGCCGGTGAGGTCTTCAGCCAACAGCGCGGCGCCGACGCCGAGCAAGTGTACCGACCCATCGCCCAATCCAATCTCCATCTCACCGGAGAGGGTGACGATGTATTGGCGCCGCGGGGCATTGTGCCAATCGGAAAAACTCCCGGAGGGAGACTCGCGGAAAATAACGCTGGTCGCTCCTTGAGCGGCTGCCAGGTCGGGATGAGATATCAGGTCCATCTCTTCAATGTGAGACTGACCGTCGGCGCCGGTATATAACCGAAAAATGCTCATGGGTAAAGCTCCTGCAAATACGGATTGGGGCAAAAGACTTGGCTAAACGGCTCGGTCGCCGCCGCTCGGACCGGCGCAATTCCAACCTTGATCCTGGAACGGATGTTGACATCGGCCAGATGTTGACAGGGTAACGGTTCGGTTGGGCGGAAGCAACCGGCGGCCGCAACCAAATTACAGCGGCGCCAAGGCAAGACTTAAGTTTGAGGAGGGAATCAGGATGGATATCGGAGTCGGACTGGACGGGGGCCTGCGCCTCTCCGCGTCGGAACAGATTGAGCTGTCCCAAGAGGCCGCCCGGCTGGGCTACACCAGCATCTGGACTAACGAGGGCAGCGGGCAGGATATGTTCCAGATTTGCGCCCAGCGTTGGGCTGCCAGCCGGGAGGTAGTACCGGAAGGCCTGGCTACCGGCATCGCGGTATCGCCGGTAATGTACCGTTCGCCGGTGGCGTTTGCAATGAGCGGCGGCACCTTGAGCCAACTCACCGGAGGCCGGTTCTTTATGGGCATCGGCTCCGGCGGCGCCTATCGTCCCAGGACTCGGCAATCAATGGGACTGCCCCGGCTGTCGGCGTTGTCAATGATGCGGGATTACTTGAGCACGGTAAAGGCTCTGGTGGCCGGAGAGCAGACCGACTACCAGGGCGACGTGGTTACCCTGCGGGGCATCAAGCTGGACATTGATCCACCACCCCAGACTCCGGTATATCTGGGCGCTCTGGGGCCCGAGATGCTCCGGCTGGCCGGCGAGCTGGCCGACGGGGCCTGCCTGAACTGGTGCAATCCGGAACAAATTGCCTGGAGCCGGGAACGCATCGCCGAAGGAGCCGCCCGGGTCGGCCGCGACCCCAGCCCGGTTAAAATGGTCGAATACATTCGGTTTTGTGTTGATGACGACGTGGACATCGCCCGCCGCGCCTACGCCCGGGCCACTATGGGCTACGCCCTGGGCGCTCAGGTGCCGACGGAACGGGAGCGCAGGCTAGGGTACCGGGGCCACTTCGAGCGCATGGGCTTTACCGAGGAACTGGCAATGCTCGACGAGATGCGGACCGAGGGAGCGTCCCGGGACGACGTTGCCGACGCGTTCTCCCCGGAACTACTGCGCACCGTAGGCTATTATGGCAATGCCGATGGAGCCAAGGCAGCGTTGAGCGACCTGTCCCGGGGGCTGGACACTGCCATCGTCCGAGTAGTGGCGGCGCGTCACGGAATCGAGTCCATCCTGGCAGTAATGCGGGCCTGCGCGCCCGGCAACCCGTAGCAACACCATTGAAAATGCGGCAACCTCGACGTTAATGGTTACCACACTTCGCGACAATGCGGCAACCCCGACGCTGATGGTTGCCGCACTTCGAACCCGAGGGGCGCTTTGGTTCATCCCTCGGACTGGTTAGTTATTTCCGGTCCGTTTGTTTCCTAATCGTCGCCGGCAACGCCGGAGCCGGCCGCCGCCCGTGTTGGCATCCCCGCCGCGCTCTCGATAAAGCGCAACACTTCGAAGTTGAAGATGTCCGGCTTCTCAAAATAAACCGAATGTCCGGCCTCCGGCACTTTGAGCAGTTGCGCTCCGGGAATTGCCCGCGCTCCGGCCTCGATGACCGACGGCGGCGCGATTTGGTCGTCTTCGCCGACGAAAAAGAGCGTGGGAACCTTGAGCTGCGCCAGCTCCGATACGCTCGGGCCCGCCGGCTGGCCGCCCGGTGGATTTTGCCGGGGCGGATTGGTGCGGGATAACTGGAGGTAAAGATTCGCCATATTGGGGTTCCTTTGCACGAAGAGAGGCGACACCGCCCGGAAGCCTATCTCGCCGGTAGCGGTGTGGCTGTCCCGCCAGAGCCGTTGCTGCTCCAAAACTTCAGGCGCCTCCATCCCGCCGACGGTATCGGCCATTACCAGGCTCCTGGTCCGTTGCGGGTAAGCCAGGGCAAACCCCAGCATGGTACGGCCGCCCATTGATTGAGCCACCAGGTGGGCCGACTCGATTTCCAGGTGGTCCAGCAGCCCCCTTAAGTCCTCCACAAAGGCGCCGGAGCCCGGCCCGCCGGGCAGGTCCAGCGAGTGTCCAAAACCCCGATGGTCGAAGGTGACGCAGCGGTACCGTTGCGAGAAGAAAGGCACCTGTTGCCACCAGCTCAGCAGGTTGCCGCCCGCACCGTGGGCGAAAACGATAGTTTCCCCTTCGCCGTAGCTCTGGTAGTGAAGTTCTATTCCGTTGATTGTTGCGCTGCTCACGTTGCACCTCTCAGTCAGTTTATGATTTCTGGTGAAGGTTGCGGCCAATAGATGCCGGATGTCAGTGGCTGCCAGGGGGCCGGTTTCAACTGATTGGGAAGATTCTATCACGGATCGGCGAGGGGGGAGTCGCTGATCGGTTGGTTGTCAGGGCCGCCAATTCCCCTTGACTTTCAAGACAGTTGCTTTCAATTGCCAAGAAAAACGGCGCCTTTCCCCCATTGTCCGGCAACTTCATACCGAATCTCCCCAGAAGCGGCAATCATGTTAAACTAGGGATACTCTGAATAAGTTATTAAACGCCAGCGCCTTCACCGCGTCGTTCCTGCGAAGGCAGGAACGACGGGTAGGGTTCAATATCCAAGTCACGATCCAGGTCACGGACTTATTCAGAGGTTCCCTGGCCGTGTTATACCCGTTTATCACCGCTGCTCAGGCTCACTCTTCGGCCAACCCGTTTCAGCCGGCCCAACGGCATAGCCGGGGGCAATTCGCAAATTCGAACCCCAAATGCAAGGAGGGAATCATGGCCCGAACGCCCGCAGTTACCAGAGAGTCAATACCGGAGAATCAACGCGGCGCTTTTGACACAATAGTGCGGGAGCGCGGTGAAGTGCCGGGCGGCGGCCCCGGTTCCGTCCTGATAAACGCCCCGGAAGTAGCCCAACGCACCCTGGGATTGGCGCTCTACCTGAGGACCGATACATCGCTGGAGCCTCGAATCCGGGAGTTGGCAATGTTGGTCACGGCCCGCGAGAACGACTGCCAGTTTATCTGGAACGCCCACGCACCGGCGGGGCGCCGTTCCGGACTTCGCGACGAAATTGTTGACTCCCTCCGCGACAAGCAGCCGCTTCCGAACCCCACTGCGGCCGAGGCGGCAGTGGTCCGCTACGCGCAAGAGTTCTTCCGACACCGGCGCGTTAGTCAGGAAACCTTTGACGCAGTCGTGTCCCATTTTGGGGTGCCCGGGGTAACCGAACTTACTACCCTGATGGGGTGTTACGCCATGCTGGCGTTCAACGTCAATGCCTTCGGGGTCGAGTTGCCGGAGGAACTGACCGAGAAACCGTTGCCCGTTTAACGCATACCTGCCGGCATGGTAAATTGTTGAAAATAGGAGACCGAAGGAGGCTCTATGACTACGGGTACGACCAAAGCAGTAGATAAGCTGGTGCGAGTTGGCGACCTCAATCTGCACTATTTGGAGTGGGGCGAAGTCGGGGCGCCGCCGGTCATTATGGTCCATGGCCTGAGCGGCAACGCCCATGCCTTCGACAACCTGGCTCCCCATTTCCTGCCCAAGTACCACGTTGTATCGGTTGACGTACGTGGCCGGGGTGACAGTGATTGGGCCAAAGACTCCGACTACTCTAACGAAGCGTACCTGGCTGACCTGGAGGGATTTCGGCAGGCCCTGGGGTTTGAACGGGTATCGCTGGTGGGCACGTCAATGGGCGGCCGAATCTCCATGACCTATGCCGGCGCCAACCCGGAGCGAGTCGAGCGCGCCGTGCTCAACGACATCGGCCCCGAAATTGACCCTCGGGGCGGCGAGCGCATCGCCGTCAGCACCCGGGAGGCCGTCACCTCCTTCGCCACAATGGAAGAAGTCCTGGACTGGCACCGTCAGCAACGGGCCGGCTTTAGCCTGCTCAGCGAGTCCGAGCAGTTAGTGGTTGCCGGCCATGCGGTTAAACCCCAGCCAGGAGGGGGATATACCTGGAAAATGGACCCGGCGGTGCGTTCCAATCCTCGCCGCCCCGACCCGGAGCAGTCCTGGATTCTCGCCAAGGCGATTGCCAGCCCGGTACTGCTGGTACGGGGCGGGATCAGCGATCTGCTCTCGCCGGAGACCGCCCAGCGGATGGTGCGGGAAATGCAAGATTGCCGGATGGTAGAGGTGCCGGGCGTGGGCCATGCGCCGACTCTGTCGGAGCCTGAAGCCTTCAACGCGGTCAAGGAACTGTTCGCCCTGCCCTAAACGTCCCGACTGCTCTACAAGAGGAGTAAACATGACCAGCCAACGTGATTCCTGGCTTGCCCAGAACGTAGAAGAGCCTCTGGAACCCGAATTACCAATTTGCGACCCGCATCACCACTTCTGGGACCGGGCCGGAGACCGCTACCTGCTGGACCAGCTAGCCAGGGACTTGGGCCGGGGACACAATATTGAACAAACGGTGTTCATTGAATGCGGTTCCATGTACCGTGCCCGGGGGCCGGAGGAGCTGCGTTCCATTGGCGAAACCGAATTCGTCCATGGAATCGCCGCCCAGAGCGCCAGCGGACAATACGGCCCGACGGAGGTCGCCGCCGGCATTGTGGCCAACGCCAACCTTATGCTGGGAGCGGCGGTAGCCCCGGTATTGGAAGCCCACCTTGCCGCGAGCAGCCGCTTTCGGGGCATTCGCTTCACCTGCTCCTGGGATGCCGACCCCGCAGCATCCCCGCCATCGAGCCGCACGCCGGGGATGCTGCTCGATTCCCGGCTCCGGGACGGTATCGCCTGCCTGCAAGAGTTGGGCTTGAGCTTTGATGCCCTGGTGTACCACCCCCAGTTGGAAGAGTTGGCTAATCTGGCGGCGGTCTTCCCGGATACCACGATCATCCTGAACCACATCGGTCGTCCTCTGGGAAACGGGCGCTACGCCGGACAGCGAGAGGAAGTGTTCTCCAATTGGCAACGGGGAATCACCGCGGTGGCCGCCTGCGACAACGTGGTGGTCAAGCTGGGTGGATTTGGAAACCTGATTAGCGGGTACGATTGGCACCAGCGTCCGGTTCCCCCGGATTCGGAGGAACTGGCCCGAACCATAACGCCCTGGCTGACGTTCTGCATCGAACAATTCGGCCCGCAGCGCTGTATGTTTGAAAGCAACTTCCCGGTGGATAAGGAGTCCTACGCCTACACCACGGTGTGGAACGCCTTCAAGCGGTTATCCCGGGGCTTCTCGGCGGCGGAAAGGGCCGCCATGTTTCAGGGAACGGCGGTGAAAGCCTACCGGCTCTAAACTGCCTCGGAATTATTGAATCTGCGACGCCGCCCGTAGAACCGGCGTCGCAACTTAACTTGGCAACCCACAGGAGGAACGGATGACACTGCAATGGGAACAAGTGGCGGGACCATTTAGCCGTTTAACCGAGGGGCCGGCCTGGGATGGCAAACGGCTCCTGTTCACCTATATTCCGGCCAGCCGCATCATCGCCTACGACCCCGAAACCGGAGAATGCAGCCTGTACCGGGAGAACACCAACCATACTAACGGCCTGGCTTTCGACGCGGACGGACGACTTTACGGCTGCTGCTCCGGCGGGCGTTCTATTGTGCGCTTCGAGCCGGACGGGAGCACTACTACTATTGTTGACCGGCTGGACGGGCAGCGGCTGAACACCCCCAACGACCTGGCCATCGACCGCCAGGGGCGTATCTGGTTCAGCAACCCCTGGAACGCCGGCAACATCGACCCCAGTGAACAGCAGGAGATGGTCAACAAGGACATTCTGCGGGCCGACCCACAGCCCGATGGCAGCTATACCTGCAAGAGAATGACCACCGATACCACCGGAACCAATGGCCTGCTCGTCTCACCGGACGAACGAAACCTGTATATCATCCAGACCGACGCCGAACCCGGGGGCATCCGGGAGCTCCGGTCCTACCCCATCGGGCAAGACGGCTCTTTGGGCCAATATGTCGTTCTCCACCAGTTCGGACAGGACCACCGCGGCCCGCAAAGAGGTATTGACGGCATGTGCCTGGATTCGGCAGGAAACATTGTGGGCGCCGCCGGCAACCGCCTGAGCGGACCGGGCCCCATAATTTACGTCTGGACTCCTGAGGGCCGAGTGCTGGAAACCTACCCGATGCCGGTGGGGGTGGACGGCCCGACCAACTGCGCCTTTGGCGACGCCGACCAAAGCAGCCTCTACGTCACCACCGGCCAGGGACATCTTCTCCGACTGAGGAACAGTGGGCGCCGCGGCTGGATAATGTGGCCGCCGGTCCGGTAACCCCGACCTTGGCCGGGCCAGGACTGGCCCGGTAACAACCCAACTGGAGGGAAGAATGATGAAATACGACGTTATCGTAATTGGAGCCGGCTCAGGAGGCTGCGTTGTCGCGGGGCGCTTGTCGGAAGACCCCGACCGTTCCGTGCTGTTGCTGGAAGCCGGACCGGACTACCCGGATTTTGAGAGCTACCCGGACGACTTGAAATTTGGCTACAGCGCGACGGCATCCACGCCGGGAGCGCCGCATAACTGGTCATTCGAGGCCCAGGCCCGGCCCGAACAAACCGAGCCGATGCCGGTGCCCCGGGGCAAAGTCGTCGGGGGCACCAGCGCAATTAACGGCCAGGTAATACTGCGCGGCGTACCGGAAGACTACGATTCCTGGGCCGCTATGGGCAATGACGAGTGGGCCTACATCAACGTGCTGCCCTACTTCAGGAAGCTGGAGACCGACACCGACATTCGAGACGATTTCCACGGGTCCGAGGGGCCTATTCCGGTGCGCCGTTTCCGAAAAGAGGACTGGCTGCCCTTCCAGAATGCCTTCAATCAGGCGGCATTGGCCGCCGGATACCCGGAAGACCCGGATATGAACCATCCGGATTCCGGCGGAATTGGCCCGGTCCCGATGAACAACCCCAACGGCGTCCGAATGAGCACCGGGCTGACCTATATCAACCCCAACCGGCACCGGCTGAATCTGACCGTCCGGGGCAATGTCCTGGTACGTCGCATTCTCTTCGAGGACAAACGAGCCGTAGGCGTAGAAGTAGAAAGCGGCGGCGAGGTCTTTCGGGTAGAAGCCAACGAGATAGTGCTCAGCGGCGGGGCCATCGCTTCTCCGCAGATTTTGATGCTGTCCGGCGTGGGGCCGGCGGACCAACTGCAACGCCTTGGAATACCGGTGGTCCAGGACTTGCCCGGGGTGGGCCAGAACTTCCGCGACCATCCCATGGCCCCGGTGCGCCTTCGGGTCAAGGATGATTTCCCCCAGGATTCCGAGGCTCCCCGGATTCAGGCTGCCCTACGCTACACCGCCTCCGGGTCTGACCTGCGGAACGATATGCAGATTATGCCCTCCTCTTTTTCCTTCCCCCTGGGTGGCGACCCGCTGGAGGGCGAGGGCGTCCGCTTTTCCTGCATCCTGGAGCTGCCCGCCGGTAAGGGAGCGGTGACTCTGGCTTCCGCCGACCCTCATGACCAGCCAAACCTGTACTACGGGTTCCTGGAAGAACCTTCAGACCGGGAGCGATTGCGCGAGGCGGTAAGAATCTGTTTCAGGCTGCTGGAGGACGGGGCTTTCAGTGACATTGTTGACGGCCCATTGACTCCCACAGAGCAGGACCTGGCCTCGGAGGATGCACTGGACGACTGGCTGAACCGGAATGTGACCACCTCCCAGCATCTGGCCGGCACCTGCAAGATGGGTCCCGATTCGGACCCGACCGCGGTGGTGGACCAGTATTGCCGGGTTCGCGGGTTGCAAGGGCTGCGCGTGGCGGATACTTCGGTGATGCCGGACGTGGTGCGCGCGAACACCAACACCACGGCCATCACCATTGGGGAGCGGGTCGCCGACTGGATCCGGGGCCGGTAGCGGACACCGCTTACCGTTAACCGTTCCACCGCTAGCCGTTCCACCGCTAGCCGTTCCACCGCTAGCCGTTCACTGCTAACCGTTCACTGTTCAACGTTGAACCCTGGCCCGTAGCAACGGCTTGCGCTGGCTCAACCTAAGGGAGGCAGGACCAGGATCCTGGCATGGGGAGACCGGCAGATGACCACTATCATGTTCCGGTGCGGCGGACTGGCGGCGATTGCGGCCTGGGTCGCTCACGCCCTGGCCTGGGCCGCCGGACTCTACCTGGCATTTGGGCCCGTCTATCGCGGAGCGTCGATGACAGCGACAAATCCCGGAGAGCTGCCCGGGGAAGTCAGTACACATACGGCAACACTGATCGAGGTCAACGGCCTCTATGGGGTCGCGTTGCTTTTGAGACCCGTTCTGCTGACTGCCCTGGGGTTGCTGACGATTTATTTCATCGCTCCGGGTCGGGCTGCACGCAAGGCGTTGCTCTGGCTTTCCGCGGTGGCGCTGGCAGCTTTCTGCATCGTGGCGGTTTTTTCAATTGGCGTGTTCTACCTGCCGGCGACGCTGGCCCTGCTATGCGCCGCTATTTCGAGCATCCCGGAAGGAGGCAGGCCTACCAACCGGCAGGCAGACCTACGAGAATAGCAGCGTCAAGGGCTTTCTTGCCGGGCATACCGGAACAAATGGCTATCTGCGCGGGCTAATTACCGAAAATGGCAGCGATTCACACTAACTCACCCGGCAATTCACCCGACCCAGACCCGGCGGTTAAGACCGTGCGGATCGGGGATACGGTCATTGAATATCGGATTCGGCGGAGCCGCCGGCGCAAAAAGACCATCCAAATAGCGGTAAACCGCGACGGCGTGGTGGTGGCCGCCCCGGCCCGGACTCCGAATAGGGAATTAAAGGACTTGGTTACCCGCCGCGGGAACTGGATTCTCCGGCGTCTTTCCGAGTGGGAGCAGAGGCCGGAGCCGGAGCCGCTGCAGTTTGTGTCCGGGGAGACCCTTCCTTATCGGGGCGGCAGCATAGCGTTGGCCGTCCAACTCGCGGCGGAGACCTGGTCAGGTGTACCTGAGGTTAGTTTTTGCCGGGGCCGGTTGCAAATTATCGTCCCAACCGGTCTTACCGAGGCCGACCGGCAGGAACAAGTCCGTGAAGGGATTATCGCCTGGTATCGTGAGGGGGCTGCGGTACAGGTGCAGGATTGGGTTAATCGGTGGTGGCCCGCCTTGGGCAAGGGAGATTCCGCCAGAATCCTCATCCGCAACCAGCGCCGCCGTTGGGGAAGTTGCGCCCACGACCGCACCTTGCGTTTCAATTGGCGGGTTGCGATGCTGGAACCGTCCCTGACCGAATACGTGGTAGTCCATGAATTGGCC
Organism: Dehalococcoidia bacterium; assembly: GCA_965262595.1. Lineage (GTDB taxonomy): Bacteria > Chloroflexota > Dehalococcoidia > Lucifugimonadales > UBA3495 > CATQHB01. The sequence goes on from OZ253548.1 coordinate 1,662,444, forward strand.
CACCTAACCCACATGAACCACTCCCCGGCCTTCTGGAGTCTGGTGTCCCAGCATTTGCCCGATACGCGGGAACTCCGTCAGCGGCTGAAAGCGGTCGGCCCCACCTTGCCGCTTTAGGCCAACCGGACATTCCTCGGGCTGATGCCGGGTAAAGCGTTAGACGCCAGGGTGGCGCCAACCATCCGCCCGCCTGCCGCCGACAACTATCCCCCAGCTATCCCACAACTATCCCCCAGCTATCCCCCAGCTATCTTTTGGCCGATAACTCAGCCCTTAACCCACTCGTTGGCTGCCTGCCGGCAAACTCCAAAGGGCCGGGAAAATCTCGGCGACGCCGGAGTTTACGCTCCCGGTGTGCTCCACTTCATGCCCAAGTTCCGAAGCCGCCAATTTGGCCGATGCCGCTATGAAGTGGTCCCAACGGCGCGGATGGCGCTTCAGGTTACATCAGGTGGGGCCGTTGGTTACGGTCTCGTTGGGCCATTTTCAGAATCCCCAGCAACAGCCAGGCCGGCAGCGAGGCCAAGGTGGTGAAACCGATCACTCCCACCGGGCCCAGGAGTCCGCCGAACGTCGCGGTGAAAATTGAGGCGATTCCCAACCCCAGAGCGCATAGGTAGGCCAAGATGCGAGAGCGACGATGCAGCAGGCGGACCGCGAAAGTCAGCGGAATAGCAGCGGGCCAGGCTAATGCGAAGAGCCAGAGGAACTGCATCCAGTCGGGGTTGTTCAGAACATTCTCAAAGCCGAATCTGGCAATGGTGACGGCAATTACCAGTATCGGCAGCCAAATTGAAAAGATAACAGTCCGTATCATGGTCTGCGCCTCCTGGGTGATCTAGCCGGAACCGGCCTGGGACGGAGTAATGCGGGTTGCCATCACAAGAGCGGGGCTGAGAGAGCATTCAAGCCGGGTATAACCGGGGATAGGGATTTGGTAGGGATTTGGAACAGCGTTAGCTGCCGCCCAGGATTGACCCCAAGGATCGCTGCAGCTCCACAAAACCCTCGGATTGGTTCCCGACTGCAATCAAAGAGGCCAGGGAGAGCATAAGCGCCGACACCGCCAGGCAGCCCAGCAGTCCCAGGGCCAAACGGCCACCGTTCATTTCAGGCCCCCTTTACGGTCTGGGTTATTGTTCCGGTTGCTTATCGTTCCGGTCTCCGGCGCCGGCTGATTGGCCCGGCACCGGCGCCGTCCGTTGACCTTAGGGTTTGAACTTAAGCCGACCAAGGTTGAACGTCCCCAATGTAACATAGCTCGCGGAAATTTCAACCGGCGGTGCGGCAGGGGCTTTCGATGATCGAGGAAAGCCCGCCTATGTTGATTTGGTCCTTCGACAGGCTCACGATGAGTGGCGGTATGTTCCGGCCCTTCGGCGATTAGCTGAAATACGCTAATGGCGAGCCTGTCCAACCACCGGCTCGGGATGCGCGAGGATACGGCTGAAACAGGACTCTCGAATGACGCCGTTTGGACGATGCCTGAACTTGACCCGTTCAGCTACGAATCCTATAATGGCTAACGGCGTGCCAATAATAGGCATGGATGGCTCGCATTCCTTCCTGAGCCAACATTTTGAAAAGGTATATCGGCGTGACGCAGACTCCAGCCCAATCCATCACAGAATTAACCCAGGCCGCCCTGGAAGAGTTGGCCGGAATTGAAAGTCCGCAAGCCCTGGAGCAGTGGCGAGTTACCTATTTGGGACGACGCGGCGGTTTGACCGGCATCCTGCGGGGGCTGTCCCAGTTGGACCTGGAGCAGCGGCGGGAAGTGGGGTCGCTGGGCAACCAGGCCAAGGCTACCCTGGAAGCAAGTCTGGAACAGCGAACCCAGGAAATCAGCGAGGCCCGGCTGGCCCGGGCCGCCGACCGGGAACGGATCGACGTTACCTTGCCCGGTCGTCCCTTGGCTGCCGGACGCCTGCACCCGACTACCCAGGTGGTGCGAGAGATTACCGACGCCTTCGTCGCAATGGGATTCAGCATTGTTGAAGGCCCGGAAGTTGAATGGGATTACTACAACTTCGAAAAATTGAACATTCCCCCCGGGCATCCCGCTCGGGATATGTGGAATACGCTGTGGGTGGACTACGTCAACGAAGAAGGTCAACAACCGATGCTCCTGCGAACCCATACCTCGCCGATGCAGGCGCGGGTGATGGAGAGCGTTGAGCCGCCGGTGCGCGTGGTGGTTCCGGGCAAGTGCTACCGCTACGAGGCCACCGACGCCACCCACGAATGGCACTTTTACCAGGTTGAAGGGTTGGCGGTGGACGAGGGCATAACTTTCGCCGACCTCAAAGGCACGCTGTACGAATTTGCCCGCCGCCTCTTCGGGGTTGAGCGCAAGGTGCGGTTCCGCTGCGATTACTTCCCTTTCGTGGAACCGGGCGTGGATATGTCCATTGACTGCTTTGCCTGCCAGGGAGCCGAAAAAGGAAACGGGAGCGGCTGCCGCATTTGCCGGGACAGCGGCTGGATTGAAATTATGGGCGCCGGTATGGTGCATCCCCGTGTATTGGCCGGCGTGGGCTATGATCCGGAAAAATATACCGGCTTTGCCTTTGGCCTGGGGCCGGAACGCATCGCCATGCTGAAGTACGGCATTGACGACATCCGACATTTCTACTCTAACGACCTGAGGTTTTTGCGGCAGTTTTAGTCCTATATTTTATTGAAGTTTCGCCCTTGGTTTTAGCCGGCCCGAAGGCCTCCAACTTCCGGTTCCGGGATTGAATTAGCCGCCCTCCGACACTTACCAGAACCAGACCCGACATCCACCAAAAGAGTAAGGCTTATCCATTTATGCAAGTACCTTTGAGCTGGTTGCGAGAATATGTGAACCTGGAGCTGACTCCCACGGAGCTGGCCCACCGGCTGACTATGGCCGGCGTCGAGGTGGGCGAGGTCATCGAGTCGGGCGGCTGGAAGGAGTGCTGCGTCGGAGAAGTCCTGGAGGTTAGTCCTCACCCCAACGCCGACAGCCTTCGCCTGTGCCGGGTCAGCACCGGAACCGGCTCCTCGGCAGGCAGTGAAAGCGGTGCGGCAAACCGGGAAATGGAAGTGGTTTGCGGCGCGCCCAACGTGGCCGCCGGTCAAAAAATATGCTTCGCCAGGGTAGGCGCAAATCTGTATAACACCCACAGCGGCAGGCACGAAGCCCTGAAGGCGGCCCGCATCCGGGGAGTGGTTTCCGAGGGAATGATTTGTTCCGAGCTTGAGCTGGGCCTGGGCGCCGCCCACGAAGGCATTGTTGTGCTGCCCGACGACGCTCCTACTGGAATGCCCCTGGACGAATACCTGGGCGATACCATACTAGACCTGGAAGTTACTCCCAATCGGCTGGACTGTTTCTCGATCCTCGGTGTGGCCCACGAGGTGGCGGCGCTGACCGGTGAGACGGTGCGGGAACCGGAGATAGATTATCCGGAGGAAGGCCCCCCGATAACCGAACAGGCGACAATCTCCGTGGCCGACCCGGATTTATGTCACCGCTATACCGCCAGCCTGATTCAAGGGCTGAAAATCGGCCCTTCGCCCCCATGGCTCCAAGACCGGCTGACCAAGGCAGGACTCAGGCCCATCAGCAACGTGGTGGACGTGACCAACTACGTGATGCTGGAGTTTAATCAGCCGCTTCACGCCTTTGACCTGGACAAAGTCAGCGACCATACCGTAATTGTGCGCCGCGCCCAACCCGGGGAAACCCTGGAAACCCTGGACGGGGTGGAACGACAGCTTAACTCCGGAGTTCTGGTGATTGCCGACTCCCACAGTCCCATCGGTATCGGCGGGATTATCGGCGGGGCCAACAGCGACATCGGCCCGGAAACTACCAATGTCCTTCTGGAATCGGCAACATTTAACAACGTCAACAACCGCCGAACGGCGGAGGCTTTTCGGCTGCGCACCGATGCTACCCAGCGCTTCGAAAAGGGGCTGCGCCCCGAGTTAGCTCCCATCGCCCTGCGCCGGGCTACCCAATTGATCCGGCAAGTGGCCGGGGGTGTCGTCGCCCAGGGCATCATCGACATTTACCCGGATGCCGACAAGCCCAAGCCGCCGTTGACCCTTACTCTTAAGCGGCTAAAGCGGATTCTGGGTATGGACCTGCCCATCGAGCAAGTGGAGGAAGTCTTCCGTTCCCTGGGTTTCGAATCGAAGCGTACCAGCCCATCGGACACCTCCGACCTGGAAGTGAGCGTTCCCTACTGGCGAAACGACGTTAATATTGAGGAAGACTTAATTGAGGAAGTGGTCCGGATTATCGGCTACGATAACGTGCCTACCACGATGCTTGCCACCCCGATACCCCACCGGCAACCGGCGCCGATGACTGAACTGCGGGAGCGGGTCAAGGCGGCCCTTGCTGCCGCCGGGCTGCAGGAGACAATCAGTTATCCCCTGGTTAACCTGGATGACCTGAACCGGGTAAACTACCCGGCCACCGACAGCGCGCCCTTAAAAATAGCCAACCCGATGAGCGCAAGTCAGGAATACCTGCGGCCTACCCTGCGGGCCAGTATATTAGCCACTCTTTCCTACAACGAAGGCCATAATGAGGGACCCTTCCGGTTGTTTGAACAGGGACGCATCTTCCTGGCCCGTCCCCACCAACTCCCTGAAGAAAAAGAGGTGGCCGTCGGAGTGATTTCCGGGCTGCGCTCCGAACCCTCCTGGCTGGTGGATAATCAGCCTTTGGATTTCTTTGACGCCAAGGGAATGCTGACCTCGGCGCTGGAGTCTCTGGGAATCGCCGCCACCTGGGAACCTGACGAGCCGGCAGAAGACCCAGCCTTCCATCCCGGCAAAGTCGCCCGAATTATGCGGGGCAAGTCCCGGATTGGCGTCCTGGGCGAGTTGCACCCCACGATCAGCCGGCGGTTCGACCTGAAACACCTTCCGGCAACCCTCTTTGAGCTTTACCTTGATGAACTGGTGGATTTGCCCGCCCGGTCCGAGCGAAACTTCCACTCCTTAACCCGCTTCCCGGCGGCCAACCGCGACCTGGCCCTGGTGGTGGCCGAGAATGTGCCCGCCGGCAGGGTTCAGGCCATTTTAACCCGTCATCGCCTGGTAGAGCGGGTCGAGTTGTTTGACCTTTATGCCGGGGAGAATATACCTTCGGGAACCAAATCGTTGGCTTTCCACGTATATTTTCAATCCCCGGATCGAACCTTGACCGCCGAGGAAGTTAACCGCACCCTCCAAGGGCTGCTGCAGACCCTGGAACGAGAATTGGGGGCAACGCTGCGCAGCTAGCCAGTCGGTCAGTCGATCTATAGGTCTATAGGTCAAGGGATCAAGGTTTTCCGGTTTTTCCCTTTGATGCCAGGCAGGTAATTCCGCTTATAGTTCCATAATTCCATAATTCCAAAGGTAGAGCTATTTCGATGAGGTAGAGCTATCGCGAACCGGACAAGCACGGCGGCAAGGCCAATCCGGCAGGGCGGCAGCGCTCCATCAGACCACAATCAATCTCCGGCGAATCCTCGGCACCGCCGGCATAAGGACGAATCATGCAGACACCGAATCAGGGGCATGAAACCAACCCCGGCCAGACACCGGAACACGGGCACGGCCACCGGCATGACCACGAAGAGGGACACGGACATAGGCATGGGCCCGGCCAGGACATGGGGCAAGACCAGGACCACGGGCACCGGCACGTTGAAGAGGATATGCTTTCCGTGGAGGAGGCCTATCGGCAGATTATGGCTTGCTTCGGCCCGCTGGAATCGGAGGAGAAAGCGATTCTCGATTGCCTGGGGCAGACTTTAACTGAAGAAATCCGGTCGCCCTTGTCCCTGCCTCCCTTGGCAAACTCGGGAATGGACGGCTATGCAGTCCGCCGCGCCGACATTGGCGGGGCCTCGGAGAGCAATCCGCTCCGGTTGCAGGTAATCGGCCTGGTCGCCGCCGGACAAGTATCGGAGCAGACGGTTGAGCCGAACACCGCCATCCGGATAATGACCGGCGCGCCGGTGCCGGCGGGGGCCGATACGGTAGTTCCCTTTGAGGAAACCGATGAGGTGGAACGCCGGACCTCCGGTCGTTCCCTGTCGGAGATTGACATCCGTGCCGACTTGCCACTAGGATGCAACGTGCGCCCGGCCGGGGAGGATGTGCGGCAAGGGCAATTGGTACTGGAAGCGGGCACGGTAATACGCCCGGCGGAAATCGGGGTTATGGCTTCCCTGGGATTGGAACGGGTATGGGTCATTCGACGCCCCCAAGTTGCCGTGCTTTCCACCGGCGATGAGCTGGAGTCACTGGGTCGGCAACTGGCCGGGGGCAAAATCTACGACAGCAACAGCTTCAGTGTAGCCGCCTCGGTAATTGCCGCCGGGGGCATTCCCAACGTGCTGGGCATTGCCCGGGACAACCTGGAGGATATGAATCGCAAACTGGAGCAGGTAGCCGGCTCCGACCTGCTGGTAACCTCAGCGGGGGTTTCCAAGGGCGACTACGACATCGTAAAGGACGTGCTGACCGAGCGGGGCGACATCAATTTCTGGTCCGTGCGGATGCGACCGGCCAAGCCCCTGGCCTTCGGTCTGTTGCGCGGCGACGGCGGTCAACCCATTCCCTTGATGGGACTGCCGGGAAACCCGGTCAGCGCGATGGTAGCCTTCGAAATGTTCGCGCGCCCGGCCATTCGAACGATGTTGGGACGCGAGAAGCTGGCCCGCCCCACGGTAGAGGGCAAACTGACCGGGGCGATTCGCAATACCGACGGGCGGCGGGTATTTGCCCGAGTGGAAGTGGAACGGCGCGACGGAGGCTATTATGCCACGCCCACCGGACCCCAGGGGTCCAACCTGCTGACATCCATGTCCCGGGCCAATGGCTTGGCAATCTGCCCGGAGGATTTGCCGGTCAAAGAGGCCGGAGCAACGGTAACTATCATTATGCTTGATTGGAACGAAGAGGTAGATTTATGACCACAACCCCAGGCCCGGAGGCTTCCCAAGTTCAGGGGGAATCGCCGGTTGGTAACCCACCCATCGCTGTAGCTACCCAGTCCTCCCAGGAACCGGAGGAATCACCCCTTTACTACATCAGCCTTGAGCGGATCGACGAAATGCGGAGGTCGGCGGTAACTTTGCTGGCGGACCGGCGCGGACCGGGGTGTCCTTCCCTGCTGCAGCCGAACCATGAACTGGACAACCCGCAGGAATTGTTGAATGAAATCGCCGAGTATTCCGCCGGTGAGGAAGGCTTCATTAACTCAAACATGCCGCTTCAGGAAATAGTTTTTCGGATGCTGCTAACCCGCCGCAATCAGCCGACGAGCCTGGAGGAACTGCACCACGAGTTGACGGAACGGTGGTCAACCCCGGTGCGGCCCATCAACATCACCCTGAAAAGCCTGGAGCGCATTCTAAACAGCGACAACTACTACGGCTTCGCCCCGAAATAGCTGTTCCAGCCCGGACATAGTAAAGGTGCGGCAGGACAATAAGCCTGCCGCACCTTTTGCTTTGCTTTTTCGAGGTAGCCGATGTCGGTTTGAACCCGGTTTACCCGCTCACAATACCGGCGCCGCAACTTATCCGACGGAGTGGGGATGGACCAGATTCAGAACCACTGCCGGTCAACCGGCCGACCAATCGGGTCTTATACCGGTCGTCCGAACTGCGACTTACGCGGCGGCTACAAGTTCCTGGTTGGCAATTCCGATCAGCTTCCCGAACCCTTCCGGATCGTTTACCGCCAGGTCGGCCAGGATTTTGCGGTCCACTTCAATACCGGCCAATTTCAAGCCATGCATGAATTGGCTGTAGGTAGTACCGGACTGACGGCAAGCTGCGCCAATACGAACAATCCATAACCGCCGGAAGTCGCCCTTGCGCTCCCGCCGGTGACGGTAGGAATAGCTCCAAGCGTGGAGCAGGGCCTCCTTGGCCCATTTGTAGTTACGGCTGGAGGAACCTTGAAATCCCTTGGCCGCGGAAAGTACTTTCTTATGCCGATGGCGTTTGGTAACGCCGCGTTTCACTCTGGACAAGACAATTCTCCGGAGATTGAATTACAGGATTAATCTTTAGAGGCTTAACCGTAGGGAATCAGCTTGGAAATCCGCTTTACGTCCTTGGGGTCCACGGTCAATTTACCGGCGAACTTGCGGGTAACCTTCTTGGGTTTCTTACGCCGCAAGTGGCTGCTCATCCGTTTGCGGCGCATCAGCTTTCCGGAGCCGGTAATATGAAAACGGGCCTTGGCCCCTTTATGCGTCTTAAGTTTTGGCATCGGCTAGGTCTTCCACCTTCTTTTCGGTCTTTTCACCCTTGGCCAAGCTGGGAATCAGAATCATCGACAAAGCCCGTCCTTCCATTGACGGAGGCTTCTCCAGACGAACGTCTTCCTTCATATCGTCGGCCATTCGTTTCAGCAGGGACAGCCCAAGCTGCTGGTGTACCGCTTCCCGACCCCGAAACCGGACGGTGAGTTTGACCTTGGCGCCTTCCTCAATAAACTCTTTGACTTTACGGAGTTTGGCTTCCAGGTCGTGCTGGCCGATATTGGGGCGGAACCGGACTTCACGCAGCTCAGTATTCTTCTGAGCCTTTTTTGATTCCCGTTCCTTCTTGGAGTAAAGGTAGCGCAGTTTTCCATAATCCAGCAGTCGACATACCGGCGGTTCAGCGTTGGGAGCTACCTCCACCAAGTCAACACTATTCTGGCGCGCCATTTGCAGGGCATTCTCGAGCGTCATTAGCCCAAGCTGCTCTCCGTTTTCTCCGATGATGCGAAGTTGGGGCGACCGTATCTGCTCATTTACCTTATACTGTCTAGCTATACTTACTTGCCTCCGAGTAGATTTGCTTATAAAAGCTTACATAGGAAGGGCAAAACCAATCTATCATAAGGCCGCCGGTACGTCAATCTATTATTATGCGGGGTTCCGTTTACTTTTAGGGTTTGACCCCTATAAGGGGGGTTGGAGTTGAAGGGCGGGTCCAGGTAAATGAGCTTGATAGAGGAATCTGGGATATTCTCTCGCATAACGTCCAGGCAATCCCCGAAGTAAAGCTGGTTGGCTGATTCGGCGGTAAGCATTAGTAGTCCCCTGTGCGTGCGTATGCGGGTATGGTACTATAGCCAAACCCTAAAAGTAAACGGAACCTTTAGGCCCGTTTTCTTGACCGTAGTTCAACAACCGGGCCCGGCCGGGTTAGGTCGCCTGGGGCATGGTGAAAGTAAAATTGCAACCTTCCCCTTCTCGGCTTTCTACCGTGATCCGGCCGCCGTGCGCCTCAACCAATTGTTTTACAATTGCCAGACCCAATCCGGTGCCCACGTCTCGTCGGGAGCGGTCCGCCTTGTAGAAACGTTCAAAAAGGTGCGGCAGGTGCTGGGGAGCAACTCCGATTCCGGTATCCTTCACTCTGATTTCCATCCAACCCGGAGTGGGTTGAGCTTCGATGGCAATTCGACCCTGAGGCTGGGTAAACTTGAGAGCATTTTCCACCAGGTTGACCAGGATTTGGTTGAGCTTATCACCGTCAGCCATTATTAGAGGCAAGTTATCCGGTACCCCGGTATCGATTGTCACTTCCCGGGCCTCGGCCGTTTCCCGAAATTGTCTCCTGACCGCCTGCACCAGCGGAGGCAACGACGTCGGTTCGGCATCAATGATGAACTGGCCGCTCTCCATCCGGGACAGCTCAAGCAGATCGTCAACCAGGTTGTTTATTCGGTCCACGTCCCGAAGCATCCGCGACAGAAAATCGGCGGCAATCTTCGGGTCCTCCATTGCGCCCAATTCAAGCGTTTCCACTATCGCCTTGATCGAGGCCATCGGGTTGCGCAGCTCGTGAGAAACATTGCTGACAAACTCTCTCTGGCTGATCTCTACCTGGCGGATTCGGGTCAGGTCATGCAGGGTCAACAACACACCCCGCGCGCTGGTTTCATCCAGAGGCGTGGCAATAGCGCTGATGTAACGGCGGGGATACAGTAAGGCTACCTCCTGCTGCAGGCGAACCTTGTCGGCCTGGCACTGGGACACCAAACGATGTATCTCGTGGTCCCGGACCAGTTCAATCAACCTGGAACCTTCGGCTTGTTGCCCTCCGATTCCCAGCAACCCTCGGGCCGCCGGATTCAGCAGCATTACCTGCCCTGACGGCTCGGTTACAATTACCCCGTCGGCCATGGTGTCCAGCACCGCCGATAAGGTGTTGCGCTCGGCGGAAAGGTTCCGGATTACACCCCGCACCGAATCGGCCATCCGGTTGAAGGCGTCGGCCAGTTCATGGATTTCCCCGGGAGCGTAGGACTGAACCCGGTAGTCCAGTTCGCCGTCGCCCAGCCTTTGGGAACCTTCGGTAACCAGGTGAACCGCCTGGGAGGTCCGGCGGGCGGTCAAGTATCCCAGCGCCATTGAAAGACAACCAACCGCTAGGGCCCACAGCGCCAGGGGGATAAAAATCGGGCCCAGGTTATACTCGGCCCGGGACGCGGGCTCCCCCAGGCGGACGGCGCCAATCACCGCACCGTTATTCCAAATCGGGACGGCGGTATAAAACATCACTTCAGAACCGGCTGGGTCATTCCGTGAGCTACGTCCCAAATCGCCGGCTAGAGCCTGCCTGACCTCCGGGAGAATGCTGTAATTCCCCGGCGGAGATTCCGGGGACTGAGGGCTATCGGCCAGGACGGCCCCGTCGATGGAAATTATGGTGATATGAGCATTAACCACCTGCTCCAGTTCACGGCTCAAGTCCTGGAGATTGGCGGTCTTGGCCGGAAGGGTGAGAGCGGTGGGGTCAAGAGAGGGGGAGAAGGTTGCGCTGACCAGTTGGGCTTGCTGTTCCAGCCGCTGCTCCCAGGCAGTGGCGAAGCGGTCACGCAACATACCGGTCAGGAAAAAAGTTGGCACGGCCAGGGCAAGAAAAATGAGCGCCGCGTTGGTAAGAGCGATTCGCCAGTTTAAGGAGGGTTGAAAGTTCATCCGTCCAGCCGGTAGCCAACTCCTCGAATGGTAACAATGCTCCGGGCCGTGGTGGGGTCTTCCTGAAGTTTCTCACGCAGCCAACTGATGTAAACATCGACCGTTCTGGTCTGACCGATATAATCATACCCCCACACTCGCTCCAGAATCTGGTCGCGGGTGAAGGCCCGGCCCTTGTTGGCTACCAAAAGGGCCAGCAAGTCAAACTCCTTGGGTTTCAGGTTCAGCGGCTGACCGGTCAGCTTGGCCTCGTGGCTGGTCAGGTCTATCTCCAAATTGCCTACCTGAAAGTTCTGGCATTCGGCGTCCGAAATAATACCTTGCTCCAGATACCGGGAACGCCGCAAGGTATTGCGAACACGAGCTATCAGCTCACGGATACTAAATGGTTTGGTGATATAGTCGTCTGCGCCCAATTCCAGGCCAACCACCCGATCGACTTCCTCTCCCTTGGCGGTCAGCATTAGGATCGGAACTTCCGATTCCCGGCGGAGAATGCGGCAAATTTCAAAGCCGTCCAAGGTAGGGAGCATGATATCGAGCAGCACAATGGAGGGTTTTAATCGGCGGGCCAGGTCCAGACCTTCGCCGCCATCAGTAGCAGTATGTACCTGGTACCCTTCGCGCTCCAGATTGTAGCGCAGGGCTTCAAGAAGGTTTTCCTCGTCTTCTACGACCAGTACCGATCTTTCCGGCATGGAACCTCTGCCCGAGTCACCTGGCCTACAGCGCGACCGCTTGGGAGACTAGAAAACGAAGACCAGGATGGCAGGATTCAAAATGTTAAACCGAGGTAAATCGAAAGAGTCTCCAAACTATTATACCAGCGCCCGCCGGTAAGGACGCACCCTGCGCGAACAATCGAACTATTCCATCTAATCTGCGGACAACGCCAATTCGAGGGATTCGAGGGACTCAAACTCCGGTTGGCAATCCCGTAGTTCCGCCAGCGGGTACCGGGTAATTTCCCAGACCCCGGCCCAGGCTACCACCAGGGTTTCATCATATTCCACCGTAACGGAGCGGGGACAGGTAATTTCCTGAGCTTCGCCGCCTTCGGTCAGCTTTTCACCGGTTATCGGATGCCGGTTTTCCGGGGCATTTTCGCGGAGCCAACGGTGGGAGAAAGCGCTCTGCTCGCCATCTTGCCAGGTGATAACCAAGGCATTGTTTTCTCGGGCGATTTTCTTAATCGGATTTAATGCTAACTCCATGCCTGCCCTCCCAGTCCTTTCCTGCGTGGTCAACCCTTGTTCTAACCGGTGACCAGCATTACCGCCCACAGCGCGGTGTTTTCATATCTAACAACATTAGAATACAGGAAGGGTTTTAAGCTGAAGTTACGAAAAGGTTAAATATTGGTTGCCTTAATGTTAAGTAATTGTTAACTGCCGAAACAGGAAACGTAAAAAACCTCTTGATTGCTCCGGAGGTTTGATTAGCCCGGTGGTCGGCAGGTCAGGATAGCGGGCGGCCGGAAGAACCCAATTGGGGCGACGCGTTACAATCCAACCACTCGTATGCGGTGGTTATGAGTATCGGCAATAAAAATGTTGCCCGCGGCGTCCACCGCCACGCCGTGGGGCCGGGCCAGACCGGCGGCGGTAGCTGGGCCGCCGTCGCCTTCTCCGCCGTCACGCCCGCCCGCAATGGTGTCCACCACCCCGGTCTGGGCATCAATGCGGCGAATAGCAAAATTCTCGGTATCCACCACAATAATATTGTCGTCAAGGTCGCAGCGGATCGCCTTGGGCGCGCCCCAGGTCGCATCCAGGGCCGGGCCCCCGTCGCCGGTATAACCACGAATCGCATCCTTACCCGCGATGGTGGTCAAAATGCCGGCCGGGTCAATTTTCCTTACGCCGTTGCCCTCTCGTTCGCAAACGTAGGTATTACCCAATCGGTCCATGCAAACGGCGCGGGGTCCCATCAAAGCGGCTTGGGCAACCGGCAGGCCGTCTCCATCCCGGGACTTGCTTCCCGTGCCGGCAAAGGTGGTAATAATTCCGGTCGCCAAGTCAACGCTCCTGATGCGTTGGTCCTGAATGTCGGCAATCAACACATTTCCCTTACCATCCAGAAACAAGTCGTTCGGTTCACGGAGCATCGCCGCGTTCCCCGGGCCGCCGTCTCCGCTAAAACCGACTTCTCCGGTACCGGCAATGGTGCTAACCGTACCGGTCGCTCCGTCGATTTTGCGGACAGCGGCATTTATACGATCAGCCAGGTAAATGTCGCCATTTTCATCGACTGTAATGGCGTAGGGCATATCAAATGTTGCTTCCATGGCCGGGCCTCCGTCTCCGGTGAATCCGGTCTCTCCGGTTCCGGCCACCGAGGTAATAACGCCGGTCGCAGCGTCCATCCGTCTAATAATATTCAGCGTGCCCATCGCAACAAACAAATTACCCTGGCTGTCGAAAGCGCACATGTATGGTTCCTGGCAAGCGGCCTGCACCGCTGGACCGCCATCGCCGCTACAGCCTTCCTCCCCGTTTCCCAAAACCGTCTCGATTATCCCTTTGGCAACCGGCATAGCAAATCTCCTTTAAGGAATTACACGCTATCCAATAAACGTAAAAGTACGGGGTTCCCCCGGCCCACCTGGTCAGGGACAGATGGGTTAAATCTCCGGCAGCTACCTGACTAACTGCCGCTCCGTACCATTTCGGCTTCTTTGCCCAAAGGCGTAAATCAGTCCTATTACCGGAATGATCGAAAAGGTCAGCGGTAGCCACCAATCTCCCTTAGAGATTCCCAGCAGTAAAGGTATGGAGGCGATGATGTCGGCTATGATGCTGATGCCTAAAAGGACCATAACCACTGTGACCAACCAGGATGGGAGCCTGGGAACAAAAGCCAGGAGAACCAGGGCAATGGCGGCGATGGGATGCACCCCCATTAGCACGACCCGCCCCCAACACGGCGCCGCCGAAGGCGAAGCCGGCGATTGATGCAATAAGAACGGCTGCCACCAACTGGACTATTGCCAGAATCATCAAGATTATTCGCGTTACGACCACCCTTACAAATATTGGTCGCTAATTGGCGGCGCCTTTTACTGCCAAAGGACCACTTACCGGCCCGGAACGGCCTCTGGCCGCGGCCTATCCGGTGGCTAGCGCCAGGCCCAGGCTGCCCTTGATAGCGTCCACCTGCCGTTGAAAATCGGCGTCGGACAGCGCCGGTTCCAACCGGCCCAGGTCAACGCGGGGCATTATGTCCACCCAGGAAGTGCAGCCGCCGTACTCCTTGATGTAGGGTACGCTGACCGGCCGCTCCATTCGGTACACCCGCAAAAGCAGGATGGACAAGGGCAACATGGGCTTCCAACGGAGTCGGGATTGGGCATAGGCGTCGGTCCAGATGTGGTGGGAGGAAAGATGTTCCACCTTCTCCTGCGTCTCAACTTCAATAATCTCCTCTGCCCTGGCCCAATGGGCAAAAGTGATGGTATCCGACTTGGGGCGATCCTCCAGCAACCGACTCAGAGCGGGTTGATAAGTCGATTTCAACAGGTCTTCCCGCTGATGTTCGTAGGTGGAGTAGAGCAGGAACTCGGGATGGACAACCCTGAAATCCTTACCTGATTCGTGGATACCGCCCTTGCGCAGCAACAGGATTTGCTGTCCCTGAGCCAGGGCATCAACGGTGATGGCCCACTCCTTGAGGGCGATTTGGCAGCGGTCAGGCAACATAGTCATGACTTTCCTCCCGCAGGTCAGCTAATGTGCATTTTATACCTGCCGATAAACGGCAGTTCTTCCGGTTGTATCGTAGCTAATCTTAACCGTCAGCGGCGTATTAGGCAATTGTCGGGTCGCAGGCTTGCGTCTCGTCGTTAGATGCAAAAGCAATTCCTTCGGTTGCCCGACCCCTGATAATCCCTCGCAACTTGGTCACTCAATCCAGAAATGCGGATTCCAGGCTATCTCCCACAGGTATCCATCCGGGTCGGAAAAGTAGCCGGAGTAGCCGCCCCAGAACGTGTCCTGAGGCGGTTTTACCAGGATTGCCCCGGCCGAGACGGCCACGTCCAGCAAAGCATCCACTTCTTCCCGGGAGCGCAGGTTGTGGGCCAGAGTAACTCCGGAAAAGCCGCTGCCCTCCGCCGAAATGCCCACATCGGCGGCCAGGGCTTCCCGGGGATAGAGGGCCAGCCAGGTGCCCCGGTTCCGGAAAAAAGCGATGGACTCGGTGTTTTCGTCAAAGAGAGTCAAGCCCAGCCCGTCACGATAGAACGCAACTGAGCGGGGCAAGTCGCTTACACTCAAGGTAATAATGCTGATTCGCGGCTCCATAAATTTACCCCCTGAAAGAGATACCGGTCGATTAGGGTTAGAGCGTAGTCTTTCCAGCGGCCAGGGCGCAAGCCTGCATTCGTCATAAAAACCACTAGGGGCAGCCATTCTGGCTGCCCCTGCACGCGATGACATTTTTTATGTCTGCCAGGCAACCAATGTGGCTGCCCTGGCTTATTTCAGCTATGGTTCAGCCTCTCAGGGGACGGAGTGGCTAGCGGCTGGAATCGGACTGCTCGGACCACAACGAAGCCGCACGGGAAACCAGATCGGCAAACTCCGCTACGTCAGCATCCTCGGCCTGCAACCGCCGTACCCGTCTGGCCTCGGAGTAAACTTCCTCCAGACTGCCTTCCTCGGCCCAGATGCTCCCGCGCAGAAGCTCAGCGTACTCGGCCACCACTGCTGCGGTCTGGAACTGGGGCGCGGTATTGCGGAATTCCCGGTCCAGTTCATTCCGGTGAAAGTCCTGGTGAATCTCGGTCCACTCCTTTCCCTCGGGGTGGGCGGAACGAATCTTGGCAGTTGCCAATATGCCGTTCGCGCCGTCATTGAGTTTCATTTCGTAGAGGGCGGTTACGCTGTGGCCGGCCCCAACCTCTCCGGCGTCCACCGAATTATCCTGGAAGTCGGCATCGGCGACGCGGCGGTTTTCGTAACCCAGCAGCCGGTAGCTCCTTACCACTTCGGGGTTAAACTCCACCTGGATTTTCGCGTCCCTGGCAATGACCTGCAAGGTTCCGGCCAGGTTCTCCACAAAAATCCCCTGGGCTTCAATCAAAGAGTCAACATAGTGATAGGTCCCATCGCCGTCATTGGCTAGCTGATCCATCAGGATGTCATTGTAGTTACCCATTCCAAAGCCTACCGTGGTCAGGGTTACACCGGCTTCAACCTGATTCTTAATCACTTTCAGGATGGAGTCTGACCCGGTGTTCCCCACATTTCCCACACCGTCGGAAAGGAGCATAACTCGGGTAATTCTCCCATCCTCCACTTCCTCGGCGGCCATCCGATAGGCCAACCGCAGCCCGTCCTCGACGAAGGTGGAGCCGCCGGGACGCAGCGAGCCGATCGCCTCCAGGATGGCTCCCTGCTCCCGGCCGCTGGTGGGTTGCAGCACCACCGAGCCGCGGTCGCCATAGATTACGATGCCAACTTTGTCCGACGGCCGTAGCTCATTAACCAGGAGGCGCAGCGACCGTTGAACCAGCCCCAACCAGTCATCCCGGCCCATAGAGCCGGACACGTCGATGGCGAAAATTAGCGTCGAGTCCTTGCGATCTCTGGCGCTAACCTGATGCCCCTGCAAGCCCACCCGCAGCAGCCAAAGGTTCTCGCGGCCGAACGGTGAAGGTGAGCCGCCCAGGTGGATGGCAAAGGCGTCTTCAGCCGGTGGTTCATAACCCTGGTCGAAATAGTTTACGAATTCTTCAACCCGCACCGAGTCTGGATGGGGCAGGTTGCCATCCTGCACGAACCGACGGGCACAGTATAGGAGGCCGTATCCACGTCCATAGCGAAAGTGGACAAGTGATCATCCTCGGTATCAATAAAAGGGTTTAATCCGTAATGCCTGAAAAAGGTCAGGTCATAGGCCTCATCGTTCACCGGAGCCGAGCCACCGATGGTATTGAATCCTGGTACCGGGGCTTCTTGGGTCGTGGATGGTCTGCCTTGAACGATTTCCATGGCCGGTTGTTGAGGCACGGCAGTTGCCCTAACTGCCGGCGCCTCAGGCGCGCTTTGTTCCCTGGCGGGCGGAACAGACTCCTGCACCGAAGCTATCTTCGAAACTTCTACCACCCGGTCAACTGGTTCGGGAGCACTATACCCGCAAGCTCCCAAAACCACTATCATCAGGCCGATGCCCAATACTATCGCCAGGATCCTGGATCCATGTGCCATGTCACTCCCTCCTTGGGTATTCGGTTCCGCGGACTGAAACCTCGGTAGTCAACTACCATCGGCGCCGCGGCCACCCCAAGCATCGCACCGCATGATATATTATTTGTACAACAAATATGTCACATTCACTGATTTTAGCGTAACGGAGACGCAACACTTGGCAACTTTCCCCGAGCTTTTGAACGGTTACATGGCCCGGACCGGTATCGGGGACACCGAATTGTCCCGGCGGATCGGAGTGAGCCACCTGACCTTGGTTCGCTGGAAAGAGGGAGTAACCAGCCGGCCACGTCACCGAGATGATGTTCTCCGGTGCGCTGAGGAGCTTCGTCTCACACCGGAAGAACGCAACGAGTTTCTGGCGTCGGCCGGGTTTGCGCCGGAAGAAGCATCCCCCACTCCACCGTCTCCACCGTCTCCACCGTCTTCACCGTCTTCGCCGTCTTCGCCGTCTTACGAGCCGGAACCACCTTTGGCAGAATCATTCGAACGGTCAATAGAACCTACAACAGAATCCACAACAGAATCCATAATAGAACCTGAAATAGAACTCGCTAACCCAGCGGTGGAACCCACCGAAGTGATGCCCAAGTCCGGCAGTCGGGTGAAGACTTTATCCATCGCGTTGGCTACCGTAGTAGTCGGTGCGCTCTTGCTGGGAGCCGGAGTGATTGCAGCCCAACTAATCGGAAGCCCCGACCCCACTGCCGATCCCACTGCCGTGGCCGCTGCCGACGGGGAGTCGATAATACTCCTGGCTCCCTTTGCAAACTACACCGCTGGACAGCAGGGGTACAACATTCGGGGTCGAATCAAGGAGGAGATTGACCGCGAAATAACGACTGCCGGATTGACTGGGGTGCGGACCCTTGAATGGCCCAATGAAATTGAAGGAGAACCGGCAGCCATCGCCGCCGGGCGCATGGCCAATGCGACCATCGTAATCTGGGGAGAGTACGACAGCGGCCGCGTGATTGCAGCGCTCACCATTCCTCAAGACTATTCGGAAGGCCCCGGATACCAGCGCGACCAACAAGTGGTCAGTTTGGAGTCCTCGCCCGCGGGGCTGTCAATTACAATTAACGTCGCGCTGGCCCAGGAGATTCGGTATATGGTGCTGCCAACCCTGGGTAAACTGTATCTGGAGCGGGAAGCTTTCGACGTCGCCAAGAGCGGCTAATACAGGCCATGGCTCAAGCCCCGCCGGATCCCGCGCCCTGGCCGGCCTGCGATTCAGGTTGGGGCGGGCCTATCAAGATGGCAAACTGGTGGACCATGATGAAGCGATATGGCTCTTCACCCAGGTGCTGACCACCCGCCCCCGGTCGGTTGAAACCTACAACAGCCGGGCGCTGGCCTACCTGGACCGGGGCCGGCCCGGCGATTTGGACCTGGCAATCGCCGACCTCACCCGGGCGATAGGTATCAGACCCGACGACCCCGCTATCTACCTGAACCGGGGAACCGCGCTGGCACGCCGGGGCATGAACGACGACTTGAACCGCGCCTTAGCCGACCTGAACCGCTCCGTCGGACTCGATTCCGAGTACGCGTCCGCGTTCGCCAACCGGGCCGGTATTTACCTGGAACTGGGTCGGCCCCAAGACCTGGAGCTTGCCATCAATGACCTGGAGGAGGCCTTGGCAATTCAACCCGACTTGCCAATTATACATTTGAACCTGGGGGATGCCCTGGTCAAACGCGAAAATGACGGCGACCTGCCCCGGGCGGTGGAGGCTTATACTCAGGCCATTGAACTCGATTCCAACTCCCCCGTAGCCTACTTCAACCGGGGCCTTGCTTATTCCGCCCTTGAACAGTGGGAAGATTCCATCGCCGACTTGAAACGCGCCCAAGAGCTTCTCCCCAGTAAACCGGAGTACAACGACGCTCTCTGTTGGCAGTTAGCGGTAACCAAAGCTGCGGAAGCGGCTATGCCCTACTGCGAGCTGGCGCTGGAGGCTTATCCTAACGGCCAGGCCAGGGGTGGACGGGGTTTGACTCATGGGGTTAGCGGTAGAGCCGATGCAGCGATTGAAGACTTTGAAGCGTTCATTGACTGGGTGAACGCCTCACCTGGCGAAAGCTGCCGCAGCCGCTACGGGCAAATCACCCAGGATTGGATCCAGTCGCTCCAGGCTGGGGACGACCCCTTCGATATTGAAACGCTCCGGGGGTTACGCGTTTTGCCCCGCTTGCCCCGCCAAGACCGTTGCTAAAGTTCATTGGCTTACGCTAGTTGTTGCTTGGGGCCAAAGGTATCCGGCCCTGGGCGGAATTGGGGGTTTGTCCTCCCTGGCGATGGTCGGCTGAGGCATTCTTTGGGGTCGCCTGTTGGGGTTGGGGTTGGCGCTTTAGTTAGCAAAAGAAGGCCCCGTCCTGCATCGGACGGGGCCGACCAATCGCGAGATATTGTTACTACTTGACCTCTGCCTTGTCCGGAACTTCCCTTCCGGACGTTGCAAGCCGCTCTGACCGCTTCATTGTCAACACGACATTCCCAATCCCGGTAGTTGCCCTGAGCCGATTTCGATAGGTTTGGAGAAGTTACCCTTTTACGGCAAGAGCGGGCTACTCTACGGCTTCGACGCTTTCTCGACGCAGCTCTGCCCTGCGGGCTTTACTCCACGACTTGCGGGTCAGCCTTTGACCTAGCCCCCGCTCGATTTCACGCCATTTGCGCTCTTCGTCCGGCGTTATGAACGTTACCGCCTCTCCGGAACGGCCCATGCGGCCGGTCCGCCCCACCCGGTGGGTGAAGAGTTGCCCGGAATCCGGCAGGTCAAAGTTGATGACCTGACCGATTCCCTCAACGTCCAAACCTCGCGCCGCCACGTTGGTGGCTACCAAAATCGGAGCGGCGCCGGAACGGAAATCAATCATCACTCGCTCTCGGGCATTTTGGCTGAGATTTCCCTGGAGCGCCGCCACCGGATAGCCCAGCAGGTCGAGTTGACTGGCCAGTTTCTTGACGCCGTGCTTGGTCTTGCCAAAAACGAGTATCGGAGCGCCGTCACGCCGGTCCAACAGCATCCGGAGAGCCTCTATCTTTTCGCTCTTCTGGATGGAATAAACCAGGTGTTCCACCGTGGGCAGAGTCTGCAGGTCTGCGTCCACTTCCACGCTTACCGGGTTCCGCAGATGTTTCTTGGCGGTTCTCGCCACCCACCCCGGAATGGTCGCCGAAAATAACGCTGTCTGCCGTTGGGAGGGAGTCTCCCCCAGGATGGAGTCAACATCGGGAGCGAATCCACTATCCAGCATTTCGTCGGCTTCGTCCAAGACCAGAAATCGCACTGATTGCAGGTCCAGAGTGCCTTGACGCAGATGGTCCAGCGTCCGGCCCGGAGTGCCGACGATAATCTGGGCGCCGCTCTTCAATGCGGTGTACTCCGGCCGCAACGACCGGCCACCGTACAGCAAGGTAACCCGCAGCCGCTGCGTCGCTACCAGGGCTTCTATTACTCCGGCCACCTGGATGGCCAGTTCGCGGGTGGGCACCAGCACCAGCGCCTGGGCTTTACGAATTGACGGTTCACACGCTTCGACCAGGGGCGCCGCATAGGCCAGCGTTTTCCCCGACCCGGTGCGCGCCTGCCCAATCAAGTCCCGACCCGCCAGAAGCTGCGGGATGGACTTTTCCTGAATCGGTGTAGGGTCCGATATGTTCATTCGGGAAATAGCGGCCCTGGTTGCAACCTTAAGGCTCATTCCGGGGAAGACGGCATCGACGTCGTGCGGTCCGTCAGCCAAGGCTGCTTTCCCGGTAGCAGCAATTGCCCCATTTACGGGAGCATTGACCGGGGAAGAAAGGCCGTTGCGACGGGCCTTGAAACACCCGGAGCAGTACACCGGCCGGTCTTGAGATGGTAGGAAAGGAACGGTGGTTAACCCATCGCAATCAGCGCAAACTGCCTCGTGGAACTGGGGGCGATTCACCTGGGTACGGTTCAATTGGGAGCGATAGGACTGATGGGTACGGTTGGATAAACGGGTAGACGTACGGGGGCGGGCAACTGGAAATTCAAAAGGCATACGGAAGCAGACTCCTTAGTCTAAAGCGGTTACACAAGTAATTCAGCGCGGGGCGAAAAGGACTAGCAAATGAGGGCTGATGGTCCGTTGCTGTGTGAAACCCTGGCGCGCCAATAGAGCGCGACTACTAATTATAACAGATTTAACCCGAGGGCGTATCCTGTTTCAGCCACAATTGAGGACGATTATGGCAACTTGGGTGCAATTCACCTTCTCAAATTGTGCTCTGAGGTGTCGCTTTCCGGTTGCCTGGAGGCGAAGTCGAGCAAGTTAATGAAGTGAACCCAAACCTCCTTAAGGATTTCAGGACTGTTTGAGACCGTTCAGCTTCACTCATGGCTGGCGCCGTCCCCGCGGGCATCCCGGTACGCCTGCCGGTGTTCTTTCGGTGTTCTTTCAAGGTTTCTGGGGCACTTTGAAGCGTCACCATCGTCTTTAGGAGGCCGAGCATCTTTACGTGAGAGACACCGATCGACGTGGCCAGGATTGCATGGCCCTCCGGCGCCAAATGGGCCAGGGTCACCGGTTCCGGTTCCCACCAGAAGGCCAGATCCACCTCAACCGGTTTCCCGTTCGCCACAAGCGAAAGCCGCCGGCGCGGAGTTCGGCCAATGCGTTCCAGGTTCCAGTCGCGGTGGATATTGCCCTTGCCCAGGTATTCCTTTCTCAGGTCGTCGCCGCCGTCGCTCATCACCAGGCAGATAATTGCTTGTAATTCTGCGGCAAAACGGTTTTCGGTAGATTCCAGGCTAGCGCCGACTCCCTGCCTCAATGTCAACGCCCGCCGCGGCACGCTCGGATCAACGCCAACGTAGAGGAAACTGACCCGGCCAACGCCGTATCCTCTCCCTCTCCTTCCAAACTCCACTTCCCGCAGGCGCATACCCAGTGGGCCACCCTCTATCCCATAAACCGGAAAGCCGATGCGGGCCAGGAGGAGCGATAAATCGGCCTGCCGTCCTGCGTCTTCAAAGGGCGTACGCCTTCGGGCCAGGCTCCATCTCAATCGAGACAGCAGCCTTTGGGGGAAGTTATCGGTAATCGAGTCGTAGGGAATGGTGCTTTCCAAAGAGTAATGGGTCCCACACCTTTGACAAAAGCTATTTTCGTCGTCAGTCCATTGGCGTAGATGGAAACTAGAGAAGCGCCCTTTCGGTATCCACTTCAGCCGCCGCCGCCGCCTTTTAAGGGGATGGTCGCTGACGGGACGCCGCCGGCCCAATTGCCGGCGCAATGATTCGAGCATACGGACCGGGTCATTTGCTAAGTGATCCGCATGGTCTGCCTCCCAGCGGTACAGCATTGTGGTCCCCATGCCCAACGCCCCGCCGCATCTATGTCAGCGGGTATTTTGCTCCGCGCCAACCGGCTCATGCACGTCCTCTCACTCCAAAAGACAACATCTCGCGCCGGAGTCGAACCGCCCCCTGGTCCTGCAATCAGAAGAGCCGGCTGTTGGATGAGTTCCAACAGCCGGCTCTACACTTTAGGGTTTGGGAGCGCGGTTAGTCGTCCCCGGCAACCGCCTCGGGGGTTCTCTCTTCAACGGCGTCACTTATGGGCAGGCCGGTCTTGGTGTCAACCTCAAAGGGACTCTTCAAGTCCAGCTCCTTGGCCATCTCGCGCACCGCCGGAATCACCTCCTGACCCATCAAACGCAGGCTGCGCATCTGGTCTTCGTGGCTCATCGCGCCGTCGCCGTCCCAGAAGAAGACGCTGCCGGGCCGCAGGTACTCCAGTACGTGGCGAATCTTGGGCAGTATCGTTTTGGGCGTACCGGAGATGATACTGTAATCCGCAGCCTGTTCCTCGTAGGGGCGGCGGTTGGTGCCAAAGCGGCCCGCCGGACCGAAGGACGTGGCGGATAGCCGCCGCGAGGTGCGGGAAGTATGTCCCGGCAGGTTCATAATGGCGGGGTTGACCTGGCCCTCATTGCCGGACAGGAAGGGGTTGCTGACGCCGGAAAGGTATTTGCGGCCCACTTCCTCGGCCTTTTCCTCGGTCTCATCCACGTGGACTTTCCACAGATAGGCTACGTTCTGCGTCCCCGACTTGTGGCCGAACTCGGCGGCGGTTTCGTGATAAAGCTGGAAAGCCTCCTTGGTTGGCTCCAGCTTGGTGGCCAGCAACACCAGCGGGTAGGCTTTTTCGGCGGTCCACTTCACGGTCTCAACGCTAACGGTGGACGGAATCCAGATGGGCGGGTGGGGCTGCTGCAGGGGCCGCGCCCAAGGGTTGACGTAGCGGTAATGGTAGTGCTTACCCTCCCAGCGGAAGGGGCCGGGAGTAGTCCAGGCCTTGATCAGGAAGTCGTGGGCCTCCTCAAAACGCTCCCGATTGAAGTGGGGCGGAGCGTTGTGGGAGTAGCTCTCCCGACCGCCGCCTCGGACGAAGCCAGATACCAGGCGACCATGAGAAATCATGTCGATCATGGCAAGTTGTTCCGCCAGCCACAGGGGGTCATCCCAGATGGGCAAGACGTTGCCCAGGATGATAATCTTGGCCTTGTTGGTGATGCGGGCCAGGATTGACGCGCCGACGTTGGTGACGCCCTGCATACAGAAGGGCGTGCTGTGATGCTCGTTGAGCATCAGGGCGTCAAATCCCATCTCTTCGGCGTAAACTTTCTCGTCCAGGTAACGGTTGTACAGATGCGCGCCGACGCTGGGATTGTAGTGCTCGTTACTGATGCTCAGGTCGGTGGACTGAGTTCCCATCAAGCCGGAACTATCGTCCTGCCAGGGTTGTTCCGTAAAATGGCCGATTAGCATATCAACACCTCAAGGGAAGGTAGCGTTGGGGCCGGGGGATTGCGGGCAGTTTAGCATTGGGGGGTGGGGGTTGGCAAGGTTGGGAAAAATTGCATTTCCCTACCATTTCCGCTCATTTTCAGCCATTTCCCATTTGCCACTGTGCGGTGGGAGAAGCGCGGGGTTGGAAAGGGTTGTAGGTATTCATAGATATTATGGTAGGCGGGGGTTATGCGGGTTGGCAAGGGGCGGGGGATTTGGGTAAGGAAAGGGTTTACGTCGAGTAAACCCCTTCCAGGCCAACCATAGTTTCGGGAAACTCATTCGCGTTGAACACCAGGCGGAAGGTGCCTTTTACCGGCCCGTCCTTGATGGTCATACTTCCGGCGTTAAAGGCGTTTTGCAGTATTTCCAATACCTTCTGTTTATATTCCGTATCTGAGTAGCCCCGCAGATGTTCCCCTTTAGTTTCAAAGACTAACACATGAGGCTGGACGCCATTTCGTCCTGCCATTGCTACGAAATCGGGCCAGATGCGTTCCTGCCGCCAGCCCCGCAGATAATAGTCGCCCCGCTGCCGGACGGCCACCCGGTGCCACCATTTCAACGCCTTCTGTTCGTCCAGGTACAAAGCGAAGTTGCGTTCCAGGTCGCTGTCAAACTCCCGGTCAAATACCGGTTCAAAGAGGCTTAACTGTAGCTGTTGCCCGTACTTGGTCAGGGGCGCATCCAGGCGGCGAATATCAATCTCGTAAGATTCCTTCATACGGAAGTTGGGGCGGCCGGCCTGTAAGTCGAAGGAAAGTTCGTTATTCTTGAGTTTAGCCTGGAAAGCCTGCTGCGCCTGCAAATCAAGAGAAGTGACAACTCCGTCTCGAAGTCGCCAGGCGATGTAGGAACGCCGGTCGTGAATGTCTGCGTCGCTGCTGCCCGACTGCCGCCACCGATTAACCATTTCCTGGGCCAGCCGTGTAGCCTGCCAGGGATTTGGGACGACGTCGGAAATCCGGCGGGCGAACCAGGAGATTAAAAGCGTCTTGTCGATAAACAGTTCCTGGTCGGCGTGAAAGATTGTGGGGGTTTCGCCAACATCAACGGTTGCCGTTTGCAGCCGGGCGCGGTCGGGCATCGTTTCCTGCTGTTCCGGCACTTTCAAGGCGGCCCAATCAATGGCCGGGAGGATGTGTCGTTGGTAATCCAACTCAGTCCATTTCCCGCCGTCCTGGTGCAGCACCTTCGGCAGGAAGATATTTTCGCCCCGGAACTTCTCGCGCCGGTTTACTGTAATCCGCTCCCAATCGCCCCCTTGTGTGATTACCTCTCCGCTTAACCCGGTCAAGCCTTCCGATTCCAGACCCTGCTGAACTTGGGTTACCGCCTGACCGACGCCGGTGTTCCAGCAATGGACGTAGCACTGGTCCAGCCGCGCAACGCCGGTGCGCTGGGCGTAGGGTTGGCGCAGAACCCGCCCGACCAACTGGGTTATGGCGCGCTGGGCGGTGGTGTTGTCCAGCATTACCAACAGGTAGGCGAAAGAGCAGTCCCAGCCCTCCATCAAGGCGGCCCTGGTTATAATCCAACGCACTTGGGAGAGTTCGGAAAGCAGGTCAAGGCCCGATAACTCATCCATTTCGGACGATTTGACCGCCACAGCCTCGGCAGGAACCCCCAGGTTGTTAACCAGGTATTCTCTCACATGCTCAGCATGAACCCGCTCCCCATCCCGCTGGTCAGCGCCGGTTCGCTCCACCCGAACCACGGCAATGGGCCGGATGTAACGGCCCCCGTTATGCTGCAACGCTTGGGCATCCGCCGCCAACCGTTCCAGCTCATCGTGGGCTTGGGCCAGGGTGTGCTGCCATTCCGTATTAGTGAAGGAACTGACCTGCACCGGCAGCTTAATCATTTCCTCGGTCTTGAGTTCGACGCCGGTAATGTCCACCAACAGGTTGCTGATGCCGCCGTTGGGCGTGGCGGATAGTTCAATTACCAGGCTGGGGTCGAGGCGGTTGACGGAACGGACAAATTCCTGATTGACGCCGGCGGTTTTGGACCCGTAGGCTTTATGGGCTTCGTCCAGCACTACCACCGGGCGGAGCATCTTGAACAGGTTAAAAAGGCTGTGTCTTACCGGCCCATCGTCCGCAGTCCGTTCCAGGTCCGGGTGTTGTTCCAGCAGCCGGCCATCGCCCAGCAGGTCGTCGCCGTCGGGAAAAAAGGTGGGATACCGCCCGGAATCGCGGAACATCCGCAGAAAGTCCCGGCCCTTTTGCCGGTTGGCCGCCGGCAGCATTAACAGCATTACGCACAGGTAGCTGGCAACATCGCCGGAGGTGAATTGGTCGTCCTTTTCCAGCAGCTTGAACGTACCGTCTC
Source organism: Dehalococcoidia bacterium (assembly GCA_965262595.1). Classification (GTDB taxonomy): domain Bacteria; phylum Chloroflexota; class Dehalococcoidia; order Lucifugimonadales; family UBA3495; genus CATQHB01. The sequence continues at coordinate 1,688,780 of OZ253548.1, forward strand.
TGTCTGGTTCCAGCATTTCCCGGTAGGGGTGTTCCCGGTTGCGCAAGGCCGCTTTGGTCTGTTCATAAATGGCCCGGGTGGGGGTTATCCACAGAACCAACCCGGTCTGCCGGTTCAGCCTTTTCAGGGCGGCGGCGGCCAGCAGCGTCTTGCCCCCGCCGGTGGGCACCTTGAAACAGACGTGGGCGATGGGCCGCACGGCATCGTCGGTTCGGCTGACGTACTCCCCGGCGTTTTGGGCCACGCCGCCGGCTTCCTTCAACCGCTGCCAGGCCGTTTTCGGGAAGTTGCGAATATCGTCGGGAACTTCCATACCGACGCCCTGCAACGCCGCTATACCCGTCTCCGACTGCTGGCGGGCCTGTTCCAGTGCCTCAAGCCAGCGGGAGAAGGCGTTAAGCGTAGTTTCCTGGTAGTCCTTCAGTTCGAACATTCTGTTTCCCGTCAGAGAGTGGCGCAGAACTGTGCCACGGTGAGGCCGGAAGAGCGAATCAGACTGCGCAAGGTTCCTTTTGCTACTGTTGAGTGATCCGGCACGGATAGCGTGGTTATTTCTCCGGGCTTGGTCATAATTATATGGCTGCTCCGCTGCCGAGCTACATTCCGGCCAAAGCGCTCAAAGTTGCGCACCACTTGCAACCCGCTCAGTACCGGCAATGGCGGTATCAGAGCGTGACTTCCACTTGTTGCGTTTCGATGGTCAACGGCAACCCCTGTTCGGCCCTTACTTCCAAGCAGAGGGCGATGGCCTCCCGGATGTTGGCGATGGCTTCATTCTTGCTTTCCCCTTGGCTGGCACAGCCCGGAATAGCCGGGCATTCGACAACCCAGACGCCATCTTCGTCCCGGTCTATGGTAACGGTTATCCTCATCAGTAATCCTGCCTTATCCCCTTCAGATGCGCTGGTGGATTTGGTAGGGCAGTTGGCAAAAGGTTATGCCAAAGCCGGATAGCTCCCGTTGACCGATGTATTTGCCCGGGGCAAAGACCACCGCCTTTCGCCCTTCCGCTTGGTTGCGTTGGGCGATGCGCTCGGCCCGCTCGGCGTTGAACATCGCAGCGTGGCTGCCCAGCCATTCCAGGTCGGGCCGGTACAGCAGGTAATAGTCCTGCTCGCCGTTACGGTAAAAGAGGCCGTCATCATCCCGGGCTGCCAGGTCATCGGCCCCGGCGGAGATGCCGGAGGAAGTATGCAACACGTAGGCAGCCAAGGCCGTGTATTCCGGCAAATGCTCCCCGGTCAGCAACCCTTCGGTGTCGATAGGTTCGCCCAAAGTGCAGTAGCTAAAAGAACCGCCCAATCCTTCCTTCAAGGAGGCATCCCGCGCATTCGGTACGCCGTTGATTACCCGCCGCACCCGCTCGGCAGTTATGGTGTCGGCGTAGTCCTCACACTCCACCAGGATAAACTTGCGGTTGCCGCCGTCTTCTTTATTCAGGGCAAGGACAGCGTGGGCGGTTGTGCCGGACCCGGCGAAGGAATCCAGAACTATCGCATTCGGACTCCGCAGAATCTCCATGAGAAACTTGAGCAACTTTGTTGGCTTAGGCTGTGAAAAAACTCCGCCTTCTCCAAATATCTCCCGTAGTTGCCGTGTACCTTCAGAATTGAAACCCGCTATCTCTGGCGCAATTATGGCGTCAGGAGGTTGACCTTCTTGTACTTCGTTCAAGAATCGCTTAGCTCTCGGTTCGTTCACAGAAAAGTCAAGGCGATTGTCGGCCTCCATTTCCCGCAACCGTTCCTTTGAATAGCTAGGGTATCTACCGCTAGGAGCAGTCCACTCGACACCATTTGCAAACGTAATGGTGTAAGGCTCGTAGTAATTCCGAGCGTGGATTGGATCAAATTTATACCTACCACGTCCATCATTATCATCGTGGGGATAGTTGCTTGACTTATCTGTGACATACCGAATATATCTTTCTCTGTCCTCTCCAAACCAAGATTTATCCTTGGCGTAAGCTAAGACATAATCAGCATTTAGGTTAAAATCCTTGCTAGAATTTCGGACCGTGTGCATAGCGCGCCGGGTAAGAACAGCGAAAAAGTTCTCTTCCCCAAACACCTCATCCATCAGCATCCGCAAGTGGTGCTGTTCGTTGTCGTCAATGGACACGAAAATAACCCCGTCGTCGGCCAGTAGTTCTTTGAGCAACTGCAAGCGGGGCCACATCATGCACAGCCACTTGTCGTGGCGTTCCAGGTCCTCCCCGTCCACCGGGCTTTGCTCTTTGAGCCACGCCTTCATTAAGGGGCTGTTCACCTTGTCGTTGTAAACCCAGCCTTCGTTGCCGGTGTTGTAGGGTGGGTCAATGTAGATGCACTTGACCTTGCCGGCGTAGCGGGGGAGCAGGGCTTTCAGGGCGTGGAGGTTGTCGCCGTGGATGATCAGGTTGTCATCGGCCCCGGCCGGGTTCAGGGACTTGTCGGCATCGGGAACCAGCGGTCGGTAGGGCACGGTAAGGTGATGGGCGTAGATAAACTGTTTGCCCTTGAAATCCAGCGTGGGCATAGCCACTCCTTGTGCTTATTAACTGACGGAATGATTATAACCGATATTGCAACCCCTCACCTACCTGAAGAACTCCCCAACCAGCTCAATAAACCGCCCCGTCTGCTCCACCTCCGGCCTATGCCCGCAATTTTCCAGGCGGACATCAGGTTACCGCTTCTCAAACTGTAAGTCCGACAAGTCCAAGTTCGAGGAGCGTTTGGAAAGGTAGAGCATCTCCACGCCCACGACTTCCTTGGCCTCGTTGTAGTCCAGGATTACGCCGGGCGATACCTCTTCCGTTTGGACGATCGAAGAGTCGTCGAGACGCAGGTAGAGGGCGTCGGCTGATTTATCTATGGTCAGTTTCATAATCTCCCCCAATTCTACCCTACGCAAACCACCCCTTTACCAGCTCAATGAACCGCTCCGGGTGTTCCACCTCCGGGCGATGGCCGCAGTTGTCGAAGATTTCCAGGCGGGAGTTGGGGATGGAGTCATGGTAGAGCTGTCCGGCGCTCAGGGGGACGATAGGGTCTTCCCGCCCCCACACGATCATCGTCGGCAGCCGCTTCAGCCGCGGCAGCAGGTTGGGCAGCGCCGGGTAGTGCATATAGGGCCGCCAACTCAGTCGGCAGGCGCCCTCCCGCGACGACTCCCAATTTTCGATTTGTTCCGGCGTCGGCTCGTCGGGGCAGATTTGCTGGTACTCAGCCACCGCTGAAGGGTCCAGCAGGCTGCCGGTGATGTAGGCCTTGGCCACCACCTGGAAAATATCAAAGATTTCGCCGGTGGGAGGCCGGACTCCGGCGGCGGCGACCAGCGCCAGCTTCTTGAACTGCTGCGGGCACATAACCGCCATTTCCGCGGCCAGCCATCCGCCCAGGGAAAAACCCATCACGTCGACGCCTTCCAAGCCCAGGTCATCCAGGGCCCCCAGGTACCAGAAGGCGAGATCGTGCAGATTCATGACCCAATCCAGCTCCGCAGACTCGCCAAAGCCCGGATGCCAGGGGATATACAGCGTGCGGTTCTGGGCCAGGGCTTCGTGATAGCGCAACCAACCGGGATGCCCCATCTCGTCGTGCAGAATCAACAGCGGCTCGCCGGAACCGCCCTTGACCAGCCTAATCTCGCTGCCGGCCACCTCTACCACTTCTTCGGTCCAGGTTACGGAACTGGTGGTCATGAAAACTCCTTCTGACCGGCGAATGGCGCCGGCGGATAATTGCAAAACTTGGGTTGCGAGGGGTTATCTAATTGTCAGAGAGGGAGCGTTGGTTGTCAAGGTTGGGGGGTGGAGCGGGGGGCCGCTGTAGGGTTGCGCCAGCGATTGAACTCGGGGGGAAGGATTTCCATAAGCTGCTTGGCGGTCATTCCGTAAACGTCGTAGGTCATATATAGTTGGTTCAGAACAGCGAGCAGGCGGACGACTCCACCAGGCGGGCGTTGATTCTGACCGCCGGCCAGGACGCCCGACTTCAATTGGCGAGTATGAGGGTCGGCGTAGAGACGGTGGGCCAGGTCCACGATTCCCACCGATCGAAACATCTCGGGCGCGCCGGCCAGCCGGTCAGCAAGGTGCCCCATGGAGTTTACTGGCTCATCCAGCAGGTACCACGCCGTTTCGCCGTGCCGTGCATAAACCTCCCACGACAACATTAGCCGGTGGGCGAAGTAGCGGCGGCTGCCCCTCCCCGTTTCTTCCGGGTCGATGACATAAGCCACGTCGGGGTTGCTGCCCAAGCGGGGGTTGCCCTGTTGATCCGAGTTTATTACTTCCGTGAAATAGAACATTCCCAACCAGGACCATAGGCCGGCGTTATCGACGATTCTTGCCAGACCTAGCAGGGCCAATTGTTGGCTCAGGTACTCACCGGCTTCCCGGCGGTTGGTGAAGGGCCGCCGCTGCACGTAAACCGCCGGGGTGATGGGCTGGGCGTAGGGCGATTCATCCAATATCAAATAAGGGAATGGCGGGTTTTCATCGGCCCGCAACGCCGCTAGATACTCCCTGGCTTGGCGGATTCCCTCCTGGGTCAACTCGGCGACGCGGTGGGGTTGTTCCATCAGTTCCTCCGGGAGGCGACGAACCTGTCGCTGGCTGGGAAGCGTTCCCGAGTGAATGCGGCGACTGCGTCTTCGATCCAATTGGACACCGCTTCCCGGTCTCGATTGCCGTCTCCGTCAACTTCCGGGTAACCATCGCTGAAAAAGCCGCTGACAAACCCCATCCACCGGCCCCAGGAAGTCTGGTTGTCCGGCTCGGTAGGGTCTATATCTTCGACTAGCAAGGCTCGGCTGAGAATGGACCGTAACACCTCCGGCACCAGGGGCGCCAGAAAGGTGTCGTTCCGGCTGGCCAAGTTGCTGATTTCCGGGATGTTCCGGTTGACTTGCAAGGTTGGATTTGATCCGTCGCTGTCGGGAAAATCGAGTCGCCAAACCTCCTGGCCCAAGTCCTTTTCTTCCAGCCAGACCAACGACTCCCGCCGGTTGGCGCGGGTGGGGTGAATCCGGTCGGCCAGAGCCAACAGCTTGCCGGAACCGTCCGGGGCCAGCGCCGTCAACCGAAAGTGTGGATTGACCGGGACATCCACCAACCGGCGGTCCTCCGGCGGGGTCGGCGCACCAACAGTTCCCCAAGGGAAGCGCATGGCGGTGCGGTCACGCTGGGCGATAATAACTAAGGGGGCCTCGGATGGCAGGTCCACCTCCGACAAGTCCAATTCGGCAGTGAAGGTTGGCGGGCCGCCGTTTTGCGGTTCCTGCAACTCAATGGATACCCGCTGAAGTTCGATACGGTGGCGTCCGGTGTAATTAAACCTGCGTACCGGCATCGTCTCCCTCTACATTGTCCGCTACCGCCTCCACCCGCACGTGAAGGTCGCGCAGCGGGTCAAAGTCGGTCACTGTGAACTCAAACTCATCCGGGTTGTCGATTTCAAGGAATACTTCGTTGCCCTCGCGGCCCGGCCTGACCTGACAGCCGCCAAAATGGATAGTTAGGGTATCTCCCCGTCCGTGCAAGCGGAAATCCTCGGGACGATAGCTTTTCAAGGGGTTGCCTCGGGGAACTGCATAGGCCACTTGTAACTGGGCGCGGGCGGGCGGCTCTTCCACTCCGTTGGCCAAAGTGACCCGAAAACCGGAGTTGATTTGCGAAACAGCAAAGTCGCGGCGGCGGCGCAATGGAGGGTCAATCCGCTTCTTGTTGTAAATCAGTGACCTCTCCCTCGCTCGGCCTGGGTCCGGGGGTGCGGTCTCTTCGACGTCCCAAAAGAAAATATCGGAAAATACGTCCTTCTGTAAGCTCTCTTGCGGTGTTTCCAGAATGGACAACATTGTGGCTGGAGCGTGTCTGACGTCATCTATCCGGCGGCGGGGCGCGACCCAGCGGTCCTGAACCCGGCGGGTTTGTGGTCGCCAGGAAGTGTGGGCTGCCGGCTCGGAATCACGCAACATGGCCGCCAGCGGGTCTCGTTCATCCACTCTCAGTAATGCCCAAGACCGGTACCGGCTGATGTGGTCCATGTCGGAAATAGACAACGTGCCTCTCACGTAGTAATCATGCCCGTGGGGTAGCGAGTCATCTCGTTGTAAATACAGCCAAAACTCGGTGGGTTTCCGGGCTTCTTTCTTGCGTTGCGCGTACCCGCCGATGCGGAAGGCCAGTAATTCCCCGGAGTTGTAGCGGTCCCGCAAGCCAACCACTGTAGCATGGTCGGCGCCGGTAGGGTCATTGCTCGGTAATTCGGCCAAGGTAGTATGAGCAGCGTCGGGCATGGCAATGCACTTCCGGCACATTTCAAACAGCTTGGCATAGCTCTGTTCGCTAAGTTCTCCGGCTTCCTGCAGGTCCAGGCTTTTGACGACGTTATCGATGGTGTTTGCGGTCAGTTCCACGGGCGACGAGCCGTCGCCCTTATCAACGATTATTTCCAACCGGCCGTCAATTATCGGGTAGAAGTAGTTGCGGACTATGGCAGCCAACAAGCCGGAAGCGCTGATGTTTTCCTCGTCTTCGGCATTGATTCGGGGAAAGGGGATAATTACAGACAGACCGGGTTCACCGCGGAGCCGGAGACCAAAGTCGGCAATGCACCGCTCAACGAACGTCCGTTGGTCGGGGTCAGACATTACCAAAGGTAATTGCAGTCCGTTATCCCCGGCAACGCCCAAGAAACCGTAGGGCTCGTATCGCTCGTCTCCAATGGTGTGCTTGGTGAGTATAGACTGCCCCATTAGCAGAGTTTCGTCATCCAAACTGCGCTTGGTAACGGCGATGTAGGCGCTGACCCGCGAAACGTCAGGGAAAACCCACTTGCCCAATCCCCACGACCCGTTGTCCGATTCTCCCTTGGGAACGTCCGATGTTGCGGAAAAACCAGAAGAAATGATTTTCATTCCCGGTTTGTCGGTCGGAGTCGTTGTATTGCAGCCAATCTCCGTTTAGTCCCTTTGTACCGGCGTCCTCAATTACCAGAAAGGGAACACCACCCTCGGCCAGGTTGTTGTTCAAGACTCGCTCAGCAATATCATCGTCCAGATGCTCGGGGTTGATACGCTCCAGATGCTCGATAAGTCCGGACAAGTAAGGCGCCGCTCTTTCTGATGGTAAAGGAGAATGTATTCCAGCCAGTGAAAAGCGCATCCTGATAGGGTCTCGCCTGGACCTATCTACGTCGGCGTCCAAAGAGTTTTGGATGGACTCTCGGGCCAACCTGGTGTTGATGCCTTCGTTGCCGAATAACTCCCGCTCCATGGGGTCAAAGTTCATCTCGCCGGGGGCCATAGCGCGAAACCGCCAACGTATTTCCATATAAATACCCCGAAGACATCGTCTCTTCTGTCACTTATATTGCTGATTACGCGGATATTAGCATCGCGCCCGCGCGGTGTCCAGACCGGCCAGTTAATTAGCAGTTAGAGGCAGTACTGGGCCGGGCCAAGGCGCGGGATGTCGCCGCGCCGTCATTGTTGACGGCGAGGTTCTATTGCAAGACAGGGCGCAAGGTGCAAGACAGGGCGCAAGGTGCAAGACAGGGCGCAAGGTGCAAGACAGGGCGCAAGGTGCAAGACAGGGCGCAAGGTGCCAGACAGGGCGCAAGGTGCCAGACAGGGCGCACCAGAGGGTTAACCAGGAGGAAGGGGTGCGGGAGGTCAACACTGGGGAAACCGGCGTCCTGGCCTACTGGATTGGCGCCGGTCCCAGTACCCGGTAGCCCTGGTTGGCCTCGGTCCGCTCGGCCACCGGCAGAACCTCAGCGACGATGTTGGACAAACCGACCACTTCTCCGTTTTCATCAAATCTGTAGTTAGAGCCGATGCTGCCGCTCCAAGTGATTCCGTACAGGCAGTCCCGGAAGCCGTCGGCATCCTGGTCGTCGCCGGTCTGCTTCAAGCACTCGGCCGCGATGTAAACGTCGTCGTAGGCCGAACCCATGTACCAGGGCAGGGAAATGTAATCGTAGCGGGACTTGAAGTTGGCCAGGACTTCCGCGCTCTTGGGATTGGCCGGGTCCAGCTCCGCGATAATGGCCTTCAGGCCGGCGGCGGCATCCCCGGCAATTTCCAACGCCGTCGCGCCGATGACCACAATTTCCGAGTAGATTGGCCCTTCGTAACCCAACTCTCTTACCTGTTTGACGATGGTGCCGCCGGAGAATTCTCCCTGGGCGGCGACGTGCAGCGCGTCCGGGTCGGCGCTAATTAACTTGGACAATTGGCTGCGAAAGTCGGTTGCCTCGGAGCTGTATGACCCGGCGGCTACTACCTGTCCGCCCAGTTTCTCGAAGTGATCAACCGAAGTGCGGCGCACTCCCTCGGCGTAGTCAGTGGACTCGGTTATGGTCGCCAGGGAGCGGATGCCGTCGGCCCAGAGCACGTTGCCAGTGTCGATACCCACCTGCAGATCGTTCATGGCCGTGCGGAAGATATAGTCTCCGGCGTTGGCGATATCCGGATTGGTGGCCGACCCCGAGAACAGGACCACGCGGTCCTTCTCGGCAAGCGGCGCCGCTTCCAGCATCGCCCCGCTGCACGTGGTGCCCAGAATAATCTTTACGCCGTCCACGTCGGTCAGCTTTCTGTAGGCGGTGATAGAGTCCTGGGCGCTGCACTTGGAGTCTTCTACGATTAACTCCAAAGGGCGACCGTTAATACCACCGGCAGCGTTAATCTCCTCGACGGCCATGTTTTTAGCCTGCACCGCCACGTTGCCGTAGGTCTCTCCAAGTCCGGTCAGCGATTCCATTACACCGATTTTAAAGGCCGTGGCACTCCCGTCCTGTTCTTCAGCGCCCGGGCCGCAGGCCCCAACCAACAAGACCGTCAGCAACATTAAGAAGGGGACCATCCATTTCATTAACATTACTCGTACCTCACCGTTTTCTGAAGGGACAAACTTGTCGAATCTCTACCATGTGTCCGGCCTCTTTCCGCCCGATTCCCTATCCAATTTGGCCTGTTGCAGGGTTAATTGTATATTGACCTTTCCAAAAGTCAACCTGCCCAACCCTTCGGGTCAACCGCCGTTGGATGGCCCGCCAAGTACCGGGCGGCGGTGGAAGCCTGATGCGCCAATTCCAAGATTATCGGAACGGCGTCAGTCACAACTTTCACTTCTGCTCCGGTTATTCCCAGGTTGGCAGGAAACCCAGGGATACGCTGAATAAGTCATTAAACGCCAGCGCCTTCACCCCGTCGTTCCGGCAAAATCAGGAACCTAAAACGTTGTGAGACGAGGTTCCTGCCTTCGCAGGAACGACGGGTAGGGTTCAATATCCAGGTCACGGACTTATTCAGAGGTTCCCTGGAAACCCTCGGGGACATAGTCATAGCCAACCTTGATTTCAGCTTGCATGGACGAATTGAAGTCCACCCCTACTCCCGCCTCGGATACGGCTTCCGCCCGCTATAACCCGGAAGTGATTGACCGGCGCTGGGCGCAGCCTATTGTTGACACCGCCGGGGCTGCCGATTACGCTACCCTTGCCAAGGGATAACACAAGCCAAACACCCGCGATAGCGGAAACCTGGAGGTGGGCCGATGAAATACGACAAAGTGATTATCGGAGCCGGATCGGCCGGCGCGATTCTGGCAGCACGACTTTCTGAAGACCCCAACCGGTCAGTGCTGCTGTTGGAGGCCGGGGCCGACTACCCCAACTTTGAAGACCTGCCGGACGAAGTGAAGTTCGGTTACGCCACGGAAGCCGATGTAATGACCAGCGACCACAACTGGCAGTTCGTTGGCAAGGCAACCGATGCGGCCCCGCCGATGATGGTGCCCCGGGGAAAGGTAACCGGCGGCTCCAGCGCCATTAACGGCCAGGTATTTTTGCGGGGCGTACCCGAGGACTACGACACCTGGGCCTCTTTTGGCAACGATGAGTGGTCCTTCACCAAGCTGCTTCCCTATTTTCGCCGCATTGAGACCGACACCGACTTCGGCGGCGACGACTTTCACGGCGGCGACGGTCCAATCGTGATGCACCGGTTCAAGCGCGAGACCTGGCTGCCGGCGCAGGATGCCTTCCACGCAGCTTGTCTGGCCGCCGGTTACCCGGCTTGCGAAGACCACAATCACCCGGATTCCGAAGGAGTGGGGCCGACACCCTTGAACAACCCCAACGGTATCCGCATCAGCACCGCCATGGGCTACCTGGACCAGGCTCGACACCGATTGAATCTGACCATCCGGCCCAACTGCACGGTCCATCGCCTGATTTTCGACGGCAATCGCGCTACCGGGGTGGAATTGGAGAGCGGAGGCGAAAAGTTCGTCGTCGAGGGTGAGGAGATTATCCTGTCCGCCGGGGCCATCGGCTCACCTCAAATTTTGATGCTGTCCGGCGTCGGACCCGCCGACCACCTGCGCAGCCTGGGCATCCCGGTGGTATCCGACAAGCCCGGCGTCGGCCAGAACCTGCGGGACCATCCCGGCGTCTGGGTGACCTGGCGCACCAAGGAGGGGTTTGAGCTGGACGGTATGAAGCCCAGGATGCAACTAACGCTGCGCTACACCGCCGAAGAATCGGACTTGCGCAACGACATGAAGATTTCCATGCAGTCCTTTGCCACCGAGCGGGTCAACCGGGGCGGAAACCGGATGGTTCCCCTGGGCATCCGCATGACCGCCGGAATCTACCTGGCCGTGGGAGCCGGAGAACTGCGCCTGGCATCCACCGACCCCACTGCCCAGCCCGTGCTGGAATATCACTACCTGGAGGATGAGTTCGACCGAAAACGGCTTCGGGAGTCGGTGCGTCTTTGCGTTGACCTGGGCGAGCATGAGTCATTTAAGGACATAATCCAGGAGCGGGTTGACCCTACCGACGCCGACCTGGAATCGGATGAGGCTCTTGACCGGTGGATGATGCGGGAAGTTACCACTTCGCAGCACACATCCTGCACCTGCAAGATGGGCCTGGCGTCCGACCCGATGGCGGTGGTTGACCAGTACGGCAAAGTCCACGGCCTGGAGGGACTGAGGGTGGTGGACGCATCCATTATGCCGGACTGCATTCGGGCTAACACCAACGTAACCACGCTGGCCATCGGCGAACGCGTCTCCGACTTCATCATCGAGGGTTTCTGAACGCGGTTCCCCGACAACGGCCAAAGAACTCGGGACCGGCGAGCGCGGTTTAACGCACGCGCCGATTGGCCTGCATCCGGACAATCAGGGGGAGGCCAAATGGGCCTCCCCTTTTGCGCTCATACCGAATTCTCGGAGGCCGGGAAAGGAAACGGGACTGGTAATTCGCGAGGCGGGCTAGGATACCGCTACTTCACTGAAGTGGGGCATGACCTCGGTGGCGAACAGTTCGATTGAGCGCATTACTTTCCAGTGGGGAAGCCCGACGAACCCAAAGTTGCCGAACACGTGATTGATCCCCGCCGCCTGGACCTCCTTCAAGCGCTCGACCACCACCTCGGGAGTTCCCCGGAGCGGGGGCAGCCCGGCGTGGCCCAAGTCGTCCCGCCGTTCTCGGTCCTGTTGGCGGTTGGCCCAGTGTTCGTAGCCCTTGGCGACCTTGCCGTTCCGGTCCACGGGCAGCCCGATAGGCGCGCCATTGTTGCCCGTAGAACGCAAAATCCTGGAGGAGAAGTCCTCCAGACCTATGGGGTCTTGCTCCGCCTCCTCCATAGTGGGGGCGACGTAGATTGACTTGGACATGGGCGGGTCCAGGTGGGCGTGTTCATGGCCGTATTCTTCCATTTTCCGGCGCCAAAGCTTGATCACCTGGGGCGCCTGCCCCATGATGTCGGTCGGGCCACCGGCGATAACCTGAATCTGGCGGCTGGCGGCGAAGTCCACGCTGGCCGGGCTGGTGCTGACCGCCTGGAAGAGGGGCGGGTAGGGCTTCTGGATCGGTTTGGGCAGCACCCAGAGGTCGTCAACGTTGGTAAACTGGCCGTGATAGGTCAGGGTTTCCTCGGTCCAGGCCCGGACCATCACGTCAACAGCCTCGCTGAACCGGTCGCGGCTGGTGTCGATGTCCACTCCTACCCCATCGAACTCCTGCTGCTGGTAGCCCGCGCCAATACCCAGATTGAATCTGCCTCCGCTCATCACGTCAATCATGGCTACTTCTTCGGCCACCAGAATGGGGTTGTGCAGGGGCAGGACAATGACCGCGGTCCCGATGCGGATGTTCCTGGTGCGACCGGCTACCGTTCCGAGAAACGACCAGATTCCCGACAGCAGCCCATGCCGGGAGAAGCGGTGCTCACCCAACCAGACCTCGTCAATGCCGAGTTGGTCGGCAAGCTCAATCTGCTCCAGGGCTTCGGTCAAAGCTTGCTGCTGGGTAAAAGTCTCGTGCCAGGGAACGATGGTGAAGATTCCGAATTTCATACAGCCTCCCCTAATGCCGTTCTTTAGCGAGAATAGGTTGACTTGCGGGCGCCGAATCCCGTTCGGGGATAGACGCCCAATTACGGGAAGCATACACTGGGCCTGCTATCGGTTCAACCCTGAGACTATCCTTGACCCCTACGCTTGGCTTCAGGACTCAATGGGCGAACTACCTGGAGCAAGAGGGGCAGCGTGAAAAGCCCGGAACCCGCATCAAAACTCCTGCTCCGGTTTGGTTCCGAATCCCGGCTTTGGGCCGGCCAAGGTATAGCACAACACGGCAGACCGCCAGACCGCCAGACCGCCGGGATGGAACCGTGGCAGGAAATTTCGGACAAGCCGGTTACTTCACCGCCAGCATGTCGACGGCCAAACCCAGCATAATCTTGGCGCCGCTAACCAGGCTCTTGATGCCCACCGATTCGTTGGTTCCATGAGTGAAGTTGAGCATGGGATCGTCGTCGGGGTGAGAGCCGGAGAAGCCGTAGGTTACGGTCCCCAGAGGCCGGGTGAACCGGGAGTCGGTGAAACCGTTGCTGATGGCCGGCACCCACTTGATATCATCCCGGTCCAGCGCCCGGGCGGTCACCGACTGGATGCTGGTTGCCAGCGCCGACTCGAAGGGTGAGGAATTTGGCCGAGCCATGTAATCAATCTCGTAGGACACGCCGGGGATGCCGGCCAGCACTTCGTCAAGTTGATCTCGGACGTATTGCTCATCCTGATGGGGCAGGGTGCGAACGTCGCAGGTCAGTCGAATTGACTCGGGAACGCTGTTGGACTTGATACCGCCCCGTACCATCGTGGGCGTCAAGGTCATCCGGGAAAGCGCCCGCAGCATAGAGGCGAACCGCGGATTGGTCGGCTCGATCTCCGAGATGATATCGTCCACATTGGTCGGCGAGGGCCGGTGCTCGATGGCGAAGGTGGATAGATGGTCGAACAACACGGTGGAGGTGTCTCGCTCCGGGTCGTACTCTTCAATGGATCCCAAGGCCCGGTTCAGCCGGTACAGGGCATTGGTCCCCTGCCAGGGCACCGACGCGTGGGAACTGACGCCCTTCACGTCAATCTCAACCTGCATACGGCCCTTTTCGCCGACGCCCAGCACGTAGGTCAACGCCCCCGCCGCCTGGATGGGCGTGCCGCCGCCTTCGTTGACGGCATAGGGGGCGGCCAGTTTCCCGGGATGGTTGTCCGCCAGCCAGCCGAACCCGTACCTTCCTCCGTGCTCCTCGTCGGCCCCGGCGGCCAGAATCAGCCCGTCTTCAAGCTGGATGCCGTTCCGTTTCAGCAGGCGCACCGCCATGAGCTGGGCGGTCAAGAGTCCCTTACAGTCCGACGCGCCCCGTCCGAAGATGCGGCCCTCGGCGATTGTGGCCTCGAAGGGCGGGAACCTCCACTTCGAGTCGTCCTCCACCGGCACCACATCGGTGTGGGACATGAACATCAGGCCCGCATTGCCGGACTTTCCTTCCAGCCGGGCAATCAGGTTACCCCGGTTGGGCGCGGACTCCAGAATCTCCGAATCGATGCCGTCCTGTGCCAACCATTCGCGCACGAACTCGCAGACCGGCGTCTCGTCGCCGGTAGGCATGAACCCGGTATTCACCGAAGGAATCCGGACCAGGGCTTGCTCCAGCGCAATTATTTCGTCCCGGGCCGCGTCAACTTGGGCGAAGAGCTCTTCTAAATCCGGCATCGTGTGCTTCCTCCTGATTGCGGTTTAAGGGCGTGGCGTTACGAGTGTAAACAGGCCGCACGGCAGTGTCAACGAGACTTCGCCGGGGAGGCGCAGGCGCATTTAGAACGCCGGCCGATTCAACACGGACTGGTCAATCTTCCTTGGTATCAGCCGTCCGTCGTCGGGGGATCCCAGGAGTTGCCCGCCATCCACCATCACCTTGCCGCGCAGCATTACCGTAGTGGGCCAACCCTCAATCTCCCAGCCCTCCCAGGGACTGTAATCGCGCAGGTGCAGGTCGGCCATGGTCAAGCTCTTCTTGATGGACGGGTCGATAATCGTGATGTCGGCGTCGCTGCCTGCCGCAATCGCTCCCTTGCGGGGATAGAGGCCCAGCATTTTGGCGGCGTTGGTGGAGGTGATGTTGGCGTACTGCTCCAGGGAAACGCCGCGCCGCACCACCGCTTCAGTGTAGTTGACCCCCATGCGAATTTCGATGCCGATATTGCCGCCCCGCACGTCCACCACGTTGCGACCGGCAATCTTGTCCAAATAGGTGGTGAAGCTGCTGTCGGTAGCGGTGAAGGACAGGTCACGACGCAGCAGGCCGTCCCACAGGTGCAACCGGTCGTCTTCATACTTCAGCGACGGATAGGTGTGGTACTTCATACCATCGGATTCCTGGTAGTTGTCGCAGTTGAAGGAGAGGGCCAGGGTCAGAACCTCGCCATAGACCGGAAGACCGTCGGCGCGGGCCTCGGAAATGGCGTCCAACCCGTCTTTGGCAGTGACGTGGACAAAATAAACGCCGGTTTCGGTGAGTCGGGCCAGGCGTATCACGTGCTGGAAAGCCAGGTCTTCCACCAGCTTGGAATGAATCTGGTGGACATTGTGCCAGTCCCAAAACCCCCGCTGTTGGGCCAGCAGGTAATTATACATCACCAGCTCATCATCCTCACCGTGAACCGCCAGCACTCCCCCGTGACGAGATACCTGACCCATAACGTCCGCCAGCCGTCCGGTATCGATTTTTCCGATGGGAGTCAGGCTGTGAACCCGGCCTTCCGGGGGCCGGATGTCGGTGGTGAACACCTTGATGCTGGGAAACCCGGCGTTGATTAGCTCGCTGTAGCGGGAGATGGCGTCGGGGGTACTGCCGCTGGAATAGATGCAGTGGGTGGAGTAGTCGGTGTAGGCGTTACCCGGCCAAACGCCGATGAAATCGTGGATACCGGCGGCCAGGTCGCCCTGGTTGGGGACCGGGGCGAAGTCCAGGATGGTGGTCGTACCACCCCAGATGGCTCCCAGGGAGTGGTCCAACGGGCCGGCGTTAGGGGTTCCGGCCACCAATTGTCGGGCGCCGGGCTGGACATTTGCGGCGGCGTGGGCGTGAGTCTCGATACCGCCGGGGACAACAATCTTATCGGCGGCGTCAATTATCGTAACTCCTTCCGTAGGCAGGAATCCGGGCAACGCCAACGCAACAATCTTCTCACCCTGGATTCCCACGTCCCACCGGCCGGCGCCCCCGGGCGTGACCACCGTGCCCCCGGTAATCAGTTTGTCTAGCATGGCTCACCTCCACAACTTGGGTGCATTATTTATTTAGGGATACTCTGAATAAGTCATTAAACGCCAGCGCCTTCACCCGTCGTTCCTGCCTTCGCAGGAACGACGGGTAGGGACGGGTAGGATTCAATATCCAGGTCACGGACTTATTCAGAGGTTCCCTGGCCCCTACCTGCCCTCTTTAATCCAGTCGGCCACCCGCTCGCCAACCATGATGGCGGTGGCGTTGGTATTGGCACGGGTAACGTTTGGCAGCACCGAACAGTCGGCCACCCGCAGGTTTTCAACCCCGCGGACTCGGCAGAACTGGTCGGCCACCGCCATCGGGTCGGAGTCCGGCCCCATGCGGCAGGTACAGGAGTAGTGCCGGGCAGTTCCGACGGTGCGGAACAGGTAGTCGTCCAGCTTGGCATCGTCGTTCAGCTCATCTTCGGTGGGACTCACCCAGTCGGCTACGATGTCCTGGTAGCCCGAGTGCTCCACCAGCCGGCGGCATAAACGGACTCCCTCCCGCAGTCGTTCCCGGTCCCAGGGGTCTTCCAAGTAGTGGTAATTGAAGTAGGGTTGCACGTTGGGGTCCGCCGACACAATTCGCACCTCGCCCATACTGGCGGGCAGCTCCAGGGCGCAGGAAATGCGAATAATACCGTCGGGCATCGGGTCGCCGCTGAGGGTGGAAAAAATGGAGTTGGTCATCAGCATCATGTCGCTGGGAGTGCTGGAGCCGGTGGCGGTATATCTAAGAGCCAGGCGGGCTTTGGTTATGTCAAGATTCAAGGCGACACCTTGCCTGGCCCGCAGCGTGACGCTGGCCGAGGGGTGGTTTTTCAGATTTTGACCCACACCCGGCGAGTCGTGCACCACCGGGATACCTGCCGCGCTCAGTTGCTCCGCCGGGCCGACGCCGGACAACAGCAATAAGTGCGGGGTGCGAATTCCGCCGGAAGTGAGCACAATCTGCTCGCCCTCAACCACAAATATCTCACCGTCGCTCTCGACCTCCACGCCGACAGCCTTCTTTCCCTCGAAAATAACGCGCCGAGCCAGCACGTTGCCCCGGATGGTCAGATTCAAACGGTGCTGCACCGGGTTCAAGTGGGTGAGGGCGGTACTCATGCGAATGCCCTGAGGGTTGTTCATCGGCACAAAGCTGAGACCGTAGGGCCCCGGGCCGTTCATGTCCTCCACCTCACGGAACCCGGCGGCGATGCAGGCTTGGTGAAAGGCCGTTTGAATCGGCAGGGTCGGTTCGCCGTTGCGGCGGAGTACCGGCACCGGGCCATCAGTACCGTGGAAGTCATCACGAATATCCTGGTCCGTTTCCAATCTTCTGAAAAATGGCAGGACGTTCAGGTAGCTCCACTGGTCGTTGCCCCGGGCAGCCCAGTCATCGTAGTCTTCGGGCAGTCCCCGCAAAAAGAGCTGGCCGTTGATCGCCCCGGAACCGCCGACAACTTTGCCTTCGGCGACGTGGATCTCACCCTGGACCGGGTTGATAATTCCGCGCATTGCCCAATTGTGGGGCGCGCCATCGGCCTCGCCGTCGCGAGTCTCGCCGAACTTAAGGTCATCGGTTAGGTGTTCAAAGTCGGGATAGTGGGGGCCGGCTTCCAGCAGCAACACCGAGAGGTTGGGATTCTCCGATATCCGGGTCGCCAACGGACAGCCCGCCGATCCCGCGCCGACTATAATAACGTCGTACTTCATGCTCGCCTCCGTATCACTTCAAACTTTAGCTGAACCCCCTGGCCCTTGCGTTGACTCCAAAGACCGCAATAGTCAACCGCCGGAGCCGCCAACCGAAGCCGCCGCCTCCTACCAGGGAGATGGGCCGGTTGGGTTCACAAACTGACCGTAGAGCAGCAATACTCTAATGTCTCGGCTCGGCCACTTCCCGCCGCGGACTGGCAAGGGCCAGGTAAACACTCCCGTAACGCTTGCTCGTCGCTGAAGTCTCCAACTTCATAAGGTGGATAAATGACCCAGGCGCATCCCGTTGCCTTGCCGTTGGCTATTGGCCGTTTGACCCATTGATTACATTGCGGTGAATAGTTTTAGGCGGCCCAAGGCGAGTATAACGTCGGCCCCCAGGGGTTTCAACCGACTTCCTTTCTGCTGGTTCGTGGTTAGAGGCTCTGGATTAGCCCCCAATAGGTCAGCTCGTCAGCGGATTGGGGTCGGCCACCGACACCCGGACTTAACCCGGCTCCTAGATAGCTTCACCGTCGAGGCCCACGTGCCTGAAGGGTCGTAGCAAGGCAGTCTTAAACAAGGCAGTCTCAAAATTGATTCCGTGGCCGGGTTCCTGTACCATTCGGCTTGAAGGCCAACGACGGCTTGTCTCCCAATCCCGGAAGCCGAGTGGGTGGGCCGCCGGTTTCCAAACAATCGCCGGGGATTGTTGAACGGTCAACCGGCGCCAAATGGTGTGGAAGGTCTCAAGGGGTCAGGCACGATGCAGCCAATAAAGGAGCAGTTTCTACGATGTATGAAGCAACGCTGTCCGCCCTTCTCTCGATATCGGGTTGGGACGCGCAACGCGCGGCGGAGGTTGAGATTTCCGGGGGAACGGACCCGCTTTTGCCAACTCCCTTCCGTATCGGGGAGGCCGCCGCGTCCAGCCTGGCCGCCGTGGGACTGGCCGTTTCCGACCTTTGGGCGCTAAAGACAGGCCGCCGGCAGGAAGTAGGAGTCAACACCCGCCAAGCCACGGCTTCACTGCGCAGCGGACGGTATTTGACGATGGAAGGGGCGTCTCTCGCCAGCGAAAGGAACTCGGTGGCGGGGGTGTATCCGGCCAGGAACGGGCGGTGGAGCTATCTTCACTGTAATTTTCCTAACCACCGCGCCGCAGCATTAGGAGTTCTGGGCGTTGAGGAAGACCGGGAGGCCGTGCGCCAAGCGGTGTCCCGCTGGAATGCCCTGGAATTGGAAGAAGCAATTATCGCCGCAAACGGGGCTGGCGGAATGGTGCGCACCATGGAAGAATGGGCGCAGCACCCTCAGGCCGCCGCCATCGCCTCCCTGCCCCTGCTGGAGATTGAGAAAATCGGCGACAGTCCTCCGGAAGCCTTACCCGACGGCTCCAGGCCTTTATCGGGAGTGAGGGTTCTGGACCTTACCAGGGTGTTGGCTGGACCGACCTGCGCCCGGACTCTGGCCGAACACGGAGCGGACGTGCTGAAGATTTCCGGCGCCCACTTGCCCAGCAGCTCATCCCAGGAACAGGACACCGGCCACGGCAAACTCTCCGCCCACCTGGACTTGCGGGAGCAGGGCGACCTGGACACCCTGCTGAGCCTGGTCCGGGAAGCCGATGTCTTCTCGCAGGGATACCGACCAGGGACGCTCGGCCAACGAGGACTCGCTCCTGAAGACCTAGCCAGGCAGCGACCGGGCATTGTTTACGTTTCTCTATCCGCCTTTGGCCGAACCGGCCCCTGGGCGTCGCGCCGCGGCTTTGATACGGTGGTACAGACGGTGAGCGGCATAACCAACCGCCAGGGAGAGCTGTTCCCGGGCGCCGAGCCTGGACCTCAATTCTACCCGGTGTCGGCCATTGACTATCTGACCGGCTACCTGATGGCATACGGAACTCTGCTGGCTCTGGCCCGGCGGGTCCGGGAAGGCGGCAGTTGGTTGGTCCGGGTCTCCCTGGCCCAGACCGGACGCTGGTTAGTGGAGCACGGCCAGGTGCCGGAGGCAGAGCTACCGGGCGTCCCCACCGAATTCACTCCCGAGGAAATGGAACGCTGGGCAACCGTCAGTGACATCCCGTCAGGCCGGCTGCACCACCTGGCGCCGGTGCTGCAACTGTCGGAAACGCAGCCCTACTGGGCCAGGCCCACAGTTCCTTTGGGCTACCATGAGCCGGTGTGGCCGGAGCGAACGGCTTAAACTGCGGGAACGAATTAAAGCGTCGGCCGCCGGGGCTTATGTTTACGGAAGCCCGTACCATTCGATTATCAAGACAAATCCGCTCATGGTGAGTCGGTCCTTAGTCAGGCCCAGGATGAGCGGTGTATGCACCTGCCCTTCTACAAGCTCTATGGATACTCTGAATAAGTCATTAAAAGCCAACGCCTTCACCCCGTCGTTCCTGCGAAGGCAGGAACGACGGGTAGGGTTCAATATCAAAGTCACGGACTTATTCAGGGGTCCGAGCCGATGGACCGTTCCGTCGGCAAGCCCGATTTCCGCTTCACCGGACAGGGTGATGATGTATTGCCGCCGGGGCGCCACATGCCAATCGCTGAAGTACCCCGGGGGCGAGGCCCGGAATACGATCCCCTGGGCGCCGTGCAATTGAGTCCAGTCCGGATGGGAGGCCGGGTCGATTTCTTCGATATGGGATTGGCCGTCGTCTCCGGTGAACAAACGTATTGATGCCATACTTCCTCCGGTTATTGTGAAGCGCCAGCTTGAATCTTGACCCAAACTTCGGTTCGTGGGCCACCTGCCGCGCCGGTAATTCGCCGGGCTAAACTTCCAGCCGACGCAGCGTGGGGCGGACTACCCCCAGGAAGAAGGCGATTATCAGGTAGATTGCCGCTCCACCGGCGAAGGCCGTAGTCCAACCCAGTGTATCCGCGACAATGGTCAAGGGGAAGGAGCCGATGAACATGAACCCCGCCGAGGCATACCAGAGACTCATCACCCGGCCCTGAAGTTCTCGCGGGACCGAAAGTTGCAGCACGGTTGTGCCCATAGGGACGATACTGCCCATACCGATAAAGTACAGTATCGCCCACGACAGCCAGAACCAGGGCGACCAGGCCAGAAGGAACAGCGATATACCGAAAAGGAAAATGCAGCCCAGCAGCAGCCAGTTCTTACGCCTGAAGTTCCCCAGGGACGCCAGAATAAAGGTGCCCGACAAGGAACCGATGCCGGCCCCGGTCATCAGAAGCCCGGCCTGTCCGGCGTTGGCGTCCAGCGCCTGCCTGGCGAACGCCGGCAACACCTGGGCATAGGGCATGGCGAAGAACCCGAACGCAAACCCGATGCCGATAACGGTGAAGGTGACCGGGGTGGTCCAGCAGTATTTGAGGCCGGCAACCAGGTCGGCAAGCATATTTGGGCGGCCCGTACGGACGGTTGGAGGCAGACGCCGGACCATCAGCAGGGTCACCGTTCCCACCAAGAAACAACCGGCAGCGATGTATAGAGCGGCGTCGATTCCGGCTAATTCAATGACTGCGCCAGCCAGGGCCGGACCAAGAATTCTCCCCGAGTTCATCACCGCCGAGTTGAGGACCACCGCGTTCATCAGGTCTTCTCGGGCGACCAAATCCGATACGATGGCCAACCGGGCCGGAGTATTGATCGCCTGAAGCAGTCCCAGAAAGAAAGCGGTCACGTATATATGCCACAGCTCTACCCGGCCGCTCGTTTCCAGCGCCGCAAGTCCCAACACCAGCGCCACCACCAAAACCTGGGTCACCATCAACAGGGTCCGCCGGTCGAAGCGGTCCGCGAAAATTCCTCCGAACAGAACGAACGCCAGAGTAGGCAAGCCGTAAAGGAAGACCATGAAACCCATACGGGAGGCGGAGTTGGTGAGTTCCAGGACCATCCAGCCCAATGTGAGGAACTGCATACCCCGGGCCGCCGCCTGGGCGGTAGTCCCGAACCAGAGCCATCGGAAGTCACGGTTCCGCAGGGCGCGGAAGGTTTGGAGCTTGCGCCCGATCGCCAAGACTTGAGCCAACTAGACCGCCTATTTGGGAGGTATAACCAGGCTATGCATTAATTGGGCGGTTTCCGTTAGGCCAACGCCAGCAGGAAGCCGCAAAGCAATTTATTTTACATCGCCAAGTCAAACGGGGGTGAAACTCGAACAGCGAGGCCGGGGAAGTCCGCCATCCCTTGAAAACCGCTAATGGTAAGATTTTCAAGTCGCGAGCGGCCCTTCGACAAGTTCAGGGCGAGTGGGGGTACGCCAGGGTAGTCACTCTTCGAAACCTCTGAATAAGTCCTTGAACTAGGTGTTTATCCCTACCCGAGGCTCCTGCGAAGGCAGGAACCTCGGGGTGAAGGCGCTGGCGTTTAATGACTTATTCAGAGTAACCCTGGAGAACCTGCAACCTTATGTGGCGCAATAGTAATCTGAGGGCAATTGGAATATGATTACGAAATGAACCTGCGCTTTCAAAGTTGGATGGCCTGGCTTCCAATTACCTTCTTTGGGCTATTGGTTCTGGCTTGCAGTCCTGTTCCCACTCCGACGCCAAGACCGGCTCCACCGCAGGAAATATCCACTGCGGCTGTGGGTGCATCGGCCGCGCCAGCGGAGGCAGCGCCGCAGCCAACCCAAACACCGCCGTCCCCGGACCTACCGACGCAGACTCCCTCACCGCAACCCGCGATCACGGAGATCCCGACCAAAGCAAATCCGACGGCCGTACCATTTTCGGCGGAAAATCCCGCAGTCACCCGACTCTCCGACCTAACCTGGACTTTCCTGAAGCAATTGACCGAGGAACTCAGCCCCCGGGAGAGCGCGACCGATGAGGAGAAGGTGGCAGCCGATTACCTCTTGGGAGAAATGGAGGCTATGGGATACCAGGCCCGACTTCAGCCATTTACCTTCGAGCGGTTGTCAGCCGGACAAGGTGTGCTCCTGCCGGACGGTGAGACCATCCGAAGCTCCCACCTGCGCTTCTCGGGCGTGGGCGCCGTCACCGGGGTATTAGCGGATGTTGCGCTGGCCCATCCCAAAGAGGTTTCGCCGGACCTGGTTTCCGGGAAAGTCGCGCTGATCCGGCGCGGACTAATTACCTTTGAAGAAAAGACTGCCAGAGTCACCCAGGCCGGAGCCATCGCGGCAATAATCTATAATAATGAGCCAGGGCTGTTCTCGGGAACGCTTCAGACCCAGGCCGGCATTCCGGTGGTCTCCATTTCAAGAGCGGACGGCGAACGACTCCTCTCATTGGTGACCACCAGTTCAACCGATGACGAAATTACGGTAACCATCTCGGTGGAGACGACGGCCTACCCATCCAGAAACGTTATCGCCGACCGTTCTGCCGTTCCCGGCAACGGTAAGGTCCTGGTCATAGGGGCGCATTACGACACCACGCCGGGCACTCAGGGAGCGAACGACAACGGTACCGGAGTTTCGACTTTGATGACCCTGTCGGCCGAGCTTGCCGACGCTCAACTGCCCTTCGATTTGCGTTTCATACTCTTTGGTTCTGAAGAGGTGGGGCTTTTGGGCAGCAGGCATTACGTGGAAGGATTGAGCCAAAGCGAAATCGAATCCATAATTGCCATGATTAACATCGATTCAACCGGCAGCGGGATAACTCTGGAGGCGATTGGCGACAGCGACCTCGCCGACCGGGCCTTGGCATTTGCCGATTCCAACGGAATCCCAATCCGGCGGGGCGCCCTTTCCCGACGGGGCAGCAGCGACCACGCGCCGTTCCGGGATGCCGGAGCGCCGGTGCTGATGTTGATTGCCAGCGACCTGTCGCGCATCAACTCTCCCCGCGACGACATCGAGTTCGTCAGGCCGGAGTTTATGGGGGCCGCGGCAGCGATAGCTATCGACTTAATCGACCGGCTCGCCAGCGAACACTAATGGCGGCAAAGGCGGCGCTTTAATTCAAACCAGGGCGGAATTTGGCGGTTGCGGCCTTGGGAGGCGGATCGTTACCGGGCCGCCAAATCCGTTTACCGGCTTTGCGTCTTTGGGACAAGGATTGAGCCGGCTAATCAATCGGATAGGCCACGGTGGCCGCTGGTGGCTGCTAAAAGCATAATTTCAGTGGCAAAGTTTTAACGGAGGTACACATAATGGACGCATCTGCGGTTTCCCACATCGCCTTCTGTGTCAGCGACATCGAGAAATCCCTGTCCTTCTACCGGGACATTCTGGGAATGACGGTAACTTTCGATCAGGTGCAGGACACCACCACCGGCGGGCTGCCCCACGTCTATCAGCACCCTCGCCAGACCCGCCGGACGGTCCACCTGGCTTTTGGGGACAGCCCCCTTCACCTGGTGATGACATCCCATCCCGACGATAGCGCCGACGGCGCTCCCATTAAGCTGGACCAGGTTGGTATCAGCCACTATTCATTTGGCGTGCCCGATGTTTCGGCCCTGTTCAGCGAGTTGGAAGCCAAAGGGGTTCCCCTGGCCGCACCCAGGGAAGCGTGGACCAACAGTCAGGGCAGAATGAGCAGCTTTTATGTTTACGACCCCGATGGTATCCTGCTCCAGTTTGACGCGGGCGGGGCCGGTTAAACGCCCGCTTCCAAGGGCTGGGTGAAGCGCGGGGTGAATGTCGCTGGTTGAATGCCGCGGCGTTAACGGCCTAGGGGAGGACGTGCCGCGCGAAGTCTTTCCGAGGCGCCACCCCGGTCGCAGCAAGCGAACCGTTGAGGCGTTGGCCGGCAGGCAGGATTTCGGACCCGTACCGCTATTTAGGGATGTTCTGAACAAGTCATTAAACGCCAGCGCCTTCGCAGGAACGACGGGTAAGGGATACACACCCAGGTCACAGACTTATTCAGAGGTTCCTTAGGTCTGCCAGCGGCCATGAGGTATGTGGTTGCAACTTCCTGGTGGACAAGCCGGCCCTCTTCCCGACGCCTGACCCTTCCCTGCATCCAAGAGAACTTCCTTTTGCAATCGGGCGGTCGGGCGGCGGGATCATGGTGAAGATTCTTGGCGACCCCCCGATTCTGCGCCTGCTTTGACGGCTTATTGGTCGAAAACCCCAGAGGACATCCGGTCCAGTGCTGGTTAGCAAGACGCTTCGGAAGGTTCAGAAAACTCCGGTGGGGGAGGGCGACCAGACCGGGGCAACTGACGGCTTTAGTAACAATATACCGGGTAGATAGCCACTGCTATAATCCCGGCAATCGACTCAGCGGAGGTTGTTTTGGCTGAAGACATTTCCAACATCATCCTATCCACTGAACCCACGGTATTGGCCGCCGGTTGGGGCCGAACCGAAGGCCCCCTGTGGCACCCGGAAGGCTACGTGACCTTCGTTGACCTGGAAGGCAGCCGCCTGCTGCGCTGGGATAGCAACGGTCAGGTGTCGGTGGTACGCCAGGATACCGGCGAAGGCAATGGTTGCACCCTGGACCGCCAGGGGAACCTGATCATGTGCGAGGGGGCCGACCACCGGCAAGTGACCCGCATGGATAGCAGCGGCAATGTCACTATCGTCGCCGACCGATGGCAGGGTAAGCGGTTCAGCAAGCCTAACGACGTAATCAGCCGCTCCGACGGTACCCTGTATTTCACCGACCCGGAACTGCGGCTGCCGGTTGACCAACGGGAAATCGGATTTTCCGGCGTTTATCGGGTTGATCCCGAGGGCCGGCTCCACCTGGCAACCGACGAGTGTGAGTATCCGAACGGGCTGGCTTTCTCCCCCGACGAATCGGTGCTTTACGTGTCAATCAGCCGTTTGGACGAAAGGTGTTTTCAAGAGGAGGCCGATGGAGCCGTTTGCGCCCACCGGAAAATTCGGGCTTTTGACGTTGCCCCCGACGGCGCCCTGAGCAACAACCGGGTGTTTTGTGATATGACCTCCGCCGATCCCGGCGTACCCGACGGAATGAAGGTGGACACTTTGGGGCGGGTTTTCTGCGTTGGGTCGGGCGGTTTCTGGGTTATCGAGCCTAGCGGAGAAGTTGCCGGAGTGGTGCGTACCAGCGAGGTCACCCGCAACCTGGCATTCGGCGGCCCCGATAATCGTACACTTTATATGACCCCCGGCTCCTCTCTGTGGAAGCTGGAGGTACAAACTCCGGGTATCGGGGCCTTCTGAACTTACTGAACCTGGCGAACCTGGGAATACTGCCCCAGGCCGGAGGGCGCGTCCTGGAACCATAGCCTCCGGAGATGGATCGGTGCAAGCAGCGCTTTAGGGATGCTCTGAATAAGTCATCAAACGCCGGCGCCTTCACCCCGAGGTTCCTGCCTTCGCCGGAACCTCGGTCCAAAACGTTTTAGGTTCCTGCTTTCGCAGGAACGACGGGTAGGATAAACACCCAGGTCACGGACTTATTCAGAGGTTCCTTAGAAGGGGTGAGACTGCGTCGGCAAGCGGGTTTTTGAGCGCACGGTTCCAGCTTCGTCGGGCCGGCCGGTAAACCGGAACGGGTACTCCGGTCAGACCTGCGGACGATTGACGGTACTATCCGGTGTTTGTATAATCGAACTCGTCAACGACGCCCCAGATTCCTACTCAGCACAACATTCAGCTAATTCAGCCACCTCAAGGACGGCGCAGTCATGAATACCAAGATCGCCCAGTCGGGCATAAAAAGTATTGTAATCGACCCCAGTCGGTCCCAGTCTCCTACCTTCGGGGGATTGTCCTTCGGTTCCGTCGGGCAGTACGAGAAACTTCGGGGCACCGCCTTCGGAGAACTCGATCCTTCGGACCCGCGGAATGCGGTGATTACCGATCTCCAGTTGGCTCCGCTGAACACCAGGGGGATGGTCGAGTACTCGATGGACGTATTCATCCTCAAGCCGGTCGATTTGGTCAACGGCAACCATCGGCTGTTCTTCGACTTCAACAACCGCGGTCAGATGCGAGTGGGCCTGCTCAACAGCGCTCGCGCGACCAATGACCCCACGACGGCTGCCGATGCCGGCACCGGGTTCATTATGAACCTGGGGTACTCCGTGGTCTCGAACGGGTGGGACTGCAGCGCATCCGGTTTCGATTCAATGAAAATCAACGTTCCCTTCGCCACCGACGGCGGAACAGCAATCACCGGCCCCTCCTACGAATACATTGTGTTCGACAACAACACTTCCTTGACCAGTGAACTGGCCTACCCGGCAGCCACAACCGACAAATCTCAAGCGACGCTCACGGTACGGGCGCACTTGGACGACGCACCGGCCAGGGTGCCGGCCACCGGTTGGGACTACACCTCCGCCGACGGCACGGCCATCCAATTGCTGCCGGCCGGAACGCCATTCGAGCAGAGCAAGATTTATGAGTTCACCTACGCGGCGAAGGACCCGGTCGTTGCCGGTGTGGGTTTGGCGGCAACTCGTGATTTCGTGTCCTTTTTGAGGAACGCCTCCGCCGCCGAAGGCAATCCGCTGGCCGAGGATGTTCAGTACACTTTCAGTTACTCCATTTCTCAGCCCTCACGCACCCTGAACGACTTTCAGGAGCTGGGTTTCAACGAGGACGAAAACGGGCAGTGCGTATTCGACGGCATCCTGAGCCATACCGGTGGCGGCAGCGGCGACCAAATCAACTATCGGTTTGCTCAGACCGACCGGACCGAACGGAACCGCCAGAATCATTTGTACCCGGAAGGCGTCTTTCCCTTCGCCCACCAGATGTTGACCGATCATTTGAGCGGCAAGACCGGCGGGCGGAGCGAGCGCGGCGCGGCCAGCAACACCAGCCCCAAGCGCTTTGAAATCAACACGTCAAACGAGTATTGGGTCAAGGCTTGTTCGTTGCTGCACACCGACACCCAAGGCAATGACTTGCCCGACCCCGAGAACGTCCGCTATTACCTGTTGTCCGGGTTGTCCCATGGAGTCGGGGATATAACACGCCAGGGAAAGGCGCAGCAATTTACCAATGGGGTTAGCCCCTATGCGGCGCACCGCGCCCTCCTGGCAGCCCTTGACGAATGGGTGAGCCAGGGAACTCCGCCTCCGCATAGCAGGGTTCCGCGAGCAGCCGAGAACGCGGCCTTCGCTGAAACCCGGCCCGGTTTCCAAACCGGCATCGTGCCCCAGGAGGATTTGGGCTGGCCCAACATCCCGGACGTTACCTATAACGGGGTGATAACCACGCGATACCTGCTGGATTTCGGGGCGGAATTCGATGAGGGAATTGTGACGAACTACCCGCCCTCCATCGCGGACCGCCCGGCCTATCCAATCTTTGTGTCAAAAGTGGACCAAGACGGCAACGAGCTGGCGGGAATACGGCTGCCGGGGGTTGAAGCGCCAGTCGCGACCACTACCGGTTGGGCGTTGCGCCGCGCCGGTTTCGGAGAGAATGAAGGCAGTGAATCGGACGGGCAGCACATCCCCTTCAAGACCACCAAGGCGGAGCGAACCGCCGCCGGCGACCCGCGCCTCTCCCTGGAGGAGCGCTACCAGGACCACGACGGATACGTTAAGGGAGTCGCCAAGGCAGCCCAACAGCTCGGTGAGCAGCGGTTCCTGCTTCCGGAAGATGTTGAGCGGTATATTGAGGAGGCGAAGGACAGTAGCGTACTGCTTTCTTAATTCCGGTTCTCTTGACTAGCCGGTTAAACCTGGCTCGTTGCATCCGGTATAGACCGCCTGCTTAACCCGACCGTTTTTGATGACCTTTCCGGCCAAGGCCGGAAAGGTCAATTGGTTCAAGGGCTTCGCCGAAGATGGCGGCCGGTAGTCTCACAAACCAGGGTGAATAACGGGGGAATAAACGGCGCCATTGCTTGATAGATTAGTGCTAGCTCGGCCAAAGAATACGATCTGACAAAGACTTGGACCAGCCCCAAACGCGCCCTAAGGCCGGCGCCACCGAAGCCCACGGCGACAAGTTGCCCAAGAGTATCCCGCGTTCCATCAAGCTCGCGTTCCATCAAGTTATAGGACCCGGTTTCGACCAGGGAGCGCCTCCAATTTATATTGGCGACCCGGCAAATAGCTACGGCCAACGCCACCGCTAATCCAAGTTACCGGCATTTCTATCCTGAACTACATTTTTTTAGTTATAATGTCCCACATGATATTCAGGCTATTCTGAGAAATGGAAGCTTAGGGAGGATCCATGAAGTACGATGTTATTGTCATCGGTGGAGGGGCGGCCGGTTCGGTCTTGGCCAGCAGATTGGCTGAAGACCCGAACACCTCCGTAATGTTGCTGGAAGCCGGGAACGACTACCCTGATCCCGACCACCTTCCGGACGAGATTAAGTTCGGCCACACCAGATACGCGGAATCCCCGGACTCGGAGCACAATTGGGCCCTGAGAGGGACTATCACCGAAGAACAGGGGGAAATCCACGTGGCCCAGGGCAAGGTCATCGGGGGTGGGTCATCCATCAACGGACAGGCAATGCAGCGAGGACTACCCGAGGATTTTGACTCCTGGTCTTCGCTCGGTAACGACGAATGGTCTTATGCCAAGGTGCTGCCTTTCTACCGAAAATTGGAACATGACCTCGATATTCAGGATGATTTTCATGGAACGGATGGGCCAATGCCGGTAAGGCGCCGTCAGACCGGGGCTTGGCCGGACATCCAGAAGGCCTTTCATGCCGCCTGCTTAAAGGAGGGATACGGCCCCACCGAGGATACCAACGGCCCCAACCCATCCGGCGTTGGCGTTTCCCCCACCAATAACCTGGGCGGCGTGCGAATGAGCGCCGCTTTAACCCACCTCAATCCGATGCGCCACTGTCTAAACCTTACGGTGCGAGGAGGGGTTTTCGTCCAAAAGATATTGTTCGAAGGTTCAAGGGCAGTCGGAGTGCAGGCCGAGTG
The DNA here is from genome assembly GCA_965262595.1 of Dehalococcoidia bacterium. Classification (GTDB taxonomy): domain Bacteria; phylum Chloroflexota; class Dehalococcoidia; order Lucifugimonadales; family UBA3495; genus CATQHB01. The sequence continues at coordinate 1,717,885 of OZ253548.1, forward strand.
CGGCGGCGAAGTATTCACCCTGGAAGCGGATCGCGTGGTCTTGAGCGCCGGATCCATCAGATCGCCCCAGCTGCTGATGCTTTCGGGAATCGGCCCCAAAGACCAACTTGAGCAATTCGGGATACCGCTGATTCAAGAACTCCCCGGGGTAGGACAGAATCTATGGAACCACCTCAGCGTTCATATTAATTTCAAGGTCAAGGACGATATAACCCTCAATGCCGATGGCGAAGCGCCGCACTTCAGCTTGCATTACACCTCCGAAGGGTCCAGCGAGGCCGGCGACATGTTGCTGAGGACCAGCACCGTCGTCGATGAGCGGGAGGAGCGGGTACCCGGTGTCCGAACCAGGTACCGGACCGGTGACGTTCCGCCGGAAAGGGCGGCGCGCATATCGTGCACCCTCGGATTGCCCGAAGGATCGGGATACGTCAGGTTGGCATCGGCCGACCCCGGAGTACAGCCGTCATTTAACTATCGCTATCTTCAGCATCCGGACGACATCCGGCGGGTGCGGGAAGGCATAAGATTCGGGGTTAGACTTCTGGAATCCGACGAGTATAAGGACGTGGTTGACCACCGAATCACCCCCACGGACGATATTCTAGCCGATGACGACGCTTTGGACCTGTGGCTGCGCCAGACCGTCGGAACCGCCAGGCACGTTTCCGGGACCTGTAGGATGGGACCCGATTCAGACCCAATGGCGGTGGTTGACCAATATTGCCGAGTCAAGGGAGTAGCCGGGTTGTGGGTGGCTGATGCCTCGGTGGCGCCGCGCATTCCCAGGTCCGGCGGTCTGCATCCCACGGCCCTGATGATCGGGGAACGTGTCGTTGACTGGGTTGCGGCGGGATAAAACCTCTTCCCGTTTATCAATATATCTGCGTCCAGCCAGATGAAAGGACACAATAGTATCCGCCTGTTGTTCATTGGAGCAACGGGCGGATCACGTTAACGGCGCAGTACCGATTAGCGCGCGGGGCTGATTTCGCCCCAATTAGTTGGGTTGTGCTCCTGTCACTTCCAAACAAGTAAGCGGGAGGGGCGCCAGGCCAAGACGATTCTCCTGCGCCCGGACCCGGACCTGGCCCGCCGCGGGAATGACGCCCCGGATAATACTGGGAGAATTAAAGAGTGAGCCACTGGAATCACTCGCGAGGACTGGTTTCTATCTGCGTCGGGGGCCAAGCCCGCCGGTGTGCAACTCAAGCCAAGAACAGGAGGAAGCGATGAAGAACAGTTCTTCCCGGATTCTAGCAACCCATATTGGCAGCCTGGCCCGCCCTCCGGAAATTCTTGAAATGCTGCGGGCAAAAGAGGATGGTCAACCCTACGATGCCGAGGCGCTGGCCGGCCTGGTTCGCCAATCAGTACAGGAGGTAGTACGGCGGCAGGTCGAAACCGGCATCGACATTCCCAGCGACGGAGAATACGGCAAACCCAGCTTCTCCACCTATGTCCACGACCGGCTCACCGGATTTGAGGCCAGGCCGCTGGACCCCGGGGAAAGCCCGCTATTGAACCGGGGAAGGGACCGAACAATCTTTCGGGACTTTTACCTGGAGTATGACGGTAGAGTAGATGGCGGCGCCGGCCGGGGGATGGTCTGCACTTCTCCGATCACCTACCGGGGCCACGACGCCGTACAACGGGACATCGACAACTTCAAGGCTGCCCTGGAGTCAGTACCGGCGGAAGAAGCCTTCATCCCGGCGGTGGCTCCGGGCACCATTGAACTGCAGCGAAAGAACGAATATTACGCCACCGATGAAGATTTTTTGGCGGCCATTGCCGACGCAATGAAGGAAGAATACCGGGCTATCGTCGAGGCGGGGTTCATCCTGCAGATCGACGACCCCAGGGTGGTAACCCAATATGGAATGCCCGATCCGGCGCCTTCCATCGAGGATTACCGCAGGTTTGCGTCGCTCCGGGTGGAGGCGATTAACCAGGCGCTGGAGGGACTGCCGGAAGAACGGGTACGCTACCACCTGTGCTGGGGAAGCTGGCACGGCCCTCACGTAACCGACGTTCCGCTACGGGACATCGTGGACATCATATTGCAGGTCAATGCCGGGGCCTACTGTGTGGAGGCAGCCAACCCCCGCCACGCCCATGAATGGGAGGTCTGGGAGAACGTCAAGCTGCCGGAAGGCAAGATCCTGGTCCCCGGGGTGGTGGCCCACATCACCAACATTGTCGAGCATCCCGAATTGGTGGCCCAGCGAATCGTCAATTACGCCAGGATGCTGGGTCGGGAGAACGTCATAGCCGGGACCGACTGCGGGTTCTCCCAGGGCGCCTTCACTCCCCGGGTGCACCCGTCCATAATGTGGGCCAAACTAGAGGCATTGGCCCAGGGGGCCGCTCTGGCCTCGCAAAAACTGTGGAGCTGACTCGGCCGAGACGTTGAAGCAAGCTCCCCTCGGGGAGTTCCATACCCCTACCCTCGGGATTTAAGGGAAGGCCGCACTCAGGGATAATCTATAGGGTGCGGCCTTTCCCGGGGCAAGCCATTAGGGACACTCTGAATAAGTTATTGACCCCAGCGCCTTCACCCCGTCGTTCCTGCCTTCAAAGGAACGACGGGTCAGGAACGACGGGTCAGGAACGACGGGTCAGGAACGACGGGTCAGGAACGACGGGTCAGGAACGACGGGTCAGGAACGACGGGTCAGGAACGACGGGTAGAGATAAACACCCAAGTCACGGACTTATTCAGAGGTTCCTTAGGTTCCGCCGGCGGCGTTTGACCCCCTGGATTTAGAGGGGAAGGTAAACCGCCTGTCCGGTGGTGGCGCTGCGGTGTACCGCCTCCGACCACTCCATATAGTGGACTCCGGTTTCGAAGGCCACCATGTCAACCTTTTCCATGCCTCGAATGGCGTTGGTGAATTGTTCTTCCACCCGGTACCTGGCCTGGGTTTCCGGAGGATTGGGGACTTCGGCCAGTTCCCGGTCCCCACGCTTTCCGGCCCAGACTCTTCGCTGGGAATCGACGTGGATTGTGCCTTCGGTGCCGAACATCCAGATTTGACTGCCTCGGTTAAGGCCGGAGGTGGCGCTCATCTGCATATGGACTTGGGCGCCGTTGGCCAATTCGTACAGAATATCAACGTGGTCGGGAATAGTTACCGAGGTGAGCGACCCAGTATCGTCCCTTCGGAAAGGTACGTGCACTTTGGACATGGCGATGACCCGGTTGCCCCGACCCACCCAGCGCATCATCGACTCGTAGGACGCCCCGATGTTCAGGGTGTTATAGCCGCTGAGCGACCGATCCTGGCGCCAGTGCAGGGGGCCATCAAGATCGGCAAAATTGTTCTGCAGGGACGTAAAGTCCACCGACAACAACTCTCCCAGGCGCCCCTCCTCAATTAAACGCTTCAGCACATTATCAATGGTGTAGCTGGTGGACGTTGGCGTTAGCTGGCAGACCAGGTCCGGATGAGCCTGGGATGCGGCGAGCATCTCGCGGGCTTCCGCCGCATCGGAGGCCATGCGGGCTTCAGTAAGGACGTGCTTGCCAGCTTCCAGAGCGGCCAAGGTCATCGTGCGGTGCATATAAGGCCAAGTGCCGATACATACGGCGTCAATATTCTCGTCTTCCAGCAGCTCTCGCCAGTTACCGTAAACGGTGGGGATGTTGAATTGATCGGCGATAGCCCGGCCCGACTCCAGGCTCAGGTTCGCCACCGCCGCAATCTCGCAGTCCGCCACGCCTTGAAACCCGGGAATGTGACGCGCCCGTACGTTGCCGCCTGCCCCGATAAGTCCCACGCGGATTTGATTTTCAGTCATCATTCGCCTCCTCGGCAGATATGCCGAAATCTTGGGTTCGGGTTAGTGTCCGGCCATACCTGGCTCCGCTTCACCCTATATCACTTGCCCGGTGCGGCAGGCCGTCGGAACCTCCCTTAACCTTGGATCGGGATTATCGCATTATAACGGCAATTGCCGGCTTCTCCATAGGCTCCGGTTTCTCCATCGGTACGAGGAGTAAAGTGGCCGGTCGCTACGGTGTAAACGACAAGCTATCTGGGGAAGAATCCCCCTTTGGCGAGCTATAAACCGCGGTTTGGGCAATTGGGGCTGATGTTGGCAGGTTCGAGCCGCAAATTAACGGCATTCGTGAGTCGGTGTCGGGACGACCGGTTCAAATCGGAAGCAACCTACTCTCATCCGTATTCCCTGACCCACGGTAACCGGGTATTTTTCGTTTCCAAAATACCTACGCGAGACCCAGTTCAAAACTTGGTACTTAGGCCGGGACTTGCGCCCTTATTGGTCAAACGTGCTGGTCCACCAGGATGGTATTGCCGTCAGGGTCCACCGCCATAAAGCTGGCCGGCCCGGCGCTGCTCTCGTCGGCTTCGCCAATCAACGTCACGCCATCGGCCTTTAGCTGCTTCTGCAATTCACGCACATCGGTGAAGCCGTCCAGGGGCTGAGCCTCGCCATCCCAACCTGGATTAAAGGTCAGTATGTTACCCTCGAACATCCCCTGGAACAGGCCAATGGTATGACCGCCGTTCCGGAGGATTTGCCAGTTTTGGGAAGGATCGCCGCCAACAACCTCGAACCCGAATTTCTCGTAGAAAACCCTTGAAGCTTCCAGGTCCGCCACGGCCAGGCTAATCGAAAAAGCGCCCAGTTCCATATCTTGCTCCCTTCGTATAATTAGATAATATACCTGGTTGGTCCGCCAAGCGTTCTCAGGTTAGCAAGAACGGCCGGCCGAATCTCGGCAATTTTGGCCTTGCCGGGATCGTTTAAATTTTAGCACGATGTTTTTTGAACGCGGGGCGTTGCCGGGACACTCTCGGGGCCCCCGGGGCTAGCCCGGTGGAGGTCATTGGATGGAAGATGACGACAAAAGGCAGTCCAATCCAATCGGCTAATTGCCCACCCTCTCGGCGGAATGCTGGGAGCTAGCGGCTCCAATTGTCGGGGATGAAGACTCCTTCGATCACCGATTCATAACTGCCGGTAAGGGTCGGCACGAGCTTGGCGTCGTCGATCATCCGGCGAACCCCTGGATACCTCTCCTCCAGGAACCCGGCGGTCTCGTGTATCCGCAGGCCGATGACGGTAGAAAGCAATAGGAAGCCAATCGACATCCCGAACAACGCCCCCAATAAACGGCTGACCGAGATTCCGACGGGAATCCTGGAGATTAGTCCCCAAGCTAACCAAAGAATCACCGCGCCGCCAATGATTGCGCCGTAAAGGGCTGCCCTTTCCAGCGTTGACTCCGCTGCGTCGGAAAAGAATCCTCGAACCAGACCTAGAATCGCTCTGAAGAAAAAGTCGCCCAGGGACAGACCCAGAGCCATTATGACGCCCAGAAACAACAACCGCAGCGTTCCGTGACGAAAACCCCAAAAACCGGCCACGGCCAGGAACGCAATGATGCCCCAGTCAACCCAATTCATACACCCTCAGTTGAGAAGTCGTCGGAATATGCGACGGGGCCTGATCCCCGAACCAGTCTTCGCTGCCGAATTCCTGACCGGCCGGGTTGCTTGCGCCATTAAAGACAATGTCAAGGGCCAAGCGCCGGACTTCGTTTTCGGCGGCGGAAATGACAAAAGCTGCTCGCCGTCGCCAATAATATTATGGCGTATCTTACCCCTCGCTTATACCCCCGGGGCACCGGCGAGAGGCAGTAGAGCGCTTTCGTCAGCGTGGCCCCGGATGGAAGCGGGCTGACCTCTCAATAGAGGAGATCCTTGCCGCGCGAAGTGGGGGTCACCGGCTATATGGAGGCTGGTATTTGACGCCTCAGTCGCTGCCGCTCGGCTCAAAGTTGCCGGCGCTGTTTAGCCCCACCCGGTCTTTGGTTTCCTGATGTGCCCGGTTCATACCGAACTACCGCTGCATCTATCAGTCCCGGCGCTCCGGGCCGTTATCTTGACCGCCTGAGCCATCTTGGGTTAGAGTCAACGCCAGAATAGGCAGACGAAACATTGTCCCGGGCAACACGCCGACTCCGGATGTTGTGCCGAAAATTCCGGCCTGCCTGCTCGTCAGGCATCAAGTTAGCTTTACAACTCGCTGATGGAGGAAATCACCATGCCGTTCTACGAAAGAGGCGCCACCCGTATCTACTACGAAGAGGCCGGTTCGGGATTCCCCCTGCTGATAATTCCCGGCGGCGGACTTAATTCCACCGTGGAAGGCTTGCGGACGTCCCACCCCTTCAACCCTTTGGAGACCTACAAGGACGACTTCCACTGTATCGCCGCCGACCTGCGCAATGCCAACGGGGGCCAGTCCAGCGGGCCATTGGAAATCGACCGCCCCTGGGATGCCCATTCCGATGACCAGCTTGGGCTGATGGATCATCTCGGCATTAAGGAGTTCCTGGTCATGGGCTTCTGCATCGCCGGGCCGATGATCCACAACCTGCTCCGGCTGGCCCCGGAGCGTATTGTGGCTGCGGCGATGATGCAACCCAGCGGGTTCAGGCCGGAGATGCCGGACCTTTTCTACCAGAACAACACAACGGGATGGGGGCCGCCCCTTTGCGAGAAGCGTCCTGAAGTCACAATGGAAATGGTCCACGACTTCCTGACCAGTATGTACACCAACCGCGCCGACTTCGTTTTCACCGTTTCCCGCGATTTCGTGCGCGCCTTGCAGACACCACTGCTGATAGCGCCCGACAATGTGGCGGCGCATCCGTACGAGGTCGCGATGGAGGTTGCCAGCCTCGCCCCGAACTCCGAAACGACCATTTTCCCCTGGAAAGACACGCAGCAGCACATTGACCAGACGGTAGCTCACGCCCGGCGTTTCCTGAAGACCCATGAACCGGCGGTCGCGACTACCTGACAACTCCGTACCGCTAAATCTATTGAGGCCCCGCCGGCTTCCGGTCATCACCGGGTGATGAAAAGAAGTGGCGGGGCCTTCGACTTTCGCCTGCCAGATCAGCTTTCAGGGCCTGTTGACATTAAGATTTGAGCCAAAGAGGTGTTGAATAAAACTTCTAAGGCCAGCTCCGCGTCATTGGGTCTGGGATTTGCTCGAATATGCCGAAAAGGACCCGAGGCGCATTTATCGAGTGCCACGGATGGAGCGGCTGTCTGTTAGGGAGTGGTCTTTAATATCGGAGAGGCAAGGCGTTGGCGACGGGTTGGTTTTCAAGTCATTGGTCATCCTTTACGTGTCCGCATTCATCATCTATAAAACGACAGCAGGGGTAACCTGATTCTATCTGCATTCTCTGGGTGGCCTCTGTGATTATTTCACAGTTCGTAGAAGCCCAAATGAACCTAACTCTTGAACCTGCGTGTGCCATATATGCCACTGCGTGGACTTGTCCCTCGCAGAGGACTCTCAGTTTCATTCTGGTTTGTTCCCAAATATCGACGCCGTTTCGCAGGTAGCTTTGATCATAGATGAGCGTGAGGTTGCCTTGGCGTTCCGGAGAATTCACTATCTGGATAAAATGGTCAATTCTGACATGTTTCCTGGACATCCTACCATTTCTAGGTTGCCACAGGCCGGTATCCGGGTCCAATAACAAATTCTTTCTACATGTTATGGCAGCCTCAAGCAATTCGTTCGGGTTCGGAGATTCTCCATCGATAATTACGACATCCAACGCCGCCGCGTAGTTGTTTAGGAAGGCGCGATCGTCTGGTGGATCCGGTCTTTCATTGAACCACATTGGATGCGCTTCCCACCGCTTATTGGGAGCTAACCATTTCATAATGTCCCGCTTTGCCATGTCGTGAGATTCGCCAAAGTATTTCGGGTGCATGACATTATTGCTCCTTAGTTTGTCGGCGGGGGTTTGTCACCCTTGCGCAGTCCACCCGCGGATTGGGTTATGTTTGGGACCGTGTTTCGGAGAGTTTATCCCCTACGATTCTTTTGGACTTTGAATGTCAACAGGTTGGTAGCGCTTTCCCTAACCCCGTTGAATATCGCCTCAGGCCACGGGCAACTCCCGGCCGGTGTCCGACGCCTGCTGGATGGTGTCGATGAAACGATGCAGGTCAACCGCCACATCGAACGTCGGCAGGCGGTTCTGTCCGGTTCGGACCGCTTCGGCGAACAGGGTGTACATCTGCCCGACGTTGAAGGGATCGCCGCGGGGGAAGTCGGACGGCACATAAACGAAACGCTCCGGTATTTCCAGGTCCTGCAATTCATGGCTTCCCCGTGCGCCCTGCACCCGCAGCATCTCACCGCGTTGCGACGAGACGCTCCCCGTGGCGACCAGCGTGCCTTCCCGCCCGTAGATCTCCATTCGAAATCCGCTGCCGGCCCAGGGGACAGCTCCAACATGGACCGACGCTGCCGCGCCGCTCGCCAACTGTCCGCTGACTCGCACATTGTCCGGGGATGTGACAGCTACATACTGCTGGGTATCGGTCTCGTACAATTGCTTTACCTGGGTGCTGACCATGCACGCCACCCGGGTGAAGTTGCCAGCTACGAAGCGCAGAGCGTCAATGACGTGTCCGTTGGCGATGGTCAGGGTGTTTGCGCCCAGGCTGGCATCGCGCTGCCAGGTGCGGCTGGAAGGACGTTCCAACGCGCCGTCGCGCATGGTGGTCACATGACACGAGAGTACCTCACCCACGTAACCGGCTTCAATTTGTTCCTTGATATACAGCAATGCGGGACTCACTCGCGATTGCAGACCGACTGCGGTTTGCACCCCTTTGTCCCGGGCCAGAGCTGCCAGTTCCTCGGCTTCGGCGGTATTCCGTCCCAAGGGCCACTCGGTGTACACGTGCTTGCCGGCTTCGATGGCGGCCTTCGTTGCCTCATAGTGCGATGGCACCCGCACGACCACGGCCACCGCGTCGATCTCCGGCGACACTACCATTTTCCGGAAATCATGGAAGGCGAGCTTCGCTCCAAAGGCTTGGCGAGCCTCTTCCGCGCTCTCGGGCCGGGTGGTGCAAGTTGCGGTAAACTCGACATCCGGACTGGCCAGTAGCGCCGGGAAGTGGGACTGAGAGGCCCAGGTCGAGTTTACGTTCGCACCCACAAACCCCAGGCGGATCTTGTTTGCCATGACGCATGCTCCTTAAATTTGCCGGCATCCTGCATTCATCTATATGTGGCGGCGGGCCGGGGAAACGCCAACTGGATGAACCCAGAATGCGCCGCTTCAGTTTTTTGACTTTTTGTAGGGTCAGGAGTGTTAATTAACCAATCTCACTTAGTCGGAAGGTCGACGCCGGAGGCGTAGAGGCTCCTGAACCTGCCACATTGCGCCGCAATTGGTAGCCCGGAAGCCGGTGATTGCCCGATTGGAATCGGGTTATACCGCGACCTCCGGTTCGGCTACTGCCGGCGGCGCCCAACCCCAGGGGTAGAGTCCCGCGCCGGACTCTATGACCCGACCGCTTTTTATGGTTAGCGCCGGCACCAACGACTGAGAGCCAACTTGGCAGACTCCATTCGAGTCTTGCAAGCTCCATTGGCCGTCAAGGAGTTCCAGTACCGCAATATCGGCGTCTCGACCCAGGGCCAGAGTGCCGGCGCGGTCTTCTATGCGCAAGAACCGGGCAGGTGTTATCGTCATCATGCGTACCACATCATCGACCGAGAAGCCCAGGTGCAGGTAGTAGGAGCTGTATTCCAGCAAACTACGCAACAAAGTAGGCTTGTAGGTAATCTGGTTATCGCTGGCGATCATGTCCGGAACCAGTCCCTGGGACATCGCCATTTCGGCTGCGGCCCAGCCAAAGTTGTTACCGTCATTGGCGGTATCAATCAAGACGCCCCTTTGCTGAGCTTCCAGCACCTCGGGCAGTATCCTGCCATCCTCGTCCAGAGTTGATCCGCTATTGGGAGTGAAAACGTGGGTTATTGCGTCGCCCGGGTCCATCAAGGACACCGCCTGTCCCACCATCTGCGGAGATGTGATCCCGCGTTCCCTGCCGGCGGTGTCCGACAAATGCATCAGCACCGGGATATTGGCCTCCCGGCTAGCGACTTTAGCCGCCTCAACGTGTTTTAGGCCTATTGCATGGGATTCTCTGAAAGATAGTTGGATTTTGATACCCTTCACTATGTCGGGATATTCCCGGGCCAACGCGACCACACCATCAATATCTATGTCCCACCCGTCCATTGAGTCATCAGACCGCTTCTTCATTGCCTCAGAGCCGCGGTCCCGAAATATGCTCAGCAGGCAGTAGAGCCGGGTCTGGGATTGGGTCATAACCGAGTTACAGAAATCCTGGAAGTTATTTGGTCCAGCCCCGCCGGCGTCCGCAGCGGTCGTGACTCCACAGAAAACGCCTGCGAAGTCCGGATGCTTGCTCCCGGCTATTGAGGGATAGACATGGATATGGTTATCAACCAGTCCTGGAGTAACTAATTTTCCGGAAACGTCAATAACCTGGGTGGCCTCCGATCCATCTATCGCAGCGGCCAATCCGGTAATTCGGTCGCCCGTGATACCAACATCCATCCGTTCGTGGAGGTTATGGGAGGGGTCTATAACGGTTCCACCTTTTAAGAGCAGGTCATACATCTTCGTTGCCTCCGCCTCAAGTTGCCGGTATTGTAGCACGATAGTCACTACGGACCGGAATAAGGATGGCGGAGACGGGGGAGGCGGCGGTTGCGGCGTTGCCGTCGGCGCTGGAGCCGGCGTCGCTGACGGCGCCGGGGCAAGCGTTGACATTTGGGCTGGCGTGGCGGGCGGCGCTGCCTGGTGGTCGGAGGCGCAACCGTCCAAGACGCCCAAGAGTAGAATGGTCACGGCCAGCGGCGCAACCAGGGCATCCCCTTCACCTCTACCTGGAGTCCACGACCTGGAAATGACATGAATGGCCATACCCGTTATTGTGCAAAGCTTACCAGCCCGTCAGTTTAATGAGTCGATGAAGCCTCTTGTGATGCCCGTCAGCAGTCCTTTACAACGCCTTCCCCTCTGCGGCATACTTCGTGCTGCTGCTCAACCTGAACTGGAGAGGCGTGCGTCAAGGTTGGCCGTCTGCGAAATTTACAATGAGGCAACTCAATAAAGCCAGGGTGACCATACTCTTGCTACTGGTCATAGGGTCACTGTTGGTCGCCGCAGCGGCCTTCGCCGAGGGGTCGCCGACGGGCCAAGATGACGTCGAGAAGTGCACTCCCGAGGAAGTCCGACAGGACCCGACCAATTGCCCCGGCGGTTGGATCTCGTCCAGCGAAGCGGTTACAATCAAGCCTCGTCCTTAGAAGGGCGACGACGATAATTCATCAAACCGCACCGCATCGGGCAGTACCCAGGCCATTTTAGAGTGCAGTTTCGACACCAAGGGGACTATCCCCTCTCTTATCGGGTGGGTCAATGTCGAAGCGGTAGCCCCACTATCCGCGGTCTTGCCGCCGCTGGTGCAATGCCTGGACGACTCGCTCCGGCGCATTGGAGCCGTGGAGGTAACCGTTGCGCCGCCAATTGGCGGCAACGAAGACCTCGCCACGAATGTCAATCAAGGAGGCGGAAAATGAGCACGTTCCAATGGTACCAACAGGCCCGCGCCCGTGTGGAGCAGTTCCTCCCCGACCTGGACCAGGAACTGGGAGTGGAAATAGAGGAAACCTCCATCACACCCAACGACGGTAGCGCTCCTTTCGAGACCTTTGTCCTGGCATTTTATCACGCTTCCAACCCTAACCTGAACTGGACCATGGCGGTCCAGCCCGACGAGGACTTCATCAATGACCAACTGGAGGAGATAGTCAAGCGAATCTACTTCGAGCGGGTCGAGTGACCGGTAATACCCAAAACTCCGCCGACGAGCTTAATGACTTATCTGCGTCGGGCGATGGCCTGACCAGCCCATAGCCGCTTCCGTCCATTTGCCACCGGCCCGGCCCATTTGCCACCGGCCCGGCCCATGGGTACAATACCCCAATTGCGGATGCCCGGTTTTACAGGGGTCAATCCCGCCGACTTCCAGCCCGTTTTCCGGTTCGGTCACCAGCATTCCGGGGCAAGGTAGAGAGATTAGGTTTGAGTATAGACTGGTCAACCCGGATGAACTCATTGAGGGAACAGTACCACTACGCCTGGGTGGTGGTGGGAACGGGCACCATGCTGCGGGTCACCGCCAACTTTGTCGGCCAGGCCTTCGCTATAATACTGGTAGTATTGCAGCAGGACTTCGCCTGGGGCGTGACTGCCATCGTGCTGGCCCAAGTGTTCCGCAGCGTGGCCAGCGCCTTGCTCTCTCCCGCCGCCGGGTGGGCCGGTGACCGCTACGGCGCGCGCCGCACGCTGGTGGTGGCCGCCACCTTGTACGTCGTCGGAATGTTGCTGTTGAGCACCATGAACCAGCTCTGGCAACTATACCTCTACTATAGCCTGCTGCTGGGGTTGGCTCAGGCCCTCTTCTCGGTAAACATCCCGACCACGGTGGCGGCCTGGTTCAAGAAGAAGTTGGGAGTCGCCGTTGGAATCCAGCAGTCCATCGGAGGCATGGGAGCGTCCATCACTGCCCCGGCCCTGGCGCTGTTAGTTACCCAGACCAGTTGGCAGGTGGCCTTCTGGATAATTCCCGCGGTAGGCGGCGCTATCCTGTTCTCACTGCTGGCCTTCTTTCACGGCGAGCCGGCGGACCGGGGCATGAGGCCCCTTGGCGCCGACGACAACGAACCGGACCCCGTTCCCACCGACCAGGCCACTGCCAGGCTGCGCAGTAGGGTGTTTTTGCAACACGCCCGGCGCACCAGGGCATTTTGGAACCTGCCCTTTATTCACTACCTGGGATGCGTTGGGCATTCGATAGTTATCTGGCATGTGGTGTTTTTCGCCACGACCCAGGGGTTATCCCTGGCTGCGGCCGCCTGGATTGTTACCACCTACACCATAGCCAGCGTCAGCAGCAGGTTGTTCATCCCCATCCTGGCCGATCGCTGGGGCGCCAAGACTGCCATGGTGGTACCATATTTCCTGCAGGGCGTCACCGTGCTTCTTCTATTCTGGGCCCACAGCGCCTGGCAGTTCTACGCCTTTGCCGCGGTCTTCGGGATTGGCTTCGGCGGAGAGATGTCCGCCTTCCTCATTGCCAACCGGCAATACTACGGCATGGGGCCGGTGCGCTCCATATTCGGGTTCCAGCACTTGGGGTCGGGATTGGGCATGGCCGCCGGCGGCTTGATTGGCGGGCTAATTCACGACTTTCGGATAGACGACCCCGCACCGCTGGAGTTCGCCGGCTTTATAACCGTCGGCGGCGGATCTTACGACTTGGCCTGGGTGGTGTCCATCGCCGCCAGCCTGACCGGCGTACTTTTCATCTGGATGCTGGAGCCGACAACCAGAGTTTTGATTCCCAATTGGGAAGACTCGCTGCCCCGGGAGGCGGAAGCTTCTCCGGCTGCGCCCTGACCCGGTCCCCTGAGAAACAATACCATGTCGTCGCAGGCCGGTGGATTTCGTTGCCGCGTTTACAGTTGGACCACCTCTACCGGCCCAGAAACGGGAGCGTTTTTCCTTTAGCCTTTAATACCTGAATAGAAGAAACCCCGTACCAACCCGTCCGGCGCTTGGGCGTCACCTTTTCTCGGCCTGGCAGAAGCTAGGCTAATACGGGACTATGGGGAGCAAAGGAGACAAAACCTTGACAGCTATGCAGAACAGCCACAGCCAAACCCACACCCCCGGTAGCCAGGGCGAGTTTTCCCACCGCCCCATCGTCTGGGGCACTCGGGGCATGGTAGGCGGTGGTACTCAATTGACCGCCCAGGCGGGTATGCGCATCCTGTGGCAGGGAGGCAACGCCGTTGACGCCGCCGTGGCTTCGGCCCTGGCCGCCGGAGTTATGGAACCTACTGCGCATTACACCTTGGGCGGTGAAGTTGCCTTCTTGTTCTACGACCGGGCCAGCAAAGCCGTGCGGTCGGTGGTCGGCCAGGGCTGGGCGCCCCAACAGGCGAACATCCCCCACTATCTGGAAAACTGGGGGGAAATACCGCCCGGAGCGCTCAGCACCACCGTCCCCGGCGTGGTGTCGGCTTTGCTGACTATGCTGGCCCACTACGGCACTATGTCCTTCGGCCAGGTAGTGGAAAGCGCCCTGGACTTTGCCCGTAACGGCTTTCCCGCCTACCAACTTCTTCACCAGGCCATCGGCAGCGCCGAGCGGTTGGACAACCTGCGCCGGTACCCGGATTCGGCAAGGATTTTCCTGCCCAACGGCCGCCCACCGCAACCGGGCAGCCGGTTCATCCAGAAAGACCTGGGCCGCACCCTGTCGCTAATGTCCCAAGCGGAGGAGGATGCCTTGGGCCTGGGGCAGTCCCGCGGGGAGGCCATCCAGGCGGCGCGCGACGTTTTTTACAAGGGCGAAGTGGCCCGGCGCATGGTTCAGGCCCTGCAAAACCTGGGCGGGTTATATACTTATGAGGACTTCGCCGAGTACGAGTCTCCCCTGGAGGAGCCGATTTCCACCACCTACCGGGGCTACCAGGTCTTCACCAACCGCTCTTGGGCCCAGGGCATCACCTTGCTGCAAGCCTTGAACATTATGGAAGGGTTCAACCTGGCCGCGCTGGGCCACAACAGCCCCGAGGCGGTCCACCTACAGGTTGAGGCGTTGAAGCTGGCTTTCGCCGACCGTGAGCGCTACGTGGGAGACCCGGACTTCGTGGACGTGCCGGTCCAGGGCCTATTATCCCCGGAGTACGCAGCGTTGCGGCGGGGCCTCATTGACCCCAACCGGGCGCAGCCACAGTACCCGCCCGGCGACCCCCGCGGGATGCAGGCCGTCGCCCCGGGATATCAACCGGCGGAGGTTGCCCCGGAACCGCAGCCGGTTGCCAGCGACTTCGACGGGACAACTTATTTGGCTACCGTGGACACCCAGGGCAACATGGTGTCGGCCACTCCCAGCAGCTTCGCCGCCCTGTCTCAGGGGATGGTTCTGGGGGATACCGGCATCCTGATGAACTGCCGGGGCTGCTACTTCTGGCTGGACGAGGACAACCCCAACTCCCTTGCCCCCCGCAAGCGGCCCCGCACCACGCCGTGCACCTTCATCATCCTTAAGGACGGCCAGCCCTTTATGACCCTGGGCACGCCCGGCACGGACAGCCAGCCGCAGAGCAACCTGCAAACGCTGAACAACATCATCGACTTCGGCATGAACGTGCAGGAGGCGGTGGAAGCGCCCCGGTTCTGCGGGTACAGCTTCCCCCAATCGCCCTGGCCCCACCGGGATTATCCCAACGTTCTGGAAATTGAGGGCCGGGTCTCCCAGGAGTTGGTGGATGCCCTCAGCGACCGGGGCCACCTGGTCAATGTCATCGGCCCCTGGGGCATCGTTAACGGCTTTGCCCCCATTCTGGTCAATCCGGAGACCGGGGTTTACCACGGCGGCGCCGACCCGCGGAAAGAGTCGGTGATGCTGGGCTGGTAACCGACGTGGAAGCGCCGGCGGCAGGTCGGCCCGACGGCCCGACGGCCCCAGGGTTATCGCATTTGGATTCCAGGCTATTCGTCGTTCCTGAAAAGGCAGGAACCTAAAACCATGAGAACCGAGGTTTCTGCTTGCACAGGAGGGACGGTTATATGACTGTGGGTCTAACGCGGTAGCGCTGCTGCCGCCGCCACCGCATCGGTTTGCTTATCGGTCGCGCCAGCCCCACACTGATCCCTATGTCATTACGAAACCTACACCCCGACCTGAAGCTCGGCCTTGTGTTGGTAGCGGCGACGGCGCTCCTGAAGTTCGCCAACTCCAACGGCCTCTTGGCATTCGTGGCGGCTCAGCGATTAAATATTGTACCGGAGTCCTTCGGCTGGCTGGTGCTGGCGGGCGGCATCGGCGGGCTGGCAGTAGTCGGCGCGGCCATCTGGGTGGACCGGCGGCCTCCCCATATCCTGATGGCGGGCGGCGCAGTTGTGGTCGCCCTCGGCCTCACCGTCGTCGGCCTCTCCAACAGCTTCCCGGCATCCGCCCTGGGTATGTTCGTTGCCGGTGTCGGCGGCTCGGCTGTCGGCTCCCTGGCGTTCTACGCCGTCGCGGTGAAGGGCGCCACGCGGTACCGGGGCACCTTGATCGGGGCGCTGGGCCTGGTCTTCACGATGCCCTTGGGAGTGGGGGACGTAGGCGATTGGCTGTTCGATTCACCAATGCTGCTGTTGGCAGTCAGCGGCGCTTTAACCTTGGCCGGGGCAGCAGTCCTGTTCCTGCTGCTGCCGCGGGTGTTCGCCGGTTCGTATGAACCAAGCCCAACGCTCCGGGAAACGCTTTCGATGCCGAGCGTCCGCCGGGCCGCCGCCTGGATAACCGCCGCGTTCTTCATTGCCGCCCTGGTCAGGGCATCCGGGCAATACATCTTGTTCTTCATTGCGAGGTCGGCCCCAGGTTTTGAAGATATTAAGCTACCCTTCCAGACCATGCCCATCTTCAGCGGCATCGGCATTCTGCTCTGGGGCGTTGCCAGCGATTTCTACCCGGCGCGCCGGCTGTTCCTCCTGGCGGCGCTCCTGACATTGGCAGCGCTTGCGGCCTTCCGGCCCTTCTTCGGCTATTCCGCATCGGCCGTCGAATACCTAGCCTTTTTCTTCGTAAGCGGCGGCCTAATCTGCCTGCCCTGGGTGCTGATGGCGGAGTTGTTGCCCCCGCGTCACTTCGCGAAGATGGCGCTGGGCATCTCGGTTGGAGGCTATCTGGGTGCCGGACTCGGCACGACCTTGTTGACCACAGTGATGTTCTTCTGGGGTTCCTATATAGCCGTCTGGGGCGCCGATGTAGCCTTCTGGTTCTTCCTCGCGGCGGGCATAATCCTTGCAATTGTAGCCAGCCGCCTGCCAAGACCGCCGGCAAACGAAACCCCGGCGGGATAAGCGGAACTAAAGAGGCGCGAAAAAGGTTTGGTCGTTAATGTGGCAGATGCTGATTGCTAGAAGTTGCCACAAAAGCCAGGCGAAGGTAAATCCCTACACGCAAATGAAACCCCTCAGGTTTTTGTTGCTATTGCTCTCCAACTCGACGGCCAACCAAAAGTCCTTGGAGGGCCGCTACGAAAGGGCGCCCAGACCGGGGATTATTATCTTTCCAAAAGCGTCCACCTCGGCGTACGGCATGTCGTAACCACTCTCCTGGGTGTGGGTGGGAAAGATGAAGACATGATCTATGCCCGATTCGGCTCCGGCCCGCTTCAGTCTGGCCAAGCATTCCTCAGGTGTGCCGAAAAGACCGAAAGCATCGCATATTTCGGCCGCCTGAGCGTCGCCGATGCTCTCGGGGGCGAAATCGTCGGCCAGGTCGATGCCGGCCTCTCGCAGCCAGAAGAGGTTGGAATCGCTGGGGTATTTCAGGTAGGGTTGGTCGGGTCGGAACCACTGTTGTGGAAAGCGACGGGCGGCCGGGCCGTCATCGGACACCGTGGTTGGGGCGATGAAGATCGTCCGGAAACCGTCGAGGCTCCGCCCGGCCCGCTCGGCCCGCCCGGCCCGCTCGGCACCGATTTCCAATCGGCGGCGGGCCGCGTCAACCGCTTTGGGATGAAGCCCGACCAGCAACAGGGCGCCGTCGGCAACTTCCCCGGCCAACTCCACCATCCGTGGACCCGCGGCGGTCATGAATACCGGTGTCGGACGGTCCCTCAAGTTGCGCAGCCGGGTTTCCACCCCGTTGAATTCCACTCGTTCGCCCCGCAGCAGGCGGCGAATGGTCAGTATGGCCCGACGCATGGCCTCCACCGTGGCCCGGGGCCGGCCAATATTACCGACGGCGAGATAGCCGGGGCCCACGGTCAGGCGTACCCGCTCCGGCGCGATCTCCTCCAGCGAGTGGGCCAGCGAGGCCAGAACCATCGGATGCCGGGTGACCGGGTTGGTGGTTGCCGGGTACAGGGAAAGCCGGGACGTCCGCTCGGCGGCCAGGGCCAGGGTGAGGAAGACGTCCCGCCCGCTGTGCTGATGGTCGTGGACTCCAACCCCGGAAAATCCGGCAGCCTCACATCCCGAGATGAAATCGGCGGTCTCCTGGACCGGCAGGCCGACGGGTACTCTGATATCCACTTTCATCGAACACACCTACTATTCAGACCAAAGATGGGAGAACCGGCCGGCCACCACCTGCTCATAGGCTGGGTCGCCGGAGAGCAGGCCGATATTCCGGGCGAACTCGTTGAGGTCGGCTACGGAGTTCGGAGAAATTCCGGCGTTGTAGTAGGGAACGTCCCGCCGGATCAGGTCCTCGATCAATGCGGCCTCACCGGGTGGGAACAGCCGTTGGCCGACCTCCACCGCCCGGGAGGGGTCGGCCCGCAACGCCCGTTGCGCCTCCACGACCGCCCGCACCGCTCCTTCCGCCGTGGCGGGAGAGTCTTCAATCAGCCTGTCGGCGGCGACCAACGCCGGAAAGGTATAGTCCCTCGCTGCCGGCGGACCGAGGCCCCGCCGCGGGTCAAGCACCACGCTGCCGATCCCGCTCCGCACCGCCACTTCGGCTCCCATCGCGTTGGCCCAAAACCCGTCAATTACTCCCTCCTCCAGGGCTTGGGCGGCATGGACGCCGAAGGACACGCCGGCCACGCCGCTGCCGGGAACCGGGGCCAACGCCACGCCGTCCCGCGCCGGGTCAATTCCTGCCTCGGCCAGCAACCGGCGCAGTGCGGCGTCGGGCCCGGGGGCCGCGCCGATACGCAGACCCTTGACCGCCGCAACGTCCCCTGGCTTGACCCCCAGGTCGGAACGCAAAACCAGCAACCAGTAAGTATGTTGGGACAGGGCGGCCAGCAGCTTGGCGCCCAGCCAGCCGGGGAAGGCCGACAGAGTGGCGTGGGCGGGACCGGCCACGAAGTCAACGCGGCGGTCCCGCAACGCTTCCATGGTCCTGCCCGCCGGAGAGATCATCTCCAACTCCATGTCTATTCCCTGGGCCTGGAAAAACCCCAGCTCTACGGCGGCCAGCGCCGGAAAGTAGGAGTTGGACACCAGGTCGGGTACCGCGATGCGCATTTGAGTCATCTCCTGTCCACCGGCCGGGGAGATTAGGGTGCAGGGTTAGGCCAAGTTTACCACCGCTCTCGCATACTGTATCCTCTGCGGTAGAGCCACCGGTTCCAGCCTGGCCAGCGCCGAAAGACCCGACGGCTTGCTGACAGAACCGGTGCAGCCGGCCACATAGGCAACCCCGGCGCTCTGGGATTGACTCCGGATCATCACTTAGGAGTGAAATAATGCCTGATACGCCTTTACACTATCAGACCATTGCGGAGGTGGCGGCCCGCCTCCGGTCCAGGGAGCTGTCGCCCGTGGAGCTGACCTCGGCGATTCTGGAGCGCATCGAGGCCCTGGATGGCGATCTGAAGAGCTACGCCACGGTTATGGCCGACTCGGCCCTGGCGTCGGCCCGGACTGCCGAGCAGGAGATCGCCGCCGGGAACTATCGGGGCGGCCTCCATGGGGTGCCCATCGCCGTCAAGGACCTTTGTTTCACTGCCGGGGTCGCCACAATGGGCGGCGCCCGAGTATTAAGGGACTTCGTACCCGACTTCGACGCCACGGTGGTGCAAAAGCTCAACGCCGCCGGCGCAGTGATTCTCGGCAAGCTTAATCTCACCGAAGGAGCGATGGCCGGTTACAACCCGGAGTTCCAGATACCGGTCAACCCCTGGGGCGCCGACCGCTGGTCCGGCGCGTCTTCCAGCGGCTCGGGAGTAGCGACTGCCGCCGGACTGTGTTACGGCTCGTTGGGCAGCGATACCGGCGGCTCGATCAGGTTTCCAGCGGCGGCTTGCGGCATCGTGGGAATCAAGCCCACCTGGGGACGGGTAAGCCGCTACGGTGTGTTGGCCCTGGCCGAGTCCATGGACCACGTTGGTCCGATGACCCGGAGCGCCTCCGACGCCGGTGTCATGCTGCAAGCTATCGCGGGGAAGGACGCCAAAGACCCAACTTCATTGACCGCTCCGGCGCCCGATATGCTGGAGGGTATGGGCCAGGGAGTCCGCGGCGTTCGCATTGGCATCGACGAGCGATATATCGGCGAAGGCGTCGACTCTGAACTGGCCGCGTCGGTGCTGGAAGGCGCCCGCCTGCTGGAAAGCAGGGGAGCAGTGCTGGTGCCGGTGCGAATGCCGGACACCGATCCCTTCTCCCGAGCCTGGGGGGTGTTGTGCTCGGTGGAGGCGGCCGCGACCCACCGCGAAACCTTCCCTTCCCGGGGCGACGAATACGGCCCCTGGTTCCGGGGTTGGCTGGAGTTGGGCTTGGGCTACAGCGCCACCGATTACGCTATCGCCAGCTACCAACGATTGGCCTGCAATGGGATCCTGGCCGAAATATTTGACGCCATCGACGTGTTGGTTTGCCCCTCCATGACCACACCTCCGGAAAGGGTCACGCCGGAGGCGCTATACGGCCCGATGGACGCGGAGGAATGGACCTGGGGACGGTTCACCATACCGTACGACTTCAGCGGAATGCCCACCATATCCCTGCCCTGCGGACTGAACACCGAGGGTCTGCCCCTCAGCATCCAGTTCGTCGGCAGGCACTTGGCCGAGCCGCTGTTGGTCCAGGTGGGCCATGCCTACGAGGCCGCCACCGAGCACCGGCTACGGCCGGACGTATAGGCGAGTCTCTTCCGGTCCTATCGGCTCGGTTCCGACGACGTATGGGCGCGGCTACTACCCGGTCATCTATTCGGAAACCTTATTGCCAATCACGATGGCGTCAAGCTTTTCCTCAACGGCGCAGGACCGGCTACTCCAAAATATCCGGTAAGCTTTGGTGGTTCATAAACGATATATCTTAGGCATAGACCTGGGAATTGCTCTCACTCCTCACATCTTCCTTTTACCAAACCGCACAAGCAGACGGAGTCAGCGCCTCTCCTGCATCGACCTTTGCGGTGAAGGGTGATAGTATCAAGACAACTGTTCAAGAGTAGGAGCCGGTATGGATATTGGTATTACAGCGAGGGTATCATCCAACTCAATAGACCCTTCGGTACTGGCCCAGCGGGCCGAGGAACTGGGATTTGAATCGTTCTGGCTGCCGGAACACCCCATTCTTCCGGTTAACACGACGACCCGCTACGGGGGCACCGCCGACGGCTCAATCCCCGCTTCCATGGGCGACATCGGCGACCCGTTAATTGGGTTGGCCCGTGCCTCGGCAGTCACCAGCGTCATCAAGCTGGGCACCGCCATTAGCCTGGTGCCGGAGCACAATCCATTGCTCCACGCCAAGCAAATTGCCACCCTGGACCGACTTTCCAACGGCCGCTTCCTGTTCGGCATTGGCGCCGGTTGGCTGCAGGAAGAGACCGAGATCATGGGGGGAGACTTTCGGCACCGTTGGGGCCAGACCCGGGAGCATGTACTCGCAATGAAGCAGCTTTGGACCCAGGACGAGGCGGAGTTCCACGGTCGCTTCGTTGACTTCCCGTCGGTGCAATGCTCCCCTAAACCGGTGCAAAACCCCCATCCACCGGTCTATTTGGGCGGGACCGCCGCCAATGTTTTCAAACGGGTGGTGGAATGGGGCGATGGCTGGATGCCCATTCGGGTCAACGAAGAGCAGGTGCGTATGGGCCGGGCTACCCTGGACGAACTGGCGGAAGCGGCGGGTCGGGATCCCAAGTCCATCCGGCTGATGGTTTGCAATGTTCCCGTGGACGCCGAACTCATTGCGCGCCTGGAAGCAGCCGGCGCTGACCGAGTCACCGTAGCCGTGTCCGCCGACGCGGGCGAAGATCCGCTGCGAGGGTTGGAGGAGTTGGCTTCGGCGCTAATCGGTTAGAGTGAGTAGTAAGCGCAGCAGCAAAGGAGGCAGACATGGCTAGAGTACCTGCACCCACGCGGGAGAGCGTTCCCCAGGACCAATTGGATGCCTTTGACGAGTTTGTGGCGTTGCGTGGAGGCGTACCGGACGGCGGGCCGCTGTCGGTGATGCTGAACGTGCCCGACCTGCTGAAACGCGGCGAGCACTTGCGGGCGTACCTTCGGGGAGAAGGCTCCAGCCTGCCCCGCCTGATTATCGAGTTGGCTATGCTGCTGACGGCCCGCGAGAACAACTGTCAGTACATCTGGAACGCCCATGCCGCGGCCGGGCGGGCGGCGGGCTTGAACGACGCCCTGGTGGACAACCTGCGGGACGGTAAAGACCTGCCGGAGCTGTCGGCCCCGGAGCAAGCAGTGGTGGAATACGGGCGGGACTTATTCAGAACTCGGACGGTGAGCCAGAACACTTTCGACGCTGCCGTCGGGCAGTTTGGAGTCCGGGGCCTGGCTGAGTTGACCTCTTTAATGGGCTACTACGCGCTGCTGGCCTTCAATATTAACGCCTTTGGCGTCGAAATTCCCGAAGGCCATACCGAGGCTGCGCTGCCAGTTTAGTCGGCAGCGGATCACCCCACATGGTCAAATGCCACGCCACGGGTCGTATTGCTCAACCGCCGACCTACCGCGACCTCGGACGGCAGGCAAAGGTGTGAACGGCGGCGCCAAAGTGGTCACCCTGGTTCCGTTTGCTTCCGGCGTATGACACCTATGCCTCACTGTAGTAACTTTGCTTCAGGCTATTGAAGGAAGCTGCTGCCAGACTTTGTCTTTTTGGTTTTCTTACTCAACCCGTCAGTCACAGTAATAACACCGTCACCGCCGCAATTTGCGCCCGGCGGCGGTTCGGCGGGATAATTGGTTCATCTTTGTATCAACCGGCCAGGAGGTGTTGCTTTGTCCAAGATAAACATGATCCACCACATCAACATCCAGATTACCGATCGGGAACGGACCCGGGAGTGGTACGAACGGGTTCTGGGAGCCGAGTTTCTTGACCGCGGGCCGGCATTAAACCGTCGCCAGCTCCAGTTTCGGTTGGGAACGGGAGAAATCCACACCTCGGACACCGACAGCCTCATCAGGGTGCCGCGCGTCCACTTCGCCATCGAGGTTGAAGACTTCGGCGCCATGCTGGCCCATCTGGACGCCCAGAGGGTGCCCTACACCCGGACCGGCGGCGGCGCTTTCACCGGTACTGGAGGCGAAGACCCCCGGCAGGGAACAAGGGAAGACACCGGAGAGCGTTACACGTACATCAGCGACCCTGACGACAACCTCATCGAGTTGGTGTACCACGCCAGGGGCCTGGAAAGCTCTTCCGGAGAGGCCATAGAGCTGACCCACGACGCCGGCAACGTCCGCTGGACCCAGATAGAGGGGTTCGTGGAAGCCGCCTACGCCGAGGGACAAGTGTCCGTCAGCTAGCGTCGGCGAACGATCTGACTTAGGTACAGCGAATGGCCTGACGCATCCCGATTTCTTGAACTGACCAACAAGCTTTGGGGCAGCAGGTCACAGTTATCGCAAGAGACGGGCGAATTCTCAGCCGAGGGGGCGTTGCTGATCTAAGTCCGGCCGCGAGTACCTGCGACCATAGTCGATCCGGCGAAATGCAATTCGATACCCTACTTAGCCTGAGGGGACCCGGCAAGTTCAACCTGAGGTCTTGACTTGGGCATCAATACGCTTCAAGCTTGGGCCAACCTTGTAATGGGAGTGTGACAATGTACAGTACTGACATGTATGAAGGATTGCTGGCGGAAACAACCACGGTTCAGGGCCACAATGGCGACTCCATCGGCGCCTACATTGCCAAGCCCCTGGGCCCCGGCCCATTCCCTGGTATGGTGTTGATTCACCACGCCCCGGGTTGGGACGAGTGGTACCGGGAGGCGGCCCGCCGCTTTGCCCACCACGGCTACGTAACCATCTCTCCCAACCTGTACCATCGGGCCGGCCACGGCGACCCCAGCGAGGTTGGGGCCAGGGTCCGGGAGTCGGGGGGTATATCCGACGAACAGGCGTTGGGAGACATCGAAGGCTCCTTGCGGTTCCTGCAGACCCTGCCTTACCTCAACAATAAGGTCGGCGTCTTCGGCACCTGCTCCGGCGGAAGGCTTACCTTCCTCTCCGGTTGCCGTATCCAGGGATTCGATGCCGCGGTGGAGTGCTGGGGCGGACGGGTGGTTGCCTCCGGGGACGAACTGACCGCAAACCAGCCGGCAGCCCCAATAGACTTTACCGCTGACCTATCCTGCTCCTTGCTGGGGTTATTCGGCAACGATGACCAGTCGCCCGCGCCGGAACAGGTGGACTTACACGAGGAGGAGTTAAAGAAACATAACAAATCCTACGAGTTCCACCGGTACGATGGCGCCGGCCACGGTTTCTTCTATTACGACCGTGCCATGTACCGGCAGGAGCAGGCTGTGGACGGCTGGAACAAGGTCTGGGCATTCCTGGAGAAAAACCTCGGTTAGGCCACGCAATGGGCGAGTACCGGACCCATCTCCCAGTAGCGTAAAGAAATGCCTTTGGCGAAACCAACGCGGACCGCTGCCACCGGAGGCTCCGCCCGTTAACCGCCATCCCGCTCTGCGAGCGGGATGGCAAACTAAGCTGGCTGGAAGTTTATGGATGATTACGCCCTGGCAATCGACGAACCAGTTGACCTATCTGGTGAACGTGGACAACAAGCTCTTCTGCACCTGCTTGGACTTTGAGACTCGGCTACAACCCTGCAAGCACATCTACGCCGTAGAACTCATCATCCAGCGCGAAGAAAGGGCTGATGGAACCACCATCGTAACCAAGACCTGACGGTTATCCTATGGGCAGAACTGGGCGGCCTACAATGCGGCCCAGCAGAAGGAACAGGAACTCTTTGCCACGCTGCTACGGGATTTGTGCGACACGGCTTTGCACAAGAAATGTTTTTTAATCCGATTTTTTGCTCAGATATGTTCAAAAGTCGGTGCTGACTTGATCTGGATGCGGTTGGTAGAATCGGTCTCCATCGTAACGTACCGGGTGTCCTTTTGTGCATAGCAATTTCTTTATGCAGGGCAACGGCCGGGGCATAGCAATGCTAGCAGGGTCTATGCAGGCTTGGAGGATTTTGGGCCTGGTCAGCCTTCGTTGTGAATTAGTTTTATGAGGTCTCTAGCCTCGTTGCTGATGGCTGTCAGCTGCTCCAAGTGCTGGTTTTGGTCTTGACGCGCCGAGTTCAGTTCATCGGCGTAGCCCTGCATCTGTTCCATCGGAATTGTGAGATTTTCATTGATGAATTCCCTGGTGGTGGATGTTGCTTCGACTTGGATTTGCTGTGCCTCCCTGTCGAATTGCGCCCTTATGTCGCGTCGTTTTTCCAGGTACTCCCGGTCTTGTTTTGCTTCGTCTTGGTCGGTCTTAACCTGGAGTATGACTCCCAGGGCTATGCCTGCTACCGCGAGGACTTGGCCGGCGGTTCCTATGCCCCGGGCGAGTTTGACCGCTTCCCATGGGCGGAAGGAATGTCCGAACATATGTCCGACTCTCAGGACGGTGCTGTGTGTGGCGCTGCCTGAGAATCGGCCTAATCTGGTGGCTCCGCTCATGGTCCTGGACGCATTTATGGAGTATTTGGCGCTGAGGCCGCCCAGTTCAGTGGCGGTCTTCTGAGTTATTTCCAGCAGCTTGGTTCCTCCGGTTCCCGATGCTCTTCTGCTGAGGTTGTCGAGTATGCTTTGGAAGCGGTGGCTATCGTGCATTTCCTGAATTCTGGCGCCCATACCGGTCATTATTTCGGCGAACTCTTCGTCTAGCTGCCGGACCAAGGTTTCCCACAGAGATTGGAACCTTGCGTCTATTGTCTCTGTAGCTTTATCGATTTGCTCCTGGGTAGCGCCTGGGTAGAAAGTCTCTGCATAGTTTGCGCCGGCCAGCTTGACTTCTATTATGGTCTGGTCTATGGCGTTCTGCACCGATTGTTGAAGTTGCGACCTGGTTTCCCGCATGGCTCGGATGTTCTGGTTGTAGATTATGAACAGAGCGTCCCCGTCGGGGTCTCCGGTCGGCTCGGCTGCCATCCCGTCCTGGAGTGTCTGGTCGATGGCGTAAAGAGCGGTTGTATGGCGTGCGTTCAGGCCTTTCTGTTGCACCAAGCCGTTCAAATTTTCGATGAGTTCACTTATGTTGGCCTGTTCTTCTAACATCTCGGCCAGGTCGGTTTCCTGCTCCTGTTTTGCTGCCAAGGCGCTTTCGGCGTCGGTGAACGTAAGGAGGAGGTCTTCGGGGCTGAATGGGGAAATCACCTTTCGGAGGTCCTCGGCAGCCGTTTTCCGGCTCTCCGCAGTGTTTCCGTCGCCGTTGCGTCCCATTTTGTTGACTACGAGTATGGTTTCGTGTCCCTTTCCACGGTCGATGGTCAGCGCTCTGAAGTGGTCTGCCAGATGGCTGTCGAACAGTTCGTTGGTGATGACGAATACGAGCAGGTCGGCCTTGCTGATTGCTTCGTAGGTGATAGTGTCGTGGTCCGGTCTCAATGAAGTATGGATACCGGGGGTGTCGATGACCTGGATCCCGTTCCAGTCGAAGTGATAGGTTTGCTGTGTGGTGATTCCTGGCCCGGTTGCGATGTCGTCTCGTCCGGTAAGGACCTTGAGGATGGTGGATTTCCCGGAACTGTATTGGCCGGCGAAGGCCAAGCTGATGGGATGTTCTTCTTCGGACGTGTTCGTTTCAGGGAGTTGGTCTGCCAGGGATTGGACTTGGGGGGATTTGGACTCCAGCAAGACCTGTCGTGCGTTATGCAGGATTGCCTCGGTCTGACGGGACCATTCCTGGGTTCTCAGTCCTTGCATCTAGCCTTCTCCTTGGCTTGAATTGATGATGTGGAGTCCGGTCAACTGCTGGGCGATATTCACCCGGGCTGGTGTGGCTGGGTCCTGTTCCGAGTACTGAGTGTGGGCGACCTTTCGTTTTTCGCTGATGCTGACTGCGGCCGGTGCGTCGGCGCGGTGTCCGGTCGCCCATTGGATGACCTGCTTGTGTGACCAGCGATTTGGAATTACTTCGATGGGTTCTTGGAGTACGGATTCAAGCTGTTCTAAGGTGGCCTGGGTCAGGTTGAGACCCTTTGACGTTTTCAGCGCAGTGATCTGTCCGGGAACGCGGGCCATTATGATGTCGTTTGCTGCGCTCGGGTCTTCGCCGGTGTGGTTGAGCAGGGCTCTCAACAGTTCCCCGTTTAGTTCCAGTTGGCGTTGGTTCAATTCCTGTGCCTGGTTCTGGTAGAATCCGGCGGCTTCCTCCGCGCTGGAGGCTATCGTCTCCAGTTGGCTGATTGCATTGTTCGTGTGTTGACCGATTAGCTCATTATCAAGCCATTGGCGCAATTCCCGTTTAATTTTGTATTCCAATTCGTCCAGGTGTAGATGGAGTTGCGGTGTTATCTTCTCGATTGCTTCCCGGCGCCGCTTCGCTTTATTGCCGAACATCCTGCGAAATATCATTCCGATGGCTTGTACTATCCCGGCAGCTATGCCAAGGGGTATAGCTAATGGAGGGAATGTAAAAAGAGACGCTGTGGCGGCGGCTCCGAGCACAGCTGAGATACCTTGTATAGTCCAGTCCCAAGCCCGGCGGTGGTTATAGATATTGCCGGTCTTCAGGTGCGGGGGGGTGACTGCGAATTCCAGCAGATGCAGCTCTTGACCTATCTCTTCTATTAGTGTTTTTACTTTGTCATAGCATTGCTGCTGGAGTTCTTCCTGGAATTGTCTGACCGGCTTATTTATGTCAGCTTGCTGGACCTTTCTTTCCCACTGTTTTGATAAGGCCTCATTCTCGCAGTTTATCTCGACGAAGGCCGGGATGTCGGCTCGCAATTTGCCGATTGTGTTCTTGAGCAGTGCATTGATGCGGGTATTCGCGCTCCGGCGGAATTGTTTTTGCCAGGTCCTTGTCTCTTTGGCGTGGTCCCTGATCCGGTCGTGGAGTTCGTAGGCATATTGTCTTGCCGTTAGCATCTGTTGCCATACGTCGTAGGATGCTCGGGTTGCGCTCTCCAGGAATGTTCTCTGCCGGTGAAGGGGCCCGTTGTCGGTTACTTCCCGGGAGATGTGGTCTTCGATTTCGGCGAAGCGGCTTGCTGAGGTGAGTTCTACTCTTCTATTCAGGTGCTCCGGTTGCTCTGCCATGAATCTCAGTTTCAGATGGGCATATTTGAAGTCTAACTCACTCCCTGGAGCTTTGTGGTTGACCATCTGTTGGAATTCGTTGACCATCTCGTTCAATCTGTTGTTGTCGAAGATCTTCTCCTGGTCCCGGAGGAAGATTCTGTGATGGAGCTCGTCGTCGACGGCTCTCTTGACGTTGCATATTCCCAGCATCGGGTTTCCGATGTTGCGGAGTATGGCCAGTTGTTCAGCCTCGGCCGGTTGTGGCGCGTCGTCGGTGATGAGGAAGATTATCAGGTCGGCCTGTCTCGCGGCCTCGGCGGCGGTTTGCTCGTCTTCAAAGCCTTCGAAAGCGGCTATGCCGGGTACGTCCGTAATTTTCAATCCGTTCCATTCGTATGACCTGACGTCTCGGGTGGTGCGTTGCGCGCCCTTGCCGATGGACCTGCCGTTGCCCTTCGTTAGTATCTCCATCAGAGTGGATTTACCGGTCATGGTCCTGCCGAACAGGACGATGTTGAAGGTTCCCAGGCGTTGGTAGTTGGCCTCTATTTCGTCGAGGGATTTGTGATGAGCCTCGCTCATGTCGGCTCTGGCCTGCTCTATTTGTTGGTAAATCGGATTATTTTCTTGGACCGGCTTTCCGACGGGTGCCGGGGTGCGTAGCATTTGGATGGTTTCCTCGGCTTGTTCGATTATTCTCCCTATGCTATGCAGGTGGTCCGAGGCCTGTCGGTAACCATCCTCGGCCGATTGGGCGCATAGTTCCAGCGCTTGTTTCAGGCTGGCTTGCCCGATGCGTACTCGCTTCTCGTTTTCGGCGCGGGTAGCTTCGTTGAGTAACTGTTGGCTTTGGGCCAGCAATTTCAGCAGTGTTTCTGTCGTCATAGCAGCGTTGCCAGTATTGCGGAGGCGGCTATGGCTATTGCCGCGCCGGTTGCCGAGGCTCCGATTAGGACCTTGGTGAGCTTGGCCGACCTGGCGTTGACGTTAGCTATAGCATCGGCTATTTTGGACTCTTGCTCTTGGTTCATTAGAACCCTGGTTTGTTCCATTGAACTCTGGGTGGCCTCATTACTTTGCTCCACTGAGTTGGTGAGCAGCGTTTGGAGGTTCTCAACTGTTTTGGCGCAGAACAGTTCGTATTGTCGTTTCTCTTCGGCTCGCTCTTTTTGCAGGGCATCTACGGCAGCGGCAAGGGCGTTGTCGCAGGCGTTTTGTAATCGCTGGCGGTCTTCTCTGGCAAGCTTCCGGGCTTCTGCAATTTCTTTCCTGGCTTGTTCGGCGGCCGCCTTCAAGACTGACTTGTATCTCTCTTCTAGTTCCTCGCTCACTTTGGCGATGACGGCATTGGTTCTCTCTTGGGCTATTCCTTCTATATCGTCGTGCTGCTTGACGTGCAGCGCGAGGGTTTGGGAGGTTTGAACTGTCTGGTGGGTCACCTCGGCGAGAACATTGTCGGCGCTGTTCTCCTTGTCCGTTTCCGTGGGACTATATGGGGTTGTAGGCATCGTGACCAGCTCCTTCAGACAGTTAGTTCTGATGGAGATTGTAGCATTGCTGGATGGTTTCTGACAGTTGAATTGGTTTGTTGTAGCTGGTTTATCCCCGCTATTTGGCTGACTGTCAGGGCAATGCCTGGGCCGTGTTCCGGAAGGACAGGGCCAGGACGTCGATGCGCTCCTTGTTCTTGTAGTAGAAAAGGTCGTCCTGCTTCAGGCCGGTGATGTCCAGCGCCAGGTCCAGCATGTGGGGCTGGAGGTGCTGGTTCAGGTACATTCCGATGCCGGCGCCAGCGATGGAACCGGCGATGCCGCCTACCAAATTTCCGACCAGGGGAACGACGCTTCCGGCGGCCGACCCGGCCGCTCCGCCCACAACGGCTAAGACGGTGTTTATTCCCATCCGGGACATGAGCGTCAGGGTCTGCACAACCTCCAACGGCGAGTTCGGCGGGGCCAGCGGCCGCGAGGCCTCGATCTCGCACGCGAGGCCTCGATCTGGCATTGGACCCGGCCACCGGCCAGCTCATGCGCATCGCCGAAGTAAACCGCCGCGCCATCCCCGTTGGCGCCGTGGACATCGACCCCACGGACCTCGGCGATTGGGAGACCAGCGGCGTCATTGACGTCACCGGCCTCTATGGGGCCAGCTCCACCACTTTGTTGGTTAACGTGCAGGCCCACAGCATGCGGGGTGACCTGATAGGAAGGGAAAACGCTGCCACCGAACTGGTTCAGGGCGGCCAAATGGCCTTGCTACGGCTGAACGGCTCCTAGTCCCGCTCGCCGCCAATCCAGAGGAGGGATCCGCTTGACGGACCCCGCTTCACTTCTCGCCGTCTGCCATTCGCCCCCGAGGAACGGAAAGCGGGCCGGCGTCTCCGAAAGCTTTCCGGCTAGTCCTGGGGTTATCGCCGCACCACTGCCAGCGCAATCCGGCCGACGACCAGGACTCCCAACGCCGCCAGCGCAATAATTAGCCAGGTTGGGAGCCTCCCAGCGAACCCCGGCAGGCCTGGCAGGTCGGTTAGCTTGTTGCGCGCGGTTTGCACCATCCCGAAACGGGACGAAGCCCCATTCCGAACCGCCATGCTCGGCGATTGAGCTTTGGGGTTCCCCGGTAACGTGGGTTCGGGTTGGGCAACCCCGAACCCCCAAACAGCCGACTCCGTTGCCAGGACCGTTACCACCACGGTACCGTCAACCGTCTCGCGGCTAACGACGCACGGGTCTGGTGTCGCCTCACCCGGCGGGCCGCTGCAATCTCGCGTCTGAACTCCGTTCTGGAACACAGCGAGTTCCACCGCACTCTCCAGAGTTTGGAGTTCAAATACCAACCGCAAGGGAGCCTTGACCGAAGCCGGCGGCGCCGTTACGTCGAACCCGACCCCTTTCAGGACGTACCCTTGGAGCGGGGGCACCCGGTCGGTTGAGGCAAAGCCTGGGAATCTGTCCAATTTTGGGTTGGCACCCGTGTTATTATTACCGCCAAAGGAGGTTCGATCGATATGTCATTTTCGTTCCTGGGGCAAGGCAATGACCCCGATAAGGCCAGCTTCCGCGGCCAAAACTTCCCTACGTCGGTTCAACCTCTTGCCGACCTTGCCCCTACGCGATGGCTAACCGAGCGCACCCGGCCGACAGAGCGGGGTGACGGAGTTCATCTGTGGTCTATTATCCCGGAAGGCTATCCCGCTTACGCTCGTATCCTACACCCCGCTTACTCCGAATCAGACGACACCCCGGTACGATGGGCTGATATCGCTGCCCATAACGACATGACGGTGCACCCGTTGATGCAATTCGGCAGGCTATCCGGTTCGGACGACCCTTACGGCCATCCCTACTGGGCTGATAAACCATTGGTAGGGCAACTGCCCGATACAGAAGCAAAGACTATCATATCAACCCTCCGCCATTTCACCACGACCCCGGAGCAATGCTGTTTACTCGTATGGGAGGGATACGGGGGAATTGAGCTTTTCTACCCGCCTAGAGAAAAGCTTGAATTGCCCGGCCGGAGTTACCTAACCTTTACGGGTCCTGTTGATGCCGTGTTAGAGCTGTTAGACGAAGGCAACTTGTTGCAAGGCCCTAACTTTTGGTGGCCCGAGGATAAGGCGTGGATTGTCGCTACGGAAATAGATTTTGTGGAAACTTACGTAGGCGGAAGCGCCGATTGCATCAACCAACTTTTAGGCGATCCCGAACTAGAAGCCTTCCCGGTATCATTTGATGCCAGGGTTGGCTTCTTCGCGGATACGATAAACATCTAGGGGGGTGGGTACCAGGAGATTAACGATTATGGTTGATTAGGTGTGTTTTATTGAAGATAAGGAGCTTACCCTGGAAACGCACACTGTTGTATTTAGCATTTTTGTAATGGTCATCGGGGCCGTGTGGCTTGGCTTGAGCAACGGCAATGACACGTCATCAGCCCAAAGCGACGACGAAATAGCAGACCGGGTGCAAAGATTAACTGATTCATTGGATGACGAAGTATCCAAGTGGGGGCCACCTACATCCACCTTGAAGAGTTCAAGCACCTCCCCTTCCAGGGACTAAGGGAACAATCGAACCGAAGGCGTAGCGCCCACTGCCCTTAGTTCAGGAACGGAACCCTCAGTTAGCCACCGGTTCGCATTTATGGGTCCGCCTCAGTTTTAGGGGGAAAGGTCAGTCAATATCACTGCGGGAGCGGCGGGACCCTCACTTGATTCCACCTTAATGCTGTCAAGCTGACTGGGTCCACCTTATTCAAGGTTGTTCTCCATCAACCGCGCGTTGCAATCCATACGACATGGTGTGCGCCTCCTTTGCGGTTGCTTCCACCACGCGCCCGCACCTTGACTTCATCCACCTCGAAGCCGGCACGGCGCAACAGTCTGACGAATGCCGGTTGAGGCCCGGCGGACCACATCGCCATTATACCGCCGGGCCGTAACGCGGCGTAGGTGGTAGTCAGCCCCGGCAGGCTGTAAAGCCAATCGTTGCCCTTTCGGACTATCGCTTCCGCGCCATTGTCAACATCAATCATGATGGCATCGTACTCACCTCTGGCGGTCTTTATCAACTGGGCTACGTCGCCTACATGGAGTTCAACCCGTCTGTCGTCAAGAGGACGGCCGGCAAGATCGGCAAGCACTCCCCGGTTCCACTCAACCACGGCTGGTACCAGCTCTGCTACTACCACCTGAGCATCATCGCCAAGGATGTCCAGCGCCGTTCTCACCGAGTATCCCATGCCCAGTCCGCCAATCAGAACGCGGGGCCTCGGATGTTTTGAGAGGTTTTGACAGCCCAGTTTGGCCATAGCTTCTTCTGACCCGTAAACACGGCTGTTCATGAGTTCCAAATTATCCGCTCTGATCGAGAACTCAGTGTCACGTTGGCGCAAAACGAGCTCTGCTCCTCCGCCAGGAGTTTGTGCCCGGCCCAGCAACTTCCAGGGATTCATTGACGCCTCCTGTAACCGATATTTCCGCTACCTGGCCAAGAATATCAATCCATCGCCCTCGCCCCAACACCGTCAGCGCTTATGCCGGAGCATTTCTTCAATCCGGGATGGGGCAATCCCGGGCCGGCAACTCTTCGGCGATTTGGAAGGCAGGTAGGTTGCGGGTCAGATTGAGCTGATGTTGATACCGCGCGAACAAAGTCCAGTCAACCTCAATTGGGTGACAGATGTCAATAACCCTGGTAAGAAGGTCAGCGCAGGTAGAGTCCGGATCACCGTTTTCGCTATAGAAGGTTTGAACGAGAAAAGCGCCGGGATGCCTGGGTTATTGTTGTCTCAATAGCGCCAAGGCTTGGAAGACCCTCGACCTTCCAGAACCGTTGGGGCCAATTAACACTGTGATCAAGCCGGGCTAGATTTCAAAGTCTCGGAAGCATTTGAGGTTTGCCAAACCGCTTTTCGTTATCATTATGATTGCCATCCGGCAAAATATTAGCCAACGCTATTTGGCATCCGGCCATGGTCCCCGGCAAGTCCGGTTTTAGGAGCTTACATCTGGGCGAGGTTAGCTCTGCAACCAACCTCGCGCGAGAACTCGATGTTTGTCGGGATCATGTGACCCGGTTCCTCAAGTTGCTGAACCTTTCTGAAGAAGCGACGAAGACCATTGTTGGCCGGGGCGACCCAACCAAGGGACGGCACCCAAGTCAGTCTGCACTTCGTAACGTATCGAAACGATCAGGCCAAGACCAGTTGCGGTGGTTGGAGGAAAACTTGCCTGGACCTGGTCGATAGACGGTTCGAGTCCCGTTCGGTGGGCTTGAGTGGACAAAATCGAGAACCGAGGCCGATTCCGACGTCACCCCATCCGACGGCATGGGGATGGTGTACGTCAGAACTGCCTCGTCCTCCACGATCTCGATGCTCTGCACGAAGTTGCGGATGAGCGCCTTCCGCTCGGGGAAGGTGCCTTCCCAGAGAAACTCCCGGAAGTCTGCCACGTATCCTTTGATTTCCTTGCTGGTGGGCAACTCCGCCCGCCGCTGCTCAACTGGCCCTCGGCCTCCTCCCGCGCCGCCGTGAGCTGGTCCTGGCGGCTCTTCAGGGACAGGATGCGGGGGGACAGAACCTCGATGGGCAACTGCTTGGTCTCCAACGCCTGGTAGAGGTTCTCCAGCCGCGTCTCCACGTCCGATAGCTCGCTGCTGACGGCCGTCAGCCGCCCGTTGACCTCTCCGGCGATGTTGTCGATCTCCTCGGCCACCAGGGTCACCAGCTCGG
The DNA here is from genome assembly GCA_965262595.1 of Dehalococcoidia bacterium. Taxonomy (GTDB): domain Bacteria; phylum Chloroflexota; class Dehalococcoidia; order Lucifugimonadales; family UBA3495; genus CATQHB01. Next base: position 1,752,057 of record OZ253548.1, read on the forward strand.
TGATGGTCTCCTCGGTGAGAATCCTCTCCCTCACCTTCTCGATGACCAGGTCCTCCACTTTCCCCGCGTTCAGGTAGCGGGCGGTGCAGGCCCCGGCGCCCTCGCGGAACAGGCTGGCGCAGACGTAGTAGGCGAACTGGCCGCTCTTGGCCCCCTGGGCAGAGTAGGGCTTGCCGCACACCCCGCAGCGCAATAAGCCGCTGAGCAGGTACTGGCTGCCCACCCGCGCGGGCCGCTGGTTGGCTGGCGCCCGCTCGTGGAGCCCCTGCTGCACCAGGTCGAAGGTCTCCCTGGACACCAGCGCAGGCCAGGCATTCTCCACCCGCACCGGCTCCTGCGCCTTCTCGTCCTTGCTCTTGACGCCCCAGACGGCGGTTCCGGTGTAGGCTTCGTTGGTCAAGAGGTAGTTGACCACGTTCTTCTGCCAGCCCGTCCCCTGTTGGTGATGCCCCGCCCGTTCAGCTCCTTGCAGATTTCCATCAGCCCGTTGCCCCGCCTGGAACTCTCGAATATCTGCTTCACGATGGGAGCGGCCACCGGGTCAACCTCCAGGGTGGGCCGGTCCTTCATTCCGTCGCTGACCTTGATGCGGTTGTAGCCGAAGGGGGCCCTGGACGCCAGGAAGTAACCCCTTGACGCCGACTCCCGCATCCCCCGGACAACCTCTTGCGCCAAATTTTCCGAGTAAAATTCGTCTACACTCTCGATGATGGCCTCCATCAGCTTGCCGGTGGGGGAGTCGTCGGCGTGCTCGGTGATGGAGACCACCCGTATGCCCTTGCGCCGTAGCATGGACTTGAAGGCCACCGCGTGCTCCCGCTTGCGGGTGAACCTCGAAAACTTCCACACAAGAATCATCTGGAAGGGGGCCGTTGCTTTGCCGCCCTCGTCGACCATCTGGCGGAACTGGGGCCGGTCGGCGATGCGGCCGCTCTCGGCCTCGTCCACGTACTCCCGGGCGATGGAGTAGCCGTTGTTCCTGGCGTAGTCCCGCAGCGCCCGAAGCTGGGCGGCCACGGACAGGTCCACGTCCTGGCGGTCGCTGGACACCCGGGCGTAGAGGGCCGCCGGGGTCAAGGGTTGCACTTGACGCATAGTGGTGTCCTCCTGTTCATTATCTTGATTTCGGCATTCTGGATTTGGTTAGCAGCCGAATACCTCAAGCTATCCTATGAATTAAGCGTGGGGACATTCCTGTCGCTCCCGCTTACTGCACCTGCCACAGCGACTTCAGCCGCTCGACAGTGAAGTCCCATTTTTGTGATCTCGGTCTCGCAACAATGTTCTGGTTCCCGAAGAAGCCAATTTCCCTTACGGCTTCTTGCAAGTCCACTGTTCTGATCCAATGCACTCCTACGAAGTGCTCGTCTTCATGGTTTTCCAATACCCCAGGGGCTTCAAGTTGGACCTGGGATATAGGAGTGTCTATTCCTGCCTGTTGGACCTGGAAGTGCTCGGCAAGGACAGCTGGACTCAGGACTTCTCCCACACCGACGTAACCAGTCCCCGGGACATTTACCCATATTCGATTGCCCGATTGGAGGGTCCTCAATGCGTTAACATACCGTTCGCCTCCTCCGGCGCTGATAAAGCCATGATTCTTGGCATGGGGCCAACTTCGATAAGGCACAGGACCGTAACAGACATAGAATCCACCGTTCCATTCACCAGAAGGTCCAGAGAGTGATGGAAACCCGGTGGTTTCGGAAGAGGAACCGCTGGGGTCTCGCAGCCAGGCCCTGGTCAGGTATTGTCGTTCGTCATCCTCAAATATGCGGAAGTACACGACGTTGATTTCCACTCCGTACTCTTCCATCAAATAAGTCACTATGCGTTCTGTGGAAGGGTCTAGGCTACCGGCTACTATGATGAGGCTATGGGAGGAATTGAACGAATCCGGGAGCCTGTCGAACCTTTCCCGAAGCGCGTTATCGATTGACTTTGGGGTGTCGACCTTGAGAAAACGCTCTTGGTAGTCAATGAACTTCTCAGCAATTTCGTCTGCTGTGAGGCGACGGACCCATGAACCATAGTCGAGAATCTGAGCCACCACGTCTCTGGGAGTACGGTTCCGCTTAAGCTCTATGGCTACCAGATTCCCATCGGCGTCAATCGCTAGCACGTCAGCCTTTCCGCCGTATTCGGTCATTACCTCTCTGCCGATTACCATCAGCCGAGAATCAACTATAGAGATGTCGTCGGCGATAATCTGCTGAAGGGCCGATTCTTGCTCCAAGTCCTTGAAACGGATCGCCTCGGCACCTTGATCAACCCGCCAGACGCCTACGTCAATGGGCATTGGGATGCCTCCATCTTACGTCTACTTGAATAGAGCGCTCTTTCAGTCCCTTGAACCTGTTTCTTTGTCAGAAGTCCCCTGGTGTCAGTGTCCTGAATATCCACATGCCCTGCTAGAGTGGACGAATCCAATGCAACCGGCACCTTGTTTCCCACTGTGTAGTTCCGACGAGCCCGAGCCCGTAGATCTAGGTCGCCCTAAACCCTGGCTGTATCGTTGATGGTTGCTTTTCCGTTCGCGAATCCCTCCAGGACTAGGGAGAGATGGGGAGTGACCTGCTATCTCATATCGTTGTCCCTCGCTTTGGTTTGTGGTTCGCTATTTTTCAGCCGAGTCTGGGTCGGCGTGAACCTGGAGGCGAAAGCCCAGGGATCGCAGCACCCGGAGCACGGTGTTGAACTCGGGGCTGGCCCCGGCGCGCATGGACTTGTACAAGCTCTTCTCGCCCAGGCCGGTCTCCCGGGCCACCCGCCGTATCCGGTGGGCGCGGGCCATCTCACCCATGATGCCCGTGATACGTTCCAGGTCGCCCACCTCAAGGGCGGCGTTCAGGGCAGCCGTAATTTCTTCGGATGTGGCCGGATATGACGCCCTCACTTCGGTTTTGTCCATAACTGTTCCCACGCCATCGTAAGTTTGACCCATACTCCGTTATGTTATCCTATCGGATACCTGGTGCGCAAGGGGGAAATATCATTCGGGGCGGCCAATTTCGGAAACTGCCTGCTCCCCTTCACCTTCCGGCGGCAACCCGGCGCATGGGTCCCTACCTCAGCACAAACCACCACAGGAGAACGCTGATTACCAGCAGCACGAGCAGCACGAAAGCAGTTACGCGGGCTGCGATTAACAACTCCTTCGTCTCCTTGTGCTCGGCGACCTCCTTCTGGTACGCCCTCTCAAGCTCGTGGTAAGGCCGGTTGGCGGTGGCAGCGGACTCCCTTGCCTCATCCCGCTCCCGCTCCAACTCGGACGCCCTGATCTTCCACTCGGACACGCTTTGCTCCAACTCCCGCACGGTCCGCTGAAGCTGGTCCTCCCTGGCGACGGCCCGGCGCAGCAGTTCCTCGTCGGTGACGTACTCCGGCCCCTGCATCCACACGTACACCCGGCGGCCCTCCCGGCGAACCTCGACCTCCCCCCTCCGGATCATCCGGTCCAAGGTGGACAGGGAGATCTCCAGCTCCGCCGCCGCCTCCGCCTTGGACACCCAGCGGACTGCCTCTTCCATCGCTCTTTCCTCGCTATAGGCTGACACGTCGGGGGGTTGCAAGTTGTCCAAACCCAGTACATTTTACTCCCAGTATTTTAGTCCCGCTTTTCACTGCCGACCCTGACCGGTCAAGCGGTGCGTCAACCCCATTTCGTACCTGAAACCGGCCCATTTCGGGCCTTTTGCAGCCTCCCCGGACCAGGGAATCGGGCCTGCCGGGACAGTTTTGGACACCCAGCGGGCGTTGTGGGTTGATGGGGCTGCGTCAGTAGACCCATCACGTAACCCCCTCTATCGGACGCATCCGGTGCCGCAGCGAGTCCCAGCCGTAGGCCGACAGCCCCCGCAGCGCCAGCCTCGGAGAGCGCGATTCCCACAGGGGACGCCAGGACCGGCCCAGCAGTCCCCGCCGGGTCAGCACCGGCGGGCACGACACCAGGATGGGCAGCGTCATCAGGTTCATCCGGGAAACCGTCCTCGCGTAGGTCTCCTCCACCTCCTCGTTGTCCACCACGAACAGCGTGACGGGAAACGGGGCCATGTCTGCCTCGGGAGCGTTGGACCAGTAGTAGCGGGTGTAGGGCCGCAGCCGGGCCAGGACTCCCCTGGGGTGGCGGGCGCGCAGCTCGTGCTCGAAGTAGAAGGGGACGTGCAGGCCGTCAACGATGAGCTTCCCCACGGCGTCCGGGGCGATGGCCGACTCCCCCCAGTTGAAGGCCCGGTCGGTCTTGGCCGTGGGGATGGACCACTCCAGTTCGCTGCCGGAGGTCGCCCGCGCCTCCGCCGCCAGTTCCGACAGGAACCAGGTCACCCCGTCGGCGTGCCTGGTCTGCCTGGCCCAGGTCTCGATGCGGTGGCCCAGGTGCCGCCTGCGGCCCCGGTTGTCCGTGGTGAGTTCCGTGCTCCAGATGCCCCGCGTAGTCGGCAGCTGCGCCCGGTCCCGGTGGGTGACGTAGCGTATGCCCTCCTCCGACAGGGTGTAGCGGACGTCGCCCCGTTTGCCCCGGCGCTCCAACAGGCCCCAGGCATTCACGAGATTGTGCAGCATCTGGCTGACCCTTCCCTCGGAGACGCCCAGCCAGCGGGCCAAGTGCTCCCGGGGAATCATCGGGTGGTCGGTGATCAGGTCCAGCGTCCTCTTTTCCGACGGGGTCAGGCCAAAGGCCGGCGCCGACGAAACCATGTGCTCCGTGTCGGGCAGCGAGGCCCGTTTTCGCTCCGGCGGCTCGGCGAAACGTCCCCGGTTCGGGCTGCCGCGAGTGCTGATGAACTCCAGCGAGTAGGGCAGGTTGCTGAACACCCACGAGGCGTAGCGCCAAGCGTTGCTGTTCCAGTCCTCCAGCGCCTCCCGGGACTCCACGGCGACGTAGGCTTCCTCTAGGTTGGCATTCTCGCAGAACCGGGTCGTCAACCTCTGTTCCCAGACGCTGGGGGTCAGTACCAGGACCGTGCCGGGGCGGCGCCAATATTCGTACTCCGCGATGGCCCGCAGCCGGTCGTAGAGGGAGCGGCGCCGCAGGGCCGGTCCCTGGCGCACAACCCCGAAGCTGCGCCCGTCGTGCCGGGTGATGGTGGCGTCGAACCGGCCCCGGCGGTGAAAATCCACCTGCGTCCGCAGCCCATCGCTCCCGGGGGAGAGGGACGCCGCCAGGCGGTATACGGCGGCCGCCGCGTCCATCCGGCGGATGAGCAAAGTGAGCCACTCCCGGGACACCGGGTAGGCCCTGACGAAGTCTGATGGCGTGTCGAACCCCAGGGCGTTGGCAGCCTCGGCGATCCCTTTCCTCGTCAGGTAGTACCGCCTGCTCGACGGCAGGTGGGCGGTGCCGTGGCTCACCCGCCCGGCTATGCCGTCGGACAGCAGGCAGGCCAGCCCCCGGTGGATGGCAATGTGGGCCTCGCCCAGGATCATCGCCAGTTCCGCCGTATCTACGAAGGGCATCCGGCTGAGGTGGTGCAGCAGCTCCTGGTCGGAAACGCTCATGTATCGAGCGTAGCAGACCGGGGTAGTGGCGGTCAGCAAGCAAGTGTCAGTATCGGCAAATGGTAGGCCGGCCGGCGCGGATTTCCCGGACGGGAGCACCCTGGGGCGCCGAGGTGGAGTTCGCCTACACCACCGGCTACGACAGCCTGGGCCGGGTGTCGGTGACCCACGTGGTCGATGAGCGGGGTTACTCCGCGATGTTGACACAACCAAAGACGGAAGGCGTTTAGTCCGGCGTTACAAGAATTCCGAAACCAGTGCTGGTTTTCGTAGGTGACAAACTGCCGGGGTTGGTAAATCAGCACCGGAACCAAAATCAGTATGCAAAGCCCAGGCTTCTCCGACGTTCGCGCTTTGGACACAGTGTCCATAGAGGATTCACCAACCCTGGTTACCAGACAGCCTTGGGGAGATGAATTTCATGGTCCCGGCACGAGCCAGCGGCAGGGATGCGGAGTTCGTCGCGCATCCCTTGCATGGCGTCTGCCAAAACTGCCCTGTCCGTGGATACCAAGACGTAGCAGACGCAGCGATGCTCCCGCACCATCACGGCTGCGCTCGGTAAACAATTGTCGGCAAACAGCAGCAACTTAGCTAGGACTTTCTGACGTGCCGCTCCGCCGTCCGGGTAGGCGTGGTCAAAAACCATCACTATCTTCCCTTGGCGGTGTTTGGCTACTCTGGCAACCCTAGAAACTGATATGTGGGAAGTATCTTCCTGGGCTTCGCGTTCACAAATGCCAGTATCAGGGTCAAGAAACAAGTGGCACTCAGGATGAACGGCGACATCGCCTTCCAGTTGTTGACGAGTCCGGTCGTTGCCTTTGAGCACATGCTCAAAGAGCAGTCCAATTGCATCCGCGTAAGTTGCGGCATCAAGCCCTCCGCCAGGTTGTCGAGGCCTCTTTCCCTCGCTGCGAAATAACATGGGGTGGACAAACCATTCACCAGGCTCGGCGATCGCGTGAAGCAAAGCGCGGTGGGTGTACGTATAGACGTCTCCAAACCACTTCATGTGGCCCATTGGGTATCTCCCCCGGCCTAACCCGATGGTCGATGGGAAAAGTCGTACGCCACACTACGCTCGACAATCCCCAAATCGAACTGGAACCTCCTTGCGGCGAACTCGAGCGACTTTGCTCCGTGGAGTAGCGGTTCCCAGTAGAGGACATCGTTCTTCAATTCTGGCTTCACCAAGTCTACGAGGGCACCGAATACACATACCTTGGAGCTTCATTCTCCATTCCAAACGGCGCATGAGGGATTCGTTCTAAACGAGTCCATGTCCACGATTAGCCCCTGTCCCCATTCCATGCAAACACCTTTAGTGCATGCAGTGCATGCCGCTGTTTCGTTGAATAACATCGCTGGCAGTTCTACCACTCATTCCAAAATCGACGAGGTATTAGGCCAGCGCAGTCTAAAATCGTTCGCCAACAGTTCAGGTTCAACATCATCGATTGATGCATCAATGTCTTTCATCAATTGCTCAAGAGATTGTAGCTCTGCATTGTGTTCATTACCGGTGAGATCAAAAGCTATGTATGCCAATGTCGAGAGTGTCGAGTCCAACAGCAAGATCGCTAACGACAAAGGGGCGTCCAATCCTACTGAGGATTTCTCGACAAGGTGTTCCCGGAGATACCCTTCGCTCGATCGAGTTCCTAGTTTGCGCCTTGACGCTGACCTAGACATGTGCCCCCATTTGTTCAACACCTCCCAGAGTAGCATATATTGGTTATATCTGAAGCGCTGCCCAGTTTGTTCCCCATCATAGTGCTGAGCAACAAATTCAATTACCTGCTCCATCCTGCGAAGCCTTGAACCGTCCGACGTTAGTATCCAAGCAAACTGCCCAGGAATTCTTTCTAGCCCGTACTCTCTCTTTATCTCGCTCAATCTGACGAAATTGTATTCTCTCGGCGCGGACCTGTGTTGGACTGACTTGTGCAAGTAGTTGGCTTCATCGAAATCTTGGTATCGCTTAGCTGTTTCCCCGGTTCGGTCGATGGCAATTATTTTTACCGCCATCGCAAGCTCTAATAGCTGTCGCACAGTACCCATGGCCGTGTCAGGGTGTCCGGCACGCAATTGAGATACTATTGAGTCTGTTATCCGTAGGCTGTCAGCGGTAATTTCAGACGAGATCTTGTATCGCCAAGCTTGCGGCAGGTCGTTGGCATCATACCTGCTACCTACTTCAGCAATTATGGTGCCAAATAGCTCCCGTGATTCCTCGAGCAAATGGTTGGATAATTCCAAGGGCTTATACCAAGGATAGGTGATGAACTCAGCGGCCTTAACAAATTTGGTCAGCTGATCAGGCTCTTGGTTTTTGTTTTGCCGCGACCGTTGCTGCCTCCAGAAATTTATGGCGATGCCCGCCAACAGGCAAATTACCACTGGCGTGCCGATGTAGTACCGAAGTAGCCATTCGATAGGCAAGTCGACCCAGCCTGAAGTCAGCAAAACGATACTCGCGCCAAGCGACGTGGCACAAAAAATAGCGAGTCCAGTACGGTCAAGCATTGCCAAAGCCACCTTTGGTAGGCTCAGAGCAGTTCGGGCAGCGGTTTTTGGCAGGGGGCTCTTGATAGAGGAGCACTTCTGCAATTAACAGGTATAGCTATTAACCTGCTACGTTGGTGAAACCCATCGCCTCATTGTAGGTTATCGAGAAGACCATCTCCGACAGCCATCGGCGGAACGATTCGTTGTCACTGAACTGCTTGAACAACTCGGTGTGGTCGGCCAGAAGATCGGTCATGGCGCGGTCCAAGGCCCTGTCGTGCTCGACCCTGGCGTTCTGTCGGTCTGAGTTGGACATGGCGTTCTGGTACGCCACGTCTCCAGCGACCTTTGCGGGCAACTCTACGGCAATGACCCTTTCGATCTTGTCCCCATCCTTCCATTCGATGTTGCCGAACCGGTCGTTGAAATCCCTGACGATGTTGGAAAGCCGGTCCATCTCCGGTTCCGGCGTCTGACCTCCGCCGGACGTTGGAACCGGGTCTATCTCTGCGTCCTCATCGGGGAGTTGGATGTCCTGCACCGCCTGCTTTTCCAAACGGTAGCTGTCCATGTCAATGGAATCCAGAATCCCCTTGGACAGGTCTTCTTCTACCGGAGCGGGCAGCTTGGGGACCAGAAAGGTCAGGAATATGGAAAGCTTCTCCCACTCGGCATTGGTGTACGGCACAATCGAGGCCAAGAATGCGTAGGTACGGAGGAATGCTTTAGCCCTGCCCTTGAAGTCCACCTGTCCGTCCTCGTCCAGCTGCTCCCGGTAGGCTGCAACACAAGTGTCCAGAATCGGATCGAGCCGCTCCCGGTCTTCTTTGGCAAGATAGCGTTCGACTAACTCGTCAATCTTTCCGGCGTCGTAAACCTGGTAGGCATCAAGGGTTGCCTTGAGGTCGTGCAGCTTGTCTGGGTCGGTTTCCTCCGAGAGAATCGTAGTCCGGTAGTATTCGGCAAAAGCTTCCCGTATCGTGTCGGCGTCGTTGGTGAAGTCCAAGACGAAGGCGTCATGTTTCTTGGGATGCGCCCGGTTTAGGCGGGACAGCGTTTGCACGGCCTTCACCCCCGACAGCACCTTGTCCACGTACATGGTGTGCAACAGCGGTTCGTCGTAGCCGGTCTGGAACTTGTCGGCGCACACCAGGAAACGGTAGGGGTCTTCCTGGATCTTGTCGGAAATCAGGTTCGACGAGAAGCCGTTGAGGGACGTCTCAGTGACTTTAACGCCGTCGTACTCGTGCTCGCCGGAAAAGGCCACGATGGCTTGGTAGGGACTCTTGCGCTCGGCTAGGTAGGAGCGGATGGCGTGGAAGTAGCTGATGGCCCGCTCGATGCTGCCCGTGACCACCATAGCCCGGCCCTGCCCGCCCAACTTGCGAAGCCCGTCTACCTGCTCATGGTAGTGGTCCGCCATGATTTCGGCCTTGAGGCGGATGGCGTGCTCGTTGTTCTCAACGTAACGGCGCAGCTTCCTTCCGGCCCGTTTGGTATCGAACTCCGGGTCGGCTTCTACCGTCTTGACCAGCCGGTAATAGCTGGACACTGGGGTGTAGTGCTCCAGAACGTCGATGATGAATCCTTCCTGGATGGCCTGTTTCATTGTGTAGGCATGAAAGGGAAGATGCCTGATCTTCTCGCTCTCCGGTTCCGGCACGCCGAATATCTCCAGGGTCTTGTTCTTCGGGGTTGCGGTGAAGGCGAAGTAGCTGGCGTTGGTCAGCAGCTTCCGGGACTCCATGAGCCGGTTGATCTTGTCCTCGGTTGTATCTTCCTCCTCTTCCCCGCCGGCCTCTCCCAACGCCGCGGATACCGACGCCGAAGCGCGCCCTCCCTGGCTGGAATGGGCCTCGTCGATGATGATGGCGAACCGCCGGCCCCGGTGCTCGTCGCCGATGGCATCCAGGATGAAGGGAAATTTCTGGATTGTGGTAATCACTATCTTCTTGCCCTCGCGCAGCAAGGTACGGAGGTGACCGGAAGTCTCGGCGTGGCCCACAACCGAACGTACCTGCGCGAATTGCCGGATAGTGTCTCGAATCTGCTTGTCCAGAATCCTTCGGTCGGTGACGATGAGGACCGAATCGAATATGGAAGCGCCGTTACTCTCCAAGCCAATGATTTGGTGGGCCAGCCAGGCGATGGAATTGGACTTGCCGCTGCCGGCTGAGTGCTGGACCAGGTATCTGGTTCCCGCCCCTCTACAGGAAACGTCCGCCAGCAACTTGCGCACCACGTCAAGCTGGTGGTACCGGGGCCATATCTGCGTCCGCCTCTTGCGTCCCGTCTTGTCGTCCTTCGTTTCGACAACCTGGGCATAGCTCTCGATGATGTTGGTCAGGCTGTCCCGGGTTAGGACTTCCTTCCAGAGGTAATCGGTCTTGAGGCCGTTGGGGTTGAGCGGGTTGCCACGGCCATCGTTCCAGCCCCGGTTGAAGGGCAGGAACCAGGAATCCTTGCCCCGCAGATGGGTGCAGAACCGCACTTCGTGGTCGTCCACGGCGAAATGGACCAGGCAGCGCCCGAACTCGAAGAGCTTCTCACGGGGATTTCGGTCGCGCTTGTACTGCTCCACCGCGTCGTCAACCGTCTGCTTGGTGAGGCTGTTCTTCAGCTCGAAGGTGGCAACCGGCAGGCCGTTGATGAACAAGCACAGGTCCAGCGCCAATTGGGCGTTGTCCATGCTGTAGCGGAGTTGGCGGGTGACGCTGAAGCGGTTCTGGCTGTAAAGGACGCTGGCCTTCACATTCCCCGGCGACGGCGTGCCGTAGAACAGGTCAATGGAATGCGGCCCGTGTTTGACCCCCTGACGCAGCACGTCGATAGTGCCGCGCCTGGCGATTTCCCCCTGTAGCCGGGCCAGGAACCGGCGCCGCGCCGGGTTGTCCTCCCCCAAATCCAGCGACGGCGCAACGTCGGGCTGGGTTTCGTGCAGGAAGGCGGAAAGCTGGGCCAGGTCAACGCAATGCTCCCGGTCATAGTCCTGTGGGTCGCCGGGTATCCAACCCGGGCTGTAGTCCGCTGGGCGCTCCTGAATCACGCCCTTTGGCGCCGGATCGTGAGCGAAACCGGTCAGCGCCGTGCAGATGAGGGTTTCAAGGCCTTTCTCACTGGTATCGGTTGTCATCTCAGTTCCACCTCCGCCAGCCTACGGACTTTGGGTGAGAGCTTCCAGCTTATTAATCCATTCTGCAAAATGCTGGCACTTCATTCGCAGAGTGGGCAACCCTATCCTCTCGGCTACTATCGGACCGGATGATGCTTTGTCGGATTCATACTCCGGTATTTCTCCGATTATTCGCCTAGACGGCGCAGTTTCGTTCCCATCGTTGATTAGCTCAGGGTTAGATTGCTCGGCAGCTTGGGCGAGCCTCCCGATTCCTGCGGAATGCCGGTTGAACCGCTCTTCAAGTTTTTGGGGGTCGCAAAACAATAGCGCTTCAAATTCGTGAAGTTGGAGATAAGGAACGAACCGCTGGTCGGATATGTCCTCCCCCAAAGCATCCTCGAGAAGCCGAACGCGGGCATAGGGATCGTGCTCCTGTCTGGCATCTTCGTAACCAGGGAAATCTCCGGGCAGGGCGTAAAGGTCGAACATGGTTGTGAAACGCGCATCGGGGTTTTGGTCTTCCTTCATCCAACGCTCAATGTCCCTCTTTGCCTTGGTATAATCCCTTATACCTCCACTGTATTTTCGGCCACGCGACCGGCTCGTCTCAACACACCGGGCGGCAACCCAGATGGAGCGGTCGGCCAGGTGCGGACGCAGGATGTTCTCCACGAACCGGCGTTCCGTTGGTCCTTCCACTACGAAATGCAATCTTACGGGCATCAGGGTTGTCCACCCAGCACATTCTTTTCCCACAATTCCGATAGCGAATAGTCTTCCAACCACTCCTCCAGCTTTTCGGAATCGAGATGCCTGAATACCGATTGCCGACCTTCGCGCTCGACCACCACAATGTCTTCAGTCTCAAAACAATCTACTAGTGCCGTTGATTGGGTAGCCACTATCACTTGAATACTTTTTGACACCGCGCCTATCAACCCGCCTACCACAGTTATGGCGTAGGGATGCAGGCCCAACTCCGGCTCGTCGAGAATCAGGACGTCCGGCAGAGTTTCTTCCGGTTGCAGGAGGAGTGATACCAGGGCAATTACTCGCAACATACCATCCGATGCCTGCGAAGCGTCAAATACTTGGTCGCTACCTCGCTCCCTCCAAGCCAACAACATATGCCCGTAGTCGTTCACCAGCTCGAAGTCGGAGAAGAACGGTAGAATCAATCGGATATTATCCACGATGCGGCGGTAGTGCCAACTTTCCCGCTCTCTCAGACGGAATAGAAACGGGGCTACATTTCCCGCGTCTTCTTTCAAGTAACGGCTGTCGTTCACTGCCCACTTGCCTCGGATACGGGCATTGTCTGCCGTGTTGTGAAATTGATAAACGATGATTCTTTGCAGGATGTCTCGTATAACGCGAGCAGTGGTGTCCTCGGTTGCTTTCTCCATCAGGGCCGGGCCACGATGTCCGGCTCCCGCAGAAGTCCACGGAGATGGTGACCCGTAACCTCGCCTTGAAAAACGGTAGCTTTCGTCGGCGAATATCAAGGTATCGCCGGCGGCGAAAACCAAGCGGAAGAAATACTGGTTCTGCCCTGCATCGGACTGAATCGTCAACTCGGCTTCAATCTCCCTTGTCATACCTGGCCCGTCGTGCAGCAACTTGCCGGCACCTCCTTGCTGACCCACGAAAATCTGGAGGTTGCCTTGGTCTGCCAACATCCAACTCATCATGCGGAAGAAGGAGACAAAGTTTGACTTACCCGCACCGTTGGGTCCAATGAGGACCGTGAGCGGGCGAGGCTGGAAGCTTTCCAGTTCCTGGATTGTCTTGAATCCTCTCAGGGTTATTGACTCAAGCCTGCTTCTCATAACTCTCCCTCTCCCGCCATAAGGCCGTCGCCTGGGATGTACTGCTGCCAGTCTTCTTCCGGTTCCTCGATTTCCTCCGGCAACTGCTCTGCCGCCGCCCGCACGTCCAGCTTACCGGTAACCACGTCGGCAATCAGGCAGGCGCGGTACTCTTCCAGCAACTCGATCTGGCGGCGGGCACGGGCGATGGCGCTGTCAATGTCGGCAGTGGCCTCGACTAGGTGGGCCACAATGGCGGCTTGCTCGGCTTGGGGCGGGACAATTACGCTAAACTTGCGTATAGATTGTAGGGTTAGACCTTCCCGTGATGCACCACTTTGCTCGAACTGAATTTCGCGCTGCAGGGCTGGGATAGACAAGTATGCGGCCAGAAATCTGGAAAGCAAGTATCCTTGATTGGGACGGATAATGCAAACGTGCTGGTTGACGTTACCTTCGTCGAAGTCGTCAGGAACCGAACAAGTGCGTCCGATAGATGCGCCCGTGATGTTAAGCAGCACGTCACCCGGTTCCACATGGGAACCAGAGAGTTCCCGATGGAGACTCGGTGCTATTCGCGCTACATTCTGTATTCTTAGCCCATCGAAGTGGATATTCTGGCTTCGTAAGAATGGAATACCGTCCTCTTGATAAACGGTTGCCCCGCCGCGAGGGGTAATCCCGCTTCCAAATTTAGTTGCCAGAAATCCAAGCCGCCGCACCTCCCAATGCTCCGGCACGTCGCCCAGCCACTCCACGCCGGAGGGCTTGAGGCGGACGTTGGAGTCGAGGCCGCGGGTGACGGCCCGGTTGATGATGGCCTGCTTCTCCTCCTCCAGCAGGGCGATGAGCTTACGTTTGGCGATCACGTAGTGCCGTATGCGCCGGTCGGCATGGTCCAGGTAGCGGACGATAGCGCGCTGCTCAAGGATGGGTGGGAGGGGAAGCCACAGATATTTAAGCTGACCGCTGTAGATGTGCATGATAGTAATGCCGCGCCCCATCAGGGATTTCTGCGTTTGTGCAGCATGGCAATCCAGTGCGTAGCCCGCAAACTTGGGTTCCATTGGGACTGTTGGCCGGAATATGATCAAGTCGCCGCCGCAGAGAACTTGAGTGTGTATTAAATTGACTGCGGACTTGCCAATTTCCTCAATCGTCTCCCCTGACGTAGGGAATAGAACGTCGCCTCTATCGATCGGGGTATAGGTGCTTGCTTTTGCCGGTGAAATGTAGCTCCGGGTTTGGCTTATGAAGTATTTGTGCGTCGTGTAGAGGTCTCCATATCTGACACAGGGTATCCCATCGGGAACTTCGTCATCTTTCGTTCCCCCAGAGCCTTTGGAGAAGACGCCAATCCTTCCAAGCTGGACAACATCCCAATGCTCCGGCACGTCGCCAAGCCACGGGACGCCGGAGGGCTTGTAGGCGGGGTAGGGGCGGGGGGTGGTCATGGCGACTCTCACTTCCAATCCAATGGGTCGCCAACACAGCCCTGGGAATTTAAGCCGCGAATCCAGTTGACAAAATCTTGCACGACGGCCTCGGTGAAATTGCATAGATAGTTGCGCCCGGTATGGCAGATGTTCTTACCCTGGAAAAGAGGAATTTCTGGCCCATTGCCACCCCAATAAACAAAGTCTTCACCGATGAGTACCCTATTTGATTTGGTATCGTGGTCAATATTGGCCTGATTGTGCTTGCCATGTTCAAGGCTGTGATGGGAATCCATTTGCGACCACTGTCCGATATGCGAGTCCCGATGATAAATGTTGTCTCCGAAAGCCTGCTTTAAGCTTCCATGCAGATCAGGGCGTTTTGGGCGGAAACGAGGGTCTTGCCAGTATTGGTCAAAGGACATGGCTTCACTTACCTGCATGGCGTACACAATGCTGCCGTGTCTTCCGTTACTCTTGGACCCGGTTCCGACTACCCAATCGCCTATCGCTACCCGTTCACGTATGTTAGGCATACAAGTCGCCAAAGTGCAGAATCCATAAAATGGATTCGGCGCAAACCCGTAGTCCCTCGCAACGATATACGAATATAACTTTGGAGGCATTGGTATCAACGGCAGGAGTGCCGCGGGATGTTTTGGTAGTCCCATTCTGAACCGTCCTGCTTACGCCATTGGTCTGAATCGCCATTAATGGCGTCCACGATGCTTTCCCCGTTCCAACCGACGACAGCATCCGCGTATCGTTTCAGAGCCTCCGGCAGTTCGCAGTCTTTTTCACCCCATGCCCACACTCCAACAATCCGTTTTCCTTCCCGGTGAGCGCATTCGATTTCCCAATTTACCCAATCGCTGTTTTTGGTCTCAGGGGAAATGTACACCATAAGGACGCTGGCCCATTCTATGCGGGGCTTAAGTATGTCGTACTTGATGTATTCCTCATTACTGGCCCCGTTGAATTTGCCGGTAGTGATTGAACCGTCACGGCAAATCATCCCATGCCGCGCCACCAAGTCCTTTAGACGGGGCAGACCTTCGTCGTCCTCGTGTTTGTGGCTAATAAAGACGTTTCGTAGGTCTTGCGCCATAATCACACTCCTCCCGCAGCTATCTGTGCGACTTAAGGAATTATCAGCAGCCAGGCCAGCGCTATGGTGGCTGCCACCAAGGGATAGAACAGCCAAATGGAAACGGAACCCAGGCACCGCGCTACCAGTGACAACCCCATGCCCACCGGCCTAACCGTGTAAATGTCCCGTAGGGTCAACTCTCCTTGGTGCAGCCTGTTCACGAACCCGCCGTAGGAATTCCTGAATGCCCGCTCTAGGGCCAGATAGTATGCGTCAAGCACCAGAAAGAGCAGGGTCGGGATCAGGGCTATCAGCGCATGGCGAGGCTCACCCGTCCGCGCCACCAACACCAGCGTTGCAGCAACGAGGGTAACGCACCAGACCTTGCAGTAGCGGCTGTTCTCGGCCATTCGCGTAATAGCGCCCTGCATGATCTCCAGGTGTTTCTGAACAGCGGAGGATTCGTGATTTAGTTGCAGCGGCTCAGTCATCCGGTTGCCTCACGGCGTTCGTCAGGAATGTTCAGCCCCTCTAATTCACTATCTTGTCTAACTCAGCATTGATGCTTTTCCATCTCCACGGAATTGGCTCTCCAAGACGGGTTAGCCCATTATACGGCCTGCCCTGGGGCCTCACTTGGATGATAGGCTTCCCAAAGCTGCGGGCCATGTCCGTTTCCACGATGACCCCGGGGGCGTTTTGGGTGTCCTGGCCAATCAGGACGACTACGACGTCACATCGGCGTACGGCGTTCCTTGCTTTGTTTTTCCAGGCCTCGTCCGGATACGATTCATGGAGCGAATGGTCGCGAATGCGATGACTGGTCTCTTGCTTGGCCTGCTCGTAAAAGTTGTCCTGGAGGTCTTTGTCTTTGTCGAACTCGAAACTCACGAAAATATTGAGAGTGGGCATAGATTCTCCTTTGTCAGATTCGCCTGCCATGACCTTTCTTCTATACGTTGCTGAAAATGCACCCGCCTCGTCATCCAACAATCTCTGCCAGCACCCCCTCCGTCTCCCGCTCCAAAGCTAGGATGTCAGCCCGTATCTCCTCCAGAGGGCGCATGGGCTGGGGCTTGTAGAAGTGGCGGGTGAAGCTGATTTCGTAACCGACTTTGACGGTTCCGGGGACATACCAGGCGTCGGGGGCGTAGGGCAACACTTCGTTGCAAATAAAGTCTTCGATACCGCCCTCGTGTAGCAAGGGTATCTGCTCTGTGTCCCTGAGTTCGGAGTCCGGCTCATACTCCACCACGGTGCTCTGGCCGTCCACGACAGCTTCGATCAGTCCGCGGATCGGGTCCGGTTCCACCGTGTCCGGCTTGTGAGTCTTCTTGATAACCGGCGCGGCGGCCTCTTCCCGGGATGCAAAGGCCATCTGCAACAGGTTCTTCCGCTTGGCCGTCAACTTGATGCCATGCGCGGAGGCATCCGCCACAACGACTCCCATGAATGAATTGAAGTCGGGGTGAGGTCCCGCACCCATCACTGTCGCCACCCGATCAATGACGTTGGCGAGCGGCTCTTCCTTTGCGTCACAACAGGCGGCTCGGAAGCGCTGGCAACGGTCCGGCGATAGATTGACGGTTAGCCTCAGCGGACGCTCCACCGTAACCTTCCAGTAACCGAAGGCTTCGTTGGGAAATATCTTGGATTGCTCCGATTCCTCGAAGCACAGGAAGGCGTCGCAAATGCGATGGATGTCTTCTTCCGACAGTTCGCAGTTCTTGCTGCCCAGGTTCCGGCGCAGCGGCGTATGCCACCGGGTGGCGTCGATGAGCTGCACCTTGCCCTTGCGATGCTCCGCCTTGCGGTTGCTGAGAACCCAAATGTATGTGGCGATGCCGGTGTTGTAGAACATATTGAGGGGCAGGGCGACGATGGCCTCCAGCCAGTCGTTTTCGATGATCCACCGGCGGATGTTGCTCTCGCCCTGGCCGGCGTCGCCGGTAAATAGGGAACTGCCGTTGTGAACTTCGGCGATGCGACTGCCGAGCGGGGTGTTCCGTTTCATCTTACTGAGCATATTTGCCAGGAACATCATCTGGCCGTCGCTGGAGCGGGTGATGAGAGAGTAATCCGGGTCGCCGCCGTGCTCCGTGACGAAGCGATGGTCCTTGACGCCGCTCCGTCCGCCAAGGCGCTCCATGTCGCCCTTCCAACTCTTGCCGTAGGGCGGGTTGGAAAGCATGAAGTCGAATTCATGGGCGGGAAAGGCGTCGGCGGACAGGGTTGAGCCGTACTGCATATTGTCGGCTTCATTACCCTCGCCCTTTAAGATAAGGTCGGCCTTGCTGATGGCGTAGGTCTCCGGGTTCACTTCCTGCCCATACAGGTGCACGGAGACTTCCTTGCCCCGCTCGCCGGCGAGTTGGGTCAGGGTCTCTTCCGCTACCGTGATCATCCCACCGGTTCCGCAGGCGCCGTCATAGACCAGGTATGTCCCCGACTGCACTGCATCGGCGACCGGCAGGAACACCAGTCGCGCCATTAGCTGCACCACGTCCCGCGGGGTGAAGTGCTCTCCGGCCTCTTCGTTGTTCTCCTCGTTGAACCGCCGGATGAGTTCCTCGAAGACCGTTCCCATGCCGTGGTTGTCCAGCCCTTCCAGCCGCACCGAGCCGTCGCCGTTCTTGATTGGCTTGGGGCTGAGGTTGACCGAGCTGTCCAGGAACTTTTCCAGCAGGAATCCCAGCACGTCCGCTTCCACCAGTGTCGGTATCTGGTTGCGGAACCGGAACTTCTCCAGAACCTCCTGCACGTTGGGGGAGAAACCGTCGAGGTACGCCTCAAAGTCCGCTCGCAATTGCTGTTGACGGGAGCGCGAAGCGAGGTCGCGGAGCCGGAAGGCCGACGAGTTGTAGAACGCCTCGCCCGAGGCGTGGCGCAGGGCGGCGTCTTGGTTTGTTATGCCGGCGGCATCCAACTGATCCTTCATCCGGAGCACTGCCTCCTTGGTGGGTTCCAAAACAGCATCCAAGCGCCGGATGACTGTCATCGGCAGTATGACGTCGCGGTACTTCCCCCGGACATAGACATCCCGAAGCACGTCGTCGGCAATCCCCCATATAAAGCTGCTAATGTTCAGGGCGCTCATTGGTTTCTTCCTCGATTCATGCTGCCCTCTCCGGGCCAGTCATGCTCCTATAGGCCGCCTTGACCATCTGATCCAAGGCGATGGCAGTTTCCTCGTTCAGTCGAGGGTCTGAGCGAAGAAAATACGAAATCATCGCCAATGGCTCAGGCTCCTTCTTGGGAGGGCCGCCTCTAACGAACCTGTCCACGTCCAGCCCGGACCAAGCTGACAACGCTGCAAGACTGTCCACGTCTGGGTGCTTGCCCTGGGCGATGCGGGTCAGGGTAGAGGCGCTGACACCGCTTTCCTTCGCCACCCGTCTCCAGGTGCATTGGCGAGCTTGCCTCTCGCCATCAAGGGCGGCGTAGAAAGCGTTCCCGTCGAATCTCGCCTTCTTTTCCAAGTGCCTCTCCTTTCGGCGGCTAACTTCAAACCGATTGGGTGAACCGGCGAGAACCCATGATTCGACTATAGCAACGGACAGCTATATTTGCAACATCAGTCCGAAAGAATGGGCATTGGTTGGGCCGGTTGGTACAAAGGACGAGGATAGGTCGTGCCTCCCCCGGAAGCAGGGCTACGGTGGAATCAAAAATTGCCATCAAGAAGGGGCTGCGCGAACACAGCCCCTCTAATCTCAGTGCGCTTGCCAGGTGAATTTCGGGTTGAACCGCCTGCTCGACAGAAAAGCAGGAAGCCTATACTGAAGCAAAGGCATTTCCGAATCTTGACCCACCCGAAAGGTGAGCAGCGGCCTCGTTCTTAGGGCGCTAACTTGAACCTAATCGTAAAAGTTCTTGATTTTATCCAGTTTGGTAGCGTACACATTCGGTGATTTGCCAATAAGTAAGCATCCGCCTATTTCTCCTGCCGCTCGAAGAAGAACCCTTGATCATGCTGAATCAGCAGTTTGGTGCAATAGGTGAGAGACACCGTGGGGCTTAAGTCTTCACCTACTTACCGTCAACGTTTCCCGATTATTGTCCTGGACGGTTCTTTGACTAGATATTTTTCGAATGCCGCCAGTTCCGAAGTCCTCCCGGACCGGAACCTCTGCTGTAGAGTCAAGACTAAATATCCAAACGGATTGGTCGTATCGAAGCACACCACAGAGTCAGCCGTCTTCATGGGCTCAAACTGAGTACAACCATCCGATCTGTCTTTAGTAGATACAAACGCTTGACCTGCAAGTGAAATCAATATGTCATGAAATCCAGTGGTCCGTTCGTGATAGTACCCCAACACCGTTTCGTATCCTACGTTGAGGCGATCAGTTAGTAAGAAACCGATGATATCTCCATCGGAGTCTACTTCCGGATCAAAACTAGCATCGTAGATTTTGTTATCGGTTCCCCCATAGTTACGATAAGGAGCGGCATAACCCGTAGCAGTCCTAGCCCCACCTACTCGGAGGAATTGGCGCTTCAATACCTTGACTGACTCTATTTTTTTGACGGCATCATTAAATTCGCTCTTGCCTACCGTACTTTTCACTTCGCCTACGGCGAGAACCCCTTCGCAAGGGTAATACGTGGTTTCTGGACTATTGTTCACACCGAAGACCGGACAAAAATCTCGTTCATAGATTACTACATCGATCTGACGACTCGTCCGGCCCTCACTGTCAATGATGCATCCAGAACCGGCGGCAAGGCCTCTCGGCAGTAGCCTGGATAACGAATCCCGCGTAGGCTGTTCCATGGCATTGCCAATCAACACTGGCGTCGTACCGAAACGACGCGCCTTCTCGAAGTCCCACACTAACTCAGCACCCACGTCCTCTACGTAGGCAAAAGAATCAAAGCTGTTGTTGGCGTTGCACGAATAATAAGAATTCCAGCAATTTCTGACAAATCCTGCACGAAAAATCCCAAGGGATTCCCCATCCTTACGCCGCTCTCAACCTCGGAAATCGCATATAATCCCTTTCAGATATGAGCAACGTCGTGAAAGGACAAAACAGAAGATGGTAGTTTCCCGACTGCGGCTGAGATCCAGTCCAGCGGTTCTCCCTCTCGCAGCAACCATACTGGCGCTAGTGTTTGCGGGCTGCGCCCAAGCAGCAACACCCGAACCGGACGGCAGGAACGGACCAACATCCCTGCAAGCCAGGCAGCCAACCTTGGGGCCCACGCACTCCCCAGGAGGGCAGGATATCGACGGACGGGCGCCGACCATGCCGGCGCGAACCCCTTCCCAAGAAGCCACGGAGCACCTCGAAGTCCCGACAGTGTCCACACCAACCCCAGAAGTGACGGAGCAGCCCGAGGTCCCGACAGTGTCCACACCGCCCCCGAGCTCCAGCACCCCGTTCACCCAGGTCTCCGCCGGTCCGTTCCATACCTGCGCGCTGCGGGCGGACAGTACCATCACCTGCTGGGGCGCCCACGGAGAGGACGAGCGCCTGACAGAGTCCGCCGGGCTTCTCGACTCGCCCCCAGGAGGCTTCTCCCAGGTCGACGCCGGACACCACAACTCCTGCGCCATACGCCAGGACGGAGCGGCGAAGTGCTGGGGAAGCATGCTCATAGAGGGCGATGATATGCCTCCCGAGGCAAAGGCCATGATGGAAGCCATGTGGGCGCCTCCCGAAGGCCGGTTCATATCGGTGAGCGCGGGGTTCCTGTTCTCCTGCGGGGTAAGGGATGACAACAAAGCGGAGTGCTGGGGCCTGGCGGCCTCCCTCTCGGACGCGCTGACGCCGCCGGCCGGGGAGTACACCTCGGTCAGTGTAGGTGGATTCCATGCTTGCGGAATCCGCATCGACCAGACCGTGGTCTGCTGGGGCAGCGATCAGGGGTTCGACGGTGATTTCATCGGCCAGGCGACGCCCCCAGATGGACCGTTCGAGGTCATCAACGCCGGAGGCTACCACACCTGCGGCTTCAGGCCCGACGGGGAGATCAGGTGCTGGGGAAGCATCGTGGGAAGTGGGGACCTCCAGAGATGCGAACCGCAACCCGACGGCACCAGCCGATGTTGGGTGCCAGAGAGGGAGAATGCGGCCTCCAAGGCGTGGGGAGGCGGCGCGGACAGCGCACCCGACGGCGACCTCAAGGCCATGGACAGCGGCCAGGAATTTTCCTGTGCATTGTGGGACGGAGGCCACATAGGGTGCTGGGGATCCGGCGGCATCAATGACCCGCCGCCGCCGGGCATCTTCAAGGCGGTCACCGTTGGCGAGGACCACGGCTGCAGACTGCGGCCCGATGGCAGCATCGAATGCTGGGGAGACAACACCTTCGGGAGGGCTAGCCCCCCGTAAATACTCCCCGCCTTCCTTCGTGCAAATCCGCCCCCGATGAACTCCTGGGATATTCGGTGCAGCGACCCGGTGCAAGGCCCAGAACCCCCGTCTGAGGGGTATTTCTGACAATTTTGCACGAAAAATCAGAATTAAAATCATTTTTCGTGCAAAGCAGCTGTTGTTCATGTTCTGGTTCACCAATTGAAGATTTGTCTGCCGCACCCTGCACCCCTTCAAGAGAGAAAATAATCCACCTCCAAGTCAAGATACAAGGGCGGCGGGACGTTAGACCATTAGATCTGACGAAAGTGTACCATCCAGGGTCTCGGCCAGCGTAAAGGTCCGTGCCAATTATTCAAGGAAGATGTCGCACTAACCTTTGCGGCAGCGAACAGAGGCGGATAATCAGGACGGTTTCCGGGGCGACCCATGCGCCCTCTGGGGAATGGGAAGCAAGGCTCTGCTGGCTGTGGCGGAGGCGGTAGCTGTCGCCGTTCATATCTACGATGTGGATGTGACGGGTGAGACGCTCCAGTAGCGATCTGGTCAATCTCTCCGACCCGAAGACCTAGGTCGCCTGTTCAGCGGTCTCCGCAAACGGTGGTCCGGCACAAGCCCCCGCTCGGCCAGCGGGGGCTACTTGGGAACTCTGTCCGCTTGTCTTCTGACAGGATTCATTGCCAGACCGGGTGGGAGGCTGGCTACAGCACCAGAGCGAAGGTAATGGTAAAAGTTCTTGATTTTGTCCAGTTAGGTGGGCCATGCGGCACTGTATTACAAACTTTTGAGTGGGAGGTTTCCCTGAAGTAGTAAGGGTGGCTGGGGCGGTGGTGCGAACTCGGGTGGAAAGTACCCTTTGATATTCTCATCACCATTCATGGGCATGGTCGGTTGTTCTTGAACAGAGCTCGGGTGTTGACCGGTGTGTGCGTTTCGCGCCGGTCAAACGCCATCTGGATCGCGTTGCGGAGGACTTGCGCTGTGCTTGGATAGGTTTGATAGAGCGCGTACGACCCCGCCTTATCCTTGCTGTCGTAATTGTCATAGAGTCGGATTGGCGCCAACCGCCGACCACCGACGCTCTTCATGTTGATGCCCAAGAGGCCGCTCCGGCCGTTGACAGGGTCGTTGCGTAGGGACGACGCGATCTCCCAGTCGACGTACTTCCGAGCCTTAGTGCACTCGCCAATCAGCACGATTGTCACGGTGGTATTCGACAGGTATTTTTCGCGGATCCTACGCATGACGTACTCGGTGTCGTCGGAGTTGATGAAGTCATCTTCGTCCGTAACTCCCACCGTCTTCGCGGTGAAGACGTCCGAGAATTCTTCAACGAAGTTCTTCACGGCGGTGGAGTTCACTTTGTGGTATGAGACGAAGCACCTATGCTTAACCGCCATCACTACCTCCTTACCCCTATCGCAATAAGGGCAAACAATACCTAAATTATAGCAGGCGGTGGTAAGGAGGTTGGTGGCGGTCGCTCATGAAGTTGACCACATTCCTGCCATGTTGGCGGGCCAAGGCTTGCCGCAATTGGTTATTGGGCCAGCTACGTCTTTCGCGTGTCAAAGACGGTGGCACCGAGAACTCGTCCGGAAAGCATCACTTCTTCCTAGTACTACAGTTGCAGAACAAATGCGGGTAGAATCAAGGCAGTCAAGGGCTGGAGAGGTGAGGCGGTGGTAGGTGTGATAGAAGATGTGGCGGAGGCGGCCCGTTGGGCGAAGGGAATCGAAGGGGTACACGAGTGCGGGACGATTCCGGCGTCCCGAGCCGCGTAGGCGGGCGCTGGACTACCTGCGGGGGCTGCTGAGTCCCGTGGAACGCAAGAATGGCTGGCAACCGGCGAAGCAGGCGGGGGACGCCACCCCCTATGGGGTGCAGCGCCTGCTGTCCACCTACGTCTGGGACGCCGACCTGGTTCGCGACGATCTCAGGGACTACGTGGTGGAGCATCCGGGCGACGTCCGTGGAGTTCCGGTGGTGGACGAGACGGGATTTCTGAAGAAGGGGAACAAGTCCGTTGGGGTGCAGCGGCAGTATAGCGGCACGGCGGGGCGGATCGAGAACTGCCAGGTCGGGGTATTTTGACCTACGCCTCTGCCGAGGGGAGGACCCTGCCGGACCGGGAACTCTACCCGCCTCGCGTGTGGGTAGATGACCTGGAACGGAGGCGAGAGGCTGGGGTGCCTGAGAAAGTGGCATTCCGCACCAAGCCGCAACTGGCCCGGCGGATGCTGGAGTGGGCGCTGGAGCGGATGCTGAGCGGGCGCTGGAATCGGGAGTGCCCTTCGGCTGGGTCACTGGGGACGAGGTCTACGGCAACGACCGCCGCCTGCGGCTGCGGCTGGAGCGGCGAGACGTTCCCCACGTGCCGGCCGTCAGGAGCAACGAGAAGCTGTGGGCAGAGACGGACAGGGGATGGCGACAGGTGCGGGCGGACCGGCCTGGCGCCTGGGGTGGAGGAACCCGGCTGGGTGCGGCGCAGCGCGGGCGACGGCGCCAAGGGACCCCGGGTATACGATTGGGCGCGGGTGGAGATCCGGCCCTTGAAGGAGCCGGGCAAGGGGTGCTGGCTGCTGGTCCGGCGCAGCATCGCCAAGCCCGGGGAGTTGGCCTATTACGTCTGCTTCGGCCCGGAGAGTACGACTCTGGAGGAACTGGTGCGGGTGGCCGGAACTCGTTGGACCGTCAAAGAATGCTTCGAGGAGGCCAAGGGAGAGGTGGGTCTGGAGCAGTATGAAGTCCGGAAATGGGATGGCTGGTACCGGCACATCACCCTGGCGATGCTGGCCCACGCCTGCCTGGCGGTGGTCAGGCAACAGGCGTCGGAACAAGGAGGTCCGGGAGAAAAGGGGGCGGTCCCAGATTGGACGAAAAGCTGATACCCCTGACGGTGCCCGAGGTCCGGTAGGTTCCGCGAGAAAACTGTCTTTCCACGTCCGGGGTGGGGGACTATCCTGACACCGGGCGTCCCAGCCTCTGGAGGAACGTGTCAGTTCGGGTGGAAATTCTCATGGAGCGCCTCCGTCCGATTGAGGGGTTGTGGGTTATGAGGGATCCGGTCTTTGGCCTCCAGCCGGTCCGGTCTATCTTATGTGGAGGCCCCTTTTTTGTTTCCCACAAATCCGGTGCACCGGTAAGGGCCGAACACACCTGGCCTCTGAGGATTAGGGGGCCAATCAGGTCCATGTTCGGGTATATCGATGATTGCCAACGATCGCCCGCGAGCTGGGCATCCACAGAAACACCGTCCGCAAGTACGCCTTGGCCGAAAGCCCGCCACTGCGGAAGATCAACAGCGCAACAAGGACACCACAGCCTAAGATGGGACAACCCGCCTAAACGGACATTTTCGCAGACCAATTAGGCGGACATTTTCGATGGACAACAAAAGGTCACTGACGTTCTACACTCGGTGATAAATCAGATAAGGGAGAGCCTCGTATAGAAATCTTCTGCCGTTGATTGCGCGCGTGGAGTGGAAATGTTTGCCCAAGGTATCTTTGAGAAGGTCATGATAGAAGCTGGGGCTGACTTGACTGCCCGAGTCGTAGAGATAATCGACTGGGCCCACGTAGAAAACGTGGTTGCCAACGACACAACCTCGGACGCTATTTACACTGTATGCGTGGCGCTAAAGTGGCTTTTGGGAGCGTCCGTCTTGGGACAGGACAGCGTTAGTGGCCCTCGCCTAGTCGAAGGGGTACCGTGTTAAGTAGTCGATTACAGATCCGGAGTCGTTACTCTGGATAACCTGATCGGCTTTAGCCAGCACTTCGGGAGCGGCGTTCTGCACTGCTACCGCATAATCGGCTGTCTCGAACAGTGGAAGATCGTTGATGTCGTCACCGAATACAACGACACGATCCCACGTGGTGTTCCATACCTGGCGAAGACCGTTAACTGCTTCTCCTTTGTCAGCCTTAGGGTGTGACACGGTAACTTCATACCAGCCCGGGAAGTGACGTATCGGGATCTCGTTGACCCGGGCACTTTCAACCTGCATCAGATCATTTGAGAGTTCGTTCAGTCCTCCCTGTTCCACAAAGGCTGTGATCGATAAAATTTTCGTGCCCAGCACGTCTGTCGGATGATTGTACCAGCAAAGTCGGGGATCACCGGAACCTCTTTTTTCATCGACATACCACTGCGCGGCAGCAGAGGTGGTATGCGAATAGAACCCCCAATCCCGATGATCATCAATAGCGGCAACAAAAGGTAAAATGTCGCGATGGTAGAGCCGGGATAACAACTCCTCCGAGGTCTGCGGTGAGAGCGCCCTGGCAAGTAAGTGTTCGCGTGAGTCCGGCCGGGTCACGAGGCTCCCTCCGAGAGTTAGGGCAGGCAGATAAAGGTGGACGTCTTTTAACAGAGCATTGACTGCCTGAATACTTCGTGCCGTTGCTACGGCAAACTGAAGGCCACGGTCGATCAAATGGTTTAGCGTCGCAGTCTGCCCGTCTAGTAATTTTTTCCCACTCGAAAGCAGCGTCCCGTCAAGATCCGAAACGAAGAGAGTTTCCGAGAGCAGGCCCCGTGTTGGACCATATTTTGAACCAACTCCATATCGCATCCAGGCTTCACCCGCCTTCCCAGAGCCAAGCCATGGTCCAATTCCGAGTGGCTCCAAGACAGCGGCCCCGCCAGGTAAACTTATAGGGGCGGTCTCAGCCCCAATTGCCATAAGGCCCCAGGGTAATACTGCGACTCCATTTATTTCCGACAAAGATTCTAGAACTACCCAATTTTCAGACTTCCTTGTACGGAGCTGCTCGCAGATCTTAACTATCTTACGCCGTTACGGCTCCACCTCCGGGGATACAGGTGAAGAGTACACTGTTGCCCAGACTCGTGAAAGTGACTGCAGAAGATCCAGATCGTGTATTGGGTGTTCAAGGCAGAGCAAAAGGGAGAGCCGAATGAAGTCTTGAACCCAAGAGTTCATAGATGGCACAATTTTCTCTTGTACCCTCTTAGGTGGTGTCCCATATCGGCTCTGAAACTCATTCTTATCTTCGTCCATTTTGTTAAGCCTTCCGGTGATTGCTTGCTTGATTCAATACACCAACCGTTAAAAGGCCCCCCGATTCCCCGAGCTGCCTTTCGCGAAAGGTTGACTTGCCTTAGGCTCTAGTAGTCCAACAGCTTTGAAATGACGGCTTGCAGGAGTATTCTTCTAAACATGGGATAAACAGGATTGGGTTGTAGGGTGATGAGGATGTCAGTCAGGAAATACCGGGTTAAGTTGACCACTGAGGAGCGACAGGAATTGAAGGCGCTGGTGTCCCGGGGGCGGGCGGCAGCATACCAGCAGACCCACGCCCGAGTTTTGCTGCTGAGCGATGAGGGGCAAGGGGACGGAGCCATGAAGGACGAAGAGATTGCCCGGGCCCTGCGGATTGGTTGCTCGACGGTGGAACGGGTGCGCCGCCGCTGCGTGGAGGAGGGTGTCGACGCGGCCTTGGAACGCAGGGTGCAAATCCGGCGTCGCCGGAAGAAGCTGGACGGTCAGGGGGAAGCCCACCCCGTATCCAGTACGGGGCAGGCTCTGGTTGCCCTGGCCTGCGGAGAACCGCCCCTTCGGCTCCGCTCAGGGCATGCTCCGGGACGGGCGAGTTGGACCCTGAAATTGTTGGCGGACCGGCTGGTCGAATGCGAGATAGTGGACCGCATCAGCCCTGAGACGGTGCGTCAAACGCTGAAAAAAACGAACTCAAGCCCTGGCTGAAAGAGTGTTGGTGCCTCCCGCCGCAAGGCAGCTCGGAGTTCGTGTGCGCGATGGAAGACGTGCTGGAAGTCTAGCATCGCCAATATGGGGACAAGGAAGTTCCGGTCTGACTGGACGAGACCGGCAAACAACCGGTGAAGGAGACCCGTCTGCCGCGTCCGGCCCGGCCTGGGGCTGCCGGCAGCGACGATTACGATTACGAGTACGAATACGAGCGCAACGGGGTGAGCAACCGGTTCATGTTGTTCGCTCCGTTGGAAGGGTGGCGCCGGGTGGAAGTGACGGACCGGCGCACCAAAGCCGATTGGGCCCGGGTGGTCCAGCAACCGGTGGACGCGGACTACCCGCACAAGGACCGGATTGTGCTGGTGATGGTGCTGGTGATGGACAACTTGAACCCCCACCACCCGTCCTCGCTGTACGAGGAAATTGAACCGGCCGAAGCGCGGCGCATCGCCGAACGGTTGGAGATTCACTACACTCCCAAACATGGGAGTTGGCTGGATATGGCCGAGATTGAAATCGGGGTGATGGTTCGACAATGCCTGGACCGCCGTATTCCCGACCAAAGCGTCCTGCGGCGGGAGGCGGGAGCGTGGCAGCAACAGCGCAACCAGAACGCAATACGGGTGGACTGGCGCTTCACCACCTCGGATGCGCGCATCAAACTGAAGTCCCTCTACCCGTCAATCCAACACTGATGGACTACTAGTACCGGCGCTTGCCCGAAGGCGGCTCCCTATACTTGGGCGCCGACACGCCAAACCCGCATTCACTGATGCATAGGAGTATAATCATGGTAATCGTGCGGGAGGAATGAACCTATGCCTATTCAGAACCGAGACGACGCAGTAGAGGTTGAGGAACGAATAAGCCGGATATTTGCCGCTTCACCGGGTCAGCGGGCGGCTGCCGTCCGCGGGCTGTTCGTGGAGGTGCTGGACTTCAACACCGCCTCCGGCCAAGTCAGTCTGGCCGGCGCAACGGGCAACATACACCTGCCCGCCGTCGCCGAGCGAGTCGCGGAAATGGACGGGGTTCATGTCCTGTTCATCGCTCTGCCCGCTTCAGATACCGACCGAGTGCGCAAGGCGGTGGTGGACGCGGCAGCCAAGCTCCTGGCCGACCAACTTGGCGATGACCTGCTGCTGGTCTTCACCAATCCACCGGCCACCCAGCTTCACATCATCCTCCCCACCTTCGCCGGCGCGCGCCCCACCCTGCGGCGCATGGTCGTGGAACGCTACTTGCCCCGCCGTACCGCAGTACAGCAGGTTTCCAACATCTACTGGAACTACCGGAGCAGCCGCAGCATTCGCACTGCCTTGGACCAAGCCTTCGACGTGGAGCCGGTGACTCGGCAGTTCTTCGGCGAGTACAAGCGCGTCTTTGAGGCAACGGAGCAGAGCGTTACCGGGTTCCCCGACACCGAGGTGGGGAAGGAAAACCGGCGCTCCTTTGTCCAGACCCTCTTCAACCGGCTGATGTTCGTTTACTTCCTGTCCCGCAAGGGCTGGCTTACTTTCAACGGCGATGCCGATTACCTCAGCGCTCTGTGGCGCGACTACCAGGCCAACTCCGGCCAGACCAATTTCTACAACGAAAGGCTGCGCCATCTCTTCTTCTTCGGACTCAACAACCCTCAGTCTCAAGACCTGAACCGGGACAATCCGGTCCTGTATCGCGCTATCGGCAGTGTGCCGTTTCTCAACGGCGGCCTGTTCGAGCAGACCGAGTTGGACCGGCGCGAGGGCATCACCGTGCCGGACACGGCCATCGCGCAAGTCCTTAGCGGGCTGTTCGACCGTTTCAACTTTACCGTGATGGAGTCCACGCCCTACGACCAGGAAGTGGCCGTTGACCCGGAGATGCTGGGCAAGGTGTTTGAAGAAACAGTCAACTACCGCCACGACTCCGGCGCCTATTACACCCCCCGCCCGGTGGTCTCCTTCATGTGCCGCGAGGCGCTCAAGGGCTACCTGGAAGGGCAGGACACCGGCATTACGTCCGAGGCCGTCGCCCGGTTCGTGGACGCCCAGGAAACCGGCGGCATCCAGGTGGCCCAGGCGCGGCGGATTGCCGACGCCCTGGCCCAGGTCACCGTGGTGGACCCGGCCTGCGGCTCCGGCGCCTACCTGCTGGGCATGATGCAGGAACTCATCGAACTGCAAACCGCCCTCTACAACGCCGGCGTAGATGCCAGGGCCCTCTACGACCTGAAGCTGGAAATCATCCAGCGCAACCTCTACGGCGTGGACCTGGACGACTTTGCGGTGAACATCGCCATGCTGCGGCTGTGGCTGTCCCTGTCCATCGACTATGAAGGCGAGAAGCCGGAACCGCTGCCCAACCTGGACTTCAAGGTGGTCTGCGGCGACAGCCTGCTGGGCCCCGACCCCAGCGCCGGCGTGGAGGTGCAGGGAACGCTGGGCCAGGACATAGAACAGTTCCGGCGGCTGGGCCAACTCAAGGACAAATATATGCGCGCCTTCCTCGGACCGGACAAGGAGCGATTGAAGGGGGAAATCGGGGAGTTGCGGGAAGAAATCAGGCAGGCGTCGGGCGTGGCGGCAATGGACGGCGTGGTGGACTGGCGGGTAGAGTTCGCCGAGGTCTTCGCCCAACGCCGGGGGTTTGACATTGCCATCGCCAACCCGCCGTATGTCAGGCAAGAGAATATCGGCCCTAACAAGCCCGTCCTGGTCAGCCAATACGCCGATGCCGTTACCGCCCGTTCCGACCTGTTTTGCTACTTCTACGCCCGCGCATTGCAACTGCTGGTTGATGGCGGGACGCAGGTATTTGTCTGCTCCAATAGCTGGCTGGATGTGGGCTATGGGGCCAAGCTGCAAGAGTTCCTGCTAAACAATACCCACGTTCAAGCCATCTACGAAAGCGCCGTACAGCGGCAGTTCGCTACCGCTGACATCAATACCATTATCAGCATCATCCGCAAGGCCGCTCAAACCGGCGGGCAAAGCCGGTTCGTTTCCCTGCGCGGCGAATTTCACGCAGCTTTGGCTGACCCGGAATTGCGCCGGGAAATTACCCGGAGTCGGGCTGACCTGATGTCTGCCGGAACCGACGGGCGAAAGTGGGTAGGCGACAAATGGGGCGGCAAGTACCTACGCGCCCCGGACATCTATCACCATGTCTTGGACAAGTGCGCCGACAAGCTGGTGCGGTTGGGGGATGTTGCTACCGTCCGCTTTGGTATCAAGACTGGTGCCAACGAATTTTTCCACTTGACATTGGAAGACATCGCCGAATGGGGCATTGAATCAGAGTTTTGCCAACCTATAATGACTACTCCGCAGGAATCCCGGAGAATCACGGTCAACCCGACCGATATGCCCATAAAGCTATTTATGTGCCACAGCGATAAAGAGGAATTAGCTGACACAAGGGCGTTGGCTTATATTGAGTGGGGCGAAGAACAGGGGTATCACCAAAGACGGAGTTTAGCATCACGGCGGCGATGGTATGACTTGGGGGAGAGGAAAGTATCGCAGTTGGCTATGAACTACCAAATAGATACCACTGCGCGCGTGTTCTTTGCTCCAGATGGACTTCACTTTGGCGATAACTTGCACGAGCTATCAAGTGAAAAAGCGTCATCGTTGCAATTTTGCGTTGCCCTGAACTCAACAATTTCGCAACTAATGTACAACATATCAGGCCGGGCTAATTTCGGGGGCGGGCTGTTGAAAATACAGGCTTTCGAGGTTGAAAGCCTGATGATAGCAAGCCCAAGCCTGCTACCGGAGCCGGACGCCGGTATATTCAGCACCTCGGATTGGGACGTGCTGACGCCATCGCCGGCCCGGCGGGAGATAGACGGGTTGGTGTATGACGCGCTGGGGCTGACGGCCGGGGAGCGGGAAGCGGTGTATGATGGAGTAAAGGAGTTGGTGGAGAATAGGAAGCGGAAGGCGGGGAGTGTTTAGGGGGTGGCTGACAGTTGGCTGTTGACGGGGCCGGTAGGGGACGGGTGTAGAATGGAGTATGGTAGTTGGTGGAGAAGTGGGCGGGGGAAGGAACCGTTTGTCAAGTTGGTGGACGAAATCCTGGCCGCCAAGTCGGCCGATGCCCAGGCCGACACCCGCCACCTGGAAAGGGCAATAAACGAGTTGGTGTATGAGGTGTACGGGTTGACCGAAGAAGAGAACACCGCTATAGAACGCAGCCTGGGGTTGATACACGCCAGCGATGAGGAGGAGGAGGACGCGGCGCTGGCAAGGATGATGGAGGAATACGGCCCCTACGGTCCGGAAGATTTGGTTAGCGAGGAAACCATCCGGGCCACGTTGGGGACCGTGGATGGAGGTTAGATACACCGCCAGATTCAACCGGGACTTGGCCCAACTGCGCGACCGGCAACTGGCCTCCTGGTTAATGAAGTTATTGATAACCTGAAAGCCGCATCCCAGCTAACCGAGGTGGCCGGCGTCCGCCATCTAACCAACGTCGGCTCCCGCTACCGAATCAGGATAAGAAACCACCGGCTGGTCTTCCTGATGGAAGGCAACATAGCCTACCTGGAAAGGTTCCTGCACCGGGGGGAGATTTACCGGAGGTAGGGGAAGAATTACTGACAGTTGGGTGGTTAACGGGTTGTGCGGGGGGGTGGGTGTAGAATGGAGTATGGTAGTTGGTGGAGAATCGGAGTCGGAAGGCGGGGAGTGTCTAGGGAGATTTCTGGCAGTTGGGTGGTTGACCTAACATCGGCGCTTGCTGAATACTATCGGGAGTACGAACATCGCCGTGGGCCAAGCAGGAGGTCACCTTGGTATCGACCAATTTTATACAGGAGGAATTGTCTTTCGCCTACGTGCGGGCTGTAATATTCCGTGACGGGTTTAATCTTACTCTTCCAGTTCTTGACCTCTTTGGCGTCGATGGGACGGTTGTTTCCATGGCGAGCGGCATAAATCGGGTTGACTTTCAGCTAAAGGCAACCACAAATTACCAAGTCTCAGGAAATAATATCCTATATGACTTGCGGGTTGAGGACTATAACCGTCTCATCAGAGAGGACGACCTGCCCAGGGTGTTAATATTGTATATAATGCCTACCGATGCGGCCCAGTGGCTAATTCAAAGTCGGAACGAACTTAGCCTAAGAGAATGCGCTTTTTGGGTTAACCTAATGGGTATGCGGCCTTCGAGAAATGTGTCAACTGTACGAGTTTCGGCGCCCACTGATAATGTGTTTGACCAAGATGGCTTAAATGATATGTTCCGTCAGCTGATCTAACAGCGGAGGCTTCCTATGGATGTGCAAATCAAGGACGCATCAGCATTGGGCCAGCTTTCCCCCACCGTGTTGCGCGCTTACCTCGACGCCCACGGTTGGGTTCACCAGGAAACTTGGCGCAACCGGATTATGCTATGGTCCATAACCAGCGGCGAGCAGGTCAGCGAATTGCTAATACCTTTGCGTGAACAATCCGACGCTTATGCAGTGCGGATTTCAGAAGCGGTGGCGCTGCTTGCCGAGATTGAGGATCGCTCCCAGTTGGATGTCTACTACGACGTGAGGGGGGCAGGTGCTGATATTATACGCTTGAGGCCATTAAACGGCGTAGGACAATCCGCTTGGACGCTAACTGATAGTGTAGATTTTCTTGCCCGCGCCCGGGACCTGATAGTGGCGGCGGCGCGGGCGGCAGAGCGTCCGGGCCTGCCGGTGTACCGGGGAGGCATCAGCGGCCAAGTTACCGATTACGTGCGGAGTGTACGTCCGCTGCCGGGATATGAAACTGGACCAGAATTGACTTTGCACTCGGATGTGCCGGCAGGATACGGCGCACAGGAGGACATGGGCGACGCCTTCCGGTCCCCATTTCCTCGTCAGGCTACCATTGCGTTAAATAATGGACTGCGCGAAGCTGACCGAACGGCGATGGCGGTGATTGGAGGGAAAGAAATAACGGATGTTTTCGAGGAAGTGCCGTTGCAAGGGGTTAGCGCAAATTTTTGCGATGCAGTAGCGGCTTTAGCGCGCCGTGGCCACGGCATTGGGGTTAGCCTCTCTTGGGCGGCGGTGCGGCCTTCTAATGTCGCAGATGGCGAATTCCGGTTTACCGAGAGCGCCGCGGATGTGTTCACTCAAGGGGCGGAGTTGCTGCGCCAAAAAAGCCCATTTACCGACGCGCATATAGTAGGTGAGATTGTGGGGTTGGATCGACAGCGTCGAGAGGAGTTTGACGGTCAATCCGTGGTAGTATGCGAGCTTGACAGCCGCCCGGTGGCTTTGAAAGTGCACTTTCAAAGTGCGGATTATGATGAGGTATGGCGGGCTTTTCGGGATGGCATCCAAATCAGCATAGATGGTGATATTTACCGAGAAGGTCGGCGGTACACATTGCGAAATCCACGTAATTTTGCTGTTGCTGCTACCACCGTGGAACAGCCATGACTATCCTCCACGCCCGCAGCGAGGCGCAGTTCGCCGGGTATCTGCTATTCGTGAATAAATGAGATGCCCGAAAATGTCCGAGAAAAATTTCCCCAGCCGGCCCCAACCCCCGGACCGCCCCGGCTACAAAATGGGTCAAAATGGGTCAAAATGGGTCAAAAATAAAAATTCCCGCTCACCCTGAACCTGTTGAAGGGCGCGCCCCTTCGTGGCTAAACCGGCGGGGGCGGGCCGTCCGGGGAAGGAGTTAAAGCACTCATGAACATCCTCCACGCCACCACCGACCCGGACCTGCTGACCCGCCTGCGGGAGATGCTGGACAGTTCGGCCCGTGCCGACATTGCCGTCGGCTACTTCTTCATGTCCGGCTTCGAGGCGGTGGCGGACAGCCTGGCGCGGTTGGACAAGGTGCGCATCTTGGTGGGGCGCACCGACCGGCCCACGCTGGAATCGGTGGCCCTGGGGTTGCAGCAATCCCAAGCGTTGCGGGCGCAGTTGGAGGCCGATAGCATCGTGCAGCGCCGCCAGCGCGATACCATCGCTCAAGACTCGGTGAACCACATCGCCAACGGCGTGGCCGTTCTGCCTCAGACTGCCGATTCCGAGCGCGCCGTCTGCGCCCTGCGGGATATGGTGGCTTCGGGCAAGGTGGAGGTGAGGGTTTACCTGCGCAGCCCGCTCCATGCCAAGGCCTACCTGTGCTGGTATGACAACCACGCCGAACCGGGCGCTGCGGTGGTCGGTTCGTCCAACCTGACCCTGGCCGGGTTCACCGGCAACACCGAGTTGAACGTCCGGGTTACCGGCGACGCGGAGATGGCCGCTCTGCGGGAGTGGTTTGAAGCGCTGTGGGCCGATTCCCAGGACATCAGCGAGGCTCTGGAGAGGGAGTTGTCCCGGTCCTGGGCGCTGGCCCGAACCCCGCCGTATCACGTCTATCTCAAGGCCCTCTACGAACTCTATTACGCCGACGTTCCGGTCACCGAGTTGCTGCCCCAACGGACCGAGGAATTGGCGAACTTCCAGTTGGACGCGGTGCGGCAGGGCCTGGGGATGATCGAAGCCCACGGCGGGTGCTATATCGGCGACGTGGTCGGACTAGGCAAGACCTTTGTGGGGGCGGAGTTGCTGCGGCAGTTGCGGGTCAGCTACCCCAATGACGGGCCGCCGCTGATTCTCTGCCCAGCCGGGTTGAAACCGATGTGGCAGGCGTTCAACGAACGGTTCGGGCTGGGGGCGGAAGTCGTTTCTCACAGCGTCATCGCCTCTCCCCCTGATCCTGAGTTCGACGAGGAACTGGGCCGGTACGTGGAAGGTGACAGCCCGGAGCGGGGAATCATCCTGGAACAGGAGTACCCCTATCGGGGGCCGGTACTGGTGGACGAAGCCCACAACTTCCGCAACGTCAACCAGCGTTCCCGGGGTCTACGCAATTACTTGGAGTCGGGCGACCACAAGGTGGTGCTGCTCAGCGCCACGCCGCAGAACCTGGGGCCGATGGATATTTACCGGCAGCTAACGCTGTTCCTGGATGACACGGAGCACGGTCTGAATCTCGAACCGGTCAGCTTGGAAGAGTATTTCCACAACGCCCAGCGATGGCAACAGCACCGGGCTGACTTCGAGAACTACAAGGCCGAGTTCGACGCCTGGCAGAGGAGCCGGTCCAAGACAGCTCCCCCGCTGCCGCCGGATAAACCCGCGGTCCCCAAGGCGGGCATTGAGCAAGCGATGGCGCCGGTGTTCATCCGCCGCCGCCGCAAGGACATACTGGACCTGTACGGCGATACTGCGGTCGTCGGGGGACAGCCGGTGCGCTTTCCCGAACCGTGCCTGGAAAACGTAGCCTATCAACTGGACCGGGTTTACGCCAAGGCCGGCTCCTTGAACGAGATAGAGGCCAGGCTGGCCGAGCACCAGGGGGTCAGGTATCGGGCTACCGACTACATCAAGCCCGAGGTCAGGAACAAACCCGAATATCGTGACCTGTTCCGGGCCGCCGACCGCATCGCCGTGTTGATGGCCGTGCTGTTGCTCAAGCGGCTGGAGTCCAGCATCGAAGCCTTCCGTTCCACACTCAACGCACTGATGCGGAGCAACCGGAATTTCCGGGCTGCGTTGGACGCCGGCTACGTCCCCATCGGCGATACGTCAGCCCGGATGCTGTCGGGACAGTCCTTCGATGCGGAGGACCTATTGGAAGTCTTGACCCAGGAAGAGGAGCGGCGGCGACACCTTGGAAGGGAAAACGCTAAGCTGGTTCACGATGTCGCCGATTTCTCTACCGCCAAATGGATTGAAGATTTGGACCAGGATTTCGCGGTATTGAGCGGCATCTTGTCCCGGGTGGAAGGCATCATGCCGGAGGACGACGATAAGCTCCAGACTCTACGAAAGTTCCTGGAGCAGCCGGATGTGAAAGGTGGGAAGCTGCTGATCTTTTCCGAGGCAGAAACCACCGTTGAGTACCTGTATCAGCAACTGAACCCGGGGGGCCGCGACCCCGCGATTGCCCGGCTGACCGGCAGCACCCGCCAGCAGGCGGAGAGCATCGTCAAGCGGTTTTCACCGACGTGGAACCTGTCGTCCAATGAAAGGCTCCCCGGCCCGGAGATTAACGTGCTGCTGGCCACGGACATCGTTTCCGAGGGTCAGAACCTCCAGGACTGCGCCCGTGTGTTGAACTACGACCTGCACTGGAACCCGGTCCGGCTCATCCAACGTTTCGGACGCGTGGACCGCATCGGAACGGAACACGCCGTTATCAATTTGCACAATATGTGGCCCGACGTGGCGGTTGACGCTGGGCTTTCCCTCACGGAGCGGCTGCATAGGCGCATCCAGTCCTTCCATGATCTGATCGGACTGGACAGCAAGCTATTGTCAGAGGCGGAGCGGCTCAACGTTAACGTGATGTACCGCATTTACGACGGCAAGCAGATGCCGGACTTGGAGGACGAGCTGGACGAGGTGGCGGCGAGCCAGCGCGCCGTGGCGTTGTTGCAGCGCATCCGGGAAGAGGACCCGGATTTGTGGCAGACCATCACGGAGTTGCCCGACGGGATACGCTCGGCGCTTCGAGTGCGGCCAAGCCAGTCCGATGCCGCTAATGATAGCTACGTGCAGAACCTGCTGGCCATTGAGGGGTCGCAGGCGCCGCTAATGTCGCCGTCAACCCTGGCGTCAGTCGCTTCGCCCTTCGACGATCCGGGACCCTCCGAGACCGTGGTTCTACTGGGTGCCGGAGGTTCCAGGGGAGTCAACGGTTGCTACGCTGTGGGGGCTGACCTTCAACCCCGAGCCATTACGCCGGCTCAATTGGTGGCGGCCGCTGAGTGCACCCCCGGTACTCCGGCGGAACCTTTGCCCGAAGACACTAACAAGCGGGTCATGGCCGCGTTCGAGGCGTTTAGGGGGGACTTTCAACGGCGTCTTGGAAGGGCCAGGAGGCCCCGCGATACCCGAGCGCGCCGCTACGTTTCCCGGCAACTCAACATCGCGCTGCGGGAGACCGCCGGTACCCCGACCGATGTGGGGCGAATTGAGGTGCTCCGCCGGATTTTCATGGGAGACCTATCCCCCCAAGTGGAGAATGCCTTGAGCGAAATCAAGGAACTGCGGCTGGAGGGTTCGGCCCTACGCACCCGGCTTGAAGCGTTAAGGGAACGTTACCGGCTTAACCCTCCGGACGACGCTGGTCGTTCGGAGGCACAGGAGCCGCAAGTGGTTCGCATAGTTTGCTCGGACGGGCTGGTAGGTTAGGACGAAACCGGAGGCACTTTACAGGTGTAGGAATACCAATGAGCGCCAACGAACCCACCACCATCACTGTCAAGCTATCGCGGGAAACCAAGAAGACCTACCGATATGACGCAGTTGAAGAAGACGCGCCTGTTGGCAATATATACATTCAAAAGGAGGCACTGCCCGGCGTCGCTCCGTCACAGCTGGAGCTTCAGTTGACCGCAAAGTAACGCTGAGCCGTGCGATGCTCCTCCTTAACATGATTTTACCAATGCCGTGGGTCAACGCGGCGGGTGGTCTGGAAAGGTTTCTTCCGCTACGGGCCAAGTGCAAGTGCCCGCCTCACCAAGCGCATCCGCTCTTCCTTTGCCAGTCCCCTGCGTGCCTCCGTCAGGGCTTCCTGCCTCCAGCGAACATGATCTGCCCTTCTCGCCCGGCCCAGAGGCTCCGTCTCCGGTGGGAGCGTCAGGTGGAATTCCTGAATCATGGCAATCTCCAGTTCCCACCGGCGTACCGCGTTCTTGGCCCGGTCAATTCCCCTGCCCGAAGTTTCGCCCCCGGTCCGCAGGTTCCATCACTCTGCCACCAGCGGCACCGCCGCGCCGAAGGCCAGGGCCTCGTCGGGTTGCGGCTCCAGAGTGACCACCCCTGTCATCGCTTGTTGCGCTGATCCTTCGCCGCCTCAATCCCGTCGCCGACCGAATCGCTTGCTCACGTGGGGTAGCGATGGAGCATGACGGGAACCCGGGGAAATACCCAGCCCTAGTTCCGACCCAAGAGGCTACCCGTCAGACCAGGCGGATTCGTTTGAGGCACTGCCCCATGCACTCAGGCCTTTTCCCCGGCGCTGTATCCTCCATCTGCCCTCCCAGTGCCAATTGTCCTCGCCAGGGAGGTCATTTAGTCACGAACTCCTGAATTTCGGGCGAGCCACATGAGCCGTTCCAATTCCGGAAATGAACCGAAGCTCTGGAACCTGCCCTGGAATCCAAGTGCTTGCTGAAATGAAGCAGCCTCGTCGATTTGAGGCATAACCCAGCTACGGATAGCCTTGGGCTGACGCATCACCGACGTGACGGAATTCCCGTCGCCATCCCCCGCATCAAAGTCCCTGCTCCGAAACGCTCGCCCTGTCAGGGGGTCTCCGCGTCCCGATCGGCGTATACCAAACCCGCGCCCAAAACAATGGCTTGCAAGCCCTTACGTGCAACTGTTTCCCCCCGGACAATTAAGTGTCCGGCAATCGCCAACGGAGGGCGCAGAATGAAAACAAACAGAGGGGGGATGCCGGCCCCGATCAAGTCGGCGTTGGCGGACATCGACTTTACCGACGCCATCCGCCGCTACGTGCGAACCTACGTGGTGCTGCACGGCTTGGGACAAGCGACCAAAACTTTCGGCGTATCCCGTCACACTCTGTGGCGTTTCCTGGAACGGGGGCAACTGGGCCGCGCAGTGCCCCGCGCCGTCCTGGGCGATGTGGGAGAGATCCCAGAAGCCCTGGCAATTGCCACGGATAAGCTGATCGACCGGGCAAGAGCCGGAGAGGCGGCCAAGCGGTGGATGGTTGCCAATGTGCCAGCCAATGAACCAACTCCCATAATGCACCCCTAGTCCCCGGCATTGGAAGACTCGTTGCTTTTGTTGTGCGCTGCGCCTTTGACCTCGGTAGCGAAACTGTCCTGCCTTGGGCGGGTCCACGCCTCCACTCTGCGCGAACAACTAGAGAAACTGGCCAAACTGGGCCTGGTGGACTCGGTGGCCGACCGCCTGGGCGGCTTGGGGCCTCAACTCCAACGTCGTTACTTCCCCACGGAGCAGGGCATCAACGCCGCCGCAAACGCCGAACACGGAACGGAACGCTTCATACGGGAGTACCCGGTGTCCCGCCAGTGGGTCCGGCTGCTGGCCGAACGCCTGGACGCCGTGGCCGTGCTTTACCACGTCGCGGCCATGGTCGCCGA
Organism: Dehalococcoidia bacterium; assembly: GCA_965262595.1. Taxonomy (GTDB): domain Bacteria; phylum Chloroflexota; class Dehalococcoidia; order Lucifugimonadales; family UBA3495; genus CATQHB01. The sequence continues at coordinate 1,791,699 of OZ253548.1, forward strand.
CGCCGACGCGCAGAACGAGACGGTGCGGTGGACCATTACCGCCAAGGACCTTACGACGTCCTGATCACCATGTCCGGAGGCCGTTCCGTGGGCATCCTGCGCCAGGGTCCAACACTGCCTTCGCCCAACCTGCGCTACCGGCTGAGAACCATTGAAAACCTGCCCCGGAGCCAGCGCCCCACGGTGACACTGGTGATCGCCTGCTCCGACCAGGCCAACCGCCAGGCCGCCCGCACCCTGGGCCACCCGACGAAGCACCGGACCTTCTTCGTCGCCACCGAGGGTGAGCAACTGGCCGGGGACCACCGGGCCGTAGTCTGGCAGCAGTGCGGCAACGGGATGGGAGCGCAGGTGAAGATTGCCCCGAGCGTGTCCCTGGACGACATCATCGCCTGGACGGGCCAACTCTTGGAAAGCGACGAAGCGGACCGCCGCAGGCACGGCTTCTTGAAGCCGAGCAAGCCCATACCTGACCCGGACGCCCTGTACCCCCGCCACCTGCTGGCGACAACGCCGGACTTGCATGAGCAGGTCAAGTCCTGTCTCGCCGTACAACTCACCTGCACGGACAAAGAAGTTTTGGACCTGTTGGCCGCCTGGCCCCTGTGCAACACGGAGCAGCTTATGGGGCTGATGGGAGGCGTCACCCGCCGCCGTGCTAACCAGGTCATACAATCCCTTACCGGCCGATCCCTGGTCCGCACCCGCGAACGGCGCCACGTCCTCACCGACGATGGGCTGTGTTACCTCGCCCACCGGGAAATGGCCCGCACCGGAGTGGCGGTGCCGCTTTGGGTGTCCCATAGGGAAAGAATGGAGGTAGCGGGGCCGTTGGGACAAGCGTGGCGTAGCCCTGAGGTTCTGGAGCCTGCCGGTGCATTCAGGTGATGGTCTCAAATTCCCACATTGCACCTGCACCATCGATAGCAGTATGTACTCTTGCCGGTATTAACGTATTGTATTAAGATGTAAGAACATTGAGTAGATTCCGGGACAATGACGCCGAGCAGCTCTTCAACGGACAATCGGTCCGTCGGCTGCCCTCAGATATTCAACGCCGGGCGAGGATGCGGTTACAGAGGGTTGTTGCAGCGACGGCGCTGGCGGACCTCCGATTACCACCCTCCCACCGACTCGAAGCCCTCCGTGGTGACCGAGCGGGCCAGTACAGCATCCGCATCAATGATCAGTGGCGGGTATGTTTCACCTGGACGGACCAGGGTGGGATGGAAATAGAAGTCACCGACTACCACTGAGGAGGATAACAATGATGACGGCTCAACCGATTCACCCAGGAGAGCACTTGTCGGAGATCATGAAGGAGTTATCCATTACCCAATATCGCCTGGCTAAGTCCATCGGCGTGCCTCCGATACGCATCCATGACATTGTTCACTGCCGGAGAGCTATTACGGCGGACACGGCGCTGAGAATCGGAAAGGCTCTGGGAATGACTCCCGAGTTCTGGCTGAACCTTCAGCGCATGTACGACCTGGATGTGGCCCGGGCCACTACCGACGTAAGCGGGATCGAGCCGGTTGTGAAGGAGCCTGCATGATACTCCACTGCACAAGGGGGAAGGATGACAATCGGAGATCTTAACGATCATGATCCAGATATTCGTTTCTCATAGCAGTAAGGACAAGGATTTGACAGGACTGCTGATCCTGCTTCTTAGGCTCAGCTTGGGCTTCACCAGTGATGAAATTCGGTCCACCAGCAATAACGGGTATCAGCTTGAATCTGGCAAGGACCCTGACGAGGCTTTACTTCGTGAAGCCGTAGAAGCGGAGCTCATGGTTTCGCTTCTCACTCCTGACTCAATGGTGTCTCCTGATGTGGCGAATGAGCTCGAAACACGCCGAATGGCTGGGAAATGGCTAATCTACCTGTGTGCCCGTGGCGTTACCCCACCAGAAGTAGGTAAACAGGGTTGGAGAAGTTTTGCCCTAGACGCCTCCGACAGCGGGCAGCTACGTAAATTCTTGGAAGACGTCGCTGGTGGGTTTGGTAGAGATTTACAAAAGGCCTCCTCCTATGTGGACTTAGAAACTATCTCAAAGTTCCCTTTTCCCCAGGCGGGAGAAGGTTAGGATGGAGGGCTGTATCTATCACCCCCACCTCAATCCTCTCCCATCCAGGGAGAGGAGTCTAGGGTAGGTGTTTTGAGATAGTTTCTTAGTCAACGACCTTGTAAGCGCCGCTACCTCGTTGACTCAGCAAGTGGACGAGCGCGGCAGCGACTCCCTTCTAGATCGGCTTTCGGGAGAGGCGGTGACACTTCTTACCGATGCGTTTAACTCACAGACTAAAGAGATACACTGGCAGGGAATCGCGGCTGGTCTATTGATCTACATCGACGGGCGCAAGTGTTTTGAACCTGAGGATAAGCGGTCTGAAGCAATCTGGGGGTCGGCTGTAAGCGAACTCGAACGTGAAGGCCTCATCGAAGAGTATCAATCCAACTCGATGACAGGGGGAGGTTCTGGGAGGGTCTTCAATCTAACTCCCCGTGGATACGAAATTGCGAAGAGCATTCTGGCCCAAACGTAGATCAGCAAAGCATAAGGCACAAAGTTAGTGCAGTCTCTGGCTAGACCAGAAATCCGTTAGAAGGACACCCGACGAAACAAACCAAACCACTTACGCCCGCGGCCCTGTACGCCCGGGCATCCAGCGACCGCCAGGACGTCGCCCTATCACTTGCTGCCCAGCTTAGGGCGCTGAGGGACTACGCTAAGTACAACGGCTATTCCGTGGCCCGCGAGTACGTGGACGAGGCCGAGAGCAGCCGCATCGCCGACCGTCCCCAGTTTCGGGCAATGATCGACGAAGGCAGCCAGGCCAATTCCCCCTTCCAAGTCATCCTGGTCTGGAAGTTCTCCCGCTTCACCCGAAAAAGAGAGTACGCCGTGGCCTTCAAGTCGATGCTCCGTCGCAAGGGAATTCGCGTCGTCTCCATCACCGAGCACGCCAACGACTCCCCCACCGGCAAGCTGATGGAGGCCATCATTGAGAGCGTGCACGAGTTCTATAGTGAGAATCTGGCCCAAGAGGTAATCCGGGGAATGCGGGAGGCGGCGTCCCGGGGCTACTTCCTGGATTCAAGGGCCCCCTTCGAGTATAACCGCGTCAAGGTCAATGACGGGGTGAAGGATCGTCCCACCCTGGAGGTGGACCCGGTTGCCACTCCCATCGTCAAGGAAATCTTCGAGAGTTCCCGGCGGGGCAACGGACTGAAGGAAATCTGCAAGAAACTGAACGGCCGGGGCATCACCCACAACGGGCGGCGCTGGCAGAAGAACGTCGTCCACTACCTCTTGACTAACGAGGCCTACACCGGAACCGCCGTCTGGGGATTGAAGAGCAAGGACGAGAAGGGCGGGGGAGCCGGTAAGGGTGGAAGATGCCTGGCCCGCGCTGGTGTCCCGGGAGACCTTTGATTCGGTGCAGCAGGGGCTCCACGAGCGGGCGCCGGCAAAGCAACGGCCCGGACGGGTGGGGAGCCAGTATCTCCTGAGCGGCTTATTGCGCTGCGGAGTGTGCGGGAAGCCCTACGCCGGCCAGGGGGCCAAGAGCGGCCAGTCGGCTACTACGTCTGCGGCACCCTGTTCCGGGAAGGATCGGGTACCTGCACCGCCCGCTACCTGAACGCTACGAAAGTGGAGAACTTCATTATCGAGAAGGTCAGGGAGCGGATTCTGACCGAGGAGACCATCACCGAGCTGGTGACCCTGGTGGCAGAGGAGATCGACAACCTGGCCGGTGAGGTCAACGGGCGTCTGACGGCCATCAGCGCCGAGCTTGTCGACGTGGAGGCCCGGTTGGAGAACCTCTACCAGGCACTGGAGACCAAGCAGCTGCCCATCGAGGTGCTGCCCCCCCTAATCCTGTCCCTGAAGGCCCGCCAGGACCAGCTCACGGCGGCGCGGGAGGAGGCCGAGGGCCAGTTTGGAGCAGCGGCGGGCGAAGTTGCCCACCAGCAAGGAAATCAAAGGATACGTGGCAGACTTCCGGGAGTTTCTCTGGGAAGGTGCCTTCCCCGAGCGGAAGGCCCTCATCCGCAACTTCGTGCAGAGCATCGAGATCGTGGAGGACGAGGCAGTTCTGACGTACACCATCCCCATGCCGTCGGATGGGGTGACGTCGGACGGCCTCGGTTCTCGATTTTGTCCACTCAAGCCCACCGCACCAGGGCGGTCAGTTCATCCAGGTCGGGTCGCGGCGAGATTTGGAAGTATTCCACGAAGCGTGCGGCGACGCCTTCCGTGCCCGGGCGCAGGCCCCGTTCATGGTCGTCCAGCAGGTCGCGGCAGAAGCCGCCCACGGTCCCGGTCATTCCAACAACCTCTTGCCGGTGAGTTTCTGGTACATCTCCACGATGAACCGCTTGGCGTTCAGGGACAGGGGACCGTCGGGCCGGGTGCCCACCCGGAACTGGGGGGCGTCCAGCACATAGCGGTAGGCCCGCTCCACGTCCATCGTCTCGTCGCCGTAGGGGTCGGGCTGCGGCCCGTGGCCGGCCCGTCTGAGCAACTCCCGGGCGTCCACGTTGTAGAGCTCGGCCAGCTTGCGGACCACGTTGGCGCCGGGGTGGCTGACTCCCCTTTCGATCTGGGACAGGTAGGAAGTGTACACGCCGGTGCGCCGGGTCACCTCCCGCAGGCTCACCCGGCCCCGCAGACGCTTGAGCAGCGAGCCGATGTCCTCGTAACCCTCGGTTTCTTCCCGCAGTTCGTCGGGTTCCAGGTTGTCGTCGTAATCGTCCATGCTTGCCACCCCGTTGGTCGGTGTCGCGGCCCGAACAGCAGTTGTCTTTCTGTGGGTTGATTGTTACATCAAAGTGAACACTTTGTCAAAACAAGGACGTGAGTGCCTCTGAGCCATTGTCTCTGCCGGAAACCAGTTGCTACACTCAGCCATACAGAACGGAATTTCTAAACCCCACCAGAGTATAGCCCACCGGCCCCTTCCAGGCTACCCCGGAAGTCAGGCCGGTTCCCAAAGAGAGAAGAACCCCTTGAGCAGAAAGCGAAAACTCACCAGGAACCAGGAGCGCCAGCGCATCGAGGGGCTGCGCATCCTGGCCCGCATCATCGCCCGCCACTACCTGGAACACCCCGAACTGTATCCCCAGCCGGTTGACGCCGCCGAGGGCCGCGCCGAAGGGGGCGGAAAGGCGACGGGGCGGGAGGGGGCGGAATGAAGCGCAGGAAACCCGCCTTCCGAGCCCGGCTGGACCAGGACAAGGCATGGGCACGGCTCAACGTGCTCAACATGAGCCAGAACGAGCTGGCCCGGCGCATCGGCCGCTCCCAGGGGTTCGTCTCCGAGCTGTTCAACGGCCGGCGCTGCGCCTCCGCCGACACCCGCCGCCGTCTGATGGAGGTCCTTCAGGTCACCCGCTTCGAGGACCTGTTCATCCTGGAGGAGAACGATGAATAGGGACCGCGGTCCGTCCGGCCACCGGCTGTTTCCGCCGGGCGTCGCCCTGATGCCCGAGGATTTCCCCGGGCAGCTGGCGGCTCTCAAGGAGCTGACCGGCCTCACCTGGGAGGGGATGGCCGACGCGCTGGGGGTGGACCCACGCCAGCTTTTCCGCTGGCGCAAGCAGGACGGCGAACCCAACGGCGGCGCCATGCTGTCCCTGGTGCGGCTGGCGGTGCGGGTGCCGGGCGGCCTGGCCCTGCTCGTGGACGAAGACCTGGTGGTAATTTACAGACCGAGGAGGTAACTGCATGACATTGGCAGAGCGCAACCCTTTGGCGGACTTCCGGCCCACGCCCTGGCCCGAGGACTTCGGGCGGCGTTTGGAGGGCCTGAAGGTACTGGCCGGCGTGAACTGGCAGGAGATGGCCAGGCTGCTGGGGGTGACCGACCGGGCCATCCTGCTGTGGCGGCGGGGCGAGCGCCGGCCCTCCGGGGCCAACATCCTGGCCATCGCCGAGCTGGCCCGCAGCATCCCCGGCGGGATCGAGGTGCTGTGCCAGGGCGACGCCTGGGCTTTGACCCTATGGGTCAGGGGAGGGGAGAGTGGCAGTGACAGCGGTGAATAAGGGCATGACCGCTGCGGAGCGGGACCGTTACCGGAAATTCCCCGCTCCGTCCCTGCCCCAGGACTTTCCGGTGCGGCTGGCTCGGCTGGAAGACCGCTCGGGGACCTCCCTGGAAGAGGTGGCCCTGGTCGCCGGTCTGCCCGCCCGCCGGGGCAGGCTGTGGCGCGTTGAGCGGCCCCCCAGCGAGGATGAGCTGCGGGCCATAGTGGAGTTCGCTTGCTCCGTGCCTGGCGGCGTGGCGGTATTGCTGCTGGACGCATCCCAGCCCTGGCCGGTCCGGGAGTAGTCCGGTGGGCCGCCGCCAGCAGTGGGTCTATCACATCGAGCCCGAGGAGTTTCCTACGGACTTCCCGGACCGGCTGGACGCCTTCCGTCAGGCCGCCGGGTTGAGCTGGCGGGGCCTGGCCCGGCGGCTGAAGGTCAACCCCGTACCGTGTGGCGCTGGAAGGCCGGGGCCGCTCCCGGCTCCGGCCATCTGGTTTCCCTGTTCAGCCTGGCCGCCGGAATGGGGCTGCTGCACCTGCTGCTACCGGAGGTGGTGGAGAAGCACGACGTCGGCCTTGAGAGCCGTTGACACAGATCCACTGGCATACTGGGCAACGAGTAACCAATCAACTCTCCAATTCATTGAAGCTTGTCCGATGCGCGAGCGCACAGTAGGAGATGGTGCCTCAAAAGCCGCGCCGTCGGAGGGCCGTCCCAATTGTTCCAGAGACCTGCCTCTTTCTCTCCGGCTCAAGTCTCAGCCTAACTGCACGACCAAGCCCGTTCCACCGGCAGTGCCCAAAGGGCCAAATACGCCGCTACAAAGAATGGGGTGGTCCGGCAAGGACGGGAGCGACGAAAAGCCCAACGGTAAGACGATCATGAGCGCGGGCCGGAAACGGGCGCTGAACGTATATGTGCCCTCAAAGGGCACAGCCAAATCCAGAACGCTTCATAGTCGTCACAGTAACGAATTATTGGTTATTAGCTAAATTGCAACCGCCTTCAGCTTTCAAGGTCGGTTTCATGGCGTGTTGTCATGTTGTTCGGTACAGCTTGTTATCCTCAAATTCGGTTTGTCTTTTCGCTACAGTGTGGTTGTTGTCGTGGGTAGGGAGCCCCTGACTCGATTGCCGGTCCTGCAAATGGTGCCAAACCGGGACACGACCGACTCAAATGCTTGCTCGTGGGCCGTCGTGTTGGTGATCACATGAATCCCGGTAGATGGACTTTCCCTATGCGTGCGAGAGTGTGTAAAATCTCAGCGGTCGTTGCCTTTAGACGTTGCGCCTCGCGCTCATGGCCTTGCCGCAACGACAAACTTGGTCGACGCTTTGCTGTACAGGTCCGCAATGCCTGATCGCTTTCCAGCCGAAGTGCGCAGCAGAATTATGGGCAGTGTTCGGTCGAAAGGAACCGGGCCTGAGATGGTCGTGAGGCACGCCCTCCACCGCTTGGGGTACCGATACCGACTTCACCGTGGAGACTTACCAGGTCGGCCAGACTTGGCCTTCACCTCCCGTCGCAAGGTGCTGTTCGTGAACGGATGTTTTTGGCACATGCACTCAGGTTGCTCCCGGGCGCGGGTTCCCGGAACAAACCGAGATTTCTGGTTGGCTAAGATGGAACGCAATCGCCAACGCGAGGCAGACAACCTCGCCGCATTGCGAAAACTTGGATGGGAGTCTCTGACGGTGTGGGAGTGCGAGTTGCGGAATTTAGATACCGTCCTCACTCGCATAGCGTCGTTCCTGGGACCCAGGGGCTCACCGTGAAATCCGTTCGGTCTCAGTCACTCGGATTGTCGTTCAAGGAACGACGTGAGCAGTTCCGCTATTTCCACCCTTTGCTCCTCCACTTTACCGAAGGCGTGTATCAGGTCGTCCGGTTCACAGTTCTCCTCTCTCAACACCTGAGCTAGTTTTCGGAGGATTTGGGCCGGTGATTGTTCATTTGGGTTCACGTTGGGACTCTCCTAAAGCATTTGAGCAGTTCGCCAGGTGCGCGACGATGGATTTTCCAATGGCTTCCCCAAGTTTGACTGGCACGGCATTGCCTATCATTCTCGCTATCTGGTTCATATGCACTGGCGAGCCATCTGGCACAAATGAGTAATTCCTAGGAAATGTCTGTAGTATCGCACCTTCCCTGAGTGAAATGGCTCGGTCTTGGTCTGGGTGGCCAAACCTGCCGTTCCCAAACCCGTTGAATTGTGTAGTGAGCGTTGGAGCCAGACAATCCCACTCCATGCGGCCATACACGCTCCCGAACGTCTCGCCGGATTCTCTTGTGTGACATTCGGCCCTGAGATTTTCTTCCCAGTCTCTCCAACTGCCGCCGGGAGTGGAACTTCGGATACGGGTCAAATTCTTTGCGGACAAGCCACTTGCCTTATGCAGTTGGTCTCTCGGGTGTGTAGACCCGGCGCCAATAGGCTTGAGCCTTCCGATAGCCTTGCGTACGGTCCGGAATTTGGCTTGCTTGTGAGTGGGTTTGATCATAGCAATCTCGCCAAAACGGGAAGCGATAACGACTAACCGCTTCCTCGATTGGGGTACGCCGTAATAGGCGCAGTGGACAACTGCGTTGAATGGTGTTGCATAGCCTGAATCCTTGAGCGTCTGCAGGAACTCGCTGAATACGTCATGGTTCTGTAAGTGAGACACGTTTTCCATCGTAACGATACCTGGTTTGAGTTCCCTCACAAGTTCGCAGAATTTGGCAATCAGTTGCCAACGTCGGTCCTCTGACGAGTTCTTGTGAGCGTAGGGGGAGTAAGGCTGGCACGGTGCGCACCCCGCCAGTACGCGAACGCAGGTATCCGGAAACAGAGAATCGACGAACTCGGCCGTAACGTCAGCGATGTCCAGTTCGTGAAATGCGGCTCCGACGTTGGCGGAAAAAGGATGCCTGCAAACTGGATCGGCGTCCAGACCCGCGGCTATGGATACGCCGCTACGCTGCATCCCGTATGAAAGCCCGCCAGCACCGCAGAACAAGTCTACGGCAACTGGTTGGGCGGCAAATTGCGTTGTATCCTTTGCCAACAAATGCACCTCTGCGCGGGGTGTGGCGTAGTCAATTCTATACCTGACTATCGGCATACGTCCGATTCCAGTTACTTGATCATGCCATGTCATCGTTGGGGCGGTACCTGTGTCTCACTCCCGCTAGCTTCCAGATTGCCCGGTCATGGACATCCCCTGTTGTCGCCGGTGGCGGATTTACGGACTCCTTAAGCCCGAGATCTGCATCGGATTCCCTTAGCGGCGCTGCATCTCCGGGATACCCAAAGAGCTCACCCCTAGGCGACTTGGGGTCGCCACTCTACGGATCATTGCGGTTGGAACTGCCTCAATGCCCTGATAGTTTTCATCTGCTCCCAAACCATTCCGTCCGTGCGGTCGAATTTTCCAAGTACCCATCGCCTACCGTAAATGGAAGTCAGCATACAGAGGACAAGGCTTATCTGATTCTTGGCTTCCAGTGGGATAGTTGGATCAGATTCCAACATCCAAAAAGGGGTCACCTCTTTCCCATTTGGCTTTATTCTGCGGCACATCTGGGCATGGCAGAAATCATGCTTATCGCCGCCGTCTCCTTCGTCGGTCTCGTATCTGAAAGCCACACCTTGAATTTTCAAGTTTTCGTCAAAGGCTGCCAGCAGGACGTAGACCCTGAAGTGCACCCAATCGTCAGTGCCGTGTAATGTGACAAAAGGCAGAAATCTCTCGTTCTCAGGAGGTTCCAGGACGAAATAGTGATCCTTGTCCCTCATAGTGAGGTGGGGATTTTCGCTGAGACTGGAGCTGAGTGCCTGGGGCAGAAGGCAATTCATCTCGAACCGGGCACAGGCTTCGGAGTAGAGTTCACTGAATTTACCCTTAGACCAATGGTTATCAATGGCAAGGAATCTTTCGAGGATCCCGCGAATGGTCGCTTTGGCGTCCTCGTCTACCGGCTGGATAAACATGGCCTACCTCAGTAACTCAACATCGCTTCAGGTGCGTTCGTCACTCCCAACGGGTTCAAGATTCCTTCGGAACCCAATTCCGGTATAAATTCCGCAGCGACATCAGAATGTCGATTGAGCAGGAACCGTTTCATATACGGTGGGGAAACCAGTGCCCTAAACGGTTGTACGCACTCAATGGGCAAGAATTTTGACACGTTTTCGCAGAACACCCATTTTGCGTTCGCTTCCCCAGACTTCCATGGGTCCCTCACTTCCTCGATACATTCGTCGCGATTGATTTCAGGCCAGTACCACGCCGGCCTCCACAACCAGTGAGGCTGCTTGAACTGGTACTGTTTCAGCCGTTCGTCAAGAAGGCCAATCACATCCCATGACGTCGGATTGCACAGACGGTTCCATGATTCGATCGTTTCGCTTCGGTCCTTGATCAAGCTGGGGAACCTGGAAGCGAGGTGAGGCGCATCCACAAGGGCATTCTGATCCGGTAGGATGACGGAGTTGAGAAGTGTCACGATGCGGGAGGCCGCTACCCGACATAGTTGATCCAGGATTAGTTCGTCCTTGGCTTCTTTCCCGGCGTCCGAGCGTTTGATGAAGTCTCGGAACGTCACTTTTTCCACAGGGTCGCCTCTGGGAGTTAAGAACTCATGAACTCTCCAAGGTACCGCATCAATGACACGGTCCAATCCGAAGAAATCAAACACGGGTTCTTCAAAATGGTCTCGTACATCGTCCACGCAGCGTTTGAAATTCTCTCCGGCGCCTGGTATGGCCGGCCAGTGCCATGGTCGATACCCACTGAATTCGGCTCGCCACAAGCCGGGATTGCCCAATTGTTGACCATCAATGTGCAAGTCGGCGAAATCTTCGCTGGGACTCCTCAGGCTGAGGTCGAAAATGTTGAGCCTTTGGGCGTTTAGCACGACGATAAAACCGCATGTGGTGAAGCAGCGCAACAGGTAAGCAAGCCTGCTTCCAGTGGGGTTGTATGTGGTTGAGTATTCAAGCAGGTCATAATCAACGACCGCTACGTCCTTTCCGTCCGCTTCGTGCTCACCAACCATGCCATTGCCGTGGCCATCTTTTCGCCATTCGCTTCTCCGGAGATTGGTTACGTTCTGAAGACGCTCAAAAGAGTCATGCGTGGCAGATTCCACATCCACAGCACCAACGCCGAGGCCATCGCGTATAGCGTCTGCCCAACTGGCAGCGACCTCGTTCCGGTCTTCAAAAACTAGTATCCTGAGTTGGTTCATGGTCTCTCGCTCCAAGCTATCTCAAAGCACGTTTTGAATGGATCTGTCGGTTCAACGAAGTGGACATCGGCTCTCAAATCCGTGGCCAACATACGCACGATGGACAAACCCAAGCCTGTTCCACCGTACCCCAACGCGCGACGTTCAGCCGAAATTTCCAGCCCCCTGTGGAGAGGTTCGAACAAACCTTCCGACTGATCAAGGTCAATGCCTACTCCCGTGTCCTGGATCCTAATCCCTCGGCGCCGACCCGATTGAAACGATGATACCGATATGCGCTTGACCTCACTGTCCAACATTGCATTGGAGCAGTTCATGAAGAGATTGTGAAAAATGGCCATCCAGACTGGGTAGCTGGTCTCCGGCAGCATCAGTTCTTGGTCAATGTCAGAAACCTCTACTGTCACTCCACGTAGGATCGGTCTGATATTGCCCACCATACTGGTGACGAGTGGTTTCGCCCTAAAGCGCCTGACCGCCTCCCTGTTCCTTTCGTCCGCAATCGGTGAGAAAATCGCCCGGGTATCGCGCGCGTCTTGGATCCATTGCTTGATTTTTTGCGAAATCTCACCGATGGCTTCCGTTTTATCTGAGTCAATCCCGGCCGCAGCCTCCAGCAACGTGGCGTGGTGTTCCAGCACGTTTAGTTGCTGGTTGAATTGATGGTCCAACGCCATCGCCGTTACCCCTACCGTCGCCATTGCACCAAGCAAACCGGACTGTTTAGTGGCCCACCCGGACTGCTCGCGGATAGACTCAATAGTCTTGCCCACCTCCGTCTTGAGCCGCGTGGCTACAGCCTTTGGGATTTGGTCTTCGTGTTGATCCAAAATATCCCAGACATTTTGAGCCAAGGAGGTCGGGGTTTCTACCCTGCGATTCTGTGCGTTTGCTTCCAATTGCTTGGCCTTAAGGCGCGTCGCGTAGTAGTCCAAGGCAAACCTTACTGTGTCACGCAATTGGAAGAAGGCCTCGTTGCTCACCAATCGGTCTCGAGAGACCTGTATCTGTAGGTATTCGGGCGCGCATGAACCCGCCAGATGAGCTGCCAACGCCTCGCGGGTAGTGTCTATATGGACTACGCCAAGGACACGTGAATTGGTGGGAAGGTGGTTCAATCCCAACGGCACTTGCAACTCGTCAGGCAAAAGCCGAGACCTGTTCATTCGATGTGAATGGTCAACCTCAAGCAACAGCCAGTCGGCTTCCGGACCTGCGTAAGGAATTCGAAACCCAGCGTCATAGATGTGGACTCCTCCCCAATCGCTCATGTAACCTCTAGCCAATTGGACAGGAATGCCATGTCCTTGTCGGCCGGCCAAGTTGAATATACGGATTTCGAATTCCAAGCTGTTGATCAAGTATTGACCTTCGTTCCTAACCGGAACCGTAAACTTGAAGGCTTGAGCGGGTTCACGTTCCAATTCCAGAGACAACTGAACTTCTCTCTTCTGGTTTCCTTTTTCCGAGCCGCCGACCGGCAGAAGGCGACCGACAATACGGCTTCGGTACAGGTCAAGGATACGGGACATTTGCGTATTAAACCGAGATGCCATTGCGGCATCAGGTGCTATCAATTCTACTTTGAAACCGTCCGTTTCATCGTCCGGTCTGTCGCTAATTCGGCGAAACGGCGGCTCAAGGAACCATATTTCCTTGGCCAGGCTTTCGAATTCTTTTGGTTCCCACCCTTGCTTTAGCCTTGTTAATCTAACTCTTGTGCCGTGCGATTTTCCTATCGGAAAAGCACCTGCTTCCGGCTGCCTGACGTCGTACAGTGCGGTCGCTCGGGTCAGCTCGCCAGCCATAACTGCATGGTCCCAATCAACTATGGCGTGAAGTTCTTGAGGGGGCGAGCCATCTGAATTTTCTACGGTTGGGACTGATTGCAACTCTAGTTCACTGGCCAAAAATTGGACAGCCAAACGGCCTACTCCTTTTGAACCAGTCAAGGGCCTGCCCAATCTCGGGGACTTGATCTGAGCAACTTTGTGGGCCGAGCCAATGCGCATCCACCGATTTTTGAAATCCTCAAAGGTCATGCCATGACCATTGTCTACTATCTCAATCAGGTCGTCTTCAATGCGGATCTCAACTTTTGTCGCATCTGCGTCATAACTATTTTTCACCAACTCGGCAAGAGCGATGTACTGCCTTCCAACCAGACGCTCGCCGAGTTCGCGAAGCAATTGCGAATCTACGGTAAAATGAATCTCTCGCAGTTGAGACGACATGGTGGATCGCCTCCATCAGTCACTTGCGATCGGTACCTCACCCGTCAGGTCGGGACCGGAGCCTACGTCGGTTTAGGGAATCTCAGGTCCTTGCCCACAGGTGGCTACCGATGCGGGTAATTTACGCCTAGGTGTAAGTCCAGCAACACACGCACCATCGGTCGGCTTTCTTCGCCAGTGGGGGGCGGCAAAAGCCGGTAGTCGCGGGCGGATCGTATAGCCTCCATAACGGTCGGCAAAACGGCGGATAAAGGGCTCTGTGGATTGAACGGTTTTCGTTTCTCGCACAACAAAGACAGAAACCGCCCAGACGAGCGCCCTTAGCCCTACCGCCGAAGCGATTGAGGTGGCTAGAAAAGCCTACCATGACCTGCGACCGGGGTCAACCAAAGTTTCGGCGTTCAGCGGGGTGAAAGGCGTAGCCAGGCGGGTCGCCGCTGCGGGCAATCCAAGCCGGTCCCAGCGGCCCGGCGCTCTCCACCAGTTCGCGGTGGGAGGCCAGCAGGGGCACCCGCACGCGGGCGCGTTCCATCTCGCGGGCCGCGACTTCCAGGAAGTGGGTCAGCGCGATGGGGTCGTCGAAAACCACCAGGACCAGGGGTTGACTGCCGTGGTCGTCGGTGGGCCTGGGGGTGGCGTAGTAGCGCAGGTAGGGGGCGACGCGGGCGGCCATGGTCGCGGGCCTCACGGCCCGGCGCTCCCACTCCAGGAAGAAGGGCCAGGTGTCGCCGCCTCTACGGACAATGCCGAAGGCGTCGGGATGGACCGAGCGCAACCCGCCCTGGTGCCGGAAGTAGCGCGACGCCCGGCGGGGCGGGTCCAGTTGCACGATCTCCCGAGAGCGGGAACGGGCCTGCCTGGCCAGGGCGGCGACGAAGGCGTGGACGGCGGCGGTGTGCTCGGCGTTGCGGAGCAATTGGCGGGTCCTGGTTCCGGCGACGTTGCGCCAGCCCAGGGGAGCACCGGGGTCGAGAAGGGCGGCGCTCCACCGCTTGCGGGCGTCGCCCACCGAGGTCCGGTCCCGGCGGGCCAGCATGACCAGCCCCCTATCGGACAGGGCCAGGCGGCGCTGCCCGTCCACGGCAACGTCAACCAGCAGGTCCAACTCTGCCAACCGCCGCGTCACCTGGGACAGGCGGGTCCGCTTCACGCCCAGCAACGCGCCCAGGTGGGCCGGTGCCAGCCAAGGCCAGTCGGCCAGCAGGTCCACGGCCCGCTTCTCCACCGGCTTGAGCCGGGACGGCAGCAGGCAGTCGGCCCCCGGGTCCAAGGTATCGGGCAGAGCGGCACGTTGGGGCGGCCTCCGCAGGGGCCAGGTCCGGGGCGGCCCGGTGTGGGCCAACGCGGTTTGCAGGTCCAGGGGCGCGGGACCGGAGGGGGTGCGCCACACGGCGGCCCCGGCCCCGGCAAAAGCGGCGTCGCTCTCCAGGGCCAGGAACACCGGCCCGGGCAATGCCGTTGCCAGCCGCCGGGCCTGGCGCAGCCGCACCTCGTCCGGGGCCAGCAGCAGGACGGCGCTGGTCGGCGTCAACTGCCCCAGCCGCCAGAGGCGCTTGCCGAAGGCGGTCCGGTCGCTGGTATTCCCCCGGCGCACCACCGCCAGGGTCCTGCCGCCGGGCAGGGCGATGGCGGCGTCCAGGGGCATGGCCCGATACCAGCGGAAAACAAGAGGATGGGCCACCTGGTTGATGGCGCAGGCCAGCCGGTAGATGACGGCCACGGCGTCCAGGCGTTCCAGCAGGCCCCGCCGCCACTGGCGGGAGACGGGGCGCAGGAACAGCGGTTCCTCCAGGGGCACGGCGTCCAGCTCCGCCAGGCCGGTCCACTCCGGCGGCGGTGAGGGCGTGGCGGCGGGTTGGGGGAACCAGGGGCGAGGCGTGGGGGACGGCCGCCACCATCCCCTCACGCTCCAGCCGGGCAACGGCATCGTACACCGCCCCCGGGACCAGCCGGTGAGGGCGGCCAGCTCCAGCCGGTCCAGGAAGGGCATATCGGCCAGGCGCCGCAGGGCGTCGGCCTCGCAATGGCTGAATCTCATGGTCCGCCCTCCCCGCTGGCGCCGGCCTGCTGCCGCTCAAGGAGCAGTTGGCGGTAGGGGCTGAGGTCCTCACCCTCGGCTTCACCGCCGTCGTCACCGGCATTGCCGTCAGGCTCGGACTCCCCACTGTCCTGCTCCGCCTGCGCTCCTCCGGTGGGCGGCTGGAAGTGCTTGCTGCGCTGCCCGTCCCGGCCCAGGTTCTGGCCGGCTTCGCCCTTGCCCTGGTCCGGCGGGGTCTGGCTCTGCCGGATGCGCTCCACCTCCCGGCGGAACTCGTGGACCCGCTGGCGGCCCCGCTCCTGCTGGGCGGCGATCTCGGTCGCCGGCGTGATGTAGGCCGAGGCGTCGGCCCGGATGCGGCGGGCCACGGCCAGGCTGCCCGGCTCGGGCTTGCGCACCATCATGGAGAAGGGCGGCATCCGCTCCGTGCCCACGGTGGCCCGCACGTAGCAGTGGTGGACGTCCAGGGATACGATGTCGTCCTCGGACACCTGGTCCTTGCCCAGCTCCCACACCAGCTGCCGGGCGTCTCTGCCCGCCACCTGGAAGACGGCCAGGCAGCCCACGTTGGCCAGGATGGTGTCGCGCATGGTGCGGGACAGGTCATCCAGCTTGGCCAGGCTCTGGGTGGCGAGGATGAAACTCGCGCCGAACTTGCCCAGCTCGCTGAGCATACTTTCGTAGTCCACGCCGGGCATGGACTGCATCTCGTCCACGACCACCAGCGCGCCTCGCCGTTCCTCGGGCGGCAGGGCGCCCTGCTCCCGGATCACCGCGTCCACCAGGTTGAGCAGGGAAGCGCCCACCAGGGCGGCCACGTCCCTTCCCACCACCCCCTGGGCGGTGGAAACGAAGAGCACGCCGCCCTGCCGTATCGTCTCCCGCAGGTCGATGGTGGAGCGGGGCTGGCCGATGATGGCCCGGGCCGTCTCGGAGGAGGCGTAGTAGGAGAGGCGGGTCTGCACCGGGGCCAGGGCGTCGCCCTGGTAGTCCCGGCTCCAACGGGCAAAGTCCCTACCCCACCAGTCCAGGATGTAGTGGTCGGAGACCCGGGTCAGGACGCCGGTGCGGTAGTTGTCGTCGCCCAGCAGGGACAGGCCGTCCAGGAGGGTGAACTGCTCGTCGTCGGCGGTGGCCGGATGGCGGTTGGCCTCGTGGAGGCTCTTGACGGTGTGTTCCAGGATGGACTGCATCCTCGGCCCCCACTGCTCCCACAGGCCGTGGGCGATGCGCACGACGGAATCGGCGGTGCGGTCCCTATCGGCGAAGACGCGGGCGTCCAGCAGGTTGATGCCGGGCGCGCCCCGGGGGTCGGCCAGGTCGATGAGTTTCACCTTGTCGGCGATGGACTCCGGCACCTGCTCCAGCAGCCCGGCCACCAGGTCGGCGTGGGGGTCGATGACCACGATGGCGTCGTGGTCGTTGCCCGCCGCCTTCTCCCTGAGCTTGTGGCTGACGATGTGGTGCATCAGGGTGGACTTGCCCATCCGGGTGCGGGCCACGTAGAGATGGTGGCGGCGCAGCAGGTCCTCGGGGAAGTGGATTTCTCTCGACCGGCCCGCCGTGGTGTCGCCCACCAGGGCGCCGCCCCGGACGCCCCGGGCCGAGGGCAGCAGGGCACGGGAGCCGGAGCGTTCCAGCAGGGGTGTCTCGTCCCGGGCGCCGGGCGGGTGCCACAGGGCCGCCGCCTCGCGCACGCCCAGGACGCTGCGCTTGCCGAACATCCCTGGCCCGGCGGGGTGGAGGTTCATCACGGGAACGATGGGACGCACTTTGCTCGCCCTGAACCTGGCCCCGGCGGGATGGTCGTAGTGGCGGTAGGCGGCGGCCACCGGCTCCAGCACCTCTTTGGCCCGCCGGAGCCCGTCCTTCGGGTCGGCGGCCTCGGGCAGCACGGCGATGATTTCCAGCTCGCCGTCGAAGGCGATGCGGCCCACCTTCTCCTTGATGATCAGGGGGTCGTAGACCAGGTTGCGGCCCTGCTTCCAGCGCCACCAGCCCCAGCCGGCCACCGCCAGGCCCAGGGCGGTGCCGATGCCCAGGAGCGCCGCCTTGAGGATTTCCCCCTGCTGCACCCACAGGTAGCCCCGCAGCGCGACCAGCGCCGCCACGCCCAGGACGGCCATGGTCACGCCGTCCACCTAGAGGGGCCGGGTCTGGTAGGTGTAGGAGGGATCGGGCCGCTGGTAGCCTGGGTTGCTGAAGGCCTTCTGCTGGTGGGCCTGGGACCAGTCGGGGCCGAGGGAGCGCAGCAGCAGCCGGGCCAGGACCCGCTCGCCGTCCTTCAGGTTGGACAGGGCGCCGATGATGGCGATGAGGGGGTCGGAGCCGGGGTACAGCAGGTCGTCGTCCCGGAAGGTGCGCAGGGGCACGTACTCCGGGCCGGAGGCCCGGAGGGTCAGGCCCCAGGCCTGTTCGCCCCGGTGGACGAAGATGGGGTCCTCGTCCACGGGCACCTCCTAGATGCGGGCCTGGGGGTAGTGGGCGGCCAGCTGGCCCCGGACCACCTCCCGGTCCAGGCAGCGGGCCAGCAGGGTAACGCCGTCGGCGGCGCCGGCCAGTTCCAGGGAGAAGGGTTCGGGGACGGCGATGGACTGGAGCAGGTTCTCGACGCCCAGCATGGTGCGCTCGCCGGTCCTGGGCGGCGTCACCGCCAGCAGCACCGGGGCGCTGGGCTGGCGGTTGCCCAGGAAGATTTTCCTGGGGTTCAGTTGCAAATTCATATCTTCCTTCCTTTCGTTGCTTATGAGATTGGCTGTTGGTATCGGTTTTGCCCGCCCCTAATGGCGCGGGCCGGGCCGCCACTCGATGACCTCGGTCTCCTCGGGGGTGGCCTCGATGCGGACGGGAAAGCGGTTGCCCCTGGCCAGGAGCAGCCCGTCGCCCCGGGGACAGGACAAAAGCCAGCGTTGCAGCTCCACCGGGAGGTCGAAGGCTTCGCCCACGGTGCTGATAGCGGCGGCGTCCTGCTGGAGCAGCAGCTTGAAGGCGGCGTTCTGCAAGAGCGCCCGGCCGCTGTGTCCGGTGATGGCCCGCGACGAGTCCTCGGATAGCAGGTCCTGCACGTCCTGGGTGATGAACTGCAACCCCAGCCGGTGCTTGCGGGCGCGTTTCGCCACGCTCACCATGAAAGCCGCGCCCTCCGGGTGCTGCATGATGCTCCACACCTCGTCCACCACCAGCAGGCGGGGCCGGGGGTCCTGGGCGGCGGCGGCCCACACCGTCTCGGTGCAGACCATCGCCGCCGCCGGTCTCAGTTCAGGTTCCAAGAGATGCAGGTCGAACACCGTGACCAGGGCTTCGTGGGCCAGCAGGTCGTCGCCCTCGTCGGAGAGCAGGTCCCGCAGGCTGCCGGTGGCGAAGGGGCGCAGCAGGTGGGCGATCTCCGGGGACTCCTGTTGCAGGTAGGCGTAGAAGTCGCGGAATCCGGTGCGCTCCCGTCTTTCGGAGTAGTAGCCGGCCAGGGCGTGGTCCAGGGAGGACCGCCGCTCGGCGGACAACCTTTCTCCCACCATCACCTCAATCAGCCGCCGCAGGCTGCCGATGCGCTGGAGCAGCTCTTCCGAGTCGCCCCGGTCAATGACAAAGGGGTTCATGCCCTGGCCGGGGATCCCTGGCGACAGCACCCGTCCGCCGGCGGCGCGGGCCATGTCGGTGTACTCGCCCTCCGGGTCGATGATGTAGGCCCGCACTCCCCGGCACAGCCCCCGCAGCACGCCCAGCTTGGTGGCGAAACTCTTGCCGCTGCCCGACCTTGCCAGGACGGCCGTGTTGGCGTTGAGGTGGGTGCCGTCGAAGGGGTCGTAGACGATGGGGGCGCAGGCCCTGAGATCAATGCCGTAGAGGGTGCCGCTCCTGGTGTCCAGGTCCGGCGGGGAAAAGGGGAACAATCTCGCCAGCGACGAGGTGTCGAGAGTTCGCCACACGGCCACGGCGTTCAGGCCCAGGGGCAGGGTGGACAGCAGCCCCTCCCGTTGGCGGAAGGGCAGGTGGTCCAGCTTGCCCAACGTGGCGGCGAAGTGGGCCCGGGCCTTCTGGGTCAGGTCTTTGAGGGCATCGGCGTTGTCGGCGTGGAGGGTGACGGACAGAGAGGCGTGAAACAGCCGCTCCCTTCCCCGCTGCACCTCGTCCCGGAGACGGCTCACGTCCTCCAGGGCGATCTCCGCCTCGGGGGACATGGAGCGGCCCCGCTTGAAGGAAAGGCTCTGGGCCGACTCGAACCTCACCTTCTGCCACTCCAGGGTGCGGGCCGCCTGCTCCGTGGGGATGGCGCCCAGGTGGACCGACAGGTCCATGGGCGCCCCGGCGGCCATCAGCCCTTGGAGGAAGCCCGGCGCCAGGGAACGGGGCCACTTGCCCAGGTGCAATGAGCGCACCAGACGGCTTCCGATGCGGATGTCCCGCCGGTTCACCTCGATGGAAAGCTCTTCGTCCTCGTCGCGCTCGTTGGGAGAACCGCCCAGGGCGCAGGCCAAAAGCAGCAGCCGGAGCGGCTCTCAGTTCAGGGGAAAGACGCCGAGGCCGGCCCTCACCAGCAGCGCCCGCAGCTCGTCGGCCCGGTCGTGTTCGCACACGGCGTAGAAGCGCCGGTCCAGGATGCCCTCCCGGTTTTCCAGGGTGGTCAGCAGCCGCCCCAGGCTGTCGGCGGCGTCCTTGGTCTGCTGGGGCAGGTCCTCGGGCTGGGCCGCCATCAGGTTGTTGCGGAGAGTCGAGAGCACCGGCGGGTGCTGGCGCACCAGCAGTTGTACCGGGAAGTCCACCGCGTTGAGGGAACCGGCGAAGGCCCCCAGCTTGGGTTCGTCCAGCTCCAGCCCCATCGCCTCCATGACCGCCAGCTTCACCCCGTCCAGGCGCACCGGGCCGTCCTCCTCCAGGTGGGACAGCATGAAGAACCGGGGCAGCGGGGGCGGCGGTTTGACCTCCACCCCCTCATCGGTTTCCGGTTGGCTGGCCACACCGCCCTTACGGACGCGGGCGGCCAGGTCCTTCGGTTTGGGTAACGTCAGTTTCACCATTCAAAACTCCTTTGCGTTGCTAAATTTCGGGCAGGACTTCGATGATCCTGTCGATGATGCCGGCGGCGATGCCCTTGGCCAGCAGCACCACCACCAGGCCGACCACCGCCATGAACACGGCGGTGCGGGCCTTGCCCCGGTTTTCCCCCTCGGCGCCCTCGGCCATCAGCAGGAACCCGGCCCAGACGATGGCGAAGAAGCACAGGCCCGCCCCCAGGTAGGCCATGCCGGTGAGCACCGCGTCGAAGGCGGCGGTCAGGTTGTCCATCTCGTCCTGCCCCGGCGCGGCGGCGACGGTCGCCACCGCCGCAACCGAGGACAGCAGGACGGCGGTCAGTCGCCCGGCCATAGCCAGCTCCACCAGTTGGAACCGCCCACCGGCGTCTGCTCCGCCCGGGGCGGCGGGGGTGGGGGCGGGGGCACGTGGAGGGCCTGGTAGGGGGCGTCGGCGCCCAGGCCCAGTCCCGGCGGCAGGGGAATGCTCTCCGGCCGGGTGCGGGTTACGTCGGCGCGCCGGTTCTCCACGGCCCGCACGTGCTCCGGGTGGCGGACGTAGATGCGCACCGTCTTGACGGTGCTGCTTTCCCCGCAGCGGCAGGTCACCCGGCGGATGTACACGTCGGTGCGGGCCGGGTGGTGGACGGTCTGCAACATGGGCGGCCGGGGGACGTTCAGGGTCGCCGTCAGGTCCGCCGTGATCTCCAGCTCGTGGGCCGCCCTCCCGTTGGCGACGGGCAGGGTGAAGCCGGTCTCGCCGTCGGCTACGAAAGCGGTGCTGGCGCGGTGGCCGCCCCACACGACGTTGACGGTTCCCGTTATGCCGGTCACCGTGGCGTCCAACATCGCCGGTACCGACTGGCTGAAGTGGCCGCCGTACACCGGGAGGTCCTCCTCGTGGCGGGTCTCGGCGACGCACTCCGAGGCGATGACGCCGGCGATGCGCCCCGGCGTCCACTCCAGGGAGGTCACCTCCAGGTCGCACAGCTCCCCGTCAATGGACGGCAGGGGGTAGGGAATCTGGTGGCCCTTCACCGACGCCGCCCCGGAGCGGCCCAAGGCGTCCTGCCACGAGAAGGTGAAGGACGGGGCCGGGCCGTCCAGGGTCAGGTTGTAGCTCCGGCTCTCCCCCGCCGCGAGGCCGGTGTTGAATCCCATCCTCAGGGTCCTGCCGGACCTGCCGCCGAAGACCCGCCCCTTCAGGTCCAGGTCGTGGGCCGCCCGCAGGGTGACGGCGGCGGTGTCGCCGGAGACGGCCAGCCGCTCGACGAAGACGCGGCGGCCCGGCACCGGTTCCGGCGGCTCAAAGTAGATTTCGCCCAGCCGCCAGGCGTCGCCGTAGGGTGGGTCGTCGGCCAGGGCGCTGCCGGGCAACAGCACCAGGGCCAGCAGGCCCAACGCCGCCCGCGCCAGGAAGCGGCCCCAGGGCCGGCGCCGCCCCTGGCGCGGGGGCTTCTCCTGCTGGCTCTCCTGGGGCCGGAACTGCTGGTCGCCCGCATCCTTGCGGCGGCGGCCCCGGCCGAACCAGCTGTGGGGCCGGAAGGGGGCGCGGCCCTTGCGCCGGACCGCCTTCGCCGCCCGGCCCACGCCGGATGCGGCCTTCTTCGCCAGCAGCCGCAGCGGGTCGGGTCTGGCCTCGGGCTGCGGGGGCGGCGCGCTGACCGCCAGCTCCGCCGGGGACCCGGCGTAGCGCCTGGCCCCCAGGTTGTACTTGAGCAGGTCGGCGGCCACCAGGGGCAGCCCCCGGCCGCCCACCTGGCCCACGGTCATGGCGATGCCCAGGACGCCCAGCAGTATCGCCAGGCCCAGCTTCAGCCCCGAGGGGCCGAAGGGGAAGTAGCGGTAGACGCCGTAGGCCACGGCGCAGGTCGCCACCACCGCCACGATCTGGGGGAAGGTGAACCACAGCAGGGCCTTGTCCTCGGCCTGCACGTGGGTCGGTACTTCATGCTCTCTCATGCCTTCCCTCCTATCCGCCGTCGCCGGTGGTGGCGCCGGCGCCGGAGTTGGTGGGGTCGGGCACCTCCAGGTCCACCGGGCTGCCCACCACGGCGTTGATCACCAGCTCCACCACGCCGTAGGCCACCAGGGCCAGCACGATGCCGGCCAGGGCGGTCATCATGGCCGACTTCCCGCGCTCCATCTGGTTGGGCGCGCCGGAGGCGGTCAGGTACATGTAGGCGCCGTAGATGAAGTAGCCCACGCCGACCACGCCCACCAGTCCCAGCAGGATGCCCACCAGGTTCGATATGGTCTGTGTCAGGTCTCCCATAGAGTCTTTCTCCTTTTCGCTTGCTTGTTTTGGTTCGCTGCTATTCGGCAGGTCGTTCCCGCCCGCTTACTGGCACATGACTCACCTCCTGGGGTGGATCACGGCGAGGAAGGCGTCCCCGCCGGTGGCTGTCGTCATTTGGCTACGGCCCCTGGCTGCGGGGCGTGGGGCCGCCCTGACCCGTTGGGGTTGAGTTCTGGGCCGCCGAGTTCACCGTGTTGGCGGCGGTGCTGGCCGCTCCGGTGGCCGCCCCGGCCGCTACCGCCGCGCCCGCCAGTCCTCCGGCGGCTCCCCCGGCGATCAGCCCGATGGAACGGGCGGAGCGCATCATGGAGCCGG
Organism: Dehalococcoidia bacterium; assembly: GCA_965262595.1. GTDB lineage: Bacteria > Chloroflexota > Dehalococcoidia > Lucifugimonadales > UBA3495 > CATQHB01. The sequence continues at coordinate 1,814,867 of OZ253548.1, forward strand.
GCAGGGACATGCCGAAGTAGAGGGTTTGGAGCCAGGCGTCGAAGGTCCCGTGCTGGCCCAGCATGGAGGGGACCCGGGTCGCCAGGTACATGAAGGCGATGGCCAGCAGCAGCTTCCACACCAGGTCCTGCGCCGGCTCGAACTCGGCGATGGTTGCGAACTGGCCCAGGAAGGCGAAGCCCAGGGCCACGGCGACGAGCTGCACCGCCTGCTGGAACACCGTGGTCATGAACATCCGCAGCCAGTGGCGACCCCAATTGGCGGTGTGGGGCAGAATCCACAACCCCAACGCGATGGTCGCCAGCACCAGCAGGATGTCGATGAGGGCCAGGCGCAGGATCATCTGCACCAGCAGGTAGAGGAGGATGCAGCCGAAGACCAGGTAGAGCAGGGCGATGAAGATTGCCACCCCGACCTCGCCGGTCTCCACGGCGGCCAAAAGCGCGAACAGGGGCGCCCGCAGCAGGTCGCCGGGGGTGACGTCCAGGGTGGCGGCGATGAACTGGGAAACGGCGTGGGCCACGTCGATGACCAGGGCGCACCACCACAAAGACGACGCGGCGGCCACCAGGCCCAGCACCAGCCGGGGCACCATCTCCCGCCACCCCGACTGGTGGCGGCCCAGGTGTTCCTGGACGATGAAGCTGAGGCCCATCCAGCCCAGGATCACCGTGAGGGCGGCGGTGGTGACGGCCCACACCGCCCACCACGCCTGCTGCACGAACTCGTGGCCGTAGGTCAGGTCCGGCGGGGTTCCGGTGAGGATGTCTCCCATAACGCCTAACCTCCCCCGCAGTCGTCGATGTCCGTCTGGAACACGCCCTGCACCACGCCGCACAGGGTCCCGTGGACCCCCTGGATCACCCATTTGGCGGCGGCCCGCGCCCAGCGGTCCGGGTCGAGCGCGCCCAGCACCCGGTCCCACAACCCCTTGGGCTGGTGGACGGGTATCAGGGCGTAGAAGACGTGGCGCTCGCCGCCGCCCTGGCGGGGCACGGCCAGCATCAGCAGGAAGGGTTGTTCGGGGTGGAGTTCGGGCTGCTCGTCCAGGGCCGGGTACTCGAAGGTGTACTCCCAGCCCTCGGCCAGCCGCTTCTCGCCGCCGCGGACCTGGTAGGTGTTGGTCAGCCAGTCGCCGGTGTCCGGGTGGCGGATGGCGTAGTAGAGGCCGCTGACCTGGCGGCTGAAGATGGGGCGGGCCACGAAGTCCCCCTCCTTCTTGCGCTCCACCAGCTGCCGGTCCCGGTTGACCAGGGTGACGTCGTCGGAGGGGGGAGGGGATTGGGCCAGGGCCAGGCCGCTGGCGGGTATGGCTACGATTGCCGAAAGCAGCAGCGCCGCCGCCAGCAGGGTCAGCCGCCTGGCCCGGCCCGAGGTTGGAATGAATCTCCGGAACATGGTTGCCTCCTGTCGTCCGGTTCGAGACCGGATGTTCGACAACCAAGTCTGGCGACGGGCCGGGCCGGGCGGAATGCCCTATAAGGGGTGACGCGCGCGTCACCCCTTATAGGGCATGGGATTTGCGGGGGCCGGTGTGGTGTCATACCCGTGTACAGGGATTGGCGGTTGGTGGACAGTTGTCCAATCCTGTCCGGTTGAACCTGAAATCGGGGGAAATGGCCCCCCTACAGGACGTATCCAGCGAACACTTGGGTTCCAGGGCAGCTTCCAGCCCCGTTGGACAGCGCCACGTTGGAAATCGGACAGTGCGCCACCGGCAAGGGAGGGAGATTGTGGACAGTGGCAGGCAGGAAATCGGACAGTTGTCCAGCGAGGAGGGCGATGCGATGGCAGAGAGCGAGCAGTACCCGGAGGCCACCCGGAGCGTGGACAGCCTGCGGGAGCTGCGCCTCACGGCGCTCCTGGGGGACCTGATCGGCGAGCAGGGCAAGACCCAGGCGGCGGAGACCCTGGGGTTGAGCGCCCGCACCCTGACCCGGTTCGAGGAGTCCCGGCGGCTGACGCCCACGCTGACCGGGGCGTTGGAAAGGCACCTATTGGAGGGGGGCGGGTCGGCGGCGGCCACCCAGCGGCACCGTCTGGGGATGCTGGAGGACGGGCTGGCGGAGCTGACGCAGGAATTGCGGGAGGGGCTGGCGGCACTGAGCAAGGATGGGCAGGCGGCGGATGAGCGGCAGACCAAGGCGCAGGCGGGAATGGAGCGGCGGGTGGCGGCGTTGGAGTCGGCAGGAAACGGGACGTCCCAGGCGCAGGCAGGAACGCCGACGGCAAGCGCAACGAGGGCGCAGCCGGGCACGGCGGCAAAGCCCGTGGTTGAGCGGCCCCGGCGGACCTACTATGACCTGGTGACGGCCGAGGCGGAACCCGGCGAGGAGCTGGTGTACGGCGACGCGGCCACGGCGGTCATTGTGAAATGGCGCGAGGCCCGGGACGCGGTGCCTCGGACCAGGGACGCCCTGGACCGGCTCAATGCCAGGGAGCGGCGGCTGGAGCTGGAGATCGAGTTGATCCAGCAGCACAAGCTCACCCTGCCCCCGGCGACGTATCCCTGGGACTGGGGCGACCGGCGTCAGGAGGTGCGGCGCCGCACCGAGGCCCTGGACGAGGTGATCGTGGACCGCAAGATGCTCCGGCTGCGCCGTTTCCTCACCCTCGGTTTGTGGCGGAAATAGGGCGCCGGGGGCAAGCGGAACGGCTGTTCCGTTCCTGCCACTCCGTTGTTGCCTAATTGCGAACACTTTGGCCGACCAGGGGTTGAAAGGCAGTTTTGGGGGTTTCTCCGGCTCATTGGTTGGTGAATAATTGACTGCGTTGTCTGGCTTTTTCCAGTGTTTCCAGCCCAGAAAACTGGATGGTCCATCCCCGACCCGGACCGTTCGCCTGGGATCGAGCCCTGCTTTCCCGGCGCCGGACCACGAGGATAAGCGCCCGCCCGCTGCGTGATGCGGAAACGGGGTCGAGCTCTGCTCCTCCGGCGTCCGTCTCGATGCGGTGCTGCACCATTTTCACCATCGCCCCGGAGGTGTCGAACAGAACCAGGACTCAGGCCAGGAACTCCGGCCCCTTCACTCCCACTCGCGGAGCGGCTGACGCGCTTCGCCCTCCCCTCACCCTGCGGTTGGAGCGCTGACGGCGTCTCGACCGCTTCCTCACGCCTGCGGCCAGTTGGATAAGGCTGGTTCGCGGCCCCTTCCCTGCGCAGCCCCCAGGTCGTTGAACGCCTCCTGGGCCGGGTTGCGTACTGCTTTTTCGCCCGCCGTCAGGTGAACGCGTAACAGCGACACCCCGGCGGGTTGTTCTTTTTCTCCCGCTCTGCTTCCCGCGCCTGGCATCCGGCCCGGGGCGGAGTGCGGCTTTTGCAAATCCCATCATCCCATCACTCGAATCTTGCCCACGCCTCGGATGCCGCGTTGGGCGTTGCACGGAACGAATATCGAGGAACACAAGGAGGCATGTATGAACATCGTTACACAGGTACTGCGGCTTACGGCGTTGTCGGTGAAGGCCGGCAGGTTCTTCTGGCGGCACAAGCGGCTGACCCTGGCATTGGCGGTGGCGTTGCTCATCGTCGCCCCGCTGCTCACCGGGTCCGGCGGCGGGTCGTTCTTCCTCAATCTCGTCGGCCTGGGCATCGCCGCGCTGGTGGTGGGGCGGATCGTCCAGGCCAGGAACAGGAGGAAGGCGGCGCAGGCGCGGCAGGCCAATTGCCGCTGCCGCTGCCACCGGCAGCCGTAGCAGTAACCGACGGAACATCTGATTGGCGACAAGGAGGCAATCCATGACGACGACGGCAATGAACAATCACACCCTGGAGGAGCTGGTGGACCGGCTCCTGGCGGCGCTCCTGGGCAACGGGACCGGCGGAGAAATAGACAGTGCGCCGACTCCCAGCTTGTCCCGCAGCGTCCACGAGGCGCGGCGGTTGCGGCAGTCCGCCGATCTGGACGGCGCTCTGTCAATGCTGGCCGACGTTGACGCCACGGGAACGACTGACAGCCAGCTGCGGTGGCTCTACGCCGAATGGCTGGACATCGCCCGGCGCCGGTTCGCCGGAGGCAACGCCATGCTCTACAGCTCCGGCACCGGCAGGGCGGCGGTTCTGATGGAGGGAGACGGCGACGGCGGGACGCTGGAAGTGGCGGCGGTCCTGGGGATGCGCTGGCCGGTGGGCAAGCAAGTCTCGCGGCGCAGCCTGCGGGGGTTGAAGTCCCTGACGAAAGGAGGTGAGTCATGGTCGTAGCGACATCAGACAAGGTGGACATCGCGGACCTCAAGGCACGGCATTCCCTGGGCGACGCGGTGGAGGCCGCCGGTATCGCCCTGCGCGGCAAGGGGCGGGTCAAGCAGGGCGTCTGCCCCTTTCACAATGAAGCCGAGGGCAGTTTCACGGTGTACGCCGACACCGAGAAGTTCTACTGCTTCGGCTGCAGGCTGGGCGGCGACGTGCTGGACTTCGTGCAAAGGATGGAGGGACTGACCCTGCCCGAGGCGATACGGCGGCTGGACGACGGGTCGGCGACGGTGGCAGCCCCTGCGGTCCGTCCGGTGGCAGCCCGTCAACCCGTCGCTCCTGTGATTCCGCCCCGCGATCCGGCGCTGCTGACGGCGGCGTCGCGGTTCTACGCCGGTCAATTGCGGCGCAGTCCGACGGCCAGAGAGTACCTGGGCTCGCGGGGCATCGGGGTCGAAGCGGCCCTAGGCCTCGGCCTGGGCTACGCAACGGGCCACGGGTTGCGGGAGAATCTGCAAACCGCGGGCTTCGACAACCGGCGGCTGAGGGAATCCGGCCTGTTCCTGGAACGCGGCGCGGAGCGGTTCGCCGGAATGATCGTGGTGCCCGACCTGGCCCACGGGCTGGCGCGGTGGCTCAACGGGCGGGCGGTTGACGCCGGGGCCAAGCCCCGCTTCCAGGCGGTGCCCGGTCCCAAACCGGTGCTGGGCCTGGCCGGTCTGGGCCGCAATCCTCCCTGGGTGGTTGTCGCTGAGGGAGTGTTCGACCGCCTGACGCTGGCGGCCTGGGGCTATCCCGCCGTGGCCGCCCTGGGCACCCAGGGCATGGACAAGGTGGCAGCGGCGCTGCGGGGCTGCCCCCGGGTCTTCCTGGCCTTCGACAACGACGACGCAGGCCGGGCGGCAACGGCCAACCTGCAACTGTTGCTGGGCCGCCGCTCCGCCGTGGTCAACCTGCCCGATGGCGTCTCCGACGTGGGCGAGCTGGCCAACCACCCCCACGGCCAACGGCTCTTCCGCCGACTGCTGGCAAGGGCGGCGCACAACGCCCGCTAGTCAACTCCCTTTCCCCAACTTCTCCTCTACTGGCCCGCCCTAACCGGCGGGCCTTCGCTTTTTCCAACCATCCAACCATCCACCCACTCATCACCCTGGGCAACTTCTGCCCGCCTCACGACGGGGCCAGTCCCCGCTGACGGCTTGCTATCGGGCAAGCCGCCTTCACCACCAACACCGGATTCAACACAAGCAAAGGAGCAACGAAATGGGCAACGGCAACAACCAGAACGGCCACCACAACGGTAACGGCAATGGCAACGGCCAGCACCCCAACGGGCAGGTCAACCTCAACCTCAACGGCAACGGGAACGGCAGCCACGCCGCCCCGGTCAACGGCGCCGGTAAGAACGGGAACGGGCACCACAACGGCAACGGCGTCTCCGACCTCGGCGTCCACGACCTCCTGTGGGACGGGCTGCCTCCCGCCGTGGTCAGTGCCCTGGAGCAGCCCCTGGACCCGTCCCTGGTCTCCCGGCGCGATGGCCGGAGCAACCGCCAGTACGAATACATCGAGGGCCACACCGTCATCGACCAGGCCAACGCGATCTTTGGCTACGGCGGGTGGGGCTATGAACTGGTGGGCGACGTGAGCCTGCGCCGCATCGAGAAGGTGGACGTCAGGACCGGAGAGGTCAGGGTCTCCTACGCCTACAGCGCACCGGTGCGGGTTACGGTCAACGGCGCGCCGTCCCGCACCGACATCGGCTTCCACATCGTCGCCGAGGACACCCCGGAGGGCCACGACACGGCCTGCAAGGGGGCCGTCACCGACGGTCTGAAGCGGGCGCTGCGCAGCTTCGGCGACCGGTTCGGCAACGGCCTCTACGGGGACCAGCCAACGGCCAACAACAGGCCCCGGGCGCAGGCTCCCGCCAACGCCAACGCCAATGGCAACTCCGGCCAGGGCAGCAACGGGAACGGCCGGCGGGACGGTTCCTACCTCCAGCAGTTGCGGGGTCGGCTCATCGCCCTGGGCGCGGAGCAGGGCTATGAAGAAACCCAGGTGCGGGAGGCGGTGAAGAAGCAGACGGGCAGGGAGCTGGACGACCTGCCCGCCAGGGACCTGAAGCCCCTGGCGGAAGGGGCCGCCCGCAAGGTCAACGAGGCGAAGAACGCTGAGGGCAGCAACGGCAACGGGTAGACCCTGGGCCGACGCCAACCAACGGGGCCGTCTCCACCAACGGGGCGGCCCCGCTTCTCATTACCGGACACGCCACCAAACCAACAAGGAGGACACGTAAATGACGGCAACCACCTTTCACACCCCCTGGGGCTGGCCCCAGGACACCCTGGAACTCGCCGAGGGCGTCTGGCGGGTCTCCACCGCCGGCCACGGCGGGCTGAAGCTCAGCCGCGAGCGGTGGGAGGAACTCCCCGACGTGGTGCGGGACAGCTTCCTCAATCCCACCTTCGCGGAAGAGGACTGCGAGGAACCCATTGCCAGGACCCTGCTGGGGCTGGGCGACGCAAGGGAGCGGGAGTTTGCCCTGAAAGTGGCGGGCTGCTTCGACCGCTACGCTCCGGCGCTGCCCTACCTGCGGGAAACGGGGGAAACGCCATGACCGCCACTGCGACGCGGCGCAGGCCGCGCAGCCTGCCCAGCACCACGACCAAGCTGGCGACGGAACTGGGCAACCTCTACGTCACCGTCTGCCTGGACGAGGACGGAAACCCCTTCGAGGTCTTCGGCTCTCTCGGCAAAGCCGGCAGCCTCCAACACGGGGTCACGGAGCTGGCCTGACGGTTGGTGTCCCTGCACCTGCGGCGCGGAACGCCGCTGGACGAAATCGTTGACCAGTGCCAGGGCATTTCGGAGATGCAGCCCTGGCCCAACGTGATGGAGGACGGCAGCACGGTGTACGTGCGCGGCCTCGGCGACGGCATCGCCCTCATCCTGCGGGGCCACCTGGCGGCCCAGGTTGAGGTGGAAGCGGAAGAATTCAGGCTGGCTGCCGACTGACTATCTGAACCAGACCTGGCAAGGCACACGGGGCCGTCTCCTACGGGGAGTGGCCCCGCTCTCTGTTACCCAACACAGAAATTACGGAGGAAAGACAACCATGACGACGACCATTGACAGCAAGAAGGACGTCTACTCGCGGCCCAACGCCCGCTTCGCCGCGGACGGGACGCTGGAGATCCGGGCCTCTGCGGTGGGCCACTGCCGCCGCGCCCTCTGGTACGAGGCCAACGAGTTCCCGGTAACCAACGCGCGCACCGAGGAGTCCCACACGGTCCTGGAGGCGGGCAACGCCCTGGAGCCGGTGGTGCTCCGGGCCATGCGGCGGGCCGGTTGGGACATCACCCCTACCGACCGGGACAACCCTGAAATGATGTCCCTGCGCCTCGGCCCCACCCTGGTGGTAACCGGTCACGTGGACGCCACCGGCGTCGTCCCCATCTTCGGCGACGAACCCAGCGTCATCGAGATCAAGACCCGGGGGCCGGAAGCCTACAAGCGGTGGTGGAAGTTGGGCGCGGAGCGCAGCCACCCGGAATCGGTCTGGCAGGCCGCCTTCTACACCTACGGGAGCTTCGACGAGGCCCGGGACGTGGTGATCGCCACCCTGGACACCGGCGGCCGCACCTGGGACTACGAGGTGATACCGGCCCATAGGGTAGAGCGGGCCTGCGCCCGGCTGGGGAAACTGGCGGCCCACCACGTCATCAACGGGCCGGACCGCTATGCCCTGCCGGAGCGGGACTTCACCGCCGACGACTGGCAGTGCAAACGCTGCCCCTTCCTGAACACCTGCCTGCCGGGGACGGCGGCGATGGAGCCGGAGGAAGAACCCGACGCCGACACCGATCCTGCCGAGCCAGTGACCGACGACGAGGCGCGGTCGGCTCTGCGGGAGTACGAGCAGGCCCAGGAGATGCTGAAGGCCATCGAAGAGGACAAGCAGTGGGCGCTGGGGCTGCTGCGGGCCTGGCTGGGCCAGCGGGGTGAACAGAAAGCCAGGCTGGAGGGCCGGGAAAAGACCCGCACCGTGGGGATGGTCAAGAACACGCGCTACAACGTGAATCACAAGAAGCTGAACGCGCTCCTCGACCCGGAGACCAGGGCGGGCATCGTCACCGAGAACGTCTCCGAGTACCTGCGGGTCAGCTAGACGCTCCCTGGCGCTTTCTTTGCGGAGGCGCGACACGGGGCCGCCTCTCCCTATCGGAGGGTGCGGCCCCGCAGTCCTTTCGGAAACCTCTCAATCACAACAACACGGAGGAACAATCATGGCGAAGACCATCAACAGGGTGGAACTGCTGGGGCGCGTGGGCGCCGACCCGGAGATGAAGTACACGGCGTCGGGCACCGCCGTAACCCAGCTGCGCCTGGCCACCGACCGGGGGCGGAGGAACGGCGAGGACGCCGCCGACTGGCACACGGTGGTGGTGTGGGACAAGATCGGCGAGGCGGTGGCGCAGTACGTGGAAAAGGGCCAACGCCTCTACGTGGCGGGCCGGTTGGTGCAGAACTCCTGGGAGGGCGACGACGGGCAGCGGCGCTACCGCACCGAGGTCCACGCCCAGGAGGTGGTGTTCCTGGACTCCTCCAGAGGCGGCAACGGCGACTACGCCAACACCGGCGCCAACCCCCAGACCGACGACGAGGACCTGCCCTTCTAGCGAGACTTCCGACAGTTTCATACCGGCGTCCGCTTGAAACGGGCGCAACCACGGGGCCGCTCCCTGGCAGCAGGGGCGGCCCCGCTTCCGTTTCCAGACCATTCATCGAGGAGGCTGAGTATGCCCCGCAAGAAGCAGACCACGACCGCCGATACCCCCGCCGTCACGCTGGAGGGCCACGCCGTGCTGGAGGCCCTGCGCTCCAACCTGGCCCTGCTGGGGGAGCTGGCGGCCCGCTACCAGGTGGACTTCCAGCCGGAGCGCCCCGCCGAGATGCCGACCATCAACTGCCCGCAGGACGTTCACAACCTGCTGGGGCCGGAGATGTCCGCCCTGGCCCAGGAGCAGCTGCGGGTGCTGCTGCTCAACACTCGCAACCAGGTGCGGGGGCAGCGGGTGGTCTACATGGGCAACGTCAACTCGTCAGTGATTCGCCCGGCCGAGGTGCTGCGCGCCGCCGTCGTCGAGTCGGCCCCCAGCATCATCATCGCCCACAACCATCCCTCCCAGGACCCCACGCCCAGCCCCGAGGACGTGTCCATCACCCGCGAGCTGGTGCAGGCGGGGAAGCTCCTCGGCATCGACCTCCTGGACCACATGGTCATCGGCGGCGACCGCTGGGTCAGCCTCAAGGAAAAGAAGCTGATGGACAACTAGACACTGGCTTACCGAGACCGGCGCTTCGCCGCCGGTCCCCACGCAGGGAATCCCTTCCCTGCGCCCGTTCCTCATTCACACCTACAGGAGGCACTCCATGATTCCCACCGAACCCGTCCTCAACGGCGAGGACCCCGCATCGAGTGCGGGGCAGGCTCTCTACACCATCAGCGCGGGCGGCTACTCGGCCACCGCCGACGCCTTCGCCCGCGACCCGGACACCGGCGGCCTCTGGTTCCTTTCCATGGTGGGGCCGCAGACGGCGCTCAAGGCCATCTGGGCCTCCCTGCTCAAGCAGCCTCCCGACACCGCTTATCTGATCAAGGGCGTGGAAGGCATGGCGCTCTCCGGCGGATACCAGCAGTGCCAGGTCCCGTATCACACCGTCGGCACCTGGACCACCCGCATCGCCCGCCTGCCCGTAAGCCGGGGCTGGCACGCCTTGGTTTACACCCGCCTGGCGGAGTTCAGCTTCGAGCGGGACGACTTCCTGCTGCTGGCCCAGGGCCAGTCCGACGCGCCGGGGCTGCACCACCGCTTCCTGGACCGGCGCAGCCCCCTGCCCCTGCACCGCTCCTGGCGGGACTGGCTCTGGCGAAGGGGGCTGGACACCGGCGAGATCGTCCCCCTGGAGTCCGCCGGACTGCTGGCCTACACCTGCAACCCCAAGGGGGAGGAACTCAAGGCCGACCTGTCGGCGGCGGTGGCGGCGGGGACACTCACCCTGAATGCAACGGAACCTGAAACCGATGTAACGGAGGAAGAAAGCAATGGATAGGACGCTGAACCCGGTGAAGCGGGGCAACCAGCGCCGCCGCGCCCGCAACTGGAAGGCCTGGCAGCTCTTCTCCCCGGACGGTGACACCTGCCGGTTCTGCCCCCACGGGGCTTCCGACCACCTGACGTCAAGCGGTCAGCCCCATTTCTACCGGCCCGCCGCCGAGCAGGACTGGCGGAACTCCGACGAGAAGCTCTACCGCCACGAGCTGGAGGACGGTTCCGAGGTGCTGGTCAAGCGCGTCACCGTCGCCAGCCGCGCCGAGCTGCTCACCGCCTTCTGCACCGCCTGCGCCAGCGAGAAGGACACTCCGCAGGTGCTGTGCTTCCAGCGCACGCTGGCCAAGGGCGAGGTGGTGGGACTGAAGCACCTGAACGAAAACCACAACAACGGGAGGTAGCGCGATGGCCGACAGGCAGACCCTGTACTTTCCCTGCCCCGGCTGCGGGGCGCGGTTCGCCCAGGTGGAGGAGACCGACGGGGACATCCACGCCGGGGAGACCTACACCTGCAACGAGTGCGGCGCGGCGGTGGTGCTCGTCGCGCTCAGCATGGAGATGCTGGCCGATCCCGCATCCATCCGGTGGAACTGCCACTTCTGCCAGCCAGGCCACTGCCGGTTGGCCCCGTCCAGCGGCGCCTCCGGCGACTCACCTGACATGGACACCGAGCAACCCACGGATTCCAAGTAACCCATTCCAAGCTACAGGAGGACAGATATGAGACTCGCTGCCCAAGCCAAAGGGGGCTTCTATCCCACGCCGCCCCGGGTGGTTGACCTGGTTTCCAAGCTGCTCTACGGGGCCAGGGGCCGCTCCCGCAGCGTTGACACCCTGCGCGTCCTGGACCCCTGCTGCGGGGCCGGAGACGCCCTGGCCCAGTTCGCCGTCCTGCTGCGCGACCGCGGCACCGTCCCCGTGGAGACCTGCGGGGTGGAACTGCATAGGGACCGGGCGGAGCAGGCGGCACATGTCCTGGCCTGTGTCCTGGCCTGCGATCTGTTCGCCACCTCCATCGCCAACAACGCCTTCGGCGTGCTGCTCCTGAACCATCCCTACGATTGGGACAAAGAGGACAAGCGGGTGGAACACGCCTTTCTCACGCACACCACGCGCTACCTGACCGACGGCGGCCTGCTGCTCTTCATCGTACCCAAGCAGCGGCTCTCCGTCTCCGCCCGCTACCTCTCCTCCCACTACCGGGACCTGCGCTGCTGGGCCTTCCCCAACCCGGAGCGGGAGGTCTTCGACCAGGTGGTGCTGGTGGGCCGGCGCAAGGCGGAGCCCAGCCCCGATCCCTACGCCGAGGAGCAGGTGCGGGATTGGGCCGAGGGGGAGCCGGAGGAGTTCTCCCTTCGCCCCTACCCGGTCTACGACCCGCCGGTAACCATCGCCGGGGACATCCTCTTCGCAACCCGCACCGTGGACCCGCTGGCGGCGGTGGCCGAGGCTCGGAAGACCGGCCTGTGGGCCAGCCAGGAGGTCAGGGACTCCCTCTGGCCCGCCCAGGACCAGCGCACCCGGCCCCTGATGCCGCTCCGCCGGGGCCACATGGCCATGCTGGTGGCGGCGGGTTTCCTCGACAACCTGGTGCTGGAGGCCGACGGGCGGCGCATCCTAGTCAAGGGGCGCACCACCAAGGAGATGGTCCTGGCCGAGGAGACGGAGAACACCGAGGTCTACCGGGAACGGCTCAAGACCACCGTCGTGGCCCTGGACCTGGACGACGGGGAGATCACCGACATCGCCGCCTGACCCGACAAGAGTAACCACGACGGCTGCAACGCCAGCCGCGACACGATGGCCCCGCAGGTCTTACTTACCTGCGGGGCCTCGCTTTTTCCAACGGGAAAACTCAAGCCAAGGAGATTACCCATGAACCTGTCGGGCTTTATAGACACCTTCAAGGATGCGATAGCCAAGCGGGTGGTGGAGTCCTACCCGCCCCTGTACCGGCCCTCGGAGAACGGCCCCAAGCTGCCCAAGCTGCTGCGCACCCCGATGGGCGGCCAGGAGGACGCCATCAAGGGCACGGCCCTCTCCCTCCAGGCCCACCGGGGCACCACCGTCGTCGGCGAGATGGGCACGGGCAAGACCTTCATCGGCGCCGCCGCCGCCCACGCCGCCGGGTTCCGGCGCATGTTGATCCTCTGCCTGCCTCACCTCACCCGAAAGTGGAAGCGGGAGGTGGAGGACACGGTGCCTGGCGCCCGGGCTGCCATCGTCGCTTCAATTACCGACCTGGAGCGGCTGCGGCTGTCCGTGGGTCCCGCTCCCCTCTTCGCCATCATGTCCCGGGAAAGGGCCAAGCTGTCCTATCGCTGGCAGCCCGCCGTGATCCAGCGCTGGGCCGCCGCCGGCGGCAGGCTGGTGCGGGACGAGCAGACCGGGGAACCCTTCCAGGTACCCTGCTGCCCCACCTGCTACGCCCAAGTGGTGGACAAGGACGGGGTGCCCCTGACCAACGAGGAGTTGTCCCGCAAGCGGCGGGACTGCGACCTGTGCAGGTCCGCCCTCTGGCAGGCCGACGGCTCCGGTCCCCGGCGTTATCCCCTGGCCGACTACGTGAAGCACCGGATGAAGGGCTTCTTCGACCTGCTGATTGGCGACGAGGTCCATGAGTACAAGGGCCGTGGTTCCGCCCAGGGCATCGCCGCCGGGGTCCTGGCCGACTCCTGCGGCAAGTCCCTCACCCTTACCGGCACTCTAACGGGCGGCTATTCCTCAACCCTCTTCCACCTGCTCTACCGCTTCTCGCCGGAGATTCGGACCGAGTTCGCTCGCTCCGAGGAGGGCCGCTGGATACAGCGCTACGGCTTCCTGGAGCAGACGGTGCGCCACGAAGGCGACGGCGACTCCTTCGAGGACGGGCGCAACAGCCGCCGCAAGGGATACCGCAAGACGGTCAGGGAGAGGCCCGGCCTGGCTCCATCGGCCCTGTTCCACCTGATCGGCAACAGCGTGTTCCTGCGCCTCTCCGACGTGGCCTCGGGCCTGCCGTCCTACGAGGAGCAGGTGCTGCTGTCGTGGATGGACCGGGAGACGGACTTTACCGGCTTCTCCCAGCGCAAGGCCTACGACCTGGTGTTCGACACCTTGCGGCAGGCCCTGGCCGAAGCGTTGGCCAAGGGTTCCAAGCGGCTCCTTGCTACGTACCTGCAAACCCTGCTGGCCTACCCCGACGGCTGTACTCGCGGGGAGACGGTCTTCGACCCCCAGACCGGCAACGTCCTGGTGCAGATGCCGCCGTTGTCCGAGGACAAGCTCTACCCGAAAGAACAGGCCCTGGTGGACCTGGTGGCGGCGGAGCGGCTGGCGGGCCGCAAGGTGCTGGTCTACGCCACCCACACCGGAACGCGGGACATCACCGAGCGGATGGAGCAGTTCCTGACCCGGCACGGGTTCCGGGTGGCGGTGCTCAAGGCCGACTCGGTGGCCCCGGACCGCCGGGAGTCCTGGGTGGAGGAACGGGTCAAGCAGGGGGTGGACGTGGTCGTCTGCCACCCCCGCCTGGTGCAGACCGGGCTGGACCTGATCGACTTCCCGACCCTCTGTTGGTTCGAGACGGATTACAGCGTGTACACGATGAGGCAGGCGTCGCGCCGCTCCTGGCGCATCGGGCAGAAGCGCCCGGTGAAGGTGGTTTTCATGGCCTACCGGAACACCCTCCAGGCCGACGCGCTGAAGCTGGTCGCCAAGAAGCTGCAAAGCTCCCTGGCGGTGGAGGGGGAGCTGCCCGAGGACGGCCTGGCCGCCTTCGGGGACGACGGCGACGACCTGATGCTGGCCCTGGCCCGCCAGATCGTCAGTGGCGAGAAAACCGACGCGGATGGCGACTCGGTGGAGCAGGTATTCGCCCAGGCGCGGGACGCCGAGGCCAGCGCCGAGGAGTTCCTGGTGGATGACGGCTGGAAGGCAATCGCAGTCGGGCCGGAGGCCGTCGAGGTCAACGGTAACGGAGTCAACGGCGACGGCCACCATCCCAACGGCGACGGGTTCGACATCATCGGGCCGACGGTCGAGTTGGCGGTGGGCAGCAACGCGCCCGCCAACGGGAACGGGAATAGCGATGGCCACGCCGCCGTCCCGGCCAACGGCAACGGCCACCACGAGGAACCCGCCGAGGGGCAGCAGTCCCTGTTCTCCTGGGCCGAGTTCCTGGCCGAGGAGCCGGGGAAGCCGAAGGGCCACAACCGCAAGCCCCAGCCCGCCGCCGCGTCCCTGTTCGATTGGGCGCTGGAGCAGGAGCAGGAACGGGAAACCGAACCGGTCGGCGCGGGACGCTAGACCGCAAAGGCACCAGAGAGGCCGTCGCGAGTGGCGGCGGCCTCTCCCGCAGTTGACCAGGCAACCAGACCAACAACGACTAATAAGGAATTGAACGATGGCAAGGATTTTCGTCTACGACGACCGCGAGTTCCCCGAGCCGGACCCGGAGATGACCGTCGAGCAGGTGAAGGCGACGTTAGCCGACTTCTACGGCGAAATCGCCAACGCCTCGGTGAAGGAGACCACCCGGGGCGAGGACACCATCTACGAGTTCCAGCGGCGGGTGGGCACCAAGGGCGCCTTCACCCATACCTGCAACTAGGGAGGTAACCAAATGGACAACCGGACCCTGGCCGGTCTGCTGGCGGCAACCCCGCCGGCGGACCTGAAAATAACCGAGCTTGCGGCGGAGCTAACCCTGCCCAACGGCGGGCTGGACCTGCACGCGGCGGCGGCCCGGCAGCCGGAGGTGGAGCTGGCCTGCGCCCAGGCCCAGGACTACGCCGCCGCCACCAAGCGGCTGCTGGGGGCGATGCGATGCAAGCTGCGGCCCCGCCGGTACTGAGCGACCTGGCCGAAACGCTCCTGCGGCGTCCTCCGTCGCTGCAGGAGCTGATCGTCCGGCTGGGCTACGCCGAGCACTACGCCTGGTTCGCCGAACTGGCGCGCCGCCTCTTTCCCGATGAGGCGGAAACGATGCTGGCAGTCCCGGACGTGGGCGAGCGGCTGGAACGCTTCGCCCGGCTCTTCCAGGAACGCCACTTCCCCCTCTACGCCCCCTACCTGGAGTTCTACGTTGACGAGGGCGAGGACCCGCCCTTCACCTGGCTCAGGCGGGGCATTCCCTTCCAGCTGGTGGGCTTCGGCTACGACGGCCTCCACGAGATGTGGGACGGCTACCGGGAGGGCCTCTCGGCCCTGGCTCTGCTGGCCGAACCCCCCGATGCCTACTACGACGAATCTGGCGGGCTGCGCACGGCCTGGCTGGAAGCCGCCGCAGAGCGCATCCCGCAGGAGACGCTGGAGCGGATTCCGAAGGGCGGTATTGCCCTGGAGACCCTGACCGAAGCCGTCGGGGAAACCGAATACCAGGGTGCGGGCCAGGCCGCCGCCTGGGTGCGGGCCGAGACCGGCAACTTCTTCCTCGACCACAACTATGACGATGGCGACTACGACGGCTTCTCCGACCCCTGGGAGGAGGAAATCATCCAGGAGGGAACGGAGGAGTGGCGCAAGGCGGACCGGCTCATGGACTCGGTGCTGAAGCTGGCCGACTGGCTGGAAGGGGACCTGCCGGGGCGCTTCGCCGAGATACTGGATTTCATCCTGCCCCGGCTGCCCGAACCAACAAAACAACAGGAGGAAAACGATGACGACGACCAATGACGTGGACCGGACGGAGTGGTCCCTGCCGGTCCAGGACGATCTGCCCCGGGACACCCTCCAGGCGCAACTGGAGGTGTACGGCGAGACCATCCTGCTGCGGGGTTTCGAGGCCGACCGCAACTGGGTCAGGACCGTCTCGGCGGACGAGATCGCCAACGTGTTCACCCGGCACCTGGGCTTCTCCTCGGGCCTGCTGCCCGACAACGCCCTCTGGTGGAACCAGGGCGAAACCGGGCAGGTGGTGGCCCTGTGGCGGCCCCCGCAGGTGTGGCCGGTGGCCCTGCAACGGGAGGCGTTCCAGCCTCCCGCCCGGCTTCGGCTGCCCATGCCCGGGCTGGTCTTCGTCTGCTCGCCGGCACGGGCGCCCTGGGTCTACGCCGCCCTGGAACGGCCCACCGGCCCGGAGCAGCAGCTCTACCGCGCCCGGCCTTCAACGTCTTCCGGGACGGAAGGGTCTGCCCCGGCAGCCACCGCTTCCCCGAACAGGTGGGACGGATACCAGAATCCTTCTTCCAGTCCTTCTTCTCCCTTACCGGAGACAGCCAGGGCCGGTCGAAGCAGCACCCCGACAACCTGCAAGCGTTATGGGAGGAATTGGATGGAAAGGCTGAGTACCCGGTTGAGGACCTGGTTCCCCAATGCACCGTGGGCCATGCCATGGCGGTCTCGGAAGGAAGACGGGGCTACTGACCCTGGCGACGGTCCTGCTGCCAGCGCCGCCTTGACGCCGGTGGGCTACCTGGTGAACCAGCCCGCTGGCCTGGCGGGTTCTCGGGAATTGGCTTCGACTATGTTGTCGGATCGGGCGGCCTCTACGTCCAGTCCGAGAGCGCCCACCTGGCGGCGCGAATACTGGTGGCTCCCGCCGACGTGCGGGGGCTTGCTCCCGTATCCGAGAAGCTGGCGCTGGCCCACGGCCCCATCCCGGCAAGGCTGTTCGAGGCGGGGCTGCGCTGGCTCCTGGAAACGTCGGACACCGAGCGGTTCTTCGCCGTGGGCTGGGACCAAGGCGCCTACCGGCTGGCGGTTCCCCCGCAGGCCGGAACGTCCGCCTCTCTCCCTACCAGCCGCCCGCCGGGGCGGTGGCCGAGTTCCACTCCCACGGCGGCCACCGGGCCTTCTTCTCGGCCACCGACGATGGCGAAGAGCAGGGCTTCCGAATCTACGGCGTCGTGGGACGCCTGGACAGCCCTGCGCCGGAGCTGGCCCTGCGGCTCGGTATCTACGGCCACTTCGCCCCGCTGGAGTGGGCCCAGGTCTTCGACGGCCCGCTCCCGACGGGACTGCGGCTGGCGGGCGAAGGGACCGAACCAACATCAAGCTACCTAAATATCAGGAGGTAAATCCACCATGCCCTACTACCTGGACAACCAGTTCCTGCTGGACAATCCCTGGATCACCGTGGTGGGCTGCGGCGGCACCGGCGGCTTCGTCACCGAGGGTCTCTGCCGGCTCTTCCAGGGCCGCGACGCCACCATCGTCCTGGTGGACCACGACCGGGTGGAACCCCACAACCTGCTCCGGCAGAATTTCTACCCCGGCGACGTGGGCGAGTTCAAAAGCAAGGCCCTGGCCGACCGGCTGGCGAAAGCCTACAACCGGCCCGTGGGCTACTCGGTCTATCCCTTCCGCGAGGAGGCCCGTCCCCAGGGGAGCCGCTACCCCGGCCTCTCCTCCCACGACGGCCTGATCATCGGCTGCGCCGACAACGCCGCCGCCCGCCGGGCTATGGCCGAATGCCTGCCGGGAGACCCCTGCCGCTGGCTCATCGACGCCGGCAACGACACCAACTGGGGACAGGTCCTGGTTGGCAACGTCGCCGAGCCGGTGGCCCTGGAGGAACCTCCCTTCACCGGCGACACCTGCCACCTGGCCCCGGCGCCCACCCTCCAACGCCCCGACCTGCTGACGGCGGCTTCAACCCGGCCGCCCGACGTGGACTGCGCGGCGGCCCTGGACCTCACCGACCAGGACCCCACCATCAACCAGATGATGGCGTCGCTGGTGCTCCAGGTGGTCCGCCGCATGGTGGCGGGCACCTGCCCCTTCCTGGCCCTCTACCTGGACATGGACCTGGGGACCGTCGCCCCCAGCTACGTCACCCCGGAGGCGGTGGCGCGGCTGGTGGGCCGGGCCGACGCCGGGTGAACGGCGCAAACCAAAACACGCAGAGAACAACAAGGAGTTGAGCAACCATGACTGACCAAAAGGAAACCGCCACCACGACGATGTGGCAGTCCTGCCACGCCGGGAAACGGGGACACCAGCTGATGACCAGGAAGCTGGCCGACGCCATCCCTGACCTCGGAGCCAACGCCAACGTCGCCGACTGCGACAACGTGCTGGCCCCAGCCAAGCTTTTCAGTCCGTACACGAATTGGACGTGGTACATCACCGAGTTGGACCCGGAAACCGGGCAGTGCTTCGGCCTGGTGGAGGGGTTTGAGCGTGAGTTGGGCTACTTTGACCTGTCGGAGCTGGCCGAGACCACGGTCTTCGGCGGCGTTCCCGCCGTGGAGCGCGACCTCTATTGGGAACCCAAGACCCTGGGCGAGATCAAAAACGGGTCCCATAAGGACTCGCCGCCCAACCAGGAAACGGATATAGGAGAAACCATGACTGATGAAAGCGGCACGGAAATCCACCCCTCGGACGTGGTGAGCGCCGAGGAGTTCCTCTTCGGCCATGCGACGGATGATGCCCCTGCCGATGTTGGCGGGGAGCTTCCCGCCGGAGACGCGGCGGACGATGCGCCCGTCGACGTCGACGAAGAGCAGGATGCCGACGGTGAGGCCGCTGAGGAACCGGACGTTGCCGACGGCGGCGGAGTGCAGCCCGCTCAGGGCGAAACGGAAACCACCGAGGAGCTGAAGGTCGTCGTGTCCATCAAGGGAGGCCGGGCCACCATCGGTGTGCAATGCCCCGCTTCGGACCCGCACATCGAGTCCTTCGACGACCCGGACCTGTTCGGGCTGGCCCTGGAGGTCCCGGCGGTGGTGGCCAGGGCCAGGGCCAGGTGGGAGGACGAACCCAGGTATCCCGCCTACGAGAAGCCCGCTTCCCCAGCCCGTCGCCAGCGGCGGCGCGAGCCGGCGGCGGATACCGCAACCGCCGAGGGAGAGGTGGAACAGCCGCAGCCCGAGACGCTGCGGCTGTTCTAGCAGCCAGACCCTGCCTTTCAACGGCTGCCTGGGGTTGAGTGTGCCGGTGGCCGACGACAGTTCGTCGGCCACCGGCATCTTGGAACAACTCTCTGTGTGGGCGTTTTTGCATTTGTGGGTGCAAAGGTGACAGCAACGAACTTGCCCAGGGGCCGCATTCGCTGTTCTTCCGGGCCAAGTTCGTGGCCGAGGAACCGGCTCTTCCCCTGTGTGCGGCCCTTTTTGCGTTTCAGGATAGCGGCCATTCCCTGGAACGGCCGTCACTCCTCGCCAGGTTCGCCGTCGCAGGGTTCTTCGTCGGGTTCGATGATGAACAGCCGGTCGAAGTCGTGCACCCCCAGGGCCTCCTGAATGCGCCGGCGGGCCTCCGGCGAGGGGCTGCGCTTCCCCGCCATCAGCAGGGAGAAGTAGCCCGGGGACAGCCCGCACAGGTGCGCCAGTTCGGTCTGCGTCATGTTGAGCAGGCTGAGCAACTCCGATACGGCGCTGCGGTTGAGCTTCACCCTGGGACGCGAGGGACGGTTGCGCTTCTTCATTCCGAGTATTCCTCCCCCGCCGGTGGCCGGGGGGGCCGACGGTGCGCTCAGGCAGAGGGTCGGCACAAGACTTGCACCGACCCTGTTCGC
Organism: Dehalococcoidia bacterium; assembly: GCA_965262595.1. GTDB lineage: Bacteria > Chloroflexota > Dehalococcoidia > Lucifugimonadales > UBA3495 > CATQHB01. Next base: position 1,834,617 of record OZ253548.1, read on the forward strand.
TGGTCCATGTATCGGGCTTCACCCGGTTGTCCGCAACCTCCGGGACCTAACTCCCCGGCCCGCCGACCGTCAGCTCCAGCCGGTGGGACAGCATCCGCCCGTCCTCGGTGCAGATCGCGCCCTGGGCGTCGCAGTCCTCGGTGATTGGCAGGGTGATGGTGACCTGACCGTCGCTGTTGGGTCTCACCGTGATGCGCCAGCCTATGTCGCTGCCCTGCTCAAGCCGCTGCGCCTTCTTCACCGTTCCTCCGGTCACCGTGAAGGCGTGGTCCCGAAGGGTCTTGTAGCTCAGACCGAACTCCTCGCTGAACCACAGCTCGAAGGTGAAGACGCTCTCCCCGTCGTGAGACGCAGCGGCGTTCTCGATGAGGGCCGTCAGCGGTGTGGACGGCGCTCCGTCCACGGCGTCCGTCGCCGCGCTGGTCAGCGTCTCCTGGTGGCCCGCGTCGTCGGTGAAGCTCACCTTCACGTTGATGGCCTTGCCTATGTCGGCGTCGGCCAGGGTGTAGCTTGAGTCCGTCGCTCCGGGTATGTCCGCACCGTCGGCCTGCCACTGATAGCTGAACGCCACGTTGTCCAGCCCGTCCTCGTCGGCGATGCCCGACGTGTCCGTACTCATGGTCTCGCCCACCTGGGCCGTGCCGGTGACGGCGGGAGCTCCGGTGGCCGGGCTGTTGGGCTTGGCTTCCACGGCGTCGGTGGCCGCGCTGGTCAGTTCCTCGCCGTGGCCCCGGTCGTCGGTGAAGCTCACCCGCACCTTGACGGCCTTGCCCTCGTCGGCGTCGGCCACGGTGTAGGCGCTGCCGGTGGCCCCGGAAATGTTGGAGCCGTCAGCCAGCCAATGGTAGCTGAACGATGCGTTGTCCAGCCCGTCCTCGTCGGCAATGCCGGACGTGTTAGCCGTCAGCGTCTCGCCTATCAGGGCCGTACCGTTGATGGTCGGCTCGCCCGTGGCCGGGCTGTTGGGCTTGGCTTCCACGGCGTCCGTCGCCGCGCTGGTCGATTCCTCCTCATTACCGGCGTCGTCGGTGAAGGTCACCTTCACGCTGACGGCCTTCCCCTCGTCGGCGTCGGCCAGGGTGTAGGTGGAGTTCGTCGCTCCGGAAATCTCCGCGCCGTCGGCCTGCCACTGGTAGGTGTAGGCCGCGTTGCTCAGGCCGTCATCGTCCGATATGCCCGACACGTCAGCCGTCAGCGTCTCGCCGACCTGGGCCTTGCCGGTGATGGTTGGCGCGCCCGTGGCCGGGGCGTTGGCGGTCTGCTCCTGCGACGTTGCCTGCGCCCGTATCTGTGCCGCGTCCGACGCCTCGCCCAGGTCGCCGAAGACATTGATGATAGCCTTCACCCGGTACACGTACAGCACGCCCGGCTCCACCTCCGTGTCGATGTAGGCGGTGTCGCCGTTTGGCGTTTGATTGACGTACACCAGCGGTTCGGCCTCGCCCTGCTCGGGACGGTGGCGCAGGATGTGGTAGCTGGACACCACGTAGTCCACCACCGGAGCGGTCCAGGTCAGGACCACCGCGCCGCCCGACGCCTCGGCGGTCAGGCCGTGGGGACGGTCCGTCGGCTCCTCGTCCTCTTCGGCTGCTGCCACCACCGCAGCCGTGGCCGCGCTGGTGAACGACTCCTCGTGGCCCGCGTAGTCGGTAAAGCTCACCGTGACGCTGATGGCCTTGCCCTCGTCTGAGGCGGCCAGGGTGTAGCTGGAACCGGTTGCGCCGGACAGGTCCGTACTATCGGCCTGCCACTGGTAGGCGAAGGCCGCTCTGTCCAGCCCGTCGTCCATGATGCCGGACACGTCCGCCGTCAGCAGCTCGCCCACCCGGGCCGTGCCGGTAATGGTGAGCGCGCCCGTGGCCGGGCGGTTGGGCCTGGCTTCCACCGCGTCCGTGGCTGCGCTGGTCAGCGTCTCCTCGTTGCCCGCGTCGTCGGTGAACGTCACTCTCACGCTGATGGTCTTGCCTTCGTCGGCGTCGTCCGGCGTGTAGGTCGCATCGGTCGCGTCCTGGGTCTCCGCGCCGTCGGCCAGCCACTGGTAGGTGAACACGGCGTTGGTCACCCCGTCCTCGTCGGCGATGCCGGACAGGTCCGCCGTCAGCTTCACGCCCACCTGGGCAATGCCGGTAATGGCGGGCAGACCCGTGGCCGGGGTGTTGGCCTGCGCCTCCTGTGTCTCGGGTTTCACGGCGTCCGTCGCCGCGCTGGTCAGTTCCTCCTCATTACCGGCGTCGTCGGTGAAGGACACCACAACGATGACGGCTTTGCCCACGTCGGCGTCCACCGGCGTGTAGGTCGCATCGGTCGCGTCCTGGGTCTCCGAGCCGCCGGCCTGCCACTGATAGCTGAAAGCTGCCTTGGCCAGTCCGTCAGCATCGGCGATGTCCGACGTGTCCGCCGTCAGCGTCTGGCCCACCTGCGCCGTGCCGCTGATGGACGGCGCGCCCGTGGCCGGGTTGTTGGCGGCCTGCGCCTCCTTTGGCGCAAGCGTCGCCGTCGTCGCCGCGGCCAAGGCCCACGGGCCCGGCCCGTCGCCGTTCATGCCCCGCACCCGGTAGTAGTAGGTCGTTTCCGCCGTCAGCCCCGTGTGGCCGTAGGTGGTGTCCGCGCCGTCGTCGTCCGGATCCACCGCCTGCCAGCCCGTCTCGCCGTCCGCCGACCACTCCAGGTCGTAGCTCGTCGAAGCGGGGTTCGTGGTGATCCAGCCCAGGTCTATCCGGCTGCCGCCGTTGGCGGAAGCGAACAGGCTCGTCGCGCCGGGCGAGTATACCACATGCGCCAACGCCTGCGCGGGCGACCCCGCGCCCCGCGTCCCTATTGCGAAGTAATCCGACGGCGTGAAGAGGCCCATGCTGTCGGATCTGCCGCGCACCCGGAAGATGTATTCGACGCCCGGTTCGAGGCCACGCAGCGTGTAGGTCGTGCCGGTGCCGCCGGTGCCCTCCCCTCCGAAACTCCACTGGTTGTCGGTGAAGGGGTCCCGCGTCTCCACGTGGTATTCGTCTATGGTCCCCGGCCTCACTGACGGCGCGGTCCAGGACAGCGTCACCCAGGTGTCGGCGACGGTCGTCGCCCTCAGGTTCGTGGGCTGGTTGGCGCCGGTGCCGGTGAGCGTGACGCTGGCGACCGCGCCCGGGTACTTGCGAAGGCCGCTCCACGCCCGCACGTAGATGGTGTGGTCCACCCCCTCCATCCAGTTGATGATCGCCGATGTCGTGTTCCCGTTGGTCTCCATAACGGAGGGCGCAATATCGTGCCACCGGTTGAGGAGCTCGGGCTCGACGTCGAAGCTGCCGCCCGTGGCCCGCCACTGGTAGCCGCTGATGCCGGAGGCCCCCGTATCGGACGGCGGGGTCCAGCTCAACTCGGCCTCGCCGAGGGCCAGCCGGCTCACCGCCAGCCCGGTAACCGCGCCGGGGCCGTCCGCGTGCGCCGTGTCCAGCATCGGCCCCATGACCTTCACCGAGCAGTTGAACATATCGCAGTCGCCTCTGCCGAACCTGGGCCGCTCAGGCCCCCAGTAGCGCGCCCACCGTGATGGTGTTCTCCACGCCCGGGGTGAGCTCCCCCACCACCCCGTGGGTACTGGGGCCGGTATCGAGGGCGCGCCAAGGCCCGTCGTTCACCTTGACCTCGTAGGTCTCCACCGCCCGGGGACCGGGCAGCTCGTCCCACGTCAGCCCGACGACCACGCCTTCGACCGTCGCCTCCAGGTTGGCCGGCGCCCGCGCGTCGTCCAGGATGGTCACCAGGTGCGAAGAATTGTAAGGTGTCGTACCGGGTGCTCTAGTAGTTACAAGCTCTACGGAATTGGCCAGGTTGGGGCCTCGCTGCAGTGCAATCCTGAAGGTCTCATCGGGGTCGTACACCTGGTCGTCGGTGATCAGGCCAACTACGGAGACCACGCTCTGGTATATATAGCGCCCGTCGCGCTGCATCCGGCGGAACCCCGTGCTGCTCCAGTCAGATCCGGAAAGGCCGAGGGCCGGGTCGTCCTGGTCGCTGCATTGCAATTGCTTGGCAAACGACTTGTAGTCCTCATCGTTTCTGTACTCAGCCGTGGTGATCTTTTGGGTGGTCAGCGAGATTTTTATCAATTGGCGGCGCGGCTCGCGGTCATACAACGTGACGCACTCGGCCATCACCACCACCCTGCGCGCGCCCTCGTCCACGCGGATGTGGGCCAGGCGCGCGCCGCCCGTCAGCGGACTGCCGTCGCTGTGCAGCGCGCGGACCCGAAAGGGCTGGCCCGTGTCGAGCACCCGCACGTCCGCCGACCGGGCGGACGCGCTCGCGCGGTAGCCGAAGCCCGGCGCCACCTCCGCCCGCACGTCGCCGTCCTGCTCGAACGTTGAGTCGCGCTGCACCTACACCTCATGCACGGCGCTGGTATCGCCCGCGGCGATGGTCACCGTCTTGTTGCCCTCGTCGGCCGCGGCCACGTGGTCGGCGGTCTGGGCGTTGCCCAGGTCGGTGCGGGTGTCGCTGACCTCGGAGATGTTGATGGTCACGACCAGGTTGGCCGTCAGCGCAGTGGGTATGCTCACCCGGAATTTCACCTTCGGGACGCCTATGCCAACAATAAATTGGTCAATGATCTCGGCGTCGCCCTCCACGGCGATGGAGACCAGCAGGCCGGCCGGCGGCGGCGGCGACACCGCCGCCGTCGCCGCGCTGGTACGCTCCTCGGAGTAGCCGTCGTCGTCGGTGAAGCGCGCCCGCACCTTGATGGGCTTGCCATTGTCGGCGGCGACGAGGGTGTAGGTAGTATTGGTCGCCCTGGGAAGGTGGACGTCCGTGCCGTCCACCCGTATCCACTGGTACGTGTATCCGGGGCTGGTCAGGCCGTTGGCGTCCATGATGAGGGACGGGTCCGCGGTCAGCGTCTCCCCGACCTGCGTGATGCCGATGATAGTCGGCTCGTCCGTTGCCGGAGCGTTCACCACCGCCGTCGCCGCGCTGGTCCGCTCCTCGGAGTAGTTGAGGTCGTCGGTGAAGCGCACCCGCACCCTGATGGTCTTGCCCGCGTCGGCGGCGACCGGGACGTAGGTGATCGAAGTCGCCCCCGTGATGTTGGCGTCCGTGCCCCCGTCCACCCGGATCCACTGGTACGTGTATACGGGGGCGGTCAGCCCGTCGGCGTCCGAGATGCCCGACGTGACCGCCGTCAGCGTCTCGCCCACCTGCGCCGTGCCGGTGATCGTCGGCGCGCCCTTCGCGGGGTTCGCGGGGCCGTTGATCGCGATGCGGAGAGATTCTCCGGAGGTGCGCTCGCCCCAATCGCCGCCATGGATCCGATGGGCGGTGTTGCCGATGGACCAGCCGGAGGTCCGCCCGGCGTCCTCGCCGTTGGAAAGGGTCGTGTCGAGCCTGACGTTGGCGCCGCCTCTAACTTTAATGATGATGGAATAGGTCGTGTTGGGCTCCAGGACGGTGTAGGGGGGGCGATGAAGGTGAGCGTGCCGGCGGTGAAGCTGGCCGGGCGCGTGAGCTCGGCGAGCTTGCCGACGGGATGGCCGGAGGCGTTGGTGATTTCGATGTTGACGTCGAAGGAGTCGCCCTCGGCGTCGTCGGAGCCGACGTCGACGCTGGTCACGGTGTAGCCGCCGGTCCGGGAACCGGTGGTGAAGGTCTGCGCCCGGTGCTGGGAGGTGGAGTAATCGCCGTCCGAGCCCTGGCCGATATTGGAGACATAGGTGACATTGGCGACGCCGGGCTACGCCGGCGTCGCCGTCGCCTCGTTGGAGACGCCGGCGTTGCCCACGCCGTTCATCGCCCGCACCTGGAAGGTGTAGGCCGTGCCGGTCGTCAGGCCGGTGACGGTGTGGCTCACCGTCGAGGGGCTGTTGGAGATGTACATCCAGGATCCGTAGGATCCGCTGGTCTTCTGGCGGTACTCGAACTTGGTGATGGTCGAGCCGCCGTCGTCGAACGCCGTCCACGACAGCGTTACCTGCGTGTTCCCCGGCGTCGCCAACAGGTCGGTTATGGCGTCGGGGACGGTGGCCGCCGCCGCGACCGCTGCGGTCGCCGCGCTGGTCAGCGTTTCGGCGTTGCTGGCGTCGTCGGTGAAGCTCACCTTGACCTTGATGGTCTTGCCCAGGTCGGCGGCCACCAACGTGTAGGTGTTCGACGTCGCCCCCGAAATATCGGCGTCCGTGCCGTTCACCCGGATCCACTGGTACGTGTATCCGGGGGTGGTCAGGCCGTCGGCGTCCATGATGTCCGACGTGGCCGCCGTCAGCGTCTGCCCGACCTGCGCCGTGCCGCTGATCGCCGGCGCGCCGGTCGCGGGAGTGTTGGAGGCCGACGTCACCGCCGACGTCGCCGCGCTGGTCAGCGTCTCGGCGTTGCTGGCGTCGTCGGTGAAGCTCACCTTGACCTTGATGGTCTTGCCCAGGTCGGCGGCCACCAACGTGTAGGTGAGAGACGTCGCCCCGGAGATGTCGGCTTCCGTGCCGTTCACCCGGATCCACTGGTAGGCGTATGTGGGGCTGGTCAGGCCGTCCGTGTCCATGATGCCGCCGGTGGCCGCCGTCAGCGTCTGCCCGACCTGCGCCGTGCCGGTGATCGTCGGCGCGCCCGTCGCGGGGTTGTTCGCCGTGGTGTCGTTGTCGGCGACCGTCACCGTGCCCGAACCGTCCGTCCCGACCGTGTAGTCCGTGTTCGTCTGGATCGCCGCGGTGACCACGGAGTCGCTTTCCACCACGCCGTCGTCCACCGTCGGGACCGACAGCGTCGCGATGGTGTCGCCCATGGCGACGCTCACCGTCTTCGCCCCCTCCTCGGCGGACGCCACCACGTCTTCCGACTCCGATACCGACACGCTCACGTCGAGCGGCTTGGACGACGACAGCACCGGCTTCGACGCCGTCAGGGTGAACTCCGCGTTGAAGCCCTCGTTCACGCCGCCGTCGCCGGCGATGGTCACCGTGGCCGGGCCGATGGTGGCCGTCACCTCAGCGGTCCACGGCCCGTTGCCGTTCGCGTTGATCGCCCGGACGCGGTAGTTGTACGTGCCATCCTCTAAAGTGCCAGCATCTATAAAGGAGGTGCCAGTCGGTATATCTCCATGAGTGATCCCACCGCCGAGGAATTGAACGCTGACCTCATACTCGGTGATCGCCGAGCCGCCGTCGGCGGCGGGCGCGGTCCAGTCCAGCTTCACCGCGTGGTGGCCCTCGGTGACGGTGAGGCCGGTCGGGGCGCCGGGGACGATGAGGAGCAGCTTGACCGTTATGGTCTTGGCCTGCCAATCGTCGGAGCCAAAGCTGTGACGGCTCTCGGCCCAATAGATTCCCACGTTGGTGGTGCTTACGACTGCGTTGGTCGCGTCACTTACCTTCAGCGTCGTCGTGCTTCCGTCCACGGTGAATTCCATGGCATATCCCGCCAGATCGCTCTTGCTCACCCCGGTGTCCGTGAGCAAGTACAGCCGGCTCTCAGTGCCTCCCCTAACCCCAAGCAGTTCAACGGTGTGGGTGGTCCCGCCGACGGTGAACGAGCCGGGACTCAGCGAACCGTGGGTCGTCGTAAGGTAGTCAGCGGCGGACGAGCCATAGCCGTCGTAAGTGTAGGTGCTACCGACCGCCCAGTTATCGGCCGACGTCAAGGTGGCGTTCCACGCCACGGCCGCGGCGGCGGCGGCGGTGGTGCCCTTGATCGCGATGCGCAATGCTTCTCCGCCTGGATTCGCGGTCCACGTGTTGTTATTGTAAAAGTAGCCAGTGTCGGCGATGGACCAGCCGGAGAATGCGCCGGAGTCTTCGCCGTCGGACGTGGTCGTGTCGAACTTGACGGCATTGCCGGTGCTGGTGAAGACCACGGCGTAGGTTGCGCTGGCATCGAGGGTGGTGCCGGTGGGCGCGGTGAAGGTGAGGGTGTCGCCCGCGCTCCAGGTACCGGTCGGGGCCGTGAGGTCGGCGACCTTGCTGGCGCTGGTGCCGGTGTCGGGCACGTCGACGGAGTTGACGGTGGTGACTTTCCAGATGGCGGCGGAGAACTTGTCGCCCTCGTCGTCGTCGTAGCCAACGTCGACGCTGGTGACGGTGTAGCCGCCGGACTGGGAGCCGGGGGTGAAGGTCTGCGCCCGGTCCTCGGAGGCGGACCAGTCGTTGTCATTGCCTTGGTCGATGTTGGAGACGTAGGTGTTGGTGGTGGCCTGGGCGTGGCCCGGCGCGGGGGAGGAGAGGAGGAGAAGGAGTGCGGCTGCCGCGGCCAGCAGGAATGCCGCCGCCAGGATGCGGGCGGGGTTGCGGCGCCGGCTCATAACGCCGCCTCCGGGAGGGCTAAGTCGGGGGGGGGGGGGGTGACGGCATCCGGGTTCTGGTCATTGTTCTAACCACCTTGCATCTGATTTCATGGTTCCCGGTACGGCAGCGAAGCGGAGGGTCCGGGCTTCCGAGGTCGCGCGGCCCGTGGCAAAACGAAACGAGACTGCGCAACTCTGCGCCGTCGTCCCTGGTCCGTTGGCCGGTCGGTCGAACGCCAAGCGAAACTCTCCCCTCATGCTGGGCCGGACAGTCGGTTCACACTAGCAGACCCGTATGTTATTACTGTGTGTTTTTGCCTCATTTTTCCATGTATTCTTGTGCAATTTCGGCCAATTCGCTAGAAACGGGCCAAAACGGGCCGGAGATGCCGGGATGAGACTCCGCCGCCATCCCGGCTCCGGGACGCAGGTCCTCCGGCGAGCCGCAGCCCGGAACGAGGGAGAGCCATGAACCAACCCGATGGACGCGACCTGGAGATCCAGGCCCTGCGGGACCGCCTGACCCGGATGTGCGAGGCCTGCCACCGCATCAACGAGAGCCTCGACCTCGACACTGTGCTACAAGAGGTCCTCGACAGCGCCCGCTCGCTGACCGGCGCCCGCTACGGCGTGATGGTCCTCCTGGACGGTTCGGGAGGCGTACAGGACTTCCTGGGCGCCGGTTTCACCCCCGACGAGGCCCGGCGGCTCTGGGAGCTGCCGGAGGGTTCTGAGTTCATAGAGTACCTCGGCGCCATCCCCGGCCCGCTGCGAGTTGGAGACGTTGCCGCCCACCTGAGGTCCATGTGGCTGCCCGACTTCCGCCCGCCCGTTCCGGTGGGCTCCTTCCTGGCCGCTCCCATCCGCCACGGGGGCGCGGGCGTGGGCAACATCTACCTGGCCCAGAGCGATCCGGGCCGGGAGTTCAGCCAGGAGGACGAGGAGACCCTGGTCATGTTCGCCTCCCAGGCGGCGCTGGTGATCGCCAACGCCCGCAGGCACCGGGACGAGCGGCGGGCCAGGGGCAACCTGAAGACCCTGATCGACACCTCGCCCGTTGGCGTCGTGGTCTTCGACGCCAGGACGGCAGCCCCGGTGTCGATCAACCGGGAGACGCGAAGGATTCTGGAAACGCTGACAACGGCGGAACAGGACGTGGAACAGCTCCTGGAGGTCCTGACCTTCCGGCGCGCCAACGGACGGGAGATCTCCCTGGCGGAGTTTCCGCTGGCCCGGGCGCTGGGGGAGGGCGAGGCGGTGCGGGCCGAGGAGATCGTCATCACCGTCCCCGACGGCCGGAGCGTCGCCACGCTGGTCAACGCCACGCCCATCCGCGCCGACGACGGCGAGGTGGAGTCCTTCGTCGTCACCCTGCAGGACCTGACGCCGCTGGAGGAGCTGGAGCGGCAGCGGGCCGAGTTCCTGGGGGTGGTGAGCCACGAGCTGCGGACTCCCCTCGCCTCGATCAAGGGGTCGGCAACGACCCTGAAGGAGTCGGCCAACTCGCTGGACCCGGCGGAGATGGACCTGTTCTTCCGGATCATCGAGCAGCAGGCCGACCAGATGAGCGACCTGATCACCGACCTGCTCGACATGGCCCGCATCGAGAGCGGCACGCTGTCGGTGTCCCCGGAGCCGTCGGACGCCGCCGCCCTGGTGGACCGGGCCAGGAACTCGTTCCTGAGCGGCGGCGGCCGGGACAACATCCGGATCGACGTTGAGCCGGACCTGCACCCGGTCCTGGCGGACCGGCGGCGCATCGCCCAGGTCATCGGCAATCTCCTGTCCAACGCGGCAAGGCACTCGCCGGAGTCGTCCGCCATCCGGCTGGCCGCCGCTCAGGACGGCGTGCAGGTCGCCTTCACCGTCGGCGCCGACGGCACGGGCCTGTCCGACGATCTGCTGCCCCTGCTGTTCAGGAAGTTCTCCCGGATCGACGGGTACGACCGTGAAAATCGTGAGAACCGGGAGGGCGGCATTGCGGGTTCGGGGCTGGGTCTCGCCATCTGCAAGGGGATAGTGGAGGCCCACGGAGGGCGCATATGGGCAGAGAGCGAAGGGCCGGGCCGGGGCTCCCGGTTCACCTTCACGCTGTCCGCCGCCACCGGGGCCCTACACCCGGCCCCGGCCGGTGAAGCTCGAACCTCCGCGGGCTCCCGCCGCGCCGGGGCGGACGCGAGTCCTGGCGGTCGATGACGACCCGCAGACCCTCAGGTTCGTCCGGGACGCGCTCTCGAATGCCGGGTACACGGCGACGGTGACGGGCGACCCCGAGCAGGTGGCCCGCCTGGTGGAGGAGGAGAGACCCCACCTGGTGCTGCTCGACCTGATGCTGCCCGGAACGGACGGCATCGAGCTCATGGAGAGCGTCCCCGGGCTCGCCCACGTGCCGGTCATCTTCCTGTCCGCCTACGGCCGGGACCAGCTGATCGCGCGGGCGCTGGCGGCGGGGGCCGACGATTACGTCGTCAAGCCCTTCTCGCCGACGGAGCTGGTGGCGAGGGTCCAGACGGCTCTGCGGCGCCGGGCCGCATCCACGCTGGCCGAGCCGTCGCAACCCTACCGCCGGGGCGAGCTGGCCATCGACTACGCCGAACGCCGGGTCTCCCTGGCGGGCCGCGCCGTCCCGCTGACCAACATCGAGTACCGGCTGCTCTTCGAGCTCTCGGTCAACGCCGGGCAGGTGCTGACTCACGACCAACTGCTCCAGCGGGTGTGGGGGCTGGAACACCCCGGGCGGCCGGGGGCGGTGCGCACCTTCGTCAAGAACCTGCGCCGCAAGCTGGACGACGCCGACAACCCCACCTACATCTTCACCGAGCCCCGGGTGGGGTATAGGATGCCCAGGGGGGGCCGGGCCGGGTCGCTGACGGCTCGTTGGAGTCTAGGCTGCTCAACTTCCGGGACAAGAGGGCAGGTGGAGGGGATACCTACGGGCATAGGTATCCCCTACGCCATCATCAGGCCCACCCTGGTTTTCGGCGAAGGCGACCTGCTGCTGAGCAACATGGCCTGGGCGCTGCGGTGCTTTCCGGTTTTCCCTGTATTCGGCAGAAGGGATTATTCAGTGCAACTCATTTATGCTGAGGACCTGGCAGCCCTGGCGGTGGCGGTTGGTTGCCGCAGAGAAAATCTGAACGTAGATGCCGCAGGGCCGGATACGTTCACCTTTGAGGAGTTGCTGCGGTTGCTGGCTTTGGCGGTGGGCGCTCGCGTCCGGCTGGTGCATACGCCCTAGCCGCTGGGTTCGCCCTGACCCGTCTGGTCGGCCTGCTGCTGCGGGACGTGGTGCTGACCAGAGAGGATGCACCAAAGGGTAGCGTAACGACAGCTTGGTGATTCTTCGCCGTTTTGGGAAGCCAGGACCAGGACTTCTAAGGTTCAGAATCTGGGTCAATACAGCACAGATGGCCTAAACAGCGATACATGTCTAGACTTGATGGCAACAATCGCGAGCAACTCCTCCAGGGTCGACCTAGCTAGTGGACCAGACTTCCTACTCGAACAATAGTTGAATAGGAACTAGAAATCCAAGGAGTAATACGACAGCCAGTTATGGACGGTTTCCGCAGCGTATCGGGCGTCGCCTGCCGTCATATTCCAAGATTGCCCCAACTCGATGAAAGCGGTAGGTTCGGCGTTTACAGCAATTGAGCGAACGTCTGAAACAAAAGGCGAAGCTAACAGGGCAGACGAAACCCACATCGAAAAGGCACCACGCTCTAACCCTTCGGGAGCCAAGATAGCCGACAAATCGTGGGCAGCTTGCTGTACGACACTCTCAGGTAAACTATTCCCGGTTTCGTCAGAATAAACCAGCCACAAGTCTCCCGGGGCTCTCGTCAACGGACGCCAAGAAAGGATGAATGACTCGGGGACGACCACAGGCGACTGGGCTTTTACAGGAATGGATTGCCACACCGCATATTCGGCGTCAGACACAACCCGAGATTGGGAGAGTAGTAACCGCTCAAAGGCCATTGAATCGAAGTCATCCGAAGGTGGAGATAATATTTCCAAGTTTGAATTTGAGGCCAGGCCAAGCCCTGAATTGGTGAGATTGGCAGAACCGATTAACACCATATCATCAAATCGGTAATACTTCGCATGAAGTGTGGGGTGTAGCAGAAAGGTGCCCCCCTTCCCTACCACGAGCTCACGTGCCGGAGCATCTGATACACCCGCGCTGATGTCCCCAGGACTCCAACGAGTAACGCACGTTAGAGACACTAGCCGAGAGGCGTTGTTCAGCAGTCTGAGCAAGGTGTTTTCCTTGATGTAGGGCGCGGCCAGCACCGCGGTGGTGGCGCCCGCCGCGCCTGACCGGACCAAGTCCCAAGGAGAAGTCATTCTTCCTCGCCTACCAACCGACGGGTCATGGTAGCAAGCATAAGACTCGCCTCGCTTCCCCATCGTATGACGGTATCCTCCAGCCTCTGACGTGCCTGAGTGCCTGGAGTCTGCTCCACCATACGGGCCCATGCACACAGCAACAGATAGAGTGCGAGGGAAGCATCTCCGGGTTCTTCTCCGTCGTTGTCCTCTTCCTGGTCATAGCGGTCTGACAAGACTCGGAGCAATTGGTACAGCCGATGTTCCTGATTCAATACAATCCTGATGGTGCCATGGTCATTGCGAACATCAAAAAGCGCAGAACCAGATACGCGGCCAGGATTTATGACATAGCCGACTTTGCGCGACGCAGCCCAAGCGGCTATTGACTTTGCTAGGTCTGATTCTATCCCGTCGGAAATAAGGTCTTCCTCCAATCCTGACTCTACAAGCTCATCACTTAACTGCCCTCTTTCTTCCTCTATAGTGGTGGGCTCAGTGGCACCCTCTCGAATTGCCTCCTCAATGTCTCGCGTAGCATCCTCTCCGGCACCCCCAGAGAAGTCCGGCCCTTCATCATCTTCTGGCCCAGGAGTTGGTGGCTTGCTACGGATACGCCGGATCTCCCGGAACATCTCCGCAGTGTCGTTATTGATAGTCTTCGCTATGTCGTAGAGAGCGATAAGGCTTTGATCGCCTTCGGTCCTTGCTCGCTCTTCCTCGTCGTCGATGTTGGAGGTACTACGGTCTGCTCGTTGGACTGACCGGTGTACGGCTTGCAATCGGGCCGCTAGTTGCTTGCTATGGTCCACTCCAAAGAGATCATCGCAACCACGATTGAACCGCAGTTCACAACCCCACCAGCGGTGCCTTGGGTCGCCAAGATTATTCAGCGGAGGCAACGTCATTAGCTCGCGGCCTTCGCGCACCACCGATATACCCACATTGCGGGCAGCTTTCATCCCATGGTTGGTAGCTCCTGCGGCCCGACTGCCTTGCTCAAGGAGAACTTCGCCTTTTACCCGTGAGTAAACGATGTCAACATCGTATTGGGCACCATTGACCGTAACCGGAATGCGCTTTTCTGCCCACTTCTCGAACATCGGTTCATTGGACTTCCAATGAGGATGAACGGTACCTGTTATCAAGTACAGCGGATCGTTGGGTCTAATGGTTTGGATCGGGTCTCTACTCCCGTCCGTATCGAAGGACTGCATTACCAAGGACACCTGACGATCCCTGATGAAGTCCCGGTATATACGCCCCACCTCTTCTTCTACACGCTCCATGGTTGTTCGAGACGTTCGCCAGTCCACGCGGTCTAGGTTGGTCCAAACCACTAGGGTCCCACTTTCTGAATCCCTTACTATTTCAGGACAGCTTTGCCGCAGCCAGAGTTCGGGAGGAGGTTCCTGAACTGGTACGGGAACACGTACATTGCCAGCTCTCACTTCAGCCACGTCGAGGTGACAACGCCAAGCTGATTCCAGTCCATTCTGCCAAGACCAGACATCTACACGGGTGCATTGAGAAAGGGAGGAAGTGGGGAGGCCGACACCGTATTTTCCCATACGCCTCCGAATCCCATTCCCTTCCGCTGGTCGCGCCCCGACAACTAGCGCTCGGGCGAGAACCTCTGGTGTCATCCCATGGCCGTTGTCTATCACTGCAAGTCTCCGAACTACTCGAATCGACTGTCCTGATGGCGTCGTCTCACGTTGGTTCATAATGAGGATGTCGACGTTGCGGGCGCGCGCATCTAACGAGTTGTCAACGATCTCGGCAAGCGCGTGAGCCGTGCTATTGTACGGAGTATCTCGAAGAGCCAACGCAGCTGCCAGAGGCTCGAAGAGTTCCAACTGTTGACCTACGACCATAGTTCCTCCCAATTAGAAAAGGCATCGGCAACGGAACGAAAACCTGGCAAATTGTTGTCGACGACCGTGTAAATCTCGCAGTCCCGATTCCCTCCGGCTCGTCTCCCCCGCATGGCCCTGCCTACCATTTGTGAATATAGAACAACCGACGTGGTAGGCCTAGCAACAATGACGCAGCTGGTGACGGGGGCGTCAAAACCCGCCGTTAGAACACCGAAGTTCAACAAAGCCATCGGTGGACCCTCATTTTTCCTGAATCGCTCTATGACTTGAACACGCTCTTCGCCCGGCGTGTTGGATGTAATCGCCCCTGCGGACCAGCCACGATCTTGTAGTCCGATGGCAGTTGCAATCGCGTTGGGAACGGTGGGACAGAAAACCATGACTCGGTTATGGCGACGTAGGGCCTGCTCCACCAAGTCTAAAACGTGCACGAAGCGACGTTGGTCCTCGCCTATCGTCTCCAAAATAGATGAGCTGTAATCGGCATCGACAGGACCTTCCACGCTGGGTGCATCGGATTGAAAAGATACTTGGTGAAATGTCGGAAACGCTAGGTATTCACCCTCTATAAGAAAAGCGATGACGTTAGGATGGCCGCGAGGGTCAATCGAAACCTTATTTGAGCGAAACAGTTCTGCTAAACGAATGTCAGCAGGGCCAAGAACCGACCCCCTGCCTGGGGTAGCGGTCAATCCAAGCAATGGGGGATTTTCCCAAAGGAGAGCCTCGACCATTCTCTCGTACGTGGGTGCAACCGCTTGATGGGCCTCGTCGAAAACGATGCCGGCCGCAATTGACGACAACCGGATAAGCGGCTGTCGGTCACGTCGGCCAACCGCCCACAGCTTTCCCAACCCGGCGACTAGGAATCCCCCTGACACCCATGAGATGTCGGCATCGTAGTTCCCCCACAAGCGGTGAACCGTAGCGTCCCATCGCCCCAAGTAGTACCAAGCCCGTTCCAATTCTTCTGCGGCTTGCTCACACAATTCCGCAGTGCTCGCCAACCAAATGATCAAACCCTTGTCATCGTGAGGACTGGCGTTTAGAAGCTCGGAAACGACGTGGGTCGCAACGCGTGTCTTGCCAGCTCCGGTCGGGAGGTGAGCTACTACCCTTTGCTCGGAAGGTCCAGATTCTGAAGACCCCCCGGGCGCAAGGACACGCATCAAGTCATTAGCGACCTGACGCTGGTGGGGGTAAAGACCATAACCAGGGTGGATTGAAATTGTAGTCATCAGTAATTTGGATGTTCCTATGGTTCGCCCACAGTTACTTATCTGTGGTCCGGCAATTGGTGTTTTCTATGACAGCAACTTAGGTGGCGTTCCGTGGATTGCCACCAACGATCCGGGCAGTGTCCTAATGGTCATGACGCATTCTATGCGACACGGCAAACCAATCTGAACTCAGGACGCTCGTGCATGAAATCGGTAAGCATCGCTCCTTCTTCACTTATGACACGCTAAACAAACCTTAGCCTGACCATATAAGTCATCAATGTCTATAGGCTCCGCGTCAGGGCGCAACGGGTTTACCTGCCTCTTGCCCCGAACGCGCTCCAATCTCTGCTGGTGTTCTTTCATAATCTGGGCGACCCGTTCGGGTTGCGCCAGATCTTCTAATGACTCGCCCTGGCTCCACGTAAACGGTGAACCGTGGTCAATGGCGTTCTTTTCGTAACTCTTCGCTTCCTCGAAATAACCCGGATGCCGCTCCATCAGCCTCACCCATTCGATCTTTTGCTGGAAAAAACAGAAGGTGCAACCGCTACGAGTACGCCATTCGTAATACTGGGGCAATCCCAAGCCAGAGCCATCTAATATGTCCAGCACGCCAGCCTTGTCAATGCCGGCCTCTTTGAGAGGAAGCTGTACGATGAGATTCTCGTGTTTGGAGGCATACCCTTCTCGGTACTCTTCGTCAGAGCGGATGGCGACGTAGCTGTACACGGTGTCGCCATTCTCAAGGCTGGGCCGGACCCACTGCTCGAAAGGACGCAATTTCAACTGCCTGGTACACCACCGGGTTTGCGGAGACGGAAGGAAATTGTTGTACTGCTTAAGCCAAAAGTCAAAATTCCTGTCGGGGTTCAAACGCACTATTGGCTTGCCAAGGAACCCCTCAAGTTTCACCAGAAACTCGTACACCTCGGGCAGTTCTTTTCCGGTGTCGGTGAAAAAGTAGTCCACCTCGAGTTCAGGATAGTTCTGCCGCATATAGACCGCCAAGGCCGCGCTGTCACGCCCTCCGGACAGCCCCAATACGTGGCGCTTACTCACTGCCATATCCAACCACCTGCTCTCGAACTGTCGAATCCACCGTGTCGTCGCCGTCTGCGGTCTTCGGGTCCAGATATAGGGCGCTAACTTCCGCCAAAGCGGCCAGTATTACATTTCGGCGCTGCTCACCCGCGGACCGTAACGCCCTCTCTATTTCGGAGGCTACGTATTGCACATCAAGACGTTCCATAGATGTTACTTCGAACTCATCCTGGACGGTCGCCGGCTGTCCGCTCATGCCCACGGTAACGGCCATAGAGTGGCGGTTGTCGATACGGCCCTTGACGTGGGCGAAGGACTCAAGCCGCATGAACCTTTGAGCCATGTCAGCAAGCTCTACCGTGGCCCGATCAATGTCGGCGTCCACCCAACTCTGGGACGGCTTATTGGCGGCCATGCTTGCCATGCTTTCCATGTCGGCATCGGTGCCAAAGAACTGGACAAGGCGCATGACGAAAGCTTCCATCCGGTGGTCACCGCTGAGTTCTCTGACGTTCTCGGACCTTGCTCGTAATTCCGCCAGCATGGGGACGGAGGCATTGGGAACCTGCAATTCGGTGAGGAGAATTTCCCTCAGCCGGTGCAACATGGCCGGATAAGCCTGTTGTAGCTCTGCCAAAGCTTCACGGACATTGTTGGAGATTCTTCCCAGGGCATTTTCATCGCCCGCCTCCAATCTATCGGATAGCAACTTGGGGATGTCGTCGAATATGAGACTGTTGGGGTCACTGGCCTTCTTGAACAGTTGTCGGACGCGTTTGGCGTTAGAAGACAGGTGCTGAGTCCTCCCAACCCACGCCGGCAACCGGTCGTATATGGAAACTAGCCCCTTGGCCACGTCGATAGGTTCAAGGTCTGGGAGGGTATTGCCCTCGTCAAGGGCCCGTACAATGCCCGCCATATCGGAGAGCAACTGCCGTGACGTTTCAGAAAGGTCCATCCACCTGAGTTGGACGTCGCGGGGATCCTTGGCCAGATAATCCATGTCCAAGTCTGACACGCGGGCTTGGAAGATGCTCTGCCGGTAGAACGCTACATCCCGCCGCTGGGACAGAATGAAGGCTGCTGCCAAAACCGGCAACAAACCGTCCTTGATGCCAAAAGGTTGCTCTCGCCAAATGTCGTATATCTCGAATACCGGCACTGCCCGGTCCCGATTGGATTCCAGCAATTCCGTCGCCGCTTTCCACGCGGGGGCAAGGTTGTACCGGTCGTCTCCGGAACAGGCGGGGGCGACGAAACGCCACCCTTGCGGCGTATTGGCATAAAGTCTGCTTTTCCCCAGCAGGGAGTCAAACAATCCACCTTCCGCAGGAAACCCTTCGATCCCCAGGCGCTCCTCACCCTCGTGGAGAGCCATACGACGCAGCAGGAAATTCTGGGCGGCCACGGCGTTGCTCGACGGCTTGGTCCGATTCAAGAGTTCGTTATTTAGCCGGGGAGTCATGCTGAATCGCTGGTCTGCCAAGCGGGACGCGAGCCCGTTTAGCTCCGCTTGGGTCAATCGCTCGCCCTGCCGACCGCTCGCGTGCCAAATGGCCGAGTCGAAGGCGCGGCCCAACTCGCTTTCGATGTAACCGCGCAAGCTGGCAATTCGCGCATCCACTTCCCTTCTAGCTACCCGGTCGCCCTGTAATTCGGGTGACTCGTCCCTCACTCGCTCAGTAGCCAGCAATTCCCTAGCCAAAGACGTAAAGTTCCAAGCCTCCTGGGACAGCCCGACAACCAAGTCCCAGTCGTGGACCTGTTCCGCGGTCTGTGTTGCCGACATTTGAGCTGTCTCAACGGGTTCGTTTAGTGTGGGAACCGCCAGGACAAAGGTTCCCACGCTGCCGGGCTTGGAGCGGTACGTTTCGGGACTGGCTTTGACGTCGGCCAACGGTGCAATTGCCGTATCGTACCAGCGCATGGCGCCGGTCTCGTGATAGTGCCGCTTAGCCACTATGGGTTGTAGGTTGGCTATCTCATTGAGCAAGGCGAAGTCCGTGACATCCATAGCCTCAAGGATTCGCCCCACCGCCTCGTCAACGTCGAAGTCGCTGCCCTCGAAAATGCTGTACGACTCGTTGAATTTGCGGTAGATGACCAATGACCACTGTTGCAACTGGTCCAGAGCGGAGCTCATGGTCCGAGAATCCAATTGCGGAAACACGCAGGCAATCAGATCAGCGTTTGGAACCAGACCGGAACGTTCTCTAAAAAGGTCGATCAAAGCGATGGTTTCCAGGAGGCGCAGGTGCAACTCACTGCCACCCAAGGCCTGACACCGCTCTAGTGCATCCACCGCCAACGCCCAACGGTGCCCGTCCGGGGAAGCCATGATGGAAGGTTCCAGGTTGAGTCGGAGATATTCCCAGAGAAGGTTGGGGGTATAGAGGTCGGCATCCTGGGCGCGGCGCAGGAAGTCCTGAAAACCGCTGGGTTCACTGGAGTTCAGGAACCCGAAAATACTGCGCTGGTTCTGGCCGAATCTTCGGCGCGAGATGGGGCCAAGCAGGCAAGCGACTACAGGGTGCAGTGGCCAACAGGCTTCCAGGAGCTCCGGGAGGTTTCCCACGGTGGCGCGGTTGGTCAGTCCTGCCACTGCCAGGGGCAGCGCCCCTGGTTTCTCTGGCCGGCGCTCGCTTTCGATAGCCCGCCCCAGAAGACTTATCTGCTCGTCGGCGCCGGTGTTCACGGGAAGGTCGATGAAGCGGCCCTGTATCTTGGACCACTCCCCTCGTGTCTCCCTAGACAATCTGTAGGAATACTCCTCAAAGGCTTGATGAAGGATGCCGACGACCATCAGACGGCCATCGCTCCGGGAGGCCAACTCCGCGAGCTGCTGGAAGAAATAAACATCGGACCCCTCCCGCGCTGCCCCTTCCAGGAGCTTGCCCATTTCGTCAATGAACACAATGAGGCCGCCAGTGTTGTCCGGGTCCCTGAAAGCGATTCTCTGCAACGTGTCCAGTGCCTGTTTTTCGGACCATCCTCGGCGGCTGCCCTGTCCGCCAAGTCTTCTGGATCGGACGGCCTCCTCCGCCAGCCGCTCGGGACGGTCCCGACGGCCCACAATGGGCAAGACCTTCCATCCGTCCCTCTTGGGTGGCATGGCGCTCCAGACGGCGGAAGCCGTTGCTTCGCCTATCACCGACGCTGCTGCCCGCCTTGCATCGGCATCCGGTCCGATCAGAGCGGACAGGGCAACCACTAGGCTGGACTTGCCACTGCCGTAGGGGCCGGTCCAAGTGAAAGCCGCCTGCCCGGATTCCGACAGGTGCTGTGCCATGGTGTCCAAAACCATAGCCGACGATTGCGGACAGACGAATCCTTCCAAGGCGAGAGGGTCGTCTAGGTCGGTGTCAATCCGAATCGCCCGTTGAAATCTACGGGAGACGGTGACCTGTTCAGCCAAAGGCACGGCTTAACTCCAGTTGGCCATAGGTTAAGTGGTCTTTCTGCAACCACTCGGATGTCTCGGCATCAGAAATGGGCCGCCTACGTATGAGCTGCTTCAATCCCGCCGTCTCAGACCACTGGTAGGCGCCCCGACTTACATCTTCCAGGGCAGTCAGCATATCCACCATGTCGTTTTCTTCAAGAAGAAAGGTCCGTCCGGGAGAACCGGGTTCGTGAGTCAGCGCCTCGAAGGAAAAAGTGTTGGCGGTAAGAAAATTCCGTCGCCAATAGTCGGTCACTGCGTAACCGAATACCCCAGGCCCCAAAGACGGCTTCGGTCCTCGCACGAATCGAAAGCCGTCACGCCGGCCGGTGGGCTTAATTAAGCCTAACTCGGTCAAGGGCGACTCCAAGCCGTCTTCATATCCCCCGTTGCCCGACAGTGTTTGGGCGACGTAGGTGCGGATGAAGCAGGAGACGTCCCTCCGTATAGTCGCTACGGAGGCGCGAGTCCACTCCCTCTCTGCAGCGAGCTTTTGTATCCCTTGAACCAACGCATCCCGCTCGAACGAAATCGACGGGTAGTAATGAAATGCCCAGAACCACGTGGTCTTAGTGTCTCGCCCGCACAGGTGCCAGTGCAGCAACCAAGCCGTGGCCGGATGTTCCATATAGGGGTCGAGTCCCCGGTCGCCGAAGATCAGATCCCCGAGGGGCGAGGTGGAAATGTGCCGGCGGTCAGGATCCTCGGCGATTATCTCGGTCACGGTAGCCCAATGGCGCATTGAAGCAACCATGTTCTTGCCCACGCCAAAGCGAGCGATTGCATCCGGGCCGGTGAATACCTGCCGGTTGTCTTCTTGCTCTTCGGTATCCCGAACCGCGTCGTAAGCCTTTTTCAACCATCCGTAACGAATGGGAAAGGTTTCATGGCCTGACAGCTGCGGGTGATAGTTGTCCCGGTAAAGAGGTCCCCTAAGCACTCATACTCCTACTGGCGGCATCGTCCAGGTGGACGATAGCACTCACGTACTGTATTGTAAAGACGGGAAACGTCACCGTCCCTTAAAGGCTGAAGTCATGGATGATGACTGCATGACGCTCAACAACACAATCTACGCTGACTACCAAGCTACCACGCCGGTGGACCCACGGGTGTTGGAGAAGATGCTGCCCTTTTGGGGCGATTCTTTCGGCAACCCCCACTCCAACGACCACATAGTGGGGTGGAAGGCGGCGGCAGCGGTCCGAGACTCCCTAACTTCCGTTGCCGCATTGATCGGCGCCGACCCGGACGAGATTATCTTCACTTCCGGGGCCACGGAAGCCAACAACCTCGCGCTTTTCGGCTTGGCTCGGCGGGCGCCGCCGTCGCGCCGGAGGATTCTGGTTAGCGCCATTGAGCATAAATGTGTTTTGGCAGCGGCTGGGGCATTGGGGGAACGCGAGGGATTCACGGTGGAAACGATCCCCGTTGACAGAGAAGGGTTCATCGACTTGGATGTTTTGGAAACTATGCTTGACAGTTCGGTCCTTGCCGCTTCGATTATGGCGGTCAACAATGAGGTTGGGACAATTCAGGACCTGCCGGCTATTGCCGGGTTGTTGACGGGCTACGGCGTCATCTTCCACTGCGACGCGGCACAGGCGCCCTCGGCGATGGATGTAAGTCGCTTGGCGGAATATGCTGACCTCATTAGCCTGTCGGGACACAAAATTTACGGGCCGCAGGGCATCGGGGGGTTGTACGTCCGAAGGGACCTGCATTCCGACATAGAGCCGATAATATACGGCGGTGGACAGCAGAACGGCCTTCGTTCTGGCACGGTGCCGGTACCATTGTGCGTGGGAATGTCTGCCGCGGCAGGCATTTTACAGGCGGAGGGGTCTCAGGAACGCCCGGAGGTCGCCGAACTACGCAACCTATTTGTGAACCTGGTTTTGGATAGCGGCTTTGCCGCAACCATCAATGGCCCTGCATGGAATCGGCGACACCCTGGCAATGCCAACCTGCGGTTTGACGGCTTCGCAGCTCAGGACATACTGGGGGCAGTTCAACCCCATCTCGCTGCCTCCACTGGGGCTGCGTGTACTTCGGGAATTCCCGAACCTTCCCATGTGCTCAGAGCAATGGGGTTAAGTGAAAGCGACGCCGACTCTTCGGTAAGATTTAGCTTCGGCCGGTTCACTTCCAATTCAGAGGTTAAGGAAGCCGCAAGTCTGGTCACAAAGGCCCTTGAATCGCTAGTTGATACGGGTGTAGTTCCTGTCCGAGAAGTCAGGAGTCAGATATAGGGCGGCAAATTGCCTCATGAACCATTCACTGGGCCAACCGGAGTGAAGTCACATAGTAATTCTTAACGGGAATGTTCCTCCGTGGCCCGATCCCTAGTGCCTGCGAGCCCTTCCAGAACGACAGAAACGTCAACAATTCTTGCCCTCATTTGCCCGTCTGGTGAAATTATCTTCTTAGCAGAAGGATAACAATGACGCACGCTCCGGAAGTAAGAAGGGATTTTCACATCCTCTCCTTGGATGGCGGTGGGACGAGAGGGATTTACGGCGCTCAGATCCTCACAAGGGTCGAGGAGACCCTCGGTGCTGAGGTTAGAGACTGTTTTGACCTGATAACCGGTGCAAGCACCGGGTCGATAATCGCCGGCGCCGCGGCGGCAGGAATCCCCATGAGGGAGGTTGTGGGTCTCTTCGAAAACGACTCTCCCCGCATCTTTAAAAAGACGCCCTTTCTCACTAAGGCCTCCATGTTCTTCTGTAGCAGGTATTCGAACGATCCTTTAGCGAAGGTCCTGGAGCGCTATCTTCATGGCATGACACTGGGCGACGTATCCGTCCCACTGATGATTCCCAGCGCGGACATTTCCACCGACGGCGTCCACGTCTTCAAGTCCCGCTTCTTGAACGAATTGGGCGGCTCCTATACCAGAGACCGAGACGTGCCGCTCAAGGACGCGATCCTAGCCTCCTGCGCTGCTCCTACTTATTTCGACCCCCAGGCCGTTGGCCCGTACCTCCTAGTGGATGGCGGGCTTTGGGCCAACAATCCGTCCATCATCGCCCTAACGGAGGCCATGTCCAAGTTCAACAGGCAGCCCGACCAAGTGAGGGTACTGTCCATCGGAACCGGACACACCAAGAACATGTACACCAAGGGTAGGCGCTGGGGACTGTTGACAGGGTGGGGGCGGGATAAGCTAATCTCCTACACCCTGGGAATCCAATCCCAGGCTTCGCGGAACATGGCCAAGCTAATCCTGAAAGATGGGTACTTGCGGCTGGACCCCGAAATAGATACCTGGGAACTGGACGATACCAAGTGCCTTGGTAACCTGAAAGCCCTCGCTGACAGAGACTTCACGCACAACTCCGAAGCAATCTTGAATCATTTGAGGAAGCCTGGACCTTGAAGCACGTAGAGGAATTCGACAATTTCATTCGAAATGAGGTGAACCTGGACAAGAATCGTTATGGCCTGTTGCAGGAAAGGGTCCGGGTGGCGGCCGAATACCTTAGCCAGGACCTGGACTCATTCGAAAAGCGGGAAAATCAAGGGTCCTACGCCCTGGGGACGGTAATCAAGCCTACCAATGGGCGAGACTACGATTCCGATGTTCTGATTTACATGAAGGACGATTCAAGAAGAGAGCCTTCGGATTACCTTAGTGAACTGTACGTTTGTCTTGGGAACTACCCCGATTACTCCGGTAAGCTGCGCAAGGGGTCGAAATGCGTGGAGATCAATTTCGGCGACGGTTTTCACATGGACGTTGTGCCCTGCGTTACCAGGGGAGACCAAGACCGTGTCTGCAACACGAAGACGGACCAGTTTGAGCCTACCGACGGTACCGGCTACCGGGAGTGGTTCAATGGGAAGACGGATGTAACCAACGGCCATCTGAAGATGGTGACGAGATTGCTTAAGTACATGCGAAACCACAAAGGGAGTTTCGACGTGCCCTCGGTGGTATTAACCACTCTGATAGGACATAGCGTTCACTACAACGAGCGAGGAAAGAGATTCAAGGACTCGCCCGAAACTCTGAAAACCGTTTCCAATCGTATGAACGCATTCTTGCAAGCTACCCAGCGTATGCCCAGATTTAGGAACCCGGCCCAAAGGAGCGAGAGGTTCGATAAGGGCTGGGACCAGGCTCAATACCGCAACTTTCAAGAGAATTTCCAAGCGTACAACAACCGGATTAACAACGCCTTCGAGGAATCCAATCGTCACGCCAGCATTCAAAAGTGGCAAAGGCTCTTCGGTAGCGGGTTCGGTTAGGCGAGAGCTTGTCGTCCCTTTGCGGTCCTGATAACCTTGATATCAGGCCAATGAGACGGTAATTCTCGCGAAGGCTGCCCAACCCCGTGGCCCAATGGTATAGGGCCATCCACATCTTGAAGACCGCACTGTCTACCGTTGAGTCGGGACCACCAAAGTGAGCTTGTTATATCTGGACCTCCCAGCGAAAAGTTCGCAATTCGGTACGTGTAAGCCCACCGGAACAGTTGTTCGTAGATTTGGTCGGAGGGGCGGAGCGGCCACTTAATTCTTCCCTGATTCTGTCCAAACAACGGGGTCCACCTCACCCATCGACCTCTGCACAATGGAGCTAGCCACATGGCCAAGTACAACATCGTCGCTGGTTCCAGCGACGACATCAGCCTCGACTCAAATGAATGGCTGATCATAGACATCGGTTACGCCAGAAAAAGTCCCACCAACGCCATCTGGCGAAGCGACGAAACCCTCGGATCATTCTACTTCCGTCAAGTAAAGCCCCTCGTCATCGAAACGGCCCGTCTCAACCCCGACCAACCATTGCACCTGGCCATCAAAGCCCCGCTTTCAGCAGCTTTCGACGGCCACGGCGAACCCACCACCCGCCCCTGCGATGAATGGCCAATACCCAACGAAGCTGAGCCCGATACTAGACTTTGGTGTGACAACGCCGGAGCTTCGACACTGGTGCTAGCGGAATTCCTTCTTCGTGGCCTGCACGAAGACAACATTGGACCGAGGCGGATCAAATTATTCGAAGGGCACGTTTCCTTCAAATACCGCGAAAACCACAGACCCCGCTTTCCACAAGCAGGGGACAACCACCAGGCCGATGTGTTGGCCATCAAATACGAAATCGAATACAGAACCGAAGCCAACATCTTCGACGAAGCCAGATTGCGACGAGATCAAAACCCAACCTTGAAATCGCCTTTCGGTTTCCTCACCGAAGATTTGATTCCCGCAGTAATCCGAGTGCCTCCTCCATCTCATTTCGTGCAGCGTGCTAGCCAAGCACAGGCCGGGTTTTAGGGAACGAGTTGGGTCTATGACGCCGGAGGTAATCGAGAGCCAACTGCTGCAACAGATTCACACCGTCTCTTCAATTGCCAGCGTTAAAATGCGGCGGGTCCGATGGGTATATTTTCTGGCCGTTCCGTCGGTGAGGTTGTGGCGTATTTAGTCGGGATGGGGCAACATTTGATTCCCGATTTCATCATTCATTGACCACTCTTAGAAGTTGGTCAGATTTTACATGGACGAGGAAATAGTGGAGTGCTGACCCCAAAGGGCCCGGCTTTCGTCCGATTCGGAACAGTTGCTGACACTCGACGGTAGCTCATTGAAGCCGACAACAGTATAGTTTAAGGACGCTATCATCTTAGGGATTCGGCCTTTTTGAGTCGGCGAGGCTCTGATTTTTCAAGGAAACCCTTAGTCTTTGATTCACGATAACGCTCTGGATAGCCAACTATCATGTGGTCCGACAACGAAACCAACCGAGATTTCTTGAACTTACGTTGCGTTGCTGATACTGCGGCGGAGATGGTCGTCCAGGCCAATGGTCAGCCATTGTCGTTGGGTGTCTCTGGCGGCTGGGGGGTCGGGAAATCGTCCATGCTCAAGCTTATCGCCGATTCACTAAAAGCTCAGGGCGATGGTCGTTATCTGTTTGTTGAATTCAACGCTTGGCTTTACCAAGGATACGACGACGCCCGTGCGGCGCTTATGGAGGTGATCGCAAGGCAACTCATTGAGCGCGGCGAAGAGACGCAAACCGGGCTGGAAAAGGCCAAGATGCTTCTGAGGAGGGTCAATTGGTTGCGGCTCGCGGGCTTGACCGCCGGCTCCGCGTTGTCCGTCGCCGCAGGGGTCCCACCTCTTGGATTGATCGGCGCTGTGTTGTCAGCGGGGAAGAGTCTTGTAGAAGGCAACTTCGGTAATGAAGACGTGGAATCAGTCCAGACGGCTGGGAAAGCGCTGGTCTCTGACGCAGAAGCTCTCGTCACAACAGTGTCCGAGTCGTCCCCTCCTCGCCAGATTCAGGACCTGCGGGAAGACTTCGAGGCTACCCTGACTGAAATGGACGTTACTCTGGTGGTGTTCATCGATGACTTGGACCGCTGCCTGCCAGCGACGGCCATTGCAACACTCGAGGCAATCCGGCTATTCCTGTTTCTTCCTCACACTGCCTTCATAATCGCCGCTGACGATCGTATGATCCGACAAGCCGTGCGTGTCCATTTCCAAGGCGCGGACTTGGACGACAATCTGGTCACCAATTACTTCGACAAGCTCGTCCAGGTTCCCGTTAGAGTTCCTCCTCTTGGCACCCAGGAAGTCAGGGCATACTTGATGCTGCTGTTTATCGAGAACAGTGAACTCAGTCCGGACAAACGTGAAGTCGTCCGTGAGCAAGTATGTCAACAATTGTCGGATTCCTGGAGGGGGAGCCGAGTGGATTTGGCCTTCGTCTTGAGCCTTCTAGAGGATTGCCCGGAAGCGCTTCGCGCCAATCTTGAACTTGCCGACCGGCTCGCCCCTCTGATGACTACCGCCAGGCAGATCGCTGGCAATCCTCGCCTGATTAAGCGGTTCCTAAATACCCTCGCCATTCGGCTGTCCATCGCCCGGGCGCAGAATGTCGCCGTCGACGAAGCGGCTCTGGCCAAGATGCTGCTCTTTGAGCGCTGTGCCAGCGAAGATGCTTATGCCCACCTTGTTTCGGCCATCAGCGACGGGGACGAAGGAAAACCCGCCTTTCTGGCGGACTGGGAGAGAGAGGCTCGGTCCGGCGAAGAGATTGGAGGACTGCCCCCGGCGTGGACCGCCCCTTTTATCATAGAGTGGCTGGCGCTCCCACCCGCCTTCGCAGAAATGGACATGCGAGCGGTGGTATACGTCAGCCGTGAACATATGCCGATAATCTCCTCGGCGGACCAACTGTCGTCTGAAGCGGCAGGAATACTGGAGGCACTCCTCCGCTTGGAGGGAGCCACAAGCTCCATGCTTTCGGCTCAGCTGGGATCCCTTTCCGGAAGAGAGGTCACCCTAATTACCGAGAGGCTCATGGTTAGGGCGCGCCAGGTGCAAGACTGGGGTACGCATCCGGTTCTTTGGGGACTGCTGACCGTTATCGGAACGGATCAGGAACAGGCCTCGACCTTTGCTCGATTCCTCGAATCACTACCTGCTTCACGCCTTAAGGCCGACATTGTGCCGGCCCTGTATGGTTATAGTTGGGCGAAGGGAGCCTTGGCGAAATGGAAAGGCAACGGCGAAACTCCGCAGACTGTAAAAAGAGCCCTTGATGCGATGGAGCGGCAGGACAACTGATGGGAACCTCGGCATCAAGCTCCGGGCCTGGAAGCGGAGTGCCCCTCATTCCGCCTTGGGTGCCAGATCCTGAGATAGAGCCGGAAGTAGTGCCGGATTGGGACCAAGATCCGGAGATCGACGAACCCGTAGTCCCGCAACCGGCGCCTCCCCAGATCGCGCCAGCGGGTCGGTTCAGAGGCGCTAGGACCAACCTGGGACAGTTCGCCGACTCAGGCTCACAAGGTGGGTTGAGGCGAGGACTAGGCCATTATGTGCGTTCCGGGCTTGGTGGTTCGCGGAATGGGTCACGTAGGATGGCCTCTACGGCCAGAAATGCCGGCGCACTGTATGGCGTGCTCCAAGCGTTGGGTAGCGGCGCTGCGCCCCAAGTCGACTTAGGCGTTGACCCGGCGGGCCTCGCAGGCCTCCCTGCGCGTGAGATCGTAGACCGCATCGCAGAGGCGCTCAGTCCCAGTGATGGAACCCTTGATGCGGAAGCGAGCCGGACCTCCATATCTTGGGCACTGTGCGAGTTTATGCGCAGAGAGCCTGGCGCGGACCTTCTTGCCCTCACGCTGGAGCAGATCTTCCTTGCGATGGTGTTATACATCGGTGCAGATATATGCTCTCGCATCAAGTTGGACATCGGCAAAACCATCTTGGAAAAGGCTCCCGACCCTGCCACAGCCGTTGAACGCATGCAGGAAATCAAAGGATTTGTACGTCAGGTCGTGGCTAATCGTTTCCGGCGCCGGTCAGAAAATGCTGGCCGTCTCACACAGCGCGAAGCCTCTCGACTAGCAACCAGGGGTATTCAAGATACCTTCGAAGTTTTCGAGTCTTATCTGTCATGAGAGTGATTTGCAGACAAAACCCGGCTCCACTTGCCCTGAGAGATGGGGTTTCGTTTTCCCTATTTCAAGCCCCGGAGCAACACGGGGTCGGACGTGTTGGTGCAACGATCCCCCGAGACCTGCGCCGAGAAGGCGTCTACCCTTCCACACGAGCTTGGGATTTCCTGGCTTTGTCGCTGAGCGTCGCAGCGGCCGATTCCGGTTGCCTCCGAAGTCAAAGCCCCGATGGTTGGACTCGAGACATCCAGCTGGAAGTGGCGGTAAGGGAACCAGAGTTGTGGAACACACAGGCAGGGTCGCTCAATACCGCGCTTCAATTTCTTACGGGAGACATCTGGGAACTCACATTTGTTCCGGGCGGCATGGCTCCGCCGAGAGCACGTCGTCACACCAGGAGGCGCCTGGATGGGGACTGCGCCTGCCTCCTTTCCGGGGGTGTTGACAGTCTGGTAGGAGCCATAGACGCTGTCGCCTCGGGAAGGCGTCCGGTCCTAGTCAGCCACATTGCTCAAGGTGATGCAGAACGGCAGCGTCGTTTTGCGAAGAGGCTTGGAGAAGACCTTTCGCATCTCCAATTGAACCATGATGCCAGTCCTCCTGGAGAGGCAGAGCGGTCCCAGCGTGCCCGGTCGATCGTGTTCATCGCATATGGAGTAATCGCATCGTCCGTGCTTCCGCAGTATCGTCGCGGGAATTTGGTTGAACTACTGATTCCTGAGAATGGTTTCATCAGCCTCAATATTCCGCTGACACCGCTCCGTCTCGGAAGCTTGAGCACTCGCACGACTCACCCGTTCTTCATCAACCAGATGCAGAACATTTTGGAAGCCTTGGGGCTCAACGTGCGCCTGTCCAATCCCTATCAGTTCAAAACAAAGGGAGAGATGCTTGACGAGTGCGAGGACGAATCTCTACTCCGGGAGGTGGTATTCCACTCCACGAGTTGTGGACGTTTCATGCGTTTCGGCTACCAACATTGCGGGCGTTGTGTCCCTTGCTTGGTCCGTCGCTCGGCATTTTTGAGGTGGGGCAAAGGTGATGGAACTGACTACCATTATCATGACCTATCGATTGAGGATAGCCAGCATCGCGATTTCGACGACGTTCGGTCCGCGGTTTTTGCTGCCCTTTCCGTCGAACAACTAGGCGTCGAGGACTGGGCTGGCGAGGCCTTGAACCAAGTCCGACTCGGCGACCCTGTACCTTATACCGACCTCGCGGAACGGGGCATGGACGAGCTACGCACTTTTCTCGACGATGTTGGGGCCATTTGATCGACTTCCACTGCCATCTCGACCTGTATGAAGACCCTCGAGACGTATTGAGGCAGGCTGCCAGGCGAAGGTGCTTCGTTCTGGCGGTCACTACCACCCCGCTTGCGTGGGAAGGGACACGGGCGCTTGTGGGCAGCACGCGGGGAGTCCAGGTAGCGGTTGGACTCCATCCTGAACTCGCTGCTACGCGATACCGAGAGGTCGGTAGAATCTGCGACTTGGTGTCTGAGACGCCCTACGTAGGAGAGATTGGGCTTGATGGCTCGGAACGGCATCGCTCTTCGCTGTCGATACAGCGGCAAACGTTCGAGTCGGTGCTTAGCGCCTGCGAAATCAATGGGGGGCGAGTCATGACGATTCACTCCAGAGGTGCGACTTCACTTGTACTAGATCATTTGGAAACACACCCCAAATCGGGAATACCTGTTATGCACTGGTTCTCCGGAACGCACAGCGAGCTTGCGAGAGCTATAGACCTCGGCTGCTGGTTCAGCGTGGGTCCCGCGATGCTTCGTGGGGAGAAAGGTCGGCGCCTTGCATCTTTGATGCCGATTGACCGAGTACTCACCGAGACCGACGGACCGATAGCCAGACAGCGAGGCCAAGCGCTTATGCCATGGAATGTCAGGGAGGCGGAAGTCGAGCTTGGAACGATATGGAATCTTTCTGTCAGTACGGTACAGCGAAGGTTGTCTCGAAATCTGCGCAATCTCGTGGCCCTAAAGGAGCAGCAACAATTTCGCAAGTCATAATCTCACCGATTGCCTCGATAGTTTCAATGAGAGATTGTTGCCGTAATCTCTGGCATCAGCCGACCCAAGGCCACCCCAGTGTCAAGAGCAGCCAGGTCAACTGTCGCCCAAGCTGGTGGTCGTCATCACCCGAGCACCACCCAGCACGGCTCTTTAAATTTGGATCTCCCACCGAAAAGTTCGCAATACGGTACACTTAGGCCCACCGGAACAATTGTTCGTGCCGTTGGTTTGAGCAGCGGGGCTGTCGCTTAATTCTTCCCTGATTCTGTCCAAACAACGGGGTCCACCTCACCTGTTAGAGCCAAGCGATCAGGGCAGCGTCTTTACTGGGCTTCTGCTCCTTACCGTTGCCGAAGACGTCGGAGGCCCCTTCGGTGAGTGCTTTCTTCCAAGCTTGAATATGGTCGTGGTGGGCTGTATACCTGGCGGCCAGATGGTTCACCGTCTACTGGCCCTTCATCGCCTCCAGCACCACCGTGGCCCTAAAAACTGGTCTGTGGTTCCTACGTCTTTGCGACATTTCCTGCTCATTTACGAGGGCAAGAGCTGCCCTCAGGTTTTGAGCCGGATTCTCTCTTGCCTACCTGCCCAGTTTTCCAAGTCCGCTTCAGCCTGAGTCAAAAAGACATGACGGAACCAATTGGACCACCGGGCAGCAGTTACGGCGATGCGAGGCCGCGAACTACGCAGCAGCCAGCCAAACCCGAATCAGGGAGGCCGTGAGTGCACTGTGGTCAGGGACAAACAATCCGGCAACAGAAACTGGTTCGCGATGACCACGGCTCCAGGAATTCTTGCTAAACTGGTTCTACCGAAAACCACTGGCGAACAGAACTTATAAAGAATCCCAACCACCATTCACGTTGAGGGAAATAGGCTGATGGCACTCGACTACACGAAGATTCGTAAGGACAAGGAGCAGGAGTACGGCACGAAGGTCGGGAATTACGGCCGGTTGCTTGCCAACCTGTACAGTGACCGAGCGCACTTCATTTTCGAGTTACTTCAAAACTCCGAGGACGCGCTGAGAGAGCGAGGGGCAGAATGGGCAGGATCAAGAGCAGTCTCATTCAATCTGACGAAGAATCACCTACGGTTCAATCACTTTGGCCGCCCATTCGATGAAGCCGATGTCCGAGGGATATGTGAAATAGGAGAGTCAGCCAAAGCAGACGACCTCACGGCAATCGGGCGTTTTGGCATCGGATTCAAGTCTGTCTACGCCATTACTGATCGGCCTGAGATCCATTCCGGTCCTGAAGATTTCGCTATCGAGAACTTCGTTCTGCCCGTGGCGGCTTCAACGATCGAGAGAGCCGTAGACAACACAGTCTTTCTATTTCCCCTGAAGTCAAACGGGGAATCAATCTACGACGACATAGCCACGGGGCTTATAGAGCTCGGCGCTTCTTCACTGCTATTCCTGCACCAGATTGACGAAGTCGAGTGGCAACTTGATGATGGACGCGGCGGCCACTACTTACGGGAATCTAAACCTCTAGACGAGGGTGTTCGGCATGTAACGGTCATTGGACAGATGTTCGGTGCGCAAGACGTGAGTTCAGAGTGGCTTGTCTTTTCACGCCCTGTGACCCGTGATGACGGCAGTCTCGCCGGTAATGTTGAAATAGCCTTTTTCCTCGATCCCGACAAGCAGAATATCCAACCAGTGAGTGATTCCCGATTGGTCGTCTTTTTCCCCACCACTCTCGAAACTCATCTTGGCTTTCTTATGCAGGGACCCTACCAGACTACTCCAAGCCGGGACAACGTACCACCGCATGCACCTTGGAACAAACAGTTAGTGAATGAAACTGCCGTCCTGCTCCAGGAAGCTCTTCGTTGGCTCCGAGAGAGGGGTGATTTGAGCACGGACGTACTACGGTGCCTGCCACTAAAATCGCATCATTTCGGGGCTAACGCTGGTTCAAGCTTCGATTTCCTGAGCGCATCCCCAAGGCACTCAAGTATGTTCAGTCCTATCTTCAAGGCCACCAAGCAGGCCCTCTCCTCTGAGCCTCTCTTGCCACGCCTGAACTCGAGCTATGCTTCCGCCAAGGAAGCGCTGCTTGGAAGAAGTGAAGAGATCAGACAACTATTTTCTAGCGAGCAGCTCTCGGTCCTTTATGGAAAGGGTAACGAGATGTCATGGCTCAGCGCGGACATTACCCAAGATCGCACCCCTGAAATACGAGAATATCTAATGAGCGAGTTAGGGGTTGAAGAAGTAGACCCTGAAAGGATTACTCGACGGCTTACACACGATTTCTTGGTAGAGCAGCAAGATAGTTGGATACGGACACTCTATGAATTCCTCAACGGCCAGCGCGCCATTATTCGAATGCTCACCGGCGGAACCCCTCGCCCTCCGGATCTGAAGATACCATTGATTAGATTGACGGACGGAAGACACGTTCCTCTGGGGGAGCCGCAAACATTCTTGCCTGGCGCAGGGCCGACGGACTTTCCGACCGTGAGGCCCCTTGTGTGTGAAACTACCGAAGCACGGTCCTTCCTCGAGAATCTAGGGCTTAGGGAGCCCGACTTGGTGGATGATGTACTGAAGAACGTAGTCCCCAAGTATCAAATGCAGAGGCAAGTGGTTGGCGGTGACGAGTATGAAAGAGACATTTCTCGTATCCTGCGAGCCATTGCCTCCGACTCGAGTGTGCAAAGGGAAAGGCTTGTCCGGCAACTGAGTGGAACCCCGTTTGTCCGGTCGGTGGGTTCTGGAGCTACGGAGGGGTCTTATGCTGCACCAAGAGATATCTACTTGCCCAGCAGCGAACTGAAACAACTATTCGAGGGCATTGGTGCCGTTAGATTCGTCGACGATAGCTACGACTGCTTACTAGGAGAGGAAGTGCGAGTGCTGCTGGAGTCATGCGGTGCAACTTCCCACCTAAAACCTGTTCGGGACGACAATGTCCTTAGTTCGCAAGAGAAGCATCAATTGCGGCGTGGGGACGGTTCGACCAGGGATGAAGAGATCGACAATTGGAACCTGCTGGGCCTAGACGAGCTTCTTAAAGAGCTTCCATCTCTGTCCGCTGACCAGCGGCGTGAAAGGGCTGGAATGCTCTGGCAGTGCCTGATTGAGCTCGTACACAGGGGACGGCATGAATGCTTTCGAGGAACATACAAATATCACTATTACTCTTGGCATAGTCGCGCGTTCCCCTCGCGATTCGTCAAGCGACTGAATGAAACGCCTTGGATACCGATCGAAGACGGCGACTTGAAGCTACCTGGATCTGTCTCATTTGCCGAACTGGGCTGGGCTGGAGACGACTTCCTCCTATCGCAGATCGAGTTCATGCAGCCTCGCTCCCCTTCAGTCACTAACCTGGCAAGAGAGGCGGGAGTTGAACTCGAAACTCTGGACCTCATAATGGAACACAAGATCACGACAGAGTGGTTGCTGGAACGGCTGGCACCAAATGGAAGCGGGCCTGCAGGCGCTGCCGAATTGGAAGATGACCGGCCTGAGCCGGATAGGCCTGAAGACTCGTTTGCCAAGCATTTTCATGGTGTCCAAACCGCTTCGCCAACTAAAGCTGGCGACAACCCGGGCGCGCTACCCGTTGGAGGGCCGAGGACCGTACAGTCGGCCAGGGATTTTACAGTCAGAGCAGACCATACGGGTCGAACAGAGGGCCACCAACTCAAACTCGTGAACAGGTCGGAACTTGGGCCGCAAGGCAGAGCGCTCGCCGATGAGTTCCGAGACATGGTTAAGGGAGACTATGGCAAGCGTTGCCAAATCTGCGGTAGAACTTTCGCCACAACCGGCGGCAGTTGGCAAGTGAACTTGGTCCACGTCGTACCCCCAAGGGTGGACCACCGGACGAATCACTTTGGAGACCTTGTCGGACTGTGCGGCTGGCATTTCAACTTGCTTCAGTACGGTGAGTGGGCTCTGCTGGACCCTGGCACTAAACTGCCTTTTGAGGATTTGAATGAGTCGCCTGGCTGGGAACGAATGCGGGAATTTATCCTCAATCGAATTCAGGATACGGACGAATTTGGGAATACTTTTGTTGGCCTGCCAGTCAGATTTTATAACGTCTACAACGATGAGGACGCCGAACCGGCTAACATAGATGAGCAGATCAGGTACAGTATTCCGCACTGGGAATTTCTGTGCGCACTAATGAGAGCGTAAGTGAAGAACTATGAGCACCGTGAGTTCGGAAATGAAGGTGAGATACAAATCCGATCCGACCACCGCCGGATGGGTGATTTCCGTCTCAGGAGAGACGGCCAGGGTTTTTATTGATGGAACCACGAAGCTCGTACCTGTAGAAGAGCTGGAACCGGTTCCGGGGATTACCGAACTGAGTCCGGAGAATCTCAGGGTAGCACTGACGCGGCGTAGGTTGGAACATCCGGCTACTGACCAGTTCCTATCTTACAGGGCATCCAAGACCAGGCTGATGTACCACCAGTTCCTGCCGGTGAAGAAGATGCTGGAATCACCTGACCAGCGTCTCCTCATCGCTGACGAAGTCGGAACGGGCAAGACAATCGAGGCTGGCTTGATCTGGGCTGAGTTGGAGTCCCGGTCAGCGCGCGGCCTCGAGAACGTATGGATCATCTGCCCCAAGTCCCTAGTAGGCAAGTGGCGGGAAGAGATGCTCCAGCGATTCGACCTGCGCCTCGAGGTACTATCGTCCGAGAATCTAAGGCAGGCGCTCGTGTCCCTAGACCGGGACGGCGTACTTCCTCCCAGATTTGCGAGAGCGGTGGTCAATTTGGAGTTGATCCGCATCGAGGATTACGCTCTCCGTTTGGGGCAGTCACCCATAGCGTGGGACCTGGCAATATTTGACGAGGCCCATCACCTTCGCAACACCGACACTCTGTCGCACATGGTAGCGCAGTTCATCTGTGAGCGGTCGAGGGCGGCAATATTCCTCACCGCCACACCGCTCCAGACACATTTGCAGGATATCGTCCACCTAATGGAGGTGCTGGGTGTGGACGTGGCCGAGGACCCGGTGCTCTTGGAGGAACAAATTAATTGGGACATGCAATTGAATGACTGGATCGGCCTAGTAAGGCGAAGGCCGCCTGGATGGAGGCAAGAGGCTGATCGCGCTCTCCACAGGCTGGAAATGTCCGGAGGGGACTCGCGCCCTGGTTGGCGCCAATTCCGTCAGCTTGTTGCCGGATCTGACATGGAGGACATCAGACAACGTACAACCGTTGTGGATTCGGCCCGCGACCTTCAAGTATTGAGCCCTTACATGACTCGTACCCTGAGATCAGAGGTGGATGAGCATCGACCCACAAGGGAAGCAGCGACCAGGATAGTTACGTTTACGCCTGAGGAGGAAGCATTCTACAACGAGGTTTACCGGATTACTCTGGAGCGTTCGCTAGCCCAGGGTACGCCGCCAGGATTCGCCTCTCAAATGCCGGAGCGAAGGACCGCCAGCTGCGTTCCAGCGGTAGCGTCGGAGATTATGAGGCGCGTGAACGAGGATGAGGACTACGAGCACGAAGCTGGTTTCACCGGAAGCGAGATCAAAGCGTTGGCACCGCTCGCTCAGGCGACCCTAGGGTCCGGGGACCGGAAATTCGAGGCACTCCTGGAGATGCTCGACCAGGCTTTCGAGGAACTCAAGACTGACCGTGTCATGATTTTCTCCACCTTTAGAGGCACCCTCAGGTACCTTGCTGAGAAACTCCAAGAGAAGGGTTATTCGCTGGAGCTTATGTACGGGCCTACGCCGGCGAGAGACGAGGACTGTCGGGGCGGGGAGAAGAGTAGAGAGAAGATTGCAGCCGAGTTCAGGCAGGGGAAATTCCAGATTCTACTCGCCAGCGAGGTTGCTGGCGAGGGGCTAGACTTCGAGCACTGCCATGTGCTCATAAACTACGACCTCCCTTGGAACCCGATGCGCGTAGAGCAGCGCATCGGGCGATGTGATCGGATAGGGCAAACATCTGACAAGGTCCACGTTCGCAGCTTGGCAAGCGAGGGCACGATCGAGTCAAGGATCCTCTCTAGACTTTACGTGAGGCTTGGCATATTCGAACGCGCCTTGGGCGAACTTGAGGTGGTACTTGGAGAAACCATTGCTTCCTTCGAGCGGGACCTGTTCAGGCGAGGTTTGACGCCCCGTCAACAGGAAGAACGGCTTGAGCGGGCCGCGCAGGCAATAGAAAACAACGAACAGCACCGAGAAATAATAAGCAAGGCGAGTGTTATCTCCGAGCAGGGTCGCCAGCTGATCGAATCCGACCAGCAGGAAATCAAGGAAGCCGAGTCTAGGTTTCTGTCACCCGTAGAACTCGCCGAGTTCGTGTTGTCCGTTCTCGCTCATCACGTGCCGAACAGCCTAATTTCGACGAGTGTAGACGGTCAGTTCGACGTGATAAATAGCCCAGGTCTTCGAGACGCCCTCCAGGGGCTGCTAACATCGTACCCGGCGACGCACCATATGAGAATCGAGATTGCCCGGTTCCGGAGCCGCATGGACCAGCAACGGAGGTTGAAGGTGTCTCTTGCCGGAGAAAGCGAGGGAGTCGAGTTCGTCCACACCCGACACCCACTGATGCTGCTTGCAAGGCATCTTGAAACGGGGCATCTGTCCGATACGCCTTGGAGTTTAGGTGTAGTACCAGCAGATATGCTGGAGAAACCAACCACACTCGTATGGGCAATAGGCTCGCTGGATGGGTATGCAACTAAGGCGGAGTTGATGTGCGTCACCGTAGACGGCACCTCTGAGGAGGTAAGTCCGATACCGGTCGAGCATGCTCAGAAGCTGCTGTTGGCTATGTCGGAGCCGCATGATGGATTATCGGTCAACAGCTTGGACGTGGAGGCCCTCAAGACGTGTGCGGAACAGTTTCTGATATCAGAATTCAATGGTGTTGCTGCGGCATTTGCTGCCCGTGACACGCTGCTGACTGACAAAGCGGAGAGCGCCGTTCTTTCCCACGCAAAACGCCAGCTTAGCAGGAACCAGCGTCAGCTCTCCAGGGACGACTTGAATGCCAATCTCAGGAGCATGTACCTGGGTTGGAGTCGTAGAATCGAGGATGAGTCCGAGTCCAAGGTCGCTGAGATCAGACGCAAGAGCGGAATCCGGTCATCTCTTGAAATCATTGGAATGGCTGTCCTTTCTCCTCTGAGCGGATAGTCAACCGAACGTTCCTGACCTATTCCCTGGATTGAGATCGCCCTGCCAAAAGCTCGCAGCATTGCATGCTTCTGCTCCCCCATGTCAGGGGACCAAGTTCCAATCAACCTCCAGAATTCCAAACCCGTCGACCACAGACACGGGGGCCTATATACCCCACTAAACACTCCGCAATCAGACCACCCGTGTGGGATGATGAGCGAAATGATTAATCAACAACTCGGTTTGTGGGCATCATGGTAGTATAGATTCATATTAGTTCGCTCCAGCGATGCCCGCTGTGAGGGAAGATATGACCAGTGTGCTGCCGGAAATATTCAAAATGAACTAATTTATCCACAATCAACCGTTCATCGAGGTCGATTTGAATATCGTGATTTGCTGTGACGGCACACGCGGAAAGTACGGCCAACAAAAGAATAATACCAACGTAGTGCGCCTGTTCGAGCGGTTGGGTTCAGATGGACCTGATCAAAATTCTTATTATGATCCCGGCGTCGGTACTTACAGTCCCTTCAGAGGCGCAGGTATGGCGATACTGGACAAACTCGCTGCATCAATATCGGGTGTCGGGATCACTAGCGAGGGAATCGACAAGAACACCGAAGAGGCTTATCGCTACCTAATGGATGGTTACACCCCGGGGGCCAAAATCTTTCTTTTCGGCTACAGCCGGGGTGCTCACACAGTTCGGGAATTGGCCGGCATGATTCACAAGTGTGGCCTACTCACCAAGGGAAGCTACAATCTCATTCCGCCTATGATGGATATCTATCGACAAAAGGACAACGAAGAAATAGCTGCCGGATTCAAGCGAGAATTCTGTCGTAGGGGATGCAGTGTCTACTTCATTGGTGTTTGGGATACAGTAGCATCGATTGGATGGGCGGTTCGCAGGCGATTTTCCTGCAACCGACTCAGTTTTGATGTAACCCATGGATACCAGGCCCTCTCTATAGATGAACGCCGCCGCCAATTCCGACCGTCAATATGGGACGAGACCGATATCCCCGGCCAGACGATCAAGCAAGTATGGTTCCCCGGCAGCCATAGTGATGTGGGTGGACAAAATGACGCGGATAGAGGCATATCCGACTTGCCCTTGGTGTGGATGTTGGAGAACGCACATCGAGAGTGCCTTATACTTCGAGGGGATTGGAAAGAGGATATTCACCCGAATCACACAGGAAAGATACGCAAGTCGGATCGCCATTTCTGGAGGGTCGGCGCAAAGGATCGCCCCATCTCCAAAAATACCGACATCCATCAGAGTGTGATCGATCGCAGAGACGATCCTAACCAAGACTACCAACCGGGAAATCTTCCTCTATGAATCAAAAGGTTGTTGACCACCAAACAGCCCGTCGTAGGGCCGCCATGTGGATATTCGGCATCCTCGTCTTCGGGGTGGTTGGCCTGATGTTGGCGTTGATCTTTTCTGTTTCCGTCTTGCCTAGTGATGATGATTTCGTCCGGGGCATCGTTCTCACGGCGATAGCAGGGGCTATCTCTGCCTTTCTATCGTTTATTGGCCTCATCGTGAAGGGCATAGTAGACAACCTAACCCGAGACGAGTCTACACAATAAGGAACATCCCGCCTGCTCCTGCGTTGACCTGTCGGGTGCGGTGTGTTTAGCCGGGTATATAGGCCCACCAAACTGAACTCCTTATATCCGAACTTCCCAGCGAAAAGTTCGCAATGCGGTACGCTTAGGCCCACCAGACTTGATAAAATCAAGAACCTTTACCATTTCCTTCGCTCTGGTGCTGTGATCGGCCGCTGCTCCTACCCGGCCATTCCAGGGAGAGCAAAGGACAGGGATACTGGTCTGCGGCTAGAACAGATACGTTATATCGGCAGAGCATTGTGAAACATGCCCTTCAGTCCTATAATAGGCTGGTGAATCCCATGTTTGGCTAGACTTGAACGTGATGATATTGCAACATGCATAGAGAACTACTGCTCACCGCTATCGCGCTGGCTCTGCTGATGACGCTCGCGGCCTGCGGCTCCGATGAGCCGTCCGGCGGGACCGGCCCCGACCGGACCGCGTCCACCCCAACGGAGACGTCGGTCTCCCCCGCACGGACGCCTACCACGACAGGGTCAGGGGACGCGCCCACTGCCACCGATGCACCAGCGGCTGCGACAGCGCCGCCCGCGGCCTCCGACTCCGTCGAAAAGGACCGGGAGGCGCTGGTTGCCCTCCACAACGCAGCGGCAGGTTCGCAATGGCTTTCGTCTGCGATCTACGGCGGAGACAATGCCAAATGGCTGAGCGACGCACCCCTCGGCGAATGGGGGGCGTCACCACTGACGACGATGGGCGCGTTATAGGGCTGAACCTCAGCGGCTACCGCTTGCTCGGGGAGATACCTGCGGAGCTGGGCAGTCTCTCCAGGCTGGAGATACTGGACCTCAACCAGAACGCCTTAGCCGGGGAGATACCTGCGGAGCTGGGCAGCCTCTCCAACTTGGAGATACTGGACCTCAGCGGCAACGACTTCGGGGAGATACCGCCGGAGCTGGGCAGCCTCTCCAACCTGGAGATACTGGACCTCAGCCACAACGCCTTAACCGGAGAGATACCGCCGGAGCTGGGCAGCCTCTCCAACCTGACAGAGCTGTACCTCAACAAGAACGAGTTGAGCGGGGCGATACCGGCGGAGCTGGGCAGCCTCGCCAACCTGACACAGCTGTGGCTCACCGAGAACGCCTTAGCCGGGGAGATCCGGCGGAGCTGGGCAGCCTCGCCAACCTAATATATCTGTACCTCCACAGCAACGACTTGAGCGGGGAGATACCGCCGGAGCTTGGCAGCCTCTCCAACCTGGAATATCTGAACCTCAGCGTGAACTGGTTGACCGGAGAGATACCGCCGGAGTTCGGCAGCCTCTCCAACCTGACAGTGCTGGAACTCTCCTACAACGACTTGAGCGGGGAGATACCGACGGAGCTGGGCAGCCTCTCCAACCTGACAGTGCTGTGGCTCACCGAGAACGCCTTGACCGGGGAGATACCGGCGTGGTTGGGCAGCCTCTCCAACCTGACACTTCTGTACCTCGGCCAGAACGACTTCAGCGGGTGCGTACCAAGAAGCCTGCGAGACCAGTTGGGCTCCAACGTTACCATCGACACCGATCGTAGCTTCTGCTTAAGCGACGCGCCCTCAGGCGGGGGCTGACAGCATATCGTCCGGAAGGCGCTCCCAGCCGTCGTCTTACCTTCACGTTTGCGATACCTTGGCCACCTTTGGCAAATCGGCTCTTGGCTATCCCGCCGGGTTACCACCGCCAGCTGGGCTATCTTCCAATCACTGTAACAACCCCAGCCGCCTCATTTTTCCTTCCTTGCTCGACAAAAGACCATTGACCCTGCGGCAGCGGGTTCCGAATCTCCTTGACACACCCGGATTTGTATGGCTATATTCGCTATCAATCGGGCCCTTGGAGCAATGTATGACTAATTCGCTACCCCCGCGTTTGACCATCGGCGAACTGCTGGACCGCCAGGCGGAGCAATTCAGGGACAATGACGCCCTGATCCACGTGGATTGGAATGTGCGGTTTACCTACCGGGAGTTTCGCGCCGAGTGCGACCGGGTGGCCCGGGGGCTGATGGCCCTGGGCATCAACAAGGGTGACCACGTGGGAATCTGGGCCACCAACTACCCGGAGTGGGTGGTCGCCCAGTTCGCCACCGCCAAGATTGGCGCGGTGCTAGTGACGGTTAACCCGGCCTACCGCACCCACGAGTTGGCATACCTGCTGCGCCAGTCGGATGCCGCCGCCCTGATGCTCATCGGCAACTTCCGCACCTCGGACTACGTGGCCATGCTCAACGAGGTGGTGCCCGAATTGGCCGACTCGTCCCCGGGCCAGTTGCGTAGCGAAGAGCTGCCCCACCTGCGCAATGTCATCTACATTCCTCCTTACGTGCCAGCCGGCGGGGAATGCCCGCCAGGAATGTGCGCCTGGGAC
Source organism: Dehalococcoidia bacterium (assembly GCA_965262595.1). Taxonomy (GTDB): domain Bacteria; phylum Chloroflexota; class Dehalococcoidia; order Lucifugimonadales; family UBA3495; genus CATQHB01. The sequence continues at coordinate 1,876,377 of OZ253548.1, forward strand.
GATATGCGGGCCCGGGGCGAGGAAATCAGCCCCACCGCCCTGGCGCAACGGCAGGGGGAATGCCACCCGGACGACGTCATCTGCATTATGTACACCTCGGGGACTACGGGCAACCCCAAGGGGGTCATGCTCACCCACCACAACCTGGTGTCCAACGCCAGCTACGTGGTGGAAGGCCTGCGTTTTACCGACGAGGACCGGCTCTGCATCCCCGTGCCCTTCTACCACTGCTTCGGCTCCTCCATCAGCACTCTGGGTTGCGTCTCCCGGGGGTCGGCTATGGTGGTGCCCTCGGAATACTTCGATCCGGGCAAGACCCTGGTGGCGGTGGAGAAGGAGCGTTGCACCGCCCTCCACGGCGTGCCCACCATGTTCATCGCCCAACTGGAGCGCCCTGACTTCGACGGGTTCGACCTCGGCTCGCTGCGTACCGGCATCATGGCTGGTTCCCCTTGTCCCATCGAGGTTATGCGCCAGGTTATCGACCGCATGGGGGCCCGGGAAATGACCGTGGGCTACGGGCTGACCGAGGCTTCGCCGGTGATTACCCTGACCAGCTCCGACGATACCATCGAACGGCGGGTGACCACGGTGGGGCCGGTGATACCCCAGGTGGAGGTGAAAATCGCCGACCCGGAGACGGGCAGCGAGGTGCCTCCGGGGGAGCAGGGTGAGCTCTGTTCGCGCAGTTTTATGAACATGAAGGGCTACTACAAAATGCCTGAAGCCACCGCCGCGGCCATGGATGCCGAGGGTTGGCTGCATACCGGGGACCTGGCGACGGTGGATGCCGACGGCTATTACAAGATTACCGGAAGGCTCAAGGACTTGATTAATCGCGGCGGGGAAAATGTTTACCCGCGCGAGATCGAGGAGTTTCTGTACACCAACCCCAAGGTGGCCGACGTTCAGGTCATCGGTGTGCCGGACCAACGGTTCGGTGAAGAGATTGTGGCCTGGGTGATGCTTAAAGCGGAGCAGGAGGCCAGCGAGGAGGAAATCAAGGAGTTCTGCCGGGGCAGGATTGCCCACTATAAGGTCCCCCGCTACGTCAAGTTCGTGTCCGAATTTCCCATGACGGTTACGGGCAAAATCCAAAAGTTCGTCATGCGGGAAATATCTATTCAGGAATTACAACTGGACGAGGCCGCCAGCGTGGAAACTGCGTAGACCTCGCTCCCAGGGTGGGCCGCCCAACCCTGGTTCAGAGACTCTCGGCCATGCGATAGGTGGGACTCAGGAGCAGGAGCAGGAGCAGCGTATTTGCCCATGACAATGTCCCCAAGAGTCCCAGGACAATCTCTATCATCTCCACTCTTTGGGACCTTCCCCGCCGCTCGGTAGGCACCCGTCCCCAATAGGCGTTGAGGCTCTTCTGAATGCGGAAGAGTATGGCCGCAATCATTGCAATGGAGATACGGTACAGCCCCGGGATGCCCACGGCTGTTCTAGTCAAGCTGCGGTTAGTGGAAGCGGGTTCGTGCGAGCCGATTCGGGACGCAATCGTGGAAATCTGGCACCCCGACGCGGCAGGCCAGTATTCCGGCTACCGTGGACCGGGCGACAATGGCGCCGATACCTCGGGCGAGACCCTCTTACGCGGGATGCAGATCACCGATGCTAACGGGCTCGTTGAGTTCGTGACGATCTACCCTGGCTGGTATCCAGGCAGAACCGTTCATATCCATTTCAAAGCCTATAGGGACTAACGGAGTTTGGTAACCTCCCAAATGTATTTCCCGGATGACATCACCGACATCATCTACCTGGCAGAACCCTACTCTGCACGAGGCTCTCGCAGCACGAGGAAGTCGAAGAGGACCAATCTCTGCAACTCTCCCGTCCTAGCCACGGAAGCCGACCTAATGCTTATAACGGCTACGGGTCGCTGGTGGCCAGGGGTGGGTCAACTTTATTCCACCGCTACTCGGTTATTGAACACTGCCGGTAACATGAGAGGGCGGCTTCTACTTCTTGATTTGGTACTAGACTCTAAGTACCGACCCGTGTTGGGTAGGGACACCTGTTGAAAAGTCAAACCCATCAATTCATGGCAGCCTTGAGAATTCTGATAGAGCGGAAATGAAGGCCCGTGCCGAAAGTAGATTAATTCGCGCTGCCTAGCGGGTCCACCGACTCAAAGGGCACGAAGAAAGAGTCTTACACACGGACAGGCACGAAGGTTCACCGATGGGCTTGGCTGCGGGCTGATAGTGACTTGGCCAAGCCCCGTTTTGCTTATTGTGGGAACCTTATGTAATATGCGAATAACCATGAATTCGAAGTTTAGGAGGTAATTCCGATGAAAGCCGTTTACCTGGAAGAGCCGGGTGGGCCCGAGGCGATGATCTATGGAGACCGACCGGACCCGGAGGTGGCCCCTACGGCAGCTCCCAGACTGGACTGAGCTACAGGGCGACCGACCGGACCCGGAGGTGGCCCCAGGGGAGGTGATGCTGCGGGTCTATGGTAGCGCCCTCAACCGTGGAGATATCGACAGGCGGATCCAGGGTCGCAGCGGCCGGGGGCCTCGTATCGGTGGCATGGACGCGGCCGGCGAGGTCGCTTACATCAGTCCCGACGCCGATACGACCCTAAAGGTGGGGGACCGGGTGCTGCTGGAGAATCGGAGCAAATGCCGAATGTGCGAGAACTGCGTGGCCGGACTGGACCAATACTGCAGCTCGCAGAAGCGCATCGCTATCGACCTCGACGGCGGCCATGCCGAGTATCTTGCCGTGCCTCCCGTCTGTGCCTTCAAGATACCCGACAGCATGAGCTTTACCGAAGCTGCCGCCATCTCTCAGGCCGGCCACACCGCCTGGCAGTGCATGATAGTACAGGCCCAGGTGCGGCCGTGGGACGACGTACTGGTCCATGCCGCGGGCAGCGGGGTTGCCAGCATGGGTATTCAGATTGCCAAGATGGTGGGGGCGAGGGTGTTCGCCACCGCCGGCAGCGACTGGAAGCTGGAAGAGGCGAAGAAGTGGGGCGTTGCCGAAGGCATCAACTACCGGGAGACACCGAAGGTCAGCGAACGCATCAAGGAGTTGACCGATGGAAAGGGCGTGGACCTGGTGTTTGACGTGGTGGGCGCCGACGTGTGGGAAGACAGCCTGCTCTGCCTCAAGCCCGGCGGACGAATGGTGATTACCGGTACCACTTCCGGGTCGCGCACCAGCATGGACCTGTCGGTCCTGCAGGGGAGGCCGTTGCACCTGATGGGCAGCGGGGGCCGGACACACCGCAGCTTCGGCGACATGATGAAGTGCGTGAACAACGGGGAACTGAGGGGCATCGTGGGGCAGACTTTCCCGCTGGAGGGCGTGCCGGAGGCGCACCGGGTTATGGAGTCGCGGGAGTTCTTCGGGAAACTGGTGATTGAGAGTTAGGTTCTGCTATCCATATATCCACGAAGGGCACGAAGAACCACAAAGTAGCAAAAGAACTTCGTGACTCTTAGATGACTTCCCCCCGGAAATTATACCACCGTCAATGAGAGGTTCCGGTGCATGTTCCGCTTGAACTCCAGCGGGGTCACGTATCCCAATGAGCTATGGGGTCGAGCCCGGTTGTAGCCGGTGCGCCAGTCTTTAATTGTCACCCGGGAGTCGGCCAGGTCCTGGAACCGATGCAGGTTCAAGCACTCATCCCGGAACTTGCCGTTGAAACGAGATGCTCATATTGCCACGAAGAGCTCAAAATTTTGTAGTAGGGTACCCGCATGGCCCACCGAACGGGACTCGGACCAACCATCCTGAAAAGTCTGGGATTGCTGAATTGCCTCTGGGGTCCCTTACGGCACCATTGCCAGCCGCCCCACAGGATCCGGCACCAGTTCCAGGTAAATCAGGGTGGTCTGAATGGAACGATGGCCCAGCCACCGGCTGACGTAATTGATGGGGACACCGTGAAGAAGCAGGTGGCGGGCGTAGGAGTGCTGGAAGGTATGGGTTCCCCCGCGAGGCCTTCGAACATGGCGCCCAGGGCCTTAGCCCGGCTTGCCGCCTACTGCGCCCAGCGCCAGGCGGTGGAACGACTGACGCCCACTATCGGCTCCCATCCCATCCCATGCCGGTGAACTGAAGGACGGCGGCCATGCCTGGGATTCTGACCGGAAGCGGGCCTACGCCAACTACTTGTGCAACCCCGCCAGGAATGGAACGACCCCCGATACCGCCTTCACACCGCCGTGACCATTACAACCAAGGACGGAAGGAGTCTAAGAAACGAGACCGATTACCGCCGCGTGACCCAAGCGGACCTGGACATCAAATTATCCCACCTGGTGGGGCTTCGCGCCGGAGACGCCAAGGGCCAGGAACTGGCCTCCATCTTGAAGGGTCTCGACCTGGTGGAAGACATCGCCACGGTTATGGCGTAATTGGAACTCCCCGAGGCCCACATCGAACAGGTCTCAAGCAGAAGGGCCGCGCCCGTCAGCCGGTAGTCCGGCCCAAAGGCGCCGATTTCGGGGCGCAAGAAAATCCCAGCGACAGATTTCCCGGCCCTGCATCCCCGCCGTCGTACTGGGTCACGTCCCGGTCAAAGACCCGGCCCGGCAGATTCCCGGCCAGGTCTTCCAGGCTGGGGTCCACGGCAACTTGGTACCCTGCCTCGTCCCAGTGAGAGTCCGGGTGGAAAAACCAGCTACATTCCTCTAGCCCAACATCCACCCGCCCGAGAATCGGGGCCCCGCCGGCATCCCGCACCAACAGGCAGCGCAGGGCCAACGCCTGGTCCAGGGGCCGATCAAACTCAACAACCAAAGGCTCCACTGTTCCCGCCGCCGGTGCGCTAACCTGCCAGCGTCCCGGTTCGGGCTGCGACCTCAGTTCCGGTCCAACAATGTAGCGCCGCTCCGCCCCGGCGACCAACGGTTGTCCTGCGGCGTCCCGGAATTCCGGGTCCACCTCCACCCTCACCCGCTCTCCTTCAATCAGCGGATACCCGGCCTCCAGGTTGGGGGCCAACCCCCGCTTGATCCGCCCCGGGTCCAGCAGCATGGTTAGCCGCCGCCGCTCCGGGTCCCAGAGCTCCGGCTCCGGGGGTAGGAACACCCCGTCCAGGATCTGTCCGGTTTGTTCTCGGCGCACCTTCACAGCCCGGCCGGCCCACCCCTCGCTCATGGGAGCGGAAAAGTGGATATAGACCTTCAACAGGTTGACCGGAACTTCAACAGAGGTGGGGTAAATGGCGGTTACCCGCGCCGTCGGGTTCAACGCCGGAGCCGGACGCTCAATCGTCCAAACTTCCGGCCCCGTTGGTTCCCCTTCCCGGTCAACCAGGAGCGAATACTCCAGCCCATCAACAAACGGGAACCTGGGGGCAAAAACCACCGAATCGCCATCCATCGTAAATTTTCCGGCAATGGCAGGAACGGCCCGGTAATCAGCGCCACCCGCCAGAACTTCACTGGGCAGTAGAACTAACCGGCGGCCTAAACCGCCGGCGTCCAACCGGTCCAACTCAGCTATTTCAGCTTCGGTCCAACCGCCGGTTCGAAGGAACCCGCGCCCTTGTTGGTCGAAAAACTCCAGGCGCAGTTGGCGGTTTTGGGTCACAGTGTATCAGTAGCATAGGACCGCAGGTGGCTGTGGCCCTCCTCGTCCTGTTGCAGCATCAGAACGCCGCTGCCGTTGAGGTTGGCCATCCGCTTGACTCCCGGATGCGGCAGCAACTGCCGTGGCACACCGTTCGGAGGCGTCACCGGGTCGGCGGGATTATTATCCAGGGCCCGGTCCGGCACCGTCAGCCCATCTTGTTGGTCGATGTCCTTGCAGGCAATCTTGAACAGCGGATGACGCTCGTTGCAAACCAAAAGGAACTCCCCGCCGCCATGCTTATAGGAGACCAGGTCCAGGGGCCGGTTGTGCGCTCCCAGCTCGGCCACGGTCTTGCCCTTAATCTGCTTGCCCGGTTCGAAATCGCCCAGCGAGAACTGCACCACCGGCGTGCAGGTGTAGCTCGCCAGAATGCTCTGGTTCCCCTGGTAGGGCACGAAGGCGCGAATCGGCGCGGCCGTCTCGTACTGCCCGTGGGAAACGTGGAAAATCTCCAGCGAACTGGACTCAAAGTCCCCGTTGAACGGGAAGGGAATCCGCCGCAGGGTCGATGAGAACTCCTCGTTGGATGTACCCGCTACCAACAGCAGCCCGTCCACGAAGGACATATCGGTTACCGTCACCGTCCGCAGCTGCTGCCGCGATACCAGCCTGGGGTCGTCCTCGTCAGCGGCGTCCTTGATTATGGTCTGGGAGTAGGCGACGTTTTCCAGGGAAACATCGCTGATTACCCCGCTGCCATTGACCTTGATAATCACGGGAACTGCCGCGTCGCCGCTGCCCCGCATCACCGAAAAATAGAGGTTGTCTGACTTGGGATGGACCGCCATATCAATGATCGACACATCCTCCCGGGAGCAGCCCAAATAGGCCGACAGCGAAGCGTCAAAGTTTTCCAGGTTCACCGCCTGGGGACCGGTCCCCACATCGGGGTCCGCAACGTCAATGGCAAAAATCGCCGCCCCGACGTTATCCCCGACGAACAGAATACCCTCGGGCCCAAAGGCCAGCGACCCCACCGACTTAACGGACGGCCTACCGACTTCCAAGCCAAATCCTTCCAAATCTATCGTGGTTCCGTACTCAACCATGATTACCTCCTACGGATTAGCGGCTTCATTCCCCGCTAGTGTAGCATTATGTTCAAAAACCCGCCACACCTTCCCCGTCATCCGCATCCACTCCAACCCACCCTTCAACGCGGGCTTGGCGCACCACCCCTACATTTTCAGCTTCTTCTCCCCGGACAAGTACGCCTCCGGCTCCTTCTGAGACGCCCGGTTGCCCGGGGCCGCAAAAGTAATAAGTCTCCCCGTTGTACTCGTGACTTCCGTCCGGCGGACGGTTCACATCCATCTGCATGTCGCACACCGGGTCCAACGCCCGGTCTCCCCGCTTCTTGAAGAAAGGCAGCCTCACAATCTAATCCTCATCTAATCATCCCCAATCTTCGGACTCCCACCGGCGCAACACCACCGTTGCCAAATCGCTAACCCGGCGCTAACTCGCCGCCTGGGAGACTTCCGCCAATACCTGCGTCGTCCGGTCGAGGACAGCTACTAGGATGAACCCAACTAGGGTGAACGCCCATAACATGACCCAGAAGGTTACGGATCGATGTAGGTTCTTGACCCCGTTCCATGCACTCACTTGTCAGACACCAAACGAAGTATCGCCGCGATGCGGCGGGCGGTATCCGTGAAGTGCTGCACTTCTTCGGGCAGGAGCGCGCGGTCGAGGATCTTGCGCTCCCGGTACGACAGCCACTTTTTGAGGACCTGGTAGCCGCCGAGCCTGTAGCTCCAGACGGCGGCGGGGACGTTGCGCCAGTAAGCATGGCCGTTCAGGTATATGTCGAAGGTGGTCTCGCCTAGTATTCCTATGAGGTCGCCCAACGCGGCTGATTCAGTCGCCGTGTAGGGGCGCTCCTCGACTCTGCCCTGGCCCGGCATTACGGCGTCACCTGAGCCAAAATGTACCCAGCCCGCTGTCACCGAAAAGTCTTCGCCAGACATATAGTAGCCACCGGCGGTGGCGGGAACTGCGATGGGTGCGACCTCAGGCCGGAGAACTCCCGTGGTGATCCCAGGAACCGGTGTATCTGAATCGAGGAGTTGCGCCAACTCTCGGCCCCGCTCGGCGGAAGCCGCAAGCTCTACCGCCGCACCTGGGGACTCGCCTCCGGGCCAGCCGGGGAGTGGGATGCGCGGCCCTTCAGCTCGTAGCGCTCCCGCGTTGGCCTCCTGGTATGCCGGTGTGTGCAGAACCGCCAAGACGTGATAGAAGAGATCTGTCTCGCTCTTTCCCAGCACATCGAGATAGGTTTGTGCTGCGATTGAGAGGTTGGGTCGGCTCTTTAGCTCTCCCTCATTGATTCCCAATCCTTCCTCACGAAGGAGGACTGGGATACAGTACACTCCACTGTTCATTTGATTTAGGTCACCGATGTCCGAAATCAAGTATGGCGGCGATAGGTGTGGCCGCGCTTTGTTTTGTAGAACCAGCCACAGGTTCCCATCGAACACATGCGCCTTGTGGTCAGGTACCGGGCGACCAAGGAGCCCCTTCCCTTCATCCCAATAGAGCCATCTACCATCGAATGGGCGATAAGAGTGCCGGACAAAGCCATCCTGGTAAGGACCGCCGCGTGCAACCAGTGACTGGCGAACTGAGTGAGCATCGCGGACTACGAACCCCGACGAACTCTTCATTGCGATTGGGTAACGCTGAGCAATCACTGCATCACTGAGCTCTACAGTGAAGTAGTCGGCTACTCGGGACTTGAGACGTTCCAGGTCGATGTCGATGAGGAAGGAGTCGCGCTTGGTCTGCACCCCGGGGAATGAGACAGGAAACAGATCGGGCAGCGACGGCCAGTCATGCCAGCCTTTGCTGACGGTAGTCCGAACTAATGGGAGGCCAAGTGACAGAACAGGCGAAACGTCCTCATATAAGATGGTCGGTACGACGTCTGACGTCACAGTCAGATCATCGCGCTTAGCCTGACCCCACAGGTTGCGGATGCCGACAGTCTCAGCAGGCGTGTGGTCAGTCTTGCGCACCAGTGTAGTGATGGCGGTGCCTACCTGTATGCCCACCGGGTCGCCCGGCGTGGAGAAGATGCTTGGGTCGGGCTTGCCGTCTGGGGTCGTCTTGCCCGTCTTGTATTTGTCGCCGTTGAGAGAGTCGATCCTGATTACGTCGAACGCTTCCAGGTAGCGCTCCCGCATTCCGGTGAATGATAGGCCGTCCAGCCAGGAGTAGTTGGAGATGAAGCAGACCACGCATTGGCTGGTCTTTTCGGCGATGCGACGTTCGGCCATGCGGAAGAACCGGACATAGAGGTCGTTGAGCCCCGGTCCTTCGGGCCACCGCACCTGTTTGGTTTTGCGGTACGCGGTCGAAAGCTCGCGTTCCTCATCCACCGCCATGCCCGCGAAGCCGTTGTATGGTGGATTGCCGAGGATCACGAGAACCGGCGTCCCTGCTTCACCTTCTCCGCGCGGTCCCGCTCTTCCTCCAATTCAGGGAACGGAATCGGCTTCTGTACGGTCGGCTCCCAACCAGTCAGTGCGGTGGTAAGGAAGACACTCGCTCGCTCCGTCCCGTCCTCCGACAGGGGTGCATCCAAGGCCTGCATGGTTATCCCGACCTGCAAATGAGCTACCACAAAGGGAGCGGGCATAATTTCGAAACCGAAAACCCGCTCCATGGCCGCCTTTTCACCCACGAGCCAGTGAGGGCGCCCAGACCGCGGCTTTCAAGGTTCAAAGCGATTCGGCGCAGGACTTCGGCCAGGTACGCCCCGGTGCCGCAGCAGGGGTCGAGCACGTAAACGTTGTCGGCGGCCAGCCCGTCGGCGATGCCCAGGTCATCTTTGAGTGCCTGGTCAACGCGAGCAACCATGTACCGCACTACCTCGGTGGGCGTGTACCAAACACCTAGTGGCTTGCGGAGGTCTGGGTCGAACGCCTCGAGGAACGGCTCATAGAAGTAGGGTACCGCTTCACCTTCACTGAAGCGGTCGAAAAAGGCCACTCGGTCCACTCGGTCGAGGGCTGCCGAGGTCCAGTCCAGCACTTCCACCAAGCCCAGGGGCTGTAAGCGTCCGGGGTCGGAGAGCTGCTGATACAGTGCGCGCAGTACGGGGGCGCGCAGGTGCCAGACGGCATTACGCCAATCGAAGCGACCCGTGGGCGGTGGCGTCTGGCGCGCCCACAGCACCCAAGCGGCGAAGACACCGTAGAAAAGAGTCTGCACCAGTGTAGAGCGGAAGAAGACAGCGCCGCGCTGGCCTTCAAATCGGACGCCCAGCGCCTCCTCCAATGCGGAGCGCACGACGTTGAGGGTTGGTGCATCGCCTGCTGCCTCCACTCTCCCCAGACCGTCCCTGGCGTAAGATGCGAGCAGCTGGGCCAGGTCCTTGGGCTCAACAAGCGTTGCCCTATGCGAAAGTGCCCGGGAGAGGTACTCACCCAAGGCTGCGCCGACATCGTTCGCGAAGGCCCGAGGCGTCTGCAAGCGGGCCTCGAAGTCAGTCGCAGACTCTGCCAATCGGAAGGTCTCCAACTTTGTGGGCTGGCCGGCAGAATCTTCTCCAAGCAACACAAAGTCACGGGTGTTAGTCACCAGAACGAGCCGGTACTTGCTCCAGTATTTACTGACCTGATCGCTTCCCACCGTCAGCCAGGCATCATCACCGGCAGACTTGACCTCCAGCACCCCACACTCAGGGATTTGACCCTGGCGCGGCTTGCCCTTCTGGACCTGCTTCGCTGCATACAAACCGATGTCCGGGTGTCCCGCACCTTGCTGCGCCAGCTCGCTGATGCAGAAAACTTTGGGCTTAAGTACGCCACCCACTGCGTTCAATAGGTTGGTCAGGGGAGGGTAATAGGAACGCTCTCCCGTCCCTCCGACGGAGGCGCGAATCCTGCGGAGGTCAGTGAGGTAGTCTTCCACAGCGCTAACAAGCTTCGTTGCGCTCATTCCTGCGCCCAAGGGTTGATGACGTCTATCCCGCTCCCCTCGAAGTCGTCCATGTCCCTCGTCGCCACTGACGCTCTCCGGCTGCGGCTATGGCCGCTATCTGGCAGTCGGCATGATTGATCGGACGCCCTGCGGCACGGCGGGCGGCGGCTATCACGGCATAGGCTTGGGCCGCTGCGCTGTCGAAAGGAAGGACGCGCCCAGCAAAGTCCTCCCGGAGCATCCCCTCCACCTCGTTGAGCAGTCTGTCTCGCCGTGCTCCTGTGGGCAGTATCTCGACGCCGTACCGCAGTTCAGCTTCACTGACAGTGGAGAGGTACAAGTTGAGAGCCGCTTGCCCGGTAACCCAGTCCACCACGTTGGCGTCGGGACCGGGGCGCATCAGTTCGGAGACGACGTTGGTGTCAAGGATAATCATCGTAGTTGCCTCAGTCGAACCGGGGTGGTTTGCGCATGGGTGAACGGGGAGGGATCTCCAGCTCGACCCCGCCGAGGGGGGCGAATCTGGCCCGAATGGCGCTCGCCAGGTTCTCCTGTTCCGGTCGCTGGTGATAGAGAGCCGTTCTCAGGATGTCCCGGGCTTCCTCCTCCATGGAGCGGCCGTTCTCAGCCGCCCGGATGCGCAGCCGGTGTTTCAGTCCATCTTCCAGATTGCGCACGGTGATGCTGGCCATGAAGGCGCCTCCATCTACAATGTCACAATATTATAACATGATTGCGTTGCTATCACTGGTGCGCATGGCAGCCGGGCCACCGCCGAACCAGTCTCCGCAAGTAGCCAGCGTTTCAACGTGTCCCGCGTGCGCCAGGACAGCCTTGCCGTCTTGACTCACGCGGCCACTGTCTGGGGTCTATGCCCAACCACTCCCAGGCTGCATTGAGCAGACTTGGCACCCCTTCGCCCCCACCACAAGATTGGGTTCGACACAATGGCTTGCAAGGCCTTACACGCGACGTATTCCCCGGCCACAATGGATAGTTGGGCAATGGCCTGCGAGGGCAATGAGCGAATACGACGAGGCGAGGACTGAGCTACTAATATGACCCTCTCCGAACGACGACTGCTCGACTCCCTGAGCCGGATGCCGTTCATGGACTCAGCAGCACTAGCAGGCGTCCTCGGCGAGGCCCACGCGACGGTTCACCGAGTCCTGACCGAACTGCTGACCGACGGGATAGCCGGGGGGTGAGTCACGGCACCGCCCAACTGCCTCCGAGCGGGAGGTACTTCCTGAGTGCCAATGGCATCAAAGAGTTGCAGCAGTCCTCGGTTTGGGATGCCCTCGGACTTCGTGCGCGCCTACACCGTGTCCAGGGAGGGGGGCGCTGCTGATCCGCCGGATGGACGCGGTGGCCGCGGGCTATCGGCTGGCCGCGTCACTCTCGCCCGGCATCAACGGCCTTCGTTCCCAAGTGGAGTTCCACCGTCGGGGTTGAGCTCGCCCGCGGCGCCGACCGCATCCGAAAGGTCCTGGAAGTCGCCGACCACCACCAGGTCGGCTTCGGCCTCGAGGTAAGACCGCAGCCTACCGCGTTGGAGATCGTTCTCGTCCACAATTATCGCGTATCGCGCTAATGGGTAATTCTGTTGCCATCAGTTTGGACTCCAATTCTGCGCTGAATTGACCTTGGGTTTGGATTGTGTCCGGCGCCGACTTCGACTGGCTAGGTCGTCGCCGGCAATTAAAACCCGCGGAATGGAAGACGCAAACTTCGAGTGTACCCAACTAACGCCATTCTACACTTCGGCAGGGCCGGAATAATATTAGTCAGTTGACCAATATGCTTGATAGCGTTACAACTAATTACATATATGATTACTTTTCGTTATGCTCCTATTGTATTATGACCTCCTTTGAACTGCCGGCTGGTTGGCAATATGGCTTTCGTCGCCCAGGCAGCCGGTTGACTTGAGGGATACCTTTTGAAAGAGAGAGCTAATAGTTTTCGGAGTCATTCCGGGAGCCAAACTCATCCAGGCGATGCTCGGAAAAGGCCGGGCACGCTTTTGCAGTCGGGGATAATGCGCTTCCGGCCTCGCCGCGCCGCGCTGATCCTGGTTGCTCTGGCCCTCGCTATCGCCGTTTCCTACTCCATCCTCATTGCCCCCTTTGCTCTGGCGCAGAAAGAAGGCACGGTAGCCCTGTCTCCGGCACAACCGGTGGTGGGCGCCGCGCTGACCGCGACCCTCGCCGACCCGGACGGGGCTATATCGGGCGCCACCTGGCAGTGGGCCAGCTCCTCCGACTGGGACGCCTCCACCGAGGCGGGGACTTAGACCGACATCAGCGGGGAGAATTCAGCGAGCTACACTCCGGTCACCGGCGACGTAGGGAAGTACCTGCGGGCGACGGCGTCCTACACCGACGGGCACGGCTCGGGCAATAGCGCCCAAGGGGTCGCGGCGGCGCAAGTCAACAACCCTCCGGTACGAAGGCCATCTTCGGGTCGCGACGACGATGATGACGACAGAGGGGTCGCCTTGACCCCGGTAATCCCCGAAGGGGTCAGCGTGATCCGGGAACTGGAGGAAAACAGCGTCGCCGGCGCCAAGGTGGGCGGCCCGCTAACCGCCACGGAAAGTGAGGGAGGGCAGCTCAGCTATAGTCTCGGCGGGGAAGACGCCGCCCTTTTCAGCATTGATCCGGGGACGGGTCAAATCACGCTGGGCGGCGGAGTCGTCCTTGACTACGAGTCCGGAAAACGCACCTACACGGTTGACGTGCTGGTCAGCACCTCGATGGGAGACATTAGCAAGACCTCGGTAACCGTCGCAGTTACCAACGTGGACGAGCCCGGTACCATCTTCGTATCTCCGGACACCGGCTTAATGGCCGGGGCGACGCTCACGGCAAGTCTTACCGACCCCGACGGCGGGGTAACCGGCGAAGCATGGCGGTGGCAGCGTTCTACCGAAGGGACCACCTGGACCGACATCGGAGGCGCAGCCTCGGCGAGCTATTCCCTGACCACGGCAGATGCCGGAATGCTGCTACGGGCAGCCGTGTCCTACACCGACGCCCTCGGGACGGGGTTGAGCCTGGCCGGAGAGGCTTTGCCAATAGTTGGGGCCGCTCCGCAGCCGCAGCCGCAGCCGACTCCTCAGCCAACCCCGCAGCCGATGGCTACGCCGGAACCCACGCTGGAACCTAGTCCGTCCGCGCCGGAGCCTACGGTCACGCCGCCTACTCCTGCCCCGGCCCCTACGGCAGAGCCAACCCCGACACCGCCTCCAATTCCGACCGCAGTGGTTGCGGCTACCCCAAGACCGCTTCCGCCGACGCCGACGCCGTGGATGGGTGCGCCAACACCGGCGCCGGCGGAAGCGGCCGGGCCGATATTAGCGGCGCAAGCCCCTACTCCGGCGCCCGGCATCGCCCTCCAGCCTGCCGCTACGCCATCAATCGCGGCCCAACCCACCAGGGCCGCCTGCCTTGCCGCCTCCGGCACAGCAGACGCCGCCCCCGGCTGAGTCTCAAGACGGGTTCCCGCTTTGGGTCATCGTTCTGATCCTCTTCGGGTTGGGCGTGTTGGCCGTTGGCGCAGTGCTAATCTACTTACGGCGACGGTACAGGCCAACGCCTCCAGGGACAAGGCGATGAGCTACGGGCGCATGAGGGATAAGGAAGACCAGTTGGCGGCCGAGGTGGACCAGTTGGCCAAGGCGTACCAAGCGAGCCGCCAATCCTGGTGATCTGCCCCCGCCCACTCGATGGCAATCATCGATATACCCGAATATGTACCTGATTGGCCCCCTAATCCTCAGAGGCCCGGTGTGTTTGGCGCATACCGGTAAACGGATAGGGGGGCAAAAAGCGCATTACATACTAGGCCGAATCGACAATTGGTGAATCCGATTGCGGTGGTAAGGCAGGAACAGAGTACCAGGAGGTACAGCGTATCTCTGGCAGCAAAGTGAGGTGGAAGGGACGTGGGTGATGAGTTACGAGTTGCGCAGCGCTCAATGGCGCAGGGTGGAAGGTTTCCTTTCGAGGCGTCCCGGTTGGGTCGAGGTTACGGCCAAGGACAACCGGATAGTCTTTGGGCTGGATGACCTGGTAACGGTGAGGCTCAGGTGTGCCAAGTGCCAGGGCGACGTGTCCCAATCCCTTGACGCCACCGACACCATGCCAGACCAATGCCCGTTGTGCTCAACATTCTGGGGTAACTGGGGTAACTGGGGCAATGGCGAGGGCCAGGCCGTGGGCCTTCTCAGGGCCATCCGCCGCGCCCGGAGGGAACAGGACGCTCCGGTGACGCTCCGGCTGGAGATTAACGGGGAGGATTAAATGGCTAGAGGACTTGGGCGCCACCCTGGAGGCAGGAGAGATTAAGTTTAGGGCGCGGAGTAGGGAATCCAGAATTAGCCGTTGGGCGCAGGCGTTGACGCTGACGGCACCAGATGTTATAGTCCATATAATTATTGAGAGCGGTATCGTGGAGGTTCCACATGGTAACAATTGAATCCTGGGACATGGCCCTCACAAGGGGCGACAGCCGGTATCCGGTGATGGTCCAGCGGGATGGGGAATGGTTGGTTGGCTGGCTTGACGGCATCAACGGCGTCAACGCCCAGGAACAGACAGTTGACGAACTGATGTCCAGCTTAGAGGCCGCCTTGGACGACATCCTTGATTTGAGCCGGTGAACCGGCGTGAACTGCTTGCCCACTTGGTAAGGCATGGTTGTCAGCAAGAGCGAGAAGGTAGCAGGCATTCCATTTGGGGGAACAGACTAGACCGCCGGTCGGCAGTACCGCGACACAATGGGATTAGCCCCATCCTGGCCCGTAAAATCTGCGATGACCTCGGCATCCCCCGCCCTTAACCATCACGCTTTAAGACACACATACGACCCAATCCCCCCAGCCCCCGGTTCGACGCTAGGGCCTTCCTTTTGCCCAAGCAAAACTCCCGTCCGAGCCGCACCAGACGGGGGTAAAAAAGGGAGGTGCCAGAGGAATAAGGCACCTGCTTACAGTCTATCTGCCCGTTCCATGCCGGGGCAAGGCATCTGGGCCGCTCTACTCGGCTAGATACGCGGCCCAAGCCTCCATAAACCCCCTCCGCCGCTCGAACAGGTCAGTCCTGGAGTAGGCCGCCTCGGTAGCGTTTTTCACCGAATGGGCCAAAGCCGCCGCCATCACCGCATTGGGCGCGTCGGTCTGCTCTGCCGCCCAATCCCGGAACGACGACCGGAACCCGTGCGGAACGGCGGGAATGCCCAGGCCGGGAGCCTCCTTGAGAACGTCATATCCGAGAGCGGTTTACCGGGGCGGGCGCCGGGGAATAGCAGCCCGCCGCCATCATCAAAATCCTTCGCCTCAACCAGCAGAGTAAGCGCCCTGGGGGACAAAGGGACGCGGTGTTCCCGGTTGGCCTTCATTCGCGCGGCTGGGACGGTCCACGTGGCGGTCTTTTCGTCGATCTCTTCCCACCTCGCCAACCGGACTTCGCTGGACCTTGCCGCGGTGAGGACCAAAAACTCAAGGGACAGCTTGGTCGCCGGGTTCGCGGCGGACTCCCGGACCTGCTGAAGGGCGGCCGCCACATCCGCATAGGGCAGCGCGGCGTGATGTTCCTTCACGCGGGATAGCTTGGGCAACACTTTGGCGACGGCCCGGCCTGCCGGGTTATCGGTCCGGCAGCCTTGAGCAACGGCCCAGTCCAGGACCGTTTCAATTCTCTGGCGCACCCGGCTGGCCGTCTCTGGCTTGGCGATCCAAATCGGCGTCAGAACAGTCAGGACGTCCCCGCTGGTAATCTCGTCCACCAATTTCTTACCGAGAACGGGATAGGCATCGGTCGTGAGCGTGTTGGCCCACTGGGTGGTGTGCTTGGCATTGCTCCCCGTGGGGCTTCGCAGATCAATTACCGTGCGGGCCGCCTGAGCGAAGGTGGGAGTAGGGGGCCGGCGCCTCTCTTCGGCAGCCTGACGGCGCTCGGCGATGGGGTCAGGCCCTCCCGTATGGCCCGTTGGTTGCTCGCTGCCGAGTCACTAGCCTCAGCTAATCAGCTAAGGAGACTGCCGGGTAGCCTCCCTGGCCGATGTTGCGGCGTTTTCCATTTATGGTTACCCGCTGTACCCAGCGCTTTGATCCGGAACTTTCGACTTTAACTTTCGACTTTGAGATTCAGTCCGTTACCGTCGGCATACAGCCCTGGCTCTTTGACCGTTCGGATAAATGCAGCCGACAGCGCCTGGAGTTTCTGCCTAGTGGCCACCGCGTCACCCCTCTCGAGTAAACCAAAACGTGTACCAGTTCTTGTCGGACTACCCCGGAATTCCCTAGCCTTTTCAGGCCGCAGGGAAACCCTTATTGATACATCATTGTAGTTGAAAAAGGGGCGAAAAGGGGGAGTTATTGAGACTAATGGGATACGGGTATCTGGCGGAGAGGGAGGGATTCGAACCCTCGATACCCTTGCGGATATACCGGTTTTCGAGACCGGCGCCTTCAACCACTCGGCCACCTCTCCTGAAGCTAATTATAGGCCTTTTCAGGTCTATCCGACCCTCTTGCCAAACTTTTGCCAATTCTCCTGAGTTTCGAGGGCGAATTATTCGTCCCATTTTATCACAGCTTCGGCCTGCAGGCCGGGCAAAACGTGGCCGTAGAGTCCCCGTTATCCCGATATTGACATGCCTCGGCCGCTCTCTCACCACCCTTAAGTGAATCCCAGCCGCTCACCCCAATGCTCGACAGCCAGGCCGTTGGCAAATCGGACGACCTCTATCGTCTGTCGTTGTGTCTCCTGTACCCTCTTTGGGCTCGGGCTAATTTCCGCCCCGGGCTGAGACCGGACGAACCGGACCATCACCTTGTCGCCTTCCGTGTTAAGTTCCTGAATCTCCACTCTGAACTGTGGATGCGCCTGTCTGGCCAGTGTGACGACATTGGCGAACCCATCGGCTCCAAATACTTCTGCACCTCCGATTCCTTGGTGGTCCACGTAGTTGGGCGAGACTACCAGTTCCACGGCTGACGTGTCGCCCGTATTAAAAACCTCCACCATGCGCCTCATAAGCTCGCTGTTATCTTGAGGGTGCACGTATCTCGCCGATCTTGATGTGTTGGAACAGTCGAGGTCGAGTTGAAGCCGGTTCTTGTTTACTCCGCATCTCCATCTCTCCCGGACCATCTCGCACTTTTTGAACTCCATCGGGCTTCAGACCCTTTGGTGAATCATTGAGAACCACCAAATCAGATTATTGTATTCGGTGTTATCCCGGTTCGTGGCAATCATGAGGATGATGAAAAGCAAGTGTCCTGAAATGCCCGCAAATCGAATGGAAGCATCAAAGGTCAAGGCCATTCAGACTAACCAAAGTGTGCTGTAGCAATAACTCGGGTGGAAAGATGGACACTTTTTGCCACCTTGTTGTCATGCTTCAGGTACTCCTTCCTATTCAGCAGCTCTTGAACAGCATTACCAGACGACCCTCATCTACCCGGCACCAGTCCCGAACCCGGCCGGCTTGCAACGGCGCCGTGAAGCCGCCTGGAGCACCGGGGCAACTCCGACACGCCGTTAACAACGCGTTTCTACCTAAGAATGTTGATGTACGCCTCTTCCAAGGTTGGGTCCCGCACTACCAGGCCTTCGATGTCATCGGCGCCGATGGTTTCGGAAACTTCGTGCCTGACATCCGTACCGGCGTCAACTGAAATGGTCAGTTTTTGGAAAGCTCCTTCCCCGATGGAATTGACTCCCACCACGCCATGGATTTCAGACACCTGGTCGATTAGTCCCTCCCTGGCCCGCCTGACCGTCACCTCGATCACGCCGATTCGGCTAAAACGCCGCTTGATTTCATTCGGAGTTCCCAGGGCCACCAACTCGCCTCGGTTGATGATGGCGATGGTATCGCACAGCATATCCGCTTCTGCCATGTAATGGGTGGTCAGCAGGATCGTTTTGCCCTGGCCGGCCAGTTCGGGAATGTAATTCCTTAGCTCTTGAGAAGCGATCGGATCCAGTCCAATTGTCGGCTCGTCCAGGAACAAGACCGGTGGGTCCATCAGTAATCCGCGGGCAATGTGCAGCCGTTGCTTCATTCCACGGGAGTATCGTTCCACCGGAGTGTTCGCATACATATCCAGGCCAACCCTTTCGATTAACTGGTTGGACCGCTGGGCGGCGGCTCTGGGGTTCATTTGATTAAGAGCGCCGAAGTACCTCAGATTTTGCTCGCCGGTGAGCCGCCCGAAGAGGCCCCGGTCTCCCCCCAAAATGAAGCCAATGTTCCTCCTCACTTGACCGGCCTGCGTCGCCACATCGTATCCCAGCACCCGGGCGCTGCCGCTGGTAGGTGTCAACAGGGTTGATAAAATACGTACGGTAGTGGTCTTGCCCGCCCCATTGGGCCCTAACAGACCGAAAACACTCCCTTGCGGCACCTGAATGTTGAAGTCGCGGAGCGCGGTGAATTCGCTCTTCCGGCCAAACAGATTTCGCGAGTAGTACACCCGTCCCAGTCCGGTGCATTCAATGACATTCTCATTGCTAAGCTGCACTTGGATTCTCTTGATTACCTCTCTTCACTAAATATCGGCGGCCTCGTAGGCTCCGGTTCTTTTGGCGTAGGCTTCCAGGATACGGAACAAAAAATATCCGGCGATAGCGTAGCCTGCGCCCACGGCCAACTCGCTGAAGAGACTTCTTGCAGCGGAAGACATACTGGCCCCCGAGAACCCTTCCCGGAAGGCAACAAGGCCGTGGGTCAAGGGCAGAACCTGGCCAACGTAGTTCAATGGTGGGGGCAATTTATCTACCGGAATGACCACTCCGGTAAGAATGAGCAGCAGGCCGGTGGCGACCGAAGATATTATGAGCCAATCTCGAAAGACTATCGTGAAAATTCCGGCAAAAAGCGCAAACGCAGTACAGGTGAGTCCAATAAGAAGTATGGAACAGGACAACAACACCCAATTGGCCTCCGTTAGGTCCAAGTCCAGAAATGCCCAGGCGAAGAAGAGACTGGTAGCCAGGGTGAGAATGCCGTTGGGAAAATGGAAGCTGCCCCGGCTCAAGTAGGTCAGCCAACGGCTGCCGGAGGATCCGAAAAGGAGCGATAAGGTACCGAAAGACCGGTCATAGTAGAAACATTGGGCGATACCCCAAAGGAGTATGAAGGGAATCTGGTAGGCCGCCATTCCTTTGATGTAGAAGTCGGCGCTTAGCGGACTGTTGGCAAACCGTCCCGTAACGGTGAGCATGACGATATACATTACCGGAGCCACGAAGATGTTCCCCAGGTAACTGGGCCAGTTAAACCAAAGGAACAACGCGCGGTAGGACAAATACGATTGGATGGCGAAATTTTTCACTGCTCCTTCGCCTCTTAAAAGTAGCTCAGGTCCCCGGAAAGCCGTATGCGCCGTTCCACGCGATGAATCGAGAGATAGGTAACGGCCAGGAAAGTTGCGGAAAGCGCTGCGGCAATGACCAGATCATAGATTGCCGACCGAGATACTTCCTCAAACTCCAGGGAGTGGATTATCGTATCCATGGCCCACGATATGGGCAGAAACCGGGCGATGACTTCCACTTCCGGAGACAGGAAGGATACCGGGTAGAGGAACCCGGCCAGGACCACGCCGACCGGCCGTACCACATTGAAGAACCCCTCCCGCCCACGAAGCAGTAAAAACAAAGGGGCGAAGATTAAGCCGACCGACAATACACTGAAGATAGCCACTCCCAGCGATATTAACAGCAGCGCCGGGTTGGCGACCTCAATAAATTGTTGGGAAATCACCAGAATCACCAGAAAGGGGACAATGCCGGAGGGAATGCCCACCGTAGTCCGGGCCAAGGCCCTCCCGAAGACTACGAGCATGAGGGGCGTACGGGATGTCAAGGTGTAGTCAAAGGTCCCGATGACAAATTCGAAGCTAAGGGCCCAGCCCGTGCGTATGGCTACCCAGTTCCATATCGCCATCAAGAACACGCCCACCGACAGGTAATCCAACGGAACCGGGCTGGAACTCCGGCCGGCGATCCAGGCCAACACCACCGCGATGGGTACATTGTAAATCAGGATGTACCCGGCGGAACCCAGGTCCAAGCCTTGCTTCATTTCCTGAAAATAAACCCCGCCCAGGGCATAAAGATATCCCATGCGCGCCTCTGCGGTACACCCCGTCCGTTGGAAAAAATCAGGAAGACTTACGTGAGAGTTCCGGCGCTCCTGGACCGGCAACCAATTGGGGTTTAACGACCACCGGCCGACCTCCCTCCGTCCACCATGTACACGCCGCCGGTGCAGAAGCTGCTCTCTTCGCTGGCCAGGAACAGCATCAACCGGGCAACTTCTTCGGGGTTTCCATATCGCTGCAAAGGAATCCGGGCCGCGGCTGACCGCTTCATCTGTTCCACGGTTATCTCCGAATCGTCCAGAGCCGCCACGCGCAGCTCTTCAATGGAGCGCATCATTCGCGTCTCGATCGGCGCCGGATTAACGGTGTTGACCCGGATACCAAATGGCGCCCCCTCCATCGCAGCAGTTCGCATCAGCCCGATGACCGCGTGCTTACTTACGGTGTAAGCCGACATATCCGCCGTTCCGCTCACTCCTGCCGTAGATGAGGTGATGACGATGCTGCCGCCGCCGCGTTGTTGCATCACCGGGACCACATATTTGATTCCCAGCCAGACTCCTCGCACGTTGACCGCCATTACCTGGTCAAAGGTGTCAATGGGATAGTCGGGTATGGGAGCAATGACGCCTTCGATACCGGCGTTGGCAAGTAAAATGTCGATGCCTCCCCAACGTTCAACGGCCGCCTGGACGTAGTTTCTGGCCTGGTCGGGTTGCGTAACGTCAGCAACAACGCTGCTGGACCGTTCTTCGCCGATGAACCTCACCAAATCCTGCAACGCCCCTTCATCCAGGTCCACCAAAACCACGCGCGCTCCTTCCTCGGCGAAGAGTTTCGCCGCAGCCTGGCCAATGCCGCCGGCTGCCCCGGTAATCAGGGCGGTTTTGCCATCAAGACGGGTCATCTTTATCTCCTTTCGCCGGACCTCGGTCGCCGGACCTCGGTTGCCGGACCTTGATTCAATCTCGCCGGGGTCATCTATTTCGCCGTAGCAGCCAGGGAGGAACACTCAGCAGCAGGAGGGCCGATACCAGATCCACGTGGGAAGAGCTGGCCGGTGGAGGTTCAGTTGAAGCTGGGCACGCCTTACCCGAGAATAAGTCTGAGGGCGCCGGGACGGACACCGGGCGTCGGAGGCGGCGAAGCAACGGGCCAGGCGGAAAACGTGGTGATTCGCCTGCCAAAGTAATATCCGGATGTGGCAAACAGACCGAAGCCCCCAAGCTCCAGGGATGATTCTCCGACGAGTTAAATGGCTTGCGCCGCATTGCAAATCATTCCTTAACTCTTGGGGGAAGGTCAGGGCGTTTACCCGGGTTTCGTGGGGTTGGCAAGGCCGACTCGGGGTTGAGTTCGGCCGGTGAGACCGTCCCCCGTTACGCCGGCTCCGCAACGAACACCGGAATCCTCCGAGTGGTCCGGGTTTGATACTCCTCATAGGGCGGGTACGCCGCCACCGCAAGCCCCCACAACCGCATTCGCTCCTCCGCATCCTCAACCTCGCGGACTCGCATCGTGTACACTTCTGCCTCGTCCCGAATCTCCACGTTGCCGTCCGCCCGCAGGTTATACACCCACGCCGGGTTCTTGGGAGCGCCGCCCTGTGAGCCTACCAGTACGAAGTTGTTGCCATCCTTGACCCGCATCAGCGGCGTCTTGCGGACTGCCCCGGTTCGATTCCCACGGTTGGTCACGATGATGACGGGCAACCCGGTATCGCGCAGCGTAATTCCCTCGGCGCCTCCGCTGCCCTCGTAAAGTTCCACCTGGTCACGTACCCAATCGCGGGTCGATGGTATGTACTCAGCCATAGTTGGCTCCTCCCTCCTGATTGCCTCATTATCATAGCTTTAATCGCTGCTCTATTCTACCACTCCCCCACCATCCCCAGTACAGAATCATCAATACCGCCTAGGTGGAGACCCAGCCGGGAGTGGCGACTCAGCCGGGAGCGGTCATCAGCAGTTTCAACGGAGTTCTTCAATCGTCTATATGGTTGAGATTGCATCCATCCGTGCCAAATGCACGGCCAAATTGTGGGCGAACCGGCCGCCTCCGGTACATAGGGTCGGAGGCTGGCGCTCTGGGCCTACCGCAAGTTCCTGACCGCTCATTGATCCTTTCCGCCTGGCCTTCGAGCTTTTCAGGGAACTGTTCCAAGGATGCCTAGCCAGGTTATCTAGCCAGGGATGCTCCCGGAGGGAAGTATTCGGCCACCGGAATCTCGATAACGCTGGGGCCGTCCAGGGTCAGGGCATCCCGCACCGTGTCGGCCACGTCCTCGGGACGCTCCACGTAGTAGCCCTTGGCTCCATAAACCTCGGCCAGCCGGTCAAAGCGGGGGTTTTCCAGGTCAACTCCGATATAACGCTGCTCGAAGAAACGTTGCTGCTGCGCTTTCTCGGCGCCGTGGCAGCCGTTGTTCAGTACAATGTTGACCACCGGTATGCCCTTGCGCACCGCGGTATTCAGTTCTTGAGAGCTGTAGAGAAAGCCGCCGTCGCCTTGCAGGCTCACCGCCGGCCGGTCGGGGCGGCCCAGCTTGGTGCCCAGACCAACGCATAGACCCATGCCCAGGCCGCCCTGCCCGGCGTAGTTGAACATGGTGCGGGGCAGCTCGTAGTTCAGCCGGTCATAAGAAAACCCCGGGGCAATTCCGGCATCGATCGTTACCATACAATCTTGCGGCAGAACCTTGACCAACTCCCGGTAAACCCGCTGCGGCATCATCGGCTCGCCGGCCAATTCCGACTCGGCCTGCAACCGGGCCTGTCGCCGGGACTTCAGCCCGGTTACCTCTGCGGTCCAGTTCGGGTTGGCCCGTCCCTCCGGGAACTGCTCGCCCAAAGCCCCCAAGAGCTGCTGCGCCACCGCCTTGGCGTCGCCCACAACGCCCACCGATACCGGATAGTTGCGGCCAATCTCCTGCGGGTCAATATCCACCTGGATGATGCGGGTTTGCGGGTTGATGACGCTGTAATCCCACGAAGTAGTGCCCTGATTGATGCGGGTGCCCAGGGCGAGGATGACATCGGCCCGGTTCAAGGCTTCCAGCGCCTCGACCGCCCCACGCCCGCCGGGAGGGCCTACATAGAGCCGGTGGCTGTTGGGAAAGGCATCGTTATGTCCGTAGGAAGCAACCACGGCCATATCCAGCCGTTCCGCCAGGGCCACCGCATCCTCGGAGGCTTCGGAGTCGATGATGCCGCCGCCGGCCAGCAGCAACGGACGCTGGGCTTCGGCCAACAGGGCAACCGCCTGCTGCACCGAACGGGCGTCTCCCTCCACCCGGTCGGCTACCGCCCGGTAGCTTTCCGGCGGCTCAATCTCCCAATCCAGGGTTTTACCGTCGATCAAGTCCCGGGGAATGTCGAGCAGCACCGGGCCGCGCTTGCCATAAAGGGCGGCCCGGAAGGCGTAGTGGAACAGTTCGGGGATGCGGTCGGTCCGGTTAATCTGGAGGGCCATCTTCGTGATTGACTTGAACACACTCACCAGGTCAAACTCCTGGGCGCCGTCCCGGTAGGCATACTCCTGGGCGGTGTTGCCGGCGATGACGACAACCGGGGCGCGGCCCTTGTAGGCCAGCGAAATGCCGGTAGCCAGATTAATGGTGCCGGGGCCGGAGGTGGTGACGCAGGCGGTGGGTTTGCCGGAGGCCCGGGCGTAACCGTAGGCCATAAAAGCGGCCCCTTCCTCGTGGCGGGTATCAATGAATCGAATGTCGTCCCGGCCGTACAGCTCGGTGACGATGCTGTTGGTAGTGGTGCCCACCACTCCGAAAATATGGTCAACCCCTTCGGCCCGCAATGCTTCAACTATTGCCCGGCCGGCCATCATCTGCGCCATTTATTCCCCCTCGGCTGTTATTTTCTGGTATGCGGCTGTTGCCGGTGTCATTGTAGCACAAGGCAGATTCGGCCCCGCCAGGGACAATCGTATTTGGGCGACCGAGTCCCCGGTAATCGTCTTTCCGGCACAGGCCGGAAGCCACCCAATCCGGCTAAAGGAGAGTTGGCCGATGCCGGGGATTTTCCGGATTCCGGATTTCTCCGGAATCAAGACGGCGGGACCGGAAGGAAATGCGCCAATCCGGCGCCTGGAGTTTCGGGTGCAATGCCCGGACAGTCTTACCCGATGGTCTTTCAAAAGCCCCGGCTCCGGCATACTTCCGCTCACCCTGAGCTTGTCGGAGGGCAGGTCCGTGGTTCGACCGGCTCATCATGAGCGGTTTTCTAGGGCCAGCGGTTTTCTAAAGCCAATTGAAGATCTTGCGCTGCTGGGGCGGGGTTGCCAGTATCTGCGAATCCGGTTATAGTTGCTCGCAATATACTTTCACCTATGACGTCAAAAGCAACGGATTGGCTTGGCTTGACTCCATCCGTTCCAACCCCACTGGGCGGTTTCGCCCCTGGCCCTGGAGGGGCAATGTTACAACAAGAACTGGTGGCTCGGCTGCGGGAATGGGGAGTACGCGTTACTCCGCAACGCCTGGCGATTGCCGAGGCGGCGCTGAATTCCACCGACCATCCTTCGGTACAGCAGATTTATGAGCGGGTGCGCGACCATTTCCCCTCGATGACTCTGGCAACCATCTATTCCACCTTGGGCGTGCTGGAAAAAAGCGGGTTGATTCAGGAACTGCCCTTTCCCAAGCTATCCCGGTACGAGTCCAACCTGGAGCCTCACGTCAACCTGGTATGTATCCAATGCAGCAACGTGGTGGACACCGACTTGGGCAAGGAAGCGGTGGTCAAGCTCCGGGAGCAGATTTCCCGAGAATCCAACTTTGACGTGGCCTGGCAGCGGGTGGACTTTCATGGCTGGTGCCACCGTTGCGCCGCCGAACGAGCGCAGAAAGAGCAGCAGGAAGCTTCCCCGGCCTAACGCAACCCTACCAACCCGATACCGGATGGGTGCGTTAAGCGGGCAACATAATAACGCCGGGCCGCAAAGTATGCGCCGCTCGGCGTTTATCATTTAGCCGTTCGCCGCTTACTGCTTACTGCTTACTGCTTACTGCTTACTGCTTACTGCTTACTATTGAAGGGTGATTTATTGGGGGCAAAAGGCAAACTCGTTGCCTGAGGCGGTTCGATTTATTGACCTGTTTTGGCTGACTTAAGGAAAGGAGGGCGGCGCGATGATTACCGGCGTTGTGGGTATTACCCTGTGGACCGATGACCTGGAGCGGCTGTTCCGGTTTTATCAAGACGTTCTGCGCCTGCCGCTGCATTCCAACCACGGAGACTTTATCGCCTTTCAACTGGGCGAGAATATGCGGTTTAACCTGGGCCTCCACGACCGGGTAGCCGGCGCAGCTAAAGACCCCTACCGGGTGATGCCTCACCTGGAAGTTACCGACATCCACGAAGAACACCGGTGCCTGACCGATGCCGGGGTGGAGTTCCTCCGTCCGCCGGAGCAAGAGAGTTGGGGCGGCTGGGTAGCCACCTTTCAGGACCCGGACGGCAACATCCTGCAAATGCTTCAGTTTCCGCAGTAGCTCTTGCCGCGGCGCAAAGCCCGGCGGATTAAGTCCGGCAAATAGCCTGGTTACTCCCCGATCAACCGTCCCCATTCAACCGTCCCCATCACCAAATCAGCATGGCGTCGCCGAAGCTATAAAAGCGGTAGCGCTGCTCAATGGCTTCCCGGTAGGCGGATAGAATGCGCTCGCGGCCGGCGAAGGCGGATACCAGCATCAGCAGGGTTGACCGGGGCAGGTGGAAGTTGGTAATCATCCCATCCACCAGCCGGAACTCATGGCCGGGCAGAATGAACAGGTCGGCCTGGCCGCTTACCGGCTCAATAGCCTCCGCCGCCCCTACTCCCGACGCCGACCGGTCCCGTCCCACCTGCTCCAACGTCCGCACCGAGGTAGTCCCCACGGCAAAAACCGGCCGGCCCTCGGCCCGCGCCCGGGTCAGGGAGACGGCAGCCGCAGCGGGAAGCTCGTAGTATTCGGTATGGATGATATGCTCCGACGGGTCCGCTTCCTGCACCGGACGAAAGGTGTCCAGCCCCACATGGAGCGTAACGAAGGCCGTTTCTACCCCGGCTTGAGCCAGGCGTTCCAGCAGTTCCGGGGTGAAATGCAGCCCGGCGGTGGGAGCGGCCACACTCCCCGGCTGCCGCGAATAGACCGTCTGGTAGCGTTCCGGGTCGTCCAGCCGCTGGTGAATGTAGGGCGGCAGGGGGACTACGCCCAGGCGGTCAATTCCCGATTCGGCAGACAAGCGCACCCGGCGGATGCCTTCAGCATTGACCGACAACACCTCCGCTTCTACTTCTTCCACTTCCGGCACTGGCGTATGTTCACCCTGAAAAGCCACCGGATCGTCCGCAGGTTCCAGCAACAGGACGGCGCCGGGGCGCAGGCGGCGACCCGGCTTGCCCAGGGCCTGCCAAATGCCGGGGCTTTCCCGCCGGAGCAGCAATAATTCCACCTTGCCCCCGGCACGGGCAACCGAGCTGCCGCCTTTACTGCCATCTGAATTTTTGACCCGCCCGTACAGCCGGGCCGGTATCACCCGGCTGCGGTTCAGCACCAACAGACTGCCGGAAGGCAGGTATTCCAGGATGTCGGTGAATTGACGATGCTCCACCCGGCCGGTGGCCCGGCACAGGGTCAGCAGGCGCGAGGAATCGCGCGGCTCCACCGGAGTCTGGGCGATCAACTCCGGGGGCAGCGGATAATCAAAGTCGGCAGTATTCATCTGGAGTTTCAATTTGGGCAGGGTGCCTTCGGACGGCGCTCGTTAATAGTTGACGGCGCTCATTAATAATTAATGAGTATCAAATATTGATTATTGACGACGGCGGGCGCCTATGCCCGATGAGAGCGGCCACTGCCCCGGCCGGGTCTTGAATGACGCAGAACGTTTGGTCTCCCATACTGCGGGGGCCGTCCAGCACCCGCCCGCCCAAATCCAGGCAGCGTTGCGCGCTCTGTACGACATCATTGACGGCAATATAGACCAACCACTGCGGCGGCACGTTGGCGTTGGGGCCCTGGGCATGACAAATACCGGCGACGGTCTGGCCGGTTCCGGGCAGGTTAATGTTGAAATCGGCGTAATCGCCCATGTCGTGGTCGGTATAAGTCCAACCTACCACCTGGCAGTAGAAGTCCCGCACCTCCGGGGCGTTGGGCACGGTCAGGTCTTGCCAGACAATGCTGCCGAGGCCGGGTTTTTCCTGGTCGGGCATAAATTACTCCTTCCGATACTCATAAATAGGAATCAAGTCCACCACCCTTGTCTACCACCCTGCGCCCTCGCCGCCTAATCGACGGGGACTGACGGACGGAAGTCCTTCCACCCGGCGGACAGGAGCAGTTTCGCCGCCAGCCCGACAGCCCGGTACGGTAGCCCGGGTAATGGCAGAGGGAGGTCGCAAAGCCGGGAAAGGTCGAATATCGGCGCCCCTTCCCGCTTTCCCGCCGCCACCCTCTCAGACGCATCGGCTCCGGCTAATGGCCGTGGATGCTGATCCGGGCGGCGGTCAGGGTGTTAACCAGCAGCATGGCGATGGTCATCGGCCCGACGCCGCCGGGTACCGGTGTGATCGCCTCAACCTTGGCCGACACCGCCGCAAAATCCACGTCTCCCTCCAGGTGATAACCCCGACGGTGGCCGGGATCGTCCACCCGGTTAATCCCCACGTCAATCACCACCGCGCCCTCCTTGACCATATCGGCGGTAATTGCCCGCGGCTGCCCGATGGCGGCTACCAGAATATCGGCTTGGCGGGTGATTTCGGGCAGATTGGCGGTGCGAGTATGGGTCACGGTAACCGTGGCGTTGGAGCCTTCTCGCCGCTGCATCAGCAGGGTAGCCAGGGGTTTGCCCACGATGTTGCTGCGTCCGCAAATCACCACGTGCTGCCCGGCCGGGTCATAGCCGCTGCGCAGGAGTATCTGCTGGACACCGGCGGGGGTGGCCGGAACAAACCCGGGAACGCCCTGTACCAGCTTGCCCAGGTTGAAGGGATGCAGACCGTCCACGTCCTTAGCCGGACTCAGGGCCTCAATTACGGCGGTTTCGTCAATCTGGGGCGGCAAGGGAAGCTGGACCAGAATGCCGTGGAAGCGGGCGTCGGCGTTTAGCGCGGCCACCAATTCCAGCAGCTCGGCCTGAGTAGCAGCGGCGGGGTATTGGAAAGCCTCGCTGAACATCCCGGCCTCGGCGCAGGCCCGGCCCTTGTTGCGGACGTAGATCGCGGAGGCCGGGTCGCCACCCACTAACACCACCGCCAAGCCGGGGGTAATCCGATGCTTCTGCTGCATCTCCGCCACCCCGGCGGCCACCTCGTCCCGCACCTCACGAGCCAAAGCGGTCCCGTCCAGTATCTTTGCCATCCGCCAAACTCTCCGTGGGTTACGGCTCCGGGCATCCCGCTGCCAGCAGCTAAATAGTCGAAGGCAGCTCAAAACTCAATAACAGTAATTAAGCAACAACAATTAAGCAGCAACGGCGAATTCTTACTTCGCCGAACTGCGGGCCAATTCTAACACGCCGCGCCCGGCTGCCTCAACGGGCGTCTTTCAGCGCCCACTCTGAACCGGGTCTTTCGATTGCCCCGGGTTCAGGCGTATCCCCGCTCATCCTGGGCTTGTGGTTCGACCGGCTCACCTTGAGCGGTTTTCACCAGACAGTCGAAAGATCCCAGCTCGCAAATCCTATGGTTGCCCTGGTTGGACGTCCAACCTATACTGGCCTATACCGAAGGACTACCGTTGAAGAAATCCGCCAATTAATAAACCCAGCCAAAGTCTGCTGGAGAGGTTCGGGCCATGCGCATCTGTTCTCTGCTGCCCAGCGCCACCGAAATAGTCTATGCCCTGGGGTTGGGCGACCAACTGGTCGGCGTTTCCCATACCTGCGACTACCCGGCGGAGGCCCGCGGCAAGCCGGTGGTCAGCCGCAGCATCCGCAGTATCTCCCATCTGGGCAGCCGCGAAATCGACGCCATCATCCGGCAGGCGCGGGATAATGACAACCCGGTGCACTGGATCGACGCCGACCTGCTCCGAGAGCTGCGTCCCGACCTGATTATTACCCAGGAAATTTGCGAGGTATGCGCCATTGACCAGGCCTCGGTGTACCAGACGGCGGCCCAGGCCCTGGACTACCGGCCCGAAATTATCACTACCCGACCGGTAGGGCTGGAGGAAATCTACCAAAACATCCGGCTTATCGGCGCGGCGGCCCAGGCCACGAAGCAAGCCGACGCCCTGGTCAACCGCCTCCGGAAACGGGCCGAACGGGTAGCCGCCGGCGTGGCCGATCTTATGGCCGATACCGGGGCGGATAACGGCGTCAATACCACGTTCAACCCCGGAACCAACCCCGGAACCAACCCCGGAACCAACCCCAGAGCCGGAACCAACCCCAGAGCCGGAACCGACCCCAGAGCCGGAACCGACCCCAGAGCCGGAGCCGACGCCGGAACCAACCCCGGAGTCAACGCCGGAGTCAACGCCGGCAAACGTCCCAAGGTATTTTGCATCGACTGGCTGGAACCCCTGCGCAACACCGGCCAATGGACTCCGGAATTGGTGGAGCTGGCCGGGGGAGTGGAGGGACTGGCGGAAAAGTGGGGCAAATCCCGGGAGATTAGCTGGGATGAGGTGGTGGCCTATCAGCCGGATTACCTGATGGTTATGCCCTGCGCCTTTGACCTGGCCCGCACCGAGCGGGAAGCCCGGGAGCATCTGTATTCCCATCCGGCCTGGGAGTCGTTGCCGGCGGTGCGGCAGGGGCAGGTTTACCTGTTTGACGGGCTAATTCCCAGCCGGCACGGGCCGCGGACCCTGGACGTGCTGGAGGGACTGGCCGAGGCCCTGCACCCGGAGCGGTTCCGCGGCCTGGCTCCGCCGGGGGTGTTCATCAAGGCCCGAATCGGCTAGGTCAAGGTCTTTCGATTATCACCGCTCAGGTAGGCTTGC
The DNA here is from genome assembly GCA_965262595.1 of Dehalococcoidia bacterium. Lineage (GTDB taxonomy): Bacteria > Chloroflexota > Dehalococcoidia > Lucifugimonadales > UBA3495 > CATQHB01. The sequence goes on from OZ253548.1 coordinate 1,906,987, forward strand.
GCCGACCCGGAGCCGGTCGAAGGGCAGGTTCACCATGAGCGGTTCCCCAGGCGCAATCTAGCACAATTGAAAGGCCCGGCTGGGATAAGACTGCTCAAGGTTGGAATTATCGGAAAGTAGGGAGAGTAAATGCTGTATATGGTAGAACTGCGCCATAGTCCCGACCGCTGCCCCGGCGTAGCAAACGATGTGCGAGACCGGGTGCTGCGTATGGCCCAGGACCTGGACGAAGTGATGGCAACCCACGGCTGCACCCTGCAAGGCGGGTGGGTCAGCCCGTCGGCGCATCTCACCTATTTGGCGTTGGACGCTCCCGGCGCCCATGCAGTGGACGCGGCAATGATCGACCTGGGATTGGCCGTGTGGAACACCAGCGCCATTTATCCGGTGCTGGACTTTGCCGCGGCGATCCAGTCCCTGGCCAACCCGGCCCTTCCGGCGTAATTCCTGGTCCCGGCTTTTGCCGACCGGGGCCGGACCCGCCCCACCCTTAATGACTGGCGGCGGACTGACTCAAGACGCCTGGCGGCGCGGCAGGCAAGCCGGTAGGCGGAAGTAGTAACCGGGCGCCAAGCCGACGCGGGTCTTACTTGTTGGGAATCTCGGCGACCAGGCGGCCGTTGCGGTTGGTCACCGTAAAGGTGTACATCTGGGCAACGGGGCCGTTGATGCAGTTGCCGGCGAAAGGCTCGAACCGCCAGCCGTGGGAGGGACACATAAAGCAGGTGTCCTCCAGGTAAACCGTCCCCCAGCTATGGGGACACAAGGAGGAAAGCAGCCGCAGGACGCCGTCTTTGCCTTGCGCCAGATAAAAGTCGCCGCCGTCCAGCGCTATAGTGGCGGGAAACTCGGTAAATGAGCCCGCGGCCCCCAAGTCCACTTCTTTAACGCCGGCAGAAAAGTCAGGGTAAACCATCACATCCTCAACCTACTCAAAAACATTGGGCACAAACGACCGTGCCAAGTATAGACCGGAAAAGCCAGGGTAAGCAAATAGGGCGCTGATTCAGGGTCTTTTAATAGTTCCCTCTCCCTCCGGGGGAGGGTTAGAGTGGGGGCGTCTCCCCGGTGGATGCAAAGCTGTTGGAAGGCAGGACTTCACCCTCACCCCGGCCCTCTCCACCAAGAGAGAGGGAGAATAAAAGACCCTGGGCGCTGATTGCCATTCCAGGACGGCCAGCGTAACACTGTGGCTACCTATTGTGTTGTCGCCTATTGCCTTGTTGCCTTGTTTCTGAGAGGGACTGCTGCCTCGGTTTGGAATGTTAGTTTGCAATGTTAGTTTGCAAGGTTAAAAAGCTCCGGGATATATTCTAATGGAAGCCCTCTTCCTTAGCGCTCTTCCTTGATGAAACCGGCGGCCCTGAATAGTCTGTCCCAGCGGAGGCCCGATACCCATTGACCTTAAAGACCTGGTGGCCAACCCGCAGACTACGCCCTTTTCCCGCCTCAAGTACCTGGTCCGGCAGTCGGAAGGGGATGTTGTCCACTTTATGAACGAGTTGTTCAACCTGGCCGCCCTGGCGAAAGAAGCGGACGACTGGAAGCCGGTGGAGCAGTTCTTAAACCGCTGGGAGGAGATCCTGACCGACCGGCTGGAACTCCCCATGTCCTTCGACTCCGCTCCCTGGGCGCCCTTTAACAAACCCTTGTCCCAGGCCCGGATCTCCGCCCTGACCACCGGCGGCATCTACGTGGAAGGTCAACAACCCTTCAATTTGGACGGAGATTGGAGCTATCGGGAGATTCCCCTGGATACTCCTCCGGAGCAGTTCCGAGTGGCCCATACCCACTACGATACCACCGGCGTGGCCGAGGACATTGACGCCGTCCTGCCGATCCACCGGCTGAAGGAGCTGGAAGCGGCGGGCATCGTTGGGCAAGCCCACTCGCCCACCTTCAGTTTCATGGGCTACATCTACGATGTGGCGGGTCTGATTGAAATCAGCGCGCCGGAGGTGGCCCGGCGGTTGAAGGCGGAGGGAGTGGACGGGGTGGTTATCGGCACCACTTGACCGCGCTGCCATCAGTCCGGCGGACTGATCGCCCGCGCCATCGAAGCGGCCGGCGTGCCCACCGTGGTGGTAATGGTGGACCGGCAAAAAGCGGCTACCCTGTCGGTGCCCCGCGGATTGATCCTCCGATTTCCCTTTGGACGTCCCTTCGGCGCCCCGGGAAGCCCGGAACAGCAACAGGTGGTATTGGAGGATGCGCTGAAAACGCTGAGCAGCGCCACCGAACCGGGGCAGATAGTAAGCTCGGCGTACCGCTGGCACCGGGAAGACTATGGGAGCATCCTGGCCCACCGGGAGGCGAGGCGATTGGCCCTCAGTTCTTAACTTATAACGAATATTAAAAGCAATCGAATATTTCGAATTGGTCAAGAAATGGTTGACATATCCCGCCCGGTTAATTTAGAATCCGCAATAGCTTATTGGGCTTAGGATAAGCCCATAACCTGGCGATTATACACTCGACAAAGGAGGCATCGGATGTCAAACAAAGAAGACCTTGCGTTGATGGCGCACCTGATGCGACGTGCCGGTTTTGGCGCTAACCGGGACGAGTTGGAACAGCTTGTAGCCAAAGGCTACGACGCAGTGGTTGAAGACCTGGTTAATCCCCCGGCCGAAAGGCACGGCGGCCAGAGCGAGTTGTTGCTGCGTTATTACCCCGGTTGCCTGCTCCCCGGCGGGAACCCGGTAATGGGTCAGGCCAACTGGCTTTATAATATGGTCAGCACCGACAAGCCCCTGGAAGAAAAGATGGCTCTTTTCTGGCACCATGTTTTCGCCACCGGCAACTCCAAGCTGGATAACTGCGACCAGATGTTGGTCCAGATTGATATGTTCCGCGAGAAGGGCATGGGCAACTATCGGGACCTGATCACGGATCTTTCCAAGAATCCGGCAATGATTTTCTGGCTGGATAATAATGAAAATCACCGTGACGCGGTAAATGAGAACTGGGGTCGGGAATTGCTGGAGCTCTTCACCATGGGCGTCAGCAACTACACCGAGGTGGACGTGCGGGAGGCCTCCCGGGCCTTTACCGGCTGGACCATCTCTCCCAAGCTGCCCCGTCAGCCCTATGGCCGCTACCCCTGGTTTTTCTCCTACCGGGAAGAGGACCACGACTTCGGCGAAAAGACCTTCCTGGGCCAGACCGGCAACTTTAACGGCGAAGATATCATTGACATCGTGGTGAATGAGCCGGCCACCGCCCGCTTCATTTGCCGCCACCTCTATAACTTCTTCGTGGCCGACGAGCCGCAGGTCCCCTCCTGGACCATCGAGCCGGCCCGGGACGAGGAAGCCCTGGATATGATGTGCAACGTCTTCGAAGAGTCCGGCTACGAGATTCGGGAAGTCCTGCGCTTCATGTTAAAGTCCGAGTTCTTCAAGAACGCCCGTTATTCCAAGATTAAGAGCCCGGCGGAAGTCGTGGTCGGCACCATAAAGATGGTAGGGTCCTTCCAGTTCCCCGACCCGGGCCTGTCCAAGATCTGCCGGGAGCCCGGCTACATGGGTCAGGAACTCCTCGACCCGCCCAGCGTGGAAGGTTGGCATACCGGCTCGGAGTGGATTAACAGCGGCTCCCTGCTGGCCCGCATCAACTTCGTGGCCGACAGCGTAACCAGGACCAGCCAGCCCGGCATACAGAGCATCATCGGGCACATGAAGTCGGACAACGTTAATACCCCGGACGAAGTGCTGGATGCCTGCCTGGCTCACATGGGATTCCTGGAGCTGAGCAGCGAAACCCGTGAGCAGTTGGATGAACACGGCAATGCGGGCGGCAACCTGGACTGGAGCGACGAGAGCGCAACCGCAATCCGTATCGGTGAGATGATGGCCCTGATTAGCGCCACCACCGAGTACCAATTCGCCTAAATCGTCCGCAACAACCATCCATACGGAAGCAAAGGAGGAAGGAATGACTTCAACTAAGAAAGATCCGGTCATCGTCGTATTGCAGCTCACCGGCGGCAACGACTACATGAACACGGTTATTCCCTACAGTGACCCGCTGTATTATGAAAACCGGCCCAACGTCGGTTACAAAATGGAAGACATCATCAAGGTGGACGATAAGCTGGGAATGATGCCCGCCATGGGTCCGATCAAGACCCTGTATGACCAGGGCAAGGTCGCCGTCATCCACGGCATCGGCTACCCGGATTCGCCCCGCTCCCATTTCCGCTCCATGGACATCTGGCACACTTGTGAGCCGGACAAGGTCGGAACGGAAGGCTGGGCCGGTCGTCTGGCCCGGGAACTTGACCCGAACAAAGAGAACGTGTTGACCGCCATTAACTTCGGACACGGCCTGCCCCGGGCATTGGCCGTACCGGGCGTTCCCGTTGCCGCTATCGCCGATTTGGGCACCTATGGCCTGCTCACCGGCATCAGCGACCAGGACCAGCGGGCCAAGGCCCTGGACCTGTTCACCCGTATGTATTCGCCCACCGTCGGCGGCAGCTTTGTCACCGACTACCTGCGCTCCACCGGCACGGAAGCCATGATTGGCGCCGACATCGTTAAGGTGGCCCCGGAGCGCTACTCCTCCAACGTGGAATATCCCAGTTCCCCCATCGCCATGCACCTGCGCGACATCGCCCAGGTCTATATGGCCGACTTGGGAACCCGGATTTTCTACACCCAGCACGCCAGCTTTGACACCCACGCCGGTGAGTACGCCGCCCATCCGCAGCTGTGGAAGGACATTTCGGAAGGCGTCTCCGCTTTCTTCGAGGACTTGAAAGAGCACAACACCGGCGAGAACGTCATCATGTACCTGTTCTCCGAGTTCGGACGCCGGGTGCGGGACAATGGCTCCGGCACCGACCACGGCGCCGCCGGCGTAGCCTTCGCCATCGGCGACGGCGTCAAGGGCGGAATGTATGGCGAGTATCCGTCTCGCGAGGCCAAGGACCTGGAGCAGGGCGACCTGGTTCCCAACTACGACTTCCGCGGCTCTTACACCACGATCGTGGAAGACTGGTTCGGCATGGACGCCACTCCGCTGGTCAATGGTCACTTCGAGAAGTTGGGCTACCTGAAGTAAACCCCAGCCCATTACCTGGCGCTCAATCGAGTTGCCGCTAGTCGCCAATCGAGATTGAGTTTTAAGGGCCGGGTGAACTCTCCCAACAGGGGCGGTTCCCCGGCCTTTCTTGCCGATTTAACCATCGAAAACGGGTTGAGGCTCTGCCTTGCCCGCAAAATCTGAATATAAACCTGGCAGACCGACCGAAGCGCAGCCACAACGGTTGCCGCACCGGTGCCGGACTGCCGGATAGAAGCTACCCAAAGGAGGTAGAATATGGCGCAGAATACGATAGCTGCCGGGCGCGCTTGGCTCTATAGCCACAACATCGGCCGCAACGGCGCAGCGGGTATGGGGTTCAGTCAGCCCGTAAGCATTGCCGCCGCCAAGGACGGTGTGCTGTACGTAACCAACCGGGCCACCGAGCAGAACGCCGGCGGCATCCGAGTTACCAAGTTTACCGTGGACCAGGAGTACCTCGGCGAGTTTGGTCGGCTGGGACTGGCTTACGGCGACAATGAGCCTTCCAACTTCACCTGGATTTCCGGCGTGGCCCTGGACTCCGACGAAAAGGTTTACGTCGCCGACGAGTACCAGTGCCGCATCGTCACCTTCGACGGTGAAGGTACGGTCCTGGGTGGTTGGGGCGAGAAGGGCGACGGCGAAGGCCACTTGAACGGCCCCGCCGGTTTGGCCTTTGATGCCGACGACAACCTCTGGATCGTCAATTCCTTTAACAGCCGGATCCAACAGTTCAGCAAAGACGGCGCCTATTTGGGCGGATTTGGCAAGAAGGGCAACGGCGAGGAAGAGCTGGAAATGCCCGACGGCATTACCATCGACAACAACGGCGATATCTACGTTGCCGACTGGGGCAACAACCGGGTGCAGAAATTCAGCGCCGGCGGCACCCTGCTCCGCACCTTCGCCCACACCATTGACGGCGCCCAAGCCCTTGACCACCCCACCGACGTCTGCGTGGATGGCGACGGCGATGTGTATGTCGTGGACTGGATGAATGACCGGGTAGTCATCTACGACCCGGAATCCCGGCCGATTGCTTACCTCGACGGCGACGCGATTGACATCTCCAAGTGGGGCCAAATGGGCCTGGAAGCCAACCCCGACATGGTAAAGGCCCGGCGGCGGGTGCCTGACCTGCTGGACCAGCAGCGGAAGTTCACCAAGCCCACCGCCTGTACCTATGACCGGGAAAACAACCTGCTCTTCATCTGTGACACGGCCCGAAACCGGGTGCAGGTTTATGAGAAGGACCACAGTTACCTGGACCCCCAGGTTAACCTTTAACCTTTAACCTTTAATCGGTAAACGGTTACCGCCTGGCAGTTAATCGGTGGCCGGCGGCCGGTCTAATCCAATTGACCGCCGGGCCGAAACCCGACAGCCGATAAAGGCAAAGCTAAAAGCGGCCGGCGCTCCTTCCTTGTACGAGGTCGGGAGCGCCGGTTCTCTTTTGTCAGTCCTGGCCCCGGATAGCCTCTGCTTCCAGTCTCCGGTCTCGGGTCTCGGATCTCGGCTTCCCGGTCTTCAATTAAAGCTCATGGCTATCGGTCATTGATTGCCGGTTATCGGTTACGATCAATGATGGCCCGCCGGTGGGTGCCTTCGCCGATCTTTCGGTCGCCATCGTAGGCCTCCACCTGAAAGGTCAGGCGATTGCGGTCCACTTCCAGGAGCTCGGCGTGAGCGATGACGGTGGCGCCAATGTCCGAAGGGGCCAGATGCCGAATATTCACCTCATAGCCCACCGTGATTTGGCCTTCTTCCAGGTGGGGGTGAATCGCCTCGACCGACGCCCGCTCCATCAAGCTAATCATCGAAGGCGTACTGAACCGGTCCACGTGCGGGGCCACGTTGTGCTCGCACACCAGGGTCTGTATCTGCCCCTTTAAACCCGGAGCAATTCTTGGGCTTGACATTTAATCCCTGCCTCCTTGTTCCTCTTGTTCCTATTTCCCCTGGGTCTTCAGGGACTTCAGCTTCGGAAGCCTTGACTGTCCCCGATTCTATTTCCCGGCCTATGATACCAGCAATGACGCCCATTACCCAAGTTGGGCCTCTCCCGGGGCTGGAAATGGCATCCGGAAAACCGCCTATAGCGGGCGGGTCCTTCGACCAGCTCGGGATGAGCAGACCTAAGCCGGAGTAGTTAGAACTGAATGACCCGGCGCGGTAACCGGGGTAAACTTGAACCAGTTTCGGTTTTGATATATGATTCAGCAGCCAGGAGACTGCAAAATATGTCAACCAAGCGGAGCTTGTTATCCGTCACCGACCTTAGCCCGGAGGACACCGGGGCCATCGTCCGCCGCGCCATCGAGCTAAAATCGGCGTCGGCCGGGGATGCCGGCCATGTCCTGCGGGGCAAGAGCGTGGCATTGCTTTTCGAAAAGCCCTCCCTGCGTACCAAGGTCAGCTTCATGGTGGGCATTCAGGAGCTGGGCGGCTATTCCCTTTATCTGGGGCCGGAGGAGGTAGGTCTGGGCGCCCGCGAGCCGGCGTCGGACGTGGCCCGCGTGCTGTCCGGATACGTGGATTGCATCGTAGCCCGGGTTAACTCCCACCGCAGTCTGGAGGAGCTGGCCGAGTACGCCGGCATCCCGGTGATCAACGCCCTCTCCGACTGGGAGCATCCCTGTCAGATAATGGCCGACCTGGTAACCGTTGCGGAACACCAGGGCGATTTGGCGGGCCGAAAGCTGGCCTTTATCGGCGATGGCAACAATGTGGCCCGCAGCCTTTGCCTGGCCCTGCCTGCCGTCGGTATGAACTTCGTCATTGCCTCGCCAAACGGCTACAATCTGGACGCGCCGACGCTGCAGCAGGCCCGGGAACGTGCCCAGGAACGTACCCGGACACAAGCCCGGACACCAGCCCGGCAGCAATCGCCGGAGCAGCCCAGCAACAGTAACAGCAACAGCAACGCGACGGCGGAAATCAGGTCATTGCAAGACCCGGCAGAAGCGGTACAGGGGGCCGACGTGGTCTATACCGACGTGTGGACCAGTATGGGCGACGAGGCGGAAAGACGGGGCCGGTTGGAGGCTTTCCAGGGTTATACGGTGGATCCCGCCTTGCTGGCTCAGGCCAAGCCCACCGCTCATTTCATGCACGATATGCCCGCCCACTATGGGGAAGAGGTTCCCCCCGGAATGCTGGAACATCCTCAATCTATCGCCTACGCCCAGGCGCACAACCGGAAGCACGCCCAAAAGGCGATCCTGGAATACCTGATGGGCAGCCCAGAGGAACACTAGAGCGTTCTGCCCTTCGATCAGTTCCGTTCAACATTCAGGCAATCCGACACTTAGGTTTGATATGGTTCAACAAATTGACCCCGAATCGGCAGAGAATTATTCTGCTGCCGATGCCGCAAACAACCGGGTAGAGTCCCGGCCCGCTCAACCTTCTGCCACCCAACCGATTGTGGCGGTGGTCGGGCGCCCTAATGTGGGCAAATCATCCCTGTTCAACCGGATACTGGCCCGACGGCAGGCAATTGTGTCCGATGTAGCCGGCACCACCCGAGACCGGCTGATGGCGGAGGCCACCTGGGACGACTACCGCTTTATTTTGGTGGATACCGGCGGGCTGGAATCCGACCCGCAAGGCAGCATCCGCGAGATGGTGCAGGACCAGGCGGATATGGCGATGGCCGGGGCCGACGTGATCGTGTTGGTTGCCGACGCCAACTCCGGCCTGACTCCCACAGACCAGGAGATTGCCGACCGGCTGCGGCGGACGTCCAAGCCGGTGATCCTCGCGGTCAACAAGATTGACAACGACGCCCGGGAGATTGCCGCCGCCGAGTTTTACAAACTGGGGATGGCCGACTCGGTGATGATCAGCGCCTACCACAATTATGGCATCTACGACCTGATGGACCGGGTTATCTCTTACCTGCCGACGCCGGAATATTTTCCCGATCCGGAGGACGAAGAGGCTCCGCCGGTTTCCATCAATATTCCGACCGCTCTTTCAGGTGACGCTGAGGATGACATTGCGGGCAGCGCCGCGGGGTTGGCCGAAGCCGCGCCCAGACCGGCAAGAGCTCCGGCCGGCGAGTTGAAGCTGGCAATCGTGGGGCGTACCAACGTGGGCAAGTCCTTGCTGCTGAACGCCATCATCGGCGAGGAACGGGCAATTGTGTCCGACATAGCCGGCACCACCCGGGACGCGCTGGACACTCAGTTAATCTACCGGGGACGACCGATAACGCTGATTGATACGGCGGGAATACGGCGGCCGGGTCAGGTACAGCCCGGCATCGAAAAATACAGTGTCATCCGGTCGGTGAACGCGGTCAACCGCAGCGATATTACCTTGCTGGTCACCGACGCCTCGGAGCTGGCCACCGCCCAGGACGCCCACATATCCGGCCTGGCCTGGGAAATGTGCAAGGGCGTGATTGTGGTGGTCAATAAGTGGGACCTGGTTTCGGACCGAGACCGCTACGCCGCCGACCAGGCGATGGCCCGGGTGCAGGACCGGCTCCACTTTATGCCCTATGTTCCCATCTGTTTTACCTCGGCGTTGAAACAGCAAGGCATCACCGGGTTAATCAACACCGCCCTGGACTTGTGGCAGGAGCGGATGCGCTGGATACCGGGGCGGGACTTGCAGTATATGCTGGCCGAGGCGCTGACCGACCATAATCCGCCGCCGGTCAAAGGCAAGGGAAGGCGGGGCGAGTATCTGCGCATCAACCGGGTCAGCCAAATTGACGTAAACCCGCCCACCTTTTTGTTTTCAGTCAACAACCCGGGGTTGGTACACTTTACCTACCAACGTTATCTGGAGAACCGGCTTCGGCAAAAGTTCCGTTTTGACCGTACCCACCTGAAACTGATGTTCAGGAAACGATAATGCGGGCTTTGACGCTCCCCGTCCTATGCTCTCTGGCGGCCCTGCCCCTGCTGGCCGCAGTCTCGGTAGTGGCGCTGCTCACCATGCCGGGGGCGCCGGCCGCGGCCAGATACGCCGTGGTAATGCCCCTGGCGTATCTCATCGGCGCCCTGCCCTGGGGCTACATCCTGCTGCACCTGCGCCGGGGCATTGACATCCGGGACTATGGCAGCGGCCGCACCGGAGTTTCCAACACCCTGCGCACCGGCGGGATCCGGGTCGCCGGGCTGGTGCTGTTGCTTGATTTGAGCAAGGGCATTTTGGCCGTGCTGTTGGCCCGGGCGCTGGTCGGAGACCCGACGGCGGAAGTGGCCGCCGGACTGCTGGCGCTGGTCGGACATAATTGGCCGGTGTTCCTGGGCTTCCGGGGCGGCAGAGGCATTGCGCCGGGGCTGGGCGCAATGGTAATTATGGCGCCAATCGCAGCGGCAATCGGGGTTTTGGTCTTTATACCCATCTGCCTGATCAGCCGCTACCTGTCCCTGGGGTCAATCCTGGGCGTGGTTACCGCCTGCGCCGCCTTGCCGGCCCTGGCCCTGTTGGGGCTTTCACAAAACACGTACATGATCTACGGTCTCCTGGGCGGAGCCGTCATAATCTGGCAGCACCGGGACAACATCCAACGAATCCGCCAGGGCACCGAGCGGCGCATTGGCAACCCGGCCACCCGGATACAATAGCCTTTGACCATTCGCTCCGCTCGGAGTTAGCCGGGCTAATCGGTTTACCCCTTTTGACCCAGCCTGAAGCCGGCCCTGATGCGCCGGTCGAGCCACTGGAATAGACTCGGAACAGCCGGTTCACAACCTGCCCTCTCTGCCGAGGCCGCCGCCGTTCCGGGATTTTGGTAATGTGCGATGGAGTCTCCACCGTTGAATTCAGCGGCAGCCATAATTGGAACCACCACTTGGGGCACGACCCTGGGGGTTATTCTGGCGCGCCGACACATACCGGTAACCCTGATGGCGCGAACCGCAGAGGAAGCCGCTCAGCTTAATTCTGCCCGAGAGAACCGGCGCTTTCTGCCGGGCATACCCTTTCCCGACTGCCTGACGGTGGACCACGACACGGCGCGGGGAGTAGCTCCGGCCAAGCTGGTTATTCTGGCCGTGCCCTCCGATCGATTTCGCCGGAACGTGCAGCAAGTTGCCGCCAGTCTGTCTCCGGAGGCCACCATCCTCAGCGTGTCCAAGGGACTGGAGTTGGCCGCCGGGAAACGAATGAGCCAGGTGCTGGAAGAGGAACTGCCGCCACCTCTGCGACCAAACATCTGCGTTATGTCCGGCCCCAACCTGGCCCTGGAAGTAGCCCAGGAAAAGCCCTGCGCTACCGTGGTGGCCGGTAAGGACGGCAAGAAGACCACCTATGTTCAGGAACTTTTGATGTCCTCATCATTCCGGGTTTACACCAGCGACGACGTGACCGGCGTGGAAATGGGCGGCACTCTGAAGAACATCATCGCCCTGGGCGCCGGGATATCCGACGGACTGGACTTGGGCCAGAACAGCAAGTCCGCTTTTATCACCCGGGGCCTGGCCGAGATAACCCGCCTGGGGGTTGCGGCCGGGGCGCAGCCCACCACTTTCGCCGGGCTGGCCGGATTGGGAGACTTGGTAGCCACCTGCTACAGCCAGTTGAGCCGTAACCGCTACGTGGGTGAGCAGCTAACCCAGGGCCGGACCTGGGCGGATATACGGGCCGGGATGCAAAACGTGGTCGAGGGAGTCAATACCACCGGCGCCGCCCTGGCAATGGCCGAAAAGCTGAACGTGGAGATGCCCATCGCCCACGCTACCTACCGGGTGCTGTTCGAGGACCTGCCGCCCCGCGAAGCTATCGCCGAGCTGATGGGCCGCCCGCCCCACTCCGAGCATTGAGTTTCCGAAAGTCGGCTTGAGCGCCGCCGCCGGCCCATAGACCAGGACAACCAACCGGATCGGATTAGCTCAACTCTGGCCCAGACCCAGGCGGCGCAGTTCCGCCAGCCCTTCTTCCAGAGCCGTCCAGGGCAGCAAGGCGCACTTGATACGCACCGGATAGCGGCGCACCACTTGCAGCGCCGCCAGGTCTTTCAACTGGACCAGCGCGTCCGGCGCCAGGGTATTGCCCTGCATCAGTTCCCGGAAAACCCGGGACAACTCCGCCAGCTCCTCCGCCGACTTGCCTTCCATTCCCTCAGCCATCATTGACGCCGAAGCCTGAATAATGGAGCAGCCCTCGCATTGGGAAGACACCCGGGACACCCGTCCGTCCGGGGCCAGCTTTACCTGGAGCGTAACCTCATCGCCGCAAAAGGGATTGAGTTCATGAACTTTAACATCGGCATCGGCCAAGGGCGCCCGATGCCGTGGATTGCGGAAGTGGTCCATAATCGCGGCGCCATAAAGGCCGTCAAAGGAGACATCAGAAAACTGCGACATAGCTGCTGAATCTGCCCGGTTGATGTTGATAACTGATACCCTGGATTGGTTCTATTCCGGCTTTAAGCTTATCACAAACGGAGCGCTCCGGTGGATCTGGGCATAGCGGGGTCAGGGAAATCGCCCTTGGGTGAACCAAGTCCCCGGCAATGGTACTTCCGGCGCAGGCCGGCATCCGGATATTCTTGCCCAGGGACAGTTGGCCTATGCCTGGGATTATCCGGATTCCGGATTTCTCCGGAATGACGGCAGCAGGGCCGGAATCAAGTGGGCCAGTCAGGACAATACGAAGCACAGAGCTTCAAATACGATTGCCCCGACAATAGAGGGATGGCAATGGGAACGGGAGTTACTGGCATAGCTCATCAAAAAGCGCAGGCGGAAACAAACCGGCCAACGACCGCCAAACCATTTCCGCCGCCGCTCCGAATTGAATTGAGCCGGCAATTGCCGGCCCAATTCACGAGTCCGTCAATGTTGGTAACCGCGGACTTTGCCAGGAACGGACCGGCTATTCCAGCCAGACTTCAGCCCAATAGTAATATTCGGCAAGGGCGGTGTTGGGATAGAAGTCTTTCAGGTTCCAGTCGAATACCCAGCGGTAGGAGCCGGTTATCGGGCTGAACACATAGGCCTGGTCCAACAGGTGACGTTGCAACTCCTTTAGCTGCGCCTGACGCCGCGCCGGATTCAGTTCCGCCGCTTGCCGCTCAATCATCCGGTCCAAAACCGCATCCTGATGGCCGATGATGTTTCCCGGCCCGTCGCTGTGCAGCAGGGCAAACAGGTAGCCGTTGGTGGTGGAGTGCGGCGGCACCGGCCCCAGGACAATCTGGTATTGCCGGTTCGAGCCAAACATCAGCTCATTTATCTGGGTCGGCGGCACCGACCGCACCGTGGGAGCAAGCCCCACTGCCGTCAAATCGTCGGCGATCTGATGGCCCAGCTCCAGATAGTCCGGGCCCAGGTTGGCAACGGCCAGCTCAATCTGCAACCGGGGATGATGCATGCTGTCGTTGACCAAAATGTCCCGGGCTTCGCTGGGTGAGGCCAGATAATCGGCGCGCATCTCGTCGTGGGTCAGCCCCCAGTCCGGGCCGGACAGGGGCATACCCATACCGACGTTGCCTTGACCGGCCCAGTTGACGTCCACATATTCCCAGGGGTCAACGGCCTTGAAGATTGCCCGGCGCAGCAGCAAATTGTCCAAAGGAGCCGCCTGTACGTTGAGCGACATTACCACGCCGATTTCCGGTTGATGGGATACCCGGGAATTGAACTCCTCGCTGCTCCCCTCCAACTGTTCCCAATCCGTAGGCGGCGCCACAATCACATCCACCAAACCGGCCCGGAAAACGGCTATTCGTTCCTGGTTCTGGGAAGCATCGACTCCTGGACTCTTGACCGCTTTAATCGTTAGTTCATCCAGGTAAGGCAGCTTGGCATCGAAATAGCCGGGGTTGCGGCTGAAGCGGACGTCTCCCCCGACTCCCGTTTCAGCTCCCTCCCAAATCCAGGGCCCGGTGCCCACCACCGGACTTTGACGCAGATCGCCGTACTGCTCCACCACTTCCGGGGCCACAATCTTGCTGCGCCCGTCGGCCAGGACCAGCAGGGCATCGCTATCCAGAAAGTTCAGATTGACCCGAAAAGTGTGGTCGTCCACAACTTCGATTTCACCGATGCCTCGGTCGGCAAAGCGGACGGCGCCGGGCCAGCCGGGAGTCCGCATCCGCCGATAGCTATAGGTCAGGTCATCGGCCACCAGCTTTCGCCCGTTGACCGGCGCTACATTATGCCAACGGACATCGGGGCGCAGACGGAACTCATAGGCCAGATCCTGGGTCAATTTCCAGCTTTCGCACAGGTCGCACTCCAGGGACAGGTTCGGCTGGAAATGCTCCAGACCGGTACCGATTCGCAGCAAACGGCTGTAGGCCAGCCCCGGCCCCATCACCGCCAAGGTTTCCTGGGATTCCTGATGTACGTCGCGGTGCGGAATATCGGCCATTCCGGCCAGGGTCAGGGAACCGCCATACTTGCCCCGATGCGCCGGCATGACCAGCGGGCCCGGGGCGGGTTCCACCGACGGCGGCGCAGGCGCGTAAACCGGCACATCGCCGGGCGCCGGCGGCGCCGATGATTCGGCAACGGGAACGGCATACGGCCCGGAATACGGCGCCGACGGCTCTTCCGCAGAGCAGGCCGCCAAAATCAGCAGCAACAAACCTGGAATAAGAAACTTGGCAAATGAAAAGAAATGCGTCATTCCACCCCCCCAAACCCAACCTGCAACGGACGCAATGGGCCTAGATGATTTAACCGGCGAACCGGCTCTATTAAATGTAGCGGAAGGCTTGCTTCAGCCGCCAGTTAATTCTCTTACGTAATAAGAGGAATTTGTGGAGGTGGGGGCCGTAAGACGGACCAGAGGCTAACCGGGGGTACTGTAGGTGGGCGGCAAGGCTCCGGCGCCCCGTTTCAGCCCTTTCAGGTACGCAATCTGGCCCTGATGTTGGTAGAACTCGCCGAGCAGCTGCATCAGCACACCGCCTACGGACAAATTGGGCCGCTGCTCCCGGGGTACGCGGTCAAAGTCCTCCGGGGCCAACCCTCGCAGATACTCCAGGGTAGAGGCGCGAACCGCCTCGCCGTACCGCAGCAACTCCGCCAAGTCCAGGGCCGGAAAGTTGGCAACCTGCTCCGGGGTATGGCCGAAACCATTGTCCCGGGTGGGCAGACCGAATTTTTCGTGCCAGCCGTCCCGCTCCCACAACTCCGGCTGCCGCTGCACGAAGAACTGAATCCACATATCTTCAACCCGTAGGGTATGCCACAACATCCAGCCAATGGGATTGGCGTCTGCGCCAGGCTGCCAGGCCAGTTCTTCCGGGGTCAAATCCCCGACGGCCTCCAACAGATAAGCCTGCTCCCGGTTAAGGGCGGTTTCAATAAAGTCGTTAAGTATCATTTTGACGCCTCTTAATCAATCATTCAGCATAAAAGGAAGTTCCGTTTGACTGCCAATATCTTTGGAATACGACGGCGCTATGTGATTAGCAAAAATTATTGCTGACCAGGGATCGAATTCGTTGCCCTTGAAGAATCTCGCCAAACCGGTAGCCGAATACGACTGGCCGTTAAACTTCGACCTTGTCGAAAATTCCTCAACCGCCAGAGGCTTAAACTCATCGGCAATTACGATTTCATAGACAAACCCTACGTGCCGAGAAGCAACGACGGATGAATGGTCCATAACTAATCCAACCGGCTTGATTTCGGGCAGGTCATTCACTCCTAATTCCTCAGCTACTTCCCTTTTCAGGGTGGTCGAGAGTAGAGATGACAGCCCGTGATTGCCAGGGCATCGGTCTATATGACCTCCCACAACGAGACTTATCCTGGAACGTAAATCTGCTCTACCTTCATTGACTCTACGCAGAACGCTGTATTCTTGAGCGTGGTTGCGGATTATTGCGCAAGGAATCGGCTGCACCAAGTCCGCTGCTCTCTCGGCTTCGGGTCTGGGCAGCCAAGTCATACTTTCTTCCACCGGCCCTAGCATCGATTTAGCAACGGCCCAAGGAACAAAACAGTCGTCGGTGGTCAAGACTTTCCGGGGGAAAACAAGTATTTCCTGATTGTTATCCACAACTGTTACCCTCGGTCGAAACGGTCAAGTATCAAATCAGCTACTTTGGAAGCAGTTGACTGCGGGGTAGTATCTTGAGAGTTGCTGGTATCAATATTCTCAAAATGCTGAAATTCACTTGCATACTTCTTGCGTACCGAACCATAGGCATTATTCAGGTCTTGCAAGAATTCGGGATTCATGGCCCTGCCAGGCTCATCTATGAGAGTGTATTGATTTTCCCTTTCCAAGGATGTAGCACCGTCCACAGTGAACAAAAATACCGCATCAATCACGGAGCGCCACTTTTCAATACGCAGAAAGTTATGAACTTGGTCACACGTTTCCGGTGTTATCTCACCCCGATCGAGTAAGAGTTGGAACCAAGCAAGGGCATCGAACAAACCCCGGTCCAGGATTACCAGATGGTATTCATAAGGATCGTGCAAGCTCTCAAGAATATGAGTGAGTGCATAGGAAGCTGACCAAGTATTGAAAGCTACCAAGTCTGTTCTCAGGTGATAGGGAGTCCGCCTTGACGCTCCTTCGCTCGGAGCCAATACACGAAACCCTAGCCGTCGAAAGAAATGCGCGACAATATCAATACAGGTACTCTTACCACTTTTGGGAGTCCCTGAGAATTCTACAAATATGGGCCTTTGCGGCGAACTTTGCTCCAGCAACGTAAGGGCAAATTCGGCCTTCTGCCGAAGTGGGACTGAATCAGTCATCAATGTCTCTCCGGGATTTCTCTGGTAAAGTATCCAGTACAGTGAAATTAGCATTACTTGGGTTAATTTACCTACCGGCTTCTGTCATCAAAAGGGATACAAACTTTGCCAGAGAATTCCCTTTTTGCTTCCGCCCTAGCTTGAGCTCTAAACCCGCAAAAACCCAATTATCGCCTCAAAGAACGCGTCGGGCCGCTCCACTTGGGGAATGTGACCGCACTGCTCGATGGTGTGCAGAGTGGCGTTGGGCAGCGCTCGCTGAAAGGCCGGGCCATAGGCCGGGGGCACGATGCCGTCGGAGTCGCCCCACAGCAGCAGGGTGGGCATGGTTATCCGGTGAGCGCGCTTGGTCAGCCCCTTGTCCGGAATGGGCCAGACGAACTTTCCCACGGCGGCCAGGGTCTGGGTGCGGTCCAGGTCGGCCTCCATACGGGCTGCCGGGTCGGTCGGATACACCGAGTAAGCCTGGGCCGCCTCGCCGGTGGAGTCATGCCAGAGCAGCTTGGCCCGTTCTGAAGCGGTAAGGATGAAAAAGTCGGCGACCGGCGCCTCCTCCAGCCACAGACCCAGCGATCCGACCAGGACCAGGCGGGATACGCGCTGTGGGCACTGGGCCGCCAACTCCGCCGCCAGCATCCCACCATAGGAATGCCCCACCACGTGGGTGCGTTCCAGCCCCAACTCCTGCAACAGTTCCTCATAAAACAGCGTCAAGTCCCACAGGTCATCCAGGTGTTCCAGGCCACCGGAGCGGGCCACCCCGGGATGGGCCGGAGCCACGACGTGAAAGCTCTCGGCCAAACGGTCAAGGCAGGCGTCCCAGCCGGTAAAACCGCCGGCCCCGTGCAGATACAGCAGGTTGTCGCCGCTGCCGCCCTCCACCAACTGGACGTTAAACTTGCCATCGCGCAGGGCGACCGTTCTTTCCGTATGCTGCACCAAGTTCGTCACCTCCGGCGATCTGGGGGGATTTATGAGTTATTGGACTAATGGATTGATGGATTGATAGAATGCCGGATAACCGGAAACGGATTTATAAGAGTCGATCTCCCAGGGAACCTCTGAATAAGTCCGTGACCTGGATATTGAACCCTACCCGTCGTTCCTGCGAAGGCAGGAACCTCGATCCACAACGTTCCAGGTTCCTGCAAAAGCAGGAACGACGGGGTGAAAGCACTGGCGTTTAATGACTTATTCAGAGTATCCCTGGAAACGCCCGGCCGCCTTTTCGGGCTGATAGCCGCTATCGGCAGGCAAATCGGGTTGCCGGGCGGCCTGAACCGCCAACTCGTCGCAGCGTTCGTTCTCCGGATTGCCCGAATGGCCCCGAACCCAGCGGAAATCCACCTCGTGCTTCTCGCAAAGGTCGAGCAGGCTTTCCCACAAGTCCGGGTTCACCGCTTTTTCCTTCTTGGTGCGCTGCCAGCCGTTGGCGCGCCACTTCTGCGCCCAACCCTTGGTTATAGCGTCCACCACGTAGCGGGAATCGCTGTACAGGGTGACCTTGCAGGGCTGGTTGAGGGCTTCCAGAGCCTTGATAACCGCCAGCAACTCCATCCGGTTGTTGGTGGTCAGGCGATAGCCGCCGCTCAACTCCTTGCGGTTGCCGCCGGAGCGCAGGACAGCTCCATAACCGCCGGGGCCGGGGTTGCCCAGGCAGGAGCCGTCGGTGTGTATTTCAACGGGTTTAAGCAGTGGAATCCTCCGGCTTGCGGAGCAGCGCTGCCCCTCGGACGAGTTGGGCTATAGCTTAACACAAGGGGGAGTTGCGCGGGGCGGCTTGCCTGGATTATGACGCTGCGCCGTGGGGTGACCGCGGCTCGCGCCGGGAAATAACCAGCGGGCCGCAGGGATCAACACCGGGGTTGTCTTTATACCTGGATGACTCTATTCGGTAGTTACCGCGTCCTCGCCGTCTTCCAGGGCAGCGTGGAGGGTGTGCCAGGCCAGGATGGCGCACTTAATGCGGGTGGGGAAGGCGGCGACGCCGGACAGCACCTCCAGGTCACCCAGGGCCTCATAGTCAATATCGCCGTCCGGCTCGGTTATCATGGCGTGAAAGCCGTCGAAGATTTCCTCCACCTTGCCAATGGTCTGACCCTTGACGCTCTGGGTCAGCATGGAGGCCGAGGCGCGGGAGATAGCGCAGCCGACACCCTGGAACGCCACGTCGGTAATCACGTCACCCTCCACTTTCAGGTAGAGGGTAATCCGGTCGCCGCACAGGGGGTTATAGCCGTCGGCCTGATGGTTCGCATCCTCCAACTTGCGAAAGTTGCGGGGTTTGTTGTTATGCTCCAGCAGAATTTCCTGGTATAGCTCGTTCAAGTCGGACATTTCTAACTAAATACCTCAATAACCCGGTCAATGCCCTTGACCAGGGTATCTATCTCTTCTTTAGTGTTATAGAAGGCCAGCGACGCCCGGACGGTAGCCGGTACGCCGAAGCGGTCCATCAGGGGTTGGGCGCAGTGGTGGCCGGTGCGAACGGCGATACCCTCGGCATCCAGTATCGTGCCCACATCATGGGGATGTACGTTTCCCAGCACAAAGGACAAGATGCTGCCCTTGTGCCGGGCGGTGCCAATCAACCGGACCGGGCCGATGTCGGAAAGCCGCTCGGCGCCATAGGCCAACAGTTCATTTTCATAGGCGGCGATATTTTCCATGCCCAGGTTGGTAACATAGTCAATGGCCGCACCCAGGCCGATACTGCCGGCGATGTTCTGCGTCCCTGCCTCGAACTTGTTGGGAATGGTGTTGTACAGGGTCTTCTCGAAGGTCACCGACCGGATCATCTCTCCGCCGCCCTGATAGGGAGGCATGGCGTCCAGCAACTCGGCCTTGCCGTAGAGAACGCCGACCCCGGTGGGGCCGTAGAGCTTGTGGCCGGAAAAGACGTAGAAATCGCAGCCCACCCGGGTAACATCGATC
Organism: Dehalococcoidia bacterium; assembly: GCA_965262595.1. GTDB lineage: Bacteria > Chloroflexota > Dehalococcoidia > Lucifugimonadales > UBA3495 > CATQHB01. The sequence continues at coordinate 1,926,678 of OZ253548.1, forward strand.
GGCACGTGGGCTACCGACTGAGCTCCATCCAACAGCACCGGTACGCCGCGGCGGTGGGCCAAGTCCACAATTTGCTCCACCGGGTTGATCGTTCCCAGGGCATTGGACTGGTGGACGATGGACACCAGCTTGGTGCGCGGGCTTAGCAGTTTTTCATACTCATCGAGCAGCAGTTCCCCTTCATCGTTAATCGGGACCACTTTCAGGTGGGCGCCCTTTTCCTGGCACAGGATTTGCCAGGGCACGATGTTGGAATGGTGCTCCATTGCGGAGATGATTATTTCGTCGTCCGGGCCGATGTTCTGGCGGCCATAGGTTTGAGCCACCAGGTTAATGCCCTCGGTGGTGCCGCGGACAAAGATAATCTCCTTGTCGTCAGCGGCGTTGATGAACTGCCGGACTTTGCTGCGCGACTCCTCATAGGCATCGGTAGCTCTCTGGCTCAGGGTGTGGACGCCCCGATGCACGTTGGAGTTAATGCAGGTGTAGTAATTGACCAGGGCATCAATAACCGCCTGGGGTTTTTGGCTGGTGGCGGCGTTGTCGAGGTACACCAGCGGCTTATCGTTGATCCGCTGTTTCAGGATGGGAAAGTCTTCCCGAATGCTGGCTACGTCCAGACGGACGGAGGAAGCGGACATTTTAGGCACCCTCCACTAGCGGGCTTGCTCCGGGAATTGGGATTATTTTCCCGGGGATGATGTTCAGGAACAGCCGGTCCAGATAATCCCGCAGCGGTTCGAGTTCCGGGGGAACGAACTCAATAATTTCGCTGGCGAAGGCGTGAATCAGGATACGGCTGGCGGTTTCCGGGTCGATGCCCCGGCTGCGCATATAAAACAGGGTATCGTCGTCAATATGGCCGGCGGTGGCCCCATGCCCGCACTTTACATCGTCGGCATAGATAAGCAGGCTGGGCTTGCTGTCCACCTCGGCCCGGTCGGACAGAATCAGGTTCTTATCCGTCTGTTGGGCGTCGGTTTTCTGAGCGTCCTCTCTAACCAGCACGGTGCCGCCAAAGACGGCGCGCGAGCGGCCGCCAAGGATGCCCTTGTAGAAAAGGCGGCTGGTGCCGTGGGGCTTGGCGTGGTCAATGCTAATCAGATTGTCAATGTGTTGGGTGTCGTCGGTCATATAAAGACCGTTCAGGGAGCAATAAGCGCCCGCCCCGTCCAGCAGCACCGCCGAGTCCTGCCGGGCCATTGCCGCTCCCAGCGAGAAGGAGCCGGAGGTATAGCTGCTGTCCTTGTCCTGACTTACCCGGGTAGTTCCCACATGAAACGCGTTGCGGCTTTCGTCCAGCAATCGGTAATGGTCAACGGCAGCTCCTTCACCGACGACTATTTCGGTAACGGCGTTGGTGAAGTAGCGGGGAGCATCGCCTTCCTGACGGTTCCCCAAGCCGGCGCAGGTGTAGGTCTCAATCACGGTGAGCCTGGTGTTCCGTCCGGCGACAATCAGGGTGCGGGGGTGGGTGCATATATTGGACTCGTTATCCGGACCGTCGTTAATTCCGGTGGTGAGGTAGTTGATACAGAGAACAACCTGCTGGCTGCAATCATCGGACAGCCGGACGTAGGCTCCATCGTTCAGGAAGGCGGTATTAAGGGCGACAAAAGAATCGTCTTCAATAGCGGCCAGGCGGCCCAGGTTCTGACGGACTACCTCCGGCTCGGCGGTCAACGCTTCAGCCAGCGAACCGATGGTAAAAGCGCCGCCCTGGCCGGTAGTTGTTGCCGAAGTCGATGACGCAGTTGTCGGCCCGGCTCCCGGATTACCCGTATTACCCGTATTGCCCGTATTGCCCAGCGGACGGCCGTCCACAAAATCCAGCTCCAGCCAGGAGTCGGGGAAATCGCGGGAGGGGAGCAGTTCGCGCAGTTCGCCGATTCGTTCCCCATTGCCCGCTGCGTCCGGGCTGAGGAGCGGCCGGGTAAACTCGGCCCGGGCCAGGGGAGCCACGCTGGTATATTTCCAACGCTCATTGCCCCGCCGCGCGGTAGGAAAGCCCAGTTCGTCGAACCGCTGCCAAGCGGCGGAGCGCAAGTCGTCCAGCCACGCCGGGCCGTCGGAGTTACACTGTTCCATCAGGGCCAGGTAATCGGAGTGATAGGCCGGATAGCGAACGGTAGCGGCGCTCATAGGTTCTGACCACCGCTGTTGCCCACGCCGGCCTCCACCGCCTCCCGGATCCAGTCATAGCCCTTTTCTTCCAACTCCAGGGCCAACTCCGGGCCGCCGGTGCGCACAATGCGGCCGTCCAGCAGCACGTGGACCTGGTCGGGGGTAATGTAATTGAGCAGCCGTTGGTAGTGAGTGACCAGGACGATGGCGTTATCGGCGGTGCGCAGGCTGTTCACTCCGTCGGAAACAATGCGCAGGGCGTCAATATCCAGGCCGGAGTCGGTCTCGTCCAACAGGGCCAGGGTTGGCTCCAGAATCGCCATCTGCAGTATTTCGTTGCGCTTCTTCTCGCCGCCGGAAAAGCCTTCGTTGACCGAGCGGCGCACCAGTTCCGGGTCAATTTCCACCAACTTGACCTTTTCCCGGAGCAGGACGTCAAACTCCCGGGCGCCGTATTCCTCCAGGCCCCGGTGCTGGCGGATTGCGTCGGCGGCTGCCTTGAGGAACTGCCAGGCCCGCACGCCGGGCAACTCCAGAGGGTATTGAAAAGCCAGGAAAACACCCTCCCGGGCGCGTTCTTCCGGCTCCATTTGCAGCAAGTTCTTACCGTAATAAAGGGCATCACCGGCGGTTACCCGGTACTCCGGGCGACCGGCCAGGGTACTGGTCAAAGTGCTTTTACCGGAGCCGTTGGGCCCCATAATGGCGTGTACCTCACCGGCGTTGACGGTAAGGTTAACGCCGGTGAGAATTTCCTGGTCGCCCACGGAAACGTGAAGGTCACGTACCTGGAGGAGCGGCCCGGAGCGTTCGGAAGTGTTCTCGACCATTTACTGGTTCTTCTCCATCAAACAGATGTCAAAAATATTTTTGGCTGCGTCCCCGTAGATTCGTTCCCCTGGCTGCGCTCCCGTAGATTCGTCCCCGTAGATTCGTCCCTCTGGCTGCGTCCCCGTAGATTCGTTCCCGCGAACGAAATACGGCCTGGATGGTTTCTTGAGCCGGGCGGCTATCGGGCATGAAAGCCGGGGCCGGCCGCTCTATTTTCTTTATCTTGCCTAACCGGTTATCTTGCCTAACCGGCTTACCCTACCGTGCCCTCCAGGCTGACCTTCATCAACTGCCCCGCCTCCATGGCAAACTCGAAGGGGAGTTCCTGGAAGATGCCGCGGCAGAACCCGTTGATAATCATATAGTGGGCGTCCTCGGTGGAGATGCCCCGCTGCTGGCAGTAAAAGAGCTGGTCGTCGCTGACCTTGGAGGTGGTAGCCTCGTGCTCTAACTGGGCCGTAGGATTCTGCACCTCGATATAGGGGACGGTATGGGCGCCGCACTTGTCGCCGATGAGCAGGGAGTCGCACTGGGTAAAGTTCTTGGCTCCGGTGGCGCCGGGCATAATTTTGACCAGGCCCCGGTAGGTGTTCTGGCCCTTACCGGCGGAGATACCCTTGGCGATGATGGTGCTGCGGGTGTTCTTGCCCAGGTGAATCATCTTGGTGCCGGTGTCGGCCTGCTGGTAGTTGTTGACCAGGGCCACCGAGTAAAACTCGCCGACGGAATTGTCGCCCTGCAGGATGACGCTGGGGTATTTCCAGGTGATGGCCGAGCCGGTTTCCACCTGAGTCCAGGAGATTTTTGAGTTCTTGCCCTGGGCCTTGCCCCGCTTGGTGACGAAGTTATAAACCCCGCCGTTGCCCTCTTTATCGCCGGGATACCAGTTTTGCAGGGTCGAGTATTTAATCTCCGCATCATCCAGCGCCACCAGCTCCACCACTGCGGCGTGCAGTTGGTGGGTCTTGCGCATCGGGGCGGTGCAGCCCTCCAGATAGCTGACGTAGGCGCCTTCCTCGGCCACGATGAGGGTACGTTCAAACTGCCCGCTATCCAGGGCGTTGATGCGGAAGTAGGTCATCAGTTCCATCGGGCAGCGGACTCCCTTGGGAATGTAGGCAAAGGAGCCGTCGCTGAACACGGCGGAGTTAAGGGTTGCATAGAAATTGTCGGCGTAGGGCACCACCGAACCCAGATACTTTTGCACCAGCTCCGGGTACTTCTTGACCGCCTCGCTAATGGGGCAAAAGATGACCCCGGCCTTTTCCAGGGTTGCCTGGTAGGTGGTGGCTACCGAGGTGCTGTCCAGCACCGCATCCACGGCAATACCGGCCAACTGTTGCTGCTCACCCAGCGGGATGCCCAGCTTGTCGAAAGCCGCCAGCAGTTCCGGGTCAACCTCGTCCATACTCTTGGGGCCGTCCTTTTTGGACGAGGGGGAGGCATAATAGATAATGTCCTGGAAATCAATGCGGGGGTGCTTAATGTTGGCCCAGGTCGGTTCCTCTTCCTTGAGGGTGACCCAGTGACGAAAAGCCTTGAGCCGCCATTCCAGCATCCATTCCGGTTCCTCTTTCTTGGCGGAAATAAAGCGGACAATGTCCTCACTGAGACCCTTGGGGGCGGAATCCTCCTCGATATCAATGGTAAAGCCCCATTTGTACTCAGTGTCAATATCGGTAGAAGAGCGGGAAATGACCCTCTGGGTCGTCATTAAACATCCCTCCGGCGGGCTGAGATTGGCCGGCAACCGGCTTCAGGCCGGCAAAACCGCCGTGCCAACTCGCGCCAAGTTTAGAGATTTATCCACCGTTGAATAATTGTTGACCAAATTGGTCAACAATCTATGTTAGCATCCGGCAGCTAGGCTGTCAACGGATTTTGGCTAGGGATACCGGCTACCATTGTCGGAAGGCGCGGCGGCGGACTTGCCACAACGCGCCGCCTATTGACTCCCTTCCGGCGCCGGCGCCGGCGCCGGCGCCGATATCGGTTGGCGCGCCTTATAGCATCTCCCCGCCCGTTCCGGGTACGCTTCCGGGGCGTTTGTACCGCCGCCGGTGTCCAGTTACCGCTAGTGTCCAGTATGGAGCCTGTCGCAGGCAGGCAGGCGGTGGATCTTGGCCGGGGCGGTTGACGGTTGACGGTTGACGGTTGACGGCGGATATATCCCCTAGTATAAATTAGGCAGCGCCGCCAATAGAACGGCCCAGGAATGGCGGATAACGCGGACCTGGACACGGATAACAACATAGAAACGGATGCGGGCGGTGATGATATGGCAGCAAACTTTACGGACACCCCCGACGGTCGGTCGGTCAGCGTTTCCGACAATTATATCTTTGGCGACGCCCATACCCATCTGGACCAATACGCTCCGGAAGAGCTTACCGGCATCCTGCAGCGGGCCGGCGAGGCCGGTATCGGGTTCATCGTCTGCGCCGGAACTACCCTGGACTCCACCCGCGCTTGTATCCGGATGACCGAGGAACACGACGTATTTTATGCCGGGGTGGGCATTCACCCGATGGAAGCGCACCAACCGATCGACGAGACCATCTACCGCGAGCTGGAATCCCTGGCCCGGGACAATCCCAGGGTGGTCTGCATCAGCGAGGTCGGACTGGACTTTATGCCCACCTCGCCGGACCACCAGGTGCAAGACCAGGTGTTCCGGGAGCAGATTCGCCTGGCGCGCAGCCTTAAACTGCCCATTATCTTCCATTCCCGGGAGTCCCACTCGGCGGTTTTCCGTACCCTGCGGGAGGAGGGCGCCGACGCGGTGGGCGGAGTGATGCACTACTTCCAGGGCGATGAGCCGACGGCCCGGGAAGCGATAGACTGCGGCTTCTTCATCTCCCTGGCCCGGCCTCTGACCCGCCTGCCGGAGTTGCAGGAGACGGCCCGGGCCATCCCCCTGGAGAACATGGTGCTGGAAACCGACGCCTTCCCCCAACCTTTCAAGAAGTACCGGCATAACTGGACCGAACCCCGCCACGTGCGCGAGGTAGCCCAATGCCTGGCCGACCTGAAGGGCATTACCCTGGCCGAGGTAGCCGAGACCACCACCCGAAACCTGGCCACCCTGCTGGGGCTGGAAAACCTGACCCAAGCCTGAACCCGGCCAATGACAGAAGCCCGGTGACAACAGCCCGGTGACAACAGCCCATTGACCGCCCCGGCCCCGGTCCGGTAAATAGTGGGTAGCCCGGCCGGCGTCGGGTTTAAGGAGGCGGTTATGGGATTGGACGTAGGCGTGGTGAGTATTGACTACCTGAACCGACCCGACCAGCCGATGTACGGCTTTATGCAGTCTTTAACCGACGATTGGGAGATATGGGACATCTACCCTCAGGCGCCGGAGGATTATATCTGGGGAACCATTTGGGAAGGCAATGCCGTCTTGGAAATTGAGCGAGTGAACTTACTCAACCGGGCTTGGCGGTGGGCCGAGCAGACAAACCGGAGTTTCACCGAGCGGATTGACCTGCTAAACTGGGTTGATAACCTGCCCTACCGGGGCGATACCATAATGCTGCACTTGGGGTTTTAGGAATGACCAGCCAACGACAAATCAGACAAGACCAATACGACCACATTCTCCCCTTCATTCAGGAAGCTGCCGATGAATTCTATGGCGGCAACCTTGATAGGGGATTTCGGCACTGGGCCTTCTCTACTATCTTTGTCGGTCACGAAATCGGCGACAACGATATTGTCGATTACACCGCTATAGACGGCTCGGATGATTTTGAGATTGACGGGTATTTCATCCCTGAATCTGACGATGATTCTGTCGTTCACCTATTCCAAAGCAAACACCGTCAGCCAAGCACAACTATGGGTCCGGCAGAACTGGCAAAGTTTTTGCAGGCACCCAACCGGATACTCAGCGCAAACGAAGTTGCTGCCAGCCACAATGAGGAAACAAAGGCCCTTCACGACCGTTTGATTGAAAAGTTGTTGGCACGTTCTGATAAGCCGTGTTCCATCAACTTGGTCTGGGCAACCAGCGGCACTATGAGCGCAACGGCAAGACGAAACGCCGAAGAGAATAGTTCAAGAATTATTACGGCGACTGTTAACGGAAACCCGTTTGAGATTTTGTTATCTTTGCAGTGTTGGGACTTGGCAGCCCTGCGTAAACAGCATGACGACCAACAAGATAGTGATGACCGTACCGCCAACACTGACGTGAATCTGACCCTTGAACCCGGCACCTATCATCGGACCTCCGCCCAATACCCCACCCTTTCCATGACTGTGCCCGTTAAACACATAATCGAAGTGTTTGCCAAGCACAGTTACCGGATTTTCCAGCTTAACCCTCGGGGTCCGCTTGGAAACAAAGTAAACACGTCAATCAAGAATACCCTACTTGACGAAATAAAGCGTAAGCAATTTCATCTGCTGAACAATGGCCTCACGGCCATTTGCGACTCTTGGAGATTGAATAACAACGAGCTTGACGCACGAGGTTTCCAAATCATAAACGGCTGCCAGACTACCATTACCTTGTGGGATGCTCGGGCGGTTGTACAGAATGATCCCGAAGTCCACATAACCGTCAAGCTGACTGAATGCCCTAGGCACTTTGCATCCACCATCGCCGAAACCACCAACCGGCAAACTGCCCTGAGAGCAGAAGATTTCACTTCTAACGAAGAGGTACAGGACAGGTTGCATCAAGAATTTGCCCGATTGTCCCCGCAATGGTTTTATCAGATTAAACGGGGCCAATGGAGCAAAATGATGAGCGGTTCGGAGCGCGAGGTTTATCGTGACCCGGAAGGCGGTTTCAGGCAGCTAAACAGTAAGGACGTAGCCCAAGCGGTTGTGTCTTTTGCGGGTTTCCCTGGTGAAGCGAAAGACAAGATTCGTAACTTCCTTAACAAAGAGAATGTCTCCTCTCTGGCAAAAGAGAGCGAGTTTAACTACAACCAGATATACAATGATGACGCGAGCGCCACTCAATTACTGCTACCTGCTTTAATCCAACGTAGGGTAAAGAAGCAGGTCAACTTGGACAAGGCTGAGGAGCCTTGGCTAGACTACGCCAGGTTTCATATTGTTTGGCTCATTGGCGATATTCTGCGTAGCCACTACAATTTGTCGGGTGGCTATCTGTTCCCAGTAAACAGGGCCAGTGTGCTATCCACCAGCTTGGATGAGTGGTTCGACGACATATATAACGTCTCAGTTGTGGCAATCAAGAACGCCCTGGAGTCATCACGGGAAAGCGGTCAGTTTAGCGGCTATAGGGAGTTTTTCCGGTCTGCCGGAAACTACCGGGCCATTGAATCTAATCGTCAGAGTGCACTTCGGTTGGCTTCTAATTTTGGTAACCCAATGGCAAATCTCCCAGCTTAAGGAAAACGATCCAATGAGGACTATCATTCACATCTACGACGAACTCAACGATTCTACCTGGTGCGGCATCCCCGATAAGGATATGGGTCACCACGAACGCACCATTGATCCAGAGATGGGCGACACGTTTCCTAGCTGCGATGTATGTATCAAAGCAGAAGGGCGGGCCAACTATCCAGAAAGATACTGGAAGTGCAGTCACGGTCAAGACGAGGGAGACGAATAGCATGAATCAGCCCCACACCATCCAGGAAATATGCGCTGCCCTGGCCGAGGGGGGACGGGAGGACTTGGCGCGGCGGATTGTCTATTTTGCCTCTGCTGAAGATTTGGAGGAGGGGGACGCGCCGGTTACGGTGGAGAGCGTGTTGGGGTTTTGGGAGTTTTTTAAGGCGGTGGATGCGTTAGAGGCGTCGTGCCTGATAGACTTAGCTTGTTCCCCGGATGGTTGCATCAGCGCCGTATGGCGATATCCCGACGAACGGCGGGCCTGTGTGTGGTTCGTAAATGTTGATGATACGAGGGTCGCTGCCACGGATGCCCAAGGTGAGTTTATTGACTTTGACTATGACGATGCGGTCAACCGAGAGAAGGTAGCGAAAAAACTGGTAGAGGCGGGTTTGCTCAAATGGCGTCCCGAGGCTTCCAAAGGCAAGACCTTGCTCCCCAACACCACGTTGCCAGGTACTGCCGGAGCCGTCACATAGCAGCGGATGGCACACCTTTGGAGGAGGCGTTCCTGCTACGAGAACGGGAAGAATATCTGTCCACCAACTGGCTGGAGCGCTTCAATCCGGCAGATCGGCCTATCCAGATTGCTGGTGTGCGCCAAACCCTGCTAGACAAGGGGCGTACCGTAGCGCGGTCGGCTTCTTTCGCCGTATTGAACGTGGGGGCAGCCGTTGAACATTGTCAAAGAGCGTTAAACTTGAGCATCCGGTTCATTAACTTGGGACAGTCCGGTGACCCATCCCATACCGGTATTTACGGCTTAACGGAAACACCTGACCGAGCGGCTCAAGCCCTGGCTAAATCTGTCAACCCGAACGAAGTCTATCCCGCAATGTAATCCCATCCAAACAAAAGGACAAACAACTATGAAATACCGACCTCTTCCCCGCACCGAACTCTCCCTTTCCGAGGTGGGCTTCGGCGTTTGGACCGTGGCTACTACCTGGTGGGGCAAGATTCCCGAGGAGCAGCGGGCCGCGCTCCTGGAAAACGCCCTGGAGTCGGGCATCAACTTTTTCGATACCGCCGATACCTACGGCGAGGGCTATGGCGAGGAAATCCTGGCTAAAGTCCTTGGCCACCGCCGCCACGAGATGGTCATCGCCACCAAGTTCGGCTATGACTTCTACGATACGGTGACTCCCCGCATCGGACATCAGGAACGGCCGCAGAAGTTTGACCCGGACTTTGTCCGCTTTGCCTGCGAGCAGAGCCTGCGCCGTCTCAATTCCGACTATATCGACCTCTATCAGGTGCATAATCCCCGGATCGACGTCCTGGAATCGGACGACCTGTTTGAGACGCTGGAGCGGCTGCAGGCCGAGGGTAAGATTCGCCACTACGGCGTGGCGCTGGGGCCGGATATCGGCTGGTTCGAGGAGGGCGAGGCCTCGATGAAGGACCGCCACGTCAGCAGCCTGCAAATTATCTACAGTATCCTGGAGCAGGACCCGGCCAAGGACTTTTTCCCCATCGCCCAGGCGCAGGAGGTGGGTATGCTGTCCCGGGTGCCCCACGCCTCCGAGGCCCTCACCGGACGCTATACCGAGGCTCCCACCTTCGACGAGAGCGACCACCGCTCCCACCGGCGGACCGAGTGGCTGCGGGAGGCGCTGCGCAAGGTGGAGCAGGTAAAGTTCCTGGCCGGCGAGGAGACGGGCCGCACCCTGGCTCAGGCGGCGATAAAGTTCGCCCTGTACCAGCCGACTATCGTATCGGTGCTGCCCAACTTCACCAACCTGGAAGAGCTGGAACACTACACCGACGCGGTGGATACGCCGGACCTGACCGAAGGTGAGCAGTCCATCCTCGATGACCTGTGGGCCAACGACTTCTACCTGGAAGAGCCGGTGGTCAACCTAACCGAGGTCTAGCCCTCGGCGTAAGATGAACCGCAATATAACCCGCCCCTAAGGGAGTCAACCCGCCGGTAAATATCCCTTGGGCAGCGGGCGTCGGAGCCGGGTACAACCGGAGCGGGAACGGCGGTACCTGTCCGGTGGCAACGATTGGCGGAAACAAGCCGCCGGCACGGAGGGCACGGAGAAAGGACTGGATAGCCGATGGCCCGCATTATTATTGATACCGATCCCGGAGTGGATGACGCCATTGCCATTTTGTTGGCCCTGGCCGACCCCTCGCTGGAAGTGGTGGGACTTACCACCGTCGGCGGCAACGTGCCCCTGGCCCGGGGAACCCGCAACGCCCTCTCTCTGCTGGAATACGCCGGCCGGCCGGAAGTGCCGGTGGCCCGCGGCAGTTCCCGCCCGCTGCACGGCAAGTTTTCCTACTCCTACGAGTTTCACGGCCAGAGCGGCTTGTCCCGCCGCCTGCCCGAGTCCCGCCGGCGGGCTGAGTCGATTGGCGCGGTAGAGTTCCTGGCAACCCAGCTCCGCACCTACCCCGGCCAAATCATCCTGGCCGCTCTGGGACCCTTGACCAACCTGGCCCTGCTGGAACGGCAACATCCCGGCGCGTTGGCCCAGGCTGCTTCCCTGGTGGTCATGGGCGGCGCTATAGCCACTCCCGGCAACACTACGCCCTATGCCGAGTTCAACTTTCACAGCGATGCGGTGGCAGCGCAAGAGACGCTGGCCTGCGGAACGCCGTTGACTCTGGTGGACTTGGCGGCCTGCCGTCAGGTTTACATTGAACGGGCGTCCGCCGCCGGGCTGCGGGCCGACAACCGGCTGGGCCAACTGGCGGTGCAACTGGTTCAAAACTGGTTCCGGCTGGACTTGCAGCGGGAGCGGTTTGAGTTTTATGACCCGCTGGCTCTGGCCGCCGCCCTGGCCCCGAAACTGTTGGCTACCCAAAGGGCCTTCGTATCGGTGGAGACTGCTGCCGGACCGCAGCTCGCCGCCAGCCGCATAACCGCTCCGGACGGGCCGGTATCGGTGGCGGGCGAGGTGGACACCTTCAAGTTCTTTTCCTTGATGGAGGAGTGGCTGGGGTTGGGGGTAGAGAAAACCGAGGAATCCTCAAGAAAGCTATTTTCTTGGTAGTATTTCGTGGCCGTTAGTGGACCTGAGATAAATTACATAACCGGGCTCGTAATGCCAGGTTACTCTGTGACTCCAAGTGAAGTAAGACTCCCATACTTGTACGCCTTCCTCTGTTTGTGCCCGCCTGTCCCTGACCCTATGGCTATTCAGGCTGTTGTGCGTAGGTCCAGACTCATTGAGAAACCGGAGAACATTGTCCAACTCTGCACGGACTTCAGGTGGCTTGCGTTGATAGCCAGCCTGGAATTCAGGGGATGGCTGAAGGCTAAACGCAGGCATATCCTACTTGTTCAAATCCTTGATCAAGTCTTCAACGGACTCATACACCTTTCCCAGCCCCAGCCGGGCCGCTTCATCGGCACGCGCTTCCATTTCCTGCCACTCGGGTGTCCAATAGTAGGACTGGGAAAAAGCGAGTAATATTTTATGAGATTCCACCACCAATCCTTCCAGATTTTCTACCCTGACGGCGAGTCCTTCACTCGCTTTTCGGAGAGCCTCTATTTCTTGCAATACCGCATCCAATTTCTCCTCGACTGTATTTGGATTCTTGGTGGTCATATGCGCACCTTCGCTCAAGGATCTACGAAAAGGCTTCTGGTTTCCCGATTATAACCTAACGAGCAATATCGTCCAACTTTGGACTTGATGAAAAATGTTTTGATCGGAACAGTTTTGGCTGGAAGACTCTCTCGTTTCCACAGTGAAGGGCACTTTCGCCGTAACACACCTAAATCCCTTTCAAACAGTCCCCGCAACAGTTGACTACTTCTCTTTGCCCAGCTATGTTCAATCATATCCCCACCAGCCAATACTATATAGGAGGTACCCACCTTGCGCGCTATCGACATTCACGCGCACCAGGAACCCCAGTGTTTTCAGCGGGCCATCCGCAACGGCCAGTCCTGGCACGGTTTGACCGCGGACAGCGACGAAGCGGATATTGACCCGATGGAGACCTGGACGCCGGAACAGCGCATCGACGATATGGACTCCCTGGGCGTAGATATTCAGGTCGTTTCCACCAGTTCCGCCTTTTACAAGTATGAGCTGGACCCGGCCATCACCCTGGCCATCGCCCGGGATTGCAACGACGAGGTGCATCAACTCACGCTGGACCACCCCGACCGCTTTAAGGGCTTTGCCACCCTGCCGATGCAAGACACCAGGGCCGCCATCGCCGAGCTGGACCGGGCGATGAACCAACTGGGTATGGTGGGGGCGATGATTGACGACAAGGTCAATGAGAAGACCTACGACGAGCCGGAGTTTCTACCCTTTTGGCAGGCCGCCGAGCAAATGGGAGCGCTGATTTTCATTCACCAGGGAGACCCGACGGTGGTGGAGTCCCGCACCGAGCGCTATCACCTGCCCAATACCATCGGCAACCTGGTGGACCGAGCCATAACCTTTGCCTCCTTTACCTACGGCGGCGTGATGGACAAGTGCCCCGACCTGAAGGTCTGCCTGGCCCACGGCGGCGGCTATACCTGCTTCGGCATTGGCCGGATGGACCGGGGCTGGCAAGTGCGCTCCGAGGCCCGGGCAAATATCAGCAGCCCGCCCAGCGCCTACCTGCGGCGGTTTTACTATGACTGTCTGACCCACAGCGAACCGGCCCTGCGGCTGCTGATTGATTCGGTGGGCGCGGACCGGGTGGTGCTGGGCACCGACTGGCCGGCCAATATGCGCATCGATTGGCCCGTGTCCTGGGTGCTGGGTCTGTCCAGCCTGACTCAAGAGGAAAAAGAGGCCATTCTCTGGAAAAACCTGGAAAGCCTGCTGGGGATTTAGGTCTTCAAGTCAATGGTGTTGCAATGGGCAGGCCGCTCTTTCCCGGGTCATGTCGGGTCAGGAGCCGAAGCTGTACGCTTGCGATGGTGCGGGCCACTCCTTCCGGAGCAGACCATGTGTCTGTCCCTACGTGACGCTTGGTCCGGGGCGCAGAGGGTCTTGCTAAAGCAAGACCAATGGGGAAGGGGGCCTCAGTTTGATACTATTGCCCCGTCATTATCTCAAAAAGGAATGAAAGCCGGGCCGGTTTATGCTAATATCGTAGAATTGCCCCCTTAGTTTTCTCATAGCGTCAGAGGACAGGTGAACCCCATTGGTTAACATATTGGTTAACATACGCGTACATGGCAAGTAATACGCCCCGGCAGGAAACTGTTGCCGACAACCCCCGACGGGGAAAGATGCCGGGGCTGAGCGCCTTCTCTACCGTCAGGCTTTACAAAGATTTCCGATACGTTTGGGCCGGTAACTTCTTCGCGGTCAGCGGTCAGTGGCTGCAAATGCTAACCATCGGTTGGCTGGTGCTGCACCTTACCGGCGGCAACGCGTTGCTTACCGGCGCGGTGGTGGGCATTCGCAGCCTGCCGGTGCTGTTCGTCAGCCCTTGGGCCGGAGTGTTGGCCGACCGGGTGGACCGGCGCAAGCTGTTGATGGTCACCCAGACCAGTATGGCGATTGCGGCTTGTATTTTTGCCTTCCTGGTTATTTCCACCGACCTGGAGGCCGAAGTCCCCACCGGGCCGCTGCGTTGGTGGCATCCCTTCATTTATATGGTTTTCGCCGGCGCAGCCCATTCCTTCATTCAGCCGGTGCGCCAGGCAATGGTAGCCAATACGGTGCCACGCAATGCGCTGGCCAGCGCCCTGGCGTTGAACGGGATGGTTTACCCCAGCACTCGCATAATCGCCCCGGCCCTGGGCGGGCTGCTGATTGCTACCCTGGGTTATAACTGGAACTTCTTTCTGGAAGCGGTAATGTACGTTGCCATCGTGCTGTTGATGCTGCCGGTGCGTCTCCCTTACCGCAGCAACGGCCCCCGGGAGCGTACCTCGGTTTTCGCCAGTATGCTTCAGGGCGTTCGTTACGTGAAAAACGAGAAGAGCATTCTCCAGTTAATCGTCATGGCGCTCATTCCTAACCTGATATTTCAGCCGTTGATTTTCGTGCTGCCCGTTTTCACCACCGAGGTGCTGGGCCGAGGCGCGGGCTCCGGCGGGGCGCTGGCCGCGGCGGTTGGCGTAGGCGGGGTAGTCGCTGCCGTGTTAGTGGCTTTGGTCGGCTATATCACCAGAAAGGGGATGGCTACTTTTATTGGGCTGATTGGAGGCTGTATCTTTATTCTGCTCTTCGCTCAGTCCCACTGGTTATGGGTCTCCTTTGGGATGTTGGCCGGAATGGGCTTTAGCCAGTACGTTTTCCGGGTAGCTAACAGCACCCTCTTACAGACGGTGGTGCCGGATACGCTGCGGGGCCGGGTAATGAGCATTTATATGCTGGACCACGGCATAACGCCATTGGCCACCCTGTTGATTGGCCTGTTCATCCAACTGTGGAACCCATCCGGCGCCTTCACGGTAATCGCTGCGGTCGGCCTGGGCTTCGCTATCTTGCAGGCGATAACTTTCCGCAGTGTGCGGCAACTGAGCTAATCGGCGGCGGGGACGTTTGAGGAAATATTTGGCAGATGATTGTTAAATGATTGCAACAATAGCGCAAAGCGCTAATTATAAGTGGTGGGCTTTCGGGGCTGTAGCTATCGGCACCTTCGCCTCGGTGGCCGACCAGGTAAGCGTCAACGTGGCGCTGCCCCAGATAGCCAAGCACTTTGCCACCGACATTCCGACGGTGCAATGGGTGATAATCAGCTATGCCCTGGTTATCAGCGCCCTGCTGCTGCCGATGGGCCGCCTCGCGGATATTATCGGCCTCAAAAAGGTCTATATAATCGGCTCTCTGGTTTTCGCCTTGTTTGCCATTGGCGCGGGTTTATCCAACCACTTGGGATGGCTGATTGGCTCCCGTATTTTGCAGGGGGTGGGCGCTGCCATGACCCAGGGCACCGGCATGGCGATAATCGCCGCCGCTTTTCCGGGCAACGAACGCGGCAAGGCCATGGGCCTCACCATGTCGGTGGTCGGTACCGGGGCGATCGTCGGCCCGGCCCTGGGCGGCTTTCTGGTGGACTTATTCGGCTGGCGGTCGGTTTTCTTCGTCAATATACCCATGATGGCCCTGGGCATTGGCTTGGGACTGGCCGTACTATCCAACGGGCCCGACCGGCGGGAGGGTGATGGCGGAAAGGGGAGCCAGCGGCCGGGATTCGACTGGTGGGGCGCCGCCCTGTCCACCGGGGCGATGCTCTTGTTCTTGCTGACTGTTACCAACGCCCACCGTTATGGGTGGACTTCGCCCCCGGTCCTGGTAGCGTTGGCCCTGTTTGTGGCTCTGCTGGGGATATTTATCCGGTGGGAACTGCGCGCACCCAGCCCGATGTTGAACCCGCGATTCTTCAAGCGGTCGATTTTCTCCACCGGGGTATCAGCGGGATTCCTGACTTTTCTGGCCGGGTCGTCCATTTTTTTCCTGACTCCCTTTTACCTACAGCGAGTCCTGGGTTACAGCCCTACCCAGGCGGGCCTGGTTGTGGTGCCCGGGGCGGTGTGTATGCTTTTCCTGGGGCCGCTGAGCGGGCGGCTTTCCGACCGTTACGGTTGGCGGCCCTTTACCGTCGGGGGGTTGGCGCTGTCCACGATCAGCCTGTTCATATTTTCCCGGCTCACCGAAACTTCCTCCCTGACCATGATATTGCCGGCGTTGATTTTGCAAAGCTGCGGCATGGGTTTGTTCTACTCTCCCAATGTCAGCTCGGTGTTAAGCTCGGTAGAGCGGGAAAGCTACGGGGTGGTATCGTCCTTTCTGAACCTGGTGCGTAACGCCGGCAACGTGACCAGCGTAGCGGTTGCCACTGCCATCGTCACCGCCACGATGGGGTCGATGGGCTACGAACCAAGCCTGGAGGCAGTGCAAGGCGGCGCTTCCGGAGTGGGCCACGCCTTTACTTCGGGCTTGCGTTACACCTACCTGACGATGACCGGAATGTTGGTGCTGGCAATGGCCTTATCCGCCCTGCGGGGCCGGCCTTCAACTAACTCCGAAAGCGCCGGCTGAGCAAAATTGCTCAACCGCCCGGCGCCTGCCATATCCGAATGGCGGAGCCGGGGGCCGGGTGGGGGAAGGCCGGGCTATTGAATTAGAAACTTTATGCCCCGTATTGGCCTGTCTGAGCCGTCTGAGCCCGGCCTGCTACCGTCATTCCGGGGAAATCCGGCATCCGGAAAATCCTCGACGCCGTCCAACACTCGCTTAACCGGAATATCTCGGTTCCGGCCTGCGCCGGAAAGACGATTTCGGGAGACTCTTGCCGCCCAAACGCGATTGCCCCGGGAGTGGGGGCCAACCCTTGCGATAACTCTCGCTCTCGCTGCTTTGCCCCGGGGTGTAAGGGGCCGCCCCGGCCTAGCCCAGAAACAGGGTGTAGGTCATGCCGGAAGCATGGGTCAGCGTTTGCGGGTCCAGGATGTTACAGCCCGAGGACAGGACGCGGCGAGCTACCTCCAGGTTGATTGACGGCACCTGAACCAGGGCCTCAATCTCTTCCAGGGTAAAATATCCGGCCCGGTCAACCTCATGCGCATCCGGAGTAGGTTCACTCCCCTCCTCCGGCTGAAGCAGCAGCACGATGTACAGGCTGTTGCCATTATCTTCATCAACGCGGCTGCGAATACCCAACACGCCCTTTACCCGAGCCACCACTCCGGCTTCCTCGGCCACTTCCCGCACCACCGCCACCTCAATGGGCTCGTCCGGCTCCACAAATCCCCCCGGAATCTGCCAGTTTCCCCGTCCGCGCCGGGAAGCGCGCCGCACCAGCAGCAAGCGGCCATCCCGCACCACGGCTCCCCCTACGCCCACGTTATACCCCGTGTTATATCGTTCCGGTGGCGGCATATTTAAACTGACCTCCCTAAATGTTTGCCGGCGCCTCACCTGAAGACCGGCGGCTAAACAATCCTGCTTACTCAATCCGGCTAACTTAATCCTGGGTTGACCCGGCCAGGGTCGCTTGAGCCGGGCTAGTCCGAAACTTCCAGCCCGCCAAACAGCGCCGTCCCGACGATGGTTAACACGCCGGTCTCAGCTTCCGGGTCAGGCTGCTCCCGGTTGTGCTCGACACTGCCGAACAGGGTAACATTGCGCAGGTTAACCCGCCAACCCCGGGGGACTCTTAACCGTATCCCGCCGAATATTGAGGTAACATCCAGGGTAGCTTGACCGTTGGAAAGTTTGGCCTGCCGCAAGTCCAGGTCGATGCCGCCGAGTATCGCCACCGCCTCGCCGTCCCGAAAATCCTGAGCGATAATCTTGTCCTCAATACCCCCAAATATCGACGTGCCCCGCCAGACGGCGCCGGTGCTGCCGCCGATACTATCGTGGGTACCATTGCCGGCGCTGTCGTGGGTACTATCGTGGGTACCATTGCCGGCACTGTCGTGGGTACTATCATCGGCGCCGTCATCGGTACTACCGGAGGCAGTGGCAGTGGCAGCGGAACTCCGGCCCGGCGGTGACGGATTGTTGCCCCGGCGCCCGCGTCTTACGCTTCTGCCGCGGGAGTACCCTCGTCCCCGCCGGCCAAACAGGAGCATCAGACCCACCGCCACCAATAGGGCCGGCCAAAGCAGTTGGCCGAAGTTCCAGTCCCAAAGGCCCAGGTTGGACAACTGAAGGACTACTCCCACCAGCAGCGCGATGGTCGGCCAGAGCCTGGACCGGAAACCGCCGACGACTAACCGCCACAAGGCCCAAGCGATGATCAGGGACGGCCAGTAAACGCCGGCCAGACTCCAATCCAGGCCCAGCGCCCCGGTATTGTCCAGCAACAGCATTACGCCCAGTATTACCAGCAACAGCCCGATGAAGTATCTGGTTGATCCGGATGACCTGCTCACAAATACACCTATTGCCGCTTTCCAACACTAAATCGCCCAGCCGGGACGGGACCGATTCCCTGGCGCGCCGTGACCGGCATATTCCCTTTCACCGCGCGTCAATTGAACCGCTTCCACCGCCCCGGCCCATTCCAGGCGGCTCAAGCTTAGCGAGTTGGCTGAACGGCGTTCTCTACCGTCCGGCCGGGACCGGAAGGCCGGCGATGTTTACCTGAACCCGACCCAGTGTGTTGCGGGTGGTATAAAAGAGAGTCTTCCAGTCGTCGCCGCCGAAGGCCACATTGGTAGTGCCGGGGGCGCCGTGGTCAATGGTGCCCAAATGCTTCCCCGAGGAATCGATAACCCAGATACCGCCGGAGCCGCCGCAATAGACGTTACCCAGGCTATCCACCTTCATCCCGTCCGGGTTGCCGGGGCGTTCTCCGTTCAGGTCGCAGAAGACCCGGTCGGAAGCCAGCAGCGGCATACCGTTAGGCTCCAGGTCAAAGGCCCGAATGTGGCGTCGCCGGGTATCGTTGATGTATAGAACGCTTTCGTCCGGGGAGAGGGCCAGCCCGTTGGGACGGGTAAAGTCCCAGACAATCAGGGTGATGGCCCCCAGGTCGGGGGTAACGTGATAGACGCCGTTCACATCCAGGTCCAGGCCCGGCGTCGGAAACCCGGGGTCGGTGAAGTAGATACCGCCGTCGGACTTGACGATTACGTCGTTGGGCCGGTTAAGGCGGCGGCCCCGGTAACTGTTAGCCACCACGGTTAAACTGCCGTCGGGTTCGGTGCGAGTGACCCGCCGAGTCTCGTGTTCACAGGCCAGCAAGCGGCCTTGCGGGTCGCGGGTAAGGCCGTTGGCCCGATTGGTCGGCTCCTTAAACAGGCTTACTCCGGCGCCGGGTTCCCATTTCATCCGGCGGTTGTTGCCAATGTCGCTGAACAGAAGATAGCCGCCCTCCTGCCACCACAAGGGGCCTTCCGCCGGTCCGGCATCGCCGCCGTAACCGTTGCCCAATTCCTCTATCTCCGCATCCAACGCCAGGATGCACTCCAAGTCAGGGGATACTTGCTCTATTGGCATAATGACCCTCCTTTATACGCTTATACGCTTGCTTTTCATCCTGATCCTCTGGTGACCCCAAGCCCGCGCCAGGCGACCGGCTTCGGAGGAGCGGGAGTCGATACCCGCCCCAACCGGCTGTTGAATGTTGACTGTTGACTTAACGACCTGACGGCCAGCCGAACTTGCGAGAGTTGACCACGCCTGACCGGAACCACGCCTGACCGGAACCACTGAAGTCTGCCGAGGCTTACTGAACCCTACCGATCGGTTGGCGCCGGGATGCCGGCGATTTTTATCGGCACACTGCCCAGCGTGTTGCGGGTGGTGAAGAACAGGGTTTTCCAGTCGGCGCCGCCCATGCAAAGGTTGGTGGTGGCCTCCGCGCCATGAACCACGGTGCCCAGGTGCTTGCCGGTGGAGTCCAGAATCCACAACCCGCCGGAACCGCCGCAATAGACATTGCCCGCCACGTCCACCTTCATTCCGTCCGGGACGCCGGGGCGTTCCCCGCCCAGGTCGCAAAAGACCCGGTCCGAGGACAGCGCCAGGCCGCCGGTAGGCATTACCTCGAAGGCCCGGATGTGCCGCCGCCGGGAGTCGTTGACGTAAAGAATGCTCTCATCCGGGGAGAAGGCCAGCCCGTTGGGGATGATGAAGTCGGCTACCAACAAGGTGAGCATACCCAGGTCGGGGGAAACGCGATACACCCCGGAAAAAGACTGCTCCCACTGGTTGGCCGGGCGGGGGAAAGTCCAGGGGTCGGTGAAGTAGATGCTGCCGTCGGACTTGACGACTACATCGTTGGGACGGTTAAGCTGCCGGCCCTGAAAGCTGTTAGCCACCACGGTAATGCGCTCTCCGTCCCGGCTCAGGCGGGACACCCGGCGGCCATCGTGCTCACAAGCCAGCAGATGGCCCTGCAGGTCGCGGGTAAGGCCGTTGGCCCGGTTGGTCGGCTCCGAGAACCGGGTGACCCCTTCCCCTTCGGCCCACTTCATCCGCCGGTCGTTGTGAATGTCGCTGAACAGCAAGTAGTTTCCCTCGTGCCACCACAGCGGGCCTTCCGCCGGGCCGTTACTGCCGCCATAGCCGCTGCCCAGCTCTTTTATCTCCGCATCCAGGGATATTAGCTCCTCCAGCTCCGGCGCCATTTGTTCAATCGGCATAGTCCAGCCTCCCTTATTTCTGCCTTTTTCCTACTGCCACCAACAGGTTACCAGGCATTATACGGGATTATGCCCCAGTTAGTGACCCTGCGCGCCGCCGGTCGTCCGATTTCCCACATCTTGCTTCCGACGCCTTATTATCAATATCTCACTATCCGGATCGCACTATCCGGCAAGGGGCGGCGGTTTCCAATCCGGGTCTTTCACCAGGCCCGGTCCAGGTGTATCCCCGCTCCTCCTGAGCTTGTGGTTCGACCGGCTCACCTTGAACGGATTTTCCTGGATAATTGAATGACTCTGAGTTGCCAAAACCGCCGTGCGGAGTAGCCCAATGCGGCAGCGAACCGTTGGCGGAAGGCGGGAGACGCGAAACGCGAAACGCCCGGCAGCAAGGGGACAGCCATTGTTGAGTCAATAATCGCCAATTTTGGGCAGCCAATTGCCTTGCAGGATTTCTTGCCGTTACGATTTAATGAAAACCAAAGCAAGAAATTCTGCAAGCCGGAAAAGTGGGCGGTGCGGCGGTGGAACTCAACAGAGGCCCCGGGCCACGTCAGCTTACCGGACTGGCTACTATTTACTAACCGGGGCAGCATTATTCCTTTGTAAGGTTGTGCGGGGTTGGATGGGGTTGTACGAAGGTGGGCTGCAAAAAATCCGGAGGTGGAAATATCAACAAACCCTCAGCCGTAGGCTCAGCGGGCAGATTGCCCCTTCATCATCTTTACGCCCGTAGGTTAGACCCATTCAGGAGCAGATAGCGGCAAAAAGCATCCGGCAGGCCCCCAACAGGAATACTCAATTATTACTCGTCGCCGATCGTCAAAATATCAAGTAATCAAAGTCGGCCGCCGGAACCCGCGACGCTCCTGCTAATTGCAACATACGGGTGACACCGCAATTGCGGTGACAAGGCCCTTTAATCAGTTATAAGGAGTTTTCATATTATGTTAAATCGAGTTAATTCGGAGCTTCAGGAACGGTTGCGTCAGGCGGAGGATGCCGAAAATGCGGTGCAAAAGCTCGGATCGCTGGCGTCGGAAGCCCCCATTCTGCGGGTCGAGCTAGCCCGCGCCCAACGCCAGAGCACCTGGGACCGGGCCAAGCGCAACGCCCTGGAAGAAGCCCAGCGGAAAATGAACGCCGCCAACGAAAAGCAGGAGCTGGTGCCCCTGATGCTGGAGGAGGTTTCCACGATGGTATCCTCCCTCTACGGCCTCTTCAAGGAAATAGAAGGTTGCCGCCGGGAAGCTATGGAGCATATATCCGTCGTGGATAAAGTGGACTATGAGGCCGAGCTGACTGCCTCCGAGGCGGAGCAGGTGAAAATGGGCCGAGACCCGACCCATGTTGAGTACCTGGTAGCCTCCCACCACGGGCCCTCGCGGGTTAGAAAGTTGATGGAGGAGCTATATCCGGACTTCAATCACCTGAAGGATTGCGACCTGGAGGACCCGATGCGCCGGGAAGTGGCCCAGTTTATTCTGTCCCACGTTATTTCTCCGGAGCAAGTGACGGCCCAATTCCACAACCCGGAGGGCTAAAAGCCAAAACTCCAACCTGTAACCCGTAACCCGTAACCCGTAACCCGTAACCCGTAACCCAACAGAGCAGCCTTGCCCCAGGCAAACAAAAGCCCCCGGCCAAGGCCGGGGGCTTTCCGCATTGATTCTGCAATGATACCGCATTGATACGGAGTAGAACCCGTTCCGTTCAGTTAAGGATACTCTGAATAAGTCATTAAAAGCCGGCGCCTTCACCGCGTCGCAGGGTCTTTTAATTCTCCCTCTCTCTTGAGGGAGAGGGCCGGTGGAGGGTGAAGTCCTGCTTTCCAACAGCTTTGCATCCACCGGGGAGACGCCCCCACCCTAACCCTTCCCCGGAGGGAGAGGGAACTATTAAAAGACCCTGCACCCAGTCGTTCCTGCCTTCGCAGGAACGACGGGTCAGGAACGACGGGTCAGGAACGACGGGTCAGGAACGACGGGTCAGGAACGACGGGTCAGGAACGACGGGTCAGGATAAACACCTAGGTCACGGACTTATTCAGCGGTTCCTTAAAACCCGGAGCCTCTAAACCTCCAGGGGAGTATCCTCCCGGTTGGCCCATTCGCCCATCGAGGCGTCATAATTCTTGGCCCGGTCGTAGCCCAACAGCTTGAGCAGGAAGGTGCCGTGCGCCGCACGGATGCCGCCCTGTCAATAAGCAAAGACCGCCTTATCCGGGGTTATGCCCTTTTCGTTTAGCAGCTGCCGGATTTCCGCCGCCGGCTTGAAACAGTGGGAGTCGCGTTCCATCAGGTTAAACCACTCCAGATGCACCGCCCCAGGTACATGACCGGCCCGTTTATTGCCCCGGCCGTTGGCGCCGGTATATTCACCGTCGCTGCGCACATCCCAAATCAGGGCATCGCTCAGGCTGCAAGCGGCTTTCAACTCGTCCACCTTTACCATTACGGACTCGTCAATCCTGGGCGTAAACTTAACGCCGGAATTGGCGCCAGGGGGAGTCGAGCGGTCAAAGCTGATCGCGCGGCCCTCGGCAACCCACCGCCGCCAACCGCCGTCCAGCACCTTTACGTTGCTGTGGCCGTAGTAGTTCAGCGCCCACCAGAGACGCGCCGCGTAGAGGCTTTGGTTATTGTCATAGGCCACCACCAGGGTATCGTCGCCGATGCCCAGGTTTTGGCACATAGCGGCAAACTTGTCCGGGGGCAGGATGTGTACCCGTCCGGTGTCCGGGTCTTTCTCATAATTGTCGGGCACCAAAACCGCCCCGGGGATATGGCCCCTCAAGTAGCCGGCCTCCAGGTCGCCGTCCACCACCACCACATTGGGGTCGTCCCGGTGGGCCGCTACCCATTCCGCATCCACCAGGTATTCCGGGCGGGCGAATCCTTCTCCTGTAGTCATAGCTCCTCCTTGCCTGGTTACGTAACAATTGGTTTATAAAAGGTGGCTCATAAAAGGCGCCGGTCGGTTGCAAACATCACCGGCAACTGGATGGCGCCGGTTCCGACGGCCCGGTTGGGGACAATATACTCCGGGCTAGCCGCCCGTCTCCGTCTCCGACTCCATCTCCATCTCCATCTCCATCGGAGCATCCTCCCGGTTGGCCCACTCGAACATGGAAGCGTCGTAGTTTCGGGCCCGGTCATAGCCCAGCAGATTCAGCAAAAAGACACCGTGCGCCGCACGGAGACCGGCCTGTCAATAGGCAAATACCGCCTTGTCGGGAGTCATCCCCTTTTCGTTGAGAATGCGCCGGATTTCCGACGCCGGCTTGAAACGATGAGTTTCCCGCTCCATTAAATCCAGCCAGTCCAGGTGCACCGCACCGGCGATGTGACCGGCCCGCCGGTTGCCACGGTTGATCGCCCCGGAATATTCCCCCTGGCTGCGGGTGTCCCAGATGACCGTGTCTTCCAGACTGCATCCCGATTTTACCGCGTCGAACCGGACAATAAAGGAGTCGTCAACCCGAGGAGTGAAGGCAGCGCCGGCTTTGTCCCCAGCGTCGGCGGAACTGGAATTAACCGCGGCGCGGTCAAAGCTGATCGAAGCGGGGCTGGAATTAACGGCGGCGCGGTCAAAGCTGATCGAACCGGCGCCGGCCTCGGCGGCCCAGCGCCGCCAGCCGCCGTCCAGCACCCTGACGTTACTATGGCCGTAGTAATTCAGCGCCCACCAGAAGCGGGCGGCGTAAAGGCTCAGGTTGTTATCATAGGCCACCACCAGGGTATCATCGCCGATGCCCAGCCGCTCACAAGTAGCGGCGAACTTGTCCGGCGGAAAGGTATTCACCCAGCCGGTTTCCGGGTTTCGCTCGTAGTTATCCGGCAGATGCACCGCCCCGGGGATATGTCCCCGCAAGTATCCCGCCTCAGCGTCCAGGTCCACCACCACCAAATTGGCGCCGGACCGATTGGCATCGGCCAGGCGGGCTTGCAGGTCTTGCGGGTCAACCAGGTATTCCGGGTGAGCGAATCCGTCCTCTGGGGTCATTGCGCCTCCGTATAACTTAACCGGCATTGCCCGGTCTTCTTCTTGCCGGCTCAAGGCCGGCAGAGTTGGGCGTATCAGAATTGTAGGGTACGGCCCCAAGGGGGTCAACCGGAAATTATGCGGTTTACAGCGGCGGCGATATGGCGGATAATTCCGGGCAGCAGCAATGAGGAGGGTTAGTATGAGCGTTGATCAACAAACCTGGCGGCGAGTGGGTCGTACCGGATTGACCGGATTGGACCGGGATAAAGCCTGCCCCGGTTACTTCTGCTATTCCCCCTATAACGGCGACGGGAATGGCGAAGGGGTGACCTTTTTGCTGGATATGGAGGGGAATGAGGTGCACCGGTGGCATTTGCCCACCGCGCCCGGCTCCTGGGGCTACCTGCTGCCCAGCGGCAATCTCTTCTACATGGCAAAGGCCGACCAGACCAATGAGCGGGCGATGCCGGCCACCAATTTTGTCGGCGGCTGGCTGCTGGAAGTGGACTGGGACAGCAACATCGTCTGGCAGCACCGAAACCCGGCGCAACACCACGACGCACGGCGCACCGACTCCGGCGGCGCCATTTTCCTTACCCTGGAAGCCATCCCTTCCGAGGTGGCAGACCAGGTGAAGGGAGGACAACCCGGCAGCGATATGGAGGCCGACCACGAGGGCGGACAGGCAGCCTCTACCTATATGTGGGCCGACCACCTGATCGAAGTGGATGCCGCCGGCAACCAGGTTTGGGACTGGCACGCCTACCAACACCTGGACCTGGAAACCGATATTATCACCCCCGGGGAGCCGCGCCACGAATGGAGTCACGGCAATACCATAGTCCCCCTGGATGACAGCCGGGTTCTGGCTAGTTTCCGCAACATCTCCACGGTGATGATTATCGACAAGGCTTCGGGAGACATCACCTGGAAATTGGGCTGGGATGTAATCTCCCGCCAGCACGACCCCAGCATGCTCCCCAACGGCAACATCCTGATCTTCGACAATGGGGAGCGGCGCAAGAACGATGTACGAGTCTTTTCCCGGGTAGTGGAGGTCGACCCGAGCACCAATCAGGTGGTCTGGGAGTACCGGGACAACCCCTATTTCAACTTTTACAGCTCCCGTATCTCCGGAGCGCGCCGTTTGCCCAACGGGAATACCCTGATTACCGAGGGGATGTTTGGCCGAATGTTCCAGGTAACGCCGGAGGGAGAGGTGGTCTGGGAGTACATTAACCCTTACTTCCCGGCGGGCACGGACGGCTACGAGGACAACCGCGTCTTCCGCTCTACCTGGTACCTGCCGGGGGAAATACCCCAGTTGGCGTAGGCAGCGCCAAAATCATCGGGGCTTTCTCTGCCGTTCAGTCGGTAGGCAGCAACAGAACGGTAACGCCGTGGCTGGCGGCCAGGGCAGCCCGGTCGTCGTCGATGGAGGCGCCGAAAACGGCCGGCTGCGCCGGCTGCCCGATAATTGAGGACAGGATAGCGGCGCGTCGTGCCGACCGGGTGATGTCCGAGTTGCTGACAGTTATGGAAATCTCGCCGGCCACGTATTGGTTGGAACCGTTGTCCCGGGTCCGACCGATGCAGACGATGTCGGCTCGCATTATCTCGTTGCTCTGTTCTTCGGTGATCAGGCCATTGTCTTCAGCTTCATCCAAGAGGTCTTCGAACTCCCGGGTTATTCCGGTAATGGAGCTTTTCACGACTTTGGTTCGGCGAAGGTTCAGGTTTCCTACCAGGCTGCGGATGTTCTTATCCACCTTAAACTCGTAGGTTAGGCCCAGAGCGTTATCCAACTTTCCTTCGATTCGGTTCACCTTGACGTGGAGTGAGGCTAAGTCGGTTTCCAGCCGGTCCAGTCGTTCATAGACCAGTTGAAAGTTCCGGTTGGTGATTTGGACGAATTCGGCCAATCTTTCGGGCAGTTCCAGGAGTTCCTGGCCGAGCAGGATGCCCCGGATAGTGTCCTTCCATTCGGGCTGCTCCCTCAGAATGCGAGCGATGTCAGCGATATCATTGATAGTAGTCATATCAGTATTCTAATCTTTCCGGATAATTTTGTCATCGGGCCGGAACCCGCCATTTTCTCCGGTGGATACCCCCCGAACAATGCGCTATAATGAATCGGCCCAAGGCAACGGGCTATTCGGTAGTACAGTTGATTGAACCTTTTCCGTGGTAAGGATTTACACTTATATGCAACAAACGCAGAATCAGCCCCTGTATTGGGACAAACATCGGATTCCGGTGAACTTTACCATGATCTTGTCCCTGGGCATTGCCGGCTGGGGACTGTATAACTTTGTCCAGGGAGATACTCCGCTTATATTTTTCCTGGGCCTGGGGGTAGCGGCTTACACCTGGGTCACCGGCCCACGCCATTACGTGGTTTACCCCGACTCCCTACAGATAGTTTACGGGCGGCCCCGGGTAAAGGTCATCCACTTCAGCAACATCGACGACATTGAGCTGGGGTCGGTGGCTACACCGGACCGGCTGCGGGTTCGGCTAATCAGGGGCCGCAGGCAGGTATTGTTGGCCAAGGACCCGGACGCCTTTTATGAGCAGTTGACTTCGGCGTTAAACGACTTTCGCGCCGCCTACCCAGAATATGGGGCGCCTATTGCAAGGGCCGAAATGGACTACGTCAGCTCCGAAGCCGCCAGCCCCGAAGCCTTACGCGGTGAAGCCGGCTCCGCTGCAACCCTGGAAGCGGAAGCCGCAGCCGCGGATACGCCGTCCCAGCCGGATGACAAGGCCGACTTTTACGCCGATGATCGGGCAGACGGCGCCGCTGACGACACCGGGCAGCCCGCCGAAACCGAAGCCAAACCCCAGGATGATACTCCGCCCAGCACGGAGCCAAGACCTCTTTACTGACACTGATACCGGAGCCGGCCGAACTACTCGCCGCGTTTTTCCAGCCGGTTGCGGTTGCCCTTTCCGGCTCGCGGCCTACGGTTGGCGGCTGCCGAACCGGGTCAAGAGCCGGTCCGCTTAAGGAAGGGCGTAGCCGGTAGCTTGAGACTCCCGGTCACCCTTACGGGTTATAGACCGGGCGCACCATCTCAAAGATATCGGCGGTGTGACAGTACATACTGCCGGCCAAACGGCCGGTGGGCTTCAGGATTTGGTGATTTATCCGGTGGCCGTTGATGATGTCGTCCCGGATGTGCATCATCACGATCTCGCCGATTACCAGGCCATGCTGATGGTCGCCCTCTCCGATATTTATCACCTGGCTCAGCCGACATTCCATATTGACCGGTGATTCGGCCACCCGGGGCGCCTTTACGATGGCGGACTGCGCCTCGGTCAGGCCGGCAATTTCAAATTCGTTGGTGTCGGCGGGAAACTCGGCAGCGGTCCGATTCATTGCCTCGGCAATGTCATCCACCACCACATTCACCACAAACTCCCCGGTCTCCTCCACATTGGCCAGCGTATCCTTATACTTTCTTCCGGCATTGCGCGAAGAGGAAAAAATGATGGTCGGCGGATGGGGAGCCACGGCGTTGAAGAAGGAAAAGGGGGCCAGGTTAGCCACACCGTCGGCCGACCTGGTGGATACAAAGGCTATGGGGCGCGGTACCACCACCCCGGTGAGTACCCGATAAAAATTGTCAAAGCTCTGCGGGTCGATCTGCAAAATCCCACCTCTCTTTAATTTTTTCTGAGGCTATTTATATACCCGCGCCCGCCCGGTGGCAAGCCGTCAGCCCGGTTCCGGGCCGGCTTGGGCCAAATGTGGAGCCGGCCATTTTGCGCGTTCCCGGGGCGGTCGTGCTTATCCCGGGCGCGGATACCTCCGGCGGCGCGCTGCGCTACCATACGCTACCATACGCTACCATACGCTACCATACGCCGCCCGCCGCCGCCCGCTGCTGGCAGGATCTTTCCAAGGTCCCGGTTCAGGTGTATCCCCGCTCACCCTGAGCTTGTCGAAAGATAGGCACACCATGAGCGGCTTTTCCTTGATAATCTAAGAAACCTCTGAATAAGTTCGTGACCTGGTTGTTTATCCCTAAAGACCCGGCTGCTGGCCCCGGCTTTGACTTTCCAGGGCAATACTGCTATGTTTATTTGCGGTTTTCCGGGCCCGCCGCCGGGCGATTGTAACCGCCGGCAATGCAGACCGGGCCAAGCTGGACCAATAAACATGGGAGCAAGGGAGAACGGTTTATGAGCTGGACTGAGACCATCGTACAGGGGCTGAAGGATTGGGATACGTCCCTGGTTGCCTATGTACCGGATATATCCATTGACCGGGTGACCACTCTGATTGATGCCGACCCCTTCTTTCATCTGGTGTCGGCGACCCGGGAGGAAGAGGCGGTGGGGGTGGCCGTTGGCGCTTATGCCACCGGACGAAACTCTGCCGTGTTCATGCAGTCCAGCGGCTTGGGCAACAGCATCAACGCCATTGCCAGCCTGTGCATTCCGGCCCGCACCCCCATACCGATATTCCTCAACCTGCGGGGCGGCCCCGGCGAGTTTAACATCGCCCAGGTGCCGATGGGCCGCGGCGCCCGGCCAATTCTGGACGTGCTGGGGCTGGTGCATTTTACCCTGGACGACGAATACAATATGGACCGGATAGTGGATGGAGCGCTGAAGCTGTGCCACGCCAACCGCCAGCCGGTGGTGATCTGCCTGACCCAACTGCTCCACGGAGGCAAACTTGCTTAGGTTTGAAGCTACCAAGATGATTCTTAATCACGCCGGCAACCGGCCCATCGTCAGCAACCTGGGGCCGACCACCGACGAGCTGTGGCACGCCGGACATCGAGACCGCAATTTTTATACTTACGGCAATATGGGCCTTTGCTCCTCCATCGCCCTGGGCATGGCCTTGTCCACCGACGAACGGGTGATTTCCCTGGACGGAGACGGGTCGCTGCTGATGAACCTGGGTACCATCGCCAGCATCGGGCGGGAGAAGCCCAGGAACCTGGTGGTAGTGGTGTGGGACAACGAAGAGTGGGCGCAGACCGGCCACCAGTCCAGCCACACGGCAATGGGCACCGATTTGGAGAAGGTAGCCCAGAGTTGCAGCATTCCCCGAACGGCTACGGTCAACAACCTGGAAGACCTGGAGGCGGTATTCTGCAGCGCGCTGGAGGAGGACGGCCCCTGGTTCATAGTAGCCAAGATTGAGGAAGCGGAGTATCTGCCGGTGTCCCCCATTGAGCCGGAGCTGACGCTGTACCGGTTCCGCAACACTTTCGCCAAGTAGTTGCCTGGCATTCCCCGTCGGGTCGGGTAACATCCGTGCCCGCCGGCGATTGACCTTGAATCCGAAGAGCAACCGCAAAAGTCGCCCCGGCGCCCGCCACAGCGAATCGTTCTCCTGCTTAAGAGACCCGGATGCAGTTGAACTGCATCCGGGTCTCTTGCTTTGTTACCAAACCTGTTCCGGTTAGGGATTGCTCCTTACGGAGCCTGGAACGGCCGGGACGATGGCCGGTCCTCCATACGCTTCGATCTAGTTCTTGACGTATTGATCGAACCAGCCCAGGGTGCGCGCCCAGGCATCCTCGGCGGCGGCTTCGTTGTAACTGCCCCGCTCGTCACAGTTAAAACCGTGGCCGGCGCCGGGGTAGGACTTGAAGTCGTGGGTGATGCCGGCGGCTTGCACTCGCGCTTCAATAGTCGCCACGTCCGCCGGAGACGGGTTGGCGTCATCCTCGCCAAAGTTGCCCATCAAGGGAATCTTGATACTTTCGGTCAGATCCATGGGCGCCGGTCCGTCGCCAAAGGGTACCAGAACGCGACCGGGATAGTAGGCTACGGCGGCATCCAAGCCGGGGCAGCTAGTGGCCGCCAGGTAGGTTATCCGTCCGCCAACGCAGTAGCCGACGATGCCAATCTTCTGGCCGATGGTGCGCTGGTATTCTTTCTGAATAAAGTTTATGGCAACGTTGATGTCGGCAACCAGGTCGTCGTCCCGAAGGGCGGCCATATACTGGTTGATGGCGATGCTCATATCCTGCTCGGTGTAGCCCAACTTGGGGTTGGGATGCTCCCGGTGGAACACCGCCGGCGCAACGGCTACGTAACCATTCGCGGCGAAACGGTCGCATACTTTCTGGATATGCTCGTTAACGCCGAATGCCTCCTGAATTACCACAACCGCCGGCCAACTGGTGCCCTGGCTGGGCGGCGGATGGCTGACATAGGCAACCATGTCCAACCCCTGATACCCGTGCATATCGTCGAACTCGCGGTCACCGGCAAACCTTAGATTCTCCCAAAATGACGGCATAGTGCTACCTCCTCCTGTCACATTTCAAGCCATTTTCCAGGTTTAGGGGCCGGTTATCTTTATCCGGAGGCTGAAACTTCCCCTAAACGATCAATCTTAATCCGTCGCTCCCACTATAACCATTCCGCCTGACCGTCCCGGGCCTCCTGGCTATTCGGTGGGCTTGCCCTGGCTACGCCGGATTTTACTGCCGGATTGTAGCAAAGGGCAAGCCAACATACAAGTATCACCGGGGCTTAAACCCAGCCGGGGAGCCGGCGCGGTCCCGGCTTACGACCAAGGCCATTGCAACCGCTTTGACTAAGCTGCCCGACTATCCTGTCGGCCAGCTACAACACTACCGGCGGGATTGGCCGGCGGGATTGGCTATAGAGACTGCCAGCGTCGCTTGCCTCCCTCGGTAACTACCTTGCCAATTTGCTTGCCCGGCGGGAAATGCCCGGCGGCGATAACCCAATCTTCGCTTTCCGCCTTGTCCAGCAACATCAACCGGTTGGCATAGCTCTGGGCCTTGTCAATGTCCACTCCGGCGCACCAGCTCGGCTCGGAAACCTGGGCGATGTTGTGGATCAGGTCTCCCACCAGCATCGCCCTTTGTCCGCCGGAGTTAACCAGCACCACCTGGTGGCCGGGGGTGTGGCCGGCGGCGGGCATGGTGGTTATTCCCTCGGTGACGGTATGTTCTCCCTCCACAATCTGTTGCAGGCGCAGCCGACGGAGGGGCATAATCTGCTGCTGGACGTGGGGGTTTTGTTCCAGGATTTCCGGCTGGGTGAAGTAGTCGTAATCATCCTTGGGGATAATGTAGCGAGCGCGGCGGAAATTGGGAGCGGGCATTCCGCCGGAGTAACGCAGGTTCCAGCCGATATGGTCGGCGTGCAGGTGAGTATGCACCACAAAGTTCACCTGGTCCGAAGGGGAAACGTTGGTATTGATGATATCCACGTTGGGGGGCAGCATGATGGGCCGCAGTTCCTCGTAGAGGTTGCCGGTCACGTTGCCGCGGGTGGGATGCGGGCCGGGGCCCATTCCGGTATCCACCAACACCACCTGGCTTTCGGAGCGAACCACGAAGACGCCGTAATATAGCTGAAGTTGACCGTCCTCCAACATATCCTGGTACTCGTCCCAGGCGCTGTCCGGCACGTCCGGGAACATTGCAGAAGTCGGACGGGGCGGCGGCACCATATCAATGACTGCCGTAATCTCATAATCGCCGATGGTTATTTTATCTGCCATTGGTTTATCCCCTCCTATCACGGTGCATTCCAGGCATTTTTTTCCTGACCAGGGTCAATGTTCTAACATTATAGCCAATAAAGGCTTGCAGTAAATATTATTAGGGAATTATATGGGAAATTACCCAAACTTGAATGGACAAATGCGGAAGAGAGGGGCAAAGAGCGCCCCGGCTTGGAGCCGGGGCTAGGTGTGTGTTTAAGGGTTAGTACAGGGAGCGATGCTTTTCCCAGAACGCCTCGATTGATATGTGGTGATCATTAAGCATTCTTTCGACATCGGAGCGAGGCATATCCCATTCCTCGTTGAATCGGAGTACACTGCTATTTGGTCCAAGAAATATCCTGCTATTCCCGATACGGGAATGCTGAGTATGCCCCATCAACTCCAATATCTTGGTTACCTCATAGCCTTGAAGGCTATCCGGCAAATACAAGTTGTACCTCTCTCCGACCTTCATAGAACATGCCTTGGATGATGCTCTTGCCCCTGAAATGAGCTGGGTCAATGGTCTGTTTGTTGTCCAGCGTAAAGTTGTACTTGATGTCTCTATTGCTCAGGTAAGCAACCATACGTTCATGCTGGTCAAAACTGTTCAGGATGTCGGCCACTCCAGAATAGAAATCTTCATTGGCCTCTTCTCTGGTCTTGCCATAGGCATAAAATCCGAACTCGCGGGAGTAGATAGCCCACCTGTCCGGGCGCTCCTCCACTTCCCCTACCAAGTTAAGGTGTAGCTCACTTTCTTGTGGCATAAGAACCTCCTCCTTGTCCTGTATTACCCCACTCGCAGGTGTCAACTGTTCGTAAAACAGGATATTACTATTGTGCCATCTTTGGTTCGTACTGCCGTGCCGCTATAGCACACGTCTAGATCCGTTGTCGTTAACTCCCATCTCTCTAGGCAATTGCAAAACTCCCAGGGGCCTGGACGGGTGGCTGCTGGGTGGCCGATGTCGTAATTTTAGGGAACCTCTGAATAAGTCCGTGACTTGGGTGTTTATCCCTACCCGTCGTTCCTGCCTTCGCAGGAACCTCGGCCCACAAAGTTCAGGTTCCTGCTTTCGCAGGAACGACGGGGTGAAGGCGCTGGCGTTTAATAACTTATTCAGACTATCCTTAGGTCTTGGCAACATCGTTCCACCGGAGCCGGTCTAAAGGCCGCCCGGTCCAAATGGCTAATGCCGGAGAATGACTCCAGACGCCAGCTCCGGGCGCTAATACTGGACCAGGGAGAAGACATCGTACTTCCCCAGCAATTGGCGGCCCCCCAGGGCTTCCAATTCAATCACCAAGCCTATACCGGCCACCTGTCCCCCGGCGTTCTCCACCAGACTGGCGGCGGCGGCCAAGCTCCCGCCGGTCGCTATAACATCATCCAGCAGCAGCACCCGGTCGCCCGGGACTACGCCGTCCACGTGGATTTCCATCACATTGGAACCATACTCCAGGGAATACTCGACCGAGATGGTCTCGCCGGGCAGCTTGCCCTGCTTGCGCACCGGAATCAGCGGCTTAGCCATTCGGCAGGCCAGCGGCGCGCCGAACAGAAAGCCCCGGGACTCGATGGCGGCGATGGCGTCAAACGCCAAGTCCTGATACCGTTCGGCCAGTTGGTCGATGGTGTAATTAAAAGCGGCAGCATCGCGCAGCAGCGGCGTAATGTCGCGGAAGAGAATCCCCGGCTGGGGAAAATCAGGGATGTCTCGAATAAAGTCCTTCAGATTCATCGGCGGACAACTCAGTTACTATCAATTATTTATTCAATTATTTATTGATATTTATTGAATGACGCAATTATTAAATGGCGTTGAATGGGCCGGGCAATTGGGAATCGTCCGGCGGGAAATCCGAAGGCAGTCTAGTTGAAGCCGCCAATGGCGTCAAGTTTCGGCGGGAGGGGGAAAGGCTCTCTTGAAAGACCCTCTTGACAGTCACGGGCAACCCGCTCCTGGTGCGCCTGTCGAACCATAAAACGGCCCTTCGACCAGCCCGGGGTGAGCGGGGATACACCTGAACCTGAGCAAGATACAAGACCGTGGGGAGGGGAACTACCTACTTGAGCGGCGCAATTGCGGGTCGGAGAAAAGCGTTCGCGCTCCCAAAATAAGCGGGGAATCAGTCGTAAACCGGGCGCAGTGACCCACGGATGCGCTGCCCTAAAGCGTCCCCCAAGCCTCGAAAGACTCGGTTCGCTGACCGGTACGTTGTTGTTCCCCCTTTCCGGCGTGTGCTAGAATCGGTAGGATGAAGACTGAAATAGATATGGAGCAGGTCAAGTTTTGGGTTGCCCTCAGCCGGGTTCGCAACCTGGGCACGACCCGGTTCCGGAAGCTGGAGGCATTTTTCAGCGACCCGGAGCACGCCTGGAATGCCGGACCCGGTGAGCTGCGGGCCGCCGGCCTGGATGCCCGTACCGCCGCCGCGGTGGTGGATACCCGCCGGACCATATCTCCTGATGCGGAGATGGCGCGGCTGGAAGAGGCCGGAGTCCGAGCGGTTACCTGGCACGACCCGGACTATCCGTCCCGGCTCAAACAGATAGACGGCCTGCCCCCGGTGCTGTACGTTAAGGGCGCCCTGATACCCGACGACGAGCGGGCGGTAGCCGTCGTGGGCACCCGCAGCCCGACAACTTATGGACGAGAGGCGGCGGCAGCCCTCACCGGCGATCTGGCCCGCTGCGGCATTACAATCGTCAGCGGCCTGGCTCTGGGCATTGACGGCATCGCTCACCGCACCGCCCTCGACCAGGGCGGACGCACCATCGCCGTAGTAGCCAGCGGCCTGGATATTGTTTATCCTAAAGACCATGCCGGTCTGTTTGGCCGGATTGTGGAGCAGGGAGCCGTGGTCAGCGAGTATCCGTTGGGCACCCGTCCCGACCCGCGCAACTTTCCGCGGCGCAACCGGATGATTAGCGGGATGAGCCTGGGTACGCTGGTGGTGGAAGCCGGAGAAAAGAGCGGGGCCGGCTGGACGGTCTATCATGCGCTGGAACAAAACCGGGAGGTCTTTTGCGTGCCGGGCAGCATATTCTCCCCGGCCAGCCGAATGACCAACCGCCTAATCCAGGAGGGCGCAAAACTGGCCTCCAGCCATATCGACATCCTGGAAGAACTGAACTTGAGGGCGGTTTCCCACCAGATTGAAATGCGTCTGGCAGAGGACTTGCCGCCCAGCCCGGACGCCGACGGCGAGGCGGGTTTGCTCCGCTGTCTTAACCACGAACCGATGCATATCGACGATATCCAGAGAGAGGCCAGCCTGCCGGTAGCTCTGGTGGGCAGCCTGCTCACCATGCTCGAACTTAAGGGCTTGGTGAAACAGGTCGGCGGAATGAACTATGTGCGCATAGGGGAGGCAACCACACCCAATGGCAGGTAAAGCAGCAACCAAGGCTCCGGCGAAGGCTCCGGCGAAGGCTCCGGCGAAGGCTCCGGCGAAGGCTACTACCAAGCCCGCCGCCGAGGCGACCGCGAAGAAGGCCCCCGACGCTATGACTACCCGGACCGTCAAAGCCAAGTCAACCACGGCCAAAGCCAAGTCAACCGCGGCCAAAGCCACTGGCAAGGCGACCGGTAAAGCCACTGGCAAGGCGACCGGTAAAACGGCAGGCAAGGCCCCGGCCCGGAGCCAGGCTGCCTCCGCTTTGGGCCGGACCGCCGGCAAACGCCTGGTCATCGTGGAATCACCGGCCAAGGCCCGCACCGTCGGCCAGATTCTGGGCAGTCGTTACGTAGTTACCGCGTCCCAGGGCCACGTCCGCGACCTGCCCAAGGGCAAGATGGGCGTTGACCTGGAACAGGATTTTGCCCCTTCTTACGTCACGATGCGGGACAAAATGTCGCTGGTAAAGGAGCTGAAGCGGGCCGGCGATGAGGCCGCCGATATCTACCTGGCTACCGACCCGGACCGGGAGGGCGAGGCCATATCCTGGCACCTCCAGACCGCCGCCGGTTGGGACAAACAGGCAAAACCGCCCAAGCGGGTAGTCTTCCACGAGATCACTAAAGACGCCGTGGAAGAAGCCTTTCAACACCCCCGGGAAATTGATATGCAGTTGGTGAATGCCCAGCAAGCCCGCCGCATCCTGGACCGGCTGGTGGGCTACCAGATTAGCCCGCTCCTCGGCAAGCGGGTACAGCGGGGCCTCTCCGCCGGACGCGTCCAATCGGTGGCCCTGCGGTTGGTCACCGACCGGGAGCGGGATATCCTGGACTTCGTGCCGGTGGAATCCTGGACCCTGGACGCATTGCTGCACCAGGAGTCCGACCCGGCCGACCGGCCGGAGCTGTTTTCCGCTACGCTGCACTCGGTCAAGGGCAGCCGCAACCGGTTGAACATCGGTGTCGAAGCGGAGGCCCGCAAGTATGAGGCGGAGTTGAAGAATGCCGTCTATTCGGTGGCCGACGTGCGCAAACGGGAGGTACGGCAGCGTCCCACGGCCCCCTTTACCACCAGCACTTTGCAGCAGGAGGCAGGCCGGAAGCTCCGGTTCACCGCCCAGCGAACCATGGCGGTGGCCCAGCAGCTCTATGAAGGTTTGCCCGTGGGCAGCGAAGGCTCGGTAGGTCTGATTACCTATATGCGCACCGACTCGGTCCAGGTGTCCCAGACGGCGGTGCAGGAAGCCCGGGAATACATTACGGCCGAGTATGGCAAGGCTTACCTGCCGGACAAGCCCCGGGTCCATCGCACCCGGGCCAAATCGGCGCAGGAGGCCCACGAAGCCATCCGGCCTACCTCGATAAAACGGGACCCGGCATCGCTTAAGCCCCACCTGACCGCAGACCAGCACCGGCTTTATAACATTATCTGGGCACGGATGCTGGCCAGCCAAATGGCCGACGCGCTCTCCGATTCCACCACGGTCAATATCGATGCCGCTTGCCCGAGCGATGCCACGGCCACGGCTGCCGCCGCATCCAAATCCAACCCCAACCCCAATTCTTCCGCCGGGTCGGGCCGGGTCTTTAACTTCCGGGCCACCGGCTCGGTGCTCAAGTTCCCCGGCTTTCGCACGCTCTACCTGGAAAGCCGCGACGAGGGGGACGCTGAGGAGAATCGCAAGTCTTTGCCGGAGTTGGCCCCGGGCAACCCGCTGAACTGCCAGCAGTTGGAGGCGTCGCAGCACTTTACCCAGCCGCCGCCCCGGTTCACCGAGGCCACCCTGATTAAATCTATGGAAGAAAAGGGCATCGGCCGCCCCAGCACCTATGCTCCCACCATCGGCGTGCTGCTGGCCCGTAACTATGTCTCCAAGGTACAAACCAGCCTGCATCCCACCGAGTTGGGCACGACGGTATCCGACCTGCTAACCAGGTTCTTCGCCGACGTAATGAACCTGGACTTCACCGCCCGGATGGAAGAAAAGCTGGACGAGGTTTCCCAGGGTGAACGGGAGTGGGTGCCAATGTTGCGGGAGTTCTATACCCCCTTCGCCAAAGAGTTGGAGTCGGCAAACGAGAATATGCCCCGGGTGAAACCGGAGGACGAGGCGACCGACGAAGTTTGCGAGAACTGCGAGAGTCCGATGGTCATCAAAGCCGGGCGTTTTGGCCGCTTTATCGCCTGCACCGGCTATCCCAAGTGTCGTACTACCCGGCCGCTCAAGAGCGCCGCCGCCGACCAGGATAGCCTGCCGGGAGACGTGGAGACGGACGAAGTTTGCGACCAGTGCGGCAAACCGATGGTCATTAAAACCGGCCGTTACGGCAAGTTTATGGCTTGTACCGGCTACCCCCAATGCAAGGCTACCCGCCCGATGAAAACCGGCTCCATCTGCCCCAACTGCGGCGGCGACCTGGTAGAGCGGCGCGCCCGGGGTCGGGGCAGGTCCTTCTACGGCTGCTCCAAGTATCCCGACTGCGACTTCATCATTAACAAGCGTCCCGCCGCCGGCCCCTGCCCGGAGTGCAACGGACTGGTGGTACATGAAGGGCCGGATGGGGTGGCCTGTACCGTCTGCCAATGGAAAGGCTCAGAGTCCGACATCAATACCGATGTCAGTGCCGGCGCCGAGGCCGGCACCAATACCGAAGCTGGGGCCGGAGTCGATGACGGGGCGGCCAAGGAACCGCAGTTAGCCACCATTGGCGACTAGTTTGGCAGCCGGTATGACGAATAGTATGGAAACCGGCGCCGCCGCCGCCGCCGACACCAACGCCCGGCAGATCGGCCAACCCGGGGAACTCGACCTGCCGGGAAAACCCGCGGATACCGCAGAACCCGCAGAACCCGGCCAGACCGTGCCCGGGGCATCGGGGGACGACCTTGCCTTTCTGGTTCAGCGGTATAAGACCTACTTGCGCGGGCAGCGGGGGCTGTCCGACAACACCGTTCGGGTCTATCTAGCCGACCTCGATTCCTTCCTGCGCTTCATTGACCGGAAAGGGCATTCCCTGATCGACATGAACCGGCGGCTGGCCCGCAGCTATCTGGCCTGGCTGGCTACCGAGGGCCGGGAGACGGTACACCCCTATTCGGGCCGCAAGCAGCAGGAGGGCTACGCCCGGGTCAGCATCGTCCGCAAGCTGACCGCCCTGCGCTCCTTCTACCAGTTCCTGGTGCAACAGGGAAGATTCAAGCACAGCCCGGTGCCTTCGGGCCGCAGCCTGCAAGTCAAGGTGGAAAAGCCCCTGCCCTCCTTCATCGGCAAGCAAGAAGCGGTGCGGCTGCTGGAAACGCCGAACACCGACGACGAATATGGGGCGCGCGACCGGGCCATCCTGGAAGTCCTCTACTCCTGCGGCGTTCGCCTGGCCGAGATTGCCGGTATGGACTTGCCCGACATCAACTTTGCCCAGCGGCAGATATTGGTGGAAGGCAAAGGCTCCAAGGAACGCTGGGTGCTCTTCGGCCAGCCCACCGAGAAATCCTTGCAGCATTACCTGCAAGAGGTCCGTCCCCAGCTTTTAGACGGCCCGACGGAGGCCCTGTTCCTCAACCGCTATGGCAAACGGCTGTCCCGCCGCAGCATCGAAAAGCTGGTGCGCCACCACGCCGCTCAAGCCGGTCTGCGGGACGGCATTCATCCCCACACCCTGCGGCACAGCTTTGCCAGCCATATGCTGGAGGGCGCGGCCGACCTGCGGGTAATCCAGGAACTGCTGGGCCACTCCAGCCCCACCACCACCCAAATCTACACCCACATAACCAAGCAGGAAGCCAAAGCCGCCTACCTGAACTTTCACCCCCGAGCCGGGCCGGAAGAGTAAACCCTCCCGGCGGAACCGTCGCCTGACCCGGCCCTCGTAAACGTGAAACCAGGGGCCGGGTTTGCTTTTGGCGGCGGACATCCACCGGCGGCGGCAAACCTCCTGGGCCATTCCGGGAACAAAAGGACGCCCGGTTACGTCATAGGGTCATAACGATTAGACCCACAGGAGGTTTGCCCTATATGTTTAATACGCTTGGTATCCACCGGATTTTGGTAGTTGCATTGGCCGCCCTGTTTTTCCTCGCCGTCATAGCCTGCGGCCAGGGAGCCGCGCCGGAGGCGGGTCGGGGAGAACCGGCATCGGCAGCCCCCGCCCCGGGCAAGTCATTTGATTCAGTCTCGAGAGGACAGCAGGTGCCGCGCGGCCCGGCTGGCCCGCAAGGCGATGCAGGTGCCGCAGTACCCGCAGTACCCGCCCGCGCTCAATCGTCCCAACCCGCCGCCCAGCGGGCATACCCCACCGCCGTACCCCAAGCCGCGTCTGCGCCAGCATCACCGGCAGAACCGGCAAGAGTAGTGGAGCGGGAGGTGGTAGTGGAGAAAGAGGTGGTAGTGGAGGTGAGCAAGGTGGCGCCACTTGAATCGGCCGGCCCGCAAGACCCGGCGGGTCCCGCCGGCCCGGCTGGCCCGGCCGGCGGGGCTGGACCACAAGGTGCGGATGGCGTGCGCGGCCCGATTGGCTCACAGTCCAATGCTCCGTCGGCAACCGCAATTCCTTCTGTCGCTTCAAGAAGTTCCGTCGGCAGCCAATCCCAGCCCGGAGCTACTGTCTTTAAGGATTACCAACGGACGCCGTTGGTCGCCACCGTCCAAGACTCCGTATCGACCTTCAGCCTGGACACCGACCGCACTTCCTATCGGTTAGCGCTCAACTGGGCCAGGGAGGGCTTCCAGGTGGAGCCGGACTCGGTGCGGGCGGAAGAGTGGATTAACGCCTTCGATTACGGCTACAGCCGGCCGGCCAGGGATACTGAATTCGCCATTACCACCCAGGTCTTTCGTCACCCCCTGGAAGAGGGCAAGCACCTGGCGCGTCTGGCCTTTCAAGCTCCGGAACTGCACGATGACTCGCTGCCCCTGAACGTAACTCTGGTGCTTGACGCGTCGGGTTCCATGGGAGAAGGCAATCGGGTGGCAATTGCCCGTACCGCCGCCGAAAGTATCCGGCAGAGCCTGCGGCCCCGGGA
This sequence comes from Dehalococcoidia bacterium, assembly GCA_965262595.1. Taxonomy (GTDB): domain Bacteria; phylum Chloroflexota; class Dehalococcoidia; order Lucifugimonadales; family UBA3495; genus CATQHB01. Next base: position 1,967,168 of record OZ253548.1, read on the forward strand.
CCGCATCGCCGTCGTCCAATTCACCGATACGGTCATTGACCGCTTCACCGTTAAGCATCGCCGTCCTGGCGACTCGGCAGTGCGGCGGTCCATCAGCCGGTTGCAACCCAACGGCGCCACCAATGTACAGGCCGGCCTGAACCTGGGCGTCGAACTAGCCAGCCAAGTCCGGCGCGAACGTCCCGACGCCTATCACTACGTCATCCTGATGTCGGACGGCGTGGCGAATGTGGACGCCACCAACCCCTTTGCCATCCTGGAATCGGCTGGCGACTACAACGACGAAAACCCGCTGCGGCTCATCACCATCGGCGTGGGAATAGCCAATTACAACGACTACCTGCTGGAGCAGTTGGCCCAGCACGGCAACGGCTGGTATCGCTATCTGGACGACACCGACCAGGCGAAGTCCACCTTTAGCCGCGACAGTTGGTTGTCTCTGGCCGTCCCCTTTGCCGACCAAACCCGCGCCCAGGTAACCTGGAATCCGGAAATGGTCCGGTCGTGGCGTATCATCGGATACGAAAACCGGGTTATCCCCGACGAACTGTTCACCCAGAACCGGAAGGAGTTTGCCGAGATTCCGTCAGGAGCGGCGACCACGGTCTTTTATGAACTGGAACTCAACAACCCGGTAGGGGAAATATGGGGCAACACGACGAATCTGGGAGCGGTGGAGTTGCGCTGGGTAGCGCCGATCGGCGGCCAATCCTGGAAACAATCTGCCGCCGTTTCGGGCCGCGGAAACCGGGAGGAGTTCGACTCCCTGAATGACCCGCTGTTGCAACTGGGAGCGGTGGTGGCTTTGTCTGCGGATCGCTACAGCGGCCTGCCCTACGCCGGTTACCCGAACTTTCCCAACGTGGGCTGGGAGCTTTCAACCCTGCTTCACCGGCTAAAGTCCCTGAAAGGCGACCTGGGGAAGCAGGATGCCTACCGTGACTTCACCTTCCTGATGGAGCATATTACCCGTGATATTCCGGCGGACGTAATCCAGCCTCGGGATTCCGGTTACAGCCGCTAGCCCCGGGTAAAACCTGAGGGAGCTGCCCGATTTCCGGTGACCGCCCACTTTCAAGGGCCTGGAGCGTAGCCCTCCAGGCCCTTTTTACTTTTTAGGCGGGATCAGGTTCAGATTCAGGTTCAGGTTCAGGTTTAGGGAATTGTAGGGCCGCCTCTTGGAAATAAGCCGGCCCGGATTCCTTCGATTTTCCTTAGAGAACCGCTCATAGCGAACCGGTCGAACCACGGAACGGCCCTTCGACCAGCTCCGGGTAAGTGAAGGTATGCCGGAACGGTGGCTCCTGGATAACCCGGTAAGCCTATCTTCCCAGCAAGGCCGGCGCTCTATTATTGTTATATACTGGACTGGTCGTCCGGCATCAGAAGGATGGCCGGGCGCAATTGGTCTAACCGACAAAATCCGGGAGAAACGCCGCATGACCCGAATACTGGTTCTTAACGGGCCCAATATCAACTTCCTGGGGCGGCGCAACCCGGCCATTTATGGCGCAATGACCCTGGATGAGATTAACCGGGCCATTGCCGAAAGGGCCGCCGCCCTGGGCGCTGAGGTGTCCTTTTTCCAGTCCAACGCCGAAGGCGCCCTGATTGACCGGATTCAGGAGAACTGGGGCCGGATCGACGGTATCGTCATCAACCCCGGGGCGCTCACCCATTACGGCTACTCCCTGAAAGACGCCCTGATTGACGCCGCCGTGCCGGTCATCGAGGTACACTTGGGGAACATTCACGCCCGGGAGGAATGGCGCCGCCGCTCGGTTATCGCCGACATCGCCCGGGGCCAAATTGCAGGCTTCGGCTGGAGAAGCTATACTGCGGCTATAGATATTATCGTCGGCCTAATACAGGAGGAAGGGAAGTAATGAAGGAACGTGTAGCGCACCTGGCAGCGCGGTTGCCGGAACAGAATCTGGACGCCATGTTGATTTCCGCCCCGGAAAACCGCCGCTATCTTTCCGGTTTCACCGGCTCGGCGGGTTACTTGCTGATTACCTCGGAGCGGTCGGTGTTGTTCACCGACTCTCGCTATACCGAGCAAGCGGCCAGCCAATCACCCCATTTTCAGGTGGTGCAGTTGCGGGCCGGCTGGGACTGGCTGCTGGATACATTGAAGGAAACCGGAGCGCAGCGCATTGGCTTCGAGAGCGACAATATCACCGTAGCCTCCTATAACCGGGTGCTGGACGCCCTGAAGGAAGACGCGGCATTGAATCATACTTCGCTGGTCGCCACCTCCGGCATCACTGAGGAACTGAGGATTCTCAAAGATAAGGAAGAGTTGAGCCTGCTGCAACAGGCCATTGACGCTTCCGATTCCGCAATGGAAGCCGTCTGCCCCACCATCGAGGCCGGAATGACCGAGAAGGAAGTAGCCTGGCGGATGGAAGTTGCGATGCGGGAGTTCGGGGCCGACAACATCAGCTTTGATACCATCGTGGCCGCCGGGCCCAACGGCGCCATGGCCCACCACCGGCCCAGCGACAAAGTAATTCAGGCCGGCGAGCCGATTGTAATCGACATGGGCGCCCAGGTTGGCGGCTATTGCAGCGACATTACCCGCACCGTGGTGGTGGGCGAGCCGGACGAAATGTTCCACAAGATTTATGGCATCGTGCTGGGAGCGCAGCTTACCGCCATCAACACGGTGCGGCCCGGCATGACCGGCGAGGAATGCGACGGCCTTTCCAGGGACGTAATTGCCGCGGCGGGCTACGGTGACAATTTCGGCCATAGCCTGGGCCATGGAGTCGGCTTGGCAGTCCACGAAAATCCCCGGGTCAGCCCCCGCTCGCCGGACACCCTGAAGCCCGATATGGTATTCACCGTAGAGCCGGGCATCTACCTCACCGGCTGGGGCGGCGTGCGCATCGAGGACATTGTAATCCTGGGCGAGGCGGGAGCCACCCCCCTGAGCAAGGCAGGCAAGTAGGCTCAATACGCGGGGCAAGCCAGGCGCGGGCGTAAGGGCGGCGCTTGAATCGCCCCCCGTCTCCCTCCGTCTTGAGGAGTGAAACCAGGGGCCGGGGGGACGGCAACCGGAGGAGATAGGCGGCGGGGCGGCGGCGCGGCGCAAAAGCAACGGCAGTATCTTTGCCAATGTAATGTAACGAAGGCCAAAGAGAAGACAGCCCAGCAGCGGGCCGGGGAAAGGGTCAAATCAGCAAGAACGCATCTGGAGATAGAGCGGTATGAGCATTAACTTTAGCGATCTGAGCCGTAACATGGTAATTGAGCTTGACAGCCAGCCCTGGCAGATTATGGACTATGAGCGGCACAAGATGCAGCAGCGCGCCCCGGTCACCCGCATCAAGATGAGGAACCTGATTTCCGGTGCGGTGGTGGAACGGACTTTTCAGCGCTACGATACCGCCTTCTCCTTGGCCGAAATCGACACCCGGGAAACCCAGTACCTCTACACCGACGGCAACTACTACTACTTCCTGGACCAGGAAACTTTCGACCAGTATGAGCTTACCAAGAGTCAGCTAGGCTCCAGCCTCGACTACCTGAAAGAGAATATGATGGTAGAGGTGGTGCTCTATAAGGGCGAGTCAATCAACGTGACCGTCCCGATCCACGTGGACCTGGAAGTGGTGGATACCCCGCCGGCTTTCCGCGGCGACACCGCTCAGGGCGGCAACAAACCCGCTACCCTGGAAACCGGCCTGCGGGTTACCGTCCCGATGTTCATCACCCCCGGCACCGTGGTGCGGGTGGACACCCGCAACGGCCAATACACGGAGCGGGTCAGCTAGGGCCGGGGCCCGGGTTTGTTTCAGCAACAACCGGATGTCTGCACGGTCAGTGAGGTAACCACTCACCTTAAGGAGTTGCTGGAAAGCAGCTCCTTCCTATCCGACTTGTGGATTGTGGGCGAGGTTTCCAACCTGCGCATCTCCCCCGCCGGTCATGCCTACTTCACCCTCAAGGACAATAACTCCTCGCTAAACTGTGTCCTGTTCCGTGGGCAGAGTGGAGCCGAAATCCTGGAAAACGGCAAGTCGGTGCTGACCCACGGGCGGATGAGTTTCTACGAGCCCCGGGGTTCCACCGACTTTATGGTTGACCGGGTCCTGCCCGAGGGCGAGGGCGAGTTGGCCCGGGAGTTGGAGCGGCTGAAAGCCCAACTGGAGTTGGAGGGCTTGTTCGAGGAGTCGCGCAAGCGGCCGCTGCCCCGATACCCGCAAGTCGTCGGGGTGGTCACCTCTCCTACCGGGGCGGCATACCAGGACATCCAAAACGTCATCCGCCGCCGCTATCCCCTGGTAACCCTGCTCCTGTCCCCCACTCAGGTTCAGGGGCTGGACGCCGCGCCGTCCATCGCCGCCGCCATTAACCGGCTGGACCGCGACGGAAGCTCCGATGTTATTATCCTGGCGCGCGGGGGCGGTTCCCTGGAAGACCTCTGGCCCTTTAACGAAGAAGTCGTGGCGCGGGCTATTTTTCGCAGCAGAATACCAATAGTCAGCGGCGTGGGCCATGAGACCGACTTTACCATCGCCGACTCGGTGGCCGACCGGCGCGCCCCGACACCATCGGCGGCGGCGGAGCTGGTGGTACCCGACGGCCGGGCGCTGCGGCAAGCGGTGAACGACTGGGCCGACCGCGCCTATCGGGGTGCGCTGCAACCGGTGGCGGCCAGTCGCGGCGAAGTGGGCAACCTGGCCCGCCGTCTGGAAACCGGCCTGCCCGATTTGGACCGCCTGAAACGCCGGATTGATGACCTGGGAGATGCGATCAGCAACAGCTTGAGGAACCGGCTGCGGCTCTCGCGGGTCGAGTTGGACGGGTTGGCCGGCCGTCTGCGAACCCTGGACCCGGCAGCCACCTTGCGGCGGGGCTTCGCCGTAGCGCAGCGCAGCGATACCGGCCTGGTGATAACCGGAGCCGGTCAAGTGGCCGACGGCGACGTATTAACCATCACCGTGGCCGACGGCTCCTTCCCGGCTACCGCGGGCAACGGCGCTATCCCCGGCAAGGCATCCACGGCGTCTTCCCCGGAAGAAACCGCTCTCCCTACTCCTCCGGAGTCCGCCCAGACCGCCGAATCTCCCGGGCCAACCAAGACTGCCCCCGACCCGCAGTCCAACGCCAACTCAAACACCCGTTCCGGCGCAACCCGGCGGGGCAAGCCCAAACCCCCCGATACTCAAGGTACGCTGTTTTAGCGCTGCCTCATGCCGGCAGAGACTTTCGATAGCCGCAACTCAGGCTTAAGTCCGCTCATCCCAAGCTGGTCGAAGGACGGCCCCTCCCTGAGCGTGTTTCCAGGGACAATCGAAAGCTTGGGCTGAAGTTATGCCGCCCTTCGAAAGAAAAGCTCTCCCGATTTCCGCCGGTTCCCGGCCATTTTGGCGGCTTCAACTCCTTCCCCCGTATCCAATTCAGGGTTAGACTAGAGCTAATGCCGGATACTTTTGCTCCGAGGTTACGCTGAACCATGCTTGAACCGCAGAACGACCTGTCTTCGCCCGCCCCCCAATCCCTCTCTTTCGAGGAGGCTTTTACCCGGCTGGGGGCGATGGTGGAAACCCTGGAGTCGGGCGGCCTGCCGCTGGCTCAGGCTACCGAGCTTTATGAGCAGGGCATGGGTCTGGTTAAGCGATGCAGCCAGCTTTTGGATGAGACCGAGCTTAAAATTGCCGAAATAAAGGAAGGCAGTCTTTCCCCTGACTCCGGTAACGCCGGTAACGCCCGGCCTGACAGCCCCAACTGGGAGGATATGGAAATGCCGGAAGACGTTTGGGAACCGGATACGGAGTAGGCCGGAGCGGGCCTTATTAGGCCGCATTAGGCTGAACCGATTGGGCTAAACGGACTATGCTAAATATCGGATGGTTTTCCACCGGACGGGGTACGGGGTCGCAGGGTTTGCTGCGGTTTGTCCAGGAACGTATTGAGCGCGACCTGCTGGACGCCCGCATCCGCTTTGTATTCAGCAACCGGGCGCCCGGCGAGGCGGAAGGCTCCGACGAGTTTTTCCGGCTGGTTGACCGCTGCGGCCTGCCCCGGGTGACCTGCTCCTCCGCCGAGTTTCGCCGTTCCCGCCGCTCTTCCGGTGTTCCCTGGGCCGACCTGCGCCCGGAGTTTGACCGGCTGGCAATGAACTCCCTGGCCGATTACCGGCCGGATATCTGCGTCCTGGCCGGCTATATGCTGATTATGGGCGGCGAAATGTGCCGCCGCTACCCGCTGCTTAACCTGCATCCGGCGCTGCCCGACGGCCCCATCGGCACCTGGCAAGAGGTCATCTGGACGCTGATTCGGGAACGCGCAACCCATACCGGCGCAATGACGCACCTGGCTACCGAAGCGGTGGACCGGGGGCCGGTGGTGTCCTACTGCACGGCGCCGATTACCGGCCCGGACTTTGACCCGGCCTGGCAAGCCCTGGCCCAACAGGACCCGGCCCAACAGGACCCGGCCCAACAGGACCCGGCCCAACAGGACCCGGCCCAACAGGACCTGGAGTCGTTGAAGGCCGGGGAGGCAGAGGACTTGCCCCTCTTTCAGCAAATACGCCAGGCCGAGTACCGGCGGGAACCCTATCTGCTCTTCGAGACACTGCGGGCCGTGGCCGACGGGAAGATCGTCCTGGACGCCCGGGTTGGGCAGGTATTGGACTCGGCCGGGCGGCCCCTGACCACCTCCATGCCTCAAGGTCTGGGGCTGGACGCCGAGATTGACCTGGCGATGGCGCGGGACGCCGCGGCGTAAGGCAATCGTCCCTGCCCTATCCCCCAGGGCAACCCTTGAGGCCTCCTCTGCACCCCAGGGTCTTTCAATCGCCCTTTCAATCGCCCTTTCAATCACCCTTTCAATCACCCTTTCAATCACCCTTTCAATCACCCTTTCAATCACCCTTTCAATCACCCTTTCAATCACCCTTAGAAAACCGCCCAAGGTGGTCCCGCCTTCGACAAGCTCAGGGTGAGCGGGAGTATGCCGGAGCTGTGGCTCTTGTAAGACCCGGCGCAGCAGAGGCAACGGTATTGCCCCGCCGAAACTGAAGCGGCGGCGGGCGAAACTAAATGGCGTTTACAAGAGGAGATTCGGGAAAGAGATTTTCGGGAAGACGGGGAGTTGGAGTGCTGAAGTGTTGGTTGGTACTCAGGCGGATTTTTTCATTAGTTCCGGGTGAAGGTGGACTCTTTCGCCGGTTTGAGTCAACAGGGTTGGCGTTCCGTGGCCTTCGACGGCGTCGCAGTCAACCAAACAGCGGGTGACGTGCTTCAGGGAGGGCAGGTCGTACATCACGTCCAGCAGGGTTTCCTCGACGATGTAGCGGAGGCAACGGGCGCCGGTATAGTGGTCCAAGGCCCGATCCGCCGCCGCTGCCAGGGCGTCAGTGGTGAACTCCAATTCCACGTTGTCGATGCTGAACAAATGCTGATACTGCTTGACGATGGCGTTCTTTGGCTCGGTCAGCACCCGGATCAAGTCCTCCCGGTCCAGATGTTCCAGACTGGATACCACCGGCAGGCGGCCCACCATCTCCGGAATCAACCCAAACTCCAGCAAGTCCTGCTGCGTCACCTGGGACAGGACACTGCCCTCGGTTCCGCTATCCGCCTTGACCCGGCCGCCGCCCAGGAATCCCAACTGGGAGCCGTGAGTAGCCAGGCGATGGGATACGATGTCGCTGAGGCCCTCGAAGGCGCCGCCGCAGATGAACAAAATGTTGCGCGTATTAATCTGCAGGAACTCTTGCTGGGGATGTTTGCGCCCGCCCTGAGGCGGAACGTTAGCCACACAGCCCTCAATAATCTTCAGTAATTCCTGCTGTACGCCCTCGCCGGAAACGTCCCGGGTAATGGAGCGGTTAACGCCCTCTTTGCGGGCAATTTTGTCCAACTCGTCAATATAGATTATGCCCTGCTCGGCCCGGGGAATGTCCCATTCGGCAGCCTGAATCAGCCGGAGCAGGATATTCTCCACGTCCTCGCCCACATAACCCGACTCGGTTAGCGAGGTAGCATCGCAGACCGCAAAGGGGACGGCCAGAGTGCGGGCCAGGGTTTCGGCCAGCAGGGTCTTGCCGCAGCCGGTGGGGCCGATCAGCAGGATGTTGGACTTTTGCAGCTCGACGCCGGAGTCGTCGGCGCCGGACCGGATGCGCTTAAAGTGGTTATAAACGGCAACGCTCAGGGTTTTTTTGGCGCGTTCCTGTCCGATTACATAGGCATCCAGGTTGGCGTAGATTTCCCGGGGAACCAGCGAGTCATCCCGCGTCGAATGGTCGGCAGGCTCCAGCTTTTCCGGCTCAATCAGCTCACTGAGCGACCGGATGCACTCATAGCAAACGGAGGCCCGGCCCTGCCCGGCCAGCACTAAACTGGAACGGGTTTGGCCCTTGCCGCAGAAAGAGCATTGCATCATCCGGCTGCCGTTTCTACCGTTTGAGCTGGTCACAGCTTACTTCCGACTTCCCAAAATCACTTTGATACCCGTGCCGGGTCCGAATTCCCGGGTTGGCCCGACTCGACAAACCAGGAAAACCAGGAAAACTAGGAAAACTAGGCGGCTTTTTCCGACTCGTCCGGCGCGCTGCGCAGGGCGCCAAGAATTTCATCCACCAAGCCATACTCGACGGCCTGTTCCGGGGTAAGATAATTGTCCCGGTCCGAGTCCATCGCTATCTTATCGAAGGTCTGGCCGGTATTTTCGGACAGAATGGTACGCAACCGCTCCTGGAGCCTGGTGATCTCCCGGGCGGCAATCTGGATATCTGAAGCCGATCCCTGGGTGCCGCTCTGCGCCTGGTGCATATGCACGGTGGAGTTGGGCAGGCAGTAACGCTTGCCCTTGGCCCCGCCGGAGAGCAGGACGGTCGCCATGCTGGCGGCCATGCCAACGCAAACGGTGGACACCTGGGGAGCGATCATCTGCATCGTGTCGTAGATGGCCAGGCCGGCGGTGATTGAGCCGCCGGGACTGTTGACATACAGGCTGATGTCCCGGTCCGGGTCTTCCCGTTCCAGGTAGAGCAATTGGGCGATTATGCTATTGGCTACCTGGTCCATAATGGGAGTGCCCAGGAAAATAATCCGCTCCCTAAGCAGCAGAGAATAAATGTCAAAGGCCCGCTCCCCCCGGGGGCTGGTCTCAATGACCGTAGGTATGATGTTTTGCGGGACGACCAAGGGCGCATCAAAAGAGTCAAATGGGTTATTTTGCATCGGGTTCTGCTCCTTCATTACTTCCGCTTTCTTCCGTTTCCGACGAATCTGGATTTATTGGGTCAGCCTAAGCGGTTCCGGTGGTTGAGTCCGATGCTTCCGCTTCGTCGGTCTCCCCGGCCGGTTGATCGGCTGGTTGATCGGCTGGTTGATCGGCGGCGTTTTCCGCCGTTCCGGCCGCTGCGCCGGCGGCATCGTTTTCACTATTTTCATCACTTTCGTTGTCGAGTTCCCCACTAACGGAGCTATCAAGCTCGCTGCTATCCTCCCCGCTTTCGCCCTCGGCATCCGGAGCGGGGGCTTCCCCGTCCGTGTCCTGATCCGTTTCCCCATCCGTGTCCTGGACAATTTCCACCAACCGCTCCATTACCTTGCGGTTGAGCAGGGAAGCGCGGATCGAATCCAGCGTGCTCTCGGAGTTAAGGACACGACGCATCGCCACCGCGTTTTCCTCGGTGGAAGAGCCGATCATCAACTCCACTTCCTCCTGAACCTCCTCCGGGCCCACCTCTATAGCTTCTTCCTGAGCCAGCTTGCGGACTACCAGCATACGGTTCAGGCGGTCCTCCGCCACCGGGCGCAACTCCTCCTGAAACTCCTCTTGCGTCTTGCCCACATAGCCAAGATAGGTGTCCAGGTCGAGACGCTGGTTACGCAGCATCCGCTCCCGTTCCTCCTGAAGGTTCTGGATTTCCCGCTCCACCAGCAAATCGGAGGCGTTGATGGTAGCGTCCTCCAGCAGGGCGGCAAAGCTGCGCTCCTGGAAGGCATAATCGGCCTGGGATTGGGCTTCGTCGGTAATGCGCCCCAACACGTGCTCGCGCAGGGCTTCCATACTCTCGAATCCCTCGCCGACGCCCTTGGCGAACTCATCGTCCAACTCCGGCAGCTGCTTTTCCTTAATGGACAGTACTTCCACCCGGAAAGCCACAGCCTGGCCGGCGTACTCGGGCCGTGGATAGTCCTCGGGAACGGTCAGGGTAAACTCCTTGTCCTCCCCCTCGGCCATTCCTTCCAGATAAACGGCAAAGCCGGGGAAGGGCAGTACGTTCTCCGTTTGCGGGATGTAATCCACGCCTTCATCGTTCACCAACTGCTCGCCGGCCATGCTGCCCAGCACGTTCAAGTTAAGCAGATCGCCAAACTGGACCGGTCGGCTCGCCGGTTCCCAGGGGGCTGATTCCTGCCGGAGTCTTTCCAGCACATCATCAACCTGCTCGTCCTCAATTTCCACCGGCTCTTTTTCCAGGCGGAGGCGGTGAAAGTCGCCGAGGTCAACGGACGGCTCCAGCGGTATGGTGGCCTTGAAGGAAACCGGCTCCAGTTCCAGGACTTCCACGCGAGGCTCTACAAAAGCCTGCAAATCTTCGTCCTGGAGCGCCTGGTTCAGGGTTTCGGGAATCATGAAGTCCAGGGCTTCCTGCACTAGCGCAATGCGGCCCACATAGTTTTCGACGATGGTGCGGGGGGCTTTGCCTTTGCGGAAACCGGGGATTTGGAGGCGGCTAACGGTTCGCCGATAGGAACGATCAATAAACGGGTCTTCGTCCGCAACGTCCATTTCAATGTTCAGGGTAACTTCCGTTGAGCTAGACGATTCCTTGGTAACTTTCACCGCCATTCTCCCAGTCAAGTGTTGTGCTGTGTTTAGGGTAGTCCCGCGTTCCGGACCGTCCGACAGGGCGGAATCGGTTCGGCATTGTTCGGCATTAGTAATTCCGTATTGGTTGCGGTAGCCAAAGTATAGCATAAACCCCACCGGGTTGGAAGACGCCGAAGTCCCGCGCCGGGCCTTTCAGAAGGCCCGGTTTGTGGTTCGACCGGCTCGCCACGCGCGGACTCCCCCTGATAGCCGATTGCCCGGTTCAGGTGTACTACCGGTCACCATGAGCCGGTCCAAGGGCCGGTTTATGGTCCGACAGGCTCGCCATGAGCGGATTCCCTTTTAGGGAACCTCTGAATAAGTCCGTGACCTGGATATTTATCCCTACCCGTCGTTCCTGCCTTTGCAGGAACGACGGGGTGAAGGCGCAGGCGTTTAATGACTTATTCAGAGGTTTCTTAGCAAACGAAGGCCGGTGGGGTATCCCCGGCGCACCCTGGGTCACCTCCCTGGCGCGGGGAATCGGGGCGTTCCGATGGCCGATAAAATGGTTTATTTCTAATAAATCGCACAAAAGTATGTTTTTTATCAAAATGGTAAAAAAATGACCATTCCATCCGTTGACAGCGTCTTGACGGAGTTGATAAGTTCAGCCTAGTGATTGTGGTGAGGGGTTTGTGGGTGGATCACATCTTCATGACACTCTGCATTACCACCGTTCGGGGTGAATACCGCCCTTAGCATCGGTCTGTTTAGGACTCTCCAGAGGCTCCCTTGAGCCCGGCGGAAAGTCAATCAATACGAAACAATCGGGTCAATCTAATCAATCGTCGGTTCGGGGTACGGTCAGGCCGGTCGGCAGTTCCACGGTTAAGCCGATCAAGCCGACAGCCGAATCGGACCAGGTAAAATCGCTGCCGTTACGCCATCTTTCTTGCGACGGTAATACGAGGTTCCATCATTGGATGGTGATTTATCAGATGGTGACCGGTTTCGCCGATCAGGCTTTCCGGGCAACCGTCACCGGAGCAGCGGTTCACCGATTCCGACCCGTACTTTCGTTAAACCGACACCCCGGCTACTCCGGCAAGCCGACATCGCAACGGCGCCCCGGGGAATGGGCCGGTACATTGGATAGAGAGCGAGGCGGTCCAACGGAAGATTATGGTATCTCTTGCAGCAACATTGGAATGGGAAGACCTGCTTGGCGGGTTCCGATCGGGCGCGGCCCATCGGCCGGCGGTGCCGGTTCCCGCTATTCGGGTAAGGTCCGAAACGGTCATGCCCAATAGTTCCATCCCCGACAGTACCAACCCCGATAGTTCCGATCTCGGTAGTGCCGATCTCGGTAGTGCCGGCCTCGGTAGTACCGACCTCGGTAATTCGGGTGCGGCTGATGCGGTGGAAACGGCGGAAACTCCTTTTCACCGGCCGGTATTGCTGCCGGAGGTAATGGGTCAGTTGGGGGTACGCCCGGGCGGGTGGTATGTGGATGGTACGGTTGGGGATGGAGGGCATACGGAGTCCCTCCTCCGGGCGTCCGGCCCCCAGGGGTATGTGTTGGGTATCGACCTGGATCCCCGCTCTTTAGCCCGAGCAGTTGCGCGTTTGGCTCCCTTTGGCGAACGGTTTATACCGGCCCAGGGCAGCTACACCGAAATGGTTTCCCTGGCCCGAGCGGCCTGGGGAGAATCGGCCCAGGTGGATGGCGTGCTGCTGGACTTGGGGATTTCATCCCGGCAGGTGGATGCCGAGGGCTTCGGATTCAGCTTTCAGAAGGACGAGCCGCTGGATATGCGTTTCGACCCGGATGCGGACATCCCCACGGCGGCGGAAATTATCAATACCTGGCCGGAAGCGGACCTGGCCCGCATATTAAAGGAATACGGTGAGGAACACCGGGCACGCGCCATCGCCCGCGGCATCGAGCGCGCCCGTACCCAGGGCCGGCCCCTGGGCACCACCGGCGAACTGGCCAACCTGATCGCGAGGCTGGTATTGGGTGCGGCAAGCCGCGGGAGTAACCGGCGCGGGGCGGGAAGAAAAACCAACCCGGCGACCCGCACCTTTCAGGCCCTGCGTATCGCCGTAAACGATGAGTTGACGGCGGTGGCCGCCGGCCTGCGAGCGGCGATTGAGCTGCTGGCCCCGGAGGGAAGGTTAGCCGTAATCAGCTATCACAGCCTGGAAGACCGAGTGGCTAAGACCATCCTGGCCCAACAGTCGGCCCAATGTATCTGCCCGCCGGGACTGCCCGTGTGTGTCTGTAACCACCGGCCCACGCTGCGTCGGCTCAACCGGCGAGTCATCCGGCCGGCAGCCGAGGAAGTGGCGGCCAACCCGCGCAGCCGCAGCGCCCGGTTGAGAGTAGCCCAGCGCCTGGCGGATTGACGGACCGGCAGAAAGGCGAAGAAAAGCGGCTTATTAGTCGAAGCAAGGCGCCGGGCCGGGCTGACCGGCTTTGATTTTGAAAATAGAAGCGAGAAACGGCGGCAACCGGCAAGGGACTCAAAGCGTCGGTTCTCCAGTTCAATCGGGTTCAATTCAGGTTTAATAAGGTCGGGTTCAATTCGGGTTTAATAAGGAAGGGAAAACTTGGCAAAAGAGATGTTATATACGGCCATAGATATTGGCACAAGCAAAGTGTGCTCTATCGTAGCCCGGGTCGGCGCCGAGGGAGAATTGAAGGTGCTGGGCACCGGTGTTACCCCTTCCCGGGGGATGCAGAAGGGGTGCATCGAGAACATTGATGAAGTCAAGGAAGCGGTAAGAGAGTCAACGACTGAAGCACAGCGCTACGCGGGCAAGGGCGGCAATCTCGGCGCCTACGTGGTGGTCGGCGGAGCGCACATCTCCTCCCTGAACACCAACGAAGTGATGCAGCACGCCGGAGACCCGGACAGTATTACCACCGCACAGATGCACCAATTCATTCAATCTTCCCTGCCCCCGATGGACGGCTCCCAGGAAGTGCTGCACATCATCCCCATCGGCTACCGGGTGGACGGGCTTTCCGGAGTGCGCAACCCCGCCGGACTGTACGCCAGCCAGGTCCAGTTGGAGGCGCACGTAGCCCTGGGCAACGCCAACGTTCTCAAGAACACCGTCAAGGCGGTGGAAAGCAACCGGATTCCGGTAAACAGTCTGGTGTTGCAATCTTTCGCCTCGGCCGAGGCCACCCTGACCGCCGACGAGCGGGAAATCGGCGTGATTCTGGTGGACATCGGCTGCGGTACCACCGACATAACCCTGTTCCTCAACGGCGGCCCTCGCTATTCGGCGGTTATTCCGGTGGGGGGCAGCCAGCTTACCCGGGATTTGGCGGTGTCCGAGCGGATTCCGTACCATTTGGCCGAGGAAATCAAGATCAAATGGGGCAATGTCGTACCGGAACTGGTCGGCGCCGAAGAAGAGGTGGTTATCCCCGGCCAACCAGGACAGCCGAACAAGTTGGTCAATCGGCAGGACCTGTGCCAACCGTTAAGTATGCGGATGCTGGAGATTCTTAAAATAATAATGCTGCGAGTCAGCCAGACCGGGCTGCGCCAATTGCCCCCCGGCGGGCTGGTATTCACCGGCGGCAGCGCCGAGATGACCGGACTGCGGGAATTGACCGAAGAGACCCTGGGCGGGCCGGTGCGCATCGCCCATCCCGAAGGCATCGCCGGGCTGCCCACCCAACTGCGCAAGCCGGGTTTCTCCGCCGGAGTCGGCACGCTGCTCTGGGGTATTAAACACCAGGGTGAGCGGCGTTCCTACCGGAGCCCGGAAGGTAATTCAATTTGGGGGTATAAGTCCCTACTCAACAAGTTCGGACGCTCCAGGGAGAGAGTCTCCAGGTGAGCGGCGACCGGGGTTGAGAGGGAGAGTTTCCTTAACGGGGCCGGCCAGGCAATTCCCGGAGAAATATCGGCAAGACGCCCTGAAGGAAAAGCGGACTTTGTATAGATCTTTCTCATTTTAGCGATTCGGAGGAGCGATTATGGTATTTGGAAACTCAGCGTCCTGGGAGCCGGGGAACGAGCATAACGAATCGGCCAACAGCATGCCGGAGATTGCTCGGGGCGTCCCTCTAATTAAAGTTTTGGGCGTGGGCGGTGGCGGCAGCAATGCGGTCAGCCGAATGTATAAGGACAAGCTGCCGGTGGTGGAGTATTACGCTCTGAATACCGACGCACAGCATCTATTCCGGTGCGATGTGTCCCACCGAATCGCCCTGGGTCAGAACATCACCCGCGGTCTGGGTTCCGGCGCTCAGCCGGAGCTGGGCCGGCAGGCGGCGGAAGAATCCCGCCCCGAAATTGAAAAGGCGGTGTCCGGCGCCGATATGGTCTTCGTCGCCGTCGGTATGGGCGGCGGCACCGGCTCCGGAGCGGCTCCGGTGGTCTGTCAGATTGCCAAGGAAAGCGGCGCCCTAACCGTCGCCGTAGTCAGCCGCCCCTTCTCCTTTGAGGCCGCGACGCGGCGCAAGAACGCCGACGAGGGAATTGAGCAGCTCAAGGAACACGCGGACACCGTAATTGTTATTCCCAATGACCGGCTGCTGGAGTTGAACCACGAGAAGGACCAGACCTTCACTTGGGAAGACGCCCTCAAGATGGCCGACTCGGTATTGCATCAGGGAGTCCAGGCCATTGCCGAGGTGGTTACCGTTCCCGGCGAGATCAACGTGGACTTCGCCGACGTGAAGACAATCCTTAGCAACGCCGGCCCGGCCTGGTTGGCTATCGGCCGCGGCAAGGGGGAAAACCGGGCCGTTGACGCCGCCAAGATGGCTACCCGCAGCCCCCTGCTGGACATTGCGATGGAAGGAGCCAAGCGGATCCTCTTCGTCATCACCGGAGGCGCCAACCTCTCGCTGAAGGAAGTGCAGGATGCGGCCCATGTCCTGGAAGAGATGTCCGACCCGGAGGCCAACATCATCTTCGGCACCAGTCGGGACCCCCGCCTGGAGGACGAGGTAAAGATGACCATGGTGGCGGCGGCCTTCCCGGTAGCTCAGAACACCCAGCATCTGCGCGAGGCCGAGTTGCAGCGTCTGCTCCAGGACATACCCCCGGATAGCGCCGATGAGTTGGACGTTCCCAGCTTTCTTCGCAGCCAATCCAGCAACGCCCGGCGGGGCTTCTTTCGGTAGTCCCCGCGGCAACCATAACTTTAACTTTGACCGGCCGGGGGGCCGGCCCGGGAACCGTACCGCAAGCCTCTTGCAGAGACTGTGGAAACGGGGGAAGCCCCGCTAAATCAGCGGCATTTCCCCCTGGCGCCCCAGCCCCCCCGCGGTGATAACGTCTGAACGGATTCCTTATTTAGAGGAATATTCTCGGAGGCTTGTAGCAGTAATACTCTTATTCCGGTAAAGCTGACCAATGGAGCGCCGAGAACCAACTTGAGGCCGTCTCTTACGAGGCGGCCTTCCTCTTTTTTCTTCGTCCTCATTTCCCTTTCTTCACGCCAACCCCCGGTATTCGCCCTTACCGCACAAACCGTCTTGGGGTGCAGCGGCCGGGGCCTTCTATTGCCCCTAAAAACCCGTTCAGGGTGCGGGAGGCAGGCGCCTACCCCGCGCCGGACGAGGGGAAGAATGCCTGGTTATGCCTGTTGATATGCCCTGGGGCGCCGGGGCGCAAAATCTTGTGGTTTCCTTGGCCGGCCCGGCGATTAACCCTTTTTTAACCCGTGCCTGACCCGATTCGGCGTCGCCTGCCGCGGCCTCAACTCTCGCCCCTCAAGCCCATTTTCCTCCATTTCCGCGCCGAATTTCTATTGACTTATATCCGGCGTCGGAATAAAATCCGCCTACTATCACTTGTACCCGACCTGCGGTGAAATACATTATGTAGTATTTCTTAAAAAAGTTTAAGATTTGTTTAAGACTAAGTGCAAAGATCGGATAGAGAAAT
The DNA here is from genome assembly GCA_965262595.1 of Dehalococcoidia bacterium. GTDB lineage: Bacteria > Chloroflexota > Dehalococcoidia > Lucifugimonadales > UBA3495 > CATQHB01. Next base: position 1,983,877 of record OZ253548.1, read on the forward strand.
GCGGTGCCCCTTTTGCAATTTATCGAATCTCAGGGTTACCGACTCCCGGAACGTCGAAAACGGCATACGCCGCCGCCGGGAGTGCCAGGATTGCAACCGGCGGTTTACCACCTATGAACGGATTCAGGCCAACGTCTTGATGGTGACCAAGCGGGACAACCGACGCGAGGAGTTTGACCGGGAAAAGCTGGCCGGCGGCATCCGCAAGGCCTGCGCCAAAAGACCGGTCCCGGCCCGCAACATTGAAGAAATGGTCGAGGATATCGAGCTCGAGCTCCAGGGTTTGGGCCAGGGAGAGGTAGCCGCCAGCGTCATCGGTGAGCTGGTTATGGAGCGGTTGCGCAGCCTGGACCGGGTGGCCTACATCCGTTACGCCAGTGTTTACCGGGACTTTCAGGACATCGAGAGCTTTGAACAAGTGGTCAAGGATTTGCGGGAGGGTGGCGGCACCCAACTTACTCTGCCGCAAATTGCGCCGGGGCGGACAAGCCAACAGCAACGTCTGCGGGGCGGCGGGGCCGGAGAGCAGCGCGCTCTCCAGCCCCGGACTCCCAATCCGGCGCCGGGTTCCGAGTCGAATTCCGAACCGAATTCTGAACCGGGTTCCGAGTCGAATTCCGAATCGGGGACTACCCCAAGCAGCAACGACGGTAACGGCAACGGCAATGGCAGCAACAGGAACAGGAACAGGAACCCCGGAGACGGCAACGGCGGGGACATTCTTAACCTTCAGGATTACCGGGCCCAGGCAACCGGCATTATCGATTCAAGCATCAAAGTTTAGTAATCGAAGCTAAGTAGTTGAAATCGTTGAATAGGAGTTTTTATCGATGACTAGCAGCGCCCAATACTCCGCCCTTACCCGGCTTTTGACCCATAACACCCGGGTTCACCAGCTGGAAGACCTCCTGCTTCAGCTGCCCGTGCCCCCGGAGGCTGCCGCCGTCAGCGGCGTCGCTCCAAGCTTGAGGTTTGACTACGAGTACGAATGCGAACAGGACAACGACTCAAATGCGATCGCCGACCTGCAAGATGACATCGACAAGGAAGTACGGGCCAGCCTGGTGGCTTGCTGGTTCGCCATGCCCCGCAACCTGGACGACCTGGAAGAGGCTTAACCGGCAGCCGACAACGGACCCCCAGGCCACGGACACCGGAGCACGGACATCAGGCCACGGACACCGAAGCACGGACACCGAAGCACGGACCCCAGGGCCTGGATCGCGAGATAGCGGCAGCGCAGAAGCAGAACGCGCCAGGACGAGGAAGAGAGATTGAGTATTAACCGCACTGTAGAGTATGTAGTATTGTGGAAGAGCCACAAACGGGCGGAGTGGGCGGCAGTGGGGTTAGATAATCAGGTGGCGACAATGCAGCGGCGGCTGGGCCGGGAAGATGCCCCGGTTCGTCCCCCGACGGCGGAGCACCAGGAAGAATATCGGGAGGAATACCCGGCGGAGCGAAGGCCGGTTGCCGTGGCCGACCGGGCCGACCGGGCCGACCGGGCCGACATCGAACCGACCCGGACTGCCGCCGCCCCATTCTCCGACCCCGATTTCTCCGGCGAGCCGGGGTGCCCGGCTCAACTGGAAGCATTGGAAAATATAGAACAACTGGAGCTGCTGGAACAGGAAAGCCACCGTATGTGGAAATTGCATTCGGAGATTGGCTCCGAACTGGCTCAGGCGGCAGCATTACTGACAGTTGCCCAGCGAAAATCAGCGGAAAAAGTGTTAAAACAGTGGGAGAAAACCAGCGCCGAATTGTAGGCTTCGACAACAACCTAAACGAGCCGGCACGGCGACCATACCTCGGGCCGAATCCCCGGCAGCCGGTCAATATCGGCCCATCATTGGCAATATCGGCCATTTGCCGGCCTTTTATTGGCGGGTAGCGGCGCTTCCACTCCAGGCCGGGCCGACTTGGGCCGGGGCGTTTAGCCCCATAATCAACATCAACGAATTGAAAGAACGGACAATTACATCCAGCACAAGGGAGTCGTAAAATAGTCCTATGGCTGAACAAACCAAATACCTGTTGCAGGTTCAATGCGAGCCGCTGCCGCTGGGGCAGGAAGGCGCCATAACCCGCGAGTTGAGCCAACATTTCCCGGTGAAACAGTGCCGCATCAATCGGGCCGGGCTGATAATCGAGCTGGTATCGGCCCATCCCCTGGCCTATGGGGCCTTGAAGGACTTGGCCGACTTGATCGAGCGGGTTATGTCCCAGCGGGGGGCACAACTCCATTCCGGCGTAATCAACCAGGAAGTCCTCAACCCGATTGGGTCGGCAGTCAACCACGTCATCAACACGCTGGTCAATACCGTGGCCAAGGCCCTGGGCTGCCCCGAAACCCGCCGCTTCGCGGTAATTAACCTGTTGGAGCGGTTCACCGGCAAAGTAATTGGCCTGGCCAAGCCGGTTCCGGTGATGTATTTCCACTGGGGAACGAGCATTGACCTGATGTTAACCAGGAAGCTGGCCCGCGCTTCCCAAACGGGGCTGGCGGCCAATTAAGCTGCCACTAAAACAAACTGAAACAATGGATTAAGCGAACTAATGACACTAGCGGCCCAACCCAATAAGGCCCACCAGCCGGTTAAATTAAACAATTGAGCCGGCCCTGGCTGTTTCCTGCGCCGTAACCGCTAAATGAGCCGGGGAGAACCGCTAGTAAGCAACCTGTACCCAAAGCTACTTGTGATGTTGGAGAGGATTAGGAGGGGAAGCAGATGGCAACTACTGAAGGACATTCAGGTGTATCCACCGATCAGGTAAAAGGCCGCATCAGGGACGCGATATTTGACGCCGGCATTGCCCAGAAAATTAACAACCGTTCTACGGAGCTTACCGAGAACGCCCAGGTGGTCCTCAACCGGCGCTACCTGTCCAAAGACCGGGACGGCAACATCCTGGAAGACCCGGACGGTATGTTCCGGCGGGTTGCCCGCAACCTCTCCCAGGCCGACCTCAACTACTCTTTCGCTACGGAAAGGGAGCGGCAGGCCACGGAGGACAAGTTCTATGACGTGATGCGCAGCCTGGAGTTTATGCCCAACTCGCCCACGCTGATGAACGCCGGACGGGAATTACAGCAGCTTTCCGCCTGCTTTGTCCTGCCGGTGGATGACTCCCTGGAGTCAATTTTTACCCGAGTGCGACAGACCGCCCTGATTCACAAGAGCGGCGGCGGCACCGGCTTTTCCTTCTCCCGTTTACGGCCGGAAGGCGACGTGGTCGGCTCTACCGGGGGCGTGGCCTCCGGTCCGGTCAGCTTCATCAATGCCTTCGACGCCGCCACCGACGTGGTCAAGCAGGGCGGCACCCGCCGCGGCGCCAACATGGGCATCCTTAACGTGGACCACCCCGACATCCTCCGTTTTATCCACTCCAAGGAGGACGGGGAGCACCTGATTAACTTCAACATCTCGGTAGCGGTCACCGAGGAGTTTATGCGCCAGGTCGAGCGGGGCGAGGACTATGACCTGATTAACCCCCGCACCAACCGGGTGACCGGCAGTCTCAACGCCCGGGAGGTTTTTGAGCGCTTGACGCAGATGGCCTGGAAGACCGGAGACCCGGGAATAGTGTTCCTGGACCGGATTAACCGGGACAATCCCAACCCTCAGTTGGGCTACATCGAATCCACCAATCCCTGCGTGACCGCCGACACCTGGATTCAAACCCTCGACGGCCAATACCAGGTAAAAGACCTCATCGGTCAACAGTTCACCGCATTGGTGGACGGCCGACAGTACGAAAGCGCGGAGGAAGGGTTTTTCCGGACCGGCCGCAAGGGCGTCGTCAAATTGACCACCAGGGAAGGCTATACCATCAGGCTCACCGCTGACCACCTGGTCCGGAAGGTAACCGGCAAATCCCGTTATCACATTGAACATGGGTGGACTGCCGCCGCCAATTTGCAACCCGGCGACGAGATTCAACTACACGACCACCGGGCGGCGAACTCCTGGCAAGGCAGCTTTGGCGAAGATGAAGGCTACCTGATCGGACTGCTGATTGGAGATGGCACACTCAATTCCCAAGCCGCTATCCTGTCAAGTTGGCCTGGTGAAGCGGCGGCGGTTGCCGGCGCCAATCCCAGCGGAGCGGTAGTCGTTATGGAACGAGCCACCGTTGCAACCCAAAGTTTGTCGCACCGGGCAGATTTTAAGGGCTGGCGCCCCATCTCGGGTCGCGGCGAATATCGGTTGAAGTCCGCGGCGATCCGGAACCTGGCGCTGGACCTGGGCGTCAAACCCGGCGCCAAGAACATTGGGCCGGAAATTGAGCGGACGTCCAGCGACTTTTATCGTGGATTCCTGCGAGGACTCTTTGATGCCGACGGTACGGTTATCGGCAGCCAGGAAAAGGGTGTCAGCGTACGTTTGTCGCAAAGCGACACCAACCGGTTGGAAGCCGTTCAGCGAATGTTGCTCCGGCTGGGAATCGCTTCCAGCATCTATCGTGAACGCCGGCCTGCCGGTGTCAGGTACTTGCCCAATACCCAACACATCCCGACCCGGTACGACGTAAAGAGCCAACATGAGCTCGTGGTTTCGAATCAAAACATCGGCCGGTTTGCCGACTTGATTGGATTCTCCGACAACAAAAAGCAGACCAGGCTCAATGAGTTATTGGCCGGTTATCGGCGCGAACTCAACCGCGAACGGTTCACTGCCCGGGTAGCGTCAATCGAACCTGACGGCGTTGAAGACGTTTACGACGCGTCAATACCGGGCATCAATGCGTTTGATGCCAACGGATTTTACGTTCACAACTGCGGCGAACAGCCACTTCTCCCCTTTGAGTCCTGCAATCTGGGATCGCTCAACGTGGCCCGTATGGTGCATTATACCGGCGATGACTTGGCAATGGACTGGGGACGCCTGGCCCAGGCCGTCCGCACCGGCGTACACCTGCTGGATAACGTCATTGATATGAACAACTACCCCATTGAAGAAATCGAGGAGATGAGCAAGAAAACCCGGCGCATCGGCATGGGCATTATGGGCTTTTCCGATTTGCTGGTGCAGTTGGGCATCCGCTACGACTCGGAGGAGGCGCTGGATCTGGGCGCCGAGGTCATGCGCCGTATCCAGGAAGAGACCTACAAGGCGTCAATGGAACTGGCGGAAAAGCGCGGCACCTTCCCGGCCTGGGAGGGCAGCATTTATAACCGGCCCGGCGACGTCCGCCGGATGCGCAACTCCGCTCCGGTGACTATTGCCCCCACCGGCACCATCAGCATCATCTCCGGCGCCTCCAGCGGCATTGAACCCCTTTTCGCCCTTTCCTACGTCCGCAACGTGATGGACAACACCCGGCTGGTCGAGGGCAACCCCTACTTTGAAGCGGTGGCCCGGCACGAGGGCTTCTACTCCACCGAACTTATGGAGCAGTTGGCCCAAACCGGCAGCCTCCACGACCTGGATGTTCCCCAATGGGTCAAGGAGGTATTTCGCACCTCCCACGACATCACTCCGGAGTGGCACGTGCGGATGCAGGCCGCCTTCCAGCGTTATACCGATAACTCGGTGTCCAAGACGATCAATTTCCCCAACGAGGCCACGGTTGAAGACGTTGCCCAGGCCTACCGGCTGGCCTACGAGACCGGCTGCAAGGGCATCACGGTGTACCGGGACGGCAGCAAGGCCGGCCAGGTGTTGAGCACCGGAGATACGGGCGCAACATCCAAAGCGGAAGCCGTACCGGCGCGCCGCGTACCCCGGGAGCGGCCGCGGCAGATTCACGGCGTCACCGAGCGGGTGCGCACCGGCCACGGCAATATGTACATCACGATCAACTTTGACGAGCAGAACGAAGGCTCGCCCTTTGAGGTGTTCAGCACCCTGGGCAAGGCCGGCGGCTGCGATTCCGCTCAGTTGGAAGCCATCTCCCGCCTGGTGTCCCTGGCTCTGCGTTCCGGCATCAGCGCCCAGGAAGTGGTCACCCAACTGAAGGGGATAACCTGCTGTCCGGCCTGGGACCAAGGTACGCTGGTACGTTCCGGCCCCGATGCGGTGGCCCTGGCCCTGGAACGTCACATTGTCGGCAGCACGGATGCCCCGGAAGCGGCGGAGGCCGAATCGGTGCAGCTTCAGTTTACCGCCGAGCCGGTAACGCCAAGCGGGAACGGGAACGGAACCGGCAACCGCAACGGCGTCTATCCGGCGCGCAAGTGCCCCGACTGCAACACGCCGGTAATCTTCCAGGAAGGCTGCCTGATGTGCATTTCGTGTGGTTGGAATAAGTGTGAGTAGGGAGGGGTGACATTTATGTATGCAGTGGAAACGGTTGGACAGAGGATACAAAGGCTTCGGGAGGCACTAAATCTTAGCCAGGAAGAGCTGGCAGAAAAGGTCGATCTCAGTGTAAACAGCCTCGCCAGAATCGAGGCGGGGGCAATCAGGCCCCTTCAATTTCTGGGCAATATAGCCGACGCCCTAGGAGTTACTAAAGACTATATTGAAAGTGGGCGTGACCCCCAAGATGAAATTGACAGATTCGCCGAGTCCCAGTTTCCGGAACCTAATCTCAGGCAAAAATTCGTGGACTATGCTAGGTCTGCCAGCTTTAGGTTTAAGAATTTGACCCAAGAAGAGCTTCAATTCTTGAAGGAGGAGTTTACAGACCCTGAGCCAACAGATCGAACCCAACTCGATGATGACATGGAGTGTTTCTCTCTGCCTAAGGACGGCAATGGACAAATACTCTGATCAAACCCTCTTCAAGATATTGGAGCAATTTCGCCTGGAAGCCCTTCCATGTATGGCTGACTTAAAGGTACTTGCTCGGCCTTGGGGCGTAACTTCGATAGAAGAACGGGAAATTGAGTCCGAGGCTATGCTTTTGCCCAGCAAGGACGGCTATAGCATAGTCCTCAAAAAAGCGGAACGACCCAGCCGATTGGCGCGTCAAAGGTTCTCCCTAGCCCACGAGCTTGGACATTTGCTACTGCAGAAGTCGGAGCAAAATAGAGCTGCTCTCAAATATCGCGGCCACGGTTACTCCGACGACGAAGAACGAATCTGCGACCAAATTGCTGCTGAAATCTTGATGCCCCGCATGGCCTTTTATGAAGACGGGTGGATGGAAGGGTGGTCGCTGCGGAGCCTTAGAAGCTTGGCGGTTAAGTACGATACTTCTGTACCCGCAACGGCCATGCGAATGATTGACCTGATGCCTGAAGAAGCTCTTATGGGAGTTTGGAAGGTTTCAGGTAATGATGGTGAAAGCGCCAAGCTCCAGTGGGCGCACGCAGGGAAAACAGCCTACCGTGTTCCCAGTGGGAGCGTATCCAGCAAACGTCTGGCGTTAGTGACCAAAGCGTGGAACAGCGGGAGGGTAGAATCCAGCGCCGCCCCGGTGCAGGATAGCCGCTTTGAGAAAATAAGACTCCTTGATGTCCCCGCAGAAGCGATGGCGTGGGGTAGAGGCGAATACAAGCAAGTATTGGTTTATTACTACCCTGGGCGGGTACAAGAATACAAAGTTGGGTAGTTGATAGGCCGCCCAGACACTCCCTCACCCACCACCCGGCGCAAGCCGGGTCGCTTCTTTATGAGTCCGTGCTATAATTTCCGCATCGACGGGATAGCGGCAATAACCCCGCGAAAAGGTGTTGGCGGTGCAAGACAAAAAGACGGTAACCATCAAAGAACGGGTGGCCCAATTGATCGAGGAATTGACTCTCGAGGAACAGGCCGTGGTGCTTCAGCTATTACGGGTTATCATCGCAAACCGCAGCAATAAGCACAGCATTATGGAGTTGGAAGGCTTGGGAAGAGAGATATGGGAAGGAATTGACGCCCAAGAATACCTGGACCAACTACGCGGTCCCAGATGTGGGTAGATTCCCTTCGGAGTCATACCATCGGTCTGGATACTGGACCATTTATCTACTTCATTGAACGAAATGTGACCTACGCAGCGACAGTAAGGCCCTTCTTTGTGGCTTTGGCCGCAGGCCTGTTCCAAGCAGTAACTTCTATGGTGACCTTGGAAGAGGTCTTAGTTATTTCCTTTCGTGAGGGACGCCCGGATTTGGTCGATCGATACCGTACTATTCTCTTACATTCTGCAGGGCTCTCCACAATGCCGGTGGATCAAGAAATTGCCGAAGAAGCCGCCAGAATCAGGGCAGTGCGCGGCCGCATTCGTACACCGGATGCTATTCAGATGGCAACAGCCACTGTTGGTGGCGCCAGTTACTTCCTTACCAACGACACGAGTCTCCCTGACTTGCCCAACTTGCAAATGCTGGTAGTGGACAACCTGGCGCAGGAATAAACTGCTCTCTCCTTCACCCCTCCCCCGTGCTATAATTCCCCCAAACCCTTACTCATTACCCAATACCCAATACATCCTCGGGAGTGACGAACATTATGGTTGACGCAGAGCTACGGAAACCGACCATCGCCATTACTATGGGCGACCCCTGCGGCATCGGGCCGGAGGTGGTGGTCAAGGCCCTGGCCGACCCCCGGGTCTATGCCTCCTGCCGCCCGATGGTCATCGGAAACTCCTTTGCCATGCGCCAGGCATTGCAGGTTACCGGCCTGCCCTTGAGCGTCAACGAAACCCGAGACCCAACCACCGCCGGAGACAATCCCGCCGTGGTGGACGTGGTGGACATCCACAACCTCAACCCGGAGGACATCACCGTCGGCCAAATCAGCATTCCCTGCGGCAAGGCGGCGATGGAGTGGGTGACCAAGGCCGGCGAACTGGCTCTGGCCGGTATCGTAGATGGCATAGCCACCGCGCCCCTGAACAAGGAGGCCGCCAGCCTGGCCGGGTTCGAGTCCATCGGCCATACCGAGCTGTTGCAGGAACTGGCCGGAGTGAAGACCGTCGCAACCATGCTGATGTCCAAGAACCTGCGAGTGGTCCACCTGACTACCCACCGCTCCCTTCGCCTGGCTTGCGATTATGTGAAGAAAGACCGGATTCTGGAGTTTTTGCAGTTGACCCACGATTCCTTCGTCAGGTGGGGCTTCCCCAATCCCCGGCTGGCGGCAGCCGGTCTGAACCCGCACAACAGCGACGGCGGCTTGCTGGGCAGCGAGGAGTCGGAAGAGATTGCCCCGGCGGTAATCGCCGCTCAGGAACGGGGCATCAACGCGGTCGGCCCGATTCCGGCGGACAGCGTATTTCACCAGGCAATCCAGGGCCGCTACGATGCGGTGCTGGCGATGTTCCACGACCAGGGGCACATTCCGGTCAAGGTGTACGGCTTTGAGGAAAGCGTCACCTCCAACCTGGGGCTGCCCTTTGTGCGCACCTCCGTTGACCACGGCACCGCCTTCGACATCGCCGGTCTGGGAATCGCTCAGCACGTCAGTATGTTGGAGTCCATCCGGCTGGCGGTGGAGTTGGCCCGGGGCAACGGATTGTCGGACTTTTAGGGAGTTTTCTGCCAGGGCGACCCGGTGGCGGTTGCCCCAGAGTCTCTCGAAAGCCCGCGTTCAGGTGTATCTCCGCTCACCCTGAGCCGATGGAAGGGCCGTTACAACCCACTTTCATCCTGAGCTTGTCGAAGGAGGGCCCCACCATGAGCGGAATTCCCTAGATGATCGAAGGCTCAGGTGGCTAACCGGGTTTACTTCGCAATTGCCCTGGCTGCCTGTCTGAAAGCCTTCGACCTGTTCCCCTCCCCTAACCTCCCCGGAAACCGCCCTTTGTATGGCGCCTCCCCCCACTCTATACCTTGCCCAAGTGATATAATGGCTGTCGGCAGCCTTTCTTTGGCTTGACCCTATTATTCCCGGGGGAAATGCCTTATGCGAATAGCTTTTATCGGCGGGGGAACCATGGCCGAGGCCATCCTGGGCGGAGTGCTGGCCGCCGACCTGGCTAAGCCCCAGGATATTGCTATCGGCGAGCCGGTGCCCCAACGGCGGGACTATCTGTCCAGCCGGTACGACGGAGTGCGGACTTACCCGGATAATATAAAGACGGCTCAGGATGCCGACCTGGTGGTGCTGGCCGTCAAGCCCCAGGACCTGCCCACCATCTTCCGGCAGTTGGGCGGCCAACTGGAGCGGGAGCAGGCCGCCCTGTCCATTGTAGCCGGCGCCAAAATGTCCACCTTGACCCAAGGCCTGGCCCACGATTCAATCATCCGGGTTATGCCCAACACGCCGGCCCAAATTGGCTGCGGGATGACCATGTGGGTCTGCTCCGAGTCGGTGGCTGCCGAAAAGCGCGACCTGGCCCGCTCGATGCTGGGCACCGTGGGTCAGGAAATCTACGTGGACGATGAGAAGTACCTGGACATGGCTACTGCCTTGAGCGCCAGCGGCCCGGCCTACGTGTTCCTGTTCATTGAAGCGTTGATCGATGCCGGGGTTTATGTGGGCCTGCCCCGGGATGTGGCCCGCACTATGGCCCTGCAAACAGTCTATGGCAGCACTAAATTGGTAATGGAAACGGGCAAGCATCCGGGTGAGCTTAAGGATATGGTGGTTTCGCCCGGCGGCACTACCGCCGAGGCGCTCCAGGTTTTGGAGCGCGGCGGCGTTCCGGCGGCGCTGGTGGATGCAGTCAATGCGGCCTACCAGAAGTCTATCAAACTGGGCCAAGGCTAACGGCTAAAGGAGACCTCTTCCATTCATGGACCTGCTTAGTCTAATTAACCTGCTCTTCACCTTGATTTACCTGGCAATACTGGGCCGGATAATCCTCACCTTGGTATTGTCCTTTATGCGCAACGACCCGCCGCCAATATTGGTCAGCGTCACCCAGGTGCTAATCCAGGTAACTGAACCCCTGCTGGCCCCAATCCGCCGCCTGCTGCCCACTTTTGGAAGCCTGGACTTCAGCCCATTGGTAGCCATCATCCTGCTCCAGATTATTCAAGCGCTTATCAAGCGAGCTCTGGAAAGTTCAGCGTCAGGGTAGACCGGGCAGCGGTTGCGGTTGGAGTTGGGGTAGCGGTTTGAGTTGCGGTTGGGCTAGCTGGGGCAGGGTAGTCAAAGACTGAGTCCAACTTGCCCGCCCGTTACCGGACCAATTACGGTAGCCTCGCCCCGGCCGGAGGCCAAGAATGTCGCCCCTAAACGGGCCGGTTGAGCCGGTCGAACCCGTCGAACCCGTCGAACCCGGCCGTCCCAGGCAAACCAGGCAAACCAGGCAAACTAGACAAACCAGACAATCCAACCGCGCTGGCCACCGGCGGCGTACGCGTCCTCCGGCCCCAAGTCAGGCGACCGCGGCCCGAACCGCCGACCAGGCCGCCGCCCAGGATGCCGCGGCCCTGCGCCAAGCCCTGCAAGCAGATCTGAACCGGATTCGCCCGGCTTCCACCGTCGACGGCCCACCGGGTGAGGCGGTTCTGACGGCCCCGCAGCCTTTGGTAGCGCTTTGCGGTTTGCCGGGTACCGGCAAGTCTCACTTCGCCGCCGCATTGGCCCGCCAGGTCTCCGGCGTAATTCTGGGCAGCGACCGGCTGCGCAAGGTTTTGATACCCCAACCCAAATATACCCGGGCAGAACACGCCCGGGTTTTCGCCGCCGGCCACCGCCTGCTGGAACAGTTGCTGGACGAGGGTTATCGCGTCATCTTCGACGCCACCAACCTGAACGAGAAAATCCGCGAGCCGCTGTACCGCATCGCCGAGCGTACCGGGGCGCAACTGATTTTGGTAGAGCTTACCGCACCGGTTGGTCTGGTCCGCCGCCGTCTGGAGCAGCGGGCCGCCGGGTTAAACTCCGACGGTTGGTCCGATGCCGACTGGCGTATTTATTGCCGGCTGCGGCCCGCCGCGGAACCGATAGAACGCCCCCATGTCAGCGTGGACTCATCCCGGAACATTGGGCCGGAGTTGAATGAAGTAGCCCGACTAGTCGGAGCGCAACCTACAGTTAACCGCTCAGTTGACTGAAGATCGGGTGCTAGAAGACTGGATGATAGCAGGCTGGGTAATCAAGGCCCGGGGCCGGTAGCCGGTAGCCGGTAGCCGGTAGCCGGTAGCCGGTGGCGACGGCCCGTAATGGAAATTTCGGCACGGCTACTGGAAAAACCGGGCAAAATAGTTCGGCAAAATGCCCAGAAGTATCCCGATAATCACCAGGACCAGTATTACTCCCAAGCAGCAGCCGATACCCGACAAGCAGCCCCGACTCAAAGCGCGAAATGGCGAGAACAACAATCCCAGCATATTTCCTCAGATATCCACCAGCTCAGTTACTCAACAATTCAGCTACCGGCCCGCTCAACACCCTTACCCCGCCTGGCGCCACTCTCGACTGTGGTCAAGTAGCTATGCTATCATCTCCTCATTCAAAAATAAACGCAGAGGGATGGAGCGGAAAATGGAAATTGGAATATTTATGGCCCTGTCCAGCCAGGCGATTGACGTGGCGGAGCTGGCCAAGCAGGCCGAAGCGGTGGGTTTCGAGTCTATGTGGATGCCGGAACACCCGGTCATGCCGGTACACACCACCAGCCGCTACCGGGGCACTCCGGACGGCTCCGTCCCGCCTTATATGTACGACATGGTTGACCCTTACATGGCCCTGTCCCGGGCCTCGGCGGTTACCAGCAAAATCAAGCTGGGCACCAGCATCAGCCTGATTCCCGAGCGCAACCCGCTCATGCTGGCCAAGGTCATTTCCACCCTGGACCACTATTCCGGTGGCCGCTTCATCCTCGGCGTCGGCGCCGGGTGGCACCGGGAAGAAACGGCAATTATGGGCGGCAACTTCGACCATCGCTGGACTCAGACCAGGGAATCCATTCTGGCGATGAAGGAACTCTGGACCAAGGAAAAGGCCGAGTTCCACGGAACCTACGTGGACTTTCCGCCGGTCTATTGCGACCCAAAGCCGGCTCAACAGCCTCACCCGCCGGTGCTGCTGGGCGGCGCCGCGACCAACCTGTTTAGTCGCATCGTGGGCTGGGCCGAGGGTTGGCTCCCCGCCGGGCCGTCGGTGGAGCAGGTCAAGGCGGGCCGGGCAACTCTGGACGAACTGGCGGAGGCCGCCGGCCGCAATCCGGCGTCCATCCAGATTACGGTATTCGCAGTTCCCGCTGAACCGGATACACTGAAGCAATACGAAGAGGCCGGCGCCGACCGCGTGATATTAGCCCTTCCCAACGCTAGGGACCCCGGAGCGCTGGACGAATTGGAGCGCATAGCCGGGGCGGTATTGTAAACGGTTTATCCGTGAAGAACACGAAATATTACGACTGAATTATTTAAGAAGCTTCGAGCGCCTTCGTGTCCTTCGTGGATGGTATTATCCAAACAAGGCCGGGGTTCTCTTTTCAATTTTGAATCTGTCCCCGCAGGGAGGCGGCTGTGGTTACTTCTTTTTCCGTTGTGGGCCAACCCATTGTTCACGGCGAGGGCGCCGAAAAGGTGTCCGGCCAGTCAATCTATACCTCCGACGTGGCGCTGCCGGGGATGCTTTGGGGCAAAGTCCTGCGCAGTCCCTTCCCCCACGCCCGCATCGTGAGCATTGACACCTCACGGGCGGCTCAACTGCCGGGGGTTCATGCCGTCATTACCGGGCAAGACATACCCGACCGTCGCGTGGGTCGGCTGCTCCGGGACTGCCCGGTGCTGGCCCGGGACAAAGTGCTGTTCGTCGGCGAAAAGGTGGCGGCGGTGGCCGCCGATGACCCGGACGTGGCCGAGGAAGCGCTCCTGCTGATTGATGTGGAGTACGAGGAGTTGCCGACGGTGTTTGACCCGCTGGAGGCAATGGAGGACTCCGCTCCCACCCTTCACGAAAACCTGGCCTCTTATCCCGGCCTGCCCCGTCCCATGTCCACGGTCAACAACGTTTTTGCCGAGAATACCTGGGACAAGGGCGACATCGAGCAGGGCTTTGCCGAGTCCGACCTGGTCTTTGAGCACACTTTCACCACCCAGCTAATGCACCAGGCCTACCTGGAACCCCACGCCTGCGTGGTGGAAATTGACGCCGCCGGGCGGGTGCAGGTCTGGGCCAACAACAAAGGCCCCTTTATGCTGCGGGAGCAACTGTCCGCCGTCTGGGACTTGCCCCAGGAGCAAATCAGGGTGAACCCGACCAGCATCGGCGGCGACTTCGGCGGCAAAGGCTCCTTTATGGACATCCCCTTGTGCTACCACCTGGCCCGCGCCGCCGGCCGCCCGGTAAAGATGGTTATGGACTATATCCAGGAACTGATGGCCGGCAACCCCCGGCATCCGGGCATCATCACCCTCAAGACGGGCATGAAAAAGGACGGGCGCATCTGGGCGCGGCAGGCCAGGACCGTATTTAACAGCGGGGCTTACGGCGCTTTTAAACCCCGGGTACACCTGCGCGGCGCCGACCATAGCGGCGGGCCGTACCGCATTCCCCACGTCCACATCGACAGTTACATGGTCTATACCAACAACATTCCCTGCGGCCATATGCGCGCTCCGGCCAAACCCCAGGTAACCTTTGCCGTGGAATCGCACATGGATATGATTGCCCGGGAGATGGGCCTGGACCCCTACGAGTTCCGAATGCTTAACGTGCTGCAGAACGGGGACGCCAACCCGGTGGGCGAGGAATGGCTGAACCTCCGCGCCGAAGCTACCCTGCGCCAAGCCGCCGAGACCGCCGGATGGCATACTCCCAAAACCAAACCCTATACCGGACGGGGCATTTCCATCTCCGACCAACCCCCCGGCTCCGGCCAGTCATCGGCGGAAGTCCAAATGGACGCCGACGGCAAGGCTACCCTGCTGATGTCGCTGTGGGACACCGGCACCGGCGCTCATACGGTCCTGCGGCAGGTGGTGGCCGAAACCCTGACCATTCCGATAGAGGACGTGGGCGTAATCATCCAGGACACCGACGCCGTAGCCTTTGAGTCCGGCCCCGGAGGCAGTCGAGTCACCTACACCTCCGGCCAGTCCACCCTGGGCGCCGCCGAGGAGTTGCGGGAACAGTTGACCCTCCTGGCCGCCGAGTATATGGGCGCCTCCACCGACGCCGTTACCCTCGAGGCCGGTCAGTTCCAGGCTGGCGGCGGCCCGGCCATGCGCCTGCGCGACGTGGCGGCCCAGGCGGTTACGTCCCTGGGCGAGCCGCTGAGCGGGCAAAAGACCTACACCGCTCCGCCGTCGGAATACACCTCCTACTGCGCTCAGGTAGCCGAGGTCGAGGTTGACCCGGAGACCGGGGAGGTTACGGTCACCAGGCTGATCACCGCCCACGACGTGGGTACCGTCCTGAACCCGCTGACCCATCAGGGCCAGATTGAAGGCGGCGTTATCCAGGGTTTGGGTTATGCCCTGATGGAAGAAATGGAAACCGAGGGCGGCCGAATCTCCACCCTAAGCCTGGGCGATTACAAAATACCCACCATCAAAGACATTCCGGAGCTGGTAACGGTACTGCTGGAACCGGCCGGAGGCCCGGCCCCCTTCGACAGCAAGGGCATCGGCGAAAGCAGCAACACGCCGGTGGCCGGGGCTATCGCCAACGCAGTTTACGACGCCATCGGAGTCCCCATAACTCAACTGCCCATCACGGCAGAGCGGGTGCTGCGGGCGATTAAAGGCAAGGGGTAAGGTTATGCACCTGACTGGGTTAAAACTTGGCGGCCTTCCGCCCTTTACCGACCCCATTGTGCTGCGGTTTGATGAACGGGTTAATGTGTTCATTGGGCCGAATGCGTCCGGAAAAAGCACGGTGTTGCTTGCTCTGGAAAATCATTTCATAGGAGTAGCGGAAAGTAGCAAAAGGCCAATACCAAGGGGCCATTCTTATTTATTGCTTTGCGACAACGACAGCTTCAACAGGTACATTGGCCCTGACGCCCCGGATGGGGCAACGAGCAATTTCCTGTCGGCCGATGAAGAATGGGTAGGTACAAGAGAAAAGCGGGGCGAAAACCCGAAAGCCCCGCCTGTAATAGTGGTTGGTTCTGTCCGCGAGGGACTACCCGGCATTTCCAACCAGCCAGAACCTAGGAATTATGGCGAAACGGCTGCCGAGATTCTGGAAGGGCCATTCAGCGGTTCCCGTACAATGTGTGCTGGTGATTTGTTGGGGAAAGAACTTTGGGGAACTGAACGTGATGACCTGCCTGAGTTTGCGCGGGTCACCCTTATGGATGCTATAAAGTTAGCGGACTCTTGTAGCAAGCGCATTTGCGATGAAGTGATTCGCGACTCACAATACCACAACTACATACCAGACCCGCATGCATTAGGCTACTTGCACCACCCACACGCCGACCCTAGTAACATAACCATCCTGCGCCAGATGGGGATAAATACCACCGACATTCGCAACTTTGACGGCCTTCTCCACGATGAGCAACCGGCAGCTTCGGCGTATGCTGAATACGCCGAACCATTACCGATATACCTCGGCCATCTCAGTTCTGGCACGGAAGGCACCCTGCTCTGGATACGGTGGCTGGCCCTCAAAATGGTCCATCATTACAACTTTGAGAGACCTATTGAAAATTTCGACGGCTTTCGTTCCAACCGCACGGGCGGCTGGGAGACAAAACCCGCCATCCTGCTCATAGACGAGATAGAAAACCACCTGCACCCCACCTGGCAGCGGCGGGTTATCCCCGCGTTGTTGGAGCATTTCCCGGGGTTGCAGATTTTCGCCACTGCTCACTCTCCCTTTGTGGTGGCGGGATTGAAAGCCGGGCAGGTTCATATTCTTGAACGGGATGCCAACGGTATTGTGACTGCATCCACCGAACAGCGGGACGTTATCGGGTGGACGGCGGATGAAATTTTCCGGGGATTGATGGGGGTGGATGAGCCGACGGACCAGCTTACCGTTGACCGGGCCAACCGGTTGCGGGAACTTCGGGAAAAGGATGAACTGAATGAGCAAGAGGAAGAAGAGTTAAACCGGTTGCGCCGCCAGGTCAACGAGGACTTGCTGAATAAGCGTAGCCCGTTGGAAGCACAACGGGAACGCTACGCCGACTTGGTGCAGGACTTTCTTCGTATGCGGCAGAATGAGTTGAATCAAGATGGGGAGTAGCCGGGTTGCGCTGGGTTGACCGGGGTCCGGAACCGGCGGGGGTTGCCGGCTATGCTATGCAATTCACCCAAGGATGGGTGGACTATTTTGAGAATGGAGTCGGTGGCAGGCCCACCGACTCATATTGGCAAGAGTTTCGGCCAAGTCTGGGAAAGCGGACGGATAATATCTGCTGGTACTGTGAGCGTCAATGCTTTGCCGATTCCGATGTGGGTGGTCAGTCTCCTACTCTTGACCACTTCCGACCCATCAGCCGCTTTCCTCGTTTAGCATATGAGTGGACTAACTGGGTGTTCAGTTGCCGCCGCTGTAATGACGAAAAGGCAGATAAGTGGCCCATTGACGGATTCGTTGACCCTTGCGACTCTGATGTTTCGGAACGTCCGGAGCAGTATTTCACCTATGATTGGCTAACCGGAGAGGTTTCGCCGAGGGAGGACCTTTCCGAGAACACCCGCCGCAAAGCTAGGGACACTATAAGGGCATTGGATTTGAACCGGCGGGATGTGCGAGAACTCAGATTTGATTGGGTGTGGCAGTTCTTTTTCGATTTGTTTGATGAGAATACGGTTCCCGTTTCAGCCCGAGACCTCTTTGTCAGGACATATGCCGGGCAACCAATTAAGCCGGCTGAGTTTTCCGGGGTGACCGGTATGTTCGTTGAGCAATTGCGGCGGACGGGTAGCATTTAGCCGATTAGTTCTTGAAGCCTATGCTGAGGCCAAGTCATTAACCCCACACATTCAACTATGCTACAATGCCGACAAGTACACCAACTTCTCCTATCTCCTGAGGAGTACCGATGACAACAACCGGTTCAAGTCTTGAAGAACGAGTCAGCCACCTGGAAGGCGGCTATGAACACGTAGCGACCAAAGCCGACTTGGCCGAGTTAAGAACGGAGCTAAAGACGGATATAGCCCAGTTAAGAACGGATATAGCTGAGTTAAGGGTGGAGGTAGCCGAATCCCAGAACCGGCAGACACGCTGGATGGTCGGCATGATGCTCAGCGGAATGGCTATCATATCGGCTGTGGTCTTTGGCATTGCACAACTGATAAAGTAGAACAGGTTGCCAACCCCAACCCCAACAGAATGCAAGGAGGACTATCATGCCACAAACTACCGGACTGGGCCACGTGGGCATTTACGCCGACGATTTTATGAAGCAGCGAGACTTTTATACCCGGGTTATCGGCCTGCAAATTGCGGATGAGAACCTGGAGCGGGGGATGTGCTTTATGTCCTCCGATCCGGTGTCGGAACACCATGAGTTTGTGGTGATGAAGGGCCGGGAGGCCGACGGCGACGCCAAGTTAATTCAGCAGATTTCCTTCAAGGTTCCCACCATTCAGGATATGCGGGAATACAAGGTCAAGCTGGAGGAGGAGAACATTACCATCGAGCGGATTGTCAGCCACGGCAACGCCTTTGGGATGTATTTCTTTGACCCGGAAGGCAACCGGGTGGAATTGTATTACCGAACCGGCTTCCCGGTACCTCAGCCCCACGGCGACCTGATTGACCTGGAACGCACCGACGATGAACTTATCGCCGACGCCCGCCATCTGCTGCTGACCAAGGAACCAACCAAGTAGCGAATCAGGTTAAGGTTAAAGTAGATTGAGTCTAATCCCCCGGTCCCAGCCAATGGAACCGGGGGATTCAGGTTAACGATTTGGTGACTAAACCCCTGGTTAGCGCCCTCGGCGGATTTATCGGCAAATGGGCCTACCGGCTTTATTTGGGCCTGGGCGCCCTATTGGTAGCGTTGGCAGTTTTGTTTACTATCTTTCCCCAAGCAGCCACCGGGTTCAACACCGCCCTGTTCGTTCTGCAAGTGTTGAAGGTTCCGGTCAAGCCGCAGCCCTGGTTTACCAGCAGGCCGGTCCGCGAGGAGATAAGCTACGAGCGGCCCGACGGGCTGGGCGTGGCTGACGTTTACTACACCCCGGACGGAAAGCGGCGGGCGGCCCTGCTGGTATTCCTCGGCGCCAATGCCGCCGGGCGGGATGACCCGGACGTGGTTAACTTTGGCAATGCCTTGTCCCGCGCCGGTTTTACGGTCATGTTCGGCTGGTCGCCGACGATGGGTCAGCGCAACAACATCGACCCGGCGGAGATCGAAAATCTGGTCTGGGCCTTCCAACACCTGCGAAGCCGGGATCACGTGGACCCGCAACGAGTGGGCATGGCCGGGTTCTCCGTCGGCGGCTCCTTCGTCATGGTAGCCGCCGCCGACCCACGGATTCGGGATGACGTGGCCTTCGTCAACTCCTTCGGCGCCTATCACGATGCCCGGGATTTCTTCCAGCAGATCGCCAGCAATTCCCGGTTCTACAACGGCCAGACCGAGCCCTGGGCGGTGAATGACTTGACCCGACGGGTTTTTGCCAACGAGATTATCGCGGCAGTGCCCGACCCGGCGGAGCGGGAACTGCTAACCCGCCGCTTCATCACCGGCGTCGGCGCCGCGGCAACCGGGCAAGCGACTGAAGGTGAGAGTGGGGATAAAAGTGGAAATACTACCGGGGACGCAACGGTTTCCGAAGCTGAACTAGCCGGGCTATCCGAGCAAGCTGCAATCTCCCGGCGGCTGCTGGAGGGAACCACACCGGAGGAGGCGGAGGACCTGATTGACCGTATGCCGGCGAATTTCCGGCAAGGGTTGCAAGAGATTTCGCCCAGCTTTCACCTTGGCGAGGTGCGGGCGCGGCTGCTGATTATGCACGACGTAAGCGACCCGCTCATTCCGGTGGGCGAGTCCCGCCGCCTGGTGCGGAGCCTGAAGGATCAAGCGGGCCGGGAAGATTTGCGCTACACGGAGACCGAGATTTTTGACCACGTGAGACCGGGCAGCGCCGGCGGTTTTTGGGGATTGGTTAAAGGCGCCAGCAAGCTCTTCCTGCATATGTACGACATCATCCGCCTGGCAAGATAAGGCTCCCCACCCCTGGGTGTTTCGATCGTCCTTTGAGAACCGCTCATGGTTAGCCCGTCCTCCGGCAAGCTCAGGATGAGCGGAGGTATGCCGGAGCAGTGGCAACGGCCGAAGCTGCAAAGGCTTGCTCGGTAAGTTAGTTGGGTCCCTCTAATTCCGGTGGCGGGTTTGTTGCAGCTTCTGTACCGTGCCGGGCACCTTCCAATCTACATAGAGCAGCACATGCTCTTTGATCGCCTCTTCGTGGACCCGGCAGGGCGCGCAGTTGGCATCGATGCACAGACCGTGGCGAGGCCGCAAAGTCTGCCGCAGGGTCTCCAACTCTTCCTCGATCCGCTCCTGGTCCAACTGCCCGGCCCGCACCGACTCCAACAGCTCGCCCAACCGCGCGGACAGAGTGTCCATCAGCTGATTATGTTCCTTCAGGCTGCGTTCCACAAAGTTCTTGGGCTCGTCCGGATTGGGATTCACCGTCGCGGGAATCGCCGACGGGTCAAAGGGCGAATCGTCAAAATCCCGGCCGCAGGCTTCACATCGGGCAGGCTCGTGGGTCATCGCCGCCACCTCAACAAGTCAGTTCCTTAATCGGTCAGTGGGTTAAGTCAGTGTTCAACGCGCAAAAATGCAGCGTAAGTAATGGGCTTAATGTAAAGCAACCCAAGGCAGCGGGTCAACTCAAACCCGGCCGGGCGCCGAGTCTTTCAATTGTCCCGGGGAAACCGCCCATGGTGATCCGACCCTTCGACAGGATCGGGGTGAGCCGGGGGGCGCCTGAGCAGTGAATTTGAGATCCCCCGGGGCGGGGCGACCGATACTTGGCGGGGTATGCGGCGCAGAGGGCGGGGAGCTTAACCAGGCCCCGGCCCCTCGGCATCTCCGGGGTTTTCAAGTACCGGCCCCAGCCCTTCGGAAGTGTCGAGTGGGTCAAGTAGCGGAGAATCGTCTGCGTCCTCCACCGGCGGCGGAGTAATCGACATAAAGGGCGAAACATATCCTTCCCCGGCGTCGGCGGCCACCGCTGCGCCCATCGCCGTAATCGCCACCTCAATCTGGTCGTCCTCCGGCTGCCGGGTGGTGAGCCGTTGCAGCCACAGGCCGGGGACGGCCATTAACCGGGCGATCCGCCAGGTGGGATGGACGCCGCTGAACCGGATAAACTCGTAGCTCATTCCGGCCACTACCGGGATGAGCAGGATTCGGGACAGGATTCGCCATTCAAAATCCGGACGTCCCAGAAAGGCGAACACAATCACCGAAAACAGGGCTACGGTCAGCAGAAAGGCGGTGCCGCAGCGAGGATGGGGGGTAGCAAACTTGCGGACATTTTCCACGGTCAAAGACAGCCCGGCCTCATAGGCGTGCACCGCCATATGCTCCGCGCCGTGGTAGGCGAACACCCGCCGGATGTCCTTTAACATACCGATGCCGCCGATGTAGCCGACCAGGATAAGCAGCCGGATGACGCCTTCGATAATGTTGCTGACCAGGTCGGAGGGGATAACCGGGTCAATTAAGCGCACCAGCAGCAGGGGCAGAATAAAGAATATTCCCACGCCCAGGGTCAGGGACACCGCCAGGGTAATGCCCATAACCCAGCCGGGCACTTCATCCGCGCCGCCGCCAGGCGCTCCCACCGCCGCCAGGCTGGCCGAACGGTTGAGGGCCTTTACCCCCAGCATCAGGGTTTCGATGAGAACCAATACGCCGCGCAGCACGGGCACCCGGCGAATGTTGCCGGTAAAAGCGGAGTTCAGCGGTTCGTTATAGTGGTAAATGCGGCCGTCGTAACGCCGCACCGCCAAGCTGAAATACTGCCGGCCTCGAATCATGACGCCTTCGATAACCGCCTGGCCGCCATAGGTAAATTTCGGTTGCTCCGCCACTGCTTACTGCCTTAGCTCATTGATAAATTCAGGATAGCTGGACCCCGGGTCAACCCGGCCTACTTCACGCCGGCCCATTACAACAGTACCCGCCGGATAAAAGTAATCGAGGGTCGTACACCGCCCCTCGATTAAAAACGGATTCCTTACCGGACCAGGAGCCGCTGACTTACTGGAGGTTGTAGCGCCGCCGCATCCGCTCAATGCGGCCCTGGGTGTCCACGATACGCTGCTCACCGGTGTAAAAGGGGTGACACTTGCTGCAAACCTCGACGCGCAAAGTCGGCTTGGTGGCCCCGGTCTGAAAGACGTTGCCGCAAGAACAGGTGACCGTAGAGTTATAAAACTGGGGGTGAATTTCTGCCTTCATAATCTATCGTCGCTTTCCTGGTTACTTGGTTAATAGTTAATGGTTAAGGTTACGCTTCGGCCAAGACCGCGTCCGGGTAAACGCTGACCTTGCGGCGGCCCCTGGCGGCCCACTCGAAAGTTACCTTCCCGTCGGTCATGGCAAAGATCGTATAGTCCCGACCCAGACCCACATTATTGCCCGGGCGGATACGGGTGCCGCGCTGCCGAATGATAATCGAGCCGGCGGTAACCCGCTCGCCGCCATATTTCTTAACGCCCAGGCGTTTGGCATTACTGTCTCGGCCGTTATTGGTGCTGCCGCCTGCTTTCTTGTGCGCCATAGTGGGTTAACCTCCTGCCTGGATGTCCTGAATGACTAGACGCGTGTAGTTTTGCCGGTGGCCCCGCTTGCGGCGGTAGCGAGTCTTGGCCTTGTACTTGAAGACCATCAACTTCTTGTCCTTGTAGTGGGACTGAACCTGGGCTACCACCTTGGCCCCGGCCACGTGGGGAGAGCCAAAGTTTACCTCGCCGCCGTCGGAAACGGCGAGAACCTCGTCGAATTCCGCTGGGTCGCCTACTTCCAGGGGCAACAACTCCACGTCCAGCACATCACCGGGCTTGACGCGGTATTGCTTGCCACCGGTCTTAAAAATCGCATAGTCCATAATAAATCAAAACCTCTTCCCGTCATTCCCGCAAAAGCAGGAACGCACAACCAAGCTATTTTAGGGCAGGGGAGTTAGGGTGTCAAGGATAGGTGGCGAAGTTTTGACCCGCCCGTAGAAACCTCTACCAGGTTTGGGGCTTACGCAACCCATTCCTCCAGGCTCTCTAGGTCAACGATTCCTTTATTCACCAGAATATTATGAACCGTAAGAGGAGAGACATCAAAATACTCGGCAGCATCATTGATGTCATCGTTGCTAGGCACTGCAACGCCGAGATGTTCTTTTAGAGCATCTACCGGACACAGCAGTTCTTGAGCGAATGCCCTTTGGAACTTCTGTCTGTTGGTTGCTGAGTTTGTTCCGGGCAACAGCCGTTCTTCTTCATGGGCAGCGATGTGGTCTGCCGCCAAGCGCGCCAATGAAAAACGGCGGGAGGTTGGATGATTGCTGTTCCATGATATTCGAAACGTGTCGAGCGTGTCACCGTCGCGAAATCCAGCGATCAGAGGTTGTCGTTCACCGGGCAGTCTTTCAGAGAACTGACTTTCCGGGATATCTAATAATTCGGAAAGCCGCTTTGTGTGGACTGGCACTTCCAAACCCCAAACTTCCCGAGCTATCTGGGCAACCTGAGTGGCACGCCTCCATGGAATTGCCGAAAGGCCGGATTCCGTTTTCATCAGTTGGCGTATATCAGCGCAATGGGGTACATAAACGGACACGTCATTTTTCTGTGCGGATTTCCAAAGGTCGCCTATATGGGGAATTGCTTGTTCCTTGGAGGCTGCCGCCACTTCCTGGATTGCGTTGGCGCCGTAAGCTTCCGCCTGCTTTCTCAGACCGTTGATAAGTTCTGGCGGAGCATCGTCCGGGTCATAACCCATACACGCTTCTAGTCTGCGCCATGCGGCAACATCCGGGTCACGGCGTTCCTTGCCTACTTCCTTCCAGAGTTCGTTCAAGTCGGACTGCGGGTTTCCGGTGTCGAACAATCTGGCAATGGTTCCCTCAATGAAATTATCCACGCCACGCTCATAGTCACTTATTGGAATGGCGGTATCGAACTGGTTTAGGTAGCGAATAGGCTCCGCATCCCATCGAGAGGTAGGACGCGCACTGACCAGGACCGACTGCCAATCGCTGCTGAAAGACAAGTCCGGCCAAACGTAGCCTCTACCGGCATTGCCTACTTTGTGGCTAGCTTTCCAGGAATAGGTGTCGGCTCTGGGCTCCCATAGCAACCGCCACCAATTGGCGGCAAACCATTCGGCCAAATGGAGAGCAGAGAGACGAGCAGTGGGCCGGACAGTCTTTGCGAAAATGTCTTCAACTTTGGTAGCGCATAATTCACCAAAGTTGATGGCGAGCTCGGCGAGGGTTGACTGCTCGGTAGCATCACCGTACTCATTGGTTAGCCATTCATAACCGATGCTAAAGGATGTGCTCATAATTGATTCCAGCGTTTCAGAACTTCATCCCGGAAATCGTCAGTTGAGGGCATAGGATATCCGTGGTAGGTACCTTGCACTTGGTTGTCAAGCTGTGCTTCCATCGGAAAGCCTTCCTCGGTAACTGCCCAAACATTCTGCGGGAAGTCCCCGCGGGTTTGCCGGCTAATCAATCCTTTAGTGACGCCCTCCCGGAGCAACCGCAATGCTTTTGCTCGGGTGGTTATACCCGCCGCATCGCATAATGTTTTGTCAGGACGCGGCTGCGCCGGGGGTGAGAGGTCGAAATCCCCCGGGTTTCGCTTATGGGCAGGATTACCACCGTACTCTACGCATAGGGCGAGGCTATCGAGTTCCGCGGCGTCGCAAGTCTCTTGCATTTGGCGCTTCGAGTTAAATTTCTGTCGGGGTTGTATCGGTCTGCCAGTCATGATCATCCATTAGAGGCCATGTTATCAAATTATAGACTTTGGCAAAGCCTAATGTCCATAATGGACTTTGCAAGGTAACACGGACCCGTAACAGTTCCCATACCGCCGAAGTAGTTGACCTACTCCTGAGTTAATATAGCATGGCTTACACGACGGCATATCTCCCCTAAAACAAGCACCTTACCGACAGTTCGGCGCAGGTATCGCGCATAAATTGCACCACCTCCGGGTGGAGCGGTATGCCCTCTTTGCGGCGGACGGCTTCCATTTCCGCCTCCGGCTGCCCGGCGACCAGCACCCGGTCGTGGCCCGGGGCCGGCTTGGTAGTTTTCATCATCTGGAGCCAGCCGTCCATCTCGTCCTTGAAATGGTCCGGGTCGTCGAAACCGGAGATGTTGTAGGCGGCGACGTAATGGCCGAAATTGGGACGCCCCGGCACGGCCCCGTAGCCAAAGCCGGTAAGCACCCCGGCAAAAATGTCCACCACGCAGGCCAGGCCATAGCCCTTATGCGAGCCTAGCTCCCGGGTCGCGCCCATCGGCAGCAAGTTATAAGTCTCCGGAACCGGCCCCTCTTCCATTATCGGCGTACCGTCATCAGCAGCCAGCCAACCCGGCTCCAGGTCGGCTCCCAGCCGTCGGGCAATCTCTATCTTGTTCTGCGCCACCGAACTGGTCGCTGCGTCATAGACAAAAGGCGGCTCGTTGCGGGCCGGAACCGCCACCGCGATGGGGTTGGTGCCCAGTCGAGGCTCGGCGCCAAAGGTGGGCACCATCCGGGGCGGCGCGCTGGTCATACACACGCCGATCATATCGTGTTCCAGGGCCAGCATCGCGTGGTAGGAGGCCATGCCCAGGTGACGGGAGTTGCCCACGGTGACCATACCGACGCCGGACTGACGGGCCTTTTCGATGGCGATGTCCATTGCCTTGGGCGTTACGATGGTGCCCAGGCCCCGGTCCGAGTCCAGGCTGGCAGTGCTGGCCGTCTCCCGGACGATGCTGATGTTGGGCCGAGGATTTATTTCGCCCCGCTGGTAGCCGCCCAGGTAGCTGCGGAGCATGTTGGATACGCCGTGACTGTCCACGCCCCGCAGGTCGGCCAACACCAGCACATCGGCCCCTAGCTGAGCGTCCTCCGGCGGCACCCCTACTTTCTCGAAAATCGAGGCGACAACCGACTTCAGGTCTTCGCCCGGAACGGTAATAGCATCATCCAGATTAACGCGAAATCTTGGCAGCACAATGCGCCTCCTCAGTCCAGTTCGGCTCGGTCCGGCTTCGCTCCGCAGTATAGCATCCCCAATCCTGCCCTACATCCCCCGACCGGCCTACCCTTCACGCCCATAGGGCCAGGTCGGGGCTGGACAGGCGCAAGACTTACCCCCCAGGATGCGGGCAGCGACCAAAGTTCCGGGGCAGCGACCAGGGATCCGGGGGCAGTGACCAAGGCACAGTGCAATCAGGGCCAGGAGGAACCGGCGGAACCGGCGGAACCGGCGGCCCTGACCCGGCAAAGGGGGGTAAGTCGGCGGAGGGAATGAAAAAACGTCGGGCCGGGCAACCGCCGGGCCCGACCTACAACGGCCGCCACCGGCCCAGGATAGCGGTATCCAGCGCCGCGTCCCGGACGCTATTTCGGAAGGTCAGGTCAGGCATAAGACCTGACCTGACCTTCCGGCAATGGCGGGGTGGGCGGTGGCGGCATCCCGTCCGGCTAGGACAGGAAATCCAGCGCCGTCTGCAGAAACTCCTCGGGCTTTTCTATCTGGGGCACGTGGCCGCAGTTGTCCAGCACCACCAACTCGGAGCCTGGTATCGCCTGCTGGAACATTTGGCCGCATTCCAACGGAGCCAGCTTGTCGTTCTTGCCCCAGACGATGCGGGTGGGAATATTTACCCGGGCCAGCCGGGGAGCGAGGCTGGGGTCGTGCATATAGGGCTTCCAGCCGACCCGCACCGACATTTCCCGGTTGCGTTCCAGGATGTTTAACTGCTCCGGCGTGGGGGCCTGGCCGAACACCTGGTCATACTCCGGCGCCTGGGACGGATCGTGAAAGAGCAAATCAATGACCTGGGCCGGAGTGATGATGAATATGTCGGCAATCTCCCCCTCAACGGGCTTAATACCGACCGAACCGACCAGCATCAGCTTGCTGAACACCGGGCCGGCCGCCGCCACCATTTCCGAAGCGAGCCAGCCGCCCATGGAAAAGCCGATGGCCCGGCAGCCTTGCAACCCCTGGTCTTCCACAAACCAGTTATAGAAGCAGGCCATATCGTGGATGGTCTCCATCCATTCCGGGCGCTCCGAGGCATCAAACCCGGGGTGGGATGGCAGGTGCACCGTATAATGGTCGGAAAGAGTCTGGAGGTAGCGCAGCCAGCCGCCGCTGCCGCCGGCCCCATGGAGAATCAGCAAAGGATCGCCCGACCCTCCCTTGAGCAGTTGCACTTTGGAGCCGCCTACTTCGACAAACTCTTCACTAAAATCCGCGGGCATAATTATATGGCCTCCTAAAATTGCCAGATTCGTCAGTCAATCCTACCGGCAGCAACGCCGTGGGTCAAGGACAAGAACCGGCCCCACCGGATAATTGCGTTTGAGCGACCCAAGTCCCCGGTAATTGTCTTTCCGGCGCAGGCTGGAATCCAGACCGTCCGACCAAAGGACGGTTCGCCCATGCCCAGAGTTCTCTGGATTCCGGATTTCTCCGGAATGACGGCAGCGGGGCCGGAACGAAAAGGGCCAATACGAGGGGCAAAGTCAAAAAAGGCGGTTGCCTTGGGAGGTACCGGTCCTTCGACAAGCTCAGTATGAGCCGGGGAGGGCCGGAGCGGTGACCTTTGAAAGACCCGGCGGTTTTACTGGTGCGCCTAAGGGAGCACCCGAGATGGTGTATGATATGAAC
Source organism: Dehalococcoidia bacterium (assembly GCA_965262595.1). Classification (GTDB taxonomy): domain Bacteria; phylum Chloroflexota; class Dehalococcoidia; order Lucifugimonadales; family UBA3495; genus CATQHB01. Next base: position 2,011,498 of record OZ253548.1, read on the forward strand.
GTCCCGGCGGTTGCTTTTGAGCGATTTTATAGCGAAAGCCACCGCGGGGGAACGCCGGTCGGCTATTGGCCCCGGCTATGGGCCTGCAGAAAACTCTCAGCCGGCCCAAACCATCCTTAACCGGAGAAACGGACAGGATTGTTATTATGGCTAAAGTCTTAATTTCAGACCCCATTGACGCCGAAGGGGTCGAACTGCTGCGCTCCAAAACTCAGGTGGACACTAAATACGGTCTGAAACCTGAAGAACTGTTGGAGGCTATCGGGGAATACGATGCCCTGGTGGTTCGCAGCGAAACCAAGGTCACTTCTCAAGTTATTCAGGCGGGGAGCCGGCTCCAGGTAATCGGCCGGGCCGGCATCGGCGTGGATAACATCGACCTGAAGGCGGCTACCGGCGCCGGTATCGCCGTGGTCAACGCGCCCGTCGGCAACACCGTGGCCGCCGCCGAACACTCGCTGGCCCTGATGCTGGCCCTGGCCCGCAACATTCCCCAGGCCTATCAGTCGTTGAAGCAGGGCGAGTGGCGGCGCAGCGCCTTTATGGGCATCGAAGTCCGCAACAAATATCTGGGCGTGGTCGGTCTGGGCCGGGTCGGCTCGGAAGTAGCCCGCCGCGCCCAGAGTTTCGGGATGCAGTTATTGGCTTATGACCCCTTCGTCGGCCCGGACCATGCGCGCCGGCTGGGGGCGGAACTACTGCCCCTGGATGAGCTGTTGGCCCGGGCGGACTTTATAACGCTGCATACGCCGCTCACTCCCAATACCGCCAACCTGATTGGCGCCCGGGAGTTGGCCCTGATGAAACCGGGAGCGCGCCTGATCAACGTGGCCCGGGGAGAGTTGATCGACGAGGACGCTCTGCTCCAGGCCCTGGAGGGCGACCGGCTGGCCGGGGTTGCCCTGGACGTTTTTGTCCAGGAACCTCCGCAGAACCAGACCCTGATCTCCCATCCCAAGGTCATGGCTACGCCGCACCTGGGAGCCTCCACTCAGGAAGCCCAGCGGGAAGTGGCTATTGAAGCGGCCGAGCAGGTGCTGGCGGTGCTGGACGGAAGGCCCGCCCGCAACACGGTCAACGCCCCTTTCCTGGCTCCGGAGGCCCACGACATCCTGGCGCCCTATATCCCGGTGGCCTCGCTGGTGGGCAAGCTGCTGACCCACCTGGCCCGGGACCAGTTTGTGGGCGTGACCATCGCCTACGAGGGAGAGATTGCCCAGCACGATACGACGGTGCTTAAATCGGCGGTACTGGCCGGGGTGTTGACGCCGGTAAGCTCTGAGCAGGTAAACCTGATTAACGCTCCGCTGCTGGCCCAACAGCGCGGGCTGCAGGTCACCGAGCAAAAGCATTCGCTGGCGCCGGAGTATTCCAGCTTGCTGACCGTCACCCTGACCACCAGCAGCGGCACCTTTACCCTCGCCGGCACCTCCCTGCGCAACGAGCCGCACATCGTCAAGGTCAACGATTACTGGATGGACCTGGCCCCCTCGGTTCCCTATATGCTGTTCGTGGACAACCCGGACCAACCGGGGTCCATCGGCGCAGTCGGCACGGTGGCCGGCCGGCACAACATTAACATCAGCTTTATGGAAGTGGGCCGACTGAGCGCCCGCGGCCGGGCAATGATGGTGTTGGGACTGGATGACCCGATTCCCCCCCACGTTCTGGAGGAAATAAGGGCCCTGCCCCAGATTCACGACGTACACCTGGTAAAATTGTAGCGGCGAAGTATTTTCGGCGGGTTGACTTGCGGTCAGGGCAGGACCCGGCGGAAGAAGGCCAAGGCATTGCCGCCCAGGATTTTCCTGATGTCGGCATCGGAGTGGCCCCGGCTAATCAGGCCCCGGATAATGTTCTTGCCATCCGCCGGGGATTCCAGGCCATCCAGGTAAGGAGCGGGCAACTCGTCGTCGCTGCGGCCCAAAACCAGGCGGTGAAAGTCCACGTGGTCGCCCACATTGGTATCCGTCCCAATGGCTACGTGGTCCACGCCCACCAACTGCACCATATAATCGTAGTGGTCCAGCACGCACTCGATATCCTGCTTGGGGTCGTCGCTAAGCGAGTTCGGCACGGCGGTGACGGCGATCAGTCCGCCCTTCCGGGCGCAGGCCTGCAACTCTTCGTCGGTACGGGTGCGGGTGGTTGGCCGCAGGGTATAGGAAGCGTTGTGGCTGAAGGTTACCGGCGCCTCGGATAGCGCGATGGCGTCCATTGCCGTGGGTATGGAGGCGTGGGAAACGTCCACCGCCAAACCCAGTTGATTCATGCGGCGCACCACCTCGATGCCAAACTCACTGAGACCGCCGGCGTTACGCTCCATCTGGCCGTCACCGATGTAATTCTTGCGGTTGTAGGTGAGGCCGGCCAGCCGCACCCCCATACTATGGAGCGTATCCAACCTGGTTATGTCGTTGCCGATGGCCAGGTGCTCCAGCGTCGGCATGAAGCCCACCTTTCCCTGCTGCCTGGCCGCATCAATTTCGTCGGCATTGGTTACCTTAACCACGTCCTCCTGCCGACCGACATCGGCCAACATCAACCCCACCTCGGTCAGCACGTCGTCAAACTCGACGAAAGACATATCCGGGTTGTTGATCAGCCCGCGGAACATATTGGCCGTGGTCACTGCCGTCCACCCGCCCTGTTTCACTGCCGCATAAGACCAGGCGTATTGGTTGGCGCGCAGGTACTCGGTAAGCCGGCCCATGTCATCGGGCAGGGTCATTGGGTGCTGGTGAACATCCACCATAATTGCCTCTTCCGCCAACCGCCGGTAGCGCGATTCCTGCTGGCGGTCCAGGGGCACCCGGCTGGATGGCACCCGGTCCAGTTCCTTTGCCAATGGTATTCCCGTCAACGGCATGGTCGCCTCCTTGCCCCGGTTTTTCCTCCCCGGTTTTTCCTTATGGACTGTTAATACCACATTAGCCTTAACAGGACAAGCCGGCCCGGGTGTTGTCAGCGACGCTTAGCTTCCTTTTTCCAACTTATCTCAATGGCGTAAGCCTTCAAGGATGCTGCCCTGATGTTGCCGAGGGTCTAAACCGCTTGACGCCGCAATGGGCCTTCGGCAGGGCAAAGGCAGCCGGCAAGGGCTCCGGACTCTCCGGCTGCTCTCGAAATGCCCGCAGAAGATCGAACCGCCGTTACCTCGTCCCTGGTCATCCCATCCTAATGGGAAGGAGCCTCATCCCGCTCCCCGGGTGTGATATGCTGTAGTCGCCGGTTGGTAAATGGATACAGGTTAGAGATAGGAGAGTAGGGTGCCTAGCGAGGAAGTCCACAGCTCCCAAGACATTGAAAGGCTGCAGAAACAGGTACGCTGCTCAGCACGTGCCACACATGAAAAACTGACCAAGCTCAGTTCTGAACCGCTTGAAGCCCTTTACAGGTTCAAGTTTAATAAATTCGGTTACCGTCCACTGGATAAGCGTTGCCTAAACTTAATAGAGCAGCTGAACCAGACCTTTACCATACTAACTACATTAGCCGCAGTCCGACATCTGTTTAAAGATTTTCTTCTAAATGGTGGGCTAAGATTGAATTTGGGACCCACTAGGGGTTGGGACATCGAAAGCATTGTTGGGGATGATTTAAATGCAGAGGTATTTGCCGCGGTAAAACCTAGCAACGGTGGTAAACTCAAAAAAGACATCGATAAACTGTACAAAGATTCGAAAGCCAAAAATCGCTATGTAGTCTTCTACGCACATTCGATCCAAACCCCTGGCCGACAATGTGATCTAGAAGATAAGTATGGGCAAAGACAGCAGGGTGCCAAAGTGCAGATTTGGGCACTAGATAAATCGGAAATCATGTAGGGGCATCACAAGGACAGAGAGTCAAGAAAGGAGTGTATTCGTATGGCCGACAAGATAGCAATTATGGGAGCCGGAGCGCTGGGCAGTTACGTGGGCGCCTTTTTGACCCAAGCCGGTGAGGACATAACCTTCATTGATATGTGGCCGGAGCACGTGGAGACGATGCGCTCCCAGGGTCTGCGGGCCAGCGGCAGCCAGGGCGATTTTACCCTGCCGGTAAAGGCGATGCACCTGACCGACGCCCAAGGCATCACCGAACCCTTCGATTTCGCTTTCATCGCGATGAAATCCTACGATACCGAGTGGGCCACCCACTTCATCAAACGCTACGTCAAGCCCGAGGGTTTCTTCATATCCCTGCAGAATTGCTGGAATGACCCGGTAATCGGCGATATCGTCGGTCACGACCGGGAGATCGGCTGTATCGCTTCCCATATTGAGGTTGCCCTATGGGAGCCGGGCCACGTGCTTCGCGGCGGCGAGCCGGGCCGAAACCACGGCCACGTAGTCTTCCGGGTTGGTGAACAGGACGGACGAATTACACCCCGCAGCGAAGGTATCGCCCAGAAGCTGGACACCATTGACGCCGCCTATGCCACCGACAACCTACCGGGCGAACGCTGGGCCAAGCTCTGCCAGAACGGGATGGGAAACGCCATTTCCGCAATGACCGCCCTGGGTTCCCAGGACATGGCCGATGACCCCCGCTGCCGCTTGATCCGCATTCACCTGGCCAAGGAAGGGGCGCAGGTTGGCCTGGCCCAGAGATTGAACGTGGTGGACATTAACGGCATTTCCGCCCAAACCTGGGCCGACGCCGACAAGGGAGACGTGTTCGAGGATTTGGACGGTATAATGACCGAGCGAGGCGGCCGGGTTAACTGGCTGGCTTCAATGGCTCAGGATGTGCATAAAGGCCGCCACTCGGAAATCGACTTTATGAACGGCCTGATCTGCCGCAAGGGCATTGAATCCGGCGTGGCTACCCCCTACCACGACGCCATTGTGGACGCGATGCACGGGATCGACGACGGCTCGCTAAAACCCGACGCATCCAACGTGGACCTGATAATGCGGACCGTGGAGCGTTAGACGGCCATAGCGGGCGGGACTTGGAGAACTACCGTTAAACAATCTCCCGCCTTACGCCCGCATACCGACCTTATCTTTACTCTTCGGGGGAGGGAGGGCCGATGCTGATTAAGGTTGAACCCGCCGGTTTCTTCATGTACACCGTCCAGTTGATTTTTGACCTGGACCGCCCCGACTCGGAGGACGGCACGGTGCGGGATTATCTAACGGACAACGAACTGGAACCCCGATACCAAACAACCGGGGAATATGAGGGCCGCCAGTCCGAGGTCATGCAGTTTGGCGGCTGCTATCTGGGCCGGCATCTGCAAAGCGTGGGACAAATCCAGCGCCGGGCCGTAGAGGTTGAGCTGTTGACCGCCGCGGTGGAAAACCACCTGGCCGACCTGGAACTCTCGTCGGAACGGGCAGGAACCAGGGACGGGTCGGCAGTAGAGTTGGCCCCGGCCCTGAGCGAGGCACAGCGTCAGGAGACTATTGCGGCCCTGGTAACCGACTTTCACCAGGAATCGGCGTTCCAGGCCAACGAAAACGGCGAGTTGGCGGTGTCCCTGGACCGGGACGAGGTTAGAGCGGCGGCGTTGAGGATGCTGGGGGGCGACCGGTAGCGCGGTCAGGATGCGTTAATATGCAGCTATGAAACTTGGGCAGCATCCTCCGTGCCATGACACCGGCCAATGTTAAATGAAATAGGCATCATTGCCAGCGTAGTTGGGGCGCTGGTATCGCTGTTGGGGCTGGGTTTTGCCCTGATCCAATTGCACAAATTGCGCGGCGAAACTCACGCGGCCAGAGAGGCGGCCGAAGCGACTCGCAGATTGTTGCGCAGAGATTTGACCGGCACCAACCTTACCCGCCTGAGCGAGCGGATACAGGGCCTGATAGAAATACATCGCAGCGGAGACCGGGCTCGCGCTTTGGACCGTTACCCCGATGTCCGGGACTTTCTAATAAATATCCGCCGACAGCACCCCGATTTGTCCCCGGAACGCCGCGGCCAAATCTTGGGCGCTGCTGAAAGAATAACATCAATGCAAATGCAGGCGGAAGCGCTGTCGGGAGACTTATTACCTCAAGAAATCTGGGCCGGCTTTAATTATTATTTGGTACAATTGCAAACTACGCTCTTGGCCGAACTGGAAGACAAGCTGCAATAGTCGGCAATAAGGACAGTGAGACATGGCCGAATCAAGAATGATTGAAGTGGTAAGTGAACTTTTGCGTCTCTCAAAGGCCAATAAGCTGGCTTGGGAAAAGTCAATCAGGGAAAACGAATACCGAGTTGTTTTTCCAGATGTAGTTTTCAGTGTTTCTAAAGACGTTGGTAGGGGTAATTGCCAGCTAAACCTTATAGACGACAGCGGGCAGGTTATCGACTCCCTTCAAATTGCGTTGCCAAGCATTTTAGACCAAATAAAAGGAGAACCTGACGATCCAAAAAACGACGTAGAAACCATTTTCGATTTGGCCGAATCCTACGTTAAAGATGCCGGGATAAACAAAGCATTGCAATACCTGAAGCAGGCTTAACCTCAGACCTGCTTCAGAACCATCAATGCCTCTCCCAGCCCCCTACCGTTGGTAGCGGTAGCCGGTGGGGGTGCGCTCGCAGTTTAGGCGCCGGTTCAGGTGCAGGCCCTCCAGCACAAACTCCATCGCCGAGGCCACAACCTCCGGCCGGTCGTCTTCGGTTAACCGGGCGACCGCGGCAGTCAGTCCGTCCACCTTGCCGCCCAGGAGCAGGTAATCGAGGGCGAGTTTTTCGCTGCCGGTTTCGGCGTCATTGCCCAGGTCAAAGGACGTTACGATGTCGTCCAAATCATCCACTTCAAAATAGCGCCCAAAGACGCGCAGGGCAGCCCTCCGAATCAAATCCTCCATCACCCGGCCTTCCCGGCCCTCTTCAAAGGTCTCCAGCTCGATCTTGCCTCCAAAGGAGGCGGAGATGTAGGGCAGGTCACTGATGCGGGGACAGGCTATCGCCTCGCCGGAGCGGATAGCCCGGCGCGTGGCGTTGCTCAACAAAGTCTCATAGTTGGCGATGGACACCCGGACGCTGACGCCGGAGCGCTGGTTGATTTCGTTGCTGCTCCGGGCCTGGGCGGTAACCTCGGCCAGGATTTCCTTCATATACTGGGGAATGACCAGGTTTTCCTCGTCGGGGAAGCGGGCCCGCTCCTGGTCCATAATGATGATTTCTTCCTCGATATGCCGCGGGTAATGGGTGTGAATCTGGGAGCCGTAGCGGTCCTTCAGGGGGGTAACGATGCGGCCTCGGTTGGTATAGTCCTCCGGGTTGGCGGTAGCCACCACGTACACATCCAGGGGCAGCCGGATGCGGTAACCCTTGATTTGCACGTCCCGCTCCTCCATCAGGTTGAACAGGCCCACCTGGATACGCTCGGCCAAATCGGGCAGCTCATTGATCGAGAAGATGCCCCGGTTGGTGCGGGGAACCAAACCATAATGTATTGCCAGCTCGTCGGACAGATGCCGCCCCTCGGCCACCTTGATCGGGTCTATTTCGCCGATCAGGTCGGCGATAGAGATGTCCGGGGTAGCCAGCTTTTCCGAGTAGCGATCGTCTCGGTGAACCCAGTCAATCTCGGTGGCATCACCCTGGGCGGATACCAGGTCGCGGCAGGCCCGGCAGATGGGGTTAAAGGGGTCGTCATTAATCTCGCAGCCGGCGATTTTAGGGATGTATTCGTCCAGCAGCGAGACCAGGCTGCGAATAATGCGGGACTTGGCCTGTCCCCGCTCGCCCAGCAGGATAACATCCTGGCCGGCCAGGATTGCGTTCTCCAGTTGGGGAATTACCGTATCCTCAAAGCCGATAACTCCGGGGAACAAGGTTTCCCCGGACCGGATTTTCACTATCAGATTCTTACGCAGCTCCTCCCGTACCGGGAGAACCCGGTAACCGCCGGAGCGCAATTCGCCGATGGATTTGGGCTGGGCTGTAGCGGTCATGGTCACCCCTCCATAGTCAACTACCCGGGCTGATGGGACTAAAGGGCTTGAGCCGCCGGACCCCGGGGCTACCGGACAGCCGTCCAATTATAGCACAAGCCGGGGATTGGGCTTGACTGGGCGGCGCAGTAGGCCGGGTCTTTCAAAAGCCGCTGCTCCGGCGTATTTCCGCTCACCCTGAGCTGGTCGAAGGGCAGGATTATGGTTCGGCAGGCTCATCACGAGCCAGATAATTGCGAAACTCCCGATAAAAGAAAGAAAATACCAACAGCATCTACTTGCCAACCCGGGCGGACCGGCGTCCAATAAGAGCATGAATAACCGTACAGGATTTTGAGAATCCTCCAAGAGGCAACATGAACACCTACGACATGGAATACGCCCTGAAACCAACCACCTTCCACTCCATGCAGGAAGCCCAAGAACTGGCAAACACCCTGGAAGAAAACCTTCAAGACCGGCGGATGGGCGCCGCCAGCGTACGCCCCGAACTTGTAGAGCTATTCTCCGAAATCGCCAACAACGCCGCCGAGCATGGGATGACTCCGGAGGGCGCCCACGCCCACGTCCGATATATGCCCCACCGGAGGGGCAAGGCATTTGACGTCGTAGTCGCGGACTCAGGTGACGGCATCCGAGCCACTCTGGCCCGTAACCCGGAACTCCCCCAACCGGAAACCGACGCAGACGCGATAGGCCTCGCCGTCCAAGAGCTGCTATCCGGCACCGGGATCCCCACCAGAGGAATCGGCCTGTGGATGACCATCACAGAGATGAGCAAACCCGGCCGGAAGCTGTGGATCCAATCAGGCTCCGGCCTACTCACCATGTATGGCGCCGCAGAACCCGAACGACGAGAAACGGCGCACCGACAAGGCACCATGGTGAGACTCACCATACCCGCTTAACCGGAGCAGCTTCGGAACCAACCGGTCTCACGAAACACCAAGAAAGCCCGATAAACGCAAACATGAGCTTTGCAATTTCCGCCATGAGCGGATTTCCCTTGACCATTGAATGACCCGTGCTTGAATGACCCGTGCTTGAAGTCCCCTTGCTTCAAGTCCCCTTGCTGCGCCCCTGAGGCCGTTGCTTGCTCCGGGGCGTCGTGCCAGCCGCTACAATGCGCCGCACCATGCGGTCGGATATTCTGGGGATGTTTAGTCTCTTGCCGTGCGCTTGCTCTTCAGGCAGTGCGCCGATCCTGGCAAGAACGTTTCCGAACGCCGGCCCGTGGCGTATCGGCCCGGCCGGTCAGCTACGGGGGCGAACCTTGTCCAGGCGGCTGAAATCGTGGGCCGCCTCGATCCAACGCAAAGTGCCCGACCGAGACCGCAATGCCAGGGAATGGGTTTGGGCCCCACCGTCAAAGTAGCGAACACCCCGAAGCAGGTCGCCGGTACTGGCTCCCGTGGCGGCGAAAACCACGTCATCCCCCGAAACCAGGTCTTCCGTGAAATAAACTTTGTTCAAGTCGGTTCCTGCCGCCTCTGCCGCAGCGCGCTCCCCATCGTCCCGAGGCCAGGCCTTGCACTGAATCGCTCCGCCAATGCACCGCAGGGCGGCAGCCGTAATTACGCCCTCCGGTGTGCCGCCAATCCCCATCAAGACATCCACTCCGCTTCCCAGCATGGCGGCCTGGAGGCCCGCTACCACGTCCCCGTCGGAGATCAGCTTAATGCGCGCTCCGGCGCTTCTGATATCGTCCAGAAGCTGGGCGTGTCTCGGTCGGTCCAGCACTATGACGGTTAGCTCGCGGACTGTTTTTCCTTTAGCCTTGGCGATGTTCTTAAGATTGGTCTCCACCGAAGCGTCGATATCAATGGCGTCCCTGGCTTCTTTACCGACGGCTATCTTGTTCATATAGACTACTTCACTGGGGCAGTTCATTGTGCCCCGTTCCGAGAGGGCGATTACGGCGATGGCCCCGGCCAATCCTTTGGACAGTAGCGTCGTGCCGTCGATGGGATCAACGGCGATATCCATCTTCGGTCCGGTCCCATCGCCTATTTCTTCGCCGTTGTACAGCATGGGCGCTTCGTCCTTCTCCCCCTCGCCAATGACGACAATACCGTCCATAGCCATAGACCCGAGGGTGAAGCGCATTGCGTCCACCGCCGCCTGGTCCACCAGTTCCTTATCCCCCATACCCATGTGCTGCACCGCCGCGATGGCTGCGGATTCGGTGACGCGCACCAGGTCCATGGCAAAGTTGCGGTCAATAGCCTGAGGAGTTGTAGTCATAAGCGCCTCCCTCTAAACAAGTAAACAAGAAACTCGTTGAGGAGTATATCAGAAAACCGGACATCGGTTTCCAAGGCGTCTGTCGTGTTATAATCCCTGGAGTCAAGGGCCGGTTTACACTGGTATTTAGAGTCGGCATACCAATGCTTTAAGCGAGTGAGGAAGCAAGCATGAATACTCAGGGACTACAGGCCACAGCCCAGATGATGGTGTCCAAGAGCAAAGGCGTTCTTGCCGCCGACGAGAGCGATTCCACGATTGCCCGCCGGTTGAGTAGCATAAACCTGGAATCTACGGAAGACAACCGCCGCGCGTGGCGCCAGCTTCTGATCAACGCCGAAGGCATTGGCAACTACCTTAGCGGCGTTATCCTCTTTGATGAGACCATCCGGCAGAGCGCCGATACCGGCAAGAGATTTGTCGATATCCTCAACGATGCAGGCGTATTTCCGGGCATCAAAGTGGACAAGGGAGCTCGGCCATTGGCCGGCTCTACTGATGAGACCGTGACCGAGGGATTGGACGGTCTCCGCGAACGTCTTGAAGAGTACCGCGAACTGGGCGCCAGGTTTACCAAGTGGCGCGGCGTAATCACTATCGGCAAGGACATACCCTCATCGTATTGTATCGACGTGAATGCCCATGCCCTGGCGCGTTTCGCCGCCCTTTCCCAGGAGGCGGGTCTCGTCCCCATCGTCGAGCCTGAAGTGCTGATGGACGGCGACCATGACATCGACCGCTGTTTCAATGTAACCGAGGCCACGTTACAGCGCGTGTTCGAGGAGTTGAACCGGCAGCAGGTATTCCTGGAAGGTATGCTGCTAAAGCCCAATATGGTTCTGTCCGGGTCGGAAGCCCCCAACCGGGCGGGCCCGAAACAGGTAGCCGAGGCCACCTTGAGCTGCTTCAAGCGTACCGTGCCTGCGGCCATGCCCGGTATCGTCTTCCTTTCCGGTGGGCAAAACGACGACGACGCCACGGCTAACTTGAACGCAATGAACGAGTATAAAGACTCGGCTACGCCGTGGCAACTCAGCTTCTCCTACGGCCGGGGCCTACAGGCGACTCCTCTGAAGATCTGGGGTGGCGACCCTTCCCGGATATCGCTGGCCCAGGAGGCCTACTTGCACCGAGCCAGGGTAACCAGCGCCGCCCGCGACGGCGCCTATTCTCTGGAAATGGAAAAGGTCTTCGCTTAATTGGCGGGGCAAGAACCGGATTAAAGAGCAGAACATGGCAGCAATGGCGTGGTAAGGGACCTGACGGAGCGGGCGGGTTACAGTTTATCCGGCCCCGGTCTATAATGATTATGGTATTTGTGATTAGGGGGCTGTCATGTCCCGTTTAATCTTCCCGCTGCTGATGATGCTCCTGCCCCGGTTCTTGCCCAAGCTACTCCGCTATATTCTGATGGTCTGGCGGCTTACCTTTGACCGACGCGTAAGCATTTTCCTGCGGGCGTTGGTCCCGCTGGCCCTGCTTTACATCCTCTCGCCCATTGACCTGATTAAGGACTCCGTTCCAGTCCTGGGCCGGTTTGACGACTTGATAATCCTGGGGCTGGCCGTGCTGCTCCTGGTTAAATTGGCGCCCCCGGCAATTGTGGACGAACACCTGGGCAATAAACCCAAATCCGACCGGCCGGAGGATAAGGACCCGTCTCAAGTGGTGGACGGCAAGGCGCGCTTTATTGATGATGAGAAGGAATAACCGGCCGCCGATGTTAGCCAAGCCGACCATTACTGCTACCACTACCACTGCTGCCACTACTGCCGCCTACGCCGATGTTGCTGCTGCCGACCCCGGTGACGCCGACCCCGGTATTTCTCTTTATATTCACGTCCCCTTCTGCCAGACCAAGTGCCCCTATTGCGATTTCAATACCTACCAGGGCATCGAAAGCCTGATTTATCCCTACCTGGAGGCGTTGAGCGTCGAGCTGACCACCTGGGGCCGGGTGTTGAACCGACCGGCGGTCAACACCATTTTCTTCGGCGGAGGGACGCCCTCATATCTGCCCGACGGGGCCATCGGGCGCATCCTGGACGCCGCCGGTGCGGCATTTCTGGTCCGGCCCGACGCCGAGATAACTATCGAGGCCAACCCCGGCGACCTGACTTTTGCCAAGGCCCAGAGCCTGCTGGCTCAGGGAGTCAACCGCCTCAGCATCGGCGTGCAGAGCCTGGACAACGGCCTGCTAGCCATGCTGGGCCGCCGCCACGACGCCGAACAGGCCATTGCGGTGTTTCGGAACGTCCGCGAGGCCGGGTTTGCCAACGTCAATCTGGACCTGATGTACGGCCTGCCCCAACAGACGCTGGCCCAATGGCAGGACACGCTGCAACGGCTGGCCGCCCTGGAGCCGACTCATATTTCCCTGTATTGCCTGACGCTGGAAGAAGGCACGCCCATGCATCTTTGGGTAGAACAGGGCAAGCTGCCCAGCCCGGACCCGGACCTGGCGGCGGATATGTACCACTACTCCCGGGAGTTGCTGGCCGACGGCGGCTACCACCACTACGAGATTTCCAACTGGGCCAGGGACGGGTTGAGTTCCCGGCATAACCTGGCCTACTGGCAAAACCTGCCCTATCTGGGGGTAGGCCCGGGCGCCCACTCCTCGCTGGGGGGCTTTCGCTTTTGGGACATGGACTCGCCCCGCGGTTACATTGAGGCGGTAAGGCAGTGGGCCGAGAGCAAGCCAATGCCGCTGGCATCGGTGGCGGCGCTGACCGAAGCAGAGCTGGAGGGCATCGGCCCGGTGGGCGGGCAGGAACGCATCAGCCCGGCCCTGGCAGCAACGGAAACGATGTTCCTGGGGCTGCGATTGCTGGACGGGCTGAACCTGGACCAGGCATCGGCCCGGTTGGGGCCGGGAGTTGACCTGGCGGCAAAATACCGGTCCCAAATTGACGAGTTGCTGGGGTTGGGTCTGCTGGAGCGGCAAGGCCCAGTCCTCCGCCTGAGCAAAGAATCCTACCTGGTCGCCAATCAGGTTTTCACCCGCTTTCTGGACTAGCGCCGGCTGATACTTCCCACCGGGACGCAACCCACCGGACCGGCGCCGCTGAAAAGCGTTACCTTGACCCCTGGGCCGATTGGGATCGGTTGGCGCCGGGTTGGGGCCGGGTTGGGGCCGGTTGGCGCCGCAATTGTCCCGGTCCGTTCTATAAAGAGAATTAGGGAACCTCTGAGTAAGTCCGTAACCTGGATATTGAACCCTACCCGTCGTTCCTGCGAAGGCAGGAACATCAGTCCACAGCGTTTTAGGTTCCTGCTTTCGCAGGAACGACGGGGTGAAGGCGCTGTCCTTTAATCACTTATTCAGAGTACCCTTATATTTTCGGAGAACCTGAACCTTGCAATATTTTAACCCCTTCAAGTATCCCCCTATCCGGTTAACTATTCGCCGTAATGTCCGCCGCACGGCGTACGCTCTCTCGTTAAGTTTGTTGGCCGTGCTGGCGCTGGCGCTGGTCAGTGGCTGCGGAACGAACCCGGCGCCAATACCAGCGCCAGCGCCAAGCCGACTGCCGGAAAATACGCCGGACATTGAGGCCACGGTACAGGCGGCGGTGGCGGCGGCCCTGGCCAAGCAGGCTCCCGCAGTCGCGCCCACAGTCGCGCCCGCGGTTGAACCTACAGTTGAACCCACAATCGAACCCACCGGCGTACCGGAAGTGACGGCCACGCCCGAAACCCCGCCGGAAGCGGCAACACCCGAAATTGAACCCACAACCGTACCCACAACCGTACCCACAATCGTGCCCACAGCCGTACCTGCACCGACCGCGCAACCAACAAACACGCCGGTTCCCGCCCCGACTACGGAGCCAACCAATACGCCCACGCCTTCCCCACCGCCAACCAATACGACGTCTCCGGCGTCACCCATTGACGTTCCTACGCCGGGGCCGCGAATACCGACTCCCACCGCCACACCGCCGCCTTACCGCGTCATCGACATCAGCAGCGGCCATGGGCATACTTGCGGGCGGTTCACCGACGGCTCCGTCCGGTGCTGGGGCAGCGACATCAGCCGGCAGTTGCAGGTGCCGGGCAACCGGACCTATTCGGCAATCAGCGGCGGCGGGGCCTTTACCTGCGGCATCCGCTCCGACGGAGACAAGACCGGCTCGCCGTCCTGCTGGGGTCTGACCAACTTGGGCCGGTTGACGCCGGAGTTGGGTCTGAAAATCAAGGCGGTCAGCAGCGGCGAGTCGCACGTATGCGGTCTGCGCCCGGACGACACGGCGGTCTGTTGGGGCGGCAACAGCCACGGGCAGACCATCCCTCCGGCCGGGGAGACTTTCACCGCCATCAGCAGCGGCAACCGGCATACCTGCGCCCTCCGCTCTGACGGCTCCCCGGTATGCTGGGGCCGGCATCAAGTAGCCTGGCTGCCGACGCCGGAGGACGAGATTTTAACCCAGGTCAGCGGCGGCGGGGAGCATACCTGCGGACTGCGAGATGATGGCGCCGCCGTCTGCTGGGGCAACAACCGTTACGGTCAGGCCAGTCCGCCGGAAGGGGAATCTTTCATCGCCGTCAGCAGCGGCGGGGAGTTTACCTGTGGGTTGCAGGCCGACGGTTCCGTGACCTGCTGGGGCCGGGATATTGACGATGAGTTGGAGCCGCCCCAATTACAAGGGTTTGTCGCCATCAGCAGCGGCGACCTGCACGCCTGCGGCCTGCGCTACAATGGTCAAGTCGCCTGCTGGGGACATAATTTCCTGGGCCAGGCCAACCCGCCCCAGGACTTGAACCAACGCCCCTAGACCGGGCGACCGGGCAGAGACGCCGGACGCCGGATTTGTCAGCTTCGGGGCTTGGGGGCTTTTGCGGTGCGGGTGGTCTTATCCGCTGCGGCTTCGGCTTTTTGCCGGCGGCGGGCCAGCGTTCTGCGGATGTATTCCACCGCGTCCGGGGTTTTGCAGCCGGTCTCGCCGTGGTCAACCTCCACCTTGCCGATGCGGGCGGCGGCGGCCAGGGCCGGTTGCTCCAGGGCGTCGTTGCGGATGCCAATGGCGATCAGGGCGTTGTTCATCGCGTCTCTGACCCGGTTCTTGCGGTCGTGAATCTCTCCCTCAATGGCCGCCAGGAGAGCGGTAAAGTAGGCGTCGGGCAAGTCCGGGTTTTTCATCGCCAGGTGGGCGACCAGGTGCCAGCCGGCGCGCCCGGGCCATTCCGCCTCGTGGCGGGTCCATTCCTCCGCTTTTTCATAAGCCAGGGCGGTCTTGCCAACCAGGCCGGAAAAGGCGTCGGTAACCACGTAGCTGTCCAGGTCAGTGACCCAGGAATCCAGCAAGAAGGCATCGGTTTGGGAAGGGTCGGCAATCATCGTAGCCAGAATCCGGGCGTCGTGGTTGCCCGAAGTCCACAGTTCCCGGGCCAGTGCGTGGTTGCGTTTAATTTCCTTGGCCAGCTTGTTCTGGTTGGCGTAGCTGACCCCGAACAGGTTTTCGCCGACGCCGTGCCGCCGGTAGATTTTCCGGTTCTGGGCGGTGCCCAGGCTTTCCAGTTGTTGCATTGCCGCCTGGAGCTTCATGGCTGCTTTTGCTTTCAATATCGTAGATCCGTGAACGTCTGGCTATATTTCCAGTTACTCGGGTAATTTACAACAGCTAACACTTTGCAGGGCAAGGGGATAAGGACACCGATTAAGCCGATATTGACTATGCCTATGGAGAAGCTGGGATAAAAGTAGAGAATCAATGATTGATACAACCGGCGCTTATGATATACTTTATCAAGCGAAGCAGCATTTACCAAGAGGTGTGCGTGACACAGAATCGGAAAATCATAGGCTCAAGGCGTGAGGAAATCCTGAGATTCTTCGACAACATGGAAACCTATATGAAAGAGAACCGCCCCACCAAAAATCCCGATTCCCGCAAGGTCAAGCCGGCCTTTTATAGGAAGCATAAAGGTCGGCTCCCTACAGTGGTAGCCACTAACCACACGGTAGCGCAGCCTTCCGAATAGTATGCCTACTTGGGGAGAACTGTTTCAACAGCTTCAGGAAATGACAACCCCACGATGGGATGCCTACGACTATGTCCGCCGTCAAGCGATTCGCAACTTGAACGAATATACCCATCGCGATGTTATTCTTTATGCTGGTGGACACTTGCAAAAACCGTGGGCACCTTCTTTGACCTCCATTGACCACTCCGATATGCAAGGGTTTATGGAAGCGGTTCACGGCCTCCAAGGACCCGACTTGGACCTCATAATCCACAGTCCAGGCGGATCAGTTGAAGCTACCGAAGCTATTGGTGAGTACCTGAGAAACAAGTTTGATAATATCAGGGCATTCGTTCCCCACATGGCTATGTCGGCAGCAACTATTTTGTCCTTCGTAGCAGACGAAATTGTTATGGCCGCCCATTCACAATTGGGTCCAATTGACCCGCAGTTCATCTTGCAAACCTCTTTCGGTTTTCGAATGGTTCCGGGTCAAGCCATAACCGAGCAATTTGAGAGGGCCAAGCAAGCCTGCCTGGAAAACCCCGATGAGTACCCGGTCTGGGCTGAGATGTTACGCCAATATGGGCCTGACCTGTTGGTTGAAGCTGATAACGCTTCCGCTCTTTCCGCAGCCGTAGTTCGATATTGGCTGTCAAGCTATATGTTTGACGCTTTGCCAGAAAGCCAAAGAGAAGCAAAATCCCAGGCTGTGGCTGATTATCTAGCTGACCATTCCATCCATCTTACCCATTCAAGGGGTATTTCCCGTAGTAAGTTGGCAGCCCTTGACGCAGACATCAGGGTTACCGCTCTGGAATCCGACCAGCCACTTCAAGACCTAGTGCTGACCGTTTACCACGCCGCCACGCTTACTTTCAGCAATACTTCTTTCGCTAAAATAATTGAGAATCACCTGGGCAAGGGTTATATGTCCCGTGCGCCGGATCAAGAATGACTCTTCTTCCATTATTGTAGCTCGGTCATTAATATCGATTTACCTCGGCATCCTTCTGTGGCAACCCCCGGAGTTACCGCAGTTCTCCTCCACCGGCCCCGATAGGTGATATCCTTATTCCATTTCGCAAATATTTCCAAAAAGAGGACGCCACCCATGTACGTCATCGGCACCGCCGGCCATGTGGACCACGGCAAATCTACCCTGGTCAAGGCATTGACCGATATTGACCCGGACCGGCTGCCCGAGGAGAAGGAACGGGAGATGACGGTGGACTTGGGCTTTGCCTGGATGACCCTGCCCAGCGGTCGGGAGGTCAGCATCGTGGACGTTCCGGGGCATGAGCGGTTCATCAAGAATATGCTGGCCGGAGTTGGCGCCATCGACCTGGCCCTGTTGATTGTGGCCGCCGACGAAAGCGTTATGCAGCAAACCCGGGAGCACCTGGCAATCCTCGACATCCTCCAGATAAAGCGCGGCCTGGTAGTAGTCACCAAGACCGACCTGGTGGATGAGGAGTTGGTGGAGCTGGTTAAGGCGGAGGTGGAGGATGCCGTCGCCGGCACCTCCTTTGAGGGCTGCCCCATGGTGGGCGTATCCGCCTATACCGGAGCCGGGCTGGAGGAATTAAAGGCGGTCATTGACGATATTCTGGACCAGACCGGGGCGCGCCGGGATTTGGGGCGGCCCCGGCTGCCCGTTGACCGCTGTTTTTCCATCTCCGGCTTTGGCACCGTGGTCACCGGCACCCTGATTGACGGTTTCTTTGCGGTGGGTCAGGAGGTGGAACTGGCGCCCTCCGGTATGCGGGGCCGAATCCGGGGACTGCAAAGCCACAAGGCCCGGGTGGAGCAAAGCAACCCGGGCGTCCGGCTGGCGGTGAACCTGTCCGGCATCGCCCGAAACGACATTCAGCGGGGCGAGTTTGTTACCTTACCGGGCTGGCTGCGGTCCACCCGCCGCCTGGACGCGCGGCTGCGAATGGTCAAGGGGGCGCCCCATCCGCTGCGCCACAACGCGGGCATCACCTTTCACCTGTTCACCAGCGAAGTCGGAGCGCGGGTGCGGCTGCTGGACGCCGACCGGCTGGCCCCGGGCGAGGAGGGCTGGATTCAGCTATTGCTGGATGACCCGGTGCCGATGGTCAAGGGCGATTATTTCGTCCTGCGCTCCGCCGAGGACACCCTGGGCGGCGGCCAGATAGTTGACCCCAACCCGCGCCGGCGTCACCGCCGTTTTAACCAGGAAACCATCGAACAGTTGCTGATGCTGGACCAGGGCAGTGGCGAGGATGTTATCTTCAGCGTGGCTAACCAATGGGGCCCCTGCGACCTGCGCACCCTGTCCCAACGCTCCAACCTGTCTGCCGAGGAGGCGCTGGAGCGGGCGGCGCTGCTGGCCGAGGCCGACGACCTGATAATCCTGGGAAGCCTGGGAATGGATAGCGACGGAGTGGTATATTCGGCCCAAGGCTGGAACATCCTCAAAGGCAAAGTCCTGCTGGCGCTGCAAACCTACCATAACCGGCACCCCCTGCGGCGGGGCGCTCCCACCCAGGAAATCCGCAGCCGCTCCGAACTGTCCCAACCGGTGTACCTGAAGGCGTTGGCCCGCCTGGTGGAGGAAGGCAGCCTGTTCGAGGAAGGGCAATTCCTGCGCCTTCCCGACTACCAGGTATCGCTGACCCCGGAACTGGAACGTCAAGCGGCGGACTATCTGCAGTCCCTGGAACAGACCCCCTATGCTCCCCCCACCGAGCGGCACCCCGACCCGGAATTGCTGGGGGCATTGATCGACCAGGGAAAGGTGGTAAAGGTCAACGAGTCGGTGGTATTTGCGGCCTCGGCCTACCGGGAGTTAACCGACAAGATTGTGGCGCACCTGGAGGACAAGGGAAGTATCACCGTGGCCGATGCCCGCACCATGTTCGACACCAGCCGAAAATATATCCTGCCCCTGCTGGAACACCTGGACCAACAGCGCGTAACCCGTCGGGTTGGCGATGAGCGGGTACTGCGGTAACCCCTAACGGCGAACGACGACGGGTGACGGGTGACGGGCGACGGGTGACGGGTGACGGGCGACGGGTGACGGGCGACGGGCGAGGGTCGAGAGTGACCGAAGCAGGCACGGCCGCCCCCAACAACTATCACTGCTAAGGATACTCCTGAATAAGTCATTAAACGCCAGCGCCGTCACCCCGTTTCCCGAAGACCAAGACTGGCAAACGGGGCCGTCGGCCGGCCGGCCCTGTTTTTCATTATTCCATGCGGCGAATATCGGAAAATGCCAGGTAGGCGTAGACCGCTAGGGCCAGGCTAATCACCCCTACCATCATTACCACCAGGTTGGCGGCCACAAACTCGGCCATCAGCCCCAGGGCCATGCTCGCCAACGGGGTGATGCCGTGGTCCAGATGGTAAATTGACATCACCCGACCCCTGAGGGAGTCGGGGATGGTGGTTTGCACCAGGGTGTTGTTGTTAATCTTGAAGATTAAGCGGAAAAACCCCAGGCCAAACATTGCGGCCAACGACACCCAAAGCCAGGTTGACAGTCCCAACAACAGGGCCGAACCCGCCAGCAGCAGCAAAGCCAGCAGTCCGACCGACCCCTTCCGGAAGGCTCCGCCCAGGGAAGCAAATAAGACGGTCGCGATGATTCCGCCGACGCCGGTGGACAGGACCAGAAAGCCGTAAACCTCGGGGCCACGCCCCAGCACTTCATCGGCGATAACCGGCATCAAGTGGATGATGGGAGCAATCATTACATCCGAGACGCAAGCGACCAGCAACAGCCGGAGGACCCGCTGCTCCGTAACCACGTAGGCGAAACCCTGCCTGAGGTTGGTCAACACCGAAGAAGCGCTGGCGGTGACTGCTTCCCGGTAGGGCAGGGCTATTGGAACAATTGCCAGGGCCATCAGGACGTAGAAGACTCCCTCGATGTAGAAGTTGACCGCCGGCCCCAACCAGGCGATGAGCACTCCGCCCAGACCCGGGCCCACCACCCGGGCCACATTGCCGGCAATGGAGTTGAGCGCAATGGCATTCCACAAATCTTCACGGGGTACCGTGTTGGCGACCATTGCCTGCCGCACCGGCTGGACCAAAGAGTGAAGCAAGCCGGCGATGAAAGTGAACAGCAGGGCATAAAGCACCCCTGCGGAGCCCACCACATGCCCCAGGTGCACCGCCACGGCAAAGGCCAGCACCACCACCGCCAATGCGCTCTGCACCACCAGCACCATTTTGCGCCGGTCAATCCGGTCGGCCATCACGCCGGCCATCGGGCCAACCAGCAGGAAGGGCATGGACCGCATCCCGGCGGCAACCCCCACCAGGAAGGACGAGCCGGAGATTTCCCAGACCACCCAGGGAATGGTAATTTGCTGAAACCAGCTCGCCGAGGCATTGCAGAGATTGCTGAGCCATAGCAGCAGAAAGTCGCGGTGGCGCAGCGAGGAGAACGTACTGATACGCGCCGGCGATCGGCGTCGGGACGGGCGCCGATCTCCAGAACCGGGCCCATCACTATCCGGCATGCCACCCGGCATACCATCCGGCATGCCACCCGGCATACCATCCGGCATGCCACCCGGCATACCATCCGGCATACCATCCGGCGTTAAGGTCCTGGGGCTTCCTGATTCAGGTGACGACGTTTAGGCTGCCTCCTCACGTCCCGTGCCTTGGCGGGTTGATTGGCGGCGATTGCTCGCGGCGATTATAGCTTAAAACCGGGGTGGCCGATGTCGGCGGAAACCCCAATTGGCAATCACCGGGCGGTGGGCGGATTCTCCCGGAACCAGTCCGCTACCTCCGACCCGGTGGCGGCCCATACCCCCTGGTGGCCCATCATATAAGCCAGGGCCCGGACCAGGTACCGCACTCTAAAGGGCTGGCCCATCAGCCAGGGCCTCAGATTCAGCACCATGAGCCGCCCGTTATCAGCGCCTTCCCGGTAAATGGTGTCAAAACTTTCCTGCACCATTTCTACATAACGTCCGATGGCAACGTGCCGGTCCCACAGGGCGCTCACATCGTCTAACGGCAGCATCACCGGCAGGGACAACAGCCGGTGCGGAGCGGTGTTCAAGGGGAACGGCTGCTCGTCGTTGGTCCAGTCGCAAACGTATTCGATGCCCGCTTCGGCCAGCAGTTGGGGCGTCCGCTCCGACTCCCCGTACTCCGGCCCCAGCCAACCCCGGGGCGGTGCTCCGGTTGCGGCGGACAGGCCCTGCACCGACTCGGCGATGTATTGCCTTTCTTCCGGCTCCGACATATTGCTGGTAATCAGACGGCTGACCGACATTCCATGACCGATAATCTCGCAGCCCAGGTTCTGACAGTGGCGGACCAGGTAGGGATAATTCTGGGCGGTCAGCACATCCATCGCCACGGTTGGTTTGAGTCCATGTTTTTGCAGGGCATCAAGCAGCCGGAATATTCCCACCCGGTGCCCGTATTCCCGGTGCGACCAACGAGTAACATCGGGGAAAGGCGCGGCCCCGTAGCCGCCGGAAAGGACCGGGTTCTGGTAAGTCCCCGGAGGCGGGGTCCATTCCATGTGCTCCAGGGTGACAATTACGCAGACGGCCACCCTGGCGTCGTTGGGCCAACGCAGGCGGGCGCGCTGTTGGTTAAAGGGAGACCAGTCATAATGATTGTGGTCCATCCCGTAGTGAAGCTGAACAGCCATGACGTTCTCCTTTCAGCAGTCGGTTTCCTGGTGGGTAACCGGCCTATGCCGGGTATTTTCCGGGGCGCAAGAGCGTTTACGCCTTTGCGGCTAACGGTTAGCGATTAGTGATTAGTGATTAGTGATTAACCGTTAATGGTCAACCCGTTCTGCGTGGGCTATCGCCTGGTCGTAATAGTTGGCTAAATAGTATTCGGCAATCTCATCGGTGGTGGCCTGCCACACTCCGCTATGGGACATAATATGATCCAAAACCTGGTCCAGGTACTTGATGCGGTGGGGGCGGCCCATGGCGTAAGGATGAATCGCGATGCACATCAACCGTCCGCTTTCTTCGCTCTCATCATATAGCTGGTCGAATTGCGCCTTACAGATTTCGGCGTAGTAATCCGCCTCAAAATGGTGCCGGAACAGCGGAGCGTCGTTCAGTTCGGAAGTGTAGGGAACGCAGACCAGTTTGCCCGACTTGACCTTGATCGGCAGGGGTTGGTCATCTATTTTCCAGTCGGTCTGGTAAACAAACCCGGTTTCGGCCAGGAGGTCCGGGCTGCGTTCGGTGTTGGAAGCGGAAGGCCCGGATGCGCCTTTCAACTCCCTTCCCGTCAGCCGCCGGAAGGTCTCACGGCAGGCGTACAGGAACTCCCGCTCCTGCTGCTCGTCATAAGTGGTGACAAATCGGGTGTTGTAAAAGCCGTGGTTAACGAAGCTCCAGTCCCGCCGGAGCATTGCCTCGGCCACCTCCGGAAAGTGCTCCAGCACTCCCAGGCTCAAGGTAGTCGAGCAGCGGATATTGTAATGGTCCAAAACGTCCAGCACCCTCCAGAAACCGACGCGATTGCCGAACTCGTTGGAAGAATACTGTTGAACGTCGGGGTGCGGGAGCCGGGGCCAGGGATTTCTGACGCCGTCCCGCGGGGGAAGGTATTCGTAATGCTCCACGTTGGGGGCTACCCAAAAGCCGATTCGGGCGTTGTTAGGCCATTTGATGACCGGCCGGTCGATTATCGGGCTGTAGTCCATGCGGTCGGGCGGCAGCGGCATATCTTTTCCTCCCAGTGCAGACTTGAACTCCCTAGTTTGGACTCCCTGGTTTGAAGTCCATGGCTTGAAGTCCATGGCTTGAACTCCATAGTACAGAGGGAACCGCAGGACAACAAGCGGCATTGCCAGGCGGTATTATGTATTACCGGAATGAAGCCTCAATTTCCGGTTTTCAGGCCCATTCAGGAGTTCTTCAAGGCATTCGCCTTTGGGCGACCAAGTCCCAGGCAATCGTCTTTCCGGCGCAGGCCGGAATGTGGACCGGTCGGGCAGGTCGGGCCGGTCGGGCAGGTCGGGCAGGTCCTTCGACCGGCTCAGGATGAGCGAGGCGGAGCGCCGGGGATTCTCCGAATTCCGGATTCCGGATTCCGGATTTCTCCGAAATGACGGCAGCGGGCCAGGAGTCAAGGCGGCCAATTCGGGGCATAGAGCGCCAAATGCGATAGCCTTGAAGAACTGGGAGGTTCCGTTTGCTTTTGGGGTTTTCGGGGGCAGTCTGAATCGGAGCAAACCCCACTTCCGAACGGAACCAACTGGGAAATACAATTGACTTTTTAGTAAGGGTTTTAT
Organism: Dehalococcoidia bacterium; assembly: GCA_965262595.1. Lineage (GTDB taxonomy): Bacteria > Chloroflexota > Dehalococcoidia > Lucifugimonadales > UBA3495 > CATQHB01. The sequence goes on from OZ253548.1 coordinate 2,034,871, forward strand.
ATAATTACCAGCGTATCAAGCCGGCTGGTAATTTGGCCCCGAGGTTGCGGGGCCTTTTCTAGTCTGTGAGGTGTGCTTTGCCCCTGTGGCGCAACGGTAGCGCAGTCGATTTGTAATCGACAGGTTAGGGGTTCGAGTCCCCTCTGGGGCTCTCGACAGTGTGATCCATACCCGGTAGCATATTCGGTATCGGTTCGGCTAATTGCCTGATTCCCGGGGTATGGGGCCGGGTAACGTAACGTTAGGGAGGGGTGGGTGAGTGGTTAATACCACCAGACTGTAAATCTGGCGTCCGGAAGGGCTTCGCAGGTTCGAATCCTGCCCCCTCCACCACTTGACGAATGATTATCGGGCCAAACCAAAACTCAATAATTACTAACCAAAACTCAATAAATTTTTGTGGGTCGCGAGCCCAGATAGCTCAGCGGTAGAGCACGTTCTTGGTAAGAACGGGGTCGGCGGTTCAATCCCGCCTCTGGGCTCCAGTACGCTCAAGGAGATAAAAGTAGATGGCCAAGCAGCATTTCAATCGTTCCAAACCCCACGTGAATGTGGGCACCATCGGGCACGTTGACCACGGCAAGACTACGCTCACCGCCGCCATTACCAAGGTGATGGCCGACCAGGGCATGGCTAATTTCCGGGATCTGGACAGCATTGACAACGCCCCGGAAGAAAAGAGCCGCGGCGTGACTATCGCTATCGCCCACGTGGAATACGAGAGCGTGAACCGTCACTACGCCCACGTGGACTGCCCCGGCCACGCCGACTATATCAAGAACATGATTACCGGCGCCGCCCAGATGGATGGAGCGGTTCTGGTCGTCAGCGCCCCCGACGGCCCCATGCCCCAGACCCGGGAACACATCCTCCTGGCTCGCCAGGTAGAGGTGCCCCGTATCCTGGTCGCCTTGAACAAGGTGGACATGATGGACGACGAGGAGCTGTTGGAGTTGGTGGAGCTGGAAGTCCGAGAGTTGCTTAGCCGTTACGACTTCCCCGGCGACGACACGCCGGTCGTGCGGGTCAGCGCGCTCAAGGCCCTGGAAGGAGACGCCGACGCGGCCAAGGGAATCCAGGAGTTGGTTGACGCCATGGACGAGTACATCCCCATGCCGACCCGACTCACCGACCAGCCCTTCCTGATGCCCATCGAGGACGTGTTCGGCATCAAGGGCCGCGGCACCGTGGTAACCGGCCGGGTGGAGCGCGGCTCCTTGAAACAGGGTGAGGAAATCGAAATTATCCGCCACGGCGACGTGCGCAAGACGGTGGCCACCGGCCTGGAAATGTTCCACAAGCTGCTGGATTCCACCGAGGCCGGCGACGCAGTGGGCATCCTGCTCCGCGGCGTGGACCGGGACGAGGTCGAACGAGGCCAGGTGGTGGTTAAGCCCGGCTCGATGCGGCCCTACACCCGGGCCGAAGCGGAAGTGTACGTGTTGAGTCGCGAGGAGGGCGGGCGGCATACCCCCTTCTTCCCCGGCTACAAGCCCCAGTTCTATATCCGCACCAGCGACATCACCGGTCAGATCGGCCTGCCCGAAGGGGTGGAAATGGTTATGCCCGGGGATAACATCACCATGACCGTTTCCCTGCTCACGCCGATGGCTATCGAAGAGGGACTGCGCTTCGCCATCCGCGAGGGCGGCCGCACCGTCGGCGCCGGTGTATTCACTAAACTATTGGAATAGGCAGGATTTATGGCAAGAAAAACGGGAGACATACGCGGAGTCATTACCCTACAGTGCAGCGACTGCCGGGAGCGCAATTACGGCACGGTCAAGAACCGCCGTAACGATACCCAGCGACTGGAATTGCGCAAGTATTGCTCGCGCTGCCGCGGCCATAAGACTCACCGGGAAATACGGTAGTACCTGATGGCCCGAGCGGGCGCCCAACGCAATCAGTCGCCGATCACACCGCGCAGCATGGGCCGGATCAGTCCGGTCGTATTCATGCAGGATGTGCTGTCGGAGCTGCGAAAATCGGTTTGGCCCAGCAAGGAGGAAACCGCCCGGCTTACGGCCATCGTTATCGTATTGGCCGTGGTTATCGGTTTCTTTCTCGGCGGCCTGGACCGGTTGTTTGCCGAGTTATTTAACCGTCTCATATTCAGGATATTTTAAGGCGAACCCAAACCCTGGTCGCCCGGGCATCCGGTAATCCCTGCTCTGCCGTTCCCTCGCCCCGGCGATGGTCGTCTTAGGAGTGGCGGTGTGCGCCGGTTTTGGGTCAAGCGTGACAGCTAATGACCACTGAAAGAGAAAGCCAGACGGACGAGGAACTGGAGCCAGTACCGGAATTTCGCTGGTATATCGTCCATACCTACTCCGGCCAGGAAGACCGGGTTAAAAAGAACCTGGACTTGCGGATTCAAAGCCTGGATATGCAGGACCGGATCTTTCAGGTAATTGTGCCCACCGAAGAAGAGGTAATCTTCAAGGACGGGCAGCGAAAGTCGGAACTGCGCAAGCTTTTCCCCGGCTATATCCTGGTGCAGATGAGCATGGACGATGAAAGCTGGTACGTAGTGCGCAATACCCCGGGCGTAACCGGGTTCATCTCCACCGAGGATGAATACGACAAGCGGGCCAAGCCGGTGCCCCTGGAAGATTCTCAATTGGAATCCATTCTGAAACAGTCGGAGTCCGGCCCGGCCCGGATTAAAATCGGTCTGCAAAACGGCGATACGGTACGCATTACCGAGGGACCGTTCATCGACTTCGTGGGTTCGGTCAACGACGTGGACGAAAGCAAGGGCAAAGTACGGGTGCTGGTTTCTTTCTTCGGACGGGAAACGCCGGTGGAATTGGACTTTTTGCAAGTGGAAAGCGCTTAGGAGGATTGGGTGGCAAAAAAGGTTAGGGCAATTATCAAGCTGCAATTGGAGGCGGGTAAAGCTACCCCGGCTCCGCCGGTCGGCCCGGCCCTGGGTCAGCACGGCGTCAATATTATGACTTTCGTCAAGGAATATAACGAGCGTACATCCGCTCAGGCCGGGACCGTCGTGCCGATACACCTGACCGTCTTTGAAGACCGCTCCTTTACCTTCGTTACCCGCACCCCCCCGGCATCGGATTTGTTGCGCCGCGCCGCCGGAGTAGATAAGGGGGCCGGCGACCTTCGCCAGGGTTCGGCCGGAATCGTCAGCCGGCAGGCCCTGCGGGAAATCGCCGAAACCAAGCTGAAAGACCTCAACGCATCCTCGGTGGAACAGGCAATGTCGATCATCGAGGGCACCGCCCGCAGTATGGGCATCACAGTGGAAGGGGAATAGTGAAAATATGCCCAAGCATAGTAAGCGATACGACAGCGTAGCCGAACGGGTGGACCTGGACAAGCTGTATCAACCGGAAGAAGCCATCGATCTGCTTAAGGACTTGTCCACCGCCAAGTTCGACGAGACCTTCGAAATCCATCTGCGCACCAGCGCCGACCCGCGTCACGCCGACCAGATGGTGCGGGATGTGACCGTCCTGCCCCACGGGTTGGGCAAGCAGGTGCGGGTAGTGGTGTTTACCAGCGGCGAGGGCGCCGACATCGCCCGCCAGGCCGGGGCCGATTATGTGGGCGACGATGACCTGATCGCCCAAGTCGAAGGCGGTTGGGTGGACTTTGAAGTGGGTTTGGCTACCCCGGAAATTATGCCCAAAATCGGTAAGCTGGGACGTATTCTGGGACGCCGCGGGTTGATGCCCAATCCCCGTACCGGTACAATGGTTCAGCCCAGGGACCTGGGCCGGGTGATCGGGGAATCCAAGGCCGGACGCCTGGAGTACCGCACCGACCGGACGGCGATTATCCACTCTCCCTTCGGCAAGGCAAGTTTCGATTCCGAACTGCTGCTGGAGAACCTGGCCGTGCTGGTGGATGCCATAGTCCATTCCAAGCCGGCGGCAGTCAAGGGTACCTTCCTGCGGTCGGCCTACCTTACGTCCTCTATGGGGCCCAGCGTGCCCCTGGACCTGGCCGCAGTGCAAGCCCTGAAGCCGGCGGAATAATCGCCGAAATAGCCCGAACTTCGATAATATAAAAATATAGTCAAAAAGCGCAATAAACGGATTTGCTGATATAATACGCTGAAACCACCTATACGCTGCAGAATGCCGGTCTCCCTTCTTGTTGGGAGTTAATGGCCCGGGCTTGCGGGCCGCCTGCCGAGGCGCAAACTAACCGGTCCGGGCTCTGCGGAACGACGCAGGTCCGTTAGAAACCCCGCCGGTTTCCCCGCGTCTCAATCATGAGCGTGGGGAATTTTTTTGGAGGAGGTAAACCTTGCCAACACCGGCTAAATTAGACCGAGTGGCGGAGCTGAAGGACAAGCTGGAGCGTTGTTCCATCGCCTTGACCGCAGGTTACTCCGGCATTACGGTAAACAGTATGACCGACCTGCGCCGCCGGATGCGGGAGGTCGGGGTCGAGTTTCTGGTGGTCAAGAACACCCTGGTCAACCTGGCCGCCGACGGTGCTCAAGTACCCCAATTCAAGGACATCGTGGAAGGCCCCACCGCTATCGCCTTCGGTTACGATGACCCGGTAGATGCCGCCCGTGCGGTCAACGATTACATTCGGACTACCCGCCTGCCCCTGACAATTCAAGGGGCCATCCTGGAAGGCGGCAACACCCTGGCCCCCGCGGAAGTGGAGCGGCTGGCTTCTCTGCCGACCAAACCCCAACTGATAGCCAACCTGCTGGGTCAGATGCAGGCGCCGCTGCAACGGCTGATGGGCGTCCTGAACGGCCCCCTGCAGAACCTGGACGGCTTGCTCCAGGCCCGAATCCGCCAATTGGAGGAGTCGGAAGCCCCGGCCGGTGGCTAGGCTAACGCCATCGGTTTGTCGGCGCTGATTATTGGTACCTGGCGCCCGGTTATTTGACCCTTTGGCATTGGGGTAAGTTGAAAACAGGATGCCTTGTTTTTGGGCTGGAGTCAGCCCCGGTTACCGGATTACCGCAAACACATAAATAAAGGAGACCCCATGACTACTAAAGAGGAACTGCTGGAAACCATTAAAGGCATGAGCGTATTGGACCTGGCCGACCTGGTGAAGGCCCTGGAGGATGAGTTCGGCATCACCGCTGCCGCTCCGGTGGCGGTATCCGCCGCCCCCGCCGGTGGCGCCGCCGACGCCCCAGTGGAGGATGAACAGAGCGAGTTTGACGTCAACTTGCAGGAAATCGGCCCGAACAAGATTAACGTCATTAAGGCCGTCCGTGAGCTTACCTCCCTTGGTCTGCGCGAGGCCAAGGAACTGGTAGAATCGGCTCCGGCCCGCATCAAGGAAGGCATCGGCAAGGACGAGGCCGATTCCGTCAAAGGAAAGCTGGAAGAGGCGGGAGCCGTAGCCGAGGTAAAGTAACCGCCAACCACCGGCTGTCCAGCTCTCTAGCAATCCGGCTGTCCGGCTGTCCGGCTATCCGGCTATTCAGCTAACCGGCGACCGTCCTGACCCGAATCGGCGATCCAGTCCACCGGCTCGTCAGCCAATCAGGAGGATGCCTTGAGCCGCCGCAAAGACCGGGAGCGGTTCCTCCGTACCCGGGAGCAAAACCCCGGCTATGTGGGGTTTCGGGGAGTTAACCCGACAACCCAAGCCCCACCGCCGGCGCCGCAGTTGGAATCGGCGCTATGTTCGGTATGCCAGCGGCGGCGCAACGTGCCCGTTGCGGAACTCCCGGAGGACCGGGCCGCCTATGTATGTTTACGCTGCCAGGATGGTTAGAATTTTACGCAGCGCCAAAATTGGGTGATACTGTCTATGTAGTCTAACGAGATACAGTTCGTGGGATAACTATGCCTTTCCCGGTCAGCCAGCGCGAGGTCTATGTAAACAACCCTTTGGCAGAAGTTATCTGTCAAATACGCTACCCTGCTATTCTGGAAATAGCGGCTAAAAGCCCGGTACATTTCCAGAACGAGGTGAGAAGCCGTTATCCCTGGTACGAGCAGCAGAGCGCGATTGGTATTCCCAAGGAACTCAGTGATTTACTTTCCGGGTTGCCAGTGCCTATGCCGGCAATTCCACAGCAGCCGGAACACCATTTCTTTACGGAAGACCGAAACCGGTCTATTTCCTTGACCCAGGAGTTTATAGCAGTTTCGGAAAAGCAATATGGCCGATGGGAAAGTTTTCGGGACGAGCTGAAATCAGTTGAAAGAGTTTTCCGAGATACTTACAATCCAGCTTTTTATACCCGCATCGGATTGCGGTATGTAGATGTTCTAGTCAGAGATGATTACGGGCTAGATGAAACCCCTTGGCTAGAATTGCTTAACCCTTCTTTTATTGGCCTTCTGGGAGACTTCAAGCTCTCGAAAGACATACAGGAGTTTCAAACCGAGGCTGCCCTCAGAATCCCGGATGTTGACCAGGGGATAGTCAAAATACGGCACGGGCTTACTAATAAGCAGTCGGGAGGCCAAGAAATCTATTCGATTGATTCTGATTTCCAAACAACCATAAGGAGTAGTCCGGAAGATGCTTTTGAAATCTTGGACCGATTCAACCGGTGGGGAGGTTATCTCTTCCGTTGGGCTATATCCGATAAACTACGGGATGCCCTTAAACCGAACTTGGTTTAGTTCTTACTCCGATGACTTTGAGGGACGTTTTCCCGCTTTTCGGGCTTTCCTTACTTCACCGGAAGGGTATAATACTTCCTTCGGCATAGAAGGTAACAGCGAGGAATCTATAAAGAGAATTTTGACTTGCCTCGCGACTTTCCTGATGCCTCGAGAGGGGGTTGATGAGAACTTTGAGGATACCGCGGAACGGCTCAAGTATTATATTGAAGCATTGTCCCTTCCTGCCCTGACTCCCAAGCCGTCGCCCAATAGAATTATCGGCTCCATAAACCCGGTTCAGAAAAGGCCGGACCTGGTGCTTTCAGACTACTAGACGTGCTGTTTACCTTTCAACCTTCCTTGAGAGGAGAACGGTTGCGGCAAGGGGAAATACTCTCGGGGGTTCAGGAATTCAAGCCGGAGCATCCCGGCGAAGCGATTAGCCTCGGCAGCCTAGAACCGACTTTCACTCCGGTTAACCATCCTCTGGCGATAGTTATTGCTCCCGACTGCGACTTGCTGACCGATTTTTGGCCAGGCAATCACCCGTTCAAGAAAATCTTTCTGCGCAGCTGTTGCAGCATATACACTGTTGCGACCTTTACGAAGAAAACGAAATCCGAGCCTCGTATTCTCTGAACAGTAACTTATGGCGGGGGGTAAGTCGAAACCAGAATGAGAGGTATCACCGAATACCGGAGGGGGAAATAGAAGGCCAAGATGATTTAGCACATCCGGCATCTTATATGGATTTCAAGCGGATGTTCACCATTCCGACCGAGTTTCTATACGGATGCCTGGCAACCTGGGAAGTAGAGCGGTTAGGTATAATACCGCCAATATGGATTCACGATCTAATTCAGAGGTATTTCGCTTTTCACAGTAGAATTGGAGTCAGGGGTCCTCACGGAGATGCTCGATAACAAAGCCAAGATCCCCTACATATCTTCGGTAGAGAAGAAGGGCTTGTCCCAATCCGGGTCGGGGGCGCCGGTCAGCTTGCTGGTGTGCAGGCGGCAGGCCCGCAACCACAGCCGGAGAATGTTGTTATTTACGTATTGCTGGGGCAACCGCCGCTGGTATCGCTGCAACAGCCATTGGACATGGCCGGCGGTCAGGAATTCCTCCATAAACACGGTGGGCTCGGCCTCGGCGGCGCACGCCTCCAAAATCTCCGCAGGCATCTCCGAACAGAGCATCTCCGGATTCTCCGCCGCCAGCTGTAAGTAATATTCCACCATCTCCGGGTTCATAACCGCTTGTCCTTGACCTTCAATCAACCTAACCGCCAACCCAATCAGCGTTTGAGCGCGGCAAGCTCAGCTACTCCTCAAGAGGAGCCGCCCTATAACTCTACGACCCGTTACCGCCAACCCGTTACCGCCAACCCGTTACCGCCAACCCGTTACCGCCGAGCCCCGATGAGGGCCGGTGGCAGGCAAGAAGGTTTCCCCGCCCCTCCGAAGTTCCGCCGGTTATCGGTCGGAGCGGAGCGGGGAAACTAAAACATACTCGGACTTGAAGGTTAGCTGCCACTTACCCGACAACCGGCCGCCGGTTATGGGTTGCGGGGCAACAGATTACAGATTAAAGGTTACAGGTTGAGTTGAGGGACCATATAGCCCCGAACCTTGTTGTAAATCTGGATACGGCTGCGCTGGCTGTCCACCACCATCAGCCGGCCCTTTTCGGCATCGTAAATCAGGCCGGTGGGCAGGGCAAACCGCCACTCCGACTCCTGGCCGTGGATGTCCACCTCGCGGCGGCGCTTGATGTAGTCGGCGTTGGCGTCAACCGTCAACTTGGCCCAATGGGAAAGCTCCTGGGCGTCGCCGATCAGGGTAATGATGAAATTGCCCGCAACGTCGAAGATATGCACTCGTCCCGGATGCTGGCCGTTATCGCTCCAGTCGGCGACGTAAACATCGCCCTCCGGGTCCACCGTCACACAGGTGGGCAGGTGCAACTGTCCCCGCTCCGCGCCGGGAGCGCCGAACTGGGCCAGCCATTGGCCGTCGGCGCTGAACTTCTGTACCCGGTGGTTCCGGTGGTCGGCCACGTAAACATTGTCCTCATGGTCAACGGTCAGGCCCCAGGGGGAATTGAACTGGCCGTTTTCGGAGCCGAAGCTGCCCCAACCGGTCAGGAACCGGCCGTCGCTGCTGAACTTGCGGACTTGATGGCTGCGGCCGTCGGTGACGTATATATTGTCCCGCGAGTCGATCGCCAGGCTGGCCGTGCCATGGGGCTGGCCGTCGTCCTGCTCCAGAGCGCTCCAGCGGGCCAGGAAATTGCCCTCCTGATCATAAACGGAAACCAGGTTGAGCCATTCGTCGGAGACATAAATCCGGCCCTGGCGGTCAATGACAATACCGGAGGCCCAGATAAACTCGCCGTCGCCGTCGCCGTACTTGGCGAACTCGCCCAAAAACTCCTCCTGTCCCCAGTCCTTGCCGACGGATATTTGAGAAACGCGGGCGCCATAGCCGATGTGGTTCCAGGCAACGTTGCTGATTCCCTCGCTGCCCCGGTTGACCACATAAACCAGGTCACCCTGACCCAGGGCGACGGCCACGGGCTGGCTGAAACCCATGCCCGACTGCGCTCCCCGGCCTACTGAATGGCTATAATCGTAAGTACGCCCGGCTGCTACCTGCGTAAGCATTTGATTCTTCTCCCAATTATTGTTGTGACATACCTGATTAAGCTCCCCAATACTCCGTTCAAGTATGAAAGCCCCGGTCAGAAAGGTCTGGCCCTTATTTCTCTGGGCACCAATTCGCCAGCTACAGGATCCACCATCAGGCCAAAAATCTCCAAAGTAGTAGCACCCAAGAGATACTGTCCTTCCGGCCCAAATATGACCGGGCAATGCCATTCAATCCCGTCAATCCCGTCAATCCCGATACGCGCCATCCCAATGTCATATTCTACCTCACTGTTATCAGCGAGGGCGTATCTCCTACGATCGTTAGGAGTAACGCCGAGTTGAGTCAGCAAAGATACTGGCATCATCGTATTGAATGCTCCGGTATCAACCATCGCCTGAACCAAAGTCATGGGGCCACCGAAGAGACGGCCTATGCCAACTTCAACCGTGAATATCCCCATGTTTGGCAACCCTCGGCTCAACTTTACCGACATCGTCGCGCACCCTCTTGATGACGGAGCATCGCTCCGGCCTAGATAAACCGGGGCTTCTCGAATACGCCGCCGACCAGCGGTTGGGCATCCAAACCCATCCAGTCTTCCAGGATAGTGGTATAAATGCCGCGGAAGTCCAGGCTGGGGACCAGGTCGCCCTGCTCCAGGTTTTCGGGTCGGATGGAAGGATACTCGCCGTACTCGCCGCCCTTAATCGGGTCTCCGGCGACGAAAGCGACCCCGCCCGCGCCGTGGTCGGTGCCGGAGCCGTTGTCGTGGACCCGGCGGCCAAACTCGGTGAACATCAGCATTATGACGTTATCGGCGGCATTATGCTCCCGCAGGTCGTCGAAGAAGCTCTCCACCGCCTGGGAAACGTCGGTCCACAGCTTATCGTGCATCCCTACCTGGTTGGAGTGGCTGTCAAAGCTGCCGTGGTCGCAATAGAACACGCGGGTTCCCAGGTTGGCCTGGTGTATCTGGGATATGCCCTTGAGCTTGGCGGCGATGGTGGTGTCCGGGTACTCCACGCCGGAGGAATACTGTTCCGGCGCTGCCTTCAGGATATCGGCGGCCTTCATCGAATCGAGGCCGGTCTGACCCAGATAGTCCATCACGGCGCCGACGCCGATGGTAGGCGAATACAGGCGGGTGAACCGATCCAGAATCTTGTTGCGCTGCTCCACCTCGTTAATGCCGGTGAGCAGGCCAAAGGAATCCAGGTCATCAACACAGGCCACCGGCACTCCGGGCAGGGCCAGGGCGCGAGGCAGGCTGGGGCCAAAGCTGACGGCGGTCACTACATTCTCTTTGTGGGGGTCGATTTCCTTGGCGGCTCGGCCCAACCAGCCCTCGGTGCCCAGCTTGTCCGGCTCGCAGGTATGCCAGATATCCATCGAGCGGAAATGAGAGCGCGGCGAGTTGGCATAACCCACGCCGTGGAGGACCGCCAACTTGCCCTGGTCGTACATATTCTTGATTGGCTGCATCGTGGGGTGCAGACCAACCCGGTCGTTGAGGGTCAAAATCCGGTCTTCGGCGACTCCCACCGCCGGGCGGTTGTCCCGGTAAAGCGGGTCGTTATAGGGAATGACCGTATTCAGGTAATCGTTGCCCCCGGTGAGCTGCAGAATCACCAGCACCGGGTCTTTTTTGGTCGTGGACATTCTCATTTCCTCCTAGTCAAACTCTGGCGTTGTTCTAATTGCGTCTCTGCGTTTAGCCTTGCAACAAGCGGGACTTTTGGGCATTGAACTCTTCCTCGGAAATAACGCCCAGGTCACGTAACTCGGCAAACTTTTTCAACTCATCAGCTACCGACACGACCGGAGCGGGAGAAGAGGCAACGAGAGTGGGTGGTTGAGACTCCTGGCTTTTGTTGTTAACCAAAGACACTTTGTTCCGCAAGAAGTCGGAGAATTGTCGGACTTGATCTTTAGGAACGGATCTTATCTGTTCCTTATTGCCTGAGGCATATATGGTTATTTCCCCCATCAGCATACCTGTCTTAGACTCAATGGACGAAATCTTGTCATAAGGGATGTCCTCTATTTTTAGAGACCCCGGCACCCCCTTATCTACAAAGACAACCCGCCTATCGGCAGCTACCAAAACACCTCTGCCGTTGTTGTACCTACCGGATGCGAGCATCTCGGGGAATTCCCCCTCCCATAGGATACCAGGTAACTCCTTAATCTCGCCATGGACGAGCAGGTTCTTTGAAATCCCATCCAACTGCTTAAGAGCCGCATCTATGGCTGCTGCTTTTGAGTCTTGATTGTCGTATGCCATTTACAGTCGTCCCCCTATGCAAGCAGTCGCCCGCCGCCCCTAGCCTCCCCGAAGGGTCAAGGCTACCAGAGCAGCAATGACACCGCCCAAGCCGCCAAGCATTACACCGCCCACCCCCAAGATTGACAGCAGGATTTGCCGCTGTCCGGCCCGCAAGTCCTGGACCGCTTGGGACAGTTCGATTACCCGCCCTTCCAAGTTGCCCAACTGCCCCTCTAAAGTAGGCCGGATTTGTGCGCCGGTTGCCATCCTGTTTAAAATCCTTCCTGGAATGAGCCGGAAAGTAGGTTCCCGGCTCATTGTAGGTCCTATGCGTACTGATAATCCCGCAGTGAGACGATCAATTGCAGCAGTTCCGATATCCGCTGAGTGGACGCGGCCGAGTCCTGCTGGGTGCCCCAGGAAAGGTTGCCGCCGGCGTTGGCATGGTCCATCAGTTCCAGGCGGGTCTCCTCGTTGACTTCCAGCGGGCCCATCAGGTCCAGGCAAGTATCCACAAACTGGTCCGGAGTAGCGTCGCCCAGGGCCTGGATCCGGCCAATCATTGAGCGGATACCGGGTCGGGATACATCCCCCACCATATCGGCGGTGAAGTTAATCCGGCGCATCAGCGAGCCGCTGTTAATCCACTCGGCGCCAGTGTGCCAACCCTCCACGCTGGGGGGATTGAGCAAGTCCTGACCCATGTAGTTGGGCTGACGGGACAGGTCGCCAATGCCGGGGCCGGGGAAGTCGGAACCGCCCACCAGCTTCATGGTGCCTACCACCACTTCCGCCGGACTCTTCAGCTTGGCGAACCGGGCGTTCTTGAAGAAGTCGGAGTTGAACAGCACCCGCAGGGTGGAGCGGATGTCGTAGCCGGATTCCACGAAGGCATCGGTCAGAGTCTCGATAGCGTCCTCGTCCAGGGGCGGAGTCACCGCCCAGGCCGGTACCTGAGCTTCGTCGGCCACAAAGTAGTTATACAGGTGGCGGGCGATGAAGCCGGCGGTAGCCGGATGCTCGCAGACGATGCCAATTACATCGTCGCCGTTGAGGTTGCCGGTCTCCCCCAGGAAAGTTTTCTCGCCGTTGTCATGGTCCTCCGGGCGATAGACAAAGCGCCAGTCGTGGCGACCTATCGGGCCGCGGGGCAGCTTGGCTTCCATCGTCCAGCCGGTAAAGGCGCGGGAACACTCCCGCACGTCCACCTCGGTATAGTTGCCCACGCCCATGCTGAACAGTTCCAGCAGTTCCCGGCCCCAGTTTTCGTTGACCGCCCCGGCGTGGTTATCGTTATTGTCCAGCCAGTAAAGCATGGCCGGGTTCTGGGCAACCCCAAGGAGCAGTTCCTTGTAGCTGCCCATACCCTTCTCGCGGAACATGGTTATCATGTTCTGGATTTCGTCGTAGTGGTCAACCTTGGACACGCCGGTGGCGAAGAGGTGATGCCAGAAGAGGACCATCTTCTCTTCCAGGGGGCGCTTGGTGTTAATCATAAACCAGAGCCATTCGGCGGCGCCCATGCCGGGCAGGGTGCCGGGACGCCAGGTCCAGGGCTGGTAGCGCATCATTTCAAAGCGGTCCAGGGCATCCGATTCCGGGTTCAGCAGTTCCTCTACCGTGGCTTCATAGCCCCTGGCTGCCCGGGTTTCCAGTTCCTCGCGGGTGGCGCCAAAACCGGCGCGGCGCATCAGGTGAGCCATTAATGCAATATCTTGGTTTGCCATTGCCATTCCTCCTCCCTAAAAAGACCTGATTTTCATCATCCATTGTTTGGAGCGAACGATTATAATTGCCCGCATTATCCGCCACCAGATATGGACTTGTCAATTCCGCCTGCCCTCTTGAACCGGGTCATTCCAAAGTCCAAGGGCCGGTGCATACCCCCGCTCACCCTGAGCCGGTCGAAGGGTCAGGTCAGCCGGAGCGGATCGCAATACTTCATAATCGAGTGGCCCGGCCCTTTTACCGGCCGGCGAAATTGACCGGCTGCCCTGATCCGGTTACCCTGATGCAACTACCGGTTCCAACCACCGGTTCCAACCACCGGCGTCCGTCCATCCGCCAAAAGCCGCCCGGTAGCCACCGCATTGAGCGTGATGTAAAATAGGCCACAAATCCGCACAAACAAAGGAGTCTTCCATGATTAAAGTTTCGTTCCTCTATGCCAACGAACCGGACAAGAAGTTTGACCTGGGATATTTCACCGGAACGCATATGCCCCTGGTGCATCAGCGTCTGGATTCTATGGGTCTGCTGCGATCCGAGGTGGAAAGCGGGGTAAGTTCCGCCGATCCCACCGCTCCGGCTCCCTTTATCGCCGTGGGCAACCTGTATTTCAACACCGCCGATGAGGTTCACGAGGGGTTTAAGACCCACGGGCGGGAGTTGATGGGAGACACCGCCAACTATACCGACATCCGCCCCCAAGTCCAGATAAGCGAGTTGGTGTAGCCGCTCCGGTAATTCTTGAAGGGAACAGGTAAAAGCGATGGCCCAGCACGGCGGCGATGCCGGCGCAAATACCCCGGAAACCGTCTTTGACCAACTGGCCCAACGGCTGATCAAGGAACATTGGGACTTTTACCCCACTGCCGGGTCTCGCATCGGACGGCACGAGTATGACGGCCGGTTGCCCGACTTATCCTCCCACCGGCAGAGCCGCCGGATTGAGGAGCTGCGGCGGGGACTGGCCCAACTGTCCGGCATCGCCGCCGCCGATTCCGACGGTTCCCCCGGCTCCCACGATATAACCGCCGAGCTGCGGCTGAGCGGCCGAATGCTGGAGCTGTTTCTGCGGCGGGAGTTGTTCAACCTGGAGGAGCTCCGGCCCCTTTCCACCAACCCGATGCGTCAGGTTGGCTATCTGAACGTTGGCGGCTACGTTAAGCGAAATTATGCGCCCCTGGCCGACCGCCTGCGCTCCGCAACCGAAGCCCTGGAGCAAGTTCCGGAGTTTTTGCAGGTTCTGGAGGCCTCCCTGGACCCGGAAGTGGGCCGGCCGGTGCTGGAAATGAGCATCGAGAGCTACCGGGGGATGGCCCGCTTTTACCGGGTTGACCTGGACCAATCCAATATCGCTAATGGCGTCAATGGCTCCAATGGCGCTAATAACTCCGGCGGAGACGGTCATGCCCCCTCAACCGGGCCCGAACGGGCGGTCCTGGCCGAGTTTGACGACGCCCGGGAGCGGGCCGCTCAAGCCCTGGACGGTTTTGTGGAGCGGTTGGAAGCGCGCTTGACGCGGGCTCCTGAGGACTTTGCCATCGGCCCCCAACTCTACGCCGCGATGCTGGCCCACGGCGAGGGCGTCAACGTGCCGCTGCAAGGGTTGATTGACCTGGGCCAGGCCAATCTGGAGCAGAACCTGGACCGGCTGGCTCAGGCCGCCGCGGCCATTGCTCCGGGCCGCACGGTAAGGGAGCTGGTCACCGATATTGGCCGGAACCATCCCGCCGCCGCCGCGTTGATACCGGAAACCCGGGCGATGCTGGAGGATATCCGGCAGTCTCTACTTGACCTGGACTTAATCTCTTTGCCCTCGGAGGACCGCTGCCAGGTGGTGGAAACGCCCACCTATATGCGCTATGCCTTCGCCGCGATGGACAGCCCCGGGTCGCTGGAGACCCGGGCCACCGAGTCCTTCTACTACGTTACGCCGGTGGAGGAAAGCTGGACATCGCAGCAGCAGGAAGAATGGCTGTCCAACTTTAATTACGATACCCTGCGCATCGTGTCAATCCACGAAGTTTATCCGGGCCACTTTGTCCACCACCTGCACAACAGCTACGGCCGGCCCTTACCTCTGGTCAATCGGGTGGCCTCCTCCTACGCTTTTACCGAGGGCTGGGCGCACTATACCGAGCAGATGATGCTGGAAACCGACTATGGCAAGGGACAGCCGACCCTGCTGGTTACCCAGTTGCTGGAGGCGCTGGTGCGCAACTGCCGCTACTTATGCGCCCTGGGGATGCACACTCAGAGGATGACGGTGGACGAGGCAACCCGTTTCTTTATGGATAATGCCTATATGGAAGAATTGCCGGCCCGCCGGGAGGCGCTGCGGGGCACCTTTGACCCCGGTTATCTGAACTATACGCTGGGCAAGCTGATGATTCTCAAGCTGCGGGATGACTACCGACGGGAACAGGGCGCGGCCTATTCGCTGAAGGGTTTCCATGACCGGCTCCTGTCCTACGGCGCTCCGCCGCTGCCCCTGCTCCGGGAGGCGATGCTGACCGACCCGGGAGTAACGCCGCTGTAGGACGCCCGGCGGCGCCGGATGGGCCGCAGGACAGGAATCGCAGGCATCGGGCATATCCAGGGAGCAGGGTAAAGGTAAGAGTAAAAGTAGAAACGGGAGACTGTCTCGGCGCTAAAATCAGCCGGTACGGAAGTTTACCCGGCGGAAAGCCTCGGCGAACTCGCAATCCGTTTCGTTGCCGGCATCGCGGGCCCGCTCCATCACGTAATCAATCACTTCACGCTCGGGATGATCGGCAACCTGACTGCGGTGGGCCTGCACTGCCTCCAGTTTTATATCCATGGTCTCGCCGATGTCAATAAATGTGTTGGCCTGCTCGGTGCCCCAAAACAGGATAGCGCCGGTCTTGTGCGGCTCCAGCCCTTCTTCACGCCACAACTCGCCGAAGTGCAGATGGTCGCGGGCGTAGGGAAATACCGCATCCAACGCCACCTGTCCGGCAACCCGATGGTCCCGGTGCCAAGCCGAATTGCGGCGGTACGGCTCGGTAACCAGCACCACCTCCGGCTGTACCCGGCGGATTTCCCGCACCAGTTGCTTGCGAAACTCGCCGGAATCCTCAAGTTCGCCATCCGGATAGCCCAGCTTCACTACCTCTTTGACCCCCAGAACATTAGCGGCGTCCAGTTGTTCCTTCCCCCGGGTGGCGGCCAACTCCTCGGCGGAAATCCCCGGCTTGTCGGTGCCCTTGCCGCCGTCGGTACATTGAACGTAATAGACCTCGGCCCCCTGCTTAATCCACCGGGCCAGCGTGCCGCCGCACCAGATTTCCGCATCATCCGGGTGCGGTGTAATCACCAATACGCGTCGCGGGGTTTCTTCCATCCGCAGACTCCTTCCGTCAGGTATGCCGGTTGCCCCCGGCGTTTGCCGAATACTAATCGGCTTTAATATGATGCCCGGTGATAATCTACGTCGGTATGGTACACAAAAACTGCGGTCGATTCAACTTTGCCGTGGCCCGAAGCCGGGGGTAATCGCCTTTCGGCGGTAAAAGTCCCCGGCAATCGTCCTTCCGGCGCAGGCCGCAATCCAGACAGTCCGACCAAAGGAAAGAAGGAATGAAGGAGAGAAGGAATGAAGGAGAGAAGGAGAGAAGGAGAGTCGGCCCATGCCCAGGATTTCTCCGGAATGACGGTAGCAGGCTGGAATCAAAGGGTTCAAACAGGCCAATCCGAGGCATAAAGGTTCAACTGCAACCATCCCGCCTCACTTCCGGGGCCTTTCGACCATCCAGGAAAATCCGCTCTTTAACCGCCGGCATGGAATACCTGCAATCGGCGGGAGTAGCCGAAATCGGGCTGGAAGTGGACGGCAACAACACCCCGGCCATCCGGTTGTACCATTCGGCAGGGTTGGCAAAAGTGGGGGAACTAAACTGGTTCGAGCTTAACCTGACGGCGCCGGTCCGACCGCATAAAAACTCTTTCCGGGTCGGATTCGCCGGGCTGCTGCGTCCGCCTGCCCCCGGCTTTAGTCGTGGTCGAGTTCGCGGAAGGCCGGTTGCTGTGCCGCCTGTTCTCCCAGGATATTTGCGGCTAAAAGACCGCCGGATATGATAATCTTCATCGCATCATCCACGGAAATGTCGGTATAGGTAAGGTCGCTGGCGGGAACAACAATCAAAAACCCGGACGATGGCACCGGCGTAGTTGGCACGTACACCGCGACCATTTCCTCCCCGTCGATTTCGCCAAGCTGAGAGGTTATCAGGCCAATGGACTTGGCTCCCTGCCGGGGAAACTCCACCAGCACCACGCCGCCGTAGGGCCGGTCTTCGGCATTTCCCATCAACTGCATCGCCGAGCGCAGCGGCCCGTAGATTCCCCGGACGCCCGGGATAAACTCCACTGCCTGGTGGCCGTGGTTAATCAACCGCCGGCCCAAACCGTGGGTGGTGAACCAACCGGCCAGGTAAACCACGCCCAGCAGACTCAGGACGCCCAGACCGGGCACGCGGGGGATCGGCAGATAGCGGAAGAGGGTATCTTGCAAGATGGGGTCCAGCAGGTCAAAGAAGAACTTAACCACCCAGTAGGTAATGACTAAAGGCAGCAGCACCAGCAGACCGGCGCCTATGGTCCCCTCGAAGTGAAATAGTATTTTGCGGAGGAGATTTCTCCGTTCAGCTGCTGGCCCGTCATTCTCCCACATCCGCCTAATTCACATCTCCCCTGAAATCAAACTATCCCGCAGCCAATTCGGTGTGAAACCCTGCGATTTATTTATCGTTCTTCGCCGACTATTCCTCTTGCGCCTTTTCAGCGCCCACTGCCCGGTAAACGTCGGAAATTTGCCCGGCTACTTTTTCCCAGCTCATACCCTCGGCCCGCCGGCGGGCGGCAATACCCATACTGTGCTGCAAACTCTTGCTGGACATCAACATTTCCAGGGAATTGGCAAATGCCTCCGGGCACCGCCAGGACTTCAGGTAGCCGGTGCTGCCGTGCTGCACCACGGTGGAAAGGCCCCCGACCCGGGAGGCGACTACCGGCGTACCGCAGGCCATCGATTCCAGGGCAGCCAGGCCGAAACTTTCGTAGAAGGAGGGCACCACACAGACATCGGCGGCGCTGTAATAGACCGGCAATTCCTCCTGTTCCACCCGGCCCACAAACTGGAACGACTCGTCCACCTGCAAGGTTTCGGTGAGGCGGCGGAGCCGGTCAAGCTCCCGGTCCTGTCCGTTATCATCACCGACCACCAGCACCCGCACCGGCTCGCAAGTGTCCAATTGGGCGGCGGTGCGCACCAGCAGCTCCACGCCTTTGAGCGACTCAATGCGGCCCACGTAGAGCAGCACCTTGTCCCCGTTTAGGCCAAGCCGCTTGCGGGATTCTTCCCGGTCCAGGGGGCGGAAGGTACTTAAATCGACGCCGCAAGGCACCAGTTGGATGCGGCTCACATCGGCGCCGTAAAGCCGGGCCATCGCGTCCCGTTCGTGGGGACTGAAAGCGATGATGCGGTCGGCGGTGGCCATCAGTTGCTCTTCCACCTGCTGCCGCTCCCAGGACTCGGTCTCACCGGCTCGGGACTGCATTTTGATTCGGGAAAGGGTGTGGAAGGTGATAACGTGGGGCAGCCCCAGGGACTCGCTGAAGGCGCGGCCCACCCAACCGGAAAGCCAGTAATGGGAATGAACCGCCTGGTAGGTCAGATTATGCTGCTCGCGGAACTCCTGCATTCCCTGAAGGAACTGGGGCAGACAGGGATACAGGTCATCCAGCGAGGCATCCGGCTCGCCGGCGGGCAAGCGAATTACCCGCACGTTGTCCGAAATACTTTCTATCTGTTTTCCCTCTTCTCCGGCGCGATGCTCCCGGGTAAAGACGTCCACGGCAACGCCGGTTTGGCCCAAGGCGCGGGCCAACTGGCGCACATAGACGTTCATACCCCCCGATTTACCCTGTCCCGGAGCAGCCAGCGGGCTGGCATGGAAGGAGATAAAGGCTATCCGAGCCCTTGCTTCGCTCAACTTTTGTTCACCGCCATTGACCTTTTCACCACCATCTGATAAATACTCCGGTTCCGGCCGCCCAGGTGATATTTATAAGGCTCCGGCCCTCGGAGAAAGTCGAAATAGCTCCGGCCCTGCTCAATGGCCTCCCGCAGGCACAAAGCGTTGAGCAGCAGGCCCACGCTGTAGTAGCTGTAGTCCGGATTGTACCCGCTGTTATACAAAAAGCGGGCCGAGTTATAGTCAAAGCACAGGGCGGCGGCCACGTCCTTACCGTCCATTTCCAGGAAGAAGAGCCGCAGTAAATCCATTTGCGCGGTGCGTTGGGTGATGCTGCGGAAGAAAGCCTCGCGCTCCGGGGTCATATAGGCCGCTTTTTCCGTGTCGCTTTGACGCATCAGCGTCAGGAAATCGTCCAACCGCGCGGCCACCTGCTCCGGCTCCCGCACGCAGTACCACCGCCAATTTTCCGTCGATTCCAGACGGCGCAGCTTGCGGCGCAGCTCGTGGCGGTTTTTCTTTGACAGACCGGCCAAATATTCATCCCAGGTGGCGGGCAACTCCAGCCCCGGGGTCACGTCTTCTTCGGATATTTCCACCGAGTAGCCCCGATTGCGCGCCAGTTCGGGCAGATATTCGAGGGTGGGGGAGCTTTCAACCAACGAAGGCAGCTCCAGCACCTCGTAATTTTCTTCCTCCATTCGGCCCAGCAAGGCCGAAAAGAAATCTACTTCGTATCCGGGACGAATCACGAAGTCGTTATAGTCAAAGGTCTCCGAATTGCCCACAAAGGACAGCGCCGGACCCTGACGGGAAAGGGAGGCAATGGCGGCTACTCCGTCCGGTTGACGAATGTAGAATCCGGCCATTTCCCGGCCATTGCGGAAGGCGTCCCACCAGATCTCCTGCCATTGGGGCATCAGGAAGAAGGTATTAACCGGACACTGGGACAAAAGCCCCAGCCATTCCGTCTGGATTTCCTGAAACGAGGTGATGGGTAAGGTGACGGGCGCAGCAGTCAAACTATCCATTCCTCCGGAGCAGCGACAGCAAGGATTCCTGATTCCATTGGCAGTTTTGAAACTCGCCGCGGGCGGCGACGGTAACAACCCGGCTACCCGGCTTTTTGACTCCCCGCATTGCCATACAAAGATGCTCCGCTTCCAATTCAATAACCACGCCCCGGGGATTCAGGGCGGCGAAAATAGCGTCGGCCACCTGGTCGGTCAGCCTTTCCTGCACCTGCGGGCGATGGCAGGCTACATCCAGGGCCCGGGCCAGCTTGCTGATGCCGGCTATTTTGCCGTTGGGCACATAGGCCAGGTGAGCGCTGCCAAAGAAAGGGAGCAGGTGATGTTCGCACATTGAATAGAAGGCAACATTGCGCAGGATTACCGGGTCGCTGCTTTCCGCTTCAAAGACGGCATCAATGGCGTCCTGGGGGGCCGCGCCCAAGCCGGAAAACAGTTCTCCGTACATCCGCGCAACCCGCTGCGGAGTTTCCCGAAGCCCCTCGCGTTCCGGGTCTTCGCCAATGGCCTCCAGCAGGTCAACTACGGCTTGTTCGATACGCTGTTGAATAATAATTACCCACTCTTCCAGTACGTTCGCCTGTGGTTCCGAGTTCCGAGTTCCGAGTTCCGATTCCGGGTTTCTATTCCGGGCTACGGGTTCCGGGTTTCAGGTTTTGGTTCGGGGCGCCTGCAAGCCCGGCAAAGCCGGATAACAGCTTGCCGCTCGCCGGCACAACCTGCGGCCTATCGGGCCGTGGCCAGAGTTGCCGCCTCCACCGCTTCCAGGGATTGCTCTATCTCTACGGTCTGCGCGGTTATACTGCTAACCGCCAAATCCGGGTCTTTAAGTCCGCTTCCGGTAATGACGCACACTACCCGCTGCTGGGACAGGTCCAATCCCTGATTCACCATCTTAATCAACCCGGCTACCGAGGCCGCGGACGCCGGTTCGCCGAATATACCTTCCCGGGAGGACAGGAGCCGGTAAGCCTCCAGGATTTCATCGTCGCTGACCATGTCGATGACCCCGCCGGACTGATCCCGCGCGTTGAGGGCAGGCTGCCAACTGGCCGGGTTGCCGATACGAATGGCCGATGCGATGGTCTGGGGATTGGCGATCGGATAGCCGCGAACGATCGGGGCGGCGCCCGCCGCCTGAAAGCCCATCATACGAGGCAGGGTTTTGGTGCGACCCAGTTTATGGTATTCCACAAAACCCTTCCAATAGGCGGTGATGTTACCCGCATTGCCCACCGGAATAAACAGGTAGTCCGGCGCATCACCCAGCACATCGGACACCTCAAAGGCGGCGGTTTTCTGGCCTTCCAGCCGATGGGGATTGACCGAGTTTACCAGGGTAATGGGGTGCTTGCCGGTAAAGTCCCGGGCCAGGGTGAGCGCAACATCGAAGTTGCCCTCCACCATAATAATTTTAGCCCCGTAGGCCATCGCCTGGGCCAGTTTGCCCAAGGCTACCTCTCCCTTGGGAATTAGCACAAAGGCCTGCAAGTCGCAGTAGGCGCTGTAAGCGGCAGCCGAGGCGCTGGTGTTGCCGGTGGAGGCGCACATTACGCCGACGGTGCCTTCCTCCCGGGCTTTGGCAATGGCGACGACCATCCCCCGGTCTTTGAAGGACCCGGTAGGGTTGCAGCCCTCCAGCTTGAAGTAAAGCTCCGGACAACCCAGTTCCGGGCCCATCCGGTTCGACTTAACCAGAGGCGTGTCCCCTTCTCCCAAGGAGAATAGCGGAGTAGCCTCGGTTAATGGCAAAAACTCGCCGTATTTGTACAATACCCCTACGCCCATACTGTTGCGCGCAACCCTCTCCCCGATTTGAAAACCCTTATCTCTCCAGCCTTGTCTCCAGTACCCGGCTGCCTGGCCCGTTGACCGCGCCTATTTTTCCCTTCCCCGATTCTTCCGCTCTGTTATTATTCGATGTTTCTATTCTTCGATGCGCAACAGGCTGCTGATTTCCTGTACCACTTCCAGGTCGGACGCCAACTTCAGGGATTGCTGGACCGCCGATTCCAGCGCCGGATGAGTGGTGATAACTATCTCTGCGGTTTTAGCGATCGGGTCGGTGTCCTTCTGCAAAACCGAAGCGATGCTGATGTTCTGTTCGCCCAGGATGCGGGCAATTTGGGCCAGCACTCCGGGACGATCGGCGATATTCAAGCGGAGATAATACTTGCATTGCAGGTCGTCGATGGACTTGACCCGGCAGTAACCTTCCGGCGGGGCAACGGCTGCGGGCATTAGCTCCCCGGACGGTTTGCGGGCAATCTCGATCAAGTCCCCGACTATTGCGCTGGTGGTCGGTTCCCGTCCGGCGCCCCGACCGTGAAACAGCACCTGCCCGCAAAGGCTGCCTTCCACTTCCACCGCATTATACACCCCATCCACCTTGGCAAGCATATGTTCCAGGGGAATCAGCGCCGGATACACCCGGGCCTGCAGGTCCCCGTCCTCCAGGGTGGCAATGGCGAGGGACTTGATGGCATAACCCAATTCCTGGGCATAGCGGAAATCCTGGGGCTGCAATTGGGCGATTCCCTGCCGGAAAATGTCCTCCGGAGCTACCCGGTGATGAAAAGCCAGCGCGGTCAGAATGGAGAGTTTATAAACGGCGTCGATGCCCTCAATGTCATTGGTGGGGTCGGCCTCGGCGTATCCCTGTTCCTGAGCCTCGGCCAAAGCCTGACTAAAGTCGGTGTGGTCATTGGCCATGCGGGTGAGAATGTAGTTGGTGGTGCCGTTGATGATGCAGCGGATGGAGCGGAATTGGTTACCCAGCAGCTCATCCATCAAGCAGCCGACGATGGGAATACCACCGCCGACACTCGCCTCAAAAAGCAGGTTCACCCGATTTTGCTGGGCCAGGGAGCGCAGTTCCGGCCCGTGCTTCGCCATCACTTCCTTGTTGGCGGTAACCACGTGCTTCCCGCCGGAGAGGGCGGATTTCAGGTACTGGAACGCCGGATTGACTCCCCCGATAACCTCCACCACCAGGCCGATGTCGGGATCGGTCAGGATATCCTCCGCGTTGGTGGTAATCAGGCCGTCGGGCACCACCACGTCCCGGGGCTTCCCGGCATCGCGGACCAGAACCTTGCGGAGGTTTACCGGGCGGCCTGCCTTGCCGGATATTGCTTCCGATTGTTCCAGAAGGGCGGCGGCGACACCGCCGCCGACCACGCCCAAACCCAACAGGCCGACGTTTATCCCGGCGCTCATGTCAGTATAAACACTCACGCCCGGCCGCCTACTGTAACCCCGGTAAGCTGGGCTGGTTGTCGGGGGGCTGCTCAATGCGGGGCGCGGTGAGTTGAACCTGGTCAGCGACCCAGGCATAACGCTCGCTGTCGAAGTTTATGAGCAGCCAGCCATCGCTGGAACCCTGGGAAAGCTGGTCGTCAAACCATTGCTCAATACCCACTCTGGTCAACTGGAAACCCATCAGTTGGGAGACTTCCTGTTCTTCGGGGCCGGCTTCTTTTCGGACAATAACTATGGCATCCTGGGTAAAGTAGGGATCGCTGATTTCGCCCACCGGCAAGGGTTCCCGTTCCCGCTCTTCGTTGCCAAAGAGCAGGTCGTCCAAATCGGGGAAAGCCGTCTCCGGCACCCAACCGACGTAGCCTTGCTGGTCGGCAAACCCTTGAGACCCGCTGACCTCCGCCGCCACCACGGCAAAGGCCTCCCGCTTCAATCGGTTTCGCACCTCTTGCGGGTCCACCGGGCCATCGTGTTCCAGGCGAATCCACGACACTTCCACCTGCTCCGCCTGCTCCGGGATGCTGGCGTTAAATACCACAAAGAGCTGGCGGCGCAGCAAGTCCTCTTCTACCAGCACCCGATAATCCGCTTCGGAAAGACGGGTTGCGGTCAGGAAGTTGGTAAAGGCGTTCTGATACTCCTGGTCAAGCTGGCCGGAATCCACCTCCTGGCCCTCGGGAACCGTGGGATAAAAACGACGGCGCAGCTCCTCGTCAATATCCTCGTCGGCGATGGAGAAGCCAAGGCCCGGGGCCGCCTGACGCAGGATTTCGGCGTTGAGCATATCCTGAAGGTACTCGAAGGGGACTTTGCTCAAATCCACCCGGCCGCCCTGGTAGCGGTTGATGCCCTGAAGCACCCGAATGCGGTTAACCAGGTCGTTCATCGAGAAGCTGACGTCGCGAATCTGACCGGCCAAAACTCGGGGCGGTTGATAAAACTCCCGGTAATAGCCCACCGCTACAATGACGAAAATTACCACGATAAGCATGGCGCCGATGGTGATGGCCAGGCGTTGGCGGCGGCGTTCCTCATCCCGGCGGACCGGCGCGCGTACCGTCTCTTCCGTGGCCTCCGAACGCCGCCGCCGTCGGCGGCGACGGCCGGCAGGAATGGGATCGCCGGTATTACCTTGGGACCGGGGCAAGGCCATGTTTAACCTCTGGGACGACAAATATCTATAAGTGCAGTATTGGACAACAAATAATTAACGCAAGCGATACGCAACGACGACGGCGAGCAACACTAGCCGGGCTTTCCGGCCTTCGGAAAGCTCAACTGATACCGGGCCAATACCGGCGCCGGCCGGGGCCGGTATTAGCGGCGGATTATGTTACCGATGTTCTGCATCGGAACGAAGGGAAGCAGCGCCAGATGCCGGGCACGCTTGATCGCCAGGCTGAGGGCCCGCTGGTGCTTGGCGCAAACCCCGCTCTTGCGGCGCGGCTCTATTTTGGCCCGGTCGGACACATACCGGCGCAGCCGCTCAAAGTCCTTATAGTCAATCGCCGTTACGTGCTCTACGCAGAAGGAGCAGACCCGCCTTCGGGGGGCGTAACGGCCTCGGGGCCGGCCTCCCCCGGGTCGCTGGCCGGGGCCCGGACGGGGGCCGCCGCGGGACTGGAAGGGAGGGCGTTGACCACCCGGCCCACCCTGGTATCCCGGGTTCCCGGTGGTGGTGCGCGGGGCCGGCGGGGCCATTGGAGCCATTGGCGCCATTGGCGCCCCTGGAGCTGATGGGGCCGTTGGCGCTGCCGGGGCCGATGGGGCCGATGGAGTTGCAGGTGTTGTCATACCGGTGCTTTTCCTCCGCTAATTATTGGGGACTACCGCCAGGCGCTAATTGTCGGGCCTGGCTATCGAGCTATTTACGAATTGGCGCTGAATTGGTACTGGCCTTAATTGGTACTGGTACCGGTATTGATATCGGCATCAATATTGGGTTGGGTCTATTGGCTCGGGTCTATTGGGTTGGATCTTGGTATGGATGTCGCCGCGGTTCCTGGCGGGAGTTCGGCTGCCAAGGCGGCTAAAAAGGCAAGTCGTCAATGTCGTCGGGCGAGCCGCCATATCCGCCCCGGCCGCCGCCAAAGTCGTCCATACCGCCGCCGCCACTGCCGCCGCTGCCACCTTCGTTGCCGCCTTCACTACCGTGGGGAGCCTGATCATCGCCCATCCCGGCGCCGCGCTGCCCCAGCATCTGCATTTCGGTCAGGGTAATGTCATTGGAAAACCTGGTTTGGCCGTCGTTACCCTGGTAGCTGCGGCTGCGCAGTCTGCCTTCCACGTAAACCTGCTGGCCCCGGGTCAGGTACTGATTGCAGACTTCGGCCAACCGACCCCAAGCGCTGACATTAAACCACTCGGTTTCCTCTCGCTGCTCTCCGGCGGCGGTGCGGTACCGGCGATTGGAGGCCACACTAAAGGAAGTGACCCCCTGCCCGCTGGCAGTGTAGCGCATTTCCGGGTCTCTGCCCACGTTGCCGATGACGATAATTTTGTTCAACTGGACCTCTCTACGCCTGGGACTGCTCCGATTCCGGGGCAGCATCCTCAGCAGCGGGAGCTTCCGCTTCGGCGGTAGGAACAGCCTCGACTGCTGCCTCGGCAGGCTCAGCTTCCTCGGCTTCTACGGCTTCTACGGCTTCTACAGAGGACTCGGCGACGGCTTCCACTGCCGCTTCCGCCTCAACCTCCACCGGAGCTTCCTCGGCGACGGCTTCAGCCACCGCCGGGGTTTCCGCTTCCGCCGCCACCGCTTCCGGCGCAGTTTCCGGCGCTTCCGGCGCAGTTTCCGGCGCAGTTTCCGGCGCAGTTTCCGGCGCAGTTTCCGGCGCAGTTTCCGGCGCAGTTTCCGGCGCAGTTTCCGGCGCTTCCGCTTCGGCGGCCTCGACTACCTCGGCCGTTGCTTCCGCCGCCGGAGTTTCCGCGTCGCCGCCGGACGGGGCTTCAGTTTCGGGCGGGGCTTCAACCTCCGCAGACTCGGTAGCCTCGGTAGCCTCGGTAGCCTCCGTGGCTTCTCCGGCTGTCGCTGGCTCGGCAACGGCAGTGGCAGTGGGGGCGGGAGCGGCTACCGGCCTCACCGGCTCCGGGATGGGCCCTCCCTCTTTGACGGTCACCAGCAGGGAACGCAATACCCGCTCATCCAGGCGGAGGAAAGTCTCCAGGGCCTGGTTGAAGGGGGCTTCGGTAGAAAAGCGAGTCAGGCGATAGTTGCCTTCCAGAAAGTGGTGGGTGCCGCGTTGAATCGCGTATGCCAACCGGCGAGTGCCCCAAGTCTGTTCCTGAGTTACCTCTCCGTTCCGAGTGGTGATGAAGTTGCTAATCTGGTCCCACGCCTCGACCGCCTGGTCCTGGCTGAGTATCGGGCTGAGGATGGTTACAAGTTCGTAATGACGCAAAGAACACCCCTGTAAAAATTTTAACAATTGGTCAGATTATAGCATTGGGCGCCTGGACGCTCAACTAGGAATCGAGACCCGGAACCGGGAAAAGGGAAGTAAGCTGCCGGACTTCCTGCTTAACCTGCCCCATAACCTTTGCATCGCCCATGTGGTTCAGGGTCTGGGCAATGAGCCGGGACACCTGCCTGACCTCAGCTTCCCGGAACCCGCGGCTGGTAATGGCGGGCGTGCCCAACCGGAGGCCGCTGGCTACCCGGGGCGGTTTGGGGTCGAAGGGTATGGCATTCTTGTTGGCGACAATTCCCACCGATTCCAGGGCGGTTTCGGCTTCCTGGCCGGTGATGCCCATCGGGGTCAAATCCACCAGAATAAGATGGTTATCGGTGCCGCCGGACACCAATCGCAGCCCGGCCTCGGATACCTCGGTAGCCATTACCTGGGCGTTGGCCACCACCTGGTGGGCGTAGCCGGCGAATTCGGGACGGAGGGCCTCGCCAAAGCAGACGGCCTTGGCGGCAATGACGTGCATCAGCGGCCCGCCCTGCATAAAGGGGAACACCCCAAAATCTATCTTGCGAGCCAACTCGGAGTTGCAGAGAATAAACCCGCCCCGAGGGCCGCGCAGGCTCTTTTGCGTGGTGGAGGTAACCACCTGGGCATGGGGGAAGGGCGAAGGATGCGCCCCCCCGGCAATCAGACCGGCAATATGGGCCATATCCACCATCAAGGTAGCCTCTACCCGGTCGGCAATGGCCCGGAAGCGGGGGAAGTCCAGCACTTTGGCGTAGGCGCTGCACCCGGCGACGATCAGCTTGGGCCGGTGTTCCAGGGCCAGCCGTTCCACCGTATCGTAGTCAATATGCTCCGTGGCCCGGTCAACGCCATAGGGAATGAAGTTATACAGCTTACCGGAAAAGTTAACCCCGGCGCCGTGGGTTAAATGCCCGCCGTGGGACAGTTCCATCCCCATCACCGTATCGCCGGGCTCCAGCAGGGCAAAATAGACCGCCATATTGGCTTGGGCGCCGCTATGGGGCTGTACGTTGGCATGCTCCGCTCCGAAAAGCTCCTTGGCCCGGTCAATCGCCAGACTTTCCACCAGATCCACGTTTTCGCAGCCGCCGTAATAGCGGCGACCGGGATAGCCCTCGGCGTATTTGTTGTTCATCACGCCGGTCTGCGCTTCCAGCACCGCTTTGCTGGCATAATTTTCCGAAGCGATGAGTACGACGCTATTGCGCTGCCGCTCATCTTCCAGCGCAATAGCGCGAGCTACATCCGGGTCTTGTTCGGTTAACAGGGACATTGCTTGGCCTGCCTTTGAGTGCGTATATACATTCTATGCGTATATACATTTTATGATTGATCTGCCAAAGCCGACATACCAATAGCCGACGGAGCGGGTCAGGGGGAGCGTATCAATGCCGACGCCGACGCCGCCACCAGAGCCGATGCTGCCGCTGCCGTGTCCGGCCAACCGCAAACCCCGGCATTGGACATACCCGGCCCAGTATAACCCTACCCTTGTAGGCTGTCAAAAAAGTGGCGGGAGGGTTCCGTTCTGTTTTAGGGAATGTAGCCTTGCCTACAAAATGCGCCATTCCAGTTTTGCCCGTTGACACCGACGGGCCCCGGACCGTGACATAGCCCCTAACAAAAAAGCACGCGGACATGGTTGTTGTTGCAACCAAAACCCGCGCCGAAACCCCTGAAGGGACCAAGCGTTTACAAGCCAGCCTGGACGTATTTTATCAATCGTCCGGGTTTCTTGGCAATAGCCAATTGCCCTTCCTGACGGAGTTTCGGGAAGGGATTTTTTATGGCAAAGGGAAGAGTCAACCGGGTCGTGCAGGCGTATCGGGCAGCCAAGAAGACCGGACAACTCCCCCATCGAGGAGGAAAGAGTCAGGCAAAGGCCGCATGGCATAAGATACGCGTCCCTCCCGTTGAGCTGACCCAATCAGCGAACAGAACTCCCTACGGGGGGCCGTCTAATGGGAATCTCTACGGCGCGGTAGGCGGTTCCGCCAATGGTTACCAGCAGGTCGCCGTTGTCGTCCCATTCGCCGGTGTATTGGCATTCGTGCTTGGTCTCCCTGACCGAGTACCCTTTCCCAATGCCCCGGTCGTTGAGCCGCAAGGCGGTAGCGCAGGGACGGCCATTCTGGTCATGATATAACTTCCATCCTCCGGCTTCCTCCCAGGTCATATAGCCGAGGAAAGCGCCGTTGCCCCAATGGGCCTCCGGCTTCTCGCGGTAGCCGTACCATCGGTCAATGACACTCTGGCTGTCCGGGAAAGCCAAGCGGACTTGGTACACCCCAGATAGCTTGTTTTCCCTGCGCGCCCAGAGGTCTTGAAACCCCCGCCGGAATTGCGCTTCGGTTAGGTTGTCGTAAAGGTCAAGGAACAGACCCTCCCCCAGGGTGTAGTTGCAGGTATAGCCGCCATCTCCTGGCCCGTATCTCCGGCTTTCCAACTGACTGATGCTGCGGGCTTGGGTGCAACTCTCACCCTGGCTAGTCATTGCCCGCCCTACCCGCTTGTTTTCGGAGTAGATGGCAAGATATTCGGCGGCACCTTCGTTAAGCCACGTCTGCTCGCCAGCCCAGTAGTAATGAGCTACTTCGTGGGCGATGATTATGCCCAGGTCGTCCGCTCCCCACGCAGGAGCCGCGGCGTCATATTCCTGTAAGACCTCCATGTGCGTGCCTTTATGGACTCCGACAAAGCCCCCGGTAATATTCAGGTCATCCACAAAGTCCAGCCGGATTTCGTTGCCGCGCAACGGTATGGGTTGGCCCATGTATTCCTCAACGGTTCTGACCGCGTGTTCTAGGATTTCCATGCTTCGGTCGGAACCCAACCCCCCGGAGCGGTTTATCTTGAGATTGACCCGCCCACTATAAGGCAGGTCAACGGAACTGGTCTCAACCTGGGTAGCACGGAACGCGCCGCTACTGCGGGTGACGCAAATCAGCTTGTTCGCGCCCTGCTTGGTGTAGTAGTTGGTGCTGCAGTAGGGAATGGTTACCTGCTGGGCTCTGGCTGTCCGCAGGCTGGCTGCCAGAGTTGAGATCTGGGTGTTCAGGGAGGTTACGTTTCGAGTTAGTCTGTTATTTGTCGAAGCTAGGACACCGTTCCGTTGGGTCAGCGAGTTCTTGTCCCGGGTCAACGCGCTGTTCTCCTGGGTTAGAGTGTTCCGTTCCCGAACCAGAGTGTCGTGGGTTGACTCAAGGCGGCGCACCGAGGCGTCAAGTTGGGTTACGGATTCCTCCAGACCGGCGTTGGCGCGGGCGAGGTGGTCTATCTGTTCCTCGTTGCTTGCGATTACCGCGTAGGTCCGCTTTATTTCCTGATTGGCCGTTCCTACCACCTTGTTGCTACGCTTTCGCTCTTCCACCACCTGCTGGTTAAGAGTTTCAACGACCCGGTTCCGCTCATTCCTTTCGCTGTCAAGGCTATAGCTGAGCGTGTTGACCTTCTGGTTGGCTTGGTTCAAGGTGTTGTGCAATTCCCCAAGTGCATCGTACAGGTAAAGGACGTTGTATCCCAAAAAGGCGGTGGCGACCGCGCTTGCCAGGAACAGGAAAAGGACGATGCCCAGCCACACCTTAAGCCCGGTGTTCCGGCGCGTGGGCCGCAGTTGCTCCAGTAGTTGCGGGTTCCGGCTGACCCGCCTTGACGCTTCCCAATCTTCTTGGCTGAACACGATCCTCCATTTCACAAAAGCGAGTATTGGTTACGGTCCCGTGCTGCTACTCCAGTTGCATACGGGGTTGGCCGGTTCCGACTCCTGGCAGGCCGCGTTCAGGTCAACGCAGACTACGATGATCGCCAAGCAGACAAGGGTCTCTGTGATTAGCCATAGGGTTAGAGGCATCCCACCGCCCTACTTCCTACTTCCTGCTTCCTACTTCCTGCGCCTCTGTCGCCAGCGGCGCCACTCCCCCACGGCGATATAGCCGAAGAGGACCAGCAGCAGAGTTCTTCTTGCCCCTTCTATCAGAGGTGCGACTTCCGTTCCCGTCCGCCACTCCCACAGGATTATTCCTACGCCGAACAGGAATAGTGCCACTATTAGACGAATGGCCCAGTGGCTCCAGTAGAAGACCACGTCCTCTTCGGTTCCACCCGGTACAAACCTACAGCAGACACTCACCATCCTGGGCTTAAGCATGAGGGCGCTCGGCAGGAATGTCAGGTCAGACACACCACGATGAACCACGCAATAATCTCGGAACTCACGTTATCCACCATCCCATTACTCCTTTGCAGAATTTCCCCACAAAGGAGAAATCCCGCCGCTACTTTTTTCGGTTAGCGGCGGGAAATTTGCACAAGCCGAAAAGACCCTATATAATGTGGGTGCTTTTAGGTTCGACTTGCGGCCCCGCCGCTTCTATTACCCCATGCAGATTCCCAGCGTGTCACCGCTGGGTTTTTGCGTTTCAGGGGTGCCGGAATCATACTGGCCCTATGTTAGGTCTCCAGTATCCTCTACTGCACCTCCCAACTTGCCACAAAATCCCTAGACGTGATTTATACTACAGGAACACTAAACCAATACCAAGGTGGGATGTGCATTTCAGGATCTTGAAGACGACCGAAAGGACTCTACGGCTCGTCATATCACCTTTGGTCACCAACCGGGGCGGCACCGACAGTGCAGTCTTGGGATATATACATTTCACCTTGGCTTTAGTTTAGGAAACCTCTGAATAAATCATTAAACGCCAACGCCCTCATCCGGTCGTTCCGGCGCAGGCAGGAACGACGGGTAGGGTTCAATATCCAGGTCACGGACTTGTTCAGAGGTACCCTAGCCGTCTAAATTAGTAACCAGCACCCACATGGGCCTTTGACCCACCGGGTAAACCTCCATTGGCGCAAGCTCCCCGGTAGCTCCGTCTATCCGGTAGGAGGCGAGCTGTCCCGACTCGGACCCGGCGGCGAAGAGGAACTTGCCCTGGGGCTCCAGGCTGAAGGCGCTGGGCACCGGTTCCGTTGCAACCTGACCGCGGGGGGTCAACCGACCGGTTTCGGCGTCCACCGCAAACCCGGCTACGCTGTTGTGGCCTCGATTGGGAACGTACAGGAACTCTCCGGAAGCAGAGATCTGGATTTGGGAGCAGGTGTTCCTGCCCGAAAAGCCGTCGGGCAAGGTGGCGATGGTCTGCAACGCCCCCAGCCTGCCGGTTGCCGGGTCCAGAGCATAGCTGGTTACGCTGCAACCCTGCTCATCAGAGAAATAGGCGATGTCTTTGGTTGGATGGTAGCAGAAATGGCGCGGGCCGAGGAACTCGGTCATTTCCAGCTTCAGCGGAGAGTTGGGAGTCAACTTCCCGGTGTTCTCATCAAACCGGAACTGGTAAATTGCGTTCGGCCCATAGTTATCGCTGGCGGGCTGCATGACGTTATCGGCTATGCGGGCGATGTGGGGCACAAAAGCATAGCGGTTAGAACGGTCAACCAGTATCGAATGGGCGCCGTTCTCGGTCTCAATCCATTCAACCGGCGGGCCAACGACCGCGCCGTCATCGCCAATGGCGTGGACTCCCACCCGCGCGCCTTGATAATGGGACGAAAGCATATACCTGCCGCGGCGGTCGGTGGACAAATAGGTGGGGGAGGCTTCCAGGGAGATTCTCCCAATCTGCGCGAGTTCCCCGGTTACCTGGTCAACACGGTAACTGGACAACTCATTGCTGTTGCGATGTCCGATGTAAATCGTCCGTCGGTCCGGGCTGATTGCCCCCACCGAGGGGCCGCCGCCGACCGGCGCCTCGCCTTTGGGTTCCAGGCTGCCCGTCTCCGGGTCCATCGCAAGAACCAGAACCTTGTCATCTTCCTGCAGGGCAACGTACATATAATAAGCCACTTCGAGACCTCCTCTGCCGCTCATATCCAACGCTGATGTCCAGCATCTTATTCAAAACTACCCGCTCATCTCATGGTTCATGGTGTGCCGGTCAAATCACCTCAATTCCTTAAGTCTTCAATAAATCCTCAATTATTCAATGCTCCGGCGCCGGAGGATCACCCCTGCGCTTTCAGATCAGCAATTTGCGCCTCCAGCGCCAGGACGCTGACCGTGTCGCCGTCGGAGAGACGGAAGCAGCGGTCCAGGTATAACTGCGCCAGACGAGAGCCTTTAGCCGTGGGCTCCCGGGCAAAGGCCAGCAGGTTCAACACCTGAAACTCCTCCGGCAAGTACCGCGCCAGAGCGTTGATCTCCTCGGTCACCTCCCCGGTCGTACCCTCGTCCCGCCCCTCCTGGGCAAATTGCAGCCGGCCCAGCAGCCGGCCCAGCTCGGCCAGCTTGTCCCGCTCGCCCATCAGGCTGAACAGGACTTCATTGACCTGGTAGGACGTGTCCGATTCCGGGGCTGATTCACCCCCCCTTTCCCTTACCGATTCCGACGGCCCGCCGACGGCCTCCGGTGACCTGGGACTCAGGATTCCCCCCGGCTGGACGGTTCCCCGGTCGAAATACTCGGTGCACAACTGGGCGTAGGACTGCACCGCCTCGGTGGTGGACTCCATCATCCGGGGCAAATCAAAGGAGAACATATTGGAGCCAAAGACCAGGTCATCCTCCCGCAGCTCGCACAACCGCTCCAACTCGCGGTAGCTGTCCACCGGTTCCGGCACCGGAGGCATGGCAAAGGCCGAAAAGTCGTTCAGGGGCAGGTTGCCCAGGTGCGAGGCCAGGAAGGGCGGCACGTACTTGCCGAAGTCGGCCTGCACCGGCAGGATAACCACGTAGGTGGCATATACTTTATCCGGCTCGGTGTCCACCCGAAAATAGAGCAAGGCATGGCCCCTGGGGCGCTGGGAATCCCCGCGGTCAAATGTCAAATCCATACACCCTTCCCATCCATACAGTACAGTCAGCTCGGCGGTCGCCAAGTTCCCCGGTCCCTTCGGCGGCCGATCCGGCCCTATCGCCAATGCAGCGACCTGAGGCCAATTATAGATTAAAGGCGGCGGCGGGGCTACACCCGAGTTAAAGGTTAGGAGAATATCATTAGAGGTAGAATGCCTGGATCCGGCGCGGGCCGGGGTGACGGTAACCGTAACCCTACCGCAGCCCCGCGTTGACTTGCCCCTTTCCGTCCAGTATTGTATAAGCAACGGACACAATAACATCATCCGGAAGAATCCGGAAGACAATGAGGAGTCGGGTATATGGCTGATGACCAGTTGAAACTCTTCAACTACGACGAGATTGTAATTGGCGAGGAGTTGGGGTCTTATGAGTACTTGCTGACTCAGGAGATGCTGGACAACTTCCGCGCCGCGGTGGAGGACCCGGACGCTCCCTACCCCACGCTGGCGGTCAAGCACGACGCCACCGCCCTGGCGATGGTTTACGACGACCAGACCGGCGGGGTGAATGCCGGCAACGAGGTGGAGTTCTTCAATCCGCCCATTCCAGGGAAACGGGTGAAGGTTACCGGACGGGTTTACGACAAGTATCTCCGGCGGGACAAGCCCTATATGGTCATTGAGGCCACCGCCGAGGATGAGGACGGACGCTTGATCGAGAAGCTGCGCACTTACCAGATGAAAAAACCTGACGAGGTGGGAAAGAAATGGCATCCTCAATCGTAGATAACGCTCCCATACCTTCGGTTACCAAGTCGATCACCCAGGAAAGCATCAACGGCTTTGAATCCTGCGGCATCCTGGAACGGCAGAACATCCATAACGACCCGGAGTTGGCCGCCCGGCGGTTGGGCACCACCTATGCCATCGCCTCGGGCCGGATGTCCATAACCTTCGCCGCCGAATCCCTGCGCAAGTTCTTCGGGCCGGAGGTGTTCAACCACACCGGCACGGTCAACCTGAAGTTCCTCCGCCCGGTGAAGGACGGCGACACGGTCACTGTCACCGGCTCGGTAATCCAGCAGGAACCGGTGGAGCAAGGCACCCTGGTAACGGTGCAATTGCAGTGCCACAACCAGAACGGCGACACCACGGCCATCGGCCAGGGCAACGCCATCGTCTCCTAACCCAACCCAACCATACTGACGGGTCAATGGCGACTCGCCGCCAACCGTCCCGTTCGTATAATAGCTGATTTACACACCCCCGCCCGGCCCCCTGGGCAGGGGTGCTCCTTTTACCCATCTATCCATATCTACCCATCCTTTTTTGCGGCATTATGGCCCGGCAATGCCCGCCTACCCTCACCTGGAACGCTGCCACGGCTAACTTGCAGGAGCTTATAGACTTCGGCGGCCCTACGGTCCCACTCTACCAGCGGTGATACTTCGTGGTCTTAAATGCCATTGCCCCGGCCCAAACCCCCGCGCCCCTCGATTATCCAGCGAAAGACTATCCAGGGCAATCGGCTCATGGTGAGACGGTCGAACCACAATCCCATCCCTCGACCCGCTCAGGATGAGCCGGGGTTTGTACCCACCCTCCGACCCGCTCAGGGGGAACGGGATACACCTGAACCAGGCCTTTCGAAAGGCCCCACCGCCAATCCTACCTTGAATTGCCCGCCTTATTAGGCTAAACTGGCTTAGTTATTTCAAGCTGCCTTGAGGCTGTCCGAAGCCGGGGGCAGCCGCTTTCCGGCAATTGCCGGTTGTTGTTAGATGCTCATTTTCGCAAGCAAAAGGGGAGGGTCATGCCAGGAGCAGAGTTCGGTAAAGTTGAAGTGGATATTGTTTATTGCGTCCCTTGAGGCTACCACGCAGTCGCCATGTGGCTGGCGACCGAGTTCTGGCGGTCTCAGGAGGCGGGCGACATCGCCCTGAAGTTGACCCCGGCCGGCGGCGGCCGGTTGGAAGTTTACCTGGATGGAGACAAGATTTTCGACCGTAATGACGAGGGCGGCGTTTATCCCAATCTGAGCCGGGTCAATGAGTTGAAGATGGAAGTCGCCGAGAAAATCTTTGAGGTTGATGAGGCAGTGGCCAACGGCTAGGCTGTCCCCGGCCCGCGCCCTTCATCGACAGCAAAAGCATTAGCATTAGGGAACCTCTGAATAAGTCCGTGACCTGGGTGTTTTCCCTACCCGTCGTTCCTGCGAAAGCGGGAATCTCGGTCCACAACGTTTTAGGTTCCTGCCTTCGCCGGAACGACCGGGTGCAGGCGCTGGCGTTTAATGACTTATTCAGAGTAGCATTAGCGCTAGTCCCAATCCGGCCTGAACCTCGGCAGGTCCTGGCGTCCTGACCTTGGGCCGCTTGGCAATTAAGAGACAGCCCCGACCGGAAAGTCCTGGGCTGTTTCTGTTTGTAGCCCCCGCTCGGTACTTGGCGGTACTGGTCGGTACTTGGCGTCCGCGCCTTCCGGGTTTTCGGGCCCTCGTCGCGGGGCAACTCCCCGCCTTGGCCGGGCCGCTGTCCAACCGAAACCCGGCCGCTATCCATCTGGAACCGGGCCGGAATCACGCTGGAACCGGGCCGAAACCGGGCCGGAATCACGCCGGAATCACGCCGAAACCGGGCCGGCAGCTTAAATGTAGAGTTATTGGAGAAAAAATCGTGGCTAATCCGGAACATCTCAAGGTAGTCCGTCAGGGCCGGGAAGCCCTGGCCCAATGGGTAGCCGAGCATCCCGAAACCGTCCTGGACCTGGCCGGCGCCGACCTGGCCGGGGTAAGCCTGGACGGAGTCCGAATGCGCAACGCCAACCTGGAGGGCGCCGACCTCAGCGAGGCCCGCCTTACCCGGGTCAACCTGTCCGGCGCCAACCTGTCCGGGGTTAACCTGGATGGGGCCAACCTGAGCCGGGCCGGAATGACCGGCGCCAATCTGGCCGGCGCCAACCTGAGCAACGTCAATATGTTCTGGGCCGACGCCAAGCAGTCCAACCTGCAAGGGGCTACCCTCCGCGCCGGCCACCTGATCCGCGCTTCCTTTATGAGCGCCAATCTGACCGGGGCCGACTTGAGCCAGACCACCATGATCGAGTCGGACTTGCGCAGCGCCAACCTGTCCGGCGTCAACTTTCAGGGGGCCAATATGAACGGGGCCGACCTGAGCCGCTGCGTGATGGATGGGGCCGACTTTACCCTGACCAAGATACGGGATTCGCTGTGGATTATGGCGGATATGCGGGGGGCCAACTTTGACCGGGCCAGCCTCCACCGCTCCGACCTGAATATGGCTAAGTATGACGATACCACCCGGTTCCCCTCGGGCTTCGACCCTACCAACACCGGCTACAAGGACGTGATGGACTAACCTCGCCTCGGCCATCCGGAACTGTACCATCCGGCAACTGTACCGTCCGGCAACTCCGGTATGGCAGCAAAAAGAAGGGCGTCAGCGGAAAGAAGGGCGTCAGACACACCAAGCCGCCCCGGCGCAATCGTTGCATTGCCGGGGCGGCTTGGTGTGTGGTCCGGGCGGGTTTACGTTGTCTTTGACGCTGCCGATTCCGGTTCTCGTTCCCCGTTGGCAGCGACATCACCCCCCGTCAGTGACCGTGACCGTGGAGTGGTTAGCGAATTGGCACGGGCCGGTTGGCCGTATGCTCTTCAATCGTTTCGGTGTTCCAGAATTGGGAGAAGTGCAACGCCCGCGGACAGTGGCCGTAGGCTTCATCCACCTCGATAATTATCCCTTGCAGGTGATAGCCCCGCTCGTCCGGCTCGTAGAGGGAAACCTCCACGTCCTTCCGGTTCAGCTCCTCCTGATCCACGATGGTCACCCGGCCGTTGACCCGCACCGTGTCGTTAACCCCGGGGATGAGGAATATCAGCCCCACATGGGGGTTGGCGTCCATGTTCAGGTAGGACTGGAACAACCGGTTGCCCGCCACGTCGGGAACCAGCAAATGCTGGTCGTCCAGCACCTTTACGAACCCCGGCATGCCCCCCTTGGGCGAAGCGTCGCAATTGCCTGCGGCGTCGCTGGTGGCCATCACCATAAAGGGAGACTTGGCGATAAACTCCTTGACAAATGTACTCATCTGGTCAACCACCTTGGTAACCGCCCGGCCGGTCGGGTCGGGGGCGCCAAAAACGGCGGTGAAACGGTTGTCGCTGGTGATCGGGTAAACAGCCTGGGCGGGAGTTTGGCTGGTAGTCATCTCGGCTCCTTTTCGTCAAGCATCAGGTTTGAGCACCGTACAATCCCACCAATTCTAACCCTTCGGCGACTTTCGGGCAAGTTTGGCGGCGAGCCGGATATGACCGGAGGGACGCCGCTTGTGTTAATATGGGCCTGTTAACCGGATCGGGCGGAATTATGCGGAGGTATTGTTGGAATGAAGGCGCTTGAAGGAGTGCGGGTGCTGGACTTGACCCGGGCCCTGGCCGGCCCGTTCTGTACGCTGATGCTGGGAGATTACGGCGCCGACGTTATAAAAATCGAGCTGCCCGGCGCCGGCGACGACACCCGCCATTGGGGGCCGCCCTTCATCGGCGAAGAGAGCGCCTACTTCCTGTCCATCAACCGCAACAAGCGCAGCCTGACCCTGAACTTCAAGGAGGAGCAGGCCCGCGAGATTTTCCTCAAGCTGGTGGCCCAGTCCGACGTGGTGGTGGAAAACTTCACCCCCGGCGTCATGGGCCGCCTCGGCCTGGAGTATGCGGCGGTCAAACAGGCCAACCCCAATATCATCTACTGCTCCATTTCCGGTTTCGGCCAGGATGGGCCTTACCAGAG
This sequence comes from Dehalococcoidia bacterium, assembly GCA_965262595.1. Taxonomy (GTDB): domain Bacteria; phylum Chloroflexota; class Dehalococcoidia; order Lucifugimonadales; family UBA3495; genus CATQHB01. The sequence goes on from OZ253548.1 coordinate 2,073,410, forward strand.
CCGCCCGGCCTACGACCAGATTATGCAGGGCATCAGCGGCCTGATGAGCATTACCGGAGAATTGGGCGGCGAACCGCAAAAGGTGGGGGTGGCAGTAACCGACATCGGCTCCGGAATGTGGGCCGCCTTCGCCGTTATGTCCGCCCTGCACCACCGCAGCCAACATGGGGAAGGCCAGTATATTGACATATCGATGCTCGACGCTCAAATAGCCTGGCTTACCTACCAGGCCGCCTACTACTTCGCTTACGACCGTCCGCCCCAGCGTCTGGGAGCGGCCCATCCCACCCTGGTGCCCTACCAGGCCTTTATGTGCCAGGACGGCAAGTATCTGAACGTGGCGGTAGGTTCGGAACGGCTCTGGGACCGGTTTTGCCAGGCGGTCAAGCGGGAAGACCTGAAAGACCGCCCGGAGTTTGCCACTAACGGCGTCCGGGTGGAGAACCGGGCGACCCTGGTACCCCTGCTCCAGGAATATTTCCTTACCCGGGCCGCCGATGATTGGGTGGCCGACCTACAGCAGCATAACGTCCCCGCCGGCCCGATTAACGACCTGGCCGACGTATTCTCCGACCCCCAGGTGCTGCACCGGGAGATGCTGCTGGAAATGAACCATCCTACCCTGGGCGCCATCAAGCAGACCGGCCTGCCAATCAAGTTTTCCCTCACCCCCGGCGGGCTGGACCGGCCCCCGCCGCTCCTCGGCGAGCACAACGGCCAAATCCTGAAGGACCTGGGCTATTCCGACGCCCAAATAGCGGAAATGGCGGAAAAGTCGGTAATCTAGGACGCCCGGCCCAGCGTCGCGGCGGATACGATTGGTAATTCACGTTGGTAATTCACGATTGGTAATTCACGATTGGTAATTCACGTTGGTAATTCACGTTGGTAATTCACGTTGGTAATTCACGTTGGTAATTCACGTTGGTAATTCACGATTGCAAACTCACGATTGCAAACTCACGTTGATAAGCGCCGTTTTTGATACGGTCGGGTGAAAGGGTTGTAGTGGATACGCCGGGATACGGCGCACCAAGTTCGCCAAGAACATAGCAGGGAGCAGCCGCATAGATGGCAGAGGCAACGATTAGCCGGTGTTCCTGGCCCGGCGATATTCCGTTGATGACTGAATACCACGACCGAGAGTGGGGGGTTCCGCTGCGCGACGATGGCAAGCTCTTCGAGTTTCTGCTGCTCGACGGGGCGCAGGCCGGTCTAAGTTGGCTGACCATCCTGCGCAAGCGGGAGGGCTACCGCCATGCCTTTGAGAACTTCGACGCCGTCAAGATAGCCCGGTACGATGAACGAGATACGGCAAGGCTACTGGCCGACCCGGGCATCGTCCGCAACCGGCAGAAAATCGCCTCCGCTATCGGCAACGCCCGGGCCTTCCTGCAAGTTCAGCAGGAGTTCGGCAGCTTTGCGGATTACATCTGGGCCTTTGTGGATAACCGTCCCATCAAGAACCGCTGGGCCGCCGACGCGAAGATTCCGGCCATCACCCCGGAGGCGGAGGCTTTGAGCAAAGATTTGCGTCGGCGCGGTTTCCGCTTCGTCGGCCCCACCATCTGCTACGCAGTTATGCAGTCGGCCGGCCTGGTCAACGACCATCTACCCACCTGCTTCCGGTACAATGAAGTGAGTTGAACGGGGGGATGTGCCGGCCCCTTCGACCGGCTCAGGATGAGCGGGGGATGGACCGCCCCGGCGGATTGACTTGACCGGCGGCAAGTAATACTGCGGTAATTCAAGCGGGCTATAATACCATCCGTTCCGGCATTCCATCTTCAGGATTCAGGGTCGGCGACAATCGCGGCTATCGTGCGAGGCGGAGAGAGGGTATGGATTTAGGTCTGACCGAACGGGTTGCTATTGTGGGGGGAGCCGGTCGGGAAACCGGGCGGTACATTGCCCGGACTCTGGTCAGCGAAGGGGCCAAGGTGTCCATCTGCGCCCGCAACGAAGAGGGGCTGCGCCGCCTGGAGCTGGAGTTGGCCGCAATTGGCTCTCAACGAAATGTCCTGGCGATACCCGCCGACTTGTCCGAACCCCGAGATATTCGCCGGGTAGTTCGCGATACCTTCAACCGCTTCGGCCAGATTGACATCCTGATATTCCAGTCCGGCTACCCCACCCGGGAGCGGGCTTCAAACCTGGAAGATGACGACCTGATTCAACAACTGGAACAGACCTTCCTCAGCGCCTTAAGATTGAGCCGGGAAGTCATCCCCCACATGAAACAGGAACACTGGGGACGCATTATCAACCTGGCGGGCACTTCTCCCCAACAGGCCGCCGCCGGAACCGCCCTCTCCACCGCCCGGCAGTTATACCTTATCGGCTACTTCAAGACCCTGGCCAACGAACTGGCCCCCTTTAACATTACGGTCAACAACGTCCTGTCCGGCCCCCTGGAAACCCAGGAGCTTAAGGAATTGCTGGAAGAGCGCTCCCGAAGCGAGGACGCCAGCCTGACCGACCTGACCAGAGCAACCTACCGCAGCGTTCCGATGGGCCGCCTGGGTAAACCGGAGGAGCTGGGCGATATGATAGCCTTCCTGGCCTCGGAACGGGCCGGATACCTCACCGGCGCCTGCATCTCTATTGATGGGGGACAAAACCAGTGATGGGGGGACAAAACCAGTGATGGGGGACAAAACCAGTAAATCCGGCAGCCGCATACCGGGTCGGCGGACCACCGGCTCCGAGCCAACCGGGTTGGGCAAAGTATGGACCGAAGGTATAGACCGCGGGAATAGGCCGCGCCAGCGGGGCCGACGGAAAAAGTCGTAACAGACCGGACTAAAGGGGACTAAAGGGGACTAAAGGGATAGAAGCGACTGAGGGGGACTTATGGTGCAAGCGCACGACTATCAGCACATTATCCAACAGGCCCAGCAGTTTCTGGCCCAGGAACAACTGTCCGGCTGGCTGATTTACGACTATCGCCACTCCAACCCCATCTTTCGGCAGGTGGTCACCCCCTCCGGTCATGTGACCCGCCCCTGCTTTCTCTACATACCCGACTCCGGGCGTCCCCGACTGCTGACGCATCACGTGGACGCCGGAAAGTTCGCGGCCGCCGCCGCGGGAACGGCTGAAACCGGCCTGGACTTGCTGGTTTACCGCAGCCGCCAAACCCTGCTTGACTACCTGGGTCAACTGCTTTCCGGCGCATCCCAGGCCGGCGGCGCATCCCGGGCCGGCGGCGTCTCCCGGGTGGCGGGCGTCTCCCGAGTGGCAATGGAATACTCGGCCTACAATGCGCTGCCCCGGGTGTCCCGGGTGGACGCGGGAACGGTGGAACTGGTGCGCAGCCTGGGCGTGGAGGTGGTGTCTTCCGCCGACCTGATGCAGTACGCCACGCAGCGCTGGACGCCGGAGCAACTGGCCGGGCACCAACGGGCCGCCGACAAGCTGGGGCAAATTGTCAACGGTGCCTTTCAACGCATCGGCCAACGGCTGACCGGCCAAGCCGACACCCACACCGACACCCACACCGGCGCCGGCGCCGGCGTAACCGAATACGAAATTGCCGAGTTCATTCGGCAGCGGTTCCGGGAAGAAGGGCTGGAGGCCGCCGACGGGCCGATTGTATCGGTCAACGCCCATTGCTCCGACCCCCACTATGAACCGGAGGCGTCGGGCAGCAGCGGCATCAGGGCCGGGGATTGGGTTCTGATTGACCTGTGGGCGCGGGAGGCCACCGCCGAAAGCGTGTATGCCGACATTACCTGGACCGCCTACGTCGGCGACCGCGTTCCGGAGCGGCAGCAGCACATCTTCGACATCGTTATCGGGGCGCGGGATGCCGCCCTGCACTATCTGGAGGAGGCTTTTCAACAGGGAGCGACGGTGTCCGGCTGGCAGGCCGACGCGGTGGCCCGCCGCTACATCGAAGAACGGGGCTATGGCGAATACTTCACCCACCGGCTGGGCCACAGCATCAGCTATGAAGTGCACGGGGAGGCGGTCAACCTGGATGGGTTTGAGACCCACGACACCCGCCGGATTATCCCGGGCATCGGCTTCTCCATTGAGCCTGGGATCTACCTGCCGGAGTTTGGCGTGCGTTCCGAAATTGACGCTTATATGTCCGAAACGGGCCCCTACGCCACCTCTCCGGTGCAGCGGGAGGTAGTGTTGATTGGGTGATACGGAGCCTGGCGGAGCGCCCCTTGCCATCCTCAAATCCCACTTCGGCTACGACAACTTCCTACCGCTGCAGGAAGAGATAATCGGCAACGTGCTGGCCCGCCGGGATAGCCTGGTGCTGATGCCCACCGGCGGCGGAAAGTCCCTGTGCTACCAGTTGCCCGCCCTGATCTTTACCGGGCTGACCCTGGTTATCTCGCCCTTGATTGCCCTGATGAAAGACCAGGTGGACGCCTTGAACGCTAACGGCATCCCCGCCCGGTTCATCAACAGCTCCCTGCCGGCGGTGGAAATAGAGCAGGTGCAGCAACAGGTCCGGCAGGGGCGGGTCAAGATACTCTACGTGGCCCCGGAGCGGTTGGCTTTTGCCGGGTTCCGCCATTTCCTCCGCGGACTGGACCTCAGCCTGATCGCCATCGACGAAGCCCACTGCATCTCCGAATGGGGCCACGAGTTTCGCCCGGAGTACCGCAACCTGCGGCAGCTAAGGCAGGACTTTCCGGCGACGCCGGTAATTGCCCTGACCGCCACCGCCACTGAACGAGTGCGGGAAGACATCATCCACCAAATTGACCTGCAACAAGGTCAGGTTTTCCTGTCCAGCTTCAACCGGGCCAACCTCAGCTATTCGGTCCACCCCAAGGAAAGCCCCTGGGGCCTGCTGCTGGGGCTGCTGCAACAACACCGGAACCAGTCCACCATCATTTACTGCTTTTCCCGCCGGGAAACCGAAGAGCTGGCCGAGGACCTGAACGCCCGGGGCCTGTCGGCCCGCCCCTACCATGCCGGGCTGGATGGCCAGATACGCAGCAAAACTCAGGAGGACTTCATCCGCGACCGGGTGCCCATCATCGTCGCAACTATCGCCTTCGGCATGGGCATCGACAAGCCGGATATTCGCCTGATAGTTCACTACAGCCTGCCCAAGTCGCTGGAGGGCTATTACCAGGAAACGGGCCGCGCCGGAAGGGACGGGCTGCCCAGCGAATGCGTCCTGTTCTATTCCTACGCGGACAAGGCCAAGCAGGATTATTTCATCGACCGGATGGAGGATGCGGCGGAGCAGCGCAACACCCGGCAAAAGCTGGGCCAAATGGTGGAATACGCCCGGCTGCCCACCTGCCGCCGCCGGTTCATCCTGGAGTACTTCGGAGAGCGGTGGCCGGAGGAGAATTGCGGCAACTGCGACGTTTGCCTGGCGTCGGAGGAAGAGTTTGACTCCACCGAAATCGCCCAAAAGATACTCTCCACGGTAATCCGCACCGGCCAGCGGTTCGGGGCCAACCATATCGCCCAGGTGCTGACCGGAAGCCGGGAAAAGCGCATCCTGGAACTGGGTCACGACCAACTGAGTGTGTACGGCATCGCCAGGGATTTCGGACGCAATGAACTTCGGGAAATCATCGGCCACCTGCAAGCTCGGGGGCTGCTGGCCCGGAACGAAGGGGAGTTTCCCACCCTGGGAGTCACCCCGAAAGGACGGCAGTTTCTCCAGCAGCGCCAAAACCTGACCTTGCCTCGCCCCCGGCAGGCCGACGCCGCCGAGGACTCGCCCGAGGGTCGGTCCGGACGCAACGGTTCTACAAGGGTTTCGGCGGGCGTTTCGGCGGGCGTTTCGGCGGCGGCGCTAACCGGCTACGACGAGGCCATGTTCGAGGAACTGCGGACTTTGCGGAAGCGGCTGGCCGACGCGCAGGATGTCCCGGCCTTTGTGATTTTCGGCGACGTATCGCTGCGCCACATGGCCGCCGTCTTTCCCCAAAGCCTGGAAAGTTTCTCCCGCATCCCCGGGGTAGGCGCGGCCAAGCTGGAAAAATACGGCGGCCCCTTCCTGGAGGTTATCCGCAGCTACGCCGATGCCAACGGATTACTAGAGCAAACCACCGCCTTGCCGGGCCGGGATAGACCCAGGGCCCGAGACCGAGATCGAGATCGAGATCGAGACCGGGATCGAGGCCGGGACCGAGACCGAGATCGAGATCGAGACCGAGAAGGAGATCGAAACCGGGAAGGGGAACGAGAAACTGATAGGCAACCGCCCGAGCGGCGTCGAAGGACAACCTACGATGACACCAGAGAGCTGCTATCCCAAAAGCTGACCGTCAGCCAAATAGCCCAGCAACGGAACCTGGCCGAACCCACCATCATCGGCCACCTGGAACGCATGGCGGCCCAGGGCGAAACCCTGGAGTTGGAACATCTGCTGCCCGAGGCGGCAAGACTCGAAAAAATGAAGGCGGCCTTTGACGTCTGCGGCAGCGATTTCCTGGCCCCGGCGCGAGAGTTTCTGGGTAGGGATTATACCTACGATGAATTGCGGCTGGCCCGCCTATACCTGAGTCAGGACCAATCCCCGCCAGATTAGCATTGACTTGGCCCGGCTGCCCAGTACCAGCGGCAGCCCGGTGCACTACCGCCGCAGCTATTACCCCGCCACGTATGCACTACCGCACTACCCCACTACCCCACTATTGCCAAACGCCGGAAAGACGATTTCCGGGGACTCTACCACACAAATGCAATTGTCCTGAGTAGCCGCCGAGGGTCGCTCGAAAGACCTTGCCAGGGAACCTCTGAATAAGTCCGTGACCTGAGTGCTTGTCCCTACCCGTCGTTCCTGCGCAGGAACGACGGGGTGAAGGCGCAGGCGTTGCTTGTCGCCGGTCCCTATCCCGGTTACAATGGCCGCAAATCGCGCTATTAACCAAGCTGGAGATGACTTATGAAATTTGGCCTGGCCTATGAAATGCAGCGTCCTACCCTGGACGACCATGCAGTGGTGGAGGAAACCATTGAACAGTGCGTCCTGGCCGACGAGATGGGTTTCGACTATGTATGGTTCGTGGAGCATCACTTCCTCACCACTTTTTCCTCGTCTCCTTGTCCGGAGGTCATTTTCGGCGCGCTCAGCCGCCTGACCAAGAACATCCGGCTGGGCTTTGGCGTGGTCATCCTGCCCTACCATCATCCGGTTCGGGTGGCCGAGCGGGTGGCGATGGTGGACCAACTATCCCACGGGCGGGTGGATTTCGGCACCGGCCGTTCCGCCCCTTACGAGCAGACAGGAATGGGCATTGACCCACGGGACACCCGGGATATGTGGGAGGAATCCCTGTCCATGATTCCCCAGATATGGGGGTCGGAAACCTTTGAGTGGAACGGCCGGTTCTGGAACGTTCCGCCCCGGAAGGTGCTGCCCAAGCCCTATCAAAAGCCGCACCCGCCCATCTGGGTGGCGGCCCTGCAGCCGACTACCTACCAAATGGCGGCGCAGAAGGGCATCGGCGTAATGGCCCTGGGAGTTACCGCGCCGGCGGTGCTGGAACCGCACATTCAGGAGTACCGAGCCACCATCAAGGAAGCCGATCCGGTGGGCGCCTTTACCAACAATCAGTGGCTCAGTTCCATTTTCGGTTACTGCGGCGAGGACAACCGGGAGGCGCGGGACCTGTGCGCCAATTCGCTCAAGACTTTCTTCGGCCCCGGCCGTCCCTACGTTCAGGACCAGAAGGACATCTATGCCCGGCTGTTGGAGCAGTGGGGCGGCATTCCGGAGCATCTGGTGCATAACTTCTCCCGCTACATTGACGTCAAAGAGGTCACCGAGGAAGGAGCGGCGAGCCAGTTTGACCTGTCCGGCGGCAGCGCCCTGGCGCAGAAGATTTGGGAGGAAGTGGACTCCGACACCCTGGCCGATCGGGGAGTTATCGTAGCCGGTGACCCGGAAAGCTGCATCAACGCGGTAAAGCTGCACGAAGCCACCGGGGTTGACCAGGTACAGTTTCTGATGGCCACCGAGACGATCGACCACGAACACGTAATGAAGTCCATTGAGCTGTTCGGCAAGCACGTAATTCCGGCGTTCCGGTAGGGGGACGACGGAGATAATTGACCGGGGCAAGCATTGCCCTAGCCGGGCCGTACGCCCTTTGGCCTGTCATTGTAGTTGTGCCCGGTTTTGATATACGTACAGGGGTAATCAATGAAGGTGAGGAGTTAATTATGAACGTTTCGACTATCCTTGACGACATCAACAGGGGGAAACTCGCCCTGCCTCTGTTCCAGCGCGGGTATGTTTGGACTGGAAAGGATGTCAAGAAGTTGATGCGCTCGCTGTACCTCGGCTATCCGGTTGGTGGCCTGTTGCTATGGGGAACTACTGCGGATAACGCAGAAATCCGCTCCAGTGGACCAACGCTAGACTCCGGAGCCATAGAATTGTTGCTGGATGGGCAACAAAGGATGACCACCTTATACGGGATAATTCGGGGCGCGCCGCCGACGTTTTTTGAAGGCGACCCCAAAGCGTTCACTGGCCTGTTTGGTAACTGCGCGTTTCAGACGCGCAATACGAACCAAGCAATTCGAGACCGGGCTCCGAAAGATTATATGCCGGAAATTACCGAAAACCGTCCGGGAGCATTAGAGTCTCAATGGGTCCCGAATTGTCCTGAATTGTGGAAGGTGGAAAACTACCAAGAGTTCTTGGCAGAACGTCGTCGATTGCTGGCAGAAGCAGCCAACGAAATCCTGGAGTTCCTGCGAACCGGAAATTTGCCGTCCGCCAAGGGCGGAGCGATGTTGGGCAGTTCGGAAAATGACGAAGAGGCTGCGATTTTGGATGAATTCAATCGTTTCGTAGTAAATGCCGGCTTGGCCGAAGGTTCCACCGGCTATGAAATCGTTGATGAGAATAACGGTGCGCTCATCGCACTGCTCGACTTGGCATGGCCGAACGGCTTGCAGGATGGTTTTAGCGAGCGGGTAGCAGTGCTGATTAACGAGGGAGCTTCGGCTCGCATAGCGGCCAACAATGCTGGCTTCTCCAGTATATTCACTAACCTGGAGGAATTCCAACATTACGTGCGGAGGGAAATTCTCGGGGAAGATGCTGAAGGGGCATAGAAAACGAGGGAGAAGATCTCCTTAACCCGTCGTATTTATAGAGTGACTGCCAACCCAACGAACCCAGGGAGCGGCAGACTCCACCGCTCTCAAGAACATTCTGTCATCGGTCCAAAACTCGGCATCCGTCATCCTAGCCAGAACCGCGTACATACTGTCGTAGGCGTGGCGCAACCCCTGTTCTCGAGAAAATATCAGGCCTTCCTGATAAACTTCCGGCACTGACACCAAGGAAATTGGAAGGGCCATTAACCGTTGAACGGCGCGGTCGGCCTCGGACGCGGTCAGATTTCCCTGATGTTCTTGCTGGCGAATCGCGTTGGTTACTTCGCTCAGCAGATGGGCCGGGCCGACTATAGAACGTCCGACTGCCAAGCTATTGGAAACGAGCGACAGAGCTTGTTCGGAGAACTCTTCCTCAATGTATAGCTTCACCAGTACGCTTGCATCTACCACCACGGCATGGTGCATAAGGGTTCTAACCTTCCTCTCTCGCTTCCCTAATTAACTTCCAAGACGAGGGAACCGGCCTACCCTCTCTGCGCTTGAGAATCTCTTGACGGAGCTTCTTGCCTTCCTCAAGAGACTTGAGCGCGCGCACTTTCTCTTCCTCGTTTAGCGGCTCAATCTCTATTTTGGTTTTTTCCGGCGGCCATTTCATCATAAGGTTACTCTCCATGCACACCCCGGATGCCGGGGCGTATTTTGCCAAGTAAGTATTCACCTGAGGTATTGTGAGGCTACCCGCCCGCACCGGTCAACACCCGCGGGTCAGCAGCCGGCGCCATCCCGTCCTTCGACAAGCTCAGGATGAGCGGGGTGTGTTTGCCTTTCGCTTGAGCCGCCCTTAATCCCCCTGCAAATCCGACACCCGAGGCCCTACTTCCTCCATCAGCAGTTGCAGGCATTCGTGCTCCCATTCCGGGTCGTCCGGGTCCTGAGTGATGGCTAACAGGTGACCAAAGCCGCCGGACTGCTCGTAGAGGTCGCGGATACGGTCGGCGCACTGCTGCGGGTCGCCCACAATCCAGATATTTTCCATCATGTAGTCCACGTCCACCGCCTCATCCGACATCTCCGGATCAATTTTGGTGGATTGCAGCAGGCCGGAACCCTGGCGGTTGGGGCGTTGGTGCTGCACATAGTTGCGGCCCAGCACGGCGCGGGCGCGCTCTCGGGCCAGCTCCGGAGTACGGGCAACGAACACATCCCGGCCAACGCGCCAATCCCGGCGGCTGCATTCCTTGCCGGCGCTGGCCGCCCCTTCCTCCACCACTTCCCAATGGTCGCGCAGGTACTGGGGAGCCAGGTTGGAACTGCTCATTGGTATCCAGCCCCGTTCTCCGGCCACCCGGATGGAGCTGGAACCCAGGGAGGTAGCCGCCACGCCGATGGGCGGATGGGGCTGCTGGTAGGGCTTCATGTGCAATCCCCGCTCCATCACCGGGTCCAATTCCGGAGCGTCCACCTGGAAATACTTGCCGTGGTAGCTGAACTTGCCCTCGGCGGCCCAGATTTTCAGGATCAGGTCCAGAGCCTCCGCCGACTTGTCCCGCACGTCTATTCCGGTCTCCGGCCCCATGCCGAACAGGGCCAGGTCGGAGGGGATGGCGCGGTGGCCGATGCCCCAGTAGAGACGCCCCCGGGACAGGTGGTCCAGCATGGCGATGCGGTGGGCCACTTCCACCGGATTGTGGATCGCCAGCAGGGTCACGCCGGTAGCCAGCTTAATCCGGTTGGTCAGGGCCAGGGCCTTGGCGATTAGCAGGTCGGGGCAGGGAGCGTTCTCCCATCGCTCGGTGATATGCTCACCGATCCAGGCTTCGTGATAGCCCAGCCGGTCGGCCTCCACAATCAAGGCAATGTCCCGATCATAAGAATCGGCGTAGGAACGGTAAGGCGGATGCAGCGGCATCATAAATAGTCCAAATTCCATAACAAGCCTCCGTCAAGCGTCATTCCGGCCGGTTCGCCGGAACCCAGGTGCCGGAATCCAGGTACCGGAATCCAGGTACCGGAATCCAGGTGCCGGAATCCAGGTGCCGGAATCCAGGTGCCGGAATCCAGGTAATCGAAATGATTTGCGGTCGAAATGATTTGCGGCCATTGTAATCGGGATAGGGTGCAGGGACAAGGCGGGGCAACTCTTACCTGATACCGGACTGCTGCGCCCCTGGGGAGAAAATTGCCAAAACGCTTTGCCGTGAACGCCAGGTCCGATGGAGGGGCAAGAGAGAGGAGAGGAGAGGAATACCAGGGCAGACACCCTAATCGGCCGGGGACGCTTTCACCCGGTGCCGCCGTCCGGTGCCGCCGTCCGGTGCCGCCGTCCGAATCGCGCCGTCCGAATCGCGCCGCGCCGGATGAACCAATAAACGCCGGCCTCAGCCTGGCAGCAGATTTGAGGCGGGTTGAGTGAGTTACGCTGGGTTGGGTGAAGTACGCCGCTGCCAACCTACCTACCGAGTCGCCCGTCGCTGCCGACGCCTGACCCACCAGGCTGCTGAGGCCCGCGCCGGGGGCGCAGCCAACCGAAGGAATAGCTTGAAAAGAAGTCCAAAGGCAATCGATACATCGGCGCTCAGGCCTCCCCCCTTGGCCTGTTGGCGGCGATGTTCGGCTTCTGCGGCCCAATACTTTGGATCAGTTGGGGGCATTGGCGGCATTGGTCCCATTGGCCCCATTGGCCCCATTGGCCCCATTGGCATCATTCCCATAGCTTAACCTCCCTGAAATCCCCAACCGGCTGCCTGGAGTATCTCGGCTCAACGGTCTATTGTATATGACGCAAAACCCAGGGAATCCCGGGACTCTGTTGTTCAAGGGTGCAGCGATTCCGGCGATATGAGCGAATAGCGCAGTAATGCGGAGTCCGCTTTGTCAGCTTTCATCTACTTCTTGATAATTATGCTCACCCTTCTGGCGCTCATCGTTGTGCTGGTGGCCCTGGGTTTTGTAATGGTCAAAAGCAGCCGTACGCTCGGACTGCAACCGTGGGTTACGCCACAATAACAGTAATAGTTGACGTCGCTCTCGCCGGACTACTGGCCTTCTCCTTCGGGTGGGCCGTTAATTGTAACCCTTCTGGCGTTCAGCCTTGCACTGGTGGTCCTGGGTATAGTAATGACCAAAAGCAGGCCTCAGCGGGTAAGTTTTCGCGTATTGGGATATGCGGTAATCGGGATTGGGGTCGCGCTCACCGCCTTGTTGGTCTTTGCTTTCCGGGATTCCTGGGTGGCGTTCACCAGGGATTAATCGTAGGTACCAGGTGGCCCGCCGCAAGGGCAGCAAGAAATTCCGCCAATTTCAGGGATCATCAAAGCCGGGAGGGGCTTTGAAACCCGCCCGACTTTTCGTTGAGAATATTGCGGAACGCCTCTGTGCCTAGTCCTCAGCCATCTCTGGCACAATGAGGAATCCACTATTTGGTTCCCGCCTTCAACAGTCTCTCTTTCCTCGAACGCTCGATCCTTTCTCTGCTACTATGTTTCCCCATGGAGCTTTATCCCGTAGCTCTTTTAGGGTAGTACCAGCTTGTTTAGCAACTTCGCGCAGGGGAATTTCCCATAAGATTCCTTGTCGAGCGAGGTAGATTCCAACTGAGTCTAGGTCGTGCTCGTTTTCCACATCCAGCAGAGCGTAGGCAATAACCTGCCTCATAAACCCGGTGTAATTGATGTTCTTGACGCATTTGATGTCTATGAGACACCTTTCGTTCACCAGGTCGCCGTCGGCACCTCCTATCCATTTGCTTCCAATTCCGGAGGTAGGACCGAACTTCGGATCTGTCAGTGAAAGTTTCTCTCTCGCCACGTCCATCAACTTTTGGTTGTCGTCAATCAGTTGTTGCTTCAGTAATTCTCCTCCTTGCCGCAGAGCATATAATGTTTCAGTTCCGCGTCCGCTTCTAAATTCTATGTCAGCTATTGCTGCGTACATGGCTCGCTCGTCAAGATCTTTGCTCCTGAGTCCTTCTAGGATTCTTTACCCTTCTTCCGTCGCTGAATCTCCTAGAGTATCGTCGTACCCCGAGTTTATTACTCCACGTACTAAATAGGCCCCCAACCCATAGGCGCCTTGCATTACGACCTCGTCTTCATAATCGGGTTCGTATTCGTACCTTAACCGACGGTCAAATGCGGTCCCGGCAAAGGACTCCCATCCCTGAGGTGCTTCTGTCAAGACATTGCCTTTAGGCAAGTTTAGGGATTTCACGTATGCTGCAAGTTTGGGGAACGCTGTTTTCATGTAGTAGTGAGCGCACCCACCCAAGTTTAGCTCCCTAGTTAAGGAGAAACGGCTCCTCATTTCATAGGAGCATTCCATCGGTGCACATTGTTGGCACGGGTCTGCTTTCAGAACCTCTGATAATGTTGGCATTCCTGTTTCCTCTCTCGGAGTCCATAACTCGTCTCGACTAGCAATAGCTGAATTATCTCATAGCACCACAAAGCGCAACTTCGGGAGCCTGAGCCCCTGGGGTCTGAACCCCATCGGCATGGCGAAGCCGAAGAGATGCCCCACACGACGGACGTACCCTAGAAGCAACTTGGCGTGCTGCCGCGGTAGGTTCAGGAGTCCCCGGGTCTCAGCTGGAACGTCTAAAATACTGAAACTGATTTCGTTACGCGCTTGACCGCATTCAGTCATCGCTCAAGCGAATGGCGAGTTTCGCAATTTTCTCTTTCGTTGTGCAATGCCCCGCCGCCGGGCTAATCCGGGTATAATTTCTCTTACCAGTCCCTTGCCATTCACCAGTAGCCGGTAACAGGAGGTCCAGACTATGCCGTCAATGCCGCGGTGGTTCCGGCGCAGTTCCGGCGTTGCCGTAGTGGAAATCCACGGAGTCATCGGCACCCGGATCAAGGATTCGGTGTATTCCCGCCTCTTTGCCGACGTCGCCGCCAACAACCGTTATCAAGCTCTGCTGGTGGATATCGAATCCCCCGGCGGCTCGGCCACCGGCTCCGAACTGCTCTACCACAGCCTGCGCAAGGTGGCGGCCCGCAAGCCGGTGGTGGCCTACATCCGCGGCATCGGGGCCTCCGGCGGCTACTATCTGGCCTGCGCCGCCAACCGGGTTACCGCCCTGCCCACCACCATGGTCGGCTCCATCGGCGTCATCTACCTGCGCCCCGTTCTGGAGCAGCTTTTGGGCAAGGCGGGAATCGAGTTCTCGGTGTTCAAGGGAGGCCGGATGAAGGACATGAGCGGTTTTTGGCGCAGTCCTACCGACGAGGAAGCGGAAAAGACGCAGGACTTGATTACCGAGATTTACGACAATTTCGTGGCGGTGGTAGCCCAGGGGCGCTCAATGGAGGACGAACGGGTGCGGGAGCTGGCTACCGGCGAGGTATTTACCGCCCGCCGGGGCCAGGAACTGGGGTTGGTGGACGAATTGCTGGACTTTGAGCAGTCGCTGGAGTTGGCGGCGCAGCTGGGCAATATAGGTAAAAATAAGGCGCGTCCCCGGTGGCTCCGGCCCCGGCGCAGTTTATCCGAGCGGATGCTGGGCCGTTCGGCAGCCCAACACAGCGGGCTGGGCCTGCTGGCCGCCGGAGCGCAGCACTTGATGACCGGCGGATTTTACTACCTGGAACCGTCCTACTTGCTGGACCCGCTAATCCATGGCCGCGACTAGCGCCGCGACCCCCCACAGCCGCAGATTTCAGCCGGGCCAGTCCGGCGCACCAGTCCGGCACACCAGTCCGGGGATAGCAGCGGCCCTGACGGTTGCCCTTCACGTTCCGCTGCCCGGCCGTCATCCCTCTACCAACGTGGGGGGAGAGGCCGGAGCTTTCGATTATCCAGAAAGGCCGCCGCCATTCTACCAGCCCGGATCCTGGGGAGGGCGGCCCATTACTGACAGGCCGCCGGATTCGTAGTTGGAACGCAGACCGGCGCCGTGCTGCATAACCACGTGAATATCCCGAAAGCGCCGCTCCAGTCCATTACGCTTATGAATGGCGTTGGTGCCGGCGGCGTGGAATAACAAATCTACCGCCCGCACCGCTTCGTGGATCGAATGGGTTATGGCCAGCCGGGCCCGGGTTAGCTCGGGGCTGGGGCGGGGCATATCCTCGTCAAAGACCTGCCAGGCGGTTCCTACGGAGTCCAGCACAAAGGCCCGGGCGCCGCTGATAATGGCCTCGGCCTCACCAACTTTCTCCCGGATCGGGGGCCGGTCCCGCAGCAGGGTGGTGGATATGGTGGTGCCCGCCTGGGTTGCCAGCTCAATGAAGGCGTCCATGGCGCCCCGAGCGATGCCCAGAGCCACGGCAGCGACCAGTACCCATATCGCGGTCAGCATCGTGCGGGGGTGATACAGAAAACCCGCTTCGTGGGGCGTATCGTACAGCCGGAAGGTACGCTCCGCCGGCACAAAAACATCGTCAATCTCAAAGTCGTTGCTGCCGGTGCCGCAAAGTCCTACCACTTCCCAGGTATCGTAAATGGTGACCGCTTCCACCGGCACAAACAGCATCACCGTGGCCGGGCCGCCGGAAGGAGTCAGGACCGGGCCGTCGGCATCGGCGATTTTGCAGTTGACGAAAACCCAACTGGCGTGGTCGATTCCGCTGCCGTAGTCCCAGCGGCCGGAGACCCGATAGCCGCCGTCCGCCAGCCGCGCCGTGCCCTCCGGACGGAAGGAACCGGCGGAGCGAAAGTTCGGGGGCAAGCCAAACATGGAGCGTCCCACCTCGGCAGGCAACGCCCCGGTAAACAAGGCGCCGCCATTGGACAGCAAGGCGCACCAACCGACCGAACCTTCGGCCCAGGACAGCTCCTCGACCATCTTGAAGGCGGTAATCGGGTCCAGTTGCGGCCCGCCCATGCTGGCCGGAAGAAATAGCCGGAAAGCTCCGGTGGCGTCCAGGGCGTGGGCCAAGTCCCGGGGCAAACGGCGATGCCGGTCCATATCTTCTCGAGCGGCGCAAATCTGCGGCCTCAAAGCCCTGGCGGCTTCAACAAAGTTGCCGGGTGAACTGTCGCGCACTTGTACTAAACCTCCGCCGGAGTCCGGCTGTAAACGTTCCAGAGCAGTCGTTCCAGAGCAGACATTCCAGAGCAGTCGCACCTGGTAAGTTCCCAAATCAGTCCGGTGCAAGCTCCATATCCATATTTTAATATTCTTCGCGAAGAACCCCTCAACCCGTGTGGGGTGAGCCGGGGTAGGGGAACGATCACCGGCCCGCCGAGTCTTGCCTCTACTCCATCGGCAGAGCCGGTTTGCCGGAGGCGGAGCGCCAGAGGTAGGCCCCGGTAAAGCCGTGCCACAGTACGCCCAGCGGGTTGATGAAGGCCCACCATTCCAGGTGGATCAAGGCTACCGCCTCGGATTCGGTGCCCGGAAACCGGGCGCCAAACCAGTTCCAGAAGAACCACAGGTTCAACACGACGGACGCGGCAAGGGCCACATTGGTTTCCAGGTACTCCCGCGTTACGGTCCGGTCCCGGTCTCGACGGCCAAAGTCGTACCGGTGCCAGGCATTAACCAACAACATCAGCGGGAACGATACGGCCATAAACCAGTTGAGAATCTCCCAAATCGGGTAATTGGCCGAGCCGTCGTGATAGATGGGGGTAGCTAACCAGTTCAGCGCCACGGCCAAGGCTACCGCTATCAGGTAAATCGCTGCCAGACGCTTCAGCAGAACCATCGCAGTCCCTCCAATTCTTTAACACTGGTCTCTAAAACTGGTCTTTAACGCCGCCCTTTAACGCCGCCCTTTAACGCCGCCCTTTAACGCCGCGGCCTGGGAACCCAGGGAGCCGACCGTTGGCCCGCCTTCGGCTAACCGGTCAGCTTTTTGGATTCCTGCCACAGGGATTCCTTGTCCTCCAGGGGCAGTTGGGCAAAATCCAGGCCCCGCTGTTGGGCCAGTTCTTCCATCTGCAAGTAGCGCCGCCGGAACCGGCCGTTGGCCTGACGCAGCGCATCCTCGGCCTGAATGTCCAGCCAGCGGCACAGGTTAACCATCACCAGGAAGAGGTCGCCCAGCTCATGGACCTGTTCCGCGGGGGTGACGGCGCGGCGAAGCTCCTCCACCTCTTCTACAATTTTGTCCAGGACACCGGACACATCCTCCCACTCAAAACCCACCCGGGCCACTCGGTCCTGCATCAACTGGGCAAAGCTGAGGGCGGGCAAGTCCGGAGGAATGCCGTCCACCGCCGACTTGCGGACGCCCTGCTGCCGCCGTTCCTCCGCTTTTATCTGTTCCCAGTTGCGTTCCACCTCCCGGGCGTCGGCAACGCTGGTATCGCCAAAGACGTGGGGATGGCGGCGGATGAGCTTGCCGTTGATGCCGGTCAGCACGTCGGCCAAAGTAAACTCGCCGGACTCGCGGGCCAGGTCGGCGTGGAAGGCCACCTGAGCCAGCAAGTCGCCCAACTCCTCGGCCAAAAGCTGGGGCGATTCCTGGTCTATCGCCTCCAACGCCTCGTAGCACTCCTCCAGCAGGTTGCGTTTCAGGGAGGCGTGGGTCTGCTCCCGGTCCCAGGGACAGCCGCCTGGGGCGCGCAGCCGGGCCACGATGTCCACCAGGGTTTGGAAATTGCCCAGGTCTTTGTCGGGGATATTATCCGGAATATTATCGGTAATTCGGTCAGTATTCATAGGCCGATTATAGCGGGCCGGAGTTGATTGCTCAACCGGCAAATAAGGTGTTAAGGTGACGCCGATAGGCGGGAAGGTGCGCCGGGAATCTGCCGGAAGGCCGGAAAGGGTAATGAACCTGATTAAGTCAATTGGCGGAGCGCTGTTTATCGTGGCCGCGCCCCTGTTTCTGTTAACCGCCGGCGTAACCTGGGCGGTCAACGACGCCGGGCTGTATGACCGGGGATTCGCCAAGTACGATATTTCGCCGCTCACCGGGATTACCGACGCCGATTTAAGCCGGGTCGGCGCCGGCTTGAGACACTACTTTAACTCCGGCGAGGAACCACTGGCAGTCAGAGCTCCGGTGTTTGGCCTGGAGCGGGAACTGTTCAATCAGCGGGAAGTTGACCATATGCGGGACGTGAAGCGGCTGATTTGGGGGACTTATGCGGCCGCGGCCCTGACCGGAGCATATATGCTGGCGGTGATCCTGGCCGGGTTTGCGGCGGAGCGGCGGGGTTTTACTCCCATCCTCTCCCGATGGCTGCTCCGCGGCGGGCTGCTGACCCTGGCAATAGTAGCCGCGGTGGGCCTATTTGCCCTGGTGGGGTTCGACTCCCTGTTCCTGCTGTTCCATCGAATTAGTTTTGCCAACAACCTCTGGCAGCTTGACCCGCGCACCGATTACCTGCTGATTATGTTCCCGCTGGGGTTCTGGTTCGATGCTACTGTTCGGGTAGCCCTTTACGCCGTGGCCGGAGCGGCAGCCCTCTCGGCGCTGGGGGGCGGTTACCTGGTTTACCGGCGCCGGACGCCGCAGCCGGGCCAACCGACCGACTGACCAACCGACCGACCGACCAACCAACCGACCGACCGACCGGCATATTAACCAATCCGGTAGCCCGCCCGGCGACTCCGTTTCCCCCGCGCCTTGACGTCAGGCGCCCCGGTCGGGTACATTTCCCCTAATATACATCCGATGATGTGGGAAAAGGGAGAAATAAGGAAAAAGGAAGGTCAGTAATGCCGATATATGAGTACCATTGCCCCACCTGTAACCACAAGTTTGACAAGCTGCAACCGATGAACGCCACCGGCTCCGATTGCCCGGTGTGTGAGCAGCCGGCCAAACGGGCAATATCCGTCTTTGCCGCCATTTCTTCCGGCGAATCCTCCGGCAGCGGCGAATTCAACCCCATGCCCATGCCGCCCATGTCCGGCGGTGGCTGCTGCGGAGGCGGCTGCTTCCATTAGGCTCTGCCACTGGAACCGTTAAACGGAGCAATCCAGGAAAACAATCCAGGAATAGAACCAAACAACCGTCAGGCTCCGGCGCCGGGCAAGACCGCCAACCCTTGACACCTAAAACCTCAAGTGGCAGACTAGCCCGGAAGCTTTCCTAGCGGCAATATGCGCCGAGAGAACGGGGAGCAGCTTTATTAACTTTACCGGGGAGGAAATCTTATGGCTGACGTGAAAATCGAAATCCGAGCCAACGGGCCCAACCGCGTATCCGGCCCCATTGAAATGGTGGACCAGTCTGGCAATAGTTACACTATTCCCGAGGGGCAGTGGGTTTCCCTGTGCCGCTGCGGCCAGTCCGCCAACAAGCCTTTCTGTGACGGCGGGCACCGGGACGCCGGTTTTGAGGCCAACAGCGAAGCTCACTAGACTGAGCCGCCGGCCGGCCGGGTTGCATCCATTAACCTTAGCCGGTTAACCGGACCAATGGGTCAATCGGTCAATGGAACGGGGCAACCGGGCTTGCCAATCGTATCAATTATCAGGACGCTCAGGGTCGGATACCGGCGCTTTCCAGCCGGATTTCCGGCCCTTATTCTTTGTCCCCCGCAGCGTCGCGTTACTTTGCGTACCATACGTACTTTGTGTTGCATCACGTCGCGCTGATGGCGATACAGCAGGGGCGACCGCCGGGTTTCTCGATGGGCCATGGAATCCGCTCATGGTGAGCCGGTCCTTCCGCAAGCTCAATTTGAGCGGTAACTTTTGCAAGACTTCGGGGCAACCCTGGTGGCGGTTGTGGGTTACTTTGCGATTGCCCGCCGTCATTTCCGCTAGGGCGTGTTCACCAAAACTTGCTGCCGGTTCCCTTACTATGTCTTTCTGAACGGCCAAAACTGTCATTCTGAACGGAGTGAAGAATCTAAAATGGTCAGGGTCCGGAATGTTTCTTATAGCAAGGATTTTAGACCCTTCGCTCCGCTCAGGGTGACATTGCATTGGGAATAGCTACGATTTGTGTCAACAGGCCCTAGTGGTGCGAAATCTTTGTAATGATGGGTAATTTGGTTGGTGGGATTACGTGGACAAGCATCAGACTGAGAACCCGGCTGGAAAAGCAATCCATCATTTCAAAGTAGTTGGACTACTAGTCCAGACCGAACAAACATCCTTACCAGTCCAGACCAGACGAGGTAATGCTATGCCGGATAACGACCTGACCCTCCAGGCGGCCCGGAGCCTTTACGAAGAATATCGGGCACAACAGCCATTTACCGCCCTGCCCGGCCCCTACAACATCGAAACTATCCCGGCGGCGTATGCCGTGCAGCGGGAGTACCTGAAATTGCTGGCCGAAGCCCAAGGGCCGGTGGCCGGCTACAAGCTGGCCTATACCACCGCGCTGATGCAGCAGCAGGCCGGCTGGAGCGAACCCTGCTCCGGCGCCCTGATGTCCAGCACCATCCGGCAATCGCCGGCCACCCTGAACGGGGCGCAGTACCGGCGGCTGGGCATTGAGTGCGAGGTGGCGGTGCAGTTGGCGGCAGATTTGCCGGCGTCCGGCGCGCCCTATACCCGAGACACGGTGGCCGAAGCAGTGGGCGCAGTGATGACCGCCTTTGAAGTCATCGATATGCGCCTGCCCGAGGGGTTGGACGGTCTTACCCGTACGCTGACCTCGGTGGCGACCAATATCTCCAACGCCGGGGCCGTCCTCGGCCCGCCGGTAACCGACTGGCGGAATATTGACCTGGCGGCGGCCCGGGGCACGGCCAGCATCAACGGCGTAGAGGTGGGCGCCGGGTACGGCTCCGACGTGATGGGCCATCCCTTTGAGCCGCTGGCCTGGTTGGCTAACCGGCTGGCCGAGGCGGGAGAAAGTCTGCCCCAGGGGTCAATCGTCATTACCGGCAGCATCGTCGCCCCCAAGTTTCTGCAGTCGGGCGACCGGGCAACGGTGACGGTAGAGGGTTTGGGCCAGGCCGAATTGGTGGTTGAGTAGAGCAGTTTACACCGCAGCAGCACAGAGGTGCCCGGATATAGATAGAGCATCTTGGTATCTCTGTGCTAAAATGCAGGAAGCGTCAGATGGAGGAAAGCTGAAAATGACTACCGTGCCTTCGTTGCCGGAACCCGGGCCGCAAAGCGCCCAAGACCGTAATGACATATCCATCCGGTATATTATTCATGCCCGTGAGGAATTGGGAAAGGGCCACCGGCTCCAGGCCGGTGA
Organism: Dehalococcoidia bacterium; assembly: GCA_965262595.1. Lineage (GTDB taxonomy): Bacteria > Chloroflexota > Dehalococcoidia > Lucifugimonadales > UBA3495 > CATQHB01. The sequence continues at coordinate 2,094,547 of OZ253548.1, forward strand.
AAAGGCGTGGGGAGCAATGGCCCAGCAGTTAAAGATCATCGGCGAAGCGCGCGGGTGGCAGCATAAGTCCCACCAGCAACTTGAAGCGATCGGGCGACAACTGGTAGAAGAGTATGAAAGCGTAAAACTTAGTAATGCCCTTTCGGATGCCTACCACAAGGGACACGAAAACTTTTACGAGAACTTAACGCATGACGACGAGGTTGAAGACCTGATTGAGGTGGTCGAAGAGATGCTGCCTTATTTGGCATCTCTTCACTTTGCGCGGCCGCAGCCGGTGACCATTGACTCCAATGGAAAACTCCGGCGGCTTAAACTCCTTACCGGGAATAGTGAACTGCAACGAGGGGACACCTCCCCGGTTGGCTTCTCGCTACGCCATCAACCCGATTCCTCAGCAGGTAGATAGGACCAGTCGGTTGGGTGAAGGTAAACCTGGAGTTCCAGGGCGCGGATGTAAGGGCGGGCTTTCAGCATAGAACCCGCCCTTACCACTTTGTGGAGGCCTCGAAAATCACCGGGCGCGGCGGAGGTTCCGGATACCCCGTACCGAGGCCAACCGCTTCTCGGCCAGGCGGTCGGCGGCCTGGGCCGTGGGGATTTCCTCCCGCTTGGAGGTATCAATAACCCGTTGCATAATCTCGTAGATACGCTCCGTATTCTCCCGGGCCAGGTCAGGATTGTAGGTCATCCCCACTTCGGCGGCAACGTTGATGATGCCGCCGGCGTTAATCACATAGTCGGGAGCGTAAAGGACGCCCCTCCGGTGCAGTTCATCCCCGTCGGAGTCGTTCATCAGCTGGTTGTTGGCGGCGCCGGCCACCACCCGGCAGGTAAGGCGGGGGATGGTGTCGCCGTTCAGCACACCGCCCAACGCGCAGGGAGCAAAAATGTCGCTCTCCACGTCATAAATCCGCTCCGGCGCCACCACCTTGACGCCCATGTCCCGCGCCTTGTCCAGCGCGCTGTCGTAAACGTCGGTAACCACCAGCTGAGCATCCTCTTTCAGCAGATGGTGGGCCGTCTGGAAGGCCACCTTGCCAAAGCCCTGCATCGCCACTTTTTTGCCCCGCAGCGAGTCGGTGCCCCAGACTTCCCGGGCGCAGGCTTTCATCCCCATATAAAGGCCCAGTCCGGTCATAACCGAGGTATCGCCGCTGCCGCCCATGGCGGTGGGCAAGCCAACCACGTAGTTGGTTTCCTGGCTGATGTACTCCAGGTCCCGGCCGGTGCTGCCCACATCGGTGGTAGTCAAATAGCGTCCGCCCAGCGTGTCCACAAAGCGACCGTAGGCGCGCAGCAGAGCCTCCGTCTTTTGAGTATGGGAGTCGGCGATGATGACTCCCTTGCCCCCGCCCAGGGGCAGGCCGGCTGCGGCCGCTTTATAAGTCATGGCCCGCCCCAGCCGCAGGGCGTCGCGGATGGCTTCCTCCTCGGTAGCATAGGGCCAGATGCGGGTACCGCCGCAAGCCGGGCCCAGGGTAGTATCGTGAATCACGACAATGGCCTTCAGCCCCACCGACGGCTCGGTAAACATCGCCAACTGCTCGTAACCGTACTGGCTCATGTAATCAAATATTTGCATTACCCCAACCTCCTACAAAACTGAAGAACCAAATAGACTCGGAGGCTCGGCAATCAGTATCTGATTGCCTTACACTATAATTATACTAAATATGTAGAATCAACACATAGCATCAAAACAACCAAAATAACCCGTCCGGCCCGGCTGCCGGGGCCATTCAATTTTCCTTATAAGACCGCTAATGATGAGCCTGCCGAACGATAAGCCGATCCTTCGACAAGCTCGGGGTGAGCGGATTTAAGCTTGGGCAGGGACTGTCGAAATACCCGGCCCGGCAGCGGCTATACCTTGTGCTGATAGTGGAAACCGGATTATAATCTGCGCAGAATATTATTATCCGGTACGGGAGTGTTGTCGTGAGTACAGGCCAAGCCAGTGCACAGCCCGGTGAGCCTCTGGCATTTTTTAAGGGGAACTATGTGCCCCTTAGCCAGGCCAAGGTAAGCGTTATGACCCATGCCTTGCACTATGGCACCGGGGTGTTTGAGGGCATACGGGGTAACTGGAACGAAGAGCAGGAAACGGTTAATATTTTCCGGCTGCGCGAGCATTATGACCGCCTGTTGCGGGGCTGCCGCCTGCTGATGCTGGACATTCCCTACTCGGCGGAAGACCTTAGCGAAATTACGGTGGAGTTGGTGGAACGCAACGGCTACCGCCAAGACATCTACATTCGCCCCCTGGTTTACAAGAGCGCCGAGCTGGTAGCCAACCTGAAGCTCCAGGAACTGGAAAGCGACTTTACGCTGATGACGGTGCCCTTTGGCAACTACCTGGGTTCCGACCTGCTCCGTTGCTGCACCTCCTCCTGGCGGCGAGTGGACGACCCGATGATTCCGGCCCGCCTGAAAATCTGCGGCATTTACGTCAATAGCATCCTCGCCAAGACCGAAGCAACCCTGGCCGGGTTCGACGAGGCCATTATCCTCAATCAGGACGGACACGTCTGCGAGGGTTCCGGAGAGAACGTATTTATGGTGTCGGACGGCCGTCTGATTACCTCGGCTCTGGAGGATAACGTGCTGCCCGGCATCACCCGGGATACGATAATGCAGTTGGCCCAGAGCGAGTTGGGGCTGCACCTGGTGGAACGCAGCATTGACCGCAGCGAGCTTTACCTGGCCGATGAGGTCTTCCTGACCGGCACCGCGGCCCACCTGACTCCGGTGGTGGAACTGGACAGCCGCGCCATTGCCGACGGTAAAGCCGGGCCGATTTCGAGCAAACTGCAAAAGATGTACTTTGACATCGTGGTGGGCCGAAATGCCAAGTACCGCCACTGGTGCACCCCAGCCTCGCCTCGCCTGGTTACCGTATAAGGTGATAACCGTATAAGGTGGCAACCGCTTAAACCGGCAACCGTCTGAAAATAGCTAACCTCAAATACGCCGGGGCAGACCTGACCCGCTGAATCGCTGAACCCTTGGGGTCTGCCCTACGCCGGATAATAAACTCCCGGCCCCCCGCGTCTCCGTGGTGAATAAATCCTGATGGCGCCGCTCGCTCTAACCTGGGAAGCCGCTGCCTTTACCGCAGTGGTAACACTGGCGGCCTATCTGATTGGCAGTATCCCCACCGCCTACCTGGTGGTGCGGCGGCGGCGGGGGCAGGACATCCGGCGGCTGGGAGACGGCAACGCCGGAGCGGAGAACGTTGCCCGTATTCTGGGCCGGAAAGCCGGCATCATCGTGGCTCTCATCGACCTGAGCAAGGGGCTGGTGGTCATCCTGCTGGTTCGGGGACTGGCGGCGCTGGTCGGGGGCGATTTCCCGTTTTCCCCGGCTGGTCCGGATATTCAGGCTCTTCCAGCCAATGATTTCCCGGCTCTTGAGGGCTGCCGGCTGGCGGCGGCGATGCTGGCCGGGGCGGCGGCGGTAATCGGGCACGGTTGGCCGGTGTACCTGCGCGGCCCGGGAGGACGGGGCGCAGCGACGGCGGCAGGGGTAATGTTGGGGATGGCGCCAATCTCGGCCTGGCCGGTGGTTATCCCCGCCCTCGGGGCAATGTACCTGACCCGCAGCACCACCGTGGGCGCAGGATTATTCTTCATCGGCGCCATTGCCCTTGCCACAGCCTTCAGCTATTACCACCTGTTTGCCTATACCTACCCCTTGGCGGCCTATGCCGTGGCCCTGCCGACGCTGGTGGGCATTATCCACTGCATCAGCCTGCGGCGGCGGCCCACCGCGTCGGCCTGAACCGGCGGAAGTATGACGCCGGCCGCCGCCGCATGGCTCCGCCACTCCATCGTTACGCCGCCACGCCGACTAGGGAACCTCTGAATAAGTCCGTGACCTGGATATTGAACCCTACCCGTCGTTCCTGCGAAGGCGGGAACCTCGGTCCACAGCGTTTTGGGTTCCTGCTTTCGCAGGAACGACGGGGTGAAGGCGTTGGCGTTTACGTTTAACGGCTTATTCAGACTATCCCTGGAATAAGCCCAGGGCGCTTACCCCGATTACGATCATCACTATGGCCGAAAACTTCAGGGTCAACGCCCGGCGCGTTATCGCCTCCCCCATCAGGTTCCAGCGAGACTGGCTCAACAGGGTAGCCAGGACGAACACGAACAACGGCGTGGTAGCCAGAAAGGCCGATACCAGGGAAATTGGGCCCAGGCTGGCCGCCTGCAACGCCGCTATCAGGGCAATCAACGGCAGAATGCCCTCTCCGACCACCATCAAGAACAGGGTCTTCCGGTCGCGCAGGGCGGCGAATAACTGACGCCAGACCCCGGGTTGGGAGAAGGGGAGAAAAACGAGCAGCGTGCCGGCTTGCTGGTAGATAAAGACCGTCCGCAGCGAGGTCTCCTCCAGGGCCACCTTGGCGGCAAAAAAGCCGAGGCCCAGCATTAACCCGCTGCCCAGCAGGATGGGGACGCCCCCGGTTGGTTTCAGCTCCGCCAGCCGGTTGGGTATGCCCGGCAGCGATACCAGCATCGTCCCCAGCGCCACCAGGATTATCGCGGCCCATTGCAGGACGTTGAGGATTTCGCCCAGAAATAATACGGCCAGCAATGCCACAAAGATGGGATATACCTGGGTAATGGCTACCGCCCGGGAAGCTTCATCCACCTTTAATCCCACGAACAGCAGGGCATAACCCAGACCTAGACCGAGCCCGGAAGCCAGGGCCGCCAGAATTATGCCCAGCGCCGCGTCCCGGGGCACGCCGGTTACGGCCACGCCGCCGCCGATATAAACCAACAACACCAGGACAATCCAGAGATACAGGGTGGTCACGCCGGGCAGGTGATGGTCCAGGAGCCGCTTGTCGGTTAAGTTGACGACACCCAGGATCGCGGCAGAGACCAGGGCCAGGATTATCCACATAGCTGAAATGTCCTCGTGGTTGCGCCGGGGAACGAAACGGATAGGGCCGCCGAGCCAATGGATAATCGTGGCACAACCCGGCAGGAGAATCAAGGCCGGGTCGGATTGCCCGCAGGGTCTTTTAATAGCCGCTTCAATAGCCGCCGCTCCGGCACACCCCGCTCGCCCTGAGCTGGTCGAAGGGCCGGTTTATGGTTCGACCGGCTCACCCTGAGCGGTCTTATAAGGACAATTGGAGGCCGGGTCAACCCTTGTGGTTGCCCGGGAGAACCGGCGATACGTGCTATCCTTCCATTTGACACATACCCCGTACTATCCGACAATCCATTCGGCAGTCCTGAGCAAATTCAGGATAGCCGGACAAGAACCGAAGACGGCATAGGGAGGCATCATGGGCTGGTCCAGGCATCACAAAATTGGGCTGATTCACTACAACCAGCAGCAGAGCTACCGTGGATACACCTTGGTCGCCACCAACCGGGGCGGCTACCACGCCAACCTGATTGACATGGAAGGCCGGATCTGCCACCGCTGGTATCACCCGGAGGGTATCACCTACGGCTACCTGCTGCCCAATGGCCACCTCTTCTTTCGCAGCCGGACCGCCCAGGGCGAAGGAGAAGGGCCGTCCTTCGGAGGCCGCTCCCTTTCATTGATTGAACTGGACTGGGACGGCAATGTGGTATGGCATTATCGACCCGAGGATATGTACTTGCACCATGACTTTGAGCGGCTGCTCAACGGCAACACCCTGGCGCTGCTCTGGACTCCCCTGCCCGCCGACTTGGCCGCTCAAGTTCAGGGCGGGTATAGCTCCGAGGACGACCCGGAGGAAATGTACGGCGACGTGGTACAGGAGATTACCCCGGACGGCACGGTAGTTTATGAGTGGAAGTCCTGGGAGTTTCTCAACGTGGAGGAGGATATCATCTGCCCGATGGAGAGCCGACGGGAGTGGACTCACCAGAATGCCCTAAACATCACCAAGGAAGGGGATTTACTGGTCAGCTACCGGCAAACCAACACCGTGGGCATTGTGGACAAGGCCAGCGGCGTCTTCCGGTGGAAGTGGGGGCCGGGCGTAGTCAATCACCAGCATCACCCCACCTATCTGGACAACGGGCGGGTAATGCTGTTCGATAACGGCTGCCACCGGCGGGGAGCAAGCCGCTCCCGGATTATTGAGGTAGACCCGGAAACCAACGAGATTGGCTGGGAGTATCAGGGTAAGCCCGAGATTTCCTTCTTCAGCTATAACATCAGCAGCGCGGAACGGCAGCCCAACGGCAACACGGTAATCTGCGAGGGAGCGCCGGGCCGGATTTTTGAGGTAACCCCCACCGGAGATATAGTCTGGGAGTATATCAATCCCTTCTTTGGCGACGCCGACGGCGGGGTGGCCCAGAACGGCGTATTCCGCGCCCACCGCTACGGCCCGGACCATCCGGCCCTACTGGGCAAGGACCTGGACCCGGCCCGCCACGCCAACCTGAACCACCTGTACGCCGGCGTCTAATAGGCGGGGTTAAATATGAAAAGTTTTGCGCAGCTTTTTCAAAAGCGGGCACCCCGGTCCGCCCCACCCCTCGACCGGCCCCGAAGGAGCGGACTTAAGCCTAAGCAGCGACTACTAAAAGAACCTGACCCCGGCCCGGGCGAGGGCTTGCTGATATATAATTACAAAAACTTTTGGGGGAGATGAGAGTTATGGGAAAGCTGGATGACAAGGTAGCCCTGATCACCGGCTCGGGCCGGAACATTGGCCGCGCCACCGCCTTGAAGTTCGCCGCAGAGGGCGCCGATATTATCGTCAACGCCCGCAGCAACCGGGAGGAGGCGGAAGCAGTCGCCGAGGAGGTACGCTCCCTGGGCCGCCGGGCCTTGCCCGTCCTGGCCGACGTTTCCAACAAGGAACAGGTGGACAGTATGGTGAAGCTGGGCCTGGACGAATTCGGGAAGATTGACATCCTGCTCAACAACGCCGCCATCCGGCCCCACAAGCCCTTCCTGGACCTGACCCTGGAGGATTGGGAGTACGTGCGGGGCGTGGTGCTGGACGGGGCTTTCTATTGCACTCAGGCAGTTATGCCGTCAATGGTAGAGCATAACTTTGGCCGGGTGCTTTTCTTCACCGGCGACGGAGCCTGGGGCGGCGGCGCAGAGCGGGGCCACGTTTCCGCCGCCAAGATGGGGCTGATTGGCCTTGCCCGGAGTCTGGCCACCGAGTTTGCGCCCCATAACGTCCGGGTTAACGTGGTTTCGCCGGGCAGTATCGACACCAGCCGGGCCAACCCGGAGTGGTATCCGCAGAGCCGCCCGCCCAACGCCTCCGGCATTCCCCTGGGCCGTCAGGGACAAACGGACGAAATAGCCGCCACCTGCCTGTTCCTGGTCAGCGACGACGGTGGATTCATTACCGGCCAGACGCTGCACGTAAACGGAGGCTCGGCGTTTTTTTAGGGAACCTCTGAATAAGTCCGTGACTTGGGTGTTTATCCCTACCCGTCGTTCCTGCGAAGGCAGTAACCTCGGTCCACAAAGTTTAGGTTCCTGCTTTCGCAGGAACGACGGGGTGAAGGCGCTGGCGTTTAATAACTTGTTCAAAGTATCCCTAACGAAGACAGGTGCGGGTGGGGGGCCGACGAGACAAAGCTGGAAAAGGCACGACAGGCATTAACCATGATTATTAGCCGGGTTCAGGTCCTCAATTACGGTTGCCTGCACTACGTGGACGTTCCATTGGACCGGTTCCACGTTTTCATAGGCCCCAACGCCAGCGGCAAAAGCACATTGATGGACGCCATAAAGTTCGTCTCTGATGTGGTGCGGGACGGGGTGGACGCGGCTTGCCGGTCCCGCGCCTCCAATTTCGCCGACCTGGTCTGGGGCCGTCCCGAAAACCCCAAAGAGCAGCGGTTCGAAATTGCCCTGGAGTTCGGCTTGCCGGAAGAAGTGCGGGCCAAAATGCCGGAGCAGCGCCCGTTCAGCATATTCCGCTATGAAATGGCCGTCGCCGCAAATGTCGAGACCGGGAGAATCGGCTTGGCCGAGGAAAAGGGATCGCTGCTACTCCAATCGACCCAAAAGACCCGGCAGTTGTCGATGTTTCCCGACCCAATCGCGCCATCCCAGACCATACTACAGACACCCGGCAGAGGCCGGCGTACCGTGTTCAGAATGGGCGAAGGCGGACGGAGCCGGTTCAGCGACGAAACGGTTGAAGTCACCGGCAGCGTCAACTGGAACCCGGGGCTGACACTGAGTTCGGACCGTTCCGCGATGTCCATTTTGCCCGACTACGACGACAAGTTCCCTGCCTCCACCCGCGTCCTGGTGTTCCTGCGCGACAAAGTCATCGGCTTGTCACTCAACAGCGAGCGGATGCGTCAGGCCAGTCCTCCCGGAATGGGAGTAGAGTTGCGCCCCGATGGTTCCAACATCCCGTGGGTTGCCGACACTTTGTTAAAGCAGGACAAGGGGAAAGCCCAATGGTGGATGGGGCACATGGAATCCGCTTTGAAAGGGTTCGAATCGGTACGGGTAATTGACCGTCCCGACGACCGGCACAAATACCTGATGCTGAAGTACCAGAACGGGCTGGAAGTGCCGTCATGGAAGGCGTCGGACGGGACGCTGCGGTTCATGGCGCTTACTATGTTGGCAAACCTGCCTCAGGCTACTGGCCTGTACCTGATTGAGGAGCCGGAAAACGGCATACACCCTGGCGCATTGCAGGAGTTGTTCAATTCCCTGTCATGCGTGTACGGGGCGCAGGTGTTACTGGCTACCCATTCGCCGGAGATTGTGGCCGTCTCGGACATCCGGCACTTGCGCATTTTCGGCAAAACCGACAATGGCGAGGTGGACATTACGCCAGGGACTACGCATCCGCATCTTCGCGATTGGCAATCCGAAACCGACCTGGGAACTTTTTTCGCATCGGGAATCCTCGCTTAATGACTTCGCCGGCTACCAGGGACCTATTTGTTCTGGCGGCTGACTCCCAGTTACAGCGGACCATCGCAACATTGCTGGAGCATCGCCGCCGAGCGTTAGAAATTGGCGATATTTCATTTGAAGTTCAGCGTCACCCCGGAAGAGACCCCGGTTGCAGAACTGACGCTGACTCATTCCTGCGTCGTATCCAGGACAACTACCGCAAGGCGATGGTGGTGTTCGACTTTGAAGGGTGCGGCGCCTCCAATACAACCGCCAGCGAGCTAGAGGGACAACTGGAGCAGCAAATCGAAAACGCCGGATGGGAATTAGACCGTGTTGCCGTCATCGTCATCGAGCCGGAGTTGGAAGCGTGGTTATTCGGGGGCACATTCAGCCACCTTGAGCAAGCCATCGGTTGGTCCCACCCCCAGCCAATACAGCATTGGCTGGTATCCGGAGACCATCTGTCCAGCGAGTTAGTCAAACCCGCAGACCCAAAAGCAACGATGGAAGCTTTATTGTTTCAGGCCGGAAGACCTCGGTCCTCGAAACTGTACGCTGATATGGCGAAAATAATGAGCCTGGCCAGATGCCGTGACAGAGCATTTCAAAAGTTTCGCGCCACCTTGCAACACTGGTTTCCCGTTGGTTAGAACAATTCGAGCGGCGCTCCGGTAGCGCCGCTCTTCAAGAACTGCCCTGTTACTCCCCCTAATCCCGGAACCGAAACTCCCGCAGGTCGTTGGGGATGATTAGCGTGGCCTCGGTCAATTCCTGGATTTCCTCGGGAGACCAGCCGGGGGCGTGTTCCCGCAGCTCGAAGCCCTGGGGAGTTACGCTGAACAGACCCAGGTCGGTGGCGACCAGGGTTACCACGCCCGGCGCGGTAATCGGCAGGGTGCAGCGCTTCAGCATCCGGGGCTCGCCCTCCCGGGTGCAATGCTCCATCGCGATGAACACCCGTTTGGCGCAGGCGGCCAGGTCCATGGCGCCGCCGATGCCGCCGCCCTTGCGAGCCGGAATGCGCCAGTTGGCGAAGTCGCCGTTTTCCGCCACTTCATAGGCTCCCATAACCGTTACATCCACCATCCCCTTGCGTATCAGGGCAAAGGAATCGGCGTGGTGGACAATCGCCATGCCGGGCACGGCGGTAACGTTCTGCCCCCCGGCGTTGACCAGGTGACGGTCCTCCTCGCCGGCCGGGGCCAGGGGGCCATAGCCGATGACGCCGTTCTCCGAGTGGAAGACCAGGTCCTTTCTGGGGTCAACGTAGTTGGAGCAGAGGGTGGGCATACCCACGCCCAGGTTCACAATCCATTCGTCCTGAAACTCCATTGCCAGCCGGTCGCACATCGCCTGGCGTTGCAGTCTCGGTTTCTGTTCGGCCATCTATATTCCTCCTCTAGGGGAAGTTGGAACGGGGATTTAATCAGTCCCAAATATCGTCCGGCGACATTTTGACCAATCGGTCAACGTACACGCCGGGGACGTGAACCTTGTCCGGGTCCAGCTCGCCGGCGGGGACGATGGCGTCCTCCACCTCCACGACGGTTATCCGGGCCGCCATTGCCATTATCGGGTTGAAGTTGCGCCCGGCCAGGCGGAACTGGAGGTTGCCAAAGGTATCGGCGCGCCAGGCACGGATCAAGGCATAGTCGGCATGGAGCGGATATTCCAGCACGTAGGTACGGCCGTTAATCTCCCGATGCTCCTTGCCTTCGGCCAGTTCGGTGCCCACGCTGGCCGGGGTATAAAAGGCCCCGATACCGGAAGCGGCGGCGCGGATACGCTCGGCCATGGTACCCTGAGGCACCAGCTCGGCATCAATTTCGCCGTCGTTATACATCTGCACAAAGGGGGTAATCTGAGAGGGATGGGTTGGCGCGGTGAAGGCGGCATACATTTTCTTCACCTGCCCGGCGGCAATCAGGGTACCCACGTCCAGCTTACCGCCCATGGCGCCGGCGCCGTTGGAGATACCGGTCAACTCCTTGGCCCCTTGCCGGTTCAGGGCCGCCAGCAGGTTGCGGGGAATGCCCACTCCGCCGAATCCGGGGGCCATGAAGACGGAACCGTCGGAAACGTCGGCCACCGCCTCATCAAAGGTTTGGTATATCTTGTTCTTCATCTGGGCAGCTCCTCGAGGACAATCTGTCCTACATACTACCGCAGACTGCACCCGGTTGCCAGACCTGAAAGGCAAATCGGCCGGGTTGTCGCATTCGAGTGAAAGATTACAGTTCGTCGTTCCTGCGAAGGCAGGAATCTGAAGGCTTTGGCGACAGAGGTTCCTGCCTTCGCAGGAACGACGTATTAACCCTTTACCTACGTGCAATAGCCCGGGGGAAATCGGCGACTTTTCTTACATTCACCAGCCCCCTTGGCTTGATATAGGGAAACCCTAACTCCCCCTTACCACGGGGAGAGGGAACCGGGTATGCGGGGTGGTGGAGCGGGACAAGGGCGCCCCACTCCTTGACAACCCGGGCGATTAGCAAAACAATCCAAAGGGTAGTAGAATAGGGCCATTATCTGGAAGCCAACATTGTAAGGGAGGGGAAGCATGACAACCGAACAGCACCGGACCCACCTATACGTAGGCATCGCCGGCGAAGGGCCGCTGATCGCAGGCATCGGAGAGCCGCGCCCCATGGGCGGCGGCGGTCTGTACCGGCAGGCCGCCGGCGATGACGACTGGCAGAGTATTACCCAGGGCCTGCCCGCTGAACCTCAGGTAAGGGCCCTGCTGGTACATCCGCAAAACCCGGCGGTCATCTACGCCGGCACCCAGGCCGGCGTGTTCCGCACCGACGACCGGGGGGAGCATTGGGAGGCTACCGACTCACCCCAAGGTGATGTGTGGTCATTGGCGGCCCATCCGCAGAACCCGGATATAATGTACGCCGGCTACGACCAAAGCGTCATCGCCCGCTCCGAGGACGGCGGGGCCACCTGGAAGAAGGGCAACACCAAAAACATTAATTTCCCCCACATCACCATGAACCCCTACCCCATCTGCAAGCGGGTCATCGGCCTGGCCCTGGACGCCCATAACCCCCAGGACGTTTACGGGGCGATTGAAGTGGGCGGACTGGTTGCCAGCCGAGACGGCGGCGACAACTGGGAATCGGTCACCGACGGCCACTACACCCGTACCGGGCCGGTGGATTTGCACGGGGTGCAGGTCAACCCCGCCGCGCCGGGTCTGGTTTACATCATCACCCAATTGGCGATGTTCCGCAGCCGCAATCGGGGCAGCAACTGGGAGTTTGTCAACATTGACGAGATGTTCCCCGGCGGCAGCTACTGCCGGGATTTGGCGGTAGCTCCGGATGACCCGAGTACGATGTATCTGGCCGCCGGAGCCGGTGGCGGCAGCGCCCCTCCGGGCACCCAGGAGGCCGGGGTTCTGATCCGCAGCCGGGACGCCGGGGAGACCTGGGCGCAGGTTGACCTGGGCGAGGTAGCCCCCAGCCGGATGTTCCAGATTGCCATTGACCCGAAGGCTCCGGCCAATGTCAATTGCACCGACCGGGACGGGCTGGTCTTCCGCAGTAAGGACGGCGGCAATAACTGGAGCAAGAGCCAGGTGCCCGGCGAAATGTCCCGCGGACGGCACGTTTACCCGATGGTCTGCGGCTAGCGGTTAATCACAGCAATCCGGGCGCACCGGCTCGGTCGGGCAGGTTCCAAATCGGCCCGGTGCGCCCGCATATACCAACGGTTCAGGGAGGTTTCCATTGACATCCGCAGCCTTAGAGCGCGCTACCTTCCGGGTCGCTGAGCACGACCTGGAGTATATGGCGCTGGATATAAACGATTTCCCCACGGAGCTTCAAGGATACCAACAGGTGCGGGTTGGCGTCCTGAGCAACGAGGATATGGCCGAGCACGGGTTCGCCGGCAGCACGGCGGCCCGGTTCCGTGAGGCCGGGCGGATAAACGGCTATATGCGGGAGTTCGGCCCCACGGCCGATATGAACGTCCACGACGGGTTCAATTTCGTCGGCTCTACCGTAACCCACCTGTTCGACAGCCCGGAGTCGGTTTCCGGCTGGATGCAGGACATTTTCCTCAAGGACTTTGAGAGCAACGTCGGGGAGAGCGTGGGAGAAGGGAATCAGCTAATTTCGGTCGAACGGCTGGAACCCACCGGCTTTTTTGGCGAGGCGGTGGCCCTCAAGGTACTGCAGGGCGGGCCGCAGGGAGTAGTATCCTCCACCGTCATCGACTTCCGCGTGGGGCGCATCCTGGGCGTGGCCTTTGTGGGCACCGTAGGCGACCACGACCGGCTGGAAATGGCCGAACAACTGGCCCTGGCCCTGGAAAAGAAGATAGTGCAGGTGGTGTTGGGGTCGGGGTAGGGGGGAGTATTTACCAGCGGTACGGTTCCCAAGTCCGTTCCCGGCGATTCCATTCCCACATTCGGTTACGCATTTCCGGCGCTTGGCCCACGTAATCGTGAATCAGGGCGGCCCATTCCTCTACCGGAATTCGCCCCCACGTTGTCAAGATTCCCGCGTGTTTCCGGGCCATCAGGCCCCAGTCATTAAGGGCAAGCCAAAGGCGGTGTAAGTCCTCAAAGTCCTCCCGGTTCAACGTAACCAGAATCCGGGAAGATTGGGCCGCGAACGATAGCTGTTCCGTATCCGGTGAGCCTTCCTTGCCAACATCATAGGTGTGGATAGCGTCGTGGCCGTACTGGATGAACAAATTCCGCAAAATCGGGTCTAACTGCTCATCGACGTACAACCGGGCCATTAGTCCTGCTCCATGGAACGCAAGCGCCGGTCAATGACTTCCGGGAACTCCGCATAGTAAGCGAGGGCTGCCTCTAAGTCGTCATAGGTCAGCCACTCGCTATACCCGCCAAGGGCCTTCTTCTTGTCTCCTTTGTACAGTTGGAAATTTCCTACCAGCACCCAGACCGGCAATCCTTTCTTTCGCAGATGGGGCCCGTCGCGGTACATAACGTCTTCTAAATACTCTTGCCACCACCTATCCTCAAAGTACAAAGCCATTTCAGACATACCTCCGGGCCGCGCTGGGTATTGCCCCCTTGCCGTGCCATTCTAGCATACTGTCAGAGCAGCGTTGACTTGGGAAGTGGAGAGATGGTAGGTTAGGGTTGCTTTTTGGAGCGGAGCGAGAGAGGTTCAACTAATGGTTAATCAATATCAGGAATGGCATCCAATATTACCTTACCCTTCACGGACATCGGTGGCGGAACTCTTTGTTGCAATGATAGAGCGGAGTTCCGGCGTAGTAGCCCCTAGGAATTGGGAAGAAGGCAAACCCTATTTCCTTAGGGCGGATGTTGAAGCGATCTGCGAAGAATTTCGCTATGAAATCAATGCAGCATTTACGGACGCTCAATCGGCCATAGGTTTGTCCAACGATCAGGCAAGTTTGGGACGCCAGATAGCGGAAGACGCTATAGCTCGTGCGGATAGTAAACCTGAGAGCCAACACACGCTGAACACTATCCGCATAGTTGCTATCGAGCATTACAGGGAGCGGCGACGCAAGAACGGAGGACAGTTCGATGATGCTGGATAATCCAGAACTGGCTTGGCAGTCGGCAGATGGGCAGTCCGCCCTGTATTGCGGCGATGCCTTTGACCTGATGGCCGCTATCCCCGATAACAGCGTGGACTGTATATGGACCGACCCGCCCTACCTGCTGTCCAACGACGGCGTGACCTGTATTGCCGGCAAGCGGGTGAGTGTCAACAAGGGTGAATGGGACCGCAGCGGTGGAATTGAGAATGACCACGATTTTAACCTATCTTGGTTACGAGAATGTCACCGTATCCTAAAACCCGCCGGCACAATCTGGGTTACCGGAACCCTACACATCTACCTCAGCGTTGGCATGGCAATGATGCAGTTAGGATACCGTATCTTGAACGACATCATTTGGGAAAAGACCAATCCGCCGCCCAACCTGGGCTGTCGCTGTTTTGCCCATTCCACTGAAACCCTTTTGTGGGCCACCAAAGCGCCCAAAGGCAGCAGGCACAAGTACACTTTCAACTACCAGGAAATGAAAGCGGAGAACGGCGGCAAGCAGATGAAAACCGTCTGGAAATTTCCTGCTGCCGGTCGCGATGAGAAAGTGCACGGGAAGCACCCAACACAAAAGCCAGTAGCTCTCATAGAACGCTGCCTGCGGGCGAGCACCAACCCTGGAGATTTGGTACTTGACCCTTTCATCGGCTCCGGTACCACCGGCGTAGCTGCGTTGAAGTGTGGAAGGCGGTTTGTGGGTATTGAGAGAGATAGGGCATACGCTGATATTGCCAACGCCCGGCTGGGAGTATCGGTATGCGCTAAAGGCCTTGATTATCCGCTTTCTGACAGTCTTGAATCAAACGTCCAATGGAGTTTGCTGGAAAAGTTTGGCGAATATCTCGTCCAAGCTGAACAGTGAAATATTGTTATGACCAATAACCCTGGGCCAGAAACCACGAATGATCGTGATAGGAAAGATCGTGATTGGCAGGCGATATTTGACTTCTATAGAATTGAAGACCACGATTTCGCTCTCTCCCCTTTTCAAATTACTGCTGCCCAGATAAAACAAGCGACCTCCAACAGTGAACCACGCATACTCTGTTATAATGCCACGAGGGAAAGCCTCCCCAAGATTTTTCGAGATAAGGGACTCTTTGTTTTGCCGGTCCTCAACGGTGAATACTCCATTATCAAAGGAGAAGGTTATGTAGATGTCCCACCCATCACTTCGCCGATAGTAGAGTATTTAAGCGTTTTCCCTTTTGAGTTGGAGACGTCACGCGTCGGGAACTCAGAAATGCAGCACTTGGATCATGCTTATGCGCTCAGCCTGATGCGCCATTTTGCCGATGATGAATCCTTGGTGCTGACAATTCGTGGCAGAAAACGTTCTCCAGCCTTTGAGTTTGTGGTCGGGGAATTCTTGATTCGTGTAGACGGCGTTCAAGTTGAGGTTGACGCAGGTTATGAAGGGGAGAATCAGGTCGTGTTGGTTGAGGCAAAAGGCGGTAATGCCACCAATACGATAATCAGACAGCTTTACTACCCTTTCCGCCAATGGCAGACCTACACCGAAAAGAAAGTCTCTACGCTCTTCTTTCAGCACACGGGCCAAAATGAATATCACATTTGGCAGTTTGGATTTGACGACGTAGACGATTACAACAGCATACGAATGTTGAAGTCGGGTCGTTATAGAATCGTCAGGCGGGCAGCATAAACTAATAGCCCCTACCCCTCCCCCAACAACCGCACCACCTCATCCACTACTTGGGCGGTGAAGGCGCTAATCCTACAGAGTAGCAGCCCGGCAGCGCAGCTACCGCCGGCGGGCGTGGGTAATGTCCTCGCCGCTCACCGGACGCACTTGGGAGGGCAAAACTGTGGCCAAGGCGGCGGTATCGCCATCGAGGGTCAGGAACTCCACCTCAAAGGCTTCACCTTTGGGATGGATATGCACTATAGCCCCCACGTCTCCAGACTTCAGCCCTTCTTGGGGGACATCTTTGGTCAAGACAATTCGGTCATGTTCCTTGAACATATGAACTCCCCAAAGGATGAGCGGTTACCAATCGCGGCGCGACGTTGCCTTTTTCAATAATCCAAACTGTCCTGACGCGAGGATTGCGCCCGTCGGGTGTTTCCAACTCTCCATCAATACTATAACGTACTCCGTACTCGGATTCTACCGAGCCGGCCACCGGATACATTAAGCTGTGATTCAGCAAACTCACCATCAATACTTCCCATTCCTCCAGGCGAAAGCCGAAGTGGTTGAAGAACTCGGCCTTGTTACGACCTTCGGGATGCGTGAGAGAAAGCAGATAGTCGATGATTTTCTCGCGTTCTACGCGAGAGCGGCTTAAATTCGGCAACATCGCCGAAGTTGACCCGGCGCATATTTCCTGCAAATCACGGACAAGCCCTACCCCTACCCCAGCAACCGCACCACCTCATCCCCCACCTGCGCTGTTGTCGCGCTGCCGCCCAGGTCCGGGGTCATTACCTGGCGTTCCTGTAGGCTGCGGACTACCGCCGCTTCCACCCGTTGGGCCGGGTCATGCTCTCCCAGGTGGTCCAGCATCATCCCTACGGCGGAGATGGTAGCCAGGGGGTTGGCGATGCCCTTGCCGGTGATGTCGAAGGCCGCCCCGTGTACCGGCTCAAACATGGAGGGATACTCCCGCTCCGGGTTGATGTTGGCGCTGGGAGCCAGGCCCATACTGCCGGTAACCACCGCCGCAATGTCGGAGATTATGTCGGCGAAGAGGTTGGAAGCAACCATCACGTCGAAGTCTTCGGGCCAGCGCACCAGGTCCATCGCCACCCGGTCAACCAGCAGCGACTCGGTCTCCACACTCGGATACTCGGCGGCGACCGCCCGGAAAACCTCGTCCCAGAAGACCATGCCAAAGGCCTGGGCGTTGGACTTGGTCACCGATGTTACTTTCATTCGTTTGTTGCGCCGGACGCAGTACTCAAAGGCGGCGCGGATGATTCGCTCGGTGCCCCGACGGGTAAAAACGTTGGTCTGCATCACCGTTTCATGGGGAGTGCCCGGATAAAGTCGGCCTCCCACCGGAGCGTACTCGCCCTCGGTATTCTCGCGGAAGATTACCAGGTCAATTTGTCCCGGGCTTTTGCCGGCCAACGGTGAAGTTACGCCGGGATGCAGGTAGGCCGGCCGGACGCACACCCCCTGGTCGAAGGAGCGGCGCATCGGCAGCAGCAGACCCTGCAGGGTGATATGGTCGGGGATATGAGGGTCGCCCACCGCACCGAACAGGATGGCCTCGTTGGCCTTAACCTGCTCCAGCCCGTCCTCCGGCATCATCCGCCCGGTCTCCCGGTAATACTCGGAACCCCAGGGAAACTCGGTGTAGTTGAAGCTGAGGCCGGCAGTATTGGCGGCCAGATAGTCCAAAACCTTTTTGCCCTCAGCCACCACTTCCGGGCCAATGCCGTCACCACCGATGATTGCCAGATTATGCTCTGCCATTGCTAAGATTTCCTCCGCTTATTTCTGTCTTATCTACTAATGAACACCAAGTTACACGAATAAAAACAAAACATAAACCATTCGTGCCGGTTCATGTTTATTCCTGGATTATACCGCCTGAACGCCGCCGCTGAGCAGCCGGAAGTGGTGAATCGCCTCGGCCTCCGGGAAAGCCTCCCGCGCCTGCCGGAAGGTGGACTTGCCCCGCCGCTCCGTAGCGTCCAACAGCACTCCGATAACCGCCCCGCTGTGAGCCACGTTGACACCGACCGCGCCCACGGCGCCGGCAAACCGGGTGACGTCGGACAGACGGGGCTTGAACGATACCTGCTGCCCGGCGGCGGCGCTTAGCGAGGCTCCCTGTCCCAGCAGCCGAGCGTCGCCCCGCTGTAGTCCTTCCCGCACCAAACCCAGGGCTTCGTCGGTTTCGGACTTGACGGCCTGCCATTGGGCGCGTCGGTCAACCCGGTTGAAGTCCAGAGTATCCACGGAACCGCCAAAATCCAGCGCGACAATTTCCAGCGGCAGGGGCGGCCCAAGTTCTTCTACCAGCGTACCGGCGCGGTGGTCAAACAGGGTAATTCCGGGGAACATTACGCCGTCGGTGGGTTCCACCTGCAAGGCAAGCTGCCCGATTTGCAGCGGGGGTAGCCTAATATCCAGGGCCAGGCCGGTGGCGGCAATGGCGGCGGCCAAGTCGGCGCTGCTGCTGCCCAGACCTTTGCTGCGGGGAATGGGATTGCCGACGGTAACCCGCGCCCCCAGGTCGGCGCGGCCCAGGTAGTCCAGGGTTTTAGCAACGGCGGCGGCGGTCTTGGGGCAGTCCGCAGGCGCGGCCACGCCGGACACCCCGCGGTAAAGCTCTACCCGCACCCGGGCAAAGAAGTCCACCGGACAGGTCACCAGAAAGTAAGCGTCCCCTAACATTCCCTGCACCAATTCGCCGCAGACGCCGGGAGCGCGCACGACGGCAGCCCCCACCGGAGGTTCCCCGAGGGGGAAGGCGGTCGGCGGGATGGGGGAGTATTCGTTACCTGCGGTCATGAGCTGTGGTTGCTGGAAAAGGAAAATGGCAGTAATCGCAGGCGTGGCTGATGGGTACTTGGCGGCCCACCGTATTGCAGTGGCTGCAGCCATGCCGGCCAAAGAACCACAGGGCCGAGTCCATGGCGGCGCAGGTGCCGGCAATTCCCGGCGGCCCGCCAATTTGGGCAGCCGCCACAGCCTGGCGCCAGGCTTCCTGAATTTTCGGTGTGGCTTCGCTTGTGGGGAGGTCACGGGAATCAGTAATGAGTAAGTTTTCCGTAACCCGGCGAACATGAACATCTACAGAAACGGGAATAACGTCCATGTCGTCAATCCGGGTATTGCCCCTGTCCGCCATTAACTTCACCCACATCGGCCCAATCCTGGGGCCGCGCAGCATAGGAAAGCGGTAACGTCCCTCAATTTTACTTTGCAAGTCCCGGAGCAATTCCCCTGCCTGCCCAACACCCTGGTCGATTGCTTGAGTCACCGGGGATGAGCTGTCGTCCGACAAGCTTTGGGCAATGGTTCGCCAAGCGCCGCTGTCTGGCCCGTGGCGCTGGCTAACTCCGTAATCGGACAGCAATTTACGCAGGGAAGGCAAAGGGAGAGCGGAAACAACCGAAGGTTCGAAAAGGTGGGGGTGCGCCTGAAAAAGCTTGCCCCCGTTCCGCCATAGGAGCGTGGCGTCCCTAAAGCGGTCCATCGCAGAAATGAAAGTGAGAAACAGGCGAAGGTCGCGGTCGGATATTTTCCCGCCTTGTATTAGCTTGGAGGGGTCAAATTCAGTCAAAGGCGACAACATACCAACCGGGGCATCAACCCGCTGAGATAAGTCCAACCGGTCATTGTAAACATCGCCGGCGATAATTTCGGCCAACCGGGCGGCGGCCGGAACCCTCGGCGCGGGCGAAGGCTTCTGGAGCTTGCTTTGCGTTTGCGGTATCCGGTTCAAGTCAATGCCGGCTATCACCGGCAGGGGATGCCCCATCTTCAGGCCGACCAGAATCCAGTCTTCCAGGGCTGCGCCCAACTCCTCCTGGCACTGAGGCAGGGTGGCGCCGAAGGCTATTACTCCCTCGCAAGGGGGAATGTTCCCGGCAAAGCTTCCGTCGCACCGAACCTCATAAAGGGCCAAGTTCAACGCTTGCTTTACGTAGTCGGCAAGAACAAACCGTCTGGTCATCTGAAAGCCCTCCTTGTTTTTCAACCGGCGCCTATTATAACCGATTTCCCGGGGCGGTTATCTGTCCCGATCCGGCTATTTGATCGGCAGCGGGATACCGGCCACCACCAGGTACACCGCATCGGCGGCGGCGGCGGCCCGTTGATTGACCGTACCCAGCAAGTCTTGAAACCGGCGGCCCAGGACATTGGGCGGCACCGGACTTAACCCAACCTCGCTGCTGACCAGGACAGAATTGGTATCACCCTGACGGCAGGCGTCCAGCAGCCGCTCCAGTTCGGCCAGGGCCAGGGATTCAACTGCGGTGGGGGCGTCATTTTCGTGGGCCAGGAGAAAATTGGCTACCCAAACGTCCAGCGAATCCAACAGGATTGCGCCGGGCGAGTTGGGGACGGTCAGGGCATTGACCAATGCCATTGCCGGTTCCAGCGGCTCTTCGATAGTCAGCCAGTGGGCCGGGCGGCGCTCCCGGTGGCGGCGGATACGCTCGGCCATCTCGGCGTCGGTGACTTGCCCGGTTGCCAGGTAAAGGGCGGGGCGGCTCGATTCGCTGTCCAGTTCGTTGACCAGTTCGTTGACCAGTTCTTCAGCGAAGGCGCTTTTGCCGGAGCGCACGCCGCCCAACACCAGGGTCAGCCGGCAAGCCATTGGGCTAGACCTCCACCAGGTCAAAGTTCCGGTTCAGGCCGGTCATTTCGTAGATGAGTTCCATATCCAGGCTGCCCCTTACCCAATCGGCCAGCTTGTCGAACTCGGCGTCAATCGCCCCTTCCTGAACCGCCAGGGGCAGGGACACGCCCTTGCGCCGCGCCAGTTCCTGAAGCATTGCCTGACGCAGGCCGACGTTGTGGAACAGACCGTGAATGTAGGTGCCCAGTATCTGCCCGGATTCGTCCATAGCTCCGTCGTAGGCGGTGGCGGCGGTAACCGCAATGTCGGAACGGTCGTCGATGCGGAAGGGCCGGGTCACTCCCTCGCCGGTGGTGCGGCCCATGTGAATCTCATAGCCGCTGATGTCCGCGCCTTCGGCTCCGGTCAGCAGCCCGGAGCTTCCGGATACCGCTCCCTTGATGCGGTGCGTCTCCTTGGAGCCGGCGAACACCGTGGTCAGCGGCAGCAGGCCCAGGCCGGCCAACTCCGGGCAGGTTGATTCAATGCCCTCCGGGTCGTAAAGGCGGGTTCCCAGCATTTGATAACCGCCGCAGATGCCCACGATGGCGGGCGCCACTCCAGCTACCTTTCCCGAATGATGCCGGTCGCGGATCGCCTGGGCCAGGCCCTGACTTTCCAGCCAGGCCAGGTCGGGGATGGTGGTCTTGCTGCCGGGCAGGATGACCAAATCCGGCTGTCCCAGGTCGGCGGCAGCGGTCACGTAGCGGAGTCCGACGCCCGGTTCCCGGGCCAGCGGGTCAAAGTCGTCAAAGTTGGATATATGCGGCAACTGCACTACCGCAATATCCAGCGCCGCCGGGCTGTTGGAATTGTTGGAACGCACCGGAATATCCAGGGCCACCGAGTCCTCTTCCGGGATATGAATGTCGCGAAAGTGGTGCACCACACCGGCTACCGGAATCCCGGTTCGCTCCTCCAGCATCGTCAACCCGTCGGTGAGCAGGCTGGCGTCGCCGCGGAACTTGTTGATGACGAAAGCCTTGATTACCTCCCGCTCTTCCGGCTCCAGCAGCTCCAGGGTGCCGACCAGGGCGGCGAAGACACCTCCCCGGTCGATATCGCCGCAGAGCAGCACCGGAGCCTTGGCGTAAAGGGCCACCCGCATATTGACGATTTCAGTGGCCTTCAGGTTAATCTCTGCCGGGCTGCCCGCGCCCTCGATGACCACGATGTCATACTCCCGGCGCAGGACGTCCAGGGAAGTATGCACCGACTCCCAAAGCTGGGGCTTCAGGGCGAAGTAGTCCCGCACCTGAGCGGAAACCAGGGGACGGCCCATACATACCACCTGGGCGATGTGGTCCGCTTCGGGCTTCAACAAGACCGGGTTCATTTCCACCCGGGCCTCCACGCCGGCGGCCTCGGCCTGCACCGCCTGGGCCCGTCCGATTTCCCCGCCGTCCCGGGTGACGTAGGAGTTGTTGGACATATTCTGCGCCTTGAACGGAGCGACGCGGAAACCATCCTGCCGGAAGATGCGGCACAGGGCCGACACCAGCACACTCTTGCCCACGTGGGAGGCGGTGCCCTGCACCATCAAAACCCGACCCAGCGATTGTTGTCCACTCATGATTTATCTCTCATTCCGCCCTTATTTGCCTGGGGAGCCGCTGAATAAGTCATTAAACGCCAGCGCCTTCACCCCGTCGTTCCTGCGAAGGCAGGAACGACGGGTAGGGACAAACACCCAGGTCACGAACTTATTCAGAGTATCCCCAGGTCTGTTTGCCCGGTTCGGTCACCGCGAAAGCAGTAATATCACACCGGCGAGCAGGCGATTTCAGCTCGCCCTATAGTCCGTTCAGGTGGGAAGTATCGTTGTAGAGGTGCAGTACGGCGTTGTTCGGGTAGGTGTGTATCACCGACAGGGCGCAGTTTTGCATCACAAACTTCCAGTTGGCCTCCAGGGGCAATTGCAGCAGGGCTACGATGCAACTGCGCAGGGAGCCGCCGTGACCCACGATGAGCACGTCGTCCTCCGGGCGCAGACCCTCCAATTTCGACGCTGATTCCGATGCCGACGCTGACGCTGAGTCCGACCCTGATTCCGATGCTGATCTCGATGCTGATCTCGATGCCGACCCCGGCCCTGATCCTGGCGTCAGCCCCAATCCGGCGACGAACTCGGTCAGGCGGGCGGTGGACTGCCGGATCGTCTCGCCCCCGGTAGGAGCGAAGTCCGGATCGTTGACCAGCGAGGCGCGGTACTGCTCCGGGTAGCGTTGGCGGTACTGCTGCACCGTCAGTCCCTCGAACACTCCCTTATGGTACTCCCGCAATTCGGGGACGGAGTGCAGGGAAGTATCGCGCTCGCCCAGAATAATGCGGGCCGTGTCCCGGGTGCGGCTCATATCGCTGGAGTAAGCCACCGCAAAGGGTACTTCGGCCAGACGGCGGGCAGTGGCCCGGGCCTGCTCCCGGCCCCGGTCGGAAAGGCCAATATCGGTATGCCCCTGAATCCTTCCCTCGGCGTTCCACTCGGTTTCGCCGTGACGCACAATGTAGATTCCAGCCATTTTACTTGCTTTTCCCCTCAATCTCCCAGCAGCATCCCCCTGGTATCAACGGCCTGAACAACCCCGCATCTGAACTACTCCAGGCCTAATCAACCCCAGGCCTAATCAACTCCAGACCTAATCAACCCCAGGCCTAATCAACCCCAGGCCTAATCAACCCCAGGCCTAATCAATACCGGCCCGTTTCCCGCTTAACTCAACCATTGCCCGCACCAGGCGTTGGCAATCGAGCCGGGGGCGGATGCCAATACGGATGCAGTCGCCCAGGCCAAAGGAAGCGCAGTCCCGCACGAAGATTCCCCGGCGCATCAGCCGGTCCCGCCAGGCCGTACTGTCGCCCACCTGTACCAGCAGAAAGTTGGCCGCCGAGGGCAAGACGTCAAAGCCCAGGGCGCTCAACTCCTCGCTCAAGTAGGACTTGGTAGCCTTTACCGCCGCCCGGGCGGCGGGCAGGTAGCCGGTATCGGCCAGGACTGCCAATCCGGCGGCCTGTGCCAGACCGTTGACGCTCCAGTCCGGTTGAAAGCGGGCCAACCGGTCGATATTCTCCGCGCCGGCCAGCGCATAGCCCAGCCGCAGCCCGGTGATGGCGTAATCCTTGGTCATCGAGCGCAGGATGACCACGTTATCCCTGGTATCTATTGCCGTTTCGGTTCCCGCATCATTCTGCCGCAGCAGGGTCAGGGAGTCCCAGCTCTGACCAACAAAGCTCAGGTAAGCCTCATCCAGCGCCAGCAACCCGCCTACCTCGGCGACGGCGGCGGCCAGGGCCGACACTTCCCCCCGGCCCAGGTAAACCCCGGTAGGGTTGTTGGGGTTGCAGAGGAAAACCAGGCTGGGCCGATGGGTTAGGATGATTTCCCGGACCTGGGCCAAGTCCCAACTGAACCCAAGCTGCCGCCGCGCCTCCAGCTCCAGAAGCTCGGCGCCGGCCAGGGCGCAGGCCCCGGCATACTCGCCATAGGTGGGGGCCAGCAGCAGCGCGGCGTTGGCGCACCCGGCGCGGGGCGGGGACAGGTAAGCCCGGGCCAGCAGGTGAATCAACTCGGTGGAGCCGTTGCCTACCAAAATCCGGTCATCGGCTATACCCAGGCGTTGCGACAGAGCTTCCCGCAGTTCCAGGCATTCCGGGTCGGGGTAGGCGGTCAAGTCCACCCGGGCCAGGGCATCCCAAAGGCCTTCCGGCGGCCCCAGCGGGCTGATGCTGGCGCTAAAATCCAGCGTATCCGCCGGTTCCAGGCCCAGGGCGCGCAACTGGGCCGAACGGATGCCCCCGTGTACCGGGCGGGCAACGGCAGAAAGGTCCGCCGGAGTGCCATCTACACTGCCATTCATACTATCGTCCTAACCCCTTGTCGCGTCCTAACCTCTTGTCGTCCGCCCCTGGGTGGTTCGGCGCCTGCTCCGCCCCTTCGCAATTTCGGCCTTTCACCGGCGATTTCCAGCAATGCGGCAGCGAGTAACACAGTGGGGAAATCCGCTTCCCGCCGGCTAGAAGATTTCATACTTCAGGAGGACCAAGCCAATGGCCGCCAGCAATCCCAAACCGGCCACCAGATACATGGACTGAATGGCGCTGGTGATGTCCCGGGGTTCCAGAGAACGGGTCGGGTCGCCCAGGGAATAGTGGCCTTCCTTTTCCAGCGCCACGCCCAAGGCTCCGGCCATGCCGCTCATGGTCCAGCCGGCGTTGGGGCTGGCGGTGCGGGCGTGGTCGCGCCACATAATGCGCCAGGCATTGCCCACCCGCTGCCCCGGCAAAATCCAACTGCCCAGTACCAGAAATAGGGCGGTTAACCGGGAAGGAATCAAGTTGATCAGATCATCCAGCCGCGCCGACGCCTTGCCCAAATATTCATACTCACCGTGATAGCCTATCATACTATCCAGGGTGTTAATAGCACGGTAGGCAAAGGCTCCCGGCAACCCAAAGAGGGCAAAGGCCAGCCAGGGGCCGATAAAGCTGTCGGTAGTGTTCTCCGCTACCGATTCCACCGTGGCGGCAATGGCTTGCGCGGCGGTCATCGCGGAGACGTCCCGGCTGACCAGCGACCGCATATTGCCCCGAACCGCGTCCAGGTTATCCGGGGCCGAGTCGTCCCGGGTCAACAGGGAGCCGGTGACGGCGGCGACCCGGTGCAGCATCCGAAGCGCAAAGGTTGACTTGAGCAGCGCCGCCCCAAGGATGACGTAGGCCAGGGGATGGACGCTTTGCAAGCCCTGGGCCGCCAACCAGGCAGCGCCGCCCCAGAAAGCCGGAAGCAGCAGGGCCAGCAGCGCGCCGACGGGCAAACCGCCGGCCTTGTCCCTGGGGGCCGCCCGCTCTACCAGGGACACGCTCTTGCCGATCCAAACGGTGGGGTGGAACCGGGAAGGCAACTCCCGGGTGACCACATCCAGCAGCACGGCCAAAACCAGCACGGCCAGGTCCGGGGGGATGTTTGGGAGTATATTCAGGATGTAGGGAGGCAATCCGGGCATGGCCTAGCCGCCTCGCCGACTATCAGTTAGCATACCAGTTAACATACCGCCTCACCGGGGCCGGATAGTTGCTCTGGCGTCATTCCCGGCGCTTCCCCTCCAGGGACTTGCCCATGTATTCGCAAGCATTTATCCAAAAAGCCGGTGCAGCGGCGCGATCAACCCGTAGGGCAGCAAGGCCACCGCCGCAATCAGAACGACTACTTCGGCAATTTCGTTGGTTGCGCCGTAAGTATCGCCGGTCAGGCCGCCCAGCATCCGGGCCATCGCCCAGCCCAGAAGCCAGGCCAGGACGGAAATCCCCGCCAGTATTCCGACCCCGCCAATGCCGCCCAACGATATCGCCGCAGCCAGCGCCATTACCGCGGCGGCCGCGGTGGATACCCCGATTCCACCTTGGTGAAAGGGCGAGCCGAGGCCCTGAGTACGCACGTAGGGAAAGGTTCCCAGCAGCAATACCATGGTCCAGCGGGACAGCAGCGGGAACAGCAGCAAGACCCATTCCTTACCCGGCAGGGACAGGGAAAGCAGGGAGACCAGGGCGCCGTACTTCAGGATTAGCAGGCCGACGGCGCCGACCGCGGCAAAAGCCCCCACGTGGGAATCCCGCATTATCTCCAGCCGCCGCTCCGGGGTGTAGCCGCCAAACAACCCGTCGCAAATGTCCATAAAACCGTCCAGGTGCAGGCCGCGGGTGATAATTATCAGGAACACCAGCAGCAGGGCGGCGGTCAGGTAAACCGGAAACAGTTCCCGCGCTCCCCGTTCCAGCCCCAGCAGCGCCAGCCCCAGCAGCAGCCCAATCACCGGAAACCAGGCGCGGGAGTTGCTGATGACTCGTTGGTCGGCATCGGCCAGGCGGATGGCGGGCAGGAAGGTCAAAAAGCTGAGGGCTGCCAGCAACGATTTCAATACCTGAACCTGACCTGCTTCCTTATTTCATGCCTGGCAGAAATCCCTCGACCGAATGACCGGCGTAACTCGGAACAAACCGGGCAAACCGATGGGTTGCCCCGGCTCCCGTCGGTTGCCTTAACCCGCCGCGCCATCTTCATCGCCGTCGCTGCGTTCCGAAACACCGGCATCGGCAAAGGTCGCCATTTCGGCCAGGCAGCGGGCCGAGGCTTCAATCAAGGACATTGCCAACGCCGCGCCGGTGCCTTCGCCCAGCCGCATTCCCAGATTAAGCAGCGGCTCCAGGCCCATAGCGTCCAGCCCAACCCGGTGCCCCGGCTCCACCGACTGATGCGCCGCGATAAAATAGTCCCGAGACGCCGGAGCGATCAGCCAGGCAATCAGGGCGGCGGCTCCGGAGATGAAACCGTCCACCACCACCGGGCGATTGCCGGAGGCCGTGCCCAGCATCGCGCCGGCCAGCGCCCCAATCTCAAACCCGCCGACCTTGGTCAGCACGTCCAGACCGTCCCGGGGGTCGGGCCGGTTGACCTCAATGGCCCGCCGGATTACCTCAATTTTGTGGGCCAGCCCCGGGTCGTCCAAGCCGGTGCCCCGTCCGGTGGTGACGGCCGGGTCGGTTCCGGTGATAACGGCCGTAATGGCGCTGGAGGCGGTGGTATTGCCAATACCCATATCCCCGCAAGCGATCAGGTCGGCGCCCTCGCCCAACTGTTCTTTGGCGGCGTCGATGCCAATTTCCAGGGAGCGAATGGCCTGCTCCCGGGTCATGGCCGGGCCGACGGCCATATTGGCGGTGCCGTGAGCCACCTTCACCGAGCGCAGCAGCGGATGCGGCTCCAGGTCGGCGGCTACTCCGGCATCAAGGATTACTATCTCGGCCCCGGCATGACGGGCCAGCACGTTGATGGCGGCCCCGCCGCGCAGAAAGTTATAAACCATTTGGGGAGTGACTTCCTGCGGGTAGGCGCTAACCCCTTCCGCTACCACGCCGTGGTCGCCGGCGGCCAGGATGACCGACTTGCGGCGGATTTGCGGGACGGCCTCGCCGAACATTCCGGCCAGCATCACCGACAGGTCTTCCAGGCGGCCCAGGCTGCCGGGGGGCTTGGTCAGGGTGTCCTGACGGGCGCGGGCGGCGGCCATTGCCCCCTCATCCAGGGGGGTAATACCTGCCAGCGTCAGGTCTATCAGGGGGGATATAGTCACGGTGGCCCTCCTCAATACTTGGGGAACCTCTGAATAAGTCCGTAACCGGGGTGAATGCGCAAGCGTTTAATGGCTTATTCAGAGTATCCTTGGCTCAATACTACCTGGCCCGATACTTGGCGGAGTCGGAGAGTCGGGGAATCGGGGACTTGGCGGCGGCAGGCCGATCCGTACCTAAAACTCTATCCCCGGCTGAGCCTTGATGCCGCTCTGGTACGGGTGTTTGACCACATTCATTTCCGTTACCAGGTCGGCGTACTCCACCAAAGCCTCCGGAGCGTTGCGGCCGGTGATGATTACGTGCAGCATTTCCGGACGGTTCTTAAGCGCTTCAATAACCTCTTCCGTAGGAATCCAGCCGTAATGGAGCGGATAGGTAAACTCGTCCAGGACTACCAGGTCATGCTCACCGGAGGCGATGACCTCCTGGGCATCCTGCCACAGGGCGCGGGCCAGTTCGGCGCTCTGCTCCAAATCCCGGGAGCGCCAGGTAAACCCGTCGCCCATAGCGCGCATGGTCACGCCGATCTTCTGAGCCGCCCGCTGCTCGCCAAAGTTGGCGGTGCTGTGTTTGATGAATTGGAGCATGATTACCCGCATATCCCGGCCCCAGGCGCGGAACAGCACGCCCATGGCAGCGGTGGTCTTGCCCTTGCCGCTGCCGGTGTTGACGATGACCAGTCCCTTGTTGATTCGGGGGCCCTTAACCGACTGCGGCCCTTCGTCACTAGCCGGGTTCGGCTGGCTGGCCGGGTTCGGCTGGCTGGCCGGGTTCGGCTGGCTGGCCGGGTTCGGCTGACTGGATTGAGTGGATTGAGTGGATTGAGTGGATTGGCTGGGTTGTTCGGAGCTCATATTTAACTCGCCCTCCGGTAAACGTTCTTGTCCGCACTCCGGCGCCATTCCGGGCTATACCGGGACAATCGGGTCGGGGCAGGAAGCCCATAACGAGCGGGCCGCTGCTGCCACCAGCTTATCATAATGGCGTCCTGGAGTCTTTTCAGGCGGCCCCGGCAGGCGGGGCGCAGGTCTCCACGAACCGCTGGGCCAAACCCGGAGCGCTGCCCAGATGGATGTGGATGTAGGAGGCCCAGACGCTGCCGAGGCGGAACCCTTCGGCCCGGTTTTCCTGATTTACCACCCGGTAAACCGACTGTTCCGGGTTGGGCTGCTCGGTCAATACCGACCAATGAAACTCGTGGCCCCTTACCCGTTGACCCCGCCGTAAAAGGGGTGTATCGGCGCAGGCCTCCACCTCTCGGTAACCCAGGGTCAGGCGGCTCTCCGACATTGACGAAACCACCGGCAGCACACCCACCATCGGATAATCCGTACCGGCCAGGTCGGAAAGGCTCTGACCCAGGTACATCAGGCCGCCACACTCGGCATAGAAGGGCGTCTCCCGGGCCAGCTCCCGGCGCAGCGATTCCAGCATTGGCCGGTTTTCCGCCAACTCCTGGGCAAACATCTCCGGAAAGCCGCCGCCGATGTAAACCCCGCCCACGCCCTCGGGCAAGGCGGCATCGGTCAGGGGGCTGAAGGGGACCAGTTCGGCGCCCCAGGCCTCCAGCAGGTCCAGGGAATCCTGGTAGTAAAAGCTGAAAGCCTTGTCCCGGGCAATGGCGATACGGGAGCGTCGAGGCTGGGGTTCTGCCGGATACGCTTCCGGGCTGCCCTCCGGGGGATTGGCGGAACCCGCCAGACGCAGTATGCCCTCCAGGTCGATGGTCTCTTCCACCTGAGCAATCAGGGCATCGTACCATTCCTGGACCACGGTGCCCTCCACCGTAGGAATCAGGCCCAAATGCCGCTCCGGTTGAGCAAACACCTCCCGGCGGGGCAGGTAGCCCAATACCGGCAGGCCGGTGGTGGCCTCAATCTGCGGCTGGCAAAACTCCAGGTGGCGCGGCCCGCCGACTCCGTTGAGAATAACGCCGGCGATACGCAAATCGGGGTCAAACTGCTGATAGCCCAGCACCTCGGCGGCCACGCTGCGGGCTACCTTGGCGGCATCGGCAACCAATATAACCGGAGCATCCAGCAGCTTGGCTAACTGAGCGGTAGAACCCTCCTCGGACAGCCCGGAGTGGCCGTCATAAACGCCCATCACCCCTTCAACCACCGATACCCGTCCGTCGCCGCCGGCCCGCCGGAATAACTCGGTCACGGTGGGATGGGGCAGCAACCAGGTATCCAGATTGCGGGAGGGGACGCCGCAGGCCAGTTGATGGTAGGAGGGGTCAATGTAATCCGGTCCGGCCTTAAAGGGCTGCACCCGGTAGCCGCGGCGAGTCAGGGCGCCCATAATTCCGGTGGCGATGGTGGTCTTGCCCACGCCGCTGCGCACTCCGGCGATTACTATGGCGGCAGTCATATCGCCTCAATTTTGAATGTGGCGCCATATTTTTCCAACAGGCCCATAAACAGGTCGTGGCGCGGCTGATTGGTATCCTCGTCCTCCGACTTGCGGAGATAGATCCGCAGCACCGGGTCCCGGTTTTCGTCCATAAACCAGACCGAGTAGCTGGGCAGCCCGTCATCGTTGGTCCGGTGCAGAAGCCGAACCTCCTGTACCCGGTCCAGGTACACATGAATATGGGTGCCGCCCTCCGCCATAAAGGTCACGATGTCGCCCGGCTCGCTAAACCGCAGGTCGTCCAGCATCATATAAATTTCGCTGGTCGCCGCCGTGTTGGACAGCATCAACACCACTTCGTTAAAACCGATCTGGTCAAAGCCCTGTTGGCATTCATCCAGGATTTGACGTAGCATTCTTTACCTCCGTCTCTCTCCCATTGCCGGCTGCCGTCTATTATGCGGTTTACCGCCGGGGAATGCCACTACTACCAAAATACCGGCAAACTACTACCAGACTACCGGCAAACTACCGGGGCCGGGACTACTTTTGGTTCTGAAAGCGCCGATGGCCCGGATAGACCGCAAAGAAAGATGACCGGATGGGCCGACCACGACGCAGCGAACTGAGTCGTCCGACTATGCCGGGGAGGAGGTCCCGCATAGTCGGGGAAGTAAGCATCACCCGATCGTCTCTCCTTTGAAATAAGGCCAATGACCCAGCCATTGGACCAGAGATAATCGCCGGACAACAAAAAAGCCTGACCTTCCTGGTCAGGCTAAACAGTCTAAAAACTCATACACCTTTCCGCGAAGCGTATCCATTATTACAACCCTAAAGGCAGGTCTCCTGGCTTCTGGCTGTTAGCGAACTTCCCGGCCTTCCCGACCCAATTAGGTTGGGTCAGTGACTTCCGGTGGTGCGGATTGGAGAAGTTCTCGCCAGTCACAGTGGCGCGACCACGCCGGATTTACACCGGCTTCCCTTTTCAGCCCCGGTATGTTGGGGCCACCTTCGGGCCATATTAAGTTGTTAAGCGGCGGAGTACCGGGAGGATTCCTCCCCGGCAGTATCGCCAGTGCGGCGGAGTATATACCGGGTTAAGGCCGGGCGTCAAGGGCGCTGATGGAGAACCAGTATCTTTCGAGAGCCACGGCATTTGCTCATTGACACCTACTTGTCAGCTATGTACGGTAGGAGCAGGTCAAATAATAACTCACCCTAAAGGAGGCCCCCCATGCCCAAATATACCTACGACCACATTCACCTGCGCACCCGTCAGCCCAGGGAGATGGCCCAGTATTTTGAGAAGATGTTCGACGCCAAGATTATTGACTCGGTGCAGTCGGACGGGGTCTCTCGCACCGACCTGGACATTGACGGCCTGATGCTATTTATTGCTCCCGTGCCGGCCGACGCCGATATCCAGTCCAACCCCACCGAACCGCACCTGGGCCTGGACCATTTCGGCTTCCGCGTGGATAACGTGGATGAGACGGTGGCCGAACTAAAGGGCCGCGGCGCCGAAATCGTCCGGGAGCCGGTTACCATCCGCCCCGGAGTGAGAATCGCCTTCGTCCGCGCCCCGGACGATGTCCGGATTGAGCTGCTGCAACGGGACTAGGCGGAACAAGAAAGGACAAGCAGGGACAAGACGATACCAGGGCCGCGCTCTTTCCCATTGGCCCTCAGCCGGTGAGACTGGTGAGACTATCGTTGCGTTCGCTGCCTGTTTGGCCCGGATGGTGGAGACGCTGGCGTTTGATGACTTATTCAGAGTCTTCCCAGCCACCGACACCCAGAGGATATATAGCGGGCGCAGCGAATATTCAGACCGGCCAGGGATAGACCAAGCCGGCGCGGCGCTGCTCCGGCGGCCAGATTATGGCCTTGCGCCCCTGCTGCCATTGGACTATTACCCCCGAGCGGCCTACCTGCCGCCCGCTATCCGGGTCAATCTGAAACCGGCCGTAAAAGGTGGTAAAGTCCAGGCCGGCGGCGGCTTCCCACAGGGCCGTATCATCCAGCGTCCCCGCCGCCGCAACGCACCGCTGCGTCACCAACCCGGCAGCGTAGGCCTGCACCATCGGGTAGTCAACGGCCAAGTCTCCGGTCAAGTCTCCGGCAGCTTGGCTCGCCCGTTGCAGGGATGCCATTACCTGCGCCGCCGCCGGGCCATAAAGGGCAACAACCGGGCTGGCGGGGATTCCGCCAGCCCCGCCAGCCCCGCCATTCCCTCTTTCCTTCCGACCCTTCCTCGGTTCGCTATTCAATTCGTCATTAAGGTCGTCGCCCGGTTCCCACTGGCTGGGGCCGATAAATCCCGCCGCATTGTCCCCCAGGGCGTCCCGGAACTGCCGGATCGGAGCGGCTACCACCGCTACCGCTCCCAATATTCCCAATGTTCCCCTCACCCCTAACTCGCCGGCAGTTGCCCCAGCCGTCCGGCGCCGGGCCAATTGGCGGGCAAAGGCCAGGTCGTGCCGGATGCGGCCAACCGCCAGAAGCAGATCGGGCTTGACTTGGGCCACGGCATCCAGAACGTGGGAAAAATCGGTGGTATCCGGGGGAAATTCGTGGTGCAGGGTTTGCTCAAAGCCCAGGGCAACGGCCCGGCGCGCCATTCCGTCGCTGACCTGCCGCGGAAAGGCGCCAACGGCGCAGCGGACGATGGCAAAAGTCCGGGCGCCGGGGGCGGCCGCGCGCACCAGGTCGGGCAGCGCGGCCAGATACTCGCCGGCCGGGGTGAGAATGTCCACAACCCGGCCCGGCCCAGTCCGTTGGATATTATCCGAGGCCCCCCCGTGGTTCCAGAGCAAACGGTTGTGTTCCGCGGCAACCGCAGCGGCGGCCTGGGCCAAACCGCTGGAATAGGGGCCGAACAGCAGGTCAACCCGGTCGTCCAGAATCAACCGCCGGGTCGCCCGGCGCGTTCCGTCGGCAAGGCTGGCATCGTCATAGCAAACCACCGAAACCGGGAGCGGCCCCGGGCGGTCCGCCACCGTCAGCCCACCGGCCCGGTTTACGTCCTCCGCCCAGGCGCGAATGCCGGCCAGGGCCTGCCGACCTTGGGTCTGAAACTGGCCGGAAAGAGAGGCGGATATTCCAACCTTGATGGCAGCAGACAAATCTACTCCCTTGCTCCTCTTCCCGCTCCGTGCCGCTTATCCGCTGCCCGGATAAGCGGAGTTATTCCGTCCGGTCCGTCTCTCGGACTTCGGTCAGGCCTTGGGCCGGAAGATGCCGAAGGAACTGGTATAGCCGTGCAGGAAGGTTACGCCGCTGACCGGGCCGATTTCGCCGTTGCAGAAGAAGCCGCCCAAGGGCACCGGTCCCAGCTTATCCCGGAAGATGTCGGTATCGTGATTGGGCCGCCCGTACAGGTATTGTCCCCGGCCCAGGCAGGAAAAGAGCAACGCCCCCTGAACCTGGTTCTCCCGGTTATCGGCGGCGTAGCGTTCCAAAACCGCCGTCAAATCCTGGGCCGAAGTTTCGGCGTCCCGCAGGTGAAACTGCACCAACTGGCCCTCCTTGAGCATCTCTCCGATTGCCAGAGTGCCGCTGCGGTCGTCCATTCCCATCACGTTGCGGATCAGAAAGTCTCCCTGCTGCGGCTCGTCAATAAACTCGTCCATCACCACGCCGAGGAACAGGGAGTTTCGCATCAATCCCTGGTCCCGCTCGTTCAGGGTGGGAAAGAGGCCGCGCAGCACGTTAAGGGGGGCTTCCCCGTCCAAGCCCTCCAGCAGGTTGCGGCGGCTTTGGGTAATGCGCATCGGCTTACCGATGGGGCGGCAGCCCTGAGCCACCACCGTATCTACGGTGATGTTGCCGTGCAGCGACACGCCAATCGCCCCGGAGTGGAGTACCCGCTCACCGAGGAACAGGGCGTTGCCTCCCTGCTGTTGGGCGCCGCTGGCCAAACCGCCGATTTTCGCCGCCGCAGTGAAGGCGAAGTCCAGCCCCAACAGCAGGTTCGGCACTTGGAAGGAATAGGGGTCGGACAGGATCAGGAAATGCGGGGCCTCGGCGGCGCTAACCTGCATCAGCGTCTCCCAGGCCTGGGGACCGGCATCCAGGTCGGGCAGCCGGTCGTCCTCCAGGTGAAAGTCCACCAAGGTCACGTCGGGCAGGCTGGCGGCGGTGATGGACAGGGCCGGGCGCTGCTCCACTTCCTGGCCGTTGCCAATAATGCCGCCACCGGAGCAGCCCAAAACCAGCGGTGAGTCCAACTGCTCCCGGATCAGCCCGGGAACGGCATCATATTCGTCCTGGTAATGAGCGGATGCAAATACTACCGCCAAATCCGGCGATACCTCGCCAAGCTGCTGCCGCAATTCGGCGACACATTCGGCGACGGCGAGTTCCAGGGGCGTTTTTTCCGAGAGCGCAGAGGCCCACTTCATCCTGACACCTCTCAATAAGTTACATTAAACGCTGCGTTGTTCCAGGCGCCCCGGATCTTTTGGACCTTCCGGACCTTCCGGACCTGGCGTCCGCGTTTTAGTAACGTTTTAGGGTTCGTCCCAGTATATCAACCTTTAGCCTGCATCGGGAACTTCAGCCTTTGCCGCGAGCCGGGCAATCGCATTCAGGCGACCAAAATCCCCGGTAATTGTCTTTCCGCAGAAATCCGGAATCCACAGAATCCTCGGCATTGGCAAACTCTCCGGTGGTCACGCTGTCCGCATTCCGGCGGGCGCCGGAAAAACGGCAGCGGGTCCGCAATCAAAAGGGCCAATCCGAGGCGTAGAGTTCCAAATGCAAATGCAATTGCCCTGGCTTCTCTGCCCGTTCGTACCCGCCTCAGGCCTCAGGATGGTGTCGTGGGCCGGCCCGGCGCAGACCGACTCAATTGGTCGAGCAGAGCCTTGCTCCGCACAATTGCCGGGGTGGGGGAAGGATCGATTCCCTGAAGCAGGGCCAGGTAGTAGCTGACGTAATCCCCCAGCATAATCATACTCAACAGTTGAGCCAGCGGCGGGCCGTCGATGCCCGGCAATACCCGGTGGTCGATATTCCCCCACCGCAGCATCTCGGCCAGCGTCCGGTAGCGCGCCTTAAGCTCCGCGCTGGCGCTAACCGGATCCAGCACCAGGGCCATTACCTCCTTGCCGACCCGAGAGGTGCCTCCATAGGCTTCCACCGAGTTATGGAGGGACTCGGGGATGGTTTCATAAAAGGCCCAGACTTTGGCATTCTCGTTAAACTGCGCCTTCCAGCGGCAGGCCACGCCGGAAAAGATACCGCCCCCGTACACCACCACCAGCTTGTCCAGCAGTTCCCGGGCCAGCATTTTGGCCGGGTTTTCCGGAGTAGGCGCCGCTTCGCCGATCAAAGATAACTGCCGGTCCAGAGCCTTAATCGCAGCCTGTACCTCGGCCTCGCCGACGCTCACCAGCCCCAGGCGGCTGAGGAGGCCCAGCAGCAGCAGCAGGTTATAGCCGATGGCGCTGCGCGGCTCGCCGGGGGCATCCACCATCAAGACCGGAATATTGTGGCTCCTGGCCTCTTTAGCCAGCATTCCGCCGCCGGTAACCGCCAACACCTGGGCACCGGCGCTGACCGCCTGCCGGAACAGGGAGCGGGATTCCTCGGTGTTGCCGGAGTAACTGCAACCGATAAACAGGCTGCGCCGGTCCAGGGCAAAGGGCAGTTGAAAGTTGCGCACCACCAAAACCGGAACGGTTGGCTTTAAGGAAGCCAGGTCGGCTACCAGGTCACCGGCAATGGCCGACCCGCCCATGCCGCCGATAACCACCTGGTCAAAGTCGCCGAGCCGACCGGAAGCCGACCGGTTCGATGCTTCCGTCCAGGCCGATGCTTCCGTCCAGGCCGGCCAGTCCGACCAGTCAAAAGATTGGGAATGTGTCCAGGCCGCCTGACACTGCCGGGGCAGGGCGCGCAGTCTTGCCCCCAGGCCGGAAGGGTCAAGGGCAGCGTAAGCCTCCGGGCCGTCGTCCAGCCCAATCAAACCCAGGCCCGGGCGCTGCGGGTTAATCGTCATACTTCATCGCTAATGAATATCAGAGGTCGTCAAAATAGTCATCGCCCCCTGGCAGGGTCGGGTATCCGCCCGCCCTACCCGGCCCTCCGGTTTGTCTTGATTTTCGAATATTAGGCTATCGGGGTTCACCGACATAATAAAGTCAAAAAGCGGGCTGCTTTTGTCAATCGCCCGGTTTTGCCGCAGGTTCCCCTGGCGGAAGTAAGGCATCGGTGCAAAAACCGGGCTTGCATTATTCGGCTTATTACCTTGCCAGTCTAACATACCGGCGTCCGGCGACAAGGTCTTTCAATAGCCGGCCGCTCCTGCTTTGGCCCGCTCACCCAAAGCTTGCCGAAGGTACGGTACATACCTCCGCTCAGCCTGAGCTGGCCGAAGGACGGCCTCGCCATGAACGGGTTTCCAGGGACAATTGAAAGTCCCGGCGTCCGCCGGTAAGCCGGTTGGCTTCAGACTAGTCCGTGTTTTACGTTTATGTTATGGTAAGGCCCGGAGTATTCCTACAAGCACGACGTTCTATTGGTGAACCGCCAACCGGCATGACCCTTTCGTTTTCGCCTTCGCCAATGGGGCCCTGGGGATAGTTATACTCTTACCGATATTCATCCGGCCTTCAATTGAGGTATTGAAGCAACGCAAGGAGACAGGAGGAAACGAAGATGACTCAGGCGCAACCGGGCAACACCGTTAGGGTTCACTACACCGGCCGGCTGGACGACGGCAGTGTGTTCGATTCCTCCGAAGGTGGGGAACCCCTGGAGTTTACCATTGGACAGGGTCAGATGATCCCGGGGTTTGAGCAGGGGGTAGTCGGCATGGAACTGGGCGAGTCACGGACGGTCGTCATCGCCGCCGACCAGGCCTATGGCGTCTATCAACCCCAGGGAGTAATTGAGGTTGACCGGTCGGAAATTCCCCCGACTATTCAACTGGAAGTAGGTCTGCAATTGCAGGCTACCGGCCCCGACGGCCGCCCGGCGCAGCTCACGGTTATTGAGCTGTCCGAGGATAAGGTAAAGATGGACGGCAATCACCCCCTGGCCGGCAAAGACCTGACTTTTGAGATAGAAGTGGTCGGAATTAGATAGGGCCGGACGCCAACCGGCCCGGCCGATGCCCTCACTCTGACCATATCCCGACTTTAACTATATCCCGATAAATAACCCGCAAAGGAGCTGACCGATGCCGGAAAGACCCCCCAGATTGGAAGGGAAAGTAGCCATTGTAACCGGAGCCGGTTCCAGCGGCCCCGGAGTGGGCAATGGCAAGGCCGCCGCCGTACTCTTCGCCCGGGAAGGGGCCAAGGTGATGCTGGCGGATGCGGTGCTGGCCCGAGCCGAGGAAACCCTGGCAATGATTCGGGATGAGGGCGGCGAGGCCGAGGTGTTTGAGGCCAACGTTACCAACGCCGACGATTGCCGCCGTATGGTGGAGGCCACCGTCGAGCGCTATGGCCGCCTGGATATTCTGGATAACAACGTGGGCATCTCCCGCCGCGGGTCGGTGCTGGAGATTAGCGAGGAGGACTGGGACTTTGTGATGGCGGTCAATGTCAAGAGCATCGTCCTGTGCAGCAAGTTCGCCATCCCCCGGATGATCGAGAGCGGCGGCGGCTCCATTATCAACATTTCGTCCATTGCCGGAATGCGCGCCCACAGCAGCACTCCCTACACCACGTCCAAGGCGGCGGTGCAGGGGCTTACCATGTCAATGGCTGCCGACCACGGGCCGGACGGTATCCGGGTCAACTGCATTGCGCCGGGGTTGGTGTATTCGCCGATGGTGGCGCCGCGGATGGATTCGGACCTGCGGGAGATCCGCAAGAACGCCGCTCCCCTGCGCACCGAGGGCGATTCCTGGGACATCGGTTATACCGCCCTGTTTCTGGCCAGCAACGAGTCTCGCTGGATTAACGGTGTTACCCTGCCGGTGGATGCCGGGCTGACTTCGGTGACGCCGGTCACCTACCAGACTCTGACCCAACAGCAATACGCCGGTCCCGCATAGACCGGCGTCCCCTCCGTAAACGGTCCGGCCGCAGGGCATAGGACTCTGATTGCCTGAAGGCGGTCGTCCTGGCTCGGCCGGCCGGGTCTTTCAACAGTAACTCCTCAGTAACTCCTCCGATACACTGTCCCGCTCATCCTGAGCTGGTCCAAAGGCAGGCCCAGGGAGAGTTCGCTTGCGCCGAGGCTTGTCTGGATTCCGGATTTCTCCGGAATGACGGTAGCGGGACCGGAATGACGGTAGCGGGACCGGAATGGCGGTAGCGGGACCGGAATGACGGTAGCGGGACCGGAATGACGGTAGCGGGGCAGGAATGACGGTAGCGGGACTGGAATGACGGTAGCGGGACCGGAATGAAAAGGGCCAATTCGGGGCATGGAGTTCCAAGGGCGAAAGACCCCGGCCCTACCGGCCTGCCGGTAGCCAATAAGGCGGAGCGGGTGTTAACATTGGGAGGCATTGCCGCCGCCGGCTGAAGGCAGCCGGGCCGGCAAAACAACCAGGTTCAGACAAACAAGGAGCGACAAATGAGAATTGCCCGGTATGAAGCGCACGGAGACATCCACTATGGCGTGGTCGAAGGGGACTCGGTGACCGCGATTAGCGCCAGCCCCTTTGAAAATTACACCCTGACCGACCACGTTCACCGGCTCTCCGACGTCAAATTGCTGGCGCCCGTAGTCCCGGGCAAAATCCTGGCGATGGGGCTGAACTACACCAGCCACATCGGCGAACGGGCTGCGCCCCCGTACCCCATGATTTTCCACAAGACGCCCACCAGCGTAATCGGCCCCGACGACACCATCATCCGCCCCAAAGAGGTACAGCGGCTGGACGCCGAGGGCGAGTTGGTGGCGATTATCAAGGATACCTGCCGCAATGTCTCCAAAGAAGACGCCCTGAACCACGTCCTGGGCTACACCTGCGGCAACGACGTCAGCGCCCGGGACTGGCAGCGGATGGACCGAAACGATAACAACTCGGACTGGTGGCGGGCCAAGTCGGCGGACACCTTCTCCCCCATGGGCCCCTGGATTGAAACCGAGATAGACCCCCACGCCCAGCGCCTGCGCACTCGCGTCAACGGCGAAGAGCAACAGAACGAGACTACCGCCCACCTGATTTTCGACGTGCCGACGATGATTGAGTTCATCTCCCGCTATGTGACCCTGGACGCGGGCGACTGTATCTACACCGGCACCCCGGGCACCACCCAGGACATGGGCGACGGCGCCATCTGCGAGATTGACATCAGCGGCATCGGCGTGCTGCGCAACCCGGTTAAACTGGAGAGCTAACCGGAGTCGGAGTCGGAGTGGGGTGGGGTGAAAGGCCCTACTCCGTTATCGGCCTGGAAATTATCCACAGGCTCACCACCGTATAAAGCGCCATCAACGCCAGCATCGGCAGTTGGCTCCGCAGCGCCTGCATACGGCCGGGGTAAAGCGCCCCGGCCCGCAGGTGCGCCAGGTACACCGCTATGATATGCCCCGCCACAATTGACGTTATCGAAAAAAACCATACAAACCGGGCGTTGGTGACGGCGATGTTTACCCTATAGCCGGCGGTGCCGAATAGATTAGCCCCGACGCCAAAGGGGTCGGATGCCAGGGGAATTATCAGTTGTCCCTGGATCAGCAGAAAGCCCAGATAGTGGGCAAAGTGATAGGCCAACGCAATGGGAACCAGGGTGAACGCAAAGGCCGCCATCAGTTCCGCCGTCTCCGGCCCGCTCCCGCCAACCATCCGCCGGACCAGCGCGGAAAAGCCCCAGTAAATCGCCGCAAATGCCAGGGGGAAGACCAACAAACCCAGGGTATTGGCGATGACCACCCCATTGAAGTATTGATTGGTCAGCTCGGACGTCTGGGTGAGAAAGAACCCCAGCACCGCGGCCCATTCCGGCGTATCGCCGAATCCGTCGAAAGTCACCGCCGCCAGCACCAGCGCCACCAACGCCGTCATACTCGGCGTAACCGCCCCGCCAATACTCAGACCGATTGCCGGAGGCCGCAGGTTAAACTCCCCGGCTTCGGCATACTCAAAGCACTCATAGCAGTCGATACACCCGCCGCCATCCTCATCCGCTGGCGACCGGCGCTCCGAATCACCAGACCCGCCAGACCCGCCAGACCCGCCAGACCCGCCGCACCCGCCGCACCCACTGCACTCACTGCACAACCCGCAAGCCTCCGGGTCGGCGACCCGCACCTCGGTAACCGAAAAACGGGTCAAAATGCCGTAGATTACGGAGAATACCTCGCCTCGGCGCAGCCATTGATACTTGCCAAACAGGTACATACCCCCCAGGGTAAAGCCGCTGTAAACGATAATCAACCAGGCCAGCACCGACGGGGAAGCGCTTTCCGGCAGGGCGTTTTCCACCCAGATGAAGGCCAGGAACAGGAACACCGCCGGCCAGACGCCCACCCTTTCCGGATAGTCCCAACCCGGGCCCAACTCCCATTCCGGTTGAAAGCGGTGAAAAACCGCCTCGGCCACATCGTAGATAACCTTCCAGGGATTAACGACTGCCCAGAGGTTGCCCAGCAGCGACACCACAAACCCCATTCCCACCCACCAGATAACCCAGACAAAGGTGGGAGTCAGGTTATCCACCGGCCTGGCCGACCCGAAAAGTCCGGTTGCCACGACCAGAAAGAACAGGAACAGGGAGACCAGGCGAATCAGCCAGAAGAGGGTACCGCCCAGCACAAACCGGACCGGAGCATAGCGGAACAGGTTAAGGCGAGGGTAACCGGCTCCTGCAGGCTGTGCCCGCACAAAGAAACCGATGACAACGAAGGACAGGATAACCGCCGCTCCGCCGCCTGCGGCAAAGTAGCTCAAGGGCAAGGGCAGGTCATACCGCTCGCCGAACCCGTGGGCGAAAACCGGGGTTGTGGGCCAGGCCAGGGCCAGCAGCGCCGCCGCCAAAGTCAGGAGGGGAAGGAGTAGTCTCGAACGGAACATAGAACCGCCGTGAATAGGTTTGCCGGGCTGTTAGTTTACCACTTTCTCCGCCTTTCAATTCAAGCGATTACGCCCTATAATGCACCCAAACGCTACACGAAGAATGAAGAACGGAGCGAAAGGGGTAGGGGGATCGAATTGTCTGAGGTTGCCCTGTTCACGGCAATAGTCGGAGCAATGGTATTAGTTGCCCTATTGGCAGAGAAAGCGATTTTTGAACTCGGGCGAATGTACCAGAGGGCGCAACGCCCTAATGTCTTCCCGATACAGCAAGAGGGACAGGGACGGACAGCTTACAGGCAGGAAATGCAATCCCTGGAACAGCGGATGAATCACAATCACGAAATACTGCGCGCCGACATCCATCGACTGTTTGACGCTATAGCTTCTCACGCCCACGATACCGACGGAAACATCATATTCCGGGTACCGCCGTCCAGTCCCCAAGCCGAACCCGAAAGCGCCCCGGCCGATTAGCCCTGATTTTGCAAGTTTAGGAGACAGTTGTTGATATGGCAGAATTCCTCACCACAGCAGGCATCTCGAACCAGATTGAAGAGATAATCAAAAACGCTGAAGAATGCCTTTGGCTAATCAGCCCGTTCATAAAGATCACCCCTCGTATCAAACAGCTTCTTGAAGATACGAACCGCTTAAGATTAGATTTCCGTGTAATCTACGGGAAGAACAAACTACAGCCGGAAGAAAGCAACTGGCTCAAGTCGATGACGTGGATAAGTACAAATTTTCACAAAGACCTTCACGCGAAATGCTATATGAATGAAAGCGTGGCCCTTTTAACCTCAATGAATTTGTATGAGTATTCTCAGGTCAATAACTATGAAATGGGAATGCTCGTGTCTCGCAAGGACGATCCCGACCTCTACGAAAAAATTCGTCAAGAGTCGGGACGGATTCTGAGGGCAAGTGAAGAGATTCAAGTGTCGGTCGCTAGGGTTCCGCCAACCGAAAACGATAAGGCCGATTTCGTAGCAAAAGAGAATCGACGAACGCCCCGTCCAGTGCCAGCAACAGAGAATAGGCGACCGCTCCCCCCAGTTGTTCCAGCTGATCCAGTGGTGGGAATACCAACGCATGGTTTCTGCATCCGCTGCAAAGCCGACGTGCTGACCAACCCGACCCGTCCTTACTGTCAACGTTGCTTCAGGAGTTGGAATCGGTACAAGAACGAAGAGTACGAGGAAGAACATT
This sequence comes from Dehalococcoidia bacterium, assembly GCA_965262595.1. GTDB lineage: Bacteria > Chloroflexota > Dehalococcoidia > Lucifugimonadales > UBA3495 > CATQHB01. Next base: position 2,136,979 of record OZ253548.1, read on the forward strand.
GCCACACCTGCGGAAACGAGCACACGGCGACCCTGCTCAAGCCCTTGTGTGTCGCCTGCTACAGGACGTATAAGGACATTTTTGAGTTCGCAACCGGCTAGGATTGCTCGGTATGGAGAGGCCAGCTACTTGGTGTTAGCTGGCCTTGCTGTTTATGAATAGTAACCCCGATAATCCCCCCCTCCGTGTGTTGTTTCTGACTCCTTATTTCCGGCCCTACCTGGGCGGAATTGAACGGGCCATTGAACAGCTTTCCTTCCGGCTGCTGGACTCCCCTGAAGTTGAGGCGGTGGGCGTCCTGACCGCCAAATACGCCTTTCCCCGGGTTCCCCACCCGGAGTGGGCCGACCGGGAACAAACCCCGGAGGGCATCAGCATCTTCAGGCTGTCGGGCTTCCCCAAAAGCTCTTTGCCCATCTATTCGGTGCCCCTGGTCTGGTTTTCTCCGGGTCAAATCCGGCGGTATCTGGATGAGTTCAAGCCCGATGTTATCCACTTCGTCGGCGACGGCTGGTTCTGGGGCCACTTCTGGAGCTGGTACTGGCGGCGGCGTCAGGCCCGGTTCGTGTTCACCCCCTCCTACCATACCCTGCCGATGTCCCGCTGCTGGCTGCTGCCGATCAACCGTTTCATTTGCCGCGCCGTTGACCACATCGTGCCGCTGACCCAACAGGAGGCCGAGCAAGTCCGGCGGGATTACCGGGCCAGTCCCGACAAGCTGGCGGTCATCGGTTGGGGAGCATCCTCGCTGGAAGCGGAGAAGCAAAATACGGCGGCAGAGGCAGACCCGGCCTTATCCATCCTGTGCGTGGGTCGTTTGGGCCAGCACAAGGGGCAGGAGTGGCTGCTGGAAACCTACCGGCAAGCCCGTCCCCAATTCCAGCGTCCCACCCGCTTAACCCTGGTCGGTCGGGATGAGGACGCCGAAGCCGGCCTGCGAGCAACCGTGCGAACCGCCGGGCTGGAGGGAGAGGTTGTTTTCGCCGGAGAGTTGAGCGACGAAGACCTGGCGCAGCAGTACGTCAGCGCCGACCTGTTTGCGCTGTTTTCTCATTATGAGGCCTTTGGCCTGGTATATTTTGAGGCGATGATAAACGGGATGCCGGTGTTGACCCACGACGTGGGCGCCAATCGGGAGCTGTTGACCCGGGGAGCGGTGGTCGTTCCCCGTTTTGACCGTAACGCCGCCGCGGCCGAGTTGGTCCGCCTGGTAAACGAAGGCGACTACCGGCAGCAATTGGGAGCGGCGGCCCGGGAATATGCCATGCAGGAGTTTAGCTGGTCGGTGGTCACCGAAAAATACCTCGCCGTGTATCGCGGTGAACCGGGAGAGAGCAAGTAATGGAACGTGCGGAATTGGAAGAACGAGCCGGCAAGATTCTGCTGACCAATCTGCGGCGCGGCGTGGCCGACTGGAACGGTAAGGAGTTCAGCTTTGTGGTCCCTTCCCTTACCGGCTACCCCTTTCAATGGTTTTGGGATTCCTGTTTCCATGCCATTGCCCTGACCCATCTGGACAAGGAGCAGGCCAAGGCCGAATTGACTACCTTGATGAGCGGCGCCCTGCCCAACGGATTTATGCCCCACATCATCTTTTGGGAGATGGACAAGCAGCCCGACTTCCTCAACCGCAACATTGTCGGTATGACCTCGCCCTATTACAGCGCTACCATTCAGCCGCCCATCCTGGCCTATGCGGTGGAGCGGGTTTTCGATGCCACCGGCGATACCGCCTTCCGGGACGCCGCCCTGCCCGTCTTGACCGCCTACTATCGCTGGCTGCGGATCAACCGGGACCCGGACGACGACGGGCTTATTGCCGTCATTCAACCCGAAGAGGCCGGCACCGATTGCTCTCCCAAATACGATGAGGCGTTGGGGCTGGAGGAGTTGAGCAATCAGGGGTTCATCGCCGCGCTGCGCCGGGTTTACGCCGCCTATGAACCGATGCGGGGCGATGACCGGCGCATCCTGGCCGCGGACATCTTCCACTTTGAGGATGTCCTGGTCAACGCCATCTATGCCTTTGGCCTGCGCTCCCTGGCCCGGCTGCTGGGCGACGCCCCGGAGGCGGAGGAGTTCCGGCGGGAGGCGGACAAAACCCGGGACGCCCTGTTAACCAAGTGTTGGGATGAGGAGGCCGGAGCCTTTTTCGACCTGTGCGGGGTGGCGGAAACTCCGGTCAAGGTGGTTACCATCAGCTCGTTGATGCCGCTGATTCTTGATGACCTGCCCCGGCCCATTGTGGAACGGCTGGTCGAACAGTGGATCACCAATCCGGAGCATTTCTGGCTGCCCTACCCGCTGCCCTCGGTGCCCGCTTCCGACCCCAAGTTTATGCCCGGCAACCCCCGGGGCTTCATCTGGCGCGGCCCCAGTTGGGTCAACACCAACTGGTTTTTGTCCCACGCCCTGCGGCGGCACGGCTACCCGGAGTTGGCCAACACCATCAAGGCCAAGACTCATGAGGCAGTGGAAATGTCGGGTTTTCGGGAATATTACCAGCCCTACACCGGCGAGGGTCTGGGCGCCCGGGATTTTGGCTGGACCACCCTGATTTTGGATTTCTAGCAGCGGCCTGCGTATTTCCCCGGTACGGCCTGGCTCAGCGGCGGCGGCGGCCCGGCCGTACCGCAACGGTGCAACGGAGCAGTGGTGCAGTGGCGCAGTGGCGCAGTGGTGCAGCGGTTCCGTTAGTCCAGGGGCGCCACCAACCTAAGGAACCTCTGAATAAGTCCGTGACCTGGATATTGAACCCTACCCGTCGTTCCTGCGAGAAAACCCGAGGTTCCGGCGAGGGCAGGAACCTCGGCCCACAACGTTTCAGGTTCCTGCTTTTGCAGGAACGACGGAGGGAAGGCGCCGGCGATTAATAACTTATTCAGAGTATCCCTAAACCGAAAGGCGCCAAGGGCATTACACACCCCTGGCGCCTTTGATTTCAAGCCGGTATGGAAAGCCGGATTGGCCGGGAACCGTAGCCGCGCCGGCAATCCGGGAAGCATCAGGTACGGGAGAAAAACCGCATAACCTTGCCCAAACCCGAGCCTGGGTCAGTCTCCTCGGCGTCGTCGCTTTCACCGTCATTGCTGTCGGCTTCGGCGGTTGCGTCGGAGGATTCGGCTGCTTCAGCTACTGCGACAGTTTCGGCCGATCCGGCGGCCTCGGTAACCTCGGCGACCTCTGCAACCTCCAGGGACGCGCTGACCGTAGCATCCCCGGCATCACTCTCCAACGCCTCGGCAGACTCTTCGGACTCGGCGACCTCGGTAACCTCCAGGGACGCGCTGACCGTAGCATCCCCGGCATCACTTTCCAACGACTCGGCAGACTCTTCGGACTCGGCGACCTCTGCAACCTCCAGGGACGCGCTGACCGCGTCGGCCGCGTCGGTCGGGTCGGCCGGGTCAACCGATACCTGCGCCGCCATTTCCGCCGGCACCGGCACATAACCGTAATCAGTCTGAGCCGGTTTCGCGGTGGCAACCACTGCTTCCGCGCCAATCGCATCGCCCGGGCCGTCGGACTCGGGGCCCCATTGGCTTTCTATTACCTGCTGTACCAGGGGATGGGCGCGGTTGAGGTTAAAGGTGCGGCGGCGGCGAGTCCGGCCCGTTTCCTCGTCCCGGTCGGAATGCCAACCCCGCTGGAAGACGTTGCCGACGCTGAGGCTGCGGACCAGCTTGGTAACGTAAGTTCGAGAAAATACCTGGCCGCCCCAACGTTGGGCAATCTCGACGTGCTCGACTTCGAGGCCGCCCCGCAAGGCGTCGCAGACCTCTCCGACCAGGAAGTTGAAGGCCACATGGCTAACTCCCTCGCGATGTTCCAGAGTGTCGGCCATGGTTATCAGGTCTTTGACCCGGTGTCCGTCCAAACCGTCGCCCGGGCCTGCCGGTAGTTCCAGGTCGGCCAGGGCTTCTTCCAAAGCCCGCACCAACTCCGGGCTCAAGGGCGCGGGAAGTTCCGGGGCCGCATCGGCCTCGGCTTCAGCTCCGGCTTCAGTTTCAGCTTCAGCTTCCACCTCGGTGGCGGCAACATCAACATCGGCATCGGCATCGGCGTCAAGCTCGGCTCCGGCGGCGGACTCGGCCGGTTCATCAACCTGTTCGTCAGCCCAGTTACTGCCATAACCATAAGCCGCGAGAGGGACTTGCTCATCAACCGTTTCCTGCTCGTCATCGGCGACCACCTCTTCTTCGGCGGCCACCGATTGTATCGTCCCGCCCCGCCCCGGGGCCTCATTGATCGCCTCCTGGGGAATCGGCTCATCGGCCATAATTACCCAGTCCACCAGACCAACGGTAACCAGCTTGATGTTCCCCTCCTGAGCGGTGCGGATCATCAGCTTCTTGAAGCCGGAAAAGCCCAATTTCTTTTCATCAAAGCCGTGGATGCGGCGCATTATTCGCTGTTTCAACGAGGTCAACAGGGGAATACGCCCGGCCTGCCGCTCGGTGCGGACGATGTCCTCAATTACCCGCATCACCTCTGACAATTGTTGCGGCAACTGCTGTGCCGACTGTTGTGATGATTGTTGCGCTGATTGTAGTTGTGATGATTGTTGTAATGATTGTTGACGGCCGGCGCTGCTATTCAGTCGCGCCGAACCACGGGCGGTTTCCATCGAAGACGTTTCCTGGTGCGTATCCGGGTCAACGTCGGTGTCATACAGAATCAGCCCGTCCACCTGGTCGGCCAACCGGCGGGAAGTGCTCCAGGAAACCCCAATGATAATGGCCCGCTTGCCCATCGTCCGCAATGCGTTGACGACGTGGATAAAGTCGGAGTCGCCGGAAACCAAAACATAGATTCCGATATTGGGGTAGGAGTGGGCGCACTCGATACAGTCGGCGGTCATCTTGACGTCCACACTGTTCTTAACCCGAAAAGTGCGGGCGGTCAGGGAAGTGGGGCTGCCGGCGGGCAGACGAGTCGGTACGTAAACCGGCTCGATACCGGCGGCATAAAGAGCGGGGGGATCGTTAATGAATTGGCTGGCCCCTCTAAGTTCGGGAGACCGGGTAACCCAATCAGCGTAAGCCTTGGCTACCACCACCCGGCCATGGTTGGCAACTTCTTCCTTAAGGGCGGTGACGTTCGGAGTGCGGCTGCCCGCCGCCAAACTGATTTTGAAGTTTTCCCAGTCGATGAAGAGGGCTACATCATCTCCGGTATTGGGGGACATATTTGCGACTACAATAAGCTCCAATCTCCTGCTGGCGCCTCAAGGCTGCCAATAACACAGTTTAGTCCTCTACCCGAATAGAGTCAATAATCCAGGTATTCAGCATCCGGGCACGTCCGGGCACGTCCGGGCAACTGCCAAACGCCGGGGCAAATATTGTAGCTGCCTTGGGCTATTCCAGGATTGCGCCCCTTGGCTGACACCTCCAGGGAACCCCTGAATACGTCCGTGACCGGGGTGTTTATCCCTACCCGTCGTTCCTGCCTTCGCAGGAACGACGGGGTGTAAACTTTCATTCTAATGCGATCGTCCTGCCCGGCTCACGCCTCGGCATTGTAGTTACCCGGCCCCTATGCTATGATGTTCGGGTTCCCGTTTCATATCTCTATACGCCTGGTTAGTTTGATTTGCTTCCCCCCCTCTCCACCGTCTATCCGCTCCTCCGCCTTCCGGCAATTGTTTCTTTAGTCCTGCTGGCTTTTGTAGTCCTGGGCAGCGCCCCGGTTTCGGCCAACGGGCGCGCCACCCTGGTATCCACTCAGGAGCAGGGGCCTTACCGATTAGAGGTTAGTATTCTACCCGGCCAGGCGGTAGTCAATAACACTCATCTAAGCATCCGCATTGTGTCCCTGGGCAGCGAAGAGGCCCTGACCGATGCGGTGGTAAGGGTTTCGGCCACCGGGCCGGCCGAGGCTGCCGACTTCGGGTCGCTGTTGGCGGTCAACAATATATCCCCCCAGTTTTTTGAGACCGCCCTGCCCTTTGATCTGCCGGGAGATTGGCAGGTCAGCATCAGCGTGGACTCGGATTTGGGTCAGGAAACGATCCAGGTGCCAATGAACGTGCGGGCCGGGGGCCGGATTAACCTGATTCTGGTGGCGGCCATTGCGGTGGCCGTAGTGGCGGTCGCCATCTGGATCTATGACCGGATAAAGAGCCGGCTCCGCAAGTCTTCCTGACCCGGGGTTTTATTCGTGGCGGGCCGCTCTTTTCTCCGTCGCGGTGAGCCGGTCGAAACGTAAGATTTCGCCGGAAATAGCCGGAGTAATAGTAAGCGCAACAATGGCACAATTGCTTCGTCCTGCCCTAATAGTGGCATTGTACGCCCTGCTGCTGCCCGTATTTGGTACGCTGCTGGACCACCATTTTGTGGAGTGGCAGCACAACCACGCCCACATATATTTTGACGCCGGGCCGAACGGCTCGAGCGGATTTGACGGGTTTAGCGGCTACCGGCCGGGACACTCCCACGTTTATGAGACCGCCCGCAGCCACAACCATAATTTCGCTCCCGGCAAGTCGGTTTCAGCCACACCGGGCGGCAATTCCGGCTCCGACCTGCCCGGTAACCGGGGCGTGGTCTATATCACGTCCTATGACGGAGCGGGCGCCTACATGGTCTATCTGTCGGCCCCGCCGACCAAAGAGTCCATGAGTCTCCCCGACTTCGGAGACGGCCCCTTCCTGTTGGGGTACATTCCCCGGTATGTTCCTCCCCCCTACGCCTTTTCCGCCCTGCCCTGGAAGCCTCCCCGGGTATAGCTCCGGTTATACTGTCCGTCCTCGGTTAAACCCGATTGCACTCGATTGGACCCGATTGCACTCGATTGGACCCGATTGGACTCGATTGGACCCGATTCAGCCCGGTCAGACTACCCTTCCGTGTTGGCCTCGCCGACCGGGGGATGGTCGGTTCGGAGTTGTTTTCCGCCAACTTCTCTTTTCACCTTCGGGAAAGGCCGTGGAAAGCCGGGCCAGGCCGGGCATACTCGGTATATTCATCAGGAGGAATAATGAACTCTATTGTCAAAAACAAATGGCCTTTATCCCTGTCTCTCCTGCTTACCCTGCTGGCGCTGTTGCTGTTACTGTTGGCCGCCTGCGGCCCCAGCGCCGGGCCGCAGGAGCTTACCCTGACCGCAAAGTTTGAGGCTGGCAAGCTCACCCCGGAAACGTTGCAGGCAAAACAGGGCGATATGGTCACGCTTCAGATAGAAACCGACCGGCCCGGCTCCTTCCATCTCCACGGTTATGACCTGGAAGAAGCGGGAGGGGTTGGGACGGTAACCGACTTTCAATTTGTGGCCGACGCCACCGGCCGGTACCGCATCGCCTTTCACGGCGGCGGCGGCCCCGACAACAGCGGCGACACTGAATCAATGGAAACAGGGGAAGCAGGGGAAACAGGGGAAGCAATGGGAACGATGGAAACGATGGACACCTCCGCCGAACATGAAGCAGCAACGAATACGGGCCACGACCACGATGAACCGAGCAGCAACGATGGAAACGACACCGGCAAGGAGTCGGCGGTAGGGGAGCCGGTGGAGTTGGAAATCGGATTTCTGGAGGTGCTGCCCCGGTAGGGGCGGCTTAAGGGGCGGCGGTGCATTCACCCCGGATACGCCGTCCGGGGGCAGGCGTAGAGCAAGCGAGTCTGTAACCGTTCGCCGGTGCTGCGTGCAGCTAGTTTCACCAATCCATTGGCAGCGTTTCGGCCCGATACCCGCCAGGGATACTCGGAATAAGTCATTAAACGCCAGCGCCTTCACTCCGTCGTTCCTGCGAAATCAGGAACCTGAAACGCGGTGGACCGAGGTTCCTGCCTGCGCAGTAACCTCGGGTATTCTTGCCGGAAAGACGGGTAGGGTTCAATATCCAGGTCACGAACTTATTGAGAGGTTCCCTAGTGGTGCGAAATCTTTGTAATGATGGGTAATTTGGTTGGTGGGATTACGTGGACAAGCATCAGACTGAGAACCCGGCTGGAAAAGCAATCCATCATTTCAAAGTAGTTGGACTACTAGGCATGTGGTCCCAATCTATAAATTGGCCAGAACCTTTACGCGGGACATCAATATCAGATCAACATCAAATCCCTAAGATAGCGAAAAACGCAGGATGCATATGCACCAGCGGATTCGGGGAGCACGAAGCCCATGTCTCATCAAAAGAATGTCCGTTACGGAACGAGCCACTGTTACTCCCAGGCCATGACAAGCCGACCAATCCAATGTCGTATAACGCTGCAGCGAACCATCTCGACGTTCGCGGCGTGGGACCAACCCAACTTCCCAGAACTTCTTCTTGGTCTTCTATGGTCATCTCCGCTAGGGTTACGAACTCGTCCCATGCCATCGTCGGACCGATCCGTGAAAAGACGCTTAAGATAACCCCCAACTTGGGGTATGAAGCCGTAAATTCTGCTTCCAATGCCCTTATAAAGTTAGTTGAGTTGGACTTCTCCCCATCTATAATGTCTTGAGCTGTAACCCAGCTGTGCCCATTCTTTTTTGCTTGGTCTATCGCCGCTTGGCACAGGCTCAGCACGTCGCGTGGTCGCGGTAATGCGCGCGACAATATGTAGTCAGGGGCCGCAGTGCTGTTTACCTCTTCCGGGAATACAGCTGACCAAATCGCTTCGTCTGTCGCTCCTGGTGTGGCACTGTCTTTCGCTAGTCGCTCGGCTACGACGTGCTTCAAATTAGTGCTTGTCCATTCCATGCGCAGGTAGCTGCGTTTCGGAAGGTCGTCATCGTGCTGTGCCATCGCATCAAAAATATCTTGTCTTAGGAAAATTACGACCTTTAGGCTACCTTCGAAGAAGCGTTGTAATCGGTCCGCTTCGTCGATCAGTCCAATCAATACGTCTATCGACTGTTGGTTGCCGGGTTTCCAATGCTTATCAAGGTCATCTGCGACCAGGAAAAAAGTGATCCCCTCCTTTTTGGACAATGACAGCAACCGGCGTGATATGTGGTAATCCATCAGCTCGTTAATAGCTGATTGCGTTACATCATGGGTTGTTCGCAGCAGGTTGTCTACTGACGGCTCTAACTGCGCCATTAGTGCTTGGGTAACTCGGGACCCAAAGTCGAGTTCTAGGGCTGAACGATTGGATTCGTAGTAATGGTGGATCGCATACGAATCGGGGTCGCCTTCCGACAGCAATACTCTGTCTGTCCGTTCAACTAGCGATTTGACCATCTCAGTCGTCAGTACGTAATTCCAAGTTGGTCCGTACAGGTGCGTTGGCGTCGCTTGTAGGTTGCTCTCTAGATATTCGGTGATGCGTTGCAGTTCGTAGTCGCTGGGCGCGATATCAACCGGCACGATGTCGAAACGATCCCGTAAGTCTTCTCTTATGGCTTTGAAGTTGGCACTTTTGCCTGTTCCTCGGCGTCCTACGTACATCGTTCTACGCCCTTGGACGGCGTCTTCGTATTCAGGCGTGGGGACGAAGTAGCCTAATAGACTGGCGTCTTGGAGGGCATCTGGATGCCCCAGGTATACTTGCCGTAGCTGGGCGATGTGCTCACTTTCTCTCGCTCTTGTTCGGGCATCTGATCGCTGGCGCATAGCGGCTCGGGTTTGTTCTTCGAGCCAACGCTTAACATTCCGAACCGCTTGCGTTTCTGTAGCGAATAGCTGCGATACGGTTCCGAGATCTAAGATTGATGCCCTGGGCTGCGCTTGGAGTACCAGAACTTCTTTGCCCAACCCGATCGCAAACCCGATTAACATGGCCACGTTCGCGTTGTGCTCTTCGTAGCCTTGTATATCGGTACCTAGCAGGCTACCAACGATCAATGAAGCTCGTTGAATCGCCCGCGCTTGGGGGTAGAACTCGTCGTACGATGAGTCGCTCGGATCTGTCCCACTAACGTCGAAATAGCCTTCCTTTAGTGTTCTCTCAACCGAACTGATCCAATCTCGCGCAATTTTTGGCTTGAGGTGGTGGATCGTCGCCGATTCTTCTTCTGAATCGAAAATACCCATTTTTTCCAACGAGGACAAACGCCGGTCCGGGTCTTCAGGCAGTTCATCTCTGTTCGCTTGAGTTTCCACTACATATGGGACTATGCTTTCCCTTGTGTCATAGAGGCAGTTGTCGAAAACTGTGAGGAGAGTCCTCGTCCACTCGGGCCGACGTTTGTCCTTCAGGAGAATTGTTGGTCTGCCCACAGCTAATGCGTAGCCCACTTCGAGCAAGACATTCGCGTTGGGCTCGGTCACTTCGGCGAAGAGGTAGTCATGGCCGTAAATCCCATCGCAAATTTTTGAGAAGAGGACGTCGTTACTGACGACATCCTCCCACCGAGTGCCGTGGATGTCTTGGTATTTCAGATCTGCCGCTAAAAGTCGCGAAAAATCCTCCCAATACTCTCCCGACGGGTAGGCAAAGAAGTATGAGTTGGTACCTTGATAAGGTACCAACCTCTCGCAAAACTTTCCTTCAATAGCACAGAACTTGTTGATTAAAGCAAGCGGCATCGCCATCTGGTCCCTCTTTCTCGCCTTGAACTCAAGGGACGTTCGGCCTTGGATTTGCACGGCCCTTGCTCAAGTTGGTTTAAGCGATTGGTGTCTCGACAGTATATGAGCCGACCCAACTGGTCGCAACTAGTAGTCCAACTACTTTGAAATGATGAATTGCTTTTCCAGCCGGGTTCTCAGTCGGATGCTTGTCCACGTAATCCCACCAACCAAATTACCCATCATTACAAAGTTTTCGCACTACTAGGGCCTGTTGACACAAATCGTAGCTATTCCCAATGCAATGTCACCCTGAGCGGAGCGAAGGGTCTAAAATCCTTGCTATAAGAAACATTCCGGACCCTGACCATTTTAGATTCTTCACTCCGTTCAGAATGACAGTTTTGGCCGTTCAGAATGACATAGTAAGGGAACCGGCAGCAAGTTTTGTGTGAACACGCCCTAGCCGGCCAGCGCCCGCTCCAGGCTTTGCGTCCAGGCGTCGGCGATTTCCGATATTGGCAGGTCGGCGTAACCGCCCAGGCAAAAACGGGAACCGCCGGTCCGGCCCAGTTCCAGCATCGACACGCCAAACTCGGCGGCCATACGCTCCAGGCGGGGACGTTGCTCCGGCTTAAGGGCCACTACAATGCGGGACTGACGTTCTCCAAACAGGGCCGCGTCCCAGCGTCGGGGCTGCCGCTCCAGGGCCGCTCCGCCCCGAAAGCCGATGCCGTTGGGGATGGAACATTCGGCCAGGGCCACCGCCAATCCGCCGTCGGAGCAATCGTGGGCCGAGGCGATGACGCCTTCCCGGATGGCGCGGCGGACCAATTGCTGCACCTGCCGCTCTTGCGTCAGATTTATGACCGGCCGACCGGCCACCCGCCCATGCACCGTTTGCAGGTACTCGCTGCCGGCCAGGTCGGAGGCTCGGGAACGCCAATTGTCCTGGCCCAGCAGGAACACCGCCAAATCCTCCTCCGGGAAGGCGGAGCCGGCATGGCGGGTGGCATCCTCCAGCAGCCCCAACCCGCCCAAAATCGGGGTGGGATAAATGGCCTGACCCTGAGCTTCGTTGTAGAGGCTTACGTTGCCGCTGACCACCGGAACTCCCAGCGCCCGGCAGGCCCGGGCAATACCCCGGATGCACCATTCCAATTGGTAATAGACCGCGGGCCGCTCCGGATTGCCAAAATTCAGGCAATCGGTCAGGGCCACCGGCTCCGCGCCGGAGCAGGACAGGTTGCGGCACACTTCAGCCACGGCAATTTGACCGCCCCGGTAGGGGTCCAGATAGCAATAACGTCCGTTGCCGTCGATGCTCAGGGCGATCGCCTTGCCGGTGCCCTTAATCCGCAGCACCGCCGCATCGCTCCCCGGAGCCACTACGGTGTTGGTCTGCACCTGATGATCATAGCGGCGATAGACGCTCTGCTTACTAGCCACGTTGGGAGCGGCCAGCAGGGTAAGGAGGGTATCCGCCGGACGGTGCCGGGTTAGGGGAACCTCGGCTAGAGTAAGCCGCTGCCGATCCATCTGCTCGGCGGAAGGCTTACCCTGCAAACGATAGCGGGGCGCCTCGCTCAAGGGCTTGATGGGCAGTTGGGCAATGACCTGGTCGCCGTCCAAAATGCAGGCTTCCGGTTCCCGGGTAACTTGCCCGATCTCGCGGCATAGAATGTCCCACTTTTGGAACACCTGCCGCACCCGCTCCACGTACTCCGGCGGCGTTACCAGCAGCATCCGCTCCTGGGACTCGGACAGCATAACCTCATAGCCGGTCATTCCCGGCTCGCGGCGGTGTACCTGGGCAATATCCAGGATGACGCCCCGGCCGCCGCGGTAAGCGGACTCGATCGCCGCGCTGGTCAGACCGGCGGCGCCCAGGTCCTGAATAGCGCTGACGCAGCCGGTATCCAGGGCTTCCAGGCAGGCCTCGATCAGGATTTTCTCCAGAAAGGGGTTGCCAACCTGCACCGTGGGGCGAAGTTCCTGCTCCTCCTCAAAGGTGCGGGAAGCCAGCCCCGACGCTCCATGAATCCCGTCCCGTCCGGTATCGGCGCCCACCAGGAGCAGCACACTGCCGACGTTGCCGGCGGCGGCGGATGCCAGCTTGTCGGCGGATACCAGGCCAACGCACATGGCATTGACCAGGGGATTATGGGAGTAGGATTCGTCAAAGTATATTTCCCCGGCCACGTCGGGCACCCCGATACAGTTGCCGTACCAGGAGATGCCTTCCACCACGCCGCGGAACAGGTGGCGGTTTTGTCCCGATTCCAGGGGGCCGAAGCGCAGGGAGTTGAGCAGGGCGATGGGACGGGCGCCCATCGCCAGGATGTCGCGGACGATGCCGCCGACGCCGGTAGCCGCCCCCTGCAGCGGTTCCACCGCCGAGGGGTGGTTGTGCGATTCCACCTTGAATACCACCGCCAGGCCGTCGCCGATGTCCACCGCCCCGGCGTTTTCCGCTCCGGATTGGGATAGCACCCGAGGGGAACGGCTGGGGAATAGCCGGAGCAAAGGACGGGAGTGTTTATAGCCGCAATGCTCGCTCCACAAGGCGCCGAACATCCCCAGCTCCACCGGATTAGGCTCCCGGTCCAGCCGGTCCACGATCAGCTCATACTCGGCCTGGCTGAGGGCAATTTCGTCCAGCATTTCTTTGCTAACAGGCATAGCGTTCAGGCTATTTCATCCTTTTTGGCTCCCTCAAGACGACCCTTATCTCGTATCTTGCCGGGCGCGATTCTCACGGGGGCTAACCCCACTTGTCCGCGGTCGTTCCCGCAATCTTACCCGCAGTCGTTCCCGGAGCGCCTTTGCCGGGACGGTCATCCAGGGGAGAGAGTCTTGCCCTTCAAAAGAGGCGGGAGGGTTTCGGCGGCGAGTTACCGGGTTAAGCCGACCGCGTACCCATCGGCGTCCGGGGCAGCGTCGGCGTCCGGGGCAGCGTCGGCGTCCGGCTCTGCGTCGGCGTCCGGGAAGCTTCCTAGCCGGGCAAACCGGCGCCTTCCGGGAAGGCCAGCATCAAGTTCAGGTTCTGAATCGCCGCGCCGCAGGCTCCCTTGCCCAGGTTGTCCAGCAGGGCGATGAGCAGCATGTGGCCGGATGGATGGGCCGCCACATGGAGCTGGATGCGGTTGCTGTCGTTGCAGGCCTCCGGGTCAAAGCTTCGCTCATCCAGCGTCCCCGGTTCGGGCCGGGGCGCCACCTGGACAAAAGGCTCGCCCAAGTAGCGCTCGTACAGCGTCTCCCACACCGTTTCGCCGGTGGTTCCCGGGGCCAGGAGCGAGGCATGAATCGGGACCTGCACCCGCATACCGCAGCGGAACGGGCCGACGGCGGGCACAAATTGGGGTTCCGCGCTGATGCCGCCGTACCGCATCATCTCCGGGACATGCTTGTGCCGCTGGTACAGGGCGTAGGGAGCCTCATAGGGCAGGCCGGACAGACCGGAATCCGGGTTTTCCCACTTTTCGATCAGGGTGTTGCCGCCGCCGGAGTAGCCGGACAGGGCGTTAATCGACACCGGAGCGTCCGGGGCCAGCAGCCCGGCATCAATTAGCGGACGCACCAGCAGGATAAACCCGGTGGGATAGCAGCCGGGGTTGGAGACATACTTGGCCTGGCCGATGGCCGACCGTTGGCCCGGTTCCAGCTCCGGCAGACCGTAGGCCCAGCCGGCGGCAACCCGGTGGGCGGTGCTGGCGTCAATCAGTCGGGTATCCGAATCCTGAACCCACTCGGCAACCTCGAATGCGGCGGCATCGGGCAGGCAGAGAATCGCCACGTCGGACTCCAGAATCTGGCCGCGGCGCTCTTCCGGATTGCGCCGCAACTCCTGGGGCAGGGTCAGCAATTCCACATCCTCCCGCGCCGCCATCCACTGATGAATCCGCAGGCCGGTGGTGCCGGTATGGCCGTCGATAAAAACCTTGGGAAGCATAATCAGCCTCTGCCGCCGGGGTTCCGAACTTTACCCCCCAAGTTTAATGCCATTGCCATTAACGGCGCAACGTCAATTGCTCCGAGTCCTCCGCGTCTCGGCGGCGAAATAGTCCAGGAATCAAATAGCCCGGGAATCATAGAAACGAAGTCACAGGTAGCTATCAGGGAGTCATCGGGAAGGGGCGGGTTACACCGGCGCGGGAAGGGGTTAGTGGAGGGTATCAATCATCGACTGGAAAATCAGGTTGCCGTCGTCGCTGCCCAGGATGGCCTCGCAGCTGCGTTCCGGGTGGGGCATCATTCCCAGCACGTTGCCCCTTTCGTTGATGATTCCGGCGATGTTGCGCGCCGACCCGTTGGGATTAGCGGCTGCGGTGATCTCCCCGGACGGTTCGCAGTAACGGAAAAGGACCTGGCCTTCCGCTTCCAGGCGGTCAAGGGTAGCCGCATCGGCGTAGTAGTTGCCCTCGCCGTGGGACACCGGCACCCGCAGGGCCTGGCCCGGCTGGCAGCGGCGGGTAAAGACGGTATTGGTTCGCTCGGCCCGCAAGTTGGTCCATTGGCAGCGATACTCCAGATGTTGGTTGCGCATCAGTACGCCGGGGAGCAGCCCGGCCTCGCACAACACCTGGAATCCGTTGCAAATGCCGACGACCAAGCCGCCGTCCGCGGCAAAACCGTTAAGGGCAGCCATCACCGGGGAGAACCGGGCAATAGCTCCGGCCCGCAGGTAGTCGCCGTAAGAAAAGCCCCCGGGGAGAATCACACAGTCATAACCGGCCAGACTTTCCTCCCGGTGCCACACATAATCGGCTTCCTGCCCCAGGATGTCTTTGACCTGATAGTGACAGTCAGTGTCGCTCCAGGTGCCGGGGAATACTACAATGCCAAAGCGCATATCAAGTTCTCGGAAGTAAGCTGCGCCGCCAACGGTAAATACCCGGCGCTAAAATACCCGGGGCGGGCCGGAGGATATTCATCGGACTATCCGGTCCGCCCTCAACCGCCGTCAGGCGCCGGATTCCAGCAGACGCGATACCAGGGTGTTAACCAGGGAGCCGTCGGCCTTGCCCTGAACCTGGGGCATCAACCGGCCCATAACCTTGCCCTTGTCCTGCATTGTCGCCGCCCCCACCGCGCTGATTACCTGCTGCACCAGCCGGGTCAATTCCGCTTCGTCCAACTGCGGCGGCATATACTCTTCCAGAATCGCCAGGTCGGCGGCTTCCTTGGCCACCAGGTCGGCACGATTGCCCTGCTCAAACATCCGGATGCTGTCCCGACGGTCTTTGACCTGCCGAACCACCACGTCGATAACACCGGCGTCGTCCAGGGTAGTACGCTGGTCAATTTCCACACGATTGACCGCGCTCTTGAGGTAACGCAGGGCGTCCAGCCTCTGCTGATTGCGGCTGCGCATCGCCGCCACGATATCCGCTTCCAATCTTTCTCGAATAGTCATAAAACCACCGCCATAAACGCCTGCCGTTATTTATCGGGATTGGGCCGGAAGGAACGAAAATAGAACGGGAATAAAACGGGAATAAAGGGACAATTTAATAGAGCATCAGAGTAATGGAATAAACCGGGAAGGGACAAACCGGTGAGTCAAGTCTAATCCGGTTAATCCGGGTGAAGCCGATTATATTCGGGCCGGGAACCGGGTGTCAATTGAAGGGATGGGGCGGGGATGATACAGCCGGGCCCTTTCGATTGTCCGGAGAAATCCGCTCAAGGTGAGCGGTCCTTCGACCGGCTCAGGACGAGCGGGGATAGGTCCCGGCCCTTTCGACCCGCGCCGGGTGAACGGCGGTATGCCGGAGCGGTGACGCTTGAAAGACCCTGGCCCCGGCCTGCCGTTACTTGACAGTTAGCCCCCTGGTTACTACTATGAAATACGAAAGGAAAGAGGCAATCTGTATTGGCAAGTCCGGCTCTCCCCTCTCCGGTCAACCATGAACCCGGTTAATCTGGAGCCCGGCCAATCCGGAGCCCGGTTAATCCGGAGCCCGGTTAATCCGGAGCCCGGCCAATCTGGAGCCCGGTTAATCTGGAGCCCGGCCAATTCGGGCGCTCGGGGGGATACCGCCGCAGTTGCGGGTTGAATCGGTTAGACCCCGCCGCCGGGCTGCCGCCCGCACTGGGGATTAGTCCAGTGGTAGGACGCCTGACTCTGGATCAGGAAGCGGAGGTTCGAACCCTCCATCCCCAGCCATACTTTTGGGTCTTTAAAAGACCTTTGGCTAGGGGATTATGGTTGAATCACGACACAGAAACGCCCCACCAATTCGTACACTGGCTTCGGGTATCGGCCCCAGTGAGATTCTGCACATGGTAGCCGCCAGCTCCAGTACCCTCGCTGAACAGCCGCAAATGTCCAATTCTTCGCCTGGCGACCAGGAGTGCCCCATTTACGCGGAACTACCCGAAGGGCTTATTGACTTACCAACTGCTGCCAAAAGGTATAGCCGAAACGTAAGGACCATTTACAACTGGGTCCGTCGGGGCCGCCTTGAAGTAAAGGGTAGGTTGAAGGCTCCTACAACGGGTGGTGGGTATGTAGTCGTTGATGAAGGTGACCTAGTGGATTACATGACGACTCCGCCCAATAAAGGGGGGCGACCCCGTAAAACCTGACGTTGTAAGTTGACAACCTGACACCGCTGGTATTATTCCCGTGATTCGATCGCGGGGATTTTCTTTTGTACTGAGAGCCAGCTAATGCTCATCTTTAAGGAGCAGGAGCGTACCGGCCTGTCCGACCAGGACATTTTAGCGTCCTGGCCCGATATTCACCCAGGAACGCCGCCTCCGGACATTATCGACCCCTCTACTGTGACCAAAAGCCGGGCGCACATGATTATCCGGTGGCTTCGCAAACAACCGGATGCTCCTCTGCCGAAAGTGAAGCCGGCAGAGTCGGATATACCCTTCACCGGCACGGAGCCTGCGGACTCCGCTGCTGCGGATACCTGGAACGCTGTCCTGAGTGAGTTGGAGTTAGAACTGCCCCGCGCCACCTTTGAGACTTGGCTGAAGCCAACCGAGGGCATCGCTTTTGACGGCCAGGACCTGCTGGTGGGGGTGCCCAGCAAATTTGCGGCCGAATGGCTGGAACAACGGATGTACCAGACCATCCTGCGCGCCCTGCGCCTGTCTTCCGGCCAGCCCCTGGACGTAAGATTTCCGACGCCGCCGGAGCCGTGTCCCGTACACGGCGAACCAGAGCAGGTTAGTGAGGAGAGAACATGACCAGGTGCCAGATATGTAACCGCAGCTTTGAGGACGGCGCCTACGCGATCGAGCCACGGGCCGGCGACCGCAAGCTGGAGTGCATCGAATGCTGCATGAAGCGCGAGGCCCGGGCGCGCGCCCGGGCCTGCCGGGCGGCGAACCACCGAAGAAATACTGTGGGCAATTAAAAGGAGGCGGGAATGACTGAGCAGGATACGTCGTTCACCCTGGTACTTCAATGCTCGGCCTGCGATGGTCACCTCGGCATAGGTCTTTCCGGAGAGCGGGAAGGGTCCGAAGAGGAAGAGTTTGAAGGCCTCCCTTGTCCGCTGTGCGGTGACCCAGAGGGCCGTCTGAAAGTGGTTAGCGTGATGAGCCAGGACGAGTATAGAACCTGGCAAGAAGGGAAGACGCGAGACTGGCGCATCAACCCCTGAGTACGGGAACCGGGTAAAGGAGGCGCGACCTCCTGCCCAGCAAGGAAGACACCACACCATGCCAAGCAAAATGTTCCCCGGCGAGTTTCGCAAACGGGGCCTGGTAACCATCGAGTTAGACCGTCTTTCGGCCGCCTTATTCGCCCCGGAGAAACTGGCTGCCCTGGACAAGTCCCTGCCCGGGCAAGCCATATGGGATTCCGTAGCCATTGAGGAGAACTATGTGGTCAGTGCCTACCGGCTGAACGGCGTATGGGATTACAGCATCGAACATGACGGGGTTCTCTACCGTATCCCGGAAAAGGTCCTCGACCGGCTGATGAGTTACCGCCAGGGCATCATAGCCGAGGGCCGAAAAGTCCGGGGCAAGGAGGTCGCTAGCCGGCGAAAGTATTCCAATAACGGGGCGGCGCCGGAGGCGGAGGACCTGGATGCGGACCCCGCCTGGGCGCAGGCCAACGCCGATCCTCGCGACGGTTATCTGCCGGGCCACCGGCGAGGCAGTGGTGGTGAAGTGACGGGGCCGGTGGCCCGGCCAAACTCGATAGATACGGACCTTGATTATGACGGCACACCTGACCATTAACGGCACTATGACCTGCTGTGGTTGGCGCCTGGGCGAGATTGCCGCCGATTCCTACACCACGGACCCGGGCCTGGCCGACTGTATGGAGTGCGCTGAATTTCTATACCGGCCGCAACATGGGGAAGCCGAGGAGGTGGCCTACAGCCAGGGCTACTCAGACGGGAAGGAGAAAGGCTATTTCGAGTTGGAGCAATGGCTGCCTAACGAACATTCTCCAGGGTGCGGCTGCCGGCCTTGCCTGGTCGTCGGCAGCATGGTCAGGAAACTGGGGTTTGAAGAGTGGCTGGCAAAGAAGGGTACAACGCAGGGGAGGTTATGGAACGCTAGTATGCCATCCCTCGCCGGTCTGGAACGCCATTTCGTTGCGTGTCTCCGTCAACAGAAGTTGATGCGTCTGCAGCGCAAGCACCTCCGTTGCAATCCAGGACAAGTATTAGCGCTTACCACTAATAGTATATTGTGCTATTATTGATACATGATACAGAGCTACCGGGACAGCGACACTCAAGCGGTTGCTGAACGTGAGCGGGTCGCCAAGCTCCCCGGGGACATCCAACGCAAGGCGCAGAGGAAGCTGATGATCCTGAACAACGCCATGAACCTCAACGACCTGCGGGCGCCTCCGGGAAACCGGTTGGAAGCTCTTTCGGGAGACCGTGCCGGACAGCACAGTATTCGCATCAACGACCAGTGGCGTATCTGCTTTGTCTGGAGCGAGGGCAACGCCTATCGAGTCGAGCTAGTGGATTACCACTAGGCAGGGGTCAGATGAGTACAGGATTGAACCAAAGCGCCAAGCTGCAACCGATCCATCCGGGAGAAGTCCTCAACGAAGAGTTTCTCCGTCCCTTGAACATCACTCAATACCGGCTGGCCAAGTCCATCGGAGTTGACCCTAGACGGATTCATTCCATCGTCAACGGGCAACGGTCCATTACCGCTGAAACGGCCTTGCTGTTGGCCCGCTTTTTTGGAAACTCTGCGAGATTCTGGATGGGACTGCAGAGCCAATACGATCTTGAGATCACCGAGGACCAACTTTCCCAACGGTTAAAAATGATAGCGGTCCACTCCCCAGAGCAACGCCAAAGGAATCCAATGGATGGCTACGATGAATAGAGGGACGCCGTTGGCCAGTCGATCGCAGACGCGGGATATACAAAAGGTGTGAAGTGTTCCGCGTAGGGAGAGCAGGCGTCAGTGTGCAACTCCCTGGCAAGTAGGGGAATTGATTGGAGGTCCCGCCGTCAGGCAGCCGCCCACCCTTCCGACAGCGCCTCGGCCTGTTCCAGGACGGTCAGCGTCGCCTTCGCCTGCTTGTCGGGCGGATAGCCGTGCTTGCGAAGGATGCGCCTGACCAGCACACGAAGCTGAGCGCGAAAACAGGACTAATGTGATAGGAGTTCACTGACGGAGACGGGGCGGATCTCAAGTCTACCGTGAACTTGACAGACTTGGAGAAAGGGACTCACGGTGTCGCAAAGGAAATGGGCACCATGGAACTGTAAAGCCCACGCTAATCAAACTGTCTAGTCCCGCTAGTTTCAAGGACCTAAGAACAGGATTAACGGCTGAATTCTTCGATGGAAACATCACGGTTTGGATGCTGATAGCAAGTTGCTCCTCGGCCGTTACCGGTATCAGGATCTTTAACGCTGCCTTCTTGAAGGGTCAACCGGCAAGCGGTCCTGCGAACTCGAACTATTTCGCATGGTCCGGAGAGGTGTCTATGACAGGTGAAAAGATATAGTATAAAATATATCGAAGAGTAAGTTATTCGTTAGCTGCCTCTCCTAGCGAGTGGGCGTACCGGTTCCGTTCGGTTGTAGTGTATGGGCAATTTTAGAGCCGGCCCCGGACTTCGCCTTTCTTCAGCCAGGCCGCCCGTTGCACCGGCCTACCCTTGCCGGCGGCTGACTGAAACACCCGGCCGGTACTCCGGCGCGCCGGCGGCCTCGGCCCGGGTAGCTTCACTTTGACCCAGCTCCGTTCCGGCCGGTCAGCCGTGCCTACTTTCTCAATCTCCGACACCGGCACTATCCGGGGGGTCCTCACTTTTGGGGGCTTGGCCTCCGGCACCGGCACCGTCTCCACGACCCCGCTCCCTTGCCGCACCACGTCCGCCCATTCTGTGTAGGGACTCTTCACCTTGGCGGCTTCCCCCGGCGTCCGGTCATCCAGGCTTTCGTGTCCCCGGAACAGGTTGTAGGTCAGCGCCCAGCCGTCCAGGTAGCGTTGCCCGGTTTCCCGGCTGTCCAGACCGCGCAACGTCTTGGTGCGCTGCCGGAAGGTTCCCTGCAAGCGTTCCGACAGGTTGTTGTTGACCTCGGCCCGGATGCCGTTGCTCTGGATGTGCCGGGTCTCAGGGAAAACCCGGTCTATGGCTGCCGGATAGGACGCCAGCCGGTCCGTCTTGATGGTCTTGGGCGGCTTGGCGGCGGCCAATGATGCCTTCC
This sequence comes from Dehalococcoidia bacterium, assembly GCA_965262595.1. Classification (GTDB taxonomy): domain Bacteria; phylum Chloroflexota; class Dehalococcoidia; order Lucifugimonadales; family UBA3495; genus CATQHB01. Next base: position 2,158,090 of record OZ253548.1, read on the forward strand.
GCATAACGGCGGTGGCCGCCGCCAAGTTCCGTTGCTTGCTCAGGTGCGTAGCCAGGATGTAGCGGGTATCCTCGTCCATTACGTTCCAATTCCAATACTTTTCGCCGCCGACCTGCACCATCATTTCATCGGCCACCCAAGAATCGCCGACCTGGGCCTTGAACTGCGGGTTCCGCATGGTCTTGACGGCCTTATCCGTGTAGTCCAGAACCCAATCGTAGATGCTGGACTTGGAGGGTTCGGGAATGTCGAAGGCGTCCGCCATAGACTCGGCAATCTGCTTGTAGGACATTCCACTGTAGAACATCCTGACGGCCATACCCAACGGCTCCGCCGGAACCCGCCGGCCGGTGGGCATCCCGTTAGCCCGGAACGCCTTGCCGCAGCCCCGGCAGAGGTAACGCTGCTGGTCGTTCTGCTTGCCCATCTTGACGATGTGGCTTAAAGCGCAGGAAGGACAGTTGATTTTGACCGTGGTGACTTCGGTGAACTCGGCCATAAATCCCCCTATTCCCGGATTAGAGTTATGTCAGGTACAATTCTAGCAGACCGAAGCAAAGGAGGTAGTTAATGGAAGTGTGAAAGAGACCGTCCAGTGGACGAAGAAAGTCCCGGCACTCATAACAATGCCGGGGACTTTCAAGGGAACCTTGTGGCAGCGGGAACAAGCCACAAACTCAAACACACTGGCATTTTACCCGGTTTTATTGAGCTTGTGCAACTTTCCCGCCGCTAACCTGAAAAGAGCGGCGGGATTTCCTTTGGGGGAAGTCTCGCCAAAGGAAGTTGCATATATGAAAGACCCAATTACGGATTTCCTTGTAAACGTTGCCAGCGACGCCAGTGGTGGGCAGGTGAACCAACTGCTGGGGGTGATTCTCCGAACGTACTTGTCCACTACTTGGGGCCAAAGTAACCTTCAGTTCCTGTACCGGCAAGGCAAGGGTTCAGGGCGCTGGCTGGCAAACTCTCCGGTAACCGAAAAGCTGGCTGTGCTGTTTGGCCTCTGCTACTTCTCGACCGCGTACTGGAGCATGGCCGCCACCGAATCTCTCTCTTTTGAGGTGCAACTGGTCATTGCGACTGTCACCTTCCCCGTCATGGTCTATGGTATCTATCTCACGGCGCGTGACTTGAAACGGTGGGTGGTCAGGAGAGTACGGGGGCAGGTGTAAAAAGGGCGGCGGCGGTGACGTTCGGCGTGGGTTGGCGGTAGTTCCAGATTGCCTACGTCACCGGCTGGCCCTTCGGATGACGCCACCAAACGGGAACCGAATCTATTTTGAGGAAAGGGTGAACAATCGTGACGTTTATGGAAGTCAGGGCCGTTGAAATCGGGTGTTGCGTGACCCTAGCGGCCTTTGAAATTTATGCCGCCGTCCAGTTACAGACCCCGTACAACCATTTCTGCACTCACTAACCCTAGCGGACTTGGAGGTTCAATAGAGGAAAGAAGCATTAGCGACTCGCCTTTCAGCCCTTCTGTACCAAGCCTGTACTACCCACCTGAAAGGGTAGTACAGGGTTATGGTCGTTCCGAAAGAAAGGCCTCGAGCGTACCAGTCGTTATCGGCTACTTGCAGCGCAGTCTCATAGGCCAAGACCAAAAACATACCCAGTGTCACCAGAAATGCAACGGCGATAGTTACCACGGCAAGAACGGTCATACCACCTAGACAAGCAACGATGCCCATTCCTATCAGTCTAACTTTGCTCAGTCCTTCCGTCTGTCTGGCAGATTCGACCACCGCCCAAATGAAAAGCACGGAGAAGAAGATACTAGCCACAAGGAACCCCCACGCAGTATCAGGATGTTGGCACCTTGCAACAGTCACCGACAGCCCAAGCATAGACAACGTGGGGGCACGAAGGCCCCAACGATCCTGATTACTCTGGGTGTCTGAAACTTGGGGAATCGAATGACTGTTGCAGGGTGCAGTATGCGTGGTAAGATGCTAAAAGGTCAATACACTAAAACAGAACGGCACCACGCCCTCCTTCGGTGGATTCAGGCTTAGGTAGAAATGAAGAATACCCAAATCACGGCATAGATCCTAAAGAGGACGGGAACAAACCCCAGGCAGATGACGGCAAAGCCCGCAATCTTGGCTGGTATGCCCGGTCTCGAGTTGGCTATCCACCTTCCCCCAACATACGCGGGAAAGATTAACAAGGCGAAGACGAAAATAAGCACGGTAAATGCGATACCGCCCACGGTGCTCCCTCCCTAACCCCCAAGACCTACGCTTCGCCCCACGCTGCCTTTAAGAACCAGCATAAAATACGGTGTGGTGCCGCCGCAAGGTACGAGCATCGCCTATTTTACGCCGCGCTGCCTTGTCAGTCTGACCTTCTCGGGTATTCACAGTTATCTGAAATTATCGTTGAAAGACGACACTATTTCGGACCCTCCGGTCCAATCAGGTTAAATCCCACATAACTGGAATAGCAGGGAGTTACGTCCGATTGGATCTGACCCGAGCTTTAGGGTCAAGCGTGGCCAATTAACAGGGATGTCACTGATTATTCCAGGCAACGGAACGGTTACGCACAGCGTCCCGCCGCAATCAGCAGAGCGTTTCACCTGGTACGACCAAACTGGCTACGGGACCCTGGTCCACATGAGCAATTTCGAACCCAATTGCTTCAGTCTCAATTGGAGTTACTTTTCTTGCCAGGTCAGCAACGGATATCGCCGGCGCAAGACAAGAAACCGTCGCGGCAGAGAGTTTCGCGATTTTCTCAGATGTGGGCACCAGGTATACCGTAGCATCCGGTCGGAAGGCTGTATGAGGATTAAAACAGCCGCCGGATTACTAGTCCCAGTGGAACAGAACTCCGGGCCCTGGGCAACAAATACCCCAAATTCCACGCCCATTCAGTGAGCAGGATTCGTCACAGCGGTTGTCCGCCGATTTTAACGGATTCCGAAAAAGAGCCGGCGGATTCGTCTCGAGTTGAAGTCCGGAACCGAGTAGCAGAATTTTCTATCGAAGGTCACTAACTGGAGCGGAACCCACTGGTATGCTACGATTAAGTAGAAATTGCACCTGAACAATTGCTTCAGAGGCAAATTGCTATGGTATATTACTGTCCACAGCGAACCAAGCTTCCGGCGGAGCCCCGCAACACTAGGCTGGGCACAAAGGTAAGTGTCCTGCCCGGGACTCTAACCCGGACGGGACGTGGCCCGCAGTACCACCAATACTGCGCGTCTGCCGTTTCGCCGACAGGATATCGCCTCTGTGTAGCCGAAAATGCATTGAGGCCCTGCCATCTTAACATATCTGGATAGAGGGCAATGTCCTGTTTCTTCGTAGGCGTAATGCAGACTTCCAGGTGCGCCAAGACAACGAAGTGAAGGAGCTAAAGTAAAGGCATGGCCGTTTGGACTAACGAGGTGCTAAAGGTTGAGCTTGTTCTGGTTGGGTTTCCGCTGATTGACCGCCCCGGCGAGCTTGAAGCTTTTATGGCACGCAACAGGACAGCACGCATATCAGGCAGTACAGTCAACGTCGATGTTCCATCCAACGTCACGGAACATGGGCAACAAGTCACTTTTGACCGGGAGCGTATCATTCTCGAATTGCTCCCATCCAGGCCTAGCATTAGAAGAGAATTCCCGTCGGACGACTCTGCTGACCTTGTCCGCTTGGCTGAGGTTTACGACCAAGTCTTGAGCATAGCGTCTGTTAGGGGGAAGACCCTCTCGGCACACGGTTATAACATTGACATGGTGTGTGAGCAAAACTCTGGGCAGTCCGCACACGAGTACCTGGGCAACAAGTTGTTTGCCGGCAAGACGCCTGACACGGAATGGCAATTGATTGGTGGGGCAGGGAGAATGACGTACAGCCAAGGAGGAGAACAATGGCAAGTAGTAGTGGAGCCGAGATTCGGCGACACCATGACCCCGCTAATTTATCTTACGATGAACTTCCACCAGAACGGCCCTTCGTTACCTACGGGCGAAGAGGTAACTCCCTCTCTAAAGAGTATTCGTGCGCAGGCCGAGAAATTCATGCAGTACTTGGACGGTCAGCCGTAGAGTGGGAAACGCCGGAAGTGGTACTAATCACTCGCGTTCTTGGGGGAATAGGGTTGTGGTCGCCCACGGCGTCGCGCCCTGAGGGCAAGCAAACAGAAGAATTAGGAACCAAAGTATTGCTGGCTCCCAACAATAGACCCGTGACCGGCCTTCTGGTCGGGGGGGCAGCTATGGGGGGGCTTGCCAGGGAACAAGGACTTGCCTGGAGTACCTTACTCGGCAAGTTAGGGGATGTGGCAATTTCGATGTTTGTTAGTAACGCGGCTGGAAGCGCGCTAACCTGTTCCTTCCAAGGGTCGTCGACCGGTTACCGCACACCATCTGGCCAGTCTACGTCCGAGGTTGCAGAACGGTTGATCCGAGACACTTTGGTGGCGACACATTCACCGGACCCCACTGTTATAGGTCAACAGCTTAATGAACTAAAAGGATTGGCTCCCGGTTGGTTAGACGGGGAGGGAGAGAGTTACAACTCAGAGAGGCTTGATCGCTTGGCTGAATACTTCGCTAGCCTATTCCCCCGTTTTCTGGAACTCCCCGTCATTTTTCCTATGGTTGATGGCGGAGTGATGGCGGAGTGGCGATTCGGACCAAATGACATCAGTCTCGAAATGGACATTGAAAGCCTCGAAGCGTACTATCACTGCCTTAATCATGATACCGACGCGTCGGAAGAGCGAGACCTTGACCTTGGGGTGGAAACAGAATGGGAGTGGTTAGCCAAGAAGATACTACAGTACCAGCACGAGCCAATCCAAAAGTAACGACCAATTTGCTACGAAATGTGCACCCAACTTGGAAACAGAATGGCACAATCACATCCCAATTATTTCAGCCCACTCTGACCAATCCGCGCCCCTCGGTATATGACGGCGACAAGATCGAAGCCGAGTGTTGTTGGTATCACTTCACTGGTAACTTTGGCAAGAGCTCAATAGGGGTCATGGCGGTAACTGTTGTTGAATGTAATGACCTTGGCGTCATTGTTATCCCTGACCCCCAAGAGTTCCCGGAGCACATCCTCATGGAGATAGAGGCACCCACCCGTAATGAAACAACAACCTTGCTCAAGAAATTGCGGGACTTCGCTTGAAGCCGAGGATGGTTAGTCAAACCATAACCCGGCTTTTTACCAAAAGCCCTGATTTCCTGAGCCTTTTGGTACAACTGAGATACTTTTGAGACAGCCGTAGTTGAAAGTAAAGAAACCAACAAGCTCCAGCATGGTCGTGCTGGAGCTTGTTGGTTTCATGGGTTGGGCTTACTTAAGCAGGGACTCGGTGTTCTGCCTGGGGGCTAATCGGCCATATCCCTTTCCCGGTCTGCGAAGTATTTCCAACCGTAATATGCTCCTGCGATGCCGCCCCCACAGGTGCATAGGACCAGAGCGGCGATCCCTTCGAGGACCCAGTCAACATTGAAAAGCCCTCTGCGCATTACTGCGAAGAAAGCCAGGACCAGCCACGCTATACAATGAGAACTCCGGCATAAAAGAGGGAGTCTGAGCAGGCCCCCTCTTCTTTTGGATAGTTCAGTTATTGATAAGTGAAAGGTAAAATCTGGAAACGAGCTACCATCAACAAGCGAGAGCCGCAAACCAGAACACAACGCCCTGATCTAGGTCCAGCGCAACCTGCTAACGAACATTGTGCCAACTCAAGTTCAAAGATCCAAAGGAAATCCACACGTAAGATTTCGTCAACGCTTTGGTCAACGCTCCATGCATAAGGACCCCACGCTGGGCACACCATCCACGTCTCGCAGGCCCGATCCGTAGCTGGGGCAGACCTGCGGAGACTTTACACAACATGAGACTCGCATCTGAAAAAGGCATCAAACGGAAGGTCCTCAATTACAGGTTAACGTACAGGAGGATTTCTGCACGGTAAGACGCTGCCAGGGAATCGGGTTCGTTGTCACCGGGCTGGACTTGGACGAGGAAGAGATAAGCACAGAAATAGCTGTCCTATTCAGTAGTGAGGCGGCGGCCGAAGACGCCGCAGATGACTATGACGGCGTTGCCGATTTCATGAAGGCTCATTTTGGTCAGGGAGTAGAAGACACGGAGAGCGACAGCGAATTTGTCACAGGCACAGCCACTGAGAAGATTGAGAACGACCACACTTCCCGCGCGGAGGAGCAACCCAACCCACCAGCAGCACCGCAGGCGCAACCGGCCTCGCCGCAGATAACAGCGGCTCCGCGGCAACCTGAGGTTACGTACACATATGCGGAAATACAGCCGCAACAACCAGCGGCGGCGCCGGCGAGGCCGGGCAATAGCGAGTATTGGGTGCAGGATTGCATTAACTATATGAGTGGCGCCGCAGGGGAAAAAACTTGTCAATGCACCTTCGATTATCCGGCTGAGGAGCAGAATCAACCTCCCCGCCAGCTGTTATCGAGCATACCACCAGACTTTCCTGATTTATCTGACCCCTTCACCGCCGTAGCCATGGACGCTCTGGTCGTGTGCGCGGTTGCAGATATTGAGGCAGATCTTGGTTTTTAATTCAGCTGGTTTCCTGCGTGTTTATTAGCCATAAATGAAGCACTTTGCACTTCCTTCTGAGAAGGAAGTGCCCGCCCTAAAAAATAACCGGCCCTGAAAAACAGAAGTATTAAGGAGATAGGCCATGACTCGTAGTGCCTTACCGGAACACCCACCCCTCTCCGTTTCCAATTCAGGCAGGAAGCGGTCCCTCCTTGGCGGGGACCTTCGAGGCCTGATGATGTTCGCCGTCATCGGGGGACTTCTGGTCGTCCTGCTGGCCGCCGGCTGCGGGTCCAGCGCCCCTCCCCCACGGGACCAGTCTGAAAGCGACTCCTCCTCGGCTGGGGCAGCAAACGACGCCTCGGCGGCCAGCGAAATCGGGGCAGACTCCCCGTCCCCGTTGGCTGGGGCAGCAGATAAGCCCGCTATAGCCTTGCCGGAGACGGAGTTGCCCACCTCACTACTGTCGTTGTTGCTGGCTGAGTACGAAGTTGTAACGATGGTGGATGCGCAAGTTCTTCAGAGCGATGACTATATGGGCAGTTACCTAGTCGAACGACATGGGGTTGATAATTTTATTGAAGGTCCCTCTCAAGATGCAGATGTATCAGTTATGGCCGACAGTGAAAATCCGTCCGGGATAATAGTGATATTTAAGGGGAACCCCGAGTTTGTCTCCAGCGTCCGTGAGCACAGGAGTGACGACCTGCAAGAAGGTGGCTTTTACCAGGGATACGAAGTTTTCCATGCCCCGAGCAATGATACGGTTTTCGAACTAGCTCTTCTTGAAGAGGCGGGGTAGGCAATTTTTTCTGGGGAGCAACGACTCGAGAACCCGGCTTGAAGAATTTCTGGACATTTATCCGTCAGGGGGTAAAGATTCGCTGGCTAATCCCATGGACAACGACTTGAGGCGCATACTGGACGAAATAGGAGACGCGCCGATTATTGTTTTAAGTACTGACGCCGCCGAATTTTTCGCTGATTTAGCCGTCGACATCGCCGGCTTTCGAGCCTGGGCGGTGGCTACTAGTGAGGAGGATAGCAAGCTTTCCCTAGTTATGGCGTTCTTGTTCGCCAGTAAAGAAGCGGCGGAAACTGCCCTGGCGAATTCAGATTTCATAGATGAACTTCGTGGCGATGAGACTGTGTCCGTCATATATGGTCCGAACAGGAAAGGGGAGCTTGTCGTGACAGGCGCCGAAGTTGCAATAGAGTCTTCAGAGCAAATCGCTAAGGAGCTCATAGATTGTACGCTGGCTAACGGAGGTGGGGACGCCGAAGACGTTCGTGAGAGGATTGAGAGACTTGGTGGTATAGATGAGCTCGTCGAAGTGTTGGCTGACGAAATGAAAGCCGACAAAAGGGCGAAAAAGGGCATCAGAGAGGAGCGCGGCCGGGAGTGTGACTGAGCCATACGTTGGGGTGCAGGGCCGGATCCCAGTGGTCTCGCCTTGCACCCCAATGCATTTATCCAGGCTCGTAGCAGAACTGTCGCCCCGGGATTGCTGAAGTCAGCCGCTCAGACTGTATTGGGTGACTACAGGTCAGCCAGACAATTCGGGGGCCATTCACTCGATAGCCGGGGGCGTAGCCATCTTGGCGTCCGCTTTGCTCGCCATTTTGGCAGCGGGTGACCTCAACCGGGTCGAATACAAGGTGTAGAACTTGCCAGAAAACGACCCTACCATGCTCGGGGACGAGCTGGTCGTCAGGCGCGCGACCGAGCATGGCTATATCTTTGACGACAACATTGGGTGCACCAGACCAACTGGCAGCGCATATTTGCAGGATGGTCGTGACGGACAGACCTCAGTCCCCAGGCTTTCGAGGACCACACCTGCTGAAGTTCACGCACTGGGACAGGAGCCGTACCTCGCGGCGCTAGAAGTACAGACGCTTCGAGACGAGGTTCTCGGCATTATCTTCGATCCAAGACCAGGAGAATCCGACCACTGTAATATTACAGGCCATAAGGGCGGAAACCTGCTGAGGCGCATAGCTCGCAAAGCATGGTGGGAAGAAGGATTTGCCCCACCTCTGAAGGGCCTTCCGTGCTCCACGCCGGGGAAAAGCCACACCAACGGGTCACTTAGGAGTGTGCCCGTCCAAGGAAACCCTGCTCACCAGGGAACAGCCACACCTGCCGGCCGCTGAATTCAGTATCCAGCAGGGAGAACGGCTGACGATGGCCCCGGGCCGGACCCGACCGGGCGGCAGCCTGGGCCGACCTGGGAATGTATTCCTGGGGGCCGTCACTGAGGGGCCAGCCCAGCAGACCGGTTATCACGAAGCCGGAATAACGCCGGTCGCCGGTGTCAAAGACAGGCTTAATCTGCCCCTCTTTCACCCGCTGGTTCAGGACAAATTGGGGTGCGAAATTTGGGCACAACCCCGGTCCACACCACCGCAACCAGGCGATTTTGCACACCCTCTGAGGTCGCGCTCGGGAGCGCGGCAACCCCGGCAACCGCCTGGGAAACGGCCGCAGGGCTCGTTCCGGCCAAGCAATGTAGCCTGGCCGGAACGAGCCCACATGTGACTGGCCGGGAGATCCGGCCAGCCTGGCTAACCTAAACGGCTTACTGGTCGCGGTTGGAGAACCACTGGTTCAGCCGGCCGGCCCGGAAGAGCCAGCAATGGGAACCGTCCAAGGGCAGGGCATCATTCACCGCATCGAAGAAGACAATCACGTTGACCGCCGAGTCCCGGCGGGTCTGCGCCCTAGGCGTGTGAATAGTAGTCGCAGCCACCACCGGAGGGCCAACTTGGGCAGCAACGCTCTCAGTATCGAAGAAGGCAGTAGGCACTGTCACCCGCCCCACGTACAACTTCTTGCCAGCAGTAGCCGTGGTAGTCCCCCCGCCACCGCCCACCTCATCCGAGAAGCACTGGTTCGCGGTGCCACTGAAGGCCTGCTCGTCCGCCGCCGCCACATTCCAATTGGTATAGTGGCATTCCTCGGGATACCGGGTCTGGACCTCAAGGATGGCATCGTTCACCTAGCCGGTAGTGGCGCCGAAGCTGCCGGTGCGCGGGTTAATCACCGTCTTCAGGTGGTCGTCGCAGATGGCCGTCGCCGTATCGACGCCGATGCCGGCCGGAGGATCAGGTCGTTGAAGAAGCCGGGGGCGAACCCGGCGAAGCCGCCCAGGACCATCGCAATGCCCACGCCAGTCATCTGGTTACGGGCCTTCATCTGCGCCTGTGGGTCGCCCTGTGCGGTCATATACTGAAACGCTGCCCAGCCCACAAACATAGCACTTGCGGCAAAGATAATCAGGCCGATGGCCCGGGTGAGGCTACCAAAAATGTTCTCTACTATCTCCATAGTGAATACTCTCCTCGAAGAACTTTGGGGGCTTGGAATACCATCCCACCAAGCCAACTGGATAAATGGTACCTCAACAGACAGGAGGATCGATTGTCGGCAACCGGCGTCAATACTCTCCAAGACCAGCCCACGAACAGAGCGCAAGCGGCACAGGTGCCATTAGATTCCGAAAAAACAGGAGCCATCCCGGATCTCAGCACCACGCCCAAGGCGGCGGTCGATAGCCAGACGAGAGGCCCCGGGACCAAAAGTCCCGGGGCCTCTCTCTTGCGTCGCCAGGCGCCAAAGAAATTCAAGGACTGGCCTTATAAAATTACAAGGAGTCCGATGCCGAGACCGGCCCCCAGGGGCGACCCCAGTGGACACCACTCCAAGACTCAACCGATCCCCAGCACGAGGAGAAACCAAACATGGCAGTTCCCTACATAATGCCCCTGGGCTTCATCGACCAGCCCACCGAGACCGGAGCCACCTTCATCCTGACCAACCCCGAGGACTCCCTGGGGCGCAGGCCAGGCACCCCCGTAACCGTCTGGCGCTACTCGCCAGAACTCCTAGCCGTCGCAAAGCTACGCGGCGCTGTCAGCGACGTGGGCTACACCACCGCAACCTTCACCACCATCGAGACTCAAACGGACCCCCGGTGGACCCACGACCTTCCCATCATCGGGCCAGCCGCCCCGGTCTTCCTGGCCCTGGCAGACTCCTTCGAGCCAGACCAGGAACGCAAGCTGACCCAGGAGCAGGCCGAATCCATACGCCAGATAGCCCAGCGCTACGCAGAACTGGCCCAGGCCCAGAACGGGTAAAATGGGGAATAACCAGACCGGAACGCCAGGGCGGAGTAACCGCCCCCTTGACGAACCACACCATCCTGATAGAACATAAGGAAAAGAGAGAATTGAGCACAAAGATGACCAGACCCACAGAGGCTTGGGACCGGAGACGTATCCTGAACGGTGTGCTTTACTGCGCATCCTGCGCTGTCCCCATGCTCAAGATTGGGGCCAACTATCTCTGCCCCACCGGGGTCGCCCGAACCGAGACGCCCTGTCCCACCAAGTCAATCAACGCCCAAGAACTGCTCCAAGTCGCCGTGGTCCACATCATCGACCGGGTCCTCAACCCCCAGACACTGGAACAGGTCTCCAGCATCATCCAGGACGAGTACGGCGCCAAGGCCCGCCGGTCCCAGGAAGACCTGGCCCGGGCCGAGGCAGCCATCGCAGCGATGAACGCGCTCAAGAACCAAGCCGTCCACAACGTGGAGCATAACGACCGGCCGTACAGCGAAGTTGCCGGGGAAATAGAGCAGTTGAACCAGAACACCATTGCCCTGTCCCACGAGGCCCGAACGTCCCGCCGGGAAATCGACGCCTACAACTTCGTCACCGACCAGGACCGGATTGCGGCAAGCGCCGTGGACCCAGAGACCTACCTGGGCCAGGCTTCCACTGAAGACACCAGGGAACTGTTTGAGATGTTCGTGCGGAGCATCGAGGTGGGAAGGGACTGCGTCACCATCAACTTCACGGACAACGTGCCAGACACCGGTCAGCCAGACCGGCGTCTCACGGACCGCATACCCCTCCGCTGAAGACCCACCCACCCTCAGAGGAAGGGAAGGTCATCAAATTCGTCCGGCCCGCCCCGCTCAGGATCAGACCGCTGCTCTTGAAACATAATGGTCGGGTCGTCCTCGCCGGCTGATGCCATCACGTCGAACCCGTCAACCTCATCCACCTTCTTCAAATCCCCAGCGGCCGACGACTGGTACTCCCGGGCAACTCCAGGCATAGCCGGCCAGTCCAAGGAGCTCAGGGGCTCCGACTCCAGCTCCTCGACCTGGGACAAAAGCTGGAACTCCCGCAGGGAAATCAGCCGGGCCAGCAACCTAGCTGCGTCCGGGTTCAAAAATCCACTATCGTTATTCTCTTCGCCGCTACTGTTATAATTGTTGCAACGGCCGTTATTTGCGTTTCCCATTCTTAACGTGATACCATCAATGTAGCGAACTACATAACGGCTATATCATCCAAACTCCTTTATCCAAGTTCTATAACGTCAAGTATAACAGTTACCATCAGGGAGGCAAGGCCCAAATGTCAGCAGATAGCCAAGTTTCTCTCAACGCACCGACCAATGAAGAGCCGGGACAGACCCCCGAGCAACCCCCCAGAAATAGAAAGGCGCAGGTGATGCGTGTGGATATAGACCCCGCTCCCAGCCTGAATGAAGGCCCAGTGCCGGCACAGGAATCGACACAAAAATTCCTGGAACTGGAATACGCGGAGATAGGCCCCCTGCTCCGGGACCTGCGGGGCCGGCTGTCGCTACGCCAACTGGAAGAGGCAACCGGCATCACCTACTCGTATCTCTCAAACATCGAGCGGGGCAACCGGCGGCCCGGCCTCAAGATCCTCTCGAAGCTGGCCGCCTACCACGACGTTCCCATGAGAGACCTGCTGGACGCCGCCGGCTACCCGCCGGAGCCGTCGGAGGACGGAAGGCACACCACCAGAGACATCCAGCGCAGTTTCCGCTTCGTGATGGACGACCCGGAGCTGGATGTATTCGAAAAGCCCTCCGAGGTTGCGCCCATCGACCTGAAGCGGTACCTCGTCCAACTCTATGAGCACTACACCGGCAGGAAACTCCTGGACCGGGAGCGAAACGCATGACCAACCGACAGGAACTTCGTCCCGAATTTTTCTATGGCCGGGTATCCACCGACGGCCAGGACCGGGAACTCACCATCGGAGAGCAGAAGCAACACGCCAACGAGCAGGCACCAAGAGAGGGGTACCGGTTCATCCAGGAATTCGAGGAGGTCAAGTCCGCGGCGACAGATAAGCGACCGGCGTTCTTGGAGATGGTGAGCCTGGCCATATCGCCCAGGCATCCAGAAGAAGCGATCTTCTTCCACGACCTGTCGCGGGCCTTCAGGAACGACGAAGACTTCTACAACTACCGCAGGATGCTAAGGGAAGCAAACGTGAAGATCTTCACCTATGAGGATGGCGAGCTCAAATAAGATGACCAGAGCCAGCTCGTGTTCGGCTTCAAGTCCCTGATGAACTCCCAGGTCCCGCGCAAGACGGCACGGGAGGCCCGGCGCGGGCAGTTCGAGGCCACCAGGCGCGGCTTCTACATCGGGCCAGGGGTCTTCGGATACGAGAAATACAAGGTGATGGACGGGGGAGTGGAACACACGAAGCTCCGACCCCATCCGACCCAGTGGGAACATCTCCTATCAATGTTCAGGATGGCCCTGGAGAACCACGGCGGCCGTCGAATAGCGGGGCACCTGAACAGCCTGGGTGTGAAGACCATCAATGGCAACGATTGGATCGAATCGACCGTGACGAGCGTCCTGAGAAACCCCGCCTGCCGGGGCAAGACCCACCGGGGCGAAAAATCAAAGTCACCATACTTGGACCGGTCGGAGCAGGTATTCTGCGAGAATGCCCACGAGGCCGCAGTCAGCGAGGAGAAATACCAGACCATCGAGCGCCTCATCAAGCTCAGGACCACCAACCCTGGGGGGCCACGGGCCCATTCCAGTCCGAACCCCCTCAGCGACCACGTAAAATGCGGGCTATGCGGGTCGAACATGACCCTGAACCGGACCAAGGGAATCACAAACCTGACCTGCTCCAATAAGCGCAAGAATGGGGCAGGAGCGTGTCCAGCCAGGAACACGCGACTGGACATCCTGATGCCCCGGGTCGTGGCCGCCCTCCTGGAACGGATACTCACGAAGGAGACACTGCGCCAACAGGTGGACCTGGTTGCGGAGACCAACCGGGAGTTCCTTGTGGAACAGCAGACGGCCAGGGAGACCATCGAGAGGAATATCGAAGGCACCAGGAAGCAGATAAGCAACTTGGTAGATGCCATCGAGGGCAGGGGTGGAAACCCACGGATTTACGAGCGCCTTGACGAACGCGAGAGCGACCTGAAGCAGCTCACCGTCCAACTCGAAGGTCTCGACGAGAAACTCTCGGGCCATCTGGAGTTCCTGAACGCCCCAGAGAGGATAGTGTCCTGCGCCCTGGACCTGCGAACCTACATCGAGTCGGAGGACCCGGAAGTAGCCCGCATGTTCATCCTCTCCTTCGTCAAGAGAGTTGAGGTGCTGGGGACGAAGGCCATCATCCACTACACGATGCCGCTGCCGCATGACGTGACGGGTGAAAACAAGACAACTGACACTGTGAAGATGGCGAAGAACGGCGACCGCCGAGAAAGTTGGCTTTCACCCAGTCCCGTCCCCGCGCTTGCGGGGGAACCATTATAGAGAACGTTGGGAACAAACAGGATGGGGGTCTATCCCCGCGCTTGCGGGGGAACCGCGCAGGAGCAAAGCGGGATCATCTCCAGATCCGGTCTATCCCCGCGCTTGCGGGGGAACCGCCGTGTCGGTGACCGGCAAGAGCCAGACCGGGGGTCTATCCCCGCGCTTGCGGGGGAACCCCGCAGGTGACACTCTCGCTGCCGTGCCGGGCGGGTCTATCCCCGCGCTTGCGGGGGAACCCAGAACCTGGCAGGGAACACCTGGTACTGGGAGGGTCTATCCCCGCGCTTGCGGGGGAACCGCGTGGGCCAGGATCGTCAGTAGGGCCATTCGGGGTCTATCCCCGCGCTTGCGGGGGAACCTGAAACGTTGTGGATGCTCAATGCAACCGACGGGGTCTATCCCCGCGCTTGCGGGGGAACCGCCACTGCCACCGCCGCCCATACCTGGGTCACCGGTCTATCCCCGCGCTTGCGGGGGAACCCGAATCCGCGTCGACCGGGATTGACGCCATTGGGGTCTATCCCCGCGCTTGCGGGGGAACCCAACCCTACCCTATCGCAGTCGGAACGGGACGCGGTCTATCCCCGCGCTTGCGGGGGAACCTGGCGGTGGAGCATCGGGTGGGAGACCTGATGGGGTCTATCCCCGCGCTTGCGGGGGAACCTCGGTCTCGTGATCCACGCAATTCGGGTCCGGCGGTCTATCCCCGAGCTTGCGGGGGAACCTTCCGCATATCCGACTCGCTACAGGGTAGCGGGGGTCTATCCCCGCGCTTGCGGGGGAACCGCCACTGCCACCGCCGCCCATACCTGGGTCACCGGTCTATCCCCGCGCTTGCGGGGGAACCGAGCCGGGCCAGCAGGCTTAAAGGCATACTTAAGGTCTATCCCCGCGCTTGCGGGGGAACCTCCTTCACCTTGGTGGTGGCTGATTTGGCGGGCGGTCTATCCCCGCGCTTGCGGGGGAACCGCTCCGGTATCGGTTCGCTCCACCCACTCCTCGGGTCTATCCCCGCGCTTGCGGGGGAACCGCAGGTATGGGTACAAGCCCCGCCGCCCCCACGGGTCTATCCCCGCGCTTGCGGGGGAACCACAGACAGGGCCACCGTGATTACTAAGTTAGAAGGTCTATCCCCGCGCTTGCGGGGGAACCCCCCGTGCGCTCCCTAACGCCAACGTGGTCACCGGTCTATCCCCGCGCTTGCGGGGGAACCTCCGCCGCCCGGACGGAAATGGTCCCTGGACAAGGTCTATCCCCGCGCTTGCGGGGGAACCCTATCTGTGACATCATCCACCGTACCTGTGTGTGGTCTATCCCCGCGCTTGCGGGGGAACCGAAGTGCTGCTAGGAATGGACACAAGTATATAAGGTCTATCCCCGCGCTTGCGGGGGAACCGAAATGAAAACCACCAAAGCACGGTGCCTGCTGGGTCTATCCCCGCGCTTGCGGGGGAACCTGGCGCGATCAACGGAACGCCGACTCCCTACAGGGTCTATCCCCGCGCTTGCGGGGGAACCCTTGACCCACCCCACGCTGACCGAGGCAACTGGGGTCTATCCCCGCGCTTGCGGGGGAACCTCGGGAGTGTCTCCCGCACCTTCCGCCCGGTAGGGTCTATCCCCGCGCTTGCGGGGGAACCGCTTGCCCTTCTTGCTGCGCTGAGCCACCGACGGGTCTATCCCCGCGCTTGCGGGGGAACCGGGCGTCCGGCGTATCCCATTTGGCGTGCGCCGGGTCTATCCCCGCGCTTGCGGGGGAACCGGCGATGTTGGGATTGACCAGACTGACCGGATGGGTCTATCCCCGCGCTTGCGGGGGAACCGCCGGGCCGCCGCCCGGTACGCCGTCCGAATAGGGTCTATCCCCGCGCTTGCGGGGGAACCTAAACGTCCCTGAAAGCCGATCCGCCCGTAACGGGTCTATCCCCGCGCTTGCGGGGGAACCCTCAGCAGCGGAGCCACGCTGGAAGAGGCTGGGGGTCTATCCCCGCGCTTGCGGGGGAACCCCCGGCTATGTCAAACGGTGGAAGCGGACCAAGGTCTATCCCCGCGCTTGCGGGGGAACCAGATCCGCGCTGGACAGAGATCCCAAGGCGCACGGTCTATCCCCGCGCTTGCGGGGGAACCTCACTGAAGCTGGAATCGTCCTGGCCGGTGTATGGTCTATCCCCGCGCTTGCGGGGGAACCGCCGTCAGCGTTGACGATGGTGATGATGTGGGCGGTCTATCCCCGCGCTTGCGGGGGAACCTACTTTGAGCAGGGGTGGTTGCGGCGGTAAAAGGGTCTATCCCCGCGCTTGCGGGGGAACCATTATTCAGGAGAAGAAAGGTTTCGGAAAACGCGGTCTATCCCCGCGCTTGCGGGGGAACCGAGCTAAAGTCGCAGTGGACGCCACCAGCCCGCGGTCTATCCCCGCGCTTGCGGGGGAACCAACCCTGTTTTATCTCCGGCGATAATCCAGTCGGGTCTATCCCCGCGCTTGCGGGGGAACCGATATCCCCAAGCGCGCCGCTTCCAGCTTGACAGGTCTATCCCCGCGCTTGCGGGGGAACCCGAGCGGCCGCCAACGAATGGGCATCCCACCACGGTCTATCCCCGCGCTTGCGGGGGAACCGGACTGTTCCCATTCAAAGAAATGGCTAAACCGGGTCTATCCCCGCGCTTGCGGGGGAACCGCTTTGTGGGGTCGGCAAGGTAAGCAAGAGATAGGTCTATCCCCGCGCTTGCGGGGGAACCGTGTGTAAGTCTATAATCGCCTGGTGACGGACGGGTCTATCCCCGCGCTTGCGGGGGAACCGCCCTCTTCTCCCATACGGCGTCAACTTCGGCGGGTCTATCCCCGCGCTTGCGGGGGAACCCAATACTCGAATCTGCTGGTGACCATTCCCCGCGGTCTATCCCCGCGCTTGCGGGGGAACCCGCATCGGTTGACCTCTCAAATCATTAAGGATTGGTCTATCCCCGCGCTTGCGGGGGAACCAGACTGATAGGGTGGGTTTCCGTTCCGACATTCGGTCTATCCCCGCGCTTGCGGGGGAACCATCGGGGCAGAGTAGGTGACTGGTAGGCCAAGGCGGTCTATCCCCGCGCTTGCGGGGGAACCGCCCCCTACCCGATTTCGGTTACTTTGAATATCAGGTCTATCCCCGCGCTTGCGGGGGAACCTTACTAACCGTTACCCGCTTGTAGAGGCAAGGAGGTCTATCCCCGCGCTTGCGGGGGAACCTTGCAGTAGTCGCACATCTCGCCGTCCGAGCAGGGTCTATCCCCGCGCTTGCGGGGGAACCAATGTTTCCGACGTGGTGACCGATGCCCTGAACGGTCTATCCCCGCGCTTGCGGGGGAACCTCCATAACCGGGACCGAGGAGATGTTTGACGGAGGTCTATCCCCGCGCTTGCGGGGGAACCCAGACGGGGCAGAAGCAGCCGTCGGCGTCCCCCGGTCTATCCCCGCGCTTGCGGGGGAACCCGCCGCTAGTCTTGATTGAAAGGCCGTCGGGACGGTCTATCCCCGCGCTTGCGGGGGAACCACCATACGAGTATATATCCTGGGCTGCTCGTACGGTCTATCCCCGCGCTTGCGGGGGAACCATCCTGGGCCGCCGTTCCCGAAGACTCATAGAAGGTCTATCCCCGCGCTTGCGGGGGAACCATCGTCAAGATAGCTATATAGCACCTGGCTGGAGGTCTATCCCCGCGCTTGCGGGGGAACCCCGTCTACGTGATATGTCACTCGTTGGTTTGGGGGTCTATCCCCGCGCTTGCGGGGGAACCTCAGTTCCTTCAGATTCGCCACTGTCTCGTCCGGGTCTATCCCCGCGCTTGCGGGGGAACCGCGTAGGGCCTCTAAAATCTCTGACATTAGGCCGGTCTATCCCCGCGCTTGCGGGGGAACCACACCGGGAGTGACTGGCCCCTCGACAGGGGCAGGTCTATCCCCGCGCTTGCGGGGGAACCTCCGATGGTACGCTGAAACCCGCTGTCGGGTCAGGTCTATCCCCGCGCTTGCGGGGGAACCGCGAATTCTACCCCGATACCCTGGTCCCTCTCTGGTCTATCCCCGCGCTTGCGGGGGAACCCGTTCCGAACGCTGGGGGATAACGGCAGGTAGCGGTCTATCCCCGCGCTTGCGGGGGAACCCCCTGTAGCGAGTCGGATATGCGGAAGGTCGGGGGTCTATCCCCGCGCTTGCGGGGGAACCATGTTGGAGGCGGCGCCCTTGCCGGTTTCGCCCGGTCTATCCCCGCGCTTGCGGGGGAACCTCGAACCCTCCACGATTCATATAATGACTGCGAGGTCTATCCCCGCGCTTGCGGGGGAACCCGCACCGGCAAGTCCGTATGAAGTGATTAAAGCGGTCTATCCCCGCGCTTGCGGGGGAACCACAGTTGTCCACCTGGTCACGCTCAATGTCATCGGTCTATCCCCGCGCTTGCGGGGGAACCCCAAATCATAGTCGACATCACCGCCGATATCTCGGTCTATCCCCGCGCTTGCGGGGGAACCCCAACCAATTGCCATAAATACCACATTCGCTGGGGTCTATCCCCGCGCTTGCGGGGGAACCTGGTTATCTCCGCCCCGCTGAACCTTGCCATCGGGTCTATCCCCGCGCTTGCGGGGGAACCGACGCCGGACTCGGCGCCTACTGGCAAATCAACGGTCTATCCCCGCGCTTGCGGGGGAACCACCACCCGAACAGGATTACCACCGACATTTTCAGGTCTATCCCCGCGCTTGCGGGGGAACCGGGCGTGTCTTCGTCTTCATCCTCCTCGTCGTCGGTCTATCCCCGCGCTTGCGGGGGAACCCCCGCAACGGCTCAGCCGCCCTCCAGCAGCTAGGGTCTATCCCCGCGCTTGCGGGGGAACCGGTCTTGGTCTCAGCCGCGCTGGTAACCCTGGCGGTCTATCCCCGCGCTTGCGGGGGAACCCAGTTAACCCCTGGGGTTCTGCTATCACCGAGGGGTCTATCCCCGCGCTTGCGGGGGAACCACCGGTGTCACATCCCCACTCTGGGTAGCTGGGGGTCTATCCCCGCGCTTGCGGGGGAACCCGTATCAACGGGCGGCTTTGCTCTTCCCAACGCGGTCTATCCCCGCGCTTGCGGGGGAACCTGACTATGGCAGTACCGGTGACTCGGTCCAACCGGTCTATCCCCGCGCTTGCGGGGGAACCATCGACTTTGTCGCGCTGGACGCCAACGTAGGCGGTCTATCCCCGCGCTTGCGGGGGAACCCGAATCCGCATCCTCCGGGATTGATGCCATTGGGGTCTATCCCCGCGCTTGCGGGGGAACCCATCGTGGAGCATCGAGGTATGCCCTTCCCAGAGGTCTATCCCCGCGCTTGCGGGGGAACCTCATCCTGCCTTCCAGACCCCATATATTCCTGAGGTCTATCCCCGCGCTTGCGGGGGAACCACCGAGAGTGACCGTGAACACCATCCCCCCGCGGGTCTATCCCCGCGCTTGCGGGGGAACCCGCCTTGTCCGGCTGGACGCCTACCCAGATAGGGGTCTATCCCCGCGCTTGCGGGGGAACCCAACCCTGGACACCGAATACCGCATATCGCCAGGGTCTATCCCCGCGCTTGCGGGGGAACCCGACAAAACATCCCACTGCCCAAGTCCGCTAGCGGTCTATCCCCGCGCTTGCGGGGGAACCACCGTGAAGATATTGGCCCAAGAATTATTCGGGGGTCTATCCCCGCGCTTGCGGGGGAACCTCCGTCCGCAACCCTGGGCACCGAACCCCGCAAAGGTCTATCCCCGCGCTTGCGGGGGAACCTGCCTGAAGATACGACCCGGACCCCAATCACAGGGTCTATCCCCGCGCTTGCGGGGGAACCACAGAACGGAGGCGGTTCTGACCTGGTGGTCAAGGTCTATCCCCGCGCTTGCGGGGGAACCCGCAACCCAGACCCTGACAAGTGACCTAATCCAGGTCTATCCCCGCGCTTGCGGGGGAACCGCCGCATCTGCCAGCCGCTTGTTCCTCGTGATGGGTCTATCCCCGCGCTTGCGGGGGAACCATCGGCGCTATACGTTAACTCCCGATTCAAGGGGGTCTATCCCCGCGCTTGCGGGGGAACCTAGACCAGCGGTGGCTGTTGACGCTGGGGAAGAGGTCTATCCCCGCGCTTGCGGGGGAACCTTTCAATACGAGAGGACCGGGAGTGCTCCCGACGGTCTATCCCCGCGCTTGCGGGGGAACCCGTACCTGGGTCGCCCTTATCCCCCTTATCCCCGGTCTATCCCCGCGCTTGCGGGGGAACCCTTCACCATCTCGAGATATTCAATAACTCGTACGGTCTATCCCCGCGCTTGCGGGGGAACCTTCATACCCCCCCGTTTCGGACGCGCCCTCGACGGTCTATCCCCGCGCTTGCGGGGGAACCCATCGTGGAGCATCGAAGTATGGCCTTCCCAGAGGTCTATCCCCGCGCTTGCGGGGGAACCACTTACGGACGGCTGGCTATCCCTCCGGAGGAAGGTCTATCCCCGCGCTTGCGGGGGAACCTTGCGCTAGCCGGTGCTGCCATTCGAAATCTCCGGTCTATCCCCGCGCTTGCGGGGGAACCTCGATGTCGCTTTGCTTCCATCATCGCCCAGCAGGTCTATCCCCGCGCTTGCGGGGTAACCGGGTGGCAGTGGAGGTGCGGATACAGTTGCACGGGTCTATCCCCGCGCTTGCGGGGTAACCGATAACCCCGCGGGTCTATCGCCCTCGGAACCAGGTCTATCCCCGCGCTTGCGGGGTAACCCCAGTCGGTCAGCTCCGGGGTCGGCGATTGGTGGGTCTATCCCCGCGCTTGCGGGGGAACCTCAACACGGTGTGGGAGTAGTCCAATGGAAAACGGTCTATCCCCGCGCTTGCGGGGGAACCCGTAGTTCCAGCTTGGTGATCGTAGTCGCTACAGGTCTATCCCCGCGCTTGCGGGGGAACCCACCAATACAGACCGGCTTTGTTCAGCAGTATGGGTCTATCCCCGCGCTTGCGGGGGAACCAGACGCTACCCAGGGCGGCGTTGTGTTTCTCTCGGTCTATCCCCGCGCTTGCGGGGGAACCATACTCTTTGGTGACCACCAACCGCCCCAGCGGGGTCTATCCCCGCGCTTGCGGGGGAACCTGTCCAGCACTCCATTTGGGAACGCCGGGTATCGGTCTATCCCCGCGCTTGCGGGGGAACCGGCTTTCGTCCGGCTCATATAGCTCAGCCCGCAGGTCTATCCCCGCGCTTGCGGGGGAACCCCTCCGGGGAGTAGCCGTGTCGGACTAGCCGCCGGTCTATCCCCGCGCTTGCGGGGGAACCGAGACCTGGTCATAGGAACCATCCTCTTTCGCCGGTCTATCCCCGCGCTTGCGGGGGAACCGTGGTTATAGCCGCCGGAAACCGGGATATTCTGGGTCTATCCCCGCGCTTGCG
This sequence comes from Dehalococcoidia bacterium, assembly GCA_965262595.1. Taxonomy (GTDB): domain Bacteria; phylum Chloroflexota; class Dehalococcoidia; order Lucifugimonadales; family UBA3495; genus CATQHB01. The sequence goes on from OZ253548.1 coordinate 2,179,695, forward strand.
GGGGAACCACGACCGAGGGCCAGGGCTGGGATATGGACGGCGGTCTATCCCCGCGCTTGCGGGGGAACCCCTTGGCTACCTTGGATGCCTTGGCTACCCTGGGGTCTATCCCCGCGCTTGCGGGGGAACCTTCAGTAGGCAGTTTCTTCCCTTGCAGGCTATCGGTCTATCCCCGCGCTTGCGGGGGAACCAATACAACAATCCTTACAGTGGCGACAATCAGCGGTCTATCCCCGCGCTTGCGGGGGAACCATACCCCGGACAACCCAGAATCCACCGACGAACGGTCTATCCCCGCGCTTGCGGGGGAACCGTATCCTTGATTGTCGGGAAGGTCGGCGGAACCGGTCTATCCCCGCGCTTGCGGGGGAACCTCCCTGAACTCATAGAGGAAACTTTCGGCGATGGGTCTATCCCCGCGCTTGCGGGGGAACCCCCCGCCCGTTGCGCCCCCGGTGGCCCCGCCCGGGTCTATCCCCGCGCTTGCGGGGGAACCTTGCCGTTGCCGGGGCCGTCACAGCAACGGCCGGGTCTATCCCCGCGCTTGCGGGGGAACCGTGACTGCTTCGAAAGCTGGGTGCGTTCCTGGCGGTCTATCCCCGCGCTTGCGGGGGAACCGGACCAAGACCAATGGAATTACAGAATCAGAAAGGGTCTATCCCCGCGCTTGCGGGGGAACCCCTGTTCCTGTCGGCCCGGGCCGTCATCCCCAGGGTCTATCCCCGCGCTTGCGGGGGAACCTGGTGCAGGGGAATCCCCGTTTCACTCTCAAAGGGTCTATCCCCGCGCTTGCGGGGGAACCTATACCCTCTTAAATATAATAGCGGGAGTCGCGGGTCTATCCCCGCGCTTGCGGGGGAACCTCCAGAGTAAGCATTCGGTCAGTTAAGGTCAGAGGTCTATCCCCGCGCTTGCGGGGGAACCGGATTTACGCCGGTTCTCAAGGGGCCGGAACAGGGTCTATCCCCGCGCTTGCGGGGGAACCTAAGCACCATCCCGCCGCGTTCGACCGGGCGTGGGTCTATCCCCGCGCTTGCGGGGGAACCCAGACCTTGAGGTAGAAGCCTATAAACGGTCAGGGTCTATCCCCGCGCTTGCGGGGGAACCGCATCCGCATTCCGAGGAGTCGGTGCACTGTAAGGTCTATCCCCGCGCTTGCGGGGGAACCCCCTGACGTTCTAGCGGCCCAGGATATGTATTCGGTCTATCCCCGCGCTTGCGGGGGAACCCTGCGGTGGAGAGGGAATGGATAACGATCACTCGGGTCTATCCTCGCGCTTGCGGGGGAACCCATCGTGGAGCATCGAGGTATGGCCTTCCCAGAGGTCTATCCCCGCGCTTGCGGGGGAACCGTGCTCTACCAACAGGATGGACCAGCAGCCCAAGGTCTATCCCCGCGCTTGCGGGGGAACCTTAATCTGCGGCGGCCTATTGGGAGTCGGGTACGGTCTATCCCCGCGCTTGCGGGGGAACCTGGCTGCCGCCCAGCAGCAGCAGCAGGCCTACCGGTCTATCCCCGCGCTTGCGGGGGAACCTGGAGGAACATCGGGGACAGCTTGCCTTGCAGCGGTCTATCCCCGCGCTTGCGGGGGAACCTGGGACGGAGCAGGGGAATGACGTTGGTCATTAGGTCTATCCCCGCGCTTGCGGGGGAACCCCATCAACGAAAGCACTGGCCTGTCCCTGGACAGGTCTATCCCCGCGCTTGCGGGGGAACCTCCTGCTCGTCCTTCGGTGTGGTCATTTGCTGAGGTCTATCCCCGCGCTTGCGGGGGAACCGGTTGTTTGATGCCCAGGGCTGGAAGGCTAAAAGGTCTATCCCCGCGCTTGCGGGGGAACCTATCACGTGGACGGACGCCCAGCCTGGATGCGGGGTCTATCCCCGCGCTTGCGGGGGAACCGACCTGAAACACAGTGTGACGCTTTCCCCTACCGGTCTATCCCCGCGCTTGCGGGGGAACCGTGACAAAAGACCGGGGGCGCGTCCTTAACGAAGGTCTATCCCCGCGCTTGCGGGGGAACCCAACGTCTTCAGAAATTCATCTTTATCTTCCAGGGTCTATCCCCGCGCTTGCGGGGGAACCAGTGAAATCACTATCTGCCGCTAGTCGGTCGGCGGTCTATCCCCGCGCTTGCGGGGGAACCGACAAGACTCATCCGAGGCCCGTTGGAGTATAGGGTCTATCCCCGCGCTTGCGGGGGAACCTGGGCGTCCGTCCTGCCCAAGCGTAGGTGTACGGGTCTATCCCCGCGCTTGCGGGGGAACCACGGCGACCAAGCCACAGTGAACGTTCGTACAGGGTCTATCCCCGCGCTTGCGGGGGAACCACTGGTGCTGGATCCCAGCGGCTATATTCCTTCGGTCTATCCCCGCGCTTGCGGGGGAACCGATTGGCGATTACGAAGACCTAGAACCCGCACCGGTCTATCCCCGCGCTTGCGGGGGAACCCCTGTTCCTGCCGCCCTGGGCCGTCATCCCCAGGGTCTATCCCCGCGCTTGCGGGGGAACCGATGCCCGTCCCACCTAAGTCCTGCCTAAACAAGGTCTATCCCCGCGCTTGCGGGGGAACCTCGTCCTCTTTGGTCGTCTCCGCCCCGTCCTTCGGTCTATCCCCGCGCTTGCGGGGGAACCTCCGCAACCCGTTGCTGAACCCGCCCGCCCTCCGGGTCTATCCCCGCGCTTGCGGGGGAACCTCCGCAACCCGTTGCTGAACCCGCCCGCCCTCCGGGTCTATCCCCGCGCTTGCGGGGGAACCGTCTTCGTCACAGAGACTTGGTCTCGTCCAGGAGGTCTATCCCCGCGCTTGCGGGGGAACCATAAGGTCAAAACACCCGTCAACATCGCCGTCGGGTCTATCCCCGCGCTTGCGGGGGAACCACCAATGACCGGCGCCTACGTCACCCGATGCCCGGTCTATCCCCGCGCTTGCGGGGGAACCAGGACGCCGCCTTTTCAGCCCACGTAGCTACTCGGTCTATCCCCGCGCTTGCGGGGGAACCCCCATCGTTCAGGATATGACGCTGCGCTTAATGGGTCTATCCCCGCGCTTGCGGGGGAACCCAATACGCGCTTCGTCGACCGAGCTTCGGCGATGGTCTATCCCCGCGCTTGCGGGGGAACCCAATCAGCCGGATAAAATTGAGGAATTGGGTGCGGTCTATCCCCGCGCTTGCGGGGGAACCATTGTCCTGAAAGACCCGGATGCCAGGACCGGCGGTCTATCCCCGCGCTTGCGGGGGAACCGGATGGTGGTCACGGTGACTCTCGGTTTAGGCGGGTCTATCCCCGCGCTTGCGGGGGAACCGCGCTTGACGCCAACCATTGGACCACGAGTGAAGGTCTATCCCCGCGCTTGCGGGGGAACCAAAGCTATGCCAGATGACCTTCCTGTCAAAGAGGGTCTATCCCCGCGCTTGCGGGGGAACCCGCAGTGCTGCAAATGAATGGGCAACCTCCCACGGTCTATCCCCGCGCTTGCGGGGGAACCGACAGAAGGCGGCATTTTGAGGGAAGGCGATGAGGTCTATCCCCGCGCTTGCGGGGGAACCTCGGTTGCGCTGTTGGTACTACCATTCGTGCTAGGTCTATCCCCGCGCTTGCGGGGGAACCGAAATTGTCATCGCCCAGGGTAGCCGTGGCAGGGGTCTATCCCCGCGCTTGCGGGGGAACCCTTCCCGTACCAAATCGCCCCGGGCGATCATAAGGTCTATCCCCGCGCTTGCGGGGGAACCTCCACCTGGAAAGTAATAGCTACCGCTTCCAAAGGTCTATCCCCGCGCTTGCGGGGGAACCATTAGTGACTGTGGCGTGATGGAATAAGGTAAAGGTCTATCCCCGCGCTTGCGGGGGAACCACTTGCTGCGACTGTCGGGGCGGCCATCAGTACGGTCTATCCCCGCGCTTGCGGGGGAACCCGCCCGGAACAAAGGCAGGGACGGCAACCGCTGGGTCTATCCCCGCGCTTGCGGGGGAACCTATCATTACCATCGTCAACGAAACCGGCGCGCCGGTCTATCCCCGCGCTTGCGGGGGAACCACCTTCAGCGCAGCGAACCCGACATTCTGGACAGGTCTATCCCCGCGCTTGCGGGGGAACCTGCCCACCTGTGGCTTGGGAGACGGACGGTTACGGTCTATCCCCGCGCTTGCGGGGGAACCTGGCCGAATAGCCTCCCACCGACATTGGTTATGGGTCTATCCCCGCGCTTGCGGGGGAACCGACGCTCAGCCAGGCGGTAGTTTTTCACATCGGGGTCTATCCCCGCGCTTGCGGGGGAACCGAAAGCCGTGGTCCGGCGGGAGCAGAACCTGAAGGTCTATCCCCGCGCTTGCGGGGGAACCTCAAATCACGTTCAGCGCAAGCAACCCCACGTTGGTCTATCCCCGCGCTTGCGGGGGAACCCCAGAACGGCGGCGGTTCCGACCTGGTGGTAAAGGTCTATCCCCGCGCTTGCGGGGGAACCAGTTCCTAACCGGCAACGGCAGCGATGGGTTGCGGTCTATCCCCGCGCTTGCGGGGGAACCATGCCCAGAATGGCGAGGCGGCGTGTTAACAGCGGTCTATCCCCGCGCTTGCGGGGGAACCCCGCTTATAGACAGGCTAAAGATGCAGACCACGGGTCTATCCCCGCGCTTGCGGGGGAACCTACTGGTCATAAAAGCCTCCGTTGCCTCAGCCGGGTCTATCCCCGCGCTTGCGGGGGAACCTACCAAGCTTTTCAGATATAATCGTTTCCCTGAGGTCTATCCCCGCGCTTGCGGGGGAACCAACGATGGTAATGGTCATAAAAGCCTCCGTTGCGGTCTATCCCCGCGCTTGCGGGGGAACCAAGCAGCCGTCGGCGTCGCTCTTGCCATAGTGGGGTCTATCCCCGCGCTTGCGGGGGAACCGGATGGTCATTTGGTGCCTCCAGTGCCGGGAGCGGTCTATCCCCGCGCTTGCGGGGGAACCAGGGCATTGGAGCTGACCTCCTCTTTGCGAATGGGTCTATCCCCGCGCTTGCGGGGGAACCATTGGGCATATCATCTCCTAGGCGCCAGCCGGGGGTCTATCCCCGCGCTTGCGGGGGAACCACATTCCCACTCTGGTAGCCAATGGCAACTACCGGTCTATCCCCGCGCTTGCGGGGGAACCCCGATGCCACCTTGACGCACTCGCTCGGAAGCCGGTCTATCCCCGCGCTTGCGGGGGAACCTATCCTCCAAATCCTGGTAGTTTCTCTTGGTCCGGTCTATCCCCGCGCTTGCGGGGGAACCATTGGTGCCGCCAACGCCAACGTACACCTACGCGGTCTATCCCCGCGCTTGCGGGGGAACCCCGCAATGCCTAGCCCGGTACTCCAGCCGTCCGGGTCTATCCCCGCGCTTGCGGGGGAACCGTAAAGGATAGTCGCGCCGTCCGAGTTAGTGGCGGTCTATCCCCGCGCTTGCGGGGGAACCCAGTAGTCGCACATCTCGCCGTCGGAGCTGTCGGGTCTATCCCCGCGCTTGCGGGGGAACCAGATCGAATAGCGTCTGAAGGGCAGCTAGGCACGGTCTATCCCCGCGCTTGCGGGGGAACCCGACAAAACATCCCGCTGCCCAAGTCCGCCAGCGGTCTATCCCCGCGCTTGCGGGGGAACCTCCGAACCGCCACCGTTCTGGATGATAGCCCGGGGTCTATCCCCGCGCTTGCGGGGGAACGACAGCGAAGCAATGGTGCCAGTATTTAACAAGGGTCTATCCCCGCGCTTGCGGGGGAACCGAATATGAAGGTGACACCTCATTGCATGAGTCGGGTCTATCCCCGCGCTTGCGGGGGAACCGGCGCCGGGATTTTGTTGCACGTCAGCGTCAACGGTCTATCCCCGCGCTTGCGGGGGAACCTACCTCGAACGGGCTTGCCGGTGCGCTCCGGACGGTCTATCCCCGCGCTTGCGGGGGAACCACCATTCCTCTTTTGTTCCGGTTGATTACCACCGGTCTATCCCCGCGCTTGCGGGGGAACCGCGCAAGCAAGTGCCGCCGGAAGTGGAAGTAACGGTCTATCCCCGCGCTTGCGGGGGAACCTCAAATACATCTTGGATTACATCCCGCACGGCGGGTCTATCCCCGCGCTTGCGGGGGAACCGTGTACAGCCGGGACCTGATAGACGGGGTGGCGGGTCTATCCCCGCGCTTGCGGGGGAACCTCCCCATAGCTGCATCTCCTTTAGGCTATACCCGGTCTATCCCCGCGCTTGCGGGGGAACCGTAGTGAACCGGGCGACTACCTGCATCCTGCCAGGTCTATCCCCGCGCTTGCGGGGGAACCTCATCTTCCTGGCTTTGGTGTACCTCGCCGTATGGTCTATCCCCGCGCTTGCGGGGGAACCGCCGTGGAGGTATTATGGCGGATAAACCAAAGCGGTCTATCCCCGCGCTTGCGGGGGAACCCTACGAATGGATACCCCTGGGCAGTCGAGACGCGGTCTATCCCCGCGCTTGCGGGGGAACCGGTATACTGTGCCATCCGCCGCAATAACGAGGGGGTCTATCCCCGCGCTTGCGGGGGAACCTGCTCTCCAATGCGCTGGACTCCTGCTGTTGGGGGTCTATCCCCGCGCTTGCGGGGGAACCACCCCCAACAGACGGGTCGGCCTCTGCCCCATCGGTCTATCCCCGCGCTTGCGGGGGAACCTCCCTACAGCGGCGAGAATCAGCTTGTGCCTACGGTCTATCCCCGCGCTTGCGGGGGAACCCGCACCACATCCTTGCATCCTCCGCCAGTCACAGGTCTATCCCCGCGCTTGCGGGGGAACCTCACGGAAGCAACCAGAGCCATGGCAACGCAGGGGTCTATCCCCGCGCTTGCGGGGGAACGCAATCTCCGGAACCACGCCGGTAACAGGACGGGGTCTATCCCCGCGCTTGCGGGGGAACCGCGCAAAGCCGTGCCGCCGGAAATAGAAGTAACGGTCTATCCCCGCGCTTGCGGGGGAACCATGTCTAATGCTGGCCCTAACGCTACCGGGGAAGGTCTATCCCCGCGCTTGCGGGGGAACCACCATTCCCCGGGCGTTTCTCTTGATTACCACCGGTCTATCCCCGCGCTTGCGGGGGAACCGTTTTCGACCTTCAGTGACCTAAAACCCGATGCGGTCTATCCCCGCGCTTGCGGGGGAACCGGAACGGCCGTTGCAGGCACCTACAATCTAACGGGTCTATCCCCGCGCTTGCGGGGGAACCGCAGTGCCCTTGTCCATTTCCGCAGATATGCAGGGTCTATCCCCGCGCTTGCGGGGGAACCAGGAACTGCTGGCGACTATTCCTTCTATCGGCGGGTCTATCCCCGCGCTTGCGGGGGAACCCTGTGGAACAGGGTAAATTGTCTGTCCGATTGAGGTCTATCCCCGCGCTTGCGGGGGAACCCTTGATAAGTTTCCAGTTTTCCATTCGGTTCACGGTCTATCCCCGCGCTTGCGGGGGAACCTTCAGAGAAAGCACGAAAGGAATGAAGATGACGGGTCTATCCCCGCGCTTGCGGGGGAACCGTCGTGTTGCGCCCAGAGTCTTACTACCCAGCGGGTCTATCCCCGCGCTTGCGGGGGAACCCTCTGCCTCGACCGGGACTACGCCGATGTCCTGGGTCTATCCCCGCGCTTGCGGGGGAACCGTCACTACGCCAATCGTGGAGGGTATGAGCCGGGGTCTATCCCCGCGCTTGCGGGGGAACCTAAACGGGAGGCACCAAATGACCCAAGAGAATGGGTCTATCCCCGCGCTTGCGGGGGAACCCCCCCCCGAGTGCGAGGGAGTTTATCAGTAGGGGGTCTATCCCCGCGCTTGCGGGGGAACCGCATTGGCCTGCTCGCCCAGGAAAATAAAGAGCGGTCTATCCCCGCGCTTGCGGGGGAACCGCGGCTAATCAGACTCCGGGTATCCCCCAGGTGGGTCTATCCCCGCGCTTGCGGGGGAACCATCCCTGCATCGCCCTGGTCTCCCTTATCCCCCGGTCTATCCCCGCGCTTGCGGGGGAACCGGCGCACTGTCATTTCGCACCGTCCCCCCGGACGGTCTATCCCCGCGCTTGCGGGGGAACCGATTCACAAGGCCTTGCCGGTGTTGCGGGCCACGGTCTATCCCCGCGCTTGCGGGGGAACCCGCCAATCTCCGTCAACTGCGCTTGCAGTGCGGGGTCTATCCCCGCGCTTGCGGGGGAACCTTCTGCTGAGTGTCAATGTCATCGAGGACCGAGGGTCTATCCCCGCGCTTGCGGGGGAACCCCCGAACCCGCCGTAGTCAGTAACTCAATCGCCGGTCTATCCCCGCGCTTGCGGGGGAACCCCTACTTTGGGAATGTTGGCGTTGGCTCATTATTGCGCTGGGTGATTAACGGTACTTAACCAGATAAACTCCGTCGGCGTCAACAATCTCTTTTGGCGCCTCTCCCAATGTCCGTATCCCCTGCCCGCTTACCGCCGACGGGTCCCGCCACGTCATTATGATTGACCCTTGGCCGAGTTGAGAATACCAGTCGGTCAACACCTCCCAAATCCGGTCGCGAATGCCGCTGGTCATATTCGGTGAGGTGTAAACCCCCGGCGCTATTTCCAGCATGGCAGAGGCCAGGAACCCCCGATACCGGGATTCGACATTCACCGTTACTATTACCGTCATTCCTCGCCTCCTTCTTCCAAATAAAAGTCTTCTATCCCGGCATCTATCCCGCCATCATCCAACTCGCCTGCGTCTCCGATTCCGGTTGCCATCTCGAGAGGGGCCACGTCCTGAAACAGGGTCTTGATGCGGTCAATCATTTTCGCGATGACCCGCTCCTTGCGGAGCATTTCGCCGGTCGTGCGCCGGGTATGACGCTCGATGTTCAAGCGGGGATTGTCCATGACCTCCCGGGCCGACTGGAAGGCCGCAGGCAGCAAAACGGTGTCACGGAACAGGTCTGCAATGTCCAGGGCGAAGGCTTCTCCGCTATGCTCGTGAATAAAGCCCAACTGGGGAATGGCGCCGGTGGCGGTCACGGCTACCACCGCTGCCGAGGTGACCGCCACCGAGGCGTGGTTAATTGCCTGGTTGGGAAGGTCGGCCCACATGGGGTCGGTACGGTCGTAGCGCCGATTCTTCCACTCTATACCATAACGTTGGGCAACCAGCCGGTAGGTCCGCCGCATACGGGCGCCTTCCACGCCCCGCAGGGCTGAGATGTCCTGTTGGGGCAGTACCTCGCCCAAGCGCAGGGCGTACATCTTCCTGGCGACGACAATCCGGCTCCCCGCAGGGTCTCCCCAGGCCCGCATCTGCCGCCGGGCGATGTCCGAAGTGTCGGGCAGCAGCGGAGGAGCGGTGTAACAGCGCACACCGTCCTCGCCCACGGCCACCAGCGCGGTCCCGTGGCGGGCCATAAGCCGCAGCGCATCGTGACTTACCGTAGAACCCGGCCCCAGCAGAATCATGGAAAGACTCTGGAACGGGATGCCGTATTCTCCTTCCTCCAGGCTGCTGTCGGCGTCCGGCCCGCCTTGGCGCTCAAACCGAAGCGTACCGTCCTTTACGGCCAGCGCGCCCCGGGAAAGCCACAACAGGCCGTGCCGGTCGATGTGAGGTATCCTGGCTGTTTCCAGACCTAATCTTCCTCTTAACATTGAGCCTGCCTCCGGTTTATCCCCGCAGGGGCGGGGAAGGATGGGGTATTTTGTTTTCGGTTGTTAAGGTGCGGCGCGCCTCGGTCTAGCGGCGCGGCGGACGCAGCAGCAGCATCCCATAGCCGTAAGCGCGGTGCCGACCGATGCCCCGGGCCAGCAATTGGGCAAAGGCAGCGGAGTCGGTGATGGTCAGGTTGCCTTGCATTAGCGCGTCGGGGCCTTCGCAGTGGCGAGCGTGGGTATGTCGGAAGGAGCGGACGCGCTGGAAAGACTGTAGGGTGGCCGACTCCAGGTCCGCGCCCCCCTGACGGGCCATCAGCTGGGTCAGCCAGTTACGATAGATTTCTTCCCGATTGTAGGGCATTTCCTTCCCGGGATACTTTTCGGCTTCCAGTTGAAAGATGTCCCGCTCCGAACTCGGGTTCATCGCCCCTCGTCCGCGCCGGACCACGGGCCGAATCCGAATTTCAAAGCCCAGACGCTTGCCCGCCGTCCATTCCGCGGGCATCGACTTGGCAGCCAGGGTAGGCAGGTTCAGAATTCGACATTGCGCCGGGTCGCCGTATAATTGGGCCGCCTCCCGCATGGCGTCGGCATCGGCCGGCCCGTAGCCGTAGAGCGTGCCGGTGGAACCGACCCGCGGGATTATCAGACGGAAGGGCTTGGGAGCCAATCCGTCACCATCGGGAGGCGGCTTGCCGAAGCACTCGGTCAACAGGCAGTGCATGGCGTGGTCCGGGTCTTGCAGCCGCCTACTGCCCATCCAGCGATGGAACTCGCGCACGTTGATTTCGGCCCGGATCATTTGCCGGGGTGTTGTTGCCGGAACAGCGTCCCTGGCGGCGGTCATATTGGTCATTCGCGACCCTCCTCTTCCGTTCCTGCCGGAAGCCCGAAACTCTCCAACATTGCAGTTCCGTAGCACATTGCCCGCCCGCCCCCGTGCAGGCCCGACAGCCAGTTTCTCTGGTCCGTCAGCATTTGCTCTTGTCTGAGCCGGACGTTTAACGGAGCCAAGTCTGCGGGGGCGTCGTTTTGCGGCCACAGCAACCGTATGGGGGAATCCGGCGCGACGTCCGTTGCTTCTATCGGTGTGGCCAGCAGCGCGGCCAGAGCGGAATTCCCGTCGCTGAAACCGCCAAACAACGGGGTTGAGGGCAGACAGGGTTTGCGTCCGATGAACAGGGGCCGGGCCGGTTCCTGCAAGGCCGTCGCCAGGTTGTCCAGCGTTGGTTCGTCTCCCTCCGCGTCCAGGCGCAACGCGACGGTTACGCGCATATCGGCAAAGTAGTCACGGTAACGGAGGTGGTTCTGATAAGTACCGCCACCCCGCCCTTCCGGGTAGCCGCGTGTGGTCCAACTCTGCTCGGTGTTATTGATGGCGGCTGTCTGAAAATCGGTCATCCGAACCCCACCCGCCGGTTCCCGGTCGATACGGGCGGCGAAAACCAGCCGGTCTTGCAACTGCTGGTGCCGTTCCCGCTCAATGCGCCGCCAGCCCAGGGCGTTGGCCAGCAGGCCGGTCAGCATTGATGCCGAAGGAAACCAGCGGATGACACCCAGATTGTCGATGGTCTCGCCGCCGAAAGCCATCAGAGGCGATTCCAGGGCCAGAATGAGATGTTTCATTGGTTAGGTCACCTCACCGTCCTGGACCGACTCCGCCGCCCACGTCGCCAGGTCGTCCAGGCACAGCCGGTCAGCGCCGGGGAGGTCGCAGTCGTCCACCGACATCATCCGGCGAACTTCCTTGCCGCCATAAGCGTTGTCCAGCTTGTCCAGGTAGCCGGAGAGCTTTGCAGTGGCATCCTCAACCTGGGCTTTGGCCGGATTACGGTAAGCGTTGGCCAGGCTGCGGGGCTGACGACTACCCGCCTCAACCAGTACCAAGTCCGCACAGGCATAAGGGGCGGTGGAACCCAGCTTGGCGCCGGGAGTAACCGTAGCAATCAGATGTATCAGGTTGTTGACCACCTGGGCGGCCAGGTCCCGGTCATTACTTTGCCAGTCCCCGGCCGGGCAGCCTTCCAGGTTGGAAACCAACCCCGCCACATCCACTACCACGTAGCCGTAGAACAGGCCGGCGGTCAGTTCCATATCGTTCAGATGAGCCGCTCCGGGGCCTTCCTCCTCCTTCGGCAAGTCCTCAACCGCAGCCCAAAAGTCCATTTCTTCTTCCTGACTATGAACCGTGAAGGCGTGGGCGACGTGGACGGCGGCGTCCATATTAGCTGCCGGGTCAGAGGTTACCATCCTTCCAAAAAGCGCGCTGATTAGCCCGCCGGGGAATCTGGTGTTCTCTCGAAAAGCACGGAAGTTATCCTTCTCTTCGCTGCGGCGTTGGGTGCTGAACAATCGACTGGCTTTGTCACCAGCAGATTTGGCATCATTCGGATGTTCGTCGCAGATGGCGGCGGCCTTGCTACCCAGATATTCCACTTCAGGAAAACCGAGCAACAAAGGCTGAGTGCCACTGTCGCTATAGACGTTTTCTTGAAAGACTTTCTCAATCTCATCCAAAACCTCTTTACTGGCGGCTTGGGCATCTTTCAGAGGTTTCATCACGCCGAGCGATACGGCGTTTCGGGTACGCATTGAGTCGGTAAAGCCATCGATATTCTTCAAAGCGAAAAGGTCTTCAGCCATACGCCAGTGCCGTTTGAGGCACTGGGAGGATATCCGGGTGCGCACGGCCCCGCCGAAGGGCAAACGCTTGGCAAGCCCGCTGTCGTCCCTATTCAGCAGAGCCGCCGGGTAGGAGTGAAGGGTATGAACTTGCAAGAATCTGGGCGTTGTCATAGTGAAAACTCCTTATGCTTCGGATTTTTGGAAACTGCGCCGCTCGGTTTGGTAGTAGGCGCGGGCTATACCAATTCTGGACTCTTCGGCCCGGGCTTCGTTGTCTCCTGAATTAAGGATGAACCAAGCCATTTCGCGCCAATTGAAGGCGCAGCCTTCGTTTGCCAGCATCCGGAACAGCCTTGCCAGCAGACGGTAAAGAGCCGGCCCTCTGGCAGACAGCAATGTTGTCAATCGGGCTTCACTGTAGAAAGGCGTTCTTTTCCCACTACCTTGATGTAACGCTTGCCCGACAAATATCTGCGGCCTGTGGGCCAATCCTGCTCCGTGTGCCATTAGAGCCATCCCGTGTAGGATAAGTCCCCACTTCCCGATGTCCGGGTTTCTCGGCATACCATCCCAAGACGTGAGCTGCCAGAATATCGCCGTGTTTGGGTTGTTGGGGTCCATTCGCCTTAATTTGGCCCGGTTGCCAGGTCCGAACTCTTTACCTTCAATTGTTTCGACCAAGTTGGTGATGGAGTTGCCGAAGTTTCTCGGTATTTGGCTATCGCTCAGTTGCCGCCGTGTCCGCGACGGTTCTTTTTTAACCTCGCCTGAGTTCTCAGGCCCGAGTTCGAGAATCCTCTCTATTTCATTCCAGTTTTCAGGACGCCATTCGTAGGCCGGGATATGAAAGCCTAGTGCTTCCAGCCATTCCGACTGTTCAGGCCGTAGCTCGCTGTCATACCCCCGCTTAAGCTCGGCAGCGAGCAATTCTGTTCGTCCCGTTTCGGTGTCTGTCCGGTACATAACCAAGTCAGGGAATCCCCTACCGCGGACAATGTGTATGCTGTCCCGGTCGCGGAGGTGATATGGTTGCCAGCCGTGGTGGTGCGCCGCTTCGATCACTTGGTTGGTGAAGGTAGTTTCCCTGATTCGGCTATTTGGGATCTGTTCTACTCGAACAGGTGCATCTGAGCTTCCGTCGGATTCTCCACTGGAGACGCTTGGTTGTTGTTCTGCCATTCCACATCCTCCTCATTAACTCTCTGAAACAAGAAAGGCAAGCCGTTTGACCCATGCAACCGGCTCCAAAACACGCTGTCGGCCTGTACCTTGGCTTTGTAACGTTGGATAGAAGGACAAGGCAGCGTATTTTCAGCGTCAACTAACATACGATTGGCATGGTCAACGATGCCGTCCTTGCCGTTGCGTAGCCATCCGTTGCGAACGAGTGTGCGTTCGTCGCTACCGTCGACCTCGAACTCTTTTTGCAGGTCTTCGAAAAAGCGTGCGTCAACCATTCGTCCAACCGGTTCAGCCAGGTTTGAGCGATGTTGCGTTGGTCCGAGGTGATTTTGTCGCTGTCACCGCGGGCTACGAATACTTGGATAGCATGGCTGAGGATGCGCTGGACTTTCCTAACTTCTTCTATGCGTTCTCTAGCGAGGTCGCCAAGAACCTTGAGCCCGTTGGCCCTTACGAAACCCTGTATTGTCTTCAGCCTCAGTGGAATTACCCGTTCGTAGTACCCGTCGGTCCCTCCTTCACCGCGTACCATGCCTCTGGCGACCAACTGCATGTCACCGCTGTAAACCTTGTCGTACTGGGCAACCTTTAACAGGGCTGGCTGTTTCCAATCGGGAGAGGTTAACCCCGCTACTACCCGCTCATATCCGAACTTCCGGGGGCCAAGAAACGCCGGCGGCGTCCCTTTGGGGTTGGTAGCGTTGCTAACCGGCGCCCAAGGATCTCCGGTTAGCCCTTTCATATCAATAATTCTCCGTCCGTCAGACGTAGAGCGAACGGCATACAATCCGTCGTGTTTCCTATGCAGACGGATCCTCCGACATATTTCGACATAGAATGGACCGAGAACGCTGGGCAGCAACGCCTCGGCTTTTTTGCCATCCCAAGGTTGGGTCCAAACCAGGCAAATGGCCGAATCCGTTGTCGAATACACCGGATATTCGTTAAGAATCGCTTGACGGTGTTCCAGCAAGGCAATCAGGTCGCGTCTGACATGGATTCCAACACGTTCCGACGGAGTGAGACTAAAGGCGGAACGGTTACCATACCCGCTAGGCATACGAGAGATACCGTAGTTCTTTGCCCCGCCGTAACCTTCCATGGTTTGCAAAGCCACCAGCGCGAATATCCAGTCGTCAACGGTGGCTTGGGCGGCAACGGAGGACTTCAGGTCATGATTTTTTGAAGTCACGAGCATATCCAATTCGTCGGGCGTCGCAACCTTGTTCTTGTAGTCCGTCTCCCGCTCGGCGGACCGGGCCGGGGGCTGCATGAATGCGGGCCTGGTGATGTCGTCCACCACCAGATGCCAGGGTTCGTCGTCCGGGTAGTCCGAGGTGAGACTCCTGAGCAAGTCCAGCCACTCTCCGGCGGTGTCCGGCGGCGTGTCGATACCAGCCCGGTGCATCGCCATCGCGCCCAATTGCACCAAGAAGGCGTGCCAGGCATGCCGTTGATGGGACCGCAACGCGGGAAAGGCCTCCACCTTGTCGCCGATTAGCGCAGCATATACTTCCGGCAGCGTGGCCTCGGTTCGGGTTCCCGTAGCCGAATCAAATCGGAGTAAGGGTTCACTTAAGATGTTAAGCATAATATTGGCACTCCAAGCATATTTAGGACCTTGTAGGAAGCCTATTACTTCTAATGGTGACGGAAACCAGTTACCATTAGCCATGAGCAACTGTCACTTATTTGGTGCTGGGGTTTCCTCGCACAACATTGAAATGGTGGACTCTAATGCGTTACGTTTCATACGCAGGTCGGCGCAGGCACTTTCAGCTACTTTCAAATCCACTGAAGTGGATGAAAGTTTCTCTCTGAGCGAGTGCAGCAACCCTATCCGAGATTCGTCTATAGATTTCATGCGACCTCCGAATTGGATTTGGTAAAAGACCATAGCAACTTATTGCTTATGCCATCCTACCAAACCAATCATCTACTTGTCAAGATGGGCAGGGATAACATACCCTGATTAAGTTGGGTGCACACCGCAGTTGCCACATCACCTGTGTGGATAGACCCCAATACGTTGCGATACTTCGCAGCATCCTGAGAGTTCCCCCGCAGGCGCGGGGATATGCCGCTGCCGGGTCAGCGCCTGCCCGGCAGCGGTCACTAAAGCCGCCGCAGCCCCAGCCGGTCGTAGCGGAAACGGGCGTCCGCCAAGGAAAACTCGAACCCCTCTTCAACCGGAACGGTTTCCACCGGGTCTTCCGCGCTCAGGCCCCGGGACAGGTGGTAGGGGATGGACAGTTGCGGTATGCGCAACTCCGCGTCGAAGGGGCTGGCGGGCGAAGGCTCGAAGGTCACCATCACGCCCTCGTCGCCAAGTCGGGTGCGGATGCGCTCTTCCACTGACCCGAAAGCCACCTCGCCTTCCAGGAAGGAGCAGTCGCGCCGGATGATCGCGTCTCGCGCGGTGAATCCTTCCGCAATTATCTCCCCGGCAACCTCATTGCCGTGCATCACCCAATCGTCTCCCAGGCCGACCGCCAGGTCCTCTAACCTCTGGGGATGGGTTGCCCGCTCCACCAGCATCCGGTTCATCGCCGGGATCCGCCAAGGTTGCCCGCTCGCGGAGAACTGCACTACCAGCCTCCGGGTGGACTCCAGGACTCGCAGATCCTCGTAAACGTAACCACCGGGGCCAAGGCCGTTGCGATTGGGCCCGGGCTTCAGGAACGGCCCCAGGTCCCCGCCCTCGGGGGTAAGCACGATGCAAGCGGCGGTCTCGAACCCGGCGGGGCGTTCCCCGGGCCGGTTATGCCGGTGTAAACGCCCTGCGCGCTGGAGCAGCACGTCCATCGGGCAAAGGTCGGTGATGAGCAGGTCGGCGTCAATGTCCAACGACTGTTCCAGGGTTTGGGTGCCGACGACCACCAACCCGCCGGATTCCCGTGTCCGGCCAACCCGTTCCTCCACCGCAGCGTCCAGCAGCTTCCGGTCCTCAGCCGCGAATCTGCCGTGATGCAAGGTCTGCACGCCCCGGCAGGCAAACAGCAGGGCCTGCTCTTGCGCCGTTGCCGCCTGTCTCAGCAGCGCCCGGTGCGTCTCGACGGCGAAGTCAACGGTGTTGCGGACTACCAGCACTTTGGCCCCTTGTCGGGCCGCGGCCAACGCCCGCTGCGCGGTAGCTTCGAAGTCCCGCATGATGGGATCGGCAATTACCGTGACCCGCTTATCCCGCGCATTGGCCGGCAGCCGCGACACCGTCTCTCCCAGCTCCGCGGCGGTTATGACCGCCGGGTAAGGGACTGCTTCGGCTTCGTCCGGCGTGGGTCGGGTTTGAGACGTTCGGCGCGGACCACGGAACAATAAGCTTTGCCGGGCCGCCGAACCCAGAGTTGCCGACATGAGCAGGGCGTACCCTCCGGCGCCGGTGTGGGCATCGAGCAGGGCCTCGATGATTGCCCGCATATAGGTGTCCGAGGCGTGGACCTCGTCCACCACCAGCAAGTTGCGGGCCAGGCAAGCCGCTCTCATGTGGCCGTGGCGCACCTTCAATGCTCCCATCATCGCCTGGTCCACGGTTCCGACGGCGATTTGGGCGGCCAGGAACCTCTTGGCGGACTCGGCGGCCCAGAATTGCCTGCGGGCGTCATGCCCGGACGCATCTTCCCACCAGACTTCGTAGCGGCTCAGGTGACTGCCGGTGAAGTTCCCCGCTTGCAGGTAACCCGGAACGGCCAATACCGGCTCGGGTTGGTGACCGGCCGCGAACAGTCTGGTTATGAACCTGCATACCCGTTGGTGAAGTTGACTGGCGGCGGAGCGGGTGGGCAACGCGAAGTACAGCCCGTCCACCAACCCCGCCTCGTACATCCTGGCGAACCGCCACAGGGCGGCCTCGGTCTTGCCGGAGCCGGTTTCGGACTCGATGATCACCACGGGTTCATCCAGCGGCGTTTCCCAAGCGGCCTCATGCTGAACCGGGTTGGGCTGCGGATTGCCGGGTATGTCGAACAAGTCCTCGAAACCCGGAATCACATCAGCCGCCGACCGTTGTTCAGCCAGGTCCAGCCCAACTTCCTTGATCGCAACGCCAGCCCGCTCCCGCGCCAGGTTTATGTAATTATCGTCGCTGGCATCCACGAACTTGAACCATTGCTCATCCGAGCCAATCCAGTCGGCCAGCGTGCACCAGCCCAGGAACAGGTGCTGGAAGGCGGGCGCGGCGGGAAGCGGCGGTGCGTCAGTCCGGAACGCCTGGGGGAACCACGCGCGTATCAGACGACCGATTCTCCGGACCGCCTGTTCCGGGTTCAGGGCGGCAAAGGGTTGCCAGCCGGCGGGGTTGGCCGATTTGGAGTCGTAGAGATTCAGGGGCTCGCCGTGGTGGGAAAACGCGGCGGCGAACAGCGCCGAAACGGTCGTTCCGCCGTCCGAGTCCCACCCGCTGATTTCGTCCCATCCCAGCCCGTCGAGAAACCACTCTCCGGTCTTCTCATCCTCGCCGAGCAAGACCGGGACCAGGTCCGAGGTGTGCCCGGCCCGGCTGGGCTTGCGCCGTCCCTCCAGGTCGGCGGCCGTCCAAATCTGGGTCTGAAACCCGATGTTCACTTTGCCGATATCGTGCAGGGCGGCCAAAACGCTTAGGCGCGCCGCCGTTTGGGGGTCCAGGTCGTCCAGGTTTCCGGAGTGGGCGAGCCGCCGCCGGATGGTGGGCTGCCTCAGCAGGGCTTCGAAGCACGCCCCCACGTCGGCCAGGTGATGTTCCAGCAAATGTATCCGGCCGGGGTTGGCCCGGTCCGACTTGGCCCAATGGTATCGGGTGTATGCCGGTGTGGTACCATGAACTGTCATAATCGTAGCCTGTCCTCCGGGTTTTTGCCGGGTTCGACCGCCGCAAAGGGCTGGCGCCGTAAGTTGAGACATTCCAGGCGATACCGGGCCGGGCCGGTCAACGGGCTACTGTCAGCAGACGGGAGTGAGATAGATGGGCAACCTGACGTTTAACGCCATTGACGTGGAGACGGCCAACGCGGACCCTTCCAGCATCTGTCAGATCGGAATTGTACGGGTTCACAACGGGGTTATCAAAAGGCAACTGTCCATCTTAGTCAATCCCGAAGCGCAGTTCAATGACTTCAATGTCAGACTTCACCGGATTGATCAAGACGCGGTTAAATACAGCGAAACCCTTCCTGAACTTGAGCGAGGGCTGCGCCATATACTGGAAGGCATGGCCCTGGTGAGCCATACCTCCTTCGACCGGGCGGCGCTGAACGGCGCGATGGAGCGGTATGGACTGGAGCCGATTCGGACTGCTTGGCTGGACAGTTCAAAGATTGCCCGCCGCGCCTGGCCGGAGAGATACCGGCGCAAGTGGAGTCTGGCAATCATCGCGGGCGACCTGGGCATCGCGTTTCGCCATCACGACGCCGTGGAGGATGCGCGGGCGGCAAGCGAAATTGTCCTGCGGGCTTGCCAACACACCGGGTTGGACATTGACGGCTGGCTGAAGCGGTTGTGACGGTAAAGGGCTAAAACTCTACCGCCAACTCGAAAGTTCCGTTTACAGTCTCCCTTGGCCGGCCATCATCAGCTCCATTGATAACCATGCCGTGCCGTGCCGTGCCGGACTATCGCTGCTACATCCTCGCCCACTATCGGGCTGTCTTGAGGCAGGGCCGGCAGTAAGAGCAGCAGGATTCACCGCATTTTAACTTGAGACCGGCGATGCCCCCGCCAGGTTGGACACGTCCTTCCAACCGTAGGACACCTCCGGAAGCTCCACGTCCCCAAAGGAAATCATTTTCCGACTGACTCTCTCGCCTCCCAGCGACTCGTAGAATTTGCAGGCGGGGAGGTTGTCTTCCAAACCCATACCAACATCGAGCGAATCCCAGCGGTCAGCAGACGATGGGTTACTGCTGAGACAAGGCGCGACCTACACCTACACCCTGGCCCTGATGTTTTTCGAGAAGATAAATGACGTAAAGCCCTCCCGGGTAAGTCTGATTACCCTCCCGTTCCGGTCCTCCGCTGGCGAAGCCGATAACTTCACCGTCGGTAGTCGCAGCTACGAAAATACTGGTGGCCGGTCGTTCCTGACCCAGGATGTCGCTCCACCCCGATTCCCGGGCCTGGTACGAGAGATGAGAAAGGAAATCGGCGGGGACAATGCCGGAATAGGCGGAGCGCCACGTATCGACGTGACCCTTCGCCATGGGAGCGGCGTCCCCCAGGTTGGCCGGTCTTATTCGTACGTTCATTCCGATTCCAGCAATAGCGTTGGCCGGGGCATCCTTGATTCACAGATTCACCGGCGACTTCCCAATGCCTCACCCACGTTCCATCGACAAGGCAATGCCGAAGTAAATTATCCAGGCTTTAACCTACCGAGACCGGCAGCCGAAGGTTGGTGTCTTTTGACCCGGGACCGGCCTGACGCCGGATGCTGCTAAGGCGTAAATGACCGCTTCGCCGGAATCGACCGGCGCACCCGCGACCATTCGGGGAAACAATGCCATTCCCGGATTGAGCATTGACGCTAATGTCGCGGGATGCAAGCTGTACCTGACGACTGCAAAAACAGGTGATCCCCACCAGCGCCGTCTATACCATCTCCCCGGCCGCAACCCGGGGCGCCGGGCCGGTCATTATGCTTTTACCGGCTTACTTAGGAGCGTTTCCGGCCCGGCGCCCCGGGGAACGGTTATAGTCCCCAACAGACCTAGCCGGTGAAGCGGCCGGTGACCGGTTGGTGGCCGGCGTTCTCCTGGTAGGGTTCTTCCCGATACAGGGCCATATCCTTCATTACCGGAATGTCCTGGATGGAGAACAGAACGGCCTCTTCGGTGGACTCGTTGGCGTGTTCGTGCCAGACCCAGGGCGGTACCACGAAGAAGTCGCCTTCGCTCCAGTCGAACCTCCGGCCGTCAATGACGCTGTAGCCTTCGCCCTTATACACCTGATAGACGGCGCAACTGGTCTGGCGGTGCGCCCGGGTGTTGATGCCAGGCCGAATCATCTGGGCCCAGCAGGTCATGGTGCGCAGCACCGGCCCGCCGGTGACCGGGTCGCTGAACTCCATCGCCACATCGTCAAAGGGACTGGCGTCGATCTCCGCCAAACGCTGCAGGGCCTCGTAGGTCTTGTCCCACTTGTAGTGCCACAGCGGCGAATAGGGCAGGTTGGTGTCCTCCCAGGCGGGACGCAGGGCGCCGGAGGCGTACCTTTTTTCCGACTCGCCCACACCGATTACCGGCTGCCGGTCTTCGGGAAACGCCTCATAGAAGTTGGCCCTCAGATAGCGGACCAGGGGGACATCCAATCCGTCCAGCCAGATCATTGGATCGGAGCCTTCGTTGCTGTGGTCGTGCCAGGTCCAGGAGGGGGTGAGAATCAGGTCGCCCGGCTCCATGTAGCACTTGTCGCCTTCCACCGTGGTGTAGGCCCCCTGGCCCTTCAGCACCCACCGGATGGCCGTGGGAGTGTGACGGTGGGCCGGGGCGCATTCGCCGGGCAGCAGGAGCTGCAAGGCCGCGGTGATTGTATGGGTGGTGCCTCGGTCCAGGCCCGGCGTCGCCAAACGCAGGGTACGCCGTTCCACGTCCCGGTCCGGGGTTACCAGGTCGCCACTCCGCAGGACCAGCGGCTCCACCTCGGACCAGCGCCAAAGATAGGGTTCCATTTCAGGCAGGGGTTGACCTTCCCCTTGCATCCAGCCCGGCTTCAGTCGGATGCGGTCGGTGCTATCGTAATACCTCTGGGTATCTTCCACGCTTATCTTCTCGGGTGCGGCCATTGGGCTACCTCCTCAATAGAGACTTATCGATAGAAATTTCTCATCGCGTTGCAGGGGTTGGTATCGGTGTCTGGACCACTGCCACGGGTCCCGTTGGATTGCCCTGCCTAGATTCTAGACCCATTCCCCCGATATGTCATTCTGCGGGGCCTGCGGGTCACTCCGAATGATGAACTCGCTCTGACTCGTCACTGTGGCGATGCTATAATACGAACCCGGGAAGGGCGGTCTCACGACGTGAACGAGGCTATGGCCCAGGGATCACCACGGCGGGGGAGTTTGCCAAGTATTTCGGGACGGCGGCGGAGATGATTCGGGCGCCGGGGGCGGTTGATTTAGAGGAGTTAAGGTCCGATTGGAGAAAAGCGATGCCAAAGTCGGATGTTGGCAGGTTACAGACGGCTGCTATCCGGTTGTTCAAGAGATAAGGAGTCGCCATGGTGGAACCCCAACCTGAAGCGCCGTTTAACCGGGGGCCTTTCCTCAGCGCTGCGTTCCTGTGTGAAAAAGTCTTAAGGGAACAGGACGGCGTGTCATCAGCTATCCGGATTATCGACCGAGTTAATCGGCAGGCAACCGGCCAAGCAGCGCCGGACACAATGGAGCCGTTTGCTTACGAAATCAACCTTTATCTGGCATTCAAATCCGGCGCCGCCAGAGGTCCGCTGCCATTGGAGATACGGCTGGACAAACCGTCGGGAGACAGTTCCGAGCCGTTTCGGCAAACCTTAACTTTTGAGGGAGACGACGAGCGCGGTGTAAATGTTATCACCTTGCTACAGATGCAGATTGACCTGCCTGGCCTTTATTGGTTTGATGTTCATCTCGACGGGCATCGAGTGACGAAAATTCCCATGAGAGTCGTTTACCTTCCCCAGGTTAGGCAAACGAATGCTTCCCCAGGGTGACCGTTGGCCTATCGTGGAGCGTCCAGGTGTCGGAGAGGCAATAGTCGGAAGTAGATGCGGTGCTGCAGCGAACGGAGTTAATTGAATCCCTTGCGTTGGTGAACCAAATAGGATAATTGGCGGTCTCTTGCAATATGGCCGCCAGTCGAGCCCGAAGCCGTTCTTCACTCAAAAGCCCGTCTTCAAAATGCCAAATCTCCATGGAGACATAGTCAATAAGCTCATCATCTACAACTCCAATACGGCCAGTCACGTATTCCCGAACTGCGTCGAGGTCGTCGAGGCCGTCGAGGTCGTCGAGGTCGTCGAGGCCCGCAATATACTTCTGTATCAAATACGGAAGAACGTAGTCCATTAACATTAGGACTCCCCTCCTTATGCCAATCCAGGTCAGGTACAGTGACTTAGGGAACCTCTGAATAAGTCCGTGATTTGGGTGTTTATCCCTACCCGTCGTTCCTGCCTTCGCAGGAACGACGGGGTGAAGGCGCTGGCGTTTAATGACTGATTCAAGAGTAAGAATAGGACCAGGAAATTAAACAACCGGGAGTGATTCCCGCTAGGAACCCGCCCGGCGCTAGTGTCAGTCTAGGCTTTGGCTGAAAGATTTGTCAATTGTGACAACGGAAGAAGCCCCTGGAGGGGCTGACCTTTAGGGTTTGCCAATATATAAAGGCGATTCCTGGCCCGTGGGCGCGCACTCCATGCAGGGGATCCATGTAGGGGATCCATGGAAGGGACAGTTCGGAATCGGCCGGTGAACACCTGTATTTATTCAATCGCCAGGTAATTTTTTCAACGCGCTAGACGAATAGTGCAGCGGAAGGCCGCTTTTGGCAGCCGAGGCCGGCCGCTTGCTGACTCCCCATCACATACGCTGCCCCTCCGTTGCCAACAACGCTGCCTACGCTGCCTTGCGCTCCAGCCCCCAACGGCAGCCCGCCAGGCCGCCGTCCTGGCGCACCGCCCGGTGGCAGGGGATGATCAGCGCCGCCGGATTGGAGGCACAGGCCCGGCCCACGGCTCGGCTGGCATTGCCTCCCAGACCCAACTCCAGGGCTACTTGCCCGTAGGTGCGGGTCGCCCCGCAAGGGATGGACTGCAACAGTTGCCAGACCCGTCGTTGGAAGGCCGTGGCCCGAACGTCCAACGGTAGATTAAGCTCGGGCAGCCGTCCGTCCAAGTACTCCAGAACGGCGCCGACCCATCCTTCAAGAGCTTCCCCGCCCGGCTGATGCACCGCCCCCGGAAACTCCGTCTGCAATTCCTCCACCAACCTGGCAGGCTCGTCCCCCAGCTTCACTGAGCACACCCCTTGACCGGTGGCCGCAACCAACAGGCAGCCGAGGGCTGAGCGGGTAACCAGGTGGCTAATCGTCAGGCCGCCCCCCCTTCCGGTACTTTCCCGGAGTCATACCCAGGTGGTCTCCGGAACTTTCGTAGAGACGGCTGGAGGAACTGAACCCGGCTTCGAACATGGCGTCGGACAGGCCGTTGCCCTGGCGGACCAGAGACTTGAACCGCTCCAACCGCCGGGCATGGGCGTATTGTCTAGGGGTAAGGCCCAGCTCCTTCCTGAACACTCGCTGCAGATGGGAAGGGCTGACTCCGGCGGCTTGACTCAATTGCGACAGCGAAGGCAACCCTTCCGGGTGTTCCTGTATCTGGTCTGCGATGCGGTCACAGACCCGGCGCACCAACTCGGCCTGTTGACTCCGGGGGGAAGGCTGGTCCGGGAGGCAGCGGCGGCAGGCCCGGTAGCCCGCCCGTTGCGCTTCTTCCGGGCCATCGAAGAAGTGTACCCGGCTCTGCTGCGGACGGCGGCTGGGGCAGGTGGGCCGACAGTAAACCCCGGTGAAATCCACCGCATAGACAAAGCGGCCGTCATAACTTCGGTCGCGGTCTTGCACCGCCTGCCACCGGACTTCGGAGTTGGCCTGGTGTACGCCTTTTGGCGAAGTAGTCATAAATTGCCCCTGCGCTTATTGAGCGATGTAAGCTGCTTGCGCCAATACTAACCCAACCCCGCGGGCGGTTCTATCCGGTTCTTGCTCTCAAAGTTCGTCCTATTCGACTCTACAGCAGGCTGATTTTCCCGTCGCTCGCAACCGCCAGGACAATCGCAATTGACCGATCCAAGTCCCCGGAAATCGTCTTTCCGGCGCGGGCCGGAATCCAGGCGGTCTGGCCGAGAGAGTTGAAATGTGTCGGGGATTTACCGGATTCCGGATTTCTCCGGAATGAAGGCAGCGGGCCGGAACCATTGAGGTCGACCCGAGGCATAAAGGCTTTAACGCGATTATCCTGCCCCGACTTCTGCTGCCATTGGGTATCAGCCGCGATGCCGGGCCCTTTTAATAGTTCCCGCTCCCTCCGGGGGAGGGTTAAGGTGGGGGCGTCTCCCTGGTGGATGCAAAGCTGTTGGAAAGCAGGACTTCACCCTCACCTCGGCCCGCTCCACCAAGAGAGAGGGAGAATCAAAAGGCCCGGCTCGCCGTTTCCGGTATTTGCGTCCCGGGGATATGGGGATATAATGGTTCGGGCAGAATTATATGTTATTTGCATCCAACATCAGCAAAAGCTACTCGACCAGGACTCTTTTCAGTGGTCTGACCTTGAATATGGCCGCCGGAGACCGTATTGCGCTAATTGGCCCAAACGGCTCCGGTAAGACCACGCTCATGGACATTCTGGCCGGTGCTACCACCCCGGAAACCGGCAGCATATCCATGCAGCGAAACGTCACTATCGGCTATGTCAAGCAGGAGCCTGCGACGTTTGCCGGCAAGCCCTTGCTCCAGGAAGTGCTGGATGCCGGAACCGAGGCCATTGCCCTCACGAACGAGATTGCCGCCGCGCGGGAGGCCCTGTCACTGGAGGCCGACCCGGAGAAACAGGGCGAACTGCTGCAGCGCCTCATCCGGCTTGACCTGGAGCTGGAGGCCGCGGGCGGAGACGACCGGGAATACGAGGCCAAGGCGATCCTTTCGGGCCTTGGCTTCAAGCAAAGCGACTTTCCCCGGCTCATGGGCGAGTTCAGCGGCGGCTGGATAATGCGGGCCAGCCTTGCCCGGATGCTGTTCAGAAAGCCCGACCTGCTGCTCCTGGACGAGCCAACCAACCACCTTGACCTGGACGCCAACCTGTGGTTTGAGAAGTACCTGGCCTCTTTTCAGGGCGGAGTGCTCGTCACGTCTCATGACCGCGCTTTTCTGAACCAGGTGGCGACCCGGGTTCTGGCGATCGAGCCGGGCGAAGTGGTGATCATGAAGGGCGGCTATGACGATTATCTGGTGGCGCGCGAGCGCTCCCTTCAGGTCAAGCAGGCGGCAGCGGCCCGGCAGGAGCGGGAAATACAAAAGCAGATGCGCTTTGTGGAGCGTTTCCGCTCCAAGGCCAGGAAGGCCAGCCAGGTGCAGAGCCGTTTGAAGCAACTGGAGAAAATCCAGATTATTGAGTTGCCCCGGGCGACCAGTAAAGTCCACTACTCCTTCCCCGCGCCGCCGCGCAGCGGTTCCGAGGTCATCTGGCTGACCAACGTGAGCAAGTCCTACGGCGATAACCCGGTCTATCGCGGCATGAACCTGACGCTGTCGCGCGGCGACCGGGTGGCCCTGGTCGGACCAAACGGCGCCGGCAAGACCACCATGTTGAAGCTGCTGGCCGGTGTCCTTAACCCGGACGCGGGAGAAAGGAAGCTCGGCCACAACGTGGTGCCGGCTTACTACGCGCAGCACGTCCTTGACCTCCTCAACCCGAACAATACGCTCCTTGAGGAGCTGCAACAGGCGGCCCCGGAGGAGTCGGAGCAGAACCTGCGTACCACCCTCGGCGGCTTCCTGTTCAGCGGCGACGATGTCCGCAAGCCGATATCCGTGCTGTCCGGCGGAGAAAAGGCGAGGGTCGCCCTGGCCAAGCTGCTCCTCCAGCCAAGCAACCTGCTTCTAATGGACGAGCCGACCAACCACCTGGATATTGCCTCCAGGGAGATCCTCGCGGACGCCCTTGGCGATTATCACGGCTCCATCTGCCTCATTACCCACGACCGGACTCTCATCCGGCAGGTTGCCAACAAGATTGTTGAGATTGACGGTGGCCGGCCCGCGGTCTTCCCCGGAGACTACGACAGCTATCTGCACTGGAAGCAGGCCAAGGCCACTGAGCTGCGCTCCGATACAACGGCCAACGGGGCTACGGCCAACGGGGCTACGGCCAGCGGGGCTACGGCCAACGGGGCTACGGCCAGCGGAGCTACGGCCAGCGGAGCTACGGCCAACGGAGCGAATGGCGCCGCCTCGGTACCGGCTCCGGTCAGGAGACGCTCCGGAAGGCCGTTGAGCGCCGAAGAGGAACAACGCCGCTCCCTCAGCAGCGAGGCCCGCAAGCTGGCAGTCCGGATAGAAGAGATATCCGTTTCGCTGACCGACCACGAGGCCCGCATAGCCGACTTGGAGAGCATGTTCTCCAAGCCCGACCAGTTTGAAGACTCAACTCAGCTTGTGGCCTCGGGAGAGCAATACCGGGCGCTCAAAGAGAAGGCGCAATCGCTGTGGGAGGAGTGGGAGAGCTTGTCGCTGGCGGCGGAAAGCATCGACAGCAAGCTGGTAGGGTTGAAGGCCGGATAAGCCGACAGTGGCGGTGGCGGTGGCGCTTCCTGAAACACGACACCGGCAACCGGAGGAGCGGTGTGCCCAGCGCCATCGCATTTGGAACTCTACGCTTGGGATTACCCCCTTGGATTCCGGCCTGCGCCGGAAAGACGATTACCGGGGACTTTGGCCGCCCAAATGCGACTGCCCGGCGTCGGGGCGCCCAAAGCTGGTTGAAAAAGTCATTGACCGAAATGACGCGCCCTGGCCCGATATGACCCGGGATAAAAATGCGTTCAAATACGAAGATACCCAAATGAAGGCATACTATGACCCTTTCCATTAGGCTATAATTGCGGAAACTAGATTGGCGAGGAGTTAGAATTATGCAGCTAGGCGCAGTTTTTCCTCAGACCGAAATCGGGGCCGACCCGGTGGCAGTTCGCGACTATGCCCAAGCCGCCGAATCTCTGGGCTATGAACATCTGCTGGTGTTCGACCACGTGTTGGGCGCCGATGCCAGCCAACGGAAGGAATGGGACCGCCCCTATAGTCACGTGGACACTTTTCACGAGCCCTTCGTCCTCTTTGGCTACCTGGCCGCCCTGACCGAGACGATACAGATGACCACCGGCATCCTTATCCTGCCCCAACGTCAGACCGCCCTGGTCGCCAAGCAGGCCGCCGCGGTGGACGTGCTTACCGGCGGACGCCTCCGGCTGGGAGTCGGCATCGGCTGGAACGATGTGGAGTTTGAGGCGCTGGGTGAGAATTTCCGCAACCGGGGCCGTCGCTGCGAGGAGCAGGTTGAGTTGATGCGCGCCCTCTGGACTCAGGAGGTGGTAACTTTTGAGGGACGCTATCACCGGGTAACCCACGCCGGAATCAATCCCCTGCCGGTGCAGCGGCCCATACCCATCTGGTTCGGCGGGGGCGCCGACCGGGTGGTGGAACGTATTGGACGCATGGGGGACGGCTGGTTCCCTCAATTTCAGCCCGACAGCGCCGGACAGGAACGAATTGGCGAGATGCGGGAGCAGGCCAGGGCCGCCGGCCGGGACCCGGCCGCCATCGGCATTGAGGGACGCGTGAGTATCGCCGGCGGCGACCCCGATTCCTGGAGCAAATCCGCCGCCGCCTGGGCCGAGGTGGGGGCCACTCATCTATCGGTCAACACGATGCGGGCCGGATTGCAGGGGCCGGATGCCCATATAAAGGCCATTGAGGAATTCAAGCAGGCCGTTTCCGAGTAAGCATGGCGGTGGCCGCCGTAGAAGTTCCGGGTGGAGGGACGCAGGCCGGCGCGGCGGTGCAAGTTCGCCGTCAGCCGGCTGTGCTATGCCTTACCTAACTTGAACTTACCCAACTTGGCCTCATCCAACTTACTTGACCTAACGGCGCTTACGGGATAACAAAAGCGGCGGCGGTCGTAAAGACTCGCCGCCGCTATTTATTGCGATTGCGTTGTCTGCCTAGTCCTTGAACCAGGTTTTGAATTTCCGCCAGGGGGAAGGCGCCGAGGATTCCACCGCGCGGCCCCGCCAATGCTTGTCCCGGTTGACCTGGCGGGGACGGATGAAGAAGAGCAGATAAGCCGCGGCCAGCGCCGCCAGACCCACCCACACCAAAAAACGCGCTTGCCCCAGCAAAACCCCGACCAGCAACATCACCAATCCGGCCAGAGCCAATTTCCCGGGAGTGACCACCCGCCACAGCGCCCCGGATCCGAAACGACCCGGGTCCGGACTCGGTTCATTCTCCCAGCTTCCACCCCGGTTGGAGACCATCGGTAGGGGCAGGTCGTCAGGGGCGGGCTCCGAGCCTCCGGCCGGGACAATCAAGCCGGTTTCCTCAATATCTTTCAGTATATCTTCAATTTCGTCTTGATATTTCTCGGGCATGACACCCCCCATCCCCCATCGGACTCTACTATTGAGCATTCAGTGAGTATTGAGGCAAACAAACTCCGGGTTAGCGCCTACATTATACAAGACAATCCTGAATCTGGGGAATAACGCCTTTTTAAGGATACTCTGAATAAGTCATTAAACACCCAGGTCACGGACTTATTCAGCGGTTCCTTAACCTAATGACTGACACCAGGTTCGCCCTTGAACCGGCCGAAGCGCCCCCCGGTTAACCCGGGATACACCGGGTTTGATTGCACCGGCGAGCGATGCAGAATGGAAAGGGGGCGTTCCCGCCGCTCAGTCCGGGGGTAGGCCCCGCTCCTGGGCAAGCTGCCCGCACTGGGAGCAACGCTCGGACTCGGTGAAATCCGTAGCCGTCCAAATGTTTTCGCTGACCAGGCCGCAAAGGAAGACCGGCACCGTTTCCTCGATGCCCAGGTCTTCGACATAGTGGACGGCGCCGGACCGGCTTTCGTCGGGCCACCACCAGTGCGGCATCTGCTGCGCCATTTCCTGCAAGTGGGCTTTTACATCGTCCAGCCATCCCGCTTCGGGCAGTTCGACCAGCCAGGTACGACCGCTGGGGCCTCCCTCCCGGTGCGCCTGCAACCGGCCCTCGCGGATATAGCGACGGATTTCGGTTTGGGACAGGTTCAGTCGGTATGACGCTTCTTGAATAGTTACTCGTTCCAAGTTGGCCTCCCAACAGTGGGGGTGGTTCACTTAATTGCGCCGGATCCGGACCGGCGACGCGAACGCGCTCCCGGATTTCCGGGGCAAGTTCACCAAATACCCGGCCCTCTGCAAAAAGTAAGGCCAGCAGCCCCTTTCGGTATTGCTGCTGGCCTCGATTGGCCGTTGGGTCGATTGACCGACTCGGTTACCGCCGGAGCCGGGAGGGCTTTTAACCCGGTTATGCTATCGGCTATCGACAATGACCGTTTTGGCGGGGCAGGAGGGCTAGATGTAGTCCGCGTCCTCGTCCATCATGCCCATGACATCGGTGCCTTGGCTCATGGCAGTAGCGATTTCCCGCTTCAGTTCCTGCAACATGTCCTCGGAGATGTCACCGCCGGCAGCCTTGGCCTTCTCTTTGAACTGGTCGAAGGCCCACTCCTCGGATCCACCGTGAGGCATATTGAAGAAACCGCCGTCGAATACCGGCATTTCGCCGGGTCCGAAGTAGCCCTTGCCTTCCAGGCTGTACCCTTCCAGGTCGTGAGTGCCCTTGCCCAACACCTGACCGGTGGCGGCGTAGTGATCCATCGTGTTCTTCAAACCATACTTCTGGATCGGGCAAACCTTCATGCAGACACCACAGCCCAGGTAACGGGCCATGACCGGGCGGCAGCGCTTGAAATAGAGCTTGTTCTTCTCAATTCCACGCCACCAGATCTTGTCACGCATCAGGGCGCGGCCGGGGCAGCGGTTGACGCAGACTTGGCAGACCTGACAGAAAGCGTGAATACCATAGTCCACCGGCGCATCATAGGTGACGTTGGCGTCGGTAGTAAGACCAACCAGGCGGCAGCGAGAGCCGACGTGGGGGGTCAACAGGTACCCGCAAGCTCCCAACTGACCCACACCGGCGGCTACGTGCAGAGGAATGTAGGGGCCGGCGGAGTCGCCGGAACCCATTACCTGCGCATGATAGCCAAGGGAGCGGACGTAGTTACCCAGTTCCAACGCCGCGGCGCCTTCGGTGCGGTAGGTGCTGGAATGGACGATTTCGGCGTCCACGCTGGGGATGGTCTGGGTCGGCTCGAAGTCCTGCTCGTAAGCCAGAGCGACGAAGTGGGGGTAATAAGTGGTGCTGTTCTTCTTGCTCTGGAAGGTATAGCGATGGTCAAAGTTGGTAATTCCAACTTCGACGAAGCCCAGTTCCCGAGCCTTCTGCTTAATCAGCTCGCTGATGTCCTCGCCGGTGGGTTCAGCGGTGGGTTCCAGCTCGCCGGTCATCCGGCAAGCCATAATCAGGGGCCGGTTGAGCTTTTCGTGCTCTTTGCGGATTTCCCGCATTTCCGCGTGCTGGTCGCGCATACTGTTGGCCCAATCCCGGGAGGCGCGCTCGGTGATGTTAATCGTTTCCAGGGGATACTCCCTGGCGTACCAGTCAACTTCACGCTGCGTCATCGGAATACCGGGAACGGTCTCCAGCTCCACAGGGATGGGAATGGTAACCTCGGCTTCGCCCAGGTTCCTGCCGGGACGGGTAACCTCATGCCCTATCTTTAGCATAGCTCTTTCTCCTCCCTAATTCGGCAAAATGGGTCAATAGGGACGTAATTTCCCCCCTACGATAATGCTTGCTGATTTAATTGTCAACACCAGAGACAGAAAAGAATACCCATTTGTCTCACATTAACCCGGATTGGACGTATTCAGTTAAATAACCGGACGGTTGAGACGATAAGCGTAAACCGAGGCCGGGTGAGCCATATTTCACCACGCTCCGGGTAACCAGGGTCGGGAGCGGGCTTCCCCGATATGGCTAAGATATGACCAAAAGAACGTCAGGCGGTCAGGTGGCACTCTTGATTCTTGCGACAATCCCCGGCCCTAAAATGACCGCAATATGCAGCACATGAGGCGATATTCTCAGGGATTATTAATCGGTATCTGTCACCGTCATTGATCAACCGCCGGGAATGTTCCGGCTGCCCGGCTGGCAGGAAGCCTGGCAGCCGTTTAAGGAGCGGTTGCCGGGAGGCTATCCGGTTCAACCCTGACGACGGCCCTGACGACGGCCCTGACGACGGCCCTGACGACGGCCCTGACGACGGCCCTGACGACGGTTTTTGTCCTGGTGTGCCCGGCGCCTCCGGGTCTTAAACCCCGGAGGCGCCGGGAAAGCAAATATTACCCGCCGGTGCGGCGGTTGATCATGGCCGCCGCCAGGGGGCTGGCCCCGGACCGCACCGCTACGTTGACCAGCGAGGGCCGGCCCGAGTTGATAGCCCGTTCTACCGCCGGGGCTACCTCCGCCGGTTTCTCCACGTATTCCGCGTAGCCGCCGATAGCCTCCACCACCTGGTCGTAGCGGATGAACCGCAGGTCGGTGCCGACCGCCCGTCCGTAGTAGGCGACCTGGAAGGTCTTGTCGATGCCCCAGGTGGCGTCGTTGCCCATCACGGTGGTTATCGGCAGATTGTGGCGGATGCAGGTGTCGTACTCCATCGGGTAGAAGCCGAAGGAACCGTCGCCGCAGAAGACCAGCACCTTGCTTTCCGGGTGAGCCAGCTTGGCCGCCATTCCGTAGGGAATGCCGCCGCCCAGGTGTCCCAAGGGGCCCAGACGCAGGAACCGGCCCGGCTTGCGGGCGCTGAAGTAGGAACGGCCCCACTGCACATAGTCGCCGCCGTCCAGAATGATGAAAGTATCCTCATCAATCAGATGCTCGATGCCGGTAAACACGTCCAACGGGTGCATCGGCTCCTCGCCGGTGGCGGCGGAGCGCAACTCGTCCAGCCAGGCCTCCCGGTCCTGGGAAAGCTGGGACACCCAGGCGGAGATGTCGGCCTTGCTGCTCTGTCCCCGTCCGGCCGGGCCGGCGGCGGCAGTTAGCTGCTCGGTGATGGCTCCCAGGTCTCCCAGCAGTCCCACGGCCACGCCCCGGTTGCGGCCGATTTCCGCCGGGGCCGGGTCGGCCTGAATCAGCTTGGCCTCCGGCCCGAAAATCTGGCCGTAGCGATAGCGATGGTCCAGCCGCTTGCCCAGCAGCAGCACCACGTCGGCTTCCCGGAACCGCCGCGCCGCCGCATTCAGCGCGCCGTCGGCATAGCCGAAACACAGCGGATGCTCATCATCAATCATTCCCCGGGCCTGCTCCACGGTAAAGGAAGGGATGCCGGTGGCCTCCACCAGGGCGGTCAACTGCTCCTGGGTGGCGGTGTAGCGGGCCGGGTTGCCCACAATGATGACCGGACGCTGGGCTTGACGCAGCAGGGCCGCCGCTTCCTGAATTAATGCCGGGTCGCCCTGGGCGCGGCCCATGTTCCGGTATTCCTGCGGCAGATAGGGCGGCAGCTCCTCTTCGGAAATAGGCTGGTCCTGAATGTCTATCGGCAGGGTCAGATGCACCGGGCCGGGTCGGCCGGACATGGCGGTGCGGAAGGCGGTAGCCACATACTCCGGGATGCGCTTGCGGTCGTGAATCAGCCAGGAACCTTTGGTCACCGGAGCGGCCATACTCACCTGGTCCACCTCCTGGAAGGTGGTCATACCCTTTTCCGGCAGTTCGGCACAGCCGGCGACGAAGATAACCGGGCTTTCCGAGGTATAGATGGCGGGCAGACCGGAGATGGCGTTGGAGAATCCCGGGCCGCCGGTGAAAATCGCCACCGCCGGTTCGCCGGTAATGCGGGCATAGCCGTCGGCCATGTGCATGGCGGCGCCTTCGTGGCGAGTATCAATAAACTCAATTCCTTCATCGGCAGCCGCATCCACCAGGGGCAGGATGGTATCGCCGACGATGGTAAACACCCGCTTAACGCCCTCTTGTTTCAGACAGCGGATGAACAGGTGGCCTCCGTTCAGGTTGGGCATGGCGTCTCCTTTTGCGGTGCTAGTCTTTTTAGGGAGGGGAGGGAGGGGGAGATTCATTAGGGATATGCGGAGTTTCTCTGAATGATGTCAGAAAGCGTTCGGCTTCCAGTACATTCTGCCGGTGTTCTTGAAGCTCTTCCGGTGAAAGTATTCTGGCAGCTAGTTCATTACTTTTACGTTCAAGGACAGCTATTTGGATCGGTTCAGATACACCCCCTGGAGTTACATTTATAGCGTGCTGCAAAGTCCAGACGGTAGCAAAAACACCATCTGATAGCTTCATCGTGGTATTCTCCGGCCAAAATATGCGCCGGAGAAACGCCAGAAAAGGGTCGGCTAATCCTTGACCGCTTCCAATTGCGACATAAGGCAAGTCATCGGTGGCAGCCTCAGCCATTCCGATGTGATTGCACTGGACAAGTTCAGGACGACCGTTGAGTCCACCCACCGGGATAGCTATTAGTGAGTGGGTGAGGGCTAATACAGTCGCATTGGGCCCCATTAAAGGCACACAGGCATTAGCTCCGGCGATAGCCAATTGAGCATCTTGGCGAATAGATTCATACAACAATCTCTGAACATCCGGTAGGCTTACGGAACGGCCTAATTTACTATCTTTCCAAAGGCTTTCCACCCGGTCGCAGTATAATTGACTTAGACCAACTTGGCCGGCAACGCCCATTATCATACGACCTTGTATGACTTGAAGCTTGTTTACCGACTGTATAACGGTAGCTTCTCCCAAGACGTTTCCAAGCGTGGCAGCTCCGTCCGCCCCGATAACAACTCCATCAGAACATTTGATACCAACAATTAGGGTCATCTGCTAATCTTGAAAAACACTGTTTTCACGATACCGTGGATATGCACTATAAATTGCTCTCAACAAGCCGCTGAACGATTGAGATTGCACCCAGTGAACCACCTCACGAATATAGTCGGCAATGGCATCCGGCAAGCTTTTCTCTAATGAAGTTGCCTTTGACAACCCGTCAGAGGTAATGACGGTTTCTATCCAAGCGCCCTGATCTGACGGAGTACGGACAACCAGTCCTTCTTCTTTTAGAATATCGGCATCCGCATAAATGCCAGAATCGAACGGGCCGTAATGATAAGGCTCGAATTTGTATAGCGGGTTGGGAGCTGCTGGCAAATTCGCCTCACTAATCAGAAAAAGGGATTTCTGAAGTTGCACAGGAGTAAGGGGCTTTTCTTTGCCAGCAGCCACCACTAGAAGCAGGAAGTCCTTGCTCTCCATGATTGCTCTCCTAACTACAGGTTTTGAGCCGGCCAATGCTTGGCGAGTTATGTATCTTTAACCTAATAACCTGCATATAGAATCATAGCATAGAGCACAATGAAGTGCGAAGGCCCGAACAAGGCCGGTTTGAACCCCGCCGCCGTTGGGTATATATTTCCCCTATGGGCACATTATACCTTGTAGGCACACCCATCGGAAATCTGGAGGACATTACCCGGCGGGCCGCCCGCATCCTGGGCCAGGTTGCCCTCGTTGCCGCCGAGGATACCCGGGTCTCCCGGCGCCTGCTCAACCACCTGGGCATCCGGGTTCCCCTGCTTAGCTGTCATAGTCATAACTGGCCGGCCCGGCTGCCGGAATTGCTGCAGGCCCTGGAGTCCGGGGATGTGGCCCTGGTCACCGACGCCGGTATGCCTGCGATCAGCGACCCGGGCAGCGAGGTGACCGCGCAGGTAGCCGCCGCCGGGTTTCCGGTAGAGGTTATCCCCGGAGCGTCGGCGGTGACCACCGCCCTGGCCGTCTCCGGTATGCCCGCCGATTCCTTCCTCTTTCTGGGTTTCCTGCCCCGGCGGCGCAAAGACCGACTGGCCCGGCTGGCCGAGGTAGCCTCTCTCCCCCTTACCCTGGTCATTTTTGAGGCTCCGCACCGGGTACGGGCCGCCCTGGAGGATTTGTTGACCGCCCTGGGCGACCGGGAAATCGCCGTCTGCCGTGAGTTGACCAAGTTCCATGAGGAAGTCCGGCGCAGCGCCATATCCCAGACCCTGGAGCATTTCACCGCTCCCCGGGGCGAGTTTGTCCTGGTGGTGGCCGGAGCCGACGCCGCGCCGGAACCGACGCCGGCCGATCCGGATACGGCGCGGGAGCAACTGGTCCAACTGCGGCGGGAGGGAGCGCGGGCTAAAGAAGCGGTAGCTGTCGTCGTTCAGTCCTCCGGCCTGCCCCACCGGACGGTATATCAGCTATGGGTGGAAACGGCGGGCGGACTCTAATCAATACTGACCGACCCAGCCACCTCGTTGACCCGGTTGACCTCGTTGACCTCGTTGACCCGGTTGACCTCGTTGACCTCGTTGACCTCGTTGACCCGGTTGACCCAGTTGACCCGGTTGACCTGACCGGCCGGGCCCTCGTTCCTGTGTTCCTGCGTTCCCGCTCCGGGGCGAAACGGTTGGGCATCCCCATTTGTGGAATTGGGGAATTGGGGAATTGGGGTGAAATCGTCTA
Source organism: Dehalococcoidia bacterium (assembly GCA_965262595.1). Classification (GTDB taxonomy): domain Bacteria; phylum Chloroflexota; class Dehalococcoidia; order Lucifugimonadales; family UBA3495; genus CATQHB01. The sequence goes on from OZ253548.1 coordinate 2,215,314, forward strand.
ACCGCCGGGACAGAGGTAGCCGGGGCATAGGTGGTCCATAATTGGCTGCGGACGCTTACCCCGGCTTGTGGTACACTGGAAAACCGGGCCGGGAATGAGCAATTATGCGCCATCACCGCCCCTTTCCTCCGATTTTGGCTATTTCCCCCATTGTGCGAGCGGTGTTTTGAGACGGGACGGCCCGGCAACCAGTCAATTGAGCCAGTTAATGAACGCTCCCCGGCGAGTGCGCGGGGTTTTTTATGGTTGGTGGCTGGTAGTCATAAGCGGCTTTATCATGACCGTCGCCACGGTGCCCTTGTACCATGCAATGGCCATCTGGTCGGTGGCGCTGGAAAGCCATTTCGGTTGGAGCCGCGGCCAACTGGGGTTGGCGTTGACCTTTACCCGCGTCGAGGGCGGGCTTATGGGCCCCCTGGAGGGCTACCTGACCGACCGGCTGGGCGCCCGCCGGATGGTGCTGATCGGGCTGCTTATCCTGGGCGTCGGTTTTCTGGCCTTCGCCGGGGTGCGCAACCTGTGGATGTTTTACGCCGCCTTCATCATTATGGCTCTGGGCCAGGGTCTGGGCAGTTGGCTGCCCTTGATGACGACGCTGAATAACTGGTTTGTGCGCCGCCGCACCATGGCAATGGGCTGGTCCAATGTGGGCAGCCGTCTGGGGGCTTTGCTGCTGGTGCCCGCCATCGCCTGGGCCATTGACCCGGAACAGATGCGGCTGGGCTGGCAGCTTACCGCCCTGATTCTGGGCGTCTTTATTCTGATCGTTGCCGTCCCGCTGTCCCGGATGATTCGCAACCGGCCCCAGGATTACGGGCAGCGTCCCGACGGAGCGCCGGCGGAGCCGCCTACCGATGCTACCGATGCTACCGCTGCTACCGCTGCTACTGCCGCCGCGGATTCCGCTACCGCTACCGACGCTGCCGCCGCCGTTCCAACTCCGACGGCCCCTTCCACCAATCTGCCCGGACGCGCCGACACTCCTCGGCCTGCCGCCGGGAGCGCCCAAAGCCGTCCGGCTTCCGTCTCCCCGGCAGCCGCCAACGCAGCCGCAGCCGCAGCCGACGGCGACCTGACCGCCCAACAAGCCTTGCGAACCCCGGCCTTCTGGTTTATATCCTTCGGCCACGGCTTCACCGCAATGGTGATTCTGGCGATAATGACGCACTTGGGGCTGCTGCTGAAGGATGAGGGTTTCGACGTGCAGACGACGGGCTGGATTGTAGCGGCATATACCGCCACGGCGATGGTTTTCCAGTTGGTGGGCGGCTATGTGGGCGACCGCGGCCCCAAGAACCTGGCATTGTTCGTCTTTTCCACCATTCAGGCGGCGGCGGTGGCGCTGTTGGCCTTATCTTCCGGGCGCCTAATGTTCTACCTGTTTGCCGTACTGTTCGGCATGGGCTTCGGGGGACTCAACCCGCTGGCCACCGCCATCCGGGGGGAATACTTTGGCCGCGCCTCCTTTGGGCGGATACTGGGGCTTTCCTCCGTGCCGATGAATGTTTTGCTGCTCATCGGCTCGCCGCTGGCCGGTTATATGCGGGACGCTCAAGGCTCCTACCAAATGGCGTTTCTGATTCTGGCCGGCCTGAACTTCCTGGGCGGCATTTTGTTCCTGCTGGCCCGCAAGCCTACGGTCGGCGCCAGAGGCTGACACCTCAACCGCTCAACCGCTTAACCGCTAGGAAGATTGAGACCCTTCGGCGAAGGGGGCGGAAACACCTTTCCGGACAAACAAATAGGGGCGGGTTTGAAACCCGCCCCGGCAACTTGGCCTGAACCCTACTATCTGACCGAAGCCTGCTTCCCGGCCAAACTCGCTATCTGACCGAAGCCTGCTTCCCGGCCAAACTTACTATCTGACCGAAGCCTGCTTTCCGGCCGGCTGAACCCTACGATCCGGCTCTGCGCCGTTGTTCGCCGCCCAACCGTTTTCAGCCGGATAGTTAAGCGGGGGTGATTTCCCGCTCGTTGATCTCAATGTTTTTTATCTCCAGCCGCTCGGTAGGGGTGGACCTTTCGCCGCCGCCGCCGGAAGTTACCGCGGAATCGGCCAGGGTGTCCAGCGTATCCTCTCCGGAGGTCAGCATACCGAAGATGGTGTAGTTGGGGGGCAGCCCCACATTTTGGCCGTGGACAATGAAGAACTGGCTGCCGTTGGTGTTGGGCCCGGCGTTAGCCATCGCCAGCGTCCCCTTAACGTAGGGGCGGGCAACCGGCTCGTCGGGGAAGCGGTAGCCCGGGCCGCCGCGGCCGCTGCCCTCGGGACAGCCTCCCTGAACCATAAAATCCTTCATGACCCGGTGAAAGGAGCCGCCTTCGTAGAAACCCTCCCGGGCCAGAAAGACAAAATTATTGACGGTGCGGGGAGCCTCGGCGGCAAATAATTCCACGGTAATGTCGCCGTGGTTGGTGAGGATGGTAGCCGAATAACGCTTGGTCGGCTCCAGAATCAAGTCCGGTGCGCTGGCATACTGCTTGGGGGGCATATCTCCTCCTGGTGTCGGTAGTCGGAACAGTCACCTAGTTTACCACAAGTCCGGTGCCCTGGTTCCGGCCCCGCTCGGAATCCCAGGGCAATCGCGTCTTAATCATCGCGTCTTAATCATCGCGTCTTAATTATGGAGGAGTTCTATCCCGGTTACTTGCCGCTATCCACGAAGGTAAGACGCGATTGCCCTGAGCATCCTCCAATACATAGTCCATTCTGGAAGTAACTGGTAACATCATCCCCAGCTTGCCCCGTTGGGAGTCGCGCCGACGAGCCAGGACGACATCCTTGCCATCTCGGGCTTGGGGAAACTCTGAATAAGTCCGTGACCTGGGTGTCTGCCCTGGAGAGCAACCAACTCCATTGAACCCCCTCCATTGAACCAACTCCATTGAACCAACTCCATTGAACCAACTTCGTGGGATTCCTGCCGCTTTGGCAAGAATGACGCAGGGGCGGGTTTGGAACCCGCCCCTGCTCGGTTAAGCCGCGTGTACGGTGAATATCGGATTCGCCGTAGGGGACAACTATCCCCGGTTGTGGGTCTTGGTCTCGGCCCAGGCGATAATCTTGGGCAGGGCCGCGTTGACATCCCGCTGATCAACGTTGCGGGCGATGGAATCGGCCTGGCAACGAATCAGCATTATGGGCAGCCGGTTCCGAATCTTGTCCAGGGTCCAGGACAGGGAGTCGCCCTCGGCGGTAAAGTCCAGCTCCAGCCGGACGTTCTGGTCCATGGGCTTGTTGCGGTAGTGGTAGTGGGGGTTGATCCGGAAGCAGTCAAAGCGCAACAACTCCCGGTCATCGCCCTCGATGTCGTTCCCGTACACGTGAAGGCAGATACCCTCGTCGTTCATCGCCCCGACATTGGTGCGGTATTCCAACCCGAAAGTAACCGCTCCCGCCTGGATAAGCTCCTCCGATCCTCCGGTAGTTCCTCCCATTTGAGCGTGCATCGCCTGCTGTGTCATCTTACCTTCCTCCTTTTTTTGCTGGCCGATTAAAGACTCGATCGTCTATCGCCCACTTTGCCCTAATTCAACCTCCTATCTATCGGCATTCTATAGATGTGGTATTGTCACCTCGATACTGTTAGACAGTTTCTTTCCATCAGTCAAACAAATAGCGTCCACCGCTTCGCAGTTGGTTGTTCGTGCTAATGCAATCGTCATCGCTGCATCCTCAAGTGATTCGAACCGAATAACCCAGCTCTGATTGCTTCCACTTACCAGTCTGCTGGCCGTAATGATGCGTGCGTTTGTCGTCTGAAAGGCTGTATCACGCAATACGGTGTAACTCAGTCCATCGACGTTCTCGCTGAAATGAAGTTCAACGGCAATCGGGCCTGAACCATTGTGGCTGGCTGGTGCATTACGGAACTCAGCCGTTAGAGGCGGCTCAGACGTAGCCGTGGGCACCGGTGTATTCGTGGGTTGGGGTGCAGGCGTGGGTTGGGGTGCAGGCGTGGATTGGGGTGCAGGCGTGGATTGGGGTGCAGGCGTGGGTACTGCTTGACGTTGTGCGGTGGCATAATCGGTATTGAACTGTACCGCATATTTCTCTTTGCCCCATGGACCAAATCCCGAGGAATTGATTGCTCGTATCTGAATCTCATATGCAGTGTTGGGTGTGAGACCAACGATGGTGTGTCCAACTCCCTCCGCATCGTCCGAGCCATCGACCGGTAAGTAAACCAAAGCATCACCATTGTCTAGGCACTGGTCTCCGCGTACACGACTGATTTCCGTCCACCCCCCTGAGCTGGGCTCACGATAGCGAATGTCATAACTGTCAATTATGGGGCGTCCTGCATTAAACGGAGCGGTCCAGCACACTGTCGTATCACGTTTTCCCGCCGTAGCGGAGTCCTTTTCAACAACGGGTTTAATGACACCATTCATCTCGACGGGAATGTCACTCATGTCTGTAATATCCAAAACGACCTTTTGGGTAGTGATTATTTGCTCATGGAGGTCATATACCTTTATTACGAAGTTGTGTTCTTGTTGTGTCTCGTAGTCAAACGTTATACCGGTAAAGAACACTTTCAGGGCGACCATTGCGTAATTTTTAATTTCTTCTTCGGGCGCGTATTCTATCCAAACACGGTACCCCTTTTCGACGGCGCCCACCGTTGTGTCCAAAACAGCGACTTCTGTTATCAAATGGCCGCCGGGTACGTTTTCCCGTATCGCAATAACCCAATCACCATTCGCCGCCACTCTGCACTGGTATGGACATAAATCATCGCCATATTCATTTACAAGACTGGGATAGGCGGGGTTGCTTGGATAGCCGTGCAGGCTGATTTTCCCGACCGCCGGTTGCCCGTCGGTATCGTGGGGGGTGTTGGTATATTCATTAAAATCACTACGGGTCTTGAGTCGGTTACCAATGGACCATCCGGGGCTACCGCTGTCAGCAACGTATTTGGTAATGGACATGGACATCGACGAGTCTTTGCCCACGGCAACGCGGTAGACGGTGGATGGTTCTAGGTGCAAATGCTGGGGGAGGTCATAGCTGAGTATAAACTCACTTCCTATCCCTGCTTTCGCCGTGCCGGCGCTGGGCCGACTCCACTTGGCTAGGCGCAGCCAATGCTTACTATAGGATGAAAATATGTCGGGATGGGGGTTCTTAACCCATAGCGATACTTCGGGCTGGTTGGCTACTTTACCCGCCGTAAGCGTAGCATTGGCAAAGGCTATATCCAGGCTGGTAAGTCCATACCCGGATGAGTTTGCTCCGGTGGTGAATTCTTGGGCATGATCCTTTGTGCGGTCGCTCGCAGATGTCTTTGCCTGTTTTATATTGCTGGTAAGCACATCAGAGGTCTTTTCTGCCAGCGCATCGTTGGAAGTCCCCATCGATATTGCTAAAACGAGGAACCCTGTTATCAAGAGCGTGGATGCAATAGCTATAGCGGCCGTTTTCCTTATACGCATAACAACTCCTTCAACAACATGTTTCTGAATGACTTGGTAGTGCATGATGCCAAGACCTAACCATATTTGCCAATCCTTTTGGGAATTATATAGGAAATACCCATATAATTCCCTAATTATACTATTGAAAAGCGTCAGCGCAACCCTAAAGGCGCCAATTTTCGTAATTGTTTAAGGCCGGAGCCGGAAGGTTACGGAATTAGCCGCCCCAGCCCGGGTGTTTATCCCTACCCGTCGTTCCTGCGAAGGCAGGAACGACGGGGTGAACGACGGGGTGAACGACGGGGTGAAGGCGCTGGCTTTAATGACTTATTCAGAGTATCTCTGGAAGCCCCGGATTGGCCCTTCCGATTCCGCCCCCGCGGCCGTCATTCCGGAGACATCCGGAACCCAGCGAATCCTTGGCCCAGGCGAATTATCCTATGGTCAGACGGCCTGGATTCCTACCTGCGCCGGAAAGACGATTGCCGGGGGACTTGGGTCGCCCAAACGCGATTGCCCCGGGGCGTGGGCAGTACATTTTGTCGTGAAGCGGTAAGTCGAGTATAATCCCGAATAATTTTATGTAAATTAACTCAAACTTGACCGAAGGTCTTCAACTTAACGTCAACCGCGGTAAGAGCGTCATTATGGCAGCGTCAACAAAGTTAAAAATTGCGGCCTTGAGCGTCCTTGGTTCCTTATTCGTCCTGGGGTTCCTCTTCCTGTTCCTCCGCAGCAGCGGGGACACGCCGCTGGAGTTAACCGACATTGACCCGGCAGCCGTGGCTACGATAGGGACGATAGGGACGATAGGGACGATAGGGACGATAGGGACGATAGGGACGACGGAGACGGCGGAGACGTTGGCGGCTCCGGCCCGGCCCGGCTACGCCACCGCCGCCAACGCCGCAGCAAATAGCCGGCCCGAAGCCGCCGCGGAACCGTTGTTGCGGGTATATATCTCCGGGGCGGTAAAGAATCCGGATGTCTATACTTTACAGCCGGGCGACCGCCTGGTGGACGCAGTGCAAGCCGCCGGTGGGGCCACCGCCGGGGCCAACCTGAACGCCGTCAACCTGGCGATACGGGTGCAGGACGAGGGATATTACTACCTACCCCTAAAGGAGACGTTGCCGGGGCCGGCAGCGCAATTATCGGCGGAACCGCCGCCGGCAGTGGCGGCCATCACCGCCAATCTAATCACCGGAGAGCTGCCCAACACCACCGCCGCCGATCCCAATTCCAATCCCAATTCCAATCCCAATTCCAATCCCAATTCCAATCCCAATCCCAATTCCAATCCCAATAAGTTGGAGGACGGGCAGATTAACATCAACATTGCGTCCGGCCAACAGTTGGAGACGCTGCCGGGTATTGGAACGGTGCGTGCCCAGGCTATCATCGCTTACCGCGAGCAGCATGGGCCGTTCCACGCCATCGAAGAGATTACCGACGTACCCGGAATCGGCCCGGGACTGTACGATAATATGCAGCACCTGATAACCGTAGGGAACTCGCCCTAGCCGCGCATCGCCGGAAATGACCTGAGAATGACCCAAATATGAAACTGGCATCCCTGGCGGCGGCCTGGCTGGGCGGCCTGGCCCTGGCTTATCGGTGGTACGACGCCGACCCCGGCCCGACGCTGCTGTTGGCCGTCGCCGCCTTGGTCTTGGCCCTGATCCTGCGCCTGGCCCGGCTGGACCGCCAATTGCCTCGCCAACTGCCCCGCCAACTGCCCGGTCAATCGCCCGGTCAATCGCTCCGTCAATCGTTCCGTCAATCGCTCCGTCAACTAGCTCAGCGACTACTTCACCGGCTGACCAGTTGGATAGTATCCCCCTGGCCCGCCCTGCTGTTGGCCCTGCTCTTCCTGGGCTTGTGGCGGTATGAAACCGTCGAAACTCCCCCGCCTTCCCTGGTCGCCCAATCCGAACAGCAGGCAACCCTGCGGGGACGAATTGTCAACGACCCGGAGGCCACCGCTACCCGCATCAAGTTCCGGCTGGAGGTCTGGGCCATCGACCGGGGCCGAAACGAGCTTGGACAAAATAAGGTTCGGCAGACCGTTACGCCGCGGAATTGGGAGCCGCAGTCCGGGAAAGTTCTGGTTTACGCCGACCCGCCGCATTCGCTGGTAAGGGAGCGCGAGTCTCCCTATTTCCGCTATGGCGACCGGCTGGAACTTGCGGGTACCCTGCAACGGCCCCGGCCCTTTGCCGGGTTTGACTACCCGGCCTATCTGGAAAGCCTGGACATCTACGGAATCATGTGGACGCGGGAGGCGGTATGGCTTGCCGACCGGGAGGGCAAAGACAGCGATTTTGGCGATGGCAACGCGGACGGCGACAACGCCATTAGCTATGACGGCAACGAGTACGGCAACGAGGACGGCAACGAGTACGGCAACGGGTACGGGGACGGTTTCCTATTCCGAGCCGGTACCGCCGGGCGGGCCGGTATTTACGATTTAAGGCGCAAGCTGGCTAAAAGTCTGGATTCCGCCCTGCCGCCATCCCAGGCCGCCCTGGCGCAGGGCTTGCTGCTGGGGCTGCGGGGGCAACTGCCGGATGCGGCGGTGGAAAACTTCCGGCAGACCGGCACATCCCACCTGCTAGCCATTTCCGGCCTGCACCTGGGGATATTGCTGGCCCTGTCGGTAGGACTCTTCAGCCGGATATTTGGCCGGCACACGCCGCTTTACCTGCTGCTGGCCCTGGCCCTCATCTGGCTGTATGCGTTAATCAGCGGAGCGCCGGCGTCAGTGGTGCGGGCGGCGATTATGGGCAGCATATACCTGTTCGTCCTGGCCCTGGGCCGCCCCCGGGATACACTGTTGCCGGCCCTGGCCCTGAGCGCAGTGGCAATGACCGCCCTAAACCCGCAAATAATTTCCCAGATTGCCTTTCAACTCAGCTTCGCCGCCATGGCCGGCATCGTCCTGGCCCTGCCCGGGCAGGCGGCGGTCTCGGAATCCATTGTCAACCGCTTTAGCCGCGTCAGCCAAATCAGCCGCCCCAACGGCGGCAACAACAATAATCACAACGGTCTATGGGGGCGGTGGCAGCAGTGGCAGCGATGGAGTCCCTGGGTTGGCTACCTGCTGGGCTGGACTGCCGCCGGGGTCATAATTTCGGTGGCGGCTACGCTGGCAACCTTTCCCCTGGTGGCGTTCAACTTCAAGCAACTGCCGCTGCTGGGCATACCGACTACCATCCTGGCTACGCCCCTGCTGCCCTTTGCGCTAATCGGCTCCCTGGCCGCCGCCCTGGCCGGGCTGGTACACCCGGTATTGGGGCAAATAATCGGCGGGCCGGCCTCGATTCCCCTGTCGGCCCTGCTGAAACTGGTGGAGCTGGTTCCCGGCTGGACCGTGACCGGAAATTGGGACAACTCCGGCCTGGTCTGGGTCTGGTATATAACTTTGGCGCTAATATTGCTGTTGGTTAACAGCCGGGCCTTCGGGCAATGGATTTCCGGGCGTTGGAGCTTTGGCTCCGGAACGATAGGAGGGGATAACCGCCCGGTAAACCGGCCCACGGAATACTCCCCCAACCCTCCGGCCATATCGGCAGCGTTCCGGCGGCAGTCTTTCGGCGCCTACTTGAGCCTGGCGGGTATTGCCCTCATTCTGGCAGTATCCGGCATCTACCTGTGGGTGGAAATTTTCAACGGCTCCGACGGCAGGCTGCACGTTTACTTCTTCGACGTCGGCCAGGGGGACAGTACCTTGATCGTAACGCCCCAAGGGCGGCAAGTATTGGTGGACGGCGGGCCGGAAATCGGGAGCGCGACCCGCGCGTTGTCCGGCCCCCTGTCCCCCTGGGACCGCCGCCTGGACCTGGTGATACTAACTCACCTGGACGCCGACCACAGCCGCGGCTTGCTGAAGGCGCTGGAAACTTACCGGGTGGACGCGGTTTTGGTCGGCGCCAAAGATGAGGACAGCTTCCTTTACCCCCAGTGGCGGCAGGCGGTGGAGCGGCAGGAACATCGTCCAGCCTACCTGACCGCCGGCCAGACGATCACGCTGGAGGAGGGCATAACGCTGGAAACAGTGCACCCTCCGGCGGAAAAAACCGCGTCGGAAAAAACCGCGGCGGAAACAGATGCCGGGCGGAATAATCCCGCCGTCCGGCGGCCTGCCCCGGACTGGAATGCCGACATTCGGAACGCAAACAATAAAAGCGTGGTGCTCCGGCTGGTCTATGGTGAGGTCAGCTTTCTGCTGACCGGGGATATTGAACTGGAGGCGGAACGGTACCTGGTCCGCACCGCCCCTAATCTGGAGAGCCGGGTGTTCAAAGTAGCCCATCACGGCAGCAAGACCTCCACCACTCCGGCCTTTCTGCGGGCGGTCAATCCTCGGTGGGCGGTTATTTCCGCCGGACGAGATAACCCCTACGGCCACCCTCACCCTTCGGTGCTGGCCCGGCTGGAAGCGGCAGTGGGGCCGTCGGGCATTTATCAGACGGCAAACCAGGGAACAATTGAATTCAGCACCGACGGCTTCCGTATTTGGGTGAAAACGGAACGGTGACCTTTGCGCCGGAGCCACCGGGGCCGGACGCCTCCGGTAAAACCGGGAGGACTTTGTTTGGCAAGTTCTTCGGGGACAAAGGCTACCTCTCCCAACCGCTCTTTGACCAACTGCTGGCCCAAGGCTTGGAGTTAATCACGCCCAGGGGCAAGAACATGAAGCAGCGGACGCTGCCCCTGGAGGACCAACTGCGGTTGCGCCAACGGTCGATTATTGAGACCATCAACGACCAACTGAAGAATATTTCCCAAATTGAACATGCCAGGCATCGCAGTGTGGCTAACTTCCTGGTCAACCTGCTCTGCGGCTTGATTGCCTACTGTCACCAACCGAAAAAGCCTGCGCTCCACCTCTCCCACTCCTAGATTCAGCTTCTGTCTCAATCCTGATAGCATTCCCGAACTCAGGGTAGATACAAACAGATGGCAGCTTATGCTGCAAAATCTTGACTCTGTTGGATAGTGTTGGTACACTTTGGATACACAAGATGAACACCTTTTCCGAACAGTGTCGACGAGCTCACAGGTAATAGGAGAGAGAAATGTACGGGAGGAAAATGGCAACCGTAAGTTTCAATGCGGAAGTATCGTTAGAAATGCGGGATGACCATTGGGCCGCCTATGTTGAACCTTTTGGAATAACGGTTTACGGCGATACCAAGACAGAGACCGAGAGTCGGCTTAATCAGGGGATTGAATTCTTTTTGAAATACGCCCCAAACATTCGGAAATATCTGGATTCCCACGGCATCCCTCATTACATCACCGAGGACGATGAAACAAATGCCGTTCGCCGCACCTATCCCGTAAGTGCGCGCGTGGAGAGCCCGATGTATGCCTGATCCCATTTCCAAAGACGCGACTGTCGCCACCTTCCTCCGTATTGGATACGAAATTCTTGCTGAGGAAGGTGGCTTTATTATGTTCTCCGACCCGGCTTATCCGGTACGTCCCCTAACGATTGACTTCAGCCGGGGAGAAATTGCGTGGGTTGATTTCCAGAGGCAATTGGAATACGAGGGCATCGATGTGGCGAGATTCCTTGCCGAGTTAGAGTCCTTCTGATAACCCATACGAGGATTCCACCTGTACACCTTTTGTTGCTCCTTTATCTCGCTCGGGACTGACCTCAACCTATTGCCGAGCTAGAATCTCAAATAGGTTGCTCATTTTGGTTCTTCGCCGCTGCACCCCTCAGCATAACAAAAGCAACCCCCCGAAACATCAACTAAACCACCCTCCCGTATAATCGGTAAGGACGGAAATCATCGCAGAAATAGACAACGTACACTCGCCGGAAGGCCACCAAAGCACCAGTAAGGAGTCCCAACCTTGACCAGAGACGCCACCAGAAGCGACGGACGGCGGTGGGACGAACCCCGCCGGATAACCATTACCCCCGGCTATCAGCAGTTTGCCGAGGGGTCGGCGCTAATTGAAACCGGGCTTACCAAGGTGCTTTGCGCCGCATCGCTGGACGAACGGGTGCCGACTTTTTTGCGGGGACAGGGACAGGGCTGGGTTACCGCCGAGTATAATATGCTGCCCCGTTCCACCAATACCCGGACGCCCCGGGACCGGGACACGGGCCAGATCAGCGGCCGCTCTCAGGAAATCCAGCGGCTTATCGGCCGTTCCCTGCGCGCCGTCACCGACCTGGAAGCCCTGGGCGAGCGCACCGTGCAGCTTGATTGCGACGTGATTCAGGCCGACGGCGGCACCCGTACCGCAGCGATAACCGGAGCCTACGTGGCCCTTTACCAAGCCCTGAAGATGCTGGTGGATAACCGGATTTTGCGCCGTGTGCCCCTGCGCAGCGCCGTGGCCGCCGTCAGCGTGGGGCTGGTGGACGATGCGCTGCTGCTGGATTTGTGCTACCGGGAGGACTTCGGCGCCCAGGTGGATTTCAACGTGGTAATGACCGACCGGGGTGAGCTGGTAGAGCTTCAGGGGGCTACCGAGGCCGCGCCCTTCCCCCGACGGCGAGTGGACGAGGTGCTCGCCCTGGCCGCCCGGGGAATGGAGCCGTTGTTCGCCGCCCAACGTCAGGCGATTGGGCAGTTGAGGGTCAGGGGTTGACGATCAATGGTTTCTTGGGTTCGGTGCCGTCTTCCAGGCAAGCCTCAAGGTAAATATCTACCGATATACAAAACTCCCGGTAGAGTTGTTCCTCATCTTCGGCTTCAAAAGTCACGATAGAATACGCCCCAGAGTTTATTACCCACCCACAGTAAACCTCTGCAAGGTCATCTAACTCTACTTCTGCAATATAACCTTTATATTCCATCAGGGCTTGACTCCTATAGCGACCAGAAATCCGGCGATTCTTCTAACCACCGCCCTTAACAAGTATGGCCGAGGATGGGGACGATGAACAACGGCCTTTTCATTTCCCTTACTCAGCAGTACCCGAGACCCGGCCCGCTCCAGGACTTCCACATCCAACGCTATCAGCAGCGACTCAACGTCAGCCCAACGTATGTCGGATGGCGTCGGCGTGGCGAAGATCCGCTCCAGTGTACGCCGGTGCCTTGAACGTATATCCATTTTATACTAAAAAGCTCCGGGGCACATATCCACAACCAGGACCTTACTCCGCCACCGCCCCGTTACTGTCCAGGAGGGTCAACGGCAGGCCCAACTCGCGCAGACCCGTCTCCACCACTTCCCGGTCGCCGACTACCAGGATATTGAGACCATCGGGCCGTATTCGTTCCGTTCCGGCCCGATGCACCTCTTCCAGAGAAACGGCGGACACCCGATCCGGCATCGTCCGGAAGTAGTCGTCCGGCAGTTGGTGCAGGATTAGCTGAATCAGGTGACTCAGTATCTGCCCCGCCCGCTCGAAACCGGCGGGGTAGCCCAGCAGCATCCCCGCTTTGGCCGCGGCCAACTCCTCGCCGGTAACCGGGCGGGTGCGGTTGATGTCCTGAAACTCCTTGAGGGTTTCCTGCACCGATTCCTTGGTTACCGCCGTCTGAACGCTGCCCCCGGCAGACAACAGGGATTGCTCCCGGAACCAGGAAATGCCGGAGTTGAAACCGTAACTATAGCCCTTGTCCTGCCGCAAGTTCTGGTTCAGCCGGGCCGAAAACTGGCCGCCAAAGGAGTAGTTGAGCAGGGACAGGCCCAGATAGTCCGGATGGCTGCGGGGCACGGTGTCGTGGCCGGCGCGAATTACCGATTGGGCCGCTCCCGGCTTATCCACCAGATAGATGGTCGTCGGTTGGTTGCTGCCGTTGCCGGCGGAAGCTGCCGGGGCGGTTTCCGGTTCCAATTCCGCGGCGGCGGCCGCCGCCGGGTTATCCCACCGGCCAAAGACGGCCTCGGCCTGCTGCATCACTTCCTCCAGGCTAATGTCGCCCACCACTACCAGGTTGGCCGTTGCCGGGCCGTAGCAGCTTTGGAAATGCTCCACCAGATTTTCCCGGGTGAAGGCGGCTACCGACTCTTCGGTGCCCAGCGAGACGTGCCCATAACGGGACTCCCGGCCAAAGATTAGCCCGGGGACAATTTGCTCGGCGATAAACGTGGGGTCGTCTTTGCCCCGCCGAATGTCGGTCAGGTGTTCCCGCCGCACCCGCTCCAGCTCATGCTCCGGGAAGGTGGGATGCTGCGCCACATCGGACAACAGTTCCAGGGCCTCAACCCAATGCTTGGTCAAGGTTTCGGAGGAAAGCAGGCTGCTTTCGCGCCGGGTCTCGGTGGACAGCCGCGCCCCGATGAACTCGAAAGCGTTGGCGATATCCTGGCTGGAACGGGTCTCGGTGCCTTCGGGCAGCAATTGCGTGGTGAAGTAGGCCAGGCCGGGCAGTTCCGGCGGATCGGTGATGGCTCCGGCCTGGAGCATCAGGGCAAAGGAAACGATGGGCAGCCCCCGTTTTTCCACCACGGTAACCCGCATACCGTTGGGCAGTAGGCGGCGCTCCGGAACCGGCGGGGTAAACTCCGGCTCCCGGGCCGGGGAGGGCATAACCGTGCGATCAATTCCGCCGACGGCCACCGTGGCATTCAAGGACGCCTCCGGCAACACCCGCAGCCGCACCTGACGATGGTCGAGCACCTCCCGTCCCACCCGCAGGATGTCCTCCCGCTGCACCGCCAGATAATCATTGATGCTGGTATTAATCAGTTCCGGATTGCCGAAAAAGGTGTTGTAGTAGTTCAGGGCGTCGGCCCGTCCTCCAAAGCCGCCGATTCGGGAAAGCTGGCGGAAGTGGGAACTTTCCAGCCGGTTCTTGACCCGGGCCAGCTCCTCGTCGGTGGGCGGCTCCTGCCAGAGACGCGCAATCTCCGCATCTACGGCTTCTTCCAATTCATCCAGGGAATGACCGGCGGCGGCGGTAACATCCACCATAAACTGCCCGGAGATTTCCGCCGAGTGGTGGCGAACGCCGACACTCTGCGCAATCTGCCGATCGTAAACCAGGGTGCGATAAAGGCGGGAGCTTTGACCGTCGGCCAACACCGCCCGCAGCAACTCCAGGGAAGCTTCGTCGGGGTGGGATTCGGGCAAGGCGGGCCAGGCAATATAGAGTCGGGGCAGCGATACCCGGTCCCGAATCTCCAGTTCCACCCGTCCGGCCAGGCCCGAGTCGAACCGCCCAATTCGGCGCACCGGCGGCCCGGGGGGCAAGTCCCCGAAGTAGCGGTTAACCAGCTCCAGCGTTGCCTCCCGGTCAATATCCCCGGCAATCGCCAGGCTGCCATTGGAGGGAGAATAGAAACGCTGAAAGAAGCTCTTGATGTCATCCAGGCTGGCCGCGTCCAGGTCTTCCTGCGAGCCGATAGTCATCCAGTGGTAAGGATGAGGCAAGGGGAAGAGGGCTTCCTGGATGTTCCATTGGGCCATGCCGTAGGGACGGTTTTCGTAACTCTGCCGCCGCTCATTTTTCACCACGTCCCGCTGAATGTCGAACCGTTGCTGGTCCAGCGCCTCCAGAAGAAAGCCCATCCGGTCGGCCTCCAGCCACAGGGCCAATTCCAGATAGTTGGAGGGCACATCCTCCCAGTAATTGGTGCGGTCGGAGGTGGTGGAACCGTTGAGGTTGGCCCCCACCTTTTGCAGCGGCTCAAAGTGGCTGCTGTTGTGGTGCTTGGAGCCTTCAAACATCACGTGCTCGAACAGGTGAGCGAAGCCGGTGCGTCCCGGCTCTTCGTCCTTGGACCCCACGTGATACCAAACGTTAACCGCCGTCAGCGGAATGGAATGGTCTTCGTGGAGAATAACGTCCAGGCCGTTGGACAGGGTAATTTTCTCATAGGCGATAGATACCATAGGAAATTCCGTTCCTTTCAAGAAAGTGAGGTTGAAAAACCGGCAATCGGCGGTATTCGGACAACTTGACGCTATTCTACCACTTTACGGCGGGGTGAATAACTCTCCGTCCCCGGGGTCTTTCGATTGTCCCCGCTCGGGCATACTTCCGCTCATCCTGAGCCGGTCGAAGGGCCGGTACCTAGCCCCGCTCACCCTGTACCGGTCGAAGAATAGGCTCAACGTGAGCGGTTCTCCAAGCCCAATCAATAGGCCCGTCTCCACCCCGGCGTTTGTGCTAAAATTAACCCCGATTCAGTAGGGGGAGCCGTTGGGGCGGAGCCGTTGGGCGACCCGAACCGTAAGAGAGGCGTTTTTGGGAGTATTACAAGTTATTTCCAACCGGCCCGGGGCGGGGAAGACCTGCCTGATTGGGGCGCTGACCTGCCGCTTGACCGCAGCGGGGAAAAGCGTCGCCTATTACAAGCCTCTTTCGCCGGAGGCCGAAGCCGACCCGGACACGGCATTTATGGCCCAACTGTTGCCGGAAACCCCCGAACCCGTTCCCCCTCCCATCGCTTCACCACTATCCGAACCCCGCCTGTCCGAAGGGCAACGCCGGGAAATAGCGGATGCCGTTGCCCGCCTGGACGCCGCTTTTGATACAGTCTTGGTGGAATGGTCCTTCCCCAACGCGCCGGAAGAGACTTCATCGGGGGAGTCCACGCCGGGGGAGTCGGCGCCGGGAGAACTCACGCCTGGAGACCAGGCAATAGCCGGGGCCGGGGAACTATTGGCCGGGCAGTTTTTGGCCGGGCAGTTTTTGGCCCCGGGGATATTGGCCGGGCAGCCGTCTCTGCTGCTGTTCGGCTATAGCGGAGGAGGGGACGCCGGGACGGAAGCCGCCCGGATAGCGGCGGCCGCCAAGTCCCTGGGCGCTGACCTGGCCGGAGTGATAATCAACGGCGTCACCCGTCACCGGCGGATGGCGGTGGAGCAGCAGGTGGTATCCGTACTGCGCAGCGCGGGGACGCCGGTATTGGGCGCCATCCCGGAAGACCGCGAGATGCTCGCCTTAACGGTGCGGCAGGTGGCCGAATATCTGGGCGGAAGGTGGATTCAAGAGCCGGAGGACGCCGCGGCCTGGGTTGACCGTTTCCTGATCGGCGGCAACATTATGGACTCCGGCCCCAACTATTTTGGCCGCTACCCCAACCAGGCGGTAATCACCCGTTCCGGTCGTCCCGACATCCAGATGGCCTGCCTGACCTCCGATACCAAATGCCTGGTGTTGACCGGCGGGGAGGAACCTACCGAGTATATACGGGTGGAGGCGCGCCAGCGGTCGGCGGCGGTGCTGCTGGTACCCGGCAGTACGCTGGAAGTCGCCGAATCCCTGGCCGGCCTGTTGGAGCAGGCCAACCCCTACAGCGAGCAAAAGCTGTCCCGGTTTGCCGCGCTAATGGAACGGCACCTGGATTCTTTGCCCGGTCTTTGGCCGGGTCGATCAATAGCCGCTGCTCAGGCTTAAGTCCGCTCATCCTGCGCCGGTCGAAGAACTGCCCCGTACCCAAGCGTACCCAGGCGTACCCAGGTTGCCAGACTACCCGCGGTTAGACTACCTCGAACCGCTCCGATTCCGGAGCTTGCGCCCACAGCTCCGAGGCCCCGGCCATTGCCACTTCCCGCTCCGGGCTGGCCCGCCAGTCGTCATAAATCTCGTTGCTTTCCCAGGTGACCAGGGTGGTAATCTTGGCCGGGTCGGACAGGGAGTAGAGGGTTTCCCGGCCGCCGAATCCCGGGGCTTTACTCTGGGCCAGGCCGTTGCCGTCCAGCAGCTTTTTAGCCTCAGCTATCTTGTCCGGTTTAGCCCAGTGGTGGGTCAAAACTCCAATCATAACGCCTGTGCTCCTTTGCAATCGCAGTTTTTTATCGGGGCCGCTTGTTTTCCGGAAGCCGGGTTGCCGCAATTGGATGCCGACTCCCCCGGGGCCCAATGGTACGGACCAACCCGGTTAAAGGAACGGCATTGCTGCGGATCTAAACTTCGTCCGCCGTATCTACCGCCTCCGCCCCTGCCGCCGCTACCGGCTTCGGCTTCGGCTACGGTTCCGGTTCCGGTTCCGGTTCCGGTTCCTCAGGATTCCGCACGCCGCTGCCGCCGGTTCGGAACAGGGGAACCAGTACCAGGGGCGCAATCAGAGTGGTTATCACGGTCATCATTATGCTGACGCCAAACAGGTTTTGCCCAATGATGCCCTCAGACAAGCCGATGCCGGCAATAATCAGGGCCACCTCACCTCGGGGCATCATCCCCACGCCGATGCGAGAACTGCCCCGCAGATTAAATCCGCTCAACAACGCCGGTATGCCCGAACCCAGCACCTTGGACAGCACCGCCAGTACCGAGATTATCAGCCCAAAGACAACGGCGCTCTGCATCGAACCCACGTCCACCAGCATTCCCATAACCACAAAGAACACCGGAACCAGAAAATCCATTATGCCGGACAAGGATTCCTCTACCTGATGCCCCAGGTTGGTGGTGGAGAGGGCCAGGCCGATGGAAAAGGCGCCAATGATAAAAGCCAGGCCAAACACTTCGGCCATTCCCGCCGCCAGCAGGGCCAGGGCCAGGGTAAGCACCAGTCCGGCGCTCGGCGAGCGAAAGCGGTTAATCAGCCGCTCAATATAGGGAGCGGCCAGGATGCCGATAGCGGTCAACGCCAGCCAGAAGCCGATGGCCTTGAAACTGACCCAGCCCAGGCTGCCCAGGGAGAAAGTCCCGGCGGCGCTGATGCCCACCACCACGGTCAACACCAGAATGCCCACCACGTCGTCCACCACGGCGGCGGCGATAATGGTGACCCCTTCCGGGTTATCCAGGCGGTTCAGGTCGGCCAGCACCCGAGCGGTAATCCCCACCGAGGTAGCGGTCATAATGGCGCCCATAAACAGGGCCTCGGGCGACAGAAAACCCTCAGGCCCGGCATAGCCCAGCAGCACGGTAGCCCCGACGCCCAGGATGAAGGGCAGCAGCACTCCCCCCAGAGCCACGGCGGTGGCCGGGCCGGCATAGCGCAAAAACTGACGCAGGTTGGTTTCCAGCCCGATGGCGAACAGCAGGACAATCGAGCCGATTTGGGCCAGGGCATAGAGTTCGTTGCTCACCGGGATGGGGGCGGGAATGCCGTCCACCAGCGGCAGGGGAAACAGCGGGCTGACCCCAAGCAGGGAGATGCCGCCCAGCGCGAAGGGGCCGATCAGGACTCCCGCTCCCAACTCGGCCAATACCGACGGCAATTTGAGAAATCGGGTGGCCAGTTCCCCGGCCACCTTGGCTACAAAAAGGATAACCGCGAGTTGGATCAGCAGCCGGAGGACCAACTCGTTAACGCCGGAATCCCCGGCCTGGAAAAGGGCCAGGAGCAACCCCGGCCCAAAAATACTATCGCCCATTACTGTCCATAGTCATAGTCCAGATATACATCCAACCGCTGGATGCAGCCAACCCGTGGTAATAATTTTCACCGGCGCAGTATAACATCGCCGCCGCCGGGCAACAAACCGCCGTCCCGCCGGCCCAGACCTTTCAAGAATCCCGGGTCAGGTTCATCCTCGCTCACCCGGAGCGGATTTCCCTGGATAATCCAAAGGCCCGGCCCCGGAGCGGGCCTTTGGATTTTCATCGCTGCGCCGCCGGGCCGCTAGCTGTTCCGGTTGACAACCCATAGGGCCTTTGATAGTATCAGCAAGTCTGTCCGGTTCCGGCGGACGCCCGCAGCGGAGGTCTGAAATCGTATGCTGGGGAGTCCGATTTGCCGGGGCCTATGCCTTACCCGAAATTGGAGGTTTTGGCAATAGTGGCTTTCGTAAATGGTTTGAGGTGCCGCGAATGCAGCCGGGAATACCCGATTGAAGCCCTCAACGTGTGTGATTTTTGCTTTGGGCCTCTGGAAGTGGTGTATGACTATGCCACCATCTCCGAGGTGGTCAGCCGCGACCGTATCACCGCCGGGCCCCTGAGTATCTGGCGTTACCAGGACTTGCTGCCGGCCAACGGCGACGCTCCGGTGGACATCATGGCCGGCTTTACCCCCCTGCTCAAGGCCAACAACCTGGGCAAACGGCTGGGACTGAATAACCTTTACATCAAGAACGACAGCGTTAACCCCTCCTTCTCCTTCAAAGACCGGGTGGTTTCGGTCGCCGCCACCAAGGCGGTGGAGTTCGGCTTCGAGACTATCGCCTGCGCCTCCACCGGCAACCTGGCCTGCAGCGTGGCGGCCCACGCCGCCCGGGCCGGTATGCGCTCCGTGGTGTTCATCCCTTCCGACCTGGAACGGGGCAAGGTCATCGGCGCCGCAGTTTACGGGCCGACGATGGTGGCGGTGGACGGCACTTATGACGAGGTCAACCGCCTGTGCAGCGAGGTGGGCGACAACTACCCCTGGGCCTTCGTCAACATCAATATGCGTCCCTACTACGCCGAGGGCAGCAAGACCCTGGGCTATGAGGTGGCGGAGCAGTTGGGCTGGCGCGTCCCCGACCACGTGGTCATTCCCTCGGCCTCCGGCGCCATGTTCACCAAAATCTGGAAGGGCTTTAACGAGCTGGCTTGCCTGGGTCTGCTGGAAGGGGTGGAGGCCATGTCCTTTGGCCTGGACCAGAACACGGTGCATCACCCGGCGGTTACCACCCGGATGCACATGACCCAGGCCGCCGGCTGCGCTCCCATCGTCGAAGCCTGGGTCAACGGCCAGACCCACGTTCGGCCGGTACGCCCGGACAGCATCGCCAAATCCCTGGCCATCGGCAACCCGGCCGACGGAATCTACGCCCTGCGGGTCATCAAGGCCTCCAACGGCAGCGCCTACGCCGTGCCGGAGTCGGAAGTGGTGAACGGCATCAAGCTGCTGGCGGAAACCGAAGGTATATTCACCGAGACTGCCGGCGGCGTGACCATATCCGGGCTGAAGTATCTGGCAGAAAGCGGCGCCATCAAGCCCGACGAGTTGACCGTAGCCTATATCACCGGCAACGGCCTGAAAACTCAGGAAGCAGTGGAAGATGTGGTCAATCCCCTGATGGTGAAACCCACCATGAGCTCCTTTGAGGAGGCCCTGAGCGGCAGACCACTGGTAAGTCGGTAGCCAGGAGTAGATCGTCGATCGCCAGGAGTTGGTAACGGGAGGGTGACGCCAATGGGCCGTCAGCGGGTAAAGTTCACCTTTGAGGGTGAGCTGGTCAAAGAGCCGATAATATTCATGCTGGGCCGCGACTTCCAACTGGTCACCAACATCCGCCGCGCCGACGTGGGCGAGTCCATCGGTTGGGTGGTGCTGGAGCTGGACGGAGAGAAAGAAGAGATTGAGCGGGGCCTGCAGTGGGTAAGTTCCACCGGGGTGCGCGTTGACCCGATAAGCGGGGATGTAATTCAAGGTTAGGCCCAGGATTAAGGCCAAAGTAAAAGTAAAGCCAAGCTAAGCTGAAGTCGAAAGCTGAGGGTAAGCGCCCCAACCGGCGCCGGCCGGGCGGAAGGCCCATTTAAGGCCCATTTATTGAAGCCCGATTTATTAAGGAGGATCCCCCCAAGATGCCTGTCGTGGTTCGTATTCCCACGCCCCTGCGCCGAATGACCAATGGACAGGACAAGGTGGAGATGCAAGAGTCCGCCCTGTCCGAGATGATCGAAAACCTGGAAAGCGCCTACCCCGGTTTCAAAGAGCGGCTGATTGACGAGAACGGGGAACTGCGCTACTTCGTAAATATCTACCTCAACGGAGAGGATGTCCGCTTCCTGGACGGCCTGGACACCACCGCCTCCGCCGGCGACGAGATCAGCATCGTCCCCGCCGTGGCCGGGGGCTGACCCGCGCCGCCCGGAACTTGTTGACCGGTTTTGTGGACAGCTAAAGACGGTGCCGGGGTACAGTAGTACCCCGGCACTGCAAATTGGTATCGCCTTCCCGGGTTAAGCGACATATGCGGGTTCGCGAATCGCAATCCCTTCTACCGAACCGCCAAGCTCCTCGACGGCATCCTTAACAATCTGGATGACTTGGTCTAGGAACTCCTGAGAGGGACCGTCCATGACCGAGGAGATAGAAGGCGCAGCAACGTCATAAATCCTCCCCATTTCCTTTGCCCTATCGACACTGGACCCGGGGCCGCTGAACCCCCAAGCGGTTCTCCAACCGTGAAGGTTAGCATTGATGATACGCCGCTCCGCCAGAACGTGGGATCTCTCGAAAACTCTCTGGCGTATGGTGTTTATGACCGCTTGCCCTTCGTCCTCGTCTGCTGGTTGCCTGGCCCAGCCGGAGGGATTATCCAGCCACAGAGAGATACTGGTTTGCAATTGGCTAATCAGGTCGGCGACCGGGCGGAGACCGCTATACTCTTTATCCCACAGGTTGGAGATACGGCGGCAAAGCGCCTTAACGCGCCCCCAGTGTTCTTTTCTAATCCCTTCGTAGTAACTGAGCCCGAGCCGACCCCGCCAGGGGTTCTTGAAACCGTCGGTTGCGTCGCGCAGAGCAAGTTCCAGTCGGATTATGTTGTAGATGGGCGCGGCGTCAATGGGTTCGGGGGCTTCGGCGGCCTGTTTCATCCGATTCATCAAGTCCGCCATGACATGGATGACACCGGAAGGGATACTCTCAGTAGGCCGATGTAAGGCACCCAGGTAAAAGTCGTTGTTTTCCAGTTGACGCTCCAGAATCTCGGTCACTGGCGCACCCATCGATTCGCGCAGACTGGCAATGGCATTACCTATGGAGGCCCGCACATGGTTCCGCTTCTGGGTAGAGCTGCCGAGATTGTCCCCCTTCACTTGGTCAAAGTGGGTGAAGGCCACCGCCAGTTTATGTCCGTGTCCGCTGCTGCCCACCGACCGCAGGAGTTCCAGCGGAGCCGCCTGCATCGGCGACTGTGCGTTGTCCACCAGCAAAATCATATCCGCTTCCGGGAACCGCTCCGTTACCTTGGTAGATACGCTAGTGGCTTCTTTTGCCGAATGCCCCAACCCCTCGCCGTCTAGCAACACCAGTTTGCGCTCATCATCGTGGAGTTGGATCGCCGCCGGCTGAAACGGGCCGCGCACCCTGATGCCGTCAACCAAGGGCGTCAACAGACGGCCGAATTGCTGGCCGTGATTGCCGGTGAACCACCGCACTTGTTGCAGGAAAGTGCCCCGTTCCGGCTCTTCGTAGTACCAAAGGGTAGGCCAACCGATTGAGGAGGGCTCAAAAACCCCTGCCGTAACCAAGTCGAACCGTTCCCCGATGGCGTCCATAATGTCCAGGGAGAGTTGCGCGAAATCCGGGGCTTCGTACAGCGAGTCAGTGAAGGCTTCTAGCCAGTCCTGCCGCTGGTTGGCGTTATTCATAGCCTGGAAGTCGCCGCGTTCCTGAGCCAGTGGTTGGCCCACGGCTATAGCGACTTTTCGGATATGGCCAACATACTCTACCAGACGTTCTTGGTTGCCGGCGATTTCAGCGACAGTCACGATTTCCGCTTCCGGCAAAGTGCCCGCGTCGTCTTCCTCGTCGAAATCCATCTTGTACTTGTCTTCCGGCTCCTGGTTGAGCTGCTCCTGCTGCCAACCGCCGAGAGAGTATGAAAGCCGAAACCGTTGTTCCGGGTGTTCCAGCAAGGCTTCGGCAACTCGCTTGTCGTCATATCCCCGAATTACGCCGATGCAAGCTTCTTCCAGGCACTCGTCAACGGAGCAACGCGCCTCGTGCTCGGTCATAAAGGTAATCACCGCCTCAAAAGGGCCGGGCGCGGTGATTATCTCGATGTCCGCCGTGGTAGTCTTGGCCGTCGACGTGGAAGGGAAACGGTCCCGCTTGTGGTCGGAACCGATGAGTTGGCGCAACAGGGTAGTTTTACCGGCCCCGGTGGAACCGACCAGCATCACCCGAGCATAGCCTTCTTCCTGGGAAGGCAAGTGGATAATACGCTCCCGCAAGTCCTTTGAGGGCAAGACGCCGGCCTCGATGCCGTCAAAGAAAGCGGAGACAGCTATGGGGTCAAACTGCATAGCGGCGTCAGTCCGGCGGTCAATGCTCCACCAGGATTCGTCGGCCAGCAAAACGTTGATTTGCTCAACCAGGCGGTCAGCCTCGGCGGCGGCGGTAGTGCCAAGTCCCCGCCGTACTTTCAGCCCGGACTTCCCACGCGCATCATTGCGGCGAGGATGACTGAAAGTCACACTCCAGCCCGGCCGACTAGAACGGGTTTTAGTCGCCTTATGGATTCTAGGTGTCATACCATACTCCTAATGTTGTTCCTTGTTGTATCACTACTTACATTACACCTTAACTGTTGGCTTGTCAAGCAGTTTTCTACAACAACGAACAACGGATGTCTGGTCGGTTCAGATCAAGTTCAGCCTATTGGTTTCCCGTTTTCACGGGAATGCCTATTCAAGACGTAATTGCCAAGGCCGGGGAGCGGGCAGCGAGCGGGGCGGCGGCCCGGCTGGAGCAACTGCGTCAGGAACGGGGCGACAAGCTGACCGTGACCATCGCCCGGCGGGAACTGCGGGCCTGGCTGCGTTCCTCGCCGGAGGGCGCGGCGGTAGAGGCGGCGGTGGGGCAGTTGCTGGCGGGTTAGGGGCTTGGCTTCCTGAGCTTGGCGCAGGCGGCGCGGGGGGCCTTCAGAAAGGGGCAGAAATTCCTTTACTCACTACAAAATACGGAATCCGGGACTCTCAATTCTTGATCAGCATCCCCGGCTGACAGTGGCGGCAGAAGCTGGTGATTCGTTGATTGGCGTTTAGCTGGGAGATGTTGCCGCCGCAACCGGGGCAAGGCTCCCCTCCCTTGCCGTGTACCTTGAGGAAGTCGCGAATCTTCACGTGTATGTTGTCGCCCATCCGCTGCCGAAGCACTGAAATGGCGTCTTCAACCACCAACCGACTTTGCTGGTGAAGACGGGCCAATTCATCCTCCTTCAGAGAACCGACCTTGCGGAAGGGGGAAATGCCCGCGGCGAAGAGGATTTCATCGGAGTAGGCATTGCCGATGCCGGAGATAAAGTTCCCCCGGGTCAGCGCTCCCTTGACTTCGCCCCGAAACTTCTTCAAACCGGCCTTGAACTCTTCAAAGGACCCACCCGCCAGCACGTCAACGCCCTGCTTCTCCAGGCGGTATATGCCCTCAAGCTGCTGGGCATCGACGTAATAGACCATACCCATCTGGCGGTCGTCCAAGTACCGGAGTTCCGATTCGTCGTCCAGTCCCAGCACCAGGGAGGTCCTTTTCCATAGCCGCGCCTTGGGTTGGCAGTGCTGTACGGCGCCGGTCAGCATTGGGTTGATCGCCAGCCATCGCCCCCCGGACAGCTCGTTCAGCAGGAACTTGCCTTCCCGCCGGAACCGGCCCAGGCTTCTTCCCGGCAGGTCTGCGGCGAAGTCGCCGGCCAGGGGCCTCAAGACAGTGGGGTGCAGCACTTGGACTGACGCGACCGACCGTCCCTGAACCTGCTCATTCAAGTAATCCTTGATTACTTCCAGGTCCGGCGCCTCTGGCATGGTGACTCCTTTGGGCCATTATTTGCCGGGGGCTAAACCTTGTCAATGACATCTGTCTCGGTAGCCAGGGGTATCGCATACTCAATGATGACCCGCCCATGCTGAGCCTGACGAACCGGCAGCCTGCCACGGGTACTGTCCTATATCCTACTATCCTACTATCCTGCCGTCCTTCGACCAGCTCCGGATGAGCGGTATGGGACCAAGGGTCCGGATGAGTGGCGCGAGACCGGCGGACTGGGGAGCAATCAGCCCTATTCCTCAACCTCGGTGCCCCCCAGTCCCTCCTCCTTGAATAGCTGGGCTTTGCGGGCGTAGTTTTCGGCGGTGCGGCGGATCATGGCGTGGTGGCGTTCGTTGGTTGGGGCTTCCCGGGCCGAGGCCGGCACCCCCACCACAAAGGAGTTGGGGCCAAACTCCTGGCGTTCCAGGACTACCGCGCCGCTGGCAATGATGGAGTTCTCGCCAAGAATCACTCCGTCGTTGATGGTGGCGCCGTTGCCGATCAGGCAGTGGGTTTTGATCTGCTTGGCGTGGCTGATGACGCCGTGGCCCAGGGTAACGTAGTCCTCGTAGGTGGCGTCGCTGTCGGCGTGGAGGACACAGTTGTCCTGGATGTCCACGTACTCGCCCAGGGTAATCTTGATGGAGTCGGCGCGAATAACCGAGCCGGGCCAGACGCTGGAATAAGCGCCGATTTCCACGTCGCCCACCACATAGGCCGCCTCGCTGACCCAGGCGGTAGGGTGAATTTTCGGAGTCTTGCCCTGGTAGCTGCGAATCACGCTGCGCTCCTTATGAAATATAATTGCCGATGCCCCGGTTGAGCCGGAGCCGGTTAACGGAGTTCAGGGATACTCTGAATAAGTCCGTGACCTGGGTGTTTATCCCTACCCGTCGTTACCCGTCGTTCCTGCCTTCGCAGGAACGACGGGGTAAAGCCGCTGGCCTTTAATGACTTATGTTGACTCCAGACCAATATACCCGCTTCACTCCAAGTCAGCGCTCGCTGCCCGGGGCTCCTACCTTGCGTTTTCCTCACGCATTTGCCCGCGCTGCCAGCCACTTATCCTTTTGCCGGCGGCGTATGGTCTCGTCGGTGGGGCGGTAGGTGTCCAGAAACTCGCGCCGGAATTGGTCGAAGCGGTCTTCCAGGATTGCCGAGCGGATGTTGTCCATCAGCCGCAGGACAAACCGCAGGTTGTGGACGGTGGCCAGCCGCAGCCCCAGGATTTCCCGCGCCCGGAACAGGTGCCGCAGATAGGCCGCCGTAAAGTTGCGGCAGGCGTAACAGTCGCAATCCTCCTCCAGCGGAGCGTCCATTTCCGCAAAGCGGTGGTTCCTGATGTTGACCCGTCCGGTGCGGGTGAACCAGGCCCCGTTGCGCGCCACCCGCGTCGGCAGTACGCAGTCAAACATATCCACGCCTCCGGCCACCCCCTCCACCAGGTCCTCCGGCGAGCCTACCCCCATCAGGTAGCGGGGCTTGTCGGCGGGCAGCAGGTCGGTCACCTGCCGGGTGGTCTCGTACATCTGGGCCTTGGATTCGCCCACGGCCAGCCCGCCAATGGCGTAGCCGGCAAAGGGCAGCGACGCGATGTATTGGGACGATTCCCGGCGCAGGTCGGGGAAGGTTCCCCCCTGGACGATGCCGAAGAGGGCTTGACGTTGGGCGCTGTCGGCATAGGCCGGAGCCGGGTTAAGATAGTGGGCATCGTAGCAGGCTTTGGCCCAGCGGTGGGTGCGCTCCATTGCCCGCTGCACCTCCGCCCGCTCGGCGCCGTAGGCAATGCACTGGTCCAGGCACATGATGATGTCTGCGCCCAACCCTTCCTGGTTGGCGATCGCCAGCTCCGGCGTAAAGCGGTGTTCGCTGCCGTCCAGGTGGGAACGGAACCGGATGTGGTCGTCATCCACCCGCCGCAAGGCGCCCATGCTGAAGGCCTGAAAGCCGCCGCTGTCGGTGAGGATCGGCCGGGGCCAGCCCATAAACCGATGCAGCCCGCCCAGCCGGTTGACCCGCTCCACGCCGGGGCGCAAGTAAAGATGATAGGCGTTGCCCAGGACGATCTGCGCGCCCAGGGCCATAACCTCGTCGGGAGTCAGCGTCTTGATGGTCGCCTGGGTCGCCACCGGCATAAACACCGGGGTGGTCACGGAGCCGTGGGGCGTGTTGAACTCACCGGCCCGGGCGCTGCCGTCCTGGTGGTTAAGCTGAAAGGTAAAAGAGGCTTGAGTCATGCCGAATCCGTCGCGGTCTGACGGCTTTGAAGAGCCGACCGGATCATCAGCGCCGTTATCACCAGGCACATCAGGCCGGGGACGCCCAGCAATATCCAGTCATCCACCTTGGCCAGGTAGGCCAGGCTGGCGATCACTTTGGCTATCTGCCCTAATCCAATGGCCAGGGCGCCGCTGAGCACGGTTATGCCGTAAAGAATGCGGATGCGGCCGGCGTCCACGAACCTGGTGGCCGTGGCTCCAATCTGGGAGCCGACGGAGGCCGCCGCCAGAATAAGTAATGCCATTAACGGGTCAACATTGTTTCCCAGCGCATAGAGCAAAGTCCCCCATGAGCCGGTAATGATGACTTGAAAGAGGTCGGTGCCAATAGCTACGGTAGTGGGAATACCCACCACGAACACTAGCACCGGCATCAGGATGAAGCCGCCTCCGGCGCCCAGCAGGCCGGCAAAGAAGCCGATGCCGAACCCGACGAGGATGGGGATAAAAATGGAGATTCGCTCGATGCCCGATACCTTCAGGGTAATGTAGGTGGAGCAGGCCGGCAGCCCGGGCAGTTTTATCCGGTGGGGCGGTATGCGCCAGGCTTGGACCCGGCGGGACAACTGCTCGGTGGATACCGACTCTCCCCGCACTTCGGTTCCGTGGGAACGGCGGCGGGTCTTGAAGTAGTCATAAACCAGAAAAGAACCCAAGAGCAGCAGCACCGCTACATAAACGTAGGGTATGACGTTCCCCACCTGTCCGGCGGACTCCAGGGCGCGGTTCAACGATTCCGCTATAAAAACCGCCGGCATCGCGCCCAGCACCATCGGAATACCCAGCTTGAAGTCCACGTTGCCCAGGCCCCGGTGCTTGAGCATATTGATGATGGAGGAACCCATAATCAGCGTCAGGCCGGTGCCGATGGCGTAGATTTCCGGCACGCCGAACACAATCAGGCCGCCGGTTATCAGAAAGCCGCCGCCCACGCCGAAGAAGCCCCCCAGGGTACCCACAATCACCCCCAGCAACAAGAGGAGAACCGGATTCACCACTACGTCCGCGTTGGGGAAGAGCATTACGGTGGTTAATGCCCTCCGCGGCCCGGCCTGCCCTGGCTGCCGGCCGCTTGCCGCCCGACGCCGGACAGGACCAGCCCGACGCCGCGCAGGACCAGCTCCCAGAATCCGTACAGAACCAGACCGGCGGCGGCAGTAACCGCCATAACCAGCACCGCCCACAGGAAGCGGTACTCGACGCTGAAGGTCTGGAGAAAGTGGGTCAGGGATTCATACATGGGGATAGTATAGCCTATTTGCGGGGGAGTCGGCGGATTGCGGTCCTGATCCAAAGGGATGAACCGGACCTACGGGATATTTCCCATGCGGTCCGGTTCATCCGGTTCATCCATGCTCGGACTATTGCCTAGACTATTTCGGCGCTAGACCGGGCGGTTGGCCGGGGCGCCGGCGATTACCATCGCTCCGAAACCGGCGTCAATGCCCCGAGGCCATTCCCGGCCCTCCGGGTCGCTGATGTGAATGACCAGAGACGGCCCCAACTCCCTGATCTCCATCCGAATAGTGTCGCCGTCCTGCACCGGGCCAATCTGCTGGTGGTTTACGCCGGTGGCAATCACATCCCCCGGCTCCAGGGTGGCAATCTTGGAGAACTCGGAGATCAGCTCCCGGATGGGATGGGCCATGTCGCTGGTGGGGAAATCGTGGCGCGGGTCGTCATTATTCCACAGCCGAATCTGGAGGTTCTGGGGGTCGGGAATCTCGTCGGCGGTCACCAGGGCCGGGCCCATGGGAGCGAAGGTGTCCCAGCACTTGCCCAGGAAGAAGCTGTTGCCGACGGCCCCTTGCAGGCCCCGGGCCGACATATCCAGGAAGTTGGTGTAGCCAAAGACGTAGTCCAGCGCATCTTCCTGGCTGACGTTGGTGGCCGTCTTGCCGATGACAAGGGCCAGCTCCGGCTCGTGGTGGAAAATGGACGCCGGGGCCGGAGGCAGGACGCAAGTATCGCCGTTGCCGATGATGGCGGTGGGAGACTTGAGAAAAGCGTCCAGAATCGCCGGTTCCCGCTGTCCGAACTCCAGGTAGTTGACCGCGGCGCAAATCAGCTTGGTCGGCTTGGGCACCGGAGCGCGCAGCCGCACACTGTCCAGAGCGACGCCCTCCTGCCCGGCGATGGCCGCCTCAATTTTCGGCTTCATTCCTTCCCAGTTGGTGATGACCTCATCCATCAGGTCATGCGGCCGGCGGAAGCTCATACCGGCCACCGCCCCCATAGCATCCACCACATTGCCGTTTTGAATGACGCCCAGTTGATAGTCGTTGTAAAGGACTATTTTCATGGTTTTGCTCCTTTTCTGTCTAATTTACGTGGATGTACGAGATATAGCAAAAAGCGAAGGGTACCGAACAACCATTGTAAGAGCGGGTTAGCGTGTGCGCGGATTTTGCTCTTCCATGAACCGCTTCACTATCCGAACAATCATGATTTCATTCCGCATCATTAGTGCAAGCACCAAGGCGATGCTACCCGTCAAAATTATTAGCCACAGAGACCACAAAAGAGCATTATTGCCCAGAAAGAACCCCGTCACGGATACCAATGAGACGAATAACCCTGCGTAAACACAGTGCATCAGATACGCTAGGACGTGGTTGTGAAGCCCGGTACGAACTGCGAACCGCAACACACTTGACCCGCTCATTCCCAGCAGCATATTTCGCTGTGTAGCAGCAAAACCGGCTACGACTATTCCAAATGTCATAGCGCCGGCAGCCAACGACTTCGAGAGCGGTCCTATCTCACAGGTAAAAGTCACAAATGCCGCTACAGCAACTGCAATTATCGCTATCAAGAGCGGGAGATACCTTTCAGTTCTGGCTGACATTACGCAAGAAACTCTCGGTGGATTTCGATAAGAGCATCCCATCGGTCGGTGTGAGAGACCTTCCTGGATCCCTCGTCAATATGCAACAACCGCTCTCGTTTCTCACGGTGCTGAATTAAGTCAATGACCTCCAGCGGGTCATCGTCATTCTCGCGTCCGGTGACTATCAATCGGGTAACATTATTCTCATCCGCGTCCCCCAATACAGGATTTATCGAGTTCCAGATATTCGCCAGAGATAGCGTGCGCCCTCTCTCTCGCTGGGACTTTATTGCAACATCCACAAAGCCAGCGTTGTATCCTTCTCCAAAACCTTTGATGACACCGAATCCTGACTGAATGTCCACATCAGTAATTGGACCTACAGACACACGTAATACCACGCTTCGAATAGTCTGATGGCGACGGGCCCTGGCTCCTGCATCTTGGTCCAATCTGGGAACCAGCGAGTAGTTGGTGTCACTATTGGCAAACTCTTTGAAGTAACGCGCTATTGACGAAGCACCCAGGGTTCCCGAGGCAGATTCGACAAACGCAAGGCCAATCTCTGGATCGTAGAGCATAGCCATTTCTTGGGAAAAGAATTCGTCGGGATCAAGTCCGATAGGAACTGTGGCAGCTTGCGGACGGGTGCGACCGGGGCCAGAAAATTCAAGCGTTGCAAAGTTCAGCAAGAAGCAACCTTCACGTTCTTCGTGATTGTCCAGACGACGCCCTTTCCCGTTTATTTCCCTGTGACGATTCCCGAAGGTTTCCCCACAAGCGTTTTCAATCGCATTGCGGAATGGAATCTGACCAGCTCCCGCCTCTCCGGTCAACTCAATGTCGTAAATGTTGATCTTGAATGGTTTATCCGGCATATTTCTTTCCCTTCACAAAGGCCCAAGTTTCTGGATAGAACGTAATTTACAACACCGAGCCGACTATCGCAATGTTGAGAACCAACACTATATACAGGGTGACCGGGGGTTATACGGGGTGTCAATAGAAGCCGACACGGGGAACCTTACTGGTCAGCCCCCGCCCGCTCCAAATTCAACCCCAGCAGCCTCTCCAAAATAGCCTGATCCGTTAGGTCCGCCGGCCAGCCGTAGGCAGTTGATACTGTTGCATCCAGGGTCTTATGGGCATTGTCCAGCCAAGTTGGGAGGGTGTTGTATAGTTTGGTCAGCGTCCGCCCCTTCAGTTCCGACGCCGCCAGGCCCAGCGGTCATTCTGCCTAACAACCTTCCCCATCTCGATTCTCGGTGTCGGTCAGATAATCTATGGCGTCTTGTAAATGGTCTTCCCCATTCTTGAATCTGCCCAAACCGGTGTTGCAACTGTCACAGATCAAACCTCTCGGGGTGCCTGTTTCCTGGTCATGATCTACAGTTATGCGAACATTAACTCCGGCAATGCTGTATTTTTTGCATACCGGGCATTGCCAAAGGTCGCCAGTTGCAGGGCCATGTTCGGCCAAGTAAGCATTCCTTACCTTTGTTGACATCTTCCGTCCGCTATCTCTGTCGAAACATGACTTACAGCGCGGCCGCCGAACTACTCTATCTCCTATACCCGTTTGGTTTCTGGGAAACTCAACGGTAGGCTTAAGCATTCCGCAACTCAAACAAATTTTATCATCATGGTCATCTCCGCTGTTCAGCGGGTCAAATTCTATTAGATCCTCGTTATTGACCCAATAGAGACGCCGTTTTCCTATGACGAAGACTAAGCTACGGCGTTGTCCTTTATTGTCCAAGTATGCAACGGCCTTAATGCCAACGTCTTCGGGATTTCCACGTTGTCTGCTATTATCTTCCGCCCACGCCTTCCCCGTAGTGATTAAACGACAACCTTCTCTCTCGTATGCCATACATAACCTCAGCGGGCAGCTGGCTTTGAGCAGTTGCGAGGCGTTCCTTACAGATGCCTATGTAAGTGTCGGATATATCTATGCCGACATATTGCCGATTATTCAGCATCGCCATCTTGCAGGTCGTCCCTGACCCGCACATAGGGTCCAGAACCAGGTCGCCCGGATTTGACCAGGACAGGATATGGTCTGCCGCCAGCTTTTCCGGGAATACCGCAGGGTGTTGAAAAGCAACCTTATCCCGCGTCGTCCCGCCCAAACCAACCGCGTAAGGCCAGATATTGGTGCGGGTCTTTTCCTCATTCAATCTGCCCATCTTCTTTTTGTTGATACCATCGGGTAGCTTGTTATGGGTGAGCAACTCTTCGCCACTGCGTACCGTGGGAACCTTCAATGGGTGAAAAGTCTTGGGCGGCCCACCTTTGGAAAAGACGAACATGAACTCCCAGGCATTGGTATAGGCATTGGACCTAGTGAAGGGCGTGTTCTTCTTTTGATAAATCATTACGTCGTGGACGGTAAACCCAACGTCTCTGAAAATCAGTGCTTGCTCAAAACTGCTCATTGAGCGTCCGCCATTAATGTGTTCGCCCACCACCCAAACAACCACCCCTCCGGGCTTCGTAACTTCCAGCAGGGCATGAGCTACCCTCTCGCCATCAAAGTCGTAACCCTCATAGTTGCGGAGCTTGTCGTAGGGGGGAGAAGTAACGGTTAAGTCAATACAGTCTTCAGGGAACCTAGCCAATGCCTCCACGCAATCACCCACAATAAGCCGGTTAGCTATTAGATAATTCTCGCGTTTCATTTCTGGCGGTTCCCTCCGGCACGGTCACTACAGTTGCATTGCGCAATAGGTTTATACTACTATGAGTTGCATCAGCAACGCCAAGCAATACTCTGGCAAGGAAGTACGGAAAGTCAATCGGCAACTGTCAGTAACTAATACCCCACCAACCCCCCAACCGTCCTATCCACCAACTCCACCGGCACATCGCGGCGGACTACGGCTTGGCCTGCCCACTGGGTTTAACCCTACCCCAAAGTCACCTTCCGCAAATCATCATTCAACCGCGTCTGCCAACCGCTACCGGTGGCGAGGTAGTAGGCCACGATTTCCGTGTCCAAGCGGATGCTGACCCGCTCCTTGGTTGGCTACTTCTGCTTTCCCCGGGTGCGATTGTATCTCTCCAGTATATGGGGGATAATTTCCGCCGAGGGTTTGGCTTCCTTGAACCATTCCGCATCGGCTTCAAAATCATCCGGGTCTTCGGCGATTTGCGCGTTTATTTCCGCATCTTCCTCAGGAGTAGGGTAAATTATCTTACGGACTTTGTTGGTCATAGCTCCTAACCTCCCTGACGTTGGCCTTCCGCAGGCTGATGATGCGGATTGATTCTTCCCGTTCCGTCCAGATAACCTTAAGGAGGCGTTCCTGGATCAAACCATAGCTTGACCACCGGATTTCCCCATACCGGTCACTACGCCGAGTCGATGCTGCAGCCCACTCGAAGTACTCCACTAAGGCGAAATCTATGCCCGGCCTTGCCAAAGTCTCTGCCCTCTTTTCCTCATCCCACTCGTAGCGCATAGGGCATTACAAGTTTATTGTAGTAACAATAAAGTGCGTCCGCAAGTTCGGGTTCCCCCTACCCCACCAACTCCCTAACCGTTTTGTCCACCAACTCCACCGGCACATCTCTCCTGACCACCGCCCGGCCTACCTCCTCCAGCATTACCCAGCGGTTGGCGCCGTCGGCCACCTTTTTGTCCAGGGACATTGCCCGGCGGATGTCGTCCACCGGGACGCCGGGGGCGGTGGTGGGCAGGTTGAACCTTTGCAGCAGGGCGTACTGCCTATCTACCACCTCCTGGTCGAGGAGGCCCATTTCCTGGGCCATTTTGGCCGCGCCCATCATACCAATAGCCACTCCCTCGCCGTGCATGAAGCGGCCGTACTCGGTGGAAGATTCCAGAGCGTGGCCGATGGTGTGGCCGTAGTTCAGCAAGATGCGGATGCCCAGGGTTTCCCGCTCGTCCTGGCTGACCACATCCGCCTTAATCGCCATGCTGCGGCGGATGACCTCGGTGGCTATTTCCGGCTCCACGTTCATCAGGGCCTCGGCGTGTTCCTCAAAAACGTCTACCAGACTGGCGTCCAGGATGAAGCCGTGCTTGATGGCCTCGGCCCAGCCCTCGGACAGTTCCCGCTTGCCCAGGGTGGACAGGGCCTGGACATCGGCCAACACCGCTTTAGGCTGGTAGAAAGCCCCCACCAGGTTTTTGCCCTGGGGCAGATTTACCGCCACCTTGCCGCCGATGGAGGCGTCCACCATCGCCGCCATGCTGGTGGGCACCTGAACAAAGGGGACGCCGCGCAGGAAGGTAGCCGCTACGTAGCCGGCCAGGTCGCCAACCACGCCGCCGCCCACGGCGATGATGGCGTGGCCCCGCTCGGCGCGCAGCCCCACCAGCCATTGGTAGATGGCCTGGGCCAGATTATTGGTCTTGCTGGGCTCGCCGGGGGGAATAATGAAGCAGTGGGCGGCAATACCCCGCCGCTGCAACGCCCGCTGGGCGCGGCGTCCGTAGCGATTCATCAGGTTTTCGTCGGTGATGATGTAGGCCGGGCTGTTGATGCCCAGGTCAACCAGGCGGTCGCCCAACTGGTCCAGGATGCCCCAACCGGCCACCACCGGATAGCTGCCGCCGGCGTGATGAACGGTTGCAGCCAAGTCGGGGTCGGTGTTTGAGTTGGTCGTTGCGTTGGTCATGAGTTTGCTCCACTTTTATAAATAGGGTTATAGACGGCGCCGGCGCCGATTATGGCTTAAGGGCCCGGTATGTCAAAATTCAGGAACTCCACAAACATCCACTCCACGGAATCGTCATCTGAACAAGCGCAAACATCCTCATGGTCGCAATCGACTGAATAGGCGGCGTGAGTAAACTTCCCATCTCGTCGGTCTTGAGGGATCGGCACGTCGGCGAAATCGGGGGTCTTCATTATTGTCTGTCCAGCCAGGTCGGAATGCTCGATAACCCACTGGCGGGAAGCCCGTTCGGGCATACCATAAGTGGAAGCTGGCATGGGGTTGAATATATTGAACATTCTATTCTCCCATCGGGCAGAAGGTTGCCAACACCACCTCTGCCACCTGCTCCGGGGTCAGGGCATCCGTATCTATCCGGTAATGGGCCTGACCATAGGCCTCGGTTCGTTGCGCCAGCAATTCCCGGATGCGTCCCAGCGGGTCGTCCCCGGCCAGAAGCGGGCGCACCGCCTTGCCCGTGTCGTTGTCGGAGGTCAGTCGCCGGTATATCGTCTCCGGCTGGGCGTGGAGGCAGAACACCGCGCCGCCGGACAGCATGACCCGCCGGTTGTCCGGGTCCACGAAGGCCCCGCCGCCGGCGGAAATAATCCGGCCCGTCCCGGCGCACAACTCGGCGATGACCTCCCGCTCCAGGGAGCGGAATGCCGCCTCTCCGTCTTCGGCAAATATCCGGTCAACGGACTTGCCGGCCCGGGCTACTATCTCCGTGTCGGCGTCCGCCAGCAGCATCCCCGTGCGCCGGGCCAGGATACGCCCCACGTGGCTTTTGCCCGATGCCATAAAGCCCACCAGGATGATGTTGTTGGGTTGGGGCAAGGTTTTACTCAATGGTTTATCCACGAATGAGGATGTTCAGCCATAGAGCATTCGTGACCATTCGTGAACTAAAAACTAACCCGGTAACTGCGTCAGGTGCATCCGGCTGCCCATGCTGGTGGCGGTGTCGAAGTAAAGCACCTGCTGGCCGACGGAGTTGGTGTTGGGCGAGTCGGCGACGAACTGGAAGCCCCGACTGCAACAATCGGTGATGCCGGCGTGAATGTCGTCCATCACGTAGCCCACGTGGTCCATTTCATGCTGGCCGCCCAGGGCCTCGGGATTGAGCGGCTCAATCAACTCGACCTGCACCTGTCCAAAGTTGACGAAGGCGTTCCGACTACCCGTCCGCGAGGGCCCGCCGCCGATGTGTACCCCGTCGAACTTTTCGATGTACCAGGCGATGGCCTCGTCCACGTTGGGCACCCGATAGCCGGCGTGAACGATCCTGGCTACCTGCACCCCGCCGCCAACGCCGGTGGTGACGGCATTGGCCGGCTCCGGCAGTTGGGTCAGGTGGAGCAGTACGTTGTTGGTGGTAGTCGGGTCGAAGTAGAGCAACTGCTGCCCCAACTGATTGGTCCGGGGAGCATCGGCCAGGAACTTGAAGCCCCGGGCCTGGCAGTCTTCGATTGCCTGAAGGATGTCGGATACCACATAGCCGACGTGGTGCATTACCAGGCCGTCCTGCGGCAGGTTGGAGGTGTCGGCCGGCTGGATGAGTTCCACCTCTACCTGTCCAAAACGGAGGAAGGCGTTGCCGCCGCCGCCGGGAACTTGAACGCTGCTGGCCACCACGCCGCCCCCGGCGTTCTCCGCGCCAAAGCCCTGACTAAACCAGGCCACGGCGGCGTCCAGGTCGGCGGTGTAATATCCGATGTGTTGAATCTTGTCAAACATATCCCTTCCTCTTTGTTTGGTTAGTATTTGGTGGGTTAGATTTGGGTTGATTGGTGAACGTTTGGCGGACGGGTCACGGGCCGGACACTAACGCTGGGAGTTTTGGAAAATGGCCTCGCGCAATCCGTCCAGCAGCCCATCCAGGTGAGCCAGGCGTTCCCGCATCGCTGCCAGCTCCGCATCATGGTTATCGAGCCGGGAGTCCAGTTTATCAAAGCGTTGTTCCTGTCTTTTATCCAGGTCGTTCATACGATTATCAATCCGGATTTCCAATTCGTTCAGGCGTTGTTCCTGTCTTTTATCCAGGTCGTTCATACGATTATCAATCCGGATTTCCAATTCGTTCAAGCGTTGTTCCTGTCGCCTTTCCAAATCGTTCCTGTGGTGCTCCATACGGCCTTCCAAGCTGTCAAAACGCTGCGACGTGCGGCTCTCCGCGTTGTCGATCCGCTGCCCCAAACGGTGCGTCGTGGTCAGCATCAGCGTTATTATGACGCCCAGTCCCGCCACCCCGAGGCCCAAGACTCCGATCAATTCCGGCGACATATTTCCTCCCTGCTCCGGCGTGGTTAAAGCCGGGACGCTGCTGCCATTATGCCATAAATGCACCCCGTAAGGTACATTGCCCGTCAGGGACAGCCCCGTTCACCCAGAGGTGCGGAGGTACAGGAGTTTCGAGGAAATTCGCTTCGGTTCTCTGTGTCCTCTGCGCCGCTAGGCGCAAACTCCCCCACCCCCCGGCGCATTCCGCCTTGACGCTGGTTGATCATATTGCTAGAATGCCGGAAGAACCGAGTTTACGGTTGCTTTAGGCGCATAATTGTGTTGCTGTAAGCCTAAATTCGGAATAGTTGAAGCGTGGTGAAGTTATGGTTACTGCAATCAGCGATGATATGTTCACCGAAGAAGTAATGGCCGACCCTTACGCTTATTACGGCCGGCTGCGGGAAGAAGACCCGGTCCATTGGAATGAGAAATATGAGGTGTGGGTCGTCACCCGCCACGAGGATCTGGTCTGGCTCACCCGGCACAATGAGCTGTTCTCGTCGGCGGTGTTCAAGAATGATCTCCGACCGCCCTATCCGACCATCTATGACACCGACCTGGGCCTGTACGAATTCGTCCGGGATTACCAGTCCCGCCAGTTCATTCAACACGACCGCCCGGCGCATCTGGATATGCGGAAGGTAGTCCACGGGTACTTTACCCCCCGGTCAATGGAAGACTGGCGGCCCATGGTGAAGGACGCCATTAAAGACCTGCTGGATGAGGCGGAAGAGCGGGGCAGTATGGACGTAATGCGGGACTTTGCCACGCCCCTGCCCCTGCTGATCATCGCCCAGATGATGGGGGTGCCCAAGCAGGACCGGCCTTACATCCGGGAAGTAGCCGAAAAGCTGCTCTACGTGGGCCGGGGTGAACCCTGGCGGATGCAAAACTTCTCCGAGGGCATCCGGGAGATGATTGAGTACGTCTCTCCCCTGGTGGAAGAGCGCATCGTCAACCCCCAGGACGATTTTATATCGGTGCTGGCCAAGGGGGAGCGCGATGGGGTATTCAGCCGGGATGAGGTGATATCCAACTCCTCCCTGCTGCTGCTGGCCGGCCACGAGACCACCATCAACCTGCTTTGCAACGGCATCCTGTCTCTGATCCGCAACCCGGACCAGTGGAATATGCTGCGGGAAGACCCGGAAGGGATGCACGTGAAGGCGACCGAAGAATGTCTGCGCCATGATTCCTCGGTCAAGTCCATCACTCGTATCGCGGCGGAAGACGTGGAGTTGCGGGGTCAGGTTATCAAAAAGGGAGAGCGCATCCGGTGGTTTATCTCCTCGGCCAACCGCGACCCCCGGAAGTTCCCCAACCCGGACCAGTTTGACATTACCCGCTGGCCCAATGCCCACGTAGCCTTTGGCGCCGGCATCCACCACTGCCTGGGCGCAACCCTGGTCCGGGTGGAGGGGCAGGAGGCCTTCCGAGCCTTTGCCGAACGCTTCAACTCCCTTAACCTGGAAATGCGGGACGATGAGCTGGAGTACCAGCCGAGCATCACCTTCCGGTCAGTCAAGTCTATGCCCATCACGTGGAATTAGGGAGGCGGCAATGGCTCGGAAGCTGAAAATTACCGTTGACCATGACGTATGCGTCGGAAATGCCATGTGCGAAACTTTCGCCACCCACACCTTTGCCCTCAACGCTGACCGGCAGTCGGAGGCGGTGAACGCGGAGGGCGACCCGCTGGAACAGATTCTGGAAGCGGCGGATAATTGCCCGGTAAGCGCCATCTCCGTTGAAGACGCGGAGACGGGAGAGCGGTTGTTTCCGTAGGGGGTATTCATTCGACAAATCAGAAAGGTCTCCTTGTAGCGGGGAGACCTTTTTGTTGCATTGGCTACCGTCAGGATGTCTTTGTTAGCTTTGGGACAAACCATTAGCATAGCGTCACCTGGGAAGTAACCTCTCTTGAGCCACTTCTTACCGGCGAATATCAGATTGCAATTTGGAAAGAGAGTATAACTACAATGGCGGAAATGACTTGGGAAGAAGCGGTACTCTTGGTTCTCAAAGAAGAAAATCGGCCGATGCACTGTGACGATATTGCCAAGATTATTTTGGACCGCGGACTAAAGACCACCGTCGGCAAGACACCAAATTATACTGTAGCCGGCGAAATATCCAAACTGCGTTCCGGCGGAATGAAAATTGTAAAGACGGAGCCGGGCGTTTATTGGCTGCCGGATGAGACGGGAACTCCAGAGCTGGACATTCCGAGTGACGTGCAGGAAGAGCTTGACTCGACCGATGCTACTCAAAATCTCGCCGTAGCCGCTTACGGGCTACATTGGGAACGGAGCAAGGTGGATTGGAGGGCCGGGCGTATTTTGGGTTACGACCCGGGGTTCGACATTAACGCCGCCCCCGAGAAAGCGATCAATTTTGCTGACCAGCAGGGTGTGTACCTGTTGCATAATTGGCAGTCGGTAGTTTACGTAGGCCGTACTGCCGCCAAGGAAAACGGCCTTTTCCAGCGTTTGAACGAGCACCATAGAAAGCAGGTCTGGTCAGCAAAGTGGGAGCGGTTTTCCTGGTTCGGAATACGTCGTGTTAACGAAACGGGCGGGATGGTTGACGGACCGGACAACGCGTCCAAAGAGGTGGTATCCGCACTGATGGAGGCCGTGTTAATCGAAACTCTGGGCCCATCTTTCAACAAGACCCAGGGTAACTATATGGGAACTCTTTACCACCAAACAATTGACCCCAACATAGCAAAAACACAGGCGCAAGATCTATTGCGCGGACTGACCAGCCCCTAGTTCTCACTTATGTTAGGAGATGATAGGGATAAGGCGATTAAGTCTTGCCCGGGCATACTGAGTGCGAAAACGCCGGTTGATGAGAGATTGGGCGGCGTTGCGCTCCTGCACTAGAGCTTGGACTCCCACCCGAGGGTTTCTTCCTCGGGGAGATGCTGCCTGAGTCAGGAGCGGGACAGTACGTTGAATCGGTTAGTCGCGGCAATACTGACTACCAATAAATAAATCAATTATAGTAAAGCCTCCGATTACGTTTCTGAAACAGAACAATGTATTCGTGCTTGAAAATGTAAAAGCCGTTAGCCAGGGCGCGGTAGCGCCACAAGCGTTCCTGATTGCGCTTGGCCCGGTTGTTGACCATGTTCTTCACGATGATGCTTTTCAAGCGCAGGTCGGCGGAGGAAATCAAGGCAGAGGTCAGCAAACATTGTAAAGGCACCCACTCGCTGTTTTGATAAATGTCACCGATAACCACGGCCAGGTGCCGGCCCGGCTCCAGAAAGCTAACCATATTGCGGTAGGCTACGATAAACCGCTCCAAAAAATGGTTCACATCCCGGCAGTTGCTCAGGTCCGCTTCGTTATCGCTGAACTTAATGATGTTGTGATAGGGTGGGTGCATTATCAGAAATTGCGCGCTGCTCGCCCCATAGTCAGACAGCCGGCTGCCAATTTCCTCGGCGGTCTCCGCTGCCGTGCTGTCCCCGGTGATAATATCCAGGTTATCAGTCGTCCGGGCGGGAGTGGGGTGTTGGGGAGGAACAGAGTCAAATAAGTCCAAGCGGTCTTCAATAATGCGTTGCCGAGACCTTTCAGCTACCGACGGCACCAATTCCACACCAATATATCGGCGGCCCAAGCGGTTGGCTTCAATGGCCGTAGTGCCGCTGCCGATGAATGGGTCAAGCACTATGTCGCCGGCTTTGGTGAACCGGCGCAACAACTGGTTGGGTATTTGAGGAATAAAGTTGCCGTGATAGTCGGCTTGGTGCGCGCCGCTGGAATCCCGGGCATCCAGTATCCAAAGGCTGTCGGTAAGGATGTCTTCGTACTGCTGCCAATTGGACAAGTCAAGGTCATTGACCCGATTAGTGCGGCGGTTTGATTCAGGCATATTCCCTTGTTCCCACGTCCCAAAGCTGGCATGCATGGTATAGGCAATTCGGGGTATGTCAACATGAAATCTTTGCCAGTTTTACGAAAGCGGGAAACTGAAATCCCCCCTTTGGTAAAGGAGGGTCAGGAGGATTTGTAGGCGCACCAGGCAAGAGAACAGAAAACCCCTACTATTGCCCCTACAGTCGTTGGAGCGTGTTCGGGTAAGATTTGAACGGCCCTACCCCTCTCCAAACCCCTCCGGCCCCAGCAGCGGCACAAACCGGCACTTGCCCAGCAGCGTCACCGACAGCCCATAGCCGGTGCGGCGGGCGAGGACCAGCTCCTGTTCTTCCAGCGGCCCCACCGGAGCGACCAACCGCCCGCCCACGGCAAGCTGGGCTGCCAGGCGGTCCGGTAGCCGGGGGCAGGCCGCAGTGACAATGATGGCGTCGAAAGGAGCCTGACGCTCCGCCCCCAGAACCGGGCCGGCCAACTCCGCCGTCACGTTGGCATAACCCAGGTCGGCCAGCCGGGCGCGGGCGCTTTCCGCCAACCGCGGCTTCCGCTCCACGGTTAACAACCGGCCCCGGGGCAGCAGCCGGGACAGAACCGCCGCCTGATAGCCGCTGCCCGTCCCCACCTCCAGGACTTTCTCATCGCCCCGCAGGTCCAGGACCTCGGCCATCCGGGCGACGATGTAGGGCTGGGAAATGGTCTGCCCGTCGCCGATGGACAAGGGTATATTCAGGTAAGCCATGGCGCGGACTTCCGGCGGAACAAAAAGCTCCCGGGGCACCCGCTCCATCGCCTGCAATACCGCTTTAGAGGCTATTTCCCGGGCCAGTTCGACGAAGAGCGCCTTTCTGTCGCGTTCAAGTTGACTATCCTGACTAAGCATCGCCCCTCAATCCCACTATAGCACGCTGGCAGAAAGGCCACAATTTGAGGCGGGGAAATGGCCGGGTCTTTAGAGAACCTCTGAATAAGTCCGTGACCTGGGTGTTTATCCCTAAGTGAAGAGCCACGGGTGAAAGCCCCTGGGCAAATGGCGGCTTACTTGCGCGTGGCCCGGCCCTTCAGGGCAGCCAGGGCCAGACCGATGCTGAGTACGCCGACGGCCAGGGTGGCTAAGATGCCGTCGCGGATTTCCGCCAGTTGCCAGCCTTCGGAGATTAGGGAGCGTCCCGCGGCCAGGATGTAGGTTACCGGATTGTAATCAGCCACCCTGGATAGCCAGGGACTCATCTGTTCCTGCGGTATAAACAGGGTGGTCATGAAAAGGAAGGGGAAGAAGAGCATAAACGACATATTGACCGCCGCTACGTTTCCGGTCTTGAAGGCGATGGCGTAGGGGAAGCCGTTGAAAATCAGACCCCAGAGTCCGGCGATGAGCATAAAC
The DNA here is from genome assembly GCA_965262595.1 of Dehalococcoidia bacterium. Classification (GTDB taxonomy): domain Bacteria; phylum Chloroflexota; class Dehalococcoidia; order Lucifugimonadales; family UBA3495; genus CATQHB01. The sequence continues at coordinate 2,257,428 of OZ253548.1, forward strand.
GACAGAATGCCGGGGGTGCCGGTCTTGACGGTGAAGTTCTTTTCACATTCCTTACAGTGGAATTGGCGAGTGAGACGCTTGCCGGTCCGGGTGTTGATTCGGTCGCCTTCGCAGTAGGCGCACCGGACACCTTCGGGCCAACGGGCATTGAGTAGCCATTCGTGGGCGGATTCATCGTTGCCAAACTGCTGAATGGCCTCTACCAGGGTGATGCCCTTGCGGTAGTGCTTGCCGGGGGCTTTGGTGGCGGTCATGGCTACCTATCCCGGTTAGTTTCAATCTGTATAAGTTCAGTGTAGCCACCCCCTGCAAATGAATTTCGACAACTTTTTGGTACATTGATTCAGAGTTCCCGTTTTCACACTCTCCACTTTCTTGTCGAAATTGTTTGACACCCTCTCAATACTGTAGATAATGGGACTTGCGACAGACCCCTTCTAACTATGGAACCCTTGGCTTTCGACGTATGCCCGTTAATAGGGCTGGGCCTCGTGCCCTCCTTGCATGGCATACGCTTGGGATTGGGGGTCTGTCGCAAGTCACCCATCCCTATTTGTGAGGAGGGTTCCCCCTATGCGCTATCTTCGCGTGCTTGGGATATTAGGCATCGTGGTTGTCCTGATGGCCTGTACTACCACTTCCGAGCCTACGCCCGCTCCAAGGGCGGCCCCAAGACCCGCCGTCAGACCCATCACCGAGCAGATATACGATGCTGCCGCAGACAGGATTGCAAAGGTGCGGAAATTTTTAGAAGCAACGACCGTACCGCCGATGATGCAACCCTTTGCCGCCAGCAGGGTGGGGCAGGTGACTACCCTCACTCATGCCCTCATCAACGAGGAAAGGGTGAATAACGGACTGCCGCCGCTGAAGTATGACGACAGCTTGGGACGCATAGCCCTCAGCCACAGCAGAGATATGGCTGCGAAGAACTACTTTGCCCACAATAGCTTGAATGGCGACTCCTTCAGTGCACGCTACGCCAAGGCTGGGTACAACTGCAACCGGCGGGTAGGTGCCGTCATTCACAAGGGAGCCGAGAACCTCCACCAGGGCTGGCAGTTTGGTCGCACCACCGTCCGTGGCGACCGTATCATTAGCCGGGATTGGTTGAATGACCAGCGCCTTGCCGAGATTGCCGTTAATGGCTGGATGAACAGTCCGGGGCACCGGGCCAACATCCTGAATCCCCTGTGGGCGTGGGAAGGCATAGGTGTGGCTGCCGATGAGCAGGGGAAGTTGCTCTTCACGCAAAACTTCTGCTGATATACTGCGAATTATGGCAAAGGGGGGGACCCAATAACAGTCAATACTCTCGGTTCAAAATCAACTAATCAAATCCAGGGTGAAGGAAGTCTGAAATCCTATGTATCTGTTCGATGAACCGTCACGGCGACGAAAAGCCGTTCCCGCTGGACTGAAGCAGGAATTACACAAGGCCCAAGGTGGCAAGTGTATGTACTGCGGACGGAGGGCAGGTATTGACCTGATGGACGTTGACCACAAGAATCCCTTCTCTAAGGGCGGGGCGGACTCCAAGCGCAACTTCCAGCTACTATGCCGGACGTGCAATACCCGCAAGGGCGACCTGACCGACAAGCAGTTTCGGACCCGTTTCAAGGCGGCGGACGTCCCGCAGACCCAGGTAATACCCAGCAAGGTCATTCCCCAAACGGCCTTTGAAGCGGTGGCGGGGAAGGTGGCGGACCGGAAGACGAAGCAGGCTACCCAGCGGCGCACCCAGCGACAGAATGACCCATTTGGGTTCTTTAGCTAAACCAAGACAAACTTTAAGCCCGGAGCATCGACGCTCCGGGCTTTTAATCCGGGGAGTTTTGCCCTCCCCCGTTTCCCCGTTGACGCCGCCGCCCGGCTGTGCTACCATCCTTGTTGGCAATAAAATGGGTCTTTGAAAAGAATTTTATAGATTTTTATAGATTTTTGTGGTTAATCTTCAATTTAACGACAAGACCCAATGGCTACCCTTAAAGGAAGCCTGCCGCCTCTTACAAGTCAGCGAGGTTACGCTGCGTCAGTGGGCCGATGCCGGGCACCTGCGAATATATCGCACCCCCGGCGGTCATCGCCGCTTTTCGCACGATGATGTGCTGTCCCTGACCCGCCAACCCCGGCCCACTCCTCCACCGGAAAGCCCGGACAAGCTGGAAGACACCGCCCTGCGCCGCATCCGCCGCCGCCTGAACCACGAAGAAGTAGCCCGCCAATCCTGGTACCAGAGTGTGGAGGAGGAGGGCCGAGACCGGATGCGCCTTTTTGGCCGACGCTTGCTCTCCCTGCTGCTCCAGGAACCGACGCAACGCCGGGTGTCGGGCCGCCGCCAGGAAGTGCTGGCCGAAGCCCTGATGCTGGGCCACGAATACGGCGCCGAGATGTCGGAGCGCGGCGTACCGATCAAGGACACGGTGGAGGCCTTTATCTTCTTCCGTACCCTGGTGCTGGACTCCAGCAACTCCCGCTCCTTTAGCCAAATACTGGAATCGGCCGACCGGGTGCTCATCGGCGTGGTCGAGTCCTATGAGAAACGTCTGGAAAAACGCATGGAGAAACGCCTGGAAGGGCGAATGGAAAGGCGAACGGAAAGCTCCGCTGACCGGGAAACCCGCCCGGGGCAGACCGCCGGGGCCGGTCACGCCATCCCAAGTACCGGCGTTGACGACGCTAGCCCCGGCGACAGCGCTCCCGATAACCCCGGAGCCAGGTCCGGCGGCGATCCCAACACTAGCTCCACAAGCAATCCGCTTAACAATTCCGGAGGTTGACCAAGACCGTTATGGACTTGATAGATCGCAAGCTGCTGAACCTGATTCAAAGCCAATTCCCCCTGGTGGAACAGCCCTATCTCGCCTTGGCTCAGGAATTGGGCATCGAGGAGCCGGAGGCGCTTTCCCGGCTGGCCGAGCTGAAACGGCAGAACGTGGTTCGCCAAATCAGCGCCATCTTCGATACCCGCCGCCTGGGTTACAAGACCACCCTGGTGGCAATGGCCTATGCGCCGGAACTGCTGCACGAAGGCGCGCTGTTCATCAACCGCCACCCCGGGGTGAGCCACAACTACGCCCGGGAAGGCTCCTACTATAACCTCTGGTTTACCCTGGCCGTGCCCCCGGACGGCGACCTGGAAAGCGTCGTGACCCGGATGGCCGAGGAGACCGGCGCCTTCAATTACCGGGTTATGCCTACCATCCGCTTCTTCAAGATTGGGGTCAACTTCGATATGGTCAAGGAGAAGGGGGCCGCCCATAACTACAATCCGGACGGCGGGGGCGAGAACCCGGATAACGCTGATCAACCGGCGGCTACAGCGGCAGCGGCAGCGGCAGCGGCGCCCGCTCCGGCCCCGGCCTGGAATCAGGCAGTGTCGATCTCCGAAGCGGATAAGGACGCCATACGGGAACTGCAAGAGGACTTGCCCCTGACTCCCCGGCCCTTCGACGCAATGGCCCAACGGCTGGGAATGGACTGCGCCAGCCTCTTTGCCCTGGCGCAAGAGTTTCAGGACCGGATGATAATGCGCCGCTTCAGCGCGGTGCTGCACCATCGCCGCTCCGGTTTCCGGGCCAACGCAATGGTCGTCTGGAAGGTGCCGGCGGAACGCTCCGAGGAAGTGGGATTGACCATGGCTCAGCATTCGGCGGTTACCCACTGCTACGAGCGGCCCACCTTCCCCGACTGGCCCTATTCTCATTTCTCCATGATTCACGCCACCACTCAGGAGGAATGCGAAGAGATTGCCCGGGAAATCGGCGAGGCCACCCAAATTACCGAAAATCTGCTCCTCTACAGCAGCCGCGAGTATAAGAAAACCCGGGTACGCTACTTTGTGGAAGATGACCCGTCTTCCTGGGAAGACGAACCGGCGGAACTTTCGCTGGAACTCATCGAAGCAGGCGAATAGGCCAGGTAAAACCAAATAACCAATAGCCAATAAAATAGATAGTATAGATAGATAGGCGAATTGTTAGGGAACCTCTGAATGAGTCCGTGACCTGGATATTGAACCCTACCCGTCGTTCCTGCGAAGGCCGGAACCTCGGTCCACACCGTTTTAGGTTCCGGCTTTCGCAGGAACGACGGGGTGAAGGCGCTGGGGCTTAATAACTTATTCAGAAAATAGTTAGCTGATAGACGGATTGAGTCGGTCGGCTAACCCCGGCCTCGACCATTACCCTTATCCGAGGAAATGTATGCCTGATTATTACCCGGTTTACCTGAACCTGGCGGGAAAACGGTGCGTTATTTTCGGCGGCGGCGGCATCGCCCAGGGTAAAATCGGCGGGCTGCTTCGGGCGGGCTGCCAAATCACGGTGATCAGCCCCGACGCCACTCCCGGAATCCGCCAGGCCGCCCAGCGGGGCGATATCGAGTGGCAGCAGCGCCCTTACCGGCCCGGCGACCTGGCCGGAGCCTTTATCGGCGTGGCCGCCACCAACGTCTGGCACGTCAACCAGGAAATCTGCCAGGAAGCGGAAAGCTGCGGCGTCCTGCTTAATGTGGTGGACGACCCGGACTTGTGCACCTTTATCGCTCCTTCCATCGTCAAGCGCGAGCCGGTAACCCTGGCAATTTCCACCGGCGGCGCCAGCCCGGCCCTGGCCCGCAAGCTGCGGGAAACCCTGGCCCAGTCGGAAGCTCTGGAGTGGGCCGACCTGGCCGATACGCTGGCCCAGGCCCGCCGGATAATCAAGGAAAAACGTATCGCCATTGACCCGGAACGCTGGCAATGCTGTATTACCCGGGAGTTGCTGGAAATGGCGCAGGAGGGCCGGACCGACCAGGCCCTGGAAAAGCTCCTCTCCCAATTGCTGGATGCCAGCACACCGGGAATGTGCGCCAACCTGGCCCAGTGCCAGCCCCGCAGTTGCCCGGCCCGTAACGGCGCCGAGGCGAACCACACCGACAACTCCCATGTCGGCCATGTCGGCCCAACCGGCCCGGCCAATGATACAAGCGATGAGCCGGCCGACGCCCCAACCGGCAAGGCCCAACCGGCAGGCAACGCGGCCCCGGATTCGGCCCTGGATTCGGCCCCGGATTCGGCCCCGGATTCGGCCCCGGAAGCAGCCCCGGAAGCAGCCCCGGAAAAGGAGTCGGTGCGGTGACGTTGCTCGTCCTTGGCCTGAACTACCGAACGGCGCCCCTGGAGCTGCGGGAAAGGCTGTCCATTGACCCGGAGCGGCTGGGCCCGGCCCTGGATTCTCTGGCCCGCCAGGTGGCCCCGGGCGTGATTCTATCTACCTGCAACCGCCTGGAGATCTATACTCTGGTCGATTCCAAGTCCCTGGCCGATTCTAAGTCCCAAGTCGATTCTAAGTCCCTGGCCGATTCTAAGTACGATGCCGATTCCAAGTACGATGCCTCGGGAATTGACTCGGGAACTACCTTGGAAACTGCCCCGGGCGATGCCGACGAATCGCTCCGTCGGCTGCAGGATTTCATCGCCGATTACTCCGGCATTCCCCGGTCCGACTTGCAACCCCTTTGCTACCATCACCAGGAAGGCGATTGCGTCAAGCACCTCTTCCGGGTGTCCAGCGGGCTGGATTCCATGGTAGTGGGGGAATGGGAGATTTTGGGCCAGGTGCGCGCCGCCTTTAGCGCCGCCAGCGAGCCGGGATACGTCCGCGGCCCCCTGTCGCGTCTCTTTCACCAGGCATTGCGAGTGGGCCGGCGGGTACACCACGACGCCAACATCGGCAGCAACCGGCGCCGCTCGGTCAGCCAGGTTGGCGTTCAGTTGGCCTATCGAACCCTGGGCGACCTGTCCCAGCGGCAGGTGCTGCTCATCGGGGCCGGGGATGCCGGGCAACTGGCCGGCCGCGCCCTGGCCGCCGCCGGAGCCGGCAATCTGGTGGTCACCAACCGGACTTACGGACGGGCCGCTGAGCTTTCCCTGGAGTTGGGCGGGGTAGCCGCTCCCTTTGAGCAGTTATACCAAACCCTGGTGGATTCCGACGCCGTTATCAGCACCACCGCCTCGCCGGATTACCTGCTGCGGCGACCGGAGGTGCAGGAAGTGATGGAACGGCGCGGCGGGCGGCCCTTGCTCCTCATCGACATTGCGGTACCCCGGGATATTGAGCCGGAAGTGGGACTGCTGGAGGGGGTTAGCCTGTGCGACATTGACTCCCTGCGCGCTACTTCCGAGGACGGTAACGCCGGTATCGAGCCGGAAGTCGCCCAGGCCGAGGAACTGGTGGCCGGGGAGACGGAAAAATTCCTGAACTGGTGGGAATCCATCGATACTATTTCCGCCATTGCAACGGTCCGGGAATACGCCGAGAACATCCGCCGCGCCGAGGTTAACAAAACGCTGGCGAAGCTGAAGAGCCAGTGGCCCTCCGGCCCTGATTCCGACAATACTCCCGGCGATATTCCCGGCAGTACTCCCCAAAATAGCCCCAACAATGTCCCTGATTTGGACGCCCTCGCCGCCCAATTGGACGCCATGACCTCCGCCCTGGTAAAAAAGCTGCTCCACCACCCCACGGTCTATCTGCGGGAGGGCAAGGACCCCACCCGGCAGCAAATGGTCCTGGAACTATTCAACCCGAGCAAACCGGCCAACTCGACCAGACCGGCCAGACCGGGTCAGCCGGGTCAACCGGGTCGACCGGGTCGAGGCGACAGGCAGCATGGCCGCGGATAATTCCGGCAGCGCGGGTAATACCGGTAGTCTGGGTGATACCGGTAGTCTGGACAGCGCCGGTAGTCTGGACAGTACCGGCCGCCCCGCCGGAAACGCCGTCCGGGTGGGCAGCCGGAGCAGCAGTCTGGCCCGGCGCCAGACCGAGCAAGTCCTGGAAAAGCTGCGTCCCCTCTACCCGGAGCTGGACTTTCAGGTTATCCCGGTCAACACCCACGGCGATGCCAACGCCACGGCGCCCCTGGCCGGTATGGGCCTGGGCGTTTTTGTAAAAGAGATTGAACAGCAGTTGCTATCCGGCCAACTGGATATGGCCGTGCATAGCCTCAAGGATATGCCTACCCGTCTGCCGGAGGGCCTGGCCCTGGCCGCCCTGCTGCCCCGGGAGGACCCGCGGGATGTGCTGGTCAATCGCTGGGGCGGGAAGCTGGATACGCTGCCCCAAACCGCCCGCATCGGCACCAGCAGCCCCCGCCGCCAGTCTCAACTGCTGAGCAACTGCCCCCAGGTCACCGTGATTCCCATCCGGGGCAACGTGGAAACCCGTCTGCGCAAGGCCCAGGGCGAAGAATGCGACGGGGCGATTCTGGCCGCCGCCGGGCTGATCCGCCTGGGGTTGACCGACCGGATAACCGAATATCTTTCGCCTCAGCAGTTTGTGCCGCCGCCGGGCCAGGGCGTTCTGGCGGTGGAAACCCGGGCCGACGATGACCGGATGCTGGGGCTGCTGCGAGCCATTGACCACGCCTCAACCCGCTACGCCGCCACCGCCGAGCGCGCCTTTCTGGAAAAGCTGGGCGGCGGCTGTCAGGTGCCGGTGGGCGCTTACGCCCAATCCAGCGGCGAGCTGATGCTGCTGACCGTCTTCCTGGGAACTCCGGACGGCCAGGAAACTTTCCAGACCAAAGTACGGGGCCTTACCCACGACCCGCGCCAACTGGCCGGCGACGCTTACCTGGCCCTGATCGAGCGCGGCGGAGGGAAGTTGCTGGAGGAGGCGGGGAGGTAGGTGCGACGGCTAGTCTTGTATGATGCCAGCAGAAAAGAAGATAATTATAACTGCCGGGCCTAACGGGGCCGGCAAGACTACGTTCACTAATGAGTTTCTTTCGGGAGACCAGGCGCGGTTGACCTTTGTCAATGCGGATATTATTGCAGCGGCGCTTAACCCAACGGACCCAGAGGCCGAGGCTTTTCGGGCCGGTCGGCTGATGCTTCAAAGAATTCAGGAGTTGGTGGACCGGGGTGAGAGCTTTGCCTTTGAAACTACCTTGAGCGGACGGGGCTTTGCCCGCGCCATTCCCGGCTGGCAGAGTCTGGGCTATCGGGTGGAGTTGTATTTCTTGAGTTTAGCTTCGCCTGAGGCTGCGATCGCCCGTGTTGCGCGAAGGGTAAGGCAGGGCGGCCACCACGTCCCGGATGACGTTGTTCGCCGAAGATTCTACGGAGGGTTGGCGAACTTTCATCAGATATATAAGGATTTGGTAGATTCGTGGGTACTGTATGATAGCTCTGGTCCTACCCAAATCCCAATCGATGGGAGATAAATCCATGACCAGTCAAGGGAAGAAGGAAACCAAAGAGAAGACATATAGCGGCATAGACGTTGAACGGGCAACGGCTGCCATGCGCCGCGCCGCCATCAAAGCTCGCTGCCAAGCACTGGAAGATGAGGGCGGGGTTTACATTTCGCGCCACGGCGAAATGGTGTGGGAAACCGACCCCAAGCGCATCTTTCCGCCCGGAGTTGAGGTTAAAATCTGCGAATGCGGCCGGGTTCTGGTGGTCAAGGATGAACCGGAAGGCGAGTCAGAGATGAAGTAGTGAATAACTTTTCTATACCCAGGCTGGACCGAAATCCAGAGCTATACGCATCCTTGCTCAAGTATTGCCGAATCCGGGAGGGGGAAGTTTGGGATGACCCGGAGGGCAAGCATCGAGTAGGCTGTCTTGACGCTGCCGAACTTGGGGCGGTGCAGGACTTTATGCAAGAGGAAAAGGCGTCGCTGGCAATCCAGGACCCCCCATACAACCTGATAGCTTTTGAAGCTGTGCCAGGAGACAGCTTCATAGATTGGTGCCGGCAATGGGTGGATGTAACTTACCAATCCCTGGATGTAAACGGCAGCCTTTACGTTTGGCTGGGCGCCGACCAGAATAATGGCTTTCACCCGCTGCCGGAGTTTATGCTGATGATGCGGGAAACGCCCTTCAAGAGCCGCAGTTTTATCACTATGCGGAACCAGCGGGGCTACGGGACTCAGAAAAATTGGATGGCCGTGCGGCAGGAGCTTCTCTACTACACGAAAGGTGAACCAATTTTCGATGTGGCAGCCGAATACACCGATATACCGAAAATCCTGCGGGGATATTATAAAGAGGTAGGCGATAGGATCACGGAAAATCTGGAACGCGGCAAGTCGGAAAACATACGAGCCGGCAATGTCTGGGTGGATGTGCAGCAGGTCTTTTACCGTATGGAAGAAAACGTTAACGGCTGTTACGCCCAAAAACCGCTTAAAAGCTGCCAAAGAATTATAACCGCCAGTTCTGCAGAGAAAGACCTTATTGTCGACTTTTTTGCCCATTCCGGCTCTACCCTGCTTGCCGCAGAGTTGCTGAACCGGAAATGCTTTACCTTGGATTGCAACCCGGTTTACTGCGAAATATCCATACGGAGATTGGAACGCTTCCGGCTAACCGGCAAGCTGGGCTGGCAAAACGGCAATCCTTTTGAGCAGGAGTTTCTCACTGACCCGGAATTGCCAGCCCTACTGGAGCGTTCCGGGGAGCCGTCGCATAACCAACCCGCCTTGTTCTGAATATGCGAAAATGGAAGAGCTAAAGAACGAATTGCAACAATTACTCGAACGTTTGGACAATTCGACTGAGTTCAGTAATACACTGGGCGGCTTGGTATCCATTTATCCCTTCAGCGAGTTTGAGTATATAATTTCGCACCTGTTGTCCGCCGGCAAGCTGACTATAGACGAGTACCACGAAATCAGGGAGAACTACATACAGCGCAACCTCTACCTGTATTTGTTCGAGATAAGTGCACCACGCGGCTTTGGTGAAAGGTGGGCCCAAGGACACCTTAAAGAGTTGGTTCCCGACCTTGAACATCCCAGCAAGCAATTAGACGCCGAATACTCCGGCCAGTACGATTTCTTTCTGAATCCGAACATTCGAATAGAGGTTAAGGCTTCACGGGCGGTGGAGTTCAATAACAACGAACCCTTATATATAAAAGCCTTGTCATCGAATTCCGACCTGCCCTTCGATATGAACTTTCAGCAAATTAAACCACGATTCTGCGACGTTTTCGTATGGGTTGCTGCCTGGAGGGATGTTATCAAGTATTGGGTTATCCCTTCCTTCCAGGTTGAGACCAATCCCTACTACTCTGCCGGCCAGCACCGCGGGAACGTCGGTGAGGGCCAACTCCACCTCAACCGGGGAAATATCGGGGAATTTGACAATTACCTGGTCAGGTCGAATGAGTTGGAGCAGGCGATACGGGCTGCATTTGAAACGGAACGTGGTATTCGCGTAAACTGAAAATCCTGTAAGAATCCAGGTGAATAAATTGCCAGGCAAAGTTTTTCTGGTGGGCGCCGGCCCCGGCGACCCCGGCTTAATCACCGTTAAGGGCTTGCGTTGCTTGCAGCAAGCCGATGTGGTGGTCTATGACCGCCTGATGGACCCGGCCCTGCTGCAGTCGGCGCCTTCCGCGGCGGAGTTGGTGTTCGTCGGCAAGGAGCGCAGCCGGCAGGCCCTTACCCAGGACGAAATCAATCAACTGCTGGTGGAACGGGCCACTGCCGGAAATACCGTGGTGCGCCTCAAGGGCGGCGACCCCTTCGTATTTGGACGGGGCGGCGAGGAAGCCCAAATCCTGGCCCGAAACGCCGTTGCCTTCGAGGTTGTCCCCGGCATTACCTCGGCAATCGCGGCGGCGGCCTACGCCGGCATTCCGGTCACCCAGCGCCGGGTCGCTACCTGCTTCACGGTGGTCAGCGGCAGCGAAGACCCCTCCAAGCCCGAATCCTCCATCCCCTGGGACGTGCTGGCCCGCACCGGCGGCACCCTGATTGTGCTGATGGGCTGGGCCTCCCTCAAGTCCATCCTGAAAACTTTGCAGCGGGAGGGCCTGGCCCCGGATACTCCGGTGGCCCTGGTGCAGTGGGGCACCTGGAAAAAGCAGCAGACCGTTACCGGATCTCTGACCGACGTGGTGGGGCGGGCGCAGGCTGCCGGACTGACTCCGCCGGTCATCGCCGTCATCGGCCCGGTGGTGGACCTGCGGGAAGAATTGCGCTGGTTCGACCGCCAACCGCTGTTCGGCAAGCGGACGCTGATTACCCGCTCCCGCACCCAGGCATCCCGCCTGCGGACGCTGCTGGAAGAACAGGGCGCGGAACCCCTGGAGCTGCCGTCCATCGCAATCGCCCCGCCGGAGGATTATGCCGAGTTGGACGAAGCTCTGGCCCGGTACATCGACCCGGCCCGATACTCGGAACGTGGCGGCCAGAGTGGCGGCGAGAACGGCGGCCAGAGCGGTTACTGGCTGATTTTCGCCAGCGTCAACGCGGTGGAAGCCGTGTTTGCCCGGCTGGAGGCCGCCGGCAAAGACGGCCGCGCCTGGGCCGGGGCTACCATCGGCGCCATTGGCCCGGCCACCGCGGCGGCTCTGGCCCAACGGGGCATCCGGGCCGACTTCATTCCCGCCACCTCGGTATCGGAGGCGGTGGTGGCCGAACTGTCCGACCGGAATTGGACCGGCGTTCCGGTACTGCTGCCGGGGGCCGACATCGGGCGGGACGCCCTGGCTCAGGGTCTGGCCGACCGCGGCGCCCAGGTGGAGCGGATCACCGCCTATCGCACCGTCACGCCGCCGGACTCCGCCAATCAGGCCCGCAAGTTGTTGGAGTCGGGCGTGGACGTGATAACCTTTACCAGCTCCTCCACCGTCCGCAATCTGCTGGATATTCTGGGGGGCGACCAGCGGTTGCTGGAGTCGGCCCTGATTGCCTGCATCGGCCCGGTCACCGCCGGCGCTGCCCGGGAGCTGGGGTTAAGGGTGGACCTGGTGGCCGCCGAGCATACCGTTGAGGGTCTGGTTGATACCCTGGTAAATCATTTTGTTTGTTGAGGAGGTAACGGGAAATAATGGTTAGCTTTCCTGATTTGCGGCTGCGGCGAACACGCGAGTTGGAGCCGCTGCGCTCCCTGACCCGGGAAACTCGCCTCGACGTTTCCAACTTTATCTACCCCCTGTTTATTACCCACGGCCAGGGCATCCGGCAGCCCATCGAACCCATGCCCGGCTGCTACCACCTGTCCCTGGATATGCTGGCCGAGGAAGTGGCCGAGATTGTCGAACTGGGCATTCCGGCGGTGCTGCTATTCGGCCTGCCCGAGGAGAAGGACCCGGTGGGCAGCGGGGCCTATGACCCGGAAGGCATCATCCAGGAAGCTATTCGGGTAATTAAACAGGCCGCCCCCAACCTGCTGGTAATCGGCGATGTTTGCCTGTGCGAATATACCGACCACGGCCATTGCGGAATTATCGACCACGACCGCAACGGTAAAGGGCGGGTTGATAACGACCAGACGCTGGAGCTGCTGGCCCGCACCGCCCTTACTCAGGTGCAGGCCGGAGCGGATATGGTCGCTCCCTCGGCGATGATGGACGGCCAGATACGCGCCATCCGGGAAGCCCTGAACGCCCACGGCGAGGAAACCGTGCCGATAATGGGCTATGCCGCCAAGTACGCCTCCGCCTTTTACGGTCCCTTCCGGGTGGCCGCCGATTCCACGCCCCAGTTCGGCGACCGGCGCAGCTACCAGATGGACCCGGCCAACCGGCGCATGGCGATGCGGGAGATTGAAAGCGATATCGCCGAGGGCGCCGACATCGTGATGGTAAAACCGGCCCTGGCCTATCTCGACGTTATCCAGCAGGCCCGGCAGCGTTTCGACCATCCAATGGCGGCCTACAACGTCAGCGGCGAGTTCTCCATGGTCAAGGGAGCGGCCAAGCAGGGCTGGATTGACGAAAAGCCGCTAACCCTGGAGCTGCTAACCGCCATCCGCCGCGCCGGGGCCGACATCATCATCAGCTACCACGCCAAGGAAGTGGCGCAGTGGTTGCGGGAGGAGGGGTAAAGCTCCCCCTTTCCGCTCATCCTGAGCTTGTCGAAGGACGGGAAAGAAAAGATGGCAACAAAGCAAGTTGCCGGTCAGTTAGCAGAGTTGCACGTATTCAGTGAGCTGCTGAAACAGGGCGCCATGCCATATGCTCCGGCGGTGGAAACCGGCAGCGATTACCTGCTGAAAACCGCTAAGGGCGCTATCTTGAAACTAGCGGTAAAAGTCAGCGGCAAGGGAAACGGGACTTTTGTCGTGCCCGACTACCAACCTGACAAGAAACGCTTTATCGTTTGCGTGGAGTTCGACGAATCCGACGCCCCGGTCGCCTGGGTGCTGCCATCCTTGGTCTTTCACGCCTACTCCACCAGACCAAGCAGGAAAGATTTAAGGACTCTGAATCTTGACGGAGGGCGCCGGAAATACTTTGGCGAACCTCTGCGGGATTACATTCGCGGCTTCCGCAACCGTTGGGAGCTTATAGCTGATTACCAATACTACCGGAGGTTTATGAACTCCCCGGAAGGGTATAAGGACTTGGAAGATGTACTGATGATGCTGCTAGTCGCGGAAAGACCGGATACGGACGAGGAATCCGTACTTTTCAGAGCTTCTGCATTCGGAGTAACCGATGCCCTTTCGGGTTAGATTTCGAACGAGACGGGTAGAGCGGGAACTGAGAAGCCTAGTCCCGAACGATACCAGGAGAATTGCGGCAGCAATTGATGCCCTGATTGTCAACCCACGTCCAGTCGGTTCAATAAGACTACGGGGTAGCCGGGGGATGTACCGAATCCGTGTCGGAGAATTCCGGGTAATTTATTCCATTGACTAATCCAATAGCGTTGTAATTGTTCAGGCTGTGCTGCGACGCAACGAAAGGACTTATCGATAGCAGCACAATAACCCATACCAACAACTTTGAGAGCGCAAATGACCACTACCCACGACTTTCAGGACGAAACCGGTCCAGTGCCAGCCCACCAACACCCCAACGGCGGGGGTTGGGTGGCCGACACCGCCTATGTTGCCCCCACTGCCTATGTTGACGGTGATGCTGAAGTTTTCGGCAACGCTCGGGTCTACGGTAGTGCTTCTATTTACGGTATTTCTGAGGTTTCCGGTAATGCTCGGGTGTGCGTTCAAGCGGTGGTTGAACATTCTTTCGTTTTCGGTGATGCTCGAGTTTACGATTATGCTCAAGTCTGCGGGCACACTGAGATCTATGGTGAAGCTCGCGTTTATGATTCAGCAGAAGTCTTTGGTTCTACTTGTGTCTCGGGTATGGCTAGAGTTTTCGACCATGTTTCTGTTTACAATCTATGGGTCTCCGATGATGATACGCTCTTTGGCAAGGCTATGGTCTTCGGTGACAATTTCGTCTCCGGTTACGACCGGCGCACCTTACCTGGCGATACCAAAGGCCTCGCTGAAGAGGTAACCCCACCCTAGCTCTCCTATACCACCCAATCGTCCACCCAAAACAACCCATCACCAACGAGGACTTTATGAACCAAACCAAATCGCAGCAACTATTCGCCCAGGCCCAGCAATTCATCCCCGGCGGGGTTAACAGCCCGGTGCGCTCCTTCCGCGCCGTGACCGGTACGCCGCCATTTATCGCCCGGGGCCAGGGCTGCCGCGTCTCGGACGTGGACGGCAACGAATATATCGACTACCTCGGTTCCTGGGGGCCGCTGGTTCTGGGCCATGCCCATCCGGTGGTGGTGGAGGCCATCACCGTCGCCGCCCAGGGCGGCACCAGCTTCGGCGCTCCGGTGGAGCTGGAGGTGGAACTGGCCCGGCTTATCTGCCAGGCCCTGCCCTCGGTGGACCGGGTGCGGCTGGTCAGTTCCGGCACCGAGGCCTGTATGAGCGCCATCCGCCTGGCCCGGGCCTACACCGGACGCAGCAAGATTATCAAGTTCTCCGGCTGCTACCACGGCCACGCCGACGGCCTGCTGGTCAAGGCCGGTTCCGGCGCCATGACCCACGGCATACCCACCAGCGCCGGAGTGCCGGAAGCCTACGCCGCGGAAACCCTGGTGGCCGACTATAACGACGTCGCCTCGGTGGAGAGTTTCTTCCAAGCCTGGCCCGATGCTATCGCCGGGGTCATCGTGGAGCCGGTGGCGGGCAATATGGGCGTAGTGCCCCCGGCCGAAGGGTTTCTGGAGTCTCTGCGCCGGATTACCGCGGAAAACGGGGCCATGCTCATCTTTGACGAGGTGATAACCGGCTTTCGCCTGGCCTATGGCGGAGCGCAAACCCTTTACGGCATCACCCCGGACATTACCTGCCTGGGCAAGATAATCGGCGGCGGGCTGCCGGTGGGCGCCTACGGCGGGCGGCAGGACATTATGGAAATGGTGGCTCCCCTGGGGCCGATGTATCAGGCAGGCACCCTGTCGGGCAATCCCCTGGCGGTGACCGCCGGTCTGACCACCCTGACCGAATTGCAGCGGGCGGGGACTTATGAACGGCTGGAATCCCTGGCCGGACGGCTGGCGGACGGGTTGACTCAAGCCTTTGCCCGCGCCGAGGTTCCCGGAACGCTGAACCGGGTGGGTTCCATGCTGACCGGGTTCTTTACCGCCGGGCCGGTGGACTCCCTGGCGCAGGTGGAGCAGGCGGACACCGAGGTTTACGGCCGCTACTTTCACGCCATGTTGGAACGGGGCGTATATCTGGCGCCGTCCCAGTTTGAGGCCGGGTTTGTCTCCCTGGCCCACACCGAGGCGGATATCGACCGAACGCTGGAAATCGCCGCCGCCGCCCTGGAGAGTTTGCGGTAAGCGTGTTGTAATAGTCGATAACGCTGGAAAGGATGAACCGTATGTCTAAAGAAATCGCTGACCGCCATGCTGCAGCCAGTCGCCGATTGATCCTTCAAGCCAACTATGAACTGGACAAGAAGAGCGATAGGTTGCAGGCATCTGACAAAGGCTCCGGTGCCTTAGCTCACGCCCTCAAGGCTATCGCCGAAGACCGACAATGGCGGCACGGTTCTCACAACCTGCGTCGGCAGATAACCAGTTTGCTTGCCAATGAGTTTGAGCGACCTGACCTCATACCGATGCAGGCGGTTTCTGACCAGTTGCACGACAACTATTATGAAGACCGAATGCACGTATGGGAGATAAGGGAACGTTTAGATATGCTGACCCAAGGCTTGGACTTCCTCCTGGAAGCAAGGGAACGAGGTCCAAATAGCGCATTTGTTCCATCCCTTGAGCAGCAGCAGGCAATTGACCGCTTGCGATTGTCGGAAGAGGAGGCCGCTGCTGATCCGCTGATTGACTTGCCACCGGAAATGCCCCCGTTCATCCCACCGGAGGACTAGAATCCGGACGCGAAAATAGGCGGGCCACCTGGCCCGCCTCAACTATTATCCTGAACGGCTTCCTTCCGTGCGGGACGGTTTAGGTGCTATGGTTTAGGCTCCGTAGCGGGCGGCGGCGTGGGGGTCGCTGTAGTCCACGCCCTTGGTGGCCCAGAAAGCGGCGGCGATGCTGTCCACCGAGGCTACCAGTTCTTCGCAGGCCGCCATGTCCACGGTCTGACGGCAGCGGCCGGCCAGCTTCAGCGCGGCATTGAAGGAACCGTGCAGGTCAAAACCTTCCGGCATATTGGGCCAGGCATAGTCGGCCCAGAGAATCCGCAGCTCCCGCTTGCAAACCTCGGCGTGTTCCTCTTTCACCGCCACGTAGCGAGACATGGTGTTCGCATAAGCGGCCATGTCGTCCCCGGCTTCCAGCGCCTGCATTCGCAGGACCATCTTCTGTACCGTCTGGGCTGCTATCTTGGCGGAAACCGGATCGTAAATACCGCAGGGGATGTCGCAGTGAGCTTCAGCCTCTTGACCTTTCAACCATCGGAGCGGGTTAAACATGCTTACTTAACCTACCTTTTTTCTAAGTTTAGCCTAATACAATTGGCAGTCCCAAGGTTACAAGAAATCCGGCCTGGACGCAACCCCCGGCAGCCCTCCGGCGGGGGTCATTCAACTGTCCGGATAAACCAGCTCAGGGTGAGCCGGTCGAACCGCCGGCTCAGAATGTGCGGTCTTGAGCCGGAGCAGCGGCTATTGGCAGTAACTCTTGAAAGACCCGGCGTAGTCGCCGCTAAAAGTTGACGGCAGACCTGGCACACCGGATAATGATGCCCATCCGTGGGCGCCCCGCCGAGGGGGCCGGAAACTCCGCGGGTCGCCGGCCGCCAGACCGGTCAGGTATAAATTATGAAACAAAAACGTCTATTATTGCTGACCGCCGCGGCCGTGATGGTCGTTATCCTGGCGGTACTGTACTGGATGGGCAGCGTACTGCTGACGCTGGGCATCAGCATGGTGATTGCCTACGTGCTCCTGCCCCCGGCCCGACTGCTGGAGCGGGGAATGCCCTGGCGCCGGCGCCGGCCCGACCTGAGCCGCATCATCGCCATTGCCCTGATCTTCCTTGCCGGACTCGGCGCCTTTATCGGGACCCTGATTCTGGTTATACCGCCCACCATCCGGCAGGGCCGCAGATTCGTCGAGAGCTTCCCCGATTTCTTCAATTCCGCCCGAATAACGGTGGAGTCGTGGATTGCCGCGTATTCCGACCGAATTTCGCAAGACCTCCGGGACCGCGCCGAGGAGATCCTGGCCAACGTGGGCGGCATCCTGGGCGACGCCGCCTGGAATGTGGTGACGCAGACTCTGGGCGTTATCTCCGGCTCCTTCGCCCTGGTCATCGGACTGGCTACCGCTCCGGTCCTGATTTTCTACCTGATGAAGGACTCCGAACCGATTCAATCCTCGCTCTATGTCCCCTTCCCATCGGCCCTGCGCCCCTACCTGAGGGACATTATGGGCATCGTAAACCGGACCTTGGGCGGCTACATCCGGGGGCAGCTAACCCTGGGCCTGGTGGTCGGGGTTATCGTAGCCGTCGGGCTGCTGCTGCTGGGGGTGCCTTTCGCCATAATCCTGGGCATCGTCGCGGCCATAACCGAGTTGATACCCATTATCGGCCCCTGGATTGGCGCCGCCGCCGGTGTGCTGGTAACCCTGGCCACCGCTCCGGACAAAGTTCTTTGGGTCATCCTGCTTTATCTGGTCGTCCAGCTTGCGGAGAGCGCCATACTGGTGCCGCGGATTCAGGCAGACAGCCTCAAGATGCACCCCATCGCGGTTATCCTGGTAATTACCATCGGCAGCCAGTATTTTGGTCTCTGGGGCATCATCCTGGGTCCGCCCCTGGTGGCGATGATCAAGGAAGTAATCGTTTATCTGGCCGCGGAATGGAACCGGCCGCCGTTGGCCGTGGCCGTGGCGGGAGAGACCAATATGAGCATGAATCCTGCGAACGCGGACCCGGACCCGGACTCCGACTCCGACTCCGACTCCGACTCCGACTCCGACGCGAACGCGAACTCGGATGCCGATTCGGATGCCGATTCGGACGCTAATGCGGATGGGGAAAATGCGGGATATGCAGCAGCGCCCACGCTGGCCGCTGAAGGCAACGCCGGACCGTCTGCGTAATAGGCCATAAGCCATAGATTATTAGAGGAGGCCACTCCGTGACAACTACCCCCAGAGAAACCGCCGCACCTACCCGGGACGCCGCTACCAACGCCAGGATGAAACACCGCAGCAACGACGTTACCCAGGGGCCGGAGCGCGCCCCGGCGCGGGCCATGCTGCTGGCAATGGGTTTGACTCACGACGACCTGGAAAAGCCCTTCGTCGCCATCGCCAACCTGGCCAGCGACGTTACCCCCTGCAACGTCCATCTTTCCCGCTTTGCCAATGCCGCCAAGGAGGGCGTCCGTCAAGCCGACGGCATCCCCTTTGAGTTCGGCACCATCACCGTCAGCGACGGCATTTCCATGGGCACCGAGGGGATGAAGGCTTCCCTGGTCAGCCGGGAGGTCATCGCCGACTCCATTGAGGTCGTAACCTTTGGGGAGCGAATGGACGGGCTGATTACCGTTGCCGGCTGCGACAAGAATATGCCCGGCTGTTTGATGGCAATCGCCCGGCTCAACGTCCCCTCCATCTTTATCTACGGCGGCACCATCATGCCCGGTCAATACCTGGGCAACGACGTAAACGTTCAGGACGTCTTCGAGGCGGTAGGCGCCTACGCCAAAGGCACTATAACCCGGGACGAGCTGACCGCCCTGGAGTGCGTGGCCTGCCCCGGGGAGGGTTCCTGCGCCGGCCTGTTCACCGCCAACACCATGTCCACCGCCATCGAGGTCATGGGTATGTCCCTGCCCGGCGACGCTTCCATCCCGGCCATTGACCCCCGCAAGATTGAGGAGTCCCGCGAGGCCGGAAGCACCCTGCTGCGGATGCTGGAAGAGGACCTGCGCCCCCGCGATATACTGACCCGCCGCGCCTTTGAGAACGCTATTACCGTGGTGCTGGCCCTGGGCGGCTCCACCAATGCCGTGCTGCACCTGATTGCGATTGCCCGGGAGGCCGAGGTGGAATTGACCCTGGAGGATTTTGACCGCATCAGCCGCACTACGCCCTATATCTCCGATATGCGGCCCGGCGGCCGCTACGTCATGGCCGACCTGGACCGCTACGGCGGCGTGTCTCTGGTGGTGCAGCGGCTGCTTCGGGCCGGACTGCTCCACGGCGACACCATGACCGTCACCGGCAAAACTCTGGCGGAGAATGTGGCCGGTATGCCCACGGTTGAAGACCAACCGGTAATCTACTCCCCGGAGGCGCCGCGCAGCCCCACCGGCGGCCTGGCCATCCTCCGCGGCAACCTGGCCCCCGACGGGGCGGTAATTAAGGTGGCCGGCCATCAGGAAAAGGTTTATCAGGGCCCGGCCCGGGTCTTTGAGCAGGAAGAGCCGGCCTTCCAGGCAATCCAGAACGGGGAGGTAAATCCGGGGGACGTGGTGATTATTCGCTATGAAGGGCCCGTAGGCGGCCCCGGCATGCGGGAGATGCTGGCGGTGACCGGCGCCCTGATCGGTCAAGGGTTGGGCGACTCGGTGGCCCTGATTACCGACGGACGTTTCTCCGGCGCATCCCACGGGCCAATGGTCGGCCACGTGGCGCCGGAGGCGGCGGTGGGCGGCCCCATCGGCCTGCTCCGGGAAGGAGACATCGTTACCCTGGACATACCCAACCGGAGCCTGGACGTGCGACTGACCGAGGAGGAGTTCAGCGACCGGCGTGCTGCCTGGCGGCCCCTGCCGCCCAAATACACCACCGGCGTGCTGGCAAAATACGCCAAGCTGGTATCCTCCGCCGCCGAGGGCGCGGTAACCCGGTAGGCATTTGGTACATAATCCACGAATTGCGAAGTTGGGAGTCAGTTATGACCAGACAGTTGACGGCAATCATCGAAAGGGAGGGCGACGGCTACGTTGCCCTCTGTCCCCAGTTGGACATCGCCAGCCAGGGGGATTCGGTAGCCGAGGCCCGCAATAACTTGAAGGAAGCGCTGGAACTGTTTTTCGAGATGGCTTCAGCCACCGAGATTGAACAGCGGCTCCACGCCGAGGTGTATGTAACCCAAGTGGAAGTAGCGATTGGCTAGACTCAGGGTGTTGTCGGGCCAGGAAGTTTGCGGGATACTGGCGCAACACGGCTTTACCGAGGTCCGGCGTCGGAACAGCCACATAATTATGCAAAAGTCCGAGGCCAACACCACTCTCACCGTCCCGGTTCCCGACCACAGGGAACTACGGACTGGAACACTGTTGTCAATCATTCGCCAGTCATTGTTGCCCAGAACTCTCTTCGAGTAAGGCTCGAAACTATGAAACAAAGGGTTAGCAGGTTAGAGGGAGCCTACGAACAAGTTGACGCCCGGCTCCACGACATAGGCCAGTCGGTTGAATCGTTGCGCTCGGAAATGAACACCCGATTCGCCGAGGTGAACGGCACTATCGAATCGTTTCGCTTGGAGACAAACAGCCGGTTCAATACCTTAATGGTGATAATGATTGGTAGCTGGATTACCACCATTCTTGCCATAATCGGCTTTTACTTCACCCGATTCGTGGAATAGGGGTTGCCAAGGCAGTCATCCTGCGGACTGTGGCTTACCAGCGGGAAGGAATGCAGCCCGAACCCAACTTCAGAGGTGTAATTGCGCTTGCGTCCGGCCTTGGTTAAAGACGAAAGCCTATGAATTGCCAGCAATGCGGAGCGGAAGCGGCGCCGGGGGCTAACTTTTGCATGTCCTGCGGGGTGCGCCTCCAACTACGATGCCATGCTTGCCAAACTCCCTATTCTCCAGGCAGCCGGTTTTGCGGCCACTGCGGGGTTGCCTTCGCCGGGGTCGCTGGGGTCGCTGGGGAAGCGACGCCCGCCGCCGACCCCGGAACCGATACCATACCCTGCCCCCGCTGCCACCGGACCAACGCTCCCGGAGCGGCCTACTGCTTCGCCTGCGGGCTGCCCTTTGAGGGCGTTCAACCCGGTATCCCCTACGCCCGGTCTTCCGGCGCGTCCGATTACGGGCCGGTGGCCTTTGCCCTGGGCCGCCCCGGCGGATTTTGGCTGCGCTTACTGGCCTACGTCGTTGACGGGCTGATTGTTACCTTCGCCTTTATCCTGATCTGGACCACGTTGCTGGGCCAGCCTTTTTCCGACATTACCGAGCCGTTGGAACTAAGTGAGGATTACGAGTATAGCTCTCAGGCTTTTAACCGCGACGGGCTGAATTCGCTGCTCGCCCTGGTCTATGACACCGTCCTTATTGCAATTTGGGCCACCACCGTGGGCAAGCGCTTATTCCGGCTTTATGTGGTGCGCACCGACGGCTCCCGGGTGGGGCCCGGCCGCGCCCTGGCCCGGCATCTGGCGTCCCTTCTCTCCATGCTTATCCTGGGCATCGGCTTTCTGATGATTGCCTTCCGGCAGGACAAGCGCGGCCTGCACGACCTCATCTGCGACACCGTAGTCATCCGGCGCTACCGCTGAAGGGGCCGGATGCGCGGTTCGCCAAGGTCACTACCAGCGGAGTATGACCCGGTTTGACGGCGGCCGGCCTGATACTGATATCCTTTACTCCGGGTTTCTTCTGGCTATGGTTTTTTCTGCGCCTGGACAAGCTACGGCCCGCACCCCGCCGGTTGATCGCCCTGACCTTTCTGCTGGGCTGCGTCAGCACTCTGCCGGCAGGCCTGATCAGTTATATTTTTGGCGCCGACTCGCTGCTGGATGGAACGCCGGAACTCGTCAGCGTAGTCACCGCAATGCTGCTGCTGGTCGGGCCGGTGGAAGAACTGTGCAAGTTCGGCGCCGTCCGGCTGGGCTCCTATCGCTCTCTGTATTTCGACGAGCCAATGGACGGCCTGGTTTATGCCGCGGCGGCCAGCCTGGGCTTTGCCTCGCTGGAGAACCTCATCTATGTACTGGCTTACGGCCCGTCGGTGATGCTGGTGCGGGCGCCGGTAAGCACTGTTGCTCACCTGGTTTTCGGCAGCATCTGGGGGCAAGCCCTGGGGCAGCACTACATTTCCGGCGGTCGGCGACGATTGCTGCTTATCGGTTCCCTGGCTTTAGCCGCCGGAGTCCATGCCCTGTTCAACGTAATGGTATTCGCCTTTATCCCGGCGGCGTTGGCCCTGGTGGTCTTCGGGGCCATCTGGTCCTACCGGGCCTTTCGCCGCGGACAGCGAATATCCCCTTTCCGCTACCGGCGTAACTATCCCCGGGTCCCCTGCGAAAGCTGCGGCGAGCCGGTTATCCTGCTCAACCGATTCTGCACCGCCTGCGGCGTTCCGCTTTCCGCCGGCCGCCGCTTCCCAGTTTATATTTGCAGTCATTGCGGCAATTTCAATCGGCCCGATGCCTCCTTTTGCACCGCTTGCGGCGACCAATTGCTGAAGCGATGATTGCGGCGATGGCGACTATGGCGGATGATAGTTAGATAGTTAGATGGATTGATCGACTTATAGCTGGATAGATGGCAATCGCCCCAATCACGGCGGTCGCGGCGGTTATGGCGGTCGCCCCAATCACGGCGGTCGCAGCGGTTAAGGCGGTCGCAGCGGTTGCGGCGATTATGGCGATAGCCGGGAGAATCTATGTCAAAAGCAGCGCCAAAAGTAATCCTGTATGTCGCCTCCAGCGTGGACGGCTATATTGCCCGGCCCGACGGGGCGGTGGATTGGCTGGATGCGATCTCGGAACCGGCCCCGGAACCGGCCCCGGAACCGGCCGAGGAGGCAGGCGAGGATTATGGCTATGGGGAGTTTATCTCCGGGGTGGGTGTGGTTTTGATGGGGCGCACTACCTACGAGCAGATCCTGTCCTTTGGCGTCGATTACCCCTACCCCGGCACGACGGGCTATGTCTTTTCCCGCACCCGGGCCGGTGAGCAAGATGACAACGTCCGCTTTGTTGACGGCGGCGACATTGCCGGCCTGGTAGCCCGCCTCAAGGCGGAGCAAGACAAAAACCTCTGGCTGGTGGGTGGCGGACAGTTGGTGCGGGAGTTTCTGCGGCTGGATTTAATTGACCGCATCGAACTATTTATCCTGCCGATAATCCTGGGCGCCGGCATACCCTTATTCCCGCCGGATACGCCGACGCTAAACCTGACCTTAACCAATTGTCAGTCCTACGACATCGGCCTGGTACAGTTAACCTACCGGAAAGTCGATAGCATCAATTAAGTGACCTTGCAATGACTTGGTAATTGACCTGGTAATTGACCTGGCTCGTTCCGGCAGCGCGCATTGGGCAAGGCGTCGCATACAAGAGCCGGAGCAGCTAACCGAACGGAAATCCCAATGCACCTATAACCTGCACGTTTCAAGAGCCGCTGCTCAAAATTAAGTCCGCTCATCCTGCGCCGGCGGTTCGACCGGCGCAGGATGAGCGGGGCGGGGCGCCTAGGGTTCTCCGGATTGCGGATTTCTCCGAAATGACGGCAGCGGACCGGAATAAAAAGGGCTGATCCGAAGCATAGAGTTTCAAATGCGCCTGCCCTGGGGATCGAGTCCGAGCCCGCCCACAGGCTTGCAATAGGGTTTATAATTGGCGAATTAAACGTATATGTTACACAGACATAACAACTATGCCGGCTGTGCCTAATGGTGCGGTTGAGTAACCTGAAAGAGGCAGCAAGAAGATATGATGGACTACGGAGCAGAAGCAATAATTCGCCACCGGGCCAGTCGCGGAAAGATAAGCATCGCCTCCAAGATGAAGGTGGAGACAATGGAGGAACTGTCTATTGCCTACACCCCCGGAGTGGCGGCGGTTAGTATGGCAATCCATAATGATAAGTCGGAAAGCTTTGCCCTGACCAACCGGGGCAACATGGTGGCGGTGGTGTCCGACGGCTCGGCGGTGCTGGGACTGGGTAATGTGGGGCCGGAGGCGGCCATGGCGGTGATGGAGGGCAAGTCCATCCTGTTTAAGGGCCTGGCCGACATTGACGCCTTTCCCATCTGTCTGGGCACCCAGGACAACGCCTCCATCATCCAGACCGTACGCAACCTGGCGCCCACCTTTGGCGGCATTAACCTGGAGGACATCGCCGCCCCCCGCTGCTTCGAGATAGAAGAAAGCCTGCAAGATTTGGGTATTCCCGTCTTCCACGACGACCAGCACGGCACGTCCATCGTGGTGCTGGCCTCGGTCATCAACGCCCTGCAAGTGGTGGGCAAGCGGATCGACGAGGCAAGAATCGTCTTTTCCGGCGCCGGAGCCGGCGGCGTCGCCTCCACCAAGCTGCTGTTGGAGTACGGGGCCAGGAACATCGTCCTGGTGGACAGTCAGGGCATCATCCACCGGGGCCGCACCGACCTGACCGACATCAAGACGGAAATGCTGGCAATTACCAACCCGGACAACCTGGAGGGCGGTCTGGCCGAGGCGATGCAAGGCTCCGACGTGTTCATTGGACTGTCCGTGGGCGACGCGGTAAGTCAGGACATGGTGCGCTCGATGGCGCCGGATGCGGTGGTGCTGGCGGCAGCCAACCCCACGCCGGAAATTATGCCCGACCTGGCCGCCGCCGCCGGAGCCAAGGTGGTCGGCACCGGACGCAGCGACTTCCCCAATCAGATAAACAACAGCCTGGCCTTCCCCGGAGTCTTCCGGGGCGCGCTGGACGCCCGCGCTACCCGAATAACCACCCGTATGAAGCTGGCCGCCGCCGAGGCCCTGGCCGGCCTGGTCGCCGAGCCGACGCCGGAGTACATTATCCCCTGGTCGCTGGACCCCGCAGTAGTCCCGGCGGTAGCCCACGCCGTAGCCCGCGCCTGGCAGTCGGAGCAGGGGTAGGGGAACGGGAGATAGCTATGTCACCGGAGATGATGGCAATTATCGGAGTGGGGGTTGCCCTGCTGGCTGCACAGCTTTCGGTAGTCGGGCTGCTGGTAACTCTGATGATACAGGCGGAAAAACGAAATATCCAACGGCTTGACCGTCTGGAAGACCAGATGAACCGGCGGTTTGATGCCCAGGACGAGCGTGTTCGGAGCTTGGAACAGGGCCAAGCCCGTATGGACCAACGTATTCAAGGGCTGGAACAAGGCCAAGCCGGTCTTGCCAATGAGATTTCCGGCTTGAAAGACTTGATAACTCATTCATCAAGACCGGAGTAATTTGGAGAATCAGGGCCGGTGCAAAGTCGCTGGGGAGCCATCATTAAGGGAACTGGCCTGCCTCCGAACATCGGTTTCCCTAGGTGAAGAAGGCAGGCAGGCACTGGTGCGGTCGGAACGCCGGGGCTATTTCCACGACTGGACGAGGGCTGGACTTGATACCTGACTATCCCAGTAAAAGAGTTGGGATTCCTGTCTATGACCGTCTGGCGGAATCAACTGTCGGCTATCATCAACTGGAACTAGGCGAGTCATTACCCATCGCCGAGAATCCAGAATACCTATCCCGTCAACTCATAACGTACATCGGCAACAAACGAGCGCTGCTTGGTCAAATCGGTAAGGCGGTCGAGAAGGTTAAGCATCGGCTTGGAAAGCAGCGGCTTGTCACGTTCGACCCGTTTAGTGGTTCGGGAGTAGTCTCGCGTTTCTTAAAAGCCAACTGCGAGTTGCTTATAAGTAACGACCTTGAAGATTATGCGACCTTAATCGCCCGATGTTACTTAAGCAATAAGAGTTCCGTAGATTTTGCTACCCTAAAGGAGCTAGTAGGCGAATTAAATGCGAGAGTTGAGGAGGAGCCGTTCCCGGACTCCGGATTCCTTGGGGAAATCTATTCACCTCAGGACGAAACGAATATTAAAAAAGACGACCGCGTCTTTTACACACGGAAAAACGCCCAACGGTTGGATAACTACCGGAGATTGATTGACCTCTATCCTGAAGAATTTCACGACCTGCTGCTTGGCCCGCTCCTGAGTGAAGCATCCGTACACTCAAACACTGCCGGGGTATTCAAAGGATTCTATAAAGACCGAATCACCGGAATAGGTCAGTATGGCGGCACCGGGTTAGACGCATTACACCGAATTAAAGGAAAGATAAAACTTGAAACCCCCGTATTGAGTAACTTCGAGGGGGAGTATCGCGTTCTTCAGGGTGATGCAAACGCAGTTGCCCGGCAAGTAAAGAACCTTGACTTGGCTTACATAGACCCTCCTTACAACCAACATCCCTACGGCTCTAACTATTTTATGCTCAATTTGCTGGTCAACTATAAACGACCGGCCAATATAAGCCGTGTATCCGGTATTCCATCGAACTGGCGGCGTTCAGAGTACAACGTCCGCTCAAAATCACCGGTACTGCTCAAGGCATTGCTTCACACTATTGACGCCCCATTTCTCTTGGTGTCTTTCAACAATGAGGGGTTCATTAGTCTTGACGTTATGCTATCAATGCTCCGCGAAATTGGGGACACGAATATAGTGGACATACCGTACAATACATTCAGAGGGTCGAGAAACCTGCGAAATCGACCTATCCATGTAACCGAGTATATGTTCCTTGTAGAAAGGAGATAAATAATCTTGGCAGACAAAATGCGGTTGCGCTCGCAACGAGAGGGTACGGTGATAAACTTTACTTCAAAAAGGCAGTAAGAAGAGATTATCCAAGCCCTTGACGAAGCTGTTGAATACCTGGATGCCAAATTCGGAAAGAAAATCTCGCTGGCTTATGAGAAACAATGGAACCTCAAGGACATTGTTGGCGAGCTTCGGCAGTACTATCCTGAAATGGATTTTCACCATCACTTTGAAACGAGCTCCATCCGTCCGGACGGCGGTATTCTTTTTATCAAAACCAACCTGGCAAATACGTTGACTTATCCTATACTGATCTCGGAAGTAAAGAACCAGGGAACTAATGATTTAAGAGCCCAAGAGGGCAAGCCGAGACAAGCGAAGGGGAATGCTATAGAACGTCTGGGGAAGAATCTTATCGGGCTACGAACTGCTCTAATGCGCGAAAGTATATTCCCATTTGTTTGCTTTGGTTACGGGTGCGACTTTGAGAATACGTCCTCTATTTTGGACAGAGTATCGACTATGGCTATGTTCGGCAGATTAAATACGACATACTTGCACAATGAGGAACAGGGCAAATTCAATCGAGGTAGTTTCTACCTTCGAGAAAATAGATGGACTGTTGAAGAAATGGCCGAGATTATGAAAGACATCGCAGAGCGGTCTATATTTTATTATTTCTCAAAATACGGCAAGGATTCATTCAAAGATTCCTAACCCCCGCCCTTACCGGAGCAGCATTTATGACCCAGCCCATAACCGTTGAGTCCCTGGACCGGATGCGCCCCAACCTGCGCTCGGTGGTTACGGAGCGGGCTAAAGGGCTGCCCGGTATGCGCTACTGCGACTTGCGCATCGCGGTGCGGGAGGAGAGGGGAGCCGTAGCCGAAAACGGCAACGAAAAAGCCAGCGGCGAGGATGTCGCCTTCGACTTTGGCGTCCGGGTTATCGCCCAGGACCGGATGAGCGCCGCCGGCTATTACGGCCAGATCCTGGGGGCCGCCGATGCCGTCAACATCGAAGCCGTGGTCTGGGAAGGCATCCGCCAGGCGCACCAACGGGCGCGGGCCAATGCCCGGCAGAAGTCCCAGGCCCGAGTCCGCTTCCCCGGCGTGGCGGATAGCCTGACCTCCACCGACCTGGCACCCGTCTCTCCGGTCCAGGATTCGGTTCCGGCCAGCTATCAGGTTGACCCCCGCAGCGTTCCCCTGGCCGAAACCGTCCGGATGGCGGTGGACGGCTGCAAAGCGACCCTGGGGCAGAGCGACCGCATCCGCTTTACCGCCGCCTCGGTCAGCTCCTTTCTGCTGCGGGAACTCTATATCAGTTCCGACGGCGCCGATATCGACCAGAGCTTCGCCCAAACCGAGGGATTTGTCATCGCCATCTGTGCCGGAGAGCACGGCAACTTTGAGCTTTATGACTTTACCGGCCATCAGCGCGGCTGGGAAATCCTGACCGAAGGCTACGACAACGGCCCCATCATCCTCCCCAACTACATCGACTTCTGCCGGAAGTTGGGCGCCGACGCCGCCGAGGTGGCCGACGCTCCCCCGCTCCGTCCGCCGGATAAAGAGGTTCCGGTGGTCACCGACCCCCACTTCAATACCCTGTTGGTGCACGAGGTAGTGGGGCATCCCTCCGAGCTGGACCGGGCCCTGAAGTATGAAACGGCCTACGCCGGACGCTCCTGGTTCCTGAAAAACCTGGGGGAAAACCAACTGGGGCAGCAGATCGCCTCGCCCCTGGTTACCGCCTTTTCCGACCCGCTAATGGAGGGCTACGGGTCTTTCCGCTACGACCACGAGGGTACGCCGGGACGGCGGGCCTACATTATTCGGGACGGGGTGTTGGAAGAGTTTTTGAACAACCGGCAAACCGC
This sequence comes from Dehalococcoidia bacterium, assembly GCA_965262595.1. Classification (GTDB taxonomy): domain Bacteria; phylum Chloroflexota; class Dehalococcoidia; order Lucifugimonadales; family UBA3495; genus CATQHB01. The sequence goes on from OZ253548.1 coordinate 2,286,079, forward strand.
CGCCATTATGGGCGCCGCTCCCAACGGTTCGGCCCGGGCTACCGAAGCCCATCTGGTCCCCCTGATCCGGATGACCAACACCGTCTTTGCCCCCGGCGACCGCCGCCCGGAGGAGATCATCGCCGAGGTGGATTCGGGTTACTACATTGCCGGACACCGCACCCCGTCCATCGCCGAATCCCGGGAAAACTTCCGCATAACCGCGGTAAAGGTTTATGAAATTCGCAACGGGCAGTTGGGCCAACTCTACCGGAACGGGGGAATAACCGCCGACTCGCGCAACTACTTCCGGTCGATCGACGCCGTTGGCAACGACCTGCGGGTCAACCCCATTCCCAATTGCGGCAAGGGACAGCCAATGCAGGCCAAGCGAATGAGCAACGGCGGCCCCACCATGCGCGGCATCGCCCGGCTGACCGGCCCCGGCTGACCGGGAACCGGGGGATTGCCGGCGTAAGGTGATTTGTGGTTAGACCGGCTTACCACCGTCGGACTCGGAGAATGCTAAGCCCGGATGCGCCCGCAATCAGGACTGCGGGGCGATCAGCTTCAGAAAGTCGTGGCGGGTGACGATGCCGACCAACCGGGAGTCACGCATCACCGGCAGGCTGTGGATATGGTGTCGAAGCATCGTTTCGGTTACTTTGGCGATGGTGGCGTCGGCGTCAACGGTGGTCACCCGGCGGCGCATCACATCCCCCACCCGCTTGCGGCTTACCCGGTGGGCGGCGTCTTCCAAACCCTGAGGCGTGGCCGCGGAGCCCAGCAAGTTATAGACGTTCTCGGCCAGGGGACGGTAGCGCGTGCGCAGGCCAAAGTCGGAGTGGGTCAGGATGCCTACCAGACCGCCTTGCTCGTCCACCACCGGCAGGGCGCTGATGTTGTAGTCCAGCATCCGCCGGGCCGCCTCGCCAACGGTAGCCTCGGGCCGCACCGTAATCACCGTCGAGGTCATCATGTCGCTTGCTTGCATTGTAAATATCCCGTGCCGGGTTTAGATTAGGCTGGGCCGAGTTAAACCGGGTTTTATTTGAACCAACTTATTTCGACCAACGTAATTTTAGGGAATTATATACTTGTGTACCAAAACCCTGATTGGGGTGACGTCATTTCTCTTTGAGATACACGGTAATCGGCTGGCCGGGGTCGTTTATGTCCGGCTTTCGGCTGACCAGCTTCCCTAGCTCCGCTAGTTCTTTCCCATCGTCGTCATCGTATATGCCGTACCTTCGTCCATCGATAACAACAGTTCCGATAAGCCTCTTCTTGGCCATGAAAAACCTCCGCATTTGTCCCAACGAAGGGTGCGGAGGTCGCCCGGAGAGTTGACAAACTCTCACTAGGAGTCTAACATCGGGTTGTTGAATACCTTCAGTCAGAGCTTTTGACCCCCGCCGGAAATACCTTGGAAGTGGATGGCACCACAACCAGGGTTTTTCTCGTTCAGGGACTATTTATCATGTACCTGGATACTACTACATTGCCGGTGTAGCTGCAAGCTACACAGCCCCATTCCCCTGCAAACCATTTGCACGAATTGCATTCTCTTCTGTGTACCCCTATAATCCCGCTTGCTACGACCCCCCGGCGACAATCGAGAACGGCTATCTGCCCTTCTTTTTGCGAATCCTTTCAAGGCGGTACTTCACGTGCCCCTTTGCGAGGTTCGCACATCGCTGGCGGTCGTAGCAGATTACCGGCCTTGATTCTCGTGAAGGGGTTCCTCTATGCAGGCAGTATCATCCCACGGACAGTATTTGTGCTGGCTCTTGGGCCTGTTCAGTGTCTTGACCCTGATGGCTTGTACGACACCAGAACCAGAAAAGGTTTGGATGGAAGCCAGTGAACAGACCTTTGTAGATTGCTTCTTTGAAAACTACCGGCAAGGCATCCAAGGCATCACCGAATCAGACGACTATTATGACGACTATTACTGGGTAGCTGTTGATGTTTTTTACGATTGCGACCTCGAACGGCCCAATCGCCCTTTTGAGAAGGTTGCCGATTTTATGGAGTGCATCGACCAGGCGAGAAAACTTTATCGGTCCAAATATGCCGACCTGAACGACGATGCAATAGCCGTTGTTGAAGAAGACATGGATTTGCTATATCCAAAGACGCTGTGTTGGCCGGCGAATAAGTTAAGAGAGTTGCCGGACGCCCCAGACTTTATTACTGAATAGAGCGAAAGCCGCCCGCTTTGGTGGTTTTGGTACACAAGTATATAATTCCCAAATTTTACCATACCCGGCAGGCGCCGGGCGGACCGGCAAGTCAAGCCGCCGGGTCTTTCGATTATCCAGGGCACCCGCCCCTGGTGAGCCTGTCGAACCATAAACCGGCCCTTAGACCAGCTCTGGGTGAGCCGGGGTACACCTGAACCGGGATAATCGAAGACCCTAGACCCTGGGTAAGCCGTCACCCCGGCCCATCCCTCAGTTGGGGATTCCGGAGTTAGAGATTCCGATTAGAGATTCCGGTTGGGGATTCGCCGAACCGGACCAAACTTTACCAATCAGGAGTAAGCGTTGCTATGTTGCTCCTTGTCCGATTGCGCGCCGCGGTTCGGGAGGCCCTGGCCTATGTATCCGCCCAGCCCGATGTGGCCGAGGCCGAGGTATTTGTTTCCGCCAATACCAACCTGACCGTCCGCCTGAACTATACCTCTCACATCCCTTGCAACGGAGTGGAGGAACCCAAGTCGGTGGAGTCCTACGGCTTGGGAATCCGGGCCGCCTTCCGTACGCCGGAGGGCATCAAGACGGGCCTGGGCAGCGAACCCAGCGACCTTTCCACGGAAGGAGCCGCCCGCGCTCTGGACAAGGCCCGCCGCGGCGCGGTGCTGGACCCGGAGTTTGTCGGTCTGCCCGCGCCGGTCGAACTCGGCCCCACGCCGGCCCGGTCCCGCTACCACGATCCGGCCCTGGCCCGGTTGAGCAACTCGCGCCTGTTGGCCCACGGCTGGAATATGCTGGAAAAGGGGCTGGATGTCTTTCAGTCGTCGGAAGAGTTGCGGGACATCCTGCAACAAGCTCAGGACGAGCGGAGCGAAGGGACGGCAATCGCCGGGGAAGCACCGGGCGAGCCGGCGGATCTGGGGCTGATTCTGGGCGGAGATCTGGTGTTGCTGCGCGAGCGAATGGCCATCGCCTCCACCCTTATGCCCCGAGTGCAGAGCGACGAATCAACCCTGATAATGTCTTTTGCCACGGCGATGGTGGAGGAGCAGAACGCCAAGGGCAGCGGCTGGTCGGTCAACAGTCACCTGGCCGACTTTACCGGAGAATCCGCCGCCGCCGCCGCCCGCCGGGCCATCGCCTCGATGAACGGGCAGCGCGTCCCCTCCGGCAGCTACCGGGTAGTCCTGGGGCCGCAGCCTTTGGCCGAGCTTCTGGAGTGGGTGCTGCTGCCTGGGCTGCAACTGGATACTTTCTACGCCGAGGCATCCCCCTTTATGGGCCTGCTGGGACAGCAAATAGCCTCCCCAACGCTGTACCTGTATGACGACGGCTCCCGGCCCGGGCTGGCCGGTTCCAAGACAATCACCGATGAGGGGCTGCCCACCGGACGCACCGACCTGATCAAGAACGGCAAGCTGGTGGGGTTGCTGGCCGACCATTATAACTACCGGCGCATCCTTAACGATCCCCGAGGCCGTGAAAAGCTGGGCGTTGAACCCGCCGCCGCGGCTCCGGCCCTGGCCCCACGCAACGGGTTCCGCGCCGGCAACGGCGGCGGCCGGGACTTTGGCGCCTTCCCCGGCATCGTCCCCACCAACCTGATCATCGAGGGACAGCAGGGCCATAGCGCCGAGGAGCTGGTGCAACTGGTGGGCGACGGCATCTACATCGGACGCATCTGGTACACCTATGCGGTCAACGGCTTTACCGCCGGAGATTTCAGCGGCACCATTGTCGGCGACTCCTACCTGATTAAGGACGGCAAGCTGGCCGAGCCGCTCAAGCCCAACACGCTGCGGATGAACGATAACATTATGCAGGTCATCAACAACATCCTGGGCATCAGCGCCGAGCGCGTCGGAACGGTGCGCTGGTCGTCCGCCCAGGTAACCTGGGCGCCGGAGGTGGCGGTGTCCGACTTCCACCTGGAGGAAATCGGAGAGTATATGGAAGAGGTGTTTTAAGGGTAAGGGTATCGCCGCCCCCGCAAACCGGGGACTATCCGGGCGATGACTCTTTCCAGCACAGCCGCCGCTTCAAATCGTTGAGCCGATTCCAGGGCGCCAGCCTTTCGTGCTGGAGCCTACCGACGACGATGCCGGGAGCAATCCCCTGCTCTCGGGCAAACCGGGTGACGTTGCCCTGGTTAAACACGGCATAATTTGCAAACGGTTCCCATTCCTCAATCGGTATAAGAAAATTGGATGCCCACTGGTCCGCACCGGTGTCGTCTTCCGTTACCTTGTCGGGTTGCTTATGGGCATCGAGAAAGATGTCTTTCTTGCTGTGCAGCAGAATATGAGCCGCCTCGTGAAAGAAACTGAACCACAGATGGTCGTCGGTCTGGTGGCGGGCGCTTAACTGGACCAGGGCCTTGCGGGGTGTCAGCCAACGGGTTACGCCGCTGAGGGCAATCTTGGGCAATGGCTTGATTATAGCCAGAACCACCCCGGAATCCTGACAAAGTCTTTGGGTTTCCGCTATGGTTTCAGCGGCAGGGGTAATCGTCAAAGCTCTAATACGAGCCAAAGCCTGCTTGAACCTTGCCTCGTTGTAGTCGGGGCACTCCAGTTGCTCCGCGGCTAATTCCCCCAGCCGGAGCCAGGTTGCCAGGGCCGCTTCGTCACTGTCGAAAGCAGGGGAATGACGATAGGCAACCCTCACCGAATCCTGGTTCCCCCGCCAGGCCGCCACCGACGCAACACCGAAGAAGGAGAGCAGGTTGGCTACCCGGTCCTCTTTTGATGTTGCTCGGTTGATGCAACCCCGTTTCACCAGTTCTGAGACCGGAAACCGTTTGGCCCATTCCGCCGACTCCGCCAACTTTTCTTTTTCCACTTGTCGTTGCCGGTGCAGCCGATAGTCGGCCTCAATACCCAGCCAGACCCTGGCGTCCATTCCCGACACCTTTTCAAATTGCAGGGCAGTCGCCGGTTCAATCGGGGCTTCCCCGGTAATTATCTGGCTGATTAACTTGGGAGACCGGCCGCAGCGTCGGGCAAACTCGGCCTGGGACATTCCCCAAGTTTCGAGGTACTCCTCCAGAATCTCACCGGGCGGCACGGCGTAATCCGGCTGGTAAGAATAGGTAGTTTTAGCCATCACTTCACCTCCGCTCAGTGATAATCAACCACTTCGATAATGGTAATTGCGGTTATTTTGTCGGTATCAATTCCTCCATCGGCGTACCGAGGAACCGGGTTGTGATTCACTTCGAATATAAGGCGGTACGGATGTACCAGGTCAACGGCATATTGCTCTTTTCTAGCACCTGACAGAAGGTGTCTCCGTAACGGAGGAACAATAGGCACTTGCGTTAACGTAGGAGCAGCATTTAACACGGCGAGACGACGCATAATGGTTCTGGTCATATCATTGCCGTATTCTTTCCTGATTTCTCGTTCAGAGCTAAATGTTTTCCTGAGACGTTGCTGCCTGAATGTAATTTCCACACAACCCATCACAAATATTGTTACCTGATGGGTAACAATATAGATTATATTTTCCAGACTGTCAACCCTGCGGCTTTACGTTGGGCGAATGACCGTGTTAACCTGCTAGACTAGGTATCCACGGTGGTCGATTGGCGCGGCCGGGACCGCCCGGCCGGTGCGCTTGCGTCTCGTCCCTAACCTCCCCGAGGTGAACAACAGCGATGATTTCTCATAAGATTGACTTTACCCGCAAAGACTCCCTGGCCGTCATAACCATCAACCGACCGGAGGCCCGCAACGCCTTGTCGCCGGATATGGTGACCGACCTGGGCCGGGCTATTGATGATTGCCGCCGTCCCGAAATCCGGGCGGTGCTGCTTACCGGCGTGGTCGGAGCTTTCTGCGCCGGCGCCGACGTTGCCGACTTCAATAACCAACTGGAACAGGGCGGCGCCGAGGGTTTGTCCCGCCACATAAGCGGGCTGGCCGACGCCCTGCATCGGGAGGTTATCATCGCCATCCGCCGGTTGGAAAAGCCGGTGGTCGCCGCCATTAACGGAGTCGCCGCCGGAGCCGGTTTCAGTCTGGCCCTGGCCTGCGACCTGCGGGTAGCCTCCAGCAGTTCCCGGTTCATCATGGCCTACGCCAACATCGGTTGCACCGCCGACGGGGGTTCTACCTTTATGCTGCCCCGGCTGGTGGGCGCCGGCAAGGCAATGGAGATTTATATGGCGAGCCAGCCGATCGGCGCCGAGTTTGCTCTGGAGCTGGGGCTGGTTAATCAGGTCTGCCCAACGGATAACTTTGACCGCCACGCCCTGGAAACCGCCACCCGCCTGGCCCAGGGCCCTACGGTAGCCTACGGACGGGTCAAAGCCCTGTTTGACCGTTCCTGGGAAAATGACCTGGAAAGCCAGTTGGCCGCCGAAACCGAGGCGATCAGCAACATCACCGCTACCGGGGACTTTCAGGAGGGAATCAGGGCCTTTACTCAGAAGCGCATCCCCTGGTTCCAGGGACACTAACGACGACAGCCAGATACGATAGTCCGGGTCGTTGGGCCTTAACCGTAAGCCCGGGACGGCAACGACAACGAAATCGGGAACGACAGCGGGAGCGGGAACGACAGCGGAAGCAGGAACGACAGCGGAAGCCGGGCCAACGACGCCCGGCTCAGCAAGGAACCGGCCAGGAACGGGCCCGGCCAAGAACCGGCTAGTCGTCACCCCCGGGTTGGGGGGCAAGTTCCGGGCCGGTCTTGCGGATGATGGCCGGAACTTTTTGGAAGAGGGCGACAATGGCCCCGGACAGGATAATCCACACCACCGCCAGCGATGCAATCTGGAATCCTTCCTGATAATAGGGCCGGGCCTCCGCCGCGGTCATAAACTCAATGGTCACCGGCAGGCTCAACCCCAAAATTGTCGCCCCGATGGTGGTGCCTACGGTATGTCCCATCTGTCGGGTGGTTTCCAGCATCCCCGAGGCAAACCCGCGATTCCCCGGCAAGGTATTCATCACCAGCGCATTGTAGGGCGAGATGAATAGCGCCGTGCCTACCGAGGCAGGCAGCAACAGCAGCGGAATGCCCCAAATGGGAACCTGACCGGCAAACAATCCCAGCAGCCCAACTCCGGCGGCAATCAGGAACAACGCCGCCGGGCCCATCCACCGCGGGTTGTACCGGTCGTAGATGTATCCGGCGATGGCCGGCAGCCACAGGCCAAAGCTCTGATGCGGCAGCAGCACCATGGTCACCACCAACGGGCTATAGCCCAAACCATCCTCCACCACAATGGGCACCAGGGTGAAGATGGTCAGCATGGAAAGGTGGCAGGTGGTGTTGCTGAACAGGGCCATTGAGAAATATTTCTGCTTGAAGTAGCGGAAGTCCAGGAAGGGAGTGGAGCTGCGCAGTTGCATCGTCACAAACAGCCCGGCCAGGGCCAGGCTCAACAGGTGCATCGGCAGGTGATAGCTCAGGGCATCCGGCGTGGTGAAGGACTCCGCCCCGGAATGGAGGTGAGAACCGGACAGGATGAAAGTCCCCAACACCGCCAGCAAAACCGCCGCCGCCAGGTAGTTAATGCTGACCTTGTTCCGTTCCTCCACCGATTGCAGCCGGTGGTACTTCAGGATCGGATAAGCGAACCCTACCGCCACCAGTCCCATCAACATGGAGGTCAGGTAAACCAGCCGCCAACTCATGAACTCCAGAAACACCCCAAACAAAGCCAGCCCAATCAGGGTGCCAAAGCGGGAGCCGGTAACCGGCACCGCGAAGGCCCGGCCCCGTTCCTCCGGCTCGAATACCAGGGTGATGATGGCGTTGGAGTTGGAGATGACCATTGCGCCGCCCACACCGCCCACACCGCTCCAGAGGATAAGTTGGTACAGGTTCTGCGACGTGGCCGCCAGCAAGCTGGAAGCAGTCAGAACTATTATGCCAATAAAGAATATGCGGATGTGACCAAATTTTTCTCCCAACCGGGCGGCCAGGAATACGGTGCTGCCCAGGGCCAACAGCCGGATGATAACCGTCCAGGAGCCATCGTCCACATCCACGCCGAAGTAACTGGAAACCGAGGGTATGGTCAGGGTGACGGGCAGGAAAGTGAGCTGCACCAGCAACTGGGAAGCGGCCAGCGCCAGCAGCGTATCAATGCGGTGCCGGCTGCCGCCCAACTCTCTAAAGGAGCTGATGATGTTCAGCCGGTCCAGGATTAGCGATAAAAGGCCCAAAACAGCCGCCCTCCCCTGAGCTACGGTATGAAAATGCGCGATACGCGCCGCTATGCGATGCAATACGCCGCAATGCAAGCCGAAGAGTGAGCCTAGTCTAGGTATGTCTCGGTTCCCTGTCAACCGGCCTGACGCTCCCCGAGCGGCCGCCAGGGTTGTTCCCGAACCAGGCGGCGGGCTGCCCGGCAGGCCGGACGCTCGTGTTTGGGCGGTATGCCACGGATTGGCCTTTTGATTCCGGCCCCCTCCCCTGCCCTCATTCCGGAGAAATCCGGAACCCGGAAACTTCCTGGGCATAGCTAACGATACTCTGAATAAGTCATTAAACGGCAGCGCCTTCACCCCGTCCGTCGTTCCTGCAAAAGCAGGAACCTAAAACGTTGCGGACCGAGGTTCCTGCCTTCGCCGGAACGACGGGTAGGGTTCAATATCCAGGTCACGGACTTACTCAGAGGTTCCCTAAACTTTCCTTCGGCAAGACCGTTCGGATTCTGGCCTTCGCAGGAACGAAGGTTTCCCCGGAGACTCCTGCCGCCCAAAGGCGATAGCCCGGCCCCGATTGGGGGAACCCCGGGGGTACAATCTACGGAGGTACAATCTCCTGTGGTACAATCTCCGGGTTGCTATGACAAACCGGAATGACAGCCCCAACTCCAACGACAACGACAATGCCGACACCAACGCTAATATCGTCGGCGCCGACTCGGCAGCCGCAGCCGCAGCCAGGGCAGCAGCCTCGACCTCGGCTTTGACTGCGGTCCCGGCCGTTCAGCCCGGGCAGATGCTGGGAACCGACGCCATGGCGCTGCTGCTGGCCCGCTGCGCTCCCCAGGGCGAACCGGGAGGCGCCAGCGGCGGCGGCGTCAACTCCTCGCTGTACCTGACTGCCGAGGCGCTGGCCGCCCTGCCTAATTTCGCCATGCCCAATTCCGCGCTGACCGACTCCGGGGATGCCCAGTTGCGGGAGTGGCGGCAATTTCTGTCCCAGGCGGAGGCCGCTCCGGGCGGCGAAGCGCTCCTGAAATCGGATACCGGCCTGGTGGCCCTGCGGAGCGGCGAACGGGGCCTGGCGATCATCCCTCCCTTTCCGCTGACGGCGGAGTTGGCCGGGCCGGGGCTGCTGTCCGGATGGGACGCAGCGCCCCTGACCCAACTGCTGACCCAGGATTACACCGTCGGGGTTCTCCTGCTCCGGCTGGGCCGCTACCTGGTGGCGGTGTTTGAGGGAGAACGGCTCCTGGTATCCAAAACCAATACCCGCTACGTCAAGGGCAAGCACCACGCCGGCGGCACCTCCCAGCTACGGTTTCAACGCATCCGCGAGGGGCAGATGCGCAAGCTCTACGACGAAACTTGCCGAATAGTCCAGGACCGATTCGCTCCCCACATCCGCCAGATGGACTACATCCTGCTGGGCGGCGACCGGCTGACCCTCAGCGGTTTTATGAAAGTCTGCCCCTACCTTCAGCAGCGCCGGGGCAAGATAATTGACCGGCGGTTGAACATCCGCGACCCGAAACATGACACGCTGGAAACGGTGGCCGGAATGCTCCGTCAATGCCGGGTCTGGCCCATCGGGTGGTAGGCGGCGGTGGTAGGCGGCGGTGGTAGGCGGCAAGGCAATTAAAATAGAGCGGTTAGCAGTTAAGCAGTATAGATAGCAGGCATCAAGGGGCCGGCCCTTCCACAAGATCAGCTCCGGGTGAGCGGACTTAAGCCGGAGTAGTAAAGATTGAAGCAACTGTTTTGAAAGTCAAGGGGAGTTGCGCATTTCCCAAGGGTTTGCGGAATCCGGTACAATATAGCCAGCCTCTATTTACCCTACCCCGATTTAACCGTTTATCTGGAGCAATTTGAATAATACGTCCGGCGGCCTGGGTCAGTTTAATGACCAACTTCCAAATCTCTCCAACGTTCCACCAGCATCGGAACCAGCATCCGAACCGGCATCCGAACCGGCATCCGAACCGGCGTCGGACCGAATAGCCGAGGGCTACCCATCGTACCCATCGTACCCATCGTACCCATCGTACCCATCGTACCCATCGTACCCATCGTACCCATCGTACTCATCATACCCATCGGCAATGCCCGCCTTTTCCGACGATTACGGCTCGGCCAACGACCCGGCTGCCGACCCGGCTACCGACCCGGCCAACTCCCCTGCGGCCAACGTTCTGGGCGGATTTGACCAGGCCCTGCACCTGCTGGAGTTTGACCAGATACGCCTGCGGCTGGCCGGATTTGCCCGCACCGTGCTGGGGCGGGAACGGGCCTTGGCCCTGACGCCCACCGCCGAGCTGATGGAGGTTGTCGCCCGTCAGCAGGAAACCGACGAAGCGCGCCGGTTTTTGGACCTCGGCGGCTCGCTGGAGTTTGGCCCCGGCGTTGACCTGCGGGAATATGTGCAGCAGGCGATGCTCGGGGGTATGCTGCGGGGTGCGGAACTGAACGAAATCCGGGAACTGGCCCGGGCCGCCGGCTACGACCGCAGCCAAGTCCACCACCGGGAAGACCTGCCCCTGCTGGCCGGTCTGGCCGGGAACCTGCCCGACTTGAGCAGCCTGGAACAGTCGATCCGATCCGCTATCAGCCCGGCCGGGGAGATTCTGGACGACGCCAGCCCCAACCTGCGTCAACTCCGCCGCGATTCCCGGTCCGCCTATCAGCAGCTTAACGAGGTTATGCAGCGCAGTTTACGCCGCTACCAGCGCCGGGAAGTGGTGCAGGAGCCGATTATTACCCAGCGCAACGGCCGCCTAGTCCTGCTGATTAAGGCCGAGTTCAAGTCCCAGGCCCCCGGCATCGTCCATGACGTTTCCGACAGCGGGGCGACCGTGTTTATTGAGCCGCTGCCGGCGATTGAAACGGGCAACCACTGGCGCGAAACCCGCCTGGCCGAGGAGCGGGAGGAGGAAAGGGTCTTGCGCTCCCTGGCCGCCCAGGTGGGACAGGCGGGCCACGACCTGGAGCTGACCCTGGACCTGCTGGCCCGGCTGGACTTGGCAATGGCCAAGGGCCGTTACTCCATTGACCGCCGCGCCGCCGCGCCCGTCATCATTCACCCGGCCAATGCGCACCCAGCCAATGCGCACCCAGCCAATGTGGACCCGGAGAATATACGACCGGACGGCGCGCATACCGACGGCGCCCCGCCACGCCGCCTCCGCTTGTCCGGAGCGCGGCATCCCCTGCTCACCGAGCGGGTGGTGCCGATAAACCTGGAACTGGGCGGGGAAAACGGGGTAATGGTCATCACTGGCCCCAACGCCGGGGGCAAGACGGTAGCCCTCAAAACGGTCGGCCTGCTGGCATTGATGGCCCATGCCGGGCTGCACGTACCCGCCGAACAAGCCGAATTCCCCCTGCTGGACGGTATCTACTCCGACATCGGCGACCAGCAAAGCATCGAGCAATCCCTGTCCACCTTCAGTTCTCACATCCAAAACCTGCGGTCGATTCTGGAGCAGGTCACCCCCAATTCCCTGGTGTTGATTGACGAACTGGGCACCAGCACCGACCCGGAGGAAGGCTCGGCCCTGGCTCAGGCCATTTTGGGACACTTCCGTCAGCACGGCGTCCTGACCATCGCCACCACCCACCACCGGGGCGTGGCCCGCCACGTGCAGGAACAGCCGGGGATGATTAACGCCAGCGTGGACCTGGAACCGGGCACACTGGAACCCACTTACCGGATAACCTTGGGGCTGCCCGGCCGCAGCTATGCCCTGACCATCGCCGACCGGCTGGGTTTGACCCCGGAAATAATCGCACAAGCCCGCTCCCTGATGTCCCCCTCCCTGCTGGTCACCGATGATTTAATTCAGGAGTTGCAGGAGGAACGGGCCGTAGTGGAACAACTGCGCCGGGAGTCCGATGAACTGCTGGCCCAAGCGCGGACACAACAGGCGGAGGTGGAAGCCCGCCTCACCTCGGTGGAATCGGCCCGGCTGGAACTGATCGAGGAAGCGCGGCTGGAACTGCAGAACCGTATCGGCGGCCTGCTGTCCCAATTGCAACAGGCGGAGCGGGCGGTGCAATTGGCGGAGGAAGCGCGGGCCGCCCGGTTAGGTCGGGAGCGGCGCAGCGGGCCCGGCGCCGGGAACGCATCCTATCGGCCGGAAGACTCCCCGGGGTCGGAATTGGACTCGGAATTGGACTCGGGATTGGACTCGGGGTTGGACTCGGGATTGGACTCGGGGTTGGACTCGGGATTGGACTCGGGATTGGACTCGGGGTTGGACGCCGCGGCGCTCCAGGAGCAGCAGGCCCAACTGGCCCAGGCGCGGCGGGAGATTAGCTCGACTCAATGGCAGCCCATCGAGGTTAAGCGCATCCCCTGGCAGGAACGGCTCCGCAGCGGCGACCGGGTCTATATCCGGGGCATCCCCCGCCCGGTGGAGGTGATCACGCCCCCGGACCGGGAGGAGTATGTGGAGGTGCTGCTGGGCACCATGCGGGCCCGCATTCCGATGTACCAACTGGAGCGGCCCGCCGATTCCGGGTTGCTGACCGAGGGTTCCGGGGAACGGCCCGCCGGTCCGACCGCCGACAGGCCTCCGGAACCGTCGGACACTGGCTCCGGCTCCAACCTAAACTCCAACTCCGGGGCCGGGGCCGACCCGGCCTCCCCGGGGGTACGATTCCGTCATAACCGGGACGCCGGAGTGTATTACCGCCGCCCTTCGCCGCGCCAGGTTAAAACCGATCTGGACTTGCGGGGGCAGCGGGTGGATGCGGCCCTGGAGCAGGTGGAAAATCTGCTCAACCAGGCAGCCTTGAGCGGCGTACCCCAGATAAGAATCATCCACGGACACGGCACCGGAGCCCTCCGCCGCGCCGTCCGGGAATATCTGCACGGCCACCCGCTGGTTGCCTCCGCAGGCTCGGACGGGGACGGCTCCAACGACGGCGCAACCCTGGTGGAGCTGAAGTAGCCCAATTATAGCAACCGCACCAGCCGTAGCAGCCATAGGAGCCGCATAACCGAAGTAACCATTCAACCATTCAACCATTCAACCATTCAACCATTCAAAAAAATAATGCCCAAATATCTCTGCATCCTCGGACAGGAGAAGGTATGACTACCCCACCGGACTCACCGGAATTAACGCCCCTGGAACGACGGGCCAGGGCCCTGGATCGGCTGGACGCCGGGCGGCAGGCTTTGCGTGAATCCCTGGCCGGGCTGGACCCGGACGAGGCCTTTCTTGGCTCCCGCTGGTCGGTCTGGGAGGTGCTCAAACACCTGGACGCCGAGAGCTTTGTGGACGCCCTGGAACGGATTGCCGTTGGCGAGCAGGAGATGCTGCCGCCCTTTACCAGTCGGGAGGAACGCCTGCGCCAGGACATCGAGCATCTGGAAGCCACCTATCACCGGCTGCGGGCGGTGCTGGCCGGTCTGTCCGAAGCCCAACTGTCCCAGCCGGTAACCCCGCCCAACCCGAATAACTCCTTTCCCGGCCTGACGCTGTTGGAGCTTATTGAGCGAGTATCCGGCCACGCCGGGGCCCACGCCATGCAGGTGGAGCTCACCCGCAAATACGTGGCCGCCTTTTCAGCCAAAGAACGGGCGGTAACCGTCCTGGGCCTGGGTTCCGGCGACCCGGATGCGGTGCCCACCCGGGTGCGGGAACTTATCGCCTTTGCCGACTATACGGCGGGGGATGCAGCGGCCCTGGAGCTAATTCGGCCCTGGATACGGGGCACCGAAATATCACTGCGCCCCGACAACCGGGAGGAAGTGGTAGCCCGTTTGGGGCGGGAAGCCCGGGCCGGTATCTGGTCGGTCATCTGCTGCCTTGGCAACGACCCGGCGGCAACCGACTCGGAGCTGTTAACCCTGGCCCACCACCACTGCGACCACGTGGCGATAGTGGTGTAGGTCTTATTCACTTCAACCGGGCAGTTCTCTGCGGATATGCTCCGTGACTGCAAATTTCGTTAAATAGATAAGTGGCGCGAAGTCTTCGTAATACCCTCAAACTGACACTTCAATTCCGCGACGCTAGGCGGCTCTCCAGGACATAGAATTTGTATGGCCTCGTTCAAATCCCATTCGATGAGAATTCCCTGGCGGGTCATATATAGACCGATTCCATTGATTTGACGGCTATCTGAATAGTCCAGCAATACATAGCCGAGTAATTGCCAAATCCAATCGGATCGTATCTCGGGCCTGAACGTAGTCTTGATGTCAATCAACTTTCCGTCAATTATCAAGTCAGCATCGGCACCACCGACGTCTCTTGAGCCATCAAATGTTGGATTGAGTGTATGCGACAGTTGCAACAAATGCTCGAATTCATCAAAGAATTTCCACGACAGGTTCCTGAGGTCATCAAGCCAGTGAGACTCAGCTATGCCAAGCAAGGATTCATAGTCGGTAAAGTTCCCGGACACCAAAGGGGAATTCGGGCTGAGACCGGCTCTTACTACTTCGTCAAGCAGCGCCAAGACTACACAGTATCGATTGAGATAGTCTTCTTCATCAGCAGGCAACCGACTGCCGATAGGATTATTGCTGCGCGTTAATTGATCAAGAAAACGGAAGACATCAAATACTACGCACTCTTCAATTCCAAGTTCGTCGCCTGAAATTGAAGTGTACCCTAGAAGTTTTATAGCCCCCTGAAAAGCTACCAACTCTGAATAGGGAGTAACGTCAAAGTAGTACCGGATTCTATAGTCAATCGCGATGCCAATAGTACTGTAAGGCAGTTTGGCCTCAGGCCGAATCACCGGTACATTCTTAATCCGTTGCCTTCCGTCCTTCAAGAATTCTCTAGTGTTGGGGAATTGGTTGCGAATAAAATCGCGAATCGGGCTGTTCTTATCTCTGAGATGGCTTGTCAACGACATTTGGCTCCATCCTTATTCTCTTTGTATTCGGTAAGAGCAAGCATCAGGTGGTCTATCCACCTATGCAATCACCTGCGAGCCTCAACTGTCAACACCATAATGTCAGTAATAAATTTATAGCAAATGTTTCCGGGCGCCGACCCTGCCCTGTTAACCCTGGCCCACCACCACTGCGACCACGTGGCGATAGTGGCCTGAAGCCTAAAGGGGCAATGGCATTTGGAACTCAACGCCTCGGATTGGCCTATTTGAACACTTTGATTCCGGCGCGCTGCCGTCTTTCCGGGGACTTTTACCGCCCAAAGGCGATGGCCCGGTGACCACCTCCAGGTTTGCCCAATGGCGTCGTTTTTGCTACACTAGCCAAGGTATTTCGACCCTTATGTTAAGGACACCATAACATTCTGGATTCTGGGAAAAGGAGCTACTATGATTTACGAAGTGCGTACCTATACCATGAAACCCGGCACAGTGGCCGAGTTTGAGGAAAACTTCGGCAAGGCCTTGCCCGCCCGGGAAACGGTCTCCCCCCTGGGCGCGTTCTGGCATACCGACATTGGACCGTTGAATCAGGTCATCCACGTCTGGCCCTATGAGAGCATGGAGCACCGGGAAGAGTGCCGCAACACCCGAGTCGAGGGCTGGCCTCCCCCCAACGGCGGCAACATCTTGAACATGGAGTCGGAGATTTGGAACCCCGCCGAGTTTATGCGTCCGATGGGCGGCGGGCAGGAACTGGGCGGCGTCTATGAGATGCGGACTTATACCTACCAGCCCGGTTCGATGAACGAGGTGCTCAAGCGCTGGGCCGCCGCCGTGCCCCACCGGGAAGAGTATTCGCCCCTGGCCGCCGGTATGTATTCCGAGCTGGGCGGGCTGAATAAGTGGATGCACGTCTGGCCCTACAAGGACCTGGAAGAGCGCAACAAGATTCGCGCCCAGGCCGGCGAGAACCCCAACTGGCCCCCGCCGACCCGCGAGTTCCTGGTACGTCAGGAAAACAAGATGCTCATCCCCGCGTCCTTCTCCCCCATGCGCTAAACCGGCAGTATGACGCCGACCGCCGGGGCCGACCGCACTGAAGCCGGCCGGCCCCGGCGACTATCCCCAATCCCTTACCGGCGCTTTTCCGGCATTATCCCGGCATTATTCCGGTGCCGGCCATAACGGAGACTAGGGAGCTTGGGGCCATTCCGCCCCGGAGACGCCGGGGCAACGGGCCATTCCACCCCGGAGACGCCGGGGCAACGATACAGGCCGATAGGGGCCGATAGAGAGACAGACCGAGGCAAAGAGCAGCAGAGGTAGGCAGATGCAGGCCGGTTCAGCAGACATCGACGCGGTCAAGGAGGCCAACCAGAAGTTCTATGACGCCTTTGGCGCCCTGGACCTGGCGGCGTTGGAGCGCGTCTGCATTGATTCGGAGCAGGCCCTGTGCGTTCATCCTGGCTGGCAGCCCCTGGTCGGCTGGGAAACGATACGGGAAAGCTGGCGGCGCATCCTGGACCACGCCACCCTGATGCACTTCAACATTCGCTACATCAACGTGGTGGTGGAGGGCGATTGCGGCTGGGTTACCTGCGTTGAAAACATCACCAGCGTATTGCAAGGCCGGGCCGACAACTTCGGCGTCCTGTCCACCAACATTTTCCTGCGCACTCCCCTGGGCTGGCAGCTCATCGCCCACCACGCCTCTCCGGGTATGTAAGCCTTTCCCTTTCCCCAATATATGTCACCCGATACAGTCAGCCTGAGCCTGTCTTGAGCCTGTCCAGAGCCTGTCTATGCAAGGCCCAGCGTGGTAACATTGGCAAATCCGAAGCAAACTCAAGGCAAATCCCGATAGCCAGCCAATTCACGGACCAGACGAAAAAGGCGAAAGGAGTAAGTTATGGGACTGCTCAAAATCGAGGGCGTTACCCATTGGTCAATTCCGGTAAACAACCTGGAGGAGTCGGAGGCTTTTTACGGCGACTTGCTCGGCCTCGAAGCCAAGGGACGCCTGGGCAACTCCGGCCTGTCCTGTTTCAACGTCGGAGACCACAACATTCTGCTCTGCCAGCTTGACCATCCCACCACCCAGGCCTCCCAGCGGGACGGCAAGGTTCACCATTCCTTCACCGTTAGCCCTGAAACCTTCGTCCAGGCCTGCCAGTTGTTCCGGGAGCGGCAGATTCCCATAGACGACCTGGTTTACCGGGGCCGGGGCGTCTTCACCGGACGGGAGTTATACTTCTTCGACCCCAGCGGCAACCGGCTGGAGCTGCGCGACCCCACCTGGCAGGAGGGAATGCCCACGCCGCCCCTGGAAGAGATTTAAGCGATACCACCAGCGATTCCGAGTGCGGTACCGAAAGCGATAGCACACGCGATTCCGAGTGCGAAAACTAGAACGATACCACGTGCGATACCACGGAGGAGGATGTTATGCCTTACGCCATTAACCACGTACACATCCGGTCGGCAGATCCCCACGCTTCGGCGGCCTGGTACGAGAAGCACTTCGAGGCCAAAATAGTCTCGGAGCGAGAAGTTATGCCCGGCACCATCACCATCGGCATGGAGGTCGGCGGCCCCACCCGGCTAAATGTTTCCTCCAAGCCCGTCGGTTCCTCCGACGAGCGTTCGGCGGCCGAGCTTAACCGGCTGGGCCTGGAACATTTCGGGTTCCACGTAGAGGACCTGGCGGCGGACCTGGCCCGGCTGGAAAATGACGGTATCCGGGTCGTATTGCCCCTGACCGAGGTGACCGGCGGTACCAAACTGGCCTACATCGAGGGCCCGGACGACGTGTTGATCGAACTGGTGCAGCGCGCCGCATAGAGCGCCGCATAGAGGATTCACCCAGAGATTGCGGTAACGAGCTCCAGGGTCAGGGCGCGCACACACCGGTGCGCCCCTACAACCTGCCACCCCGTGGGGACCGCCCGGGGTGTCTGCCCTGGGCCGGAATCCGTTAAAAGAGGAAACAATAATGGTTGAAATCACCGAAAGATTGTGGGACTTTGAGGCCGTAGAACCGGGGCAGGCCGCGCCGCCAACGGTAGTCACCATCACCGCGGAGCAGATAGCCGAATACGCCCGCATCGCCCAGAATCCGGATCCCCGCTATGCGGTAGGCGGCGGCAGCGACGAATACGGTGGAGCGCCGGCGCCCATGCCCACGATGGCCCTCTCCTATGCTCCCCTGCTGCGGGGCGAAATCGCCGAGAATAACGGCTTTACCGCCCTGGAACAGTCCGGGACCGCCCGCCGTCAGACCCCCTTCGCCAAGTGCGAGGCCCACTGGTTCCGGCCCGCGCTGGCCGGGGACACCGTTACCGGCATCGGGCGGGTGCTGGAAAAGTACGAGCGGCGCGGCAGCAAGTTCGTTACCTTTCGGATCGAGGCGGAAAACCAGCGGGGCGAGCCGGTGGGCCGCTATGACTATACCTGTATTTTTGAGTACGCCCACGGTCAGCGGGAAGTCCCCCAGGACAACGGAGCGGCTCAATCGAATCCTTCAAAGCCATCAACGTCAGCAACCGCCGCCGCTGCGTCCGCAACCGCAACAACCGGCGACGCTCCGGCAGCCCAGGCAGCCCAGTCTGTCCAGGCAGCCCGGGCAGCGACGCCGGCCGCCGCCCGGCTGCTGACCTTCGACACGATAACCGTGGGCGATACCCTGGCCGAGCTGTCCATTACCGAAAGCCAGGAAATCATCAACCGCAAGAGCGAGTTTCGACTGGCCGGCAAGCCCAGCGAGAGCAACATCCACAACGACGAGGAGTTCGCCCGGCAGAATATCTTTGGCGGAACGGTGAACGCCGGCCCGGCCACCATGTCCTACGTGGACCAGATGCTGGGGTTGTCCTTCCCGCTGCGGGCCTTTTACGACGGCGGCAGCCTGCTGATGCGGGCCATCACCCCCTTCCGGTCGGGGGACACGGTAACCTTCGGGGGCGAGATAACCGGCAAGCGGGTAGAAGACGGACGGGGCTTGGTGGAATGCCGGATAAAAGGCGTCAACCAGCGGGGCGACCTGGTCTGCCTGGCGGATGCGGCGCTGGTAATGGCGGCGTAGGGGGAGGGCGCCGCTAACCTTATGATATTTAAGGGAATTATATACCGAGCTACCCAAACGCCTTTTACAAGCAAATTGACAGCTCCCCTTCATCCGGGCTATAGTTGCTCCTGCGAAAGAGGCCCCAGTTAATAACTCCATCATACCGCAACCCACGGACGACCGTAACAGGGATAGGGCATACGTGCCCCCTCGTAAGGTCACCGTGGGAGCTGTGGTCTCTTTCGCAGGACTCCATATCCCGTACTTGCGAGGGGGAACCCAATGCCAATCTTGCCTCGTTTTTGGCCTTTCCAAAACCGCTCCACTACAACTCGTGGATACCCCATAGTTGGGGTTGAACCTCACACCTCCCTTGGTTCAGACATTTACGTTACGACATTCCCGCCCGTTGTCCGTTTCCCAAATGATGTATCAGAACTCCCCAACTTGAAAGCCCATGCCCTACGTGCTTTGTGCGGGGCAATGATGGACCGGCATACTGACTGCGAATTAGGGCACCCCTTTTGCTTCGACCTAGAGAAAGTGCCTGGCACCATCACCTTGATAGCCGAAGTTGCTTGTCAAGTAATAGATGGGGATGGCAGCTTCTTAGTAGCTATCTATTTATCCCAAGCGGTAAGCCGTTTGCCAGAATCAGCAGAGCCGTTTGCTCCTATGGACTACATTGTGTGCCTTGATTTCTCAGGCCCGTTGCCGGATAGAAAGATGGTTGTTCATTTGCTGGCTAACGGCGATTACCTGGCTCAATATGGCCCTATTCTGAACCCGGTTCCAAAAGACCATTCCTCAGGACGTCTTGACTGGGACAATAGCGTGTCCTTGTATTGCGACCCTGAGCCATCTCATTCAACATTCACTTACTGGCCAAGCGGATTATCCGAAGGACAGCAAGTTGTGCCACAGTTTAAGTGTTTAATGCTGCGGGGGGAGTGGTGGATTGTTGATTATGACGGGGACAAAGGAGGTGGGCAGCAAGTTGCTGGCTTGGAGGTGACAGATAATCCAATCCATTTAACACGTAAGCTCCCGAGGTAACCCGTTCGGGGGGGCAGGTAGTTGCCCCGGGTAGGGTCTTTCTCCAGCAGCCAATCCTCGGCCCATTTCATATCGTCCCAACGCTCTACGCTGCCGAGCATATCTTCAACCAAACCCAGAAATGCCGGCGTCTCCACAACTTCGTATGGCATACTGGTCGGACTATCTTGGGCCAAGTCGTACCGCCAATTCCGCTGCGTATTCTTCAGCTTCCTGAGGAACCGGTCCCGGACTCAACCAAGCGGTGGGATAAGGAATTTCCTCGCCGTAATTTGCCACCTGCCACCCTAATTCCTGGTGGGAAAACTCTGCGGCTTCCCGGGCCGTCATATGCCACATACCTTGAATCACTTGGTCAACTATTTCCAGTTCCTCCATTCCAAACAATTCTGTCCGGGCTGGACGCTGGGCAACAATGCGGTGCAACGCTCCGCAAAAATAGGGCTTACGCTCAACAACAACATCTCCTGAATCAAAAAGGATACGGCGTTGGGGTAACATTTGAACTGCTGCTGGGCCCTCACTCAATTTTCGGTAGGTGGCCGCCGTAATCGGTTTTCCCAGCCGTCGGTAAGCCTCAAAATCCGCGTAGTACAGAATCTTGTTCATTTTGACCGTCCCAAATCGGGGGTCAGACCGGCTTTCTTCGGCAATGTAAAGAATCAACTCGCGAAACTTGGCTTCGTTAAACGATTCCATAAATATCCCCTGCCCAACTTGAGAGTAAGGTCCCTCTTGGAGGGTCAACATTCTCCAACCAATTTGTTACAAGCCTTGAGACCCTATGGTATCACAAGTGACCAAGAGCGAATATAACCTTTAGTTATTGCCAGCAACCGCTCTACGCTCTGGACAAGGCGGGCAATCTGGCGGATGATAGGGGCGATTATTTTCACCCATCAACCAAGCCCAACGGAGGTTAAACCCCATGCGCACTGTTGACCTTATTGCCGACATTCTCAAGCGGGAGGGCGTCCAATACCTCAGCTGCTTCCCTACTACTCCGGTGCTGGAGGCCACCGCCGCCGCCGGCATCCGTCCCATCATCAGCCGTCAGGAACGCGTCGGCGTGGGCATTGCCGACGGCTATAGCCGCATCACCTACGGCAATCCGATGGGCGTCTTTGCCATGCAGTATGGCCCCGGCGCCGAAAATGCCTTCTCGGGAGTCGCCACCGCCTACTCCGACTCCACGCCCCTGCTCATCCTGGCCCTGGGGCATCCGATGGAGCGCCAAGGGATCCTTCCCTTATTCAGCTCGATGACCAGCTACGCCGGGATAACCAAGTATATCGAGCAGCTGAACAGCCCCGACCGGACGGCGGACACAATGCGCCGGGCTTTTGCCGCCCTGCGCCAGGGACGCCCCGGCCCGGTGCTGGTCGAAATACCCTCGGACGTGTCCCTGGGCGAGGTGGACGAATCGGCGGCGGCCTATACTCCCCTTAAGCCGATTCCCTTTCCGGCCAGTCCGGGAGACATCGAGGCCGCGGCCCAGGCCCTCTGCTCCGCCACCGCTCCGGTGATCCACGCCGGCCAGGGAGTGCTCTACGCCGGAGCCGCCGCGGAACTGCTGGAGTTGGCCGAGCTGCTGCAGGTTCCGGTGATGAGCAGCCTGGCCGGCAAGAGCGTCTTTCCGGAGACGCATCCTCTGGCCCTGGGCAGCGCCAGCGGGGTCATGTCCGGGCCGGTGTACCAGTTCATGCGCCGGGCCGACCTGGTCCTGGGCGTCGGGTGCAGCTTCACCAAGCACGTCCGCTACATCAACATCCCGGCGGGCAAGACCATCATTCAGATCACCAACGACCCCCGGGACCTGAACAAGGACTACCGGGTGGACATCCCCATTATGGCCGACGCCAAACCGGCCCTGCGTCAACTGATCGACGCCTGCCGGGACATCGTGGGCAGTAGCCGCCAATCCGGTAACGCCACCGCCGCATCAATTCAGACCGCGCGGGAATCGTGGCTGGCTCCCTGGATGCCCAAGCTGACCAACAATCAGCGCCCCATCAACCCCTACCGGGTCATCCGGGATTTTATGCAGACCATTCCGCCGCAGGATGCCATTGTCACCCACGACTCGGGCAGCCCCCGGGACGAACTGCTGCCCTTTTACCGTTCGCAAGGGCCGGGGAGCTATCTCGGCTGGGGCAAGTCCCACGGTCTGGGAACCGGCCTGGGTCTGATAATCGGCGCGAAGCTGGCCCAGCCGGACAAGGTTTGCGTCAACTTTATGGGCGACGCCGCCTTTGGCATGACCGGGCTGGATTTTGAGACGGCGGTACGCAGCAACCTGCCCATCATTACCGTAGTGCTGAACAACTCCAGCATGGGCGCCGAAGTAACGGCCATGGCCACCTCTCACGAGCTGTACAACACCCGCGACCTGAGCGGCAACTACGCCGGGCTGGGCCGGGAAATGGGGGGCTATGCCGAGCGGATCGAGGACCCGGCGGAAATTATCCCGGCCTTCCAACGGGCCCGGCGCAAAACGGAGGAGGGTGAGTCCGTTTTGCTGGAGTTCATAACCGCCGTGGAAACGGACGTCTCCCACCGCCGCCCGTTCTAGGGGCGGGTTTGAGAAGCTCGCCAGCGCCATGAGCGGTTAAATAGTTGAAGTTGAAGTTGTAGCGAGGTAAAACAATGGATTTTGAAGATGTACGGCCCTTTTTGGAGAACAACCACCGGGCGATAGTGCAGACCATCCGACCCAGCGGAGCGGTTCACGCCAGCGCAGTAGTCTGCGGCGCCTACCAGGGCTACATGGCCCTGGCCTCGGTCTATCCCAAGTCGCAGAAAGTGCGCAACCTGCGGCGCAACCCTCAATGCACCGTCCTGGCAATAACTCCCGAATGGCGGCACTACGCGGTGGTGGAAGGCAAGGCGGAACTGAAGGGGTCGTTCAATACCGACGCCGAGGAGCTGCGAGTAATGCTGCGGGAGATATTCCGGGCTTGCAGCGGCCAGGACCACCCCAATTGGGAGGAGTACGACGAGGCAATGGTCAAGCAGGAAGCAGTAGCCATCCTGGTTACCCCGGAGACGGTGTACGGCAAGCTGGCGTAGGAGAGGGACCGGCGCCGGGACAGTGAAACTAGAAGGGCAGGTCATCCTCCTGATAGCGGTTGGCGTAGGCGAGTTGGTCGTCCAGGAACAGATGCACCGTATAGTCTGGCGGGTTGGACAAATGATTTAATTGAAGGGCTAAAACGTTCCTGCATCGGTACTCCGGGTCTTTCCAAGAGTATCCTCTTCTTGTCCCCTGATCAGTCAGTTCCGCCCGAGCATCGAAGGGCCCCGGCGTTGCGCTGCTTTGATTAAATCTGAAAATCACCTGTTCGCTGCCTTTCTCCACCTGCTCGACAAAGGTCCATTTCCGGTTAAACATACTTGGGGAAGGGTGAATTTTGTCAACCCAGCGGGAGAGTGTATTAGGTGGCAACAGATACAGGAGCATTTCATGCTCGGCAGTACTACGGCACCCAATAGCGCGGAGACTGCTTAGCGTTAACCGCTTCGGAACCAGCACCTCCGCGTTACGGCGGTATGTTATATCGTTGGGAACCGCGGGGTTAAAGGCCCCGATGTGGTAAACGGTCTCAAAAGGGATTTGTTTAAGAATCTCGATGTCGCCGGAGGGAATTGTTTGAGGGGAGCCTAAGTTGCCTGAGGTGAAGAAACTATCTGCCCGAGACAATACCGTCAGGGCATCAAAGAGAAGATAAACCGGAACCGGGCAATGGGAGTTTAACTCTTGTTGATTCACCGGGCGGAAACCTTCATTTCGATACTGGGTTGGCGTTTTTGGCCGAAAATACAGGCGCACATAGTCTTGCCACTGCTCATCCGTGCCTGAAATGATTTCAGGGCTTGCGATATCCCGTTGCAGTTGCCCCATTTGTTCGGCTTCTGTCCGACTGAGTAATTCCCCCCGACTCAATATGCTTATCACATTCGTAATGTCGGTGCAGTGAAACAGAAAAGCAGGCCACCATTGGCGCGACCGGTCTAGCCGGAACTGCCGTCGCAACCCGTCTATGTGCTGCCTAATCTCTGAGATTTCATGCGAAGACCGAAGAGTCATGCAAGTTGGACCGAATCTGCTTCTGAGAGCAGAAATAGTTCCGGTTGCTGGGCCCTCGATTTCACGGGCGTTATCCGCAACCCTGCCGCCCGTTCACCAACTTGTTCGGATTGGTTTCCCATCTCCACCTGCCGGATGTAGGGCACTCTCGTCATCAGAGGAATTATCCACTCGGAGTAAACATTAAGGCCACTTGGCAGATAGTCTCCGCCTAGAAAGCCGGCGCCCCGGAGTTGCTGCCACAAATCCAAAAACGCTTCCCGGGGAATCTCGACCGTTTCGCCAGTCAGCTCCAAAATAATTGCCTCACCGTCGTTGCCTACATACGCCCGAAAACTCTCGCCACTGCCGATTCCTACACCTTGCGAGTCGGCAACGATTGAGGCGATCAGGTCCGCCCAAACCTCATTAAAGGCCAGGGATTCCGGCTCACCTCGCAACCATCTCTTCATCTGGCGGATGTTATGGTGTTCCGAAGCAAAGGAATCTCGTTGGCCTTGCAAGTGTATATAAACGTCTATGGGCAGTTTACCCAGATACTGCTCCATCAGGGGCCGTACTTGGGTCTCCCAATCCAGTTCACCGTTGCCGCAGCCCAACAGCGGGAAAGATATGGAGGTAATACCGTAAACGTGGTAGGTGGCGGCAAACTTCTGAAAACCCGCCTCGATATACTCGGGCCGGGACGGATTACGCCAATCCTTCTTGGTCGGAAAGTTTAAAACCCATTTGTGCGGCGTCCGGTACAGCCATAGCTGCCCGATATCGAATTGGCCCTTCTCGCATAGCTCCTGGTATCTGGAAAACATTTCCGGGTAGATTGTCTTGAAATCCTTGGCTATTCCCTTACCCATTACCCCAACGGTGTTTACCGTGTTGACCAGCACCCGAGACGGACTGGTGAACAAGTCGCACACCACGTAAGTAATCATTATTTACCCCCGGATAACTTGTCTGCCCGATACCTCGCAGCCCAAGCTGACGCCCCCATTTTGCCACGCAAGCTAGCACCGGCGCAAGGACGTTGTTCCTTAAACCGGACGCTGATATAAGATAATAGAACATATATACTATGTCAGTCAACCGACTGATTTCAGCAGCCTCTCACCCTACCCCGGCGCCTCACCCGCCCCGCCGCCGCATCAGCCGGGCGGGCAGCAGGGCGGGCAACAGGGCGGGCAGCAGGGCCAGCAGGACGACGGTCGCGGCCACCCGGAAAAAGCGGTGGAACAGGCTCAGCCCGGCGTTATTTAATTCGGCCACGTAGGACGCCAATCTGGCTGCGGCGTCCGCCGGCGACTCGCCGGGCAGCGGCAGAGGCACCCCTAAACCGGCGGTCAGCGACTGAAAATGCTCGATTCCCCAAGCGGCCAGCGCCGCCAGGCCCAGGGTCATTCCCAGCAGCCGCGACACCACTACCAGAGACGCCGCCGTCCCTCGGTAATCCTCCCCCACCGCGTTCAGGGCCTGGGTCATTATCGGCGCAATTACCAGGCCGAACCCCAACCCCGCCACGACCAGATGCAGCGTCAACTGAGGCTCTCCCACCTCCAGACTCCAGCCGCTGACCAGGAACAAGCCCAAAGCGGCCAGCACCAGCCCGGCCATCGTTACCGGCCGGATGCCCCCCTTACCCAGCTTGCCCAGCTTGCCCACCTTGCCCACCAACTGGCCGCCAATGACCGCGCCCAGGGGAATCGGCGCGGTCAGCCGCAACAGCCACAGGGCGCCGGTAAAGGGTTCCCGGCCCATCACCGTATTAGCCATCAGCGGCACGGTGACCAGCGCAATAATCAACGCCACGCCCACCAGCAGTTGGGTCAGGTTGGCCGACACAAAAGCCATCGACCGGAACAGCATTGGCAGCAGCAGAGGATGTCCCACTCGCCGCTCCAGGGCCACCAGACCCGCCGCCATAATCAGGCCTCCGCCGCCCAGAATGAAGGGCATCGGCGAGGCCAGGGTAAACAAACCCGGCCGGGACAGGGCAAGGGATAGCAGCAACAGCGTCGCCACCAGCAAAGTCCCGCCCAGATAATCCACCCGGGCCTCCCGGTTGCGGCGGTTGGGCAGAAACAGCAGCAACGGCAGCAGCAGCGCGACTTGGGGCAGATTCAGCCAAAAGAGCCACCGCCAGTTAGCCAGCTCCACAATAGCCCCGCCATAGACCGGCCCCAGCATCGACCCGGCCTCCGCCGCTCCGCCGACAATACCCAAAGCCAGACCCCGCCGCTCCGCGGGCAGCGTTCCGGCGGCAATGGCAAACCCTACCGGTACCGCGGCTGCGGCGCCAACGGCCTGGACGACCCGCGCCCCGATCATCAATTCCAGATTGGGAGAAAGCGCCACCAGCACGCTGCCCGCGCCGAATATCACCAGGGAAATCATATAGACCCGCGGGTAGCCGTAAACGTCGGCCAGCCGGCCCAGCAACGGCATAAAGGCGGTGTAGCCCAGCAGATAGGCGGTGATAACCCACGATACCCGGTCCAGTTCGCCCAGGGGAATGCGCAAGTCCAGCATCACCGCGGGCAGGACGGTGACCACCACCGTCTGGTCCAGGGCGGTGAAAAACGCTCCCAGGCCAATGACGGCCAGGACAATTGACGCCGGCGGCGTCGCCGGGGACTCTTTCGGCCGGGGGGATTCCAGGTTCGACATAACGCGCCGACGCTATCGGGACGGCGGGGATGATGGAGCCGGAGCCGGAGCCGGCCGGGAAGACGGGATTGGCGGGGCGACGATTTCTTCGGGGCACTCCGGGGCTTCCAGCAGCAGGACCCGAACGGTATCCGCCGCGTCGCCTGCCGCCACCTTACCGGTCAGCAGCGCCTTGGGCAGCCGGTCGCCCGCCTCGTCCACCCAGACATCCACCGGCAGGTCAGCCTCCGGTACGGCTCCGGGGAAAACCTGGGACAATACCACCGGCGGGATGCTTCCCCGCAAGTGGTGGGTGTAGCCCTCCTCCGTCGGCGCAGCGTCCACCAGCTCCGGCGAGTCTATACCGGCAATCAGGCCGGCAAAGGTTTGAGCGATATTGTCAGAAAAAAAGGGAACCTGCTCTTTGGCAATCGGCGCCCATTCGCCGGTAAAAAAGTCGGTCATATAGGCTGCATCACCGACCACTATCACGCCAATTTGCAGGAAGGAGCCGGACACTTCAATATCCAGGGCCATACGAAGCCGGTCGGGGATTTGGGCCGTGCCTTCGGCCCGGGTCAACGTCAGTACGGGGCTTGCCGACGCGCCGCCCGATTGACTCGCTCCGGGTTGACGCTCCAGGCTGAAAGACAGGAACTCTGCGGCCAATATCCGGGTTGCCGCCCGATCCAGAAGGGCCAGCGGGTCCGGCGTGGGCGTGGGCGTCAGAGTGGGCTTGGGAGTCGGTGTAGGCAGGGTAGTCGGTGTCGGTGTCGGTGTCGGTGTCGCAGCAGCCCGGGGCGTTGACGCTACGCCCGGCCCGCCCCCGCAGGCCACCGTCGGCAACAGCAACAACGTCAGCAGCAGGCCAAAAGCCGCCAATAGCAACACAGGTTTCAGCGATTTCACCGGCAATTCCAATTACAACAATTTTAGGGAACCTCTGAATAAGTGCGTGACCAGGATATTGAACGCTACCCGTCGTTCCTGACCCGTCGTTCCTGACCCGTCGTTCCTGTGAAGGCGCTGGCGTTTAATGACTTATTCCGAGTATCCCTAGTCAAAAACGGTTCGACAAGCGCGCCGCAATCCGGGTCTTTAAATAGTCGCTGCTCCGGCTTAAGTCCGCTCATCCTCATCCGGTTGAAGGATCGGCCCACACCCCCGCTCATCCTCATCCGGTTGAAGGATCGGCCCACACCCCCGCTCATCCTGACCTTTTGAAGCATCGGCCCCACAAACCGGCCCCACGAACCGTACGGGACCGGACGCCAAACCGGGCCAAACCGGACGCCAAACCGGGCCAAACCGGACGCCAAACCGGGCCAAACCGGGGCCGCTAGTTCCACGACCAGAAGGCGGCGTTGCTTTCGGCTATTTCCTGCGGGGGAGCGTCTCCTACGGCATCCAGCACAAACACCCGGGAGCCGGTGGGGGTATGTCCGTTCCGCCGCTCCTCCACCGGCCCCGGCCCCGGCGAACCGGCTACCACCAGACGGGCGCTGTCCGGCGACCAGGGGGAATGGGAATAAGCGTATTGGTCAAAGAAGGAAAGCATGGTGAACACCTCGCCGCTGGGCCGGAACCGGAACAGTTCCCGGGCCGGGGCGCGCCCGCCGGTTTCACTCCCGGCTCCACCACCGATATCGCCGTCCGCCTCGCCGCCGGAACCCGCAGCGGCGTCGGAACCGGAGCTGGCACTGAAACTGGAATTGGCGTCGGCCAGGGCAACAACATTCCAGGCAAACACCTGCTCGGCCACATCTACGGAAACCCAGGCCAGGCGTTCCCCGTTGGGCGCCCAGTAAAAGGCCAGGAGCGGCTCCTCCGCCACGGTGCGGGCGGCGCTGCCGTCGGCGGCTACCACTTGTACCCGCTCAAAGATCCGCCCCCGAGGGTCCGGATTGTCCGCCACCGCCAGCTCCCGTCCGTCCGGTGACCACATAAAGGCGGTCAGCGATCCCATTTCCAGCACTTTGCGGGGCGCGCCCGGATTATCCGTTTCCCCCACGTACAGCGCGGCCCCGGCGCCATCGGTCACCGCATAGGCCAACCGGCTCCCGTCGGGGGAGAGGGCCGGCGTGCGGAAATTCACCGAATCCGCCAGCCACCGCGCCGACTCGCGGCTGAAGGGTTTTCGCAGCAGCTTTATTTCCTCCCGGGAATGGACAATCAGCGAAGCGCCATCGCCGCTCCAACTGTAATAGAGGGGCGCTCCTCGTTCCAGGGCCACTGCCCCATCCGCCGAATCCGGGTTAACCACAAACAAAGTCAAACCCTGGCGGGTGGTCGCCAAAAAGGAGAGGTATTCACCGTCGGGAGACCAGTAAAGATAGTGAGGGGCACCATCGGCAACCAGGGCCGGAACGTCATTTTCATAGACCATCCGGCTCCGTCCGGTGGCGGCGTCAATCACCAGCACCGCCACTTCCAGGGAGCGATTGCCGTTAACCCGCACCCGGGAGACGGCCAGGCGGGTGCCGTCGGGAGACCAGGCCGGCCAGGCATAGGAATTGGTGAAGTCCAGGGCTTGGGCCTGATAAGGGCCGGTTGAACCGGACTGTGCCCGGTCGACGCCGGTCAACCGCTGCGAGTCGGTTCCGTCCGGATTGACGGTAAACAGGTCTCCATACGGACTGATGTAGGCAATCCGATTAACACTCACTCTAGCTGCCTCCCCGGCTTCCCATATCTCGGGCAACTTGGGCAGGAGGTAGGGCAGATTGCCGCAGCCAACCGCAGCCACAACCGGCCAGACCAACGCTGCCGCGCCAATCCATTGCCGTACCGACCACCGCCGTACCGACCACCGCCGTACCGGCCAGTTCCGTACCGGCCAGTTCCGTACCGGCCAGTTCCGTACCGACCAGTTCCGTACCGAATTGCGGCACAACCGGCGGGCCAGGCGCCTGGCGCGACTCAACTCCGCCGCCGGAACGGACCCGGTTCCGCCGCCGCCGCCGGACGAACTTACTGCTACGGCAGCAGCCGAGCCATACTCCCCGGCAACCGGAGATTCAATAAAATCCGCCACAAATCCCCCCAGATTCCGACTGCCCAAGGATACCACCACCATCCCCGGGTAGCAACGGAGTAAGATACCGCTCCGGAGCAATCGCATAGCGCAATCGCATTTGGAACTTGATGCTTCCCACAAAGCCGGCAAACCGGTCAAAGCCGGCATATTCTTCGACTTGCAGTTTTGGTTATCGGCTGGATATTGTATATAAGGTCGCATTGTTGCCGGAGCGGCCAGGAGCGGCCAAGACCGTATTGACCGTATTAGGTTTGCTATGACCGACATATCGCCCAAAGAAACGTGGAACGCGACACTGGGTCAGTTGGAGTTGGAAGTGCCCCGCGCAACTTTCGATACTTGGCTGAAACAGACCGAGGGTATCGCTTTCGACGGCCTCGACCTGCTGGTGGAAGTGCCCAGCGTATTCGCGGTCGAATGGCTGGAACAACGAATGTATCAGACCATCCTGCGCACTCTTCGCCGGGTGGCCGGCCAACCCTTTGACGTCCGTTTCCAGGTGCAGCCCGACCCGCAAATTACGACGGCTACGACGGCTACGGCGGCTACGGCGGCTACTGCTGCTGCCGCCACTGATGGACCAAATGGATCAATGGGCCCTTCGGCCCAGGACTACGCTTACGCCGCGGATTCTTCCGACGCTGCCCCCGGCGCCGACTCCGGCAGGCCGCCTGCCCGGTTGCCCTCCGATACCGGCCTCAGCTTCAACGTCAAACATTCCTTCAATAGTTTCGTCGTCGGCAACTCCAACCGGATGGCGTTCAGCGCCGCCCAGGCGGTGGCCGACGCTCCGGGTCAGGCCTATAACCCCCTGTTCCTGTACTCCGGTGTCGGTCTGGGCAAGACCCACCTGCTGCAAGCCATTGGACAACAGGCCACCCGCAACGGCCAAACCGTCCTTTACGTCTCCTCGGAGCAGTTTACCAACGAGTTTATCTCCGCCATCCGCAACCGCACCACCGAGGAGTTCCGGCGCCGTTACCGCAGCGTCCATGTCCTTCTAATTGACGACGTGCAGTTTATGAGCGGCAAGGAGCAGACTCAGGAGGGGTTTTTCCACACCTTCAACGACCTGCATACCGCCGGTTATCAGATAGTGTTGACTTCCGACCGGCCGCCCAAAGCCCTGGCTTTGCTGGAAGACCGGCTCCGCTCCCGCTTTGAGTGGGGGTTGATTGCCGACATCCAGCCGCCGGACCTGGAAACCCGTATGGCAATCCTGGCGGCCAAGGCGGATGCGCTGCAAGTGATCCTGGAAGAGAGTGTGCTGGAACTGATTGCCAAGCGGGTGCAGAAGAACGTCCGCGAGTTGGAGGGCAGTCTGAACCGGGTGGTTGCCTATTCTCAACTGATGAACACTCCGATAACGCTGGAATCCACCTCGCGCCTGCTGGACGACCTGACCCTGGATACCGCGCGCCATGCCATTGACCCGGAGCGTATCCTGGAGCAGGTGTCCCGCCACTACAAAGTCGCTAACGAAGACTTGGTAGGACGCAGCCGCAGCAAGACCATCGCCCTGGCCCGCCAGGTTGCCATGTACCTGCTGATTTACGAGCTGGAGCTGTCCCCCACCGACGTAGGGCGGCTGCTGGGCAACCGGGACCACTCCACCGTTATTCACGGGGCCGGTAAAATAAACGGCGAAATCAACGAGGACTATCAGCTGCGCCAGAATGTCCTAACCATCAAAGAGGCCATCTTCACCTGACCACCTATAATCCATTCCTGCAATTCATTAGTGGATAACTCCCGCTTTTTCGTGGATAACCTGTTCTGGTCAGTGGATAAGTAACCCTTGAACGTGTTGCAGACCAGGACAACTTACCAGAACATCGGCAGCCAATCCGACACCTTAAAAGTTATCCACACCTTCCCCCCCTTCATCCACTCCCGCAGGCTTCCCGTCCGTGTTAAACTGTAATCCGTCAACCTTCAATCCGCATCGGTTAAATAGCGGTTATCCACTAATCCACACTCTTATTATTACCTTTACCTAGACTTCACAGATATTTCTTATGATTGATACAGTTAGAATTAACATTAAGGCCGGGAACGGCGGCAACGGTTGCGTAAGTTTTCTCCGTGAGAAATACCGTCCGCACGGGGGTCCCAACGGCGGCGACGGCGGCGACGGCGGTCACGCCTATCTCACGGGAGATTCGTCGATCAATACCCTGCTGCACCTGAAGTACAACAGTACGATGTATGTTGACCGCGGCAAACACGGCAAGGGAAAGGGCCAGCGCGGCGGCAACGGCGAGGATACGATTGTTAAGGTCCCCATCGGCACGGTGGTTTGGAAGATGCTGAAGGGGGGAGAGCGGGAGTTCCTGACCGACATTACCGATGACACCCCGCGTCTGGTGGCGCAGGGCGGAGTGGGAGGTTGGGGTAATACCCGTTTCGTATCGTCAACCAACCAGGAACCGATATTGGCGCAGCGCGGCGAACGCGGTGATTACATTGTGCTGTTCCTGGAGTTGAAATTGCTGGCCGACGTCGGTCTGCTGGCCCGTCCCAACGCCGGGAAGTCCACGCTGATTTCCCGCTGCTCCGCGGCTAAACCGCGCATTGCCGCCTATCCGTTCACCACGGTGGAGCCGGTTCTGGGGGTGGTAAGCACCCGGGGCAAGGACTTCGTGATGATGGAGGTGCCCGGCCTGTTGGAGGGAGCGCACGAGGGCGTCGGCCTGGGCGACCAGTTCCTGCGCCACGCCGAGCGGGCCCGCCTCTATGTCCACGTGCTTGACGGTCTGTCCGAAGACCCGGTAGCCGATTTCCACATGATTAACCGGGAAGTGCAGGAGTTTAATCCGGCCCTGGCGCACAAACCCCAGATTGTCGTGGTCAACAAAATGGACGTGACTGAGGTTCGGGAGCGCCGGTCGGAGCTGGAGGTGGCCCTGAATGAAGCGGTGGCAAACTCGCCGATTTTAGCTTCCAGGGCGGCGGATACCCCGATAATGTTTATCTCGGCGGTCACCGGCGAGGGTATCGACGAGATGCTGGGCCAGGTATTGGCAATGATGGACAGACTGCCCGTCGAAGAACCCGCTGAGGAGCCGGAGGCCGGGCCTGGTTTCACCGGGCCGGACCGGCATCGTCCGCCGGCTCAGCCTCTCACCTTTCACAAGGAAAACGGCGTGTACGTCGTTGAATCAGAGCAACTGGAGCGGCTCATCGCCTTGGCCGATACCCGGGACTACCGGGTGTTGCTGCAACTGTGGCGGGAGATGAACCGTCTGGGCATTGCCCGGCGGCTGACGGACGCCGGAATCGAAGCGGGAGATACGATCCGCATCGGCCGGTCGGAGGTGGAGTGGTTCTAAAATGCAGGTAGGCGTTCTGGGCGGAACCTTTGACCCGATACACTTGGGCCACCTGTTAATTGCCGAAGAGAGCCGCCTGAGCCTGGGCCTGGACCGGGTGCTGTTTGTTCCGGCGGGGCGGCCCTGGCTGAAAGAGGGTCAACCTTTGAGCGAGGCCCGCCACCGGCTGCGGATGGTGGAACTGGCGATTGCATCCAACCCCCATTTTGATGTCCTGCGCAGCGAGCTTGACCGGGCCGGTCTCAGCTATACCGTGGATACCCTGGAAGAGCTGCGGGCCGATTTGGGGACGGAGGTTGGGCTGCACTTCATCCTGGGGCTGGACGCCTTTGAAAGCTTCTACCGCTGGAAGGAACCGGAGCGGCTGCTGGAATTGAGCCGGTTGGTGGTGGTCAGCCGCCCCGGCTACCGGGCGGAGCAGCGGGACTGCATCCTGGACCGGTACCGTAATCACGCCGACCGGATAAGCGTATTGGCGGTAAACAGCGTTGACTTTAGCGCCACGGAAATACGCCGCCGCGCCGCTGCCGGCATATCCTTCCGCTACCAGGTACCGGAGCCGGTGGAGCAGTATATCTTGGAGCAGGGGTTGTACCGGGGCTGAACCGGCCAGCGCGTGGCGCTCCGTCGGTTTTAGTATTTTCGTGTTGCTATACTCTATAACATAACTCAAGCTGGAGAACTGGATTGATTGAGAATGACCACCGATTTCACCAGGCGGTGAATCGCCGGCTGTTGGAGTTGGCCCTGGAGAAGGGGGCCCTAAAGTATGGAGATTTTACCCTCACTTCCGGGCGGAAGAGCAGCTACTACTTTGACGGGCGGCTCTTGAGTCTGGACCCGGAGGGAGCGCGCCTCATCGGGCAGGCATTGCTGCCGATTATCCGCGCCGCCGGAGCCGAGGCCGTCGGCGGGCCAACCCTGGGCGCCGACCCGATCGTAAACACGGTGGCCCTGACCAGCTACCTGGAGGGGTTAAACATTCCGGCCTTCATCGTCCGCAAGGAAGCCAAAGCCCACGGCACCGGCCAAGCCATCGAGGGGCCGCTGGCGCCCGGCTGTCCGGTAGCCATTGTCGATGATACCTGCACCACCGGCGGGTCGCTGTTCCAGGCTATCGAGGCCGCCGAATCCGTCGGCTGTCCGGTAGTAAAAGTCCTGGCCCTGCTGGACCGGCGGGAGGGCGGCAGTGCGGAACTGCAACGGCGGGGCTATGACTTCACCTCCCTGCTGGCCGCTAACGGCAGCGGGGAAATAGAGGTGAGCGGATAACGGAGCCAAAAAGGCATCGGAGGTTTTAGGATGAGCCTGCAGCAGTCCAATTTGCCCAATGTACCCGACCTACCCGACCTACCCGACCTACCCGACCTACCCGACCTACCCGACCTACCCGACCTACCCGACCTACCCGACCTACCCGACCTACCCGACCTACCCAATGTACCGCAATCACCGCTTCATCCCGGGGAGACCGGCCTGGGCGCCGAGTCCGGCGACTTTGTCGAGCGGTTTGGCCGGAAGTTGCCCCGGGTCTATACCGACGCCGCTTCCGAGTACCGGGCGGCAACTGAAGGAGCCGCGCTCCACGATAATTCCTACACCGGACGGCTGAAAGCTTCCGGCGACGACGCTCTGGACTTGCTCAACCGGCTATCCACCAATCTGGTAGTCAACCTGAGCTCCGGCCGGGGCGCTCCCACCATCCTGACCACCGACCGGGGCCGCATCATTGACCTGCTGGGCGTGGTCAACACCGGGGATTACACGCTGCTGCTCACCAGCCCCGACAGCCAGCAGCGGGTCATCGACTGGCTGGACAAGTACACTATTATGGAGGACTTGACGGTTACCGACTTGACGCCGGAGACCGCCCTGTTGACGGTGTGCGGCCCGCAAAGCGAGGCGGCCCTCAATTCCGTTCTGCAATTTGAACCGACTGGGGAAGAGGGAGCGGACGGGGCCGATTTGGCGTCGCTGCAACCTTACTCCGGCCTTTCCGCCACCGTCGGCGGGAATAACACCGACACTGACACCGACAGTGACACCGACAGTGACACCCATCCGGTCATGTTAATTCGCCGACCCCTGGGGGAGCTGCCCGCCTTTGACTTGGTAATGACCCCGCAGGCGGCGCCGGTGGTATGGCAGCGGCTGGCGGCGGCGGGAGTAACTCCCATCGGCCAGGAAGCCTTCGAGGCGGTGCAGGTGCGCCACGCCGTGCCCCGCTACGGCCGGGAGTTGGGCGATGCGTTCAACCCCCTGGAGGCCGGCCTGATCGGCTCGGTGGATTTTGCCAAGGGCTGCTACATCGGCCAGGAGGTTATCGCCCGGCTGGATACTTACGAAAAGGTGCAGCGGTACCTGGTGCGGCTGCGGTTCTCCGCCGGTGCAGTGGTGTCCGAGGGCGCGGTACTGGAGCAGGAGGGCCGCAACGTGGGCCAGGTAACTTCCCTGTCGGTTATTCCAACCACCGGAGAACTGCTGGGGTTGGGTTACATCCGTACCGCCGCGGCTCAGTCCGGAGCCCAACTAACGCTGGCGGCCCCGGCTCAGGGCAGCGCCGAAATTGCCGACCTGCCCCAATTCTTCGGCCCCGGCGAGGACTAGGGCGTGTTCACACAAAACTTGCTGCCGGTTCCCTTACTATGTCATTCTGAACGGCCAAAACTGTCATTCTGAACGGAGTGAAGAATCTAAAATGGTCAGGGTCCGGAATGTTTCTTATAGCAAGGATTTTAGACCCTTCGCTCCGCTCAGGGTGACATTGCATTGGAAATAGCTACGATTTGTGTCAACAGGCCCTAGTCCGGCCGATGCCCCGGGCGGCGGGTAGAGCGCACGGGGCAATCGCCAGGTTTGCCCTGCTTACTCAAGGGAACCGCTGAATAAGTCCGTGCCTTGGGTGTTTGTCCCTACCCGTTGTTCCTGCGAAAACAGGAACCTAGGTCCAAACCGTTTTAGTTTCCTGCCTTCGCAGGAACGACGGCGTGAAGGCGCTGGCGTTTAATGACTTATTCAGAGTATCTCAACGTCTTTCAAAGTCACCGCCCAGGCATACTTCCGCCCATCCTGAGCTGGTCGAAGGGCCGGTTTATGGTTCGACCGGGTCACCATGAGCGAATTCCCCGGTTAACCGAAAGGCCTTGGCTTACAGGCTTACACCGCCGGGGCTTGGCTGAATTGGGTCAGCACCGGCTCGAGGGCCCGACGCACCGGGCGCAGGTAGGACCGGGCCGCCCGCATTTCCTCGGGCAGGTGGGACGCGGCTACCCATTGGCAATGGTCAATGCCTTCTTTCAAGTCCGGCATCAATGGGTCGGTCAGCCCCCCGGCATAGTCCAGCAGAAACCACTGCACCGTCTTGTTGACCGGGCCGATTCGGTAGTAGGAAATGTAGCTGGAGCGGCAGAGGGGGGCGCGGATGACAATCAATTGAGGATGCAAGCCGGTCTCTTCGGAAATCTCCCGGAGCGCGCACTGGGCATAGGGTTCATCGGGGTAGTCCAGCTTACCCTTGGGCAGGTCCCAGAGCCGGTGCTTACGGATTAGCAGCGCCTGGCCGTCGCAGAAGACAACTCCTCCGGCGGCGAAAAGCTGCGGCAGCTCAGCTCTATTCATGAATGTGAATCCGTTCCAATATTGCCACCTGGTCCCGGTTCATTCCGCTGAACAAAACGCCGTCAACAATCATATCGGTTGACATCTCGTTGTCAATCGCCCCGTAGATATATTCGGGACGCAAATCCTTGTCCTTGTAGTCAAACTTGCTGAGGATGTAGTGGATGGCGTTCAGCAGGGCCCGCTGTTTATTGTCCGACTCGATGACGACCCAGGGCGCATAATCGGTGGAGGTAACCGCAAACATCCGCTCCTTAAAGTAAGTAAGCAACTGCCAGCGTTCCGCCGCCTTGCGGTCGTTGACCGAATATTTCCAGTATTGCAAGTCGCTGTCCTGCCGCAGCTTAAACCTTAAATCCTGGGACTCGCGGGACACTGACAGGTAGATTTTGATCAGGGAAACGCCCTCATTAGCCAGGTTCCTTTCCCAATCGTTTACCCGGCCCATAAAATAGTGATACTGGCCCATCGAGCAGTAGCCCATTGCCGGCTGCACCAGGGCGCGGGAATACCAGGAACGGTCAAAGACCAGAATGTTTCCCGGCCCGGGCAGCATCTTGTAATATCGGCCCAGCCAGTTGCGCATTTCCTGGGGGTTGGGTATGCCCTGGCTGATAATTCCGGAGGACTTGGGATTGAGGTAATGGGTAATGCCGGCGGCGGTGCTGCCCTTGCCGGCGGCGTCCCGTCCTTCCAGGACGACCGCCAGTCGCCCGCCGGTATCTACCACCCACTCCTGCAAGGCGAGGAGCTGGCGCCGCAGAATGCGCAGTTCGGCCCGGTAGTCCGGGTACTCAATGCCCCGAAAGGCGGCAACATCATACTTGGCAGCCCTGGTTTCCGGCAGGATGGTCGAACTTTCTTGCATTGCGTAAGCAACCATTTCTAAACCGTCATCCCAGCTTAAACTAGGGTCATAGTAAACTAGGGTCATAGTAAACAATGAAAGACGGTTCGGTCAATGCCGGGCGTATCCCCGGTGTATTGACCTATTGATCTATGGAACCGCTGAATAAGTCCGTGACTTTGATATTGAACCCTACCCGTCGTTCCTGCGAAGGCAGGAACCTCGGTCCCCAGCGGTTCAGGTTTCTGCTTCCGCAGGAACGACGGGGTCAGGGTCTTTTGACAGTTGCCCGGGTTCCGTTTGCTTTTGGGGTTTTCAGGGGCAGTCTGAATCGGAGTAAACCCTACTTCCGAACGGAACCGTTGCCCGGCATCCCTTGACGTAACGGGCCGATTAATCATAGAATAGGTGTGTCTATCAATTTCGTCCAGTATCGTATATACAGTACAGCTTCTAGCTGTTTCGGCGGGAGGGCTTTATGGCAATTACCATGGACGGGGTGGAACTGGGTGTGCAAATCACCGAGAAGGCCGCCGAGAAGATTAAATACTTCGCAGGCAAGGACGGCATCAGCGAGGGCGTGGGCCTGCGCGTCGCGGTCAAGGGCGGCGGATGTTCCGGCCTGACCTATGACCTGAAGATTACCGGCGAAGAGCTGGAGAGCGACAAGGTAGTGGAGCAGCACGGGGTCAAGGTAATGGTGGATAAGAAGAGCTATATCTACCTGGTGGGCACCGAGTTGGACTTCTCCGACGGTCTGAACGGCAAGGGGTTTATCTTCGCCAACCCCAACGCCAAGAAGGCTTGCGGCTGCGGCACCTCCTTCAGCATCTAAACCGGGCCAACCCGCAGCCGGACCTGTAGGGCAACCGGTTTCGGGTTTATCGAACCGTATTAACCGTATTAGCGGCGTCGCTGGCGTTCTCGTCGGGCGGCGCCCTATATTTTTGCCCCCCTGCCATGTCCCATTCCCCAGGGACTTCTGATTGCCCCGATGCCGGCCTACCCCGGCTCAGCCGGAGCTTGTCGAAGGACGGTTTATGGTTTGACCGGCTCACCACGACCGGCTCACCACGACCGGCTAACCACGACCGGCTAACCACGACCGGCTCACCACGACCGGCTCACCACGACCGGATTCCCCCGGACTTTCCAAAGACCCCGTTTCCGTCCCGACCTGCCCGACCTGCCCGACCTGCCCGACCTGCCCGACCTGCCCGACCCAGACAAGGCCTCGCTCAACTCCCACTGCCCCGTCTGCTTGCCTTACCCCGGTCGCTTACTGCCGCCCGGCGACGCGCGGGCCTTTGCCGGTTCCGGCTGAAGTGCCAGCCGAGTCGGCGCCCGCCGGAATCCGGCCGGTTGGGTATATGGTATATAATGGCCCAAGCCAAGCTCATGCCAACCTTAGGAGGCCCGCCCGCGATGAAAGTTTACTACTTCAGCGAGTTCCCCTATCACGCGTACCCGGACGAAGAGGGGGACAAGTTTCCCTCCCTGCGGTTGACCTTTCCCAATACTTACTTTGAGCCGGAGACGGCCAGCGACCTGTTCAAGCGCTACTTTGACGAGTGCGTCTATGTGGACGAGATGGGCTTCGACGGCATTATGGTCAACGAGCACCACAACACGCCGTCCTGCATGAACGCATCGTGCAACCTCAGCGCGGCGGTGCTGGCCCGCACCACGAAGCAGGCCAAAATCCTGCTCCTGGGCAACATCCTGCCGATCCACGACAACCCGGTGCGCCTGGCCGAAGAGATTGCCATGATTGACGTCATCTCCGGCGGGCGGGTCATCTCCGGCATGGTGCGGGGCACCGGCGTGGAAACCCTGGCGACCAACGGCAACCCGATGTATAACCGGGAGCGGTTCGAGGAGTGCCACGACCTGCTCATCAAGACCTGGACCCACCCCGGCCCTTTCCGCTGGGAGGGCAAGCACTACAACTTCCGGGTGGTCAACCCCTGGATGGTGCCGGTGCAGAAACCCCATCCGCCGGTCTGGGTGCCCGGCACCGCCAGCCCGGAGACGGCGCAATGGGCCGCCGAACACGGCTATACCTACGTGGCCTTCCTGACGCCGCTGGACGTTACCGAGGACTTGTTCGGCATCTACCGGGCTACTGCCGCTGAAGTCGGCTATGAGCCTACCCCCAACAACTTTGGCTACCTGCTGTGCTGTTACGTGGCCGACACCCAGGAGGAGGCCGACGAACAGGCCCGGCATTTCATCTGGCGGATGGGCACCACCACCCGCGGCCCGCGGGAGTATATGAACCCGGTGGGCTACCGCAGCCAGCAGGGGGAGCAGGTAGCGGCGCGGCGGTCGGTCCGCCCGCTGATTCAGCAGAGCTACGAGGAACTGAACCAGAATTACCACATCGTGGCCGGCACGCCGGATACGGTGCTGGAGAAAATCAAGTACCTCCACGACCGCTTGGGCATGGAACACCTGATTTTCTACGGCCAGGAGTCGAAAATGTCGCACCAGGCCACCATGAGCAACATCGGCCTGTTCGGCAAGGAAGTCCTGCCGGAAATACAGAAGTGGTAGGGAGAAGTGGGTGGTTCGCCCGCTCCGCGGAGACTGCCCAAAGCCAGGCCCACCGGAAGGCATACACGCTGCCTGAACCATCTTGCGCGGTAAACCAAGGGAACCTCTGAATAAGTGTCCGTGACTTGGGTGTTTATCCCTACCCGTCGTTCCTGCCTTCGCAAGAACGACGGGTAGCCTGCAATCCAAATGCGATAGCCCGGCTCAACGGTAAGGGTTGCCTTGACGGTAGGATGGGGCAGCTAAAACAAGCTGCGGACGGCGGCAAGGACTTCGGAAAGCTTGGCGCCGGTCAGGCTGCCGAGGAAATCGCCTTACACCGACTCCTCCAAAGTGAATAACCGGCCGGGCCTCACCCAACTATTGCGGGGAAGCCGTCCCTGCTCCAAGTCCTGCGGGGCTAGTGCAATGTTGTCCGGGCGGGAGGGGTTGCTGCTGGTTATTCGGCAGATGACCCAATCGCGCATCCCTACATCTGCAACCACTAACGCCGGACGGGGGATGCCGGGAGTCAGGTCGGTTAAGGGCAGTCTGACCCAGAAGATGTCTCCAACCATATCTCCCGCAATTCCTCCAGCCATTCCGCGTCTTCCGGCTCCTTGGCCCACTGCACCAGAGCCGCCGTAGTGAAATCGTCCCGCTCCCGATCGCCGAAAGCCCGGAGTTTGTCGCCTTCCCAATAGGCCATGCGGCCCACAATTTCCACCGTCTTGACGCTCACCGTGCAAACCCGCCGCAACAGGTCAATCACCTGCTCCTTATAATCCGCGAACCTATAGGTATTGAACCGTTCCGCAATGGTAGGGTCCCGGGGCTTCTTTTCCTTGTACTGGTCCAGCACCCACTCCAGCGCCGACCGGCTGCCCAATTGGTACTCCCACGCCTCGGGGGGTACCCCCATCAGCGTCGTCTCATCATCCAAGTAAATACTTCCACTCTGTTTGCCGGCTTGCAGGACAACCTTAGGCTCGTCGTAGACCATCCGCTGCCGGCGTCGTCCGGCCGATGGGGTTTCGTCGGTCCGCCTCAGAGGCCAGGGTTCCGCCTCCTCAAACCCGATGTGCAAGTCCAGCAGTTCCTGTCCCATCTGCTTCCAGACGTCAAACTCGTGGTAGAAGGGCAGGCGGGGAAACTCCCGCAGCAGGTCAACCCGGTAGTCGTGGCGGTACACCGGGTCGTGCAGCACCGCGTAGGTGTAGGCGAAAATATCCTCGGCGGTGATGCCCGCAGGCCCGGCCAGTTCTTCAAAAGCGTCTCCCCATTCCTTCCGGTAGTGTTCGTTAAACTGCCGGATGCCCCAATCGGTTATGTTGCTGACCCGCTCCCCGTCAGCCGTGTAGCGGTAGAGGGGGAGGCATTGGGTGTCGCCGGTCAGGTGCAGGTCAAATGTTTTATCTGCCGCCAAAACATAAAAGGCTTTGCCATTCACACAGAAACAGATTGCCTTGTTCTCATCAGTAGAACCCTTGGGAAATACATCGGGGAGCTGATACTGCATTTCGTTAAGGTTTTGACTGAAATACAATGACTTATTGACAAACGGTCGGAATATAGTTTGGCGAATACGTGCTCGGTTAAACCTGTTCCTGGCATTGGACCGTAATTGTCGCTTTAGGTCACGAGTCCATTTGATAACCGTGCCTAGTTCGGTGTCAGCGACTTCCTTGCCGCCGTATTTTCCCCTGTTATCTTCGTACTCTTTTATGAATGCACGAACTTTCTTACTGAGGTCGGAACTACTAAAGTCGTAAACCCATTCATCGCGGTTGGTAACGACTCCCATCGAATACAGCCCAAACACCGCCCGCTCATCATCAGCCTTTTTTGCAAGTTTGGTCTCCCGGTTTGCCAAGGGCAGTAATTGCTCAAAGTCGCTGCTGGACTGATTCAACCAGTTGTTATTGGCATCGGGCGTTATTTCCTCGAAATCAAAGGACGCAAGGCCCTTGTCTTTCAGGTACGCAACCTTTTCGGGTGCTTTGACATAATCCTCAATGGCGTTGTAATAGACCTTGCAGCCTTCAACTCCCTTGCGCCGGACCAGGAAATAGACGGCAACGCCCACCCGAATTTTGTTGTCAAAAATATTGCCCGCTTCCCGCCGCCGGCGTTCTCCACTGGTGCGCGCGTTCCCCTTTAGGTCAATTGCCCATAGCTCATTGAATTCCTGTGCCACTACCTTTCTGAACCCGTCATCCTGCCTTGAATCAAGAAATGCGCTGTTACTGACAAACGCTATGATTCCATCATCTGCCAAGCGGTCACTGGCCCATCGGATGAACCGCTTGTACATATCGTACTGCTTGGTTTTCTGCGCCGTGCTGGCGGCGATGTAGGTGTCGCTGATGCGCCGGTCAATCTCCGGGTACTCCCGGTTCTTGTTATTGTCGTTTTCGTTCTGCTGGTTGGCGTTATACGGCGGGTTGCCGATTATTACGCTGATGGGCTTCTCGTTCTGTTCCTGCACCCGTATCCAGTTTTCTTCCGACAGGGCGCCCAAAGCAAGGCGGCCCTGCCGGGTGACCGAGTCGCCGGTAGCGCCCTGTTCCTGCCAGTCCAGGTTGTCCAATGTATCTACAAAGCACAGGTTGGGAAACTCCAGGTACTTGCCCGTCTTCTCCCGATAGCTGTATGCGATGTTCAGGTTGGCGATGTAGTACGGCAGTATCGCCACTTCGTTGGCGTGTATCTCTTTCAGATACTTATCCTCCAGCCGTTCCGGGGGCAGATAGTCAATCAGGCTGGTAATGAAGGTGCCGGTGCCGGTGGCCGGGTCCAGAATTTGCACCTTTTCATCGGCCAGGCTGCGGCCAAAGTGCCTTTGCAGCAGGTAATCCGTCCCCCGGATGATGAAGTCCACCACTTCATTAGGGGTATAGACCACCCCCAGCCGGTCTGCTGCCGCCGGGTTGTAGGCTTGATAGAAGTCCTCGTAGATGGCCTTCAGGAAGTGCTGCTTTTCGTGGTAGTCGTCTATCATGGCGGCGGCGGCGGCGATGGCCCCGTAGTAGGGAAACAGCTCGTCAATAGTGTTGCGACGCAACACTCCGGTGAAGAAAGTTTGGGCCAGCGCGTCCAGTTGCCTGGCGATGTTGTTTTCTTGATGGAATTGTTCCTCGCCGAAGACCCGCAGGAAAATGTCCCTGGTCAGGATGTGCTGTATCAGCATTTCCTGTATGTCGAAATCCGACACCAGAGGGCCAATGGTTCGATGGCAAAGCTCGCGAAAGCTGGAGAGAGCCTTCTGATAGTCGCCGTTAGCGGTTGCATCTCTGATAGCCTGACGCAGCGCCTCTAATATGTTGGGCAGGTCATCCTTGAACTGCTTCTGTGCCTTGCGGAAATCTGCTACAACCGGCGTCACGAAATTCAGGAAAGCCCGAATAATCCGGTGCAGTTGGGACGGGTTGCGCATATCAACCCGCATTGCCTCGCCCTGGTTTTGAATCAGAACGGCGGTGCGTGAGTCCTCGAAAATTATGTTATCTCGAGGATAACCCTGGTTGAACTTGCGCTGGATTTCAGCGTCCAAATTGTCGTGGGTATCCTTGGCTTCCCAGTAACCCCTATCCAGGCGCATAGAATCCTTGATTGTGCCATCGGGAATAGTTCCATTTTGCGCCGCCAACTCCGGGACCAGCACCAGCTTTTCTCTCTGGTCGCTACAGTAAGCGGCCAGACAGTTCAAGAAGGCCGGCCGGATGCTCTGCTCATTATCCGAGCCGCCGAATTGAATAAGTTCCTGCAGCCTGGCGTAGTACTCTTCTATGTGCGGGTAGGAAGGCATAACAACCATACGATACATAACATCCGGAGAAAGTTCAATCCTGTTTGTCACGCAGGCAGGGTCTTTCAGGACCGGG
Source organism: Dehalococcoidia bacterium (assembly GCA_965262595.1). Lineage (GTDB taxonomy): Bacteria > Chloroflexota > Dehalococcoidia > Lucifugimonadales > UBA3495 > CATQHB01. The sequence goes on from OZ253548.1 coordinate 2,330,377, forward strand.
GTTTGACAGCCCCGGCAGGCAAGGTTAGCCTATAGCACGTTGGCCTCAGGCCAAAGGTTGTAATCACGGTACAAAACAGCAAGGCCGGAAGGAAACATCATGACCAACCCCACCTCCACCAGGAAAATAGCCGTCGTAGGTACCGGCGGCACCGGCGGCGTTATTGGCGGGATGCTCACCGTAGCCGGCCACGACGTGGTTATGATTGACCAGTGGGGCGCCCACGTCGAGGCGATGAAGGCCCAAGGGCTGCAAATGTCCATCGCCGGAGAGGAGTTTACCGCGCCGGTGCGCGCCCTTCATCTCTACGAAGTCTGCACTTTGGAAGACTCTTTCGACATCGTGTTCCTGGCCTGCAAGTCTTACGATACCCTCTGGCTGGTACAGCTTATCCTCCCCTACCTGAAGGACAACGGGGTGCTGGTGTCCACCCAGAACAGCCTCAACGACGAGTGGATTGCGCCGGTGGTTGGCCCGACCCGGGACATCGGCTGCGTCCTGACCATGTCCTCGGAGGTCTTTGAGCCGGGCCACCTGAAGCGCAACACCGCGATGGACCGTACCACTTTTATTTTGGGCGAACTGCACGGGCGGATAACCCCCCGATTGCAGGAACTGCAAGGGATTTTGAGCGCCGCCGGCAAGACCGAGTTGACCACCAACCTGTGGGGGACGCGCTGGTCCAAGCTGGTGTTCAACTGCATCGTGGCCCCGGTCTGCGCTCTGGCCGGCGTGGGGCCGGCCCACCTGACCGAGGCGCCGGAACGGGTGCGGGTGTGCCTGGAGTTGGGGCGGGAGGCACTGCTGGTGGGCCAGGCGCAGGGCTACCAGATGGAGCCGGTGTTCGGCCTCTCGATGGAGCAAGCCGCCGCCTCGCCGGAGGCATTGGTGGATAACCTGGTCCGGGCGTCCCAGGCCGAGGGACGGGAGGCCCGTTCCTTCTTCCACCAGGACATCCTCAAAGGCCGACGCACCGAGGTTGATTATATTAACGGTCTGGTGGCGCGCAAGGGGCGGGAAAGCGGGGTTGCCACGCCAATGAACGACGCCGCGGTCATAATGATCAAGCGGCTGGAACGGGGAGAGATGGGGCCGGACCCGGTTAATATCGGGGTGTTGGAGGAGTTGGCGGGGGGGATAGATCTAACCGCCGGTATAAAGAGAACGCCATCCATAACCTGGCAAAGCCCGGTGTCCCTCGTGGACAGACTACAATAACCTATCATATAGCCATCTCCCAAACGGTAAGGGGGTGCAACCATTATGCTGAGATACCTTTGGCAGCATTTCAGGATGTGGGACTGGCGACTTTTCCTGTTCATCCTGCTATTTATCGGCCTGCCCAACGTTTACCAACTTTACCGCATCTACTTGATTGGCAACGAACTGCCCGACCCCGGAAGCCTGGCGATAGTATCCCAATGGCAATTCGTGGGGCTGGTTGTCGAGGTTTTTCAGGAAGCTACGGTTCTAGCTATATTCTTCTTCATCGGGTCACAGATTCGCAGCGGAACGGCAGTGCAACTGGACCGTTCCAAGAGTGTCCTCGTCTTCATTTTCCTGGCTTCTCTGGTGTTCTCCACCGTCGTCTTTCTGTTCCGGGACGCCTTCATCACCCTCATCGGAACCTCGCCGGAGATTCAAAGCCAGACCCGGGGCTTCCTGGGCATCTCTATTTTCAGCATACCTTTTACCCTGTTGGCGGCCGCAATAGTGGTGCTGTTCGAGGCTCTGAGGCTGCGCGCCTTGGTCTTTGTAATGGCAATATCCAACCTGCTCCTGCGCTTTGCTCTGGACAGCTTCTTCTTTGGCGGTTACGGGTTTTCTCCGGAATCCGACGTGCTTGGGGTAGCCTGGGCAACCTTGTTAGCCAGCGCGGGCCTCTTCCTGGTGGGGTTCCTGTTGCTGCTGCGGGTCAAGGAGCTTCGGCTGAGCGACCTCAAAACCCTGCCGTCCTTCGCCGATATGCGCCAATACCTGCGCGTTGGCCTTGGCAGCGGCCTGGACAGCCTGGTACGCAACGTTGCCTACTTTTTTATGATCATTCGGATAGTGAACACCATCGGCCCGGCGGAAATTGGAGGCTATTACCTGACCATCCAAATACTTTGGGGGTTTATGCTGGTGCCGGTGCTGGCTTTTGCCGACTCGACTAAAGCCTTAGTTGCCAACGCTTCCGACGACCTGCCCCGGGTCAGGAACTTGTGGATTTCCGCTATGGTCATCACCGCCGGGATGATGCTGGCCTGGATTGCTTTAGTTCCTTTCTTTCCTGTTTTTGCCGGATTCTTGAATAGCGATACGGACACTCTTAAGTGGGCGGCTACCGCCTTCGGGATTTTGTTCGTTCCCTACGTCCTGTTTTCCTTCAACACGGTGATAGACAGCGTTTTCTACGGCCTGGGGCTGACCAAGTACCTGGCTTACCAGGCCGTGCTGACTAACGGCTCCGTTTACCTGGCAGCTTTCCTGCTTTATGCTGCGGGGTGGTGGAACCCAACCTTTGAAGGGGTAATGGCCTTGTTCGCCCTGGGTATTCTGGTTGATTCCATACTGACGCTGTTCTTTCTGGTGAAGGCGCTCTACGTTGAACCGGCAAAGCTAACGACTCCGATAGCCGATGGCGCAGAATAAGGGCCGCCCCCCTACCCCGGGTGCCCCGGCATCCCCCGCATGGGGCAGCCGTTGCAGGATGTGGCCTGACCGCAGGGGGCTGTTGCGGCGGTGGTGGCGTGGATCGGGCCGGCCGGGGTGGTGTCTTTGGCGCCCTCGGCAAACAGGTCCAGCTTTAGCTGCCTGGCCGGGGGTGGACGCTGGCCGGGGAAGAATACGAAGGGCCAGGCCCGCTGGCGCACCACACCCATCGCCTGCAAGTCGCGCCAGTTGTCGATGCTGTGGTTGCGGCGGTTTTCGATGATGCGCTGGGCCGAGATTGGCCCCAGGCCGGGCACTCGCAGCAACTGCTCCTCACCGGCAGCGTTCAAGTCCACCGGAAAGGCGTCCAGGTTTTCCAGGGCGATGGCCGTCTTGGGGTCTTGCTCCAAAGGCAAAAACCCGCTTTCATCGAAGGCCAGGTTCAGCTCAGCGTTGGAGAAGTGATAGATTCGCTTGAGCCAGTCCATCTGGTAGAGGCGGCGCTCCCGCAACGGAGGCGTGGCCGGATGTTCCTCCAACGGAGTATGAGCCGCCGGGCGGAAGGCGGAGTAATAGACTCGCTTCAGGTTCCAGTCGGTATATAGCTGGTCAACGCGGCCAAAGATGTCGGCGTCGGTCTCGTCGGCAGCGCCTACCACCATCTGGGTGGCCTGCCCCACCGCGCCGCCGCTGCTGGCTTGGGTCAGCCGGTGAATCCATTCCATCGGAGCCAGAATCCCCTGGTCAAAGTCTTTGTGCGGGCTGATGCGCTGCATCATCGCGGCGGTGGGGGTCTCGATGTTGACCGACAGGCGAGTGCCCAATCGGTGGGCTGCCTCCACGTATTGGAACTCGGCGCCGGGCATAACCTTCAGATGCACGTAGCCCTTGAACCCATACTTATGCCGGAGAGTCTCCACCACCTTAACCATCCGCTCGGTGGTCTTGGAGCCGCTGCCGGCAATACCGGAGCTGAGGAACAGTCCGGCGACGGTGTGGCGTTGGTGCAGTTCCATAAAGGTTTTAGCCAGCTCCTCGACCTTGAAGGCGTAGCGTTTGCGGGGAACGTCGATGCTGTTGGGGCAATAGGCGCAGTCCAGCATACAGAAGTCGGTAAACATCACTCGCAGCAGGTTAATCCGCTTTCCGTTGGGCATAGCGGCGCGGTACACGCCGGGAACCGGACTCTTACGGGTGGAGGAAAAGGAAGCTTCGCCGCTCTTACCGTCCTGCGGCCGGGCCAAAATATCATCGTCGGCCATACCACCCAAGATCCGGAGCTTCTCGTAGGCATCCGGGGTACGCTTGATGAACATCAGGCCAACCTCCCGTGCATCGTTTGCATCGTTATTGATTGAGAGCGGACGCTCCCTCTTCAGGTTGACCAAGTGTCACACGGGCTGTCAAAGGGGGGTGGGAATTGGGGGTGGCCGGGGTATTGAAGAGTGGGTTAAGGACGGTCACTGGCCGGTGCGGAAATCCAGTTCGCGTATCAGGGCGAACGTGTTGATGCAGAGAACGTTGAAATCCTCGCACACGTCGGGAATATGGCGGTTTGCCCGGATTTGTTTTGGTCTGGAATGTTCGGTAGTCACTACACACCGATTAGTAACATCGGCAAGGGCATAAGCGATCAGAAATGGGTCTTCGTTCAGTTTTTCAATCTCGACATCGGTCAAATCTTCAGCGTAGCCCGCACCAATGACTCTTTGAAGCCGTTCTATATCGACTGGTTCATTTAGAACTATTATGTCCTTGTTAGTGATCAACCACTCTGAAAGAAGGTCGCCCCGTGCATTAACCACCTTGTGGTACACTTCCTGGGGCACTTTCACCCAACCCTGTTCCCCCATTTCTGCCAGCCAGCGCCAGAATGCCGGGACCCGAACAATGGGGTAATAATCCCGGTTTGCGTCGATCAGAACATTAGCGTCGAGGAGGCAAAGCACGCTCACTGTCTATAGCGAACGGGCGGCGTCGAGCAGGTTCTGAACCTGGTGGGATTTGACGCCTAACACCGTAGCCGCTTTAACTGTAGTAAGGTCGCCGGCCGAAAGCGTCCTTCTAACCAAACTAAGCAAGGATGCTCCCATCTGATACCGGCGTGTGACGTTGGGGTTTATCCTGACTTCTCGCTCCCGAGCCTGCGCCCGCGCACTTTCCCGGTCTCTAATCCATTGTTGGCGATAGACGGAGCTAAGCTGCCGAAAGGTTGCCTGGCTGATGTAGTTCGCAAGGTAGGCGTTGTACGCAACCATAGTGCGGCTCAAGTTGCGTTCGTTGGCAAACTCACTGATTCGTTCCGATACTTCATCCAGGTCGCCGTTGCCATTGAACGAAAGCTCAACCAATTCTGGTGCGGGCAGCAGAAATTCCCCGGCCACCCGGTCGCAGAATTGTTCCGTATCGTTTTCGGCGCGGGCAGCACTAACCCCCGTCTGCCCTAGCAATAGATGTACTAATTCGTGCAGCAGGGTAAAAGACCAGGCAGGCTTGGCGTCATTGGGGTTAATAACCAAAAAAGGGGCTATGTCGTCGGCGATGGAGAAGCCACGGAAAGTCTCGGTGTCCATGTCGGTATGGTAAGTCCCCAAATTACCCTGAAGCAGAACAAATACCCCGGTTTTCTCGGTATGCGTCCGTAGCAAATCAAAAGCTTCTTTGGGGCTACGTTGCTTCCGGTAAGCAGCTAATTCTATACCGAGCAACCACCGCAGTGTCGCCAGAACCACCTCGCGTCCGTCCTCTATTTTGTGCGACCCAATAAAGGCTAGAGGAGCGACTTCTTCTTCCTCCTCTAACACAGCCCGCACCATACTTTGCCGAGTGTGAATATCTCTCACCAGCGCGTCCACCAGCGCGTCATCCCGGGCCGAGTAATCGGCGGGCAAATTCCGAAAATCGGCGCCCCGGTCCGCCTTGGGCGGCGGCCTGGATAGGTAGAAAGTGAGCAAAGGACGGCGGTATTGGTCGGCCATCTTGGCCAGTTGGGTGCGGGTTGGCTCCTTGTCGCCGGTTTCCAATAGCTCTAACTTCGCGACCGACGATGATCTGTTGCTGTCTTGAAAGCCTAGCTTTCTGGCTGCTTCCTCTCGGGTAAGACCGGCAGTCTCCCGCGCCCAAGTTAGTATTTCGGGGTTGACTTTGGGCATCGTCCTACAATCCTGCTTTGCGCTTCGGTTAGTGACGGCATTATAAGGCTGGGCACCTCATTTCGCCAGGTTGGGTAATCGCCTGTTGTAGTAAATTTCTTCCCTAAACCACCGCCAACTGCTCAAACTTGCCGCCCACTATGGGGGTGGCGTCCAGGCCCAGCCATTGCTCTACCAGCGTCCCGTACAGCCCGCGGTAGTCGTAGTTGAAGTGGAGGTCTCCCTCCAGCAAGTCCGCCTCTCGCAGCGACGGATACTCGTTATACATCCCGCCCCGCACCCGGTCGCCGATGACCAGGGCCATCCCGCCGGAGCCGTGGTCGGTGCCCGAACCGTTGTCCTTAACCCGCCGTCCGAACTCGGTAAACACCAGCATTACCACCCGCTCCGCCGCGTCGTGCTCCCGCAGGTCGGCAAAGAAGGCTGCAATGGCCGGGGCCAGTTCCTCCCAAAGCTGGGAATGCACCGCCGCCTCGGCAGCGTGAGTGTCATAGCCGCCGTGCTGGGTATAAAAGACTCGTGTCCCCAGGTCGGCCAGCAACACCTGGGCAATGCCCCGCAGGTTGCGTCCGATGCCGCTATCGCCGTATTCCACCGAAGACCGGTACTTCGCCGGCGCCGTCCGGAGCGCGTCGGCCCCCTTGAGTACGTCCAACCCGGTCTGCCCCAGATAGTCCATCACCGGGCCGGAGCCCAGCGCCGGAGAATACATCCGGGCGAAAACGTCCAGGGCTTGGGCGCGGGCCGGTTCCTGCGTAATGCCGGTGAGCAGCCCGTAGTTTTCCAGCACGGCTACCGAGGCGATGGGGACGCCGGGGAGGGTCAGCGCCCGGGGCAGACCGCGGCCCACGTTGACGCCGGTCAGCACGTTTTCGGCTCGGGGGTCCAGGTCGCGGATGACCTTGCCCAGCCAGCCCTCGGCGCCGATTTTGTCCGGTTCGCAGGTGTGCCAGATGTCCATTGAACGGAAGTGAGACCGGTTGGGGTTGGCATAGCCCACGCCGTGAACGACCGCCACATCGCCCCGGTCGTACAAATCTTTGAGCGGAGCCAGCGCCGGATTAAACCCGACCTCGAAACCGGCATGGCCGTCCAGCGGCAGTACCTGCTCCGGGGAGACGTGGACCCGGGGCCGGTGGTCATAGTAGAGGGGGTTGCCATAGGGGACGACGGTGTTCATATAGTCGTTGCCGCCGGTAAGCTGAAGGACTACCAGGATGGGGTCTTTAACGGCGTCGGTGGTGACAGCGGTCATGGTATCTGCTCCTCGGTAAGGGACCAGGTTTGTGGCGGGCGCTCCGGTCAGGGTATAAGGGAGAGCAGGAGAATTTGGGGAAAGTTTACCATAATTCAATGCAGCCGGCGCTCGTTGCATCGTCCGGGGCCTCCCAACTCAGGGTCACCGCGGGCGTGGAAGCCGGCTATCAAGTCTGGGTGGAGAAGAGAAGCAGGCTTCCTGGAATCGGCCCTACCGTGGCGTGATGCCTGCACCGGCTAGACCGCCGGGGCCGGACTCTCCCGGTCTCGCTGCACGATGACCGTAATTCCAAGGATTAGCCAGGCTGGCAGTGAGGTTAAAACGGTGAGACCAACAGCCCCGACGATGCCCACGCCGCCGCCGATGCCGGCGGCAACAAACGACGCCGGAACCAGGACGACCGCGCAGCCGTAGGCCAGCAGACGAGAACGATGGTGCAGCAGCCGTACCGCCCAGGTCAACGGAATTGCGGCCGGCCACAGCAATGTGGATAGGGCGAGGTAAGGTAGCGAATCAAGTGAGAACGCGCCGAAGCCCTGCGTAATAAGGGAGTACGCCCAGGCAATTATCAGCATCCAAAGGGATAATGGAATAGTCAGTATCATGCGATACACTCCCTTTGTTTAGCGGTTCGTACCGACGCTAATCTAACCGAGAAGGTCTCTGTTTAAGGGTAACACGGCCCTGGTGTCCAGGTCGATGCGCTCCTTGAGCTGCTGAGGGCAATCGCACTTAAAACTTTATGCCTGGGGATGGCCTATCTGGACGCTTTGATTCCGGCCTGCTACCGTCATTCCGGAGAAATCCGGAATCCAGAAAGTCCCCGGCGCAGGACAACTCTCCCTCGGCCAGACTACCTGGATTCCGGCCGGCGCCGGAAGGACGATATCAGGGGACTACGACCGGGCAAATGCTCTGGTCCGGTTGACCTTCTGCTCCACCAGCCTACTCCAGGTCAGGAACTTTCACGCTGGCCTTCGGGTGGGGGCTGCGCTGGTTTCCAGAGTGCCGGGGCGCACACTCTCCCAAATCCGGTTTTATACCGGAGTCCCCCAGAGACTACCGCTCTAAACCCGACATCACCTAAACACCATACCAGGATTGCATTGGCCAGATCCGATAGTTCTTTCAGCCAAGTTTAAGGTGGACTGACGCGGGGTCTTGGTTGCAGAGTTTCATGAGAAATATACAGTCACTGGCTGCCCTCTTTGCATTAGCGGCTGACGCAAGGTAAAGGGCATTTGATAGTTGAGCTGGATAGAAGAAAGGATGACCGCTTGGATGTACGGGTTCGGAATTGATGATATACTGTTGAGGAACCTGTCCAATAGGACATTTATCTCCAGTGAGGGCGCCTTCCCGGATTAACCACTCTACTACTTCAACCAAGACACGCTTCCACTGACTCCACTGGATTGCCCTTTCTTCACCGCCGGGGAATCGGATTAAGGATGGTTTACTTCTCCAACTTATGCCAGGGGGCAAATCCCCCAAAGATGTCCACCCATCACCGCTAGGCGGTTCCGGTGGCGTGGCAGGTTGTTGGGTATTGATGATCGGCTCTACCGTAGGTAAGGTGGGTATAGTCGCGGACAGAGTAGGCGCGCTTGCCGGAACAGCCTTTCCCGTTGCCACGTTGGGCCGCCACATCAACAATAATTGCAACGCGCATTCGTGCGCCTGCGTGCTATTGATACGAACGTCCAAGACGAGTTTTTCTGCCAGGGGCACCGGGTCGAAGGTCCTATAGAGCTGCCAGTGACTGCCGTCGGTCACAGCTGCATATGCTATACCCTGTTGAATGCAATAATTCACCGCTTGTTCAAGATGGTTCTCGACGATTGCTCCTAGACGTTTCGCTTCGACTATTGCGGAAGGTTTATTGCCCAGTCCTTGCAGAGCATAGTCCGCCCAACCTACGTCGACTCTGTATTCAGGGGTGACCAGCGACGGGTTGGCAACATCCCATCCAAGTGCTGTTAGGAGTGGGTCGATTAGGGCTGCACGAGTACGGGTTTCGTTCTGGCGCAGGGAATCACCATGGTCACGGATGCGCTGTTGCAGGGTTTCGATTACGTGAACCAAGTCGTCTAGCAGCATCATTTCCTCTTGCGGATGGGTTTACAGGATTTTATTGCACTGGCAAGGTGCGGTCAAGCTGGCTCTCTTCACGCCGCCCTATCCTCCACCACCAGCTTGCGCCCCACCGCTTCCAGGGCCTCGACTACTTGGCCTATTGGGGTGCAGTAGTCCAGGATAAGCAGTTTCTTAACCTCAGTTTCCTGCTGACCAAGACGCTGGGCTAGGTCCGCAATGGTAATACCCTGCTCGCGCATGGCCGTGTAGAGGTCTAGTTGGGCAGCGATGAGGGGCTGGACTCCGATCAATTCCTGCCCCTTTGACCATGGGCTGGGTGTCGGCAGTTCCTCGTGGCAGTCCATGCAGGAGCCCAGTGCTACCACCAAACAATCCTCGGCAAGAATTATGGACTCTTTGAACGTAAATGCGCCGGTAATAGCTCCGTCCACATCGGGAAAGGTAACTACGAATCCGTCCCCGTCTTTTTCGTTGCCTTCAATGTTACAGGGAAAAATGTAGTGCATATTAGAACTCCCTCCGGTCGATTTCCAACTGACGCAGCATCGCCAGCAGGGTTGGTAGGGGAATCTCTCCTTGTTGCACCCGTGTACGCCGGCCGCCAATATACAGCGTCCCATGGCTGCCTTTGCCGTGCCGCCGGTCAAAGTAATACTCCAACTCATTTCTCCGGGCATAGCGGCGCGCTCGGCGGACGAATTGCTCACCGTTCATCCGGCGATTGTAGCCCGGTCAGCTACGCCCGTCAAAGCTCCCCCTACTCCTCCAACGTCGTAATATCCCCCGGGTCCAGGCCCAACTCCTGGGCTTTGAGCAGGCGGCGCATTATTTTGCCGGAGCGGGTTTTGGGCAGCATGGGCGTGAACTCAATCTCCGACGGCACGGCGATGGGGCCCAGCTCGTTGCGGACGTGCAGCCGCAGCGCCTCGATCATCGCGTCCGAGGGGTCGCTGCCCACCCGCAGCGTCACAAACCCCTTGATCGACTCGCCCCGCAGTTCGTCGGGCTTGCCGATTACCGCCGCCTCGGCCACCGCCGGATGAGATACCAGCGCGCTTTCCACCTCTGCGGAGCCGATGCGGTGGCCGGCCACGTTCAGCACATCATCGGCTCGGCCCACCACCATGTAATAACCGTCGGCGTCGCGCAGGGCCACATCACCGGTTAGATACACGCCGGGAATCTGGTTCCAGGTTTCGGCGTAGCGCTCCGGGTCGCCCCACACGGTACGGGAGAAATGGGGGAAGGGACGGCGAATGACCAGCAGCCCGCCCTTGTCCGGCTCCTCGATGGGTTGCCCTTCCCGGTCAACGATGTCCATCAGCGTTCCGGGCAAGGGGAGGCCCACCCGCCCGGGCCGGGTGTCCATGGTTGCCAGCGTACCCAGGCACGGGCCTCCGGTCTCGGTCTGCCACCAATTGTCCACGATGTGCGCCCACTCGCCGCTGCCGCAAATATGCTGGTAGGCCCAGCGCAGCGCCTCCGGGTTCAGCGGCTCACCGGCGCAGGTGAGGAAGCGCAGCGAGCGCAGGTTGTACCGCTGCGCCGGCTCTTCGCCGTAGCGCATCAGCATCCGCACCGCCGTGGGAGCGGTGAAAATTACGTTGACCCCGTACTTCTCGATAATCTCATAGAACACGGCGTTATGGGGATAGTCGGGCGCCCCTTCCCGGAACACGGTGGTCGCTCCGGCCACCAGCGGCGCATAGACGATGTAGCTGTGGCCGACCACCCAACCGATGTCCGACATACACCAGAACACATCGTTGTCCTTGACGTCCCAGAAGTTTTTGAAGTGGTAGTAGGTGCCCACCATATAGCCGCCCTGTACGTGGACTACGCCCTTGGGCTTGCCGGTGGTTCCGCTGGTGTAGAGGATATATAGCGGGTCTTCGGCGTCCATCACCTCGGCGGGGCAGTCGATGGAACTACCGGCCAGCATTTCGTCGAAATCCACCTGCCCGTCGGCCAACTCTTCCCGGGCCAACTCGCGCCGCCAAACGACGACATTGGTCAGCGAATCGCAGCCTTCAACCGCCGCGTTGGCAATGCCGATCAAGTCCACCCGGTTGCCGCGGCGATAGCCCACGTCGCCGGTAATCAGTAACTTGGCCGCGGCGTCTTGTATGCGGTCGCGCAGGGAACCGACGCTGAAACCGGCATAGACCACGCTGTGGATGGCGCCGATGCGGGCGCAGGCCAGCATGGAGATGGCCCCCTCCGGGGTCAGGGGCATATAGATGACCACCCGGTCGCCTTTGCCCACGCCCAGGGACTTCAGCCCGTTGGCGCAGCGGTTCACCTGTTGGGCCAGGCGGGCATAGGTATAAACCCGTTCCGTGCCGTCCTCGCCCAGCCAGATGAGGGCGGCCTTGTTGCGCCGCTCGGTGTTCAGATGCCGATCCAGGGCGTTGTAGGTGATGTTGGTTTGGCCGCCGATGAACCACCGGAAGTTGGGGTACTCCCACTCGAACACCTTATCCCAGCGTCGGAACCAGTGCAGCTCCTCGGCGGCCTCGGCCCAGAAACCCTCGGGGTCGGCGATGGAGCGTTGATAGACGGCATCATAGTCCTGGAGCGTGGCCTGAGCCGACACGTGGGGCGGCGGCGGAATCTTGCCGGTTTCCTGAAGCAGGTGGTCAATCTGTCCTTGCTGTACCATGGTGATACTCCTTTGGCGGCATTAATTATGGGCATACTGGCGCGTAGGCGGGTCTGTTTGCAGATATTGTAAAAGTCAATTCGGCCCGTAGGGGCAGACCGATGTGTCTGCCCTGGTGTTCCGGGGGAGAACCGTTTGGGGTGTCCGAGGACTCAGACGGCCTCGGCCGGGGCAGACACGCAGGTCTGCCCCTACCAAAGCCGGGGGTTCTCCGTGTCCTGGTTCCATTTGGCCGGGTTGCTGGCAATATATTGCCGTACAGCGTTAAGTTCAACATCATTGCGGATGACCCTTTCATAATAATTGCGTTGCCACAATTTGCCCGGGAAAGGCGGCCAATGTCCTTGTCTTACTCTTCGCATATATTCGTTGGTTATCATCGTCTTAAACCATTGGATGACTTGGGGCAGGGGAGCGCCGGTGGGCGCGTCCTGGTGTCCCACGGGTGTATTTGTATCAAGAATACGTATGATTATATGCAGGTGATTAGGCATGACTATATAACTATCCACCACAAGGGATGGAAACTTGCTGGGCAATTCCATTAACCATTGGCTGACCATCTTCCCGGCGTCGCTTAAGGCCATTTCATTATCTATGACAGCACCAAATAAACACTCCCGGCCTTGGGCGCAGATGGTAACGAAATATGCCCCTGCCTGGGCGTAATCGTAGCCGGTTAATCGCAAGTTGCGGCGGGGTCGTTTATCGGGTGAGTAGCTCATACGATGGCATATTCCCCGTCGGGCAAAGCGTCGGGGAGGACTATGGTCTCCGGTTTGATGCCGTAGGGGACGCCCCGCATCCCGCTTTCGCGGCGGTGCTGAAGGATGAGGGCTATGGCCTCGGCCAAGTTGGTGCGACACTCGTCCTTGGTCTTTCCTTGGCCGTTGGCTCCGGGGATCTCCAGACAATAGGATATGTACCAATCGCCGTCCTTTTCGTAAACGGCCGTAAATTCGTTGCGCATTGTTCCACCTCTATGGGCCTGAGTCACCCTATTCTAACCCCAACGTAAGTAAGGAACAATGTTTGTGCGATGGTCCGGATATCGGCCGCATTTGTCCATTCCCTAGCTTCACCCTATAATGAGCCTAAATCGTTGAGGGCAGCAGGTGTTGCTATGGGAACCTTTAATGTTGATGTCGAAATTGCCAACTACACTGGGGGAGAGTTCCAGTCAATCAACGCCTTGGTCGATACGGGGAGCACTCATGCCACCGTTCCGGCCAGCCTGCTACAACGTCTTGGAGTAGAAGCGGAGAGACGGATGCGGTTTCGGCTGGCCGACAATCGGGTGATGGAGTATGCCACCGGCTATGTCCGGGTGCGGTACGGCGGCGATGGAGCCATAGTGCAGGTAGTCTTTGGGCCTGAGGACATCGGCCCATGTATCGGAGCAACGACGCTGGAAAACCTCAATTTAGCCGTGGATCCCGTCGAGCAAGTCCTGGTTACGGTGGAGGGCCGGATGCGCCGGCATGGCCCCGAATACGGGGAAGAACAAGGTAATCTTGACACTTGATAATGCTCTGTAGTAAATGAGGAGCCACCATGAAAGCAATGGTTCTCGAACAGTTCCACGCCCCCCTGCGCTGGCAGGATGTGCCCGAACCGGACATCGGCCCCCGGGATGCGCTGGTCCGGGTGGCGGCCAATGGCTTGTGCGCTACCGACTTGAAGATAAGCGATGGGTTGGTGCCAACGGTGCCCCTGCCGCACATTCCGGGGCACGAGGCAGCCGGAGAGGTGGTGTCGGTTGGCGCCGAGGTGCCGGGGCTGTAACCCGGCGACCACGTTACGGTGTATTCCCACCGAGGGCTGCGGCTTTTGCGATTATTGCCGCAGCGGCCTGGAAAATTACGGTGCGACGGCGCCCCGCACCGGCTTTGAGATTAACGGCGGGTTTAGCCAGTGTATATGCGGGTGTTGGGCCGCAACGCCGTCCGGATCTCGCCGGAGGTGCCCTGGGAAGAGGCGGCAATTATTCCCGACGCCATTGCCAGCGTATATCATGCCCTGACCCGGAAGGCCCGAGTGCAGGCCGGCGAAACGGTGGTGATTATCGGCGTTGGCGGTCTGGGCATTCACGCGATGCAGTTGGCCCGGATAATGGGCGGCCGGGTTATCGCCGCCGACGTAGCGCCGGATAAGCTGCGGGGCGCTGCGGAGTTTGGCCCGGATGAGATAGTCAACAGCCGGGAAGAAGACTTACCCCGCCGGGTTAGGGAGCTGACCGGCGGCCGGGGCGCCGCTGTGGTGGTGGAAGGAGTCGGCGGAGCGGCCGTCGCCGCCGTGCTGCCGGAAAGCATCGGTTGTATCAAGTTGGGCTGCCGGCCGGTGGTAATGGGCTATAGCTACGGCGTTCCGCTGGCGGTGGACACTGCCGACCTGATCTACGGTCAGTGGAGCATTCTGGGCACCCGCGCCTCGAGCCTGCAAGACGTGGTGGACGTGGTGCGTTTGGTGGACGTGGTGCGTTTGGTGGAACCGGGCCGGTTGAAGCCGGTAGTAACGGAACGCTTTCCCCTGGAGCAGGTAGAAGCGGCGCTGGCCCGCCTGCGGGAAAGCCCGCCCCTGGGGCGAATTGTGCTGACATCCGGGGATTAGAAACCGACTTGACCGGTTAGCCCAGGCGTTGTAGTCGCCTGAAGTAGGTTCGGTACAAATTGTTTCGGCGCTGACCGTATGAATTCAGTGGTCCACGACACAAGCAGCATGAGCCATCTTTATGGATTGAACCATCACCCGGGGCTGTGTGATGGGCTTGTCTCCGAGCCCCGCCCGCCCTTATACTGAGGCTGGAACCAATAGTATTGAGAAGGTGCGTCTGAATCAATAAGTAGGAGATGAGCGAAATGGGGAAATCCAAAATAGTTGCAGCCTTGCTGGCATTCTTTCTCGGTTATCTCGGCATCCACAAGTTCTACTTGGGCAAGACTAAGGCGGGCGTGATTCATATTGCGTTGGGCGTAGGCGGCTACGCTCTGTTTTTTATCGGGATGGCTAGCGCTTTCGCCGGAGCGATGGCCAGCTCCGGAGGAATAGGTGGCTTGGGCTTGGTACTGTTTATTATTGGTTTCCTGGCAGTGGCGGTGAACGGCGTGATTTGTCTGATTGAGACAGTAATTTATCTAACCAAGAGCGACGAGGATTTCAACCGGATCTATGCCGCCGGCGACAAATCCTGGTTCTAGCAAAGCAGGTCACCTTCAAGGCGATGGCGTCTTAGTCTCCGGGGCAGGGCAACCACAAGGGTTGCCCTCTACATAAGCCGACCCAGTGTGTAGAGTCGTCCCTTGTTGCCGCCGTGCTGCCGGAAAGCATCGGTTGTCTCAAGTTGGGCTGCCGGCCGGTGGTGATGGGGTACAACTACGGCGTTCCGCTGGCGGTGGACACTGCCGACCCCTGATCTACGGTCAGTGGAGCATTCTGGGCACCCGCGCCTCGAGCCTGCAAGACGTGGTGGACGTGGTGGACGTGGTGGACGTGGTGCGTTTGGTGGAACCGGGCCGGTTGAAGCCGGTAGTAACGGAACGCCTTCCCTTGGAGCAGGTAGAAGCGGCGCTGGCCCGCCTGCGGGAAAGCCCGCCCCCGGGGCGAATTGTGTTGGAGTCGGGAGATTAAAGCCGCTTCCGAAAAAGAGAACGCTCTGCCGAGTCGGCAGGGCGTTCGACTCTCTTTAGACTGCCGGGGCAACCGGGGGTGATTCGGCGGCTTTTGAAGCGGGCGCCCAGGGAATGCACAGGTAATCGGCGTTGGGATCTATCTCGGCGTAGTCGGCTTCGGTGTAAGAAGTGCGTTCCGGTGGGATGGGGTCACCATCTTCCAGCATTAACTCCAAATGGGCCTCCAGCGCATCGTGGAAATTAGCCAGAGCTTCTTCGGCAGTGTCCCCTGTAGAGACGCAACCAGAGACGTCGGGGGAGAAGATGCACCAATTATTCGGTCCGGGTTCAAGAATGATGGTATATTTCCTCATTCTATCTCTCACCTTTGGGCCTGTCGGCGAATAGCACTCCACGTTTTCGGATACAAGTCATCGCCCGGCTTGCCGGGGATAGTTACCAGTTACCTTGCCGTGCTTCACCGGATGCTTGAAATGGCGGTGGCTACCGCGCATAGCCACTTGATACCAGCCATCTTCTTCCACCATTCGGATGGCCTCTCTCACCTTTACCGTCGGCATATCTATCTCTGAGGAAATGGTCGGGGCGGCCGGATTCGAACCGGCGACCCCCTGCACCCCATGCAGGTACGCTACCGGGCTGCGCTACGCCCCGACACTGAGGTAAGCATACCATACTTGGGAAGTCGGCTTCAAGTGCGGTTCGGTGAGGCAGGCTATACATTAAGCCGGTTGCCGGGATGCTTATCCGGTATAACCACAGAGACACCGGGGGCTATAAGGGGGTAAAATGCGGCAAACGCTCTTCCAGGCGGTTAATTGCGGAGGTTCTATATGCCCGGCCCGCTCCATGGGGTTAAGATTGTCGAGTTTACCGAGATTATCGCCGGCCCCTTTGCCGGTATGCTCCTGTCGGATATGGGAGCCGAGGTTATTAAGGTGGAGCCGCCCTGGGGCGATCCATGGCGAATTGTCCAGGCTTTTTCGCCCACCGAAAGCCGTCCCTTTATCGCCTATAATCGGGGCAAGCGCAGCCTGACCCTGGACCTGACTACCGACGCGGCCCGGGACATCCTGCGCCGTCTCATTCCCCAAACCGACGTGGCCCTGGTCAACTACCGCCCCGATGTGGCGGCCAAACTGGGCGTGGATTATGAAACTCTGTCCGCCCTGAACCCCAAGCTAATCTACTGCGAGAATACCGCCTTTGGCCGACAGGGGCCGGATTCGCACCGGCCGGGCTACGACCTGATTATTCAGGCCATGTCCGGGCTGATGGCGGCGGAGGGCAAGGTGGACGGCGGTGTGCCCCAGCATATCGTTTCCACTCCGCTGGTGGATACCGCCGCCGGAATCTGCCTGGCCTGGTGCGTCTGCGGCGCCCTCTATTCCCGGGAGCGTACCGGCCAGGGCCAGAAGGTGGAGACCACCCTGCTCAGTCTGGCCCTGGCCCTGATGGGAATGCGGTTTGTGGAGGTGGCGTCGCTGGATAAGGAACCCTTTGCCCAGACGCTGGAGTCTCTGGCGGCGATGCGGCAGGCCGGTCTGCCCTATGCCGACCTGCTCCAGGTTTACAACTCCGACCATCCGGTCACTCCGGGGAACATCTACTACCGTACTTATCAGACCGCCGACGGGGTTATCGGGGTGGGCTGCCTCAGCGATCCGCTGCGCCGCCGGCTGCTGGATACGCTGGGCTTGCAGGACCTTCGCTTTGAGCCGGGCTATGACCCCAGCTCCGACGCGGCGGCGGCTTTTGGTGGGGAGCTGACGCGGCAGGCGGAGGCGGTGTTTTTACAGCGGAGCGCCGCCGAGTGGCTGGCTCTGCTGGAGGAGCGGGGCATCCCCGCCGGGCCGGTGCGGTTTGTTGAAGAGCTGTTCGACGATGCCCAGGTGCAGGCCAACGGGCTGGTGGCGGAGCTGGAGCATCGGGACGCAGGCAAGGTGCGGATGGTCGGCCCCCTGGCGAACTTCAGCGAAACGCCGTTGGAGGCGTCGGCCCCTCCGGCCCTGGGGGAGCATACCGACGAAATCCTGCGGGAGCTGGGCTACGCTCCGGAGGAAATAACCGGCTATCGCAATGGCGGCGCGCTGGGGTAGGGGTATGGAGCCTGCCCACCTCTTTATCCTGTTGGCAGCGTAGGGGCGGGTTTCAAACCCGCCCGAAGAGGGTAAAGGCGTCAGCGGCATAGGGGGTTATCTGGCTTGACGCCGCCGGTAGAACCTACACCAAGTAAGACACTTCCAGGGGAACTTCAAAGAGTTGACGCCAATCCCCGGAGCCGGTTGCTTCCTCTATGATGAAACTGTACGTGCCTTCTCCACCGATGGGCAAAGTCGGGAGTCTGATACGGAGTCTGTGGCGGTGAGCAGACGTCAGGTCAACCTCAATGGGGAAGGTTTCTGGGGATGTCCCAGATGGAAATTGCAGCCGTAATTGGCCTCTAACGCGTTCACCTACGTTCAAAACCGACCTTCTGAACGAGGCGAAGAACTCAAACTCCCCAGCTACTCCCGGGTAAGGTGGTGGCTCTGTCAATGATTTCGGTGGAGCTGGCACCTGTATTTCTTCGAGTAGACTGAACAAGGAAACGCTGTTTGTTTCCTGGTCGATTGAGGAACTTTGGCAGAGAACGGCCCAAAGGACTTTCAAGACGTTTCTCCGATGGCGTATTTATCAAACAACGTATTTACCAGTTCCCGATTGAACGCACCGACAACTACATTTGGTCCCAATTGCATTTTCGTGCCGCCAGTCATCAGGTTAACGCTTGAGTCGGTGGATGAATGGTTGCTGATGGTGAAATACTTAGCGTCAACCGATTCCTTGAAGTTGCTGCTGTTAACTGGAGCAGGGTCCAAAATTTGGTGTGCCAGCTTCCAGGCATACCAGCATTTGGGGGCGCGGGCGGTGTAAGTGGCGGCTAGCCGGCCTAACTCTGGAGCAGCGTAGTAGGACAGCCACAGCAGGACAGCCAGGGGTTTGTCATTGGGATTTCCATGGCGCATATCAATTTCCTGCGCCGACAGGTCATAAGTACGGTCCAGTATCGACTCCTTCAGTTCCCCGGATTCCTGGATTTGCCAATACAAATCTAGGACCACCGGGTCCTGAGCCACGTTCCGAAAGAAAGCTTTCGTGCTGCTAACTACGCTCAGATTAGCGTCGAACTCAAGGCTTTCAATCTGCGTTAGTGCCTCTTGCCAGTTCATACTTTATCCGTCCGGTCCGTCCAGTATTCGCTGGGATTGCCCAGTGCAGGATGTACTTCATTGGCCCGATGGAAGTATTCTCCGGATTCACCCCACTGACTCATTACGAATACTTCCAGGGATGCCTCCCGTGGATTTGTCCTGACCTCCGTAACTATACCGACATGGGATACTTCGCCATCGGCGTCACGATATACTACCACATCCCCCGGCTGTAGTTCTTGTTCATTAGCTACCAGTCGGTAGCCATCATCCTCCAGAATCATCGGCAAATGTTCCGGGTCAACCCAAGTGCGACGGTTGGCGAATACCATCCCCATACAATTATAGACACTGCTCAGCGAGCGTACTCTGACGGAAGGGCGATTGGCGAGCATTATATCCTTCCGGGCGTCCATACTGGCAACGGCGTCTTGCTCTCTTTGTTCGTTGGGTATGGTTCTCCCTTGCTTAGTTGCCAAAGGCAATACCGGAGCAACCAAATAATTGCCCTGTGTGTTATATAAAGTCATTGCATTTAGTATATATTATTTGCTTGGCATTACGCCAAAAATCGTCTGGTCCAAACTAATTTAATACACCCCCCTACCGCGACCGCCCCTGCTTCAGCTCCGGCAGGGCGTCCCGTATCTCGTCCACGTGGACCGCGAAAAAGGTGCCTACCACCCGCTTGCCGCCGGCGGCGTGAGTCTGGGCGGCGCGTACCATGCCTACCACCTCTCCTTGGCTGTTGAATACCGGCCCGCCGCTGTCGCCGGGGTCAACCGGCGCATCCATCAAAAGGTTCTTTACTTCCTTCTTGTCATCCACGTAAACCGTCTGCGAAAGCACCCCCACGTTGGCCGACGCCGCCCCGGCGGTGCCGTCGTCCCGGGGGGATACGGTAGAGTAGCCCAGCGCCAGCAGCTCCTGGGCGATGTCGTTGGAAGTTACCGAACCCAGGGGCAACGGTTCCGCTTCCTCATTCAACGGGGTATCTGCCGGGTCAAATTGCAGGATGGCGATGTCCCGAGGTGTATCCACCGCCAGCACGGTGGCGTCAAAGGGCGGGTCTTCGGCCTGGCGAACAGTGACTGTGCGATAGTGTTCGACTACGTGCCGGTTGGTGATAATCAGTCCCGGCTCAATCAGCCAGCCGGAGCCACGGCTGCGGCGCGTCTCGATCATAAATACCGACCGCCAGGCGTGTTGGTGAACCGCCCGGAAATCGGTAACCGGCTGGGGGGTGGCCGTCGGTTGGGGGGTTGGCGTAGAGGGAAAAGTCACCGGCGTAGGTGTGGGTAGAAACGTCACGGGAGTAGCGGTGGGTTGCGGCGTGACGGTAGGCGCCGGGGTAACCGTAGGCGCCAACGTGGCCGACGGCTGCGGCGTGGCGGTGGGTACCGGCGTGACCGTAGGCGCCGGTGTGGGCGCGGGCGCCGGCGTGACGGTTGCCAGCGGCGTGGCGGTTGCCAGGGGCGTGGGTATGACTTGGGGGGTAACCGTGGGCGCCGCTGCCACTATAGCCCGCGCCCGCTGGTCAATGAGGCGGTTCAACTCTGCTTCGGAGGGGCCGCAAGCCAGCGCGGCCAGCAGCAACGCTGCCAGCCAGGCCGAACTCCACCGCGCCCAGGGAAGGAGCAGCTTCCCCACTAAATAAAGCGGGCCTGCGTCCGCGGCGTATCGGCGTAGTCGATATACACCGTTATGACTTCGCTGAAAAAGTCCACCGCCTCCACTCCCTGCTCCCGCTGCCCGATGCCGGAGGCCTTGAGGCCGCCGAAGGGCAGATGCACCTCGCCGCCCAGGGTAGGAGCGTTCACGTGCACCATTCCCGCCTCTACCGTGTTGATGTAGCGGTAGGCCAGGGGCAGGTCGCGGGTGTAAACCGATGAGGACAGGCCAAACTGGACGTTGTTGGATATTTGCACCGCATCGTCCAGGTCTTTGGCCTTGAACACGGTCAGCACCGGCCCGAAGATTTCCTCCTGGGCAATGCGCATATCCGGCGTCACGTCGGTGAAAATAGTCGGCTCCACGTAATACCCCCGGTCAAACTCCCCGCCGCTCAGGGCATGACCGCCGTAGGCCAGATGCGCTCCCTCCTCGGCGCCGATGCCGATATAGTTCATCACCGTATCCAGTTGGGACTGGCTGGAAAGGGGGCTGATGTCGGTATCCTCATCCAGGCCGTCGCCGATTTTCAGTTGGCCGGTGCGCTCCAGAAGCTGCGCCATAAAGGTATCATAGACGCCTTCCTCCACAATCACCCGGCTGGTGGCGGTGCAGCGTTGTCCGGTGGAGCCAAAGGCCCCCTGGACGATACCGCCCAGCGCCTTATCCAGGTCGGCGTCGGCCAGCAGGATGACGGCGTTCTTGCCGCCCATCTCGCACTGCACCTTTTTCAGCCGCTGGGCGCCCGCGGCGTAGATGCCGGTGCCGATTTCGGTGGAGCCGGTAAAGGATATTCCCCGTACCTCCGGGCTTTCCACCAGGGCATTGCCCACCGAGCCGCCGGGGCCGGTAATCAGGTTCAGCACGCCGGGAGGCAGTCCGGCCTCTTCAAATATCTCGACCAGCTTTACCGCGCTGAAGGGAGTCAGGGATGCGGGCTTGAATACCAGGGTGTTGCCGCAGATGAGGGCCGGAGCCATTTTCCAGGCGGGAATGGCGATGGGAAAGTTCCAGGGGGTGATGATGGCGACCACGCCCAGGGGGCGTCGGACGGTGTATGCCACGGTGTTGGGCAGTTCCGAGGGAGTGGTGTAGCCGAACATCCGGCGGCCCTCACCGGCGGCGTATTCGATGATGTTCATTGCCCGGCGCACCTCGCCCCGGGCGTCGGCCAGGGGCTTGCCTTCCTCCAGGGTAATGGTGCGGGCCAGTTCCTCGCTGCGCCGTCCCATAATGTCCAGAGCGCGGTACAGCGTCTGAGCGCGCACCGGGGCCGGGGTGTTGGCCCAGCCTTCCAGGGCTTCCTGGGCGGCGGCGACGGCGCGGCGGGCATCGTCGGGCGTGGAGGTCTGAAACTCGCCCAGGACGGTGTCATTGCTGGCCGGACTGGTAATCGGGTAGGTGCGGCCCGACTCGGAGGAGGTCCATTGGCCGCCGATATAATTCTGATAAATGGTCGCCGGTGTAGCTGCTGGTGTGGTTGCCATAAAAATCATCCCCCGTTTGATGCTTAGATGGATAGATGCATTGATGGATAGGTGGATAGGTGGATAGGCGGGCCGGCAGTTCGGATGCCGCAGTTTTCTTGTTAGTTAAGTTAACATTCTCGCCGGTAGCGGGCAAGCCGGGAAGGGGCCGGGAACCGGGCAATCACCTTGGGGCGACGAAAGTCACGGAAGTCGTCTTCCCGGCGCGGGCCGAAATCCAGGAAGTCTCCATGGGGGAGAGTTGGCCGGTGTTGGGGCTTTTCCGGAGACGGTCAGTCCACCAACGAAGCTCAACACCCGGTTAAGGGGGTTTGGGGTGAATGAATTACCAACAGCTTACGGTTGCACGGTTGCACGGTTGCACGGTTGAAGGGAGAAAGAGGGAGGGGCGACGTGAAATTGCCCGCCCTCACACCTAGGGGGCCGGATGCGGTTACGGCAGCGGCAAGTCTTGAGCTTCCCTAAGCGTCCGGTATATCCGGTATAATCGGGGGCGGATAGAGCAAACTCAGGTGCAGGAGGAAAAGATGGCAGGCTATATGATTGCCGATGTGGACGTTACCGACCCGGAGGGTTTTGAGGAGTACCGCAAGTTGGTGAGCGCAACGATAGAGGCCTACGGGGGCCGGTATGTGGTGCGCGGCGGCGCAGTGGAGCCGGTGGAGGGCGAGTGGAACCCCCGTCGGCTGGTCATTATTGAGTTTGAGAGTGTGGCGCGGGCCAAGGAGTGGTACTACTCTCCGGAGTACGCCGGCCCCAAGGATATGCGCCACCAATCGGCCAACACCAACGCCATCTTCGTTGAGGGTCTCTAGCCGACGCTTATACTGGACCGCTGCTAACCCGGCTCAGCCTGAGTTTGTCGAAGGATAGGCTCACAGTGAGAGCGGGCAGGCCAGGGCCGTTTCATCGGCCCTGGCCGGAATGCGCCCTAGTGCCATTCGGCGTGGTACATTACCTCAATCAGGTTTCCGTCCGGGTCACGCAGAAAGCCGGCCAGCTTGCCGCTGTCACTCATCTTGGGTTCCCGGCCGCCCTCAAACTTGACGTCCACGTGGTTCAAGTTGGCTAGCCAACCGTCCCAATCCTCCACCTCAAGGGCGAAGTGGTTGCTCGGGTGGGGTTGAGGGTTAGCTTCTACGTGGAGATGCAGTTCGGTGTTTCCCAGCTTCAAAAACCTGGGGCCGTCCTCGGTCCATTCCGCGGCAAAGACCTTGGCGTACCACTCTTGACTGCGCGCCACGTCGCTGGTCTCTACGTTGGTGTGCTGGATCATGCTGACCCGATTGGTGCCTTTAGTGAAGTCTGGTCGGTAAGGATTGCGTTCTGCCATCTAAAATACCTCCATTTTTAGCTGATTGTGCCTAAAGATACGGCATAATGGAGCGTTTCGCGACGCTCTTACCTGCCAACTATAAGACAATCGACCGGCCCAGTCAATATCAACTGCCGGGCGATCCAGGGTCTTTCGATTATCCCGGTTCAGCTATATCCCCGCTCACCCTGAACCGGTCGAAGGTCGGGTTTATGGTTCGGCAGGTTCACCATGAGCGGGGGTCTGTATCAATCCGACGCCCGGCTTAGCCGGAGGGGGAAGGGGTTGGGGCTGGGTTGGCGGCCTATTTCAGGTTCATGGCGTCCAGGCCAATTTGGGCCAGCTCCTCATCCCGGGCCAGGTAGCCGCCGACACCGATGCCTCCCATAATTATTCCGTCGGAGGAGCGCACCACCACGCCGCCGATGCCCGGGGTCAGGTTGGGGTCGCCGTAGTCGCTGACCGTTCGGCCCCGCTCCTTCAATTGCTCCCCGTGGGGGCCGGTGTCCATCCCCATTACCGCGGCGGTGTAGGCCTTGCGGAAAGCGTGGCGGCGGGCGTATAGCCTTACATTGTCCATCTGAGCGTAGGCCACCATATTGCCGGCGTCGTCCACGATGGCGATGGCAACCGGCATCACCACCGGGCCGGTGGCCTCCGCGATGATGGCTTTCATTGCTGCCTGGGCCTGGTCAAAGTCGATATACGGTTTTTCCGCCATTATTTCTTCTCTCCCGTTATTTCTACCGTCATTCCGGAGCAGCTCCCGGTCCGGTGTGCCGAGGAACGGACTCCCGCCTTCGCGGAATGAAGGTGAGACAGTCTGGCTTATACCTTGGCTTATACCTTGGCCTTACGGCTGTGGATGCCGGTGGCGCCGCTGGGCCGATTGCCGCGTTCTTCCTCAATCTGCGGTGTGCCGCTGCCATCGGCGCAGCGTACCTCAAAGGCATGGTCGCCGGCGTCAAAGGGCCAGTCGTAACGCCAGATTACCCAGGTGGTTTCCGATAGCGGCGCCCGCAGTTGCGCTTCCTGCCAGGGGCCGTTATCCACCCGTACCTCGACCCGGGAGATTTGCCGCGCTCCGGCAAAGGCAATGCCGCCGATGGGAATCAGCCGCTGCCCGCCCTGCTCGACGATGTTCCGCACTGCCACGGTATCAATGACCGAGGTGGTCTGTATCTGGGCCACTTCGGCCCAACCCCGTTCCACCCAATAGCCTTCCTGATAATCCTCAACGACATCAATAGAGACGATCCACTTGGGCTGCTTCATCCCGTAGCGGTCGGGAATCCAGATGCGCAGGGGAAAGCCGTGGTCAAAGGGGAGGGGTTCCCCGTCCCAGGCGTAGCAGAGCATTATCCGCTCGTCGGAGTTAATCAGGTTCAAGTCCACCGTCTCATAGAACCCGTCGGCGGACCGGATTACCAGGTATCGGGCGTTGTTCAAGGGTTGAACGTCGGCCAGGATTTTCTGCAGGCTTACCCCGGTCCACCAGGTGGTGCTGATCAGGGAGGTGCCAATCCGCCCGGAGATGCAGGACAGGGTAACGTATTGGTCGCGGGACGGGTAGTTCCCCCGGATGGCGTCGATAGTCAAGTCCATCGGGTAGGCTACCAGTCCGGTAATGGGCAAAACCCAGCCGGAAATGTCAATGAAAGTTGGCTCGGTGCGCAGGAAGACCTGGTAATGGTCCTCCACCGCGGTGTATTCGCTGCGGGTGCCGGGAGCGGGAGTCACCGGGTCGCCGTCGTTGGGCAGCGGCCTACGGGGCGGCATTTCCGCCGCGTCCATTGAACCGGCTACCGTCCGGTCGATTCGGCTCCGTTCGCTTTGGGCCAGCACTGCGCCCAGGCCGGCGCTGGCTACGGTGATGGTGGCGGTGGCGGCGCCCAGCCGGATGAGGAACTGGCGGCGGTTGATGGCGTGGGCCGACCGGACTTCCCCATCCACCATTTCACCCGGCATTTCATCCGCCGCTTCATCCGGCATTCCATCCATTCCTGCTGCCAACCGGGTTTCCGCCGTCGGCTGTCCCCCGTCGGCCAGTCGGCGGTAGAGCAGGCCGGCCGCCAGACCCCAGACCAGGAACAGGAGCATCAACACGATGAAGGTGACCACCGGGTTCATCGTAGATTGGCCCATCGGCAGGCTGACGATGGTCAGGGGCAGACCGAAGATAATACCGAGAATCAGGCCGGGCGCCGGGTGGGATAGCAGACCGGCTAATAGGCCGGATCCAACGCCAGGTCCGGGGCCGGCGGAGGTTGACGGGGAGGCGGATTGGCGTGGTTTCATTACGACGAAAAATACGGCGCAAACCGCTACGCCGATGAAGAAGAAGAAGAGAATGGCGCCAATTTGCTCGGCGGTCTTGGCGGCGGCGGCCACGCTCAACCCGGCCAGGCTCAGGCTGTTAATCATCAGGTCGATGCCGAAGGTGACCAGAGGTCCGGGCATGACCCGGGCAATCCAGTCGAAGAGGGCGAAGGGCGCAAAGGGCAAATCCAGCAGCTTGTCCGCCAGGAACATCAGACCAGTCAGGGGGGCGGTCAACAGCGCTCCGGCCAGGCCGCCGTAACCCAGGCCGCTCAGCAATTTCTTCATCATCAATTCCTCCGGAAGAAACAACCCCGGTGTACTACCCGGTGTATTACGCGGTGTATTACGCGGTGGGAAAAACGGTGTATAAATGGGCAACCGCTTATGCCATACTTATACGTCAGGAATACTACCACAGGTTTTATCCCGGTGGGTATATCGGTATGATTGCGCTCCTTCGTCCGGTGGGAGAGTCGGAAACCGGGCAAACACGGGTTAACTACCGGGTAACCCTTCGGGCTGCTCTTGTGCTACATTGCGATTGCCCCTGATGCAGGAACCTTTGCGATACCGGAAACGTCCTGTTAGTTAGTAATACGGGGTTCCACTGCTATAAGTGGTTTAATTTGAGTGGGTTGGCAATGAAAAAGCCGGTGAAATTTCTCTTGATTGCTCTGGTGATTACCGCGGCGCTGCTGCTGTCGGCCTGCGGTTCGTCCGGTGAACCGGCGCGGTCTGCGACGACCGACGGAGGGGACGGCGGCGACTTCGCGTCGGCCGACGATGCAATGGAATCGTCCGAGATGACTAGAAAAAGCTTTGGATTGGCGCCGTCGCCGCTGGCCCAGGGCATTGCGTCGGTGGAGAGCGCCTTTTCGAACGACAGCCCAGCTCCGCCACCGGCCCCGGCCGGCGCGCCCGGCGCGCCCGGGCCTGCCGGACCAGCCCAGCCGCCCAGCCAGCCCGGACTGCCTGGGCTGGCCGGCCAGTCCGGCCCGGCTGCCGAACGCAAAATAATATTCATTGCCTCCCTGTCGATCGAGGTGGAGGAGGTGGAGGCCGCGGTGGATCGGGCGCGGGCCGTCGCCGAAAGTCTGGGCGGTTTTGTGGAGCATTTGTCCAGCTCCGGCGGCTCCGAAACTCCCCGCGCCGACTTGACCATCCGCATTCCCCAGACCGGGTTTTCCGACGCCCTGGAGCGTATTGAATCTCTGGGCGAGGTGCAATTTCGTAACCTGGGCAGCGAGGACGTGACCGAGCAATTTATTGACTTGGGAGCCCGCTTGAAGAGTTCCATGGCGGAGGAGAAGAGCCTGCTGGCTTTGCTGGAGCGGAGCAACAGCGTAACCGAGATTTTGACCGTGGAACGGGAGTTGACCCGAGTGCGGGCGGACATTGAACGGGCGCAAGGGCGGTTGAACTTTTTGGAGCGGCGGGTGGACCTGGCCACCATCCAGGTTTCGTTGTTCCTGCCGGGGTCTGGGCCTTCCAACCCGCCCGTCGCCAACTTCACGATAGACGCTTCGGATGTGTCCGACCAGGTGAACCGGCTAAAGAGTTACGTCGCCGGCTTGGGCGGAGCTATGGACCAGGTGTACCTGTACACCAACGAAGGCGGGGAGCGGGCGGAGGTTACTTTCCGGGTGTTCTCCCAGGATTTTTACCAGGCGTCGGCGTTTATCGAGGACCAGGGAAAGCTGCGCAGCCGGAATATCCGGGAGGGGATTCTGATTCTGACCGGGGAGGAAACGCCTCGCGCCAAGCGGCCCGACGCTCGCATTGATGTGGTCTATCTGGATGAGAGCTTCGACTTTCAGCCGTGGATGGCGATCTTCGGCATCGTGCTGGCGCTGGCGCTGGCCGGTGCGATGGCGGTACTGTTGCGGGTTGCCTACCGCCGCGGACGGAGGCGGGGCAGTTTTATTTAGGCGGCCCTGTACCTGACGCTTATTACCGGCTATAATTCCGGCAGATTATACCTGATATAAAACTCGCTAGTGCCGGACTAGTGCAGGAAAGGAACGGTGGAGTATGGCAGACGGTAAATTTACCTCCTGGGTTCACGGGTCCAGTATGCAGGTGGAATATCCCAACCGCGTCACCTCGATACGGCACACCGGGCCTTTTGTCCGCATCGAGGGAGCCGAGGGACAAAACACCTGGGTCCATTTTCCCATACCTACCCTAACCGTAGCCGACGGGAAGGCTACCCACGCCGAGGCCGCGCTGGTCAGCTTTCGCACTCGCCCTCACGCCACCGTCCACGAGGTTATCGTGTATGACGGGGAAAAGCGCATCGCCGAGCACATGGATTTGGGCCTGCAGGGCGACAACCTGGACGCCCGCTTCGAGGTTCCCGGCGCCCCGGAGGTTCAGAAGGGTATGAGCGTTACCGTCGGCGTAACCTTCGGCAAAAACTGTCCCGACGTACGCTCCATGCAGATAGAGATTGTCGGCGTGGGCATCGAGTTTGCCGGTTAATCATTAAGACCAAAACCGCCAGGCCGCTCCAGGCGGGCAGAAATCCGGGCCGGGGGCAAAACCCGCCCGGCCCGGTGATACCTACAGCCAGGTATTACTAGAGCCAGGTATTGCTACATCAGGTATTGCTACATAAAGTTTGCCAGGCTGAACAGCCAACCCGCTACGCCGGCGCCGGCGATTACCAGCGGCGCCGGTACCCGGTAAAACAGCACCGCCCCGAAGGCCAACAGGGCAATTACCGCTCCGGCCGGGTCGTGCACCGACCGCTCCCACAGCAGAAATACCACTCCTACCACCAGCCCGATGGCGGTGGCGTTCACTCCGATCAGGGCGATTCGCACCCGGGGATAGCGCCGTACCCGTTCCCAGAAGGGCAGGACGGCATAGATTATCAGCACCCCCGGCAGGAAGAGACCGACCAGGGCCAGCAGCAGGCCGGGGACTCCGCCGGCCACCGCTCCCAGGTAGGCGCTGAAGCTGAACATCGGCCCCGGCAGCGCCAGCATCAAGGCAAAGCCGTCCAGGAACTGCTGCTCCGTCACCCACCCGGTATCCACCACCTCGGTCAACAGCATGGGCAGCACCACCTGCCCGCCGCCAAAGATCAAAGACCCGGTGCGGTAGAAGGACTCGAACACCTCCAACCCGGGCAGCGCCGTCCCCTGGAATATCAGCCTTACCCCGATAAGCCCGGCCAGCAGCCCGAAGAACAGCAGCAGCAGCAGTGCGCCCGCGGTCCGCGATATGCCCAGATTCTCCAATGGTACGCCGTCCGCCGCCACCGGCCCTGATCCTGGCCCTGGCCTTGGACTTGAACTTGGACTTGGCCTTGGACTTGAACTTGGACTTGGACTTGGCCTTGGCCTTGGCCTTGGGCTTGGCTCCGATGCCGCCGCCGCCGCCGTTGGCTCTGCCGCCGCCTCCGCTCCAGCCTCTCCTGCGGCCTCGCGTCTTTGGTCACCCAGGGCGACGGTGGTAACCAGCCCGCCCAGAGCGAGCACCGCCGGAAAGGCCCAGGGCTGCCGTACCAGGATGGCGACTATCGCTCCCAGCAGCATCAACCCGATGGTGAGGCGAGTGTTGACCACCACCAGGCCCAGCCGCCAGGCAGCCACCGCCACCAACGCCACCGTCGCCGGTTGGACCCCGTCCAGCCAGGCCGGGCGGTCTCCGGCGGAGAGAAAGCGGGTCATACCCAGGCCGGCCAGGGCCATAATCGTTGCCGCCGGCAGAAGGAACAAAAGGAGGGCCAGCAAGCCGCCCAGCGGCCCGGCGCGGGCAGTGCCCACCGCCACCACCATCTGGGTGGAGGTAGGTCCGGGCAAGCCCTGTCCCAGCCCCAGCAATTCAACAAAACGCTCCTCGTCCAGCCAGCGACGCCGCTCCACGAACCGTTCCTGGAGCAGGGCGATATGAGCCTGGGGGCCGCCAAAGGTAATCCAGCCCAGGGGCAGGAAAGCCCAGCCCACCTCGGCCAGGCGTCGGCCCAGCGAGGGCAGAGGCGTCGTCGTCTGCGTCTGCGGCGGTATCGGCGCTGGGGCTGATGTTGATGTCGGGTCGGCGTCACCGGCCAAGGTTAAGGCTCCTCCGGTCGAGATAGTTGAGACGGTTGAGCTGTTTTTGGCAGTTAATCGGGCTGCCAGTCCGCATTGCACTCCCCGTCGCTTGCCGGCCGACATCAATCAATACCACCGGCGTCGGTATCGGGGATTAAGCCGCTCAGGTCACCGGAATTGTAACCCTAAAGCGGCGGCGGCTCAATGCACCCAACCCACTCAGCCGGGTCTTTCAATTGTCTTTGAAAAACCGCTCATGGTGTTGCTCCCCTTCGACCAGCTCAGGGTGAGCGGGAATACACCCTTCACCCCGTCATTCCTGCGAAGGCAGGAACCCTCCAGCTCAGGGTGAGGATACACCGGAACAAGGACTCTCGAAAGGACTCTCGAAAGGACTCTCGGAAGGACTCTCGGAAGGACTCTCGAAAGGACTCTCGAAAGACCCTGGGGCTGTTGGCTGCGGGGTTGACAATTGCCCTACGTTATAGAACAATTGTTCTATACACTTGGTTTATACCTTTACCAATTAAGGGGGCAGAACGTGAATCAGTATAGACTCAAAGCGTGTGGCAAGTGCAGCGGCGACCTGGCCCTGGACGATGGGGACTGGATTTGCCTGCAATGCGGCACTTATTACTATATTGGACTGTACCGAGGATTGTACCGGCGGCCCGGCTTGCCGCATAACTCCGGGCCCGGTTTCACCCCGCTGCCCGATTTTCTGGAGGCGAGGTTTCACGGCGGGCCGGAGGAAGGGCTGGAGGAAGAGCCGGAGAAATCGGCCCCATGCTGGGAAGTCTGGGCCACCGGGCCGGGCGCTGCCCGTTCTGCCCGTTCGACCTATTCGACCTATTCGACCTATTCTACTCTTTTCGCTCAATCCACCACCGCCGGCCCGGCCGAGTCCCGGCGGTTACCGTCCTGCCGGGTTGTCGTCCTATGACCGGCCCAGATTTTGAACCGCATCGGAATACCGCAGCGAAACCGGGCCGATCGGCCAGGAGTCGGACGGATAAGGCTGATAAGCCGGGTGCGGCGGGTAGTATGAGTACGACGCTGCTGGCCCTGGACGCCGGAGTTCGGGAAACCGGCTGGGCGGTTTTCCGCTCCGCTCACGGAGATGGCGCCAACAGTATGGACGAGACCGGCATCATTTCGCTGCCCCGGAGTATCAACGTGGACGGAGCGGCCCGGGTGAAGCACTTGGTGCGGTGCCTGGATGAGCTGGTATCCCGCTGGAATCCGGCTAACGTAGCTTACGGACAACCATCGGGAATCCGGTGGCCGGTGCCGTCGTTACAGCTGCTGGACGACGCGTTGGTCAACTGGTCGGCCAATCACCGGCTGCCCCTCTATACCTACTCGGCGCAGGAGGTCCGGGCGGCCATTGCCGGTCATTCCCACGTGCCGCAAGACCAATTGGCCTACGCCATAATGGCCCGGCTGGGGCTGATCGGTCAAAGCAGGACCACCCACGAATGGGAGGCCATTGCCATCGGCTACTATCATCTGGGCCGCTGGGGAGCTCCCCGGTAGGTATGCCCCGGTAGGTATTCCCCGGTAGGTACGCCCCGGTAGGTACGCCCCTCCAGGAACTTTCAGTTATCCTTGGAAAATCGCTCATGGTGAGCTTGTAGTTCGACCGGCTCAGGATGAGCGAACTTAATTCTGAGCGCCGGAGTATTGAAAGATCCTGGCTGCCCCGGCCCGGGGTCTTTCAAAAGTATTTAGGGAACCTCTGAATAAGTCCGTGACCTGGATATTGAACCCTACCCGTCGTTCCGGCGAAGGCAGGAACCTCGGTCCACAACGTTTTAGGTTCCTGCTCCCGCCGGAACGACGGGGTGAAGGCGCTGACGTTTAATGACTTATTCAGAGTATCCTTGGGGCCGGGTGAGTATATATTCCCCCTTGGGTGACGGGTGTGTGTATAATGGACTCCGCCGGAACCGAATTTCGAGCGGAATACACCGGCGGCGCCAGGCTCTCCGGCCTCGGAGGGCGTTCGTGATTGTTCCGCGGCAGGGGAGGTCAATTATATGCCAATTATCCAACGGCCCTACGTGCCCCCGGAAGACCAGACACCCCAGGATGATACTTTTGTTAACCCCGGCGATACTCGGGGCACTGAGGCGTCCGGGGACCCGATAACCTTTTATTGCGACTCGATGCACATCTACAGCAGTCTCTATTCGGCGGTGCTTTTCTTTGGCGAACAGATGGAGGAGCGGGAGCCGATTCTGCGGGCGCGCATCAAGGTCAGTCCCCAGATGCTCAAGGCCTTTGCCCTGTTGGCCAGCAAACACGTCCGCGAATACGAGGATGCGGTCGGGCCAATTACCCTGCCGGACCAGGTTTACAATGCCTGGGAGCTAGAGCCGGAGCAAGCCTGATGGCTGAGCCGAATACGTCTGACCCCCAGCCTGACCCCCAGCCTGAATCCCAACTTGAACCCCGGCTTGAACCCCGGCTTGAACCACGGTCTCAGGCGCAGCCGGACGGGGAAGACCGCTTTTTGGTCGAGGATGACGCCTGCCCGGTGGAGATTGAGTCCGGGGTTGACGCCGCCACGCCGGAGGACTGGGATTGGCGGTTGATTGGCACCAGCCAGCCCAACCGCGCCACTTTTCACCTGAGCCACAGCGATGTCACCCAGGTTAAAGTGGATGTGCTGCGCCCCGCCGATTCTCCGCCCGACGCTCCCTTCCGGGTGACCCGGGACATCCCCATCGTCATTATTGACAGCCTGGACCAGTATTGGGCCGGGGAGTCGCGCACCCGTCTGCCGTTGCAGGGCCTGCGGGTGCCGGTGTCGGCGGATACGGAGGAGGAGGCCAAGCAGAAGTTGGCGGCGGATTTGGCGGCTCAGCTAAGACTGTTGCTGCTGCTTTCGTCGTCCCGCCAGGGCGACATTGCCCCGGAGCTGAAGGCCAACCTGCTATACCTGACTTCGGTCCTGTCCGCCGTCCAGTAAGGGGTAAACCTGAACCGGGTAAATCGGCCGGGGGCATCCCTGGCGGGTGGCCTACCAGGACTTTTCCATTAGCGTTACGTATCGTTACGCCGGGCCATACCCCCGCTGAGCCTGAGCTTGGCTAAGGATACCGCTCCTCTGGCGGCAGTCGGTGGCGGCAGCCGGTCTAATGCCCGACGCCCATGCTTTGCCCGGATTAGGAATGGCTTGCCGCGCCGCTCAGCCGCTCAGCCGCTCAGCTTGTCGAAGGATACCGCGCCTCTGGCGTCAGTGGGTGGCGGCAGCCGGTCTAATGCCCGGCGCCCATGCTTTGCCCGGATTAGGAATGGCTTGCCGCGCCGGTCAGCCGGTCCCGGATGCTTTGGATTACGTTGTCCAGCGGCTCCAGGGTGGCTTCCGTTTCGCTGCGACCCTTCACCTCCACCACATTGTTGCGCAGGTTGCGGGGGCTGACCACCAGCCGCAGCGGCATCCCCAGCAAATCGGCGTCGTTCAGCTTAACCCCGGCGGCCTGGTCGGGCCGGTCGTCGTAGAGGGTTTCAATTCCCTGGTCCCATAACTCCTGGTACAGTGCATCGGCGGCGGCGGCAACCGCTTCATCGGTCAGGTTCAATCCCACCAGATGAACCTGGTAAGGGGCGATGGCCGGCGGGAAGATGATACCCTTTTCGTCGTTGTTCTGCTCGATGGCGGCGGCCAACAGCCGGCCCACGCCGATGCCGTAGCAGCCCATCATAATAGGCTGCTGCTGGCCCTCCTGGTCCAGATACAACGCCCCCAGGGTCTCGCTGTAGAAAGTGCCCAGCTTGAAGATGTGACCAACCTCCACGCCCCGGGTGGATTCCAGCGTCTGATTGCATTGGGCGCACCGGTGGCCCGGCTGAGCCAGGACAATGTCGGTCAAAAGGTCAACCTGGAAATCCCGGGGATAGTTGGCGTTGCGGACGTGGGTGTCGGGCCGGTTGGCGCCCACTACAAAGTTGCAGCCCTGAGTAATCGAAGGGTCGGCCACCCGCTTGATGTTGGTGATGCCAATGGGCGACGCCGACCCGGCTACCAGTCCGGCGTCTCGCACCTCCACATCGGTGGCCAGGCGCAGGTCGTGGCAGCCCAGGCTGTTCTTCAGCTTTACCTCGTTGACTTCCAGATCGCCCCGCACCGTAACAAAAACCGGCTCTCCGTCGGCGGCATAAAAGACGGCCTTCAGCGTTTTGGAACTGGGAATGTCCAGAAACTCGGCCAGTTCGGCAATGGTCTTGACGCCGGGGGTGCTAACCTCCTCCGGCTCCAGCGGCTGCTCTGTTTCCGACCCGGAACCCGACCCGGAACCCGACCCGGAACCCGACCCGGAACCCGACTCCGGCGACTCCGGTTCCGGATATGAGCCGACGGCCTTTTCGGCGTTGGCGGTGTAGCCGCAGCCCGGACAGGTGATTACCGTGTCCTCGCCGGTGGGAGTAGCCAGGATAAACTCGTGGGAGTCCTTGCCGCCAATGGCGCCGCTGTCAGCCTCGGCCATCAGGACCGGCACGCCGCACCGGCGATAGATGTTCCGGTAGGCTTGGGCCATCGCCTGATAGCTGTCGTCCAGGCTGGCTTCGTCGGCGTTAAAGCTGTAGGCGTCCTTCATATCGAACTCGCGCACCCGCACCAACCCGGCCCGGGGACGCGGCTCGTCCCGGAACTTGGTCTGAATCTGGTAGAGAATCACCGGCAGGTCGCGGTAGCTCTGCACGTTGGCCCGGACGATGTTGGTGACGACCTCTTCGTGGGTGGGGGCCAGAACCATCGGGCGGCCTCGCCGGTCTTCCAGGGAAAAGAGGACATCGCCCATAGCGGCGGCCCGGCCGGTCTGGTCCCACAGCTCTCGGGGCTGAAGGGCGGGCATCATCAGCTCCTGACTGCCGGCGGCGTCCATCTCCTGGCGGATGATGTCCTCAACCTTGCGCAGGGAACGCCAGGCCAGGGGCAGGTAGGCGTAAACGCCGGAGGACACCTGGTAGATGAAGCCCGCCTTGAGCAGCAGGCGATGGCTGGCGGTTTCGGCTTCGGGCGGGTCGGTTCGCAGCGTTTTAGAAACCAGTTTGGTAAGTCGCATGGTCAGGCAATGTCCTTCTATTCTGGTAGTCGGCTCCGGTGGTCGGCTCGGGTAGTGGAATCCGATATTCGGCTCGGGTAGTGGAATCCGGTATTCGGGTTCCGGTATTCGGGTTCCGGTATTCGGTGGGCAGCCGATAATTGGGGCGCCGGCTATTGCGGTGGATCTGGCAACGCGGGTATCTGTGGTATTCGGAGCAGCCGGATTAAGCGGCGCTCGTTCAGTCCCCGGCCGGGGCCGGAGCGTTCTCCACCTCTTCCATCAGGGCGGTCAGCATATCCGCTTCCGGGACTACCCGCACTTTTTGACCCTTGCGGAAGATGACGGCCCGGCCCGCTCCGGCGGCGATGCCCACGTCGGCGTCCTTGGCCTCGCCGGGGCCGTTAACCTCGCAGCCCATCACCGCAACCTTAATGTTCTTATTACTTTTCTTGAGCAGCGCGTCCACGTCGTTAGCCAGCTTTACCACGTCCACGTCGGCCCGTCCGCAGCTGGGGCAGGCGACCAGAGTGGCGCCCTTGTTGCGGAGATTCAGCGACTTGAGAATCTCATAGCCGGCGGTCACCTCGTCAACGGAGTCGCCGCTCAGGGACACCCGAATGGTATCGCCGATGCCCTCATACAGCAGCAGTCCCAAGCCCACGGCGGTGCGGATGGAGCCGGATTGCACCGTACCGGCCTCGGTAATGCCCAGGTGCAGCGGATAGGGCACCATTTCGGCCAGGCGGCGGTAAGCCTCCACCGTAGTAGGCACGTCAAAAGCCTTCATCGAAATCTTGATTTGGTCGAAGTCCTGCTGCTCCAGCAGGCTGATCTCCCAGAGGGCGGTGGCGACCATGTGGTCAACGATGCTGTATTCGCCGGCCTGGACTTCGCCGGCTTTGGGCAGCCGGTTGACCAGGTCCATGTGGCGGGAGAAGCCCCGGGTACGGCCAATGCCGCCCACCGGGGGCAGGCTGCCGAAGTTTACGCCGATGCGGATGGGGATATGCCGCTCTTTGGCCGCTTGCACCACCTGCTTGACCTGGGCTTCATCGCGGAGGTTGCCGGGGTTGAGCCGCAGGCAGTCCACGCCGCCCTTGGCGCATTCCAGAGCCAACTGGTAGTGAAAGTGAATGTCGGCGATGAGGGGGATATTGATCCGTTTCTTGATTTCGGCCATCGCCTGGGCCGCTTGCATATCCGGCACGGCGGAGCGAATGATTTCGCAGCCGGCCTCTTCCAGTTCGTGAATCTGGCGTACCGTGGCGGCCACGTCTCTGGTATCGGTCTTGGTCATGGATTGGACGGTAATGTCGGCCCCGCCGCCGACCTTGACGCCGCCCACGTAAACCGGCTTGGTAACCCGACGCTTGTTCATGGAATTAACCCCCCTTCTGTGGCTGTCTAAAGGCCGCTTAAACAACAGGGAAACTTGGGAACAATGTTACACGAAACCGGGGATGGGCGCTATAACGGGGGAGTGATGGCCAATCGCGATTTAAGCACCAGCACCCCCGCTAATTTTCATTCCGAGCGGAGCGAGGAATCCAGAATCCTTTGGAGCAAAGATTGTCCGGTAGTTGTAAAGGGTCTGACCTGAAGGATTTTGGATTTTCCCTCCGCTCCGTCAGAATGACATTGTAGGAAATTAAAGTGCGATTGCCCTATGAAACAGAGTTGGCACAACTATAAAGAGATTAGAGACACTTGGTAATTGAATAACTGCTAGAATGGGATCAGGCTGGCAAAGTATGAGAGCATCCAGAAATCGGTGGGAGAAGGAATAGTCGGCCTGTTGGAGAAAAGGGCACATCGCCCTTTGTCCCCTGACATGAGGCGTTTCTTATGCAATTGATACGTTCACCATGGGCAGAGGCGTTTTCAGATTTCGGGCGCTCGATTCGCTCGGAGGCTATCGTAGCTGCACCTTTCATTGGCGCCGGGACGCTTGAGTACTTATCCTCAATGCTTAATCCTGAACAGCCGCCCAAGATTGACTTGATTACGAACTTGGCCGTAAACAGCCTTTTGCACGGTACGGTGGATACAGAAGCTATAGCCTTATTCAGCAGAAAGTTGTCCTCGGTAACAGTTCGGAACCTGACCGGCCTTCATGCCAAAGTCTATATTGCTGATGAAAATATGGCTATCATTACCTCCGGCAACATGACCCAGGCTTCGCTATATCGCAACTACGAATACGGGGTGCGAATCACAGATCCAGTGTCAGTACGTCATATTGCTGCTGATATTCGAGAATATAGTTCTCTGGGTACACAAGTATCGCTTTCTGAATTGGACAAGCTCACAGAAATTGCCCGAACCCTCCAGCAAAAATATGCAGCTGCTCTGAATACGGCTGGGCATCAGGCGAATCGAGAATTTCGGGATGAGATAGAGACAGCCCGAGAAGACCTGCTCAACCTGCGAGCAAATTCTGGAGAATCAGAAAACGTCATCTTTGCCCGTACAATCTTGTATGTTCTCAAGCAAGGCTCTTTGTCGACGGCGGAGATGCACCCAATCATTGAAAGCCTGCAACCCGACCTCTGCGATGATTCTATTTACCGAGTAATCAACGGAGTCCGGCACGGCAGACGTTGGAAGCATATGGTCAGGAGGGCCCAGCAGCACCTCAGGGACCGGGGTATGATAGTGTACGTCAATAGGAAGTGGCAAAAGGTTTAACAGTATTGCCAAGTTGCAGAATTACTTGGTTGCGCAGGATTCGGCCTTGTGGAGGGAATTATGCAAGAAATTATCGTTCAGAGCGAGCGCGTGAAATTAAACCGGCCAATCAACCTGTCTGTATCTCAAACGGTGGACAGGGTAAGCAGGCACTACAACTCCCAGCACCCAGGTGCGGAGCGTTTGCCGGTGCTGGCGATACACGCCGTCTTGACCTTGTTGGTACGAGAAGCGGCACGTTACAAGGAATGCACCCTATTGTCCCTCACACAGCAATATACTGACGCAGACCGCCGGAAAGCCTTGGTGGGCGATGTGCATATCAGGTCTTCCAACGGTCTGATATTCGAAGGATATGAAATAAAGCACAACATCCCGATTACTTCTGGGCTGATTCAAACCTCGTTTGAGAAATTGAAAGCCACGCCCGTCAGAAGGTTTTACCTCCTGACCACCTACCACCACGAGGATTATTCAGAATTCGAGCCGGACATCCAGCACGTATCACAGGCTCACGGGTGCCAGCTAATAGTGAACGGCGTTGACCGAACTCTGATGTATTATTTGCGTTTGATAAGGGATACCCGAGAATTTGTGAATGAGTATGTAACCAATTT
This sequence comes from Dehalococcoidia bacterium, assembly GCA_965262595.1. Lineage (GTDB taxonomy): Bacteria > Chloroflexota > Dehalococcoidia > Lucifugimonadales > UBA3495 > CATQHB01. The sequence goes on from OZ253548.1 coordinate 2,368,197, forward strand.
AGAAGCTGATCAGTCCGTATCCTTTCAACTAAAGCAGGCTTGGAACGAAATCGTGCAGGGTTAGCCCTGCTTTCCCCCTACCCCCCCAGGGGGCCGCCGCCCTGGATCAGGCGGATTATGTCGTTGTAGGTTATGAACAGGATTAAGCCGATTAGTACTACAAAGCCGATCAGGTGTACCATTCCTTCCCGTTCCGGGGGCACCCGTTTGCCGCGCCGAACCCACTCCAGCCCCACAAATACCAGCCGTCCGCCGTCCAGCATCGGTATGGGCAGCAGGTTCAGGATGGCCAGGTTGATGCTGAACAAGATGGAGAGTACCAGCCAGCCTCTCAGCCCGCCCTGTTGGGTTACCTCGCCGGTTACCTGGGCAATGCCTACCGGGCCGGACAGTTGGGGGGTGCGGGCGCCGCTAATCCAGGAGGATATTTCCTGCTTCAGCAGCGTTAACATTTCCCAGGTGTTGGTGAAGCCGTACCAGACGGCAGTCCAGGGCGGCTCGTAGCGGGTCTCGGTGCGCTGATTTACCAGCTCGATACGGATGCCGGTGGCCCCCTGTCCCTCCGGCGGATTAGCCCGGGGCGTCAGCCGGACAATTTCTCTTTGACCGCCTCGGTCAATCAACCATTCCATCTCGGCGCCGGCTTCGAGAGTGATGGCCCGGATCAAGTCCGAGCCGTGTTCAATCTCCCGTCCTCCGGCCTGGACGATGATGTCGCCGGGTTGGATACCGGCGGCTTGGGCCGGTGCATTGTCGGCCACTTCCGTCACCGCCACGTTGCCCACCGTCAGGCTATGGGGAATCATAAACAGCAGGGTAAAGACGACGATGGGGAAGATGGCGTTCATAAAGGCGCCGGCGGCCAGCACGATGGCCCGGGGTCCGACGCCCTTGCTGGCCAGGCTGCGCGGCGCCGCCGGATTGTTCTCGCCGGCCAGCCTCACGAACCCGCCCAGCGGAGTCCAGTTCATTGAATAGAGCATATCGGCTACCACCAGGGAGTCGCCGTTGACCTGGCGTACCTTGCCCTCGTGATGCAGAAATTCGTCGCCGGAGATTTCCTGCAACGATGATTGACGGCGCCCGGCGCCGGGCCGGGGGGCTTCAATACTTCGGGCTACCAGGTTGCCGCCGCTATCCTCGGTGGAGCTTAAGCGGACGAATTGGCCGGGTTGCAAAGCGCCGGCGTCTTCCAGATTGATGAAGCGGGTTTCCCGGTCCAGCAGCACCGGAGTTTTGCCGGTGTAGAACCCGAAGGCGCGAGGCGGATAGCCAATGCCGAACTCCAGGACTTTTACCCCGAAGGCTTTGGCGGTGGCAAAGTGGCCCCATTCGTGGATAACCACCAGCATCACCAACATGGGTACAAAGGCGCCTATAGCGATGAGAGCCGTTTCCATTTAACCGTTCCTTATTAAGACTAGGTTCATCTTGGGCCGGTTGGAGGGTGCCCGGCCTATGTTGATGGCCCCGCGTACCGCTTCCCGGTAACCGACGGCTCCATTGCCAACTGGCGGCGGATGGTAGCTACCGTCTCCTCGCCTATCCCCAGGGCGGCGCATACTGCATTATCCAAAGCCCGCCGCACCGGGCAGTTGTTCATCTGCGGTAAGGGCAGCATAACCGACTCGGCGTGTTGGTCATAGGCCGCCGCCAACGATGTTACTGCGTCCTCGCCTATGTCGGCAAAGTCCGGCACTACCAGCTTGTGCATATCGTTAATAGATATGTTTGGGTAGGTTGGCTTCCTGTTTGAGCGGTCGCCCAGCACAGACAATATGCCCATTGAGGAATTGAGATATACGCACATCGCTTTCTCCCAATCGGGCGATTGTTCTCTTAGCTTACAGGGAACCCATGCTGAGCCGAGGCCAGGATCATTTAATCGGGCCGATATTACTCTGGTTGTCATCAAGAACAGTCTTGTCGGCAACAGCAATCGACCCCGTTTACTCCACAGGTTATTGGCCTGTCGCTCTTTTCCATTCTTGGCAGTTATATTAGTGTCGGGAAGTGCTTGCATAGCTTGAGTGACGTCGGTTTTATGGTCCCACAAGGCGAACATTCCACCGGGGCCGGGCATTGCTGAACTATCAAATGTACCCCTGACACCTTGGCCGGCTGGGCCGATGTCAGCAATCTCCCCCAAGGCCACGGAATTGAAAAACCTGCCATTCGCCAAATCAACGAATTTTCCGCACAAATCCGGTGAAAGAAACTGCACCGCACCCCAATTCCCGGCTGTTATTCGCTGCTCTGGCCATTCCTGAACTGTACCATAGCCTTGAGAAGCGATGCGGCCATCAGCAATAACGGCGGCTACGTTAAAGGCAGCAGCCGGTGTAGCCGGGTTTCTCGCCAGATTGACCACCCGGGTCGGCGGCTTTTGCCCTTTGGCGGCTGCCCAACGCCGACAAACCAACAACATTTCCCCGATGTTGGTATTCTCAGAGAAATAGATACGCTTCGGGTCGTGGGAGGTTACGATGGTTTCAATGTGATAGTGACTTGCCAGGTGTTTGCGAATTTCCAGCGCGGATGCGTTGGTTGCGGTAACCAAGGGCAGTACCGAAGCTATAGTGCTGGAATCGGATTTGTTGATAAAGTCTGCCAGTATCAGAAAAGCGTTTCCGTTGCTGGACAAATGCACTGGCTTGTTAGAAAACAGCCATTTCTCCCGGTCTTTGATTTTCACTTCGTGTTCTATGCTGAACTGGTCATGGCGCAAGCTGTCCCGGGTAAAGGGCGGGTTCATAATTACCAAGTCGGCCGGCTCTGCTACCGCCATTTCCTCCTCGCTGTCCACCTGGGTTACTGCTTGGGCGGCGTTGGGCCAGGGCATTAGCTTGGGTTGCTGGTCAAGGAACTCCAGGGAGCCGAGAAATGCTTTGCCGGTGGCGTCCACGCCGAGAAAGGCCCGGCCGATTTTCATTTTCTGGAAGCGGGTAGTGGGGGAGAGGAGTCCCAGAGTAGTAGCGGCCATGTGGGTAGCGGTCAGGTTAACGTCATAGCCGGTCAAGACCTGCTCGATCAATGCGGCGGCCAGGGTTTCATCGTCCCGCGACCGGGGCGCCAACTCTCGGATGCGTTCGGCGGCGGCCATCAACAGGGTGCCGGTGCCGCAAGCCGGGTCGGTAATTCTCAGCTTGGCGATGGCCTCCGGGTCCTCCCAATCACACATATCCTCGGTGATGGCCAGGGCCGCCAGCAGGGTAGCGGCCGGGGTGGTGGTATAAAAGGAGCCGTCGTAGCGGGCAGTGTCCAGCACGGTATGAAAGATGCGGCCCAGCAGGTCGTGGCGCAGGCTGGCGATGTTCTCCGATACGGACAGCGCGGCCTGGGCCGTGTCCCGAATAGCGTTGGCGAAGGATGGGTCCGGCGGACAGGCATTAAGGGCGGCCCGGCCTGTTTCAAAGATGGGTTTGTAATCCAGGGCCAGAATCAGGTTCCAGGACTCCCGAAAAGCTTGTACCGGGGCGGCCGATTCGGCGCACTGCTGGGCCATAGCTGGCGGCCAAGCGTCGTTAAAGGGTTGGAGCGGGTTAGTCCGGTTATCATACTCCGGGCGCAGCTCCCTCAGGTGAACGTCCAGACGGGAATGGAACATAACGGCGGTAGCAACCACCAGCAAGGCGCGCTTGGCCGGCGCATCCCACGGATTCCCCACTGGCTTGCCGTCTTTGGTCTTCCGGGGCAAATCCAGGGCGCGGGCCAGGTCCTGTTTCTGGCTTTCGCTGAGCCGGCGTACCGCCCCGTCCAGGCTGCCGGACAAAACGGCTGCGGTAGTGTCCGGGTCGCCCAATTGGGCCGGGGCTAGTCGAATAACCGAGACCAGCCGTTCAATATCGCCCACCGTCCAATCGGGGTCAGATCTGCTGCCGTCCCGCACGGTCCACATCAATCGCGCCGAGGGCAAGGATTCTTCAGTGGTGTCATCGGGGTAGCAGACGGCGACGGCGCATTGGACCAGTCCCTGCTCCAACCGGGCGTCAGCATCACCGATAGCCTCGACCTGCTTGGCCCGGCTCTGTCCATGTTCCGCTTCTACGGCAATAACCGCCGGGCCGATACGTACTTCGATGTCAATGCGCCGGTTGCCGGGGTGAATAACCTCGGGCTTGGCGGCCAGACCATAGCGGCGCAACTGGTCAGAAAGCCGAATATTCAGCGTACTTTCCCATTCTCTGGTAGTTGCCAAGAAACCTCAGTTGACCCGGTGGATTCCGGTCTGCGTCGGGATGACGGGGTAAATCCTTGAGTTTCCGGGAACTTTCGCCCTGCTCACCTTGCTCGGGAGATCACCAACTCTTTGCTTCGTTGGGTAGCCCAGGCGTCGGCTTCCAGCAAGTCGCCGATTTCCTGACCCGGCGTGGGCTGATGCGCCGCCAGTACCGATTCTACGACCCGGTAAATGTCTCCAAAGCCGATTTGGCCGGCCAAAAAGGCGTTGACCGCCACTTCGTCCGCGGCGCTCAATGCCGCCGGATAAGTCTGACCCTGCCGGCCGGCGGTCAGCGCCAGACTAAAACAGGGGTAACGCTCCGACTCCAGGGGTTGAAAGTCCAATGACTGGGCGATGCCGGTATCCAGTCTGGGTATCATCGCATCGTTGGGCCGCCGGTCAGGGTAAAACAGGGCGTACTGGATGGGCAGGCGCATACTGGGCGGGCCAAGCTGGGCCTTAACCGACCCGTCGGCAAGCTCTACCATTGAGTGAATGGTGCTTTGCGGGTGGATTACCACTTCGATGTCTTCCCAGGGGACGTTGAACAGCCAGTGGGACTCGATGACTTCAAAGGCTTTGTTCATCAGCGTGGCCGAGTCTATGGTTATCTTGCGGCCCATCTGCCAGGTTGGATGCCGCAGGGCTTGCTCCGGCGTTACCGCCGCTATTTCCGCCAGGGGCATGGTGCGGAAGGGGCCCCCGGAGGCGGTGATAATCAACCGGCGGATTCCGTTGGCCTCGCCCTGAAGACACTGCCAGATGGCGCTTGGCTCGCTGTCCACCGGCAGAATGGCGCCACCGTAGCGGCGTTCATACTCCTTGAGCAGCGGCCCGGCAATAACTATTGGTTCCTTGTTGGACAGGGCCACCGTCTTTTGATGCTTGAGAGCGTTGATGGTGGGCAGCAGGCCCGCCGCCCCGGTGGTCGCCACCATTACCAGGTTCACTTCGTCCAGGCAGACCATATCTTCCATTGGGGTAAAGACCGGGCCCGGGAGCAGGGCATCCGGCGACGCCAGGCAGTAGATATGGCGGGGCTGAAACTCGGCAATCTGTTGCTGGAGCAGTTTAAGGTTGGTTCCGGCGGCCAGGCCTACCACCTCAAACTCCTCGGGGAAGGAGCGTACTATATCCAACGTCTGGCGTCCGATGGAACCGGTGGATCCCAGGACAACAATTTTTTTCATGGTTTGAACATCGCATCCACAGGCTTGAATACCACAATCAAGAAATAGTACACCGTCGGGATGGTTACCAGGAGACTGTCGAGCCGGTCCAGAATTCCGCCGTGGCCGGGGATGATGCTGCCGGTGTTCTTAACCCGGGATATGCGTTTCAACCTGGACTCGAACAGGTCGCCGGCCTGGGCCACTATGCCTACTGTAGCACCGATGAGGGGCGGCTGCCAACGCGCCAGGCCCAAGTTCAGGAATTGGTCCAGTACCAGGGCGGCGATTACGGCGCCGATGAAGCCGCCAACGGCGCCCTCCCAAGTCTTGTTGGGGCTGACCGTCGGGGCCATTTTGTGTTTGCCGATTGCCCGTCCGCTCAGGTAGGCCCCGGTATCGGTGGCAAAGGTGACCAGCAGGGCGAAGAGCAGCCAGTTGCGGCCCAGTTCATAGACCGGGCCGATGTCGCCTACCTCGGCCAGGGTCAGGGCATGGGCCAGCAGAAAACCCAGATACACCGGCCCGCCGATGAGGTACGCCGCCGTCAACCGCAGTTTTCGCCCCCGGTAAAAGGCGATGAGCCACAGCAGGGAAATAAAGGCGCCGGCGGCAAATATGACCAGGGATATGATCCAAAAGTGCCCCGGGCCGGTGGCGGCCTGGCCCCCCAGGACCAGGGCAACGACCCACAAGGCCCCCAGGGCAAGGGGCAGACCCGCCGGTTTACCCGGGGTTTCCCCCGACGGGCTGCTCGATGTACCTCTCGATGTACCTCTCGATGTACCTCTCGATGTACTGCTCATTGTACTTTCCTCGGCGATGTTTGCCGGGCTTACCGCCAGGTTTTCAGCCGGGCAGAGGCGGTAAAACTCCCGCAGACCCAGGACGGCGGCCAGCAATACCAGGACGGTAATCCAGGGGACGCCGAACCGGACGGCGCCAATCAGGACAATGAGTCCCAACAGGGCAGTCAGGGTCCGGAGGGCCAGGGTTTTCAACGTGGGGGCGAGATGTTGCCGAAGCGGCGCTGGCGGCTGCGGAAGGAATCCAGCGCCTGCTCCAGTTCGGCGGCGTTCAGGTCCGGCCAGAGAGTAGGGGTGTGGTAATACTCGCTGTAGGCCGATTGCCACAGCAGGAAGTTGCTGATGCGCAGCTCGCCGCCGGTGCGGATTATCAGGTCCGGGTCCGGGCAGTGGGCGGTGTACAGGCAGCGGCTGAACAATGCCTCGTCCACTTCGTCGGGAGCCACTCCCTCCCGGATTAGTTGCTTTACCGCCTCCAGAATCTCCTGCCGTCCCCCGTAATCAAAGGCCACGTTAAGGACGATGCCGGTGTTGTTGCGGGTTAGCCATTGAATCCGGTCCACGGCGCGGCGGATGACGGGGGAGAGCCGGTCGGCGTTGCCGATGTGAAAGACCCGGACGTTCTTCTCTCGAAAGAGGTCAGTCTCCCGCAGCAGGGCTTCGTGGAGCAGTTCAATAATCCCTTCCACCTCGGCGGAAGGTCGGGACCAATTCTCGGTGGAAAAGGCGTACAGGGTAAGGTATTCCACGCCCCGACCGGCCAAAAGGTCCAGCGCCCGGGGAATGGAGAACACGCCTTCCCGGTGCCCTTCCAAACGGGGCAGGCCCCGCTGCTCGGCCCAGCGTCCGTTGCCGTCCATAATAATGGCGACGTGGCGGGGCAGGCCGCTTGAGCCGAAGTCCGGGACCGGGGACGATTCGCGTTCTTCCGGAGCCGCCGTTTCCGGGATAAGGTCTGGGGCAGCCTCCGGAGGCCCTTCCGGGGTTGCAGCCGCGGCTTTGGTGGAGCCTTTGTTGGAGCTTAGTGAGTGAACCGGGCCGGTGCGGGCTTGCATTGCGCTAGACCTGCAGTATCTCCGTTTCTTTAGTGGAGGAGACCTGGTCGATATTCTTGATGTGGGCATCGGTGGTCTTCTGGAGTTGGTCCTGGCTGCGGCGGTTCTCATCCTGAGAAATAGCCTTGTCCCGCTCCATCTTGCGCAGGGATTCCAGACCGTCCCGGCGGACATTGCGGATCGATACCTTGCCTTCCTCGATCTTGCGCTTGAGCAGCCGCACCAATTCCTGCCGCCGTTCCTGGTTCAGGGGCGGAATGGGCACGGTTATCATCGAGCCGTCGTTGGAGGGGTTAAAGCCCATCTCGGAGCGCATCAGGCTCCGTTCGATTTCATTCAGGGCCTGCTTGTCCCACGGCTGAATCAGGATGGCCCGGGCGTCGGGCGCAGAAATTGAAGCTATCTGCTTCAGGGGAGTAGGCGAGCCGTAATAATCCACCGCCACGTTCTCGATCAGGGACGGAGTGGCCCGGCCGGTGCGCAGGGAGGTAAGATCCCGCTGGAGGGCCGCAATGGTGCGGCCCATCTTGCGCTCGACTTCGGCAAGGACGGTTTCCGGAGTCAATTGGGCTTCGGTATTGTCTTGGTCGGTCCGGTCTGGCATGGTAATTCCCTCCCGCTGCTCGTTTCCGGTGGGCTACTCGTTACCGGATATGGTAGTGCCCACCGGGTCGCCGCTTAAGATACTGCCGATACTGCCCTTTTTGAAGACGTTGAAGACGACGATGGGCAAGTTGTTCTCCATACAAAGGGATAGGGCGGTGGAGTCCATAATCTTCAGCCGCCGGTTAAGGGCTTCCAGGTAATCCAGCTTGTTAAGGCGCTTGGCGTCCGGGTTCGAGTGAGGGTCAGAGTCATAAACGCCATCTACGTTGTTCTTGGCCATCAACAGCACCTCGGCGCCGATTTCCAGGGCGCGAAGGGCGGAGGCGGTATCGGTGGTCATAAAAGGGTTGCCGGTGCCGGCGGAGAAGATAACCACCCGCCCCTTTTCCAGGTGCCTGATGGCGCGGCGGCGGATGTAAGGTTCGGCCACCGCCTGAATTTGCAGTGCGCTCTGGGTGCGGGTGATGATGCCCAGCTTTTCCAGGGAGTCCTGCAGGGCCAGGGCGTTGATGATGGTGGCGAGCATACCGGAATAGTCGGCGGTGGCTCGGTCCATTCCCCGCATTTCGGCCTGCTCGCCGCGCCAGATGTTGCCGCCGCCGATGACTACGGCCAGTTCGATGCCCGTTTGGTGGGCCTCGCCGATTTGCTGAGCCAAGTAGTTAACCGCGTCGGGGTCAATGCCGGAAGGAGCGGAGCCTTTAAGGGATTCTCCGCTGATTTTGAGCAATACCCGTCGATACTTGGGCATAAGCATAGGTTCCGCAGGAGTTATTCTTCAATGGCCAGGCGGCTGAATCGGACTACTTTTACGTTTTCGCCAACCTTGGCGGCCAGCTCCTGAATAATTTCCCCCACCACTCGGGAGTTGTCTTTGATAAAGTTCTGCTGCAACAGGCTTACCTGATTGGCCGGACGGCTGTCCCCCGGCTCGATGTCGCTGTCGCTGAGGTAAACCGGCCCCATCGCCGCCACCTGCATGGCGATATCGTGGGCCAACTGTTTGAACTCCGCCGTACGGGCCACAAAGTCGGTTTCGCAGCCCAGCTCCACCAGGGCGCCGACCCGGCCCCCGGTGTGGATGTAGGCTTCAACTACTCCCTCGGTGGTGTCCCGGTCGGCCCGGCGGGCGGCTCGGGCGAAGCCCTTTTGACGCAAAGCCGCAGCGGCCTTGTCCAAATCGCCTTCGTTACTTTCCAGGGCTTGTTTACATTCCATAATACCGGCCCCGGTCTGCTCTCTCAGGGTCCGGATTTGTTCAACGCTAGCTACCAAGAGTCTCCTCCAATTTTTGGCATGAGTCCCGGTTGATGCGTGGGCAACAGCACCCACCCGGCCCCGGCCGGAACTGAACGCTAAAACCGGCGTCCAAGACTGTTCTGGAACGGTTTGGGCCGGGCCGGTTTAGTCTGGTTCAGACCGGGCCGGTTCGAACCTAACCTAAGGATACTCTGAATAGGTCATTAAACGCCAGTGCCTTCGCTCCGTCGTTCCTGCGAAAGCAGGAACCTCTGGCTACAGCGTTTTAGGTTCCTGCCTGCGCAGGAACGACGGGTAGGGATAAACACCCAAGTCACGGACTTATTCAGAGGTTCCCTAATCTAATTGAACCGGTCTGGCCTGGTCTCGTCTGGTCTGAATTGGTCTGCCGGTTAAACGCTTAAGCCCGGGGGGCGGGGAACTCCTCGGTATCCACCTGCCGCGCCTGCTCCATCAGTTGGGCCAGGTCGTCCAGGGGCATCGAGGCCAGGGCGATGTGTTCCGCTTCCTCATCCGACATCTCTTCGCCGCCCGCGGCCTCGGCTTCGGCGGCCTGTTCGGCGGCGGTGGCGGCGGCTTCCGCCAGGGCCCGCTGTTCCAGCATCAGAGCCTCTCGCTCGGCCTGACCTTCCAGGATGGCGGAAGCCATACGGTTGGTCACCAGGCGAATGGAACGTACCGCGTCATCGTTGCCGGGGATGGGGTGAGTTACCAGGTCCGGGTTGGTATCGGTGTCCACGATGGCGAAGATGGGAATACCCATCCGGCGGGCCTCGGCGACACAGATATCCTCTTTACAGATGTCGATGATAAACATTGCTTGGGGCAGGGTGGTCATATTCTTGATGCCGAGGAAATACTTTTCCAGCTTGGCCAGGGTTTCCTCCAGCTTCAGCCCTTCCTTTTTGGGCAACACCCGGAAATAGCCCTGATCGCGCTTCTGCTGCAACTCAATCATGTAGTTGATGCGGCTGCGGATGGTCTGGAAATTGGTTAGAGTTCCGCCCAGCCAGCGCTGATTGATGTACCACATCCCGCAACGGTCGGCCTCCGCCTGCATCACTTCCTGGGCCTGCTTCTTGGTGCCGACGAACAGGATATTTCCGCCCTCGGCGGCCACCTTGATCATTGCCCGGTAGGCCTCGTGAATCAGCCCCAGGGTTTGCTGCAAGTCAATTATGTGGATGCCGTTGCGCTGGGTGAAGATATACCGCTTCATACTGGGGTTCCAGCGCCGGGTCTGGTGCCCAAAGTGGACACCGGCCTCCAGGAGGGACTTCATGGTCAGGGGCTCGCGATGCGGAGTAACCGGGGCCGGGGTAACCGGAGCAGGAGCAACCGGGGCCGGAGCAACCGGATTCGGGGTAGGGGTAGGGGTAATCGTTCCTTGTGTTGCCGGATTGTCCACCGACTGTACCATAAAACCTTCCTTTCATAATTGTCTTTTTAGATTGCCTGCCAGTATAACACAGCCGCCAATGGCGGGGCAATGCAGCTGTTATCCCGGTTCCGTTTGCTTTTGGGGTTTTCGGGGGCAGTCTGAATCGGAGCAAACCCCACTTCCGAACGGAACCATCAATCCGTAATTCTTGCGATAATATTCGGCGTTCCTGCGAATGCAGGAACGCCGGGATTCCCCCAATCCTCACCACAAAGACACGGAAAATCCAGCGCAACCCGGAGTATAATAACCCCAACCCTGATTAGTCCTTATTCGTGCCCATTCGGGGATAAACAAGAGGAGAAAACTATGCAGATAGGCGCACACGTATCATCCTCCGGCGGCATCAGCAAGGCGATTGACCGGGGCGTGGAAATCGGCTGCGAGGCCATCCAGATGTTTGGCTCCTCCACCCGAAGTTGGGCCTTTAAGCCGGCGCCCGAGTCGGAAGTCGCCGCCTTCAAGCAGCGGCGGGCCGAGACCGGCATGGGGGCGGTTTTCTTCCACGCCATTTATCTGATCAACCTGGGCAGCCCCAATCCCGACCTGGTGGAAAAGGGCATCCAATCCCTCATCAACTATATGACTCTGGCCGCCAACATCGAAGCCGGCGGCGTCATTTTTCACCCCGGCAGCCACAAGGGAGAGGGCTACGAACGGGTCTTCGACCAGGTGGTGAACTCCATCCGGCGGGTGCTGGCCGAAACGCCGGAAGGCCCCTATTTGTGCCTGGAAAATATGGCCGGCATGGGCCAGCACATTGGGGCCAAGTTCGAGGAATTGGGCGGCATACTCAAGGAGGTAAACAGCCCCCGCCTCCGCATTTGCCTGGACACCCAGCATAGTTTTGCCGCCGGTTACGACCTGACCACGCCGGAGGGAGTGGAGGCGATGATTGCCCAATTCGACGAGGCTATCGGACTGGAAAATCTGGCCGCGGTTCACGCCAACGACTCCAAACAGCTTTGCGGCTCCGGCGTTGACCGTCACGACAACATCGGCGAGGGGCACATCGGCGAGTCGGGCTTTGCCGCCATTATGGGCAACCCGGCCTTTAAGGACGTGCCTTTCTTTCTGGAAGTGCCCGGGTTTGAGGGGGACGGGCCCGACCGCCGCAACGTGGACATCCTGAAGAATATCCGGCAACAGGTCGGGCTGACCGCCTGATTGACCCCGCCCGCAGCTTATTGCCCGGCCCGGCAACGCAACGGCAACAATAACGGCACCGATAACGGCAACTAAACCTACAAGGGTAACGGTAACGCAACGGTAAATGGACTGGTATTTGCACCGTGATTGAACTAACCCGGCAAGAGTTTGTCAGGCTGGTACGCCGGGCCTATCGGCAGTTGCCCCCGACGGTGATCAAGGCGCTGGAAAACGTGGATGTAACGGTGGAGGACCGGCCCGGCCCGGCGGAGCAAGACCTGCTGGAGGAAGGCAGCACCCTGTTCGGCCTGTATCTCGGCGTGCCGCTGCCGGAACGGGAGGGCCTCGGCCCGGCCCTGCCCGACCGCATCACCCTGTACCGCCAGCCGATAATGGAGAGTTGCGCCACTCCGGACGAGGTGGTGCGGGAAATCCGCATTACCCTGTGGCACGAGGTGGGGCACTACCTGGGAATGGACGAGGCGGCCCTGCACCGGCTGGGCTACGGCTGAGCCGAACGACCGAGGTCAAGTTGCAATCCGCGGTAAATACGATACTCAGGCCCCTGGGGCGGATGGTGGGAACCGGGTTCGGCTCCGGGCTGTCTCCGGTGGCCCCCGGAACGGCGGGCAGCCTCCTGGCCCTGGCAATCTACTACTTCATTCCGGTTTCCGGCGATTTGGCGGCATTATGCCTGCCGGCCGGTCTGGTCGTCGTCGGCTTTCCGCTGGGGGTATGGGCTACCGGCCTGCTGTGCACCCCGGAGAGCCCGGACCCGGGTAGGGCGGTATGGGACGAATTTGTCGGAATGTGGGCCACCTGCCTGCTGCTGCCCCGGGAAGCGTTCTGGCTGGCGGCGGCCTTCATCTGCTTCCGAGTTCTGGATATCACCAAGCCCTGGCCGGCGCGGCGGCTGGAAGGGCTGCCCGGCGGCTGGGGGATAATGGCCGATGACCTGGCGGTCGGCATCTATGGGGCGCTGCTGCTAAACGGCCTGCGCCTGGCCTGGCAAACCTGGGGATAACGGTTCCGTTTGCTTTCGGGGTTTTCGGGGGCAGTCTGAATCGGAGCAAACCCCACTTCCGAACGGAACCGACAAAAGAGCCCACCCCAACACGTATATGAAAAATGAAATTGCCCACCAAATACCAACTTGGCCCAGGCCTTCGGCGAGAATTATTCCCAAGGACAGAGATAACCCCGTTCCAAATCCACCTACCACTAAGAGCAATAAGCCCGATATCCCTCTCTTCCAGCTGGTTTGATGTCTTCCGTGATTCCAAACAGACCACCACATGTAACCTGTTAAGACCACTGCAATACCCAACGCAGCTATAGTGACGTCAGGAGAGGTTACTGCGTAACTTAGCGTCGGTATTCGAGTGTCGGTCTCTGGAATGCCAAGAGTTTCTAGGTATTTTCCGTGGTAAATTCGCCCAAGTAGAATCGCGAATCCTACAAATATGGTAGAGGCTGATATTACGAGGCGAACTATTTCCGCAACGGTTGTTCCTTTGATTGTCTTGCTGTCAGAGGACATAGCTGGCTGGGAATCAGAATCATTAGGGGTGTTGGGCATTAGCTAATTGCTGTCCCATCTTTGATTTGTTCCAGAAGGGCGCCAATGCCGCAACGGAGGGTCTCCAGGATTTTGACTGCCTCCGGGTCGTCGTCGGTGTAATCCGGCCAGACTTCCAGATAATCCTGGTAACCGTTCCCGTCGGCCGGCCGCAGTTTCGCGTCCAGGTCGGACAGGCTCCCGTTAAGGCGGATTCCGCTGACACTACCACTGCACAGCAAAGGTTCAATGGCCGGCCCCAACAACTCCCGTGCAGGCCCATAAACCTCCACTCCGATGAGCCTGCCCGTAGAATCCAAATCCAAGTTCACGCCGGGATAAATCTCGACCACTTCTGCCGAGAAACTGTCTTCTGACAAGTAAAAAAGGTCATGCTCCGCGGCATAACTCACTTTTAGGCTCATTCAAAAGCTCCCATCGCCCTCTTTGCAGTCTGTTCCGCTGCTGTCCTTCTTTGAGGGGGAATATGGTTACCAGCCAGGTAATGTTATTTTCTATTTCGTAAACCGCCGCGACATCGCGATAGGCCCCCAGAACATATATGCGCTTCACGGCAACAAATCTATTCCGTAAGGTTCTGTTCTGTAAGGTATCGTAATAGCGGGCATCGGGACTTTGCAATACCTCTTCGCCGGAGCCTGCCGGGAGTGAACGGGAGATTCTGCCCTCTTCATAGTGATCAAAATATCGAATTTCGGAATTGGGGGTCAAGAACGCTCCAGGGGACCCGTTGCCCGGCTAACGTGATAACCGTAGAAAAGGGTATTGGGCATTAGCTATACCCCGGAGAATGCTGAGGCAAGTACGGAAGCCGTTCCTTTGTAAAGAAGTGCCTCGGCTTCCTGGAGAACAACTGCATAATATTCTGGGTCGGATTCCGCTGCATCCGCTGCATCAAGTGCAGGTACAGAATGATGCTCCCAGAGGCCGGCGTAAAGAGCGATCATAGTTTCTTTGCCTGCGTACAACTTCTGAAACTCCCGATTCCATTCCGCAGAATCGATATGACCAACATATTCGTCAGATTCGGCATTCCATTCAAGGTATGTCTTAAGGAGGATGTCAGCTACTAATTGTGGAGTGTCGGCAGAAGAAGGTTGATAAATTATCTGTATCTGGATCGCTCCCGGCCCCTCTCCCACAAATCGAAACTCCATTCTTTGGGGGCTTGAACTGCCAGACAGCTTCGGTTCATCAGACGATACAACCCGGATGGCAATGACTTCAGCGTCATAGGTCTCATAGACGACCCGACCATGATCGAGATGACGAATAGCGGTCTGCTGGTGTATTTCAAATGATTCCGGTTCTTTGGAAAATTCGTTCTTGTTGCGCTCTTGCGCCTCGTCATACTGCGCCTGCAACTGATACCAAGTGGAGGCTCCACCCCCAAACAAGTCGTCCAGCCGAATGGCCAAAGCGAAGGTTATTGCCGACTCACCGTTGATGACGCTCGACAGCTCTTCAGGGCTGACGCCAAGTTTCTTCGCTGTCTCTGACAGGCTCATTCCCAAGGGCTCCATGCAATCTCGAAGAATGGAGCGGCCAGGATGGGGAGGATACTTCATTGGCATTTTCTTGCCTCCCTAATGGTAGTCAACCAAATCCACGTCAGTGACATCAGTAGCATCGAAACGGAATGTAATGCGCCAATTGCCCGATACGGCTACGGACCAGAAACCGGCCAAATCGTCGCTAAGCGGGTGGAGTCGAAAACCGGGTTTGTTCATATCCTGGGATCCGGCAGCCACGTCTAGTTGGGCCATAATGTCCTCAATGGCCTCAATTTTCTCGATTTGGTTAGGCGGGATGCGTCTCCGTTCGCCTCTTTCAAACAGACGTTGCAACCCGCGGCGCCGTAACCCGATAATCATATACAGTTAGTATAATCGGTCGCTTCGCATCCTCCAGTGCATTTACCCCCCCGGCCATTGCTTCGTAAAAGAAGGCGTTAGGTATAAACTCCCTTTCCCCTACCGCCCGAACAACCCAAACACCGACAATAGCCCCGCACCGGCGGTGGCGGCGGTTCGGCGGCCCAGCCGGAAGACCCGGCCCAGCTCGCCTCGTTCCCAGATGACCACGAATTGGCTGGCGATGAAGATGGAACTGTAGGTTCCTACTATCACGCCGATGGCTACCACCAGCAGCAATTCCCGGATGCTGGCTCCGCCAATCAGCAGCATCGCCAGCAGCACGACAAAAGTGGTGAAGCTGGTATTGATTGACCGGCCCACGGTCTCGACGATGCTCAGGTTGACCGTGGACTCCAGCGCCCGGTCCGGGTAGCGGATGACATTCTCCCGGATGCGGTCGAAGATTACGATGGTATCGTTGACGCTGTAACCGGCTACGGTCAGGATGCCGACGATGAACATGGAGTTGACTTCCATGTTGATGACCCGTCCCAGGATGGAGAATATGCCCAGCACCAGCAGGGTATCGTGAATCAGGGTCAGGATGGCGCTGATGCCGTAGCGATAGGCCCGGGGCACCCGCCGGAAGGCGTACCAGATGTATAACAGGATGAACACCGAGGCGGCGGCCAGGGCAATTATGGCGTTGCGCACCGTCTCTTGGGCGA
Organism: Dehalococcoidia bacterium; assembly: GCA_965262595.1. Lineage (GTDB taxonomy): Bacteria > Chloroflexota > Dehalococcoidia > Lucifugimonadales > UBA3495 > CATQHB01. The sequence goes on from OZ253548.1 coordinate 2,384,068, forward strand.
CGATCGGCGAGGTGGAGTCGAAGTTTACCGCCAGGATGGGGGCGACGTTTTTGGTCAGGTCGTCCTCAATCAACTGGCGGTCCGATTTTTGGTCGCCGCTCGCCTCGGCCAATACCTTGGTGCGTACCAGGACGCTGCGGCTGCCGGTGCGTTGAATCAGCGCCTCCGGGTGGCCCAGGGCGGACATACGGTCGTGTATTTGTTGCTGGGAAACGGAACGCTCAAAGGTGATGTCCAATACCGAGCCGCTGGTGAAGTCAATGCCGGGCCGCAGTCCGGATTCGCCGTTAATCCAGCCGCCGGGGGGTATAATCATCGAGATTAACCCGGGCAGGATAATCAGGGCCGAAAAGAGGAAGTACCAGCCTCGTTTGCCTACAATATTACGCACGGTTATCTGCCTCCCTCTGCGCTGCGCGGGGTTCTGCCGGTTCCGGTTCTGCCGGAGCCGGTTCTGCCGGTTCCGTATGTGGAGTCTGCCGTCGCTCGCGGCGGCGGTTCCGGACTAAACAGGGTAATGCGGCGGCCCAGCCCAATCCAGGCGAAAAGCTGGAGCAGGTTTCGGCTGACCACGATGGCGGTGAACATGCTGACAACCACACCGATAAACAGGGTGAAGGCAAAGCCGGTTACCAGGTCGTCGGCGGTTCGGCTGCCCAGCCAGAGCAGCACCAGGCAGGTGATGATGGTGGAGAAGTTGCCGTCCCGGATGGCCGGCCAGGCCCGCCTGAACCCTACCTCAATTGAAGAGGCCAGCGTTCGGCCATTGCGTATTTCTTCCTTCATCCGCTCGAAAATCAGGATGTTGGCGTCCACCGCCAGACCGATGGACAGGATGAAGGCGCCAATGCCGGAGAGGCCCAGGGTTACCGGCACCAGCTTGAACACGGCCAGTATTACGATGGTGTAGAAGACCAGGGCCAGGGCGGCCACCACGCCGGCCATGCGGTAGTAGGCGACCATAAATATCAGCACCAGCCCCAGGCCGATAATGCCGGCCACCAGGCTCTTTTTCAGGGACTCGGAACCGAGCAGGGCATCAACATCCCTTTCCTGAATCAGCTTCAGGGGCACGGGCAGGCGACCGGATTCCAGTTGAATCGACAGGGTGCGGGCTTCTTCCCGGGAGAAGTTGCCGGTAATAACGCTGCGCCCGTCTCGTATCCAGGCGAGGGAAACCGGGGCAATCAACAATTCATCATCCAGGAATACGGCGATGCGCTTGTTGTTCTGGCGTACGATGCGCTGCGTCAGGTCGGAGAAAATCCCGGTGCCGCGGTCGTTGAAGGCGATGTTAACCGCCCATTCTCCGGTATTTTGGTCGGTGGATGCGTAGGCGTTGGCCAGGTCGTCGCCGGAGAGTCCGAGTTCGGCATCTTCAATGGGCGGCAGGCAGGCTCCCGTGGCGGAATCGACATTGCCGCAAGTGCGCTCCTTGAATACCAATTGGGCGGTCTGGCCGATGAGGGCCTTGGCGCTTTCGATGCCGCCGGTGGTCTGGAAGGAGTTAATGGCCCCGATCCCGACCGCCAGGTCATTGCGCAGGGCCGTTTGCTGAATCACGTTCAGGGAAACGGTGCGGAGTTCAAACTCTCGTCCGCTATCGCCGGACTGCTCGACGGAAAAGTCCTCAAACCCCTGGGCTTGCAGTATTCCGTTCACCTCGGTCTCGCCGGTGGGTTCGCTGAACTCCACCGCGGTGATAGAACCGCTGGCCCCGGGAAGCTGGACGATAATCCGGTCGGAGCCAAAGAGTTGGATAATCGGCTCATCGGTGCCGAAGAGGTTAATCCGCTGGCTGATGATGTTCAGCACCCCTTCCATCTGCTCGGCATCGGGGCTTAAAGTTTCGGTCACGGTGTAGGACTCCACCCCAAGGCCGGTTACGGCGAACTCCACTATCTCGCCGACGTTTCCGGCCAGGGCGGTTTTCAGTTCCTGCCGCAGTTCATCATCCAGGGGCGTGGTGGTAGTGATGCGGAAGGAGTTGCCCTCCCCCTGCCGCCCCACCTGAAAACTCGCCAGCTCCAGGTCCTCCACGACGCCGGTGATGCCGGATAGGCTGGTGAGGTCGAGTTCCTGGTTAAACTCCACATCGACCACATTGCGAATCAGGGAGGTTTGCAGGCTCTCTTTGGTGGCCTCGTCCAGCAGGCCGGCAGTAACCAGATAGGAGCGGATGTCTTGCTGCTGGACTGCATAGTCGGCCACCGCCAGGTCATCCAGGGCGTCCTCGATGATCGAAGCCTCGGCGGGTTCGGTAAAGACCACCTCAATACGGGAGCCGGTATCGGCTTGATAAACCAGATGCCCGCCGCCGCTCAGGTCCAGGCCCAGTTTCAGACCCAGCGGGCCGTCGCCGCCCCGGTTAAGATCGGGAAAGCCGGGAAGGCTGATGTTGACGTTCGTAAAGGCCAGGGCCGCCACGGAAAGGCCCAGGATAAACAGTACAAGGATGGTTAATCGGATACTGCGCCCGCGCATTAGTTACTCCTACTTGCCTGGTGCTAATCGGTTGGTTGCCAATGGCAGCCAATTGGCTGCCATTGGGTTACTAAGCGGCTGCCCAGCGGCTGGCTGCTTCAATATTCGCTGGATGCCCCTTGGTTACTAAGCGGCTGCCCAGCGGCTGGCTGGTTAAATATTCTCCGGACTCCCCAGAACGCTGGCGGCCAGGGCCAGGGCTTCCGCCTGGGTGGATACCTCGCCGGCGGCTCTGGCCTCGTCAAGCTGGTCCAGCAGGCGTCCTATCTGCGGCCCGGGAGTCAGGTTAAAATGTTGCATCAGGACATGGCCGGTAATCAGACGTTCCGGGCCCTTAGCCGGGGTCTGCCGCGTTCCGGCCTGTAAAATGTGCGACAACATTCTAGCATGATTAGCCCAGTGGTCAGGAACTATTTCCGGCCCCTTTGCCGCCAGATAATCGGCCATTGCCAGGTAAACGGTATCTATCGCCACTTCTTCCAGGTCTCTAAAATAGCGATAAATCGCTCGTGGGGAAGGGTCTTCATCCCCGTTCCGCAGTTGGGCCGGGCGCAGATGATGCTCCACCATACGGGCCACCATTGCCACGCCCCGGGAGCTTAGGCGCAGTTGGGTTAACCGGGCCTGCGCCATTTCCGCCCCCAGTTCGGAGTGGCCCGGAAAGCGGATGCGGCCGGTGGCGTCGGGCTTTTTGGTTTGGGGCTTGGCAATATCGTGAAGCAGCCCGGCCAGCTTCAGGATGGTGCGGCGGGTATGGCCGTCGCTGACCTCCTGCCCAAAATACTCCGCGGTTTCCGCAGTCCAGGGAGCCAGGAAGTAGATGGCCGAGTTCTGGTGTCCCCGGGTAATCAACTCGGCATGTTCCACGGTGTGCAGCGAGTGGTCCCAAACGTCCCAGTAATGGGCGCGGGGTTGGTCAACGCCCTTGGTCAAGGCCAGCTCCGGTATTATCCGGCACAACAAGTCCAGCCGGTCCAGAACCTCCAACTGCCCACGGGCGCCGTCGCCGGCCAAAATCGCCAGAAACTGGTCCCGCACCCGTTCCGGGGATACCTGGCCGATTCGGTAAGCGTTATCCCGGATGCGCCGGGCGGTCTCCGGTTCCAGACGGAACTTCAGTTGGCCGGCTAGCCGCACCCCCCGCAGCAGCCGGCCGGGGTCGTACCGGAATATATCGGAGCTTACGGTGCGGATTCGCTTTTGGGACAGGTCGGCCCGGCCGCCGAAGAGGTCGATCACCTCCCCGGCCCATTCCGAAACCGGTCCCGGCCGCCACTCGGACAGGGGCAGGGCCATGGCGTTGACGGTAAAATCCCGCCGGACCAAATCGTCTTCAATACTTCCGAGGAAGCCTGCCAGGTCAATCAGGTGGCGGCGAGGCTGCTCGGTCCCCGGTCCATCAGGCGCATGGGTGGTTTCCACCACCACCCGGCAGACGTTGCGGTCCGGACTGAGAGCGACGTAGGCGCCGTCCAACCGGTCGGCCAGCGCTCGCCCCAACTGCAGCAGTTCTTCCCCTACTACCGGGACGGCGATGTCCAGGTCGGGCGGCAGGGAACTCCCATCGCCGCCGTCGCCGGACCGGAGCGAGTCGCGCAGGTGGCCGCCGACCAAAAAAGCCGCTTCCTCTCGTCGGGGGAAGCGGTCAGTAAAGAATTGGGCAATTTCAGTAAAAATGTTTGGTCTGTCCTGATCGGTGAAGGCGGGCTTCACCGGATATTATCCGGGGCGGGGTTGCCCCGCAAGGCATGGCAAAGTTGTGGGAAAGTTAAAGCAATCGCAATAGTAATAGTTATCCGGTTCCGGTCTGCTCTGTTCTGCTCCTGAGTTTGCAATTACTATTGCGATTGCTCCGTCTTTCCGGCGGTCTCGGCTGACCCGGCGGGAGCATTATCATCCTCCGGCTCTTCCGGTTCCGGTCCTTCTTCCGGTTCGTAGGTTATCTTATGCAGGCTTTCCCGGGAAATCAGGTGGTCAATATACAGGATGCCCTTGAGGTGGTCGGTCTCGTGCTCCAACGCCTGAGCCAACAGTCCCTCGGCCTTGATGCGAATCTGCTTGCCGTTCAGGTCCAAAGCTCTTGCCCGTACTCGTTGGGAGCGTTTGACCATGCCCCGGTAGCCGGGGATGCTCAGACAACCCTCCTCAACCTCGCGTTCCCCCTCCCGTCGGATGATTTCCGGGTTGATCAACACCAGGGCCTCTTCCCACTCCGGCAATTGAATTACCGCCACCTTTTGCAGGGAACCTACCTGGTTGGCGGCCAGACCCACCCCCTGCTCGGCGTGCATCGTTTCCACCATGTCCAGGGTATATTCAGCCAAGCCGGACGGTATTTGGGTAATTCGCCGGGCTTGCTGCCGCAGGATGGGGTCCGGTACAAGTCGCATGGTCAGAAGCGCCACTTTAGGATACCTCCGGGCGGATGTTTGATGGTGGTTCGCGTACTATTTTACGAGCTATTTTGCGAACTATTTCAGGAACTATGTTTGAACCGGCCTGGTTTGAACCGGCCTGGTTTGAACCGGCCTGGTTTGAACCGGCCTGGTTTGAACCGGCCTGGTTTGAACCAGCGTGATTTGAACCGGCTAGAGCTTGAACGGTTTTGAACGGCTTGAAGCGCCTTGTAATGTTTTGGCTTACCCGCCGGCTCGCCGGAACCGGAGCTAATTATAGCCAAGGCAGCTAGAAAGTGCAAAGACGGGTCGCAGCGGTCTTGGGACACCGCGTTTGGACCACCAAAGTCCCCGGGGAAACCTTCTTTCCGGCGCAGGCCGGAATCCGGACGGTCTTGCCGCAGGAAAGTTCAGGGAACCGCTGAATAAGTCCGTGACTTGGGTGTTTATCTCTACCCGTCTTTCCTGCGAGAATACCCGTCGTTCCTGCAGGGGGGCAGGCGCGGCAATTTCCATCGGTTCCGCAAGGGGACAGGCACGGCAAGTACGGTTCAAGTATGGGTCAAGTATGGTGGCAGCGGCTAAAGCAGGTGCACCGGGTCAACGTCGATGGTGACGTCCCGGGATGCCAGGTCGGTTCCCTCCAAAAAGCGATGCAGGTTGCGCCCCCGCAGAATGACGTGCCAACGGTAGCGTCCCCGCACCCGCTCCGGTATGCCCGGAGCCGGGCCGATTACTTGAACGTCGGTCAGGCCCCCGGCCTGGATGCGCTCCCGGAGCAGCCGCGCGATGGCGGTGGCCTGCTGCTGGCAGACGGTCTGATTGGTGGACTGGCAGAGTAGATGGATCAGCCGGTTGAAGGGCGGATTGCCCTGCCGGCGACGGGCGGAGATCTCGGTGCGAAACAGGGCGGCGTAGTCCTGACCGGCGGCGGCGGCCACGGCATAATGGTCGGGGTCGTAGGTCTGGATGATGACCCGCCCCGGGTCGGCGCCCCGTCCGGCCCGGCCCGCCACCTGACAGAGCAGACCAAATGCCCGCTCGCCGGCCCGGAAGTCGGGCAGGTGAATGCCCACGTCGGCCAGCACCACGCCGACCAGGGTTACGTTGGGCACGTCCAGCCCTTTGGCTACCATTTGAGTGCCCACCAGCACCTGGGTTTCCCCCGAGACCAGGCGGCGCATGGTTTCCTCCGGGCCTGGGCCGGTGCGGGCGGAGTCGGAGTCCCAGCGTTCTACCCGCACACCGGGCAGCAGGTCCTTGACCTCGTCCACCACCCGCTGCGTACCGATGCCCAGTTGCCGGATGCGGCGTCCCTTGCACTGGCGGCACTGGAGCGGCGGGCGGGAGCGGCGGTTGCAGCGGTGACAGCGCAGCCGCGCGTCGGCGGAGTGGTAGGTTAAGGAGACGGCGCAACTCGGGCAGGTGACGACGTAGCCGCAGTCCCGGCACTGGACAATGGGAGCGCTGCCCCGGCGGTTGAGGAAGAGGATGGCTTGCCGGCCCTGTTCGATACACCGGGCCAGGGCCTGGGACAAGGAGCGGCTGAAGATGCTGCGATTGCCCTCGCGCAGCTCCTGACGCATATCGCAGACTTCTACTCGCGCCAGCCCGTCTCGGCCCAACCCGTCGGCAGGGGCACCGTCAAGGTTGTCGCCGGAATTGCCGCTAGTATTGCCGTTAGTATTGCTGTTGGTATTGCTGTTGGTATTGCCGCCGGTGTCTCTGCCAGCAGCGTCGTTGTTGTCGTTGTCGTTGCCGCTTTCATTGCCGTTGCCGCTGCCGTTTCCCGGACGTATGCGGTGGGGCAGTTCCAGCAGGCGGTACCGGCCCCGTTGGGCGTGATAGTAGGATTCCACGTCGGGGGTGGCGCTGCCCAGGATCACCCCGGCGCCGGTGAGGCGGGCCAGTTCCAGGGCGGCGGTGCGGGCGTGGTAAAAAGGTTGCGATTCAACTTGCTTATAAGTCCACTCGTGCTCTTCGTCGATAACAATCAGGCCCAGATTGGTTGCCGGAGCAAAAAGGGCGCTGCGGGGTCCGACCACCACATCGTAATCACCGTCCCGGATTTTCCACCACTGGTCAAACTTCTGCCGGTCGGTCAGACCGCTATGCAGCACGGCCACCCGGCCGGGGAACCGGGCGTTGACCCGCTGCACCGTTTGCGGAGTCAGCGATATTTCCGGCACCAGGAATATCGCTTGCCGCCCCTGTTCCACCACGCTCCGGATGGCATTCAGATATACCTCGGTTTTGCCGCTGCCGGTGACGCCGTGAAGCAGGAAAGTCCGGGGTTGTTGGTCGGGGTGGTCCAGGGTTTCGACGATGCGGGCCAGGGCATCGGCCTGCGCCGGGGTCGGCGTCAGCGTCAAACTGGAGGATGTATCCGGTTTGGTATTGGCGGCGGCCGCCGTAGCGCTATCGCTGCCTTCAATTTCATTCAACTCGCCGTTCAACGCGTCGTTCAACTGGCCGTTCAGCTCGCCGGACGTCCCCGGCGCGGCCACCACGGTACTTTCCTGGCGCACCCACTCCAGGGCCAGCAGCCCCTTTTCCACCAGGGCATTGCCCGCAGTGGCGCCGAAATTTTGGTTGGCCTGGGTGGTGGAATAACTTCCTTCCTGCTCTCGCACCGCCTGGAGCAGCCTTTCCTGTCGCGGCGGAAGCTTGCCGGCGGCGGGCCACTGTCCGGCGGCGTCAGGCTCTCCGGCGGGGAATAGTTGAGAGGTGTATTGAAACCGGAGGGGACGGGGAATGTCCACCCGCCGGTGGATGAGGCCGCGTTCCGCCAGGCGGTTCACTTCACGGCTGCCGTACCGGCCCAACAGCTTGGCGAACTCCGCCTCGCTCAACCTCTTATGCTCGGCCAGGGCTTTCAGCGCTTCCTGGGCCGGGGGTTTCAACCCCTCCAGTTCGGCGTCGGCAACGGGCAGGGGCAGGATTTGGGAGTGCACCTGGGCTTTGAAACCGGGCGGGAGGAACAGGGACACGGCGTCAAAGAGGGAGCAGAGATAGTACCGGCTAATCCACCGGGCGAGGGTCAGGTCGATAGCATCCAGCAGGGGGGCCGGCTCTACCGGCTGCAAGATGTCCTTGGTAGCCTCTACTTGGGGAGCCGACGCCAACTCAATGACCACGCCCTGGAGGGTGCGGCGGCCAAAGGGAACCCAGACCAGTTGACCCGGCTGGATCCGAAAGCGGTCGGGGATGCTGTAGGAAAAGGTGCGGGAGTGGTTAACCGGGGCGTCCACCGCTACTTCTGCGTATCTCATCATAGCCGTTGGCTGCCTGGCGGAGTCGAGTCGAGTCTGGTTGTACGTAAAGCGGAACTGTTAAGTCAAAACTGCAAAGCCATACAATGCTAAGGAACCTCTGACTAAGTCCGTGCCCTGGGTGTTTATCCCTACCCGTCGTTCCTGCCTTCGCAGAAACGACCGGGTGCGGGCGCTGGCGTTTAATGACTTATTCAGAGTATCTCGAAAGGTTTCCCGTTCCGCCGCACCGTATTTATCTGGTTCGCTCCGGGTTTAAACGACAGAGCTGCAGCGGAGGCTCAGGGCGCTTAAGTTGGGCCTGCCCCAGCGGGGTCACCGGCCGACCGGTTAGCGCCGGTCGCCGGCGAATACGCCTTTTCGGGCCGGTCGGAAATGGGATAGGACTAGGACGTTTACTGGCTTTCGGCCGGGCCCCGAACGCGGCGCGGCAAAGCCTTTTCCTTAATTCGGGCGGCGCGGCCTTGCAATCCGCGCAGGTAGTAAAGCTTGGCGCGGCGGACGGAGCCACGGCGGGTAACTTCCAGAGAATCAATCAGGGGAGAGAACAAGGGAAAAATCCGCTCGATGCCAACGCCGCCGCCGGCTACCCGGCGTACGGTAAAGTTGGCTGAAGGGCTGGCGCCGTTCTGCCGTCGGATCACCACTCCCTGGAAAGCCTGGATACGTTCTCGCTCGCCTTCACGGATACGGAAATTGACTCGCACCGTATCTCCGGGGCCAAAAGCAGGGATATTCGGGTTGCTCTCGGGCTTTAATATCTGGGCGGCATCCATAATGTTGACCTTTATTTTACCTTTCTATATCTAGGCTATCGCGATCTAGGCTATCGCGGCTAAAGTTTCGGTTTAACCGTCTTCCGTTTGGCCGTTTACCGTTTGGCCGCTTAATCGAAACTTTCCGGGGCCGCCTTGCGGTTGAATCGGCTCCCGGTGCAGCGCTTCGGAAAGAGCTGCCTTTCGGCGCCCCCTCGGGGCATCCGGCCTTAATTGGCGGTTCGGGATATAAGGATACCACACCAACGGAGAAATGGCACCTGGTCCGGCAGGGTGGTTCCGGGTCTTTTAATAGTTCCCTCCAATAGTTTCATCTCCTTCCGGGGGAGGGTTAGGGTGGGGGCGTCTCCCCGGTGGATGCAAAGCTGTTGGAAAGCAGGACTTCACCCTCACCCCGGCCCGCTCCACCAAGAGAGAGGGAGAATTAAAAGACCCTGGCTATCTGGTACCTGACATAGCCCACCCCCGCCCGCCGGCGGTCAGCCCAATAGCCGGCAGCCCAATAGCCGGCAGCCGAGGGAGCGAAGCGTTGCCCGCTATCCCTTTGGGGTATAGTTCTGAAACCGGTCCCGCAGGACTTTCTTGTCGAACTTGCCGACGCTGGTCTTGGGGATTTCGTCCAGGAAAACCACGTCGTCGGGGAGCCACCAGCGGGCGAATTTTTCCCGAATGAACTCGATAATCTGGGCCTTGTCCAGAGACTGGCGGGACTCCTCTTTGGCTACCACGCAGGCCAGGGGCCGCTCTTGCCAGGTGGGGTGAGGGATGGCAATGACCGCCGCCTCCAGCACGTCCGGGTGGGCGATTATTGCCGTTTCCAGGTCCACCGAGGAAATCCACTCGCCGCCGCTCTTTACCATATCTTTCACTCGGTCGCCAATCTGGATGTACCCTTCGGCGTCCACCGAGGCGATGTCGCCGCTGTGATACCAACCGTCAATGTAGGTTTCGGCGGTACGCGGGTCGTTGTAGTATTCCCGGGCAACCCAGGGGCCGCGGAACAGCAACTCGCCCCGCTGCTCGCCGTCCCAAGGCAGGTCCTTCCCCGCATCGTCCACCAGCCGCATCTCCAGCCCGGCGACCAGCAAACCCTGGCTGCCGCCCAGTTCGTACTTTTCGTCGTCGGGCAGGCTTTCCAGGCCAGACTTGACCCGGTTAAGGGTCACGATAGGAGTGGCTTCGGTCATTCCGTAAGCCTGGACCAAGTTGACATCCAGCTTCTCTTTATAGGCTTTGATGACGCTGACCGGCAGAGTTGAACCGCCACAGAATATCTCACGCACCGAGGAAAAGTCATAGCTTTCCCCGGAACGCTCCAGGTATTCCAGCAGGCCCATCCAGATGGTGGGCACCCCGGCGCTGACCGTCACCCGATGCTGTTCGATCAGCTCGCAGATTGCCTGAGGGTCGGGGCGGACGCCGGGCATCACCTGATTGGCCCCCACCATAGTGCTGGAGTAGGGAAAGCCCCAGCAGTTGGCGTGGAACATCGGCACAATAGCCATAGCTGTGTCCCGCTCGGAAAATGCCATAGTATCGGCCATACACTCGGCCATGGTGTGCAGGTAAAGGGCGCGGTGGCTATAGACCACGCCCTTGGGACGCCCGGTAGTGGCCGAGGTATAACACAGGCCGGCCGGCGCGTATTCGTCCAAATCCGCCGGCGTAAACTCGGCGGAGGACTCGGCCAGCAGCATTTCGTAGCTGAGCGCTCCAGGTAAGGTGGTTGACGGTTCCGGGTCGTCGGACATTATGACGTAATGCTCCACCGACTCCAGTTGGGGCGCCAACTCCTCCAGGATTGGCGCCAGGTCCGGGTCAATCAGCAATACCTTGTCCTGGGCGTGGTTGATGATGTAAACCAGGTCATCGGGGAAAAGGCGGATGTTGATAGTGTGGTTGACCGCGCCCATTGAAGGAGCGGCGAAGTAGGCTTCCAGGTGGCGGTAGGTGTTCCAGGCGAACGTCCCTACCCGGTCGCCTGGTTTCACGCCCAGGGCGGCCAGGGCGTTAGCCAGGCGGTTGACCCGCGTTGCCATGTCCCGGTAGGTGTAGCGGTGGACGCCGCCCTCAATCCGGGTAATTATCTCCTTGTCGGGAAAGGCGGTTCTGGCCCGGTTTAGGATATTGGACACCAGCAACGGGTATTGCATTGTCATGGGTAGAACCTCCTCGTTCAACTACGAATTAGGAATTGGAAATTACGATGAAGAAATGCGTGACTAGGGATACTTGGAGCCGCTAGGAGCAAAGCCGCATTCGTAACTCCTAATTTTTAATTCGTAATTGCTTCACGCCGATTTTATGCTCACCCCACCGTCCACCGCCCAGGTTTGGCCGGTGACGTAGGCCGCCGCCGGCGAGGCCAGAAAGACGGACAGATAGCCTATCTCTTTCAGGTAACCGACCCGTCCCAGGGGAACCTGGTCCTTGGCCGCATCCTGCCGGGCCTGATACGCTTCCGCCGACATTTGAGCCGGGTCGGGGAAACTGCCCGGGGCAATGGAGTTTACCCGCACGCCATAGGTTGCCCACTCCTGCGCCAGGGACTCGGTGAAGCGCATAACTCCGGCCTTGGAGGCGTCATACGCCGCCGAACCCTGCCGTCCCCGGAAAGCGGCCCAGCCGGATATGTTAATTACGCTGCCCTGTCGGCGCTCCAGCAGGTGAGCGCCAAAGGCCCGGCACCCCTGAAAAGCCTCGGTCAGGTTAATATCTATGATGAAGCGCCATTCCTCTTCGGTCATACCCTCCACGGCGACGCCGGGCAGCTTAACCACCGGCTTGCGAATGGCATCGCCCACGCAGGTAACCAGCGTATCTAAATGACCGAACTCGGCCAGGGCCTGCGCGGCCACCCGGTCCATATCTTCGGCCTTGGTAGCATCGCCGGTCAAAGGCAGGGCAACCCGGCCCAGTGCCCGCACCTCCTCGGCCACCTGGTTAACGCCGGTGGTGGTCAGGCCGGTAACCGCCACGTCGGCCCCTCCCTCGGCGAAAGCCAGGGCAATGCCCTTGCCGATGCCCCGGCCCGCTCCGGTAATCAGTACCTTTTGCCCGGTAACGTCAAACTCCGGAAGACTCATAACCTCTACCCTCCATCCTCAACGGCGGTCGGGGACAACCCGGCAACCTCATTATTTATCCCTACTATTATCCCTACATAGTCCGTTGCTGCAGCTTGGGGGCAAGTGTAATGGCAAAGGGAAAGCCCGTCAATTCGGCGACCTTGGCCTCAGCTCACCCCGGGGCTGGGCGCATTTGGGCTACCAAAGTCCCCGGTAATCGTCTTTCCGGCGCAGGCCGGAATCCGGGCAGGCCGACCTGAGGAGAGTTTGCCGATGCTCAGGATGCTCTGGATTCCGGATTTCTCCGGAATGACGGTAGCGGGCCTGAATTCAAAGGGGTCAATGCAGGGCATAGAGTTCCATGTGCGATTGCCCCGCCCGAGCTCACCCCGGGCAACCCCGCAAGTTGCCCCGCTTTGACGCTATCCCCCCGCTCTAGTAATATGCGGACAATTACTGACTTGCTACTTGGAAGGAGTTTCTTATGAAAGCGGTTTATCTGGACCAACCCGGGGGGCCGGATGCCCTGGTTTATGATGATATGCCGGAGCCGGAGGTCGAGCCCGGCGAAGTTATGCTGCGGGTCCACGCCAGCGCCCTGAACCGCGGCGATATGGGTTCGCGCACCCGGGGCCGCAGCGGTTTAACGCCCCGCATTATGGGCATGGACGTAGCCGGCGAGGTTGTTTCCATCAGTCCGGAAGTCCGCACCAACCTGAAGATAGGCGACCGGGTGCTGCTGGAGAACCGGGTCAAGTGCCACGTCTGCGAGAATTGTGTGGAGGGCCTGGACCAGTACTGCACTGCCCAGCTACGCATCGGCGTTGACCTGGACGGAGGTCATGCGGAATACATCACCGCCCCGGCGATAAACGCCTACAAGATTCCCGACTCGATGAGCTTTAACGAGGCGGCCGCCATCCCCCTGGCCGGACATACCGCCTGGCAGTGCATGGTGGTGCAGGGCCAGGTGCGCTCGTGGGATGACGTGCTGATTCAGGCAGCCGGCAGTGGAGTGGCCAGCATGGCGATCCAGATTGCCAAGATGGTGGGTGCGCGGGTCATCACCACCGCCGGCAGCGACTGGAAGCTGGAAAAGGCGAAGGAGTGGGGCGCGGACGAGGGGATCAACTACCGGGAAACTACCAACATCAGCGAACGGGTCAAGGAGTTGACCGACGGCAAGGGGGTTGACCTGGTGTTCGACGTGGTGGGCGCCGATGTGTGGGAGGAAAATTTGCTCTCCCTGAAGCCAGGCGGCCGTCTGGTTATTACCGGGGTAACCTCCGGGGCGCGCACCAACATGGACCTGTCCATCCTGCAGGGCCGTCCATTGCACCTGATGGGCAGCGGAGGCCGCACCCGCCGCAGTTTCAGCGACCTGATGAAGTGTATCCATCAAGGCGAGCTAACCGGCATCGTGGGACAGACCTTCCCCTTGACCGACGTGCCGGAGGCCCACCGGGTAATGGAGTCCCGGGAGTTTTTCGGCAAGCTGGTGATAGAAAGTTAGCCCGTCGCCGGTTTGGGCCGTCAATCGCCCCGGTCATTTTCAGGACTAAGCCGTTGCCAGGCCGTTACCAGGAGGATTCGTGATGCAAATTACCGAGCATATTTACAGTACCCATATACGGGAAGACCAAAGCTCCTTTGGCGCAATGCACCCCGGCGGCACGCAGATTTACTTTGTCGGCGACCCGTCCGACCACATGGTCCTGGTGGACTCCGGGGAGCCGTATCGCGCCTGGACCCGCCAGATATTGGACTACTATGAGGAGCTGGGCCGGCCCCGGATGTCGGCCATCCTGATTACCCACGGCCACGGCGACCACATCGGCGGCCTGGACCGGCTGCAGGACGTCTTCAATTGCCCGGTGCGCTGCCACCCCAAGCTGGAACCGGCGCTGACCCAACGGCTGGGAGCGGGCTGCGTGGTCAAGCTGCGCTCCCGGGAACTGGTTCCCACCGGCGGCGGCGTATCCCTGCGGGTCTTGTTCACCCCGGGCCACGAGGACGACCACGTTTGCTACCACTTGCGGGCCGACGGCGTCCTATTCAGCGGCGACAATATCCTGGGAAACTCCTCCTCCAGCGTCCGCAACCTCAAGCAATACCTGGAATCGCTGGAACTGATGGCCCGGCAGCGGCCCCAAATCATCTGCCCCGGCCACGGCCAGGTGATTGCCAACGGCGAGGCCCGAATCCGCTGGTACATCCACCATCGGCAGGAACGGGAGGGGCAGGTGCTGTCCGCCCTGGCCGGCGGAGCGGCTACGGTGGACGAGACGGTATCGGCGGTATATCCGCGAAATCTGCGCCGAAATCTGCGCGGCGCCGCCACCCGCAACGTCAATACCCACCTGACCAAGCTGCAGGAAGAAGGACGCATCGCCGAAAATCCGGCTACCTACACCGTCAAGTAAAGAGCGCCGTCAAGTAAAAAGCGAATCGCAAAACATAAGGGGCAACCACTTTGGCCGGTTGCCCCGGTTTGGAACACCTCGACAATCGCCGGGCAACCCTGGTGTTTGCCCCCTACCTTCCCAGTAAGCCCTTCGCGGGCAATGGCCGACCGGGGAGTATGGCGGGTTGCCCCTTGCCTTCCCCGGAAACCCCCTGAGGTCTCCGGTCGGCCGGAACCTACTCTTCGGCTACTATATAGTTCCGCAGCAGGCCGATACCGCTTATTTCCACTTCGATGGTGTCGCCGGGAACCATATCGCCGTCGGCTCCCTGCGTTCCCATCCACAGCACATCGCCGGGATGCAGCGTGGTGTACTTACTCATCTCCATAATCCAGGTCGGCACGTCCCAAATCTGATCCGCCGAGGTAAAGTCCTCCCACACCTCGCCGTTATGCCGGACGATTATATGAAAGCCGTCATAATCCAGGCCGGTGACAATCCAGGGCCCCAGGGGTTTGAAGCTGTCGCAGTTCTTGCCCCGGAACATCGTCCGGTCGCCCCCCTGCCATACCCGCTGACTAATGTCGTTGCCGATGGTATAGCCAAACACGCAGTCCAGGGCCTCGGCTTTGCTGGTAACCTTGCGGGCGTGTTTACCGATAACCACCCCCAACTGGCCCTCCGGCTGTACCGCCCCGGAGCTTTCTGCGGGCACCACAATATTCTCCTCGGCGCCGATGATGGCATGCACCGAGCGGAAGTTAGGCTCCGGAAACTTGGGGTAATTCGGCTCGGATCCCCGGCGGCGGGCCATACCCTCCACGTGGCCGCGGTGGTTGGGCCCGGCGGCGTAGAGCATCGGCGGGATGATCGGGGCCAGCAGCCGCACCTCGCCCAAAGCGTAGGTTACGCCGGTATCGGCGGGCGACGCAGGCCCGTCCGGCCCCATCGGGCTGCCCGCCACCTCGATAACCTCATCATCCACTATCCGGCCATAACCAATGGTTTCTCCCAGTTGAAAGCGGCACCAAATCATAGCTACCCTCCCTATTATATTGCGGCGATTTGCCCCGATTGTGGCATTGGGAAGGGCGGGCGTCAAGGTGAGGGGGCTTATGATAGAGGCCCGTTGCGGCAAAGGTACGGGGTGAATATAATTGCGGTGTTGTAGTGGCTATCTCCGGACAGAAAGGCAATATACCGACACAATGGATATTGAAGGGAAAATACGGGAACTAGTAGATAGGTACGCGGCCAGTATCAAGTACCGTGTTGATGAGCGTGTGAGGGAAATGGAAGACGACGACAAGAGCCATTTTCTGATATATCGTTTACTTGGCGTAACCATTGAGGAAGGTAATCTCATAGACGTTTATCAGAACAAAGGCCGGTTCCTTTACAGGTATGCAGGTACGTTCTTGGAGGAAGCTGCAAAACTCTGCTTCACTGAAAGGTACCCGAATTCAGGCTCAATTCGAATACCGAACACTTTAGGGCAGCGGCCCAAAACCTTTGAGATTGACTGCCTGGTCGAAAATGTAGACGCTATAGAGATTAAGTGGCGTGACGCCACTACTGATGGGGACCACATCACCAAGGAACATACTCGGTTGCAAAACATTTCGGTTGCCGGATACAAACCCATTCGCATAATGTTCTTTTACCCTAACCGGGCGCAAGCGCAGAGAATCCAAAGAACGTTGGCAACCCTGTATGCCGGGGCTGGTGGCGAATATCACTACGGAGAGGGAGCGTGGCAATACATCGTGGATAGAACAGAAATTGACCTGAGGTCGATTTTGGAATCCATCGCAAACGGAGAAGCTCCGAATGGTTGATGCAATAACGTACACGGGAGATTGTTTGGAAAGCCTTAGTGCAATGGAACCGGAGTCGGTAGATCTGGTGTATGCCGATCCGCCGTTTTTCACTCAACAGGAGTACAAATACATTCTGCCAGATGGTGCCACGAGTTGCGCCTTTCGAGATATTTGGGAAAGTGAAGATGCCTACTTGGATTACTTATATCAGAGGATTGTTTTTGCGCGGAAGGTTTTGAAGAGCACTGGAAGCCTGTTTCTCCACTGCGATAAATCGGCATCCCACATTATACGGCTCATGCTGGACCGGGTATTTGGGGCCGAAAATTTCAGGTCTGAGATAATTTGGTCGTTCAGGCGATGGTCAAATGCAAAGAAGGGGCTATTACCAGCGCATCAGACGATTTTCTTCTATTCGAAGACCCATGGTTTCAGGTTCAATACTTTCTACCAGGAATACTCACCGGCGACAAATATCGACCAGATTATGCAGAAGCGAGTCAGGGATTTCCGCAATAAGGCGGTATATCAGCGAAACGACAGCGGTGAGATTGTAGGAAGTGGAACAAAAAAGGGTGTCCCTCTGTCCGATGTATGGGATATTCCATTTCTAAACCCGAAAGCTAAAGAGCGTATCGGCTTTCCCACACAGAAGCCGGTCCTTTTGATGAAACAGATTATCGAGCTAGTGACCTACGAAGAGGATTGGGTGCTGGACCCTTTTTGTGGTAGTGGCACGACCCTCATCGCATCGAAACTTTTGGGCCGGAATTCGATAGGAATTGACATCTCCGAGGAAGCAATCGAGCTAACCAAGCGAAGACTCAATGATCCGGTCTTTACCGAATCTCTTCTGCTTCAGAAAGGCCGGGATTCTTATCGTCAACATGAAGCCATAGCCGCCAGGCACCTTTTCGGTATTGACTACACCCCGGTTCATCGAAATGGAGGCATTGATGGCCTTTTGAAAAGAGAGGTTAATGGCCTTCCCGTATTCATTAGAGTGCAACGGCAGGAAGAATCTCTTGTTCAGGCAGTCGCTGTCTTAAAGAAGGCGGCCAAAAACAAGGGCGATTGCAAACTCGTAGTTGTGGCAACTCATACCGACTGGTTACCACACGAGAGTCACCCGGACGTGGATGTAATTACATCCACTGCACTAGCTCTGAATCAATATGCAGACAGTTGCAAATCAGCCTCGATAGGAACGAGAGAATGATGCTCACCCACGCCGACCTAACCAACTCCCTCCCTCGCACCGACGGCAAGGTTGTGCTCAAGGGCCTGTCCGCCACCGCCCAGGTTTACCGGGACGGCTACGGCATCCCCCACCTGCGGGCCGGCAGCGAGCCGGACGCCTTTTTTGCCCAGGGGTTTGTCACGGCCCAGGACCGGCTGTGGCAGATGGAGTATGACCGGCGGCGGGGCAGCGGACGCTGGGCCGAGGCGGTGGGCGAGTCGGCCCTGGAGCAGGACATACTGATGCGCCGCTTTCGCCTGGAAGCCAGCGCCCGGGCCGATTACGGAGCGGTTAATGACCATACCCGCAAGTTGATGGACGCCTACGCCGCGGGCGTCAATGCCTGGATTGATACCGCCACCGCTGAAGGCTCCCTGCCCGTCGAGTATTCCATCACCGGCCTTACCCCCGAACCCTGGCAGCCCTGGGACGGGCTGGTAGTATTCAAGGTGCGTCACATCCTGATGGGCGTTTTCGAGTCCAAGGTATGGCGGGCGCAACTGGTGCGCCAACTGGGACCGGAAGCGGCGGCGTCTCTGGCTCCCGGCTACCAGCCCGGGCAGTTGCAAATCCTGCCGCCGGGGACACGCTACGCGGGTACTGTGAACGATGGTATGGTGGATGACGCCCTGGCTGAACTGAGCCAGGGCGCGGCAGCCCTCAACTACCTGCGAGAGACCGGCAGCGGCAGCAATAGCTGGGTCATCGCCGGCGACCGCACTGCCACCGGCAAGCCCCTGCTGGCCGGCGATTCCCACCGCGCCCTGGACACGCCCAACGTCTATTACCAGAGCCACGTCGCCTGCCCAGAGTTCGACGTTATCGGCCTGGCTATCCCCGGCGTACCGGGCTTTCCCCACTTCGGCCACAACGACAAAGTGGCCTGGTGCATCACCCACACCAGCGCCGACTACCAGGACCTTTACATCGAGCAGTTCAACGGCTCCAACCGGGGACTATATCGACTACCGGACATTCAGGAAGAAGGAACATCCCGTTTCAACGACTTTTCCGCCAGCCACTGGCGTCCCGCCGACGCCCGGGAAGAGGTCATCCAGGTCAAGGGCGGCGCTGACCACCAGTTCACTACCTGGGCCACCCGCCACGGCCCCATCATCGCCGGCGGCCCGCCTTCCGGGTACGGTCTGGCCCTCAAGTACACCGCCACCGATGGCCCCAAGCCCTGGCCCGACATCATCCCAGATATGTTGCGGGCCCAGGACAGCCACGAGTTGGCCGACTCAATGCGGGGCTGGGTTGACCCCTGCAACAACCTCCTTTTTGCTGACGTGGACGGCAACATTGGCTACCTGTGCCGGGGAGAAATACCCATACGCTCCCGCCAGAACGCCCGCCTGCCGGTCCCCGGCTGGGCCGGGGACCATGAGTGGCAGGGCAACATCCCCTTTAAGGAAATGCCCCGCTCCATTAACCCGGCAGAGGGCTACATTGCCACCGCCAACAACAAGCCGGTGGGCGACGATTATCCCTACTATATCTCCTCCGAGTTCACCCCCGGCTTCCGTGCCGAGCGGGTCACCAAGGGCCTGCTGGCCCTGGAACGTCCCACTGCGACGGACATGGCCCGGGTGCACAACGAACGCATATCCATCCCGGCCCTGGCCTACATTGACTATCTGAAAACCCATCGGAACGAGATTGAAACGGCAAACTCACTAGCTACCCAAGCCTTGGAAAAACTGTCGGCCTGGTCGGGCAGCATGGACGCGGAAGGCGTGGAGCCAACCATCTACAGCGCTTTCCGGGATGCCCTGCTTTACCGCATTTTCCGGCACAACCTGGGCGAAGAGTTGACGAAAGAAGCGTGGAATCCGGCCAACCGGGGCACCGGCGTATTCCTGGGAAGCGTCAAGACGTTGCTGATTACCCTCTTCCCGGAGGACGACCGCCGCCTGCTGCCGGAGGGGGAAACCTGGCCGGCGCTGATGTCGGCCGCCCTGGCTCAGGGGGTGGCGACGCTGCGGCAGAGTCTGGGCGACGATCCGGAGCAGTGGCGTTGGGACAAGCTGCACCAAGCCAGGCCCCGCCATACTCTTTCCGACGCATTTCCGGAGGCGGCCGCATTGCTGGACCCACCGGCCATACCGATGTCCGGCGACGGCGACACGCCCCTGGCCGGAGCCTATTCTCCGGCAGACCCGGCCACCGTAGGCAGCTTGTCGGTGGCCCGCTACGCCTTTGACCTGTCCGACTGGGAAAACTCCCTGTGGGCCATTCCTCTGGGAGCGTCGGGGCACCCCGGCAGCCCCCACTACCACGACCAATCGGAGGTTTGGCGGCAGGTGCAGATGGTCCCGATGGAATACGACTGGGCCGGCATCATCGCCAACAGCAAGTCGCGCCAAACCCTGGAACCGGCGTAAGCCGCAAACCCGGATGGTCCAGCCGGGCAGGTATCTACCCCGCTCGTCCTGAGCTTGTCGCCGGGCGGGTACGTCCCGCGCTCATCCTGAACTTGTCGAAGGACCGGTTTATGGTTCGACCGGCTCACCATGAGCGGACTTGAGCCGGTGTGGCGGCTATTGAAAGACCACGGAGGAGGAAGCGGCCAACATTGTACCGGCCCGGCGTCCGGAATATAATTCACCGGAAATTTGCGCACTATTGGACTCATTAGAATCGTTGGGGGTTATATGCAGTTTGGCGTTTCCTTGTCCGGCATGGGTCAGCAACCCGTCGGCACCGACATGAGAAAGAGTTTTCAAGAGATTGTGGAGTATATCCGCACCGCCCGAGAGTTGGGCTTCGACTTTTTCTATCAGGGGCAGCACTACTTGACCTCGCCTTACCAGCAGTTGCAAACCATGCCTTTGCTGGCGCGCCTGGCGGCGGAGGCCGAGGGTATGGGCATTGTGGCTACGCTGCTGGTGCCCCTGCATCACCCGGTTGACCTGGCGGAACGGGTTGCCACGATGGACATCATCACCGGCGGGCGCTTTGCCTTGAGCGCCGCCCTGGGCTACCGGGATGAGGAGTACCACGCCTTTGGCCTGCCGCGGCGGCGGCGGGTGTCCCGCTATCTGGAATGCCTGGAGGTGATGCGCCAACTCTGGACGCAGGATGAGGTAACTTTCCACGGGGAGCACTTCGACCTGGACCGGGCGCAGATGACCTTGCGGCCGATTCAGCAGCCTCACCCGCCCATCTGGGTAGCAGCCAACGGCGACGCGGCGATAAAGCGGGCGGCGCGGCGCGGTTTCACCTGGTACGTCAACCCCCATGCCACCTATACCAACATCAAGCGGCAGACGGAGCTTTACCACGCCACGGCGGAGGCCGCCGGTTCCGACGCCCCCCAGGATTTGCCGATCGCCCGGGAGCTTTACGTCCACGAAAGCCGGGAGCAAGCCCTGGCCGAGGTCGCGCCCTTCCTGGGCGGCAAGTATGAGGCCTATGCCCAGTGGGGGCAGGACAAGGCGATGGACGAAGAGTTCAGCTCATCCTTTGCCGAGCTGGCCCGGGACCGGTTCATCATCGGCGACCCGGAGGACTGCATCGGAGAGATTAAAAAGTTCCGGGATTTGGGGATGTCCCACGGCAGCTTCCGGATGATGTGGCCGGGGATGGACTTGCGGCGGGGTATGCGCAACCTGGAGCTGTTCGCCGAGCGGGTAATGCCCCATTTCAAAGATTGATGCCCCGGGTTTATGACTTATTCGCCCCAGCGCCGGCCCAGAATCAAAGGGGCCAATCCGAGGCGTTAAGGATACTCTGAATAACTCATTAAACGCCGGTGCCTTCACCCTGTCGTTCCTGCGAAGGCAGGAACCTACAACGTTGTGGACCGAGATTCCTGCTTTCGCAGGAACGACGGGTAGGGATAAACACCCAGGTCACGGACTTATTCAGAGTATCGTTAAGTTCCAATTGCAACTGCCCTGGGCGCCGAGACCGTCCGGCAAGCTCAGGAAGCTCAGGACGATGGGTAAGCAAAACAAAGCTCGTCCTGAGTTTGCCGCCTTGACTTGTCGAATATGAACCGCCGGGAAACGGAACCCTCGGATGACCCGGATTGACCTATTCCCCTGTCTCGGCTACCCCGGCCTTGACGCCGCCGATTATTTCCGGCAGGGTGGCGCTGAAGCGGCCCTTGTTCAGGGTAAGGTGACAGCCCAGGGATCTGGCCCGCTCCATTGCGGCCAGGTCTTCGTGGGGGCCAAAGGCTACTATTCGGACTCCCTCGGCGGATTCCCCGTTAAGGTCTTCCGGGGCGTCCGGGGCGTCCGGGGCTTCCGCGGCGTCCGGCGGTGGGGCCGCCGACTCCAGCCGTTGCTGCAAACCGGCCAGAACGGCAACCCAGGTATCCTCGTTGCCCTCCAGGTCCACCAGAACCAGCGACGTAGCCCGGTCGTCGTAGCTCTGCCAGAAACCGGCCTCGGTTTGCGCCTGATGCACCTGGTAGCCGAGGGGTTCGGCGACGGTTTCTACCCGGCCCATAAAGAAAAGATTCTGGCCCAGCAGGATTATCCCTTCCCTGGTTTCCCGGCTTGCCATTCAGCCCCCTTGGCTCTGTTGAAGCCGCTGCCCCAGGAGGTCCAGGGCAGCTTGGGCCGCGCCCCGCTTGTTCTGGTCCCGGTCGCCGTCCAACTGGATGTGAATCGCTACGTCCTCGCCGTCCTGGTCCGACAGTCCGATGTAAAAGGTGCCGATGGGCAGGGTGGAGTGTCCCTGAGCCGGGCCGGTAACTCCGGTGGTGGAAACGGCGTAATCGGTGCCGGTCAGCTCGCGGACGCCTCGGGCCATCGCAATTGCCATTTCCTCGCAGACACTGCCCTTGCTGTTATACAGCTCATCAGACACGCCCAGGATGCTCTGTTTCAGCCCGCCGGTATAGGCAATGACGCCGCCGGGGAAAAACTGGGAACTGCCGGGTATCGTGCCCAGCAGATAACCCACCAATCCGGCGGTATCTGCTTCAGCCACCGAAACCCGTTTGCCCTGAGCCATCAACATTTCCGCTACTTCCTTAACATCCATAAAAACCCTCCTGCTAGTTGGGTGAGCCAAGGAACCCCTGAATAAGTTCGAGACCTGGGTGTTTATCCCTAAGACTCGCTCGAAAAGTCCCATTTTCGATTCCGATTCTCGATTAAGGTACGATAAATATGGGATAGAGATGCGATAAAGGTTCGGTAGAGGTCCAACGGTTGGCTGCATTATAAGTCGCCGCGCCGTTATTGGTAAACCGTATGCCGCGTGCCGATTACCGCGTACCCCGTACCGCATACCGGGGCCGGGCCATACTTCCGGGGCCGGGCACGCCCCCGCCCATCCTGAGCCTGGCTAAGGACAATTGAAAACCCCCGCGCTAGGCAGGACGCCGGTTGCGGGTCAGCCGGGCAACCAGGACGCCGGCAATCAGCCCGCACAGATGCCCTTCCCAGGACACCAACCCCGCGTTAGGCAATACGCCGAAGAGAATCCCCCAGCCGAAAATCAGAATTACCGCCAGGGCAATCACAATGGACCAGATGCTGCGTTCATACACTCCCCGGGCAACCAGGTAGCCGAAGTAGCCGAAAACCAGCCCGCTAGCCCCGACGTGCAGCGCCGATCGGCCTACCAGCCACACCCCGGCGCCGCCTACCCCGATAATAAAGGCCGTCACGGTCAGGAAGGCGCTACGGCCCCGCAGCGCCGCCAGCCCGCCCAGGGCTAACAGGGGCAGGGTGTTGGAAAGCAGGTGTCCAAAGCCTCCGTGCAAAAAGGGACTCAAGGGGATGCCCCGTAAACCCTCCACCGTGCGGGGAAGGATGCCATAGACATTGAGCGAGTGGCCGGTAAAGGCGTTAACCACCTCCACCACCCAGATGATTACCAGGAAGGCCAGCAGTAGAACCAGACCTGCAACTCGGTCACCGGCCATTTCGTCTCTTCCCGGCGTTCATGCCAGACCGGTCAGTCCGGGCTTTTCCAGTAGCAGGAAGAATTCCCGGTTCCCCTTGTCTCCCAGAATTGGCGAAGGGCAGAGATTGCGCACCCGCAAGCCTTGATTCACCGCCCATACTATCGTCCGGCTCAGCGTGCCGGCGTGGACTTTCGGATCCTTGACCACTCCGCCCCGCCCTACTTCGCCCCGCGCCGCCTCGAATTGAGGCTTGACCAGGGCCGCCACCGGGCCGCCCGGCTTGAGGTGGGCCAGGGCCGGCGGGATTACCCGGGTCAGCGATATGAAGGACACGTCAATCACCACCAAATCCACCGGCTCGGGAAGGTCAAAGGGATAGCGGGCGTTGCACTTTTCCAGCACGGCAACCCGCGCATCCTGCCGGAGCCGATGGTGCAGTTGACCGTGGCCCACGTCCACCGCATAGACCCGTTTCGCCCCGCGTTGCAGCAGGCAATCGGTAAAGCCGCCGGTAGAGGCGCCCAGGTCCAGGACGGTCAGGCCGGCCACCGGCAGGGCAAAAGCGTCCAGCGCGTGGGCCAGCTTCAACCCGCCCCGGCTGACGTAGGGGAGCCTTCCCCGCACCTCCAGCCGCGTGGTTTCGGCCAGGGCGGCGCTGGCCTTGAGCACCCGCCCGGAAGGGGCGAATACCAGGCCCTCCATAATCATTATCTGGGCCTGCTCCCGGCTTTCGGCCAGCCCGCGCTCGGCCAGCAGCCGGTCGGCCCGCATTTTTGGTACCCGTGGCGGCATAACAACACCAACATTCCCGGGGGTTATTCCCTGGACTTAATACACTAAATAAGCAGGATGCCAAAAATTAGATCGCAGGGAAGCCCGGCTCCTACCCTATTCGCCGGACTTTCCCATTACCGCTTTACCAGGCGACTATCCCTCGCCGCTTCCGAATTACTCGCCGATAAAGTCAGGGGCACGCTTTTCCAGAAAGGCGCGGTAGCCTTCCTGGTAGTCTCGGGTATCGAACTGGGTCAGGGGCAAGTCGGCCTCCGCCGGGGTAAGGTCATCCAGGGAGGGCTTGGCCTGTATCTGGTTCAGGGTTTGTTTGTTGGCGGCGTGGGACAGGGGGGCCAGGGCCGCGATTTCGTCGGCCAACTGATAGGTAACGGAGGCGAGTTCCTCCGGCGAAGTTACCTGGTTGACCAGGCCGATCCGCAGCGCCTCCTGAGCGTCCAGCAGGCGGCCCGAAAGCAGGATGTAAAGGGCGTTGCCCTTGCCCACCAAATTTACCAGACCCTGCATTTCCCGGTGGCCGATGCTGATGCCCAGCCGCGCCGCCGGAATCCCCAAACGGCTGCCCTCGGCGGCGATGCGCAGGTCGGTAGCCACCGCCAGCTCACAGCCGCCACCGGCGGCAAAGCCGCGAATCATCGAGATCGTGGGCGTGTTCATATTGGCAACGACCGTTAGCAGCCGGTTAACCGCCTCGTTATAGACCCGGCCCTTGGTGGAATCGGCCCGGTACCGGTCGAAGTCCTGAATGTCCGCCCCGGCGGAAAAGGCTGCCTCCCCGGCTCCGGTGATAACCACCGCCCGCACCGCCCGGTCAGCGTCAAGCTCGGCCAGCCGGTCGGCCAATTCGCCCCACATTTGGTAGCTGATGGCGTTGCGCCGGTCCGGCCGGTTGATGGTGATGGTGGCAACGGGCAGTTGGCGCTCCACCCGAATATGGTCGAGGATAGCTGAAGACATTTGCTGCTCCGGTCGGTTCAGGTTAGTCAGTTTAAGTTAATCGGTTAATCGGTTAATCGGTTCCGGTCGAGCTGGCAACCAACGCCCGACGATGAACAAGCAACAACCGCAGATTAGCCTACCCTGACGGCGGAAACTATGTCAACCGGGCTGCAATTCCGCCCGGACAATCGCATTTGGAACTCTGTGCCTCAGGTCGTCCTGCTTGAACCTCTTAAATCCGAATCCGGCCCGCTGCCGTCATTCCGGAGAAATCCGGATTCCAGAGAATCCCTGGCCCAGGCGACCTGTCCCTTGGTCAGACTTTCCGGATTTCGCTCTGCGCCGGAAAGACTATTACCGGGGATTTTGGTCGCCTGAGCGCGATTGCCAAGCCATTCCAACGCCCGGGGCAGGCCCGGTGTAAGCCCGGTGTAGGCCCGGTGTAGGCCCGGTGTAGGCCCGG
Source organism: Dehalococcoidia bacterium (assembly GCA_965262595.1). Classification (GTDB taxonomy): domain Bacteria; phylum Chloroflexota; class Dehalococcoidia; order Lucifugimonadales; family UBA3495; genus CATQHB01. The sequence continues at coordinate 2,409,592 of OZ253548.1, forward strand.
TGTAGGCCCGGTGTAGGCCCGGTGTAGGCCCGGTGTAGGCCCGGTGTAGGCCCGGTGTAGGCCCGGTGTAGGCCCGGTCCGGATTTTTGCCCTGATTGATTGGGCCGGGTGGCTTGCTTGAAACCGGGTTAAACATTAAGATACAGCATATCAAGCATCTCATAATCAATAGCATCGGTTTTAGCCGGTCCGGAGCAAAGGAAACTGACCGCCGGACCATAATTTCAATTGGTGGAGCCGTAAAATATGAAAGCAGCAAGATTGGTGGGACCGAAGCAGTTCGATTTCGTGGAGTTGGATATGCCCCAGGCCGGCGACGGGGAGTGCCTGGTAAAACTGGAACGGGTTTCGGTTTGCGGCAGTGACATCCGCCACGGTTATGGACCGATTGAGCCGGAAGAGAATTACCCGATGGCTGCCGGTCGCCCTTGCCACGAGCTGGCCGGCGTAATTGTGGAAAGCCGCACCGACGCTTACCACGAGGGGCAGCGGGTTATCGTCATTCCGGCCCGGGGCACCGGCGGCCTGATGGAATATATGGTTTCTGATCCCAGCCGGATGATTCTGCTGCCCGACGAGGGGCCGCTGGACGAGTGGGTTATGTGCCAGCCGTCGGGAACCGTCCTGTACTCCTGTCGGCAGATGGGCAGCGTACTCCAGAAGAACGTGCTCGTCCTGGGTCAGGGCAGCATCGGCCTGAGTTTTGCCATGCTGACTTCGCGGATGGGAGCGCGCAGCGTCATTACCGCCGACCTGCTGGATTACCGGCTGGAAAAGTCCCGGGCTATGGGGGCCACCCACACGATAAACCCGGAAAGGGATAACCTGAGCGAGGCGGTGCTGGAGATTACCGGCGGCGTCGGCGCCGACATCGTCGTAGAGGCCGCCGGCTACCCGGATACCTTCAATCTGGCCTTTAGCCAAGTGCGACAGTTCGGCACCGTCATTATCTTCGGCATCCAGAGCGACCAGTACGTGCCCATCGAGCATAACTACCTGATGGATAAAATGCCGACGATCATCCCGACTACCGGCGCCCGCAGCGAAGACCCCATCGGCCAGATTCAGGACTTGGTCAACCTGCGGCAGCGGGGCTGGTGCGAGCCGGCCCAAATGATTACCCACCGCATGGGCTTTTCCCAGGTGCAGACCGCCTACGATATGTACGAACAGCGGCAAGATAACATCATCAAGGTGGTCATGGACATCAACGAATAGCGGGTAAGGATGTAGTATTTTAAACATTGACCGAGTAAGCCGACCGCTCAAGCCAACGCCTTCACGTCCCAGTAAAGGAATCCGAGCCGGCGCGGCAACGAAACCCGTCCAACAGATCAGGGAGGTGAGACAGTGGCGTCAGCCTCAAATATAAAAATGGTCAAGGAAAACTTGGCCCTGTCAATCGCTTTGTGGGCGGCAGCGCAACGGGGTGTAATTACCGCCGCCTATATACCCGGGAAAACGGAGTTCAAGGCTATCACTGATGAAACGGTGGAAGTGAGCTCGTCCTTGCAGCTACGGGATAATCGGGAATTGGTGCGCTGCATCAGCAATCAAATCCGGGGATCTTTCGCCTTCTCCGCCATCCAGACCTACCGGACGCTGGAATCCACCTTCAAGGGGTCGCCGCTGCAGGAAACGAACCCTGATTTGAAGGCCGCCCGCTGCTCCTTTTATCTGCTGAACCACACCGTGAGCCGGGACTTGATGTCGCCGAAATGGAATTGCCCCCCGGAGTATCGCGACCGCTTCGAAATCAACCAGGTGCCCTTCGCCCTGGACGCCTCCGCGCTGGACGGCAAGGAGGTCTTCTGGGATGACCTTGGCGGGCTGCAAACCTATATTGCCCTGCTCCAGTATTGCAGCGAACAGGTGGAAATGGCCGACTCGGTGGGGAATGCCGACAAGGACCTGTCGGTAAAGCCGGAGGATTCGGCATCGACCTCGACTTCTACCTCGACTTCGACTTCGACCTCGACTTCTACCTCGACTTCTACTTCTACCTCGACCTCCAAGGCCCCCCTTGGCAGGAAAACTAAAACGGTTAACGTGGCCGATTTCATCACCGCTCGCTGCGTGGTGAACGAGGATGCTCTGATAATCGCCAATGCCTTGTACCAGGCTTATACCGAATGGTGCCAGGATGAAAACCAGGAACCCTTGCCGCAACGCAGCTTTGGGATGCAGCTTTCGGCTCAGGGATTCCAGCGCCGCCGCCGCGGCAAGGGCCGCCATTGGTGGACCGGCGTGGGTCTGCCCGACTGCTAATTCCCTTACCCCGCCCCCAAATCGTCTTTGAGAGACCAAAGTCCCCCGGCAATCGTCTTTCCGGCGCAAGCCGGAACCCAGACAACCTTGCCCATGGGGGGGTTCCCTATGCCAAGGACTCCCCCCGTCGTTCCGGCGCAGGCAGGAACCTCGGTTCACCACGTTTTAGGTTACTGCCTGCGGAGGAACGACGGGTAGGGATAAACCCCCAGGTCACGGACTTATTCAGCGGTTCCCTAATACTCGGGCCGATGCCGGGTTGATACCGGGTTGATGCCGGGTCCAACTCCAGCCGACGCCGGACAACGGAACGGGACGAGGTAATTAACCCCGTCCCGTTTTTTAGTAACCTTATTGCTCGTCAGGCAGCGGTTAAACCGATTATCGGGCGGCGCCAAACGGCATACTTTAAGCTAGCCTATTTCGGGAAACGCTCGCCGTCCAACTGACCGCGGTGGGGGGCATACTCCAGGTTAGAAGCAATATCCCAGGCGCAGCAGCCGAAGTTCCACAAGTCCAGCTCCGGACCTAGCGGCCATACTACGTTAATCGCCGCTATCGGGAAGTGCACCGCGTTTTCCAATATCCATTTGGCGGTTTCCCGTTGAATTTCTATTCGCCTCTCAAAGATGGGTTCGTTGAACATCGCCTCTACCTGGGCATCCAGGTAAGGATGTTCCATGCCCCGCATAATCAGGCCCTTGCTGGATATACCTTGGTTATAGCCATTGAGAGGCTCATCGGAAGGACTGTTATCGTGGGTATTGTAGCCCTTCCAGGTGCGGTTGACGAAGTGGGGCCGGAAGGCGGTCATCGGCATCCGCTGCTGGTTGCAAACGACGTCGATTTCCTCCCACTGCACGCACACCGCCTCGCCCACCTTGGGAGTACCGGGGTAGGAGCGCTGGGTCAGGGCCATGTCTATTTTAAAGCCGTCGGCATAACCGGCGTCGGCCAGCAACTGACGGGCCCGCTCCGGGTTATACTCCGCTTTGGTATTCCGCATCTCCTCATCAAAGAAGTGCTCATATCCGGTCCAACGCCAATAGGGATTGTCGGCGTAGCCTTCGCCGTCCAGGATATTATCCAGGATGGACTGGCGGTCAATGGCTATCCGCATCGCTTCGCGTACATCCCTGGCCCGCTTCCACTCGGGGGAGGCAGGATCGGCGGAGGCGGAAATCCAGGGCAGATCAAGATCCCGCTCCGGGATACCCTCACGGTCAATGTATAGCTGGCCGTGGAGGGTTATGTGCAATTCCAGGGCGCCGGTAAAGCGCATAAACTTGGCTCCCTCCATTTCTTGCAGGTTGGGAATAGACCCCAGAGAAGTCTGCATGGTGTCCACTTCACCGGACAGGAAGTTGGCAATGCGGGTTGACTCCTCGGCAATCTGCAAGTAGTGCAATTCCTGGAAGTAGGGAGTCTTGTCCCAGTGGTCGGGCACTGCCTCGGAGATGTACCGCTCGTTGGTGCGGAACTCAACAAACTGCCAGGGTCCGGTGCCAATGCCTTCCAGGGTGGCTTTTTCATCCCCCACCGCGTCGGCGTAGGCCTTGCTGGCCAGGGGGATGAAGTTGTTGGCTCCGAACTGCTGGAACCGCCAAATAAAGTCGAAAGCCTGGTGAGTGCCGGTATTTATCTCTACCGTCAGGTCATCAATGATAGTGACGGTGGTTTCCGTCTCGTCACGTTGGAATATTCGGCGCAAGTTGGTCTTGCCGGGGTGCCGGCCTTCCTCCGACATTATCTGGTTCACCACCCACATAAAGTCCTGAACGCTTGCGGTGCCCCAACCCTTATGGTAAGGGATTCCTTCTTTCAACTGGAGCCGCCAAGTGGCGCCGTCCTCGGAGACGCTCCAGTCCTCCAGCAAGTCGTTCTGCAGTACCCGTTCGGGACTCATTCGCCAGAGGGCATCGAAGATGACCGGGCTGACGTAAGTCGCTTGGGGGACGGCCATATTCTTGGGCAGGAACTGGGGCGGTCCCAAGTCCTTGTTGGCGATGCGCAATATACCATAGGGAGCATCGTCCACCGTGGACACTTCGGAAACCGCCGCTGCCGCCTCCGGCGCCGTCGTGGGAGTGGGCGACAAGTTCTGCGCGGTGGTTGCGCCGGTCGAGGAGCCGGAATCGGAACTGGAAGCAGCAGTGGAGGCGCCGCTTGAAGGGGCCGCTTCCTGCGACTGGGGAGCTGCCGCCGGCTGCTGCTGGGCCGGAGCGGCTTCCTGGGATTGAGCTGCAGGCTGGGCCGCAGGCTCCGGAGCGGACGACCCGCAGGCCACGCCAATCAGCAGCAATAACATGACCGCCGGAAATATAAGGGCCCAGGGCCGGTTGAAACGCATAAACTTCACGATAATTCCTCCCCGTTTTGGACTGCCGCTAACCCTGGCCGGAATCGACGGTTACATATTTCATGCATAAGAACGGTCATAATATGCATTTATATGCATTATATCCTTCACGATACGAAATATAATGCAACATTTTCACTTTGCCGACGATATATCGGCTAGGGTAAGGGAACATATACTACATATAGCTAACCTTGTCAATGCCGGCAAAGAGGCAGGCCGGGCCCTTCGATTAGCTATGGATATCCGCTCATGGTGAGCCCGTCCTTCGGCCAGCTCAGGATGAGCGGAGATATGCATGAGTCGTAACTTTCAAGAGTCACTGAAGCAGCGGGCCGGAAGCCAAAAAAGAACACCCCGGCGCGATATACGCCGCCGGGGTGTATTGACCATTAGACCGATTTAGCGTTGGAACAATTTAGCGTTCCAGCCGTCCTGGACGTTCCTATCGTTCCAGGCGAATCGTCCAGGCGAATCGTTCCAGGCGAATCGTTCCAGGCGAATCGTTCCAGGCGAATCGTTCCAGGCGAATCGTTCCAGGCGAATCGTTCCAGGCGAATCGTTCCAGGCGAATCGTTCCAGGCGAATCGTTCCAGGCGAATCGTTCCAGGCGAATCGTTCCAGGCGAATCGTTCCAGGCGAATCGTTCCAGGCGAATCGTTCCAGGCGAATCGTTCCAGGCGAATCGTTCCAGGCGAATCGTTCCAGGCGAATCGTTCCAGGCGAATCGTTCCAGGCGAATCGTTCCAGGCGAATCGTTCCAGGCGAATCGTTCCAGGCGAATCGCTCTAGGCGAAAATTCCCAGGGGGTTGAGGGAGCTGGGAACGTCGGTAACGTCCATCTCCTCCTTGCGCTTCATGTAGCCCACCACCGCATAGGTGAGGGGCGTAGCCGCCGCTTCGTAAAGGATTTTCACGATCCACTGGAATATGACAGTGCTCAGTATCAAATTAACGCCCCATTCGTTTCCCGGTATTCCATCTAACCTGGAGCCGATTCCAAATGCTATAAAAATGAAAATGAGGGAATCTAGACCTTGGCCTACTACTGTAGAGCCAATGGTACGAATCCAAAGATATCTGCTCTGCATTTTGTACTTGAGCAAGGCCAATACAGTGGAATTTGAGAACTCACCAAAGAGGTAAGCAACAAAGGAACCTAGTAAAACAAATGGAAGGGGTCCCATTATCCCGTCGGTCAGAAGGGGAATGGGAGGGATTTCCCCAAGGATTCGGACATAAGCCCCCTGTTCTTCCGGTGTCCAAAAGGGTGCTCCAGGAAGAGTCCCTGTAACCAGCAGGGCGATAAACACCAGCAGGTTGGCCCCAAACCCCAGCCAGATTACCCCGCGGGCAATCCGAAAGCCGTAAACCTCGGTCAACACGTCGCCCACGATGTAGCTGATGGGGAAAATAATTATCGAAGCGGGCAGAATTACGGATGCGCTGCCCAGGAACTCAAAAGGCAGGGTGAGCAGTTGAATCGGCTTTACCGCAATGATGTTAGAGGTAATCAGCACGGCAATGAACAGGGCCACAACCACGACAAAAGTGCCGGTAAACTTCATAGCTTCCTCACTGCATTCTCGATTTTGCGGTACGGCCTCCCCGGCGGCGCTAACCCCGGGGAACGCAGTATTCCACGGTGACGGCGGTGTGGATACCGCCCCTGATTTTAAAGTCCAACGTCACTTTCATGTTACGGGGGCGGCAGCAAGTTACCAGGTCTTTTAGAATGCGGTTGGCGGCGTGTTCCTGCACAATGCCCACGTCCCGGTAGGAGAGCAGATAATACTTAAAGGATTTAAGCTCGATGCAGCTTTGCCCCGGCACATAGGTTACATACAGCGTCCCGTAATCGGGCAAGCCGGTCCAGGGGCAAACGGCGGTAAACTCGTCGGTATCGATCGAAACTTCCGTTTCCTGCCCCGGGTATTCATACTCAAACGCCAGCAGACAGCCGTCGTCAATCGCCTCCTCCTCCCGGATTAGCACCCGGCGGTCCAGGCTCTCGTACTGTTCCTTCAAGTCGGGTATGGTCGCCATACTCAGCTCTCGCCTCCTTGCTTCGCGTCATTAAGCCTTTGCCCCCTATGATAGGCGGAAGGCATCTCCACTGTCAAAATATCCGGGCCGCTCCTGTTTGGGCCGCTCTTATCCGGGCGGGCGGATCGTCGGTCGGAGCACCGGCCCGGGCAATGGGCCGGCCAATGCCCCGGCAGCGACGGGCAACGGTGTTTACCGTTCCGGCCCGGCGTCGCTATAATTGACCGCATAGTTATAATGGAAATAATGGAAGCAATGGAATCGTATGCCCGGCCGGGCATTGCAAGTCAATTCCAGGCAGCCAACCTTTGAGTTTAAATCTGAGAGCAAATAAGCGATGGAGGGTTTAATATGGCAGAGTACGCCCATCCCGAGTCTTTGGTAAGCACCGAGTGGGTAGCGGAACACGGCGGCGACGCCAATGTGCGCCTGGTTGAGGTGGATGTGGATACTGCCGCCTATGAGCAGGGCCACATCGCCGGGGCGGTGGGCTGGAATTGGCAGAGCCAGTTGCAGCAATCGGTGCGGCGCGACGTGGTCAGCAAGTCGGAGATGGAACAATTGCTGGGCGGCGCCGGCGTGGACAACGATACCACCATCATCCTCTACGGGGATAACAACAACTGGTTCGCCGCCTGGGCTTTCTGGCAGATTCGCTACTACGGCCACGGCAGCGTCAAGCTGATGAACGGCGGGCGGGCCAAGTGGCTGGCCGAGAACCGGCCCACGACCACCGACGCCGCCAACCCGGAAGCCAAAACCTACCGGGCCAGCGACCCGGACGAGAGCATCCGAGCCTACCGGGACCAGGTGCTGGCCGGAGTGGGCGCCGGCAGCATTTCCCTGGTGGACGTGCGTTCCCCCCAGGAATTCAGCGGCGAACTGCTGGCCCCGCCCAACCTGCCCCAGGAAGGCTCCCAGCGGGGCGGACACATTCCCGGAGCAGCCAATATCCCCTGGGCCCAAGCCGCCAACGAGGATGGCACCTTCAAGTCCGCCGACGAGTTGGCCGAGTTGTACGGCGGAAAAGGCGTCGACGGCAGCCGGGACACCGTCGCCTACTGCCGCATCGGGGAGCGTTCCTCCCACACCTGGTTTGTGCTGACCCAACTGCTGGGTTATGGCAACGTCAGCAACTACGACGGTTCCTGGACCGAGTGGGGCAGCATCGTAGGCGCGCCCATCGAGAAGCCGTAAAGATACGGGTCGAACCCTCGCCCCTCTCCTGCTGGGAGAGGGGCGAGAGGGTGAGGGCGAATGAGGGCGAATGAGGCCGCACGGTCTAACCCGCCTTAATTCCAGGCTTCTTGGAGCAGCCAATGTCTCTTTACCTGGTTTCGTGTGTCAGCAAAAAGCTGGCCGTTCCCGCCCCGGCCAAAGACCTATATACCTCTTCTTTATTCCTCAAGGCCCGCACCTACGTGGAAAGCTTGGGCCAACCCTGGCAGATCCTGTCGGCCAAGTATGGCCTCGTCCACCCGGAGCAGGTTATTGATCCTTATGACCTGACTTTGAAAGCTATGGGGGTAGCGGACCGGCGCCGATGGGCGGAAAGGGTCATGTCTCAATTGCAGCCACACCTGGACGGGGTAGGCGAGGTCGTTTTCCTTGCCGGCATGGATTACCGCAAGTTCCTAGAACCGCAACTTGTCGCACAGGGTATAAGAGTTGCTGTTCCCATGCAAAGGTTGAAAATCGGAGAGCAACTAAGTTGGCTGGGCCGGCATACCCATGGCTGACCGAACCGCCGCCACCGTCCGCTTCTATGCCCAGCTTCAACGCCTGGCTGCCCGTAGCGGCGGGCCCGGAATTCTGCAGGACTGCGATGGTCGTATGGGTTGGCCCCGGCGGGGGCTGTATTTCTTTTTTGAGAACGGTGAGACTCGCTCCGGCCCCGACAGTCAGGGTAGGGTTGTCCGGGTAGGGACTCATGGGCTTGTAGCGGGGTCCAAAAGCGCCCTGTGGGGTCGTTTGTCCCAGCACCGAGGGAATGCCCGTTCCGGGCTTGGTAATCATCGAGGTTCCATTTTTCGCCTGATAGTCGGGATAGCCCTAGCCCAACGTAATGGCTTGCCGCTGCCGTCGTCCTGGGGCGTGGGCGGCAGCAACAGCGAAGCGGCCCGCAGGCTGGGCATAAGTCGCGATGCCATCAAGGACGACGAGGCTGACCTGGAAAAGTTGGTAAGCCAATACATCGGCCGAATGCCCTTTCTTTGGCTGGATGTCCCCGACGAACCGGGTCCCGCCAGCAGGAGGGGGTTCCTGGAACAAAACGCCATCGCCTTGCTCAGCAGCTTTAAGACGCCTGCCATTAACCGGCCATCCCCGGACTGGCTGGGCCGGCATAGCGACCGGGAGCGAGTCCGGCTGTCTGGCCTGTGGAACAACAATCATGTGGAAATGGCATGGGACGCCAGGTTCCTGGATGAAATGGAGTCTTTTATAGATACTATGTCTTTTTGTGAGGGTAAGTAGAAAGCAGACCCGACATTGGACTCTGCGAACTCTCTATCCTGTGGTAAGATAGCCCCAACAGGAAATTACGGAGGTAAATGAAATGGCCCGAATCAACCGGCTGCAACACATCGTACTCAACTGCCGCGACGTTGACGCTTCCGTGGACTTTTATACCAGGGTGCTGGGAATGGAAGTGGTCAGCCATAATCGGGAGCGCAATGCGGCCTTCCTTTCCTTTGGCAAGGAGCATCACGACATCGCCCTGTTCGCCTACCGCGAGCCGGCCGACCGCCTGGAGAAGAGCCACCTGGGCCTGAACCACATCGCCCTTGAAATCGAGGGCGGCGAGGAAGAGCTGCGGGAATATTACCGCCAACTGAAGGAGCACGGGGTAGAGATCGACGGAACGATGGACCACGTTATGAGCCAGAGCATCTATTTCTTCGACCCGGACGGCAACCGGCTGGAGATTTTCGCCGATATGCTGCACGACGAGGCCAAGGAATGGCTGCATCAGAACGGCGGCGTGGCCAAGCCCCTCCAGTTGGAAGAGGTAGTAGCGGACTAGCCGGACCGATCCTTAATACTGTCGCGCCGCGGGGGAGGGTAACTATACCCTCCCCCAATTTTTTGCCAACCATTAGTCAGATAGTCAAGCTAAGGACGCGCCGGGTTTAACTCCAACTCTAGCGGGACTCCCGAACGCACTGTTCCAGCAAATCCAGGGCGGCCTGGGCAAAGACCCACATATTGGCCTCCCGGTCCGACTCGCCGGTTTCCACGGTAATGGCCTTCTCCACCGGCCCGGCCACCGCGATACAGGCGTGGCCGGCGGAATCGCCGTAGCGGTTGCCGGTGGGTCCGCTGGCTCCCGTTTCGCTCACCGCCCAGGTCGTCCCCAACCGCTCCCGCACCGTGCGGGCGTTGAGTTGGGCATAAGGCTCGCTGCTGGCCCGGATGCCGGCCAGGGCCTCTTCTGGTACGCTCAGCAACCCTTGCTGGGCGGCGCGGGTATAGACCACCGACCCGCCGACGTAGTAGGCCGAGGCGCCAGGCACCGCCACCAGGGCGGCCGAGATAAGTCCCCCACAACTTGATTCGGACACGGACAGGGACTGCCCCGTCTCTTTCAGCAGCGCGCCCACTGCGGCGGACACCGAGGTTAAATCAGGCATAAGTTAATTCCTCCTGCGCTAGACCGGTCAGAGCCGGTCGTTGATTAGCATCTGCCCACCGATTATAACCCAAGGAAGCGTCAAGGGGGCGGCCTTCCCGACGGGGGCAGGTATCTTTCAATACTCCCAACTCAGGCATACCCCTCGTCCTGGACTTGTCGAAGGGCCGTTCATATCTCCGCTTATCCTGAGCTGCGCTTGTCGAAGGACAATTGAAAGACCCGGCGCCGGACATTAGGAGCTTCCTTACCCAGAGGAGAGACGGAGGGGGAGTGGTGGACAAAAACCGGCGCAGGGCAGCCGGAGGCCAGGAGGAGCCGGGAGGTCGGTGGCGGCGGTCAGTCAGTCGTGAAAGAGGCTTCGGCCCCGCATCACCAATACTATCGACAAACTGCCGATGATGGCGCCAAGGACAATGAAACCGGCGACTTTCCCCGGCAGGTAGGAGGCGGACACCGCGAAAATAATAATCAGCAGCAGCGGAAGACCCAGCCACAAAGCATGATTCTTGTGCATTATCGTCCTACCGTTCCTACCCCAGAGTGGGGTCTAAAATTACCTTGCCCAGCGGCTCGTTGCCGTCCACCAGGTGGTGCGCGGCCACCGCCTGGGACAGGGGAATGGTGCGGTCAATCAGGACTTGAAACTCTCCCTGGACGGTCAGTTGCAAGGAACGCTCCAGCTCGGCCCGGCCCTCGGCGCCCAGGCCGCTCATCACCTGCAGCCGCCGCTGGTACAACCGTTTCAAGTCCAGGGCGACCATGCCGCCGCCGTGGGCGCCCACGGTGACCAGCCGGCCGCCCCGGGCCATGCTGTTGAAGGCTCCATCCCACTGGGACGGGTCTCCGATGTTCTCAAACACCACGTCCACGCCGCGGCCCTCGGTGATGCGCATTACCTCCGTTTCCAGGTTGCTTCGCCGGTAGTTCACGCCAAACTCGGCGCCCAGAGATTGGCCCACCGCCACCCGCTCGTCGGCGCCGGCGCCGGCGATTATCCGGGCGCCGATGGTCCGGGCCACCTGGACAATACAACTCCCCAGACCGCCGGCGGCGCCCATCACCAAGGCCCAGTCGCCGGCCCGGAGATTGGTCAGGCGGGTCTGGGCAATGGCCAGGGGAAAGTGCCGGGCAACGACCGTAGCCGCCCCAAAGGACAAGCCGTCGGGGATGTTGACGCAGTTGGAGGCGGGGACTTTGACGTATTCGGCATAGCCGCCCCAAAGGTGAATGCCCAGCATCCGCCGGTTGGTACATTCCTGGTGGCTGCCGGCGGCGCAGTGGTCACAGTTGTTGCAGTGGATGCCCTGAGATACGGCTACCCGGTCGTTGACTCTGGGCGATTCCACCCCCGGGCCGGACTCGACCACCACGCCGGCCGGGTCGTTGCCCAAAGCCAGGGGCAGGATCGCGCCATAGCCGCCGCCGTCCTGCCGCACCTGCAAGTCCAGGGTGCGGTTGACCGATACGGAGTGAACTTTAACCAGGACCTCTCCCGGGCCGGGGACGGGTGTTGGCGCATCTTCCCACTGCATAACCTCAGGTTCGCCGAACCGGTGTAGAACCATCGCTTTCAAGCTGTTCACCCAATTAATTATTGCCGGGTATGGCCCCCGGCGCTGCGTATTATTTTCGGGAAAATATGGGCCGGGCCATCACCTTTGGGCGGTAAAAGTCCCCGGATGATCGTCTTTCCGGCGCAGTCCGGAATCCAGCTAGTCCGGCGAAAGGCGAGTTTGCCGACGCCGGGGATTTTCCGGATGCCGGAATTCTCCGAAGTGGCGGTGGCGGGCCGGAATCAAAGCGTACAATCAAGTCCAATCAAGTCCAATCAAGACGATCCGAGGCATAAAGCTCCCGATGCGATTGCTCTGAAAACAAAAGCCCTTCGCGCTCATCAATAGTCAATGGTGGTAAATGCTTATACTTCCGGCGCTATTTCCGGATTGAATCGGACCAGAAAGCTGGCCTCGCCCAGGGGCAGGCCGTCCAGCAGGATGGCCGCTACGTGCAGCCCGGCCCGCTGTACCGGAATGCGGAAAGTCTTGATCCAGCGCTGGAACAGGATTCCTTCCTCCCAGTCAATGCTCTGGGGCGGCGGCGTATCCAGCGGAATGCCCGGCGCCTTTATCGCCACCATCAGGTGATGGCTGCCCGGTGCGGCCCCGGCAATGCAGAACGCGAGGTTCACGTCCACTTGAGCCAGCATCGGAGATCCCGGGCCGGCCGGTTCCGTCGGCGTGGGCAGCTCTACCAAGTCTATAATTCCCTTGAAGGTAAGTTCGTCATCGGAGCCTGATTCGGTGTCCCGGCAAAACAGGGCGTACTTCAGATAAGGCTCCGCTGGGTTAGTAGTCAACCGGATAACTCCTTAAGCAAAGGTCTGGCGGCGGCATCGGCATCGGGATAGCGATACCGATGCCATGCCACAAGAACCGCAACGTTGAACCGGCTAATTCTAGCATTTTCCCCAGGGACATAACAAACCGGAAACGTCTGTGGCCCGGGCAATCGCATTTGGGCGGTAAGAGTCCCTGGTTATCATCTTTCCGGCCCGTTTTTCCGCCGGGGCCGGGGTTTCGCCGGGGTGTGGTATATTATTGACAATACGCCGGAATCAACCGGCCCGAAGCGGACCGGTCCAGACGCGACCGGTCGGATCGGGGCCGGCCCGGGCCGGCCCGGACCGGCAAGAAACCCCGGGCAAGAGCAGGAGAGGTACTTAATATGCTGGCATTCCTGGGCGGCACCGGGCCGGAGGGAAGGGGACTTGCCCTACGGTTGGCACTGGCCGGAGAGGACATCATCATCGGCTCCCGGGACGCCGAGCGGGCAGCAACGGCAGCGGCGGAGTTGACCGCGTTAATTACCGGGATTAGCGGAGTTGCCGGGGCCGGAACCACCCGGGCCGGAACCACCCGGGCCGGAACCATCGAAGGCGCCGATAATTTGGCGGCGGCGGCCCGGGCCGACTCGGCCTTCATCACCGTCCCTTACGAAGCGCAGCGCCCCCTGCTGGAACCGCTGGTCGGCTCGTTATCCGGCAAGGTGGTGGTCAACGTTATCGCTCCCATGCGGTTTGAGCGCGGCCGGGGCGCCATCGCCGTGCCGGTGGAGGCCGGTTCCGCCGCCGAGGAAGCCCAACTGCTGTTGCCCGACTCGCCGGTAGTAGCCGCTTTTCAGAACGTCAGCGCCGAGGAGTTGCAGGAGCCGGAGCGGGCGATGGAGGGCGACGTGGTGGTCTGCGCCGACGACCGGCAGGCCAAGACGCTGGTGATGTCTCTGGCCGAAAAGATTCAGCGACTGCGGCCGGTGGACGGCGGCAGCCTGGCAAACGCCAAATACGTAGAGCAGATTACGCCCCTGCTGGTCAACATCAACCGGATTTACAAAATCCACTCCGGCATTCGGATTGTCGGCGTGTGACCCAGCGGTTCGAACCCGACGCCGGAGCGGGGCGGACGCCGAGATTAATGATTTAGTCGTTTTACTATTTAACCGTTTCGCCCTGATTGGCAAGCATCGAACTGGAAAACGGACCGGCTGGGAAACGGACCGGCTGGGAAACGGACCGGCTGGGAAACGGGCTGGCAATTTAATGGATCGGGAGGTTAGGCAATGCCCAGAGGAAACTTGAACCTGCAAAACGCCGCAGACCTGCAATCGGTTAACGGGGTGTGGCGCTATGCCCCGGGCCTGGTGCCCGGCGAACCCAATGAAGGGCTGATATCCCAATTGGAAGGCAGCCCGGCCCGGCTGGTGGACTATGACGACTCCGGTTGGGAGGTGTGCGACGACCTGACCGAGTGGCATTCCCGGGGTTTTAGCTTCTCCTGGTACCGCATCAAAGTTACCCTGCCGGAACGGGTAGAGGGACGAGAGCTCGCCGGCTCGCGCTGCATCTTTGAGACCTGCATTGACGACTATGGCGAGCTTTGGATTGACGGGGAGTGCAACCGGGACCGGGGCGCGGTGCAGGGGTTCAACGTGCCGCAGCGGGTAGTGGTCAGCGCTGAACCCAAGCCCGGCGACCAGCACACCATCGCCCTGCTGGCAATGAACGGCCCCATTGCCGCCCCGGGGGGCGCGGTATTCATCCGCTACGCCACCCTGGCCTTTGAGTGGCGCACTCCGGGTTATTAACCCCCCAGCGGCCCAACAACGGCAACGGACCCGGCGATTCCGTTATCAGCGATTTGGGTAGAATGGATATAAATTAGGAGGTAGCAGCAATGGCTCTATCCGCAGATAAGTTTTCCCAAGGTATGACCACCCGGGAGTACATTGAATACATCAAGGTTAACAAGCAGCCCTTTATTGACATCTACAACGGGGTAGAGGTGCCGGCGGAGACCCAGGCTTTCTTCGACGGGCTGCCCGAGCCGCTGAACCTGGCGGTGTTCACCTCCGACTGGTGCGGCGATGCCCTTAGCACCACTCCGACCATCCTTCGCCTGGCCGACAGCACCGATAAGCTGACGCTACAGGTGTTCAGCCGGGACGATGAGCTGGAGCTGACCAATGGGTTCTTGCCGGAGCACCGGGCCGGTACGGTGCCGGTATTTGTGACCTTGGACTCGAACATGGGAGAAATCTCCCGGTTCGTCGAGACGGCCCGCTCCCTGGTGCCGCAGATAGATGCCATGGATGATGCCATAGCGCAGGAGGTGGCGCAGGAGGTGGCGCAGGAAGTAGCCGCCGCCAGCCAGGGAGAGGACAACGCGCGAGCCGCCACCAGGGGCAAACGGACCGCCTTTCGGGTGGGCAAGGCCAAGGATTGGGGCAACGTTATCCTGAGAGAGTTCCAGCAGGTAGTGGCCGAAGGCCTGTCCCTGGAGCCGGCGCAGCGTCCCTCCGAGGGCGGCACTCAGTGGCCCCAACCCGAGGCTTAGACGAGAGGACGGATACCGCCGTGACCGCCATACGGGTGCGGGTGCGGCCCAAGGCATCCCGCAACCAAGTTATCGGCTACCGGGACAACGTGTTGCAGGTGAGCGTTACCGCTCCGCCGGAGGCCGGCAAGGCCAACGCCGCGGTAACCTCCCTGCTGGCCCAAACTTTGGGAATCGCCAAGAGCCGGGTCCGGATAACTCAAGGCCATACTTCCCGGAATAAACTGCTCGAAATAGAATCCCTGGAAGAGCCGGAGCTGCGCCAACGTCTGGGCATTCCCGGCGAGTAGGCCGAGTAGAAAAGTAGGGAAAGCCGCCAATCCGTTCCGGCGATATTCTCCTGCCGATCCTTCACGACACAAGGTTTTTGAGTAGTCAGGCGCGCAGGCTTAGGTTCGCTCATCCCGAACTGAGCGCCGGGTCGATCCTTTGACCGCCTCAGGATGAACGGGGGATAAACCTGAACCAGGATAATCGAAAGACCCGGCCGCGAAACCCGCCGGGCCGCTACGCCTGAAAGCAGCAGCAACCGCGGCCCCGATACCCGCTATTGACCATTTGACCATTGACGGAGATGGACTGTGGAACACTTGAACTTCAGTTGGGTGCTGGAGGGTTACCTGGCGGGAGCCATGGGCCCCACCAGCCGACGCGACCTAATCTTCTTCTACCAACAAGACATCCGGGCCGTGTTGCGGATGGAGGAACAGACCATCTCCGCCGAGCTTTGGCATCTGTATGACCTGTTTGAGCCGGTGCCCGATTTCTCCGCTCCGACGTTGGAGCAGATTGACCGGATGGCGCGGTGGATTGAAGACCAAATAGAAAACTGGGAGCGTCCGGTGGTGGTTACCTGCCACGCCGGTATCGGACGCACCGGCACGGTATTAGCCTGTTATCTAATCTATATGGGCTACGAACCGCAGACCGCCATCGACCTGATTCGGGAACTGCGGCCCCGCTCCATCCAAAACCCGGAGCAGGAACAAGCGGTGCATGACTACGCCGAATACCGGAAAAGCTCCGGCGGACGACCAATCGGCAGCCGTTAGCCCCCGTCGGTCAATCCGCTCAATCCGCTCAATCCGGTCATCCGAACAATCCGGTCAATCGGTCATCCGAACAATGCGAACAATCCGGTCATCCGAACAATGCGAACAATCCGGTCATCCGGTTGAAACTGCGCAGTCCCGAAAAACCCCGGGTGTTCCCCCCAAATGTTCTGCCGACCGGCCATGGCAGGTACCGTACCCGCGTCGGCGCCGGCGCCGACGCCGGAATGACCGGAGAAGGGATGGCGGAATAAACGAATAAACCCGGCTAGGCGGCCAGTTTGTCCCGCTCTGGCTTGGCGGCAAGAACCGATGTCAATTCCAGGTCAATCATTCGGCCGCACTGTAAACACTTCTGAAAAGAGCCGTAGGCGTCCCTCTCCAGGTACATATCACCGCCGCACTTGGGGCACGCCTTGAAATAGAACATGGTGGTATCCTTCGTAGTCATAACCGGGTGTACCTCCCTTTCGGGATCGTTCCTCCCTTTGTTTCAACTGCTTCCAGGTTTTTGCGGGCTGCCTGCTCCGGCTCCCCCTCCCGCAGTTCCTGGTTCTCAGTTGACAGTTTAGGAGCAAATTGCGATGATTTTGTGAAGAAAATCTGTGAACTTCAGCGGTTAATACGCTGCCGGTTCAGCATCGGATTTATGGTTGTTATGTAATGTTGCAAAGGTCGCAACCAGGCAGCGATTAGCCCAAGGCCGTTAGTCCCAATGCCTGGCTGGGGCATTGCCGCCACGGCATCAAAGCATCGACAAAGCATTGCCGTAGCAACGGTTCCACCACAACATCACCCAATACCGATAGGGGGTTGATATGCCCGAGACGCCCGAACCCGTCGAGATTCCCCGGTCCCTGCTGGAGGAGGTTTACCAGGAGGCCCGCCGCAGCTATCCCGCCGAGGGCTGTGGCTGGCTGTCCGGCGTCCGGGATAGCGGGATAGCGTCCGCCATTCGCCGCTGCGTCAACGCCCAGGACTCCGGGAACCACCCAACTGCCGCCGAACGCACCGCCGAGACTGCTTATGTGTTCACCGGCGAGGATTTGCTGGACCTGAACCGCAGCCTGGACCAGGAGACGCCGGCCCTGGTTATCTATCATTCGCACCCCAACGGCCGGGCCTATTTTTCGCCCACCGACCGGGAGGTAGCGGCCAGTCCCTGGGGCGATGGCCCGGCCTATCCGGTGCAGCAGTTGGTGGTGGGAATTGACGGCCAACGGGTAGTGGAGTCGGCCCTGTTCGCCTGGTCGGACGCCGAGAACGGCTTTGTAGAAATCGCCCGCTATCCCGGGGCGGAGGTTTAGGGATACTCTGAATAAGCCATTAAACGCCAGCCCCTTCATCCCGTCGTTCCTGCGAAAGCAGGAACCTCGGTTCAAAACGTTTTAGGTTCCTGCCTTCGCAGGAACGACGGGTCAGGAACGACGGGTCAGGAACGACGGGTAGGGACCGGTTGTTCAATCCTCCGGCAGGTCCAAGGGCGGCATGGGGGGCGGAAAATCAATCGACGCGTTGGCCCTCGCCGCTTCTTCCGTAAGCCTCAACCGGTCTATGGACCGCTGCTGCTCCGGCGACGGAACAAAGTCCGGATTTGAACCCCGACTCCTTACTTCCAGCAAGGACTCCAGCAAGGCAGTTAAGGTAGATAACCGCTCCGCCAATTGCCAGTCTTGAAACAGATCCTCATAAAAATTGTCATGCAGCCGATCTGCGGCGTCTTGCAAGGCTCTCAGTTCCGGTCGGTCAAACTCGGCGGCGATCAAGTCCATTATTTCCCGGCGCAGGTTGTGGGAGGCGTGACGCCAATGGCGATCCTCGCCAATGGCTTTTACGGCGTGGGCTACGGCGCCGGCGGCTTTGTCCGACGCCTGTACCCGGTCGCCCTTTTCAACCAACTCATAATTAGCCTGCTTGATCAGGCGTCGGCTGTATTCGGCGTGGCGGTCGGCGTTTTTAGTGGCCATTTGGTTTACCCCCGGCAAGAGTCCGGCATCAGGCTAATTATACGACAAACCCCCGGGAGCAACCTAGCTCGGCGCGCCCAGCAGGGCTATCCACACCGCCCCGATGACGTAAAACGTTGACATCGCCGCCAGTCCGGCTACGATTACCGGCTGGGACAGGCGGTTGCGGCCCCAGAGCATCACTCCGCCCAACAGTATCAAGGCTACCGCGATGCCGCCGGAAATGAAGTGCGCCGGTTCCGCAAAATTCAACAACACCCCGCTGCGAAAGAAAGGGTCGGCAAAGGACAGGATAGTTACGTTAAAGACGCAGCTACCGTACAGCCCGGCCACTCCCAAATCCGCCGCGCCCATTCGGGCCGCCGCCACCGACGCCGACGCCTCGGGCATGGTAGTCACGATGGACACCGCCAATATTCCCAGCACACCGGAAGAGATGCCGGTCAAATCGGCTACCCGGTCCACGCTTTGGGCCAGGAATACCCCGGCGATAATCACCCCCACCGATACCAGGCCGAACATCAGCCAAGCCCGGCTCAGGGTCATCCCCGGGTCGTCGTATTCGCCGCCATCCTCCACCGGTCGGCGCTGGTACACAATCCGCATTCCAATGACATATACCACCAGCAGGACGATGGAGGAGATGCCAATCTGCCAGATGTTCGCTTCGATCCGGATAGCGGCAAAAAGCACCGCCAGCCCGGTAAGGAGGGCCGCCAGAACAATAAGATAGCCCTGTTCCGGCGCCACCCGCTGCAAAAACCGACGCCCGCCAAAGAGCAAGGCAACCATTGCCATGGTGAACATATTGACCATGTTGGCGCCCACCACGTTGCCCAGCGCCAATTGGGGATTGTCGATCCGCACAGCGGTGATGTTGTTGGACAATTCGGGCAGGGAGGTAGCCAGAGCCACCAGGATGCTGCCGACAAACAGGCGACCCCAGCCGGTCAAAGACGCCAGGGCGTCGCCATACTTGGCTAGTTGGACTCCCAAAAAGATAACGGCGACCGCGCTGCCCAAAAATACCAGTATGGCGAAGGTCAGCCCGACTCCGGCCAGGGGATTCAGCAAAACTAGTTACCCGGCTCCTGAGTCGAAGCCGGCTTCGGCTTCGGCTTCGAACCCGGCCCGGAAACGATGGCAGCTACGATATGGTCGCCCATTTCGGAGGTGCTGACCCGGGAGGACCCGGCAACGGCGATGTCCGGAGTGCGGTAACCGGCGTCGATAACCTGCTCAACGGCCCGCTCTACGCTGGCCGCCTCCTCGGTCAGACCCAACGAATAGCGGAGCATCATCGCCACGCTGAGGGTGGAGGCGACCGGGTTGGCGATGCCCTGACCGGCGATGTCCGGGGCGGTGCCGTGAATCGGCTCATAGAATCCCCGGATTTTCCGTCCGGCGATGGGCACGTCGGCCAGGCTGGCCGAGGGCAGCAGCCCCATAGAGGCCGACAGCACCGCCGCCTCGTCGGTGAGAATGTCGCCAAAGGTGTTTTCCGCCACGATTACGTCAAAGTGGGCGGGCCGCTGAATCAACTGCATGGCGCAGGCATCCACCAGAACGTGCTCCAATTCCACGTCGGGGTATTCCGGGCCCAGGCGGGTAGCGATCTGCCGCCACAGGCGGGAACACTCCAGGACATTAGCCTTGTCCACCGAGGCCAGCTTGCGGCGGCGGCTCCGGGCCAACTCAAACCCGACCCGCAGCACCCGCTCAATCTCCATCTCGCTGTAACGCATGGTATCCACGCCAACCCAGCCCTGGGGCGTTTCTTCGCGGCCCTTGGGTTGGGCGTAGTAGAGGCCGCCGGTAAGCTCGCGCACCACCACCATATCCACGCCCTCCAGGACTTCCGGCTTGAGGACGTTGGATTCGGCCAGATTGGGGTACACCTTGACCGGGCGGATGTTGGCGAAAACGCCCAGGTAGGAGCGGAGCTGCAACAGGCCGTCCTCCGGGCGCGTGGCCGCCGCCGGGTCGTCCCACTTCGGCCCGCCCACGGCGCCAAACAGGACCGCATCGGCGGCGCCGGCCAATTCTTCCACTTCCGGCAGCAAGGGAGAACCATGCTTGTCGATGGATATGCCGCCCACATCGCCATATTCCAGGCTGAAAGAATGGCCGAAGGCGCGGGCCACCGCTTGCAGGGCCTTGACACCCTCGGCGGTAACCTCCGGCCCAATCCCGTCTCCACCTAATACCGCAATATTAAAATCCACCCGGTTCCTCCCAATAGTTTCGTTGAAGAATACGGCTCCGAAAAATACCGGCCCGGCCGGGCAACAGTATAACGTTAAACCGTAAGGCTATCAAACGAGGGGTTGGGCAAGGAAGATTTCTCGGTAGAGTGAACAAAAGAGTGAACAAACCCTGCCAAATAAGACGTCAAACAGCGTGTCAAATAGCGTGTCAAATAATGTAGAATTACAGACAACCATTTCCACGCTTTTATGGCTTTTGTTGTTGGTTTGTACCTGTATAATAGACATAAGAGAACGTTTTCAGTGTCAAATATGATGTCAAATATGGTGTCAAATATGGTGTCAAATAATGAACGCTAAACAGTTTTGGGATGATTTTGCCTTCGAGTACCTGCTGGACGAACCAAGCTTGTTTACCGACTTGATTTCGATAGAGGGATACAAACAAGCCGCACTGAACCTGGTGTTGCCCGCCGAATGGAGCAATCAACTGGACCGGCTGAATCGGGTCAGGGCGGTTCACGGTACCACTGCCCTGGAGGGAAACCCCTTCTCCGAAGCGGAGGTTGGCCTGCAAATCGCAAACTCCGAACAGCCGGAGATGACACGGCAGCCTTCCAAAGAACAATTGCAGATACGCAATGCCGACCGGGCTCAGGAATGGGTCAGGCAGCGCTTTGTTCCGGGTACTTCTCCGGCCAATCCAGGCGACCTTCTTACAATGCACCGGATGATTACCAGACAGTCGGATGAGGGGCACAACGTTCCCGGCCAATTGCGCACCTACTCAGTGAATGTGGGTTCCCCGGATATGGGCGGCATCCATTACGGCGCTCCCCACGAGAATCTGGGCGGGTTAATTGAAGAGTTCATCGGTTTCATCAATTCACGCCGGTTTCAACAAACCCATCCGGTGGTTAAGGCTCTCCTGGCTCATTTTTTCCTGGTAACTATTCACCCTTTCGGCGACGGCAACGGCCGGGTTTCCCGGTTGTTGGAAGCCGGAATCCTGTTTCAGAGTGAATATAACGTCCATGGCTTTTATGGCCTATCCAACTATTTTTACCGCAACGAGGCCGAATACAAAAGGCTGCTCCAGGATTGTCGGCGGGGCAAGCCCTTTGATGTTTCTCCCTTCATCAAGTTCGGGGTCAAGGGTTTTGCCGAGGAATTGACCGGCATCAATAACTTCGTCAAGGCCAAGCTGAACCGGCTGGTATATCGCCAAATGATTTCCCAAAACAACCGGAAGCGCCTTGGGCCTCGCCGCCGGGTGTTGAACGACCGGGAGTATAATCTGCTGACTTTTTTGCTGGCTGAAACCGAACCCATAGACCCCTTTTCAGCATCGCCATCACGCCAAATAACCCTTTCGGAGTTGCTGGAATCTCAATACGTTAAGGGGGCTTATAGCCAGGTGGCGCCACGCACCCTGCGGAGAGAACTGGTCCGACTGGCCGCGGAAGGTTTCATCAAGTTCACCCGGGATTCACAAAATGCGGCTTTAACTGGTTCCCTGGTTGAGTTGGACTTTGGCGCCAGCGCAAAACACCCGATTAGCTAACCCTTTCGGTTCTCGCTCTCCGCTCCTTTCCACCTCCTTCCTTGCCACCGGGGTTGCTTTGCTCTATCATCCGGTTTATCTTCCGGCCTATCTTCCGATGTATCTATTGCAGCCGGACGTTTTATTGGCCGTACGGCTTGGTCAGACGGCGCTCCCAAGGGTCAATTGGCCCCTACCCCTGCCCCCATTCGCAAAGACAGAGATAGAGGCAGCTACAGCTACAGAGGTCCACAGTGCAGCACCAAGAGTTTATTGACCGGCTCAAGGCGATTGTCGGGGCCGACTACGTTATCTCCCACCCGGAGGACTTGCTGGTTTACGAGTATGACGGCTCGGTTGACCGCTCCATGCCCCGGGCCGTGGTATTGCCCACCTCCACCGAGGAAGTCACCCGGACGCTGGCTCTGGCCTACCGGGCAGGCGTGCCCGTGGTGGGCCGCGGCTCCGGCACCGGCCTGAGCGGCGGAGCGCTTGCGCCGCCGGGGGGAATCCAGATCGCCTTTAGCCGCATGAACCGGATACTGGAGGTGGATACGGAGAATCGTACCGCCACCATCGAGCCGGGGGTGATTAACCTGGACCTGGATAATCACGTCCGCAAGTTCGGTATGCGCTACGCTCCCGACCCTTCGAGTCAAAAGGCTTGCAGCCTGGGCGGCAACATCGCCGAGAACGCCGGCGGCCCCCATTGTCTGGCCTATGGCGCCACCACCAACCACGTCCTGGCGATGGAAGTGGCCCTGGAAGACGGCACGGTGGTTAATCTCGGCGGCCCGGCCCGGGAAGCGCCCGGCTATGACCTGCGGGGTGTGTTCGTCGGCTCCGAGGGCACCTTTGGCATCGCCACCCAAATCACGGTGCGGCTGCTGCCCCTGCCGGAGGCGGTCAGAACCTTCCTGGGCATTTTCCCCGACATCGAATCGGCTTGCAGCGCAGTATCGGCGGTCATCGGCCACGGCATCTTACCGGCGGCCCTGGAGATGATTGACGCCCTGAGCATCCGCGCCGTGCAGCAGGTGACCGACGCCGGTTATCCGGAGGACGCCGGCGCCGTGCTGCTGATCGAGCTGGAAGGACTCTGGGAAGAGGTGGACGAGGTTAGCCGCGAGGTGGAATCGGCCCTGTGGGAGACCGGAGCCGGCGAAGTAAGGATAGCCGAGGAGGACAGCGAGCGGGAGCGGCTGTGGCTGGGCCGGAAAACGGCTTTTGGCGCCTTTGGCGCCATTGCCCCCAACTATTATCTGGTGGATGGCGTGGTTCCCCGCACCCGGTTGACTCAAGTGCTGCGCAAGGTGGCCGAGGTCAGCGAAAAATACGGCATCATCATCGCCAACGTTTTCCACGCCGGTGACGGCAACCTGCATCCGTGTATGCTCTTCGACGGCCGGGAGCCGGGGGTCATGGAACGGGCAATGGACGCTGCCTCGGAGCTGATGGAATACTGCGTAGCGGTGGGCGGAACTCTCAGCGGCGAGCACGGCATCGGCCTGGAGAAAAAGCAGTTTATGCCCCTGGTCTTCTCCGATAAGGATATGGACGCCATGCGGCTGGTGCGCGACGCCTTTGCTCCGGCCAACCGGATGAACCCGGGTAAAATTTTCCCCGATAACACTACTTATCAGCCCGCCCCCCAGCCGACTTCCCATCGGGCCGAGCCGGGGATGTACGTTTAGGGTGCTTACAATCAGGTGAAAAGAGAGTATTATTAGGGGGTAAACCACAATCAGGGCAGAGAAATTATGAGCCAGGAACTTATTGCCATTTTAGGCGTAGGCGTAGGGCTGGGGACGCTAAACATAGTCGTTATCGGGTGGTTGCTCCATGCGATTGCCCAATCGGAGCAGCGCGCCGAAGCACGTATCAAAGAACGCTTTGACACTCTGGAAAGGCATAACCAAGAGCGTTCCGATGCTCAAGAAAAGCGGATGGATCGGATTGAGCAACGTATGGACGCCCAAGACACCCGCATACAGGCCGTGGAAGCGCATATGCACAGTATTGATAAGCAACTGGCCCGTATCGGAGGCCTGCTCGACGGCCTGCGCGAGGCTATAGTCCAGCGCGCCACCCGAGAATAGCCTGACCCGGCTATGTGATGCGCCTTTGACCTCCTCCCTCCCTCAACAACTGGCCGACCTCCTCGGTCCCGATGCCGTCCTGCCGCCGGGCCAATACTCCCCGGAACACTACGCCGTTGACCGGGTAGTCCCCCAAGCGGTGGCCCAACCGACCGACCGGGAGAGTATCGCCCGGGTATTGCAGTGGGCCGCTGAGCATCAGGTATCGGTATTGCCCCGGGGCGGCGGCGTCCTGAGCGCCCTGGGCAACCTGCCCACCGGGGCGGATGTGGTGCTGGACTTATCCCGGTATAACCGGGTGCTGGACTTTCAGCCCGCCGACTTGACCGCCACCGTGGAACCCGGAGTTACCCTGGATACACTGCAACGGGAACTGGCTCAGGGAGGGAAGCTGGTGCCGCTGGAGGCGCCGCTCGCCGACCGGGCCACCCTCGGCGGCATTCTGGCCGCCAACGCCAACGGCCCCCTCCGCTATTCCTACGGACCGGCCCGGGACTGGCTCATCGGCATCAGCGTGGTGAGCGCCGACGGGGTGGAAACCAAAGCCGGCGGCAAGGTAGTCAAGAACGTCACCGGCTATGACCTGAACAAGCTTTATACCGGCTCCCTGGGCACTCTGGGCGTTATCGTAGAAGCAACTTTTAAGCTGGCTCCCCTGCCCGAAGTTTGGGCGGCCCTGGTAGCCTCCTTCCCCTCGGTCGGAGCCGGAATTGACGCCGCACGCTCCCTCATAGCCCAAGTTTTCGCGCCGCAGGGCTTGCAAGTGATCAACGGCCCGGCGGTACGGCGGCTGGCCCGGGCCACCGGCGGCGGCGATGAACCGGCCAATCCGCTTGCCACCGAACTTGCCGCAGAACTTGCCGGCGAACTTACCGGCGGTAGGGAGTCCGGAGCCTTCGCCCTGGCTTTCTTCGCCGGACGCCCCCGGGCGGTGCGCCGCCGGTTGGAGGATTCGGCCCGGCTGCTGCGGGAGTCCGGCGCCAACAAAGTTGATTCTCTGGACGGAGCGGAGACCCGCTCCCTGCTGCGCCACCTCACCAACCTGGGCTGGAGCGGCGATACCGTCCCGTCCCTGGGCCTGAAGGTAAACCTGCCGCCAAACGCGGTAGGCAAGCTGGTAGCCGCGGTGGAGTCAACGGAGGACTACCGGAGCGGGCCGAGCGGGTCGAGCGGGTCGAGCGGGTCGAGCGGGTCGAGTGGGTCGAGTGGGTCGAGTGGGTCGAGTGGGTCGAGTGGGTCGAGTGGGTCGGAGCCGGTCTTTACCGGGGAGTCATTTGCGGGAGAGACGCTGGGAATCGTGGCCGACCCGGGGTTTGGCACGGTGCAGCTGCTCCGTTGGCCGGAAACTCCTGCCGGCTCCGCCAACCCGGCCAACACAGCCAACCCGGCCAATCCGGCCAATCCGGGCAGCGCCGAAGAACTCGACGAAGCCGCGACTGCCGCCGCTCTATCCGCCATCCAAAGAGTGCGGGAAGCGGCCCGGACCCTGGGCGGCACGGCGGTAGTGGAACATTGTCCCCAGCCGGTAAAGGCCCTGATTGACGTTTGGGGCGATACTCCAACCGGGGCGGAAATGGAGATTATGCAACGTATCAAGCGAAACTTTGACCCATCCGGTATATTGAACCCCGGTCGCTTTATGGGAAAATTGTAGGGGAGGCTGTAATGGCTGAGTCTGAGTCCCTTGCTCCTATCGCTCAAATGAGTGTCGGCCCCGCTGACGGAATGGTAGAACCGCTGAACCGCGAGCCCGGATTCCGGGGCGTTGACGTGCCGGCGGAGGCCGATCTGTACCGCTGCGTCCATTGCGGATTGTGTCTCAGCTCCTGCCCCACCTACACGACGCTGCGGGTTGAAACGGAATCGCCGCGAGGCCGCATTGCCCTGATGAAGGCAGTTCACGAGGGACGGGTGGGCATCAGCAGCCAGATAGTATCCCACTGGGAAATGTGCCTCCAATGCCGGGCCTGCGAGGCGGTCTGTCCCTCCGGCGTACCCTACGGCCGGATTATGGAATACTCCCGCGCCCAGGTGTTGGCTCAGGGCAAGCAAGGGGACAACCTGAAACGCATTGACCGGCTGTTTCTGCGGGCGGCCCTGACCCATCCCAAACGGCTGCGTTTTGGCGCCCACCTGTTGCGGCTATACCAACGCTCCGGGCTGCGGAAGCTGGTTAAGGCGTCGGGCCTCCTCAAGTTGCTGCCCCAATCCCTGGCCGGACTGGAAGCTCAACTGCCGGACTTGACCGGCCCCTTCTTTGGCCCCACCCGCAAGGTTTACCGCGCCCAAACCGGGCCGGAGAACCGGCAGCAGGAACCCCACCAGAACAATCCGGATAAAGAGAAAACTACTCCCAAGCCAACTCTTACCGTGGGACTGCTTTCCGGCTGTGTGATGCCGCTGATGCAGGGTGAAACCATGTACGCCTCGGTGCGGGTTTTGACCCGGAACGGCTGCGATGTGGTAGTTCCGCCGGGCCAGGTTTGTTGCGGGGCCTTGAATCTCCACGCCGGAGATTTGGAGGTGACCCGCCGGTTGGCCCGCCGCAACATCGACATTTTTTTAGCCGCCGGATTAGATAAGCCCGGATTCAGGATAGTAACCGCCTCGGCCGGCTGCGGCTCCAATATGAAGGAATACGGGGAATTGCTGAAGCACGACCCCCAATATGCGGAACCGGCCCGGCGTTTCAGCGAGTTGACGGTGGACATTACCGAGTTCCTGGCAGAGTTGCCCCTGACTCCGCCTCAAGGCCGGTTGGAGCGGCGGGTAACCTATCAGGACCCGTGCCACCTGGCCCATGCCCAGCGAATTACCCGTCAGCCCCGCGAGTTGCTCCAGTCCATCCCCGGCCTGGAACTGGTAGAGATGGAAGCCTCGACAATGTGCTGCGGCGGCGCGGGCATCTACTCAACGGTGCAGCCGGAACTGGCCGGCAAGATACTGGCTGCCAAGATGGAGAACATCAACGCCACCGGCGTGGAGCAGGTGGTAACCGCCAACCCGGGCTGCATGATGCAAATCGAGCAGGGCATCCACCATACGGGAGACCCCGGAACTGTCGGCAGCGGTCACAAAGTAAGCCACGTGGTGGATTTGTTGGATGAGTCGTATCGAGGGGAGGGGTAACCGTACCGACTTTCTGTTTTATCCACGAATAGACATTCGTGCCCCTTCGTGTCTATTCGTGGATAAAACAAGACTCGAACGCCAAACATGAGAAAACGTGGCAGCAAATACCGGGCAAAACAGTAACGGGAACTCCGCAGGCCAAGGGTGTGGCTGCTGGCCCATTCTGGTTATCATCGGGTTAGCCGCCGTCGCCATTTACTTTGCGGAATATCGCGCCGCCGACTTTCCCGGAGCTGACCAAATTCGCATCGTTGTCAGCGCCGGTCAAAACATCTACTCTCAACTTCAGGAAACGGATAACGCGTCGAGTCCAGCTCCGGTACGTATTCCTTCCCCCGTACCTACAGTGGAAGCCATAACACCGAGTTCACCTAACACCAAGCGAATTCGCTCTGCTCCCGCAGCTACAATCAAGCCCATCATAACGAGTTTCCATGATACCGAAGACGAAAGGCAGGCATTCGCAGACCCGTCCGAGCGACACCTGGAACTGAAACAGCTTATGCTGGAACTCACCAACCAGCGCCGGGCTGCCGCCGGAGCGCCACCGGTCATATTGGGCGCCAACACCGCCGCCCAACTGCACGCTGAAGCCTCTCTGGCCGGCTGTTACAGCGGTCATTGGGACCAGTGGGGTCTCAAACCCAACCACCGCTACACCCTTACCGGCGGCTCGGGGGCAGACGGCGAAAACGGCAGCGGTTCCAACTATTGCATCAAGCCCAGCGAAAACTACCGGGCCATTACTTCAATGGATGACAAAGTTGCCGAGACTGTGGATGGGTGGATGGAAAGCCCGGGCCATCGCCGCAACTTGCTGGACCCGGCGCACACCGTCCTCAACGTGGGTATTGCCCACGACCGGTTTAACCACGTAATGGTTCAACAGTTCGCCTCGGACTATGTGAATTATACCGTGCGGCCCAACATTGACTCCGACGGCATATTACGGCTCAAAGGCACTGTATCCGGGGCAACCTTAAACATTGGACAGACAGCCAATATCCAGATTTATTACGACCCACCGCCCAAACCGCTCACCCGCGGACAGTTGAGTTATACCTATTCACTTTGCAGCCCAATACAAGTCGCCTACATAGTAAAACCGCTGAGCGGAGGCAGCTTCTACGCCAGCCCGGCGGTGAAACAAGAGAAGGTCGAACGCCGGTGTATAGACCCTTATCAGACCAATCCCCACGAGCCAGCGGCCAACAGCAATGAGGAAGCAAACCTTATTTGGGCACGGGCCAAGCAAGACAGCTCCACCGCAACCTTCGTGAGAACTGCGTTTGTCCGTCTGATAGCCGAACGCATGGACCTGTTTGACGACAACATGAGCATCCGCGCCGACCTTACACCAATACTACGAGAGCACGGGCCCGGCATTTACACAGTAACCCTATGGGGCAGACCGCTGCATATAGCAGAACTGGCGATCATATCGAAACAGTCCATCTTCTGGCTTACCGACACACCGGACGACAGCCCCTACGTCGGGCGGTGATACTCCGGCAAACCGGCAAAGACCACTCCCCTACGGCAACACCCCACCGTCAGCATATTCAACCAGCGCGCGCTGGGCGGCGGAGAGGCTGGCTCCGGTGGCTACCTCGTAGCCCAGATCGGGCAGGATTTGCTCCAACGCCGACAGCAGGGCGAAGACGTTGGACACCTTGGCAAGACCTCATTCACCACAAAGCCCAGCTACATCTCCCGCGTCGGCTAAATGAATGTGGGTTACTTCACGGTATGCCATCAGTCTTTTCCCCTTCTTGATAGTCTGCCCCGCCTTTTTCTAGCCTTCGTCAAGAATGGCCTCCAATATGCCGACCAATTCCCGAACATCCGTCAAACCGGTCTCCACCATTTCGGCAGTGTCCCAATTCTCGTACCAATTGGTATGCAGGTCGCTGGCGGTTCTGAAGAAGGACGCTATGCGCGCGTCACCAGTCTCTCTTGCTACTCTGAATAAAACTTGCCGGAGACTCCGGTGACTCTGGTGTTCCTCGCCCCTCTTTTCGGCTATTGCCTGGAGCAATTGCGCCGTCGCACCCCAGCCCTTCTCTGACGCCTGGCGGGTGTCTCCCGCTGCCAACTCTGCGTAGGCTTGGTTGAGAAGTGTCCTGCTGGCTTCTCGGTAGTCTTGCGCCTGTACCACGTCGAACCTCCGATTGTTTTGTAGTTAACTGAGTCTCAATTACTGCATATAGTCATATAGTTTATATATATAAAAACTATGCCTTTTGTCAATTTGCGGATCGATATCATAACAGGCGCAAGCGTATATTCAGCCTGCCACGGACACCGCAAACAGATAGGGCATTCTCAGGAATGACCAGGTTATTCAGGACTTCCGTCGACGGCGACAGCACTTTTTTGAGGGGCGATCGTACCTTGGAACCTTCGCCCCTGACGCCTAAAATCCTGAATGTCCACCGGCCCTGGCTTATATACTCTTTGAGGAGACAACGAACAGATAGTCTCCCCCATCGTGCCAATAGCTCTCTATAATCTTGTCGATGCGGCCCGATGCAATGTCCCCTTGTAAGCGACCGCATCCGGATGCTATTTCCAACGGGTCAGCCAAAGTTGAGAAGGTGGATATGCCGCGTCGCACCGTCTCAGACAGGTAAGCCTCCGGTTGGTGCTTGCCGCTATACAGGAAAAAATCCTCCACGCCCCGCCGCACCGCATACTGCTCGGTATGATCCACCCGAAAACCGGCCTCGCCCAATGCGTCCAGCGCCAAACTCAGCGCGGGCATCCGGCTTATCGATTTTGCCATGGCGTTTGGGAAATAATCGTTAAGCCAGTAGCCCTGCATCTGCTCGGACGTAGCCGTAAAGATGACGAACCTCCCCTCGGTCTATCACGCGATACGCCTCCCGGAAAACCGGCGGCAGGGCAGCAAAGTGGTGCAGGGCCGTGGTGCATAGGGCGCCGCCGAAGCTGCGGTCTTGAAAGGGCATCGCGACAGCGTCAGCCAGGTACAAGCTGATGTCGCCGCTTTTCTGCCGCGCCGACCGGAGCATCTGCGCCGACAGGTCCAATCCATTCCACCGGCCCCGCTTGCCGGCCAGAACGTTAGTGTAATTTCCGGTGCCGCAAGCTATGTCGATGAACCGGCCGCCGGCCGCCGGCCGCCGATTGGTCCGAGCGGTCCGAGCGGTCCGATTGATCCCATTGGTCCGGCTGGTCCAGTAGGAGATGATGAGCCAGCCGGTCGGCGATATAGGTGTCGGGGCGCCGGGTAGCATCGTAATGAACGCCGATATTGTCGTAAAGGAGGGCAGAGCCGCTATCAGCCACATATCCTCCGAACCGGGATAGAGACTAGCTCCCCCTACGGCAGCTCCCCGCCGTCGTCATAGTTCACCAGGGCGCGCTGGGCGGCGGACAGGCTGGCTCCGGTGGCTACCTCGTAGCCCAGATCGGGCAGGATTTGCTCCAACGCCGACAGCAGGCCGAAGACGTTGGTTTCCCGGGCTGATTCGCCCATCAGCCCGATGCGCCAGGCCTTGCCCCGCACCTGGCCCAGGCCGCCGCCAATCTCGATGTTGTATTCGTTCAGCAGCCGCTGCCGCACCTCGGTATCGACAATACCCTCCGGAATCAGGACCGTGGTCATTGGGTTGATCCGGTAGCCTTCCTCCGCCATCAGGTCCATTCCCAGCGCTTCCAGGCCGGCCCGCAGCGCCGAAGCCACACGGGCATGGCGCCGGATACGGTTGTCTATGCCTTCCTCCATCATCATCCGCAGAGACTCCCGCAGGGCGTAGGTCATGGATATCGGCATAGTGTGGTGATAGGCCCTGGTCTGGTTCCAGTAATTTTCCAGGTCTTTCAGGTTGAAGTAAAAGCTCTGAACCTTGCTCGGCCTGGTGTTGATTACCTCCATCGCCCGCGGGCCAAAACTAATGGGCGCCAGCCCCGGAGGAGACCCCAGGCATTTCTGAGTGGCGCTGTAGCACACATCCAGGTCCCACTCGTCCATCCGCATATTGTGGCCGCCCAGGGAGGTAACCGCGTCCACGATAATCAGGGCGTTATGGCGGTGCACCAGGTCAACGATTTCCGGCAGCGGCGTCAGCACACCGGTGGAAGTCTCCGCGTGTACCACCCCCACCGCTTTTACCTTGTCGTGCTGCTCCAACGCGTCGGCCAGGACCTGAATATCCACCGACTTGCCCCAGGGGAAATCCAGGACGACGGTTTGAGCGCCGCAGCGTTCGGCAATGTCGGCCAACCGATCCCCAAAAAAGCCGTTGCGGCAGACTATCATCTTGTCGCCCGCTTCCAGAATGTTGGCGCAGGCCGCTTCCATCGCTCCGGTGCCGGTGGAGGACAGGGGAACGGTCATCGGGTTTTCGGTGTGGTAAACCTCCCGCAGCATTGCGCAAACTTCGTCCATCACCTGGAAGAATTGAGGGTCCAGGTGGCCCAGAATCGGCAAAGTCATCGCCTGAAGCACCCGGGGATTTACGGAACTGGGGCCGGGGCCCAGCAGGATGTGCTGGGGAGGCCGAAATTCGTCAAGATAGGTATTAGTCAAACCGGCTCTCCTGTTGGGTAGGGTAGGTTAATTATCTCTCAGCCCCGCGGGCTGTAGCCCCGCACCAATAACCTCTGCAATGCGGCGTCATAAGTCCATGCCCCGGGTCTTTACCCCTTACCGTCGTTCCTGCGCAGGCAGGAACCTCCGTCCAAACCGTTTCAGGTTCCCGCTTTCGCAAGAACGACGGCGTGAAGGCGCTGGCGCTGGCGTTAATTACTTATTCAGATTATCCCAAGGGCGTTTGAGACGCGACGGCGAAGAGGCTGCATTCTTTCCTCCCTTGACCCTTAACCGGCTCTGGATGAGCGGATGGGCGTGACCGTGACCGTGACCGTGACCGGGGTTAGACCACCGGAGAGGTGCCCCCGTCGATGTTGATGGCGATGCCGGTCAGGTAGCTGGCCCGCTCCGATGCCAGGAACGCAATCACGTCGCCGGCCTCTTCGGTTTCGGCAATTCGACCCAGGGGAACGCCCCGGGCGCGGGCGGTCTCAGCGTAGAACTCGTCCAGCGTCAGGCCGGGGTTAGATTCCTTGAGCCGGTCATAACGCCGGGTATGCTGGCCGCTTTTGACGATGCCGATGCAAACGGTGTTGACCAGGATGTTGTCCGGCGCCAGGTCTTTGGACAGTCCCTTAGTGATGGCGATGCCGGTGGCCCGGGATATTGAGGTGGGCATGGAGGACGGGCCGGGAGTGCGGCCCCCCAGGTTGGTGACGTTGATGATGCGGCCGCCGCCAACTTTGCGCATCTCCGGGATGGCTCGGCGAATCAGCCGGACGGCGCCCCAGACTTTCAGGTCAAAGTCATACTCCCAATCCGAGTCGCTGACCTCTTCAAAGGGCTTGGCCATCGAGATACCGGCGTTGTTCACCAGGATATCCAGCCGGCCAAAGTTTTCCAGGGCGGTATTAACCACCAGCTCGGCGCTGGCCGGATCGGATACGTCGGCAGCAAAGGGCAACACCACGCCCTCGGTAGCGGTGCGGATGTCCTGCGCCGCTTCCTCCAGCACCTCCGGGCGGCGGGCCACGATTACAACCCGTGCGCCCTCCTCGGCCATGCGCTGCGCTGCGGCCTTGCCGATGCCCTCGCTGCCGCCGGTAATAATGGCTACTTTATCGGTAAAACCCAGTTCCATAACCCCTCCTTAAAACAAAGCATAAACCCGCCGGGGCGGGCAGTGTACAGAAGTGTGGATTGTGGGGGTATTATAGCATAGGCACGGCAGCCGGGGAGCTTCACCGCAGCGGCGCAGAGGGCATAGAGAACCACAGAGTTTTATCCGGGAATCTCCGCGTCCTCCGGGCTTCTGCGCTAAATGGGCTGTCCGACCTTAAAGGTTACGATTGGACGGTGTATCAGAAGCAATTTCATACTCGATTCACCTGATTTTTCCTCTTTCATCCACGACGGGGAAGGGGCCAGAACGACGGTCAACCCCGAAACGGTTCCTCGACTCTGAACAGTTGCACGTTGTTGGGCCGCTTGTTCAATGTTTAAGGCAGTGATAAACTGTCTATATGCTTGGATGATAGCCGCGTATCGGGAGTGGCTACGCAAGAGTAAGTGGTGGTACTGAGCAATTTGACCGCTCTGGTGCTTGGTAACCTGACGGCAACGCCAGAGAAGTATTATTGGTACGGGAGAAATGAATATGCCAAACGGAGGTTCAGATTGCTGCGGAACTTGTTGGTTCAACCGGAGAAACCGCGGTGAAGCAGGCTATGGTGCATCCCGAGGCAGGTCCAATACTGAGCCAAACTATTGCGTCATTCGCGATGTTGTGATAACAAACCCCTTCTACACCTACTGCTCCAACCATCCTCACCACCGGCCTGAAAGGGATTCGATACCGATAGGCCCCATCTGGAAAGCTGGCGCCGGCGCCGGCTTTAGTTACACCAGGGAGGAGTGGCTGCCCTCTCCCGACACGGAAGAGATACGTCAGCACCTGCTCGACCTGTTGTCGGAGATTTCCTCGGATGTCGGGGTATCTTTGTACCCCCTCGTTATGGACACACGTATGTCCACAATACGTCAACTCGGATGGTTTCGGGAACAGCGAGCAGTAGCGCAACTGCGATGGATTAGCGAAAACCTGACAGAGGGCCACTTGAGACAAGCTGCTGGGGAAGCGCTGCGTGAAATTGGCGATGCTCCATAAGGCTTCTAAACCGCCGCCCAATCCGACCAGAAACGGTAGTTGGGCAAAAGTAGGCTCCCCTAAACCTCAATCCCCGCCGCCTCAGCTACTGTTGGCACGTCCTTGTCGCCGCGGCCGCTGAGGCAGAGCAGGATTACCTTTTCCGGCGGCAGGTTGCGGGCCATTTGCGCCACGTGATAAAGCGCATGGGAAGGCTCCAACGCCGGAATTATCCCTTCGGTGCGGCAGAGCAGATGAAATCCCTCCAGCGCTTGATCGTCGGTTACCGCTACATACTCGGCCCGCTCGGCATCCTTCAGATAGCTATGCTCCGGTCCAACGCCGGGGTAATCCAGGCCGGCGGAGATACTGTGTGTCTCCTGCACCTGGCCGTGCTCGTCCTGCAGCAAATAGGACATGGAGCCGTGCAGCACTCCGGGCCGTCCGGCGCTGAGGGTGGCCGAATGATGTCCGCTTTCCACCCCTTCGCCGCCGGCCTCGACGCCAACCAGGCCCACAGCCTCGTCGCCGATAAACTCGTAAAAGGTTCCGATGGCGTTGCTGCCCCCGCCGACACAGGCCACCACGTAGTCCGGCAGCCGGCCCTCGGCCTCCAGGATTTGCGCCCGGGCCTCCCGCCCGATGACCGACTGAAAGTCACGCACCAGCATAGGGTAGGGATGGGGGCCAACGGCGCTGCCGATGAGGTAGTGGGTGGTTTCCACGTTGGTAACCCAGTCGCGGATCGCCTCATTGATGGCGTCCTTCAGGGTGCGGGTGCCCGACGCCACGGAAATGACCTCAGCGCCCAACAGCCGCATCCGGAACATATTGAGCGACTGGCGGCGGATGTCCTCGGCGCCCATATACACCACGCACTGAAGGCCCAGCATGGCGCAGACGGTGGCGGTGGCGACCCCGTGCTGCCCAGCGCCGGTTTCGGCAATGATGCGTTCCTTGCCCATGTGCCGGGCCAGCAGCGCCTGCCCCAAAGCATTGTTAATCTTGTGGGCGCCGGTATGCGCCAGGTCTTCCCGCTTCAGGTAGATTTTGGCCCCGCCGCAGTGACGGGTCAGGTTTTCCGCGTAATAAAGCGCGGTCGGACGTCCGGCGTAGTTGCGGAGCAAATGCTCCAACTGCTGCCGGAACCCCGGGTCGGCCTTGGCCTCGTTGTAGGCGTCCTCCAGTTCGGTCAGGGCGGCCATCAACGTCTCCGGTACGAACTTGCCGCCAAAGTCGCCGAACCGGCCCCGGCTATCGGGCAATGCCATCGGTTTACTAACGGTCATCGGTAACAACCTCTGCCTGTTATGTGCCTGTTAGGGTCTGTCGGTTAGGGTCTGTCGGTTAGGGTCTGTCGGTTAGGGTCTGTCGGTTAGGGTCTGTCGGTTAGGGTCTGCCGGTTATGGTTTGTCGGTTATGGTTTGTCGGTTATGGTTTGTCGGTTAGGGTCTGTCGGTTAGGGTCTGTCGGTTAGGGTCTGTCGGTTAGGGTCTGTCGGTTAGGGTCTGTCGGTTAGGGTCTGTCGGTTAGGGTCTGTCGGTTGATTGAACCCCGGTTTCCGGGCTTGCCGATCCGGGAAAGCCGCCGGAGCGGACGTTTTGGATGAAGGCCAGCATCTTTTCCGGGTCCTTATTCCCGTCGGTCTCGACACCGCTGGAAACGTCCACTCCCCAGGGGCGAGCCTGGGCCACCGCCTGGGCCACATTATCCGGGGTCAGTCCTCCGGCCAGCAGAAACTCGTAACCATTTTGCGCCATTTGAGCGGCGATTTCCCAGTCAAAACTCTGGCCGGTGCCCCCCTGAAAACCCTCTACCAGCTTATCCAGGGTTATCCGGCAGCCGGCGGCCCGGTAAGACCGCAGCCGTTCTTCCAGGTCGGCCACGGCTCTCGCTTTATTTTCGGGGGCTTCGCCCGCCGCCGTCCCGGGAACGTGCAGCACCTTGATTACCTCAACCGGTACTTGGCCCGGCACTTGGCCCGGCGCTTCACCCGTTATCCGGGTTGATACCTGGTTCGATGCCATGTTCGATGCCTGGTCAGATACCTGGCCCAATGCTTGAACCTGTACCTGACGGCAATATTCCGGAGACTCCTGGCCGCAAAGCTGCACCGCATCCAGCCCGCACGCCCGGATAACCCGGTTCACCTCTTCCAGGGGTTGGTCGGCAAACAGTCCCACCACCCGAGGCCGCCGGACCGGCGCGGCTTGCCCGACAGATTGCGGCTCGGCCGGCCGGCCGGTAGGTAGGTCGGCCGGTTGATCGACTTGAGAGGCAAGTTGCGAGGCAAGTTGCGGGTTGGATCGCAGGGCGGATACGATAGCCGCCGCCGCATCCACCGCCAGGCGTCTCCGCCGGTTGGGCACAAATACCAGGCCGATATAGTCTGCGCCGGCAGCGGCGGCCGCCAGAGCGTCCGCCGGCAGTTGTATTCCACATATTTTTGTCTTGGTCATAAGCGGCCGGCTACCAGCGGTTAGTTGGGAACGGTTAGTTGGGAACGGTTAATTGTGAACGGTTAGTTGGGACGGATAGCTTGCACGGCCCGCTATAAACGGTTGGTAGAAACCGCCGGGGCGGTCAGTTCCCGCACCTTTGCGGCCACGTCCGGGGCGGTTACCAGGGCCTCGCCCACCAGGACGGCGTTGACGCCCAGCTTCCCCAGCCGCCGCAGGTGTTCCGCGGTGTGGATGCCGCTCTCGCTGACGATGACTTTGTCCCGGGGGATATGCGGGGCCAGCCCTTCGGTTACGGCCAGGTCGGTCTTGAAGGTACGCAAGTCCCGGTTGTTGATGCCGACCACCTCGGCCCCGGCGTCCAGGGCGGTTTGCAATTCCGGCTCGTCGTGGACTTCTACCAGGCAGCGCATCCCCAACTCCCGGCCCAGGCTGAGCAACTCGGCCAGTTGGGTTGGGGAAAGAATGGCGACAATTAGCAGGAAAGTGTCGGCGCCTATGGCCCGGGCCTCATAGACCTGGTAGGGGTCAAATATGAAGTCCTTGCGCAGCACCGGCACCTGCCGCGATGCCTCGGCGGACTTGATACGGGACAGATGCTCCGGCTCGCCCTGAAAGCGGGGATCGGTCAACACCGAGATGGCGGCGGCGCCGTGGTCGGCATAGGTTTGGGCCAGCCGCACCGGGTCAAAGTCGGGACAGAGCAATCCCCGGGAAGGGGAGGCTTTTTTGACCTCGGCAATCAAACTAACCGGGCCGCCCCGCAGGGCATCGGCCAAGTCCCGGGGAGCCGGGCGGGCCGCAATTTGCTCTTCCAGGACCGGCAGGGGAGCCAGTACCTTTTGCCGGGCCAGTTCCCCGCGCTTGGCGGCAACGATTTCATCAAGAATGTTCGGCATATTCTCTCGCTATAATTTTCGGGGAAGGCTTATCGGATTTTCCCAGCTACGGCAGGCATTGCGAACCTTCTCTAGCCTTCGTCCTTTTTCCGCCCCAAACTCTGGCTCAACCGGATCAGGGCTTCCATACAGGCCAGCGCCCCGCCGTTGTCGATCACTTGGGAGGCCAGGGCAATACCCTGACGGAGGGTTTCCACCCGGTCGCCGGCGATTAAGGCCGCCCCGCTGTTGAGCAGCACCACATCCCGAATCGGCCCTTCCTCGCCCCGGAATAACTCGCGCATGGTGGCGGCGTTCTCCGCCGCCGTGCCGCTCTGCAGGTCATTTACCGAGGCACGGGTCAAACCAATGTCCGACACGTCAATGGTCCAGTGGCGCACCGTGCCGTCTCGCACCTCCCAGATGGTACTGGCCCCGGCCAGGGTTATCTCGTCCATACCGTCCTCACCGTGGACGACCAGAGCATGATGAATATCCAGCAGGCGCAGGGCCTCGGCAGTCTGCTCCCCCAACTTGGGATCGGCCACTCCCAAAAGCATACATTGAGCGCGGGCCGGGTTGGTCAGCGGCCCCAGGATATTGAACACGGTGCGGATGCCGATTTCCCGGCGAACCGGGCCGGCGTGACGCATCGAGGGATGAAAAGCCGGGGCGAACATAAACCCGATGCCCACCTGGTTGATACACTGCTCCACCGCCGCCGGGGTCAATTCAATCTCCACTCCCAAAGCCTCCAGCACGTCGGCGGCTCCCGGGCCACCGGAAGCGGCCCGGTTGCCGTGCTTGGCGACCTTCACGCCGGCGGCCGACGCCACAATCGCCGAGGCGGTGGATATGTTGAAGGTATTTTTGCCGTCGCCGCCGGTGCCCACAACATCCAGCAGTTTGCCGTTCACCCGCACCGGCAGGGCCTTTTCCCGCATCACCGAGGCCATGCCGGCAATTTCCTGGATGGTCTCTCCCTTCATCCGCAGAGCAGTCAAAAAGGCTCCCAATTGCGCCGGTGTAGCCTCGCCCTCCATGATTTCCTGCATCACGGCAATAGCTTCCTCCATAGTGAGGGACCGACCGGCCACTACCCGGTCAATGGCTTCCCTAATCATTGGGACAGCTCCTTCCAGTTTTACTTCCCCTGATGTTGCGCCTCTCCTATTATGGATGGGATGGGTTGCGCTGTAAACAAGGTTGCCGGGCCAGGGCAATCGCCCCATTGACTGCCCCGGATATAATTGAAAATATCTTCAATACTCCTGAGGACCTAAGCTATGCCCGCATTCGAAAGTTATTGCACCGGCATACTTCCTTCCGCTAACCATGAGCGGTTCTATCAGGATAATCGAAAGACCCGGCGCAAATAGGCGCGACTTGATACTTTGGGCATAATTCATACCCATACTGGCTCATTGGTGGATTAAGAATAC
This sequence comes from Dehalococcoidia bacterium, assembly GCA_965262595.1. Taxonomy (GTDB): domain Bacteria; phylum Chloroflexota; class Dehalococcoidia; order Lucifugimonadales; family UBA3495; genus CATQHB01. The sequence continues at coordinate 2,448,268 of OZ253548.1, forward strand.
TCTGAATAAGTCGATAAACTCCAGCGCCTTCACTCCGTCGTTCTTGCGAAAGCAAGGAACCTGAAACGTTGTGGGCCGAGGTTCCTGCCTTCGCAGGAACGACGGGTCAGGAACGACGGGTAGGGATAAACACCCAGGTCGCGGACTTATTCGGGGGTTCCTTAAGACTCGGCAGCTCGGTATAAAAGTTTATCCGGCGGTGATATATGCGCGACAAGTTTGCTATACGGGAAGCAGTCTGGACGGCCCTGGAGCAGGCCCGGGTGGTGCGCTCCAAGAGTGTCCACGACAAGATACCCGACTTTTACGGGGCTGAGGACGCCGCCCGTCAGGTGTTTGACCTGGAGGTTTGGCGGCAAGCCCGAGTGGTTAAAAGCAACCCGGACAAGGCGCAACGGCTGCTGCGGGAGCGGGCGCTGGAGGAGGGTAAGCTGCTCTACATGGCCGTCCCCCGGCTGCAACAGGAACAATGCTTCGTGGAGCTGGACCCGTCCGTTCTGAAATGCCCTCCGGCGCAGGCTTCCACCATTAGCGGGGCCTTTCGCTACGGGCGTCCGGTTTTCGTGCATGAGATGCGGCCGGTGGATTTGGTAATCTCCGGCTCGGTGGCGGTCAACCGGCAGGGAGTGCGCGTCGGCAAGGGCGGCGGGTACGCCGATCTGGAGTACGGGCTGGCGGCCGCCGCCGGAATTGTCGGCCCGGATACGCCGGTCATCACCACCGTCCACCCATTGCAGGTTCTGACCGAGCCGATGCCCCGCACCGATCACGATGTGCCGCTGGATTATGCCGTGACCCCGGAAGAGGTCATCCGCTGCGACGGGGGCTGGCCCCGCCCCACCGGCATCTACTGGGACGACCTGGACGAGGAAAAGATAGCGGCGATTCCGGTGTTGGGGAAGTTGCGGGGTTAGGGGCGGGGCGCTGAGGGGCTAGATACGCCTGGGAGACCAAGGAAATTGCGGGGTGCCAGGGAGAAAAAGAGACAAGGAAGCTAAAAGGCGCTTATTAAAGGAAAGAGGCCCTTTTTGTAACAAGGCGCAGTGTTCTAAAAATGTTCTTTAATAACTGAAGGTAGGTTGCCTTACAATTCACTATTCAGAATGTCCAAGTACGGTTGGTAAACATAGATTTTGTTTCGCGGCCTTTGGGTGATTTCTTCCAGTATGCCAAGATTCTGAAAAGTATGCGCCAAGTTATTGGCGCTAACGTAAGAAACATTGAGCATACGCATTATTTTAGACACAATAACCACCGGGCTTTGGTAAAGAGCGTCAAGCAAAGTTAAGCCATTTCGCCCCCTGACATTCTGGATAACCAACTGCTGATGCTCCTCCCGCATTGCGATTATCCGCCGGGCGGTTTCCGTGGCCTCTTGGGATACTTGACCAACGCCTTTCAGGAAGAATTTCAGCCAGCCTTCCCAGTCCCCGACGTTGCTTATGGCATGGAGCCGGTCATAGTATTCGCCCTGGTTCCGCTTAAAATAAGCGCTGAGATAAAGCAGGGGACGGGTCAGCGCCTTGTGGTGACATAAAAGAAAAGTAATCAGGAGCCGGCCCAGCCGGCCGTTGCCGTCCAGGAAGGGATGAATCATCTCAAACTGACCGTGGGCCAGACCGCACTTTATTAAGATTGGCGTTAGAGAATCAGCATTCAGGTAACTCTCCAGGTCACCCATTGCATGAGTCATTTCGTAGGGTGGTGGAGGGACGTAGGTGGCAGTGTTAAGGCTGCTGCCAGGTGCCCCTATCCAGTTCTGCGACTCCCGGAATTCTCCCGGAGACCTTTCTTGTCCTCGGACGCCCGGCATAAGTATTCCGTGTATTTCCCGAAACAACCGGTTGCACAGCGGCAACTCCTCCAAGCGAGCTAATCCTGCATTCAAGGCCTTGACGTAATTGAGAGTTTCCAGCACGTCGGCCGGGAGTTGACGATGGGCGACGTCGGCTTCATATTCCAGAACTTCCGCCAAAGAGGCTATCGTTCCCTCAATTTGAGAACTCAACACCGCCTCTTTCCGCACGTACATATTTACGAAAATATCGGGGTTGGGCACCATATCCGCCGTGCCATCCAGCCGTCCCAGAGATTGGTCGGCGGCGGAAAGCAAAGCCACCAATTCGTCGTCCCAATGCAACGGCGGATCCGGCGGCAATGGCTTGGGAATGAAAGCCCGGTAACCAGTGGGTTGACGTACGTATTGCCCGATGCGGTGGGGGGATAGTTCGTCCTGCAACAACTCCACCAACCCTTGCCAAGTTAATGCGGATTGGGGCTATGGTATGGGATAGTGATTCCCGGCTGCAAGGTGATATTAGCCAATATTCCGATGTTATCACAAAAAGGGCCTTTTTTGTAACAACGGGGGCTGGCCCGTCGCTCCCTGGGGGTCGGGGCTGGGGGTGAGGGGAATGGCCCCGGTTTAAGGACTCCCCACCTTATCCTCCACCTTCAGCTCCTGCATCAGTTCGGTTATCCGGTTCCAGGTGTCATCCTCAACGTAGATGCCCTCGGCCCGCCGCTTCAACTCAGTATTGTATTCAATCTCGCCCGGGTAGAGCACCTCGGTGAACCCGGCGGCCGGGGGAGACGTCTTGATAAACTCCACAAACTCCCGCATCTCCCGCTTGAAGTCGGCCAGCGGGCGGAAGTGTTCCACGTTATAGACCGAGATGAACACTCCGTCGTTGTGCCGGGCCTGGGGGTCAATGCCAAAGCCCAGGCCGGTGAGCAGCCCGGAGAACATCTCCACCATAAAGGACAGGCCATAACCCTTGTGGCCCTGGTCGGCGCCCACCGGCAGGATGGCGCCGCCGGCGAAATAGTCATTCGGGTCGGTGGTCGGGTTGCCGTCCTTGTCCACGATCCAGCCCAGGGGCACCGGCTCATTGCGGCTGCGTTGCAGGTTAATCTTGCCCATTGCCACCGCGCTGGTCGCCATATCCAGCAACACCGGCCCTTCCAGGTCGCTGGGCACGCCAATGGATATGGGGTTGGTGCCCAACCGGCGGGCCAGGCCGCCAAAGGGAGCGGCGTTCTTGGGGCCGGCTCCGGAATCGGCGGTGACCAGACCAATCATCCCCTCGTTAATCGCCATCGTGGGATAGTCGCCCACCCTTCCGACGTGACTCTGGTAGTGGATAGTCATCGCGGCCACGCCGTGATCCCTGGCCTTGTCTATTGCCATCCGCATCGCCTTTTCGGTAACCACAAAGCCAAACCCCCAATTGCCGTTGATGACGGCGGTATTGGGAGTTTCCCGCTCTACCACGAAGGGCGCTCCGGGGACAATGTGACCCCGGTCGATACGGCCGCAATACTCCATAAGCTGGATGATGCCGTGGGAATCGTGGCCGACCAGATTGGATTTAACCTGGTGAGTAGCTACAATCTCCGCCTCATCCTCCGGCGTTCCCTTGGCAAGGTAAACCTGATAGGCAACCTGGTGCAGGTATTGGTGGGGAAAGACAGGCATGGCAAAAACCTCCGTGTCTGTGGGTTGTTAGAAAGCAGTCTATTGGAAGGGGCGGGAAAAGTCTATTGCCCCGAACTCCACTGCCGGGCCTTTCAAGACAGTTGCTTTTGACCATCAAAGGAAATCCGCTCAATTTGAGCTTGTCGAAGGCCCGGCTTAAATTGAGCGGGGATACACCTGAACCAGGACTTTCGAAAGGCCCCGAACTCCGTTATCCGGTATTTCACCGGGCTTTCGATGCTCCGGCCTTGGGCCGGAGGGTACTTTCGGGCGCGGGCGTTTGGTTTATCCAGCCGGCCGCCAGCACCTTGTTTGAGCGGGCGCGGCCGTGGTATCCTAGCAATTGCTAACCGTTACTTACCAACCATTACTTACCAACCGTTAAACGTGCCCCTGTAGCTCAACGGATAGAGTGCTGGCCTCCGGAGCCAGAGATGAGAGTTCGACCCTCTCTGGGGGTACCACCGCATATTGCGGTTTACCTCTTGCAAACCCGACATACCCCCAAGTACGACTTGCGGGCATAATGCGGGGCGTGGCCCAGCGGCAGGGCGCCTGGTTTGGGACCAGGAGGTCGGCAGTTCGAATCTGCCCGCCCCGACCATTATTTTTCCCCCACCTTACTCCCCTACTCGCTCTACCCTACCCTTGCGCCGCGTCTCCCGGCACAAATTTCATGGACAGCGAGTTTACGCAGTGGCGGGCGTTGGCTGGAGTGAACCCTTCACCATAGAAGACATGGCCCAGGTGCCCCCCGCAGTTGGCGCACTCAATCTCGACGCGCATACCGTCCGGGTCCGGCAGCCGGTTGACCGCATCCGGTATTTCCTGGTCAAAAGCCGGCCAGCCGCAATGAGCGTCGAACTTGTCATCCGACCGGTAAAGCCTGGCGTTACAGCGGCGGCAGAGATATGCCCCTTCCTCGTAAAAGTCGTCATACTCCCCGGTAAAGGGCCGTTCCGTGCCCTTCATCTCAATGACGTACCGTTCCTCCGACGAAAGCGGGTTATAGCTTTGAGCATCGTTCTGACTAGTCATATTCAACCTCCCGGCAACAATTTAAGGGTAATCTAAACGTTAACGGCAATATAATCGCCGGCCTAGTCGTCAGCGGTGGCGGCCGCCGCGCCTCCCGACCGGGTCCGTTCCACCTCGCTGCCGCGGAAATTGCGTACATCGGGGCGGAACAGATAAACCAGCAAGGCCACCAGAAATACCGCCACCGCCCCAACGGCCACCGCCAGGGGCGCCCCAAAATATTGGGCTACGAACCCCCCTTGCGCCATTCCGAGGGGGCCCAGGCTCCAGGTAGCGCCGTACAGGCCCATCACCCGCCCCCGGAGGCCGTCGGGCACCAGTTCCTGCAGGGTGCTGAGGCCGCCCACCAGGTACAGCGAGAAGTTAATGCCCGCCACAAATAAAATGACCATCGAGACCCAGTACATCGACTGCCAGGCGGCCAGCGCGAACAGCATCAGGCATACCCCGTAAACCATTGCTCCGACCAGGATAATCTGTCCCCTCCGGCTGTTGCGCTTGAGGCTGCCGATAATCCAGTTGCCGACGATGGCGCCCAGGCCGGACACGCCCAGGAGCCAACCCACGCGTTCCGCTCCCACCATCAGCGATTTCTCCGCCAGCACCGGCATCAGCAGGATATAGGCCATGCCGAACAGACTGTTGCAAAAGGTGAGCAGCATGATATACAGGAAAAGGGGATGGCTCCCCACGTAGCGAAAGCTGTCGCCGATTTGCCGCAGCACCTGTCCGGTGGCCGGGGCCCGGTCCCGCAGCTTCAGCAGGGAGATAATTATAGCCAGGACGTAAAAAGAGGCAGCGCTGATGAACATGGAGGTTTCGATACTCAGCCGGTCAATGACCAGACCGGCCAGGGCCGGAGCCAGGATGCGCACCCCGTTCCACACGATGGATTCCATCGCCACGGCGTTGCCGATATGGGCACGGTCAACCAACCGGGGGAAGATGCTGGCCCGACTGGGCTGGTCAAAGGCCTGTCCGATGCCGGTGATGAAGGCGGCCAGCAACACGTGCCACGGTTCCACCCGGTCCAGCAGCACCAGGACGGCCAGCAGGGCCACCAACGTGGCCGAAACGCTCTGCGCGCTGGCCACCAGCACCTTGGGTTCCAGCCGGTCGGCCAGAACACCGCCCAGCAGATTCAGGGCCAGGGCCGGCAGGGCTATCGCTATTCCCAGGTAGGCCAGGTATTTGGCCTCGCCGGTCAGCTCAAACATCAGCCAGCCCAGGGTAAACTGGAACAGCATCTGATGCCCGGTTACGCCGGTCAGCAGGGCCAGCCAATAGTAACGGAACTGGCCGTAACGCATCGACGAGGGGACGAGACGGCCCAGTACGGCGGTGGCGGGCAGAGTATTAAAGCTCATAGGGCTATATTGTCCGGCAAAAAGGGGTTTTAGGCAACGCTGGGAGAGTAATAAACAAAAAAGATATGCCCTGAGGCGATTGGCGGCGGCGGAATCCAAAGTTCACCCGCCCCAATTCGGCTGCGGCCAATACCCGACAGAGCGGATTAAACCGGGCCGACAAGAGGGGCCGGGCCTTGCGACAAGCTCACCACAAACGGAAACCGTTTACTTAAACCCGCTCACCCTGAGCCGGCCGCCGGGCCCCGTCGCATTATCCCCGCCCCGGCGCACTTTGGCCCAGCACCGCCATCAACTCCTCCACATCCGGCACGTCCTCCAGGTTTTCCAGCAGGGAGAGGACCCGCTCGGTGTCGGCATCGGACAGAGCGCGGCGGAAGCAGTCCCTTACCTTGACCATCCGCTCCTCCCGGTTCATTGGGTTGACCGCCGAACCGCGGAAGGCGCGGCACTCGGCGCTGACCGTTGACCCGTCCTTGAGCTGCGCCGTAGCCTGGGCCGCTCCCGATGCCGGCCCCTCCGGATCCACCCGAATCCGGCCCAGCATCTCCTCCATATCCGGCGCAAACCGGCGGGCGTCGGTAAAGCTGTCAATGCCCACCTCACCGTCCAACAGGGCGGCGGCGGCGCAGTATTCCACGCTGAACTTGCCGTCCAACCCGCTCTGCGGCACCGGGCCGGAGTGTCCCCGCCCGCGGCGATAGATGGTCACCTGCTCCACCGCATCGGCGGTCAGGCCGTGCCCTTCTTCAATTGACCGGCGCAGGTTCAGCGCCGCCTCGATGACGTTCTGCATATATACCTGGGCCGGGAACCGTTTGATGTCAAAGCCGGGGTCAACCAGCCGGTAGGAGTCGCCCAGGCCGCCGGTGGCAACGTCCCAGTCAAAGTTACCCTGGAAGAGGGCCGCGGCGTAACCGTTGGGCGATTCCAGGACCGCATCGCTGGCGGTGTAACCCATCCCAGCCAGTATCGCCGCCTCGGCTCCCATACGGGCCGCGTTGCCGGGGTGGGTGGACTTTACCATCGTGCCGGTGTTGGCGGTCAGGCCGCCGGTGCGGGAGGCGGCAATGCCCAGAGCCATCAGCGTCTGCTGCCCATCCAGGCCCAGGGTCTTGGCAGCGGCGGCGGCTCCACCCAGGGGGCCAACCAGCCCCGGCGGATGGTAGGCCGAAACGGTGGCCGGCGCCGAGGCGGCCCGCAGGCGTCCCTGAATTTCCCAGCCCAGCACGTAGGCGGTGATGACGCTCTTGCCCGGAGCGTTGTATTGCTCGGCTAGCGCCAGGGCTGCGGGCAGGCAGGAGGAGGTGCCATGCGTCGGCGGAAAGCCCTGAATCTCATAGTCCAGGCAATGGCCGAAGACGCCGTTGGCAAAGGCGGCGGCGGGAGCGTTGGTCCGGTAGCCCCATCCGACCACGGAGGCTTGCGCATTCCCGCCGGAATCCCGGACGTACTGACCGATAATGGTAGCCAGGTCCTGCACCGACCCGGCGGCGATGTTAGCCACGCCGTCGAGGATCGCAATCTTGGCCGCCGCGACCACCGGCGGGGGCAGCGAATCGTACTCGGTATCGGCAATAAACTGGGCCAGAGTCCTGGTAGCGCTCATAAAGTCTCCGTTCCTGGGGGTTTACTCCAAGCGATAGTCGTAATGGGAAAGGGGTCAATTTGAGACATTTTTGCCATTCGGGGATTCAGTCCCGGGCGGAGGCTCGGTAAAGAATTCGCCTCTCTTTTCGGCATCTTCTCTGCGCCGGTTCCACGCTTTCCACAGCTTTATCGCTTCTTCCCGGCCTTCTTCTCGGCCCTCTTCCCGAAGTTGTTTCCTGATTGGTTCGACAAACTTGCTGTCCAGGTATCTTTTGGTTACCATAATCACACCTTCCAGTAAATCTGCGCCGGATACTATGAGCATCGAAACCAGGAAAATAAAGGGTGTGGCCGGCGCGCTTTTGTTTACTGCTGCAATGACCAGTTGAGTGACGCTCGTGTGGCGGAACTGTGTAGCCTCGACCCAGGCCACAAACGCTGTCCAGCCGATAGTCAGCAAGAATATCAAGGCCAAGCACCAAGGCAGACTTCAACCCCACGCTCCAAAGCGATTCTCGTTCCTGTCGTTGTCCAGCCATACGTCCATAACATTAAAGCACAAATAGGGCCGGGTGTCAGGGCCGGGTGTCAGGGCCGGGTGTCAGTAGATTGGGGGTTAGCTCCACGCAGAGGCCCGGATATTAAGCGGATTTATTCTGGATAAAGAAATAGCGCTAATGACGGAATCCCATTGACAGAGGCGAAGGTATAATGCTACAGGAATGGTGAACAGTGCAATGGAGGCTCACTGTGACTGACTTTACCCCGGAAGCTGAACCCCTCTGCTCCTTTTGCGATATAGAACTTGACCCAAGATACGACTATCGGTGTACGTTGTGTGCTCGCCCAGCCTGTGACCGGTGCAGCCAAGCGTGCCAGGCAGAGGACTGCGATTACATTACCTGTAGCAGGTGCGTTAAAAAGCACCTGCAAATGCGTCACCCGGGGTACGGGCACGAGTTTAGCGAAGATCGTACAAACCCTTTATCAGACCTAGAATCGGCTCTGGAGAGGGGAGCGGTCATCTATGAGCAGTGACAACAACACCCAATCACTGGCACAAGAAGGTCTGCGGCAAATTGAGACGGCGATACTCCGCTTGCTGGACGCCAACCCTCAGGGGTTAAGGAATGCCGACATAGCCCGGAACCTAGGCTTGACGGTTAACTTCTCCGGTAACTATAAAAATCAGCTCACTTACGCAGTGTTGGGTGGCCTTATGTCCCGGGGAGAAATGTTCCGGGTCCCGGACACTAAAGTTTTCCTCAGTAAAGGCCGGGACAATACTGCTTTGGACGCAGCACAGGAAGGATTACGGCAAATTGAGGTTGCTATCCTGCAATTGCTGGAGGCTAATCCCGCAGGCTTACGAAACGTAGAAATTGCGGAACTTCTGGACCTGCATTCCGACTTCCAGGGTGGTCAGCGTAATTATCTTACATATACGGTGCTGGTAAGTCTGATTTCTCAAGGAAAGGTCAGTCGGGATAAAGTGAACAAGACCCATCATAAAGTTTGACCTTGCCTTGACATGGTTTCTTTTCAGCAGCGAGGGCAGGTTTGAAACCTGTCCCTACGTCCACCTGAATCCTGCCTTGATACTGTCATTCTGAACGTAGCGGAGCGGAATGAATAATCCAAAGTGCTTCAAGAAAGACTTGTTTGCCTAACCGGAAAATGGTTGCCGGTCAGGATTTTAGATTCTTCGTCGCTCCGCTCCTCAGAATGACCCGGGTTGAGCTAACCCTACCGATAATCTATCCCATAAACCCCCACCGCCGTGTCGTGGAAGAGGGCGGCGCGCTCGGTGGCCGAGTAGCCGGCGGATAGCCGCTTGAAGGCGTTGAACAGCACGTTGTAGGAGTAGGAGACCTTGTCCACCGGGAAGTTGCTCTCGAACATACACCGCTCCGGCCCCAGCTTTTCGATGCAGTAGTTCAGCAGCGGGGCCAGCGCCTCGGCCAACGCTTCCGAGCCGATGGGCCGGTCCCATTCGTACCAGTCAAAACCGTAGCGGGGCTGGCCCACGCCGCCCAGCTTCATATAAATGTTGGGACAGGCGGCCAAGGTGTCAATGCCGCTGCGCCACTGGGCCAGCACTTCCTCATCCCGGTTGGCGTAGGGGCCGACCCGCAGCAGGCCGCCGATGTGGTTGAAGATGATGGGCAGGTCGGGGACGGACCGGGCAAAGTCGGCCACCTCGCCGGACTGGTGGAAATAAGCGGTCAAGTCCAGCACCAGCCCCCGGCGGGACAGGATCTGCGCCCCGGCCCGGAAACCGGCATCGGCCAGTCGCCCTGGCGCGGCCCGGCTGTCTATCTCCGGATGGGGGTCGTTGCCCGCGGCGGCCCGCACACCCCGGAAGCGATTGGGACTGGCCGCCTGCAAAGCGTCCAGCACCGGCTCCACCTCGGCGCCCAGGTCCAGGTTGGCCGCGCCGATGATTGCCGCCGCTCCCCGGCCGGGGCCGTAAAGTCCACTGGCGCTGGCCGCCGCCAACCCCTGGACAAACTCGACCTCGCCAACGGAGCGCAAATGCTCCGGGCCGTCGGGGCGGTACATTGACCGGGCCTCGATAAACGCGGTGGAGCGGACGTTGTGTCCGCTGTTGATGTCGGCAGCCAGTTCGTGTATCAGGTACCGCTGGTAGGGAATGCGCTCGGAGCGGGCGTCCCAAAAGTGATGGTGCGGGTCGCAGATGGGCAGTTCCGGCTCCAGCGTCGGCTCCTGGGTAAGCGCCAACCAGTCATTTCCTCCAAATGGCATAACCGTCCCTCCTAATTCTTTACTCTTTAGCCTTTAGTCATTAACCCGGTTCCTTACCGGCTCCGCTATTGGTACTAATGCGATTGAATTGATGCGTGCCGACGGGAGATTTATCCCTTCGGCCGGTTAAGCCCCATAGTACCATACATCCGGATATTCACTATCTGCTATCCGCCTTACGCTGCCCACCATCCGTCTTACTCACCGGGTCTTTCAACAGGCAGGCGCCCCGGCTTACGTCCGCTCATCCTGAGCTGGTCGAAGGACCGGCTTGCCATGAGCGGTTTTTAAGGACTATTGAAAGCCCGGTTCAATAGTCATAATCGTATTGCCAATATATTTACGGTTAAGTTATGCTTTAATGAACGGCAAACTGCGCCGGATAAGAGCGCAGAGCTTCTACTTCCGGGGCCGTCCCAAGCCGGCCCCGAGGCCGGTAAAGTGTATTGATGGTTCGCTTTATACCATTCCTGACCCTGACCCTGACCCTGACCGCGATAGCGGCGCTGATTATCGGCTGTGGCCCGGCGGCTACTACCGATACCGATACGGGTACGGGTACGGGTACGGGTACGGGTACGGGTGCGGCTACAACTATAACCGCAACCGACGCCACTGCGTCCCAGCCAGCCCCGGCCAATGCCCTGCCCGCAACCGACGCTCCGCCGGCCGGTGACGCCGGCCAAGCGGCAACGACCACGGCAACCGCATCGACTGAATCGACTGAATCCACCATGGTGACCGCATCGACCACGGTGACGGCGCCGGTTCAAACCCCGGCAGGGGCCCCCGACAATATCTCTCCCGTCGGAGCGGAGCCGGAGCCGGAAGCCGTCGAGCCAAGCCCGGCTCCCCTTCAACTCAACCCGCCGGATTCAGCCGACGCCCCGACGCCATCGGCCGCTGCGGTAGTTGACCCCGATACTGCCATTACGGTTACGCCGGTTGCTCCGGATAGGGTTGCTCCGGCCAACCCGGTGGCGGCTGCGGAGTCGTCCGGGTCTGCGGCGCCCCGATTTTCCCTGCCCTCCGCCAACTATGCGACGGTTGCGCTGGACTCTTACATCGGGGAGAAGAATGTGGTGCTGGTTTTCTACCGGGCTTTCTGGTGAACCTACTGCCGCAGGCAGCTTGTAGAGCTGCAAAAAGACTACGCCGAGATAGCCGCGCTCAATGCCGAAGTCCTGGCCGTAAGCGCCGACGACCTGAAGGGAGCCAATTACGTCATTGAAGAACTGGGGCTGAAGTTCCCGATTCTCTACGACGTTTCCACCAAGGTGGTGGCCGAGTATGAAGTCTTTGACCTGCTGGGCGACGGCCTGCCAACTCCGGCCGTATTTGTCCTGGACCGGGCCGGTAATATCCGCTGGCAGTACGTTGGCAAGGCCTACACTGACATTCCGGCCAATGCGGCGATTATAGAACAGCTCCAGGCCCTGGAAAACAGCTAGGAACCGGGGTTAAAGGTCACCGCCCGCTGCCGTCATTCCGGAGAAATCCGGGATCAAAAAATCCCCGGCATGGGCCTACTCTCCTTCGACAAGACCGTCTGAGTTCCGGCCTGCGCCGGAAAGACGATCTCCGGGGACTTTTAAGGCCCAAAGGCGATTACCTGATACAACCCTGCCGGGTCTTTTAATTCTCCCTCTCTCTTGGTGGAGCGGGCCGGGGTGAGGGTGAAGTCCTGCTTTCCAACAGCTTTGCATCCACCGGGGAGACGCCCCCACCCTAACCCTCCCCCGGAGGGAGATGGAACTATTGGAGGGAACTATTGGAGGGAAATATTAAAAGACCCGGTCGCGTCGGTCAAGCCGCCTTGCGAAATTGTTAGCCGCGCCATTATCATAAACCCCGTCGTCATAGATTTGGACCCAGGCATCACACATCAGGCGCAGAGGTTATGCGTGGCAAATACCCCGGCCGTTAACTCGATTCAGGGTAATGCGATTCAGGTTGAGGGGCTGCAAAAAGGCTTTGGCGATATGCCGGTACTCTGGGACCTGGATCTGACCGTGGCCTGGGGCGAGTTCCTGGTATTTTTTGGGGCCAACGGCGTCGGCAAGACTACGCTGCTGCGCATCCTTTCTACTCAATGCCGGCCCGATGCGGGAACGGTGCGGATTGCCGGGTTTGACCTGCGCCGCCGGTCGGAGGCCGTCCGCCGCCGGGTGGGAGTGGTAGCCCATAGCGGTTTCCTCTACGAAGACTTGACCTGCCGGGAAAATCTGTCATTTTATGGCCGTCTCTACTCCGTACCCGACCTGGAGCGGCGGGTTGCCGAGGTACTGGAACGGGTGCGGCTGTCGCACCGAGCCGACCGGCGCGTCCGCAGCCTGTCCCACGGGATGCAAAAGCGTCTGGCCATTGCCCGGGCCATTCTGCATCAACCCTCCCTGCTGTTGCTGGATGAACCGGAGTCCGGGCTGGACCGGGAGTCGGTGGCTACGCTGGCGGAACTGTTGCGGGAGTGGACGGCGGCGGGCCGGACGGTGGTGATGACGACCCACAACGTGGATTTGGGGCTGGCTTGGGGCAGCCGGGTGGCGGTGCTGTCCGACGGCAAGCTGGACTTTCACCGCACCGCCGATTACCTGGGCGTGACGGGAGGCGGTGTTTCGGTATGAGGGTTATTCGACCGGGTCACCAGGCACAGGTAAACGGCCGGAACCACGAACCGAAAGGCAAGGAAGCGCCGGCAGGTGGGCGACCCACAGCCCGGCAATCGGAAAATTGGCAACCGGAAGGTGTCAGGGCCGCCGCCGCCGGGCCGTCCGGGGGAAAAAGTTGCTGATGCGCTTTTTTCGGCCAATGGCGGCTCTGGTCTGGAAGGATGTGCTGCTGGAACTCCGCTCCCGGGACATCATTATTTCCGCCGTGGTGTTCGGGTTTCTGGTGGTGGTGGTGTTTAACTTCGCCCTCAACGTCAACCCGCAGCGGGTCACCGAGCTGGCCCCGGGTATTCTGTGGGTGTCCTTTGCCTTTGCCGGAACCCTGGCGATGAGCCGGGCCTTTGTGCGGGAACGAGAGCAGGGCGGGCTGGAGGGCTTGCTGCTGGCCCCGGTCAGCCGGGACGCCATATTCCTGGGGAAAGTCCTGGTCAGCTTCATTTTTATGCTTATCATCGAGGCGGCCCTGTTGCCGGTCTTTGCCGCCTTGCTTAACTTTTCCGCTTTTTCGCTGACTCTGGCTTTAACCATCCTGCTGGCGACTCTGGGGTTTGCCACGGTGGGCGCCCTGTTCTCCGCCATTGCGGTTCAGACCCGCTCCCGGGAGGTGATGCTGCCGGTGCTGTTCTTTCCGGTAATTCTGCCGGTGCTGATTGGAGCGGTAGAAGTGTCGGGCGCGGCCATTGGCGGCGGGCCGGACACTGGCATAACCGGACGCTGGCTGCCGCTGATTGCGGTATTTGACGCCGTTTTTCTGGTAATATGTCCTTGGATTTTTTCGATAATCGTTGAGGAGTAATTGGCTGTGACCTCTAACCAAGGGATGCCAGCGAAATCCGCAACCGGGGCCGGGAGAGTTAGAGTTTTGTTCCCGGGTATGTCCGGTTATTTGGTTATCCTGGGCGCCGTGCTGATGCTGATTGACTTATACTTGATATTTATGGTGGCCCCTACCGACTCCGTGCTGGGCCACGTGCAGCGAATTTTCTACTTCCACGTGCCCATCGCCATCGTATCTTTTCTGGCCTTTTTCGTGGTCTTTGTCGCCAGCATCGGCTACCTGGTCAGCCGCAACCGGAAATGGGACAGCGTTGCCCACGCCGCCGCCGAGGTGGGGGTGGTGTTTGTAACCCTGGCCCTGATTACCGGAGTCATCTGGGCCCGGCCGGTCTGGAATACCTGGTGGACCTGGGAGCCGCGCCTGACTACTACCCTGATATTGTGGCTAATCTATGTGGCTTACCTGATGCTGCGGGCCTACGCCCCCAACCGGGCCCAGGGCGCAGTCTATTCCGCCGCATTGGGCATCATCGGGTTTGTGGACGTACCGATCGTTTACTATTCGGTGCAGTGGTGGCAGTCAATTCACCCGTCGGCGGTGGTTGGCCCCCTGGCCGATACCGGGGCGTTGGAGCCGGTAATGCAGGGGGTGTTGTTCTTCTCCCTCGGCGTTTTCCTGGTACTGTTCCTTTACCTGACGCTGGAACGGACGGCGCTGCGCAACAGTGAGGACCGGCTATCTGATCTGCGCTTTGCCCGGAGACGGGCCGGTTCCTCGACCGGTCTATAGCAAGCGGGAGCAACCGGCGGCAATTGCCGGAATCCCAATTGCCGGAATCCCAATTGCCGGAATCCCAATTGCCGGAATCCCAATTGCCGGAATCCCAATTGCCGGAATCCCAATTGCCGGAATCCCAATCGCCGGAATCCCAATCGCCGGAATCCCAATCGCCGGAATTACAACTGTCGGAATCCCAATTGCCGGAATCCCAATTGCCGGAATTATAGTGTTCCGAATCGCCGTCGCCGGTAACACAATCGTCCGAATATAGTTGGCCCGAACCGAAGCCGCCCGAATTAAAGCCGCCCGAAACGCAGTCGCCCAAAATCGGAGCGGCCCGGAGCTGCCAAGCCGATAACTGATAGTGGATCGAGGAAGTGGAGCTGATATGCCATTTATCCTGTTACAGACCAACCCGACGTCCAACCTGCCTTTTCTGTTCGCCGCCTTTGCGGTGTGCTGGCTGGCCTTCTTCATCTATGCCTTCTTTGTCTCCCGCCGCCGCCGGGAACTGGAGCAGGAACTCCGGGAACTGGAGCAGGGTTCCGATGAGGCTTCGATTGGCTGAGGCTTCGATTGGCTGAGGCTTCGATTGGCTGAGGCTTCAGTTGGCTGAGGCTTCAGTTGGCTGAGGCTTCAGTTGGTTGAGGCTTCAGTTGGTTGAGGCTTCAACCGGCGGCGGGTAAGCCCCG
Source organism: Dehalococcoidia bacterium (assembly GCA_965262595.1). GTDB lineage: Bacteria > Chloroflexota > Dehalococcoidia > Lucifugimonadales > UBA3495 > CATQHB01. Next base: position 2,463,426 of record OZ253548.1, read on the forward strand.
GAGCCTTCAAACAGACACGGCTCAGGCATACCTCCGCTCATCCTGAGCTTGTCGAAGGGCAGGCTCGCTACGAGCGGCGCTCCAGGGAAAATTGAATGAGCCTGAAAGACTGAGTTGGGTAATGACAGCCGTTGGGCGGCGGTGGTATGATAGATTAGCGTTTTAGATACGAACCAGGGCACACCCAAAGCGATCAACCCACACCGATTAACCCACACCGATCAACCCATATCGATCAAGAGGCAGTTAGTGGCAGAGGACAAAGGTAATCCGGCGCAGTTTTTCCCCGGGGAAGACCCGGCGGAAAGGGAATTGGCCGAGGAAGATGCCGGCCATCGCACCCATTTCCGGTTAATAATCCTGGGGGTGGTGATCGCCCTGTCGGTGGGCTATATGATCTATGCTACCTTTCCCGGCAGCGTCCGCTATTTCCTGACGGTCAGCGAGTTTATGGGCGGCGCGGAATACCAGGATGGGCGGGTGCTTCGGGTCGCCGGTACGCTGGTGCCCGACTCCTTCCGGCGGGAGCCTGAAGGAACCCTGGCCTATTTCCGGTTGGTGGACAAGGAGGGCGAAGCCGCCGGCGGGAGTCTCCACGCCTCCTACGTAGGGGTGATGCCCGACCTGTTCTTCAATCCCCACTCCGAAATCATCCTTGAGGGCAGTTACGGGAAGGACAGTGTCTTTGAGACCGACAATATTCTGGTCAAGTGCCCTTCCAAGTACCAGTCTCTGGAGGCAGAACCGCCGGAGGACTACAACAACTATAACGACAACAACGACAACAACTTTGGCGCCGGCGCCGAACCCGGTTCCGGGGCCTGACCGGGCAGCCTGATCCCCGGTTTGCTCCCACTCCCCCGTCGTCCGGCTGCCGCCCATCTTCCGACCGTCTCCGGTTGACATTGGAATGCCTGGGTCTATAATCATTTCAGTTAACGTCGGTCGTACCAAAGCTGAAAGCTGCTATGCGTTAATTGAAGCCGGATAGTCGCCGATTGCCAATTACTAGCTACAAAATATGGGCTGCTATTCAAACGATCTATCTATTGACCAATTCGGCCCCGGCCCTGGCTGGGAGGCTAATCAACTAATCGGGTGTGACCACTCGGCAGAGGCAGGTAAGATAATGACGCAGCAACAGGAAGGCCAACTTAGCCCGGAAGTAGTGCTGGGCGAGATGAAGAAAAACGGCGTAACCCATGTGGTTTGGCTGCCGGACAGCGAGACCAACTGGCTATATCTGCTGATGGAGGAAGACCCGACCCTGGACCTCATTCCGGTCAGCCGGGAAGGGCAAGCCTTTTCCACCGCCGCCGGGTTGACGGTTGGGGGTAAAAAGCCGGTTATCCTGATCCAGAATACCGGGATGATGGAATCCGGAGACTCCCTGCGCGGCTGGGGGCTGAGCCTCAATATTCCGGTGGTGATGATGGTCGGCTATCGGGGCTGGACCCGCCACGGAGTGAACTCCGATACTGCCGCCACCTATACCGAGCGGTTCCTCAACGCCTTTGGCATCAACTACTACCTGGTGGAGAACGGCGAGGACGCCTCGCGCATATCCATCGCCTTTGAAGAGGCGGAGCGCACCCGGCGGCCGGTAGCGGTGCTGGTAGGGGACGAATATCACGGCTTTAACCGTTAAGCCCAAGCCAATAATCCTTGGCCGCTGCCCGGGCTGGAAGTTCTATCGGTAGAATAGGCGGTAGAATAGGCGGTAGAAAAGGCAGTGGTATCGTCATTAGTATCGGCCAGCATTTCCCAGTCCAGGAGGACGCGCCAAACAAAATTGCGGCGGCTCGGAACGGGCCGGCGTCAATGTTGAACCCTTGACCGCTTAGATAATCGAACGATTCAACAATCGAAAATCGAACACAAGCTATATTCCAGCGAGGCGATATGATTCAGATGGCGGATATGTTCAAGGTTTTCGCCCAGTACCGGGGCGATGCGGTGGTTATCCCCGGGCGGGGCGGAAAACACTGGACCCAAATTAGCGACCAGCCCAACCGGGATTTGCCGGTAGGCGACCCGGCAATGGGCGGCCATGCCTCCTTTGGCCTGGGGGTGGCCCTGTCTCTGCCCAACGAAAGAGTAGTCCTCTTCGATTCGGAGGGGGACGTGCTGATGAATATGGGAGCGCTGCCCACCATTGCGGAAAAGGCCCCGCAAAACCTTTATCACTTTATGCTGGATAACGAATGTTACGCCACGACGGGTGGGCAGCCGGTGCCCAACGCCAAGAACATCGCCTATGATGTTATCGCCAAGGGTTCGGGGTATCCGGCTACCTATGCCTTCGACAATCTGGAGGACTTTACCAATCAGATTGAGGAAATCCTGGGCCAGCCCGGCCCGGTCTTCGTTGCCCTGAAGGTTGAGCCGGAGATAGAGAACGAGCCGATTGGGAGCCGCGTTCGGTGGCAGACCCGCTCCCGCACCCAGGTAATTGAGGACTTGAAGCAGGAGTTGGGTGTCACTGCGCCTTAAGGCGGCACAACCCTTTAACTCGCGCATTGGGGTGTAATGGATCAGGCCCGGCAGGTCAATTGACCTGCCGGGCCTTGCCGGTTCTTGAACCAATTCGAGTCGCCGATTTAGGGATACTCTGAATAAGCGCTTAAACGCCGGCGCCTTCACCCCGTCGTTCCTGCGGAAGCAGGAACCTGAAACGCTGTGGACCGAGGTTCCTGCGAAGGCAGGAACCTCGGGTAGGGTTCAATATCCAGGTCACGGACTTATTCAGAGGTTTCCTTATTCCTTAGACGGCGAAGGTCTCCATCAGGTCCCCCACGGACCGCTCTCGTACCTTGCCCCGAATATCGTCCATCCGCTGGTCCAGGGAGGGACGGTTCTCGTCCTTATACAGGATGCCCATCGGGACGCCCCGCCGCTGCAACAAGGTGTAGGCCGAGCCTTTGTCCGAAGCGTCGTGTTCTTCCGGCACTTCCCAAAGCAGCGGCTCAATGCCCTTGCGCGGGTTGCCCTTGATCAGCTCAAAGGTGTCGTTGTAGGTAGTGCAGGGAGATTGAACGTGCACCATGGCAAACCCCGGATGGTCCATACCCTGGTTAATCAGCTTGGCCAGCTCCCGGGGCTGTCCGGAGAACCCGGAGGCGATGAAGGAAACGCCCAGGGTAAGGTACAGTTCCAGCGGGTCGGCCTCCGCCTCAATCTTGCCGTAGGGGGTGGAGCTGGTAATTTCGCCCAGCTTGGTGGTGGGAGAGCTTTGGCCCTTGGTCAGGCCATAAACCCCGTTATCCATCACCACGGCGCAGACGTTCAGGTTACGGGCTGCCTGCGGGCCGATATGCTCGCCGCCGATGCTGAGGAAGTCGCCGTCGCCGGCCACCACCACCACGTTGAGTTCCGGGCGGGCCATCTTGACGCCCATCGCCACCGGCAGGGTGCGGCCGTGGATACCGTGGAAGCCGTAGGGCTGTTGTCCTTCCAGCAGGTGGACCAGGTTGCCGGAGCAGCCGATGCCGGCCACCACCACATTATTCTCCATAGGAAGGCCGGTCTCTTCCAACCGGTTGATCATAGCAAGCTCCAGGGCGCGGCGCACCCCGAAGTCGCCGCAGCCTGGGCACCATTTGAAATCGTATTCCGGATTTTTCTTGCTCATGCTCGGGCCATCTCCTTGCTATGGGAATTTTGCAGCTCGGTTATATTTTTGACCAGGTCGCGCACTTTGAAAGGCAGGCCGGTGTATTGGGTGATAGCCTCGGCCTTGACCCCCAGAGAGCGCAGGATACCGGCGAATTGCCCCTGGTAATTAAGCTCCGGCACAATTACCAATTCCTTCTGCCGCAGTTCCTCCAGCAGCGCCGGCGGCAGGGGGCTGAGCAGCATGGTGTAGTACCAGCCGATGGGGACGCCCTGCTCGCGGAGCTGGTTATATGCTTCTTCTACCGGCCCCTTGGAGCCGCCCCAGGGCATAACCACCACCGACGCATCGGCGTTGTCCCGTTCGTATTCGTTCTCTTCCAGCAGCTTCAACTTGCCGAAACGGCGCTCGGTCATCTGAACGTGACGGCTGGCCAGGTGGGTGGTGTCGCCCATTTCGTCATGCTCGCTGCCGTTGGCTACATAGGCGCCGGGGCCGCCGGGCAGCGGCATGGGCGAAAGTCCGAATCCCTCGTAGCGGTGATAGCCGTTGTTGCCCTGGTAAGTCACCCGGTTCTCCGGGGTTACCTGGGAGACGTCGGGTTTGCGGATGTTTTGGACCCGCTCGGCCAGGGACATTTCAGTCATCAGGATTACCGGGCCCTGGTAGCGTTCCGCCCAGTTCAGCGCCTTAATGGCCCCGTAGAAGCATTCCTCCACCGTGCCAACGGCGATAATGGGCAGCCTTACGTCGCCGTGGGCCGGGTACATACAGGTCAACAGGTCGGACTGTTCCGTCTTGGTGGGCAGGCCGGTGGCCGGGCCGCCCCGCTGCACGTCCACTACCACCAGGGGAATCTCGGCCATCCAGCTCAGGCCCAGGCCCTCGCCCATCAGCGAAAAGCCCGGCCCGGCGGTGGCGGTCATCGCCTTCTTTCCGGCGTAACCGGCGCCCAGAATGGTGGTAATGGATTCGATTTCCGAGCTTACCTGGTAGGCGAACTTGTTTGGGCCAACCAGGTTGCGCTCCATAAATATCAGGATGGTAGTGGCGGGAGAGATCGGGTAGCCGGCGTAGAATTCGAGGCCGGCGGCCAGAGCGCCCAGACAGATCGCCTCGTTGCCTTTAAGCATCACCTGGGGGTATTCCGGCATTTTCGGCGGGGCCAGTTCGCCCAAGACAAAACCGCTGCGAGCGCTCTCCTCCCGCCCCAGCTTGAGGGCCTGGATGTTGGACCGGATCACTTCGTCATCGTTGGCCCGGCCGCGGTTGAAACGGGCCTCGACGAACTCATCCAGGTATTCCTGGGGCATATTTACCAAGTGGGCCAGGGCGCCCATGACAATCATATTGGCGGCCCGGTTATTGCCGGTGGAGCGGGCCAGTTCGTCAATGGGCAAGCCGTAGCTGCGCTCGTCGCCTTCCAGTTGGAAGTCGTTGGAGTTAAAGATGACCAGGCCGCCATCCCGCACCTCTTCCCGGTGGGTGTCATAGGCTTCCTGGTTAAAAGCCACCAGCACATCCACATTGTCGCCGGCGCTCAATATCGGGTCCACGGAAACCCGGGCCTGGGTCCAGGTTGGCCCGCCCAAAATCTGCGAGGGGAAAGTAGCGTAGGTGAGGGCGTGATATCCCACCTGAGTGGAAGCCTGGGCCAAGCCTTCCGCTGAGGTTACTACCCCCTGTCCGCCTTCCCCGGCGAAGCGGACGACAAAGTCGCTCATTTGCATTGCCAATCTCCTCCCGACCTAATTACTCCGGACATTATGTTATCGTTACAAAGTTACATCAAGCCGTTTCAGCACAAATTGTCGGCCCCGGGGTAAGACCGAGAGGCCGGTATTGGGGCCAAGTACCGAAAATGGCGCTTAAATTGGCTAAAAGATAGATAAAAAGGTAACTTAATAAACTGGAGGCCCCAACCGGGGGGACGTGAGGATTCCAAGTGGTTGTCATTTGTAATAGCGGGCCAGGTCCTTTCGGCCTGTAGTCCTGTAGTGTAAAATCCAGCCTTATTGGATGACCAGGCAAGGGCGCTTAACAGCTTTAACGGACAATGCCGTAACAATCGGAAACGCCCGGACCTCTCACTTGGAATAGTGTAATTAGCCATTCAATTTTTGTCAATGGAATATGAAAGCCGGTAAGGGTATTTCAATAGCTGCCGCTCCGGCCCAAGACCGCTCACCCGGAGCCGGTGGAAGGGCGCCGGCCCAACCCTCCCTCTTGCCCGGGAATGGGGGTCAGCGAATGGCGGCGATTGGCGATTATGGAACTGCTGCGTCGCATTGTAGTCGCATTGTATCGGAAGAGGGCGACGCTATAATAGGCGCAGCGACGCAACTATAAATCCTGCCAACATATAAAGGTTAAAAAGGTTAGGTAACTGCTTATGGCCCTGGACTTGGGAGAAACGATACTGCAGCTTGACCGGGTGACCGGCAATTTGGGGCAGGGCTATCAGCAAAGGCGGACCCGGCTGACCGACCTGTTGAAGGAAGCGGCGGAAGTCAGTCCGGATGTTGCCCGGGCCAAAACCGAGAGCTTCTATGACCCTTTCCTGGCGGCCCAGGTGGTTGATACTCTGCTGGGTGAAGTTGCGCCTCCACCGGCGCCGGCGGATTGGGCGGTGGCCTCGGTGGACGGCTCGCATATCGATGTTGACCGCCATTTGCCGGTTCCCTGCTACCTGATTAACCTGGGCGGATGTGTGCTGACCTACGGCGAGCAGGCCGACGCCCGGTTCTTCAGCCGTCCCCATTTGGCGGCCGGGCAGGAGGAGCTTTACCTGCAAGACCCGCTGCGTCCCACCGACGAGGAATCCATAACCGGCCCGCTGCTGGGTCTGGTGCGGACGGTGCGGGAATTGACGCGGCTGGCGGCGGTGGTCAGCGAGGTTCCGGCGGATCTGCCGGTCCTGGCCCTGGTGGATGGCACCCTGGTCTTGTGGGGACTGTCCGGTCAGGGCTACCGGCCCTTCGTCCGTCAGGCCATTATCAACGAGGGTCTGCTGCCCGCGCTGGAGGATTTCCGGAAACTGGCCCGGGAACGCCGGGTTACTCTGGCCGCTTATGTTTCCCTGCCCCGCTCTACCGAGGTTGCCAACGCCATCCGACGCTGTATCTGTCCCAACGAGCTGGACTATTGCAAGGAGTCTTGCAGCCATCGCCGCTCCAACCGCACGCCCTGCAGCAACTCCAACGACTTCCTTGACCGGGAGGTTTTTGAAGAACTGCTGCCGCCGGGCCGGCGCTCTCCCATCTACCGCACCAACTCTTCGGTGCCCCGGGACAGTTACGGAGAACGGCAGCAGGTGTATTTCTATTACCTGAACGCCGGCGATGAAATTGCCCGGGTGGAGGTGCCGCAATGGGTGGCGGAGGATGAGGATTCGCTGGCTTTGGGCCATAGCCTGATTGTGGAACAATGCCGCCTGGGCCAGGGCTATCCGGTGGCGATATCCGAGGCCCACGAGCAGGCGGTAATCAACGGCCAGGACCGGCAGTTGTTCAAGCAGATGATGGCTGAAACTCTGGAACGGGAAGGTCTGGCCGCCTATACCTCGCAAAAGGAACGCTCCAAACAGCGGCCGTGGGTGTGAAGCCGAGGTCTTTCAGCAGTCACCGCTCCGGCATCCACCCGCGTATCCTGAGCTTGCTGCCGGGCGGTTACTTCACCCCGCGATCCTGAGCCGGTCGAAGGTCGGGCGCAGCTACGGTTCCAGGCGTTCCAAGTGTTCCAAGTGTTCCAAGTGTTCCAAGTGTTCCAGGAACTGTTGGTAGCTGGTAAATTGGGACACCGTTTCCAGAAAATGGCTTACTGAATCACTGCGGCGGCGCAGTTCCCGCAGTTGCTCCCCAATGGGACTGACCGAGCCGGGGCCGGTGGCGTAGGAGCCGTGAAAGGCAAAGTAGGCCTGGTTGATTTTGCGGATGTTGTATCCGTTGGCGAGAAAGTTTTGGCGGCGTTCTTCCATATACGCCTCCGCTTCCTCAATCTTGCCCTCGACCAGCAGTTTCTCGGCCCGTCGGCGGGTTTGGCGCATCTCGTTGGTAAAATCAAAGCGTCCGGGGTCCGGCTCCGACTTTGATTCCGAATCCGACCCCGAATCCGACCCCGAATCCGACCCCGATTCCGACCCCGATTCCGATTCTGCCGGAGCCGCCGCCGGAGCGCGGTTCACCACCTCGCCGGTCAGGGCGGTAAAGGTCAAGTCCCCCAATTCCTCTCCGGCGATGCTGGCGGTAGTCTCATTTAAGGTCAGCAGCTCCGGGCTTTTGTGGAGATTGCGGCCCAGGGGTTGGAAGAAGAGCCAATGGTGCAGCCACTCGTGGGCCGTAACCGTCAAGGCATAATTCATCCCGGCGGTATCTAATACCACGCTGGGATAAACCGCCAGGCCGCCGGTATTTTCGACCAGGGCGGAAAGATTTTCCGAGCGGAATAACCGTTCTTCAATTCCTTCCCTGACCTGGTCGTCCAGACCGGGCCGGAGCAGGATTGTGTGCTGCCGGTAGATGCGGTCTCGGGGAGAAACCACCAACAGGCTGGGTGGGCCGCCGAACACCGCGTCCACCGGCGGAAAAGGGACTCCCCAGGGGGCGGTAATTCCCTCCCGGGTCAGGACGGCGGCTAACTCCCCCTCGATAAGCGCTTCTACCTGCGGACGCAGGGCCTGGCGCCGCTCCTCATTCTCCTCTATCTGCCCGGTCAGGTCCTGAGCTTGGGAAAGAGCTTCCTGCGGCCCTTTGGAAGTCGCTTCGTCAGCCGCTTCGTCAGCCGCCTCGGACGGCGATACCCCGGCCGGGGGCTTGACTGCCTGGGCCAACCGCAGTTGGTACTTCAGTTGTCCCAAGTCCTGGCCCAGGGCAAAAAATTCTCTGGCTTGGGCGACCCGTTCCTCCCGGGGCAGCCCGGCCCGGCCCGGCCATAGATTTCCCAGCTTGCGGAGCCATTTGTCCGGCAGGTTGCCCAGTTCCCAGGTGAGTATGCTGTAACGGTGCGAAGCCACGGCCAGGTCAATGGTTGAGGGACGAAAATCCTCGCAGGCTGCCGACAGGATCAGCAGCGTCAGAAAAAATGCCAGCAGCCCCCGGCGAATCCGTCTCCGGCCTGCCTGCCAGCGGCCTTGCTTCCGGCGGCCGGGCTTCCGGCGGAGCGTGGGGGCTTCTGAACCGTTTATTCCATTAGCCTTTCCGGGCAACCGACCCATAATTCACGCCTTTACCAATTCAAAGAGTATCTGGCGGTAAGACATAAAGCAGGTGGCCCCTCGCCGGGGAAAACCGGCTGTATCTCATCTTACTAACTATACGTTGAATAAGGAATGACCGGCGGACAGCAGACCATGAGGAGCAACCCCCGGGGCTGCCTGGGCGCAGAGTCCAGGTTAATCGCATTTGGGCGACCAATGTCCCCGGCAATCGTCTTTGGAACTTGATGCCTCGGATTCGCCGCTTTGATTCCGGCCCGCTGCCGTCCTTCCGGATTTCTCCGGATTCCGGAGAATCCCCGGCATAGGCCAACTTGCCTGGGGCGAAACTGTCTGGATTATGGCCTGCGCCGGAGGGACGATTTCGCGGCGCTTTAATCGTCCAAACGCCGCTGCCCCGGCGCGGTGTCTGACCCTTCTTGACACTGTTGGCCCCTGATTGTACACTCTTGCCCAATAGCGACCGGGAGGTTTTACCTTGTCAACCCCTGCCTCATTCCTTACCGAAGAGATGCGGCAACAAGCCATCGGTTTGGAAAGCGTTCCGGCCACTATGGAAGTGGAAAAGGGCGCCATCCGGCGGTTCGCCGAAGCTATTGGGGACGCTAGTCCACTGTGGAACGATGAGGTTGCGGCCCGTAAGACCCGGTACGGCGGCCTGACCGCACCCCCCACCTTTCTCCGCTCCATGCGGGGCGTACAAGTTAACCTTCCCTTTGAGCTGTCCTTCAGCCGCCGTTTGGACGGGGGCAGCGATTGGGAATACTTTCAGCCGGTGCGTCCGGGTGATTCTATTACCGCCGTGGCCCGCATTGCCGACCTGACCGAGCGCAGCGGCCGCCTGGGTACGATGGTCTTTATGAATACCGTCACCACCTATCGCAACCAGTTCGATGAGGTGGTCGCCACCCAAACCAACACCCTGATTGCGTATTAAGACAGTCCGATGAGATCGCCGAACTTGCGGAAATACTGCGTCAGAGGCAGCAGCAGATGACCGAGCAAATTTACTGGGAAGATGTGACCGAGGGGATGGATTTACCCGCGATGGTCAAGGAACCCACCACCCGCCAACTGGTACAGTACGCCGGAGCCTCCGGCGACTTCTACGAGATTCATTACGACAAAGACTTTGCCCAGGGGAATATGCTGGATGGGCCAATTCTTCACGGCGCCCTGAAGAGCGCCTTCCTGGGCCAATTGGTCACCGACTGGATGGGGCCTCTGGGAACCCTGAAGCGGCTGCAGTGTCAGTACCGGGGTATGGACGTCCCCGGCCAGCCGATAACTGCCAGGGGCGCCGTTACCCGCAAATATGAGGAAAACGGTCAGCGCCTGGTGGATTGCAATATCTGGCTGGAAAACCCGGAAGGCCAGAACACCACCCCGGGGAACGCCACTGTAATTTTGCCCAGTAGGCAAGGCTGACGCCATGACTACGCCAACCGTACAAGCGCCACAGCCGGGCGGGCATAACCCCGATGGCTATATGCAGATGAGCCACCATTACGTAAGTCAATCCAGGGTTGAGCTGGGAGCAGGGGACTTGGTTCAGGCATCGGAGAAGGCATCCGGGGCAGTCGCCACCGCCCTGAAAGCCATAGCCCAGCAACGAAGCTGGCGACATGACAGCCACGCCCTGCGGCAAGCAGTCGTTTCCCAGTTGGGGGCCGAACTCGGGTCTCCAACGGCAGCGGCGCAAGTTCTTTATCGGGGCCGGGCCGAGGCTGATTCACAGCACCAGAACTATTATGAGAACTTCCTCTATGAAGAGGATATTCTCTACAGTATCGGTATCGCTGAAACCTTCGTGCAGGCTATTGAGCAACTGATGAATGAACCGCCCAAACCTTTCACGGTGTCCAAACCCTTGGACCGACATCGCATTGCCCAGCTTACCGGTTACGAACCGGACTTGGGTGTTACTGACGCCCAGGGGTTTGCCAACTTTGACGGTGTAGTAAGGGAGGAGTAGGCCTTCAACAACCTACCATAGTCATTAGGTAGGTTGATTACGAGACTGGCAGGTCTGTCATCATGAATTGCGGGACTTCTTTGGGCCGCCTTCTTTGGTTGTGTACTTGCGATCATTGTTGTACTTATAGTTATAAGTATTGCTAAGATCGAAACACTAGGAGAGAGGCGATTAGCTTGCGTCGAAGAAATGACTCCATATATGGGCCGTGCTGAGGCAGGCCTATATTGTGTAGCAACTATTAAGTATTAAGCTCACCGTGAAACTATGATAAACCCGTTGGGATTTAAGAGAGCCCAACCCAAGAATCGAAACCGAGGGTAACGTAAACATGGCAGACATACTCAGGGATAAAGTAGCCATTGTCACCGGCTCCGGCCGGGGCGTTGGTCGGGGTATCGCCAGGCTGATGGCCGCCGAGGGGGCCAAGGTGGTGGTGGTTGACCCCGGCGTCAATGTTGACGGCAGCGGCTTCGATCAGTCCATCGCCGAGCAGGTGGTGGAAGAAATCCGGCAGGAGGGCGGCGACGCCGTGGCCTGCCTGGAATCGGTGGTAACGATGGAGGGCGGCGAGAAAATCGTCCAGACCGCCATTGATAACTTCGGCAAGCTGGATATTGTCGTAACCTGCGCCGGCATTCTCCGCGACCGGATGATTTTCAATATGTCCGAGCAGGAATGGGACGACGTTATCGCGGTGCATCTCAAGGGCACCTTCAGCGTGGTCAAGAATGCCTGCATCCTGTTCCGCCAGCAGCGTTCCGGCCGGGTAATCACCTTCAGCTCCCAATCCGGGCTGATGGGCAACTCCGGGCAGGCCAACTACGGCGCCGCCAAGTCGGGCATCGCCGGGTTCACCAAGGTGGTGGCCCGGGATATGGGCCGCTACGGGGTAACCGCCAACTCCATCGCTCCCCGGGCTACCACCCGGATGATTGGGGCCATCCCCGACAGCGCGGCGGAGATTCGCGCCCGGGGCGGCGTGGCCGGTTTGGACCAGGGCGACGAGCCGGAGACGATGAACCCGGACGATATTGCCCCCTTCGTCTGCTACCTGGCCAGCGACTACTCCACCAACGTCAACGGACAGACTTTCCTGGTGTACGCCAGCGAAATATCGTTAATGTCCCAGCCCCGGCCGGAGCGGACCATATTCAACAACGGCCACTGGTCAATGGAGGACATTGCGCCGCAGGCCAGGAACTACCTGACTCGCAATATCTATAACCCGGCCCCGCCGCGGGAGTAGCCCGGCGGCAAGGCTCAACCCAAACCGGCTCGGTGAGCAACCTTGGCGCCAAACCAAATCCGAGTCAACTATACTTCTATACTCCTAACGGGAGCGCATAAATGCCCAATCTTCTGAAGGATAAAGTAGCAATCGTAACCGGCTCCGGCCGCGGCGTTGGCCGGGGTGTGGCCCACCAGATGGCCGCCGAGGGGGCCAAGGTGGTGGTGGTTGACCCCGGCGTCAACATTGACGGCAGCGGGTTCGACCAGTCCATCGCCGAGCAGGTGGTCAGCGAAATCCGGGAGGCCGGCGGCGAGGCGGTCGCCTGCACCGAGTCGGTGGTCAGCATGGAGGGCGGCGAGAATATTATCCAGACCGCCATCGACCAATACGGCAAGCTGGACATCGTGGTAACCTGCGCCGGCATCCTCCGCGACCGGATGATATTCAATATGTCCGAGCAGGAGTGGGACGACGTTATCGCGGTGCATCTCAAGGGCACCTTCACCATCGTCAAGCATGCCTGCATCCTGTTCCGGCAGCAGCGTTCCGGGCGGGTCATCACCTTTAGCTCCACCTCCGGACTCTACGGCAACTCGGGGCAAGCCAACTACGGGGCGGCCAAGGACGGTATCGCCGGATTCACCCGGGTCGTGGCCCGGGACATGGGCCGGTACGGAGTTACCGCTAACTCCATTGCTCCCAGCGCGCAAACCCGGATGATTGTCAGCGTCCCCGACGAGGCGCGCGACTTGCGGGCGGCCCGAGGCATGACCGGCGGCAACGTGGGAGGACTGCGCGGCGAGCCGGACGACGTGGCCCCCTTTACCGCCTGGCTGGCATCCGACGAATCCGCTCAGGTCAACGGCCACGTATTTTACGTCACCGCCGGGCTGGTCAGCCTGCTGAACGAGCCGGAGCCGGTACGGACGATGCACAAGGACGGACGGTGGACGGTGGAGGAAATTATCAATGTCTTCCCGGCCACTCTGGGAGTGGAGTTGCATAACCCGGCTCCGGCTCCGCCGCCCGCGGTTTAGGGGGGCTGGCGCATGGGGCACGGTTTAACAACAAGGGCTCTTCTCTTTAAGTACTTGTTATCCGGCAATTCTGCAAATGCAATAGTTTGAATATGTCATTGGCAAGATGTCCCGACTGCAAGAGAACGAATGGCGTATTATATTTTGTGGAATTGCTTCGGGTTAGCCGACCCTCTTTGTAAATTACAGTGGAGTGACCGCTATATTGTGTAACGATTACGATAGAGAGGTGCCATGTCATGGACGCTAATATATTAACCTTGCAACAGTTGTTTGGGTCTGATGTTTCTTATCGCATCCCTCAATTTCAACGGCCCTATGCTTGGAAGAAAGATGAGCAATGGAAGCCGCTATGGGACGACACTGCAAACGTCGCTGGAAATATTTTGAGACTGAAGGATGGAGCGGTGCCGCCCCATTTCATGGGTGCCATAGTATTGCAGAGGCAGGATAACAATACGGCAGAGGTGGACAAGCGGATAGTGGTTGATGGCCAGCAGAGGCTTACCACTCTCCAACTATTGATCCGTGCTGCTCAGGATGTTTTTTTAAGCTTGGACGACGCGGAGCGCGCCAAGGACCTAGAGAAGTTAACGCTTAACGCGGAAGACCATTGGGGTGGTGACTCTGACAACCAGACCAAGATCCGCCAGTCCAACCTCAACGACCAACGGGCTTTTCAAGAAGCTATTAGAGGTTCTGGTAACGGACAAGGGCCTTTGCGGTCCATTGGGGAAGCATTTCAGTATTTCAAGCAAGAGATAACCGACTGGCTGAACAAGGAACCAGGAAACAGGGGAGCCCGTTCAAGGGCTTTGAAAAAGGCTCTTGTTCAGCACCTGCAAGTTGCTGCCATCGATTTAGACGAAGGCGAAAAACCTCACTTCATCTTTGCGGTTCTGAATACACGTGCGGAGCCCTTGAAGCAATCCGACCACATCAAGAACACGGTTATGTACGAAGCTAATGTTGTTGACGACGGCAACAAAGCGAATGAGCTTTGGGGAATGTTCGACAACAACGATTGGTGGCGCCAAGATACAAAGGAAGGACGGCTAGTACGCATTCATCTCGATAGGTTCTTGAACTACTGGTTGGTCATGTGGCTTGGCCAGGAAGTGACTGCTGAACGTGTTTCATCTGAATTTAGCAACCGCGTAGAACTGGTGAAGAATACTACCGGCAAAAACGCCGTCGAAAATATCGAGACTATCACTGCAAATATTCGCAAATCGGGGATAATCTACCAAGATATGGAGGAATGTAGGCAGCCTGGCATTGAGACCTTCCTCAAGCGTATGAAGACCTTGGAACTCGGCGTAGTGATGCCGCCGCTACTTTGGCTTTACACGCAGGACGTTGCTGAAGAAAAGCGTCGAAGGAGTATTTGCGCGTTGGAGAGTTATTTGGTGCGTCGTATGTTATGCGGTTTAGGTTCACAGGGCCTTAACAGGTTCTTTATCGAGCTTGTCGCCAAGCTGAGGGCCGCTGGAAGAGACAACGCAGACATATGCATCATTGAGTTTCTCAGTGGTACAACTGTTGAGAACCGAATCTGGCCTAAGGACGGTATGCTTTCCGAGAACCTGATAAATGCACCCCTACGGGGTAACTCCAGCAGGCAAAAGATGGTGCTGGAAGCCATTGAAATGTCACTGAGAAGCGACAAAACAGAGGAGCTTGGCCAGTTCCGGAATCTAACCGTCGAGCATATATTACCTCAATCGTGGCAGCAGAACTGGCCCTTGCCGACTGACAGCGAAGAAGCATTGGAGACTAGAGAAAAAGCGGTCAAGGAAATCGGGAACTTAACGTTGGTAACCAATAAATTAAATCCCAGCTTATCCAATGCCTCTTGGGGTGAAAAGCGACCTACACTTGAAAAACATACCGCTCTCCGCCTAAATTGGGAATTGTTAAACAACTTTCCCGGGACATGGGATGAGCAAGCCATTCACGAGCGCAGTCGTCAGCTTACAGAGTCGATTAAGAATACCTGGCCCTACGCAGATAAGCTTTAATCAGAGGGTACTTGGCCAGGGTTTGTGAGGAGGTCGCGTACCTATATTGGTTTCTGTAGTCGTTTCTAAGAGGGTAGGAATCCAGTGGAGTAATAGGCAGAAATTCTCCCTTGCGAAAAATCCAAAATATAGGGGAGTGTATTTCGGATGATGTCGCTCTGATAGCAAGTGGGGGTGCTATTGAACTTACGACCTCCTTATATGCCAGTCTGAAACTCCTATGATCGTTTGTGCCTGTTCACGGACATTCGTGGATTAACAAAATAAGAGGGAATAGCAAATGTTTCGCAGCTTTAGCGCTTCCTATGCCGGCCACGTGGTGGATGATCACCTGGGCTTTGAGGGCACTCCGGCCAACGACCGCCGTTATTCTAACGAAAAGCTGGCATCGGCTTTTGATTGGGCGTTGGATTTCTCCCGCCACCTGGAAAGCCTGGGCTATGATGAGTTCTGGATGGCGGAGCACCACTTTCAGACGGAGGGGTACGAGTGTATCCCCAACCTGCTGATGTTGAGCCTTTACCTGGCGAGCAACACGGAACGGCTCAAGTACGGCTGCGGCTTTAACATTACCCCGATGTGGCATCCGCTGCGCCTGGCCGAAGACTTTGCCATGGCCGACATTCTGACCGGCGGCCGAGTGATTTTCGGCGTGGGCCGCGGCTACCATTCCCGGGAAGTGGAAACCTTCGACGCTCCGATGCTGGACGGCGACGCCAACCGGGAACTGTTCGAGGAGCAAGTGGAAGTCCTGGTAAAGGCCTTTTCTCAGGAGTCCTTTTCCCACCAGGGCAAGCACTACCGGATACCCGCCCCGGTGCCCTATCGGGGCTACCAACTGGAAGAGTTGAGCCTGGTGCCCCGCCCGGTCAATCAGCCGGTGGACATCTGGCAGCCGTTGGTCAGCGGCAATCCCAAGGGCGTTGACTTTATGGGCCGGATGGGCATCAAGGCGTTGATCGCCAATACGCCGGAGCCGGCCCTGAGCGAACGGATGGCCCTCTACCAGCAGTCGGCGGCGTCCCACGGCCGGGAGTTGGCTCTGGGAGAGGACATAGCCCTGGGCTATCGCTTCTTCATCGCCGACACGCAGCAGAAAGCCATTGACCAGGCCCGCCCCTACTTTGAGGAAGCCCTGAAGTTTGCCGCTCCCCTGGGACTGATGCGCCTGAGCGAGGAACAGATAGACGCGGTGGCCCAACCGGGCCGGGCCCGGGGCATTGAACTGCCCACCCTGGAAGACGCAGTGGCTAACAAGGTCTGGCTGTGCGGCTCGCCGGAGCAGATTGCCGACCACCTGATGAGCGTGGAAGAGCAATATCCGGGGACGGAGCGGGTGAATTTGGGCGCGGTTATGGGAATGCCTCAAGAGGTGTTCAAGGACCAGTTGACCAAGTTTGCCGAAGGGGTTCTCCCCCTGATGCAAGGGCGTTAGCCGGTATCAGAGTGTGCAACCGCACTTTTACAAGGTTCTCCCCCTGATGCAAGGGCGTTAGCGCGCGAGAATCTTTTTCACCACAGAGACACAGAGGCGGCCGAGATAAGCAGAGAATCCTCTGCGAATCTCCGCGTTACTCTGCATCTCTGTGGTTAAATTATCCTTAAGAGCAATTGATCACACAAGCATGGAGAACACGAATGCCATGGCTGCGGAGGGCATTGACCGGGTCGAATCGCAAGTTGATTCAATCAACAGCGAGTTGATATCATTCGGCAAGACCCTGGGAGAAATCAAGGGGGCTTTGGCGGAAATCCGGTGGACGAACCGGCTGATAATTGGTGGGTTCCTGCTCTTCGCACTAAAGGAATGGGTCTGGCCTCTGTTTAGCTAACGCTTCGTGATTTTTCGTGGATTATTGGCTAATCCTCTAGTGTGGCGGGGTATTCCGGGCGAGTCAGGTAATGCCAGGTTAAGACGCCGCGCATTCCCTGGAAAAAGAGGTAGGCGAAAACCAGGTGGAAGGGGAGAGTTTGCAACTTTCCGGGGCCTAACCCCAGGGCCGCCAAGCCGAATAGCGCCAACATCACGACCACAAAGAAACACAACAGCAGTACCGAAGCTGCCCGGTTGCGTTTCAAGACGCCCACCGCCAAAACCGCTATCACCCCCGCCATTGCCAGTATGAAAAAGGATTCTTCCCCGCCTGGCTGGATGACCCCGGCAACATCGGGGTCGCCGAAGAAAGTTGACAAAATTACGATAAAGTAGATTGTGGAGTACGCCAAGCCGGCGCCGCCGCCCCACAGGATGCGCTTGCCCGCCTGCCGCAAGTCGGCGCCGATCAGCCACCGCGGGCCTGGTCTCCCCGGCCGATAACCGCTATTTTTTTCGTCCATAACCCCGCTTATGGCCTGCCGCGCAGGTAATTATAGGCGGCGATAGCGGCGGTGGCGCCGTCCCCGGCGGAGGCGACCAATTGGGCCGCCGACCGCTGCCGGACATCGCCCGCGGCATACAGGCCGGGCTCGCCGGTTTCCATCGACAGGTTCACCGGAATATGTCCGGCGTTATCCGGCTCAATCAACTCCCGAACCAGCTCCGAGTTAGGTTCCAGCCCGACGTAGAGGAACAGACTGTGCAGGTCAACCTCGCCGTCCCGGTTGGTTGCCAAGTTGTGAGTCCGGACGCCGGTAACCGAATTGTCGCCGATTATCGCTTTAATCACGGTATCCCGGATAATCTCTATCTTGGGATGTTCCGACAGCCGGTCCTGGAGGGCCTGCTGCGCCCGGAGTTGGTTTCGGCGGTGGAACAACAGTACCCGGCCGGCGTACTCGGTCAAAGTTAAAGCCTCGTCCGCTGCCGAATCGCCGCCGCCGACAACGCCCACGGTTTGGCCCATACTCAGCGGTCCGTCGCAGGTGGCGCAGTGGGACACGCCCCGGCCCTGAAACTCTTCCTCCCCGGGGATGCCCGCCGGCCGCAGCCGGGATCCGGTGGCGATGATGACCGCCCGCGCTCGATAGCTGCCCGCGTCGCCGGAAACTTGCTTGTAACCTCCGTCCCGGGTAACCTGTGCCGCCTCGTCCATAATGAACTCCACCCCGGCGTTCATCGCCTGTTCCATCAGGGCCGGGGCCAGCTCTGCGCCGGAGATTCCTTGGGGAAAGCCGGGGAAGTTCTCGATACGCTCGGCGTTGACAATCTGGGCGCCGCCCATCATCCGCTCAATTATCCCGGTGGCAAGCCCGTAGCGGGCGGCATACATTCCGGCCGTCATTCCGGCCAAGCCCCCGCCAACAATTAACACGTCGTATGCAACGGCCACGGCGGCCTCCTAATCAAAAAATCGGAAATCAAAAGAACCGGGTTAACTCCGGGTTAACTCCGGGTTAACTCCGGGTTAACTATAGATGGGGCCGGATTTTGGTGTCAACGCCGGCTGCCGCCCGGTTTGGCCGTTGCCGGCGCCGGGGAAAGACGCTTGCGGGGGCAACTCCCGCTCATCCTGAGCCGGTCGAAGGACCGTTGCCTACCCCCAAGGCAAGCGGCTTTGGGCCACCAAAGCGCCCGGTAATCGTCTTGCCGGCGCGGGCCGGAATCCAGACGTTCCGGCCAAAGGCGAGTTTGCCGATGCCGGGGATTTTCCGGATTATGGATTCCGGATTTCTCCGGAATGACGGTAGCGGGCCGGAATCAAAGGGGCCAATCCAAGGCGTTGAGGAACTTCTGAATAAGCCCGTGACCTGGGTGTTTATCCCTACCCGTCGTTCCTGCGAAAGCAGGAACCTCGGTCCACGACGTTTTAGATTCCTGCCTTCGCAGGAACGACGGGGTCAGGGGCTTTCAATTGTCCCTGGAAAACTGCTCAGGATGAGCGGGTGTTATCCGGTCCTTCGATTAGCAATGGAAATCCGCTCAGGGTGAGCCGGTCGAACCACAAGCTCAGGGTGAGCGGGGCTACGCCTGCGCTATTACTTTTGACCGGCCCTGGGGCAAAAGGATGCGTATCTTTTCAAGACCGCATCTTTTTTGTTATACTGCCTCTTGCTGTCTGCCTCACGTTGCAGGAGGTGGGCTAGGTTTTTGGGTGTAAAGGGGGAAGGATGCCGGCCTACGCCGTGATTGGTGGACAATGGGGAGACGAGGGAAAAGGGAAGGTTATTGATTACCTTGCCGGGCAAGTTGATTGTGTGGTCCGCTACGCCGGAGGCAACAACGCCGGCCATACGGTGGTCAACGATAAGGGCGAGTTTCAGCTTCACCTGGTACCCTCCGGCATCTGCTGGCCCGACGTTTACGGAATAATCGGCAATGGGGTGGTGGTGGACCCGGGTGTGCTGCTCTCCGAACTGAATGAGCTGGCCCACCGGGGCATTGAAACCGACAAGCTCTATATCAGCGAGCGCGCCCACGTGATTATGCCCTACCATGTGCTGTTGGATGCTCTGGAAGAGAAGTCCCGCGGCCAGTCGGCCATCGGCACCACCGGCCGGGGCATTGGCCCGGCCTATATGGACAAAACCAGCCGCACCGGAATCCGGATTGGCGATCTGTTGAACCTCGATTCCCTGGCGCCCCGCCTGGAACAGGCGCTGGCTTTCAAGAACAAGGTAATTACCAAGATCTACGACGGTGAAGCCCTTTCCCTGGATGATATTCTGGAAAAATGCCTGTCCTGGGGCGAGAAGCTGCGTCCCTACGTGCGGCCCACCGAGCAGATTGTCTATGATTTGTTGGCCCAGAAGCGCAAAATCCTGCTGGAGGGCGCTCAGGGGACGCTGCTGGACCTGGATCACGGCTCCTACCCCTACGTTACCTCCTCGTCCCCCTCCATCGGCGGCGCCTGCACCGGCTTGGGCCTCAACCCCCAGGCTATTGTCGGTGTGCTGGGGGTTTACAAGGCCTACTCCACCCGGGTGGGCAGCGGCCCCATGCCCACGGAAATGTTCGGCGAAAGCGAGGAGTCATTACGGGAAAAGGCTCACGAGTATGGCGTAACCACGGGCCGCCCCCGTCGGGTAGGCTGGTTCGACGCCGTCGCCGGTAAATATAGCCAGCAGGTAAACGGCTTTACCGGCATGGTCCTGACCCGCCTGGACATCCTCGATGGGTTTCCCTCGGTTAAGATATGCGTCGGCTACCGGGCCAACGGCCAGGAAATTCAACGCTTCCCATCGGATACCGGGTTGCTGGAACAGTGCGAGCCGATTTATGAGGAACTGCCCGGTTGGGAGCAGCCCACGGCCAGCGCCACCGACCTGGCCCAACTGCCGGGGAACGCCCTCAATTACGTGCATCGAATCGAGGAATTGGTGGGCTGCCCGGCGCAGATAATTTCCACCGGCCCCAGCCGGGAGGAAACTATCCTGGTGGATGCGGTAATACCCTGAACCCCGGACGGCCGCAAACAACGGCGCTGCGGCCGTCCGGTACATCGAGACCATCAATCGCTCAATCCTTAAATCATAGAGCCGGATAGAACCCGGATATTAACGGGGAAGCCTGAAACTATGCAGCAGACAACCAAGTTTGGTATCTACCTTAACCCGGTGGAAGGCCGGGTAGTCCGCATCAACTCCCCTTACTGGATTCCGGAGGAGCCGGAATGGGTTTTCTTGACCCCGGAGGTAAACGCGACCCTGCTCCGAATCCGTGAACTGGCGCAGGAACAGGGCGTCTCCCCCAACCCGGAGTCCATCACTTGGGGCGTCATCCCGCTGTTGGACTAGGCCGCCAAGCCAGGTCAGGATTACGGTCCGGCGACCCCGCTGTGCCACTACGCTGCTACCCTGCTACCCTGCTATCCCGCTACCTCACTACGCTGCTACCCGGTTAACCCGTCCGCCGCCGTCGGGCCGGTAGCGCCGGACATAATCTTTCCCGCTGCGCCCCTACCCTCGTTTCTTCCGCTTTTCCCCAAATGCGATTGCCCCGGGCCGAAACTGGCAGCGGTTGCGTACTCCGGCCGGGGTAGCCTACAATGAACTCACACTCCAGGAGAGCCGGCGCTCAAACCTAAACTCTCAAACCTAAAGCCGGTGAAATGCGATTATGGTTGAGGTCAGGGAAAAGTCAGGAGGTTATCTATCGTGATTGTGGACTTGATAAACATTAACAGCTACGACGGTGTAAGCCTGGATGGAGTCTTCTTTGCCCCGGCTCCCGGGGCCACTCCCCAAGGCCCGGTGGATGCCCTGCTGCTGATCCACGGTTCCGGCGGCAATTTCTACCGTCCGGCGACCAAGGCGATGGGAGAAGACTTGCGCAACCGCGGGTATGCCTGTCTGGCCTTGAATACCAAGGGCCACGATACTATCTGGGCGGTCCAGGGTGAGGGCCAATATTACGGCAATGCTATGGAGATTGTGGATAACAGCCGTCTGGACCTGCGAGCCGGCATTGATTTCCTTTGGGAGCAGGGCTACCGCAATATCGGCATCCTGGGCCATAGCATGGGCGCGGTGAAGGTTGGCTATTACGCCGCCACCGAGAATGACGAGCGGGTGACGACGGTCATCCCCATTTCTCCGGTGCGCCTGTCCTATTCCTACTATATGGAGTCGGAGGACGCTGAGGAGTTCCGGGAAATTATTGAGCGGGCCGACCGGCTGGAAGCGGAAGATAAAGCCCAGGAATTGATGGAAGTACGGTTCCCCATATCCCAGATGTTCAGCGCCTTCTCCTATCTGGACAAGCACGGGCCGGCGGAACAGTATAATCTGGTGACCCTGTCCTCCAAGATCAAAATCCCGATGCTGGTCATGGGCGGCGAGTTGGAGACCCATACCCGGCTGCTCAACTGTCCCCAGGATATGGTAATGTCGGCGATAAACAGCCCCCGGGCCGAGTACGTCATCGTCCCCGGCGGCAACCACTCCCTGGTCAACAGCCTGGACCAGGCCTCGGAAACGGTGCTTAACTGGCTGGCGTCGCTGTCTCCGGTATCGGCGGGGGTGTAGAGGACCTCGAACCTTCTGGAGGAGTAATAATGGGAGCAACTCACGTAACCGTTACTATCAGAAACCCGGCAGAGCGGGATCGTACTTGGGAAGGTCTCTTTCTGGTGGACACCGGGGCCACCGATTGCCTGGTGCCGCGGGAGCACCTGGAAGCTATCGGCCTGGTCTCGGAGGGGCAGCGAACTTACGAGTTGGCCGACGGAAGTGAGCTTAAGCTGGACATAACTGTCGGGCGGGTCGAGTTTATGGGAGAGACCGTCGGGGCCACAATCGTGATGGGCGAGCGCGACACCGAGCCGCTGCTAGGCGTAACGGCCCTGGAATCGGTGGGCATCGAGGTGGACCCGGTTAACCAGACCCTCAAGCGGTTGCCTGCGGTGCGACTCAAGGGAGGTTTCAAGCCCAAGGGTCCGGTGGAGCCTATTTAGCTCCGGCCTGTCGACAAGGGACGTCTTGCTATGAACTCAGACAGTAACTTATCAGACTTGCAGGTCACCTTCACCCCCATCGGCCACGTGGAGAGCGAGTTTCCCGGCTATGCCCCCTCGGAGGATATGCGGGCGCGGCCTTCGCGCATTGTCCTAAGCCCGGAACTGGCCCCGGGCTTAATGGGCCTGGAGGCGGGACAATATATCCTGGTGTTGTTTCATCTGCACCGGGCCACGGAGTATGAGCTGCAACTGCACCCGGGTCACAACCCGGAGCGGCCCTTGCGGGGAGTCTTCGCCACGCGCAGCCAATACCGGCCCAACGGCATTGGGGCCACGGTGGCGCAAGTGCTGACGGTGGAGGATAATACGCTAACCGTTACCGGGCTGGACGCCCAGGACGGCTCGCCGGTGCTGGACCTTAAGCCCTATTCCGCCGGCTTTGATACGCCGGCCTAGTTTTGTGCCGGTCGGACTTGGCATAATTCGGTCGGACTTGGCATAATTTGGTCGGAAGCCGGATAAACAGTCCGGCAGAAACCTGAGGCCCAAGGGGCGACCGGAACGATTTCGCCCAATTGCGTAAGCTCAATACTATGGACTTTGGGCCCGATTAGGCATACCATCCTTGTAGAATTAAGGATATTAGAGTATGAAATATGGGGTAGAAGCAAACGAAGCCACAGTCCTGATTGAAAAGGTATCCCCCTACCTGCCGGAAGACATGGTGGCCCTGATCGAGCAGGCGTATGACTATGCCAATGAGTGCCATCTGGGTCAGGTTCGCAAGTCCGGCGAGCCTTACATTGCCCACCCGCTGCAAGCCGCCGTATTTCTGGCCGACCTGAAACTGGACGGCCATACTATTATCGGCGCCCTGCTGCATGACGTTATGGAGGACTGCGGCGTCGTCTTTAGCGACATCGAGCGCCGCTTTGGGCCTGAAGTAGCCAAGATGGTGGACGGGGTTACCAAGCTAACCCGCATGGACTACCGCCTGGCCGGAATCGAAAATAACGGCGTCCTTCCCCCCGACGACCCGGATAAGCTCTACGCCGAGAGCCTGCGCAAGATGCTGGTGGCGATGGCCGAGGATATCCGGGTGGTGCTGATCAAGCTGGCCGACCGCCTCCACAATATGAAGACCCTGGACGCTCTGCCCCCGCATAAGCGCAAAATTATTGCCCAGGAAACTCTGGATATCTACTCTCCTCTGGCCCACCGCCTGGGCATCTGGGATATCAAGTGGCAACTGGACGACCTGGCATTTCGCCACCTGAACGAAGACCGCTACCGGGAAATATCCAAGATGCTGGCCAGCCGCCGCGTCGAGCGGGAAGAGTACATTGAGCAGGTTGCCACCAGCCTGCGGGAAGCCCTGGGCCAGTTTGGTCTGAAGGGCGAGGTCAGCGGCCGGCCCAAGGGCATCTACAGCATCTACCGCAAGATGCAGAAATACGCTGCCCAGGGCGATGAGCTGCGCGACATCCTGGACCTGTACGCCCTGCGGGTGGTGGTGGAATCGGAGACCGATTGCTACCAGGCTCTGGGTATCATCCACCAGATTTGGAGTCCCATCCCCGGCCAGTTCGACGACTACATCGGCAATCCCAAGCAAAATATGTACCAGGCCCTGCATACCTCGGTCATCTGCCAGGGCGGCAAACCGTTGGAGGTGCAGATAAAGACCCAGGAGATGCACCAGGTTGCCGAGTATGGAGTAGCCGCCCACTGGAGTTACAAAGAGGGCGGGGCTAAAGACTTGCGCTTTGAGGAGAAGATGACCTGGCTGCGTCAGTTGCTGGACTGGCAGCGGGAGGCCGCCGGAACCGATGACTTTATTGAGTCGGTGAAGCAGGACATCTTCCACGACCAGGTATTTGTTTACACTCCCAAAGGGGACATTGTGGAACTGGCTTCCGGTTCCACCGCGATCGATTTTGCTTACAAAATCCATACCGAGTTGGGACACCGCTGCATCGGAGGCAAGGTTAACGGCCGCTTGGTGGCGCTGGATACCGTCCTGAACAACGGCGATACGGTAGAGATTATGACCGCCAAGTCGGAGCGTGGGCCCAGCCCGGACTGGCTCAACGCTAATCTTGGCTACGTCAACTCGGCCAGCGCCCGACAGAAGGTGCGCCAGTGGTTCCACCGCCAGGCCCGCGAGAGCAACATCGCCCTGGGCCGGGATAAGCTGCGCAAGGAATTGCGCCGCCTGAACGTGCCGTTGAACGAGACGGAGATTTTGGGTCTGGTCAAGTTCGATAGCATGGATGATTTCCTGCTCAATCTGGGGTCCGGCGTCTTTACCGAAGGTCAGTTGGCCCACCGGCTATCCGAAGCTGACCGGCAAGAATCGAACTTGCCTCGGCCCAAAAATAATATGCCCATTTCCAGCCCCAGTTCCGGCGTCTCGGTGCTGGGAGTTGGCGACCTGCTGATACGAATTGCCGGTTGTTGCAACCCCATTCCCGGGGACGAAATTTCCGGGTTTGTCACCCGCGCCCGGGGCGTCAGCGTCCACAAGAAAGACTGCATCAGCCTGCGCAACGAGGATGAGCAGGAACGCATCGTCAGCGTATCCTGGGGCGAAGTGAGAGAATTGTATCCGGTGCGCGTCTGCATTGATGCCTATGACCGGGTGGGGTTGCTGCGCGACGTTACCGTGCGGGTGTCCGAGGAAGGGGTAAACATCGCCACGGTAATCACCGAGGAGAAGCCCGACGGTACGGTAACCATGGAGCTTACCCTGCACACCACCGGCCTGGACCAGCTTGGCAAGTTGTTCTCCAAGCTGGAAGGAATCCGGGGCGTCATTTCGGTGATCCGCGCTCATTCCACCTCCCCCGCTGCCGCCAGGACATAGGGCCGGCCGGCACACAACTACCGACCGGCTATCCGCTGTCCGCAAACCGGGCGGGAGTCTCCGCCGGGCCTGACGCCGCAAGCCCCGGATTCGGAATTGGTTCGGTCTCTCCGGTTCGGTCTTCGGGCCTCGGCCTCGCTCGCGGTCTCTCACCCGAGTCCTGCTCCCCAACTACCGGCGTCTAGCCCAGCAGCTCCGGTGGCCGGGACTGCAGAATATTCTCCGCCTGAGCGCAAATGTCCTCTAGTACCTGGGCCGCCGGGCGGATGGCGTTGACCGACGACGCCCCCTGTCCCATGTACACCGACGCTATTTCCGGGTCGTGGCGGGCCCGGGCCGCCGCAACGTCCGAAGCCAGCTCTTCCCGGAGCTGCATTACCTCAGCTTCCCGTCCGTCCCATTCCTGCACCAGCCGGTTGCGGTACACCCGACCGGCGATTCCCGGCGGCCAGGGAGAATTTCCCAGCAGGTCGTAGAGGCGGGTATAGGCAGTGTCTTGTCCGTCGGCCAGGACTATAAGTTCCTT
This sequence comes from Dehalococcoidia bacterium, assembly GCA_965262595.1. Classification (GTDB taxonomy): domain Bacteria; phylum Chloroflexota; class Dehalococcoidia; order Lucifugimonadales; family UBA3495; genus CATQHB01. The sequence goes on from OZ253548.1 coordinate 2,489,244, forward strand.
AAAGGCTTGGGGCACTTCCACCGCCTCCGGTGTGGCCAGCAAGGCGGTTCCCACCGAGGCTCCCTCGGCGCCGGCAGTCAATACCGCGGCCAGGGCCCGGCCGGTGGCAATACCCCCGGCGGCCAGCACCGGCAGGTTGGGGAACCGCTCCACCAGGCCGGTGAGCAGCGGCAGCAGATTCATTTCGCCGGTATGTCCGCCGGCCTCGTTGCCCTGGGCCACCAGAACATCGGCCCCGGCGTCCACCGCCTCCTGCGCTCCCTCCCACGATTGCACCTGACAGATGGTGACCGCCCCGGCCCGCTTGGCCCGGTCCACCCAGGGGTGCGGGTCGCTGAAGGAGAAGACCACTGCCGCCGCCTGCCCTTCCAGGGCAATATAGAAGTTCTCCGGGTTGGCCGGGATGAGATGGGTGATGAAACCCACGCCAAAGGGCCGGTCGGTTTGGGCGCGGATGTAGGCGATTTGCTGCCGCATCCAGTCGGGGCCGAAGTCGTTGCTGCCGCCAAAGCTGCCCAAGCCCCCGAACCGGGATACTGCCGCGGCCAGCCGTCCCCCGCTATGGTTGCTCATAGGCGCCGACATCAGGGGTTGGGTGATATTGAGCCGGTCGGTAAATCGGGTGTGTATCAAAGGTGACCCATCCTTATTGGCTGATTTCCTGAATACTTAGTTGCTTAACTTCCCGGCTGCCTATGGCATGAACTGTGTTACCGGGTTTATAATCAGATAGTTGGATAACCATGCTAACGATGCTAACGATGCCAACGATGCCAACGGTCGATAACCAATATCGACGGCCAATGGGCGGGTGTAGCTCAGTGGTAGAGCTCTAGCCTTCCAAGCTAGCCACGTGGGTTCGATTCCCATCACCCGCTCCAGTACGGTCGGCCGTTTCTACGCCGTTTCCCTGACCGTACCGGCTTTGGCAGCCTGATTTCGTCTCCTTGTTCCGCCGCTCTTCTTTTCTCCGAACTGCCCGGCGTAATCGCGCAGCGCCTGCTCCGTTGCCGTTGCCGTTGCCGTTGCCGCTGCCGTTGCCATTTGCGTCCCGGTTTCCGGTCCCGAAGCCTGCGGCGGGCGAACACCGGGAATCTGCCGGCTAAAACAAATACTAACACACCCCTGCTGACATTCTCCGGTTGACGCTTGGGATATACGGTTCTATCATTTAGGCCAGCATATTAGCACAGGTGTTCCGAATTGCATTGAATCGGGGTGAGGTTATGGCCGAAGCTGAAGTACAGGAAATTAACTGCAAGTCTCTGTTAAACCGGGTGGATGTTCCGGGCTTTCCCTTTCGTTGGACGCTTAATCCTTACCGCGGCTGCCGGCATGCCTGCCGTTACTGCTACGCCCGGCCCACCCATGAGTTTTGGGGTATGAACGCCGGGACCGAGTTTGACCAGCGGGTATTTGCCAAGGTAAACGCTCCGCAAGTGCTGCGCGAAGAGCTGCGCCGGCGCAAGTGGGCCGGGGAACCGATCGCCATCGGCACCGCCTCCGACCCTTACGAACCGGCCGAGGCGCGGTACCGGCTTACCCGCAGCATCATCAAGACGCTGGCCGATTTCCGCAATCCGGCCTCAATTACCACCAAGGGCGTTCTGGTGCGCCGGGACGTGGACGTGTTGCAGGAGTTGTACCATGCCGCCGACGTTCAGGTGATATTCAGCGTGGGCAGCATTGACGAGAAAGTATGGAAGCAGACCGAGCCGGGCGCTCCCAGCCCCGGCGCACGGCTGGAAGCGATGCAGTTCCTGGTGGAAAGCGGCATCCCCTCCGGAGTGATGATGGCTCCCCTGCTGCCGGGCATATCCGACAACGCCGAAAGCATCAACGCCACGGTGCAGGCGGCGGCCAACCACCGGGCCCAATTCCTCTCGGCCAACCTGTTGTTTCTCAAGCCGGGGTCAAAGGAGTGGTTCATGCCCCTGATCCGGGAGTCCTATCCGCACCTAACTCCGGGCTACCAGCGGCTGTACCGCCAGACCTACGGGGATAAGGACTATACCAGGGCGGCGCTGGAGTTGGTGGATGAAGCCCGCCAGCGGTGGGAGCTGCCCGCCGTAACCCCTCCGAGAGAGCTTAACGTCCCGCAGCAGCAGCTACAGTTGGCGCTGATTGCCTGACCGGAGCCGGGGCCTGCAACGAGAAACCCGGGCATTTTCAAGGAGCGTATGCCCCAGGCGGGGCTTGCCCCGGAGACCGTCGTTTGGCTACCGGCTTCCGGCTCCCGGCCGGCGTGACTTATAAACCGGAATGTTTGGTTTTGGTCATCTTGCCGCTAACCAGGTATATTACCCGTTCGGCGATGTTGGTGGCCCGGTCGGCGATGCGTTCCAGGTCGTGGGCCGCCCAGAGTAGATAGGTGGCCCGCTGGATGGTCCTGGGGTCCTGAATCATAAACAGGAGCAGTTCCCGGTAAACCTGGTCGTAGAGGTCGTCAACCTCGTCATCGTCCTTGATTACCCGGTTAGCCATTATTTCATCCCGCTGCACCAGCGCGTCGATACTGTCTCGCAGCATCTCGGTAGCCTTAACCGCCATACGGGGGATGTCAATCAGCGGCTTCAAGGGCGGGTCATCGCCCATCAGCAGGCTGATTTTGGCGATACCCTCGGCATAATCCCCCATTCGTTCCAGCTCAACGGTTATGTGCAGCATGGCGACAATGGCCCGGAGGTCGCCGGCCATCGGCTGTTGGGTGGCAATGAGGTCAACGCAAAGGTCTTCAATCTCATAGCGCTTCTGGTCAATGTAGTCGTCCTCGATGATTAGCTGTTTGGACTCCACCAAATCTCGCGCTTTCAACGCTTCCACCGACCGATTTATGGCTTTATCCACCACGTTAGCCAGCAGGGCCACTTCCTGGTAGAGATTTTTGATTCGGCGGTCCAGATCAGTCCGAATCATTTGCCCACCTCCGTATGTCGAATCCCGGGTTGATGGCGCCGATTCCCCAGACTCCCCTGCCGGAGATGCTATTCCGGTCCGGTGTCATAGCCTGGATGCCATAGCCGGAATACCATTTCTGGAGCGGCATGGTCTAAACGGAACGCCAGATTTGCCCCCGCTGCCGTACCGGCTCCAGGAGGCTTTCGTCAAAGGGCAAGGGCTTGTAGTCCTCGGGAGCGGGCATCGAGTAGCCGATGAGGTCGAAAATCTCCGGGTTGGTGTAATAGAAGTTGTAGCACTGGCGCACCAGGTCGTTGAAAAAAGCCGGATATTCCGATTCCACCTGCCTCAGGATGTCATCCTGTTCGGTGGCGGAAAGCGCCGGAAACTCGGTGTCCCCGTGTCCGGCGGCGGCTATTTCAATTCGGGTCAGACCGTCGCCGAACAGCCGGCGCAACCGCAACGTGTTGCCTACCGCTCTTTCGACGAATGCGGCGCCCCCCAAATCGCCGGCCCCGGGAAACCGGTCATCGGCCGGTACGATGCGATTCAGGACGGCGGTCAACAAGTCCCGCTGGTCCTGGGTGAAAATCTCGTTAGCGGTGCTCATGGCGTCAAACCTCTGGAGCCTGGTCTTGTTCGGACCAGGTTTTTGTACCGGCCCGGCCCATTTGCCGGATACTGCCGGCGGTTTTGGAACTTAACGCGGAATTACCGGCAGCACGATATGGGAGGGATAGTCTCCGCGGTGCTGAACGGTCTGTTGCGCCGTTTCCAGGCGGGTATCCTCGCCCAGGGGAGCGCCGGTATTCGGGTTGCGGTCGAAGCGGGGGAAGTTGCTGCTGGAAATCTCTACCCGCAGCCGGTGACCGGCCTTAAATACCTGGCTGGTGGCCCACAGGTCGATGGTATATTCGTACACTTGGCCGGGAGTAATAAAGGTAGGCTGCCGCGCTGAGCTGCGGTAGCGGGCGCGGATAATGCCGTCCTGGATGTTTTGGGCGTAACCGTCCGGGCGCACATCCACCAACTTGGCGGTAAAGTCGGTATCCACCGCGCTGCTGGCGGCGAATAGCTGAACCTTTATCGGCCCGGTCAGCTCCAAATCGTGCTCCAACGGGTCCGAGGTATATACCAGCACATCGCTGCGGTCTTCCGTTGAACGCTGGTCGGCTGCCCCGTGGGGAATCATCAGCGTATTGCCCCGCAACGTGGGCGCCGGGTCGGCCGGATCATACACGTAGCGGTCCGGCGGCTCCGCTCCCGGCGGCACGGTGGAGAGGGTTCCGTCGCCGCTGCGGGTGTTGGCCGAACCGTCGGAATGGAGATAGTAGCGGGTGTAATGGGTGCGGGCCAGGGGCCACTCGTTTTCGTGCCGCCACCTGCCATTACCCGTAACACCGCCGCCCATAACAAAGATATACACCGGCGGCTCGTCCATAATGCCGGTGTCGATATCCTTGAGCCAATAATCAAACCACCGGCGCAGGTGGTCGTGCAGTTCAATTTGCGCTTCCGGGCCAAAGTCGATGTCGCCGGTATCTACGGAGGTAGCCCGGGTGTAGGGTCGGATATGCGCCCAGGGGCCGACCAGCAGCTTTTGGTTGCGGCGGGCCGTCTCACTGCCGCCCTGCTCGGTGATGGCCCGGTAGGCGTTCAGGGCGCCCTCCAGGAAAATGTCGTACCAGGAACTGACGTGGAACAGGGGTATCTTGATACCCTCCAGGTTGCGCAGCAGGTTGAGCTGCCACCAATAGGGGCCGTCCAATTCCTGCTCAAAATATTCCCGAAAGTAGGGAGCCGTCTCCTGCAGCCGGCCAATCCAGTCCTTTAAGGGCAGGTGCCGGAACCACTCATCTTTGAGCGGGCGGCCAAAATTGCCCGGCTCCAGGACGTAGTCGTCCATTTGCGCCAGAAGGTCGCTGCGGCCCAGCCGTTCCAGGGTATTGCGGCCCTTGTGGATGGCATAAGGCACCATCCAGCCCCATTCCATCGCGCCGCCGGTGTGGTAAACCCAGCTTTGATGAAAGTCGGAAGAGGCGGAAACCGGAGCCATGGCTTGCAACTGCGGCGGCAGCGGGTTATTGGTAGCCAGGGTATATTGGGTGGCCCCCAAGTAAGATTGGCCGGTGGTGCCCACGCGGCCGTTGCTCCAGGGTTGCCGGGCCGCCCACTCCACCGTGTCGTAACCGTCCTGCACCTCTTGAAACAGCGGATTATAGTAATCGCCCTCGGACTCAAAGCGGGCGCGGCAGTCCTGGCTTAAGACCACATAGCCGTGGGTTGGGAAGAACCAAACCGAATGGTCGGGGCTGGCGACGTAATCATCCTTGCCATAGGGGCCGCGGTTAATCAACACCGGAAACCGGCCCGGGGCGTCAGGCCGGAAAACGTCGGTAGCCAGCCGGGTACCGTCCCGCATGGTAACCATTACGTTGCGCTCTCGGATAACCTGGAATTGACCTTCTTGCGCCATTGCGATGCCCTGCCGGAGGAATAGAATCGGGATTCGGCTCGTATTGGCCGTTCCAACACTGTCCGGGCGGTGTAGCGAAAGCCCGGCCAAAAACCGTTAAAGAAAACAAAGAATAAAGGATAATGATAACCGCCGGTAACCGATAGAATACCCCGGTCGGCCCAATGCGTCAATCTGGAGCGGCGCCCAAAGAGGTTAAGGTGGCGTTAAGGAATTGTAAAAACGCTTCAATCCGCTTGCTGCCAAGGCCCGGGGAGCGCCGCTACGGTTCGTCCCCCGCTTGCCGGATGTGGAGCTATTGGGGTCAACTGCGGTCAACTATGGCTATTAGTGAAGCTGGCAGGGGAGATAAAAACCGGGGGTTAAATCGCCTCGTATCCTCTTTCCCGGCCCACGATAACGGAGCGCAGCCGCCGTTGGAACTCCAACTCCCGGATGGCTTGCCTTACCTGGGGGTCACCGTGGCGGCGAAAGCGGTTCATTATTTTTCGCTCGGTTTGGGGGCGGACGCAGTGTTCCCAAATGCTCTCGGCCAGGTCTTCCCCGGCCTGGGGCAGCGGTTTCAGCGGGGTTACGAAGGTATGGCCCGGGTTGCCGTCCACCGCTTCTCCGGTGCGGAAAGTGAGGATGCCCGCCTGATTCTGTCGTTCCAGATAGGTTCGCAGGCTGGTACGCAGCCGCCCGCCCTGCCCGGTGGAGCCGTAGCCGTGTACCGCTTCCAGGGTGACGCTCTTCAACGAGCTGCCGCCGCCGGAGCGAACCGTTGTGTTGTAAAAATCCCGAAACTCGGTCAGCGCCTCGGCCCAGGTCTTGCCGTGTAAATCTATGGTCTGGGCAGCCATTGCCTATTGCTTGCTCCGCTTTTGTCAGTCGGTTTTGCACCGGCCCGGCCGTCTTACTGTATCTTACCTGCCGATGCCGGCTTGCCGGATATACTTTATCATATTGGCTGACGGCGGGGTGTTGCCCGGTCCAACCGGGAAAATCCTGCTATAATATCAGACAATAATCCGGAGCTTTTGAAAGAGGGCCAGGGCAGCCGCATTGCCGGGTTGACGCCGGAGGAAACCGAGCAGTCCGGCGACCGTGAGTTCCTCAACCGGCTGGTCCCTCTGGGCGTTGCGGGCCGCCGTCCAGCCCGGATTGTTGACCGGATTGTTGACCGGATTGTTGACCACCTGGAAGAACAATCGCAGATATCCTTCCAGGTCTTCGCCATGCGGGAATAACGCCGGGCGGCTCAAACCCGCCCCGGGCCGCAAAATAGTCCAAAAAAGGAAGAGCGCAATGCTAAAAACCGGATTGAAGACTGTTGGCATAGACCATACGGTGCTGCACGTCAGCGATTTGGCTCGTTCCAAGAGTTTTTACATGGACCTGCTGGGTCTAACCGTCAATCATGAGTCCTCCTGGCAGGCCTTTTTGTGGTGCGGCGACCAGATGGTGGTACTGTTTGAAGCGCCCCAGGGCACCCCGGTTAAGGCGGGCATCGAGCTTAACCACATGGCCTTGCGCCTCGAGTCCGGGACCTATGAAGAGGTGAAGGCGCATCTGGAGCAAAACGGCTGCACGGTAACCGGTCGGCCTGGCGACGACCGGTGCATTTACTTCAATGATCCGGACGGCCATCGTCTGCAACTGCTTTTGCCCGGCGAGGACTAGACTCGGATAGCTGGCGAGGGAGCGATGACGGAACGGAATGACGCCAACCGGCCTGCGGAGCCTTCCGAGGAATCGTGGCCCATACTCAGGGCCCAGCCTCGAAGCTTCTTCAAGGCCCCCTTGTGCGCCAATTTGGATGACCTCAATGCCGACGTTGCCTTTATCGGTATGCCCTTCGACCAAGGGACGCTGGGGCGGCCCGGCGCGCGCTACGGCCCGGACGCCGTCCGAGATGCGCCCCGGGCCTATTCTTACTCCGACCCCTTCGGCCGTCAGCAGGAAGCGGAGGGTTTTTTCAACATTGAGGCAGGCGAGGAGCTGCTGCGGGGCGTCACCATGGCCGACTGCGGCAACATTACTACCATCCCCTCCAACGTACACCGCAACTTTGACAAGCTGACCCAGGCGGTGGAAAAAGTGGTGGAGCGCGGCTCCTTTCCGGTGGTAGTGGGCGGCGACCATGCGATTACCTACCCGGTAGTGCGGGGATTGAGCCAGTTCGCCCCCCTGAACATCGTCCACTTCGACGCCCACCTGGACTACAGCCACGACTACCAGGGAGAGCTATTCACCCACGGCAGCCCCATCCGCCGCTGCCGGGAACTGCCTCTGGTCAACCACATAACCTCGGTAGGCATTCGCACCGCCCGTCGCCAGCCCTATGAGGATTCGCAGCGGGATGGCAGCCTGATTATCACCACCGGCCAGTTTCGCCAACTGGGGCCGACCGGGGTAGTGGCCCAAATCCCCCGGGGCGAGAACCTGTATATCACGCTGGACATTGACGTGATGGACCCCAGCCAGGCCCCGGGCACCGGCACGCCGGAGATTGGCGGCCTGTTCTACCAGGAAATGCGGGAGTGTCTGGTGGCCCTGGTGGCCCAAAGCAACCTGATTGGCTTTGACCTGGTGGAGGTTGCCCCGCCCTACGACTCCTCCGAGCTGACCAGCCAGTTAGGAGCGGCTTTCATAATTGACATTCTGGCGGCCCGCTTCCCCAGCAAGTAACGGCTCCACGCAGGTTCCCGGTGTACGGGACCAGGAATCCAAACATGGATGGACCGGATATACAGGATTAAACGCAAGAAACTATCCTGTGTATTCTGTCCATCGGTGCGATTAAAAGGGAATAATATGCACCCAGTATTCGGGAAAGGCAAAGTCTTCATCGGCGTTATCCATTTGCCGCCCCTGCCCGGCTCTCCCCGTTGGGCCGGCGATATGGCGTCCGTTCTGGAACGGGCGGAACGCGAGGCGCAAGTCCTGGAACAGGGCGGGGCCAACGGAATCATTGTGGAGAATTTTGGGGATGCTCCCTTTCGCATTGGCCGGGTGGAGCCGGAAACGGTGGCGGCGATGACCCGGGCCGTTGACCGGGTATGCCGCACGACTTCTCTGCCGGTGGGGGTAAATATGCTGCGCAGCGACGCCATATCCGCTTTGGCCGTGGCGGTGGCCGCCGGCGCCCGTTTCATCCGGGTCAACGTCCACTACGGCACCATGGCTGCCGATGAAGGGCTGGTAACCGGCGAGGCCTTTGAGACGCTGCGGCGGCGCCGACTGCTGGACGCCGACTCCAACGTCGCAATTCTGGCCGACGTTCTGGTAAAGCACGCCGTCCCCCTCGGAGACCCGGATTTGGGACTGGTGGCCCGGGAGACAGCCTACCGGGGCCTGGCCGACGGGTTGATCGTCACCGGCCCGGTTACCGGCCTCCCGGCCGAGTCCGACGACGTGGCAACAGTGCGTCGGGCCGTACCCGACCGGCTGCTGCTGGTGGGCAGCGGGGTGGACGCCGCCAACGCCGCCCAATTTCTGACCCATGCCGATGGCGCAATAATCGGCACCAGCCTGAAGCAGGACAGCATGATTGCCAACCCAATAGACCCGGAGCGGGTAAGAGCCACCGCTGCGGCGTTTGAGGGAGAGGGTAGGGGCAATGAAGTATAATGAATCTATGGCTATTAGGACTGGCAAGAATTCCCACGAGGCTATAGCCCTCTCCGAGATTGATTGGAATTTTCCTGACCGGGTTACACACAGTGCCATTGAAGGAGTGCATCCTTACCCGGCAAAGTTCATAGCGGAGATTCCGCGGACGCTTTTGACCATTCTGCCAGTCCCAGTAGGAACAGCAGTTCTCGACCCTTTCTGTGGAAGTGGTACGACGCTTGTCGAGAGTCAAAGGCGCATTGTGCCTAGCATAGGAATAGACCTAAACCCTATCGCAGATTTAATTTCCCGTGTCAAGACTTCAGCAGTCCCAGATCATATTGAAGAGGTTATAGAACTAACAAAAGACTTAGCTTGTCGTCTGGATTCCGTCCGCGTGCCGAATATTCCAAATCTGGACCATTGGTTCAAGAAGCCTGTACAAATTGCGTTGGCTTCCTGTGGAACTGCCGTCGCATCAGCCCCGCCTGAATATCGCGATATACTGCGTTTGGCCCTTTCCAGTATAATAGTGCGAGTATCGAACCAGGAAAGCGACACGCGTTACGCTGCAGTAAATAAGGACGTAGATTGTGAAAGTGTGTTCTCTGGTTTCATATCTGCAGCTCGTAGGATAACGAGAGCCCTTCTGAAACGCGACTACGTTCTGTCACAGTCAACTGTGATCAATGCAGATACACTCCAAATTCCCGCCAGAGATATTCACAGCCCTGTCAGTTTAGTCATTACTTCTCCACCTTATCCCAATGCCTATGAGTACTGGCTTTACCACAAATATCGGATGTGGTGGCTAGGTTTTGACCCGCTGGCAGTGAAACAGTCTGAAATAGGAGCTCGTGCTCACTTCTTTAAGCGGAACCCTCATACTGCCAAGCATTTCGTTGGTCAAATGACTAAAGCCTTCGGTTTGTTGCGCTCTGTCGTAATTCCTGGTGGATTTGCATGCTTCTTGATGGGGCGGTCCAGAATTCGCGGTAGAGAAATAGATAATGCCTCAATCATTGAGTTCGTAGCTCTTTCATCCGGATTTTCCCCCGTCTTTCGAACTGAGAGAGTTATTGCAAGGAATCGGAAGTCCTTTAACTTATCCCACGCCAGGATCAAAACCGAAACCGTCTTGGTCTTTAGGCGATTGGCAACTAAACCATGAAACTAACGTGGCACAACTATCGCTATTATCCTTATGAACGTGAGTTAGGGGTAAGAGAAACAACGACCTTGCTCCCAAGTGTCGAAATCAAAGAGGCTTTATACGGTCTCGAAGTGACTGGCCACTTTGACCCCGAAATGGCCAAACGCCTAACCTATTTCTCTGGTATGAGCAACGAGAATTCCTTCACCCCAACTATACAAGAGCGTCTGGAAGCTCCTGCACGTGAAGGCAAGAAACGACAGGCTACGCGCTATTCAGTCCATGGGCTGCATGAGTATAAGGGCAAGTTTAACCCACAGGTGGTCAAGTCCCTATTAAACATCTTTGAAATGCATCCAGGCCATAACGTTTTCGACCCATTCTGCGGGAGTGGCACTACTCTTGTTGAAGCCACGCACCTAGGAATCCGTAGCTTTGGAGCAGATCTGAACCCACTTGCTGTATACGTCGCCAATGCAAAACTTCTGGCTCTAAGGACTCCTTTCGTCTTTTTGAGTTCTGCGTTGGAACGAATAGTAGCAAGGGTCCAACAAACAAAGGATTGGATAATCCGCAAGGAGAACAATTCCCGTAGTAACTACCTTGAGAATTGGTTTGATCCTAATATACTTCGTACTCTTGAGACATTACGAACCAATATAGAAACCACAACAGGCCCTCTTGCCCCGGTGTTTTTAGTAATCGCCAGTAATTTGCTGCGCGATTATTCCTTGCAGGACCCTCACGACCTTAGGATCCGCCGTCGAAAATCGCCATTGCCTGAAACACCCTTTGTGAAAGCATTCTTGGACTCAGCTGCGGAAATCCTTACCCGTATTAGAAATACACAATCCGAAATAGCGACAGGGCTGGAATTGGGCGAGGCACGTATATGCGATGTGACATCCCTTTCACCTCAAGAAATACCCGGGCATTTTGACGCGGCTATCACCAGTCCGCCTTACGCCATGGCTTTGCCTTACGTTGATACCCACCGGTTGTCACTAGTTTGGCTTGGCTTGCTAGAAGCCAGCCGCATTCGAGAGTTAGAGTCAGAAATGATTGGCGGTAGAGACATCCGAGGTGAGCTTCGAATCAAAGCTCTTGAGGACCAGAATACGAATGTAGCTGGACTGCCTGAGGAGGTAGCAGGGTTTTGCTCGATGCTGAAACAGGCTATTGGGCCTGAAGATGGCTTTCGGAGAAAGGCAGTTCCCACTTTGCTTTACCGATATTTTGTAGCCATGCGGGACAGCCTTTGTGCCATTCGCAAGGCTATGAAACCAGGAGCGCCCTTCGGATTGATCGTTGGACACAACCATACTATCCTCAATGGGGTAAAGTATCGTATCGACACGCCAACACATATAACTAATCTAGCTGAAAATATCGGTTGGTATGTAGAAGAGAGAATGATTCTCCAAACCTATCAACGCTATGGCTACCACATGAAGAACGCTATTTCAGCCGAGTCCTTAATCATTCTACGCGCGTGATATGGCATGAACGAGTTGGCACTCCATCCTCACGTTTACGCCACAGGCAGAAGTACGGGATTACTTCCAATGCTTGAGCGTATCTGGGTTCAAGAACACACTCCAGGTGACGGCATTTTTTATATTGTGTCGGGGTTTGCAAATTACAACGGAGGGGTGCGTTTCTTTCCTACTTTCCGGCTCCATATTGGGAATGGGGGGCGTGTCATAGCAGTCTTTGGAGGCAGTACGAGGCAGAGGCTTACTAGCCGACAAATTGTCCGTGAATTACTTGATTGTGGTGTCGAAGTCCACATTATAAACCGCAAACGCTTGATGCACGCTAAATCGTACGGAGTTGTCAATGCTGAAGGTCAGATGCTTATAGTTACTAGTGGGAACTTCACAGGCCCGGGTATGTCGCAAAATGTTGAGATGTCGGTACTCCTCGACCGCCCAAGTACTGCTGAAGTCGGTTTTTCTTGGCCTGTAATGCTCAATAATATACTGGAGCAAAATTGGGAGGTGTATCAGCCAGACTTGAATACTCCGGCAAATCCGGTATGGGAACTGCTTTACGATGAGCAGGCAGCTAACATAGTTCTTGATGAAACTGAAGAGGTCACAATGATATTGCGGTTGGGAGGCGCGGATACAGCCCGTATTATGGCTGTACCTGGCACCAACGCAGCCAGAGGGACACAATACTTTTGGCTCAGTAGAGACTGCTACGATTTCTTCCCTCCTCTTACTATTCTCAATCGACGTGGTTACAAGGCAACTTATTCCTGCATTGTGAATATGCGATACGTTGACCTTGACACTGAACAAGAGTGTCGGGTTACCTTTGAGGCCGAGAATAACCTTGATTTTCGGCTGGGTACTGGCCCTTTGCGCTATACTCACCTAGCAAGGGATGGCACTATCGCTGCTATTACACGCTTAGGAGAGAGAAACTACGAACTACGCCTTTACAATCAGGGTAGTAGGCAACACACCTTGCTAACTACCTACGCAGTCCATTTTATCGGCAATAAGGGAAAACGATACGGCTTCCTCTCCAACGATACCTTCGACAATATCATAGAAAATTAGCGGATGTGGGAACCCAACATCCCACTCCCCCGGAGGTAACCCGCCATGCCGTCCCTCAAAGCTGACACCGTTATTCGCAATGCCAACATTATTACAATCAACCCGGCCCAACCCAGAGCCACCGACCTGGCCATGCTGCACGGGCGGTTTGTTGCCGTGGGCGGGGCCGATGACGTGGCCGATTGGGTGGGGCCGGACACTCGGACGCTGGACCTGGCCGGCAAGACCGTTCTGCCCGGCTTTATTGACGCCCATATTCACGTCCTGAGCAGCGGCGTCCGCCACGTTATGGCCGCCGACTGCGCTCAGCCTACCATCGCCGCAATCCAGGCGGAACTGCGGGAACGGGCTGCTGCCACCCCCGTCGGCCAGTGGGTGCAGGGGTTCAAGTTTGACGATACCAAGACGGCGGAGAACCGCTTTCTCGACCGTGCCGACCTGGACGCGGTCAGCGTCGAGCATCCCATCCTGGTCTCCCATCGGGCCGGCCACGTTTACTATATGAACGGCAGGGGAATGGAGTTGGCCGGTTTTACCCGGGACACTCCTGACCCACCGGGCGGGCGTTTCGGTCGGGACGCCGCTACCGGCGAACTGGACGGTGTGGTCTATGAGCGGGCCGTTGAGCCGCTGCGGAATGGGCTGATTCCGATAGAAACCCCGGAAATCCGCCGCCAGGGACTCAAGACCATTTGCGAAATGCTGAACCGGGCGGGGCTGACCAGCGTTCACGACGCCCGGGTTACCGCCGAGGAATTCGCCACCTACCAGGAGGGCCGGGAGAGCGGCGACCTGTCATTGAGGGTCTATGCCCTGATGTATTACCCCCACTTTCCGGCGCTGCGGGCCGCGGGACTGAAAACCGGACTTGGCGATGACCGGCTGCGCATCGGCGGCATCAAAATGGTGGCCGACGGAGCCATTGCCGCCCGCACCGCCTATATGTCCGCCCCCTATGAGGGCAGCCCCTGCGACCACGGCATCCTGGCGATGGACGCCGACGAGATAAATGAGCAGGTTATGGCGATGCACCAGGCCGGGTTTCAGGTGTGTATCCACGCCAACGGGGATAGCGCCATAGAAATGGTGGTTTCGGCTTACGAGCGGGCGCAGGCGGCTTATCCGCGCCCCAACCCGCGTCACCGCATTGAGCACTGTACCCTGGTCAACCCGGACTTGCTGCGGCGGATGGCGGCCCTGGGCTGCGTGGCCACGCCCTTCTGCACTTACGTCTATTATCACGGGGAGAAGATGCCTTTCTACGGTGCGGAACGGCTGCGCTGGATGTTTGCCCAGCGTTCTTTCCTGGACTACGGTATCACCGCCACCGGCGCCACCGACTACCCGCCCGGCCCGTATGAGCCGCTGATGGGCATCCAAAGCTGTGTTACCCGCACCGACAGCGAGGGCCGGGTGTGGGGCGAAAACCAGAAGATAACGGTCGAGGAAGCCCTGCGGATTTACACCCTCAACGGGGCCTACGCCGGCTTCGAGGAAAACATTAAAGGCTCCATCGAGCCGGGCAAGCTGGCCGACCTGGTGGCGCTGGGCGCCGACCCCACCCAGGTTGACCCGATGACGATTAAAGATATTCCGGTGGAGATGACGGTGGTTGGGGGAGAGGCGGTTTAAGGGGGGTAGGAAGGATTCAATTGATAGAATAGTCTAGATGCTCTCCCATCATCAGAATTTCTAAATGAGCATCCATTATCCATTTAGGGAATTGGAGAGATGCCATGAAAAGATTATCTCGAGATGTTAGGGAGTGCCTAAACAAGGCTCGGGAATCGGCTATTTTGGCAGTGGGTACTTATAACCAACCCGGAACGGTGTTTAGATCCGGAGGATACATAGTCCTCATGGTTACAGCTTGGACCGCCTTATTTCACGGAATTTTCCTAAGAGATAAGGTCAAGCCTTTTCACGTCAAGACAAGAAAGGACAATTATATTCGGTATGAAATAATAGATGGGGACTACAAAGCTTGGGAACTATCGGAGTGCGTTAGGCAGTTCTATAAAGGACAAGATACTCCAGAACGCAAGAATCTTGAGTTTTTCATTGGGCTAAGAAATAAGATCGAGCATAGAAATATGCCTGAGCTTGATGACAGAATATTCGGCGAATGCCAAGCTTTACTCTTCAACTTTGAAACTCTAATGGAGAAAGAGTTCGGCTCTTCCAACGCTCTTAACGACAGTTTGACAGTATCTCTACAGTTCTCTCGAGTGACTCCTGAAGGAAAATCAAGGGCCCTTAGGGAATTGCAAAGCAGAAACTATCCATCTGTCAAAAAGTACGTTGAGAAATTTAGAAGCGGCCTTTCATCCGACATAGGACAAAGCATGGAATATAGTTTTCGGGTTTTCCTAATCCCGAAAACAGGCAATCATGCCAATACCTCAGATGTAGCTATGGAGTTCATCAATGTAAGTGCCCTTGACGACACTGCTAAAGGAGAAATTGAGCAGGCAATAACATTGCTTAAGACCAAGGAAACCGCGGTGGCGCATCCCGGGCAAATGAAACCGGGTCAAATCGCAGAGAAAGTCAATCAGCAACTCGGGTTCAAGTTCGGTACCCACGAGCATACGCTTTGCTGGAAATACTTCAAAATCAGACCTCCATCTAATGCTCAAGACCCAAAGGAGTGTGACATCCGTTACTGTCAGTATGATGTGCCTCATGGAGACTACATATATACCGACGAATGGGTAGAGAAGTTAGTCACCGAACTATCTAATAAAGAAAAGCGCATAGAAATATTGGGGAAAGATCCCCTAGCTCCTCCAGAGGAGACGGACTCGTAGCCAGAATTGTATTCGATTAGGGAAAGCTACTTACAGTTCGGTTGTAGATATACGGCAATTGAATCTGGCCAGTAGCGGGGAGGTTGCCATGGCGCCGATAAGAGTGGTAATCAACGGGGCAACTGGAAAGCTGGGCATGGAGACCGTGGCCCATGTTATGACATCCCAAGTCCGCCCGGCAACCGAGGAAGATATGGCTAACGACCGTTTCTGGAAGAAGGCTGAAGTTTAGGGCCCTCTCCCCCTAATTCCGGGAAAAGGCGGGGCCGTGGCTGCGGGTCTGTTCTTTCACCGACCGCAGAAAGACATAGCCCCACCTTATTCCCTGGTGTTCCAGCATGACCTTTGGAGGCCCTCGCCTAGTCGGCGGTGGCGGTTACCTTGGCTTGGGCCTTGAATTGGGGCATTACTTCCTTGCCGAACCATTCCAACTGTTCCAGGATTACTTTCTGCGGGGTGCCGACCACGGAGCCGACGTTTATCTGGGTTAGCCCCGGATACCGATCCTGGATTCCCGCAATCTTTTCCGCCACCAATTCCGGCGGGCCGCACAGCCAGGAGCCGACGCGCACTCCGTCCTGGATGGTGGGCAGACCGGCCTGGCGCGCCCGGGAGGGGTCGCCCAAGGCAACAATCTGTTCCTCGGTAAGCCCCCGGACGAAGCCCAACGGCCCGAACATCTTCATATTCTCTTCGGCAAACAAGGTCGCTTCGGCAATGCCCTGCTCCTCGGTGTCGGCCAGGTGAATGGACAAGCCGATGATTAAGTCGCCGCCCAGTTCGGTTTCCCTGCCGGCCTGGGCCAGAGTTTCCTGCCAGGCTTGCACCACTCCGTCGGTGGCTCCCCCGGCGGCGGCTCCCCCGCCAATCATGCCCTTAATGCCGTACTTGACCATAAAATCCATGGCCCGCTGGCTGGCGCTGACCACCGGTTGGTAACACTCCACCGGCAGATAGCGCGGCCGGGGCACCAGGGTTATCTCCTTCAGGTCATAGCCCCGGTAGGGCACGTCCGGCGGGATGTTGTAGTGCTTGCCATGGTGGGAAAAGGAGCGGTTGTTGAAGGCCTTGAAGATTATCTCTACCTGCTCCTCAAACAGTTCCCGGTTGGCGTCCTGGTCAATAATCGGGGCGCCAAAGGACTCCACCTCCCGGCTGTGGTAGCCGCGGCCCACGCCGAAAACCACCCGCCCGTCGGTCAGGATGTCGGCGGTGGCATAGTCCTCGGCCAGGCGCAGCGGGTTCCACATGGGGGCGATGTTAAACCCGCAGCCGATTTTGAGCGTCTTGGTCAGGTGGGCCAGGTGAACGCCAAACAGCAGCAGGTTGGGGATGCACTCGTACCCCTCCCGCTGAAAGTGATGCTCGGTCATCCAGAAGGTTTCGTAGTCCAGCCGATCCATCAGGACGGCGATTGCCTCGGCTTTGTCAAAGACGGAGGCCAGGTGATCATCGGATAACCAGCGGTCGTTAGCCGGGGTCGCGTCCAGTCCGATGTCCTCGAAATCTACGTGACCGGCAAACAGGCTGCCAAACTTGGTAATCATGCAACGCCCCTCCACGAATAAAGGTTTGGGGTTTCCGTTCTTGGCCTATTATACCCGATTTATCGGAGCGGGGGCAGGGCAACCCATGGGTTGCCCCGGGCTATCGCAATAGAATGAAAGATTACAGTTCGTCGTTCCTGCGGAGGCAGGAACGACGTATTAACCCTTTACCTACGTAAAATAGCCCTGAAGGGTCGCCTTTGCCGGAACAGAACGTTGATTGTAAGGGCAGCCTTGGTGGATGCCTTGGGTCCTGGTGGCCCCGCTAGCGCAAGGCTCGGAAGAACTCTCTCACGTCCTGGGCCAGCAAATCCGGCTCCTCAAGGGCGGCAAAGTGGCCGCCGCGAGGCATCTCCGTCCACCGCTGCACGTTATAGGAACGCTCGGCCCACTCCCGGGGCGGATGGCTCAAATCCGCGGGAAAGAGGGCAACGGCGCAGGGCACCCGAATGCTTTCTCCGGGCTGGAAAGTCCAGGGGTTGTGCTGGGACTCGTAGTACAGGCGAGTGGAAGAGCCGATGGATTGGGTGGCCCAGTAGAGGGTAATGTTGGACAGCAACTCGTCCTTGGTGAACCGGGATTCCACGTCGCCGGCGCAGTCGCTCCAGGTGCGAAACTTCTCCACAATCCAGGCGGCCAATCCGGTCGGCGAATCGTTCAGCCCGTAGGACAGGGTTTGGGGCTTGGTTCCCTGAATGTGGGAATAACCGCCCTCGGCCTGACGCCATTGTTCCCTTTCCTCCAGCAGGGCCAACTCCGACTCCGACAGTTCCCGGGTTCCTGCTCCCAAATCAGGGGACATGCTGGCTGAAGAGACGGCGGTAACGTGGATGCCTGCCACCTGCTCCGGGTAGGCGAAACCGAGACGGGCGGTTATGCTGGCTCCCCAGTCGCCGCCCTGGGCGCCGAAGCGTTGGTATCCCAGATTCTCGGTCATCAGCTTGGCCCACAGGTCGGCAATTCGGGAGATGTTCATCCCCGGCTCCTGGGACGGGTCGGAAAAGCCGTAGCCCGGCATGGAAGGGACGATAACGTCGAAGGAATCCGCCGGGTCGCCGCCGTAGGCCGCCGGGTCGGTCAGGCGGGGTATGATTTTCAGCATCTCGAAGAAGGTGCTGGGCCAACCGTGGGTAACGATTAAGGGCAGCGGGTCTGGCCCCTGGCCCCTCTCGTGGATGAAGTGGATGCCCAGGCCATCGACGGTGGTGCGGAAGTGGGCAAAGGAATTGATAAATGCTTCCTGCGCCCGCCAGTCGAAGCGGGTAAGCCAGTAATCCACCAGTTCTTTTACATAGGCCAGGTTGGAGCCGTAACCCCACTCCGAGCCGGAGATTTCATCGGGCCAACGGGTGCGGGACAGGCGTTCCCGTAAATCTTCCAGCGTCGCATCGGAGACCTGCACCTTGAAGGGCGTAACTTCCATTTCAACACCGCCGTTGCTTGGAATTAGAGGTCGCTTCCAGGATTATACGCCAAGATGCAACTTAAGCTGAAGGTTTTTTGGATGGGGGTCTTTCGTCGCAAGCCCGCCAACTCAACCAGGTTCAACCAACCCCGCTCATGCTGAGCAACCAGGTTCAACCGCCCCCGCTCATGCTGAGCTTGTCGAAGGCCCGGCCCGCCGGAACGTACTGTACCGTACTCATAACTCGCCCGCGCTCGGCGTGGCGGCGAATACCCTGGTTGTGCTGCCGGGAGTTGCCCCAACACTTTGGTAAAATCCCTACCTGGATGTGCCCCTATGCCAGGGGGATTCGTCCGAATTGACGCCATTGCTGTCGTTACTTTAGAATCCAGTCTCAAGGATTGCTGGAATGTGGTTGGCTGAGGACACTCGTATGAGCGAAGCGCCGAGAAGTGGTTGGTGGAGCAGTTCGGGGACTGGGGAGCCGCCCCCGGAGGCATACAGCCGGGTGACCAACGCCGAGCGCTTTCGGCCGTTGCATCCCGCCATGCTGGAGATTATCAGCCGGCTGGAGAGCGATTTCGAAGTCGAGCGTACCGAAGGATATGGTCTCGACGAGGAACTGGAGAAAGGCCTGGAGCTTGCCGGTCCCTTGGTTAGACTCATCCCCAGGGACCCTGACGCCGCACCGATTACGGTAGCGTTCTCGACTTTTCCGAGTCTTTATGTCCGATTTGGGCGGTGGTGCAAAGAACCCTTTCCGGATTGTGGCTGCGACGCCTGCGATTTGACGGCAGAAGGCGAAATTGAGCGGCTCAACGAGATGGTCGATGACGTTATCGCCGGGAGGTTTCGGGAGGCGATCGAATGTCCTCTGTTATCCTCCAGGGGGCCTGGTTGGAGAGAGACGAAGTTCTGGTCGCCTGACCCTGACGGGAGGAGATCCTCGGGGAGGTCTCGTGTCGAGGGTCGCCGCGCGCGTGAGATGTCCGGCGGTCGGCGGCGACTGGACTTGGACTGGAAGCCGTGGCCGCGCCGACAGACCACTGGCTAGCGGTGATTGCCTCGGGCAGGCCTTGGACGCACTCTCCATAAATCAGACCGCCCGGTTCCCGGCCTGCGCCGGAAAGACGATTACCGGGGACTTTGGCCGCCCAAACGCGATTGCCCGGGACGCTGCCTGGTCCTAAAGGAAATGGTCGGCCAGAGCCATTACCATGTTGCCCATATGGGGATGCTCCGGTTCCACGTCCACCGCAATTCCCGCTTCCCGCAACCGGCGGCTGCACACCGGCCCTACCGAGGCTACCACCACTCCGGCCCCGGCCCCGTCTGACGCATTTCCTTCTTCCGCTTCGGCGCGGCCCAGGCACCGGCGCAAGGAGGCTTCCTTGCCCGCTTGGGCGGCGATGGCCAGCAGGTTGCCCACCTGGGGCTGGCTGGTGAAGGCGATGGCGTCTATCTTGCCCTGGGTCATCGCGTCAATCATTGACCGTACCGGGAACTGGTCCTCGGGCAGTCCCCAGGTATATAGGACAACCTCCCGTACCTGGGCGCCGCGCTCCTGCAGGTGTTGCACCAGCGGCCGGTTGGGGCCTCCGTAGTGCTGCACCGCGACCACCTTGTCGGCCAAGTCCCACGCTTCCAGGGATTTAATCAGGTCCGGCGTGGTGAAGGGTTCCGGCGGCATAACGTCAATGTGGATCTTGTACCGGCGCAGCACCCGGGCCGGTTTGGGACTGCGGGCAATGACGGTCAGTTGGTCCAGGCAATGGATAAATTCCTCCTCCCGTCCCAGGGCGGCGGCGGCGCTTACCAGGGCCTGGGTGCCCACGCCGGTAAGCAGGGCCACGGCGTCCACCCGGCCCTCGCAGGTATCCGTGATTAGTTGCTGCACCTCCGGGCTGTCCTTGAGGTACACTTCCTGCAGTACCGGGGCGGGGTAGGGGACGCCGCCGTGCCGCTCGATTAACCCGGCCATTTCTGAGGTCATACGGGCTTCCACGAAAGCGATAGTTTTTCCGTTTAGTGAGGCCAATGTATTCGTTCCGTCCCAAGGTTTACCGGGCTGCGGCGATTGGGCCTAGAAGAAACTCTTCTTGTTAACAACGTATGTCTGATGGAAGTCCTCATCGGACTTCGTCAGATAAACAATACCCTCAATGAGATTGACCACCCAATTGACCGGTATTCCAATAATGATAATGGTAAGGATAATATGGACAATGCCCGCTCCAGCGTATCCCAGGTAGAACTTATGCACTCCCAGTCCACCCAAAAATAGCGCCAACAACCCTGCGGTTACCTTACTCTTGCCGCCTACAGCTGCCATATCTTCCTCATTCTCTTCTTACCGATTCGGGTTGGGGTAACGGTCAGCAGCGCCCTAGACGGCGCACTCGCCTTCTCCGCGTTCCAGAACGTAGGTATTGGTGCGTTCCCAGTCATAGTACAGGTCGCTCTCGGGTTCCGCATTGCTGGCGGACTGCTGAGCTTCGGCGGCGACCAGGGTCACCTCTTCCACACCGACCCGGTCCAGGAACCCGTTAAAGTTTTCCCCGTCCTGCCGGTGTTCCTTATAGTAGGTGGTGATTTTGCGGACTACGCCGGGCACCAGCTTGGCCGGAACCTTTACCTTGGGTATGCGGGTGCCAATGCGGGAGTCCTCCACCCGGTTATCGCCGTAATTACCGCCCAGGAACAACTCATAGGCCGGTATCTGGCTTCCGTCCGGCCCCTTGATGGCGGCCCCGTGGAAGCCGATGTTGGCGATGTGGTGCAGACCGCAGCCGTTGGGGCAGCCGCTCATCTTGATTCGTATATTACGAACTCCCTCGTCCTTTAGCAGACCGTCCCAGGTGCCCAACTCTTCCCGGATGGCCTTGGCCAGGCCCATAGAGGAGGTGATACCCAGCTTGCAGCTATCGGTGCCGGGGCAGGACACCACGTTGGAGATGGTGTGGGCGCCCGGCTCGTTCAGGTCAATGGCGCCCAGGGCTTCCCAGACCGGATGCAGGAAAGCTTCCGGCACCCAGCGCAGGGCCAGGTTCTGCTCCTGGGTGGTGTGGGCGTGGCCGCCGGTGTAGCGGCGCGCGATGTCGGCCAGGCCCCGGAACTGCTCCGGAGAAAGGTCGCCCCGTACCGGCTTGACGTAAACCACGTTGTAGCCCTCCTGCTTCTGGCCGACCACGTTGGTTTCCCGCCAGTAGTTATACTCTCCGCCGCCGCTGTGACCGTTGGCCGAACCGTTGGCCGAGTCGTTGGCCGAGTCGTTGGCCGAGTCGTTGGCCGAACCGTTGGCCGAGTCGTTGGCCGAGTCGTTGGCCGAACCGTTGGCCGAGTCGTTGGTGGAAGCATCGGTCAGCGCCGGCGGAGTCTCCCGGTAGATTTCGTCGGCGGCCATCAGCGGCTTGGGGTCTATGGGGCCAATCTCAGCCAGTTCGGCATCCACCAACTGACGGAACTCGTCCAGGCCGATCCGGTCGATGAGCACCTTGAGCCGGGCCATCATCCGGTTCTTGCGCAGGGACACCGCCTTGTCGAAGACGGTCCAGAGGGCCAGGGCCACCCGCAGGTAATCCTCCTCGGGCAGAAACTCGTACAGCGGCTTGGCCAGGCGGGGCATGATGGAGGTTCCGCCACCGACGAAAACCTTGAATCCCCGCTTCATTTCCCCGTCAACCTCTTTAAGCTGGGATACATAGGTCAGGTCCTGGATCGCGGCGGCCACGGTGTCGCGACTATCGATGCCGCTAAAGGCGGTCTTGAACTTGCGGGGAAAGGTCTGGGTGATGGGATGCCGCACGCCAAACCGGACGTAGGCGGTCAGATAGGGCGTAGGGTCGAAGATTTCGTCCACGTCCACGCCGGCGGTGGGCGAGCCTACCACGTTGCGGACGGTGTTGCCGCAAGCCTCGCGGCTGGTCAGACCCACGGCGCCCAGCAGCCGCAGCACGTCGGGGCACTGGGGCAGGGGGATGTGATGAAACTGGACGTTCTCCCGGGTGGTGATGTGACCCCGTTCCAGGGGAGCGTAATGCTCGGCCACCACGCCCAGGGCATCCAAAGCGTCGGCGGTGAGGATACCGCCGGGGATTTTCACCCGAATCATTTGTACGTCGGCCTGCCGCTGACCATAGACGCCCTGTTTCAGACGGAAGGGAGTAAACTGGGCGTTTTCCTGTTCACCGGCCTGAAAGAGGGCCGATTCCGCCTCAAATCGCTGCACCTCGTCCTCCATAAAGGGGATGATTCCCGGAGCGGACGGGGCCAGTTCCATACTCTTGTGGTGGATTTCCTCCGGGGTTGGCGCCTGGGAAACGTCGGTTTTACTGGTCAACTGGGCCTCCTTGAGATTTTGGGCGGATTCCTTTTTTCGACTGGTTTGTGCCTGAGTTGGATTTGAGACCGGGCAAAAATAAAACCCACCAAGCGACAAAAACTTGGTGGGTGCAGGAGGGTCTATTTAGACGCGAATACTACCCGCCCCCTATGTGGGCGGACAGGTACAGAAGCAACAGTTCAAGTTAGTTACTAACATTGTTTAGCATTCTAGGCGAGGCCGGGTCCCTTGTCAATAGTTTTGATAGTAAACACCACCTTTCATTTCAATGCTTGATACCATAGACTTGGATTTAAGCGCACGTCACTAACTCAGAGTCGGAGACTCGGTATAACTCTAAGGAAACTCTGAATAAGTTCGAGACTCGGGTGTTTAATGACTTATTCAGAATATCCCTAGCTCATGAAAAAGCGGGACCCAATGCAGGTCCCGCTCCTTTTGTTACTAATTGATGGAGGAAATATTTTACCCCATCACCTGCGCTATCCCTACATAAACCCCTTGGGGGTCTTTCAGGAAGGCGAAACGTATATTGTCCACCTCCGTTACCGGAACGATTACCTCGGCGCCCATACTTTCCGCTTGTTGCAGGCTGGCGGCGCAGTCGGCAACGGTGAAATATACCGACCAATTGGGCGGCATTTCGCCCCATTCCGGTTTGATTTTCATCATTCCCCCTACCGAAGTCTCCCCGGCCTTAAACTCGGTGTAGTCCCCCGCCTCGGGTCCCATGGGAGAAGTTGCGGCGCTCCAGCCAAAGACGCTGGCATAGAACTCGGCGGCGGCGTCAGTGTCATTGGTATTAAGCTCGTTCCAGCCCAAAGCCCCGGTCTCGTAGATTAGCTCCGCTCCGATGTGTTCCCTGGGCTGCCAGAGTCCAACCATCGCTCCGGTAGAGTCCTGGACCATGGACATTCGCCCGGAGTCAAACACGTCCATCGGCGGCATCAATATCGTGCCCCCGGCGGCGGTAACCTTCTCGGCCTCGGCGTCAACCTCCGCAGCGGCGATGTAGCTGGTCCAATGGGGCGGTATGCCTTGCTCCAGCATACCGGCATCCATCTGGTAGAGGCCGCAAACATTCTTGCCGTTCTTTTGCATCATCGAATAGACCATTCCCTCCCCCATCGGGTTATCAATGGAGGTCCAGCCCAGAAGCTGGGAGTAAAAGCTCCTGGACGCTTCGGCGTCGGCGCTGGCCAGGTCAACCCAGCAAAAAGTTCCCGGATTATGGCTGGTTACTTCAGGCATAACTTACAAAGTCTCCTATTAAAAATAAATTGGGGTGAATAATGCGGCGTGTTTTTCGAATGGAGACCGGGATACCGGCGCCTTGGCCCGACCTATGGCAGTTTGCCCGTAAAAAGCGGCCGGGCCGCCGGGTAAAGGCAGCGTGCAGACAGGCAGTTCTGAGAATGACGCCGAAGAATGGCGCAATTATAAGGGGTGTATGCGGCCGTTTGTCCAGTTGAGTTTTGCCGGAGTTTCGACAAGATGCCGGGCGCCGGTCGGTCGCCTAGCCAAACCGTCCGGTGATATAGGCTTCGGTTCGTTCGTCCTTCGGGTTGGTGAACATCTGCCGGGTTTCGCCATACTCAATAAGTTCGCTGATTTTGTCCTCCCGCCCCATCAGGAAGGCGGTAAAGTCGGAAACCCGGGCGGCCTGCTGCATATTGTGGGTTACGATGACAATCGAATATTCCTGGGACAGTTCCCGCATCAACTCCTCAATGGCCGAAGTGGAGATGGGGTCGAGGGCGGAGCAAGGCTCGTCCATCAGAATTACCCGGGGTTCCACCGCCAGGGTGCGGGCGATGCAGAGGCGTTGCTGCTGCCCGCCGGACAGGGAAAGGGCGCTGGCCTTGAGCCGGTCTTTAACCTCGTCCCACAGGGCGGCGCGGCGCAGGGACCGTTCTACCAGCCCGGGCAAGTCACCCTTGAACCCGTTGATGCGCGGGCCAAAGGCCACGTTGTCGAATATCGACTTGGGAAAGGGGTTGGGCCGCTGGAAGACCATGCCAATCTGATAGCGTATCTCCGTCGGGTCCACATTGGAGGCGTAGAGGTCATTATCGTCAAACAGCACCTGCCCCGACATCCGGAAGCTGGGTATCAGGTCGTTCATCCGGTTAAAGCAGCGCAGTACGGTGCTCTTGCCCGACCCGGAAGGGCCGATGATGGCAGTAATTTTTTTTGGGGCCATATCCATGGTGACGCCGCTGACCACCCGGACCGGGCCGTAATACACGCTCAAATCAATGGTTCGCAGTATTGGAGCTGTCTGTGCCAAGTAACTATCCCTCCGACCGGGTTTGGAACTTGTTGCGCAACAGGACCGCCACCGCGTTCATGGTAAGCAGCAGCGCCAGCAGCACGATGATAGCAGCGGCCGCGGCCTGGTGGAAACCCTCCTGGGGTCGCGACACCCAGTTGAATATCTGGATCGGCAGCACGGTAAAGCGGCTTAGCGGGCCGTCCGGGGCAAAGGGTACGAAGGTCAATGCGCCCATTACGATCAGCGGCGCCGTTTCACCGATGGCCCGGCTTACCGCCAGGATTACCCCGGTAAGAATGCCGGGGAAGGCTTGGGGCAGCACCAAGTGCCAGATGGCCTGCCAGCGGGTGGCGCCCAGGGCAAATCCGCCCTCTCTGATCGAAGAAGGCACCGCCCGAATCGCCTCCTCTGCCGCAATGATGACGATGGGCAGCACCAGCAGGGCCAGGGTCAACCCTCCGGCCAGAACGCTCTTGCCCAGCCCCAGGTAGCGCACAAAGATTTCCAGTCCCAGGATACCGTAAACGATGGAAGGCACTCCGGCCAGGTTGGATATATTTATCTGGATGATTCGGGCAAGCCAGTTGTGGGCGGCGTACTCTTCCAGATAGATTGCCGCGCCGACGCCAAAGGTAAAGGCCAGCGTTCCGGCCAGGATCACCACGTAAATGCTGCCCAGCAGGGCCGCCTGGATTCCGGCCTGTTCCGGGTGGCGGGAGGGGAAGCTGGTAATGAAGGACCAGTTAACCCGCGTCAACCCTTCCGAGGTGATGTTGAAGAGCAAGGCCCCCAGCATCGACAGGCCGATGAGGATGGCCAGCAGGCACAGGCCATGGAAAATATGCCCCTTCACCTTGCGTCGGGCCATCCGCCGCCGGAACTCGCCCTGAGTGATGATTGCCATTACTCGTACACCTCCCGGAACCGGCGAACAATAAATTGGCTGAGCAGATTCATTCCCAGGGTAATAACGAACAGGCTCAAGGCCACGGCGAATATCGTCTTGAACTCCAGGGTGCCGGTGGGGGCGTCGCCCATGCTTACCTGCACAATGTAGGCGGTCATGGTTTCTATGGGCACAAAAGGGTTCAGGGTAAAGTTGGGGTTCTGACCGGCGGCCACCGTCACAATCATGGTCTCGCCGATGGCCCGGGACATCGCCAGGATGAAAGCGGCTACGATGCCGGACAGCGCCGCCGGAATCACCACCCTGGTGGATACCTCCAGCTTGGTGCTGCCCAGGGCATAGGCGCCCTCCCGCAGGGAGCGGGGCACCGAGCGCATCGCGTCCTCGCTCAGGCTGGAAACCATTGGCAGGATCATTATGCCCATAACGATGGCGGCGCTCAGACCGTTGAAGACGGAGATGTTATCTGATATGCCGCGCAGCAGCGGCGTCACGAACAGCAGGGCAAAGTAGCCGTAAACCACGGTTGGGATGCCCGCCAGCACCTCCAGGACCGGTTTCAGCGCGCGCCGCAGCGGGTCCGGGGCGTACTCGCTGAGGTAAATTGCGCTGAGCAGTCCCAGGGGCAGGGCGACCAGCATCGCCCCCACCGAGGTTAGCAGAGTGCCGGTAACCAGGGGCAGGACGCCAAAGTGTTTCGAGGCGAACAGGGGCGTCCACCTGGTGCCGGTAAGGAACTCAAAGATCGATACTTCCTGAAAGAAGAGAGATGCCTCAAAAATCAGGACGGAAACGATGCCGACGGTGGTGAAGATGGACATAATACTGCACAGGAAGAGGAAGAACTTGATAGTCCTTTCCGGCAGATACTTGGTCCATCCAGCAGGGAATATAGACTCCAATAGGGAAGAGGAGGGGCGATTAAAGGCGAAATTGGGTATGTCCGACACCTCACTATCTTCGCTTTAAAGCCGCTGCTTTACCCGGAGGCCAATCCGGCTAATATCCGGAGTTGAAGTTCAACCGTCTTTCGGTATTTCTACGGCGGGATGCCGTAACCTGGACTGACGGAACTCATAAAGGCGCCGGACCTTCCGGATAACCGGATAACCGGATAACCGTACAACAGGATAATTCAGCCGCTACCGAATTAGCAATAAGTTTTCGGCTGGCAAGTGTTTACGTTCGGTTTAACTTTTGTTAAGGAATTGTTTAACGGCCGGCTGCCTTCGCCGGCCCGGTGGATAATTATCGGTCTTATCCTTCTTATTGACCCGGGCGGCGGTATGCAGCCCCCGAAGACGCCGCAGCTTTTGGGGTTGAATTTCGCTGCCAGCTATAGCTCTGACGCTAACCGGGACAATAGCAATTGGAACCTTATGCCTTGGATCGGCCTCTCCGATTCCGGCCCGCTGCCATCTTACGGGGACTATTACCGCTCAAAGACGATTGCCTTCCGACGATAAGCAGGGATATTCGAGAGTGTTCGCGACAGTGCTATAATTGCAGGATTCCCCTGATTAGCAAGGGCAAGGGCAAGGGCAAGGGCAAGGGCAAGGGCAAGGGTAGGAGCAGGAGCAGGAGCAAGTTGTGAGCCGGAAACTTTTGTTGAGTGTCGTGGACCAATCGCCGGTGCGGGTTGGCGGAACCGCCGCCGCTGCGCTGCGGGATACCATCGAGCTGGCGGTGGCCGCCGAATCTCTGGGTTATTACCGCTATTGGCTGGCCGAGCACCACAATTTGCCCAACTTTGCCGGCACCAGCCCGGAAGTGCTGGTGGGCCAGGTGGCCGCCCGCACCAGTACCATCCGGGTCGGCAGCGGCGGCGTAATGTTGTCGCACTACAGCGCGCTGAAGGTTGCCGAAAATTTCCGTATGCTGGATTCCTTATATCCCGGCCGCATTGACGTGGGAGTGGGCCGCGCTCCGGGCAGCGATCCGCTTACTGCCGCCGCGCTGGCCTACCCCGGCGGCCCAAACGACGTGCAGCATTATCCCCGTCAGGTGGTGGACCTGGTGGCCTACTTGTCCGGTGGACTGGAAGAAGAACATCCCTTTGCCGCGGTGCGCGCCGGCCCCGGGGAAGCCGAAACCGCCCCGGAGGTATGGTTGCTGGGTTCCCGCTACGAAAGCGCCTATATGGCGGCTCGCCTGGGTCTGCCCTTTGCCTACGCCCATTTCTTTGGGCTGGGGGTGCAGGAGGGGCCGGAGATTGTGGAAGGCTACCGCAAGAACTTTGAGCCGTCAAAAAGCTTGTCCGAACCCAAGGTTAACGTCGGGGTGCAGGTGCTCTGCGCCGAAACCGAGGAAGAGGCGCAGCGCATCGCCTCCAGCCGCAACTTGGGCCGCCTTTATTCCGTAACCAACCGGGCAAAGGGAATACCTTCGATTGAAGAGGCGCTGAATTACCCGTACCAGCCTAACGAACTGGCCTTTCTCCGCCAGTATAGCCGGCTCTGCGTTGACGGCGATCCCCAACAGGTCAGGGAAAAGCTGGAAGTCCTGGCGGAGGCCTACCAAACCCCCGACCTGAGCGTGGTCACCATCTGTCACAGTTTTGCCCACCGGCTGCGCTCCTACGAATTGGTGGCCGAAGCCTGCGGCTTGGGGGGCGCCGATGGGTAGATACGATTGCCCGGCCCACGATTGCCCGGCCTACGATTGCCCGGCCCATGGTATGGCGCGGCCGGTCGGCAGGCGAGGGCTGGACTAAAGCCTTCCAACTTCTTTGTTGACTTTGACCGGGCGGGCGCCCTCGGGATAATCAGGAGTTCTTCCGGTTCTATTTTCGGATCGGCCAGAAGGTTCTTCTCCCTCGAAAACCTGGATAACCCGCCGCCATTTCTCCGGCAAAGCCCATTCTCCGGAAAAGGTCTCGGTAAAGGGGGTTGCCCGGCTAAGAAGACCGCCGCCGCCGTCGGGCGGAAGGTTATGCGGGAAGGTTATGCGGGAAGGTTATGCGGGAAGGTTATGCGGGAAGGTTATGCGGGAAGGTTATGCGGGAAGGTTATGCGGGAAGGTTATGCGGGAAGGTTATAATTAGGGCATCCGTGAGAATTTGATACCAGGAGGCTGGGGATGAAGACTATTGAGCTGGACTACACCAAGCAATGCGGCGATGAACCGGACAAAGGGCATAACCGATGGCATCCCGACATCCCTCCCGCCGTACATGCCGAACCCGGCGAAGAGGTGGTGATGCAGACTCGCAACGCCTTCGATATGCAGATTAACCCCTCGTCTCAGGCGGCCGACCTGCTGAACGCCGACCTCAACCTGGTACATCCCCTAACCGGGCCGGTGTACGTCGAAGGCGCGGAACCGGGCGACCTGTTGGAGGTCAACATTCTGAACATCGAGCCCGCCAACTGGGGATTCACCACCATTCTGCCGGGCTTCGGGTTCCTGCGCGACCTTTACACCGAACCCTACATCGTCCATTGGGAGCTGCGGGACGGGTTCGCCCAATCGGAGCAACTGCCCGGAGTGCGGGTACCCGAAGCGTCCTTCATGGGCACCATTGGGGTGGCTCCGTCCCGGACCTTGCGGCAAGCAATTTTGCTGCGCGAAGATGAGCTGCTCCGGCGGGGCGGGATGGTGGTGGGTCCGACACCGGCGGGGGCGGCGCCAGCCCAGGAACCCTTCGCCACCGAGGGACTCCGGACCATTCCGCCCCGGGAAAACGGAGGCAACCTGGACATCAAGCAGCTAACGGCGGGCACTCGCCTGTTCCTGCCCGTCTTTACCGAGGGGGCGCTGTTTTCGGCGGGGGATGCCCACTACGCCCAGGGCGATTCCGAGTGCTGTGGGACCGCGATTGAAATGGACTGCACGCTGCACGTGAACTTCCAGGTCCGCAAGGGGGAAGCCGCCGGCCGGGGAATCAACTTCCCCTACTTTGAGCGGGATGATTACTTTACGACGCCGGAGATGGCCGCGCCCCGCCGCTTCCTGGCGGCCATCGGCATGTGCATTAGCGACGGCAGGAACGAGTCGGAGGACGGCACTCTGGCGTCCCGTCAGGCGCTGCTGAACATGATCCACCTGTTGATGGAGCGGGGCTGGACTCGGGAGCAGGCCTACTGCATTTGCAGCGTGGCGGTGGACCTGAAGGTGTCGGAGGTGGTGGACGTACCGAACTTCGTGGTTTCGGCGTTTCTGCCGCTGGACATATTTGTGGGGTAAGTCGCTTCCGGGTCTATTTCAGTGACGGTCAGTGACAATCGTAGGTTGACCGTGATCGCCGGAGCTTGGCATATACCTGGGGAACATAATCCCGGAGAAGCAAAATGGTTGATATAGATGTTACGACCCTGTCGCCGGTTAACATCCGCGACGTTTGGCCGGATGAGGCCGCCGATTTCACGCCCTGGCTGGGAGACAATCTTCGCCTGTTGGGGCAGGCCCTTGGGCTAGACCTGGAGCTTGTTGAGACCGAGGCGCCTACGGGTTCTTTTTCCCTGGATGTTCTTGCCACCGACACGGGGCGGCGCTGCACCGTAATCACCGAAAACCGGTTGGAACGCACCGACCACGACCATCTTGGCAAGGTGCTGACCTACGCGTCGGGGCATAATGCCGACGTAGCAGTATGGATCTCCAGGGAAATGCGGGACGAACACCGCCAGGCCATTGACTGGTTAAACCAGCGCACCGGCGCCGACACCGAGTTTTACGGGGTTGAAGTCCGGGCGGTGAGCATCGATGGTTCCAGGCCGGCTTGCCTGTTCGACGTGGTGGCGCGGCCCAACGAGACCCGCAAGGCGGTGGTCGATCGGTGACGACCCGAACAAACCGAGGACCGAGAAGGGAACCGCCTGTTTTGGGAAGGAGTTTTGGACCAGCTTCGGGACGTACACGGGCTCACCAACCGCCGGAACGGGTCCCCCGGCAAATGGCAAGGAGTCCCTTCCGCAATCCCTTGGATCCGCTATAACACCTGGTTCGACGCCGGTGGCAAAGCCTACGTTCATTTCAGCTTAGAATCCTACGATACGGACGTCAATAAGTTATTGTTCGACCGTATGGAGGCGGAGAAGCACGAGATAGAAACCAAGTTTGGGCAACCATTAGATTGGGAAAGGCTGAATCGGTCGAAGAGTTCCCGCCTTGGCTTAAGCCGCCCCGCTACCTTGGATGATTCCGAAGAAGCCCTCAACGCGACCAGGGAGTGGATGGTGGACTCCGTTGTCCGGTTCAGCCAAAAGGTGATGCCTTTGGTCAAGACCCTGGCGGCGGAGATTACCGAAGAATCGTCAGGGGCCGATGGGCTGGAAGAATAATCGGTTTTAGGCGGCGATTGGAAGCGCCGGAGCTTGGGGCGCCGGGGTCATGCACCCGGCGCCCTCCAAGTTCCAGGAAATTCAACCAAGCCAGGCTTTGCTACCTAAACGCTTATGCCGTACACCCTGGCGGCGGTGTCGTGGAACAGGGCGGCGCGTTCGGTGGGAGTGTAGCCTTTGGACAGCCGCTTAAAGGCGTTGAACAGCACGTTGTAGGAATAGGATGGCTTGTCCACCGGGAAGTTGCTTTCAAACATACAACGCTCCGGGCCGAATTGCCGGATGCAATGCTCCATCAACGGCCCCAACGCTTCGGCCAACTCCTCGGAGCCGATGGGGGTTTCCCGCCGGTCCCAGTCGAAGCCGTAACGGACCTGCCCGACGCCGCCCAACTTCATGATTATGTTGGGGCACTGGGCCACTTCTTCGACTCCTTTGCGCCAGGCGGGGATGACCTCGTCGTCCCGGTTGGCGTAGGGACCGACGCGGCAGAGGCCGCCAATGTGGTTTAAAACGATGGTCAATTCGGGGACGGCCCGGGCGAAGTCGGCCAGTTCGGATAGCTGGTGGAAGTAGAGGGAGTTTTCCAAAATCAGGCCCATACCGGCCAGGACTTTCGCCCCGGAACGGTAGCCCTCGGTGCCCAGAGCGCCTTTAATGTCCCGGTTGGCCAGCTCGGGGCTTTCGTCCCAACCCACCGAGTGCCGGACGCCTCGAAAGCGGTTGGGGCTGGCGGCCTGCATCGCTTCCAGCACCGGGCGCACTCCCTCGCCCAGTTTCAAATCGGCGTGTCCGATGATGGCGGCGGCGGCCCTGGTTGAGCCATGACTGCCGGTGGCGCTGGCGTCGGCGATGGTCTGGATGTATTCGACCTCGCCCACGGGCTTCAGCTCTTCGGGCCCGTCCTGACGGTATTGGCACCGTACTTCGATGAACACCGTGGAGCGGACGTTGTGGCCGCTGCTGACGTCGGCGGCGAGTTCCGGCAACAGGTACTGCTGGTAATCAACGGGTTCCGGCCGGGAAATCCAGAAGTGATGGTGGGGGTCGCAGATAGGGATTTCAGGTTCCAGGGTTTCTTCCGGGGTCTTGGCGAGCCAGTCGAGGCCTCCAGGAGCCATGACGTCCTCCTCGAGAAATTAAAGTCTTGACGGTGTGGGCATCGAGTCTTGACCCGGTTCGAGCGTCGGCGCTGTCCTGTCCTGGGTCAAACCCCCATTTGCCGCGCCAGGTCAACAAAATCGGCGGCTACCACATCAAAGGACGGGTCGGGGTTGGGATCCGGCGTCACGTCGGGGCCGAGTTCCATCGGCCGGGGCACAAATCCCGCCCTCAAGCCCACCTTTTGCGCCGATAACAAGTCTCCCTGGTGGGCTGCCGTCATCATCACCCGTTCCGGAGTCAGCCCCAGCAGGGAAACGGCGGTCAGATAGCTTTCCGGGTCGGGCTTGTAATGCCGGGCCACCTCAGCCCCCAGGATGCAGTCCCAGGGCAAGCCGCCGTTCTTGGCCATGTTGGTCATCAGCGCAATGTTGCCGTTGGACATGGGCGCGATGATGTAGCGGTGCTTGAGCCGGTAAAGGCCGGGTACGGAGTCGGCCCAGGGGCGGAGGCGATGCCAGAAGAAGTTGACCTCGGTCTTTTCTGCTTCGTCCAATCCGGTAATCTCGAACTCGGCCAACACCTCTTCCAGAGCCATCCGGTGCAGGGCGTCCAGATTAGTCCAGGGCAGTTCCCCGGTGCGGACTTTGTTCATAAAGGGACGATACTTGCCGCGCCAGGAGTCGGCGAAGGCGGCCCAATCCCGTTCGATGCCCCGGACTTGGCCGAAAGCCGCCGCCTGCTCAATAATGCTGTTCCGCCAGTCCACCACCGTGCCAAAAACGTCGAATATCAGGGCCTTAACTTCCGGTACTGCCACGTTACCTTACCTCCCGGTGTTCCTGATTTTCATAAATTGACCTCTACGTGCTGGGACAATGCCAATTTAGACCCATGCCGGTATGCCCCGGCAGAGGGCGGGTAGAATGATGCCGGTAATTCGGCGACAATGGCGACAAGCAGGATTCATGGGAGTCAACGGTCAATTATCTTTAGAAAACCGTTCATGGTGAGCCGGTCGAACCATAAATCGGCCCTTCGGCCGGCTCAGGGATGAGCGTGGGTGTCTGTGCCGGCCCTTTGGTTTGCCTGAGCCGGGCTTGCCGAGGTTGTCGGGTCCGCCGAGCGGAACGCTTGCCTGCGCCTGCTGCGGTTTCCGACCCGCGCTTTCCCCGGCTACCCGGCGGCTACCCGGCGGCTGCCCGAGTAATATTTCCGAACCCGGCGGAACTAGGCCAGCGCTTCTACCGCCTGCCGAACCGCGTCATAGTCCGGCTCGGTTGCCGGGCTGGGAGCTATCCACTTGTAACGGATGACGCCGTCCTGGTCCACAACCACCACGGCCCGGTTGGCCGCCACATAGCCTTCCATTCCGGCCAGGTTGGGCAAGGCCACGTCATAGTCGTTGACCGTCTGCCGGTTAAAGTCGCTGAGGAAAGGATAGTTGACGTTGTTGGCATCGACCCAGGCTTTTTGGGAAAAG
Organism: Dehalococcoidia bacterium; assembly: GCA_965262595.1. Classification (GTDB taxonomy): domain Bacteria; phylum Chloroflexota; class Dehalococcoidia; order Lucifugimonadales; family UBA3495; genus CATQHB01. Next base: position 2,523,087 of record OZ253548.1, read on the forward strand.
GGCGGGTCAACGGTAATGCCGACCACCTGAGCGTTCATCGAGTTAAACTGGTCCACCTGGTCCCGCAGAGCGCAGGCCTCGGTGGTGCAAACGCCGGTGAAAGCGCCGGGAAAGAAGGCTAACACCACGTTCTTGCCCTTGAACTCGCTCAAGCTCCGCCGTTTGCGTTCGGTGTCATAAAGGGTAAAGTCAGGGGCGGCCTGACCAACTTCTGCTGCCATGATTCAGCCTCCAAAAAATTTCAGGTTGCCTTCCGCTGCGTACCGTACCGTACCGTGCTATACCGTACCATACCATCCCATCCGGTTCCGTTTGTGCCGCACTATTGCCTTGCGTCCAGCCTTTTCAGTTTCGCTGCGGCTACGCTGTTTTCCCGATGAAAGCTGCGGTTCGGCGCGGGGTAAAAGTTGCCATAAAGTTTCATAGCCGGGTTATCTTACCATAGGGACGGGGCTAAGGGTAATGGCGCGTTGGCAAATCGGCAAGTCCCGGCCCGCTGCCTTCCTTCCGGGGCCTTTGGTATCCCTGATGCGATTATCCCGCTGCCGGCGGCGGAGCGGATGCAACCGCTATTGCCCCTATGGTAAACTGGGGCGGCGTCGCCGTTGCGTAACAGTTCATTTTGGCCGCAGACCGTATTACGGGCGATACCATTGCCGATACCCACTGCGGCGTCCTTTTGAAAATAATAGATAATGGAGCTAACCTGTCATGTTCTTTGATTCCAGGCGTTCCGCCGTGCTGGCGAAAAACGGAATGGTGGCAACCAGCCAACCCCTGGCCGCTCTGGCCGGGTTGCAAATGCTGATGCAAGGCGGCAACGCGGTGGATGCCGCGGTGGCCTGCGCCGCGGCCCTGAACGTGGTGGAACCCGAATCCACCGGCGTGGGCGGCGATATGTTCGCCCTAATCTGGAACGCCCAGGAAAAGCAGGTTCGCGCCCTCAACGGCAGCGGCCGCGCACCGGCGGCAGCCTCCATTGATGAACTGAAGTCCGCCGGACGTCGGCAGATGCCCGGCGAGGGACCCTATTCGGTCTCGGTTCCCGGCACGGTTCACGGCTGGGAAACCATCCTGGCGGCCCACGGATCCATGCCCCTGTCCGAGGTCCTGAAACCGGCCATCCGCTACGCTGAGGAGGGCTTCCCGGTTACCGACTTTATCGCCCACCAGTGGTCGGGCCAGCAAGCCCGGCTTTCCGCCTTGCCCTCCGGCCAGGAAATGCTGCTCAACGGACGTCCGCCCCGTCAAGGCGAGATGATGCGCCTGCCCACCCTGGGAAAGACGCTGCGAGCCATTGCCGAGGGAGGCTCCGACGCCTTTTACCATGGGGAAATCGCCGGTAAAATTGCCGACTTTGTTCAGGAACAGGGCGGTTGGATTACCACCGACGACCTGGCTAACCACACCTCCGATTGGGATGAAGCAATTGCCACCGACTACCGGGGAGTCACCTGCTGGGAGTGTCCGCCCAACGGCCAGGGTATTGCCGCATTGGAGGCGATGAATATCGCCGAGGGCTTTGACATCCGGGGAATGGGCGCCCAAACGGTGGATACCTACCACCACCTGATCGAGGCGATGCGGTTGTCCTTTGCTGATGCCTACCGCTACGTGGCCGACCCTCGCCAGGCTTCGGTTCCCATCGCCGAGCTGACCTCAAAAACCTACGCCGCCCAGCGGCGGGAGTTGATTGACCCGGTGAAGGCGATGTCCTACTCCCCCTCCGGCGATGTCAACATGAAGGTCGGCGGAGATACGGTATATATCAGCTGTGTGGACGGCCAGGGCAACGCTTGTTCGTTCATCAATAGCATCTACATAAACTTTGGCAGCGGCCTGGTGGTGCCCGATACCGGCATCGTGCTTCAGAACCGGGCAGCCCTCTTCGTACTGGACGAGGACCATCCCAACGCTCTGGCTCCGGGCAAGCGGCCTTACCATACCATCATACCGGCGATGGCTACGGTGGACGGCGAGCTATACCTTTGCTACGGAGTTATGGGCGGGTTTATGCAGCCCCAGGGTCACTTGCAGGTTATCTGCAACATGGTGGACTTCGGGATGGACCCGCAGCAGGCGTTGAACGCCCTGCGCTTCCAGGTAATTGGAGATATGGTTCTGCTGGAGGAGGGGCTGGACCCCGATATAATAGCCGGATTGCAAAGCCGGGGGCACCAGCTAAACCTGGTCAGCGGCCACGCCCGCGTCGGGATGGGCGGGGGACAGGTGATCCGCCGAGACCCGGAATCGGGCGTCCTCTGGGCCGGTTCGGAGCCGCGCAAAGACGGCTGCGCCATTGGGTTTTAGCCGGGGGCAAGCTCCGGCTTCAACTCCGGCTTCGGCTTCAACTCCGATTTCAACTCCGATTTCAACTCCGGTTTCAACGCTATAGCCCCAGCCCTGACCCTGACGAAGGGGCAGCGGTGCGCCGGGGCCGTCGGTTGGCGCTATTTGTCGGGCGTACCGTAATTTTCGGTACGAGGTCTGCGTCCTGAAACAAGGCCGAACCAAATCAGTACTTAAACTCTTCGCGCACCGGGCTGAAAATGTCCAGGGCTTTGGCCGGGTGGTCGCCGCCCTTGGCATAATGTTCCACATTGCCGGGGATGATGTACATATCCCCCGGTTTCAGCGTCCGCACTTCGCCGCCGATTCCCATTTCCAGTTCTCCCTCCACCACGATGCCCCCTTGTTCGTGGGGGTGAGTATGCAGCGGAACCAGCGAGTTGGCGTCAATTTCCACCAGAGACAGGAGCATATTCTCGCCCCAGAAAGTGCTGGTGCGGGCGCCGGGGGCCAACTCCAGCGATTCCCGGTCGTTGGCGTCCTTGAAATATGACATTGCTACCTTCCTATATCCTGATATGTGATATGCGCCGGGCTATGGCCTAGCCGAAGCCCAGCTTTTTCTCGTTGAGGCTTACGTACCGGCCGCCGCTGCCGATTACCAGATGGTCCAGCAGTTCGATGCTCAACAGTTTGCCGGCCGCGACCAACTCCCGGGTGATGTTCACATCCTCCGGGCTGGGCGTTGGGTCGCCGGAGGGGTGATTGTGTACGATGATGATGGAGGGCGCATTGTCCCGCACCGCCGGGCGGAATACCTCCGCCGGCCGGACGATGGAACTGTTGACGTTGCCCACATAGACCTCCACCGTGTTCAGCACCTGGTTCCTGGTATTCAGCAGCAGCACTCGCAGGTGTTCCTGTTCCAGGGTCGCCATTTCCGCCTGCAGCAGGTTGGCTACATCCTGGGGCGAGTTTATCACCGCTCTATCCTGGGGGGCCAGGGATATAAAGCGGCGCCCCAATTCCAGCGCGGCCATTAGTTGGCAGGTCTTGGCTTCGCTCAAGCCGCGCTCGGCGCACAACTCGGCAAAGGTGCTGCGGCCCAGCCCATCCAGCCCCTTGAAGTGGGTTAGCAGGCGGTTAGACATCGCCAGAACGTTCTCTCCCTGAATGCCGGTGCGCAGTAAAATGGCGATAAGCTCGGTGTTGCTCAGAAGCTTGGGCCCATAGTCGCGCAGCCGTTCCCGGGGGCGTTCTCCCTGCGGCATATCCCGGATCATCGGCTGATAACTGCCGCCCCGGCCGGGACCGGCAACCGGAGCCGACGTCTCCGATGTGAACGACGTGACTGACGTAACCGACGGCGCGGAGCCGACGGCATCAGCCGTTACTACTGCCTCTTGCTCTACCGCTGCCACAGCCTCGCACCCGGCAACCCCGGCAACTTTCCCTGGCCCAATGGTCAAAACCATAGTCGCTCCCCGGCCGCTCGCTTATCCCTCACCGGCTGGCAGAGGTGTCGGCCGCTTCGGACTATTCTTAACCCTTCCTCGCCGCTCCCGCAATAGGGGATTGTCAGCGGATGGGGTATCATCTAATCGAAGGCCGCTGCCCGGAAAGGCGGCGGTAGGCAATCAAGGGCCGCTGCCCGGAAAGGCGGCGGTGGGTAATCAAGGGCCGCTGCCCGGAAAGGCGGCGGTAGGCAATCAAGGGCCGCTGCCCGGAAAGGCGGCGGTGGGTAATCAAGGGCCGCTGCCCGGAAAGGCGGCGGTAGGCAATCAAGGGCCGCTGCCCGGAAAGGCGGCGGTAGGCAATCAAGGGCCGCTGCCCGGAAAGGCGGCGGTGGGTAATCAAGGGCCGCTGCCCTGGATGGAGCGCGGCCGGTGGGGTAGCGCCGGCCATCCGCCCTTGCCGGGTTGGCTTTGCCGGCTGACTCAGGCGGCCACGTTAATCGGCTCCACCGGGAATTGGGACGCCCAGGCGTTGAAACCCCCTTCAAGGACTGCTGCGTTTATTCCCAAAGCCGCCAGTTGCTGCGCCACACGGGCCCTGGTAGCTTCGTCGTATCAAGCGCAGTAGGCGACAACCAGCGTATCCTTCGATGGCTTTGCCGCGGCCCATTCGGCAACCTGGTCGGGCAATACCCGCACACTTCCGGGGATCCGGGATTCGGCTAGCTCATAGCTGGAACGGGAGCGGACGTCCAGGATGACCGGCGGTATTGGGCCGGTTCTCAATTCCTCTAATTCCTCGGGTGTAACAAACCGTACCTGGTGATGGTTCCGGACGAATAGACCGTCCGCCGTGCTCTCCCGCTCTTCGGCCAGGGTCTCGCTGGCTGCCCGGCGCCCGTACCAAAGACCCACCGGCGCGGCGCTGGCTCCGTGGAGCGTAACCGAGGCCAGCACGACCACTCCAACCGTAGCCAGGAGCGTCTCGGAACCCGGTATCCCCGCTTGCACCGTCAGCAGCGCCAGCAACAGGGAATTGAGTCCCCGGGGGCCGAACCAGGATATAAGGGCCTTGGCCTCCAGGCTCATCCTGGTACGAGCCAGCAGCAGCCCCAGCACCGGGGGCCGGATGGCGAAGATGATTATCGCGGCGAGACCGAGGGCCAATGGAATGTTGATCGTGTCCAGAATACTGGACAGCACCGCGCCGAAGAGGACAAAGGCCAGCAGCATTGCCATTTCCGACGTTACTTCTCCGTATTCCAGGAAGCAGTCGCAAAGGCTCTGGTTCAATACAGTGACGGCTAGACCCGCGGCGAAAGCCGCCAGAAAACCGTCCCCGCCGGCCACCGTAGCCGCGGTGTAGGCCGCCAGACCAGCCCAATTCCGTACAGGGACTGGTGTTCCCGGCGGATATTCATCCGAGCGTCCACCCGGTTCATCAGCCAGGAGCCGAGGCCGCCAATAGCAAATCCAATGGCCGGTCCCAGGAGCAGCAGTTGGGCCAGGAAGGCGCCCCAACCCGCCATATCCCGGCCCTGGGCCTGGGCCACGGCGATTAGTACCAGGATTACCGGAAGGACGATGATGTCGTTGGTTCCGGCCTCTATCTTCAGTATCTGCCGCACCGAGCGGGGGATTCGAGGGTCGCGCACCAGCTCGCGGAGCACTACCGGGTCGGTGGAGGCGAGGATTGCCCCACCGATAAAGGCGACCAACCAGCCAAACCCGAGCAACAGGGCAAGCGGCAGGGCGCCCAAGGCAATGATTAAGGCGGTGCCCGGCCCCGGAATCAGGGCGGGTATCAGCCAGCGCCGTCCCAATTCCTCAATTTGCAGGTTCACCGCATCGAGGAAAAGGACCAGGGAGAGGGTTAGGGTCGCTACAACCTCGAGAATCGGGTCATGGGGCCCATCTGGATGAGGCCCACCCCGCGCGCTCCCAGCAGGAAGCCCAGGCCCAGGAATAGTATCGGAAAAGACAGGGGAGAACGTTCTACTATCCCCGACGCCAGGGCAGTAATCACCAGGATGATGGCAATCAGACCAAAGGCCAGTAGAAACTCAGGTAACAAAGTCGATCCCTCTATTTGGTCTAACCGGCACTCGGTTAAAAAGCTTGATCAGAACGGCCAAAGCGGAAAAGGGCTAGACGAACTGGGCTGGACTAGACGAACTGGAACTTGGAGTAGGCCCCTTCCTCCTTGGTGATGAACTCCAGCAGGGCGAACTCGCCGGCCTGGTTGCGTTCCTGGGCCCGCTGCATCGCCGGAATAATGTCTTGCGGTTCGGTTATCCGCTCGCTGTAGGCGCCCAGGGCCCGGGACATCTCGGCGAAGTTGCCGGTCATCTGCTTGGTATTGTATTTGGCTACCGCCGTCGGCATCCGGCTGTCCGGGTAGATGGCCATAGTGGAGTTGTTCAGCACAATGGTGGTGATGGGGATACGTTCCCGCACCGCCGTCTCCACGTCCAGGCCCACCATGCCGAAAGCGGTGTCGCCCATAAAGTTAATCACCAGTTTTTCCGGCGCAGCCAGCTTGGCGCCCATTGCCAGACCCAGGCTGTAGCCCAACTGGGTGGACTTGCCCCAGCCGATGAAGCTGCGGGGCGCGCGGGCCTCCCAGAAAGGAGTAACTTGCTCTCGGGGGCTGCCCGATTCGTGGGTGACGATGGTATTGTCCAGGTTAACGGTGTGCATCACGTCCCAAATTACCCGGTAGGGGTTGAGGGGCGTCTCGCCGGAGGTAAGCAGGGGCAGCCATCGGGCCATCCACTCCTCCCGCGCCGCGCTTATCTCGTTGATCAGTTGTTGGTTGGAGGGACGGCCCTGGGTTCCGGCCTGCCGCTTCACCTCCTCCAGGAATTGGGCTAACACCAGCTTGGCATCGCCCACCACCGGGTATTGAGACGTGTAGTCCTTGTTGATGTCAACGTCGGCGTTGGTAGCGTGGATTATCGTCTTGCCCGGCGGTATCGGCGCGGTAAAGCTGCTCTTGATAAAGCTGCAACCCACGCCGAATACCAGGTCGGAGCCGGTCAAAAAGCGGTGCACCGCCCCGGTCTGGCTGGAGCCGCCAATACCCAGAGAAAGGGGATGGTTTTCGGGAAAGGCGCTCTTGCCCTCCAGCGTGGTCATTACCGGGATTTGCAGGAACTCGGCCAGCTCTACCAGTTCGGCAGTGGCTTCGGCGTAGAGGGCGCCCTGCCCGGCGGTAATTACGGGACGTTGGGCGGAAAGGAGGGCCCGGGCCGCCCGGGCGACGGCTTCCGGGTCTCCGGCGCTGCGCAAAATCTGGGGCGGCTCGTAGTCAAAGGCTTCCTCGCCAATCTCCTCGGTGACCAAATCGCCGGGGATTTCCAGGAGCACCGGGCCGAGCTTGCCGGAGCGCAGCTTGGTAAAGGCCTGGCGCATCAACTCCGGCACCCGGTCCGAGAAGTTGATCTGGGCGGCCCATTTGGTAATGCTTTCATAGCTGCGGGTGGGACTGAAAACCGGGTCGATGCCCTGGCGGCGTCGGGCCGCCCCGGCGGGCAGCAACAGAATAGGCACCGAGTCGGCATAGGCTTGGGCTACGCCGCCAAAGGCGTTTTCCGCGCCCGGCCCGGCCTGCATCAGGAAGATGCCGGTGCGCTTGCCGTTGGTTATACGGGAAAAGCCGTCGGCCATGTGTACCCCGGTGCGCTCCTGGCGAAAGACAATCGGCCGAATACCGGCCACCGCCGCCGCCTCGATGAGGGGGTTGGAGGGCATACACCCGATAAAGTCCACACCCTCAATTTTCAGAATGTTGGCGATTGCTGTTATGCCGTCCATTGTTATCCTCCTGATTTACCGCCCGGTTTACCCGCAAATCCTCCGGGCTGCCGTAATGGCCGAAACTGCTGGCTGAAACCGCCGGCTGAAACCGCCGGCTGCATCAATCGAGCCGGTTGGCGCGAGCCGGTTGGCGCGAGCCGGTTGGCGCGAGCCGGTTGGCGCGAGCCGGTTAGGGCGAATCGGTTAGCGCCGGCTGCCCGGAACCTGGTATCAGCCAATGCCGGGCGCTTGGGCCGACGGGATATGCCCGGGGTTGGCGGGGTTGATTTGCCGCAGTCTAGGTTGCCGGAGAGGGGGTGTCAAGCCGGGGAATCGGGTTAGAGGAAGGCGGCGGCGTCCCAAGAGGTTACCCGCTGGGGGGTTATGCGGATGACCGGATTGGCGTCTATTTCCATCTCCCGGTACTGCGGGTACTTTTCCCGGAGTTGGGCGATGGCTCTGCCGCGCTCGTCCTGGCCGTGCCGAAGGGCCTGCTCCGGGCTGGGGAGATTCTCATCCTCGGTCAGCAGCTCGGCGGTGCCGGTTATCAGGATATACCAGAGCTTGCCCCAGTCGGGTTCGTAGTGGTCCACCACCAGGGCCACTTGCGGGTTGGCCCGGATGTTGCGGACGCGGCGAAGACGGGTCAGGGCGGTACGCTTGGGCTTTTGGTCCAGAACGGAGTAGATGCAGCGGTCATGGTAGGCGAAACACACCGGAATAATGTGGGGAGCGCCGGACGAGTCGGCGGTGGAAAGATGCCCGACCGGGGCCGTCGCCAGCCGGTGGGTCTGTTCGGGTGACAGTTGAATCAAAGGGAACCGCCTCCCATGCCAACACTTCTTCCAACGCTTTTTTGCAACCCGACCGGAGCCGCTGGGCATCGGCGGATTTGGCGCCGCCGGGCTGATTGACCGCCGCGGCGCCGCGAGGGCAGGAAACTAGCTAGCGGAAGAGAAAGCCATTGGGTCTTCCAGAAACTCAACGTTTTCCAGGGCGGTGCGGGCGGCTTCTTCCAGGGTGGCGTCGCCTTCCTTGACGCAGCGCAACAGGGCGCGCTTGGCCAGGGAACCGCCAATTTTGCCCAAGGCGTTCAGTCCCGCCACCTGCACCTGGTAATCATCGTCTTGCAGCAGACGAATCAGGTGAGGCACCACCTCTTCGTCCCCCAATTCACCGCAGGCGTTGGCCGTCTCGTAGCGCAAGGCCGGTTCCCGGCTCTGCATTTCCTTGATCAGCACGGGCAGCCAACTAATCTCGCCGGTACGTCCCATGGCGAAAATAGAGCTGGATTTCAGTCTTAAATCGTCGCTCTTGTAGGCCCAGCAAACGTAGTCATTAATGTCGGGGGTGTTGAAGGGGGCCACCGCTTCCAGGCTGCGGCGGCGCACGTCGAGGTCTTCCACCGAGTTCTGCAGCGCGGCCATCAGGTTATCCCGCACTGAGTTGGCGTCCTTGGGCAACAGGGTCCCCTCTTGGGCCAATACTGCGAACTTGCCCAATGCCTTGGCGGCGGCGGCTCGTACCCCCGGGCTTTTGTCCGAATCGAGGATCTGGATCAGCCCTGGGATTACCGAGCGGTCTTCATACTCCCACAGGCCGTCGATCGCCTTTTCCAGCACCCGGTCATCCTGGTCCTTCAGGCACATCTTAAAGACGGTGCAGAAGTCGAGGTCCGCGTTGTCTTCCGCCAGTTCCACCAAGGTTCCAACAATTTCCCGGCGCCGTTCCAACGACAGCCGAAACCAGGCCCGGGCGAATTGGCCCAACTCAGCCGGAGCAAGGTCGGAGACCTCGATGAAGTTGGAATTGCTCAGGGGAATGGACGGGTCGGCCAGGGATTCGAGGAAAGTTTCCAGAGACATAGTTCATTCTCAAACTCTGCTAACTTGCCGGCGCCCCGGAGTCGGTCAGCTTGTTTAGCCAAGGACTAATCTCGTAGTCGACACCACAAATAGAGTATAACATAACGTTTTTTGTCAATAATTGAATTGGCAACAGATTTTGGTCATTTTATTAGAATGCGGCCAGAAACAGAAAGGTCAATGGTCCGGCGGGAACGGTAGTTTGAGCGGCGTTTACCGGGAGTTGCGTATCTGTTTGATAGTTTCCGGCAGGCAGTCTATCAAGTCCGATGCCAGGATGCCGGCGTTGCCCCGGCGGGCGGTCAGCGTCTCGGCGGCGCGGCCGTGCAGATATACGCCGCAGCTAGCCGCGTCAAAGGGGGATAAGCCCTGGGCCAGCAGCCCACCGATGATGCCGGTCAGCACGTCTCCGGTGCCTCCCGAGGCCAGGCCGGGGTTGGCAAAGGGAGACAACCGGACCAGTCCCTCCAGCGCCGCCAAATCCGGTTCACCTCTATTCGGTCCAGCTCTATTCGATTCACCTCGATCCGGTTCAAACCCGTCCGGTTCAAACCCGTCTGGAGCAGCCCGGCCCGGATTGGCGATGGCGGTGCAGGCTCCCTTGAGGACTACCACGGCTTGCCAGAATGCCGCCCACCGGCGCGCCGCCGCCACCCGGTTTTGCTGCACCGCTGCGGTGGTTTGTCCGGTCAGGGTAGCCATTTCTCCGGGATGAGGAGTCAGCGCCAGCGGGCCGGACCGCCGTTGCCACCAATTGGGTAACCGGGAAAGGTTGTTCAGGCCGTCGGCGTCAATGACCGTGGGGATTGCTGCTTGGCGTACTACCGGGGCGGCTACCCGGGTCAATTTGGGGGATTCTGCCGCGGCTGCCGTTATGGGCGTGGTGGAAGCCGCCCCGGGGGTTGACGACGGAGGCGCGTCCAGGAGCAGCCTCTCCAGAAAGTCGGTGGTTCCCGCCGACCAGCCCATGCCGCTGCCAACTGCCAGACAACTGTACCGGGGCAGCAACTCACGGAGAGTTCCGGCGGCGTCGGGGTGCAGCCGTCCCGCGTCGTCCTCCGGCAGGGGCAGGTGGATGATCTCGGTGAGCTGGGCGGCGGCAATGGGGTAAACGCTTTCCGGCGCGGCTAAAGTTACCAGACCGGCGCCGGTGCGGGCGGCGGCCAGGGCTACCAGGCAGGCCGCTCCCACGTAATTCCGCGACCCGGCTACCACCAGTAGGTGGCCGAAAGTCCCTTTGTGCGCGTTCAGGGGGCGCTCCGGCAGACGGCGGCCCACCCAGTCCGGGGTCAGCAGCTCCAGGGGAATGTCCGCTTCTCCCAGGCCGGGGGGCAGGCCGATGTCCAGGGTCAGCAGTTCCCCGACATGCTCGACGCCGGGGAAAGCAAGCAGCCCGGCCTTGGGAAAGCCCAGGGCCAAAGTGACGTCCGCGGCCGGGCAAGCCGAGTCCACCGCTCCGGTGTCGGCGTCAAGTCCGGTAGGCAAGTCCAGCGCCAATACCAGGGGGCGGTTGGCCTCACTTATGCCAGAGTTCAGGCGGAGGGCCTGGAGCCGGAGCATAACCTCCCGGACTAGCCCGGTGAGCGGGCGGGAGCGTCCGGTGCCCAGCACGGCGTCAATGATCAGACGGCTGCGGCTAAGCCGGTGGTCCAGGGCGGCCAGTCCGTGGTCTTCGTCGGCGGCAAGGATGGACACGCCATAGCGCCGCGCCGACTCCAGCTTGGATCGCGGGTCAGGATTGAGGTTCTGGTTGGAGTCCGGATTCGGATTTGGGTTCGATTCCGGGCCTGGTTCCGGCTTTAGTTGCGGCTCTAGTTCCGGGTCGGGCCGGCGGGCCACCAGATAGGCGGTTACTTCCGCTCCCCACCGGCGCAGGTGCCGGGCGGCCACCAGACCATCGGCGCCGTTGTTGCCGGGGCCGACCAGGACTAATATGTCGGCTCCGGCAAATCCCCCCGGCTGACGGCCCAACTGCTCCCGGGCCACCGCGGCTACCGCCAACCCGGCCTGCTCCATCAGGGTATCCGTGCCGGTACCGCTCCGCTCCGACGCCTGTTCCAGGGTGGTCATCTGGGCGGCGGTAACTACTTTCCGGTTGTCCTGATTCACTCTTTCGGCTGGCATTGGGTTACCACGAAGGCTACGGCGTATTCCCGGGAGTGGGACAGGCTGAGGGAGATTTCCAGGACGTTCAGCCGCTGCGCGCGGGCCAAGGCACGGCCGTGGAGCTTGATGGATGGGGCGCCGCTGGGGTGGCGGATTACCTCGATGTCCTTCCAGTCCACGCCCCGGATGCCGGTGCCCAGCGCTTTCATCGTCGCTTCCTTGGCGGCGAAGCGAGCAGCCAGGTTGGGGGGGCGCTCCCGGCAGTATTCAATCTCCCCGGGAGTGAAGATGCGGCGGAGAAAGCGTTGGCCGTAGCGTTCCAGCACCCCGCCGACGCGGGATATTTCTATGATGTCAACGCCGGTGGTCAACTGGGTCATAATCCCTCTCGACCTCACCGCGACTCCCCTGCCGAGGGGAGGGATCAAGGGTGAGTGGGCGGCCAACCAAAGCTTCCGGGTATGCTGTCGCCGGCTTGCCTAATCCGGGACGGTGTGGCCGGGCAGGTTCAGGTTGCACAGGATTTGGGACACGGAGTAGCTGCGGTTGAGGACGTAAAAGTGGACGCCGGGGACGCCGCTGTCCCACAGTTCCTGTACCTGCCTGGTGGCGTGTTCCACCCCCAACTCCCGCACGGCGTTGTCGTCGTCGGCGTACTCGTCCAGCTTCCGGTCCAGGTCCGGCGGGATGGTAGCCCCGCAGAGCGAGGTGAAGCGGCGTATCTGGGCGGTGTTCAGGATGGGCAGCACACCGGGGATGATGGGGACGTTGATTCCGGCCCGTTCCGCCCGCTCCATAAACTCGAAAAAGTAGCGGTTGTCGTAGAAAAGCTGGGTTATGAGAAACTCGGCGCCCTTGTCCACCTTTTCCCGGGCGTAGCGGATATCGGAATCCAGGTCCGGGGACTCGGTATGACCTTCCGGGTAGCAGGCGGCGGCCAGGCCGAATTCAAAGTTGGCGCGGATGTGCTCAATCAACTCGGTGGCGTACTGGAAACCGCCCTCGGTGGGAACGAAGTTTTCCTGGCCCCGGGGCGGGTCGCCGCGCAGGGCGATGACGTTCTCCACGCCGGCCTCATCCAGCCGTTCCAGCACTCTCCGCACGTCATCCCGGGTCTGGGCCACGCAGGTCAGGTGGGCCATAACCTCCAGGTCGGTTTCCTGCTTGACCTGCATGGTAATGCGCTCGGTAAAGTCGCGGGTCGAGCCGCCGGCCCCGTAGGTGACGGAAATGAAGTCGGGGTTGAAACCGCCAACCCGGTCAATAGCCCGAAAAACGGCGGGAATCCCGTCCTCTTCTCTAGGCGGGAAGAACTCGCAGGAAACGGTGCGTTTTTGTTGGAGTATGTCTTTGATTTTCAAGACGGGTTTTCCTTTATTGACTTGGCGGGACGGCTGGTGGACGGTGTTCCATCGGAGGCCGGCCATTTGCCAGCCGTTCCCGGTCGGGGTCGCCGGTGGGTTGCTCCAGGGAGCGGATTTTGGATTCCGTTTGGTCGCTTACGAAAGGCGGAACATAGTCAGGAGCCAAGGTTTCGTCCAAAATTGCCACCAACTCGAAAGAGGCGGCAATCGCTAACCCAACTGTCTGCGAGTCATACAAATGGTGATAATAGTTGTAATGGGAATCCCGCGCCAGTGAATAGCAACGATAGACGTTTTGGTTGTCCAGTTCCGCAGTAATAATCTCTGCGGCCCTTCCCAGCTTCCAATCGGCCTCGCTGAACCAGCGACGCTTTTCAGCTACGGATTTGATGGCGTGGGCGGTAGCGCCCCAAGCCTTTTCGGAGGCCTGGAGCAGGTCGTCCTTTCCCAGTTCCGTCCAAGCATAGCGGAGCAGATCCTGGCTTATCAGCGCGTGACGCTCCGACTCCTCATCAGGCGAAGGGCCGGGGGCGGTGTTCAAAGGCAAGGTCATGGGTGTTTCCTTTGTGGGTTTGGGGGTATTGTAACACAGGCTTAATCCTTGAATGAAGATGCCGGAATGGTTATCATGAAGGCCAGAAGATTAACGCAAGGCCAGGTGCGGCTATGACGACCACGCCGGTAAAAGCCCCCCAAGTAGTCCGGGAGACCCGCAAGTTCACGGTGGAAGAGTATTTCCGCATGGTTGAGGCGGGCATTCTCAAGCCCAAGGAGCGGGTGGAACTGATTGAAGGAGATATTCTGGTTATGCCGCCTATGGGTTCCAGCCACATTGGGGGGGTAACTCGTTACGCCCGCGTCTTTATCAGCCGGGCCGGCGACCGGTTCACCGTCCTGATTCAATCCACCGTGCGCTTGGGTGAACACTTGGCGCCGGAGCCGGACGTGGCTATTGTGAAGTTCCGGGAGGATGACTATTCCTTTGCTCACGCCACCCCTGAGGACATCCTGTTGGTGGTTGAAGTGGCGGATTCCACCCTGAACTATGACCGGGACGTTAAGGCCCACATCTACGGCAGGGCCAGCATCCCCGAAACCTGGGTGCTGAACCTGCCGGGCGACTGTCTGGAGCGGTTTACTGAACCCGGCCCCGAGGGCTATACCCAACACGCTACCCTACGCCGGGGCGACAAGATACGCCCGGCGTCTCTGCCCGACGTGGAGTTGGCGGTGGAGGAGTTGTTGCTGCCCGTGGCGGCTGCGGGGTGAGGATGTCCGTACCCCTCACTCTCAGCCCAGTCGCTGCTGGCAGCGCTTCTAGCCTGTGGAATCACCCATGAGCGGGACGGCCAGTTGTTGGCAAATGCGCCTGGCGGTATAAAGGTGAATTTCTCGATGCCGGGGAATGGAAGTGCGCTGGCGCGCCGCAGGATTTTCCCAAATGGTATGGTCGCTTCCTTCTCTGAGAAACCGGCAACCATGCTGGCGGAGATGGCGTAAGAGGTCGCGCCGTCTCATGAAGAGGCATCGGCCGCTGCCACCTCAATCCGGGATGCCGCCTGCACCAAGAGATAAATCGGCTCTTCCCAATCGGCCTCCGGGTCGGTGGCGTCGGGGTTGGGACGGGGTAGCGGTTCGCCTTGCAGCAAGCTGGTTTCCGCCATATCCACCAGGGCGCTGGACAACAGCCGGCGGACCTGCTCCAGGTCGGCGGCCCAGGTAATGACGCCGGGAAAATCCAGCACCTCGGCGTGAATCCCTTCGTCCAGATATTTGAACATTGCCTTGTAGGTCAGCATAATTTTGCGCTCCCATTTCCTTTTATGGTGGGCATGGTAAGGGACGGTTGCAAACCTGCCGCCGCACCTGGAAATACACGCTAACTCTCCCTGTCATTGTCTCTCGGAAGGCCGTTGGCTTCGCGGTAGGCGTCGCGGATAGCGGTCAAAACATCTTCCAAGTTGGGCAATTTGGACAATCTGCGGTGCTGAACTCCCGACTTTGACGTGGGGGAACCAATGAGCTCGTTCATACGGATTCGCGATTCAGGAGCAGTATCTTTCAAATCTGGCCAAACGCTTATCTCTCCCGCGCCCTCTTGGAAAAGCAGATTATTGAACGATATAAGGAACTTGCTATCTCCCGGAACCCGCAGTTCTAGTCTAATATGGGTGCCTTTACCATTAATCCGAGTATAGAGTTCGACAAGTTTACAGTCACTCAAACTAACCGCCTTTTCGTACAGGCGGCGCAATCCTGGTTGGAATTTCTCCTGTGACCTGGCGATGTTTTCTCCGAATTTATCTTTGCCAGTGAAATATTGTGTCCTTCCCGAACTCTGTACCCCTTCTGTATTCTGTGTCCTAGTTTCTTGCTCCCGTTGAGCAAGTTGGGTTTGGTAGTCAGATGCTTCGGGCAATGGGACTACAACACTGGTTTCTATTAAGATTTCATTTCCATTCCGATGTGGCTGCAGACGGATGCATTTGATGTCTAACTTTTCGTTCCTCAGCCAGGAATCATTGAGCCACATTACGCAGGTAGTCAATTCCTTGCTGAAGTTCTCCGAAGCTAAGATTATCCGCGGTATTTCAGTATGAATGGTCTGCACTTCTTCTTCGATGCTCGCCAAATGATCCCTGATAAGGCTCTCGGCAGCGTCTTCCTCGACAACCTCCTCGTTAGCAGTTCGTTTTTCCAAATATGACTGGCAAGCATCTACGGCTTGCTGGTAGGTCATATTCGCAACCATCGCTGCATATCGAATAGCCTGCAAGTCCATGTGCTCCCCAGTCTCACCGCGCTTTAGCTCGATCACCACCAACCGGCCGGTGGCGTCCAGGGCTAACAAGTCGATCCTTCGGTTAGAGTCCTGCCAATTCCCGAACTCCTCAGAAATTATTAGCAGCCCCTCCTCCAGCACATCGGGTTGGTCGCGCAACATACGTTGCAAATCAGAGCGTTCCAAGACCCCTTCTTGACCGAAAGAAGTCGGTTCAAC
Source organism: Dehalococcoidia bacterium (assembly GCA_965262595.1). Lineage (GTDB taxonomy): Bacteria > Chloroflexota > Dehalococcoidia > Lucifugimonadales > UBA3495 > CATQHB01. The sequence goes on from OZ253548.1 coordinate 2,538,964, forward strand.
CTTGTCCAACTTGTCCTTATCCCCCACCATCTTATAAATCGCCATACCAAACCCTCTGCTTATCTCCGCGCCCTCTGCGCCTCTGTGTGAGCCGCACCCCTACCGATAAACCTTCCTCGGCCCCACCGTTTTCATATAGCCTTCGTAGTTGCGGCGGGTTTCGGGGATGGAGTCGCCGCCGAACTTTTCCATGAAGGCGTCGGCCAGTATCAGGGCGACCATTGCCTCGCCGATTACCCCGGCCGGGGGGGCCTGGCAGACGTCTGAGCGTTCAAAGTGGGCCTGTACCGGCTCGCCGGTATCCAGGTCCACCGAGGGCAGGGGGTTGTGCAGGGTGGCGATGGGCTTGATGCCAAAGCGGGCGACCAGGGGCATCCCGTCAGTCATTCCGCCCTCGGTGCCGCCGGCGCGGTTGGTTTTGCGCTGCCAGGGATTTTCCGGGTCGGTAACCGGCTCAATAACGTCCTGCACCAGGGAGCCACGCCGGTTCACTACTTCCCAGCCGGGGCCGATGGAGACGTCCTTGACCGCGTTGATGGACATCAGGGCTTGGGCAATGCGCCCGTCAATCTTCCGGTCCCAATGGGTATGGGAACCCAGGCCAATGGGTACGTTTTCGGCGATGACCTCGACGGTGCCGCCCACCGTGTCGCCGGCGTCTTTGGCGGCGTCAATCTCGGCGACCATCCGGGTGGCCGCTTCGGCATCGGCGCAGCGCACCGGAGACTCCTCTACGGCGTCCCAGTCAATGGAGTCAGCGTTTTCCGGTACCTCCGCCCAAACGCCGCCGATGGAAATGACGTGGCTGTGGAACTTGATGCCGAACTCTTCCAGCAGGCGCATTGCTACTGCGCCGGCGGCCACGCGAGCGGCGGTCTCCCGGGCGCTGGCCCGTTCCAGCACGTTGCGGACATCTTCAAAGCCGTACTTCATCGTACCGGGCAAGTCGGCATGGCCCGGACGGATGCGGGTCACCCGCCGGTTGCGGCCTTCCTGCGACGGGTTTTCCACGTATTCCACCGCCATGGCTTCAGTCCAGTTGGCCCAGTCCTTGTTTTCCACGGTCATACCGATGGGGCTGCCCAGACTGTAGCCGTGGCGAACGCCGGTCATAATGTGGGCCCAGTCCTGCTCGATAAGCTGCCTTCCGCCGCGACCGTAGCCGCGCTGCCGCCGCGCCAGGTGTTTGCCGATATATTCCTCGTTGACTTCCAGGGCCGCCGGAATTCCCTCCAGGATAATCATCAACCCCTGGCCGTGGGATTCCCCGGCCGTGAACCACCGAATCATACTCAAAATTCCTCCGCAAAGCTCTGTGTGCCCAGGTTTGTCGCACTGGACGGAAGCCCCCCGGCCTACCTCTCCGTCTCTAATCTTTTCGACCACTAAAGAAGCGCGAAATTGTCTAGTTGGGGGACTGCATTGCCCGGGTAGCCGCTTCCAGCATTACCGCCACCGGAGCGGGCTGCTCGTGCCACAGCTCAAAGGACGCCGCGCCCTGGTACACCAGCATTTGGATGCCGCCCAGGGTGGCTGCGCCTGTTTGGGCCGCCTCCCGCAGCAATCGGGTTTCCAGGGGATTATACACCAGGTCATAGACCAGGGCGGTGACGGGGATGGCCTGGCGGGGTAAGGGGGAGTCCGCGTCCCCCGGCCCGTGGGCCATGCCAATCGTAGTGCAGTTGACTATAAGTTCGGCAGAGGCGGCGGCTTCGGCTAAGTCAGCGCCGGATAGAGGGATGGCCTGAGCGGTTATGCCCCGTCCCCGGGCCAGTTGGGCCAGACTTTCCGCCCGCTCCGGAGTGCGGTTGGCAATCGTCAAATGGCCGACTCCCTCCCGGGCCAGGGCCAGGACTACGCCCCGGGCCGCGCCGCCGGCTCCCAGGATCAGCGTTCGGCGGCCTCGGGGTTGAAAGCCGCCGCCCTGCTGCAAGGCGCGTAAAAAGCCATAGCCGTCGGTGTTGTGTCCGGTAAGCCGTCCCTGCCGGTTTACGATAGTATTGACCGCTCCGGCCTCCGTTGCCCAATCGTCAATCTCGTCCAAAAAGGGTATTACCGCCTCCTTGTGGGGCACGGTGACGTTGATGCCCAATACACCCGGCTGCCGTAGCCCGGCGACAAACTTCCCCACGTCCTCCGGCGCGACCGGATAGGCCCGGTACTCAGCGTCAACGCCGCAAAAATCCAGCGCCGCCTGCTGAAAGACGGGCGATATGGAGTGGCCGATGGGATAGCCGATGATGCCCAGGGAGGTGTTCATAGTTTTAGTGACCTGAACCAGGATTCTGCGTATTGGGGGATTTCTCCGTTGTCATTCAAGTGAGTAAGTGCGGCTTCCAAGTCGCCGCCAGGGATCTCATCAAAGATATCAGGAGTGGGAACCAATGCTCCGTTGAGGTCGTTTGGCTCGAACTTGTCCAGGGAGTCGCCGTATTTTCTGATAGATAAGGATAGTATCTCCCGGCCAATCTTGGAGAAAAAATAGAGGAAGAGGTGGTCAATATACCGGAGGCCGAGCAAGTTGGGTTGAAACCCGTGAAAACAGGTCAGGTTTAAGGCAGCCGAGGTATTCCGAATTATCTTGTATCCGCCTCTGGAGAACACTCCCAAGAGCAAGGGCGAAGGTTGACGGCTTTCCGTCTTGTACCAGGGCTTTCGGCTTTTGGTCAAGAATCTCCGGTTGTAACCCTGCTGCTCGCCGACGCAAATGTAGTTACCAGCCTTCTCCGAAGTCTTGCCGTGGATGTCAAATAGCAGCGCCGGTTCATCCTGCTTTATTAAATTTTGGTAGTCAGCCTCGGTGAAGAAGGGAGTCTTAATCTGTGAGCTTCTGGTAACAACCTGGGTAACTTCCGAATCGCCAAGTCCCAAGTCACTTGCCCGGGAAGGCTTGAGTACAAAAAACTGGTTAGCGCCGGTGGCTATTCCTCTGCTGAATCTACCGTAATGTTTCAAAGGAACTGAATTGGTCCGGTCAACAACTGCTGCATTTTCGTCGAAATAGGGGAGCCATTTCTCCGCTGGAGAAAGGTCTTTGTAAGGAATTGCCGCCAGTGGTTCGCCTTCCAAAATGGAGCCAAGGTGTTCAATAGAGTGAGCCACGTAAAACCTGGCATCGGAAAAGGTGCGTGACGAGTCATAGAGAATCAGGCCGACGGAAGTAATCGAATCCGGGAAGACATCCTTTTCACAGTCGAGCCTGATGATTGCGACCAAGTGATTCCCGTCAATGAGCCGCTCTTTCACCATTGTTCCATACCCGGTATTCAGAAATTCCAGGGGCATTATATAAGCCAGCCGGCCCGGAGCTTCTAACTCAGCCAAAGACTTGATGAGAAACGCAGATGCAGTGTTAATGTAGCCGGACAGCTTAAGGTTTAATTCCTTTTCAAACTGCTCAAATACGAGATTGCGATTCAGGAACTTCTGAAACCTCAGGTAAGGCGGGTTGCACACTATGTTCTCGTACTTCCGCCCCCAGGATAGGAGGTAATCTTCCCGGTAAACTTTGGCTGGATGCTCAGGGTTAGTCGCTTTCCAATGGTTCAAAATATCGGGGTCAACCTCGCTTCCGGTGAAGGCGACATCGGCATTCGGGGTTGTGGCGTCCAGGAAAGCGCCCATTCCGAATGCAGGGTCGTGGACTGACGCATTTCCTGATTCCAAGACCCACTGAACCATGAACGCGGCGACTTTGGGATGGGTGAAAAACTGCCCCAAAGACTTTCGGTGTGAGCTACTGACTGTTGCCAAGTAGTTTGCTTTATCGAGCGCCATTAGTAATCTCTTCCGAAAATACTTCAAGGTCCAAGTAGCCCCTACCGCCTTGAAATGTTACATAGAATATCAATCGGCCACGGCCCAGTTCCTTTCTTTGAGGTATCCACTGAGTTCTATTAGCGTCTGAGACGATGCCCAGCTTCTTGCTCTGAAATCCAGTTCCCTGAAAGTATCAGCGGACGCTTCCCGCATCATTTTGTGGATAGCCGGACTCTTTTCCAATAGCGCTTGGGAGTGGGGCGTCTTCAAGATAAGCTGCTGTAGCCTCGCACACTCGGCTTCTGCTTGCCGGGTTCTCTCATCTATGAAGGCAGCGTATCTCATTGAAAGAAAACTGCTGGACCTAACTTCAATAGCGGCGATAGCGGATTCGACTAACTCCGGGCTGGTTAAATCATAAGTTCTATCATCCGGGACATCAGACCGTCGGAAAACCAGAAGGTCCGGCTTCTTACCGATACTGTTCAGTTCTTCCTGATAAGCTGCAAAGAACTCCGGGAAACCCGGCTCACCGACAGCCAACGAGTCATCTCGGCCATATTTTAAGGCACGATATTCTTGCGAATGCTCATTGATGGCGTTGAAGACTATCTCTTCGGCCCAGTCGCCTTGTTCTTTGTTGGTTAGGAACGCTGAACTAGCTAACGTTGGCAACCGCCCTTTGACTTCCACATCCGTATTAATTTCATAAGGCGATTCAGCGATGAGCCGGCTGATTGTTTCTTGGTAAGTTTCTCCCATCCCGACCCCCTTTCCGGTAAATGACGCGTAGGCCCCTATCCCCCCAACTGCCCGATTATCTCTCCCAGCCTTTGCTGCTGTTCTTGCAGGTTGCGGAGGCGTTCCTGCTCCGTTTCCACCACCTCCGGGCGGGCCTTGGCGCGGAAGTTGGGGTTATTTACCAGCTTTTCCTTCCGCTCCAGGTCCTGTTGGCAATGGGCCAGCTCCTCTTGCAGCCGCTGCTGCTCGGCGGCCAGGTCAACCACTCCCTCCAATGGCAGCCGCACTACCAGGGGGTTGACCAGCAGCGTGATACCGCGGGGTTGTTCCGACAAGTCGGGGACGCCGGAGGTGATGCGCAACGGCTCAATTCGGGACAGGGTACGGATTACCTCGGCTTCTTCCTCGATTGCCCCTTGCAGCCCGTTGGCTTGCACCAGGGCCTCCAGTTGCCGGTTGGCCGGTATGCGCAGCTGCGAACGGGTGTTGCGCACCGCCCGGATGGTCTGCATTACCAGGGATATTTCCTCCTCGGCCCGACTGTCGTGGCGGGGTTGGTCCGCTTGAGGATAGGGGGCGATCATTATGGACTCTGGCAGGTCGCCCTCGCGGGGCAGGCGGGATAGCAAGGTCTGCCAGATTTCCTCGGTGATGAAGGGCATAAAGGGATGCAGCAGCCGCAGCGTCCGCTCCAGCACGTGGGCCAGGGTGGGCAGCGGCGACGGCCCGGCTTCGTCTCCGGCGTTGCGGTTGGAGCCGGTGCGCATCCGAACCTTAGCCATCTCGATGTACCAGTCGCAGTACTCGTTCCAGATGAAATCGTAGAGTTTCTGCTGCGCCTCGCCCAGCTCAAAGTCGGCCATGGATTGGTTCACCTCGGCAGTAACCTTGTCCAGCAGGCTGACAATCCAGCGGTCTTCCCGGTGCTCCAGGTTGGGCAGGGAGTGCCAGCCGGAAAGCCCGGTTTTTCCTTCCAGGCTGTTAATGACGAAGCGGGCGGCGTTCCAGACCTTGTTGGCGAAGTTGCGGGCCGCCTCCAGCTTGCCCTCGGTCAGGCGCATATCGTTGCCCGGCGCCGTGCCGGTGGACAGAGCAAACCGGAGGGCATCGGTGCCATAGCGGTCAATCAGGTCCAGCGGGTCCAGCGTATTGCCGCGGGTCTTGCTCATCTTGGCGCCGTTGGCGTCCCGAATCAGCCCGTGCAGGTACACCGTGCGGAAGGGAACCTGCCCGGTATTTTCCAGCCCCAGCATTATCATGCGGGCGATCCAGAAAAACAGAATATCATAGCCGGTTTCCATCACCGATGTGGGGTAAAAGTAGTCAAAATCTTCGGTGTCGCCGGGCCAGCCCAGGGTGGAATGGGGCCAGAGGCCGGAACTGAACCAGGTGTCCAGCACATCCTCATCCTGCCGCAGCCCCTCCGAGTTGCAGGTTGGGCAGGCCATCGGGTCGTCCACTGCCACGACTATTTCATCGCATTCGTCGCAGTACCAGACCGGGATGCGGTGTCCCCACCAGAGTTGGCGGCTGATGCACCAGTCTCGGATGTTTTCCAGCCAGTTGAGATAGACCCGGGTAAAGCGTTCCGGCACGATGTTGATGTCCCCGTTGGCTACGGCGGCGTGGGCGCGCCCGGCGATGCTGTCCGGCTCCTGGTGGCTGCCCACGTTGACGAACCACTGGAGGCTGATTAGCGGCTCCACCACCGAGGCGCAACGCTGGCAGTGGCCCACCGAATGGTGGTAGTCCTCCACCTTTTCCAGGTTGCCCAGGCGGTCCAGTTCCTCCGCCACGGCGCGGCGAGTCTCAAAGCGTTCCATGCCGGCGTACTTGCCGGCGGCGGCGGTCATATTGCCGTCGAAGCCGATGACGTTGATGATTTCCAGGCCGTGCCGCTCGCCAATCTCAAAGTCGGTAACATCGTGTCCCGGCGTTACTTTCAGGGCGCCGGTCCCGAACTCCGGCTCGATGGCCGCATCGCCGACGATGGTAATGGGGCGGTCCATAATCGGCAGAATAACCTGCTGCCCCACCAGGTGGGCATAGCGGGGATCGTCGGGATGCACCGCCACGCCGGTATCGCCAAGCATGGACTCGGGCCGGGTGGTGGCGACGGTGATGTATTCCGTTCCCGCTGCCCCCGTTCCTCCGGCTGTCGTAGCGGCTGTCGTTGGGGCTGTCGTTGGGGCTGTCGTAGCGGCTGTCGTAGCGGCTGTCGTTGCCCCGGACTCCCCGGCCAGGGGGTAGCGCAGATAGTAAAGCTTGCCGTCCTGCTCCTGATATTCCACTTCCAGGTCGGACAGGGCGGTGGCGCAGCGCGGGCACCAGTTGATGATGCGCTCGTGGCGATAAATCAGCCCCTTGCGGTAAAGGTTGACAAAGGTGGTGCGCACCGCCTTGGCCGGGCCGGGGTCCAGGGTAAAGCGCAGGCGCGACCAGTCGCAGGAGGTGCCCAGCCGCTTGTGCTGCTCATCGATGGTATTACCGTAGCGGGCGACCCATTCCCAAACCCGTTCCTGAAACTTTTCCCGGCCCAATTCCTGCCGGCTGGTACCCTCTTCCGCCAGCAGGCGTTCCACCACCCATTGGGTTGCGATACCGGCGTGGTCTTTGCCGGGCAGCCACAGGGTAGCGTCGCCGGACATCCGCCGCCAGCGGGCCAGGGCGTCCTCGATGCTGGCGGTGAGGGCGTGGCCCAGGTGCAGCTCCCCGGTGACATTGGGCGGCGGCATGATGATGGTGTAGGACGGCTTGCCGGGGACTACTTCCGGGGTGAAATAGCCCTGGCTGAGCCAGTTCTGGTAGATGCGTTGTTCCACATCGGCGGCGCTATAAGCCCGGGGAATGTCGGACGCAGGATTTGCGGTCATAGAAGTTTCCTCTTGCCGGGGTTGGCAGTTTACGCAAATATACCATTGCAGCGGCGGGGGAGTCTATTGGGGGACAGTCCTCTAAGTGTTAAACTATCGTCATAAAACGGCTTGCGCAAACTGGACGGTCCAACCCGAAACCAATGGGCCGGGAGCAGGGAATATGTATCGTAGCTTCAGCATCAAGAACTTTCGGTGTTTTGACGAACTTAACGTGGAGGGTTTAGGCCGGATAAACCTGATTGCGGGGAAGAACACTGTGGGGAAGACAGCGTTGCTCGAGGCTTTGTGGGTGCATGGTACGGCAGTTAGACCTGAGTTTGTGCTGCGATTGGATAGGCAAAGAGGGTCAAGGAGGTCTGACTTAACAAGCACAATAGACAACTTGTTCTTCGGTTTCGATCATGATTTGGTTATTAAACTATCTGCTCGCGGGGATTGGGGAAATAATTCACGCCTGCTACATGTATATGCCCAAGAACAAACTAGAGTAGAGCTTAGTTTGGAATCTGAATACGACGAGCAGCCAGAGGTCGACCCTTCGATTCTCCGACATAGGATAGTTATGGATTATTTTGACGAAGCAAATGGGAAGACTACCTCCAGCGCATGGCCTGCTGAGCAAGAAAACAATACTGGATTTTGGTCGATTGAAAGCCAAATAGAGACTGAAAACCGCCCTAGCTTACCGAGTGTAGTCTTTCTGCGAACCGACAGACAGTCCGGGAGCGCAGATGCTAGAACATACAGTCGCTTAGAAATCGCCGGTCGGCAAGAGCGAGTGTTGAAGATTTTGCAAGAGATAGAGCCAAGGTTAAAGAGAATTGCCGTGGTTTCAACAGGGCCATTACCCGCCATATACGTGGACATTGGCCTAGAACGGCTAGTTCCTGTACAGCTTCTGGGCGAGGGGATGTCTCGCATACTTGCTTTGGCTTTGGCTATATCCAGAGCCCCGGGTGGAACAGTCCTTGTGGACGAAATCGAAAACGGTATACACCACTCGGTAATGGAAAAAGTTTTGAGAGCCATCGGCACTTTTGCCCGTAGCTATGACGTTCAGATTTTTGCCACCACCCACAGTCGGGAGTGTGTCTATTACGCACACAAAGCATTTGAAGCAGACGAAGAGGAAGAAATGCGCTTCTTTAGGATTGACGGTGCGTATGGTAAATTGCGCGCGGTGATGTACGACAAGGAAATGCGGGAGGCAGCCTTCGTAGCAGGATTGGGGATACGCTGATTATGCAGGACGTATTGAAGTTTTTTGCTCCAAAGCTGCTACTAGTGGAAGGAAGAGACGAGGAGAGGTTCTTCCCTGCTTTCTTGCACCACCTAGGGATTGAGAATGTTCAAGTAGTCAGCTATGGCGGAAAGCCTCAATTCGGAAGTAACCTCAGGGTGTTCGTAGTAACCGGAGGCTTTGAACAAGTCAGTTCGCTAGGAATTATCCGAGATGCCGACGCCAGTGCAACGTCTGCTCTTCAGAGTGTCCAAGACAATTTAAGGAATGTAGGATTAACGGCTCCCAGCGACTTTCTTTTGCCTTCAGACTCAATTCCGAGGGTGTCGGTATTCGTGATGCCGAACAATTCTGACGAAGGGGAGTTGGAACACTTATGCCTGGAAGCACTACAGGACGACCTGGCAATGCCTTGCACTGAGGACTTCGTAAAGTGTTTCACTGAAGCACTAGACGAACTTCCGGAGAATCTGGCTAAGGCGAAAATGCACGCATTCTTGTCATCCCGGGAAAAGTCCTACTTGCACATCGGGGAAGCGGCCGATGCAGGTTATTTCCCCTGGCGCCACTCCGCTTTCGCTGCATTGGCCGAGTTTCTCAGCAACCTTTAGCCACTTTCTTCCGGCTCCCCCGCCTCTTCTCCGCTATTCTCCCCTGCCATCGCCTCTTCTGCGGTCCGCTGCTGCCGGGCAACCCAGTTTTGCAGCCAGCGGCGAAACTCGTCCAGGGCCGGCGGGGACACGTAAAAGACCTCAATGTCGGCGGGAAACTGTACCTGGTGCCGCTCGCTAATCAGCAGCAGCCCGGTCTCGTCGGCTTGCAGGGTTTGGTCAATCTGCCGGGCAATGTATTGGTAGCGGTTCCGATTGCCCTCGGTGAACCACTCCTGGATGCGCGTCGCCACCTTTTCGTTGCTGAAGGGAACCATCAGGCAACGCTGTAAGTCCAGGGTTTCGGTAAGCAATTCCAAGCTCTCGGTAGCCTCCAGCGCCGCTCCGGTTTGGCGTTTGCTCACCACCAGGCTATGACTGCGCCGGTCGGCCATTTGCAGGTAGGCCAGCCCCGGCTCGCCGCCTTCGGTCAGGCTTTCGTGGTAGATGTGCCGCAGCCCGCCCAAGCTGGACTCCAGGGCGCTTATTTGGGTCTGAGCCTGGTCCCAGTAGCGTTCCAGAATTACCTGCCCCGCCGACTCCTCGGATTCTTCCGAGCCTGCCGTTCCGGGCCGCGGCCGCGGGCCATAAACCAGGGGCACCAGCAGCAACCGGCGTTTGCCCTGGAACTGGGCGGCGGAGGGGCGTTGTATCCGCCCCAATTCCTGCCCGTAATCTGGAGTTTCGGATTCCTGAGTCATAGCTACATCCCAAAAGCTTTTTTGTAGCTCAGGCTGATCCGGCGTTTTTCCGAGTCAATGTCCAGAATCATTACCTTGACCGTTTGGTTAAGATAAACGCACTCGTTGGGGTTCGTCACCTGACGGGGGGACAGTTCGGAGATGTGCACCAGTCCCTCCACCGAGTCTTCCAGCCGGACGAAGGCGCCAAATTCGGCGATGCGGGTAACCGTGCCCTCGATAATTTCCCCTATGTTATAGCGTTCCGGAACCGTCTCCCACGGTTCCGGCAGGGTGCGTTTCAGGCTCAGGCTGATACGCGAAGTTTCCAGGTCCACCTTCAGCACCTGGACCTCCACTTCCTGGCCCACCTGTACCACTTCATCGGGGGAAGCTACGCGAGTCCAGGACAGTTCGGAGATGTGCACCAGCCCGTCCATCGGCCCCAGATTAACGAAGGCGCCAAAGTCCCGCAGCGACGTAACCCGCCCGGTGACCAGGCTACCCGGTTCCAGCTCGGCAATAAAAAGCCCCCGCGCCGCTTCCTGCTGTTGCTGCCAGCGGGCGCGCTCCGATAACACCAGCCGTTGCTGAGCCGGTTCCACCTCCAGTATCTGGAAGGGATATTCCTGGCCCATACGTTCGGCCAGCAGCTGGTCCCGGGTTTCGTTGGGCATCGGCGTCAATTGGGAAAAGGGAACAAACCCGCGGATGCCCTGGTAGTTGACTACCACGCCGCCGCGATTCTGCTCGACCACCCGGGCGGTTACCGAGTCGCCGTTCTTCAGATGTTCCTGAAGTTCCAACCAGCCGCGTTCTTCCATCGCCTGGTCGATGGACAGGGTAATCATGTCCCCCAGGCCGCGGCCTCCCTGGATTGTAATCATTATGCTGTCTCCGGGCCGGAGCCGGTCCTTCTCTTCCGGGGACAGGGTACGCATTTCATGGGGCGGAACTATTCCCTCGGTTTTCAACCCGATGCTGACCACGATGCCGTCATCGTCCACCCGCACCACTTCGCCTTCAACCACTTCGCCCCGTTGATACTGGCGGGGAGACAAATCCTGCTCCGACAGCTCCGCCATCGTCGGGTATTCTTCGTATTCGCTGCTGACCATATTGGGGACCTCTCCTGCAAGGGCTGGAAGGGTGAAGCCAAAGGCCACCCCATCCTTCAGATTCTGCTAGGTTAGCATAACTCTGCCTTGCAGATTTTAGACCGCAAGGGCTGGGTTTTCAATACGTGGGGGAGCGGGTTGTAGCTAACAATGCTCCTGGTTCAACGTAGTTGTAGTGTCAAGAGGAACGATGGAGCCACTTTGCCGGATGTTGCCAGCCAATATCCTCACTGGTACAATCCCAATATGGACAAAATTACGCTCAAAAACTACCGCTGTTTCCGGGAGGAACAGACGGCCCGGCTGGCGCCCTTGACCTTTCTGGTGGGTGAAAACAGCACTGGCAAGACTTCTTTCCTGGCGTTGATTCGAGCGTTGTGGGACGTGGCTTTTCGAGATGAAGTGCCGGATTTTCGAGAGGATCCATATAACTTAGGTTCCTTCAACGAAATCGTTCACAGCCGGAGTGATAGAGGCGGGAGAGCAGCCCGTTTTGAAGCAGGATTCGTTGATTCTTTGAATCTTCGCAGAGATTCAGTCTCTTTTTGTGCGGAATTTGAAGCTCGTTCGTCTGACCCTTTTCCAGCCGCAAGGCGCTATAAAACAAATGGAACGATAATAGAAATTTGCGACCAAGGGACTGGTCAACATTCAATAGGGTTATCTCGGCTACAGGCAGACGGGCCAAGTATCGAAAGATACCCTACCGTGGAAGCAAGCCTCTTTTCGAGAGATGAAACCCATCTGGCGCCGCTTCGCTCATTAGAGATGGAATACAGGAGAAATATTGTCGAAACCGAGATTCCAGAAGGTGCGGATGAAAGAATTACAAGGGGGCGTGTAGGCACAGGCAGTTATCGAATTAGAGAGTCTCAAGTTGGCCTAGAAGCCCTCGAGGTTTTCAGAGAAACGGTCAATAGCTTTCGTATGCCAGCAATTCCAAGACTTGCTCGAGTACGCCCATATGCTGGGGCTCCGGTCCGCTCTAGACCACTTCGTACCTACGACCCGGCGCGGCCTTCTGCTGACCCGGAAGGAGGATACATCCCTACCTATTTGGCAAGCTTGTTCCACCGCAATCCGGACAGTTGGCAGAAACTGAAGCGCAGTCTTGAAGATTTTGGGCGCGCATCCGGTCTGTTTGATGAAATAGCCATCAAGCTCTTGGGCAGGTCGGAAGGTACACCTTTCCAAGTTCAAATCCGTAAGTTTTCCAGCAAAGGCCGCAAGGGACCTCACCGCAACTTGATTGACGTGGGCTACGGTGTCAGCCAGGCTCTGCCACTACTCAGCGAGTTGTTGCGGAGCGACGCGTCTCAAATGTTCTTGCTGCAACAGCCCGAGGTTCATCTGCATCCTATGGCCCAAGCCGCTTTGGGCAGTCTGTTCTGCCATTTGGCGGGGCAAGGACGTCAACTTATCGTGGAAACCCATAGTGATCACATCCTTGACCGTGTACGCATGGATATCCGTGATAAGTCAACTGATCTAAGGGCCAACGATGTTTCAATTCTCTACTTTGAGCCGGGCGACCTAGACGTGAAAATACATTCCATCCGCCTGGACGAGTACGGTAATGTCCTGGACGCGCCGATTGGTTACCGAAAGTTCTTCATGGAAGAGACTAGCCGTTCTATTGGAATTGGCCTCTGAATGTGCGCTATCATTGACAATAACGTCCGGCACGAAGTCTTCGGCGCAAAGGATGTTCAAACAGGAGCCGGAAGGCTATTTTTCGATCGGGTGAATGTTGGTAAAGTCAAACTGGTTGTTGGTGGCAAACTGCGCGACGAACTTTCCGAGTATTCCAATTTCAAACAATGGCTTCAGCAAGCGTTGATAGCGGGTCTTGCCAGGGAATTCCCCAACCTGGCGGTAAATGCCGAGACCGAGAGGCTGCTATCCCAAAACATCTGCAAATCCAACGGTGCCCATGTCCTGGCTTTAGCCAGGGTGAGCGGCGCACGCTTGCTTTTTACCAACGATCAAGCCTTGCAAAGCGACTTCGGAAATCCGCAAATAATCAGCGGTATCCGGGGACGCATTTACACGACGTTAGTGAGCCAAGACGTGAGCAAAACCCATAGAAATCTGATAAGTCGCACCGATTTGTGCAATTTGTAGGGCGCTCCCCTAAACCGCCACCACCGCCACCACCAGCGGCCCCGGGACATGTTCCAACTGGTTCAGCTTTCGGATGCCTTTGCGGGTATCGCTGGCAACCCGGGCCGGGTCCCATAGGTTGAACCGCCGCTTCGACAGCCAGTAGGTGAACTCTTTATAGTTGGTCAGGGAGAGGGGCGCGCGCTGGGCGATTTTCGCACTTATCCGAAACTCTTTCAGCAGGGTGGTTCGGCTTTCCCCGTAGAGGTGGGTAAAAGCCTCCTCTACCAGGTCTTCATTGTCCGGATAGCAGCGGGCGCGGTGTCGTTTCCGCACGTCGTCCTCAACGGCTTGCTGCAGGGCCTCTTCCACCACCACGCCGTACCAGTAGTTGAGATAGGCCCGATGCTTGTTGCTGCCGATCCATTCCCGGAATTGCTCCGGAGTCACTTCCGAGGGCAGCTCCCCATCGAAAAGCAGCAGTTCCAGCGCTTCGGCCGGGGCGAAGGTCTCCAACTTGAGGCAGAGCCGTTCGGCCAGGGTAAGCCAGTCCAGGGCTTCTCCCTGAATCAGATAGCGGTAGGTACGTCCCTGGTGAACTTCCAGGGGCGCGGTCCACAGCCCAATGGCTTCCAGCAGGGCCCGGGGCCAGTAAACTCCGGCCTGCACCGCCGCTCGCAGGTGGATTATTGCTTCCGGCTCCGTCTCTACCAGGTCGGTAAGCAAGTTGGTGGGCCGGTCGTTAGTGGAGTCGGCGGGCGAGTCGCCGGGCGGCTCGGTTACCGTACCGGTTACCGTACCGGTTGCTGCAGCGTCGTCGGACTCGGTAAGGGAGGCGCCGTTGCCGATGTCGTTGCTGAAGGGGTTGCTGAAGGCGTGGTCGTGGTCGTGGTCGTGGTCGTGGTCGTGGTCGTGCCGGTATTCGCACTCTCCGCCGCTGCCATGCTGAGTGTTCGGGTTCATGGAATATCCGGCGCGTCTATCGAATATACGGGATACGCAGCGGCGACGGCGGCATCGGCGCGGGCATTGAACAGCTTGATCCGGTGGGGCTTGGGAGTGTGGATGAAGTTGAGGAACAAGTCCCGGGGCAGCGTGTTAAGGATGTGCCGGGACTCGCACCAGGCCCGGCGGGCGATGGCTACGCCGAACCGCCGCTGTCCCAGGCTGGTAAAGTGGTGGGAGTCGGTGTTGATTGCCAGGGGGACGCCCAACTCGCGGGCCCGGTGGGCGTGGGTGTCCTTCAAGTCCATGCGTTCCGGGGCGGCGTTAATTTCCATGGCGGTGCCGGTGTCGCGGGCGGCCCGGAGCAGCGCTTCCAGGTCAAACTGTACCGGAGGCCGGCGGCTCAATAGACGGGTGGAGGCGTGGCCGATAATGGTTACCGAGGGATGTTCCATGGCCCGGATTATCCGTTGGGTCATGGTGTCGCTGTCCTGGCCCATTGCCGAATGCACCGATGCAACTACCACGTCGAGCTCGGCCAGCAACTCATCGGGGTAATCCAGGGTGCCATCGGCCCGAATGTCCACTTCGGAGCCGCACAGGATGGTTATCGGGTAGTGGTCTTGCAGCGAGCGGAGCAGGCCGATTTGCTCCAACAGCCGCTCGTTGGACAGCCCGTTGGCGATGCCCCGGCCGGAGGAATGGTCGGTCAGGGCCATATACTGATAGCCCTGCTCCACCGCGGCCTCAATCATTCGTTCAATGGGGTCGCGCCCGTCGCTCCATTCGCTGTGCAGGTGCAAGTCCCCCTTAAGGTCGGCCTCGGTAATCAGGTTGGGCAGCCTGCCGGCTTGAGCTGCCTCCAACTCTTCCATACCGGTGCGTAACTCCGGTGGAATGTAGGGCAGTCCCAGGTGGGCATAGAAGGCGGTTTCATCGGCAAACCGGGCCGGCTCGCCGGTCTTCAGGTCGGTAATCCCGTATTCGTTCAGGGACAGACCCCGACGGTTGGCGTAATCCCGGAGGCGGATGTTGTGTTGTTGGCTGCCGGAGAAATATTGAAGCATGGCGCCAAAGGATTCGGCTTCTCCCAAACGTAAATCCACCTGGATTCCCGATTCCAGTACCACGCTGGTCTTCTTGGGGCCGTGGGCAATCACTTCCTGAACTTCGGGCAGGGCGGCCAGGGCATCGCCTACCTGGGCCTGCAAGGGTTCCGGGGCGACGCCTACCAGGTCGATATCGCCGATGGTTTCTTCCCAGCGGCGCAGGCTGCCTGCCGGGTAAAGCCGGCTCACCTGGGGACACTGTTCGCGCAGGGCGGCGATGGTTTCCTCGGCTACGGCCAGGGCTTGCCCGATGGGGGTTCGTCCATCTTTGGTGCGGAGAGCTTGAATGTGGCGCAGGATGTTGTCTGCCGTTCTCTGGCCCATGCGAGGCAGTCCGGCCACTTTGCCCTCGTGGATGGCCTTTTCGATGCCCTCAATGGTGCTGACTCCCAGTTCCTGGGCAATCAGCATGGCGCTCTTGGAGCCGATGCCGGGGATGGTCATCAGGGTCAGGATGCCGTCGGGGAGTTCGGACAGCAGTCTTTCGTAAGCGTCCACCCGGCCGGTGAGGAGATACTCCTGGGTCTTCTCGCTAATTGCCTTGCCGATGCCGGGGATTTTCTTCAGGTCCACCGCATCCCGAACGGCCTGTTCCAGGGGAAAAGATAGTTGATTGATGGTCCGGGCAGCCCGCTGATAGGCCCGAATCTTGAACACCGTGTCTCCCTTCATTTCAAGAAGGGTTGCCATGTTCTCAAACAACTCGGCTATTTCATCATTGCTGACCGGCACATTGATTACCTTAATCTACAATCTACAATCTACAATCTACTCAACAGCTTCGATAATCCGTATCCACCAACTATTATAGCAAATATAGCAAACCGGGGCATAAAGTTAACCTATACCGGTACTTAACCCCGGGTCTTTCGATCATCCCGGTTCAGGTGTATCTCCGCTCACTCTGAGCTGGTCGGAGGGCGGGCCCACGATGATCGGTTACCTAAAGGACAATTGAAAGGCCGGCTCTCTCCGGCAAGATGATAGCTGGCACGAATCAAAGAGGCCAATGCGGGCCGTGCGGTTCCCAAGGCGATTTTTCGGACTATTTAACCCGTTGACCCGATTTCAACCAGGCATTGCTCCGGTGAACTTCTATCCCGCGCCGACCATTACCGGCAATAATTACCGCCAGCTATTAACCGGGCAGGAAGCGGTTATAGTGGGTGCGCCTGGTGCGGGTGCCCCCCGTAAAGTTCCAGCACCAGCCCGCTCATAAAGGAGGACAAAAATCTGACGCTGCTGATGGCGTCGGCGTAACTCATGCGAGTCGGGCCGATTACGCAGATGGTCCCGCTGGCCTGGTGGGGTATCCCGTATTGGCAAAGGATTACGCCGAAGGGCCGCAACGGTTCTTCCTGATTCTCGCCGCCGATATAAACGGCGATGTCCTCGCTATTATCGGGCAATTCCGACAGGAGACTGCCCAGCAGCACGTCCTCCTCCAGCAGTTCCACCAACTCCCGGGCCTGGCTGCCCTGGGACATCTCCGGCTGGTTGAGCAGCCAACGCAGGCCGTCAACGTAGTGTTCCGGGGCGGTGTAGGAGTCCGCCTCCCGGAGCATGGTCAAGGTATTTTGCCTGACCCGTTCTTCCAGGGGGGTGAACTCGCCGTGGACGGTCTCAATTTCAGCCCAGTTTAGGCCGGCGAGGTAATCGTTAAGCCCGTTGGCTACCTGGTTCAGCGCATCCTGACTGGTCGGTTCTTCCAGGGGCATCAGGCGGCGCAACAGTTGGGCCTCCTGCAAGACGACGATCAAGAGGGCGGTAAACTCTTCCAGGTAAACCAGATGGATCCGTTTGAGCAGCGGCGCCCGAGCCTGGGGCACGGTTACGATAGCCATGTTGGTGGTGATGCGGGACAGAATGGTGGCGCACCGCCGGCTCCAGGCTGCCATATCCGGGTCGGCCTGGTCAAAGTGACGGTGAATTTGCTGCTGGATCATGTTCGGCAGCTCGGGCAGGTCTTCCAGCGATTCCACGTGGTAGCGGTAACCCCGATCGGAGGGTATGGCCCCGGCGGAAACGTGGGGCCGGGAGATGTACCCTTCCTCGGTAAGCCGGGACATGGCGTTGCGCACGGTGGCCGGACTGACCTTGTTGGGAGAAAGCCGGGCGATTTCCTCCGACGCCACCGGATTGGCGGTGCTGATGTATTCGTTAACCAGAATGTTTAATACACTACCGGCACGTTGGGTCAGCATAACGATTCCAAGACCAGCAAATTTGGCGGCCAGCGTTGGCTGGGAGCGATTTAAGAGAGTATCTTAAATGTATGGGCGCAGCCTTAAACCGGCACAACTAACCGGGTACAATTTGGCGCCTAACCCGGTAACCAACAACTATATGGTTGATAGGACGTTAGCACGGCTGCAAATGCCATGTCAAGGCATTGGGAATCAGGACCAGGGCAATCACATTCGGGCGGCAAAAATCCCCGCAACCGTCATTCCGGCGCAGGCCGGAAACCGGGCAGTCCGGCCTGGTCCTTCAACAGGCTCAGGATGAGCGGGGGGCCTTACAGGGGTAGGTATTCGGCTTTTCAGATAGGAGTTACCTGGTGGTATGTCATCCTGAGCGCAGCGAAGGATCTAAAATCCCCGACTGCTACCTCGTTCCGGTTCCGGTAAAGTATCTCTGGGCCGGAGTTTAGATTCTTCACTCCGTTCAGAATGACATACTAACTACGTGACTTCTGTGCTGAATACCCACCCCTGTAAGGGGGGGCCGGGGAATTTCCTGGATTCCGGAGAAATCCGGAATGGGGGTTGCGGGCCGGAATCGTAGAGGGTAATCCGAGGCATAAAGATCCAAATGCGGCGGCCCGGCATCAGCAATTGACTGTAACGACCGTATTGACCGTATTGACCGTATTGACCGCGTTGACTTGGCAGCTTTACTACTATTATACTTTGCCAGAGATTCTCCGCCCCGGGCACCTCCGGTTAAGCGCTCTTTCAGCTCTCTCCGGCGCAGTTAGAACCCGGCCTTCAGGTATGATTCCTTAATATGAGCAACCGGGCCTTTGCGCCGCCCTCGGTCAAGGGCAACCGGGGCTAACCGGGACCGGCCGGGAGCAGGCGTAATTAAGCTCAGTCGAGCCGAGAACCATTAACCCGGCGGGAGAAATAACGGCTCTTGAGAATGGGAGAAGCAATGGCAAAAGTAGCCGAAGTTCTGGCCCTGCTAGCGGTAATGACGCTGGTGGCCGCCTTGCCGACGTCGGTTTTGGCGCAGAACGATGCTCCCCACTTATTCATCGGCACGGCTGCAGTAAACGAGCTGGCCGCAGCTATCGATACGCCGATTACCGCCTGGGACGGCGATACCCAAATCGGCTCTACCAAGGTAACCGCCGGAGGAAAATTCACAATTTATGTTAGCCGCACCCCCGGCCGGATAACCTTCAAGATTGACAATCTGGACGCCGCCCAGTCCCATCCCTCATGGGAAGTCGGCGGACTGGAAACCGGGTTTACCCTGACTGCCGACGGGCAGAGCTTTCAGGGTCCGGCAGCGAAGGCGATGGCCCCGCGGGGCAGCAATTTTGTGCGGGCCTTTGCCTATGACAACGACACCAAGGGCTGGTTCTTTTATGACCCGCGGGCGGGTGAAGCCAACACGCTGACTAGCTTTGTCACTCGCCAACCCTATTTTATATTGGTCACGGAATCCACCGGAGTTACCCTGAACGGCAGGTACTGGAACCTGACCTGTTCCGGCGGCAATTGCTGGAACCTGATAGTTTGGTAGGGATTAAGTCGGCCTGTTGCCGAAAAACTCCCCGGGGATTTTGGCGGCCAATGCCGCCGGGATACCCGATAATCCGGTTGAGGGGTTAAGGGTAAGGGATTAGCGGATTAGTCGCAGCGAAAAGGCCGGGGCAAATATGGGCGCCACTCATCAAAGTTGCGCAGTAGCCGCCATATTCGCAAGTTGATTGAAAGAGTTTGAAGAAAGGCAACCGCCCGAATCAGGGAGTCGGCAAGCCGGTAATGCAGCTACTTCAGATATAAGGAACAGCAGTGGACGCCAACATTCGACAAACTTGGCCGGTATTGGCCGACGCGGTATTCCCAGTTAATGAGACGGCTTGGCGGCTGACTCGGGACCTGCTCCTGGTAGTGGGGGCCTGCCTGTTCACCGCGCTGCTGGCCCAAGTCGCGATTCCCCTGGGATTCACGCCGGTGCCGATTACCGGCCAAACGCTGGCGGTGCTGCTGACCGGGGCGGCCCTGGGCAGCCGGCGGGGCGCCGCCGCCATGCTGCTGTATCTGGTTGCCGGTAGTTGGCTGCCCTTTTACGCCGAAGGCGCGTCCGGTTTCGTCTGGAGCTTGACTACCGGGGGCTACATCGTCGGGTTCATTCCGGCGGCTTTCGCGGTGGGCTACCTGGCCGAGCGCGGTTGGGACCGGAAGGTATGGATTCTTCTGGCGATGTTGGCCGGCAACGTCATTCTGTATGTCCCCGGCCTGTTGTGGCTGGCTCGGTTCGTGGTACCGGAGTGGGGTTGTGGAAATGCGTTGACCTGCGGCCTCTACCCTTTCATCCTCGGCGACTTAATTAAGCTTTACGTCGCCTCGCTGCTCCTGCCCGGCGGCTGGGCGCTGGTCAATCTTATAGAAAACCTGAAAGGTCGAAGCTAACAGTTATGGAAATACTCTGGCTGGGACATGCCTGTTTCCGGCTCCGTTCCGATGATCTGGTGGTGGTCACCGACCCATACCCGTCATCCCTGGGTTTGCGGCCCGAGATTCGCCCCGCTACCGTGGTGACGGTCAGCAATTCTCACCCCAATCATAACAACTGGCTGGAGGTGGGCGGCAGTCCCAAGGTCTTCGATACCCCCGGCGAGTATGAATACTCCGGCATTGCGGCGCGGGGGGTGATGACCACCCTGGCCGAGGGAGCGGCGCGTGAATCCCGCAACGTAGCCTTTTGCATCGTCATAGACAATGTGAACATCTGCCATTTGGGGGACATCAGTACGCCGCTAACCACCCGGCAGGTGGAAGAACTGCACCCGGTGGATGTGCTGTTGGCCCCGGCCGGCGGCGGCTGCACCCTGGACCTGGAGCGGATTCTGCAACTGATGCAGGACCTGGACCCCAAAATTGTTATACCGATGCACTACCAAATCCCCAACACCAACGAACCCCTGGGCAGCCTGGACGCCTTTCTGCAACTGATGGGCGTCAGCGAGATACAGCCGCGGCGCAGTCTGTCGGTCACCGTCGCCAACCTGCCGGCCAATATGCAGGTCACCGTCCTGGAGCCGCAGGCCCGCCCCGCCGCGTAACGTAGGTTAAGTCGGGGACCGGATCTCCTCAGTCCGCTCTGTTCCGGCCGTATAACCCCCCGCAGTTCCCCGTCCCTCCGGCCTTAACCGTCATCGTCATCGCCACCGTCACCAGACTATCCGGTTCCAGCAGTTGCCGCCGGAGCAGGTCAGGTTGCGGGTGTGGCGGTTGAGGATTACCGTGGCCCCTTCTCGCACCAAAAGCCAGTAAGGTTCGCCGGTGATGAAGGTTTTCTGAGTGCTGGCATCGCCGGCGGCCGGGGCAAAGAAAGTCCAGGTCTTGGTATCGTTGTTGAAGCTGAACGACCGGACAAAGTTGCTGCCCAGGTTCCGCACCGCATCCGCCGCCGCCACGGCATTCCCGGCGGCCACCCCGGAGGGCGAAATAGTCAAACCGGCGGCGGCGGTAATACCCCCGGCCCGCACCTCTACCGTTTGCAAGCCGGTACCCGACCCGGGGATGAGAAACTTCAGCTCTACCCGGCCTTCCTCGTTGGTTTTGGGCAGCGGCGAAGGGGTAACCTCGATATCGCCCACCATGACCGAGGTTATCGGCACAAACCGCTTGAAGCCATTGCCGGACAGAGTAACCCCAGTTCCCGGCGGCCCGACGGTTGGGGACAGGACGATCGCCGCCCCGGGCACGTCGTGGCTGGTCAGGGTTACCACTCGGATGCCGTCGTCGTCCAGGAACTCTACCCGCACCCGGTTGGTGGAGGGGACGCTCGCGGAGTTGGGTATCACAATCTCCGTCTCGAACCGGCCGCCGGCGTCGGTTTCGGCGGTGGCAAGAGATTCCCGGCCGCCGTGGTCATAGACAATTAGCAGGTTAAAACCGGAGCCGTTATCGTTCCTGGCGGGGAAGTGCTTGCCCCGCACCGTTGCCGTGGTTCCGGGCGCGCCCCAGGCGGGAGTAATGGTTACCTCGCGGGCCAGGACGGTGACCGGCGCGCTGCCTTCCCGCCCGCTTTGGTCCAACACCCGTATTTGCCGCCTGCCGGAGTTGGTAGTAGCCGCGTTGAGCGGCAGGTCAACGCTGGCCGACCAGTTGCCGCCGCGGTCCACCCGCACCGCATTGCCGCCGTTGATACGGGACGGGTCGATGGGAACGCCGCCGATGCTTATCGTAGCAATTTCGCCCCCGTTCCCGCCCCCGTTCCTATCCGAACCGGCCGACGCCCCGGAGGCGGCGAAGCCGTTGCCGGACAGCCGGATTAGCTGGTTAGGCACTATCTCCTCCGGGGTGACCCGCACTATCGGGCTGCCGATTATCACCGTGGCGCGGCCCGCGTAGTCCTCCCCGTTATCCTGCCGGGTGATGACCACCCGCAGCGACTGCAAGCCCGGCCGCGTCCGGTTAGGGACGGTCAGGCTGAAGTTCAGGGAGCCGGACTCGTTCACGACGCCGGAGGGAAAGTCCGCCGGTACGCCGCCAATGTCCACCGCCTTCAGGCTGCCGGCAAAAAAGTCGCTCAGTTGCACCTGGATCTTCCGGCCCGGAATGACCGGGCGGGAGCCGATGCTCACCGTTCCTTCCAGCTCCAGAATCTGCACCGGGGTGTCGTCTTCCAGCTCCAGCACCACCGAGGAAGCGTTATTCCGGCCGTCCACCGCATTAACCAGGTTGCAGTTGACTACCGGCTTCGGCTCTGTAGTTGAATCCGGCCGGGCGTGTATTGTGTCGCAGCCGCTGCCCCGGCCCGGCCTAAAGGGCGGGCTGCTCACCTTAAAGGTACAGGTGGCGATGTCGTTGCCTTCCACCGTAACCCGGCACAGGTCAATCTCCCCGGTATCCCGCCGGCCGTTGCCGTTGCCGTCCCTCCAGAACGTCAAGGTCGTATCGTTCTTGAAGCCCCGGCCGATGGCTACAATTTCATCCCCGCGGCGGGCGATTTCGTCGCTCAACTCCACCTGCCGAGCCACCAGCAGGCCGGGCAGAAAACCCCCTTCCGGCGGCTCCCCTGCTGCTTCTGCCGCCGGACTCTCCCCGAAGGCCTGGCGCACCCCTGGGCTTGGATGGGCGGCGGCCAGCGGAGTCGCGTCTTTGGTGGTGTGGATTATCCAGTCGAAGCTCCCGCCCTCGGTGGGGTTGCTCAGCCCCGCCTGCTGGGTGATGGTCACGGTCACCTGCGCGCCGGCGGCGATGTTCTGCGCTCCGGGGGCGCCCGGGTCCAGGTCGCCGAAGTAAATCGTCAGCACGGTAGGATGCCTGGGGTCATCCGCCTCGTCTAGGTCTATCGCAATTGCCCGGCCGGTCCGGTTGGGGACGCCGCCTCCGGTCACCGCATCGGCGCGGATCAGCACACTCAGCGGATTGACCGCCCGCGGCGCCCGTATATCGGCGTGCAGCGTCATCACGATGCCGTCGGACACCGAGTCCAGCTCCTCGGCGGTGGTGAACTGCACCACGTACCGGCTGGGCACTCCCGGTTTAAGGGTGCTGGGCCGCACCGTGGCCCCCGGCGTGGGCCGAACCGTGGCCCCCGGATTGGCAACCGAAGTGGGCGCTTCCTGGGCCATTGCCGCTCCGGTCACGGCGGCAGCGATCAATACTAACGAAACGATTAGAACGCTCAGGACCATAACGGGCGTAAAGGCGGGAACAACCGGCGGGGCCACCGGCCACCGGGCCATTGACCGCCAGGGCGCCGACCGCCGGGCCGCCGAGCCGGGGCGCGGGAGATACCTTGGGGGCATTTTCCGTCCTTTTCCGGGGTGTGGGAGTGGGGCTTTGGGAGATGGTGTAGCTATATTCTACCTTGCTCGCCGTTGAATCTTCAATTATTGACCGGTATCCGGAGAATTGCAAAACTCCCTTGCGGATGTTGCGTTATAGGGCTTTCCTGGTGTTTGCCTGGAGGCGGTCTGCCCGGCGGGCGCTGCGGGGTGGAGCGCGGAGGGGGCCTATGCCTGGTCGAAGTCTGACCGGGAGATTCCCGGGTTGCTGCGGATTCGGTGAAGGGTTCCGGTAGCCAGGTCACGGTCCCCGTGCCTGGGGATCGGCGTCCGCCTTCCGTTTGTTGGATTGAGCCACATTTCGTGGGATCCCCGGCCTGGCCGCTGGAATGGGCAGCCCAGGCTTTCCAGCTTTCGCCGCAGTTCTCCATAGGTCAAGCGGTTACCGTCAGGCTGCCCTTGTCGCTGCTGGGTGAAATCAGCTCCTGGGGAAGCGGTTCTCCGTTCTCCCGGCGGAGCTCGATCAGCATACGGGCCACGTCCATAAGCTCTTGCAGGGTCTCCGCTGGGGTCTTTCCCCAAGCCATGCAGCCCTGCAGGGCCGGGACCTCCGCCACGTACATCCAGCCTTCGCTCTCTTCAGGTTCGTGAAGAATGTAGTCTAGCTGATAGATGTCCATTTCTTCTCCTCCGGTTCCGGCGTGTGGGAGTGGGGCATTGGGCTTTGGGAATTGCTGTAGCTATATTCTACCTTGCTCGCCGTTGAATCTTCAATCGTTGACCGATATCGGGGCGGGTTCCCGATTGTCCCGGGGAAACCGCCGGTGGTGAGCCGTCCTTAAGACGGTGGGGGCGGGCGAGATGCGGATCGGGGGGGAGGCCGGGGCGGGAAGACAACAACGGGGCGCAAAAAGCCCCTCCCCGGAGAGGGGAGGGGCGGGTTGCCTTGGTTGCCTTGGTTGCCTTGGTTACTTGGTTACCAGGTTACTTGGTTGGTTGCTTGATTACCGCGGGGTTATCGTTACCGCCGCATTACCATCGGCAGGGCTACTGCTGCGATTACTGCCACTATGGCGATGATGATGGCGACGATGGCCAGACTGCTGCTGGCGGTTGCGCCGGCGGCTCCGGCAGGACCGGCGGGGCCGGCAGGACCGGCTCCCCCGTCATTGCCAGCAGCTCCGGCAGCGCCGGCCGAACCGGCGGAACCGGCTTCACCCTCGGGGCCGATGGGACCGCGCGCTCCGTCAGGTCCGGCGGCGCCGGTGGCTCCGGCAGGACCGGCAGGACCTTGGGCGCCGCGGGCTCCGGCAGCGCCGGCGGCTCCGGCAGGACCGGCGGGACCGGCAGCGCCGGGGGGAGCCGACTGCGAGGTGGCGGTCAGGTCAAACCCGGTTTCCAGTCCGCCAAATTCCCATGCCGGATGGGACTGGGCGGTGTTCACATTGTCGATCTTGAAGGTTATCCGGCCGGAGGCGCGGTTGACCTTGATTCTGAATTTTCCTCCGGCTTCTACCGTGGTTGAGCCGATTGGCGTATCGCCGTCCCAGGCGGTAATCGGCGCCCCGGTGGTTGCGGTCAACCCGTTTACTATAGCCGTGCCAATGAATACGTGGGGAGCATCGTTCTGCGCCAAAACCGACATCGGTAAGGCAGCGACCAGCGCCACTATCGTTAGCAGGGCCAGGATTCTAGTGACTTTTGCCATTGATTCCTCCTATTCGTATAGGGTTTAAGGTGGGCTTGCGCCCGGCTCCCCCTTGACCCTTGCCGGGCGTTGGAGCACAACCGGACGCAATCCCGTTTCGATTCCTGGTCTGTCTTGTTCCTGGTCTTGTCTTACCTTACCAGACTATCTGGTTCCAGCAGTTGTCACTTGCACAGGTCAGGTTACGAGTCTTGCCGTTCAGGATTACTTCCTGGGACTCCCTGATCAGAATCAAGTAGGACTCGCCGGTAATGAAGCTGGTCAGGTCACTGTCAGCCGGCGCCTCCGGCGAATAGATGGTCCAGCTCTTGGTATCGTTGTTGAAGTTGAAGGCCCGGACGAAGTTTTCCTCCAGGTTCATTATCGCCTCGGCCGATGCCTTGATGTCACCGGCGGAGACGCCGGAGGGACGGACCGTGAAGCCCAGGCTGGCGGTAGTTCCGCTTACCTTCACCTCGACAGTCTGGATTCCGTTGTCCAGGCCGGGGATGGTGATCTCGAAGCTCAGCATCCCCTGGCCGTCGGTGGACGGGTTCGGCGAAGGCGTTACCTCAATGTTGCCCACCTTCACGCTCTGCACCGGCACGAAGGCTTTGAACCCTTCGCCCGATATGGTTACCTTGGAACCGGACGAACCGCTGTCCGCGGAGAGGCTGATCGCCCCTTCCGGCACATCGTGGGTCACCGTGGTTACTACCTTAACGTTGTTGGAGTCGTCGAACTCCACCTTTACCGTGTTGGTGGAGGGGATGCCCGCCGTGGTGGGAATCCGCAACGGCGTCTCGAACGCACCGCTGGCGTCAGGAACCGCAGTTACCGTTGCCTGCTTGCCGTTGCCAGCATCGTAGATGATGACCACGTTGAAGCTGTCGCCATCGTCATTCTTGCTGGGGAAGTACTTGCCGCGGACTACCGCCTGGGTACCGACCCGTCCGGTGGTCGGGGTAATAGTTACCTCCCGGCCCGGGATGGTGATATCCACCGTGCCGGTGCGACCCTTGGAGTCGGTTACCCGGATGGTGCGCTTGCCCGAGGCAGTGGTCGCGCTGGTCAAGGGCAGGTCCACCGCGGCAGACCAGTTCCCGCCGTTGTCCACGTTCACGTCGTCGTTGCCGTTAATGCGCGCCCAAGCGATTGGGTCGCCGCCGATGGTTATCGCCGCATTGCCACAGTCGTCGCAGTCCCCAATCTTCGCCCCGGCGAAGAAGCCGGAGCCGACCAGGCTGACCCGCTGGTTGGCTACCACCATGCGGGGAGTCGGCGTAATCACCGGCCCGCTGATGTCCACGGTGACGTTGTCTTTGGCCCCGTCGGTGGTGTGAACCCGCAATTCCTGCTTGCCAGGCTCCGCCCAGTTGGGAATGACCACCGAGATGTTCACGTTGCCGCTGCCGTCGGTGCTGCCCGGGCAGGTAATGGCAATGCCGGAGTCGGTCACCGCCGTGCCGCCACAGATGTCACGGCGCGAGAGTTCTACATGGTCCACCCCAACTCCGGGGGTGAAGTCGGCCAACTGTACCAGCATTACCTCGCCGGGACTGCCGCCATTGGGCGTGGCCAAGATGGACGGCTCCAGCAGGAACCGCTGGTCGTTGTCGCCATTCTTATACGCGGGGTTGCCCCGGCCATCTACCCCGTTTACGTAGTTGGATTTACCGCCGCCTACGAAGGGCGGGTTGGTGACCTCGAACTCGCAACTGGCTACGTCTTGGCCGTCCGCGACGGCGGAGCACAGCCGTTCCTCGTTAGCGTCCTTTGAGCCATTGGGAGCCACCAGCGTCATTACGAGCGGCGTGCTGTTATTCCCATCGTGGTTCCACGGCACCTTATTGTCGGTATCCGGCAGAGGAAGCATGTGCGAACCACGCTTCGGATCAGCCATGACCGCGGTTTCGTAGTCTGCCTTGTACATGTACCTCAGCCGCACCATATCATCGCTCATGTCGGTACCTTTGTGCCACATCACCGGAGTCATTTCGTCCCGCCAGAAGGTAACGGTGGTGCCGTTCTTGTAGCCCTTGCCGGTCACGGTGAGCGTATCGCCGCGGCCGCCCTTATCTTCGTCCAGGCCGACCACGCGGGGGACAAATAGCCCTTCGACATCTTCGAACTTGTTAGTGCCGAACTCCACTTGGGCCTCGTAAGACTTGGACTCAGTGGGGTTGGATATGCCGGCGGTGGTCCGGATAACCACGGTTATCTTGTGACCCTTGCCGCCGAGTAGGTATACGCCACTCCGGCTTGAGTCGATTCCGGCGGTATCCTCGGTAATGTCGCCCATGGAGAGCAACAGCTTCTCACCGCTGATCGCCACGTCCTCCGGCGTGAAGGTGAAGTGCATTTTTGTATCGTCGTCGTCGCCGCTGTTCGTGGTAACGGCCACCGACGAGGTTCCGATGCTGGAGGGGAAACCGAAGTCTTCCAGCTCAATTACCATGTCGTGAATCAGGGTGTTGGTCTCTGTTTCCAGGGGGAGGGTAAACTCGTAGCGAGTAACCTTCCCGGGCGTTTTGCTGGTCGCCTCAAACTTCAGACCTTCGCCCGACATGGAGGAACCGCTGTCAGCGCCACCCACATCCACGAAGAAACTCTGAGTTCCTCCTGCCGGTACGGTCTTGACAGTGACTCTAGCAAGATTGCCTTTCTCGGCACTATCAGTTGCTCGCAGATATATCATACCGTCCGTACTGTTGTCAGTGTTGTCACTAATGCTAGTTCCACCCTTATCCACTCGTTCAACACCAATGTCATCACCCGGTATAACATCGGTAATCACAACTGAATATGCCGTAATTTCAGCTTCGTCGGTTGGTCCACGCCCGTCCATGAAGTAACCAGACACATTCAAGGAGATCGCTTTACCCGGACCTTGCGTGGTGGTTTCAGTATCAGTATCTATGTCTGCCGGACCCAATGGGACCATGCGATCTTCGATCTCGTCAACTTCATCCGGCATAGTAGAGGGGTCTAGGTCAACGTCAAGTCGCAACCTTTTGTTATCGCCCTCTTTCAACTTAAGGGTAACGTATATCCGTCCATCAATTGCGTCGGCAGCAGTGGCCGCTGCCCCGGCAGTCCATGCTAACCTTATTGAGCCAAAAAGCTCCGTATTAGCTACTACCGAAGCGGCAACTCCATCTATCAACCCTAGAGGTTCAACGGTGGTTGCAGTGTCAACCAATGATTCAAAGTTGGCTCCACCATCGGGGATTAAATCCGTTATATCTACCAACACGGATTCGCCCGCATAGGTCATGACTGTCTTATCCACCTGCGGGCTAAACGTCCGCTCCGTCAACTCGGCATCGGCCGGTTGGCCAACCGCAGCAAAGGCTGGGTTGGTCAGGCTAAGCGCGCCGAAGACGGCGACCATAGCCAGGGCCACCACCACGGCCAAGCCAATTAATGGGGTTAATCCTTTTACCATAAAAAACTTCTCCTTATATATGGGATTTACCAGGGTCACTATAACCGCCCAAGTGTTACGGCAGTATTACCGGAGGGGGCGGCTTGCTCCCGTATTTCCCGCCGCCGGTTCCGCTTCCGCGAAGTGGGGGTACGGAGCATTTTGGTACTACCGAGGGGTTCAAGGGGTTCGAGGGGTCTAAACGGTGAGAGATAATAATAAGACCGGCCATAACAACTCCACCCATCCTTCCAAACTACCCAACCATCAGGGGCTGCCGGCAAAGAACCACCGGAGGTATAACCAACGGTACTAGTTTTAACACCGGGGTCAAAGGCTTGTCAAGGTATAAAAAGGGCCGTAAAAGGAGGGTTTGGGCCGTTTTAGGTTCGTCCGTTTCTGTGGCTTTTGCCGGAATGACGGTATAGGGGCGCAGGCCGGAACCCGGAGGGCAAGGATTCCTGGATTCCGGCTTTCGCCGGAATGACGGTATAGGGGCGCAGGCCGGAACCCGGAGGGCAAGGATTCCTGGATTCCGGCTTTCGCCGGAATGACGGTATAGGGGCGCAGGCCGGAACCCGGAGGGCAAGGATTCCTGGATTCCGGCTTTCGCCGGAATGACGGTATAGGGGCGCAGGCCGGAACCCGGAGGGCAAGGATTCCTGGATTCCGGCTTTCGCCGGAATGACGGTATAGGGGCGCAGGCGGCTCATCACATCTGAACGGTTACCCCTCCGTCCGTAGGGGCGGGCCGATGTGCCTGCGCTGGTTATCCGGGGCCGGTTCAGGGCCGGAGCAGGATTAAGGTTACGTCTATCTGCTCTTGCCGGGTTAGACCCTGGGGGTTGACCGCATCGACATAGATCCGGTTGTCGCCGGGCCGGAGGGCGACTGTGGTGGAAAAGATGCCCAACTGGTCCACCGGAATCGCCACGCCGTTTACGGTTACGGTGGCGTCGGCGGCGGTCCGGCCCCACAGCCGGATGGTCGATTCAAAGGTCACCGCGTCCCGGGGCTCGGCGATGGTCAGGAAGAAGGGGTCCGGCGGCAGGAAAGTGATGGTCAGGGTCTGGGTGTTCCGGTTGCCCTCGGCGTCAATGGCATTGACGTCAACCAGGTTGACGCCGGGGGAGATGGGTATGGTTATCTGAAACCGGCCCGACTCGCCGGCGGCCACCGCCCGGCCCCGGATGCTGACCGAGACGCCGGATTGGGTGAGGCCCCGCACGGTTACCATGTTCTGCCGGACAATGCTGCGGTCCAACGGTTCCTGCACGTTCAGGAAGGGTATGTTGACCGGGGTCGGCTCGGGTGTCGGCTCGGGTGTCGGCGCCGGGGTGGCGGTGGCCGCCGTCGGGGCGGTCGGGCCTGTGGGAACCGTCGAAGCCGTCGAAGCCGGTGGAGTCGATGGAGTCGATGGAGTCGCTGGGGTAATCGGCGGCGGTACCGGCGTGGGCCGGGGCGTCGGCTCCGGTGGGGGTATCGGGGTGGGCGTCGGCGCCGGTGGGGGCGCCGGGAAGGGCGTGGCGGTGGGCGCGGGCGCGGGCGCGGGCATCAGTATGACCACCGGCGTCGGGGTTTCGATGCCGGGCCGTTCCACCGCCTGAACGCAGCCGGCCGCGCCGATTAAAGTAAGAGTCAGGGCCAGGGCCAGGGTTAGGGCCGGCCATTGGGTCAACCACGGGGGCAGCGGCAACCGCCCCGATTTGACCGGCAACCGCCCCGATTTGACTGGTGACCGCCCCGATTTGACCGGCAACCGCCCCGATTTGACCGGCAACCGCCCCGATTTGACCGGTGACCGGAGCGGCCACCGGTCTATTAACTCCATTAACCGAGCCAAAAAGTGGGCCGGGCCGGGCCGACGCGCGGGCCGGTTGACGGCGGGTGGTGGAATCCTCGGAATGTCCGGGGGGTTCATTCCGGTTTAGCTCCCGGGCTGCCGGGCCGGGGCTTCTTGCAGGGGCAGCGTTACCATAAAGGTAGTGTGGTGTTCCGGGTCCGGGGCGGCCACGCTCTGCACCGTCAGGTCGCCGCCGTAGCGGTGGGCCAGGGTATGGGCGATGAACAGGCCCAGGCCGGAACTGGTGCGCTCCTCCCGCCGCGCCACCTCCGGAGTCCAGCCCCGGTCGAAGAGGTAGGGCAGGTAGCGTTCGGCGATGCCCGGCCCGTCATCCCAGACCTGGATACCGAAATGGCTATCGTTCCGGGTGAGGCCGATTTCCACGCAGCCCTCGGCGTAGCGCACCGTGTTATCCACCAGGTTGGTGACGATGTGCTCAATGGCGGAGCTGTCGAAATAGACGATGCCGAACTCGGTGGGGTCGGACCACCAGGTAATTTGCTTGTGAGCGTCGGCGGCCACCAGGCTGTAACGGTCCACGATGCGGCGCACCACGGCGGCGGGTTCCACCGCCTGGAGGGTCTTGCCGGTGTTGGGCGTCTCCAGCTCGATTAGCACCTGGATATTGGACATCATCAAGCGAAAGCTGGGGGTCTGCTCCTCAATCTCGTCCAAAAGCTCGCGAACCGAGGGGGAGATGTCGGCGCCGCCGGACTGGAGCAGCTCGCGAATTTCCCGTTCCTTGCCCAGGATGCGGCGCAGCGGCCGGCCCAAATCGTGGTTGAACAGCTCGAAATACTGCTGGGTTACCTGGGTCCACCGCTCGGCGATGCGGCGTTCCTCCTCCGGTTCGCCGTTTCGGCGGCGGAGCAGCTCCGGGACCAGGTAGGAAACGGTGGTGGCGGTCAGCCCGGTAATGATCAGCATGGCCCCGATGTAGGTCAGCGGTTCGATTCCCCAGAGGCGCGCCGAGAAGGCCGGGCCGAGCAGGGGAGCCAGGAGCAGGCCCAGGGCGCCGCAGGCCAGCAGTACGATGCCGACGATGCCGATGATGCCGATGATGCGGGCCGGGCCGGAAAATCCGATGGTTCCCGGCGTGGTTCTCCGCCAAATACGCGGCCAGGTTCGGGGCCGATTCCAGGACAAGTCGGGCCCCGGTTTGGGAATAGTCATAGTGTCACAGTTGGGGGGGCGTCAGGCGGTAGCCCCGGTCCCGCACGTTGATTATCAGGTCGTTGGCTCCCAGTTGCACCCCCAGGGCCTTGCCGATGGATATCTTGATTTCCCGGATGCGCACCCGCAGGGAGGCCCGGGCTTCCTCGCCCTCGGAGTAGCGTTCCAGGCGGCTGAAGGGCACCAGCTCGCCGGGGCTGCGATACCAGGCGGAGGCCAGTTCCTGCAAAATCTCGAACTTCATTCCCTGAATGTCCGCCACCGGCTCCAGGTCGGCATCCCGCTGTCGTCGGGCGGAGACGGTCTTGGCTCCGGTGTCCACCCGCAGATGGGCGCCGACCGGAATCAGGTCCGGGGTGGCGCCGATGAGCCGCCGCAGCCGGAGCACCACTTCTTCCGGGCTGGCGAGCTTGTCGATAAAGTCCACCGGCGCGTTCCAGCGCAGGGCGCCCCGGGCCGCCGTTTCCCGGGCCGGCCCCTGGACATACTGGGTGAACATCAGCACCGGCAGGGTGGAATGGCGCTCTACAATGTAGCGCAATATTTCCAGCCCCTTGAACTGGTCGTCCTGGCCCTCGCCGAGGCGCACGTCCAGCAGCACTCCGTCGGGACTCTCTTCTTCGATGGCGTAGATGGCCGCATCCTCAAACTCGTTCGCCACCAGGCCCATAGCCTGCGGCTCCACCACGACGGTGCGCCAGCCTTCTTCTTCCAGCCGCCGCTGCACCGCTTTGACGATTGCCGATTCCCACTCGTCGTCTATTATTAATATCTTGCTGTCGGCCATATTGCTGCGCCAATAAGTTACTAGGCCAAATTTCCCAACTACCTGACTATCAAACTATCAAACTAATGGTAACACAACCTTGCCGCTTGCTGCGCCTTTGCGGCGGAGCCGGGGCCTTTTAATTGTTGATTCCCTGGGCAACCACGTAGGGTTGCCTCTACCGGGTGTAGGGGCAGGCCTATGTGCCTGCCCTGGAATGGAGAATTAGCGGTTTGATGATTAAAGGGGGATGAAGCGGGGGAGGGGAGGCCCGCTTACAGGGGTGGGTATTCAGCACAGAAGTCACCTAGTTAGTATGTCATTCTGAACGGAGTGAAGAATCTAAACTCCGGCCCAGAGATACTTTACCGGAACCGGAACGAGGTAGCAGTCGGGGATTTTAGATCCTTCGCTGCGCTCAGGATGACATACCACCAGGTAACTCCTATCTGAAAAGCCGAACACCTCCCCCTTACAGGGGTAGGGCCGGGCCGACGCCCGGACCGGGAATGATCGGGGTTAGGTCTCTTTGTTGAGATTGGACAGGAATTCCTCGTTGTTCTGGTACTTGGACAGGCGTTCCAGCACCCGCTCGGTAGCGCTGGTAGAGCCGTCGTTGGAGATCAGGGAAATCATCCGGCGGAGCAGCCAGATTTGCTTCATTGTGGTTTCATCGTAAAGGAGTTCTTCCCGGCGGGTGCCGCTGCGGACGATATCCACGGCGGGGAAGAAGCGGCGGTCGGCCAGCTTGCGGTCCAGGTGCAGCTCCATGTTGCCGGTGCCCTTAAACTCCTCGTAAATCACCTCATCCATCCGGCTGCCGGTATCCACCAGGCAAGTGCCGATGATGGTCAGGCTGCCGCCTTCCTCGATGTTGCGGGCGGCCCCAAAGAACTTCTTGGGGGGATAAAGGGCTGCCGGATCGATACCGCCGGAAAGGGTGCGCCCGCTGGAGGGAACCGCCAGGTTATAGGCCCGGGTCAGCCGGGTAACGCTGTCCAGCAGGATAATCACGTCCTGGGCGTTTTCCACCAGACGCTTGGAGCGTTCCAGGGCCAGCTCGGCCACCCGGCACTGTTCTTCCACCGACTCATCGAAGGTGGAGGCGAATACATCGCCGCGGACCGCCCGGCGCATATCGGTTACTTCCTCCGGACGCTCGCCGATTAGCACCACCATCAATACCGCTTCGGGCATATTGATGGAAACGCTGTGGGCAATCTGCTTCAGGATTGTGGTCTTACCGGCCTTGGGCGGGGATACAATCAGGCCGCGCTGCCCCAAGCCGATAGGGGCAAACAGGTCCACCATCCGGGTGGAAAGGTTGGCGCTATCGGTCTCCAGCACCAGTTGTTCTTCCGGGAAGATGGGGGTCAGGTATTCGAACTGGGCCCGGAAGCGGGCATGCACCTGGTCGGTCTCCAGCCCGTTGACCTGCTCCACTCTTACCAGGCCGAAGTAGCGTTCTCCTTCTTTGGGCGGACGCACCTGGCCGGTTACGGTGTCGCCGGTGCGGAGCCCGAAACGGCGGATTTGGGATTGGGATATGTAAACGTCGCCGGTGGCCGGAAGATAGGTAATCTGCCGTAGAAAGCCGTAGCCTTCGTCCATGATTTCCAGGATACCGGAGGAAACCAGGGCCTGGCGGGCCGAAACTGCGTGGAGCAGCCGGTTTAGCAAGTCCTCCCGACGCACGGCGGCCAGGGCCGCCCCGTCCTCCAGCCCGAAGTCCTGGGCCAGTACCAGGAGGTCATCCTTGCTCTTGGCCCCCAGTTCGGCTACGTCCATCATCCGCTGCGCAGTAGTTGTCATCATCACCTCGTCGTTCTTCCTAAAACCAATCCCTTGGCGTCGTTTGTCTTTTGTCGTCTCGTATTTGGCCCGGTACGGTTTTGGCCCGGTACGTTGGGCCTAATCGTTGGGCCTAATCGTTGCGCCCGGCACGTTGCGCCGTCAGGTCGTCGGGTATTTGGCGATCAGGCGCTCAAACCTGGCGCTGTTTTAACCGGCCTTTTACCGGCAATTGTCTTTATATTCAATTGCCTTTGCCTTCAGTTGTCTTTACCTTAAATCGGAGTTCCGGGAGTCCGGCTGCGCCGAGTCCACCGGGCAACCTGCCGTCCCCTACCGGTCGGCTGCCGACGCCGCCCCGGAAATCGCTGATTAACCCTGGGATGTTCTTCAGATGAGCCGGCGTCGGGCGAAGGAGGGTTAAATTGGCGTCAGTTGTAATAATCGTAAATTGATGCAAGCTCGCTAAAGAAGAGCCTCAGGTGTTTTTTTCGGCTATTATTTCGGCGGTATCCGGGCGGTCTTTCCTGCCCGGCGTCCTGGTTAACTCCGTCGGTTATGCGTTGCCGGCTTTTTCCCAGTCCTGCAAAAATCTGGAGAGCCCGGCGTCGGTCAGGGGATGCTGGGCCATTTGTTGCAGCACCCCAAAAGGTATGGTGGAAATATCGGCTCCGGCCCGGGCGGCCAGGGTGCAATGCAGGGTGTGACGAATGCTGGCGGCCATTACCAGGGTGGAAATCCCGTGCTGCCGGTAGATGGACACTATCTCCTGCACCAGCGCCATTCCTTCCTGTCCGATGTCGTCCAACCGTCCGACAAAGGGACTGATAACGGTGGAACCGGCCTGCGCACCCAATAGGGCCTGGTTTACCGAGAAACAAAGCGTCTGGTTGATTTTGATGCCATCCCGAGCCAGGACGGAAATGGCTTTGAACCCCTCCGGAGTGCTGGGTATTTTCACCCAGGGATTGGGAATCCACTCGGCGATATCCCGCCCCTCGGCGATCATTCCGGGAGCGTCGGCGCTGACCACCTCCACCGAAATAGGCCCGTCAATGATATCGGCGATTTCCTGTACGGCGGCGCGGTAACTATCCCGTCCGCCGATGCCTTCCTTGGCCGCCAGCGATGGATTGGTGGTTACGCCGCTGACCACGCCAAACTCGGCTCCTTCCCTTATTTCCGCGATGTTGGCGGTATCCAAAAACAGTTTCACGGCTTTACTTCTTTAATCCAAAATCCAAAATATTTTTGTTTGAAATGTACCGGCACTTCCGGTCCGGCTGGCGCCGTATCACCGTATCGCCGTATCAGTGTTTATCGGTTCGGCGCGGGCGGTTTAGCAGTTTCCGGGAGCCGGCGGTCAATGGGCGCCAACCCTGGTTGGGTTTGGCGGCGCCGGTCGTCGGGCTTACCGCCCCGGGTATGTGTTGACTCAGGGGTCTTAACTTCGCGAAGTTAAGACGGCGATTTATCCTCTATTCTATTCTAATTCTATCCTGGACCCTGAGTCGGCGTGGGAGGCGAGCCGCCAGGAAGGAAGGAAAGAAGGAAAGCAGGGAAAAAGGAATTGCTTATTTATTCTCCAGGGGCATGGGCCGCTGGGCGCCCTCCCGAATCGTGTTGGTGGCTTCGGCGATGAATTCGCAAAACAGGGGGTGAGGGCGATTCGGACGGGACCGAAACTCGGGGTGGAACTGGACCCCGACCATGAAATTATGTCCCTTAACCTCGGCGGTTTCCACCAACTTCCCGTCGGGGGAAAGCCCGCCAACAATCAAACCGGATTGCTCCAGACCCTCTCTATAGTTGTTGTTCACCTCAAAGCGGTGGCGGTGCCGCTCTTGTATCTCCTCGTTGCCATAGGCCCGCAGGGTGCGGCTGCCTTTTTGGGGGCGGCAGGGATACCCGCCCAGCCGCATGGTGCCGCCCAGGTCGGTTACCGACCGCTGCTCCGGCATTATGTGGATGACCGGATGCGGGGTATTCGGGTCAAGTTCGGAGGAGTTGGCCCCGGCCAGACCCAGCACGTTGCGCGCCCACTCGATGACCATCACCTGCAAGCCCAGGCACAGGCCCAGGTAGGGTATATTATTCGTGCGGGCGTAGCCCACCGTGTCAATCATTCCTTCCACGCCCCGGGGGCCAAAACCGCCGGGAACGACAATGCCCCGTACATCGTTCAAATAGTTTTCCGGCCCGTACTTTTCAATGTCTTCGGAGTGAACCCACCGTATATTCACTTCCTGGTCGTGGGCCATACCGGCGTGGCGCAGGGCTTCCCGAACCGAGATGTAGGAGTCGGGATATTCCACATACTTGCCGACGATGGCGATGGGCAGCCTTCCCTTTAGCTGCCGCATTTGCTCCACCATATCCGACCATTCCTTCATATCCTGCGGCTGCCCGCCGAGGGATAGCAGGTCGATAAGAAACTGACCCAGGCCGGCCGCCTCCAGGATTAACGGCACTTCATAGACGTTATCCACCGTTTCCAGGGGGATCACCGCTTCCCCGTCCACGTCGCAGAAAAGGGAAAGCTTTTCCCGTATTGAGTCCGAAATCGGCGTGTCGCTGCGGCAGATGAGCGCGTCGGGCTGGATGCCGATACTGCGCAACTCCTTGACGCTGTGCTGGGTGGGCTTGGTTTTCAACTCCTCCGCCCCGGAGATGTAGGGCAGCAGGGTCAGGTGCACGTAACAAACGTTGTTTCGGCCCACGTCCTTGCGCATCTGCCGGATGGCCTCGAGGAAGGGCAGCCCTTCAATGTCGCCTACGGTTCCCCCCACCTCCACCACTACAACGTCCACCTGGGACGCTTCGGCCAACTCGGCCAGCCGCGCTTTTATCTCGTTGGTTACATGGGGTACGGTTTGGATGGTGCCCCCCAGGAAGTCGCCGCGCCGCTCCCGGGAAATGAGGGTCATATAAACCTGGCCGGCGGTGACATTGGAGGAGCGGGTCAGTTCCACGTCGATAAAGCGCTCGTAGTGGCCCAAATCCAGGTCGGTCTCGCCCCCGTCCTTGGTTACAAAGACCTCGCCGTGCTGATAGGGGGACATAGTGCCAGGGTCAACGTTGAGGTAGGGATCCAGTTTTACTACGGAGACGGATAGCCCCCGGCTCTTCAGAATGCGGCCAATAGAGGCAACGCAAATCCCTTTGCCGATTGAACTGACCACTCCACCGGTAACGAATATATACTTGGCGGTCATGCCTCAAGCCAAAATTAACAGTTAAGAGGGCGACTAGCTCTAGGTGAAGCAGGGGGGCTGATAGAGCTAATTGATGGAGATGTCCCTTGCTGGGGGATAAGGCTAAGTACCAATTATTGAGGGACTGAGTTAATTATATTCAGGTGGTTTGACCAGTGTCAAGCTATTACGTTCAACGGTTGGCAATATCTACGCAAAATCCGGGTTGACCGACAGGTTCCCGACAGGTTCCCGACAGGTTCCCGACAGGTTCCCGACAGGTTCCCGACAGGTTCCCGACAGGTTCCCGACCCAGGTCCATTGTCCAATATCCAATGGTCAATAGACCACAAGTCCACCGCCGGCGCTTTGCCCCCGGTGGAACCGGCTGACCCAAATAACCCGAGGTATGCTAACATCAATCTTAATTTCCTATAGATTAACCCATAAGCCCAACAAGCGAGCGGAAAGCATGACTACGCCGGAACCGGACACCCAAGGGCGCAGCGAAAAATCCAACCGATACGCCGCCATCAGCCAACGCCTGCTCCGGCAAGCTCAGGAAGAGCTTGAAGCGGGGGACACGCTGCAAGCGTCGGAGAAAGCCTATGGAGCGGCGACCCATGCCGCCAAAGCTGGTGGCGAACTCAGAGGCTGGAATCACTACGGCCACTTCCGGGTGGGGAGAATAATTGACCAGCTACGGGACGAGTGGCGAGACTCTACGTTGACCGTGGCTTATCTTGCAGTAGAGGCGCTGCACAATAACTTCTTCGAACATAATCTGGAAGCTACCCGGGTGCAGGACGGCATTAACGCCACGAAAGCGCTGACCGGCCGGCTGGAAGAGATAAGAAACTCGGACTCCGGGCCCCTGCCTTCCGCCTCCCTTAGCCGAGAACAGCGGGTACGCCTGAGTCTGTTGATGCAGCCGCCCCCGCCGCTCCAGGACGAGAATGACTATAACCCGGACGCTTTACCCCCGGTGGAACCGGCCGTTCCCGGAGAGTGAACCCCGGCGCGCCGGATTCGGCGGCGTCCCTTCCGGCAACATCCCTTCCGGCAACATCCCTTCCGCGCCTGGCGCTGCTTCACCGCAAGTCCCCGATCCGCAACGATGGCTCCCGTTCAACAAGCCATTGCGCCGCCACTCGGCGGTGGCAGGGGAGGTCGGCGCCCTCGAAGCACAGCAGGGTAATGTCGCCCAGAGCGGGTAATTCCCCCAGCCACTCCTGAAACCGGCGGTCTTCGCCGTAGTTGGCCTCCAGACTTTGCCGGTAGGCCCGGCTCATCGCCTCAAAATCCAGTTCGCCCTGCCGGTAGGCCCGGAGCAGTTCCCGGGTCGGATACAAAAACGGCAGGGTCTCCCACTGCGCCCGGCGTCCTCGGGGGTGGGCGCGGGATACCCGGAAGGCCCGTCCGATCCAGTCTTGCGGCGCGTAAAAGCTGGCGGTGTACAGCATTGGCGTTTAATCTCGCTCCCTGACGGTGGCGTCTCGCCAATCTACCGGCACCCTCATTCCTCGAAAGTGAGACTGACGCGGGGGCCGCATAGCAGCAGTAGCAGCAGTAGCAGCAGTAGCAGCGGAGCGCCGGGTCGTCCAAATACGATAGCCCGGTTAGCGGCGCCCCCTATTCAGCCGACGGTGAAGGCGGTCAACGACGGTGAATGTCCCTGGCCGGATTACCTCAGTTCCCGGGGCATGGTAAAGGTGACATCCTCGTCCACCCCTTCCAGCAGCGTCACCTTGTCCGGTTTCAGCGCCGCAATGACGGCATCGACCAGCGCTTCCGGAGTGGATGCCCCGGAGGCAATGCCGATTTTCTTCTTGCCTTCCAGCCAGCTCGGGGAGATTTCCTCCGGGCCGTTAATCAGGTATGCCTCGATGCCCAGAGAGACGGCCACCTCCCGGAGCCGGTTGCAGTTGGAGCTGGTTTGTGAGCCGATGACCAGGGCTAAATCTACCAGGGATGCCATCTTGCTTACCGCATCCTGCCGGTTGGTGGTGGCATAGCAGATATCGTTACGCACCTCGGCTTGGGGAAAGCGCTCCTTGATGGCGTTGATTGCCTCTTCGGTATCGCCCACGGAAAGGGTGGTTTGGGTCAGCACGGCCACCGGCGTATTCGGCGCCCATTGGGGCACCCGGTTGTCCGAGGTCTCGTCCACCAGGGTCATCGGGGCCTGGCCCATCGTCCCCTTAACCTCCTGATGTCCGGCGTGACCCACCAAAATTACCTGCCGGCCCTCACGGTGGTACTTGATCGCCTCGTTGTGTACCCGGGTTACCAGGGGGCAAACGGCGTCGATGACCTGAAGATTGCGGCTGCGGGCCAGTTCAAAGTCCTCCGGGGGAGAACCGTGCGCCGAGAATACCACCCGCGACCCCGGGGGTATTTCCTCCACGGTTTCCACGGTGACGGCTCCCTTGCGCTCCAGGTCCTCCACCACATAGGGGTTGTGGACAATCTGATGCTTGACGTACACCGGTGGCCCGTACTTGGCCAGGCATTGTTCCACCACCTGAATCGCACGGACGACTCCGGCGCAAAAACCCCGGGGAGAGCAGAGAATAATTTCCAAGACCATCCCTCCTATGGTTCCGGCCGCCGGTTCCGGCCGCTGGTTCCGGCCGCCGGTTCCGGCCGCTGGTTCCGGCCGCCGGTTCCGGCCGCTGGTTCCGGCCGCCGGTTCCGGGCAGTTGCGGCCCGGGTCCACTCCGGCAGTTTCCGGGCCTACCGGGTAATACCGGGGCGGGCGCCGGAAGCGCCCCGGCAAATTGCCGGGTATCAGTTGCGGTCCCGTATTAAGTCCAGGTACTTGTACCCGGAGCCGGTGTTGAGCAGCACGATGGTTTCGTCGGCGCCAAGGAACCCCTGATCAACCAACCGCTTTAGTCCTACCAGGGTTGCCGCCCCCTCCGGGCAGGCGATGATGCCTTCCTCGGTGGCGATTTCGTACATCGCATCCACCATATCCGAGTCTTCAATGGCCAGGGCGGTTCCCCCGGTTTCCCGAATCGCCTGGAGAATCAGGTAATCGGCGAAGGGGCCGGGCACCCTCAAGCCGTCGGCGATGGTCTTGGCGTTGGCCCAGGTCTCGGCGGTGGCTGCCCCCTCGTTGAACGCCTTTACTATCGGCTGGCAGCCGGTGGGCTGCACTGCGATAAACTTGGGAGGCGTACCCTCGATCCAGCCCAGTTCCAGCAGTTCCTGGAACCCCTTGTACATTCCGATGATGCCGGTGCCTCCCCCGGTGGGATAGATAATGGCATCGGGCATCTTCCAACCCAACTGCATCGCAATTTCCAGCCCCATCGTCTTCTTGCCTTCGGCCCGGTACGGCTCCTTCAGGGTGGAA
Source organism: Dehalococcoidia bacterium (assembly GCA_965262595.1). Classification (GTDB taxonomy): domain Bacteria; phylum Chloroflexota; class Dehalococcoidia; order Lucifugimonadales; family UBA3495; genus CATQHB01. The sequence continues at coordinate 2,579,402 of OZ253548.1, forward strand.
AGGTCGAACAATTTTTGCTCCTCGGCCACGGCTACCGCCAACCGACCCGCATCGCTAATCAGGCCGTCCACCAGGTTAAGCTCCGACCCGGCCATCACCGACTCCTTCTTGTTGGCAGCGGGAGCGTCCTGGGGCATAAACACCTTCACCGGTCGAGCGGCCCGGGCGCAATAGGCGGCGGCGGCTCCGGCGGCATTCCCCGCCGAGGGCATGGTAAACCCGGTAATCCCCAGCTCGGCAGCCTTGGAGACGGCGGCGGAAATGCCCCGCGCCTTGAAGGTGCCGGTGGGATTCAGACCCTCTTCCTTGATAAACAGGCGCTTCAAACCCAGCTTCTTTTGCAGGTTCGGCGCCGCCAGCAGGGGAGTTCCTCCCTCGCCCAGGGTGATTATCGCCCCCGGGTCGGTTACCGGCATCAGTTCGGAAAAGCGCCACATATTGGGTTCGCGGCCCGCATAAACGTCCCGATTCCCCTCCCGTCGCAGCCGGGGCAGGTCATAGCGGGCAAACAGCACTTTGCCGCAGCAATCGCTGACCTTGCTCACCAGGTCGTGGGGAAAGGTCTTGCCGCATTGGGTACATTCCAGGTGGTCGATATAGCTGAACATTAGCCGGACAACCTCCAGTTTTCCGTCAGTTTTCCGTTAGTGAGTTTCTGCTGAATTTCCGTCGGGATGCTTGCCGTTTATACCCTTATCGGTTAGCGGGCCCGCTGATGATGTTCCGGTTGGCCGACTAATATCATACTCCAAGTTTCCCGGTTTTTGTATTGCCCGGTAGCGCGGGGCCGGGCCTTCCGATTATCAAGGGAATCCGGCTCATAGGGAGCCGGCCCTTCGGCAAGTCCGGGATAGGCAGGGGTATGCCGGAGCGGTGACAATTGAAAGACCCGAAGTGAAGGGAGTAATTTGACACCGTTGAACCGTTGCCAAACGGCCGCCGTCGGCGTCATTCACCTTTTACCGCTATTTCCCCTGTGCTATAATCCCTAACGTTCCGGTATTCAATGTTGCGGCAATGAATAAGGGGGTATGGCTGCTGGCGCTCCTGGCAGTATTGGGCAGCCCTTTTCATGACATCAGATACATTAAGCAAAGGTTTTATGACATTAAATAAAGGCCCCGTAAGCGACGACCTGAAGATATTCAGCGGAAACGCTCACCCGGCTTTGGCCGCGTCGGTGTGCGATTACCTCGGTCTGCCCGTCGGTCAAGCTGAGGTGTTCAAGTTCGCCAACGACAACAGCTTTGTCCGGATTCTGGAAAATATCCGCCAGCGCGATGTCTTCATCGTCCAGCCCACCGGAGCGCCGGTCAATGACAATCTGATGGAACTGCTCATCATGATCGACGCCTGCAAGCGGGCCTCGGCCGGTCGGATAACCGCCGTAGTCCCCTACTACGGTTACGGGCGCACCGACAAGAAAGACCAGCCCCGGGTGCCGATTACCGCCCGCCTGGTGGCCGACCTGCTGACCGTCGCCGGCGCCGACCGTCTGTTGACCGTTGACCTTCACGCCGGGCAAATCCAGGGTTTCTTTAACATCCCGGTGGACGAGCTAACCGCGATGACCATCATGGCCGACTATTTCAAGGCCCGGGAGATTGATGACCTGGTGGTGGTGGCGGTGGACATCGGCATTAGCAAGCGGGCGCGGGACGTAGCCGAGCATCTGGGCGTTCCCCTGGCCATCATCGAGAAACGCCGGGTGGATAACGCCGACCACTCGGAGACCCTCAACGTCATCGGCGATGTTAAGGGCAAGGTGGCCCTGACCTTTGATGACGAAATCCTCACCGGAGGCACCACGGTCAACGCCGGTCAGGCGCTGCTGGATCACGGAGTCACCCAGGTTTACTGCTGCGCCACCCACCCGGTTCTGGCCCGCCGGGCCTACGATACCATTGCCGCCAGCGGCTTTGAGGAAGTGGTGGTCACCGATACCCTGCCCCTAAACCCGGATGAGAATGTGGACAAGCTGAAGGTGCTATCCGTAGCTCCCTTGCTGGGCGAGGCGATTAGACGAATTCACCAGGGCCAATCGGTGGGATCCCTGTTCAGCAATCGCTATTCGACTTAAGCCGGCCGCTTGGCGCCTAAGCCGGCCTGGCCCGGGCGTCAACCCCGCTCCTTAACCCATTCCAACAGGAGGCCGTATTCCGTATGTATGACTTGTTAATCAAAGGCGGGATGGTCATCGACCCGTCCCAGGGGATCAGCGGCGATAACGACGTGGCGGTGGAGGATGGCAAGATTGCCCGGGTTGCCCCGAATATCCCGGCGGAAGAGGCCCGACGGGTGATAGATGTTAAGGGCAAGATAGTGACCCCCGGGTTGATTGACCTGCATACCCACATTTACGACGGCTTCAACGGCAATGGAGTAGAGGCCGATTTGGGCGGCGTCCGTGCCGGAGTCACCACAATGGTGGATGCCGGAAGCTCCGGCTGCGATACTTACGGCGGGTTTCCCCGTCACATAATCCCCAATAATGCCACCGAAATTATTCCTTTCCTGCACATCTGCCGAACCGGGTTGGCCACCACTCCCGACATCTTCAGTCCCTCCAGCATCGACCTGGACAAGACGATTCAGGTGGTGGAAGAGAGCCGGGGCACAATTGCCGGCATCAAGGCGCGGATGGTTTCTCCGGCCCTGGAAATTATGGGCCTGGAGATGCCCCGCATGGCCAAGCGGGCGGCCAAGGAAGCGGGCGTAAAGCTGATGGTCCACATCGGCGATACGGAGAAGCGCTACGACGCCAAGGTTATCCATCAACTGCTGCCCATCCTGGAAGCGGGCGACATCGTTACCCACTTGTTTACCGCCAACCCCGGAGGGGTAATTGACGCCGAGGGCAAGCTGGTTCCCGAAGCGCAGGAGGCCCGGGAGCGGGGAGTTTGGCTGGATACGGCCCACGGGCGAATGAACTTCAGCTTTGATGTGGGACAAAGGGTGCTGGACCAGGGGTTGATGCCCCACTGCATCAGCACCGACCTGACCCTGCCCGGCCGTCAGCTTACGGTACACAGTATGACCGAGATGATGACCCGCTTCCTGGCAATGGAGTTTACCCTGGAGCAGGTGGTGGAGATGTGTACCCTCAATCCGGCCAAAGCTCTGGGGCAGGAGGAGCGGCTGGGAGCGTTGAAGCCCGGTTATCCGGCCGACGTCTCAGTGCTGGAAATCAGGGACGGCGACTGGGTGGTCTATGACGTGGTTGGCGACTCCCGCAAGGTGGATAAGGCGGTGGTGCCGGTACTGACGGTCAAGCGAGGCGAGGTTTACGAGGCCGGCTGGGGGCCGCGGCCCTGGGGGTGGGAGCCGGATGCGGGGTAGGGTATTTACATGGATGGGCAGGATTAACAGGATGGGGTTTTGAGGATTGTAGGGGCGGGTTTGAAACCCGCCTGTGGGCCACTACGATGAACCCGGCAAGGCGGCTATAGATTCCTGCTTTCGCATAATTGACGGATTAAAACGCGTTTGCTGGCAAGCCGGAGATGGACAACCGGGCAACGCTCAAGTACGATTAAAGTATTACTTGGCGATAAGCTGTATAAACCATGGCTACCATCAACACCATAGAAGACCTGATTCGCCTGCTGGATGAAAACCCGGAGTGGCTTGAGGCTCTGCGCGCCCGGCTGCTGACCCGGGAACTTCTTGAGTTGCCTCAGAACTTCGCCAAGTTCGTTGAGAGTACCAACAATCGATTTGACCGGGAACTTCTTGAGTTGCCTCAGAACTTCGCCAAGTTCGTTGAGAGTACCAACAATCGATTTGAGGCGATGCAGAAGGAAATGCGCGACGGTTTCCAGTCAGTTCGCAGGGATATGGGAGTTCTCAAGGGTTCTCATGCCAGAAACTCTGCCTTGGCGCGGTCCTATACCATTGCCCGCAACGTGGGACTTAACCAGGTGGAGAATCTCACTGATAGAGATCTATGGGATATAACGGATACCTCGGATACCTCGGATATCCCTGCCAACCAAATAGACAATTTCCGCTTGGCTGACTTGGTTATGAAAGCTACCGACTCGGCAGGAGAAACCTGCTATATAGCGGTAGAAATTTCTTATACCGCTAACGGCAGGGACACGGAACGGGCCGTCCGCAACGCCGCTTTCCTGACTCGATTCACCGGAAAGCCGGCCTACGCTGTCGCAGCCGGGGTATTCCGGGACAATAGAATTGAGCCGCAGATAGAATCGGGGGAGGTGTTCTGGAGCCAACTGGAGGCGGAGGATTTGGAAGTGGAGTAACTACACGCCGGTCTTGGCGGCAAAGCAATTAAGGTGCGTAAGCCCGCCGTAGCCCGTCAATGAACTTGTCCACTTCCTCAGTGGTGTTAAAGGTGCCTTCCAATCCAATGGCGCTCGTTCTTTCTTCGGGTGAACTGCCGTTCCAGTTACGCACGTGGATGACTTCACTGCTGTTTTCCGGCAGCAGGTTTTTCAGCCCCTCAAGATTTATGCCCAAGTAGCTGTCAAACCGTGTAGCGTGTACGGTAAATCCCAATCCCCCGTCTTCAGTAGCGGGAATGGCATTTATAAACATCACCGTCCGCGTACCACCGTCATCGAACCTCCGATAGTACCCTACACTGTCGGTGTATGGGGTAGCGTAAAGAATCCTACGAACCCCATCTCTTACCCGCCCGTATAATCCTCCAATACCATTGTCGTCGGCGAGGGCTTGAATATCGTTCACAGTTCCGTATAGTGATGTCCTCTTGGGCGTGACCTGCGCTCGGGTGGCCGCTACTTCTGGCTCGACCAGGAAAACTTGAGCTAGCAATTCCTTGCCATCGCTGTCCTTGAAATGTTGCACCGTGGCAACGTTGATTGGCACGTTCAGGTCGGATAGGTACTGGACGATTCTCTCGGTGCTGGCGTCCAGCGACTCAGCGACTATTAGTGAGCGATGGCTCTCGTTCAAAGAACTAGGCAACGGCCCTCCAAATTGAGCATTAAACGCATCCGCAAGCGAACCCTCAATTCCCCAATAGCTGGCTGCGATATTGTTGACTTGGTCAAATCCCAAGTCCTTCACCCAGGAAGCATACTCCAAGACTTGGGCGGTTACTTCTTGCGGAGCTCGTCCTCTCTTGAGTTCGACTACCACGACAGAACCAGCGGAGTCGAGACAAAGCAAGTCAATCGCACCGCCGAAAGCGGTATGCACTTGCCGACCAATCACCAACAGGTCAGGGTCCAGCATTGAAATGTCGCTTTCCAGCCAGTCCTCCAACCGCTCTTCCAAACTGATTTCAGTACTGGGAAGCTCCGTAAGAGTATTGTTTTCCGTTACTTCCCATATGCGAATCTGCTGTGGCATATTGGCTCCTTCCTTTACTTCTTCTCCCGTACTTTCACCATCCCCCGCACTTTCCTGCCCATCTGCCTTAGCTTAACCACCGGTCGGAACCGGGGCCGCATATTGTGGGCGATTAGCGGCGCTACCTGCCGGTTGCCCGCTACCAGGGGCGCCGTCCACCGGCGCAGTTCCTGCAACGTTGGCGGCTTCTCTTCCCAGCTCGGCGCCAGCGAATCCATTGGATGCCACCGCTTTTCCCCGGACAGGCGGGTCATCACCGTACCTTTAGCTTCCTCCACGGCCAGCGCTCCGGCCAGCATATCCCACATCCGCGGCGCGCCGAAGATTGCATATTGCAGCACCCCGCAGGCGGTCATTGCCAGCTCATAGGCGATGCTGCCCGTCGTCCGCAGCTCCCCCGGGTGCTGGCCTACCGGCTTGCCGAACCGGGTGGTCTGCACAAAAAACCCGGGCAGACCGATGAGCCGGTTGCCCACCGGCTTCTCCGACTCATAGACCGACACCGGCGCAGCGTCGGTGTCGGTGTCGGTGTCGGTGTCGGTGTCGGTACTGTTGCTGTTGCCGTTGCATGGGGTGGCGAAACAGCCATTTCCCTGCCGGCAGTGGAGGATGAATCCGCCCCCCGGCGAAGGCCAGGGAATGTAGAGCGCGCCGGCCACCGGACGCCCCCGGTACAGGACTCCGATGGATGAGGCATACACCGGCAGACCGTTAAGAAAGTTCGTCGTGCCGTCCAGCGGGTCCAGCACCCAGAGGAAATCCGGGGCGGGGCCGGAAGGGTCCGTTTCTGCCGACCCTTCCTCGCCCAGGATGCCGTGGGAGGGGAATTGCCGGGTTATCTCCCCGACCAGGTATTCCTGGGTAGCCTTGTCCGCAGAGGTCACCGGGTCTAATTGATTCTTGTCTTTGTATTCAATAGACAATTGCCGACCAAACTGGCCGGATAAAATCTTTCCGGCGCCATGGGCCATTGCCACGGCGGCGGTTTCGATTTCCGGCAATTGTTCCTGCAACTGATCCTGAAAGGTGCTGGTGTCCTCAATCATTCCGGTTCTGCCTCAACTCCCGCCAACATCGCTGCCAGCCCGGATACGACCGGATACGACCGGATACGACCGGATATGACCGGACGCTGACCGGACGCTGACCGGACGCTGACCGGACGCTGACCGAACGCTGACCGGACGCTGACCGAACGCTGACCGGACGCTGACCGGACGCTGACCGGTGCAGTGGGAGTTTGTGAGATAGGCAAAAGTATAGCACGTCTCTGCGTCCGGTTAGCCAACGGGTTGGCTGGGCTATGGCGTTAGGTGCAAAGTCATATTCCCGTCGTTCCTCCCTTCGCAGGAACCTCTGAACAGGTTATCGCCATTGCGGCAAAAGCCGGAATCCCGGAGGGTAGCTTAACGGCGTCAGCTATGAAATGAGCGCCGGCACCCCCATCCCCGAATCCAGTTCGGGACAGGCTCTAACCTTCCCCTAACCTTCCCCTAACCTTCCCCTAATCGAGGGGGAAGGGACTTTTTCAGAAGTGTTCCTTAGAACTCCGGCTAACGCTTTTCCTTAAAGACCTGGAACCATCCCGGGGGTGTGGCGAGGTGGCGAAATGTTGTCCTCGAATACTCCGTGAAGGTACTGTATGGGTTTTGCTACTTTGCAGTTGTCCAGCTATCTATTCCTATCCTGGAGTAAACGGAGGGCGATAAGCGCGCCAGCTTTGCTTACTCCGTCTCCCCACGCTTCACCGTGTACTGATGATAGTGAGTCGGCAAGCGCATGCCCAAGTTCGTGGAACAGTAGGTCCCAGTGATCGATGGATTCGTAAGGTGGTTGGAAGAATGTAGGTGTAAGGCGTGTAAGGTGAGCCTCGTTGAACCGTATGGTTGGAGTCGTGGTAGATACTGAGCAATCGGCGAGTCTGTCGTTGCCAGGTTCGTGAAAATAACGCACCGTAGCTGTCAGATTGCAGTGGCTTGCCATTTCTGTGACCCATTCAGCGAATCTGGCTTGATCGGAACCTGGTTCGGGTAGGTAGTCGTTCAGCGGTGGCGGCGGAGTAGGGAACTTCTCGCTTGAATCCTGTATGCCGGCGTATTTTCGGAATAACTCGCGTTCCCTTGTGGACAGCGAGCTTGGGCTGATTAGTTTGTAACCAGCCTCGGTTGCACGCATATCGGCGTTTCGATCAATTGAAGAGAAGACAGCCTTGAGCCCATAGCGTCCGATTGCAGTGGACTTGATAGCTTCGGAGTCTATCTGCGAATTCTCGATTGCTCTCTTCACCCAATCCGAGGCAAACTCCTCTTTCTTCAAATCTCTGTGGGACGCGTTGAGGGTCTCGGCATAAATACGGTTGAGAAATGTGTCGCTGATGGCATTCCTTTTCTGATCCAAAGGAATCTTTTGCATGACGTCGATATGCCACGGGCATCCGATGACCTGCACCGGTATGCCCATTTCATAGACCCATCGTTCACCGTCTGAATCGGCTGGTTCAACAAGATGGATCTCGGTGCGTCGTCGGATCGTTCGCATAGGCCCGTTGGGATCATCCTGTACTTCAGTTTGTAGCTCGGCGGAGCGTATTTTTTTGGCGGGACGAGGCAGAACCTCCAGGTCGTTGACAAATAGGCGGCAGTTCAAGGGAGACCTGAAGCGTTGCAGCATCGCAACGAGTTCTTTACTTTGGCGCTCGTTCCAAGGCATAAGAACCTGTATCTGGGTCCCTTTTTTCCGCGAGTTGGGAGTTATCTCTCTTGACCCAGATCGTGGGAAAACGACGGTGTATCCGACCGTTTCTACTTCCGCCTCAATTGCTACGCTGATAACGTCCTTTTCACCAATGTTGAAGCGGCCTCTCTTGGTCGGATGGAGGCGTTTGCTGGTATTTCCCATAATGGTGTATGCGTCCGCAATGTTACTGAAACCGGGCCCGTCGTCTTGGACAGTAACTGTTGTGGTGTTGCCTTCAGGATGTGGCTTGACAATGACGCGGCATTCAGTGGCAAAAGGAGCTTCATCCCATGCGTTTTGAATCAGTTCCTTTACAAGATCCCAAGGCTTGCGACCAATATTGAGGCTTCGCATACCTGATGCAGATACCGAGAAACGTTCAGTTGATATACCTATCTGCGGTTCCGTGTTACTCATAACAATTGGCCGCCTTTCTTGGAAAGAGATAGTTTCGTCCGGAATGCCAGATAGTATATAGCATTCTGCAAATGAAGTCTGATGACTTCTGACGTTAAGCGCTCTCTGTATTGTGGTCAGTTGAGCACTTAACGTCGATGTGAAGTATAAATATTCAGGTTCCTTTTGGGTCTTGGTCATGACCGCATCGTACTTGGCTCCATCAATCCGCGAATTTCAGATTCGAGAATCTTGCAATTTTCCGGGTAATTTTGCACGTAGTTCTTGCCCCCGATAGGCCGTCTGTTATAATCAGTGGTCAGCGCGTAATATCTGCTCGGCCCGCCGGATGGGCCGGAGTATAGGATTGTAAGGGGGAAACCGGTATGGACCTGGAGCTTAAAGACAAAGTGGTCATCGTTGGCGGGGCCAGCAAGGGCTTGGGCCGGGCCTGCGCCGACGTACTGGCCGAAGAGGGCGCCAAACTTACCATTTGCAGCCGCACCGCATCCGACCTGGAACAGGCGGCGGCGGAAATCCGCGACTCTACCGGAGCCGAGGTGCTGGCCCTGCCCGCCGACCTGGAAAATTACGACAGCATCAAGACCCTGGTGCAGACCACGGTGGACCACTACGGCCAGTTGGATATTATGGTCAACAACTCCGGCGGCCCGCCCCTGGCCCGCTCCGAAACCGCCACCGAGGAGCAGTGGGAGACCGCGGTGCAGCGGTCACTGTTCTTCTTTGCTCGTATGTCCCGGGAGGCCGTTCCCCACTTGAAACAACAGGGCGGCGGCCGCATCGTCAACATCCTGGCCAGCACGGTTTACCAGCCGATTCCCAATCTGGCCCTTTCCGGCGCCACCCGCATGGGCGTGGTGGCCTTTATGAAGAGCCTGGCCGACGAAGTGGGACGGGACGGCATTCTGATTAACAACGTTTGCCCCGGTTCTATTCTCAGCGAGCGGATGCTCTCCAATGTCACGGCTCGGGCCAACGAGATGGGCATCTCGGTGGAGGAGGGTCTGGCGCAACGCGCTGCGGAGACCGCCGTGGGCCGCATCGGCGAGCCCAAGGAACTGGCCTACCTGGTGGCTTTCCTGGCTTCCGGCAAGTCCAGCTACATCACCGGCACCACCATCCTGGTGGATGGCGGACTGGTACGGTCGGTTATTTAGGGGTGCCGCCGAGCTACAGTCGATGATTGAAGCAACGGAATTGCGGCGGATGTCAGAGGCGAAACTGGCTGACGCTATCGCCCTGCGCAACGCCGGCCGCTACGACGCCGCCATGTACCTGTGCGGGTATGCGGTGGAGTTGGCCTTGAAGGCCCGGGTCTGCGAGACTTTGGGGTGGATTGAGTTCCCCGCAAGAAGTGGTGAGTTTCACAATTATCAATCCTTGCGGACCCACGACTTAAACGTGTTGCTGGACTTTTCCGGCATTCATAACAGAGTTAGAAGCGAATACCGAACAGCGTGGGAAGTGGTGGGAAAGTGGGCACATAATTGGCGATACCTGCCGGTAGAAAGCGCCAGCGAGAGCGCCTGCTTCCAGATAATCGACGCGGTTGCCCTGCTGTTGGAGGTGATATGAGAATCGGTTTGCTGAAGCGGTGGTTAAAGGGACTGCCTGAACTCGAGGGAGCTATAGCTGCCGAGAAGGGACCCTTTTCCCTCTTTGCCCTGATCGAAAGGGAGGACTGGGACGAGTACGACCACATAAGTTCCAGTTGGCACCTGTTCGTAGCCGCCCCCTGGATTTGGTCAGACGGACACGCCGCTGAAAGCTATTTGCAGGAGCGGCTAAGGCCCTACGAGGATAAACCCGGCCCTTTCACGCCATCCCTCCGAGTCGAGGTGGTAAAGCCCACCAACCGATACCTCGAAGAAGTGTGGGAGTATTGCAGCACTGAGAACGGTGTCGTTGAAATATACGACGTAGAGATTCTGGACGTAACCGCCCGCCGCGGCTACATCTTTTCCTCCCGATGTCCGGATGATTTTGCTGAGATTCGGCTTCAGGCCCAACTTGAGGCCGAGCGTGAGGCACAGCGTCAGGCCCAACGTGCGAAAGAGCTTAAGTCCTTGCTACAGGCCCAACCCCAAGGCCAGGGTAGCCCATGAGACCAAACTTCACCCCGCCGGAGGAACCCACGGACGCCGCGGGCTATAACCGGCGGGGCAACCAGTACAGCCGCAACGGCGCCTACGAGCAGGCAATCGCCGACTACACCCAGGCCCTGGAGTTGGACGACGCTTTGGCCGATGCCTGGTTCAACCGGGGGGTATCCTTCTATGAGTTGGGCCGGTACGATGACTCCATAGCCGACCTGACCCGGGCCATTGAGGTTAACCCGGAGGACGACAACTTCTATGGCCGCCGTTCCCTGGCCTACCTCTTCAGCGACCGGCTGGAAGAAGCTGAGGCCGACCAGGACCGGTGCGATGAGCTGCGTAACCGAGTGTAACAGGCTGACCGGGCGGCGCAAAAGCGCAGATCTTTTGCAAGGATAAAAAGGCCAACCCATGCCCTCCCTGGATTACTGGATTCTCCTGGTCTTCTTTGGGTACTTCGCGACGTTGATTGGCATAGCGATAGTCCGCTCTCGCCAGATGCGGGGGATGGCGGACTATGTGCTGGGAGACCGGCGGTTGAGCAGCTTCACCTCCGCGCTCAGCGCCGGCTCGTCTGCTGCCAGTGGCTGGACCATGCTGGTGTTTCCCGCGCTGGTGTTTGCCCAAGGCAGTGTGCACTTGTGGTCGGTGCCGTCCATTTTATTTGGGTCCTGGCTCGCCTGGACTTTGCTGGCCAAGCGATTGCGCCGCTACACCATAGCCACCGATGATTCTCTTACGCTGCCGGAGTTCTTTGAAAAGCGCTTTGGCGACCGGACCGGAATCCTGCGGACGGTGACGGCCTTAATCACCCTCTTCTTTATTGTCTTCTATATCGGCTCCGGCCTGATTGCCGGCTCCAAACTGCTGGAGACCGTATTCGGGCTTGGCGCGAATACGGGCGTACTGGTAACTCTGGTCGCCGTAGCCTCTTATACCTTCGTTGGCGGCTTTCTGGCGGTTTCCCGCACTGACGTATTCCAGGCCCTGCTGATGCTTATCAGCTTTATTATATTGCCGCTAACCTTGATAACGATAACAGACCACCCTTTCCGGGGTACGGGAGCGACTATTCCGGGTTTCTTTAACCCATTTACTCAGGCCGACGGCAGCGCCATCTCCTTTGCCAACCTGGTCAACCTCTGCGGCTGGGCCTTGGGGTTTCTGGGCGCTCAAAGGATGTTGCAGCGGTTCATGGCCGTGGAAAGCGAAGGCAAGATAGCGGCGAGTCGCAATATCTCCCTGATATGGGTTGCCCTTCTGATTTCCTTCGGGTTCCTGCTGGGCCTGGTCGCCCGTCCTGCCTTGCTCGAAGTGGGAATGCTGGAGGCGGTGTCTGACCCGGAGCGGCTCTATATCGTGGTCTCAGAAGCGTTTTTCTTCCCGTTGGCTACCGGCCTTCTCCTGACCGCGGTAATCGCGGCGGTAATGAGTACAGCGGACTCCCAGCTGCTGCTGGGTTCGGCCGTTGCTGCCGGTGACTTGCCCTTCATCAAGAATTTCTCCAATACGGTCAGAACCAGGTCCCGGGTCTGGCTGGGCCGCCTGTTGCTGACGCTTATCGGTGTCTTCTCCGCCGGCTTGGCCATCTTCTTCCCCAATTCCATATTCAACCTGGTTGCCTACGCCTGGGGCGGAATGGGGGCAGCCTTTGGGCCGGTCACGATTCTGGCCTTGTATTGGCGCCGCTTTAATACCTGGGGAGCGCTGGCTTCAATAATCACCGGCACGGTGGTTACCAGCATCTGGCAAGTTGTTGACGGAGGCCCCGGCGGAATAATGGACATCGGCTTCGCCACCGCCCCGGGCTTTCTGTTTGCTATGCCCATGGCGGTAGTAGTGACCCTGCTTACGCCGGCGCCATCTCAGGAAACCGTAGCATTGTTTGACCGGGTCAACCCACCCAAGGGATGTATCCTTCACCGCAACATCGCGGACTGAGTTTCTCTCCTTAACCGCAAGTAAAACCGGAAATACAACATAAGACCTCCTGTCGGGAAGAAGCCCGACAGGAGGTCTTGGTTATGCATAGGTAGATGAAAGTTACAAAGTTACTCGGATACTGGACGGAAGTAGGGGATGGTTATCTGATCGGTGGCTCTTACGAAGGTAACCTCCACCGGCATACCGATGCTTACCTCCCGGGGGTTGCACTCAACGATGTTGGTGAACATCCGCACCCCTTCCTCCAGTTCCACCAGGGCCAGCACATAGGGCACGTCCTCGGCAAAGCCCGGCGTCCGGTTCTGGTAGGTCACGGTATAAGTCCACACCGTTCCCTTGCCGCTGGCCGTGATCCATTTGATTTCCTCCGACCAGCAGTTGGCACAGATGCCCCGGGGATAGAACTGGTACTCGTCGCAGGCGGCGCACTTCTGAATAATTAGTTGTCCGCGGCGGCACGAATCCCAGTAGGCCTTGGTTTCACCGACGATGCTGGGCAGCGGCTTATTCCATTCCGGCCTCGATTGTGGCTGCGTCATAACCTAATCCCTCCCCAATATGGCAGTGCCGCCGCTATGCCGGGCGCCGAGCGAACCGCCGGTGCCGTGGCACAGGGCAATTTGGCAGTTGGGCACCTGACGCGGCGTTCCTTCAAACTGGTGCCGGAGTTGGCGCGTAGCTTCCAGCAGCAGAAAGATGCCCCGCATCCCCGGATGGTTGGAGGACAGGCCGCCGCCGTCGGTGTTGATCGGCAGCTTGTCGGGCAATTCGGAATCCACCTGGAGCCGCCCGCCGGAGACGAAGGCGCCGCCCTCTCCCTTCTCGCAGAAGCCCAAATCCTCAAGAGTTTCCACCACCGTGATGGTGAAAGAGTCGTAAATCATCGCCATGTCAATATCCTGGTGGGTGACCCCGGCCATCGCAAAGGCGGGTTCTTGGCTCTGTTTGGCGGCGATATACATCAAATCGCGCTTACCGGCGCCCTGGTGAGCTATCGCTTCGCCCACGCCCAGCACCCAGACCGGGCGTTGGCGGCAATTGCGGGCCACCTCCGGCGAGGCGACCACCACCGCGCCCCCGCCATCGGTAATCACGCAGCAGTCGGGCAGGTGCAGCGGCGAAGAAATCACCCGAGAGTTGACGATATCCTCCACCGTTATCGGGTCGCGGAACAGGGCTTCCGGGTTCATTGAGGCATGCTTGCGTACCGCCACGGCAACTTCAGCCAACTGCTCCGACGTGGTGCCGTAAAGATGCATATGTCGTTGGGCAATCATGGCGTACAGCCCCACGGTGGTCAGCCCGTAAAGCTCCTCGAAGCTGTCCGGCGACGGGTCGAGGCGAGGATGACCAAAGCGGCCCACGCCGCCGGTACCCACCGACACTCCGCCGGAGCGGGCCAGGCTGCTGTAGGTGATCACCGCGCAATTGATGCGTCCGGCGGCAATGGCGGTCAGGGCATGGGACAGGTGAAACTCGAAGGAACCGCCGCCCACCGTGGTGTTGTCCACATACTTGGGGTACATATTCAGGTAGTCGGCCAGGTTCATCCCGCTGTTGCGGATGCTGCTGGAGGCGGTAAACAGGCCCTCCACGTCTTTCTTGGTTAAGCCGGCGTCCTCCAGGGCCTTGATGACGCTCTCCCCCTGAATTTGCAGCTCGCTCTTGTCCGGTGCGTAGCGCGTAACGTGCTCGTGGATGCCCACGATAGCCGCGCCCCGTTTAAGATTGACCATAGATTCAATGCCTCCCTAAAGGAGTTTGGTAAGGTTGCCCCATTATGCCATAGATAAAGGGAAGGGGGTAGCGGTGGGGGGAGGTTGAGATCTACGTCCACCGTATGACAAACGACGATAAGCCGCTTGCCAATATACCGATCAAGGTCGACCTCAAACTGCGTCTGTATCCCGAAGGATTACCCGACAATAGTAGCGGTTACCTTTGCGGGCCAAGCGTCGGGCTTCTCTGGACCATCGGCAACAGGGATAACGGGTGCCGCCGCAGGCCGGCGAGGGCTGCTCACGATCAGGGGGCATAGGTTCCGGGCGTTTCACCAAGTGGAAAGCCTCCCTCTATAGGAGTGTGGAAAGATGGGGCTATTATGCCAATGTAGGGGATAGCGGGGATATTACCGGGCCATTCTGATATGTTTGTAAGAGTTGATTAGGAACACAATATTGGAAGCCGCCAAATGCAAGGCATACGATACATAGTGGTCAGGAACATCCCTAGATTCGCTGCCTTGTCCGTGACTTCCAAAGTTGTTTCTCAATGTTGAAACACCACTCTCAAGCACTGTTCTTAAACCATTAAAGTGATTTTGCATCTCAGAAGGAACCAGTTGTTTTTCATATAAGATAGCTAACAGCCTGCTTGCGGTATCTCCCTTGGAGTAGCCCCATCCTTGGCGGTCACAGATGGCTTTCATGGTGCTCTCGAAAGCTTTACAAGCTTCGGTAATGGCTTCTTCGCTGTTACCCTCCCGAAAATGCTTATGCGCAATCATGAATTCTTCTAAAGCACCTTCGAATCCTTCTTCGTATAAGAGCGTAATTGCCGGCTCGACAGCTTCAGCGTGAAGGTATTGTGAACTAACTTCGATTATTTGCCTTCCCTGGAATTGGTAGCCTATGGAGTGATCTTGAAAACGTTGGTTCAGCTCATGGATTACATCATCCGGGTTCTGTGAGTTATCAATTTCATAATAGGAAATATCGTGCCTAGCCCCTCTGATCACGGTGTCAATGAAATAGAACGAAATCTCTATGAGGCTTAGCACTTGGTCAATATCCTCGCTTGTCATCAAGAACTGAAGGCAGCTTTGCATCCTGCCGTCATTGGAAGCATTAGATTGACCACGCATGATGTCAAGAACACCAATCTCGCGAGCCAGCGTGTCATGGATATAGCACCACCAATCTCTTCGCTCGTCCAAGTAGGCAAGCTTACAAATTGCGTCCCGCAGTATATGAAAAACTTGGGCACGAAATCTGTCTGGTAAAGAATCGTAACGGTAAATTACTGGCTTTCCAGCTTTGGCAGCCTCTTCTTTACGCTTTGCAAATGTTTTGAATATAGGCATTAATTGTTCTCACTGGCACTTAGCCTCAATGTTTCCGGGTCAATCAACTTGCTGGCATCGAGAATCTCAAAAGCCACCACCCGACCGTCGTCGTCAAAATCTGCAATAACGTCTGGGAGCATTTCTGCCGACTCTTTCACCTTTTTTGAGGCCAAGATGATCGAGAGGACATCTGATTTAGCGTCGTAATTGACCTGCACCATTGTTAGTTCCTTCTTCGACAGGCTGGAATCTTGAATCTATGAATGTGGTCAGAATGGTTTCACCGTCAGGCTCGACTACTACACGAATATAGTGTCCCAATTCGGCGACGTATCCCCAATATCTCGTGCGCCCGTCTTCCTGTAACAGCCTAAGTACCGGACTGTTTACCACTGCGGTAGCTTGTTCAAGGGTGATACCCCGGTTCGCCATCCGTCGGCTAATATAGTGTTCACTAAACTGCACAACCCGTCAATACTCCCATGCCCCCTAATCCCCTCGCCCCAGCAATTGCGCCGGGACGTCCGCCAGCAGGGACTCGATCATCGGCACCTGCTCCGGGTGGCCCAGGTTCAGGTGCAGCGGGGTTACGGATATGCGGTTGTTCTTGACCGCCCACATATCGGTGCCCTCTCCGTTGTCGGCCATCACCGGACGGTTGCGCGAAATCCAATACCTTTTCTGATTTCCCAGGCCTTCCTCGCGCACCGACTCGCCGTAGGAGCGGCCGCCGGGCCGGGTAACTTGCAGGCCGGTAATCTGCGCCAGGGCCAGGCTGGGTACGTTAACGTTCAGAAAGAACGGTTCCCGGCTCTCCGCAGGCGCCGCCGGTTGCTCCAATTTTTGCCGGCTCAGCCGCTCGCCAATGAGCCGGAGCAGGGCCGCCGCTCCGCCGAATTGCGGATTCTGCACCGAGCCGACCGATATGGCAATGGTGGGGTAGCCCCGGAGGTAGCCCTGCAATGCCGCCCCCACCGTGCCGGATACCATTACATCCCAGCCCAGGTTGGAGCCGGAGTTGATGCCGGAAACCACCAGGTCCACCGGCCCGGCCAGCTTCTCCAGTCCCAGGATGCAACTGTCGCCCGGCGTACCTTCCACCGAAAAGGCGGTAACCGGGTGTGGAGTTTCCGCTCCGGCGTCGCCCAGCCGTCCGCCGAAGCTCACCGATTGGGCCTTTACCGGGGCGTGCAGCGTCAAAGATGTGCCCACCCCGCTCTGCTCCCGGTCCGGAGCTACGATAAATAGTTCGCCTACCTGGGCCAGGGCCCGGGCCGCCGCCCATAATCCGGGGGCGTGGATTCCGTCGTCGTTAGTAAGTAAAACTTTCAGTGTCTTATCCTTTTGCGATAGATGTTAGATGTATGGATTGATTGGCGGTTGCCGCCGTCCCGCAGCCTTCCCGATTTCGTCCCCGGCGCCGGGCAGCCGCACCACAGAGAACCGAGAACCGAGAACCGAGTAGCCTGGTACTGAGTAGTCTAGTACCGAGTAGCCTGGAACCGAGTAGAAGTAGGGCGGAATTGCCTGGCCGGACTTCCGTGGGGAGCCTCGCTTCAGGTCTCCGGCGAAATAGACGGCAGCTCAGGAGAGGCGAGTTAAACCCCGGGCACCGGATTGTTCTCCGGACTGGTCCCCGGTACGACTTCCGGCCCGGCTCCCAGCCTGGCTCCAACATGGTCCCCAACATGGTCCCCAACATTGTCTCCAACATGGTCTCCAACATGGTCTCCAGCCCGGTCACGGGGCTGTTGAGGCGCCACGTCAACCCAAAGCTCTTCCAGTCCTCGCAGCACTATTTGATTCCGGTATTTCGGCTCTGCGGACAGGCGGATGGAACTGAAACGGTCCAGGAGGGCGGTGAAGGCGATGCTTCCCTCCAGTTGGGCCAGCAGCGACCCCAGGCAGTGGTGAATGCCTCGGCCAAAGGCTACGTGGTTCCGCTGGGTGCGGCCAATGTCCAGCACGGCCGGGTTGGGAAAGGCTGACGGGTCTCGATTCGCTGCTCCCAGGAGGCAAATGACCCGGCCTCCCTTGGGAATCCGCTTGCCCCGGAACTCTACCGCTTCCTTGGTTATCCGGGTGTCCAACTGCACCGGGCTGTCGTAGCGGAGCAGTTCGTCAATGGCCGAATCCAGCAGCCCGGTATTATCCCGGAGCCGCTGGAGCTGGTCCGGGTTGCGCAGCAGGGCCAGCGTTCCGTTGCCGATCAGGTTGCGGGTGGTTTCGTTGCCCGCTACCAGCAGCAGAATCAGGTTCACCACCAGTTCTTCGCGGGTCAACTTGTCCCCGGCTTCCTCGGCGGCGACCAGCGTACTGATCAGGTCGTTCTGCGGGTTGGCGCGCCGGGCTTCCGCCATTTCTTCGAAGTAAGCAATCAGTTCTTCAACGGTCTGTTGAACTCTTTCTATTTGCTCCGGCTGGAGCAGCGGGTCAACCACCAGGGAGACAATGTTGGACCAGTCGTTGAATTGGTCGCGGTCTTTGGGCGGAACCCCCAGCATTTCGGCGATAACAATGATGGGCAAGGGATAGGCAAATTCCCGCATCAGGTCAAAATGCCCCCGGTCGCCGACGTCGTCCAGCAGTTGGTCAACCGTCCGTTGGATGCTGGACGCCAGCTCCGTCACCGACCCGGGAGTGAATCCCTTGGACACCAGGCTGCGCAGCCGGGTATGGTCCGGCGGGTCCAGGCCGAGCATCGTGGTGTAGGGTACATACCCCAATTGGGGTCTTCCGTTGGAAAACCGACGGTGGTCGCGCAGAATGGCGTCCACGTCCTCAAACTGAGTAAAGACCCACGCTTTATGCAGCCTAATGCGGTGTACCGGGTCTTTGTTCCGCAGCTTTTCATAGGTGGGATAGGGGTTGGCCCGCAGTTCCGGGGATAGGGGATTGTAGCTGACTCCCGATTCGAGCCGCTCCCAGGCTAGCAGTATCCGCATAACCGCCGGCTTGAATGCAACTTCAAGCAACTTGGAAACCACTTTCAACGGAACCTTCTCCTTCGTTGAGACCTTCGGGTTATGCTTCTCTTGCCGGCTTTCCCTTTCGCCCCTCTCATCGCCGGTGGCCCAGTCTCCCGTTCCCGGTTTGGTCGGCTCACCGGCAAGGGGAGGGGCTGCCCGCCGCAACCATTGCAGGGAGCAGCCCGGTTTGGCCGCTGTTTTAAACGACTACCATCGGCGACCGCCATAGACGATGCGGCCGGCGGCCGTCAAGGGACACCGGCGCTCCGAAAGAATCGACAAGACCGGCCTATGCCGCTCGCTGCGATGCCGCTCTTTGCTCAGGGTGAGCCAACCGGAGCCGGGGAGCCGGGGTTTCAGGCCTAATGGTGCGCCAGTCCAATGGCGTGGTACAAGGCATGTTTAACTTCCACCGGCGCCATCACCCGGCGGTACTCGGCAGAAGCGAAGATATCGCCGATGATATCGTCCCCCAGGTCATCCGCGAGATGGCTGACCGCCTCCGAAATGTTGGCCTCGGTGAGTTCCTTGCCGGTCAGGGCCGCTTCCACCGACCGCGCCCGCATCGGCTTGGGCACCAGCCCGCCCACGGCTATCCGTGCGGCGGTGCACCGGCTGTTTTCTACAGTTACGATTACCGCCCCGCCAACCACCGGGTAAAAGGAGGCGGGATGGGCCATCTTGGCGTACTCGCCCACTTCTCCGTGAATGTCGGCCAAGCTGGGCCCATGCTCGTGGCCGTGATCCTGAGCTTCGGCAGCGGGTTCTTCGTGGGGATGGTCGTGGCCGTGGTCATGGGCGGCGGCGGCGGGTTCCTCGTGGGGATGGTCGTGGCCGTGGTCGTGGGCCGCGGCGGCAGGTTCCTCGTGGGGATGGCCGTGGCCGTGGTCGTGGGCCGCGGCGGCGGGTTCCTCGTGGGGATGGTCGTGGCCGTGGTCGTGGGCCGCGGCGGCGGGTTCCTCGTGGGGATGGCCGTGGCCGTGGTCCTGGGCCGCGGCGGCGGGTTCCTCGTGGGGATGGTCGTGGCCGTGGTCTTGGGCCGCGGCGGCGGGTTCCTCGTGGGGATGGCCGTGGCCGTGGTCGTGGGCCGCGGCGGCAGGTTCCTCGTGGGGATGGTCGTGGCCGTGGTCATGGGCCGCAGCGGCGGGTTCCTCGTGGGGATGGTCGTGGCCGTGGTCGTGGGCCGCGGCGGCGGGTTCCTCGTGGGGATGGTCGTGACCGTGACCGCCGTTATGTACGTGACTGGAAAGCGCGGGTACTTGAATGGCGGTGATTACCTCGTTATCCGCCAGGGCAGTGGTGAAAGGCCCCTGGAAGAAATCTTCAACCGCGACGGTGCGGGAGCCGTTGGGTCCCTGTACCTCAATGCTGGCTTCCAGAGCGGTCAGGACGGTGCCCCAATCGGAGGCCGGGTCGGCGTGGGCGATATTGCCGGCGATGGTTCCCCGGTTACGCACCTGGGGGTCGCCAATACCGTTGGCTGCTTCGGCCATCATGGGGTTGGCGTTCCGCATAGCGTGGGACGACGCAATTTCCCCGTGAGTGGTCAACGCTCCGATGCGGATGGTGTCGCCGTTGATGCTGATGCCCTTCAATTCGGCAACGCCGCCAATATCTATTATTGTGGCGGGTCGGGCCAGCCGCAGCCGCATCAGGGGAATCAGGCTGTGTCCGCCGGCCAGCAACCGGGCATCCGGATGGGAGCCCAGCAATTCGATCGCCTCGGCCACCGAGCCGGCCTTGTGATAGTCAAACTCCGGCGTGTACATAACTGCTCCTCCCTAACCTTGCTGATGAATGGCCCGCCAGACCCGCTCCGGGGTCAGGGGCATATCCAGTTTGGTTACGCCCAACGGTTTCAGGGCGTCTATTACGGCGTTGTAGATGGTAATGGTGGAGGCGATGGTTCCCGTCTCTCCGATTCCCTTGACGCCCAGGGGGTTGTGCGGCGACGGGGTTTCCGTGGACCGGGTTTCGATGTCCGGCACCAGGTGAGCGCGGGGCAGAGCATAGTCCAGCATACTTCCGGTAAGCAGCTGGCCGCTGTCGTCATAGACCGCCCCTTCCCACAGGGCCTGACCGGCGCCCTGTACCACCCCGCCGTGAACCTGTCCCTCCACAATCATCGGGTTAATCTGCGGCCCGCAGTCGTCCACCGCCAGGTAGCGCTCCAGGACGACGTGACCGTTGTCCGGGTCAACCCGGACCACCGCCACGTGCGCTCCGAAAGGATAGGAGAAGTTGGGCGGGTCATAGAAAGCGGTGGCCTCCAGCCCCGGCTCCATTCCTGCCGGCATATTCCAGGCCACGTTAGCCATCAGGGCAATGTCCTGGATGGTCTTGCTCTGGTCCGGCGCGCCGCGGACGAAGAACTTGCCGTCATCGAACTCAATATCCGCTTCGGCGGCTTCCAGCAGATGGGCCGCCAGGGTTACCGCCTTGTCCTTGATTTTGCGGGCGCTCAGGGCCACCGCTCCGCCGCCGACCACCGTGGTGCGGCTGCCGTAGGTGCCCCAGCCCATCGGCGTATTATCGGTGTCGCCGTGAATCAGCTCCACGTCGTCCACCGGCACGCCCAACTCGCTGGCTACAATCTGGGCGAAGGTAGTTTCCTCTCCCTGGCCGTGGGGCGAGGTGCCGACGTACACGTTAGCCTTGCCGGTGGCGTAGAAACGCACCGTGGCACTCTCCCACAAACCGCCGCCGAAGCCCACCGCTCCGGCTACCTGGGAGGGGCCAAGGCCGCAGATTTCCGAGTAGCAGCTAACGCCGATGCCCATGTAGCGGCCCTGCTCCCGTTCGTGGGCCTGCTCGTGGCGCAATTGCGAATAGTTAACGTGCTCCAGGGCGGTATCCAATGCCCTCTCGTAGTCGCCGCTGTCATAGGTCAGGCCGATGGCAACGTCGTAGCCGTCGTCAAACTTGGGAATCAGGTTGCGGCGGCGCACCTCCACCGGGTCCAGGTCCAACTCTGCCGCCAGCAAATCCACCAACCGCTCCAGCAGGAAAGTAGCCTCGGGACGACCGGCGCCCCGGTAGGCCTCCACCGGGGTAGTATTGGAGAAGCAGCCGTAAATGTCGGCCTTGATGTTGGGGATGGCGTAGGGGCCGGAATACATCAGCCCGTGCAGGATGGTGGGGATGCCCGGCGCGGCGGTGGATAGATAGGCGCCCATTCCGGCGTAAACCACACTGCGCACTCCGGTTATCTTACCCTCCCGGGTGGCCGACATCTCCACATATTCCACATGGTCCCGCCCGTGGGTCGTAGCCATAAAGTTCTCCGAGCGGGTTTCGGTCCACTTGACCGGGCGGCCCAACTGCATGGCGCAGAAAGAGGCAATCATCTCCCAGGGATAGACGGCGATTTTACTGCCGAATCCGCCGCCCACCTCCGGTGCGATTACCCGTATCTTATGCTCCGGAATGCCGGTTACCAGGCAGGTAATGAACCGGGCAATGTGGGGGTTCTGCGTGGTGTTCCAGATGGTCAGCTCCCCCATTGAGGACATATAGCTGGCAATGGCCGAGCGGGGTTCCATCGCGTTGGGAATCAGCCTTTGCTGGAGGATTGTATCCTTTACCACCACCTCGGCGTCGGCAAAGGCGGCGTCGGTATCGCCCCCGGCGGCAACCCAATGGAAAGCCTGATTGTTGGGGGCATCCTCATGCAGCTGCGGGGCGCCGGGCTGCAGGGCCGCCTCCGGGTTGACCACCGCCGGCAGCGGTTCGTAGTCCACATTGATCAACTCCAGCGCGTCCTCGGCCTGATAGCGGTCCTCCGCCACCACCACCGCCACCGCGTCGCCCACGTAGCGCACAATGTCTTTGGCGATGGGCGGGTAGGCTACCACCTTAACGTCCGAATCCGGGATCACCCAGGCGCAGGGCATGGGGTTAAGGACGCCCTCGGTGTCGGCGCCGGTATAGACGGCCAAGACGCCCGGGGCCTGCTTGGCGGCGTCGGTGTCAATGCCGCGGATGCGGGCGTGGGCGTGGGGACTGCGCAGAATGGCGGCGTGCACCATTCCGGTCAGCTTGATGTCATCGGTATAAGAGGCCTGGCCGGTAATCAACCGCGGGTCTTCCCGGCGGCGAATGCCGGAGCCAAATAGTCGGGTAGTCATTATTTAACCTCCCATCGCTTCGGCGGCGGCCAAGGCTGCTTTCACAATATTATGGTAGCCGGTGCAGCGGCAGATGTTGCCCTCCAGTCCGGCCCTTACTTCCTCGGCGCTGGGATGGGGATTGCGCTGAATCAGCTCGGTCACCGTCATAATCATCCCGGCGGTGCAATAGCCGCATTGGAGGCCGTGATTATTCCAGAAAGCTTCCTGTACCGGGTGCAGATTGCCGTCCTGAGCCACACCCTCAATGGTGGTGATTTCCGCCCCGTCGGCCTGGACCGCCAGGCAGGTGCAGGACTTGAGAGTTGAGCCGTTCATCCGCACCACGCAGGCGCCGCACTGGCTGGTATCGCAGCCGACCTTGGTGCCGGTCAGTTGCAACTCTTCCCGCAGAAAGTGCACCAGCAGCATTCTGGGTTCAACTTCCGACTGATGAGCCTTGCCATTAACCGTAACCGTTATCGGAACTTTCACTTCACGCCTCCCGTCCGTGATTTTGGGTAGTGCCTGGGAACGAAACAAAAGGGAATGGGACTTGCCGGGCAGTATATACGGGGGTATGGGGGTAGTCAACGGATGGGGGGAGGGGGTTATGGTAGAATGCAGGAAGGGAGAGTTAAAGGATGAGTACGCTCAATTTTCACGAAAAGCAGAAGCTTGAAAAGTTGTTCCGCATGTCCGGTGGGTACGTGCTGGATTTTAATGACAGGGCCTTTGGCGAATTCTTCGATGATTTCACCAATGTGGACATTCATTCTGATAAGTACCAGATAAATGGTAGCTCAAGGGCGAGGAAGCTTAGAGCCTTTTGGGAGGTTGAACCCGATCACTTAGTGGGGGTAGTCGTTCTGGAGCTGATTAGAGTTGCCCCAAAAACGGCTGCTCCTAAGAATCAAGACCTAATGGAAGAATTAGGGTTGGGTAACATTGACCAGCCAGCTGCTGAATACGCACATCTAATCGAAGAATGCAAGGAAATCGCAAATCGACTCCTAGCGGGCGAGCCCTATCTTGACCATTTGACTGAAATTGCTTCCCAATCAGGTCATGAATATCTCAGGCAACAAATGGGTCGCATGGAAAATGCTTTAGAGTCGGATGATTTGGAGCTCGCAATTGGAACAGCGAAAGAAATGATTGAAACCTGTTGCAAGACCATTTTAGAGAAGCGAGGTGTACCGCTAGAAGGAAATCTGGAAATGTCCGACCTCACAAAGGCGGTCTTTAAGGAACTGAAGCTTACTAACGATGATATTTCGCCAAATATGGAGGGAGCAGATTCTATTAGGAGAATCCAGAGCAACATCGCCTCTCTCTCCAACGAAATTGCCAGGTTGCGCAACCTATATGGGACCGGCCACGGCAAAACAGCGGATTCGCTCGGCCTCTCGAAGCGTCACGCTAAGCTGATGGTTAGTTCAGCGGCGGCGCTGGTGGTTTTCTTGTTTGATAGTCAAGACGAGCAGTTGTTGATTCAGGAGAGGCCGCCCCGCAAGCATTTGGGCCAATGGCTGGTGGATAATGTGCCCCGCGGCACTAATCTTGAGCCGCCCAGCAGACACGAGCTTGGCCGCCCAAATGCCTTTCTTGAAGAAGAAGGCCGGTGAACGGCTACCTGCTGGAAACGAATGTGATTTCGGAACTTTCCAGGATTACACCGGAACCTCAGGTTATCTCCTTCTTGACTGACCACGGGGACTGCTGGTTGCCCGCAATCTTGATGTACGAGTTGGAATTCGGCTTGCAAATCCCTCCCCAAGGCAGGCGCATGGAGCAATTAAGAACACTCCAATCATCGATACTTAATGAGTATGAGGACCGCGTCATACCCATCGGGCGCAGGGAGGCAGAAATGACTGCCATTTTACAGGCAGATGCTAGAAAGGCTGGGCACACGGTTACCTTGGCCGACTCCTTGGTAGCGGGAACGGCAAGGGTTCATAACCTGTGTGTTGTCACAAGAAACGTTGGTGACTTTGAACCTTTGGCAGTGACAATTCTCAATCCGTGGCCCTGACTGATTAGGGATTGTATTCTCATCCCCCGCCTTGCACCCGCACCCCCTTCGGGCCTATGATACCCCTTGCCAACATATCCCCATTTTGAGGTCAACAGATGTTCCCCCAGAACGTTTTTCCCGACACTGCTCTAATTGACCGTCAGGGCTGCCTGGTCATTGGCGGTTGCAGCGCCCTGGACCTGGCCGAGCAGTACGGCACGCCGGTTTATGTGCTGGATGAGGACACGCTGCGCAACCGCTGCCGCAGCTATGTCAGCGAGTTTGAGCAGCGCTGCCCCGGCACTCAGGTGCTCTACGCTTCCAAGGCTTATATCAACCCGGCCCTGGCCCGGATATTTGAGGAAGAGGGGCTGGGGTTGGACGTAGTTTCCGGCGGCGAGCTGGCGGTGGCCGCCGCCGCCCGGTTCCCCCTGGATAAGGTATATTTTCACGGCAACAACAAGACGCCGGACGAGTTGGCCGATGCGGTGGCCCAGGGCATTGGCCGGGTAGTGGTGGACAGCTTTCACGAACTGGACTTGCTCGACCGCATCGCCGCCGAGGCCGGCAAGGTGCAAGATATCCTGGTCCGGGTGTCGCCGGGCATTGACCCCCACACCCACGCCTACACCACCACCGGCATCATCGACTCCAAGTTCGGCTTTTCCATTCAGACCGGCCACGCCGCCGACGCCATCCGGCAAGCGTTGGCCGCGCCTCACCTGAACTTGCGCGGGCTGCACTTTCACCTGGGTTCGCCCATTTTTGAGCTGGAACCCTACGCCGCCGCCACCGATTTGGTGCTGCGGTTCGCCGCCGGTTTCCGGGAGGATGGCCTGGACTTGCAGGAGTTCAGCCCCGGCGGCGGCTTTGCCATTGCCTACACCCGGGACGATGCGCCGCCCCCGGTGGCCGACTACGCCGAAACGATAGTTTCCACCCTGCACTCCACCTGCAATGAACTGGGCCTGGCGATTCCCACCCTGCTAATCGAACCGGGCCGTTCCATCATTGGCCCGGCCGGAGTCGCCCTCTACTGCATCGGCGCCATCAAGGATATTCCCGGGGTGCGTAAGTACGTCAGCGTGGACGGCGGCATGGGCGACAACATCCGCCCGGCCCTGTATCAGGCGTCCTATGAGGTGCTGTCAGCGGGCAAGGCCAACCGCCCCGACACCGAGAAAGTAACCATTGCCGGCAAGTATTGCGAGTCCGGCGACGTGCTGGCTTCCGATATAATGCTCCCTACGGCGGAACCGGGGGATATCATCGCCATTCCCGCCGCCGGGGCCTACTGTCCCTCCATGGCCAGCAACTACAACCTCAACCCGCGCCCGCCCATCGTGCTGGTCAAGGACGGCCAAAGCCGAGTAATCCGCCGCCGGGAAAGCTACCAGGATCTGATGCTCTGCGACGTTTAAGGCGTTAGTGGTATGTGGCAGGTTTACGGGCAAGACCACATTATCCGGCAGTTGGACGCCGGCCTGAAAACCGGGCGGCTGGCCCATGCGTATCTGCTGGTCGGCCCGCCCCACGTGGGTAAAATGGCCCTGGCCCTGAACCTGGCGCAGGCGGTCAACTGCCTCGGCTCCCGGTCCGGGACGGGAATTGATGCGTCGGGAATTGCAGCAGTGGGAATTGCAGCGGTGGAAATGGGCGGGCCGGAAATGGATGGCGGTCTCTTCGGCGGGGCGCCGGACGGTTTACCCGCCGCTGCTGCCAACAGCGCACCCGATAGCCTATCCGCCGGTTTACCGGCTGACGTATCGGTTGTTGTTCCCGCCGATGTACCGGCTGGCGTATCGTCTGGCGTATCGTCTGGTGTACCCGTTGATGCTCTCGCCGACGTGCCGGCTGGCGTACCCGTTGATGCCCCGTGTGGGAATTGCATTCAGTGCCGCCGCATTGCCGAGGGTCTCCACGCCGACCTGAAAGTCATCGGCGTCGGCACCGGCGAGGATGAAGGGCAATCCCGCCGGGACATACGCATTGACCAGATACGGGAGATCGAGTCATTTCTTAATCTGACGGCCTACGAAGGTTCCTACAAGGTTGTCATCCTGGACGGAGCGGAACTGCTGAATACGGCGGCAGCCAACGCTCTGCTCAAAACCCTGGAGGAACCGCCCGTCAACGTCCTGTTATTGCTGCTGACCAGCAATGAAGACGCCCTTTTGTCCACCATTAAATCCCGCTGTCGCTTCCTCTATCTGAAGCCGGTAGCCAAGTCGGAATTGGCGGACAAGCTGGTAGCCGGTTACGCCGCCGCTCCGGAAATGGCGGAACAGTTGGCGCGGCTGTCCCGGGGCTGTCTGGGTCAAGCGGTCAACGCCCTGCAGGACGGGCAAATACTGGAGCAGCGGGAGGCCTACCTGGAGCGGCTGGAGGAGGTCTGCGAGGGTGGTCTGGATGCCCGGTTTAACTACGCCGCCGAGTTGGCTGCCCGCTTTAACCGCGACCGTGACGCCACCCGGGAGCTGCTTTACCTCTGGTTGCGCTGGTGGCGCGACCTGCTGCTGATTAAGGAGGGGGCGGAGCAGTACGTCCACAATGCCGACCGAATTATCCCGCTGCGCCTGCAGGCCACCCGGTTAACCACCGCTCAGGTGGTGGCATTCATCAAGCGGCTGAACCTGACCCTGGAGGCGCTGGACCGTAACGCCAACGCCCGCCTGGCCCTGGAAGTGCTGATGCTCAACCTCCCATAGGGGTCAGGGCAATCGCCAAAAAAGTCCCAAGGCAACGATGGGGCCTGCCCCTACCGGGCAGACCGGCCTCCGGCAACCTCTTTTCTATTCAATGCTCCAGGGCAAGTAGGGCCGCCACTCGTCCAGGATGGTGCGGTTTTGCAGGATGCGGTAAGGGTTGGGTTGGGGCGTCCGAGGCTCGGTCTTAAGCCGCATATTGGCCTCTTCCGGGGTGCGCCCCGCCTTGTGCAGGTTGCACCGGCTACAGGCGGCCACCACGTTTTCCCAGGTATTCGGGCCGTGCTGCCGTCGCGGCACCACGTGGTCCAGCGTCAAATCCGGCTTCTTTTCCCCGCAATACTGGCAAGTGTATTGGTCCCGCAGGAAGACCTCCTTCTTGGACAGCTTGCGCGGGGCAAAGGGGCGCTTGACCAGGTAAATCAGCCGGATGATGGACGGTGCGTCAACGATGGTGGATACGGTACGGACTTCGCCCCGGTGGTTTTCCAGAATCTCGGCCTTGCCCTTGCTCAGCAGGATAATGGCGCGGCGCACCGTAGATACATTGATTGGAACATAGTTGAGGTTGAGCACCAGCACCGGCGAGGTCAGCACTCCGACCGGGGTTAGGGCCGACAGGGAATTGCCCATGCCTGGGCTTGCTCCCTTCGCAGCAGTCTGACCGGTTTTAGCCTTTCCAGCCACCGTCGCAGTCACCTCAATAAAGTTGGCGGTTGCCATGTTGGTGAACCGGGGATGGGCGCTATCTGGGCGCTATCTGGGCGCTATCTGATGAGTGCTGTGTCGATACTATACCGTTTCCGTATTATATACCAACATCGGGAAATGTGCTTTGCCGCCAGTCCGATGTTCCCCGCATTGTCCCTTACGGTGGGTTTTGTTTAAACCCCTAATTTGACCTTTTCCCCGCGTCTGCCCGGTTCATGGCGGCGTCCGCGTATCGTCAGCGCGATTGACCTGGACTCGGTCCTCCCGGCGCCGGGCGCAGGCGGTCAGAAAGTCCCGCAGCCGTATCAGCGCCACCAGCGCCAAGCCGCCGTACAGGTAGCCGCCGATAACGTCGCTGGGCCAGTGTACGCCCAGGGAAACCCGGGAAACCCCCAGTAGCAGAATCAGCAATACCAATCCGCCGATTAACCCGCGCCGCGCCCAGGCATGCCTGACTCGCTTACCCGCCAGGTAAATCAGGATGCCGCCGAATATCAGGGCAAAGGAGGCATGGCCGCTGGGAAAGCTCAGGCTTTGGGGAATGGGGTCAAAGATGGCATACTCCGGGCGGGGACGGCCTACCGCCAGTTTCAGCAACGGCCCCAGGGCCATCGGAACTATTATCAGCGCTAACAGCAGCGCATCCGCCCGGCGCCGGTTCAGCAACAGCAAGGCCGTGGCGGCGAAAACCAGCGTCACCGCCGCCGGTACCCGTCCCACGTTGGATATTATGCGGAAAAAAGCGGCCAGCTCCGACGACTGCCAGCCCTGAAACGATGCCAGAACCGCCTCGTCGCCCGGCCAGACCGGAAAGGCCCATGCCAGGAAAAATACTGCCCCGACCAGCAAGACGCCGCCGGCCAACGCTCCGTCCCGCCGCGAGACTTTAGTCCTCATTCCGCTCCTGCCCCATTCTATGACCCACTATACCTCATTGGCCCCGATGGCTTCACCCGGCGGTATGACCCGATGGCGCGCTCCGGCCCTTATCCAGAGAATCGAAAGATCCGGGGCCGCTGGGAATTCCGGGGCCGATTTGGGTAAACTCCGCTTCAAGCGCGTCATGGGTCTTTAGGTTGATGTCGGTATCTGTGATATACTGCCCACGCTTGGCAAAACCGCTGAAATTCGTTGCCAAACGGACGGGAAATCGGGAAAGTGGGAGTTGAACCTTGGCGGCACCGGACGGGGTAATCGCCATCGACGGGCAGACGGCTGCCGGCAAGACGGTGGTGGGGCGAGAGTTGGCCCGCCGCCTGAACTGCCAATACCTGGATACCGGTATTATGTACCGGGCCATTACCTGGCTGGCGCTGCGCTGGAACATAGCTATGGACGACGAGACTGCCCTGGGCGTCCTGGCCCGCAACGTTTCCCTGCGGCTCAAGGGGCCGGACGGCGATGTCTTACTTTTGGATGACCGCGAGCTTGGCCCCGAACTGCGAGCGTCGGAGGTTGACCGTCAGGTATCGTTCGTAGCCCGGGTTTCCGGGGTGCGGAGAGAGTTGGTGGCGGAGCAGCGGGCGATCGCCGCGGCGGCGGGAAGCATCGTTATGGTGGGCCGGGACATCGGTACGGTTGTTCTGCCGGACGCCGACCTGAAATTGTTTATGACCGCCTCGGTCCCGGTGCGCGCCCGACGCCGCTATGCGGAAATGCTTTGCCAGGACCACGACGCCAACTTTGACCGGGTACTGCAAGAAACCATAGCCAGGGATGAAATCGACTCCCAGCGGGCCGATTCTCCCCTGGCCCAGGCTCCGGATGCCGTATTGGTGAATACCGATGACCTTACCGTTGAGCAGGTGGTGAAATTAATTCTGAAAATGGTAGGTGCCGGGTCGGGGGCGGCTGAATTATGAGCTGGTTATATCGGCCTGCTCGGGCTATTACCCGGTTTTGTTTCGATGTCTTTGGACGGATGGAGGTTATCGGTAAGGAGTGTGTGCCGCCCTATGGCCCGCTGATTGTGGTGGCGAACCATATTTCTTACAACGACCCGCCGGCGGTGGCGGCGGCCCTCTCCCGCCGGCTGTGCTTTATCGGCAAGCAGGAGTTATTTGCTTCGCCAGTCAAGCGGTTGCTGTTCAATGCCCTCAGCGTTTACCCGGTGGACCGCTCTTCGGGTACGGGCGCGTTGCGTACTGCCTTGAACCTGTTGGCGCAGGACCGGGCGGTGGTCATATTCCCCGAGGGCCACGTCAGCCGCAGCGGCGCCATGGAGCCGGGACTGGCCGGAGCCGCTTACCTGGCGATGCGGTCGCAGGCCCCCATTCTGCCCATTGGCGTTACCGGAACCGAAAAGTTCCCGCCGTGGCGCCTCGGCTTGCCGTTCAGCCACTTTCAGGTCAACATCGGCCAGCCTTTCACCCCGCCGGTGCTGGAAGGACGGCATACCCGGGATGCGGCCAATAGTGTGCTGGAAATGATTATGCGGCGTATCGCTGCGCAGCTTCCCCAGGAATACCGGGGGGTGTATGGGTTTTCGCCGGTCGGCGAGAGCAGAGATACGGGCGGGTCCTGAAACCCGCCCGTATCTCTGCCTTTATCGCTGAAACCCTGCTTGCCCGGTCATTCCAATTCCGGCCGGTTCAGGCCCCCGTCAACGCCCCCGGAAACGCCTGGCGTTGCGTTGTGTTGCCCGGTCGGCTTGTTGTCCGGTCGGCGTGACGTCCGGTCAGGCC
Source organism: Dehalococcoidia bacterium (assembly GCA_965262595.1). Lineage (GTDB taxonomy): Bacteria > Chloroflexota > Dehalococcoidia > Lucifugimonadales > UBA3495 > CATQHB01. The sequence continues at coordinate 2,610,194 of OZ253548.1, forward strand.
GAAGCCGGTACCGGAAGGTCTATTTCGTAGCGGGCCAGCACTTCGTTAATTTGCGCCGCCGCCTTTTCGTCCGCGGGGATCAGGGGCAGGCGGGGGTTGCCCACGTTGAAGCCCACGTGGTTGAGGGAGTGCTTTACCGGTATGGGGTTGGACACGATGAACAGCACTTTGAAAATCTCCAGCAGCCTCCGGTGTTCCGCCGCCGCCTCTTCCACATCCCCTTCCAGCAGCAGGCCCATCATCTGCTTAATCTGGCTGCCGACCAGATGGGAGGCCACGCTGACCACGCCATAGCCGCCGGTAGCCATAATGTAAAAGGTCTCGTTGTCGTTCCCGCTCCAAACCCGGAAACCGTCCCGCGCGCCGTGGAGGATGCGGGTAATCTGGTCCAGGTCGCTGCCGGCCTCTTTAACCCCCACAATGTTGTCAACGTGGCTCAACCGGATGGTGGTCTCGTCGGTCATATTGAGGCTGGTACGGCTGGTCACGTTATAGAGCATACAAGGCAGGTGGACGCTGCCGGCAATGGCCTTAAAGTGCTGGTATAGACCCTCTTGCGGCGGCTTGTTGTAATAGGGAACCACCAACAGGACGCCATCCACGCCGGCCCGTTCCGCCTCGCGGCTCATTTCGATACTTTCGGCGGTGCTGTAATTGCCGGTTCCGGCCACCACCGCGCCGCGGTCGCCGACGCTGCCTTTGACCTCGGCAAACAACCGTAGCTTTTCCTCGGTGGTCAGGGTAGGAGATTCGCCGGTAGTACCGGACACGATTACGCCGTCGCTGCCCGAATCCAGCAGGGCGTTAGCCAGACGCTTGGCTTGGGCGTAGTCCACCTGCCCTTCGTCATCAAACGGAGTTACCATCGCCGTTATTAGTCTGCCTATCTCTGTCATACCGAACCCCCCAGAGTTTTCTCTATTATACACGCCGCCGCCGGCTTTTGCCCCACCCGTTTCCGACTAGCCCCGGGGCCTTCCAAAAGTTACATTTGAGGCATACCTGCGCCCATCCTGAGCCGGTCGAAGGGCCGGTCCCTGCTCCGCCCATCCTGAGCCGGTCGAAGGACAGTCTCACCCGAAGCGGTTTTCCAGGTACCATTGAAAGACATTGAAAGACATTGAAAGACCCGGCGTTCCGGCGTAACTCCTGGCCGCTTACTCCTTAATTACCTGGCTGTAGGGCGGTTTGCTGACCAGGCCGGTGCCGTCGGTGAAAATCTGCTTTACCTCCAGAAAATCCTCCAGGCCGTAGTAGCCCAACTCCCGGCCGATGCCGCTCTGCTTGTAGCCGCCCCAGATGCCCTCTACCGGCTGGGCGTAGTTGTCCCAAATCCAGACGGTGCCGGCGCGGATGCTGCGGGCCACGCGCATGGCCCGGGGGTAGTCGGCGCTCCAGACCCCGGCGACCAGCCCAAAATCTACGGCGTTGGCTAACTCCACCGCCTCCGCCTCGTCCCTGAAGGTGGTTACGGCCACCACCGGCCCAAAGATTTCTTCCTGTCCCAGCCGGGAGTCGTTATCCACCCGGTCAAAGATGGTCGGCTCCACGTAGTACCCGTGGTCGTAGCCGTCGCCTTCAAGCTTGTGTCCGCCGGTAACCAGGTCAAAGCCGGCGTCCAACCCGAAGCTGATATATTCCTGAACAACCGCTTCCTGGGATGCGGAGATGAGCGGCCCCAGGTCAGTGGATACGGCGGCGGGATTGCCCACCTCGATATTTCGGGTCAGTTCCGTAACCCGTTCCAGCACCCGGTCGTGGATGCTTTCCTGGAGCAGCAGGCGGGTGGTGGCGCCGCAAGCCTGCCCGGCGTTGCGGAACATCCCGAAAACTGCGGCCCGGGAGGCTGCCTCCACGTCGGCATCATCAAAAATCAGGTAGGGGGCCTTGCCGCCCAACTCCAGGCTAATCCGCTTCACTTCCGCCGCGGCCTGGGATGCAATCATCTTTCCGGTGCGGGTTTCGCCGGTAAAGGAGAGCTTGTCCACCCCTTTGTTGGTAATCAATTCGGAGCCGACTACCGTGCCTGGCCCGGGTACCAGATTGATAATGCCGGGCGGAATGTCGGTTTGATGGATCAGCTTGACCAGCTCGTAGGTGGCGGCGGGGGTATAGCTGGCCGGTTTCAGGACGATGGCGCAACCGGCGGCCAGCGCCGGGGCCACCTTGCGGGCGGTCTGGGTCAGGGGGAAGTTCCACGGCGTTATCAGTCCCACCACGCCAACGGGTTCCTTAACCAGGTTAATCATGGAGCCGCTAGCCAGGGTAAAGCTCTCGCCGTAAATCTTGCCGGCCAGACCGGCGTAAAACTCAAAAATGTCGGCGGCGGCGGCGATATGGGGCGTGGCCTGGCGCATCGGCATCCCCACCTCCAGGCTCACCACCTGAGCCAGGCGATCGGTGTTTTCCCGTATCAACTGAGCGGTGCGGTACAGGATCTGCTCCCGCAGCTTGTAGTTATTCCGCCAGTTGCCGGCGTTGTTATCGAAAGCCCGCCGAGCGGCATCAACCGCCGTCCGCGCATCCCCCTGCGTGCCCTGGGCCGCCACCGTTGCCACCTCGCGGGTGTTCGCCGGATTTTCCCGGATAAACTCCTTCCCGTCGCTGGCCGGGCCTTCCTCTCCGTTAATTATCAGTGGACAGGACAGGGGCAACCGAATTGAGTAATGACCATTGGACTCTGAAGACGTCATCCGCCACCTCTGATGCAGTTGATACCGTGATATCCCGTTTGGCTCTTGCTCCGGATGCGGAAAATCGGCTACCCGACCGGGTAATACCCGGTATTGTTTGGCTTCCGGTCGGTCGGTTTAGCTCAACTTGGCCCATCTTGCCTTGCCGGCCCCGCTCTACCGGGCAACGAACGACTGGCCGGACTTGTCGGACTGGCCGGATCTCCGGTCTAATTGTCGTTTCAACCGGCCGGGCCGGGAGCCGGGCAACCGGCCAGGGTGACCAGAGTGACCAGGCGGGTCAGGCGGGTCGGTCGGATCAGTCGGCAGGCAGAGCGCCGGCGGCCCTGGTTTTAGGCTGAAGGCAATTCCGGTTCACCAGTTCTTCGGCAATTTGTATCGAGTTCAGGGCCGCTCCCTTGCGCAGGTTGTCCGATACCACCCACAGGGCCAGACCGTTGGCGTGAGACGTATCCTGGCGGATGCGCCCCACAAAGACATCGTCCTCTCCGGCCACCGCCCAGGGCATGGGGTAAAGGCCCTTTTCGGTGTCATCCAGCACCCGCAGGCCGGGCATAGCTTCCAGGATTTCCCGGGCTTCCCCGGCCGACATCGGACGCTCAAACTCCAGGTGTACCGCCGCGCTGTGCGAGATATATACCGGCACCCGCACACAGGTGGCCGACACCCGGATTTCCGGGGCGTGCATAATTTTCCGGCTCTCGTCAATCATCTTCTGCTCTTCCCGGGTATAGCCGGTTTCCAGGAAGCTGTCTATCTGTGGAATGACGTTGAAGCCGATTTGCTGCGGTTGGGCCCGCGGCGTAACCGCGCCTCCTTCCAGCAGGGTACGGGTTTGTTCTCTAAGCTCGTTGACGGCGGCGCCACCGGCCCCGGACACCGATTGATAGGTATCGGCGATGATGCGGACCAGGGAGTTAACCCGATGCAGGGGATGCCCGACCATAACCAGGGGAGTGGTGGAGCAGTTGGGGATGGCGATAATACCCTGGTGCCATTCCACGTCGGCGCCGTTGACCTCGGGCACCACCAGGGGCACCTCGGGCTGCATCCGAAAGGCGGAACTGTCGTCAATGACCACCGCGCCGGCGGCCACGGCCAGGGGCGCCCAATGGCGGCTGGCCTCGGTGCTGGCCGAGATAAAGGCGATGTCCACCCCGCTAAAGGAGTCCTCGGTGGTCTCCTCCACGGTAAACTCCCGGCCGTTGACCGTCAGCTTGCTTCCGGCGGAGCGTTGGGATGCCAGTAGTTTCAGCCCGTAAAGTTGGGGATGGCGTTGCTCGATGATTTTCAGGAACTCGGCGCCTACCGCTCCGGTGGCGCCCACGACGGCAATAGTCAGGTCTTTCAAGTCTTGCATCGGCGGCTTCTCTAAATGAACTTGATGGAAATGAACTTGATGGAGCAATTCCGGCGAATCCGGCGGTTCCAGAGTACCGGATACCAGGAGTACCGGTACCAGGCAGGGGGAAACGGGTGGCGCGCCGTTAAGATTTCCGGTTTCCGGCTACAGGCCGAGGATATTTTCCAAGCCTACCACAAGTCCCGGACGTTTCACAACTTCGCGGATGCAGCGGGTGACTCCCGGCATATAGCAGTCTCGGGTCAAGGTATCGTGGCGCAGGGAAATAGTCTGACCGGCCGCCCCCATAATCACCTCGTGATGCGCGCTTCGGCCCGGCATCCGGATGCTGTGGATCGACACCCCGTTATACTCGCCGCCCCGAGTTTCGGGCAAGTTCTCCTTCTCCGGGTAGTTGCGGGTGAACCGCTTTCCGTCGCCGATGGACTTGGCAAGAGCCATGGCAAACCCGGAGGGAGAGTCTATCTTGGCCTCGTGGTGCGATTCCACAATGTCCACATAGTCGAAAAAGGGCGCCGCCTGTTCCACCAGCTTTTTCAGGATAACCGCTCCCAGGGCAAAGTTGGGGGCGACGATTATGCCGATGTTCCGGTCGTTAGCCAGCGCCTCCAATTGCTGAAGGTCGGTATCGGTCAGCCCGCTGACTCCCAGTACCAGGTTGGCCGCATGGGATGCCGCCACCGGCACGGCTTCGAGGCAGGCGGCGGCGTTGGTGAAGTCCACCATAACGTCGGGCCGGGTCTGCTCCAGGATGTCTTCCAGGTTGGTGGATAGCGGAATCTCCCCGCCGTTGGGCAAGGTCAAGGTTCCCCCCCGCTCGCGGCGGCAGGTTCCCCCGACCAGGGCCAGGTCATCCTCCCGGCTTACGGCGGACACCGTTTCCATGCCCATTTTTCCGGTTGCCCCGTTGATTACCACTCGGATAGGCGCCATAGCAACCCCCGTCGGTTTGGGCCGATTAAATTGCCACATATATTATCACCGGGCAGGAAATTGGGAAAGCGGATGCTATGAAATTAAGCAAGGTGAAGTGGTAGGGTAAGGTAAGGTAAGGTACAATTTAGAAATTTAATATGCGATGTTATACAGATGCCAACAATAGAGATAGACAGCCAAGTTATGCAGGTACTAGAATACCGTGCCATTAGCGAGAGGATGGTTTTCGCGAATCCTAACGACGTCCTAAGGAAAATCCTGAAACTGGACCAACCGGGAATGCCGGATGTTATACCAGAACTCCCTATTCCAAACTCCTTGGGGTTGGATGGCACTGGTATAGTCGTGCTAGAGGGCCAGTCGTTTAATGTCCACAGGCGAAAAAAAATAGGGGCACAACTCCTGAGAGAACACCCCGAACTTCTTTGTCGGAAGGGCTATTATTCGGATATCGGGGTTCCTTATCAAAAAACCACGCAGTTCCCGGTAGTGTTATTCGACCCGAGTGGATATCTGAAAATCGCCCACGATGCTTCTATGCGGAGCAACCCTTATATTCATGTCGGCAAGCAGATAAGCATTCCCGGCGGAATTAGCTCAGTGCCAGGATACGTTAGTTGCGGTCATCTGCATGAGTGAGCGCGGCGTTCCTTTAGCGCCAGCCATAGCGAAGTCCGGTGACGGCCAGCAATACGGAGAGGCTTGGCAAAGTGGCGGCGGGCGCTGGCCGGTTCGCCTCTACCCCTGGCGGTTGCGCAACTCTTCCTCCAGTTGGCGTATTCTGGACTGAGCAGCGCTCAAGTCGGCCTCTGCTGCTTGCCGGGCGGCCTCTGCTGCTTGCCGGGCGGCCTCTGCTGCTTGCTGGGCAGCTTGTTGTTCTCGGTAAGTAAGGAGGTAGGTCCCGGTTTCATGGTGGTAGAACTTCAGTTGCCCATCCTGCCAACTAAAGCTTAGCCCCAGCGCCTGGCTGTAAAGCTTCGGCGCTCCGTCAGGCTCGGCAGTCAACTCAATGGGTTGGTAAACGCCATTCACCAGCCGGTCCCCGGCCAGGGGGTAGCCGTAATAATCCCCGCCGGTGGGGTCAACCCGCCAGTATTCGGGAACCCCGATACGGGCATAGATGAAAGGTTTTTCTTCCAGGTCGTTTTTCGCCGTGCTTTCCGAGGCCACTTCCAGCACCAGGTCCGGCGGCTTGCCGACCTCATCGGGCAAGTACAAACTTCGCCGCATAATGGCGAGGGCGTCCACCCCGAAGGCGACGTACCAGTCGGGGCTGATTCGCGCGTTGCGGTTGGCCGGGTCGTAGCAGATGAAAGTATTGCCGTTGCGGAACACCTCGTCGGGCGGGTACAGAGAGTTCAAGTAGGCGTCCAGAACATAGGCAATTTCGGTGATGGTGGGAAATTGAAACATATAGTCCGGCCCCGAGTCGAGTTCGAAGGGGTTGAATTGCAGGCTGTCGTAGTCTATGTCGGACAGGATGCGGTAGGGAAGTACGCCTGCCTTGGTAGTCATTTTCGGCCTCGCGGAGACTTTAGGTTGGGCTTATTTTAGCACAGCGACAAAGAGGAAATAGAGAAACGCAGAGGCTAGTGACCGCCTCTGCGTTTCTGTGTATCTGCGTTTCTGTGTAAAGGATAAAGCAGGCCGGAGTTCTAGCGCGGGCGGTTGCCGCCGCCGCTGCCGCCGCCACCCAGAAAGCGCCTTTCGGAGATGCCGCCGCTGTTGCGGTTGCCGCCGACGCCGGGGGTGTTATTCCGGGGGCCGCCGGGCCGGGGCCCGCCGCTGCTGCGATTGCCGCCGCCGCCGGGTCCAGGGCGCCGTCCCCGGTCTCCGCCGCCGCCGGGTCCACCCGGACCGCCGCGTCCGCCGAAGCCGCCGCCGGGGCGGGGCCGGTCTCGGTCCTGACCTTGAGCCGAAGCCGCCGGAGCGGGACGCGGGCGGGGCGCCGCCGGTTCTCCGTCATCGCCAAAGAGCGCTCTGCGGGATACGTTAACCCGTCCCATAGAGTCAATCTCGCGGACCATTACGGTAATTTCCTGGCCGAGTTTAAGCTCTTCCTCCATTTCGCCCAGGTCTTCGTTGCGCACCAAGCCGTCCTTGCCGGGCAGCAACTCGATGAAGGCGCCGAAGTTGGTCAACCGGCTGACCTTGCCGGTGAGGATGTCGCCCACCACCAGCTCGCGGGTCAGACCCTCTATTTTGCTGACCGCCAGGTCAATCATGGACTGTACCGAGGAGCTGACGGTCACGCCGCCGTCGTCGGCCACGTCAATAGATGCGCCGGTCTCTTCGATAATGCTGCGGATAACTCGTCCGCCGGGGCCGATGACGGCGCCGATTTTCGCCACCGGAATCTGCACCCGGACCGTCTTGGGGGCGTAGGGGCTCATCTCGGTACGCGCCTCGGTTATGGCCTCGGACATCTTGTCCAGTATGTGCAGGCGGCCCAGGCGGGCCTGTTCCAGGGCCTGACGCAGGATGTCCTCTTCCAAGCCCTTGAGTTTGATGTCCATCTGCAGGGCGTTGATGCCGGCGGCGGTGCCGGCTACTTTGAAGTCCATATCGCCCAGGAAGTCCTCGATGCCCTGAATGTCGCTCAGTACGGCGTACTTCCCGTCATTGTCGGTAACCAGACCCATCGCAATGCCGGCGACCGGGGCCTTCATCGGCACTCCGGCGTCCATCAAGGCCATGCTGGAGCCGCAGACGCTGCCCATGGAAGTGCTGCCGTTGGAGCTGAGTACCTCGGATACCACTCGTATGGTGTAGGGAAACTCGTTCTCCGGCGGGAGAGCGGATTGCAAAGCCCGCTCGGCCAGGGCGCCGTGACCGATTTCCCGGCGGCCCGGGGAGCCGACCCGCCGCGCCTCGCCGACGGAATAGGGCGGGAAGTTGTAATGGTGCATAAACTGTCGGGTGCCGTCCGGGGACAGAGTGTCCAGGGTTTGCTTCATATTCAACGGTCCCAGGGTGGCAATAGACAAAACCTGAGTTTGTCCGCGGGTGAACAGACCGGAGCCGTGGGTGCGGGGCAGGGTTCCTACCTCGCAGGTGATGGGCCGAATTTCGGCCAGGCCGCGACCGTCGGGGCGAACCCCCAGTTCCAGGATGCGCCGCCGCACTTCACCCTTGACAACGCTTTTGAAGCCCTCGGCGATTTGGTTGCGGGTAAACCCTTCGGCCAACTGCTCCGTCGCTTCAGTTTCCAGCCGGTCCAGACCCTCGTCTCGTTCCGACTTGAAGGAGTTTTGCTCCAGCAGGGCGCCGACCCTTCCGTTTAGAATGGCTTTAAGCTGGGTGTCCAGCCGCTCGGCCTCTTCGGTGTCCACGGTTACCTCAACCTTGGGCTTGCCCACCTGGCCGACCAGTTCGTCGATCAGGTCAATGGTAATCAGGTTGGCGGCAAAGGCTTTCTGGATGCCTTCAAGGATTACTTCCTCGGAGACTTCGTAGGAACCGGCCTCGACCATCATGATGGCGTCCCGGGTGCTGGCTACCACCATATTGAGTTGGCCGGCGCCGATTTCGGCGTAAGTTGGGTTGACGATGAAGTCGCCGTCGTTGTAAGAAACCCGGCAGGCCCCGATCGGCCCGTCAAAGGGCATCTGGGATAAGGAAAGAGACGCTGAGGCGCCAATCATCCCGAGAATGTCCGGAGGGTTTTCCTGGTCAACGGACAGAACGGTAAGGATAACCTGGATTTCGTTGTGGAGTCCTTTGGGAAAGAGGGGGCGGATGGAGCGGTCGGTGAGGCGGGCGGACAGGATGGCTTCCTGGCCGGGTCTTCCTTCCCTTCGGAAGAAGCTGCCCGGTATCTTGCCAATGGCGTAGAGGCGCTCCTCGAATTCCACCGTAAGGGGCAGGAAATCCACGTCGGCGCGGGGCTTTTCGGACATTACCGCCGTGGCCAGGACGATGGTATCACCGTAGCGCAGGGTGACGGAGCCGTGGGCCTGAAAAGCCAGCTTCCCGGATTCCAACACCAGCTTTTCGCTCCCGATAACTCGTTCGACAGTAGTAGAGTCAGGCATAATAAGGTTATATAACCTCACTTATAAAAATAAACGGAGAAAAGATAATCACAAAGTCGGCGCGGATAGCAGACATAAGCAACGGAGCGGCGCTCTTAACCGGGATAACAAATTAACGCAGAGGAGTTACCAAGGAAGAACTACCGGCGAATCTAGCGTCGTAGTCCAAGCCTGCTAATGAGGTTCTGGTAACGGTTTACGTCCTCGTTACTGAGGTAATTGAGAAGCCTGCGGCGCTTGGAGACCATGGTGACCAGCCCACGCCGAGAGTGAAAATCCTTCCGGTGGGTGCGGAGGTGGTCGGTTACCTGCCGAATTCTTTCGGTCAGTACCGCTACCTGTAATTCGGTGGACCCGGTATCGTTGCGGTGAACTTGATACTCCCGGGTTATACGTTCTCGTACGTCAGCATCTAGCATTACTTATGCAAAACCTTTTATCTTATCTTCTCTAACATCCTGGAGATTATAGCATGACCCCGACCCGGTTGCAACGCCAGCCCCAAATTGGACCAGGGTCTTTCGGTTGTCGAGGACAATCCGCTCACGGTGAGCCGGTTGAACCATAAACCGGCTCTTCGACCGGCTCAGGGAGAGCGGGTGCAGGTTTCAGTCCTCCGACAGGCTCAGGATGAGCGGAGGATACACCGGAAGGGGACTTTCCCCGCCCGAATACGATTGCCCGAATACGATTGCCCGGCCCGGGGCCCAAAACCGGCTTTAATCGGGGTGCCACTTGCCTTATAATGGCAACCGATAAATCAAACCGGCGGCGGGTTGTGACGGGTTGTAGTCGCGATGGTTGGGAAAAAGCGGCAATAACTAGAGGCAATAGTTGGATGAAACCCGCCGACCGAACCCGGCGGAATGGTACAATTTCCGGACGTAACGTTAAAGCGCTTTTAGAGCGTATAGGAGGATTTATGCCCGATTCCGATTTTGTAAAAGTTGCTGCGGTCAGTGAATTGAAACCCGGTGATATGAAGGCGGTGGACGTGGGCAATGAGCAGGTCTTGCTGGTCAACGTGGGCGGCGAGGTCCATGCCTGCGACGACATCTGCTCCCATGCCTACGCCTCCCTTTCCGAGGGCGACCTGGACGGGTCGGAAGTTCAGTGTCCACTGCACGGAGCGGTTTTCAACGTGGCTACCGGTAAGGTGCTCACTCCCCCTGCGGTGGATGCCCTCCGCACCTTTGAGGTACGGGTGGAAGGTGAGGACATTCTGGTTGGCCCGGCCCGCGAGGAGTAGAGCGGCGGCAGTTACGCCGCACCACGCCGCAACAGTTTAAGCGGCTTCGTTGGTTCAAGGGAGTTGGTTGCCGGTGAGCCGGGACTTTCCTGGCTCACCCGGGACGCTTACTGCGAAGGGGCCAAGGGGCGGGTAAATTTACCGGCCGGGGCCGACGGAACCGGAGGCCGAGTCAGCGGCTGATGAGCGGCTAACGCCGGAGAGTTGGTCGGCGGTTTCGGCGGTTTCGGCGGTTTCGGCGGTTATCGAGGGCTGCCCCAGTCGTTAAAGGGCCAATAAACCAGCCAGACCTTCCCCACGATATTTTCTTCCGGCACCGTCCCCCAACTGCGGGAGTCGTTGCTGTGCTGGCGGTTGTCTCCCATCACGAAATACTCTTTGCTCCCCAAGTTCACCGGGGCCATACTGGCGTTGCCGGAACTCGATCCCGCCAGGTACGGCTCGCTGACGAAGGTGTTATTTACTATAACTTCGCCGCCCACGATCTTCACCTCATCCCCCGGCAAGCCAAGCACCCGCTTCACGAAATCCTTTTTCGGATTTAGCGGGAAGTGAAAGACAATAACATCCTTCTGCTTGGGCGCTATGATGGGGAAGTTCTCTTTAGATTGGTCCACGTGCCAGAAGGGGATAATTCGGGAGAGGCGCGCCTGGTCAACCCGGAAATAGGTCAGCTTGTTTACCAGCAGGTATTGGTCTTCCTCCAGCGTGGGGGCCATGCTGGAGCCTTCTACCCGGAAGTTCTGTATGCTGCCCTGAATGAGGATAAATACCATCGCGGCCAGGGCCAGGGCTTCCAGGGCTTCTCTGATTACTGTTGTCATATAGAGTTTTTAACCGCCAATTGAAAAGAACCGGGGTTGAAAGGAACCAGGGTTGAATGGGATCGGGGCGTCACTGCCCGCCGATAGTTCCGGCATCGGTTCAGGCCAAAATCTCCGGGGAGCCGGAGCTTAACCAACCTGAATTTCTGCTCAATATAGATTAAAGCAAAACATTTTCAATATCAACAGCGAGATTCTCCTGGGTTGGGACTCTTGAAAGTCCCGGTTCAGGTGTATCCCCGTTCACCCTGGTATATTGACTGATGTGGTCGAAGGGCCGGTTTGTTCCGGGCCGCTCCCTCTGCTAAAATCGGATTTAGTGCTAGAATCGGCTTTAGCGCCGGCGGGATACCCGGAGCCGCCGGGTAAAGCCCGAATACCCGAATACCCGAATACCCGAATAATCGGAATGACCGAAGCGACCGGGACCCAACCCGGCAAAACTTTCCTGGAGGGGTTGACCGAATGGCTTGGCAGTATCAGTTTGAGTTGCTAACTAAACCCTACGGCGGCGTTACCGAAGGCCCGGTTTGGGATGGCGAGGCTATCCGGTTTACCCACATTCCCACCAGCCGCATTATGCGCCTGGATCCCAACTTCGACACTATCACCGAGCTGGTGAACGGCACGAATTATGTCAACGGCCTGGCTTTTGACAATCAGGGCCGTCTCTTTGGCTGCTGCTCCGGCGGGCGTTCGATCGTCCGCTTCAACCAGGATGGCAGCGCGGTTACCGTTGCCGACCGGGTGGACGGACAAAGGCTAAATACTCCCAATGACCTGGCTATCGACCGGCGGGGCCGAATATGGTTTACCAACCCCTGGAACGCCGGCAACATTGACCCCGCCGAGCAGGAGGAACTGGACAACCGCTCGGTGCTGCGGGCCGACCCCCAGGCCGACGGCAGCTATAGCGTCACCCGCGTTACCTTCGACACCACCATGCCCAACGGCGTCCTGGTATCGCCGGATCAGCGAACCCTCTACGTGGCGGAAAGCAACAGCGACCGGATGGACCTGAACCGGGAACTCCGGGCCTACCCGATTAAGGAGGACGGCAGTCTGGACGCCTATGTCACGCTCCATACCTTTGGCCGGGATAGCAACGCGGTGCACCGGGGCATTGACGGGATGTGCCTGGACGCCGACGGCAACATTGTAGCCACCGCCGGTTGGGAATTGGGCGGCCCCGGCGGAATGATTTACGTATTTTCTCCCACCGGACGGGTTCTGGAGACTCACCCGATTGGCGCCAACCGGCCTACCAACTGCTGCTTTGGGGGCTCGGGCCTGACTACCCTCTACGTCACCTCTACCGACGGCCACTTCTACCGGGCCGAAACCGACCGGGTGGGTTGGGCTATTTACCCATAAAGGATATATCCGGTTCGGCCAACCGGAGCCGGAATCCAGGTAGTTTGCCCGGGAGAGTTGGCCTGCGCTGGGGATTTCCCGGGGATTCCGGCCTGGGCCGGAAAGACGGCTTCCTGGGATTTTTGCCGCTCAATATGCGATCGCTCCGGGAATAGACGGCAGTATTCCACCGGCGGTTGTCCGATTTTAAGGTATAATCCTCCTTAGACGCCGGCAAACACATTATCAGGGCAGGGAATAGCTTATGAATATGGACTTGCGGGGACATGGCATCGGCCGGGATCAGCTGCGTCAAGGCGGCGGTCGCGGCACCGGCAACGACCACGTGGAGGACCTCTACGGCTGCACCGAACTCTACGTTTTCCAGCCCCCTAACAAGAAGGTAACCGGCTACGAGTCCCTGAAGCTGTTTATTGAATCCGAGGGCTGCGAGATAATCTTTACCGCCGACGCCCCGCCGGAATTGAGCAGCTACGAGACCATGCGGATAACCCACCGCCAGGGCCACTCCATACCCAATGCGGTGGTCAAGCGGATCCATTCCTGGTCTCACCAGCGAAATTTTCTGCACAGCTTCTTCAAACCGCTGTACCGTTAAGCCGGGGCCGTCAGGCGCGCTGCCGGCTGCCGCCAACCGGGGCGAAGAGCCGGTGTAGAGAGGAAGACCGTGGATTATAGCTGCATAAAGCTGGAAAAAGCCGACTCGGTTGCCACCCTGCGCCTGAACCGCCCCGACGCCCTCAACGCCCTCAGCATGGACCTGCTGGAGGAGTTAGCGGTCGCCGTTGCCGATGTCGGCCGGGACGAATCGGTCAAGGCGTTGGTTATCCGGGGCGAGGGCCGGGCCTTTTGCGCCGGGGCCGATCTGCTGTTTTTCGATTCCACCCTTGATGACTTGTCCCGCCTCCAGCCCTACGTCCGGCGGCTGAACGACTGCCTTTTTCAGCTTGAAGAACTGCCCATACCCGCCATTGCCGTGGTTCACGGTTTTGTCCTGGCCGGAGGGCTGGAACTGATGCTGGCCTGCGACCTGGCCCTGGCCGCCGAGGATGCCCGAATCGGAGACCAACACGCCAACTTTGGATTGATGCCCGGCGGCGGCTCCACGCAGCGCCTGCCCCGCCGTATCGGGACGCAGCGAGCCATGGAATTGCTGACCACCGGGCGTTGGCTCTCCGGCGCCGAGGCAGCGGAATGGGGTCTGGCGCTGCGGGCCGTCCCCGGGGAGTTTTTGGAGTCGGAGCTGGAATTCCTGCTGGGTCAACTGCGCGGCAAAAGCCGCACCGGTCTGGGCTGGATTAAATCCATCGTCCGGCAGGGCAAAGACCTGCCGCTGCGGGAAGGCGTGGCCCTGGAAAACCTGGCCTTCGTGCAATACTTCGCCACCTCTCCCCATCCCCGGGAGGGTATCCAGGCCTTCAAGGAAAAGCGTCAGCCGGAGTTTTAGTTTTAGCGGCTGGTTAACCGTTTATCCGTTTAATATTTGGGACGGCGGCCCGGATTTCCGGCGCTTCCGGCAAAGCCATACCGAACCCGGTTCTCTGAACTGCCCGGTTGCCGGGCGCTGACAGGCTTGACTTGTCGATAATTTAGGCTAAAATGGCTAGGAATCCCTAAACTCAAATGATTCTAGGAGGATTTAAGATGGAAGGGAAAGTACAGCTAGAGATCACCTACTGCGTACCTTGACAGCACCACGCTACCGCCACGTGGATGGCGAATGAGTTCTTCCGAGCCTACGGCGCTGATGCCTCTATTACGATTTCTCCCCGCGGCCAGGGCATCATGGAAGTTTTTGTGGACGGCGAAAAAATCTTCGACAAGAAGGCCGAGGGTAATATCTACCCCGACCTGTCCCGCGTCCGCAAGATGAAGGAAATTATTAGCGAAAGGATTGCCAGCCTGGAACCCGTTCCGGCTGACGACTAATCATCGATACCGGCGCCAGTTGCCGGTAAAGGTGAAACCCGGCTAAAATCGGCCCCTCTTCCTTGAAGAGGGGCCGAAACTTTATGACCCGACATATCGACGTATCAATGAGCTTGGGACAACTTCAGGCCATCGGGAATTATGACGGCAAGAAACAGGTGAAGGGAAACAGGTGAAGGGAATCAGGTAGGGGGAAGCGCCTGTAGGAGCGGCGGCTTAGCCTCCGTCTGGAGGAGCTGGCCGGACGACTCTAAACGCTGCCGTACCTGAAGCCAGACTTCATTGCCGACTTCCGGCGCCGGCCGGGCGGCGTCTATCACCACCCATCTTTCCGGGTTGGCACGGGCCTGGTCCAGAAACCCCTGCCGCACCTTTTCATGAAACTCCAGGGACAAATCCTCGAACCGCCGTCCTTCATCGGTCCGGTGCAGCGGCGTCAGACCGCCCAGACCACCCGGAGCGCCGGTTGTTTCCACGGTGAAAGCCATTTGGTGCCCCTCGGTTCGTTTCAACGCATCCGCCGGTTTCATATCCAACAGAAACATCAGGTCCGGGCTTATTCCCTGGGTGGCAAAGGCGTTCAGGGCAGTGATTACCCCCAGGTCTATACCCCGTCCGTTCCCCTGGTAAGCGATCGTGGATGCGGAAAACCGGTCGGCTACCACGGTATTGCCGGAGTCCAGACTGGGCCTTATCCGGTTGACGATTAGCTCGACCCGGGACGCCTCAAACAGGAGCAATTCCGCTTCCGGAGTCAGCGGCCTTTCGCTCTTCAGGTACTCCCGCAGGTACTCTCCCAAGACGGTGTCGCCGGGTTCCCGCACCAACTCGCAGGGCTGGGACAGCACTCGGAGCTTATCGACGAGTATCCCGGACTGAGTGGTCTTCCCGGTGCCTTCGCCGCCCTCAAAGGCTATGAACATGGGAGTTGGACACCTCGCTGTTGTATTGCCGGCGCACCTGATTTATCCGACCTGCCCGGCGCATTCGGCGTATAGGGAGTAACCGTACTGCCTGGCATTGCGGGTTGCGGGCCCTGCCGAATTGTCGTTCTACGGGCTTAGAGACGGTAGAACAGTACGGAACGTTCCGGCTCCCGGCCCCGGCTGGTGGATGCCAGGTTAAAGCGCTGGGCCAGCAGATGCTGCAACCGGCGCACGTAGGCCCGTTGCGGGTTAAGCTGGACACTGAACTCGCCCCCCATCACCCGCTGCGCCGCGTCTTCCGCTTCGGTCATCGCCAGTTGCAGGGCCTCCCTGGAGCCGGCGTCATCCCGGGTTCGGGCGGCGGCGGCGCTAACGCCGCCGCCTCGGACGTTCAGCCCCTGCTCCCGGGCCAGGGTTCTCAAAAAGTCCAGCACCTGGGCCATGGTGTTCTTACGCAACACATAAACCGGCGTCCCGCTGGACTCCGCGGCGCGTACCAATTGGGAGCCGCGGCGGTAGTGGGTCTTGGACGTCAGCACCAGGGTAGCCCGGCGCAGTTCGTTGACAATTTCCACCGCCAAACCGGCTTCCGCCTGGGCCGTTTCCAGCTTGTCCCGGCTTATTCCAAACAGGAACACCCGGGCGTCCAGCCGACGGGACGCCGCTTCCTCCGTGGAGGTATCACCGCCCTCGGTCTTCTCACCGTAGCCGCCATCGAGTTGGCTGTCGGGGCGTCCATTGGCGGTGGAGGGCGCCGGATAACGTTCCTGGTTATATTCCTGGCTACGTTCCTGGTTACGTTCCTGCTGGCGTCCCTGGCGGCGGTCCATCCGGCGTTGGTCGTAGCCGGTAGAGTTGCCCGGCCGGTTGGAAAAATCCGGCGTCCAGGGGGCCGGCGGGTCGGCGTTGGGCCGGGGAGCTTCCTGATGCTCGCTGACTTCCCCGTCTTCGTCCAGCGAGCGAACAACGGGGGCGATGGGGTAGCCGCGCAGCCATTGGTCAACGACGTGGGCCACCCCGTCGTGGACTGCCACCTGCTCCCAGCTTTGAATCTCCACTACCACGTCGAAAGTTGGCGGGGCTTTGCGCTCCAGGACGGTTTTTTGAGTGCCCCGGTAGCGCGCTTCCTGGTCGCCGAGGGTTACCGACTGAACGCCGCCCACCAAATCGGACAAGGTGGGATTCAAAATCAGGTTATCCAGAGTGTTGCCATGGGCGGTAGCCACCAACTGCACGCCCCGCTCGGCGATGGTTCGGGCGGCGGCGGCCTCGGCCTCGGTGCCCATCTCGTCAATGATGATGACCTGGGGCATGTGGTTTTCCACCGCCTCAATCATCACCCCGTGTTGCTGGGTGGGGGTGGCGACCTGCATTCGCCGCGCGTGACCGATGGCCGGATGGGGGACATCGCCATCCCCGGCGATCTCGTTAGAGGTATCGACGATTACCACGCGTTTTCCGGCCTCGTCGGCCAATACGCGGGCCATCTCCCGCAGCATGGTAGTTTTGCCCACGCCGGGCCTGCCGAGCAAGAGGATGTTCTTGTTGGCGAAAGCCAGGTCTTCGATGATTTTGATGGTGCCAAAGACGGCGCGTCCGGCCCGGCAGGTGATGCCCACCACCTGACCCTTGCGGTTGCGGATGGCGGAAATGCGGTGCAGGGTGCGTTCCAGGCCGGCCCGGTTGTCGTCGCCAAAATCGCCGACCCGCTGCACCAGATGATCCAGGTCTTCCCGGCTAACCTCCTGCTGGTTCAATGTTACGTCGCCGGAGGGAAAGCGGGCCTCCGGGACTCGACCCAGGTCCAGCACTACTTCCAGCAATTCTTCCAGATTTTCCTGTTCAAGCAGGCTATCCTTGACCCGCTGCGGCAACACCTCCAACAGTCGTTCCAATTCTTCCTGGACCAACTTTTGCGTTGTTGCCAATTTATGCCTCCACCGGAGCCATCCCGTGACATAGCACCGGGGTGGCTACTAATTTAACCAGCATTGTATATTGGGCCGCTGCTCTAAATCCGCAACGGTGCAGCCGCTGGCCGACCGTTTCCTGATAATCCGGAGTCAGCCACCGCTGTCGGCCCGGCCGAGCCAGTGCGACGGTCATCAGTTGAGGCAGCGCCTCCGGGTAGTCCGGGTGCACCATTATCTCCACTTCCGCATCCACGCCACTTCGTTGCGCGTTAATTCCCACCCAGCCGACAATTCGGTCCTTACATTCTATTACCCAATCCTGCACTCCGCTTTGCCGGCTCCCGCCCGGGTTTTTCCCGAAATGCGGTTCACGGGCGTCGCGCCACTGGTCAAAGGTGAGGCCCAGAGCCTCCCGAACCTTCGCCGGTGCGCTGGCGCAAAACAATTGAAATAAGGCGTATTCATCCTGGGGCAGCCGTGGCCGCAGTTCCGCCGCGGCAGATCCACCCGGAATTGCCGGGTCAGCCGGGCCGGGCCGGGCGCTATTGTTTGCCGGGTCTGCCGCTCGACCGCCATAGCCTTGCAGCAGCGTCTCGGTGAAACAGGGGAAAAAGCCGCTGCGCCGGGCCAGCTTCAGGGCCGGGTCGTCCACCGGCAGCCGCAGAAACACTCGCTCGGCGAAACGCCAGCCAACGGCCACTATTAGCTGTTCCAGCAATTCCAGCGAATCGGAGTCGGAAAGAACCGGGGAATCAGGTCGGCCGTTATAGTCAGTTGTCGGGCCATTATGCCGGCCGGTCAAATAGAAACCGTCAATCTCCCAGGCCCGATTGCCGGAGCGGGTACGGGCCGATACCAGTCCACCCAGCCGGATGCCCGACCAGCGGGCCAGAGCTACCCGGTCCTTGGGCTGCAAGACCGCATTTTTCCAGAGCAGGGCGCTTTGCCGCTGCCGACTCTCCCCGGACAGGCATTCCCGAGGGCAGGCCAGATTTGGCCCGCGGGGCGCGTTAAGCAGGGTACAGCGCAGGGCATCGCTAATACGAAAAGATTGCATGGTTGGCTGCACGGTTGGCATCACTCCGCCGGATTGGTGGATAAGGTCGGAGCTTCGGCGACCAAGTCCAGAAAATAGCGGTGGAGCCGGGTATCGGCGGTTAGCTCCGGATGAAAGGATGTTGCCAGCAACTGCCCCTGCCGTACGGCCACCGCCTGACCGCTGGGCAGCGCCGCCAGGGTTTTTACCGCCGGCCCCACCCGGTTAACCACCGGGGCGCGGATGAAAATTGCGTGAAAGGGCCTGGAATCCAGCCCGGTTACTTCCAATTCCTGCTCAAAGCTGTCAATCTGACGGCCAAAGGCATTGCGCTGCACTCCGATGTCCATCAACTGCAGCGGGACCGGATCGGCCTCGGTAATTTCGTGGGCCAGCATAATCATACCGGCGCAGGTGCCCCAAATTGCCTTGCCCGCTTCGGCCATTGCCCGAATCGGTTCCCGCAGCCGGTAGATGCTCATCAGCCGACTCAAGGTAGTGCTCTCTCCACCGGGAATGATCAGGCCGTCCATTCCAATCAAATGCTCCGGCAGCCGAGCCTCATAACTGTCCACGCCCAGACGCTGCAAGGCCGCAATATGCTCGGCAAAGTCGCCCTGTACGGCAAGCACCCCGATTCTCAACGCTTTCTTATCCGCCGCCGGTATCGGTTAAAGACTCCGGGGAGCCAGCAATTGGTCCTGGGGTATTGACCGGGCGCTAATGCCCACCATCGGCTCTCCCAGGTTCTTGGAGACTTCGGCCAGAATCTTGGGGTCGTTGTAGTGGGTGACCGCCTGCACTATGGAGTAGCCCCGCTCCGTTGGGTTGCCGGACTTGAAGATGCCGGAACCAACGAACACACCGTCGGCCCCCAACTGCATCATCAGGGCGGCGTCGGCGGGGGTAGCCACTCCGCCGGCGGCGAAGTTGACCACCGGCATCCGTCCCATTTCCCGGGTCTTGGTCAAAAGCTCCAGGCTAACGCCCAGGTCGCGAGCCTCTACCACCAGCTCGTCCTCCGGCATATTGCGCAGCTTGCGGATGTTATCCTGGACCGTCCGCATATGGCGCACTGCCTCCACCACGTCGCCGGTGCCGGCCTCGCCCTTGGTGCGAATCATCGCCGCCCCCTCGGAAATGCGGCGCAGAGCTTCCCCCAAATTGCGGCAGCCGCAGACAAAGGGGACCTGGAAATCGTGCTTCCAGACATGATGCAGCTCGTCCGCCGGAGTCAGTACTTCCGATTCGTCAATGTAGTCAACGCCGATCGCTTCCAGCACCTGGGCCTCGACAAAGTGGCCGATACGGCATTTGGCCATAACCGGAATGCTCACCGTATCCATAATTTCGAGAATAATCGCCGGGTCGGTCATGCGGGCCACCCCGCCGTCGGCGCGAATATCGGCCGGCACCCGTTCCAGGGCCATCACGGCCACTGCGCCCGCCTCTTCAGCAATCTTGGCCTGCTCGGCGTTCACCACGTCCATAATCACGCCCCCCTTCAACATCTGGGCGTGACCGGCTTT
The DNA here is from genome assembly GCA_965262595.1 of Dehalococcoidia bacterium. GTDB lineage: Bacteria > Chloroflexota > Dehalococcoidia > Lucifugimonadales > UBA3495 > CATQHB01. The sequence goes on from OZ253548.1 coordinate 2,630,000, forward strand.
TACCGTGAAAGTTCCGGTTAAAACGTCAACCATCGCTGTCCTCCTCCAGTCAGGGCCGGAATTCCTGTATTATCTTTTTTATCGGGTCGGTTATTGTATGATTCGATAGTATTATACGCTGTCGGGCGAGCCATTATCAATTGTCCGGCGGCGAGCGGGGCCGTTGTGATTGGGTGGATAAACTCCCTCTCTGACGATTCCCAAGCTGTCATCCCCCATGGTTTTATCCCGGCAGATTCAGTAGCCAGGAGGGGGTATGAGAACAGGGATATGGAAGCGGAGGTGTAGGTCGCCACCAGGCCCGGTAGGTATCGAAAGCCATAGGCGATTGAGGTATAATGGAGGGTAAGACCGGCGTCTCGCGCGCGTATAGGAAATCGGGCCGGGAAGGGGCCGCAACAAGATGAATGCGAAGCTAGACCACGTGAAAGCAGTAATAGCTAATTCCCGTCCTAATTGACCCCCGGCCCCGCTCACTACCAATGGGTGGAGCCGGTGGCTTATCCCTTCCCGTTCCGTGCATTAAACACCACACACCCGGCGTCTAGCAAGTATACCTCCCGGCATCGTTGGATCGAGTGGATCAAGGTGAGGCCGATAACTGCCTTCCCAGCCTCTCTGTGGCCGTGGTGGGGATCTAATCAGCCAGAGAACCGTTATGAAACCAGAACGTGACTACAAAATCAATTGCAAACCACGGATCGACCGCTTAGTAAGGGTCGGGACCAATAGTACGAGAGACCGGTAGGTCTGGGACTACAGATACGCTACGAACAAGGATCACACCGCCTTCTAGCGAGTATGTAATCCAATAGCCGTCTGGACCGAATGCACGTGCGCCAGTTCGCCAAGGAAATGGTAACGTCTGGCCGATATATGGGTTCACTTCCAACGCTTCAAGTGCTTGTATTAGTAGCAATCGCCCAGCTTCGGGCTGGGCGATTATGAAACTCTTGGCCGAAAGGGAAATACGGACTTCCAAAATGCTATCTCTCCCGGATGAGACGCTTCAAGTCTTCCAGGGTCACGTATTCACCCCTTGCAATTTCCGCTGCCCCCTTTTTGTCTGCGTCCGCACTCTCTTGTATGAATCTAATAAACTGTTCGTCCACATGGTCGTGGGCAGCGGTTCTGGCTTTAGCGATGCTCGGTGGGTCGAGTACCAACTGTGGCCCCTGGGAAACATCGTTTATCCCTTCTCTGGTAGACATATTATCCCCCTTTTCAGTAACGCTCTCGAAGGAAGTGCGTGGAAAACGCTACATTTATAGTATGGCATCCCACTTCCAAGTCGTCAAATTAGGTTGTTTGTTGGGTAGGGGTAGTAAACCACGAAGGGGCTTGTTGTGTCAACGTATCTTGGCGACCAACCTTCCCAGCTATGTGGTTTGGCGTGGTTGCTGTATGGGTGAGAAACTGTCTCGCCTAAGGGAAGATAACAACAACCCTCGGCCTCAGCGGTAACGCCGGTGATAGGGGGTCTGTTGTTCCTTGCGGTGACGGCTGCGGTGGCGTACGGCACCTTCGCGGTCAGTACCAAGCGGCTTCACGACCTGGGCCGCTCCGGGGCGTGGACGCTTCTCTTCTTCATTCCGGGCGTTGCCCTGTTGGGCTTCGTTGCGCTGGGCGTCTGGTCGGGTACCGGGAAGCCGAACCAGTACGGCCCGCCCGTGCTAGAGGAACCCCCCGAATCATAGTGGTCTCCTTTTGGTGGCGACCGCTATCTCCGTCAGTCTAGCTTCTGACCGGCGTTCCTACCATCAAGGCAACGGCTTCCGCGTAGTCAAGGGCGCGTGGAAGCCATTGCCTTGCTTTAGAGAAGGTTGTCCACCAAACTACAACGGTGCCGGCGGCGAGCGGGGCCCACAGTTGCCGGCAGCCGCCGACCGGAGACTTTCGAAAATCCTGCTTCCGGTGTACCTCCCCTCTCCCTACGCTGGTGGTTCGACCGGCTCACCCCGGGCGGATTGTCCCGGATAAACGAAAGGCCCGCAGGAGTCGCCGAACCTACTTGACAGTCAATCTGGGTACATTTAATATAAATGAGCCTGCCGAGGTAGCTCAGGTGGTAGAGCACGGCACTGAAAATGCCGGTGTCGACAGTTCGAGTCTGTCCCTCGGCACGCCTTCCGCATTCAATCGCATCCGATAACCTCATTGCCTCGATATTGCTTCAGTGCTTCGATTCTTGGCCCCAATGCCTGCGCCTTGCCGACCCTCCTTTTCCCAAGAAACGTTCCAACTATTCTAAGGAACCGCTGAATAAGTACGTGACTTGGGTGTTTAATAACTTATTCAGACTATCCCTAAAGCCGCCTCCCCGATGCTGATAACGCCCGGTGAGGGGGCTGCGGGCGCAAGTAAGGTGCGAATATGCCAAACCACCAGGACGATTTCGATTGGAACCAATCCTATACGGGTGAAGTGGCCGACTTTGCCGAAGCCGATCCGGAGCTGCTTAAGATTATTGACGGTCTGCCGCCGGGGCGTGCCCTTGATGTCGGCTGCGGCGCGGGCGGACTGGTCGTTGCCCTCGCTCGTCGGGGATGGACGGTGACCGGAATCGACCTGGCGGAGAAGGCCGTCGAGGCGGCGCGTAAAGTCGTTCAGATGCAGGGCGTGGCAGCGGAACTCCACGTGGCTGATGCGACCGCCTGGACTCCGGCGGGCCGCTACGACTTGATTACTTCCAGCTTCGCCCTCCCCGGGACCAGGACAGGCCGAGCGGCGCTTTTCTCCATGAGCCGGGGCGCCCTCGCGCCGGGAGGCACGGTTCTCCTCAAGGACTTCGACCCTTCCATGAGCCGAATTGAGTTCTTCAGCGGGTTTGACCTGGTAACGGTGGAAGAACTGACCGGCGCCTTCGGCGGGTTCGAAAGCCTTCGCGCCGAAGTCGTAGAAACGCCGGTCCACCACCACGGTACGGGCGGCGGAGAGGAGGAGGAGCGTTGGACTGCGGCGCTCCTTCAGGCCCGCAGCCCCTGACCCCCACGCTACCCGGATAACCGTTGGACCAGCCCGGGGTGAGCGGGGGTATGTGCCTGAACCGGGACTTTCGAGAGACCTGGCCATTGCCTCTCGGTCAATTTACAAATAGTTTACTATTGTGTAATTCGCCGGAAACATCCCGAAGGTAGAATAGCATCGGATTTCCCTTGCAGCCTTCCCTTTTCCTTTCGGCGGCTTTCCCAACCCAGAGCCGATATTGCCGCCCGACTCTTGGAGGTCAATAGGCGCCGTGACCCTTCCGGGATACGCAGAAACCACGCCAGCCACCAAAGTGCTGCTTATCGGCAGCCGGTGGGAATCGCTCAATCCGGCCCTGAAGGCGCTGTCCGGTCAGGGAAATATTACCTTTGTCGGCCCCTCGGATCCCACCACTTTTCCGGCTGCCGCGGAAATCGTCTCTCAAGTGGAACCCGGCGTAATTATCATTGGGCCGGGCAGCGCTTTCGAAATGCCGGACCCGGATGCCCTATTGGTGGACGATTCCTCCGATCCGCCTCCGGTGCTGGTTTGCGTCACACTGGAAGACCTGGAGAACGACGCTCTGGCCCTGGGGAGCGGCAACTTCGCAAACTTTGACGACTTCCTGGTGGTTCCCTGTTCCGCCGTCGAGTTGGAAAGTCGGCTCCGGCGTCTGGTCCGCAAGAACGCCAAGACGCCCGCCGGCGGACAACTGGTCGTGGGCAATATTACCCTCGACCCTAACACTTACCAGGTTCGTCTGGAGGGGCGGATCGTAGTGCTGGCCTGGATGGAATTTCAGCTGCTCAAGTTTCTGATGGAAAACCTGGGCCGCGTGTTTACCCGCGAAAGTCTCTTGTCCAGCGTTTGGGGTTTTGACAACTTTGGCGGCACCCGTACCGTGGACGTCCACATCCGCAAGCTCCGCAGCAAGCTGGAAATTCATGGTGAGTCGTATTTCCGCACCGTCAAGAACGTGGGCTACGGGATGATTACTCCCCTCTAACCGTTTAATACCAACTCCGGTTTCCCGGTTCCCCCCACCATCTAGTTAACCATCTATTTGACCTTTTGCCTTCTGCCCGCAACGTCCGCCCTTGCCCTTTTTCCTCTTAACCCGCCGGTAACACGGGATTGTTGCATAAGTTACATCCTTGTCATATTCCTGTAAAAACTTTTGACTACGCTGGTTGCAGTCAACCTTAGAAACCTGAAGAGGAAGCGCAACCGGCAATGCCAGCCAGCCCCGAACAAACCGACTCCGGTCTAATCGAAACGGCCACTCATTGTCCCTACTGTGCCTTCCAGTGCGGAATGCGGCTGTCGGGCCCCCGGGAAGCTGCGGAGGTTGCCGGTGATGACGCCTTTCCGGTTAACAAGGGCGCCCTCTGCATCAAGGGCTGGACTTCCGCCGCCGCTCTGGTTCACCCCGACCGTCTGCTGACGCCGCTGGCCCGCAACGCCGACGGTGACTTGTCCCCGGTGAGCTGGGACGAGGCGCTGGACCGGGTTGTTGCCGCCTTCCAAAAGACTCGCTCCGACCATGGGGCGGATGCGGTAGGCATCTTTGGCGGCGGCTCCCTGACCAATGAAAAGGCTTACCTGCTGGGCAAGTTTGCCCGGGTGGCCCTGGGCACCGCCAACATCGACTACAACGGGCGGTTCTGTATGTCCTCGGCGGCGGCCGCCGGCATTCGGGCCTTCGGGATTGACCGCGGCCTGCCCTTTCCGCTGGAGGATTTACCCCAGGCCGAGGTTATATTGCTGGTCGGCGGCAATGTGGCCGAGTCGATGCCCCCCATCATGCAGTACTTTGAGGCCCAGCGCAGCAACGGTGGGCAGCTTATTGTGGTTGACCCCCGCCGCTCCGCCACCGCCGCAACTGCCGACCTGGCCCTGCACCTGACCCCCGGCACCGACGCCGCCCTGGCCAACGGCCTGCTGCATCTGATAATCCGGGACGGTCTTATTGATACCGACTATATTCGTGAGCGCACCGAGGGTTTCGAGCGGGTCAGGGAAGTGGCCGCCACCTACTGGCCGGAACGGGTAGAACTTATTACCGGCGTGCCGGAGGCCCAATTGCTCCAGGCTGCCCGGATGCTCGGCATGGCAAAAACGGCGATGGTGCTTACCGGGCGCGGCCCGGAGCAGCAATCCCAGGGGGTCAATAACGTCCTGTCCTTCATCAACCTGACCCTGGCCCTGGGCAAAGTAGGCCGCCCCTACTCCGGCTACGGCTGCCTCACCGGTCAGGGCAACGGACAGGGCGGGCGCGAACACGGCCAGAAAGCCGATCAGCTCCCCGGCTACCGCCTGATTACCGACCCGGCGGCCCGCCGGCACGTTGCCGCCGTATGGGATGTGCCGGAGGCGGAACTGCCCGGACCGGGGAAGTCGGCTTATGAACTGCTGGACTCCCTGGGGCGGGAAGCCGGTATCCGCTCTTTGCTGGTACTGGGGTCCAACGTGGTGGTATCGGCCCCCAACGCCGTCAATGTTGCGGAGCGGCTGCGGTCTCTTGATTTTCTGGTGGTGTCCGACTTCTTCCTTTCGGAAACGGCGCAAATGGCCGATGTGGTCTTGCCCTCGGTCCAGTGGGCCGAAGAGGAAGGGACGATGACTAACCTGGAAGGCCGGGTTATCCGCCGCCGCCGCGCCTATGACCCGCCGCCGGGGACGCTTACCGATATGGAGTTGCTGTGCCAACTGGCCGAGCGGCTGGGCCGGGGACGCTACTTTTCTTATGCCGACCCGGAAGCGGTTTTTGAAGAACTGCGGGCGGCCAGCGCCGGCGGCGTTGCCGACTACTCCGGCATTACTTACGACAAGATTGAGGCCGGTCAGGGCGTCTTCTGGCCCTGCCCCTCGGCAGACCACCCCGGTACACCCCGGCTGTTTACCGACCGGTTTCCTACGCCCAGCGGAAAGGCCCGCTTTCACCCGGTGCGGCACCGGCCCGCGGCGGAGGAGCCGGACGATGAGTTTCCCCTGTACCTTACTACCGGGCGCATCCTGGCCCATTACCAGTCGGGGACGCAAACCCGCCGGATTGGGCATTTGCAGGAAATGGCGCCGGAGGCCCTGGTAGAGATGCACCCCACCACGGCCCAGCGCTATGGGGTGGCGGATGGTGACCGGCTAACCCTGACTACCCGGCGCGGTTCGGCAAACTTTAAGGCCCGGCTTACCCCCGGCATCCGCACCGACACCCTGTTCGCTCCCTTCCACTGGGGCGGCAGCCAGTCGGTCAACCGTCTGACCAACCCGGCCCTGGATCCAATCAGCCGAATGCCGGAGTTCAAGGTATGCGCCGTCCGCATTGATCCCGCCGGTTAAGCGGCAGAAGCAAAGGCCATAAAGCAAAGACAGAAGGCCAGTGTACGAGGTTAATGATGGCAACTTCAACTAGGGAACGCCTGGTGGTAATCGGAAACGGTATGACCGGAGCGCGGTTTGTCGAGGAGACTCTGGCTCGGGGCGGCGGCGACCGCTTCGACATTGTAATGTTCGGCGAAGAACCCCACGGCAACTATAACCGCATTCTTCTTTCCAGCGTCCTGGCCGGTGCTCATAACCCGGACGACACCTTCATCAACACCCTGCCCTGGTATGAAGAGAACAACATCAAGCTGTATTCCGGCATCAAGGCCGGCTGGATTGACCGGATGGCCCAGTCGGTTTATGCCGCCGGCGGCATCTCCGAGCCCTACGACAAGCTGGTCATCGCCACCGGCAGCTCTCCCTATATTCCTCCGATGACCAATATGTACGACGAGGATGGATTCTTGCGGCCCGGGGTCTTCTCCTTCCGTACTCTGGACGATTGCAAGGCAATTATTGATTACTCCGCCTCGGCCCGAAAAGCGGTGGTTATCGGCGGCGGCTTGCTGGGGTTGGAAGCGGCGTGGGGGTTGCTGGAGCGCGGCCTGGAAGTCCATATCGTTCACCTGAGTCCCTACTTGATGAATACCCAGCTTGACGCTGCCGCCGGCGCGATGCTCAAGCAGACGATAGAGAATCTGGGATTGCAGGTCCACCTGGAGAAGGTGGCCGATTCCTTTACTCCCGCCTACGCCGGAGCGCCGGTTGACGGGCTGATTTTTAATGACGGCGACGCGCTGGACTGCGATATGGTGGTCGTGGCGACCGGCGTCCGGCCCAACATCGACCTGGCCAAGACGGCAGGACTCCACGTGCAGCACGGGATTGTAATCAAGGATGACCTCTCCTGCCGCAATGACCAGAACGTTTACGCCATCGGCGAATGCGCCCAGCACCGGGGCAAGCTCTTTGGTCTGGTGTCTCCCCTGTGGGAACAGGCCCGGATCCTGGCCGAGCAACTGAGCGGGGAAAACCCCGACGCCTCCTGCAGGAGCGTCCGGGTCTCTACCAAGCTCAAGGTTATGGGCGTGGAACTGGCGGTAATGGGAGAAAAAGAACCCCAGTCCGAAGCTGATGAACTGGTGCATTACAGCGAACCGGACCGCGGCGTTTACAAGAAGCTGATTATTCGCAACGGTCGGCTGGCCGGGGCAATTTTGTTGGGCGACGGCATGGATACGCCCAACGTGCTGCAGGCCTTCGACCGGGGCGAGGAACTGCCCGCCAGCCGCGCCGGCCTGCTTTTCCCCGGAACGGGTGGAATGCCCCAACTGAACGTGGCCGACCTGCCTCCCCACGGCCAGATTTGCAACTGCAACGGCGTTACCAAGAGCAAGATTTTCGAGGCCGCCGAAAACGGCTCAAGGACCCTCAAAGAGGTCTGCGCGGCCACCCGCGCCGGCACCGGCTGCGGCGCCTGCAAAGCCCAGGTACAGGCCGTCCTGGACTATGCAGAGAAGACAACCTTGCCTCAGCCCATAGTTACTAACAATGGCAACGGCAAGGGCGGCCCCACTGTCGTTGCCGGCCGGGAAGAAAACCGGGAGGTTCCCACTGAAGTCCTCCCAATACCGCTGGAAGCTGTTTTGGCAGCGCAGAATTAACACCCCCACCCCAGCCCTCTTCCTAGGGAGAGCTGACAAGGGTAGGTATTCGGCATTTCAGATAGGTGTTACCTAATGGTATGTCATCCTGAGCGCAGCGAGGGATCTAGAATGCCCGGCTGCTGCCTCCTTCCGGTTCCGGTAGAGTCCCTCCTGGCAGGAGTTTGGATTCTTCACTCCGTTCAGAATGACATACTAACTGCGTAACTTCTGTGCTAAATACCTACCCCTATAAGCTGATGGGAAAGGAGAATTCTATGAACAAGATTGAAGCCTTCAAGCAGGAAAAGAACGGTCTGGACGTTAAGCAAGACCTGCCCCGCTATGCCCAGGAAGGTTGGGAAGCCATTACCGACGGCGACCGGGAGCGGCTCAAGTGGCTGGGCGTTTTTTTCCGGCGCCGAACCCCCGGTCATTTTATGATGCGGGTTCGCATTCCCAACGGAATGAGCAACTCCGCCCAGTTCCGGGCCATCGCCGACATCAGCCAGGACTCCGGCAAGGCGTTCGTTGACCTCACCACTCGCCAGCAGATTCAACTGCGTTGGTTCCACATCGACCAGGTTGACGCTATCTGGAACCGGCTGGAAGAAGTTGGCCTGGTTTCCCTCCAGACCGGTATGGACAACATCCGCAACGTGGTTGGCTGCCCCCTGAGCGGGCTGAACCCCAATGAACTGTTCGACGCTTCGCCGGTAGCCCGGGAATACAACGATATTTTTGTGGGCAACAAGGACTATACCAACTTGCCCCACAAATTCAACGTCGTCATCACCGGCTGCCGGGATAACTGCTCCCATGCCGTTACCCAGGATATTGCCCTGACCCCGGCAATCAAGGACCTAGCGGGCGAAGAAGTTCGGGGTTTTAACGTCGCCGTGGGCGGCAAGCAAGGCTCCGGCGGATTCCGCCCGGCCTCCGACCTGGACATTTTTGTTGGCCCGGACGAAGCTGCCCGGCTGTGCAGCCACATAACCTTGATATTTCGCGACCACGGCCACCGGGAAGCCCGCAACAAGTCGCGCCTGGCCTTTTTGGTGGACGACTGGGGCGTGGAAAAATTCCGGGACGAACTGGAACTGCGGGTCGGTAATCCCTTGTCCCCGGCGGGGCAAGGGGCGGCCAGCGCGGAACGAACCGACCATATTGGCATAACGCCCCAAATACAGCCGGGACTCAATTCGGTCGGCATGGTGGTCCCGGTGGGTCGGATGACTGCGGCCCAACTGTTGGAGGTCGCCCGTTTGGCCGATACCTACGGCAACGGCGAGATACGGCTGACCATTGACCAGAATCTGATTATTCCCAATGTCTCCGACGCTCTGCTCCCGGCCCTTAAGGAGGAGCCGCTGTTGCAGGAGTTCCGGTGCGACCCCTCGGAGATTATGCGCGGCCTGGTTAGCTGCACCGGCGTGGACTACTGCCACTTCGCCCTGGTGGATACCAAAGCGCTGGCCCTGGAGACCGGCCGTTACCTGGAAGAGAAACTGGGCAGCGGAGCGCCGCCGCTTACGATCCACTGGTCCGGGTGCCCCAACGCCTGCGGCAACCACACCGCCGCCGACATCGGGCTGCTGGGCAAGAAAGCCCGGGTGGACGGCCAAATCGTCGAGGCAGTGGACGTGTTCCTGGGCGGCCGTATGGCGGCGGTTGCCGGTTTGTCGGCCAAAACGCTGGAAAACGTGCCTTGCGACCAAGTGGCGCAGGTACTTGAAGAGTTGATTCCTGCCCCGGTTGCTGTAACTGCTTAGCGTTCAGTTTAACAACCACTTGTATTGAGGATTTGTATCATGGAAACGGAAACGGAAACGGAAACGGAAACGGAAACCCAATTGCCGCCTTCAAATAAAGCCACTCGCATCAGGTTGTTCAGTTTCGCCCAGCCGCATATGCGGACCTTCCACCTCACCTGGTTCGCCTTCTTTCTGGCCTTCTTCGGCTGGTTCGGCATCGCCCCCCTGATGGTCCTGGTGCGGGATGACCTGGGTCTCACCAAAACCCAGGTAGGCAACACCATCATCGCTTCGGTCGCTATCACCCTTTTGGCCCGCCTGCTGTTCGGTTGGCTGTGCGACCGGATTGGCCCGCGTCAGGCTTACCTATGGCTGCTGCTGTTGGGTTCCATACCGGTGATCGGCATTGGCCTGGCCCAGAACTATGAGACCTTCTTGCTGTTCCGGCTGGCAATCGGCGCTATCGGGGCTTCCTTCGTAATTACTCAGTACCATACCTCGGTGATGTTTGCGCCCAACGTGGTAGGCACCGCCAATGCCACCACCGCCGGTTGGGGCAACCTGGGCGGGGGAGTAACCCATATCGTGATGCCGCTGATGCTGGTGGCGCTTATTGCCTTGGGAGTCAGCGAATCTTTGGGTTGGCGGGTGGTGATGGTGATTCCCGGCATTGGCATGATGCTCACCGGGGTTGCCTACTATTTCCTGACCCAGGACTGTCCGGAAGGGAACTATAAGCAGTTGAGAGCATCCGGCAAGATGTCCCCCTCCTCGGCTGGCGGTTCCTTTTGGGAGGCGGCCCGGGATTATCGGGTCTGGGCCTTGTTCTTCATCTATGGATCCTCCTTTGGCGTTGAGCTTACCATCAACAACATTGCGGCCCTGTACTACCACGACCGCTTCGAACTGAGCATCGGCGCTGCCGGACTGATTGCCGGGCTGTTTGGCCTGATGAACATCTTTGCCCGTACTGTGGGTGGAATAATCAGCGACCGCACGGGAATCAAGTTTGGTTTGAAAGGTCGGGTAATGTTCATGGGAGCGGTGCTGCTGGTGGAAGGCGTTGCGCTGGTATCCTTCTCCCAGATGAGTTCCTTGTTCCTGGCCGTGGGAGCGATGATGATCTTCAGCACCTTCGTCCAGATGGCGGAAGGGGCTACCTTCGCGATTGTGCCCTTCATCAACCGGCGGTCGCTGGGTTCCGTGGCTGGAATCGTCGGAGCCGGCGGCCCCTCCGGAGCGGTGGTTGCCGGGTTCCTGTTTCGGTCGGAAAGCATGACCACCGAGCAAGCCCTGCTGCTTATCGGCATCGCCGTGATACTGATTGCCCCGCTGGTCTTCCTGGTGCGCTTTTCACCCCAAACCGAGGCGTCGGAAAAGAGCGCAATGGAACGCGCTCTGGGCCGTCGGGAAACTGAGGGGGCAGTACTGTTCCCGTCCCCGGCAGACTAGGCCAGGGTTCAACGTTTGGGGCGGACCGGCGCGGCTGCCCCAATCCGTTACCCCGATCCGTTGCTCGACCAGGGATTGATTAAAGTAAGGGCAACCACATCGGTTGCCCTTTCATTCGGATTGGTATCGGCCGGATTGGTATCGGCGGTTGGTCGCGGCCCTCGAACCTTCCGTCTCCTATTATTCCGGCGCAGCATCCCGGCGCAGACCGAATTTCGGTGTCCTCCTTCTTCTACGCTTCTACGCTTCTACGGGCGGTGCGGAATCCGAAAAAACACCGGGCGGCCATTGGGGCGGGGACTTGGCAACCCCGACGGTACGAGTGACTTATTTGGAAGCCGTCGCCGGAGAACTGAAAAGAAAACTGAAAAAGGCTCCCATCGGGGCGCCCCGGTTGGTTGGTGGTGCAGGGTGGCTTAATGCCGGGGGGCAGCCATAAGGTTTGCCCGCCGCCGTTTCAAGATTGCCCCGGCCGCGGCATCAACGGCTATGGACAAGCGGGGGCAGTCTTAATATAATTGAATACAGGTTCCAGCGGCAGTGGCTCAGTGGTAGAGCATCTCCTTGCCAAGGAGAGGGTCGTGGGTTCGAATCCCATCTGCCGCTCCATACCTCTCCCGGCGCTCTCCCCACTTCCTTTCGGCCTTTAAGTCCTTAAGACGACTCCGGCGACGCTTCCACCGGCATTCCGCGGTTCATCCATTCCAGATAGGAGCCGTCGTACAGCCGCACGTTGTAGCCCAACTGTTTCAAGGCCAGGTAGCCCACCGACGCCCGGATGCCGCTGCGGCAGTAGGCGATGACCGTATCGTCTTTGCCAACGTTCCGCGAATCCAGCATTTCCTGCAATGCTTCGGGCGATTGCAGATAAGCGCCGCTTTCCCCGGCCAGCTCCTGCCAGACCAGGTTGACCGCCCCGGGTATGTGCCCTGGCCGCTCGTCCAAATCGGGCATACCGTTGTACTCATCCTGACTGCGCAAGTCCAGCAGCGTCAGTCCGCCGGCCGGGGCGCCGGCAACGTCGAGCTGGCTGGAAACATCTTCCAAAGTGGCCCGCACCTGGGGGTTAACCTGGGGGGCGAATTGGTTGGCCGTTGGCCGTACCGGACGATAGAACTTGGCCCGCCCCTGGGCCGCCCATTCCTCGAAAAAGATGTCCATTATGTGGACATCGGTATAGCCTAGGTACTCCAGAACCCAGGTGAGCAGGGCCGCATTTCGGCCGTCGCCCCCGTCATAGAGGATCAGGGTAGTATCTTCGCTCAGCCCCACCGACCCCATGAACTCGGCCAGTTCATACACCGACAGCAGTTTACCTTCCCGGTCGAACAACCGGACGGCGGGCAGGTTCACCGCGGTTCGGATGTGACCCTGCATATACCGCATGGGGCCTCGGGGGTCGATCAGCAGATATCCGGGGACTTCCAGCTTATCTGCCACCCAATCGGCGGAAACGAATACGGCCATAATTGCTCCAGGATATTGTTATGGTTGCCGGACGCCCTCACCCCGGCCCGCTTCCCCTGGGGAGGGGGAACTAAACGCCCTCCCGCTTTGGGGGAAAGAGCCGGAGTGACCGGGTCTTACTTTCTCCAGGGTCAGTCAGGGAAGATACTGCCGCTCCTCCAAGGAGAGGGTTAGGGTGAAGGGCCCCGGTAATTTCCTAACCCACCATCTCGAAATCGGTCGCGACGGAAGTGGGATTTACTACTGACTGGGTGACCGGAGAGCCTTCCACCGCCAGCCGCCAGATTTCTCGCAGGGTTGCCTCATCGGCATCGGCGCGGACAAAGCATTTGGCGGAGATTCTGCCGTAACCGGGATTGCCCTCGTCCTCGACGCCGGCCCACTTGCGAATGTTATCGAAGTAGCCTTCTACGGCCACCTCCAGGTCGTGGATACGTACGCCCTGCTTGGTGGCGTTAACCACGAAACCCACGGTCATACAACTGCCAATGGCCGAGAGGAGTTGCTCGTGGGCGCTGGCGGCCACGTCGGTGGCAGTGAGGTCACCGGGCTCGTCCATGTCAATCTGGTGATTCCGCATATAGGCGCGGGCCCGCATTCCGTCCTGCCAAACCACCCGGGACTTCCAGGGACCGGTTACGGCGTTGAAGACATCGGGGTCTTTAAAGGAATCCAGAACCTGGGTGAGCTTCTCCCGGGGGAGACCGTTGAGGTCGCGTTCTTCTTCCGCCATGTTGTCCTCCTAAATTTCCAGGGGTTAATTTACATGGGGGTACAGTGCTTACAGGATGATTTCAGGAAGCGGCTTGGCAATTTTGTACTGCCAAGCGACTGATTTTACGGAAACCCGGAATCCCATATAGCCTGTCGTTCCATGTTCGAGTAATCGGTTTTGAGTATTCGGCGCGCCTACCGGAACTACCTGGCCGGAACTACCTGGCCGGAATTACCTAGCCATACAGCTTGCGCAACTCCATCGCAGCCTGGGAAATGACCTTCATCTTTTGAAAAGCGCCTTCTACTGAATTAATGTTCCGCTCCGCGAAGGTGCCGAAGCCGCAGTCCGGGTTCAGGTAAATCTTGGACGGTTCAAAGTATTCCAGCATTTCCTTGACCCGTTCCACGATCATTGCCGGAGTCTCCAGTTCGTCGGTGCGGGGGTTGACCACGCCCAGCCCAATTTCCTTCTCGTTGGCGTATTCCTTGAAGACCTCCATCTCTCCGGCCCGGGGCGTGGCGCACTCCAGCACCAACTGGTCCACATTCATCTGCATCAGGTAGGGCAGCAGCGGGCCGTAGTTGCCGGTGAGCAAAACATCCTCACGGCGGCTCCAGTTGCCCCGGCAGATGTGCACCCCCAGTTTGATGCCGGTAATCCCGTCGGTCACTTCGTTCATCAGACGCAGGGCAAACTCCAACTCGGTAGTTGGGTCCCGCCGCTGGGGGAGGGAAGCGCACATAAAGGTCTCGCTGGTTTCCTCGCCCAATACCACCTGGGTCAGGATTGGCTCGTCGTACTGAATGAAATCCGCTCCCTGGGCCTTGAGGGCCAGCGTCTCCTCGCGCAGGATGGCGACCACGTCCTGGGCCAGGTCTTCGGGCGTCGGATAAATCTTGTCGGACAGACCCTCAAACCAACTGGATCGGGTCAGCATATAGGGGCCGGGCAGGGGTATCTTGATGGCCCGGTCGGTATGACTCTTCAGGAAGGCCAGCTCGTCCAGGGACAGGCCTTCCTGGGCTGAGATTTTACCGGTCACGATGGGGCTCTTGATGGCGAAGGCCGGCACGTCCAGCGCCCGCAGCACTTCCTCCAGCCGGGCCCGGTCGTTGGCATAGTCCAGCAGCTCGGAGACCTTCATCAGCTGCATACCGGCAATCTTGCCGACCACATAGGAATAGAAATTATCCCGTCGCTGCTCCCCGTCGCTGATGATGTCGGTGCCGGCTTCTTCCTGATACCTCAGGGCTTCCAGCACGGCGCGGTCGGCCACCACGTTGAACTCGTCCTCGGAAATCTCATCTTCCTGCCGCCGGCGCAATGCTTGAATTAGTTCCGGGGGCCGGGGCCAACTGCCGACCACGGTAACCGGGAATAGGGGTAGATTTGCCATTATGCTTTCTCCTCAGGTTCGTCTCGACGGTTCATATTCGCCGGTTCGAGGCGGGGCGGGCTAATTGGCCCACTTGGGTTCTCGCTTGTCCAGAAAGGCGGTAATGCCCTCCTGCCCGTCTTCGGCCATCAGGTTCTCCACCATTACCCGTTGCGTCAGCGCGTAGGCCGCCGGCCGGTCGCACTGCAACTGGCGATAAAAGGCCTCCTTGCCGATGGCCAGGGTGTAGGAGCTGGCCTTGGCGATGTGCCGTGCCAGGGTCATAACTTGCTCCTCCAGCTCGTCCGGGGGAACCACCCGGTTGACCAGCCCCCAGTCCAGCGCCGTCTGCGCCGATATGGGGGCGCCGGTGAGCAGCATCTCCATTGCCTGCTTGGTGTTTACCGCCCGGGCCAGAGCCACCGCCGGGGTGGAGCAGAACAGGCCGATCTGGACGCCGGGGGTGCAAAAGCTGGCGGTTTCCGATGCTACTGCCAGATCGCAGGTGGCGGCCAGTTGGCAGCCGGCGGCCGTCGCCAGGCCCTGTACTTGAGCAATTACCGGCTGAGGCAGCAACCGGATTGCCTCCATTACCGCGGTGCATTCGGCAAAAATGCCGGTGTAGCTTTCCGCATCGGAGCCAACCAGTTCCCGCAGGTCGTGGCCGGAGCTGAACACCGGGCCAACGGAGCGCAGCACCACTACCCGCACCTCCGGGTCCGCCTTAATCCGTTCCAGCCGGTCTTTCAGGGCCGCCAGCACCGGGCTGGACAGCGCGTGACGCCGTTTCGGGTTGTTCAGCGTCAGTGTGGCAATGTGATCAACCAGGTCATAGATGACCAACGGCTCGGACATTCCGCGACTCCTCGTTTGGCTTTGGCCCGAATTATTGGCGCCCATTTCGGGCAAGGCTCCGCTCAAGCCAGGTACTCGGCCAAGCCAGGAAAAGGAGCGGTTTGGCCGGGTTGATTCAGGGCAGTTTAACACTCTTCCCGGTAGATGGTCTAGGCGATATTTCCGTACCGCCGCACAATCGCAATCCGGAACTTTGGCTTGGGTTGGCCGCTTTAATTCCGGCCCGCTGTCCTACCGTCATTCCGGAGAAACCGGGGTTCCAGAGAATCCCGGCAAAGGCCATCCATCCTCCGGCAAGACTATCCACATTCCGGCCTGCGCCGGCAAGACGACCTAAGGGGATTTTGGGCGACCTGATTCCTTGCTAATGGTATAAGCGGGTCGGAGTATCCGGCCTCGTTTGAGGGGCCGGCAGGGCAAAAATGACGGGGAGGCTTGATAGCCTCCCCTACTTTAGTACGGGAAGAATGCGCCCAGCCGCCCTACCGGGCGGTATTCAACCGGCCCAACGGCCCAAACGGGCGGGTTTCCGGCGCAGTTAGCCCGGTGGCTTGAAGAGTCTGAAATCCTGAAGCCTGAAGCCTAGTGCCTAATCGAACACGATGACGCTGCGGGCAACGTTGCCGCCCTTCATATCATCGAAAGCCTGGTTGAGTTGTTCCAGCTTTACGTGTTGACTGACCAGCTCATCCAGCTTCAGCCGCCCTTGCAGGTAAAACTCGATGTAGCGGGGCATATCGGTGCGGAACCGATTGGAACCCATGCTGCTGCCCTGAATCCGCCGCTCCCGGCGCAGGAACCCCCCGGCGTCAATCTCGATCATGGTGCCCTCGGGAATCATCCCGATAATCGTAGCGGCGCCGCCGGGCCGGAGCATTTCGTAGCATTGCTCGGCGGTCTCCTTCAATCCGATGGCCTCAAAAGAGTAATCCACCCCGCCGTCGGTCAAGTCCCGAATCTTCTGGACCACCTCGCCGCCGGAGGCGTCAATAACGTCGGTAGCCCCGAACTCCCGGGCCAGGGTCAGCTTGGTTTCCACCGTGTCGATGGCGATGATCCGCAAAGCCCCGGCCAGAGCGGCCCCCTGAATACAATTCAGTCCCACGCCGCCGCAGCCCACCACGGCCACGGTGCTGCCCGGCTCCACCCGGGCGGTGTTCAGCACCGCGCCCAAGCCGGTGGTGGCGCCGCACCCGATCAGGGCCAGCCGGTCGAAAGGCACGTCTTCGCGCACCTTGACCAGGGCATGCTCGTGGACCAGCATCTCCTCGGCATAGGAACCAAGCTGGGCGAACTGGGTCAGGGCGGTGGCTCCCTGCCGCAGTCGGGGCGGTTGGTCGGCGCTGCGTACCACGTCGGTGCGGGTGCAGAGGACGGGTTGGCCCCGCAGGCAGAATTCGCAATGTCCGCAAAAGACGGAAAGACAGGTAATTACCGTATCTCCCCGCTTGACGTAGGTTACCTGCTCTCCCACCGCCTCCACCGTTCCGGCGGCTTCGTGGCCGAGGACGGCCGGCATTTGGATACTGTATTTACCCTCGACAAAGTGGAGGTCGCTGTGACAGACCCCGCTGGCCCGAGTGCGAATCAACACCTCCCGAGGGCCGGGGGCATCCACCTGCACCTCTTCCACTTCCAGGGGTAGGTTTACTTCGCGTAATACGGCGGCCTTCATCGCCTCACCTCCTTTCCTTGTTTATCCACGAATGGACACGAATTTTCACGAATGGGAATTGGAACCCTTGTGTGGGTTCCGCAAAACGGGATTGGGCTGGATTGAGGGCATTTTAGCAGAAAAGGGGTAGGGGTGGAGGCAGCACAGTAAAGTTAGTGACATACCTGCCTTGTAAACCGGATGAGCTGCTTGTACCATTTACCCAAGTCAATCTGCGGCCCTAATTAAGGTGATGACGTGAAAACCTACGTTTTTCAGATAGCCATTGAACCGGACGAAGAGGGCTGGCGCGCCTTTTATCCTGCCTGGGAAGAAATTGGAGCTTCCACTTGGGGTTATACTCAAGAAGAAGCGCTGAAGAATATCCACGAAGTCCTTGCCATGATTCTTGAAGAGTTTGAAGAAGCAGGTAAACTCTCCACCGCTACAGAGCATTTAACTGTATCGGAGGATACGCTGGTAGCAGTTAGCCTTTGAGAGCCATTGACTTTAGCCGCCTTCGTTCTCTAACCGCTCGTAAACTGGCCCAAACCCTCTTGCGGGATGGCTTTTCACCAGGGTATCAAAGAGGAAGCCACCACCGTTATATCCATTCTGATGGACGCAAAGTAACCGTTCCCTTCAGCCGCGCCGGAGAGACTTTTGCGATAGGAACTCTTCGTAGCATTATCCAGCGTCAAGCTCAATGGACTGCCGCCGACCTAAGCCGGTTGGGGCTGTATTAACCGCTTACCAATTTCTGAACTTCTACCTTTTCTTCTTCCGACAGACTGAACGCTGACCCTCCCCCGTCCAAAACCGCCATCCGGTCTGCTGCAATTTATCCATTGCCCCCGTTTATAGATTCAGAGTATCCCTAAAACGGCGGCTTGAACCCGTCCTTGCCTTCCCCTAACTCCGGCAGCATTTCCCGCAGCACCTCAAATACCACCTGGTAGTGTTCCAGGTATTCTTCCTTGAAGGATGCCCGGTCGCAGCCGAGTTTTTCGGACATCAGCTCAAAGGCCTTGTCGCGGGTAGTGGCGACGAACTTGCCCCGGTTGAAGTGGAAGGGCTGGGCGATGAATTTCTGGACTTTGGTTTCCAACAGGCTGTCGGCAAAGGCATAGGGGCTGCTGACCATCAGCAACGGCGTCATCGTGATACAGGCGTCAACGCCAGCCGCCTGCACCTCGCTGATGGCGGCCAGCCGCACCGGGTTGGAAGGGCAGAACGGCTCAAAAGTCCGCCGGATGTCCTCGTCGTCGGTGGTAACGGTCATATTAACCTGCACCCGCCCGCCGTTGTCCTCAATCTGACGAAATAGGTCGCAGTCCCGCGCCACGTCGGGGCTGCGGGTTTGTACCACCAGCTTGGGCCGGTGACCGTCGGCCATTACCTCCAGCAGGTGGCGGGTCAGGCCAAATTCCCGCTCCACCGGTTGGTAGGGGTCGGTAACGCTGCTCATATAGATGAGCTTGTCGTCCAGGAACTCAGGTCTGCGCTTTAACCGCTTCTCCAGCAGTTCGACGGCATTCTCCTTAACTATGACCCAATAGCCCCAACTATCTCGCTTCTCCACATCCCGACTGAAAAAGGCGGCGTAGCAATAGGTGCAACCAAAGGAACAGCCGGAATAGGGGTTCAGGGTAAAGTCGTAAGTATCCATGAACCCGGTGGCTTTGGTCAGTATTTCGCGGGCCGGGGCATAGGTGACCTCAACATGTCCGATACGCGAAGGGCGGTCAAGGACCGGCGGCGGTCCGGGGCCACTGTCGAACAGAGACGGTTGCGAAGGCTTGGCAGTCATAACTCACTCGCATTTACAACGTTTCTGGTCTGCTTTTTCGGGAAGCGTTTAGAAAGGAAGGTCGTCAATGTCATCGGGGGTGGCTTGATTTCTAGTATAGATGAAACCGTTAGCCTCGAATAGATGCGTTACCCATTCTGTAGGGCATCGGGTTAAATAGCTTTCTACGAGACTTATATTTTGTTGCGTTAATCCGTTTGAATTTGCTTTAGTTTTAAGTTCGAATGTCTTAAAAAGCTCATTTCTGAACTTGGTAGCGAGCTCGAATTTCCCTTTTAGTTCGAACGAGTCCCCGCTGAGTGACAAAGTCTCTCCTCTATATTCTGCGGTGGTTGGTGAAAAGGCATGTTCGCTATTGGGTTGGTGAAAAGGCATGTTCGCTATTGGGTTGGCGAAAAGTAACCAAGACCACGTCTGGACTGCCCTTCTCGACATAGCTGGCTAGAGTCCTATTCAAGCTGGTTGCTAAGTCTTTATATGCGACATGAAACAAACCAAGCCAACGGATTGCGTTTGCGTCGTCCGGATAATCAAACCTTAATTTGTGACATACTTGCCTGAGGGCGTGAAGTTCCGGGTATTCCTTCAGGTTGCCAATTTCCCTGAAAAAAGTCCGCCATATTTTCCAGCCGATATCAGTCATTGCACGGCAAGGGTCACTTGAATTAATTATAAGCTGGGGGTAAGGCTTCCTTTTTTCTAGGGTATCTGATGCTGCCAGGACCAGAGCAAATTGCATCGCTAGTTCGCCACATCCGAAATCATTGACGTATAACTGACCGTTGCCCGTCTTGAGGGGATTCAATATCTCTGGCACCTTTTGGATTGCAGAGTACGCCAAGTTTATATGCCCCGGTTGATACCAAGTAGAATATAAGAGCGCATCCCAATCGTCATATTCGGGCATTGCGCCAGTGCTGAGTGCACGAAAAGAATCCAATGTCTTGTAGATTCCCTGAACGAATTGCAGGTCGCTCGATTTGCTCGCCAATCTGTCAAGCTCAGACTTAGCCACAGTCACAACTGCTTTGTCCAATGCCCTAGTAACAGCCGCCAGTTTCTTTTTGTCCATTAAGTGAATACACCATCAAAGGTATTTGCAAAGGTATTTGGCCTAATGATAGTAAATTGCTCGGCCATCTTCAACGAGGTACTGTCGGTAATAGGACATTGGTAGCTTTACCCCAATATGCTACAATAACCACCGTCTATGCCCCGGTTTCCCCATCTTGCTCCTTGTGGAGGCACGGTTATGGCCGGTAATGGCAATCAGGTTAGGGTCGGCAACGTGGAAATTACTTCCCTGTCCGACGGCATCCTGGAGTTTGACCTGTGCAATTTCTTCCCCAACCATAAGTCCGATGATGAGTGGCAGCCCTATATGCAGCACCTCACCGATGAACATAGGGTGCGCTTCAACCTGGCCTCCTACCTCATCCGCTCCGAGGGACGCACCCTGCTGGTGGACACCGGCATGGGCGCCCGGCCGGCCGATGCTCCCGAAACTCCCTGGGGCGAGCTGATGCAGGATTTCGAGACCCACGGACTCCGGACCGGCGACGTGGATATGGTGGTAATGACCCATCTGCACCGGGACCACGTGGGCTGGAATCTGACGCCCCGGGCGGATGACGGCAGCAAGTTCGAGCCTACTTTTCCTCGCGCCCGCTACTGGATGAGCGTCAAGGATTGGGAGGCTTGCCACGACCCGGAGGTGATGCCCACCCGCTTTCCCAACGCGGCCACCACCGTCTGGCCTTTGGAGGAGCTGGGCCTGATTGAGTTAATGGACGGGGAATATAGCCTGACCGGCGAGCTGACCGCCATTCCCTCGCCGGGCCATACGCCGGGCCACATGAGCATCAGGATAAGCTCTCAGGGCGAGCAGGCCATAATTCTGGGCGACGCGATTCACAATCAGGCGCAGGTTCACGAGACCCACTGGGTCTCCCGGGCCGATATGGACCCGGAGCAGACCCGCATCACCCGCAGCTCCTTGATGGATCAACTGGAGCAGGAGGGGATGCTGGGGATAATCGGCCACTTTCCCGCTCCGGGGTTTGGCAAGGTGGTGCGCCTGGAAGGGCGCCGCTATTGGCAGGCCCTCTAGCCCCGGAGTTTACTACCAAATACCGTTTTAACAATTAGGTGATTTTTAATGAACTTTGGCCTCTTCCACTCGGTTCAGTTGCCGGACCCGTCCAAGCAGAATCAATACTATCGGGATGCCCTGGAGCAGGTGCTTTGGGCGGAACAGTTGGGTTACGATTCCGTTTGGATGACCGAGCACCACTTTTCCCGTCACGGCATCGTTTCCGCCTCCCTGTCGGTGCTGGCCTACCTGGCCGGACTCACCAGCTCCATTCGGCTGGCTACCGCCGTTACCGTTCTGCCGTTCCATAACCCGATTCAGGTTGCCGAGGAGGCCGCTACCGTTGACCTGCTCAGCAACGGACGCCTGGACCTGGGCGTGGGACGAGGCTACCAGTGGGGCGAGTTCCACAAGTTCAATATCCCGATGGAAGAGGCCGACCGCCGCTTTCAGGAGTCCATCGGCGTGATGACCAAAGCCTGGACTGCCGAGGAGCCTTTTGACCACCGCGGCGAGTTCTGGACTTTCAATGATATGACGGTGCATCCCAAGCCGGTGCAGTCGCCCCATCCTCCCCTGTGGGTGGCCGCCGCCAGCCCCGGCAGTATGGACCGGATTGCCCAGAACGACTGGAATCTGCTGGTCGGTCAGGGTCTGACCTTTGACCAGGTGGGCGAGCAGACGGCTTACTTCAAGGGAGCGGTCGGCGAGGCCGGCGGCGACTATGACCCCAACCGGGTGAAGGTGGCCCGGGCAATGTACACCGCCCCCACGGCGGAGCAGGCCCGCCGCGATGCCGAGGAACCCTTTATGTGGTTCAAGACGACCGGCGATGAGGTGGGCGCCCCTCCGGATCGCCGGGGCGAGTTGCTGCCGGATAACTACCAGCAATACCGTCGCCGCTTCGCCGCCGAAACCACTTTTAACTATGAAGATATGGCGGAAAAAGTCATCCTCTTCGGCTCTCCGGACCAGGTGGCCGAGCGGGTGGAACGGCTGCGCCAGTCGGGCGTAGAAAGCATCATCTTCTTTACCAACTACGGCGGCATCGAGAGCCAGAAGGTCAAGGACTCGCTGGAATTATTTGCCACCGAGGTAATGCCCCATTTCCAGGATTAAACTGGGCTGCCGGGTTTATATATTTGGGGGCGTCCGACGGCGGGCGCCGTTGAGATTGTTAAAGGCTGCCGGTCAAGGTCTATAGTCAAGAGAAGACATTCGTGCATATTCGTGTCCATTCGCGGATAAACCTTTATGGCGCCGTTTGGCTCCCGAATCACAAGAGGGTCGCAGCGGTCAGCTCTCTGGACTTGGCGGCGCCACGTATTGGAGGTTGCCCTCTACGTCGGGGTGTACCTCTTTTACCTGCTGACCCGGGGCCTGGTATTTTCCGGCGATGCGGTGGCCCTGGCTAATGCCGAGGGGATTATGGCCCTGGAACAATCTCTGGGCCTTTTCCGCGAACCCGCCTGGCAGCAGTGGGTTCTGGTCCACAGTCAGCCTCTGGCAATTTTCCTGAACTGGGTCTATATCATTACCTACTGGCCCATTATCCTGGGCGTGGCCTTGTTTCTGTACCTTACCCGCCGCCGCACTTACTGCTACTACCGAAACGTGGTGCTGATAAATCTGGCCTTTGCGCTGGCCCTGTTCCTGCTCTTTCCCCTGGCGCCGCCCTTCAAGACCGTTTATCTGGTGGACACCATCCAACTCTTCGGCCCTACCTTCTACGGCAGCCCGGCGATGGCCGGGTTCTACAACACCAACGCCGCCATGCCCAGCCTGCATTTCAGTTGGACCTGCATCTTTGGCTGGCTGTTCCTGCGGGAGTTGAAGGGGTGGTACAAGGTTCTGGGGCTGGCCTATCCCCTGCTGACTTTCGGCTCCATTGTCATCACCGGCAACCACTTTATCCTGGATGCCGTGGCAGGAGCGCTGCTGGTGGGAGTGGCTTTTGCGGTGGCTGGATGGGCGCGGCGGCTTACAGCCCAATCCGCCAAGACTCGCTGAAGATATTGGCGAAAGTAACCAGCCAAATCAACACCCCGATAATCCCAAAGGTGATTTCCCCCACCCCTATTTTGGCCGAGGTTACGCGCAAGTAGGTAAATCCTTGCCAGTATCGATTAAGGTTACTCTGAAGGTAAAGGAGCAGTCCGGCAGTCAGGGCTATTGAGATAAAGTCAATGACGGCAATAGCTATTGCGTCATCCTGTGTCATTGGGTCAAGACTGAAAGACGCTCTAAATGAGATATTTTCTAACACAGCTACAATTACCACCAGCACTACCGCCAACCAGGGCTTGATGGAACCGGATATGTCGGCGTCGCGCATCAAATCCCTGAAGGTCCGAGCATGGGCATAGGTGCGAAAAAGGCCATAGATCGGCACAAAAAGGGTGAGAGTGTGCCATACAGGATAAGCTTCGGCTTGGGTATGGTCCCTAAAGTGCTTCCAGGTGATATAGAACCAGTAGAACAAGTACAGCCCGTAGGACAGCGCCGTCATAAGCAGGACGCGTTGCAGGGAAATGTGGAAGGGCAATTCCGTGTATATTCCCGTTCCAACATTCGCCTCAATACCACCACCCCTACCCAGCGCACCGGACAGGGCTGCACCGCAAGTGCCGCAAAAATCGGTGGAAGGCTGAAATTCGTTGCCGCAATTTGGACAAAAAGGCATTATATTACCGTTCTTTAGCTGTATGGGGTTTTAGGTTTTTAAACAGCTCAAGGCTATTCCGAAGCGGGCAGACTTTCCCCCAAGATGGTGGAAGACGCAGTTGGAGTTATTCACTTCCCGTTATCATCCCGCGGCGCAGTCGGAGGCGGTTCGTCAAAAGGGTGGCCTTCGCGCTGGGCGTCCTGCCAGCGTTCATACCAGGCAAGCCATTTCTTGCGTTCTTCTTGCGCCTCTTCGCGCGCCTGTTCCAAAGCTTCCCGCTGCTTCCGCTGGTCCCGTTCCTTGAGCCACTGTGCCAGCATTACGCCCTCCAAAATTACGTATGCGCTTGCCGCGATATTGAGGATATTTGCAGTCATTCCCCGCTGGACGGCCAGGATGTTCTGTACCGCGTTGTCTCCGGTTCGGTAAACCACCTCGTCCCAGATGGTCAGCCCCAGAAAAACCAGGTACTGGAAGGCGAAGATGCCGCCGTACCAGCGTCCCCAATGGCCGGGGATACTCCAGATAGCTTGCCGCGCCGGGGGTTGCTCGGGCCGACTGGTTTGCACCTTATCACCACGTCAACAATCCTGGCAGGATTATATGTGGGATGGTCGTGGTCGGCGCTACCCCCAAAGGTCAGTAATTTCCTACCCCGGAGCTTCAAATGGAACTTCCAATCAGGGAACTTCAACGCCGGAGGGGAAGATGGGTGCATGGACTAAGCCGGCGGTATTTGCCCCCACAAGGGGTGGCGAAAGGTGGGGCCAAGCGCCGGGTTCATGTCCTCCCGACGCCGGGACGGAGCAGCGGGTGCGGTCTGGGCTTCCGGTTCCGGCGTTGGGGCTGCCGCCCGGATGCGTCTTGAACCGGGGGTTCTTCGGGGGCCCAGGCTATTCAGGTGGCGGGCCAGGGATTCCAGGCTGTTCAGGTTGTGCACCGGCAGGAAGTCGTCAATGTAGGGCAAGGCCGCCTGCATTCCCTGGGTCAGCGGCTGATAGCGCGGCGAACCCAGCAGCGGGTTAAGCCAGATTAGGCGGTGACAACTGCGCTGGAGTCGAGACATTTCCCGGGACAACAATTCCGGCTCTCCCCGGTCCCAGCCGTCGGATATAATCAAAACCACCGAGCCGTTGCCCAGCGTCCGCCGCGCCCAATCATAGTTAAAGGTCTTGAAAGCCTCCCCGATGCGGGTGCCTCCGGCCCAGTCCGGCACCGCCCGCGACACCTCGTTCACCGCCTGGTCGATGCTCCGGTAGTTCAGGTAGCGGGTTATCCGGGTCAGCCGAGTGGCGAACAGGAAGGCTTCCACCCGGCCCAAGTCTCCGGCGATGCTGTGAATGAAGTGGAGCAACATCCGGGTGTAGCGTTCCATTGAGCCGCTAACGTCGCAGATTAGAGTCAGCGGACGGGGCTTTTCCCGGGGCTGCCGATAGGACAACTCCAGCAGTTCACCACCATACTGAAGGTTTTGGCGGAAGGTTTTTCGCCAATCCAGGGCGGCGCCGTCGCCGGATTGGGTGCGGCGGGTACGTCTTTGGCCCAAGTCCCAGGAAAGCTCGCTAATCATTGTCCGGGCCTGGGCAATCTCGACGGGAGAAAAGTCGGCGAAATCCTTTACCCGCAGGACTTCCCGGGCGCTGTAGGTCTGGCTCATATCCACGCCGGCCTGGTCTTCCGGGGTATTGCCCAGGGCGTCGCCGGAATCCGAATCGGCTTCGTCTGCTGCCGGCGGCGGGCCAACCTGGGGATTGCGATAACGCCGCTCTTCGCCCATGCTGCGCAGGTCCCGGGTGCTGATGCCGTGGGAAGGACGCCGCCAAAACACCTGGAAGGCGTCGTCGAACAAGGTCAAGTCCTGCTTGCGGTGTACCAGCAGGGCGCGGGCGGCATGGCGGAAATCCTGCTTGCGGCCAATCGGCACCGACTCGGTGGCCCGTACCAGGTCCAGCATATTGCCGGAGCCGAAGTCCAGCCCCAGACGGCGCAGCGTCTCCCCGAAGAGCATCAGGTTGTGCAGGATGTGGCCGGCGCCGTTGCCATCGCTGCCGTCGTTGCCATCGTTGCCATCGCTGACGTCGTCTTCGTGAACCTCACGGACATCCTGGACGTTGGCGGCGCCGGTGTCGGCGGGATGTTGATTTGCGGAATGTTGCGCGGTCATAGCAGTTCTCGGTAGCGTTGGCCCAAACCGGAGTTAGGCCCCGCCCCCGCCGCCTCCTCCCCCGCCGCGGCCACCCCGCCGCGGCCCTCGGTTCATGGAACGCTCCAGGATATTCCGCACCGGCTCGCCCCGCACCAATTCAATGTCGTCCTGGTACTTCAGCATGATGCCCAGGGTATCGTCGATTACCTGAGCGTCCAACTCGGTTTGGTTCAGGGCCAGCAGCGCGGCCGTCCAGTCGATAGTCTCGGAGACGCCGGGAATCTTGTAAAGTTCCGTCTCCCGCAATTCCTGGATAAACCCGGTAACCTGTTGGGCCAGCCGCCGCGGCGCCTGGGGCATTTTGGAGCTGACGATTTGCAGCTCCTTTTGGAAGTCCGGGTAGTCAATCCAGTAGTAGAGGCAGCGTCGTTTCAGGGCGTCGTGAATCTCCCGGGTGCGGTTGGAGGTGATGATGACGATGGGCGGATGGGCCGCCCGGTAGGCGCCCAGCTCCGGGATAGTTATCTGAAAGTCGGCCAACAGTTCCAGCAGGAAGCCCTCAAACTCCTCATCCGCCCGGTCCAGCTCGTCAATCAGCAGCACCGGCGACTGCTCCCGGCTCTGGTCAATGGCCTGGAGCAGGGGGCGCTTGATTAAAAACCGTTCACTGAACAGGTCTTCGGTGGCCGATTGCCGGTCCAGGTCTCCGGCCGATTCCAGCAGCCGAATTTCCAGCATTTGGCGGGTGTGGTTCCACTCATAAACCGCGTGGTTGATGTCCAGCCCCTCGTAACATTGTAGTCGGATTAGCTCGGTGTTGAGCCCCTGAGCCAGGGCGCGGGCGATCTCGGTCTTGCCCACCCCGGCTTCGCCCTCCAGGAAAAGGGGCCGTTGCAGCGTCAGGGCCAGGAAGACGACGACGGCCAACCCCCGGTCGGCCACGTATAGCTGTCCGCTTAGCAGGTTTTGCACTTCGTCGATGGATGCGGGAATGACGTCGGCAGTGGTCAAGGCAGGCTCTCCCATTATGTTATTCGGTTGGCCGGGAATTCTGCGTATTACCTGGAGATCAGAATTGCCCGCTTCCGGTTAAAGTTTCCTCGTCATCCAACTCGGCCAACAACTGTTCAACTGGCAGGAACGTCTGTTCCTGAACTCTCTTAATGTCGCGGCGCAGAGCGACCATCAACTCAGGGTCAGACATGACTTCCAACGTCTCAACGATTGACTCAAACAAATCCCAAGGCATTACAGCCAGTACCGGAGTACCGTGGCGGGTTAGCGCCACCGCCTGGTTTCTTTCAGCAAGGCGCTCGGGTAACCGGGTAAGCATTGCCCTGGCTTTAACAATGGGTATTTGCTCCACCCCATCACTCCAGTTTTCAGTCATTAGCTTCCTTCCCCTTCTTCCGGTGGCTGGACAAGGCCCAACTGAACTAGGCGCTGGGCTAGGGCATAAATGTCCCGTCTGTCTCCACTGCGACGCAACCCAGCCGCTACCACAATGACTCTAACCTGGTCCTGGTCTATCCGATAGACAACGCGATAACGCTGTCCAACGGCACGAATCGACCGATACCCGGACAATTTCCCGGTAAGCGCTCTTCCCTGCTTTTCCGGCTCTTGTGACAAGTTGGCGGCACGTTGCAAAATCTGGCGTCGTATGCGGCGGTCTGCGACGTTTTTGAGCGTTTCTGCTGCCTCTGCGGTAAATTGAACTTGGTAAGCCATTCTGTAATTCGGTGACAACCGGTATCCCCGCCGGTTATTGTATCCCATCGGCCCGGCTATTTCACCCTAACGCCCTCGTCTCGCAGGGCAATCGCGTCCTAATTTTCGGTAGCTCCCCAAACCACCAACTGCCTTTTCTTCGCTACTTTGTACCTGGTCATTATGCGTACGCTCTGTCAATATGCGTATGATCTGTCATTATGAGCATATTCTGTCATTCTGAACGGAGTGAAGAATCCCAACTCCTGCCGACAGTCAATTCTCTGGTCATCAAGGTTTCTAATGAGAAAGGTTGGAATTCTTCGCTCCACTCCGTTGCGCTTAGAATGACACCGCAGGCCGTTGCGCTCAGAGTGACACCGCCGGGGTTCTTGGAATTAAGACGCGGTTGCCCCGCCTCGGCCCGGATACTCCTCCAGAAAGTAGCTTTGCACCAGCCGCCGGAGGGTGGCCCAGTGGTCGCCCAGCGATTCTTTTTCGGAGTCGGTAAGCTGGTTGTAGTATTTGCCCGGCTTGGGGAAGTACCATAGGGGGAATACCCAGAACCCCGGCGCGTGGGGGCCAACCTCGCCGGCCTCGGCGTTTTCGGCGATGACGCCGCTGGCTCCCTTCAGTTCCCAGGTCTTCAACGGCCGGCCCCGGTCGGCAATCGCCAGGGCTTCGACCCAGGAGGCTTCCCGTCCCGCGCCGGTGTGGGGACGCATCAGTTCCAGCAGTCGCCGCCGCCGCTCGGCGTCATCGGCGGCCGGGCCGGCAAAGCGTTGGGTGTAGCGGCTCTCCCAGTTCAGGCCCAGGGCCGGCGCCACCAGTCCACCGTCCGAGGCGATGACCAGCATTGATCCTTGCCGCGACCACTCCTGAGCCTTTTCCCGGGCTATCTGCTCATGGGTTGCCCCGGTCTCGGCCGGGTCGGCGGCCAGGCCCAACTCGGCGGGGGTAACCGGAGCCAGGGGCAACCCTTCCAGCAGCCGGCGCAACTCCTCCTGCTTGGCCGGGTTGCCGGAGGCCAGCAGGATGGGCGTGGCTTGGGCCGCCGGTGCGGCGTTGGGGGTATTGGTATTGTTGTTAGTATCGTTGTCGGTATCGTTGTCGGTATCGTTGTTTGTGTTGGTCATTGGTTAACCGGGCCGTCGGCGATTGCCGGAGGCGGCTGCAGGATATGGCTGCAGGAGGTGACTATAAGATGCGGGCAACGGCCCGAGCGGCGGCGCCATCACCGTCCAGGAGCTTGATTGGCAAGGCCCACAGCTCAAACTCCCGGCCCGCCAGTTGGTCCAGGTTTATCAGGTTTTCAATCAGGGGAATGCCCTGGCCCAGCAGCAGCCGGTGTACCGGAAAGTCGTGGATGGTGGACTGGGGGGTGGCCGGATGTTTGTCTATGGGAAAGTCCACCGCCACGGCGTTGACTCCGTTATCCGCCAGGTACGCCGCTCCTTCATTGCTCAGGTAGGGGCCCTGGGAGTAGAACCGGACACCGCCCGACTCGGCGGCGGCCCAGCCGGTAAACAGCACCACGATATTGTCCCGCACCGCATCGGGCGTACCCCCGGCCTGCTGCAAATCGGCCACCGTCAGGGGGGTCAGGCTCTGCGCCGTTTGGCGCAAGTCCAGCAGCAGGGCCGGCCCCATGTAACGTTCCAGGGGCATATTATCCACGGTGACCCCGTCGGCGTGAAAGTGATAAGGGGCGTCCACGTGGGTGCCTATGTGGGTAGCCAGGGTCAGCTTGGTGTTGGAGCGGGCGTGGGATTCGTGGGTATGCAGGGGTTCGGTGCAAACGCCAATCAGCCCCGGCACCGGAGCCACCCGGTCGCTGCCCAGGGTAAGGGTCAGGTCAATAAGTTCGGTCAAGTCATGCCTCCGTGTTCTGCCATAATTGCTCCCGGCGGGGTTGCAAACTCAATCTTCAGCCAGCCTTTCGTCTCTCTGGATTTAGTCTACAGTCCCCCGAATTTCAGCTTTCGGATCGTACTTCCAGTAAACCATCTCCATCGGCAATTCCTTGAGGTCTGTCGGCGGGTCTTTGCCTTCGGGCAGTGTGGGCAGCTTTTGAAGCGTTCCCTGGTCGTGTCCCTTATAGGCAGTAACGGCGGCCGCCAGCGCGTCGAGTATGTCGTCTAATCCGACGTCAATCTTACCAACATCCTTATAGTCGGAGTTGCAAACCCTGGAACAAGCCTTCTCGAATATCTTTGTCGCCCTGTAATCGACCGCTTGGAGAATGGATAGGCGGACCGTCTTACCTTTCAAGGTTTTCTTGGACTTCAAGGTTTTCCCTCCACTCATCGCCCAGAAGCAAAGCTCGGGATGGACTTCCTTGACTTGCGGGGTGGGGCTCGGGCTAAGATTCAACAATGCTTTATCGACTTCGGCAATCTTCGGGCTTATGTTGAAAGCCTGTTTACTGATACCAACAGATTTTGGGGGTCCACGTC
Organism: Dehalococcoidia bacterium; assembly: GCA_965262595.1. Taxonomy (GTDB): domain Bacteria; phylum Chloroflexota; class Dehalococcoidia; order Lucifugimonadales; family UBA3495; genus CATQHB01. Next base: position 2,660,088 of record OZ253548.1, read on the forward strand.
GCTTGGCATATTTACGTTCGACATCGCTAGCGCTTGCATGGGTTCCCTGTTCCCGCGCTATATGGTCTATCGTGTGTCTGGTGGGTACCCGGAAGACGCTTGGCTTGAGGTGTTTTTTAAGTTTCCCCCTGGCCTGTGGGTCACATTCACGCTCATCCGGTCCATCCGGCAGCCCTATCGGCATATCCACCAGGATAAGCTCGGCGTCCTTGTAGTGTTCCAGCAGTTGGCCAAACTTCTCGAAGACTATGGATTCACAGAAGTTGCCGTTCTGTTCAAGCCCCACGCTGAACCAACCTCCCTTACACCCATCCACCCCGACATACTTACTCGGCGCCATTGGGTTGCACCTCCCGAATAGGATTAGGATGAGGAACGCTTGATACACCCCTGCAATTAGCCAAGTTGCTTTTACCCTAACTTGTACACGGGCTAGTTAACTCGCCTGAACCTGAATGCCGGCTTCAATGGCGCGCTCCCATTCGTCCGGATTGAAGAAGTGGGGGCCGGCCCCGCCCTGGTAGGCTACCTTCCCGTCAATGCCTACCAGGTACAGACGTTCCGGCGCCGCGCCGTAGGCTTCATCAATAGCATTATCCATTTCCTCGACGATTATGGGTAGGCCGATATGCAGGTCCAGGCTGCAAGTTTGGGCTACCTCTTCCCGCTCGGAATAACTCTGGTGCTGACGGAAGAGGACGCCGTCCGCTAGGTTGCTGTCGGTCTGCCACCCGTCGGTGGGATGAGCTTCCTGGACGTAAACCACGAAGAACTCCACCCGGTCGCGGAACCGCTGATAAATCCGGGTCATACGCTCAGCCTGAGCGCGGAAAGGGGGTCAAGTATAGCTGCCGAAAGCCAGAGCCACCGGCCGCTTGCCTTGAAAATCGGAGAGGCGCACCCGTTCGTCCGTACCCAGGCGCTTAAGGGAAAAATCGATGGCGTCCTCGCCAATTCCGGGACCGGTCTCGTCTCGAACCATTATCGTTTCAAGGGCCGAAATCAGGTTTTCCGGCAGTTGGTCGCTCCAGGATTTCAGCAGTTCGCGAGCGGTAATACGTCCGCCGGGGGATGCGCTCCCGGCGGTCTCGGCGGACTCGGCGGACTCGGTAGCCGCCGCCTGAATTTCGGCTAGTACTCGTCGGAGGTCTTGCCGGTCGCCGCCGCTCAAACGGCTAAGGACACTGTCTCGTTGAGACTTTTGCATGATGTTCTCCGTGGTGTCCAATTCTCCGGTCGGTTAAACCAATGCCTTCGCCCCGGCATTGGTACGGCGCACCTGGACTACCGCACCTGGACTACCGCACCTGCACTTCCACCGGAAAGACCATATTGTTGCCATAGCCGCGGCCGTCCCACTGGTTGGGAAACTCCAGCGGCTGAGTTTCACCCAGGTTGTTGGTAGCCCGGGACATCAGGGTGCGGCGGCCGGGGCCGGCAGGCTGCCAGCGGTACTGCCACCGATACCAGGAGTAGGCGCTGCCGGGGCTGGCAAGATCCGCCAGGTTCCAGGTGGCCCCGCCATCGACGCTGATTTCCACTTTCACAATCTCGGCCTCACCGGACCAGGCGGCGCCGGCCAGGGTATAGCCATTATCGTTATCAAGGGAGATAACCTCCCCCGGCGCCGGGTTGGTTATGATGGACTTAACCTTCATACGGGTATGGTAGGTGTAAAAGCTCGCGTCATCCGGGCCGTTCTGAGTCATGTAGCGTTCTTTCTGGTAGAAGCCCTGAAACTCATGGTCCAATACGTGAATTCCGACCAGCCACTTTACCGAGGTCATTCCGTACCAGCCGGGTACCAGCAGGCGCAAGGGAAAGCCATGGTTGAGGGGCAGCGGCTCGCCGTTCATTTCATAGGCCAGCATCGTATCCGGATTGGTGGCTTTGTCCAGGGGCAGGCTCCGCTCGTAGGTTACATCGGGCGGGTCTCCGACGGTCTCATCCGGGCCGTGGTCGGCTCCCTCGAACATTACCTCTACCGCGTCGGGTTTCAGGCCGGCCCGGGCCAGCAAGTCGGCCAGGGACACTCCGGCCCATTCCGCATTGCCCATGATGCCGTGACCCTTAATCTGCTCCATAACCGAGCCGGTGCGGGTGGCCTTGGCCCAGTAATCGGGGACCGGGCTATTGCCGCAGCACTCAAAGGTGACCTGAAAACGGCGTTGCGCCATTTGCAGCAGCTCATCAAAGGACAGGCTCAGGGGTTGTTCCACCGCTCCATCCACCACCAGCCGGTAGGTAGCCAGGTCAATTTCCGGGGAATCCGTCCAGTGGTTGCGGATATAGAAGAGGTCGTTGGGCACCACGTCCTGCTGCAACGCCTCCGGGGGCGCGGCCCAGGTACGCAGCCCGGCGTTGGTGGGGATCAGTTGGGGCTTGATTTCGGTACGCAGATTTTGGGTAGCCATTCTAGTCCTGCCTCCTGTCAATTCCCTTGGGTTCCGTTAGATTGCCCTGGATTCCCTTCAATAGCGGTTGGTACCTGGTCGATACCTGGAGCTAATCCGCCCGGCGACTTACTCCAGATAGTCCGTCTCCAGGTCGGTGGTGGGATAGATAACCAACAGCCGCACCGGAATCCAAAGCCGGTTGACCAGCTTGTGGGGCACACCCGGCGGCGCGAACAGGGTACAGCCGGCCCGCACCGTTTGCAGCTCGTCGCCGATGATTAGCTGCACCGCGCCGGCCATTACCATTATGGACATATCGGTGGGGTGGGTGTGCAGCCGTCCCTGCCAACCGGGATGCAGTTCCACTTCCTTCACGGTCAACGATACCGCGCCCTGGTCCGGGGAGACCAGAGAGCGTTCCGTGCGGCAGTCCACCACCGCAGGCATCCGAATGCTGCTGTGCTCAATAATGGGCATTGGCTTTCTCCTAATCTACCTGCCTGCTGACCACGCTAACCATGCTTTAGCCTTGGGCGTATTTCTCGCCCAGGGCGGTTTCCCAGCGCAGGTAGTTCATCATATCGGCGTAGTTGCGATCCGGGCCGCTGGGCACCAAGTCCGTTGGCGGCTGCATTACGCCGGACAACCCGGTTTCCTCGGGCAACCCGGCCCGGCGCCAGGCCGCCAGGCCCCCGGCCAATACGGATACGTCGGAGTAGCCCAGCTCCCGCAGAGCGGCCCCGGCCAGGGTGGAGTTCTGCCCGTCGAGGCAGGTAACGGCAACCGGAGTGTCTTTTACGGGAACCAGACCGCCGATTTGCAGTTCCAGCCAACCCCGGGGGGCCCAGTGCGCTCCGGGAAGGTGCCCCCGGGCAAAGTCGGCGCTGGTGTCCACAAAAATCACCGCCGGCTTCGGGTTAGTCGTTCCAGTCGTTCCAGTCGTTCCAGTCGTTCCGGTCGTTCCGGTCGTTCCGGTCGTTCCGGGTTGGGGCGATTGAGGCGATTGAGGCGATTGAGGCGATTGCAAGATAGCTTGCAGTTCTTGGGGCGAAACCGATTTGACCAGCGCTTGAGCTTCATCCAGGCCCAGCGGCGCGGTGGGGGAGGCCCCGGTTTCCGCGGCCCGGCCGCTCCCGTTCCACGCGGTTACGCCGCCGGCTACGACGTAAACTTCCTGATGGCCCAATTGACGGTACCAGGAGGCGGTGATGGTGGCGCGGGCCTTGCCGTTGCAGGCAAAGACGATGGGACTGTTCTTGACTACCGCCGCCTCGTCGGAGCGCTGCACCGCCTGTCCGCCGGGGAACCAGCGGAAGCCGGGGATATGTCCGGCGGCGTATTCTTCGGCGGTTCTAACGTCAATTAAATACACCGTTTCTTCCCGGCTTAGTTCCAGCATTGCCTCCAGCGCCGGCAGATCCAGGTAGGTGACCCCGTCTTCGGCGGCCAGCCGGTCGGCGTAGGCTTCGGCGGCGGCCAGCCCTTCCGTGGATGGTTCGGGCAGGGCAACCCGGTCGGCCCCGGACTCCAGCTCATAACCGGCCAGCACCCAGCCGGAGGTGCCGTTCTTCAGGCCAAAGATGTTGGACTGGCCCATCCGCTGCAATACGCGGGTGCCGATGATGCTGCGGGTGCGTCCGGCGCAATTTACGATAACCGTAGTGTCCGGGTCCAGGTCGGCGGTGATGTCGGTAATCCGCAGGGCCAGTTCCCCGCCGGGGACGCTGCGTCCGCCGGGGATGCAGAACCGCCGGTATTCCTCCGGCGTGCGGGTATCCAGGATTACCAGCTTGTCGCCCCGTTCAATGCGCCGGTGCAGCTCGGTGGCGTCAATCTCCGGGACGTGATGCACCGCCTCCATTTTTTCGCCGAAATCCTTGCTGGGAACGTTGACCCCCCACTCGGTAGGATAGTCGCGGCTGACCCAGCCATTGATGCCCCGTTCCAGGACGGATACCCGAGTGTAACCCAGCCGTTCCAGCGTGGCGGCAGCCAGGGCGGCCCGGCGTCCGTCATCGTCGCACAGCACCACCGGGTCGCCAGGATAGGGCATCGCCTGGGCCAGGCGAAACTCCAACTCCCGCCGGGGAATCAGAGCGGCGCCGGGGATATGCGTGCTGTTATATTCTCCGGCATCCCGGACATCAATCAGGGCGAACCGGGAGTCGCCTTCAATCAGGGCGTTCAGGGCCTCGGCGGAGATTTCCTGGGCCATAGTCGTTTCACCTCCGGCAGGTTGAGCAATCAGGTTGGTCATTCCGGGTCGGGCAATCGGTGTCAGGCAATCGGTTTCGGGCAATGGCGACGAGCCGTCAAGTCAGGCAACGCAAAACCCGGCTAAGTCCCCGCCGGGGAATCAGGAGGATTCATCCCGCCGGTGCGGCGGACGGCGTTCCGGCGTCTTCCCCTGGCTTAATGCCCCCAGGCTAACAGTTATCGTACTTCTCCGTGGCGAAGGGGGTAATCTTGCCGGTATCCAGGCTGTAACGGCAGCGATTCAGGCCGCGCAGGTCGTTGCCGTACACGTGGATTTCCACGGTGGGCCGGTCGGTAAAATTATCCATTTGGTGAATCTCGTCCACTTCCGGGATCAGCAGGGTAACGTCTCCGGAGGTAAACTCGGAGGTGCGGTCCTTTTCCAGCTTGGCGTAGCCGTCCATGTTGTGGTCGTCCACCCGGCGGAAGCGAGTCTCGGTCAGGGCGTTGCCCATTACGCCAATCATACCCCAGGTACCGTGGTCGTGGGGCGATGCGTGGTCGCCGGGCCCCCAGACCACCGAGGTCACCAGCAAGCCGCTCTCCCCTTGGTAGAGCGCATAGGAGCCGTGATTGCTGCGGGGGCCGCGGCCCACCGGGACCAGAAACTCGGCAGGTATCGCCGCCGGATTGGCAACCAGCCGCTCCAACAGGGCCGAACCCTTATCGAAGATCCTTTCCTGGTCGGGCTGTTCCTTCAGCAGGGCTTCCATTTCATCAATGAACTCGTCCAGGGAATACTTTACCGCGGTCATAGTACGCCTCCTGTGGCAATTTCAGCCCATAGCTTGGGGATGTGGCAGTTGCTGACTCGTAGCAATAACAGGTACGAAAGTAAGCCAATTATGGTAGGGGGTAAAGGGGATGTCAAGGTTGGGGTTGGTGCACCCCAAGGCTATCGAATTAGGCCGAGGAATGACGGGGTCCCTCGATTCCAAATGCGATTGCCCTGATTGACGTTAACGCAGGATGGAGTCTATGAAGGTCTGGTCAAACTGAACCCTCTCGTCAGCCTCTTGCCATAGGTCGTTGTGCGGCCGCTCTCCGTGAAATAACTTTACCAAGACTCCTTCAGATTTGGCGGCGGTAACAGCCGGAATGAAATCGCTATCTCCGGCAACGATAATGGCTTCCTGGATATTTTGCTTGGCAGCCAGTTGAACCAAATCTACGCCCAACAAAATATCTACCCGTTTTTGTTCAAATCTGCGCTGCCCCGATTGATCATAACGGAGCGCTAGCCGGCCAAGACGCACCATGTACCTGGGTAGTCTTTCCAACGAGGTAAAGAACCTTCTCTGTGATGAATATCTTGCACTTTCCTCGCTGGTGGGAGGATCCCCTTGATGTACCGGGCAGTGATAATAGTATGTTCTAAGTATGTCCGATTCACCAGCCACTGCTTTTGATAGCGCCTGATAGTCTATCCGGGCATTCTGGAATTCACTCCTAAGCACATTATCTAAATAGGCGCCATCTATGAAAATTGCGACTCGGTTAGCCACTGAACCTCCTTAAAGGGAAAGCGGCACGGGTTAACCCGTGCCGCTTTTACAAGAAATACTATCCTGACGTGCGCCGTAGCGGACACCAGGGAAAATAACACTATTAGGGTATCAATGTTTGCCTAGTATGTCAACCGCTTCAGCCGCACCGGACAAGGTTGTTAAGACACAAACCGGTGTGCCTTACTTATATCCTATCCCATCCCCTGCAACACCGCCTGAGCGGTGGCGCCGATGTCGGCCGGGGTGGGAATAATATGGGCGCCTGCCTCGCGCATCGCGGCGACTTTCGCCTCGGCCCGCGCGCTGTCCCCGGTGATGATGGCTCCGGCGTGGCCCATGCGCTTGCCGGTCGGGGCGGTAGCCCCCACGATGAGGGTGCAGACCGGCTTGTTGATTTCCGCCTTAATGCAGGCGGCCGCCTCCTGCTCCATCGTCCCGCCAATTTCGCCGATGAAAACAATCAGGTCGGTGTCCGGGTCGGCCTCGTACAGGCGCAGCACTTCGGAAAAGCTGGTGCCGATGATGGGGTCGCCGCCGATGCCGACGCAACTGGATTGGCCGATGTTCAGGCCGGTAAGCTGGGCCACCGCCTCGTAGGTCAGGGTGCCGCTGCGGGAAACTACGCCCACCCGCCCCGGCAGATGGATGTTGCCGGGCATTATGCCCACCTTGCAACGAGCGCCGGGGTTAATCATCCCCGGACAGTTGGGGCCGATCAGCCGCACCGGCATTTTCTCGATGTATCGGGAGATTCGGGCCATATCCTGCACCGGCACCCCCTCGGTAATGCAGGCAATCAGGGGCACGCCGGCGTCGGCGGCTTCGGCGATGGCGTCCGGGGCAAAGGGCGGCGGGACAAAAATCAGGGACACGTTGGCCCCGGTTTCCCGCACCGCTTCCTCCATCGAATTGAAGACCGGAACCTTTTCGTCAAAAAGCTGCCCGCCCCGGCCGGGGGTGACTCCGGCCACCACGTTAGTGCCGTAGGCCATGCCGGCCCGCGCGTGAAAACTGCCCTCCCGCCCGGTAATGCCCTGGACGACGATGCGGGATTCCGCGTTCAATAAAATACCCATGCTTGGCGCCTGCTCCTGGTTAGCTTTTGGTTAGCTTCCGGTGGTCTCCGGCTTATCGCGTGGCCGGTTCTTCCCCGTGCAAAAGGCTGCCGGGGGCGGCTAGACCACTTTCCGGATGGCTTCCGCCGCTTCGGTCAAGGTATCGGCGAAGGTAACGTTTAAGGTCGAGGACTGCAATATCTCCTTGCCCTCGTCCACGTTGGTGCCCAGCATCCGTACAATCAGCGGCAGGGTTGAACCCCTCCGCTCGAAGGCCATGACGATGCCCCGGGCCGCGATGTCGCAGCGCAGGATGCCGCCGAAAATGTTTACCAGCACCCGGTTCACCTTGGGGTCGGACAGAATGATGCCGACCGCGCTGGCTACTTTTTCCTCGTCGGCGCCGCCGCCCACATCCAGAAAGTTGGCCGGCGCGGCTCCGGCGGCGTTGGTCACGTCCAGAGTTGCCATGGCCAGACCGGCCCCGTTGACCAGACAGCCGACATTCCCGTCCAAATTGACGTAAGCGATTTCCTGGTCGGATGCCTCGGCTTCCAGCGCATCCTCCTGGGAACGGTCGCGCAGCTCTCTCAAATCGGCGTGGCGGAACAGGGAGTCGTCCTCCACATCCAGCTTGGCATCCAGGGCCACCACCCGGTCGTCCCCGGTTATTATCAGCGGGTTAATTTCCACCAGGGAGCAATCGTTTTCGGTAAATATGCGGTACAGGGCGTTCAACACCTGGGTGGCCGGCCGGGCCTGGGCCGGTTCCAGGTTCAGCCGCGCGGTCAACCGGCGGGTCTGGTAGGGCATCAAACCCAGCACCGGCTCGATTGGTTCGGTATGAATGTCCTGGGGATTGGTGGCGGCCACTTCCTCGATGTCCATACCCCCGGCGGCGCTGACAATCATCACCGGCCCCCGGAAGCCGCGGTCAATGGTCAGAGCAACGTAAAGCTCCCGCTGGATGTCGGCCAGTTCCTCCACCAGCACCGAGTTGACCGGAACGCCCTGAGCGTCGGTCTGATGGGTGACCAGATTTTTCCCCAGAAAATCCTGGGCGGTTTGCTCCGCTTCCTCCGGCGACCGCACCACTTTGATGCCGCCGGCCTTGCCCCGGCCGCCGGCGTGTACCTGAGCTTTAACTACCGCTTGGCCGCCCAATTCCTCGGTGGCCCGGCGCGCTTCCCGGGGGGTGTTGGCCACAATGCCCCGGGGCACGGCAATGCCGTAGCGGGCGAAAATCTCCTTGGCTTGATGCTCGTGCAGTTTCATTCTTGCTCCCTATCCGGTCTTTCCCCGTTTTCCCCGGTTTTCCCGCTTTTCCCTGGGGACCGGCCGGCGCTGCCGGGTAAATCGGCTTTGGATTATTTGGCCGGCCGGTCCGGTTTCGGCTGTTTACCTGCCTGGTTCATGGTTGCCGGTTTACCAGCTTCCGGTGGCTCGACTTCGTCCCCGGCAAGAACCGCCCTGCCGGAGCTAACCCCGACACGGCGGTTCACAACCGGCCAGCCGGCTGGAGTTGCCAACCCAAATTTTCCGAATCAGCTTGCCGCCCAACGACGGCGCTAGCCCCGGAACCGCCTAATTCGGCGCCTCCGCGGGTGTACTCAAGAACTTAAACAGGTCCTCTTCCGAGGACAAAATAACCGTGTCCCGGCTGCTGAAAATCTTCTGGTATGCCTCCAGGCTCCGGCGGAAAGCGAAGAATTCCGGGTCCAGATTCAATGCCGAGGCCAGGATGCGGATGGCCTCTCCCTCACCGTCGCCCCGTATCTGATTGCTTTCTTGCTCCGCGGTAGCCAAAATGACCTCCCGTTCCCGGTTGGCAACCGCCCGAATCTTCAAGTCTTCTTCCTCGCCCTCGGCCCGGAAGCGGGTGGCGATTCGGTTACGTTCGGCCCGCATTCGGGTATAGATGCTGGGGGTAACCGATTCGGGGAAGTCGGCCCGCTTGATTCTTACGTCGATAATCTCAATACCGAAGTCCTGTTCCTGAGTGCGGCGCTTAACTCCGTCCAGCACTTCCTGCAGGATTTCATTCCGGGTAGCCCGTCCCTCAAACAGGGGCAGCCCTTCATCATCTTCCACCGGGTTGCCCGTATCGTCCACGATCGGCTCTGCCCCGATAATCTCAAAGCGGTCGCGCAGGGCAACCCGGTCGCGCAGGGTCGAAGTAACGATGTCTCCCAACCGGCTGCGGGCGTTATTCTGGGTCTGCAAAGTCTTGCGGAACTGCACCGGATCGTTAATCTTGTAGCGGGCATAGGAATCGATGATCAGGTTCTGCTTTTCCTTGTCCGGCATGGCCACCGGCGTGGCGTCAATCCGCAGGACCCGCTTGTCAAAGGTGACCACCGTATCCACAAAGGGCGCCTTAACGTACAATCCGGGGTCGGCCCGGGTGTTTATCACCTCGTTAAAACGCAGGATGATTACCTGCTCGGTTTCATCAACAATATAAAGGGACTGGCGGAGCAGGATAAGCCCGATAACTACCACCACCCCAAGTATAATCAAACTTCTCATAAATACTCTCTACAAATCTCGTTAAGACAAAGGGCCGGGTTTGCGCCGGTGATTCCTCGGCCGGTTCAAGATATACTTTGCTATTTTGTTCCGGTAACGAATATAAAACTGCTAGGGCTGAGGCTGGGGGCCGATGGGCACTGGGGTCAGATTGCTGCCGCCGCCCAGAATCAATACCGACTCCGCCTCCGGAGAAATGATGATTTTGGAAATCCCGGGAAGTACCTGCTCCATGGCTTCCAGATACAGCCGTTGGCGGGTTACTTCCTTGGAAGATTGATACTCTCGCAGCACCGCGGTGAACCGGTCGGCTTCACCTTGGGCCAGAGCGATACGGGCCTGGCGAAAGGCTTCCGCCCCTTCGGTGATTCGCTCGGCGTCACCCTCGGCCTTGGGGATGATGTCGGCCTCAAAGGCCCGGGCCTGGTTGATACGAGTATCCCGTTCCTGCCGCGCCCGCAGCACGTCGTCAAAGGCGTCCCGAACTTCTTCCGGGGCCTTTACGTCCTGCAGCTGCACCGTCTCAATGTTGATGCCGGTGACGTACAGGTCCAGTATTTCTTGCAGTCTTACCTTGGTTTGTTCCTCGACACCTTCCCGGTTGCGAACCAGCACGTCGTCGATGGAGCGCTGGCCTACCACCAACCGAAGAGCCGCTTCTGCGGCGTCCTTCAAGGTGCGTCCGTCCGGTCGTCCCGGTTCAACGGTACGGCTTTCCTCGCCGGGGTCGTCCACCCGGAACAGGAAGCTGTTCAAGTCCTTGATGGTATATTGGGCCACCATCTGCACGTCAACGATGTTCAGGTCGCCGCTAATCATCAACGCTTCCGTGGGAAAGGGATTGCCGGCGCCGGCGGCGTTGCTGCGGAAACCCAGCTCCATCCGCCGGGTCTCGGTTACCAGCACCACGTCTTTTTTGCCTACGGGCGACGGCCACCACCAGTGGAGACCTTCCTGGGTAATTGGGTTGCCCTGAACGGCGCCAAAGAGGCGCAGGGCGGCGTTTTCGCCGGGGCCGATGGTATAAACGCCGGTGCCGGCCCACACAATAAGTACCAGGGCCAGGATGCCTATGATGAACAGGCCAATTCCGCCGCCGCCGAAGCGACCGGAAATCCGTCCCAATCCGTCACGGAATCGGGCGGTGACTTGCTCAAAGTCCATTTCGGGCTGACGTTGTCCGCCAGGTGGAAACATATTCAGTGTCCTTATATAAAAATTACTTGGGGGCAGCTCTCGAAGAAGGCGAATGAGGTTGATACTGATGTCGCTTTAGATTCTACCACCATTTGGCAAGTCTGGGGAGATTTTATGATAACTGCTTCGCCAAATGGTCCCGGGGACGCCGAATCGATGGCCCGCCGCCGCCGGTGACGGTATAATGCGGCCGGTGTGCGCGAAATGCCGGGCAAGCCAGACCCCGGGGCAAGCCAGACCCCGGGTAACTTGAGCTAAGGGTACTCTGAATAAGTCATTAACCGCCAGCGCCTTCACCCCGTCGTTCTTGCTTTCGCAGGAACCTCGGTCCACAACGTTTTAGGTTCCTGCCTTCGCAGGAACGACGGGTAGGAATAAACACCCAAGTCACGGACTTATTCAGAGGTTCCCTAAAAGTAATATGCGCCAGCGGTAATTTGAGCTGCGTTGATCAAATCAAACGCAGTTAACCTGGACGGAGGATTGCAACTAATGGCAGAGAACGGGCCGCCAGAGAATGGGCTAACCATCAACCCCGGCGAAGACATGACCCGGATTCAGGCAACTTGTCCCCACCAAAGCGGTCTGATTTACGTGGTGCCGGCAGAGCGCAGTTGGGTCTGTACCGCCGAGCAGGTTCCGGCCCATGCTCTGGCCGGCTTCTTTCAGGAATTGACCGGACTGCGGGACCCCCGGGTGACGGAACTGATGCAGCAGTGGGGCATTTACTACCGCCAGCTTCCCCTGGAGGCGGAGCCGGAAGTCGTGGTGGAAGCCGAAGCGGAGCCGGAAGTCGTGGTGGAAGCCGAAGCGGAGCCGGAAGTCGTGGTGGAAGCCGAGGCGGAGCCGGAAGTCGTGGTGGAAGCCGAGGCGGAGCCGGAAGTCGTGGTGGAAGCCGAGCCGTAGCCCGCAGGCGCTTTCGATTGTCATTAGCGGGGATACACCTGAACCAGGACAATCGATAGACCCTGGTAGCCCGAGACTATGGTACCCCGCATCCGGAGTTGCCGCCAAAGCCGACCCCGACCCCGACCGAGCCGACAGCGCTGCCGGTTCCTGAGCCTGGCGTACCGGGCGGTAGAGGAGGTGAGGCCTGGCCGACCCAGGGCCGGGTTATTCTTACCCCGGCACGCCGAGAACTTTTGGCGTCGCCAGCCCGTCTCTAATGGCAACGGTTCATAAAACGGCCGCAAACCGTTGGTCGGCGTGGCTGAAAAAGTGTTGAACCGGGAGGAATTGAAGCTGTCCGTTAGCTTCAGGCTTTGGGTATTATTGGCGCTCATCATCGGAACCCTGTCCGGTTTAGCGGCCATTGCCGGAACCGGCCAATCCACCCAGTCCGCCCCTCGGGAATCCACCGCTCCGGTCTCGATAACCCCGGGCGCTGATACCGGTACCGGAACGGAAGGCCAGAGTTCCGCTCCGGCTCAGGACCGATCCTCCCGGACGACGATCTACGCGATTATCGGTGCGGTGGTTCTGGCGGCGGTCGGGTTGGCGGCTAGGGGAATAATTATGCGGCGCCGGGCCGGAGGATAGAGCCGGTCCGGGCAGTCCGGTCGGGCCAGGCAGTGCGGGTAGTCCGGGTAGTGCAGGCAGTGCGGGTAGTTCGGGCAGTCCTGGAGTTGGAGTCCGGGTCTCGGCTTTGGTCTTGGTTCCCCTGCTGGTTGGGTAATAATACAGGCGGCCAACCCGATGGGCCGGCCGCCTGCTGACTTACTCATTTATCCTGGGCCATCGCGGCAAACGTTTTCCGCAACGCCGGGCTGACTATTGGCTAATCACCGCCGGTTCCGGTTCCGGTTACCGGGATTCCCGCGTCCGGATCATTTCGGCTCGACAGGCTGGGCGCCGGCTGAGTAAAGGGAGGCTGGGGCTGGGCCGGCTGGGGAGCGTAAGGCGCAGGGGGCGGCGCCGGCGGAACGGCCGGAGTCCCTGGCCCCTCGTCGGGGCTATCCGCGCCCTGGTCGAACACCCGGGTCAGTTCATCGCCGGACAGGACTTCATGCTCAATCAGGTACTCGGCAACCTGCACCAGCTTGGGCTTATGGTTGGTCAGGATGTCGCAGGCCCGCATATAGGCGTTCTTGATTAATTTCTGGACTTCCTGGTCAATTTCCTCGGCAATCTTGTCGCCGTAGTCCCGTTCTTCACTAATTTCCCGGCCCAGGAATACGAGCTCTTCCCGCTTGCCAAAGGTACGCGGCCCCAGGGCTTCGCTCATTCCGTAGCGTTTGATCATGCTCAAAGCGATTTTGGTGGCCCGTTCCAGGTCATTGCTGGCTCCGGTGGTAACCTCGTCGAAGATCTGCTCTTCGGCCACCCGTCCGCCCATCGTGACGGCCATCATGTCAAGGAACTGGTTCTTGGTCCACAGGTAGCGGTCTTCCTCCGGCAGCAGGGTGGTATGGCCGCCCATATTGCCGCGGGAAATTATGGAAATCTTGTGCACCCGGTCGGCATTTGGCAAAACCCAGGCGACCAGGGCGTGCCCTGCCTCATGGTAGGCGGTCATTTCCTTTTCCCGGGTGTTGATTACCCGGCTCTTGCGTTCCGGACCGGCGACAACCCGCTCCACCGCCTCCTCAAAATCGGGCATCATGATGCTTTTCTGATTCTTGCGGGCGGCCAGCAGCGCGGCCTCGTTAATCAGGTTAGAGAGATCGGCCCCGCTGAAACCCGGGGTTTCCTTGGCCAGGGTTTCCAGGTTAATCTCCGGAGCAACGGGCTTTCCGGCGGAATGCACCTTGAGGATGGCCTGCCGTCCCACCACGTCGGGCAGGTCCAGCACCACCCGCCGGTCGAACCGGCCGGGCCGGAGCAGGGCCGGGTCAAGAATATCCGGTCGGTTGGTGGCGGCCAGCACGATAATGTTGGCATTGGTCTCGAAACCGTCCATCTCCACCAGAATCTGATTCAGGGTCTGCTCCCGCTCATCGTGTCCACCGCCCAGACCGGCGCCGCGGTGGCGTCCTACGGCGTCAATCTCGTCCACGAATACGATACAGGGAGAATTCCGTTTCGCCTGTTCGAACAGGTCCCGCACCCGGGCGGCGCCCACGCCGACGAACATTTCTACGAACTCGCTGCCGCTGATGTGGAAGAAGGGCACCCCGGCCTCGCCGGCCACGGCCCGGGCCAACAGGGTTTTGCCCGTCCCCGGCTGGCCGACCAGCAATACTCCTTTGGGGATGCGCGCGCCCAGGGACAGAAACCGTTCGGGATACTTGAGGAACTCCACCACTTCTTCCAGCTCGGATTTCGCCTCGTCCACGCCGGCCACGTCGGAGAAAGATACCGTCGGACGGTTAAAGGGCACCATCCGCGCCCGGCTGCGGCCAAAGCTCATCGTCTGATTATTGCTGCCCTGGGCCTGGCGCATCATAAACAGGATGAGACCGCCGAAGAAGATAAGCGGCAGGAAGTTCAGCATCAGGCCGAGGAAGCTGCCCAAACCGCCGGAGCCTTTGAAGGTGACCTGCACTCCGGCCGCTCCGGTTTCCACGTTGTTATCGGCCAGGGACTGCATCAAGTCGGTCTGGTCGTTAATACGGCTGGTGAACTGGGCCCCGCCGGCCCCGCCGGTAACCCGGGGGATTACGGTCAGCTTATCCCCCTCGACGATAATTTCGCTGATTTCGTGGGTCTTGGCCCTTGCTACCACCTCGGTAAAGGGTAGGTCGTTTCGCGTCCCAAAGGCGGGAATCAGGGTATAGAAAATCACTATGACCCCGATGATAATCAGCAAGTACACCAAGCTATTGCGCATCCAGCGGTTGCTTCCCATATCTTCCCCTTACTCGACCTTCATCCCACTGCCCTAACTCTGTTCCGGCGCCTTAAACCCCTTATATATTAAATCAGCGAGTAGGAAATTGCAAAATAGCCTGTTTGGCGAGTCCATCGCAAAGCGGCTCAGGGCAACCAAAAGGGTTGCCCCGGTTGAAAGGCCAGGTCTTTCAATAGTCAAGCGCCAAGCTTGAGTCCGCTCACCCTGACCTTGCCTCAAGGGCCGGTATAAACCCACCCTCACCCGGAGCTTGTCGAAGGACCGGCGCATTATGAACGGTTTTCCTATGAACGGTTTCCCACGGATAATTTAAGGGCCCTGGGCGAAAAGGGCCCCCGTTACCGGAGACCCCTTCCTTTTGCCGTTTACTATCCGGTTTATGTTTCGGCTGCGACCCGGCCGTCAAGCTTGCCGCCGACAGCGCTATCGGCCCGGCCGCCAATGGGCCGCCAATGGGCCGCCAATGGGCCGCCAATGGGGTTGAACCCGGTTGACCATTGGCGGTTTATCAGTTTGACCGACGCCGTTTGCTTTAGCCTGGTACTTCGTCGTAATGGTCAAAATCGGCGATGACGTTGGACTCGCGCAGTTCGGCTATTTCCTCTTCGGTATAGCCCAGCAGGCCGGTGAGGACTTCCTCGTTGTGCTCGCCAACCTGGGGGGTGGTGCCGACCACCGCCGGAGTCCGGCTGAAGTGCCAGTAATCACCGGATACGGCGATAGTACCCGCCAAAAAGTCGGGTACTTCCACCATTGCGCCCCGCTCCCAGGGATGGGGGTCCTGGGCGGCCTGGGCAATGGTATTTACCGGCGCGGCCACCACGTCATGGTGGGTAAAGTGGGCGATTACATCTTTCATCGTCATATCGGCCATCAGTTCCCGCATGGCGACGTTTATCTCTTCGCCGTTAAGGCCCCGCTCGTGGCGGGTGGTGAAACGGGGGTCTTCCAGCCATTCCGGCCGGTCCAGGGCGTTGCAGACCCGGTGCCAGTGGTGCTGGTCGCCGGCGGAAATCAACACCCAACCGTCTTTGCAGGGATAGGTGCCGCTGGGCGGCGCCGCAGCCTCGCCCCGTCTCGGCTCCACTCCTGCCCCGTGGTAGGCGGTGATGGGAATTTCGGTGTAGCTATAGCCGGTATCGGCCAGGCAGACGTCAATACATTGGCCTTCGCCGGACGTCTCCCGCTCGTGGATGGCGGCCAATGTGCCGATGGCGGCGTGCAGGGCGGTGGTACGGTCAATGATGGGGACTCCGGCGCGGATCGGCGGCATGCCCGCTTCCCCGGTAATCATGGCAATACCGGACATGGTCTGGCCGATGGGGTCGTAGCCAATCTGGTCCCGGTAAGGGCCGAACTGACCGTAGGCCGAAACGTTGACCATAATAATGCGAGGATTAAGCTCCTTCAGCACGTCATAGCCAAAGCCCATGTTCTCGATGGTGCCGGGGCGGAAGTTTTGCAGAATAACGTCGGATATTTTGATCAGCTTGCGCAGGGCTTCCTTGCCCTCCTCCTTGCGCAGGTCCATGCTCAGGCTCTTCTTGCCGCTGTTGTACTGGACCCAATAGGCGCTCTGTTTGCGAACCCACGGCCCGTGGTAGCGGGTTTCCTCGCCTCCCAGGCGTTCTACCTTGATGACCTCCGCTCCCAACCGCGCCAATACCTGGGCGCAGCGAGGACCGGCCTGGTGACGGCCCAGGTCGATTACTCGTATTCCGGTCAATGGACCATTAGCTTCTGCCATCTGTAACACCCCTTGTATAGTCTGCGGTTATTTTACGACCGGATTAAAGAAAGGGCAAGTAAACCCGTTGGCGCCAGGGTCTTTTGATGGTTCCCGCTCCCTCCGGGGGGTAGGGTGCGGGCGTCTCCCCGGTGGATGCAAGCTGTTGGAAAGCAGGACTTAACCCTCACCCCGGCCCGCTCCACCAAGAGAGAGGGAGAATTAAAAGACCCCGGGTAACGACAGGACGACAGGACGACAGGACGACAGGACGTGCTGGACATAACGGCGGTTCGGTGATAAACCTGTTACTGTTATGCCCGTCTTGCCAGAAATACCCCGGCGCTCGCTCAACGCCTGTATTGGGGAGCGTTCTATTGCCGAATCCCGACCGGCTTACAACCGGCCCGATCCGGAGGACGAACCGCCCGCCGACTCTTCCACGTACGCTGCCGGTTCCTCGCCGGGCTTGGGTCCCGATTCCGTGCCGCCGCCAAGCTCGCCGCCGGGCAACATACCGGAAAAGCTGCTGGCCCGCCTGTGGCAGAAGCGCGCCGCCCGGCAAAAGGAGTTTCGCACCGGCGGCGGACGCCGGGTAAAGGTGCTGTATCCGGGCCGGGCCGGTTCCTCCGCCGGTCCCGATTTTCGCAATGCCTTGCTGGAGGTCGAGGGTCTGGGCCTGGTGCAGGGCGATGTGGAGATTCACGTCCGGCAGCAGGACTGGTACGCCCACGGCCACGCCCAGGACCCCAACTATAACGGCGTCGTACTTCACGCCGCCCTGGAAGTCTCTCCGCAAGTTACTCACCTGCAAAGCGGCCATCAGGCGCCGGTAATCTCCCTGGCCGGCCTGCTGGCGTCGGCAGATGATCCGGAAGCGGAATTGAACCCGGAGGAAGGCCCGGCCGGGGAAGGGCTTTGGGCGATTCTGGAAAGCCGGGGCTGGGGCCGTCCCGCGGATGCCGCCCGGTTGGGCGAACTGCTGGATGCCGCCGGCGACGCCCGGTTCCAGGTCAGGAGCGCCGGCTTTGGCGCCCTTTTAGCCTTTTTGCCGGGGCAGCCCGCCGGACAGACGCTTTACGAGGGGTTATTGGAGGCTCTGGGCTACCGGGCCAACCGGCAACCCTTTCTCAAGCTGGCCCACCGCGCTCCCTATGCCCTGCTGGCCCGGGAAGCCCTGGCCTACCCCGCGGCAGAGCGCACCGGGGTCATCGAAGACCGTCTGCTTAAACTGGCGGGGCTGCCTGGGGAAAAGAATATCCGCCAGGGGAAAACCATTCCCCGCGCTCCGGCCGGGTATGGTTCCCCCCTGGCCGCCGAGGAGTGGCACTGTTTTCGGGTTCGCCCGGCCAATCACCCGCGCCACCGTATCGCTGGCGCGGCGCGCCTGATTGCCCGGTTTCTGGAATCCGGGCTAGAATCGGGGTTAGGGCCGGGGTTGGTTGCGGGCCTGGGAGGGCTGGTGAACGCCGGCAATCCCGGCAAGCTGACTTCAGCCCTGACCGTGGCTGCCGACCCGGGGCAAAGGACGGCCTGCGTCGGCGCCGCCCGCGCCAGGGATCTGGCGGTCAATGTTGTCTTGCCTTTCTTCCACGCCCTGGCTTCCCGCGCTCCGGCCGCTTCCGGGGACGCCGATGCCACGGCGCTGGCTGCCGCAGCCGGGGACTCCCTGAAGCTGTATCGCGATTTTGGCAAGCTCCAGGATAATGAACTGACCCGGGAGATGGCCGACCGGCTGCTGGAACCAACCTGGAAGAAGGCAGTGAACTCCGCCCGCCGCCAGCAGGGGCTGATTCACCTGCACCGCCAACTCACCGGCGCCGCTTAAGCTTTCGTGCCAACCTGCCAACCGTGCCTGCCGTGCCTGCCGTGCCTGCCGATGCCTCAGTTGGGGCGCCGGCCGCCGCTAATCAACTTGGCGGTTTATTAGCTTGATAACGACTAATCCAATCCGGTGGCCGGCCCGGGCCGCTAAACCTCGATTACCGACACCCACATTGGTCCCTGGCCCACCTCGTAGGTGTCCTGACGGGTCAGCGCCCCGGTGGCGTCGTCGATGCGGAAGGCGGCCAATCGGCCCGATTCCAGCCCGGCGGAGTAGAGGAAGTTGCCCGACGGGTCCAAGTCCAGGGCTCGCGGAACCGCTTCCGTAGGAGTCTGGCCCAGGGAGGTCAGGTGTCCGCTGGCCGCGTCAACCGCGAAACCGGCGATGCTGTTGTGGCCCCGGTTGGGGGCGAAGAGGTACTTGCCGTTGGGCGAAATGCGGATCTGGGAGCAACTGTTACGTCCCTCAAAACCTTCGGGCAGGGTGGAAAGAGTCTGGAAGGCGCTCAGGGAGCCGGTGTCCGCGTCCAAATGGTAGCCGGTGACGCTGCATCCCTGTTCGTTGGAAAAATAGAGAATGTCCCTGGTGGGGTGGAAACAGAAGTGACGCGGCCCCAGGGGTTCATCCGGGCTTACCCGAGCCGGCGTGTTGGGCGTAATGTGTCCGGTGTTCTGGTCAAACCGGAATTGGAAGACGGCGTTGGGGCCGTCTCCGGCGGTGATGTGGGCTACAAAACCGTATCGGTTGCTTGGGTCGGTTTGAAAACAGTGGGCGCCGGTGCCGGTACTCAGCCACTCTACCGGCGGCGCACCGGCCGCTCCGTCGCCGCCGATGGGATGCACCGCCGCATGGCCGGCATTGTAGTAGGCCGAAAGCAGATACTGCCCGGTGCGGTCGGTGGACATGAAGCAGGGGTCGGATTCCAGACCGGCGGCCCCGATCAGGGAAATCGACCCGTCCGACGGGTCAATCCGGAAGCTGGAAACTTCCAGGTCGTCCCGGCGCCCCACGTACAGGAAGCGCCGGTCGGGACTGACCGCCATTGGCGCCGGCCGGCCCGGGACCGCCACTTCGCCCTGGAGTTCCAACTTGCCGGTGGTCTGGTCCACCGTAAATCGCAGCACCTTGTCTTCCTGGGAAATTGAAACGTACATGAAGTACGACATTTTTTACCTCGCTGTTCTTGCGGTTAATAACCGGCGGGTTTTCCCCGTTTCTCCGCTGTCGGACCACGAACCCGGTTGTTGTTCCCCGTTGTCGGGATGAATATACTGGTAGTCGGGATGAATATACTGGTACCGGAATAGCGTGTCAACGCGGCGCAAAGGGAGCGCGGGGCTTTTCGATTTTCAAGGGAAATCCGCGCATGGTGAGCCGGCCGAACCGCAAACCGGCCCTTCGACCGGCTCAGGGTGAGCGGGGGTATGCACCCGAACAAAGACCTTCGAAAGGCCACGAAGCGAGCGGTAAGAGCGGTAAGTAGATCAGGGGCCGGAGTGTAAGCCCGGTTTCCCGTGCGTCGAACCACTCCATCAGCCAATCTACCCCACCAAATCAATCTATGCCCCGACCCGGGCAGTGCGGAGGAGCTTTATGACCCAACCCCGGACGGCCTCCTATGGCTCCTGGAAATCGCCGATTACTTCGGAACTTATTGTTGCCGAGTCCATCGGCCTGGGCGATATTGCCCTGGACGGAGACGACATTTATTGGGTTGAGTCGCGCCCCTCCGAGGGAGGCCGCCGGGTCATCGTGCGCCGCCGCCCGGACCGGCAGACCGCCGATATTACGCCGCGGCCCTTTAACGTCCGAACCCGGGTCCACGAATATGGCGGTGGCGACTTTACCGTGTCCGACGGCATCATCTATTTTGCCAACTTCGATGACCAACGGCTCTACCGGCAGGCAGGGGACCGCCCGCCGCAACCGATTACCCCGGCGGCCGACCCGGAAGGCGGTCTTCGCTACGCCGATATGGTGGTGGATCGGCAGCGGGGCCGCCTCATCGCCGTCCGCGAAGACCACACCGTCCCCGGCACGGAGCCGGTCAATGCCCTGGTCAGTCTGCCCGCAGTCGGCTTACCCGCAGTCGGCTTACCCGCAGTCGGCTTACCCGCAGTCGGCTTACCCGCAGTCGGTTTGGCGGGAGCCGGTTTGACGGGAGCCGGTTTGGCGGGAACCGGGCTGCACCGGCTCGGCGAACCGGAGGACGGCGGTCAAGGGGATCAAGACCACCAAGACCACCAAGACCACCAAGACGCCAGTGGTCCGGATGGTGGCGAGAGTATGGTAGAGGAGGCGCAAGTCCTGGTGTCGGGCAGCGACTTTTACGCCGCGCCGCGCCTCAGCCCGGACGGTTCTACTCTGGCCTGGCTGGCCTGGAATCACCCCAATATGCCCTGGGAAGGCACCGAGCTTTGGACCGCGGCGGTGGCGCCGGAAGGCTCCCTGGTCCCGGGTACGTCGGAAATGGTGGCTGGCGGAACTTCCGAATCCATCGGCCAACCGGAATGGTCGCCCGACGGCATCCTGTATTTTGTCTCCGACCGCACCGGCTGGTGGAACCTATACCGCCGCCGTAACGGCGCGGTGGAACCGGTCACGCCGCCGCTGGCGTTGGAGTTCGGCAAGCCCCACTGGGTTTTCGGCTCGGCCACCTACGGATTCGCTTCGTCGCAGCGCATTATCTGTGCTTACGCCGACCTGGGCGCCTGGCAATTGGCCGAGCTGGATACTATTACCGGCCAACTCAATCCGATACCGGTCCCCTATACCGAGATGGGACGAACCGGTCTGCAAGTGGCGGCGGGGCAGGCGGTTTTTGGCGCCGGCTCTCCCACTGAACCCATTTCGATACTCCGTCTTGACCTGAGCGTTGACCCGGTTGGCGGCAGCCTGGAAATACTGCAGAAGGCCGGTGCGGTTACGGTGGACTCCGGTTATTTGTCGGCGCCGGTCAGCATCGAATTCCCCACCGAAGACGGGCTGACCGCTTATGCCTTCTACTACCCGCCGCAGAACCGGGATTATACCGCTCCGGCCGGGGAGCTGCCGCCGCTGCTGGTCAAGAGCCACGGCGGGCCAACGGCGTCGGCCTCCACCGCTCTTGACCTGCGGCTCCAGTATTGGACCAGCCGGGGCATTGCCGTTCTGGATGTGAACTATGGCGGCAGTACCGGCTATGGCCGGGCCTACCGGGACCGGCTCGGTGGACGCTGGGGCATCGTGGATGTGGACGACTGCGTTAACGGCGCCCGGCACCTGGTTGCTCAGGGGCAGGTGGACGACCAACGGCTGGCCATTGACGGCGGCAGCGCCGGGGGCTATACCACCCTGGCCGCGCTCACTTTTCGGGACGTTTTTCGGGCCGGGGCCAGCCACTACGGGGTCAGCGACCTGGAAGCCCTGGCGCAGGATACCCACAAGTTTGAGTCCCGCTACCTGGACGGGTTGGTCGGCCCCTACCCGGAACGGCAGGACTTATACCGGGAGCGGTCTCCGATTAATTTCACCGACCAACTCTCCTGCCCGTTAATCTTCTTTCAAGGTCTGGAGGATAAAATTGTCCCCCCCAGCCAGGCGGAGCTGATGTTTGACGCGGTGCGCCGGAAGGGGCTGCCCACCGCGTACATCCCCTTTGAAGGCGAACAGCATGGCTTCCGAAGGGCTGAAAATATCCGCCGCTCCCTGGACGCCGAGCTGTATTTTTACTCCCGAGTCTTTGGCTTTACCCTGGCCGAGCCGGTGGAGCCGGTGGCTATTGAAAACCTTTAACCGGCTAATTATAAATTGACCAATTGACCAATTGACCCATGGACCAATTGATCCATTTGATCCATTGGCGGCAATTGCCCCATTTTCGGCCAGGAACCGGCCCGGTTCTAAACGGATTCCTTGCGCCATACCCCGGCTTGCGCCGATTAGGTTATAATGGCGGCAATAACAGCGTAATTATTCGGGAGGCGGCATTATCGCCGCCGCCGGCGGCAGCGAGGGAGAAGCTATGAGTGTAGCCATCGGGTACGTTCCGGGAGCCTACGGCGAGGGCGGAAAAGACCCGGATTTCCTGCGCCGATTGGTGGAATTGGGCGATAAGTACGAGTACGATTCCATCTGGCTCAGCGACCGCATTGTCAGCGACCGGTTTAGTCTGGAACCGATGGTTGCCCTTTCGATGGTTGCGGCCTACTCGGAGCGGATGAAGTTCGGTACCAGCGTGTTGGCTCTGCCCCTGCGCAACCCGGTGGTGCTGGCCAAGCAGATTGCCACCCTGGACTTTCTCTCCAGGGGCCGCTGCTTTCCGGCGGTGGGACTCGGTCAGGAGGAGCCGGAAGAGTATGAAGCCTGCGGCGTGCCCAAGGATGACCGCAGCCGGCGCACCGATGAGGCCATTGCCCTGATGCGCCGGCTCTGGCAAGAGGACAGCGTTACCCATGAGGGCAAATACTTCACTTGTCACAACGTGAGCATCACTCCCAAGACTTTCTTCAAGCCATCGCCTCCGGTTTGGATTGGAGGCCGCAGTCCGGCGGCGGCGCGTCGGGTAGGCCGGGTTGGAGACGGCTGGCTGGTTTCCGGCGCCACTCCGGGAGAGATAAGCTCCGGGCGGGACATCGTTTTTGAGACGGCGGAGAAGTACGAACGGGAGATTGAGGAAGACCACATCGGGCTGCTGTTGGGCTATTACATCTGCCCGGACGCCGACCGCGCCGTGGCCCAAAGCCACCAGTTTGTAACCCGCCACCGACCCGACGTGGCCTTTACCGAATACAGCGCCCTGGGCGATGTGGACCAGATTTGCGAGGTCATCCAGCGCTACGTAGAGGCCGGAGCGTCCAAGTTTGTGGTGCGCCCCCTCTGCTCCGGGGAGGAGTCGGTGGAGCAGTTGAATATCATGGGCCAGGAAATCCTGCCCCGGTTCCACCAACAAAAGGCCGAATAGAAAGCGCCGATTGAACAATTGAATAATTGAATAGACGAACTGATTGATCAGGCCGTCCGCGGCATCCGGCGATTGCCGACTTTTATAGGTCGATGGTCGCGGTCGATGGTCGCGGTCAACGGTCAATGTTTAATCGTCATTAGGGATACTCTGAATAAGTTATTAAACGCCAGCGCCTTCACCCCGTCGTTCCTCCGAAAGCAGGAACCTAAACTTTGTGGACCGAGGTTCCTGCCTTCGCCGGAACGACGGGTAGGGATAAACACCCAGGTCACGGGCTTATTCAGAGGTTCCCTGGATTAATTATCAAGTATCACCTTCCGAGCAACGCCAACCGGTCAGCGCCCGGCAAAGAAGTAAATAAAGGACCAAGTTGCAGCAAAATCCACATCCAGGCCCCAGCAGGTCTTCCGGCGGACTAGTCTCCTACCTCCCTCCGGCATTTCACTATCCGGCCTACCGAGCTTACTGGTTAGGTATGCTCGGTTCGGTTGCCGGCTTTCAGGTGTTTCGGTTTGCCCAAGCCTGGTTGGTGTACGAACTTACCGGCTCGGCCCTTTACCTGGGCTATACCCTGGCGGCCAACGCCCTGCCCGGCATCTTTTTCAATCTGTTCGGGGGCGTGTTTGCCGACAAGCTGAACAAGCGCATCCTGATTGTAACCACCCAAACGGTTACCGCCCTGCTAATCTTTGCCCTGGGCGGCCTTACCCTGTTGGACTTGGTGCAGATCTGGCACATTCTGGTAATCGCCTTCCTGGCCGGTGCGGCGGAAGCCTTCGATACTCCGGCGCGGCAGGCCCTCTATCCCCACCTGATTGACCGTAAAGTGATGACCAGCGCGGTGGCCCTGAACTCCAGTATCTGGCAGGGGACGCGCATCGTTGCCCCGGCCATCGCCGGAGTGCTGATTGACCTGGTCAACACCGGTTCCGCCTTCATGCTGGCCGGAGCCGGTTTTGTGGTGATGGCGGTCGTGATGGCCAGCCTGCGGTTGCCGCCCATTCCCGCGGGAGCGCCGGGCAATCCGGCCCGCGCCTTGCTGGATGGAGTGACCTTCATCGGCAGGAACGGCGTCTTCTCCTTCCTCATTGCCATGACCTTCTTCAACAGTTTCTTCGGCAATGCCTACGTGCTGCTGATGCCGGTGTTTGCGGTGGACGTGCTGGAAGTGGGCGCCCGGGGTCAGGGGTTCCTGCTGATGGCCGGAGGAGTCGGCTCGCTGGCTACGACCATCTGGGTGGCCGCCCGGGGCGGCGTACGGCGGCGGGGGCTGTTCATCATTGGCGGAGCAGTGGTATTCGGCCTGGGAGTGACCGCTTTTGGCGTCACCGCCCACTTCCTCCGCTCTTACCCCCTGGCCCTGGCCTTGATTGGGCTGATTGGCTGCTGCAACTCCGTTTATATGATTTCGATCCAGAGTTCCCTGCAATTGCTGGTTCCCGACAATATGCGGGGTCGGGTAATGGGGTTCTACGGAATGACCTGGAGCATCATGCCTCTGGGCGGCCTGCAAGCCGGCGCCCTGGCGAGCATCGCCTTCATCGGGGCGCCCTTCGCGGTAGCCATCGGCGGTGTGGCGGTAGCCGCCGCTGCCCTGGGGCCGGTTTTGATGAGCCGCAGAATCCGCAATATAGTGCGGCAGCTACAGCCGCCGGGGTAGGAACGGGTACAAACATGGATGGGCAGGATATGCAGGATTAAAGAGAGAAAATCCTGCATATCCTGCCCATCCATGTCAGATGTCGGTTGAAACGCCCTACCCGCCGGCTGGCGCGTACCCTTTCGGCCGGGGGACTGGATCACCGAATTCTTGAGCGGTTTCTATCCAAAGATTGATGGCCTGCTCGATTTCCACCAGTGCTTCCTGCTGGGTGTCGCCGTGAGCGAAGCAGCCGGGAAGCTCCGGCGCTTGGGCGATATAGGCATTGTCTGCGGTGCTCCAATTGATGACAATTTGGTACTTATACATCATCATCACGCCCTATATCA
Source organism: Dehalococcoidia bacterium (assembly GCA_965262595.1). Taxonomy (GTDB): domain Bacteria; phylum Chloroflexota; class Dehalococcoidia; order Lucifugimonadales; family UBA3495; genus CATQHB01. Next base: position 2,685,304 of record OZ253548.1, read on the forward strand.
TAGTCTAAAATCAATTTGCGTACCTGCTCAACTTGGTACGGTTTCGCTTGACTGCCACGACGCTGCAAGTTCAGCAAGACAAGAACACCTTCCCTCCTGAAGATGTGATGGCTGGCACTTATTCGTTTTCGTTCCTCAAAGTTCAGCCGCCGGAGTAAGGTCCGCAAGTCGTCAAACCGGATATTGGCATCGGACCTCCCTCTGATTATAGCTTGTAGTAAAGATCTGTGTCGATTCATTCTACTTGATTGTTTAGGTGCTTTGTTTGTAAATGGACGCACCGGACAGAAGATAGACGGTAATCCTGTATATCCTGCCCACCCAGGTTAAATGTCGGTTGAGAGGCAGAGGCCCTACCCCCCAATCGGCTCCAGCCCGGCTTCCTCCCGCGCGTCGTTGATGTGTTCCAGCACCCGCACCGACAGGGGCGCCATTTCATAACCCACGTCGGCCAGCATCCGGCTGTTGTCCACTCAGTAGCTCCTTGCTCGGCTACTGCTATGGAATCCACTTGAGCCATTCATTGGTTATCACCAGCCGGATGGCCTGGTAAGTAGTATTTGTTATTTTCCAGGTGAATACCTCTTCGTCGTTATCCCACTCCACATTACTAACATCAGAACCCTCTTCCCATCCATAGGGATATTTCGATTCTTTGAAATTGAATGCCGGCTTGGTTATGTAAGGGTAACCACTTTCCGGGTCTTCCATGAAAACCAACTCCGCGAGAAAAGACCCGTCGGATTTAGTATATGTCGGGTATTTCTCAGAGGTTAATGGTAAGAGACGATGGTTAATCACTTCTCCGGCTGCCATGGCTGCAAAGGCATCCCATATTTCTGAAACCGATATGGAGTAGTTGATTGAGTCTCCCTCGTAGCCACAGGCGTTAATTCCTATAATTTCTCCATCCAACGTCATCAAGGGACCGCCAGAATTGCCTGGAGCTAGGCCGGTATCGGTACGAATGATCCGGACATAGGCAGGACAAGATTGCCAACTTAGATGGAGTTCGGATGAAACATTGTTCTCAGTAATGGCGAGAGTCTTGCTGCCACCAAAAGTGTATCCGGCCGCAATTACCCGGATTCCTGGAGTAATTTCATCGGAGAAAGTAATTTTCCCGCCTACGAATTCCAAGTAAGCAACCCCGTTTTCATAATCGGTATCAGAGAAGTCAAAACTATTGGGGCCGGCTTTCAGCAGGGCCAGGTCTGCGATTTCCTCCCGGCCTAGGACTTCTACCTCTTCTAAGAAGCCGCCGACCGGGTGGTAGAGCCGAAAGTTCTCTCCCGCTTCGTACCTCTCCCGTTGGTCGTTCCAGTAGGTAACCACGTGGTTGTTGGTTACGACATACCAGTCGTCCGGATTTTCAGGGTCTTCGAAGAAGAACCCAGTCCCTAGTTCGTACCCTTCGCTGTCGTCCACTCGGACGGTCCAAGCGGTAATTTGCTTTACCCAATCCTGTTGCGTCATCGCCGGCTCCGGGGTGGGCGTGGCCGGAACCGGGGTAGACGTAGCCGTCGGCGCAGCGGTCGCAGTAGGCGGAACTGATGTGGCCGTGGGAGCTATCGTAGCCGTAGGTAACATAGTGGGAGTGGGCGAAACTGCCGTGGCCGTGGGCTCGGGAACCCGCGTGGGCTCCGCCGTGGGAAGCGGCGGTAGCGGAGTTGCAATTGCCGGCTCAACGGTGGGAACTGGCAGCGTTGCCTCCGGCAGGGCTGGCGGAACCTCTGTTGGGTAGGGCGTATAGGTGGGATACGGAGTATAGGTCGGCGGGATTGCCACTGTGTCTGTCGGCGCGGTCTGGGTCAGGCGTTCATCCACTGCGGGTGTGGCCGCGGCCGGGATATTTGTCGGGGGGGGGCAACAGTAGGAGCCGCCTGGGGCTGGCTGCAGGACAGGCATACCAAGACTAGGATTATCATGGCAATTGCGGGAAATCTCATATCAACTCCTTATTGATTTATGAATTTACTTTACGGAGAATATAGCGAGGCGGCAAGCCTTCTACCCCCCAATCGGCTCCAGCCCGACCTCTTGCCTTGCGTCGTTGATGTGTTCCAGCACCCGCACCGACAGGGGCGCCATTTCATAACCCACGTCGGCCAGCATCCGGCTGTTGTCCACCAGATAAACGTGGGGCACCGCCTGGTCGCCGGTGGTTATTTGCGCCTCCGGGATGAACTTCCGCACCATTTCCGCCATATCTCCGATGGTAGCCAGGTGGCCGCCGGTCAGATAAACCGAATGGTTCAGGCCGCCGCTCAGCGCCACCTGGACAAAAATCTCGGCGGCGTCCTCGGCGTGAATCATCGGCGATGCCTCCGCCGGGTTGAAGGGCATGGACACCGGCTGCCCCAGGGCCGGCAGGGAAACCATCAAGCCGCCGATCATACCGGTCATGCCGGTAGTCCGGCCGTGGCCGAAAACCGTACCGATTCGGATGCCCCGCAAATCCAGCCCAAAGCGTTCGCGGTACTTGCCGGCGGAAAAATCGTTGGCCGCCTTGGTCATCCCGTAAACGTTGATCGGAGCCGTCAGGTCTTCCTCGGTCAACGGCCGCTCCCCAAAGGTTTCCTGCACCCCGTAAACCGCGATGGAACTGGCGTAAACCACCCGCTTAACTCCGGTCCAGCGGGCCACCTCAAAAATGTTGTTGGTGCCCTGAATATTGACCAGCATCCCGAAATGGGGCCGGTCTTCCGTATCCGGGGGCAGCAGGGCCGCCATGTGGATTATCCGGTCAACCTGGTGGGTATGCACTGCCTCCAGCAAATGGGGAATCTGGGTAATGTCGCCCCGATAGAAGGGCGCCCCGGCCAGGTGTTGGTGCAGGGGCAGGTTGGTCCGCGGCGGGGCCAGGTCGAAGGACAAGACCGCTTCGCCGCGTTCCAGCAACTTGCGGATAATGCGGGAACCGATGAGTCCGTTGCCGCCGGTAACCATTATTGTCATAGCCGTGCCTCCCGATAGTAGTCAGCTAGTAGTCAGCTAGTAGTCAGTTGGTAATCAGCCTGGTTTTGAATGTTATCCCGGCCCCTTCGCAGGTGGATGCCGCCGCCGGGGAGAGTTACGCGGCGGCGCAGACTTTACAGGGGCTGCTTGGCCGGGGTTCCCGGGCGGCGGGGATATTGCCCGGGTGTGGCCTTAACCTTTTCCACCGTCACCACTATCCGGTTATCGGTCAAGCCGGTAGCCGCCACCGGATAAGTCGGGCCCATCCGTCCGCCCAGCGCCTGCAGGGCCCGCTGCGCCGACTCCAGTTCCGCCTCAATCCCGCCGTGTTTCCAGGCGGCCACCAGGCCGCCGCGGCGCGTGAAGGGGAGGGTATATTCCAGCAAAGTGGGCAGCTTGGCCAGGCCCCGGGCCAGGGTCAGGTCAAAACCGGCCCGCAGCTCCGTTTTGTGGGCCAACTCCTCGGCCCGTCCGGTATGCACCGCTACCCCGGAAAGGCCCAGGGCGGCTACCAGGTGCCGCAGAAAGTCGGCCTTCTTGCCGGTGGATTCCACCAGAACCAGGTGGATGTCCGGGAAGGCCAGTTTCAGGGGCAGGCCGGGGAAGCCGGCCCCGGCGCCCACGTCAACTACCCTGGTTCCCGGCGCCGGTCTGCCGCCGGTGGCCGGCGCCACGGTTAGGGAGTCCAGAAAATGCTTTACCTGCACCTCGGAATATTCAATCACCGAGGTAAGGTTCATCCGCTCGTTCCATTCGGCCAGCTCCCGGTAATAGACCTCGAACTGTTCAAGCTGTACTTCGTTAAGTTCGATGCCCAGCTCCGGCGCGCAGCGGGCTAATATTTCCATCCGGTCAGTCATCAAATCGTCATTTTCCGTGCCGCAGGTTCTCAGCGCCCTGGCAAACACTTAACTTGGTCGAGTTCAAGTATAACCTTGGCGGGCCTTTTTTACACGGAGTAGCCGCCGCCTATACCGGCTTCACGCAATTAAATCCGGTAGGTCCCGATATTCAAGGCTTTGCTGTCGGCAGCCGGGGCTTTTCAATTGTCCCCGCTCCGGCGCACTTCCGCTTATCCTGAGCTTGTCGAAGGACCGGCCCGCCGTCAGCGGCTCTTAAAGGACGATTGACTGACCCGCCGTCGGCAGTCCGGCGAATTGACAGGCCAATAGGTGAGCTTTAGAATGAGCCTCAGCTTGCCCGGCGTCGTTTAATGCGGCGGTCGGAACTCTCCGAGGCTGGGCAGGATGTCAATGCGGAATCAATTTTGGGCAATAGCAAAGGAGCAGCATGGCAACCAAAGCATATCTGTTGGTGGAAACTGCCGTGGGCAAGACCCGGGACGTGGCCGCCACCCTGCAGGACTTGGCGGGCATTGAGTCGGTGGACGTGGTTACCGGCCCTTACGACATCATCGCCACGATCAACGGGGAGGATATGTCCGTGGTGGGCAGCGTAGTTACCGAGAAGATTCACACCGTAACCGGCGTAGTCCGCACGGTCACTTGTGTAGCCGTCGGCCCGTAGCTTAAATGTTTCGAATGTCTGCCGGTTCTGCCGGTTCTGCCGTTGACCCGTATTGTCAAAGCTAATGTATTGTTGCTGCCCGGGGGTTTATGCCGGTCCTTTCCGGTTGAGGGCGCCCGGCCGGTTCGCCAATATTCAGCGCTATCCCAATAATTAGTCCTCGGATCTTGGGGGTTTCATGGAGTTTAAGTTTACCGCCGAAGATGACTCCTTTCGCCAGCAATTGCGCGAGTTTGTGCAGCAGGAGCTGCCCCCGGATTGGGAGGGCGGCGGCCGCTGGCCCGAGGAGTGGAACTGGGAATTGACCCGGGATATGCGCCGCAAAATGGCGGAGCAGGGCTGGCTTACGATGCACTGGCCCGAAGAATACGGCGGCCAGAACGCCTCCCCGGTGCGCTCGGCCATCTACAACGAAGAACTGGCCTATATGCGCGCGCCCGGCCGGGACATATTTGGAGTGCGGATGCTGGGGCCAACGTTGATGATTCACGGCTCCGAAGAGCAAAAGCAGACCCACCTGCAGCCGGTGGCCCGGGGCGAAGTGCAGTGGTGCCAGGGCTACAGCGAACCCGAATCCGGCTCCGACCTGGCCTCCCTGAGTACCCGGGCGGTACGCGACGACGATGAATACGTCATCAACGGCACCAAGATATGGACCACCCTGGCCCACCGCGCCGACTGGATTATGCTGCTGGCCCGTACCGATCCGGACGCTCCCAAGCACCGCGGCATCACCTTTATTCTGGTGGATATGAAAACCCCCGGAATTCAGGTGCGCCCCATAATCAACATGGCAGGCGGCCACGAGTTCAATCAGATTATTTTCGACAACGTTCGGGTGCCGGTGGCCAATGCGGTGGGCGAAGAAAACCGGGGCTGGTATGTGGCGGTGACTTTGCTGGACTTTGAGCGGTCGGGGATCGACTATTCGGCGATGGGCCGCCGTCTGTTGGACGAAGTGCAGACCTATGCCAGGGAGACCATGAACAACGGCCGGCCGATGCTGCAGACTCCCTGGGTGCGGAACTTGCTGGCTGACCGGTATATTGAGTGCGAAGTAGCCAGGTTGATGGCCTATAACGTGGCCTATATGCAGGGTCAGGGGTTGGTGCCCAACAAGGAAGCCTCGATGAGTAAGGTCTTTGGCAGCGAAACCCTCCAACGGGTGACCGGCGCCGGTATGGAAGTGCTTGGCTTATATGGGGCGCTGGACCGGAACGAAAAATGGGCGCCCCTGCGGGGCCGCATCCAGGAGCACTGGATGACCAGCTTCTCCCACAAGATTGCCGCCGGGACCTCCGAAGTACAGCGCAACATCATCGCCAGCCGCGGCCTGGGCCTGCCCCGGGGTTAGCTTATTTAACGTTAGGGAACCTCTGCATAAGTCCGTAACCTGCGTGTTTGTCCCTACCCGTCGTTCCTGCGGAAGAAGGAACCTATAACGTTGTGAACCGAGGTTCCTGCCTTCGCAGGAACGACGGGGTGAAGGCGCTGGCGTTTAATAACTTATTCAGAGTATCCTTTCCCGAACCCATCGACTACCCGAGGACGAACCACATCACGCGCCCCATTGCCCATTGCCCATTTGCCTCCAGGCCGAAGACCGGCCAGGGGATGCGGGCGACATCCCTTACGCCGCAAAGGCCTGCAATTGCCCACCGTCCGGGTCACTCATGGCATCGCGGCAGCGGCGCATAATCCGGAAGATGGTCCGCACCGTGACCGAGAACCGTTCCGACGCGTCCTCTACCGAGAGATTTTCCAATTGCATCGTGGACATTATCTGAAAGTCGCGGGCCAACCGGCGGTTTCGCTGATACCAGATGGGGTCGTCGTACTTGCACTGGGGCAGCGGGCAGTTGAGGCAGGAAGCCGATATTTCGCAGCCGGTATCCTCGTAATGAAAGAACTCCGGGGTGGTGTCACACGGGCCCGAATAAGTGGTGCTGGCCGGGGCGTTCAATACTTGCTGCGTCATCTCCCTCTCCTCCAAACTCCAAACGTTTGTTCTATTTATGGGAAATTATAGAACAAGAGTTCTTGCACTGTCAATCCCTTTCCCTAGGTAATTTTTGGTCGATTTCTAAGTATTCAACCAAAGTTGACGCCCCAAGTTGCCCCTGCTATATTCGGGCAAATCTTAAGAACGCTAACTCGGAAACATTTGCCCGGTCTCCGGTCGGCAAGCTGTGGGCCGGTCTGGGACGGGTCAAAGACTAGGCGGTGCAGGGGAGGCAAAGCAGGTGACCGAATACGAAACGATGAATTACGAACGCCGTGGCCGGGTGGGTTACATTACGCTCAACCGGCCCCAGTCCCTCAACGCGGTCAACGACCAGTTCGAGGAGGATATTGCCGAAGCGCTGCTGGAGTTTGATATGGACGAAGCGGCCTGGGTAGCCATCGTCCACGGGGCGGGACGCTCTTTCTGCGCCGGAGCGGATATCAAGCAGCGGTTTGTGGCAATGACGCCCCGCCAGAGCGCTATCCGCACTCGGGGCACCAGCGCGGAGGGTTACCTGGCCCGCAGCATCAACTGGAAGCCGGTCATCGCCGCGGTTCACGGCTACTGCCTGGGCGCGGGCCTTTCCCTGGCCGGTGAGTGCGACCTGATTGTCGCCTCGGAGGAGGCCCGGTTCGGTATCACCGAAACCAAGCGGGGCCTGCCCGGCGCCCGGGTCTGGGCCAAGGTCAACGCCTTCATGCCCTCCAAGATTCTGTCGGAGATGGTGATTACCGGCGAGCCGGTGGCGGCGGCGGAGCTTTACCGGCTGGGGTTGATCAACCGGCTGGCGCCCACCGGCAGGCACCTGGAGGTTGCCGAGGAACTGGCGGCAAAAGTCCTCGAGGCGCCGCCCCTGGCCTCCCGTTCCGGTGTCCGTCTAACCCGCCGCCAATGGGTGATGGACCTCTACGACGCCGGAATGTACCTCCAATCCCTGAATCTGCACCGGACCGAGGATTTCCAGGAGTCGGGCCGGGCCTTCGTAGAGAAGCGGCCGCCGAACTACAAGGCGCGGTAGAGGCTACCCTTCGGCAAGCTCAGGGTGAGCGGGTTGAAGGAGGGGCATACCGTCATTCCGGCGCAGGCCGGAATCCAGGAAGCCCGTCCAGAATGACGGTGATGGAGTTTAGCCCCGCTTACTCTCCACCTCAGCGATCCCTTGTTCCGTCAATTCCCATATACCGTGACCGGCGTTTTTCTTGAGCAGGCCACGCTGATGAACGAGAGTGTTACGCGCCCACTGTGCGGTGTTGCGCCACCGAACATCTCCACCGCCTAGCATGATTTTATAGTCAACATCGCTGAAGAGATGCTTCATTTTCAACTCTACAATCGGCAACACTTCATTCATTCGCCCCCTCCCTCCGAGCTCGTATACTGCTTCAAGGATGGGGAACATATAGGCTTCATTGGACACCTTTTGTCCTTGTGGAAGTCTCTTGAATTTTGTAGCGTTGGCTTCGTTGGTGTCTGGGCATTGGCTTAATGAATCCTCAACCGCTGCGCTGGACTGGAGCAGAGCGGAGCAATTGCGATGCTCATCCGCCTTATCAAGGACCCTTTGCAACACATCATCAGGACTATCCTCAAGCGGAACCGCCCAAGACTTCAGTCTCTCCCAAGTGGAGTCACCAATTCTTACTACTGGCATCATGAATCCCTCCTAATAATATTACATTGTTACACTGTAACAATGCGAATATAATTTGTAAAATGGTCCGGCAAAGAATTGAACAATCCCAATAAAAGCTACATCCGAATCCGATAAAACTCGCATCACAGCGTTAAATTGTGTTACAGTAAGCCGCCGTTAACCACTTGGCCGGGCAAGGTTTCTGCCTATTCCGGTACAATCCGGGCCTTTGCCGTAGGTTTTAGGTGCTCAAGTCACGGGTGCGGCGTAATTTCTACTATCCTGGAGCGATTGTTGGCTGTCGCCGGTGGAACCAACAACCTTTGGCCTAAGGTATGGTCTGACGTAATTGCCGACCGCGCGGGCGGCTGGAGCCGCTTTTTATGACCGGCCCAGCCCAGTGCCTGGCCCGCAGGCTCCCCTCGACAAATCCGCTTATGGCGGGCCGTTCCTTCGACCGGCTCAGGATAAGTGGAAACGCACCGTAGCAAGGGCTTTCGAAAGACCCGGCGTCCGCATTGACAAATTTCGACAAACTTCGTAGAATCAGAGTTAATTCACGCAAACCGCATCGATTCATGCGGTCTTTTCACATAGTTAGGGGGTGGATGGCATGGCCACGGTTGATAACCGGACTTCTTACTGGGAAGAGGCCAAGGCGCAGGGTTTTGACCTTTCGTGGTTGAGTAAGCTGGAAGAGAACATTGCCCGCCCGGAGGTTGACGAGGTTTCCGTCAACAACACCGGTAGAGTCGAAGGGTCGATCCCCCGGAACAACGTAGCCCAGTTCGGGGCTTACACCTTCCGCACCAAGAGCGAAGTCTGGGCGCACAACTTGACCAAGCTCTACCAGGAGTTTATTACCCGCCAGTGGAGTTCCGCCACCGACATTCCCTGGGACACCATTGAGCCGCTGCCCGAAGACATCGAGGCCGCCGAATGCCAGTTGGCTACCTTCTTCACCCAGGTTGAGTTCGTCGCCTCCGACGTGCCCGGCAGGTTCATTTCCACCATGTCCCCCGACTATCACGAGGTCCGGTTGGCCTTGCTGGCCCAGGTGATGGACGAGTCGCGGCACCTGGACGTTTTCCGCAAGCGCGCCCTGGCTAACGGCGGCGGGCTGATGCGAATGACCGACAGTGTTAGCGACGTGGTGGGCGGCAGCACCGACAACGCCCGGGAGTTCACCGAGTTGTCTTCCCGCCTGCACATCACCGGCGAAGGCAACGTGCTTACCCTCTTCCGGCTGGGTGAGATGATGGCGTACAACGAAGCGGAAAAGGCCATCTACCGGCGCTGCGCTCAGGATGAGGCCCGGCACGTCGCCATTGGCGTGCTGCACCTGCGCTATATGAACGAGTTCGCCCCGGAGCGGCGGGAAGAAATCGAGTGTTACCTGGACGAAGGCGAGAGCCGCCAGTCCACCGGCGCCGGCGGGGAAAACCCGGCGGGACGTAACCAGCTTACCAGCGAAGCCCTGGCGATTCTGCTGGGCGGCGGCAAGGACAAGGTGGACGAAGGACAGAACATCCTGCGGGCCATCCGGCAGCGTCAGACCAAGGAATACTTCCAGCGGCTCAAGTCCGCCGGCTTCGATGACCGGATTACCAACGGCAGAGTCAATCCCGCACTGCTTGAAGCGTACAAAGCCGCATAGCAAGAATTGGATACTCATTCAAGACCTCCTTCGGGGAATCGTGGGAGGTCTTGCTTTATCCGGCGGTAACCGGATCAACTCCGCCCCGCCATACTCTTTCGAGGACAGTTATGGCCCTTGACGAGGAACAAAAGCCGGAACCGCAGGCGGAATCGTCGCCGAGGGAGCAAACCGGCGAATCTTCCGGCGACAACGCCGCTCCCCAGCCGCAGCCGATTAGCTCCCAACCCTTCGGCTGGATGAGCGATACCCTGGAGTGGGGTATCCGCGCCCGGCCGGGAAAGCATGGCATGACCATGCGCGACGTAAACCTGGGCAGCTACGGCGAAATCCCCGAGTCCAGTTCCGATATGAGCCGCCGTCCCCGGGGCGCATTCCCCGTCCCCGGAGTGCCCCGCACCGACCTTTATGCCCTGAACGCCAAGGTTGACCTCTGGGCCGACAACGCCGTTGACCTGTACGAAGAGGCGATCCAAAGACGTTGGATGGCCCACGTTGATATTGCCTGGGACGAATTAACCCCGCTGCCCTACGAGGTGGAGTTGGCGATGCGGCAGCTTTGCACCGAACTGGCCCAGCAAGCCTCAATTGAAACCGACGTCATCGGCCAGTGGCTCCACCGCATGAACTACGCCTATCACGAGGTCAAGACCTTCCTGGCCAGCGAGTTGTTCGACGCCGGGCGCCACTTTTCCGCCTTCCGGCAACGGGCTTTGCATAACGATGGGGCGCTGGGGCTGGAAAGTGCGGCTCAGTTCAACCGCCGCCTGATGGAAACCAGGGCCGGCTGGACCGAGGTAGCGCTTTTCCTCTACCTGGTCCGCGGGCCGCTAACCCTGCTCCTTTTCCGTTATGGCGAGGCGTATGCCACCCGTAACGCCGAGAAGTACCTGTTCCGGCGCTGCCTGGAAGACAAGGCCCGCCACATTGCCTACGGCATGACGCACTTGAAGTACGCCGTGGATAACCGGGAACCCGCTTTTGCCCTGGGCCTGACTAACCTGATGCGCGGCGTGGAGCGCGACCTGGTCCAGGACCTGAACGACCCGGTAATCTGGGAAGCCCTGGCTATTTTCATCGGCGGAGGCGTCGCCAACATATCGGCGGGCATGGCGGTAGTGCAGGATCTCCAGCAAAGGTATATTGAGCAATATCTGCGCCGGATGAAATGGGTTGGTATTAACCGGACCGAAGCAAACCTGGCCCCGGAACTGGCTGCTTACCTGCGTCGGGAAGCAGCCGGCCCGGCATGAGGACTACTGAGGACTAATCGTGCCCATCTACGAATACCGCTGCCACGACTGCGGGAGCGTCAATAGCGTGTTCCTGCGCACCATGAACTCCCCCGATCCGACGAATTGCTCTTCCTGTGAGAGCGGCGTGTTGCATCGGATTATCTCGCGGGTGGCTTACCTCCGGTCCGAGTCCGACAAGCTGGAACAGCTCGACCCGAAGTACTTCAAGATGGTGGACCAGGCGCTGGCCAACGCCCCGGCCAACTCCGACCCGGACTTCCATATGAACAAAATGGTCCCCTTCAGCCAGGCTAAAGAAAGGGGCGAGCCTTATTTCAAGGAGTAACCGTCATTGCCATTATCCAGGGCGGGTTAACGACCCCGCCACTTTCGACCAAATACCAGGAGGCATCAGATGAGCGCGCACGGGACGGCGGGCATCGTTTTTCCATCGGTTGAGTGGTTCCAGGCGCTTCAGAGATTGGTCAACGATGACCCGGAATTTCGCCGCCTGGGCACCGTTGACGCGACTATGGGCGTGAAGGTGGGAGATAAGGTCTTTATAATCGTTTTCGAGGCCTACGAATGCACCGAGGTGAAAGAGGGCACCGAATACGACCTGATCGATGCCGACTTCTTCCTGGAAATGACCGTTGAGTTGTGGCGCGACCTGGCGGCCAACATCAGGGAAAACAACGGCGCCGACCTGAGTCATACCCTGAATACCCTGGATTTAATGATTCCGGGCGGCATCTCCGACAACGCTACCGGCGACCAACTGCGGGCCGACATCTTTTTCCGGGTTAACCAGAGCTTGCAGCACTTCTTCGACAGCTCCGCCAAGCTGGAGACAGTCTTCGAGTCCTAATACCGGTTCCCCGTCCCGCTCCCTGGAACCGGAAAACGAACCGGAACTGAACGAACCGGACCCGGACGTTGCCCTGGGCCTGGAATCGTGACCCAAGAGTCCGCGCCATGCCTGTTCCGCCCCGTCCTCTCTAAACCGATGCGCCCGGCGCCGGCAAGCTAATCTCCTTCGCCCACCACCGGGTTTTGCAGCGTGCCGATGCCCGGTATTTCTATTTCCACCACGTCTCCCGGGTGCAACTGCTCTACCGAGCCGGGGGCGCCGGTCAGTATCAGGTCGCCGGGGCGCAGGGTCACAAATGCGCTGATGCCGCTGACCGTGGTGAAGCAGTCATAAATCATCCCCGAAGTGCTGCCCCGGTCGTGTTCCTGCCCGTTCAGGCGGGTGATGATATCCAGGTTGTGGGGGTCAACCTCCGTCTCAATCCAGGGGCCGACCGGACCGAAGGTGTCGCACATCTTGCGCCGCCAGTTGGACAAGTCGCTGGACCAGGAACCCTCGCCACTCACATCGTTGGCGCAGGTATAGCCCAAGATAAAGTCGGGCGCCTGCTCCGGCGTAATCCGCCGCGCCGGTTTGCCGATGACAATCACCAACTCGCCCTCGTAATGTACGTAATCGGCTTCCGGCGGCAGGACGATGGACTCGCCGGGGCCGATGATGCAATGCGCCCCTTTCTGCCAGGGCCGGAAGACGGCCGAGTCCCGTTGGATGCGTTCGGCGTCCAGGGCATTTTCCTGGTGGGCGATGTGGGCGGCATAGTTGAGGCCAACCGCCCAAAAGCTGGTGGGACGAGTCGGCGGCAGCAGCTTTACCTGCTCCAGGGGATAGGCGGCGTCGGAAACCGTATAGTCTCCGAAAATGCTGCCCTGAATTACCCGCACCCGGTCATCTTCTACCAGTCCGTAGCTTTCCCAGGCGCCAACGCTGAATCTGGCGAGTTTCATTTCAATACCCCTCTTTTAGCGCTGTGGATTTTCCGTTCTCCGTGGCCGGTTAACTCGGTCGGGACTAAGTGGGAATATGCACCACCGCCTCTACTTCCACCAGGAACTCCGGTCGCACCAGACCGGCCACTATTACCGTGGAACTGGCCGGAGGACTGGTGGGAAAGGTTGCGGAACGCACCTGGCTGAAGGCTGGATAGTCATCAAGGTTGATCAGGAAAGTGGTTATTTTTACCACGTCCTGCAGCGTCGCGCCGGCAGCCTGAACGATGGTTTGGATTCGGGACATTACCTGCCGGGTCTGGGCGGCGCAGTCGCCGACTCCCACCGTATTTCCGTTGCCGTCCTGGGCCACCTGGCCGGATACAAACAGAAACTCGCCGACGCGCACTGCGGGAGAAAAGGCCGGGTTGGCCCCGATTCCTTCGGGTACAATGGTCACTCGATCCGCCATTGGAGTACCTCCCTTGGTTGAATTCGGATTTAGAGCCTGGATTGCTCCGGTAAAGCTAACTTTCAGGTTCGACGCCGGGCCTCTCGAAAGTCCTGGTTCAGGTGTACCCCCGGTCATCCTGAGCTTGTGGTTCGACAGCCCCACCACGAACGGATTCCCCTGGATAGTCGGGGGGCCGGTCACACCCCCGCTTGTCCTGAGCTTGTCGAAGGAAAGGCCAACAACAAGCGCACTTCCCCGGATAATCCCCGAATAATCCCCGGATAATCGAGGAACCCCGGTGAGGCCGCCTAAAGTCCCACGAACTCCCGGACGGCCGAGAAATACTCGTTAATCCCCCGGTAGAGCAGGTCGTTGTGCCCCGCTTCCGGGATGGTCAGCAGCCGCTTTTCGGCCGACGGAAACTCCTGGAACATAGCCACCGCTTGCTCTACCGGCGCCAGGGTGTCCTGCTCTCCGTGAATCACCAACGCCGGCAGGCCGATGGAACGCACCTTTTCCCGGTAGGCTGCTTCCATTTTCGCCGCGTCCTCCGGGGGCAGCCCGTAACAGAACTGACCCAAATTGGGCCGGCCGCTTTCCAGGATTAGGCCCTTGAGCGCCCCGTCCGGGGCATTGGCCGCCAGCTCAAAGGCCGGATGGCGTCCCATAGAGCGCCCCATAACGAACACATCGCCGGTGTAACCGCCCGCCGCCAGAATCCGGCCCAATTCCTCCCGCACCCGGTGGGCGTCGGACAGCATGGCGGTGAAAGTGGGCAACCCGCCGCTCTGGCCGTACCCGCGATAGTCGGCCACGAAAAAGCTGATGCCTACCTGGTTATAGATGGGCGCGATGTTATCGTAGTCGGCTGCCGTCTCGCCGTTGCCGTAGAAGAACAGTACCGTTGGCGCGGCAGTACTGACCGGAAAGAACCGGCAGGACAGGGTTATGTCCTCGGCGACCGAAACCGCGAAGTCCTCCGCCCCTTCCGGCGGGGCCGTTCGGTTGCGCCGGGGGTAGAAGGAGTTCATCGATATTTCGGGTCGGTCCAGGGCTGAATAATCGGTTGAAGCCATCGGCGCTCCTCCTGTTAGTATCGCCCGGCCTGCGGGGTAACGCGAATCGTAACTGTGATATTAACGGCGCCGGCGCTGGTACCGGTGATGGTAATGGCACGGGCAATGCCGCTGGCACGGGCAATGTTACGGTTAGGCCCTCAGCCGGCTAGTCCACCTCACCATTGGCCCAGGCCTTGATCAAATGGTGCGCGATGGCGACCGGTCCGGGCACCCGCAGCTTTTCGCTATTGCCCTCCATTGCCAGCAAAACCTCCGACCGGTCAAACCACTGCACGTCGGTCATCTCTTCATTATCCATCGCAATCTCGGTAGTTGCGGCGTGGGCGTGGCAGCCAATCATCAGCGACGACGGGAAGGGCCACGGCTGAGACGAATGGTAACGGACGTTCTTGACGCGGAGGCCGGCTTCCTCCATCACCTCGCGGGCCACGGCTTCCTCAATGGATTCGCCCTGGTCAACGAAACCCGCCAGGGCCGAATACCGGTTCATCGCGGCCAACCGGCCCCGGGACTGGCCCAGCAGGCAGCGGTCGCCGTCGGAAACCACCATGATTATCACCGGGTCAACCCGGGGGAAATGCTCCGCCCGGCACTCGGGGCACTCCCGTTTCTGTCCGCCCCGCCGGATGACCGTCGGATGTCCGCAGACCGAGCAAAACCCGTGGCGGTTATGCCAGTTAATCTGCGCCCGGCCCTGGGCCATGATTCCCGCGTCCGGCCCGCTGAGCAGACTTTCCGCGGCGTTCCGAGCCTCTTCAAAGCGATAACCTTCCAGTAGTTCCAACGCGGCGGCGGCATCATCTTTGGCCAAATCGATTACGAAGTAGGCGGTACCCTCCAGCAGCCCCAGGAAAAAGGGGGCGGCGGCGGTTCCCTGGGCTTCGAGCGTAGCCCAGCTCAGCCAACCCAAACGGGCCTCGTCCCTGGTGGTTAACAGGACTTCCGGCCCGCGCATTGGCAGAAACCGGCTGGACGGGTCCCGGGCGGTGTCGCTAATCCAGGCTTCGTCCCGGCGTTCCACCTCACCCCGGTTCAGTGGATTGCCGGCAAAAATATGCGGTTGCTTAATCTCCATCAATGGCAGCATCTCCTTACCAAAGCGTAAATAGCGTAAATATAGTAGAGCAATTAAACAACGTCTGCCGGGGAAAGGCAAATGCCCGGGGCCGGGGCCGGTTACGGGCTGGGTTGAGAGGAGTGGTTTAACAGCGGTGGTTGCGGAACTCGCTACTCTCCGTCGGGTGTGAGTTGCTCCGACTTCCCGGGGAATTGCTTCTGTGGAGAAGATATTACCGGCGCTAATCCGGACCGCTGACTTGCGGAGCGGAATGAGACGCTCGCCGGCATAACCGGCTCGGCAGCCATATTCAGCCAAGGTCAGAATATTCGCCTGGCCACCACCGGGCCAGGTTCGTCACCAACCCCGCTCCCCGCGGCTACCCTATCTGGTACAATACTCCCACCAAACCACCAAATCACCATATCACCAAACCCGCGCTTTCCCGGCGCGCTTGAAGGAGGCCGTTATGATTTATGATGCCGAGCGTCGCGATATTTCCATCGCCCTGGGCGGCGACGCTATGATTACTCGCCGGATGCAGGCTTTTCAGGAGGAACGTTTCCTAAAGCTGGTGGAGGTCCTGCGCGGCGCCGACGTTTCCCTGGTTAATCTGGAGATGCTGTTTCACGATTATGAAAGCAGTTGGCAATGGAGCAGCGCCACCTATACCCGCTCCGACCCCCACAATCTGGATGAACTGAAGTGGATGGGCATTGACGCCGTAACCACCGCCAACAACCACTCCTTCGACTTCTCCGAGGGCGGATTTCTGACTACGCTGGAGCACTGCCGGGAGATTGACCTGGCCTACGCCGGCGGTGGCCGCAATCTGGACGAGGCCCGCTCTCCGGCCTATGTGGACTCGGCCCGGGGCCGGGTAGCGGTAATGGGCGCTACCAGCACCTTCAGCGAGCAGTCCCGCGCCGGAGCCGGGCGTCCCGATTTTAACGGACGGCCCGGGGTCAACGCCCTGCGCCACGACATTGCCCACCATGTGCAGCAGGATGTCTTTGACGCCCTCCGCAAGGCTAACCTGGAGCTGGGCTACGAGGAAGAGGAGGCATTTCATCGCCATTTCGGGTTCCGGGGCACGGAGGAAAGCCCGGATTTCGATAGCGAGATTGAGTTCCTGGAGCAAAAGTTCATCCTGGACGAGGAATTCGCCGTCCGCACCGCGCTGAATCGGGAAGACCAGGTCGGCATCGGCAACTGGATTCGGGGAGCGCAGAAGCAGGCGGACTGGCTGGTGTATGGCGTCCACTGCCATGAGAGCGGGCCGGACGGGGAGTTTCACGGCCATTCCCGCCTGTCTCCGCCCGATTTCCTGAAGGACTTCGCCCGCTGGACGATTGACCAGGGTTGCGCCGCCTTTGTGGGACATGGCCCCCACTTCCTGCGCGGCATTGAGATTTACAAGAACCGGCCTATTTTTTACAGCCTGGGCAACTTTATCTTTCAGAACGAAAGCGTGCTATGGCTGCCGCACGAGGCCTATCGCCGCTTTAACCTGGGCTTTGACCATACGCCCGGCGACTACCTGGACACCCGTTCCGGCGGCGGCACCCGCGCCTTTGCCGCCGACCCGGTGTTCTGGCGGAGTGTAGTGGCGGTATGCAACTATGCCGGCGGCGACCTGAAAGAGGTCATGCTCTACCCGATAGACATGGGCTTTGGCCGCCCGATACCGCAGCGGGGCCGTCCGTTGCTGGCGGAAGAGCCGGTCGCCCGTCAAACGCTGACGTGGCTGCAAGAGGTGTCCCGTCCCTTCGGCACCGAAATAACCATCGAAGAAGACAGCGGCGATTTGGTAGGGGTGATACGGGTTTAGGGGGACCTACTTTGTAAATGATACGCC
Organism: Dehalococcoidia bacterium; assembly: GCA_965262595.1. Classification (GTDB taxonomy): domain Bacteria; phylum Chloroflexota; class Dehalococcoidia; order Lucifugimonadales; family UBA3495; genus CATQHB01. The sequence goes on from OZ253548.1 coordinate 2,702,564, forward strand.
CTGGAGTTTCCTTCCCGGGCGTATTGTTTTGCTGGCGGTCTTTAGGCGGCGAGGGATTCCAGGTGTGAGAGCCAAGCGTTGAAGCGGGGGCACTCGCGGCGGACGGTTGGGAGGCCGATTTCCTGAGCTATCAAAGGGCCATTTATGCGCTTGTTGTAGGTAGGGATTGCTTGCGCTATTCGCTTACTGGGAGCAGTATCGGGGTGGTCGTTGATGTCTTCCGGAGTGGAAAAGTGCTCGCGAACGCTTTCCAATTGCTTCACAACCGCTGTATTCGCCCCTAGAACATCACTAAAGGCCTTTACATCTGAGAAAAGCAATCCTTCAAACTCGTGCCGTTGAACGTACAGAATTACTTTTCTTTCGTCCCAACCAAGATTCACCTTCTTTTCGACTTCGCGCTTAATGTCGTGTTCGAGTTGCTTCACAGTGCTAGTACCCTTGTCTTTGAACCCGTAGTAGTCAACCAGCGAAGTTACAAAGTCGAAACGGTGATAATTAGTTGCCAGATCCGAAGCCAGTCGGTCGATACTGACGTTACCGCCGCTTCTGAAGGATCTGCGAGCCCTTCCCAGCAATATCGGTGTTGGATAAATCTCCCTCGAATGCAAATGTAGGGCGAGGACCTGATCGACGAAATCCTCCTCGGTTTCCCCCTCTACGGTGATGGCCAAGCGAATCACGGACGCCCACCCAGCACATTCTTCTGCCACAATTCTCCCGTTGTGTATTCCTCAAGCCAGTGCTTTAGATATTCGTCATCTTGCCGGCTAACCTTCGTCTGCCCGTCCTTCAGTTCCATGACGAAGATTTCATTCGGGGCAAACTCATCCACCAGCAACGGCGATTGGGTAGCCACTATAACCTGTCGCTGAAATGACATGACCTTAATCATGGCGCCGACTAAGGAAATCGCCGAAGGGTGCAAGCCCAGTTCCGGTTCGTCCAGCAGAATTACATCGGGCAACATTTCCGGCGGCAGGTTAAGCAGAGTTACCAATGCAAAGAAGCGTAACGAACCGTCAGAAGTGAGGTGGGCGCCGATTATTTTGTCGGACCATTTGGCCTTCCACCTCAGCATTACCCTCCCGTAGTCCTCTTCTATTGCGAAACTGTCAAAGCCCGGCAGAACACGGCTTATTTGCTTGCATATTAGCTCATATCTTTTTAAGTCGTGGTGTTCCAAACGATATAATACAGCAGCCAGATTACCACCATGACTGCGCAGCTGATAGTTTTCATGCACGTCCCATTTGTTCTTGAGATTCGAACCGTCGGACGTATCATGGAATTGGTAAGCGGAACAATTCCGAAGCAGATTGACAATCACCCTGATAGTATTCTGGTTGATTCCCGGGTAATTGGGTGTCTGAGCGGCCTCCACAATATTGGCTTCCAAATGGCCGCTGCCAAGTGATTGCCAAGGCGCCTCTTTTGCCGAATCTTGGTATTCTCTGCTAAAACGCAACTCTTCCTGAGTGAACAGAAAACGATCCGGGTTGGCATGGGACAAAGCAAACCGGTAGTCATTGCGCCCGCTACTGGTCCGCATTGATATTTCACCGGTCAATCTGGGAGTACGGGTATTGCCCCCGAACAGTTGATCATCTGCACCTCCTTGCCTGGCGACGAATTCGCCTAGCTGTCGAGACCTGAGCATCCAGCTCAACATTTCAAAGAAACGAATGAAGTTAGACTTGCCCGAGCCGTTGGGTCCAATCAACACGGCTGCGTTGGGTATATTGGTAAGCTCCATATCGGCCAGAGAGCGGAAGCCCTGAATCTTAACCGATTCTATCTTGTTGGTCAGCGCCATGGCTTCAACCCCCCTTCGCCCACTACCCCCGCCAGATTCCTGGCGAACTCTTCCATGGTGGCGGCGGCTTTGCGGCGGATTATCGGCTGGCCCAGGGTTCCCAGGGTTCCCATAAAGGCCGTGTCGGTAACTATTACCAGCTCCGTCTGAACGTCCGATTTCGGCGTTATGCGCAGTTCCATATTGACGCGCACCGAACCGCCAATTCGCCGGTCCGAGGCTTCCAGCAGCAGTTGAGCTACCCCTTCCTCGGCGTCCTGCTCCAGTATCTGCACACTCCCCGACAGGTTCACCCGCATCGGCCCGGCCTGGGCTTGCAGCGTTCCCACGAACCGGTTGTCCCGCTCCCCGTCGGCAACCAAATCCCGCAGGCCGGGAACGCACCTGGCCACTCGTGGAATGTCCAGCATCAGGTTCCAGGTCGTCTCCCGGTCGGCGGGCACCAGGCATTGGTTCTCCAGCTTCACCGGCCTACTCCCGCCCGGCCGCGGCCAAAGCTTGCCGGATGGCGCGGCGGGTGAAGACCTCGGCCATCTCCCGCTTGTACTCCGCCGAACCGCGGTGGTCGTCCAGCGGGTCCACCACCGCCTGGACTGTGGCCGCCGCTGCCTGGATGGTGTCGTCGGTCAGGCTCTGTCCCCGCAGCGCGTCCTCGGCCTCGGTGGCCCGGATGGGGGTAAGGCCGACCGACCCCAGGACAATTCGCGCCTCGCGGCAAGTGTTGCCTTCGCCGGGCGTTACTACGGCGGCTACCGATACGGTAGCGTAGTCGTCAGCGGTGCGGGGCAGGAACTTCAGATAGACGGCGCCGGAACCCGCCGGGGCCGGGGATATTACCAGACCGGTGATAATTTCGCCGGGCCGCACGTCGGTATCAAAGTAGTCCAGGAATAACTCCTCCGCCGGCAGGATGCGCTCTTCGCCGTTGGCCGAGGACAGGATTACCGAGGCGCCCAGAGCGATGAGAGCCGGGGGTGGGTCCTGATTGGGGTCGCCGTGGGCCAAGCCGCCGCCAACGGTAGCCATGTTGCGGATGCGCGGCGTGGCGACCTGGTGATAGGCCTGGGATACCAGCGGCAGCCGGTCGGCCACCAGCGGACTGTTTTCTACCTGACGCTGGGAGCACAGGGCGCCAATGCGGACACTGCCGTCACCGTTGCCGGTTTCCCTGATGTCGCCCAGGCCGGGAATGCCTCGCAGTCCGATGACGTGGCCCGGTTGGGAGAAGCGCTGCTTCATCTGGAGTACCAGGGCGGTGCCGCCGGACATCAGCCGGGCATCCTCCCCGTGGGCCGCCAGCAGCGCAAAGGCTTCTTCCAGTTGGGCGGGACGGTGAAACTCAAAATCTATCATTGGCTTGCCTGCGTCCGTTTTTCAGATGTAGCAGAGCCGATGGCCTGGACCACCGACTCCAGGATTTTGTAGTAGCCGGTGCAGCGGCACAAGTTGCCCATCATCCAGTCCCTGATTTCCGCCTCGGTGGGGTTGGGATTGGCGTCGAGCAGGGCCTTGGCCGCCATCACCTGGCCCGGAGTGCAAATGCCGCACTGGAAGCCGCCGTAGTCGATAAAAGCCTGCTGTACCGGGTGGAGCCGCCCGTCCTGGGCCAGTCCCTCAATGGTGGTGATTTCCGAGCCGTCCACCGCCGCCGCCAGGGTGATGCACGAGGCTACCATCTCGCCGTCCACCAGGACGGTGCAGGCGCCGCAAACGCCCACGCTGCAACCCTCCTTGGTGCCGGTCAGTCCCAGGTCATAACGCAGGAAATCCACCAACAGCCGCCGGGCCGGCGCTTCCATTTCATGGCTGACTCCGTTAACGCTCAAACTAATGCGTTGGGCCATATCTATTTCTGTCCCTCGATTCTTGCCGGTTAAGTTCCGCAGGCTTTTTCACTGTTGCAAAACTGCTGCGGATATAGGGAAGAATACCTGGCCCCATACTATACCAACCGCCGTTGTCGGGGCAAGTTGGGCTGGCGGTGTGAGTAGTATGGGGCCAGGCAGTCACGCCTGAATCACCTGCGCTCTATCCAGCCGTCCTTCACCAGAGCAATTCCCTCACCTCGACCCTCTCCCCAAAGGAGAGGGAGTAGATTCGCCCCCTTCATCAAGGAGATGGGCCGGGGGTGAGGGCTGGCGCCGGAACGAACCTGAATCGGCGCAGTTAAAAATCGAGTGCCCGGTGACGGATGCCGGTTGCCCGACATCTTGGTTTACGCTAGAGTGTAGGTAAGATGTTGAACTTTATGCGAAAAGACCAGCAGCAAACGCCGCTCCTCATCCTGCGGGCTTGGGTCAAGTACTCCGCCATCATTCCGGTAGCTATGCCTCTATTGTTTGCGCTGCTGCTGGGATGCTTCGCTGCCCTGATGGGCGTGTCGCCGCTGGAGTGGGCTTTGAACTTTTTGGTCGACGCTTGCATTGTTCTGTCCCCGGTCGTCGTTCAATTATGGTTTGCGGCGTATCTCATGGTAGTCATCTACTACGGCGTAGGTCGGGAACTGATTAACCTGACTACCCAGCAACCGCTGTCTTTTTCTTTGGTAACCTTCTACGCCCGGCTCCGGCAGTGGATGGCCCGAGGTATGCTCCCCGTCTTTACCGGCGCCAGCCCAACCCTGCCGGCTGGCTTGACCGTCAGCCCCGGCGAGTTTTTCCAACCCGGCCCCACCGGGTTGCTCCCGTCATCCCTCCTGACCGGTTCCGCCCCTCGTCTGGAATAGCCCCAGAGTTCTCCCAGTTATAGCCCGTTAACCCGGCGCGCCTTGCGTCCGGGCGGTCGCAGCATGGCCTGTTACCGGGCCGAGCCGGCCTATTGCTATTTATCTTTTGGAGAATTCTGATATGAAATTACCTATTCCTTTCACCTCTCGATCCCGTCAAGCATTGGTATTGCTCATTGCGCTGGTGGCGGTACTGGCTACCGCTCTGGCGGCCTGCACTGCGCCGCCGCCAGCGCCAACCCCGGATATTCCGGCTACGGTTACCGCCCAAGTGCAGACACACCTGGATTCCGTGCCGACCACTACGCCGGCGCCCACTTACACGCCCTATCCAACGGCAACTCCGTACCCGACGCCGACCACGGCGCCAACGGCTACACCCTATCCCACCGCCACCCCACGGCCAACTTATACACCTTACCCAACGGCCACACCAACCCCGACGGCTATTCCCACTCGGACGCCCAGCCCTACTGTTACGCCCACTGCTACTCCCCGTCTGGCACCAACGGCGACTCTTGCTCCAACGCTGGTAGAATATAGTGACACTGATGGGAGCTACACGATAAAGGTACCAAGAGATTGGGATAGGGAAATCGAGTTCTTTGAAGATTATGAGAAAGGAATGCGGGTCAGTTTTTCTGGGCCTGATGGTGTTGTAGGCATATCCATATTTGCTATTTATTCCGAATGGGGATGGATCGATGACTCGGATTCATACATCAATGGTGTATTTGAGAATATGGAGGAAAATCTAATTGAAGGGACGTTGGAAATCCGGAAGAAGCGTCCATCCCAAAATGGGGGCGTGTACGTTAGCTCGAGTTACCAAAGAGTAGGGGCTTGCCCTGTCGACTCGGTTTTCGAGTCTTTAGTTTTGCGCAAATGGCTATTTCTTGTCGAAGTGTACGCCTGCCAGCGTCAGTTCAGCCAGTTTGAGGACTTGTTGCTGGACTCCATTAACAGCTTCACACCCACTGCTTACGGGCGCCGATAACCTGATGTGGATGGACAACAGTCTCTGGCTGGAAACAGTCTATTGGCTTTTGGCGGGTAACTGGCTCAGAGTTTCGAAACTCTCTACAATCACCCCACCATGAACAAAGCCAACACCGGGAACAATACCGGGGCTGACACCAACCCTAGCGCCGGGCTTAATGTGGTTGCCGGGGCCTTTTGGCTATACCGGAGGTTACATTGCCCGGCGTTGTTTTGCGGTCAGGTGCTTCAGGGATAGGGGATGAGGAAGGCGGTTACTTCCTCGGTGGCGGCCTGGTCCTTTTGCGCTTCGTTCAGGATTGCGGTGATGACGACCGGCGTGACCGGGCCTCCCGTGGCAGCGTTCAAGGTGCTGGCGCGGCGTTTTGCCCGGAGAATGTCATCTTCGTCGGCGATGAGGGAGATTTCTACTACCACATGGCGGTTACCCGGGTCCGAGATTATGATGTCGGTCTCGTGCAGGTCTATGGACTGCTCAATTGAGATAGCGTTGTTGCCAAGGGCCTGGGCGATGGCGCTGTTCAGTTGGGGCGCAACCAAGCCGTCCTGAGTCAGCGCCAAGTAAGCATTGTTCAAGCCGAGTTGGTACTGCGTTCGGTACAAGGCTCTGGTTCGGACTTTGCGTTCGTATTCATTTCCCTCGAAGTTTCCAAAGCGACCTTCCAAGCGGTTCAGCCGTTGGTTGGTTTCGGCATAAACGGATTCCAGCCGCTCCATCCGGGTCTCAAAGTTTTCCATCCTGGTTTCTACCAGGGACAACCGTTCATTGGTAAGCCGGTTGTTCTCTTGGGTCAGTTGGACGAACTCGGCGAACCGAGCGGGCAGCTCCAGCAGTTCTTGGCTCAGCAATATGCTGCGGATTGTGTCCGTCCATTCGGGTTGTTCCTTCAGGATGCGGACTAGATCGGCGATGTTGTTGATGGTAGTCATGGGTGTAATTATAGCATCTGCCGGACTGAAGTAGGGCGGAGTCCTAACCGGTTCATTAGTTTGGGTAACGCTGGCGGCAGAGGGTTTTGACCGGGAGCGTTCTTGGTATGTGCTAAAATCACCCCGTCATGAACGAAACCAATAACGGGCACAATACCGGGCTTGACGCCGTCACCGGGGCCTTTGGCTACACCGGCCGGTACATTGCCCAACTACTGCTGGACAAGGGCCAATCGGTGCGCACCCTTACCGGCCGTTCCCGCATTGCCAATACCGCCGATGACCCTTTCGGCGGCAGGATTGAGGTTGGCCCCTTCAATTTTGACCGGCCTGATTCCCTGGCCGAAAGTCTGCGCGGGGTGGATACTCTCTACAATACTTACTGGGTACGATTTTCCAGCGGGGCGGTTACCTTTGACCGGGCGGTGGAAAACTCCCGCACCCTCATCCGGGCGGCGGAAAAGGCGGGTGTCCGGCGGCTGGTGCACATCAGCATTACCAACCCGTCGGCGGACTCGCTCCTGCCCTACTTCCGGGGCAAGGCGCTGGTGGAGCAGGCGATCCGGGAATCGGGTCTGTCCTACGCCATAGTCCGGCCGGCCCTGGTCTTTGGCGAGGGCGATATTCTGCTCAACAATATTGCCTGGCTGCTGCGGCGTTTTCCCGTGTTTACCGTCGCCGGCAGCGGCCAATACCGGGCGCAGCCGGTGTACGTGGCCGACCTGGCGGCAATTGCGGTAGCCGCCAGCCCGGGGCAGGACAACGTGATTTCCGACGCCGTCGGCCCGGAAACCTATACCTTCGACGAACTGGTAAGGCTGGTGGCCCGGAGTGTGCAGCGCAAAGCCCGGATTGTTCACCTTCCGCCGGCCTGGATTATGCTGCTGTCCCGGCTGTTCGGCCTCTTGGTGGGGGACGTGGTGTTGACCCGGGAAGAGATAGCGGGCCTGGCCGCCAACTTGCTCACCTCGGCCAACCCTCCCCTGGGAACGACCCGCTTCAGTGTTTGGCTGGCCGAAAACGGGAACACGCTGGGCCGGGCCTATGCTTCTGAATTGAGTCGGCACTACCGGGGCCGGGGCTAACCCGCAACCGCTACGCCGCTGGGTGCAAAAATGACTCTAAACAACTCACTAAAAGACAGGGTAGCCATCGTAACCGGCTCCAGCCGGGGAATTGGCAAGGCCATGGCGTTGGGGCTGGCCCGGGCCGGGGCGAGCATCGTGGTGGCGGCCCGGTCGGAAACGGAGCGCGCCCTGGCGCCGGGCACCATCTATGCCACCGCCGCCGAAATCGAAGCCCTGGGCGGCAAGGCTCTCCCCGTCCGCTGTAACGTGCGGGAAGAGGAGAGTATCAATGCTATGGTCCAGCAGGCGATGGACGCCTTTGGCCGGATCGACATTCTGGTGAATAACGCCGGAATCGGCACCTACCGCCCCTTTCTGGAATCCACCCTCAGGGAGTGGGACCTGGTGCTGGACATTAACCTGCGGGCTACCTTCATCGGCTGCCAGGCGGTGGCGCCGGTGATGGTGGAGCAGGGCGGGGGCAGCATCATCAACATATCGTCCCACGCCGCCGCCAACATCTTCTCCTCCACCCTGGGCGCCGACTCCGGGGAGGACATTGCAATGATGGGCCAGGCCTACGGAGTAGCCAAGGCCGCCGTGGAGCGGCTAACCTGGGGCCTCTCCGCCGAGCTGGGCCAATATAACATTGCGGTAAACGTGCTCAAACCCCTGCGTCCGGTGCTGACCGAAGGGTTCCAGGCGCAGCGTCCCGACGCCGATTTCTCCACCTGGGCCACGCCCGAGGATATGGTCAAGGCGGCAACTTTTTTGGCCCGGCAGGACGCCCACGGTCTGAGCGGGGCCGTCGTTACCGCCGAAGAGCTGGTAAAGCGGCTGGGACTATAGTTGGGACTGTAGTTGGGGTCATAGTTGAGGTTGTAGCCGGTATTTCGGGGAAATAGACCGTTGCACTCAGCCCGTCCCCGCCGGGCTTTGCGGAAGTTCTTTCGGGACGTTCCGCTACTGGCGAGTTTCCCGAGCCGCGGCCGGTGCGGAACCGAAACGGGCAGCAAACAGGGGCGGAGCCGAAATAGCCCGTCGCTATTCTTGCACTGCCCCCTTTACTTGCCAAGTACCTGCCTGGCCCTTGCCCAGCGTACCAAACCCGGATTTAAACTACCCGGAATCAGGCCACGGCCGGGATGCAACGACCTGGGATGTTGAGGTCCGGGATATTGCTAGGATTCAACCGTCTGACTTGGCTTCGGCGCATCATCTATATCCACGTCCTCTACCATATCCGGTGTGTCCGAGGAGTTGTTTCCACGGACGCGCTGTATCCGCTCCCTGGCGGCTCCAATGGGACCGGCGGCTCGCTCCCGGGCGGCTTCGAGGGGACCCGCAACCCGCTCCCGAGCGGCTCCAATATAACCGCCGGCCCGCTCTCGAGCGGTTTCCAGGTATTCCCCAGCCCGTTCGCGAACAATCTGGCGGGTCTCAATGCCGGGCTTGGGAGCCAGGAGCATTCCGATTGCCGTCCCAATCAGGGCGCCGGCCAACACTCCGGTTATAAACTTGTCAAGTCCGTGGTCTGCCATAACTTACCTCCTCCTCACTGTAGCGGACGCGAATCGCCCTGCTTAATTAACGTAACGTGTATTATATGGCCTTCGGTGGCTATCTGCAAACCGTCTGCACCCCTATTTTCAGGTCTTTAGTACAATATTCCCGGGTTCTCAATTCGGGTAATTGGTCGGATCGGTTGTTGACCGGGACAATCGAAAGACCCGGCGTTGCGCCCCAATGTTTTGACACTCCGTTTCCGCCCTTGCTACAATCGCCGGGCCAACATCCGGAAAACGGTTTGGGTTGAAGGCCGGAATATAGGTCACAGCGGCAGACTCTTGTGAGGCATTATGACTATTTCGCGAAATGTTCGCCGGTCTATGGAAGAGGGCGGTTGGATTCGCCGAATGTTTGAGGTCGGCATTGCCCTTAAAGCTCAGTACGGCGAGGACCGGGTATTTGACCTCTCCCTGGGTAATCCGGTGGTGGAGCCGCCGGAGCAGTTCAATGAAGAGCTGCTGCGTCTGGCGCAGAACCCGGTCAAGGGAATGCACCGCTATATGCCCAACGCCGGTTATCCCGAAACCCGCGGCGCCGTGGCCCAAACGCTGCAGGCGGAGACCGGTCTGCCCTTTTCCGGCGGCGACATTGTTATGAGTTGCGGAGCGGCCGGAGCAGTGAACGTTGCGCTGCGGGCCACCCTGAATCCGGGGGATGAGGTTATCATCCTGTCTCCCTTTTTCGGTGAGTACGTTTATTACATTGACAACCACAACGGAGTGCCGGTCATCGTGCCGACGCTGGAGGACTTTCGCCTGGACCTGGCGGCGATTGAGGCCGCGGTCACGCCCCGCACTCGGGGGCTGATTCTCAACTCTCCCAACAATCCGTCAGGGGTGGTTTACTCTGCTGATGAAGTTAAAGAACTGGCCGAGTTGCTGAATCGCAAACAGGCGGAATTGGGCGTCGAAATCTACATCATCAGCGACGAGCCGTATCGCCACATTATCTTCGACGGTCTGAGCTATCCCCAAGTGTTTCCCCACTATCAGCGAACCATCGTGGTAAACTCCCACGCCAAAGACCTGGGGCTGCCCGGGGAGCGTATCGGCTACATTGCAGTGCACCCGGACTACCCGAACAAGGGCGAGTTGGTGGACGGGATGATTTTCTGCACCCGTACTCTGGGTTTCGTCAACGCTCCGGCGCTGATGCAGCATCTGGTTCGCGCCTTGCAGGGAGTGAAGGTTGACGCGGGCGAATATCAGCGCAAGCGGGACTTTCTATACACCCGGCTCACCGAAATGGGCTATTCGGTGGTGCGGCCCCAGGGGGCATTTTACCTGTTTCCCAAGTCGCCTCTGCCGGATGACACCGTTTTTGTGGACGCGCTTCAAGAGTGGAACGTCCTGACGGTGCCTGGAAGAGGCTTTGGCACGCCGGGGCATTTCCGCATTTCTTATTGTGTGGATGACTGGGTGTTGGAAGGGGCGATGGAGGGTTTTGCCAAAGCGGCGGAGAAGTTTGGCCGGTAGAAGTTTGGCCGGTAGAAGTTTGGCCGGTAGAAGTTTGGCCGGTAGGAGTTTAGGCCGGTAGGAGTTTAGGCCGGTAAGAGTTTAGGCCGGTAAGAGTTTAGGCCGGTAAGAGTTTAGGCCAGTAGGAGTTTGGCCGGTAGGAGTTTGGCCGGTAGGAGTTTGGCCGGTAGGAGTTTGGCCGGTAGGAGTTTGGCCGGTAGGAGTTTAGGCTGGTAGGAGTTTAGGCTGGTAAGAGTTTGGCCGGCAGCCCGTCTTTCGTTCTTGCCAAAGCCGACGTTATCGCACTTGACGGCCTGCCGAGACCCCATACCAGCCGTTTGCTATCGGTTATTGGCCCGGCCGCTCCCCGATTAGTAATAGTCGCTGTCAGCGCGCTTCCTAGCGCGCTTGCAGCCTGGCCGGCGTATGTGGCTTGGGCAGGATTGCATAGGTAATACCGGCCAATCCGAATACGGCGATCATGGGAAACAGCGCCCAAAAATAGCTGCCGGTATGGTCGTAGATTAGCCCCATCCATACGGCGGTCCACATTGACAACATTTGGTCCGGCAGGTGCTGCCATCCCCGCAGGGTGGAAAAACTCCGGCGGCCAAAGAACTCCCCCATTAAGGCCCAGTTCAGGGAGTTGGCGCTTTCCGAGAGGGCCAACAGAAGGGAGAAGACCGCAAGTTGCCATATATTACCGCTTGAATTAAGCAAGAGGGTCATGGCAACTGCCCCGGCTACCATGCAGGCGGCGCTTAAACGTTGCTTGGGGAACTTGTCGCCCAGCCAGCCTACCAGCGGGTTGAAGACCACGGTCGCGCCGGCTACCAATCCGACAAAGGCCGCCGCAATTTGCAAGCTGGGCTCCGGTTCCCGGCCGCCCTCCTGCAGGAACCAGACCATCACCGGGGCCAGCAAGAAAGACAACCCGGAATGGCTCGTGTTCCGCAAGCCGGAGGCCAGCACCAGCATCCAGTAGGACGGGGTGCGCATCGCTTCCCGGGCGGTAAAGTCCATCTCCCAGTTTTCAGTTTGTCTCCGGCCCGGCGAGTTACCGGTCTGGCTGCCTGTCGCACTCCCGGCCTGATGGTCTGCCGGACTTTGCTCGCCGTTGGGTTGGTCGCCGTCGGGCAGCAGGCCGACCGTCTCCGGTGACCGCTTTATCAGCAGGGACAAGGGGATGATTAGTACGATAATCGCGATGCCGGAGAAGAGCACCGAGGTGCGCCAGCCGAAGGTCAATACCATCAGGCCGACCAGGGGCGCTATGGTGCCGCCCAGCCCGTCGCCCATTGACACAATGGACATGGCCAGACCCCGGCGTCGCCGGAACCAGTTGTTGACCGCGGCGATGGAGGCATTGTTGTAGCCGGAACGGAACCCGACCGATAGCATACCGACGAATACCAGCAGGAAGAAAAAGTAGTTTTCGGTCCGGGACAGCAGGATGAACCCCAACCCCGACGCCAGACCGCCAAAGATGAGCATCGCCCGGGGGCCAAAACGGTCGGTGCAGTAACCGACGAGCGGCCCCTGGAGTCCTCCCATCAAACGGCCCAGGGTGTCGGCCCAGCCAATAGCCGCGGCGCCCAATCCCAGGTCGATCTGGATGGGGATAATGTAAACGGTGAAGCCCCGATTGAAACTGCCTTGCTTAATCCCGTCGGCAATCAGGCTAACCAGGACAATCCACCAGCCATAGAAAATCCTGGGTGGCCGCTTGATACCGCTTGAGTAGAAAAGATTTTTAAGCACCGGCCGGCCTGATAACCTTGTCTTCGTTCAATCTATAAACCTCGCTGCTAGTCAATCGCCCGTTTCCCGGTTCGGGTTTCATCCCGGTTCAACCCCGATTCTATGAGCCAACGTCGGTCTTACGCTGAATTCGGGCCGGATATCGGTAGGGCTACCTGGGCAAGTTCTGAGCCTTCAACTGATGATACCTCTGCCGCACTCCCGGTTTCGATCAAACCGGAGGTTTTTTGACTCACCCCAACCCTACTCCAGCCGGACCCCAGGTTTCGATCAAACCGGAGGTTTTTTAACTTATCCCAACTCTACCTCAACCCCGCCCCGGGTTTGCTTCAACCTGACCCCAACCGCCGGTTGAACCAGTCCAGTGTGCGCGCCAGATATTCCTCCCGCAGTTTGGGGTGGCCTTGGCGCGGCAGGGAGTGGGAGCAGCCGGGGAACCGGACCAGCTCTACTTCCTTGCCCAGCCGCTTTAGCTGTACGAAATAAGCCTCACTCTGGGCTATTGGGCACCGGGCGTCCGCCTCTCCGTGCAGCAGCAGTACCGGCGTGGTGACCGCCGAAGCATAGGTTAGCGGAGAGCGGCGGACCATTTCCTGAAAGGCGTCGGCCGGTGAGCCGCCCCATTGCGCCTCGCCGAAACTCACGCCGATATCCGACGTGCCGTACATACTCACCAGGTCGATGCAGGGAGCGCCCACTACCGCCGCCCGAAACCGGGGCGTATGCCCCACAATCCAGCTTGTCATATAGCCGCCATAGCTGTAACCATGCACCCCCAGGCGGGTCTCGTCCACGTAAGGCCGGGCGGTTACCGCATCCACCGCCGCCATCAAGTCCAGGTAATCCTCGCCGCCCCAGTCCTCCAACACCGCCTTCATAAAGTCCTCGCCGTAGGTGGACGAGCCGCGAGGGTTTACCGCCAGGGTCAGGTAGCCGTTGGTCGCCAGCACCTGCTGCACCGGCACGAAGGAATCATAAAAGGCTCCGTTGGGGCCGCCGTGAATTTCCAGGGCCAACGGGTATCTTTGGGCCGGGTCGAAATCCGGTGGAAAGTATAGCCGGCATTCGATGTCAAGCCCGCCATCAAGCCCGCCGTCTATTCCGTCGGGGCCGCCCGGCCCATCGCGGCGGATGCTGAACTTTTCCAGCCGGGCCGGCGGGTGCTCCAGCAAGTACTCGCGATTATAGTTAGTCAGCTGCTCGCCGGATTGGGAGGCCAGGTTAATTCGGTACAGGTCTCCGGGGGAATCCGGGGAGTTGGCGACTATTACCGCCGTTTGGCCCCGGGCATCCAGCGTCAAAGCCGCGCTCTGTGCCCCTCCGGCGGAGAGCCGCTGCATCGGGCCGCCCTCGGGAGACACGGCCCACACATAGGATTCGCCCCGGCTTTCCCCCAGGAACAGGATACGGTTACGGTTACGGTTACGGTTACCGTTGCCGTTGCCTTGGTCTTCGTCTTCGTCACCCTCACCGTACCAGCGCAGTTCCGGCGTCGGGCTGATTGCCGGCATGCCCAGGCAAGGGCGGACGGAATCGTCAGTCAGGCGGCGGGGCGGCCGGCCCGGTTCCAGAATGTAGAGCATGCTCTGCCACAGGCCCAAGCCCTTGGGAGACTCGGAACCGGCGGCCAGCAATTGTTCTCCGTCGGGAGACCAGGCCAGGGCATCCGCGCTTTCCAGCCCCTCCGACCACCGCTGCGGGTCACCACCGGCGGCGGGTACTACGTAAGCCTCGGTAAGGGCGCGGGTGTCCCGGTCATCGCGGCGGCCGGAGACGAAGGCAATTCGTTGCCCGTCGGGGGCCCAAACGGGCAGCACGTCGTCCCAGTCGCCATCGGTAATCTGAAGCGGGGCGTTGCCCGTATTGACCGTTTCGTTCGTTTCGCCCGTTTCCCCCGCCGCGCCTGACGGGTCAACCGGGTTAGGCGGATTAGCCGGGTCAACCGCGTCAACCGCGTCAACCGGGTCAACCGCGTTAACCGTGAACAGGTGAAAGTGGGCATCGCCGCGCCAGCCCAGGCCGTCGTAGCGGTAGCGGATGCGCCGCACGACGCTGACTTGGGGCAGTCCCGGAATGTCTGCGTGCGGGGCGGCGCTGGCATCCGAAGCGTTTGGATTTGGGGCGTCGGGAGTCACATTGGCCGAATAAACCAGTTGCCGGGAGTCGGGCGACCAGGCAAAGTCAATAATATTGCCAGCCGAACGGGTAAGCTGCCGGGCCTCGCCACCGCCGACGCGGATCAGCCATATCTGCCGCTGACCGCTATCATCAGCCCGCAGGAAGGCGATAGTCTGCCCGTCCGGCGCAAACTTGGGTAGTCCATCCCGGCGGCCCTGGGTAAAGTCCAACGCCTCGGCCCCTCCTGCCGCTTCTACCGTTTCTACCGTTTCTACCGCTTCTGCCGTTTCAGTGGGGCCCAAGGGCAGCAGCATTAGGCGCGAGCAACTCTCCAACCGTTCCGGGTCCACCCAGGAATAGGTAAAAGCCAGCTTGGAACCGTCGGGCGACAGGCACGGGTCGGATACGGTTTTCAGGTGATATACCAGCTCGGGGGTAATTGGACTACCCATAATTGTCTTCTCCTCTCCTGCCGCTCAATCGGATTTTCGGAATTATGGCGCCGGCTGCCGGCTGCCGCTTACGCCGTCGGATCGCAGCCGGATGCCGGGAGGGTTAAAAAAGAATAGAGGGCCTTTCGACCCTCTATATTGCTGCCTGACTGAGACCTATAGGCGTAGCCTACAACTTATGGTTAAAGGTTTTTGGCAATGTTGGCAGGAGCGGGAGGATTCGAACCCCCGACCACTGGTTTTGGAGACCAGCGCTCTGACCAGACTGAGCTACGCTCCTGCGATGATGGAATGAAAGAATGATGGAATGATGGAATAATTATGAGCCGGTTGACGTTAGGTTTCAAGCAATGGTAAGTAAAGATAAATGGTACCCCTGGAGGGACTCGAACCCCCGACGCGCGACTTAGGACGCCGCCGCTCTATCCTCTGAGCTACAGGGGCGGATTGGTGGAGATAGGGGGGCTCGAACCCCCAACCTCGGCATTGCGAACGCCGCGCTCTCCCAATTGAGCTATATCCCCGTATTGGCGCCTCCACTCTCCCGGATTGCCCGGATTGCCCGGATTGCCCGGATTGCCCGGGCCAGTTCGCCGGTCTTAAAGCCCCAACGCTTTTGGGGAACCTTCCCTAGTACCAAATAGCCAGTGCCAACTAGAATGGTAAAACTCCGAGCTAATCCCTGTCAAGTTTTCCGGCGTTCACGCCAGGTTCTTACGATTATCAAGGCAAGTCCGCTATCAAGGCAGGCCCGCGCATGGTGAGCTGGTTGCAAGACCGGCTTACGGTGATCAATTTTCTAAAGGCAAATTGAAAACCCCGGCCCTAATCCCGCAGCGGAGGCAATACCCGGGTCAGCCACGGAACCAAATCCCGCAATACCTCAAAGGGGATTTCGTGGCCCATGTCATACTCCCGATACTCCGGTTGGTAACCGGATGCCTCCAGGAAGGAGCGGGTAGCGCGGGCCGTTTCCACTGCTATCTGCCGGTCTCCCCGGCCGTGGGCCACAAATATGGGTTGGCTCCGCTGCTCCGGCAGTTTGGCCGTCAGGACATCCGGGTCAAAGACCGCCGCGCTCAGGGCGGCCAGTCCGGCAAAGACCTCCGGGCGGCTCAGACCACAGTGGTAAGTCATCGCTCCGCCCTGGGAAAATCCGAGCAGCGCCGCCTGGCCGGGCGTGGTATTCAGCTGCTCAAATACTTCGTCAAAAAAGTTTGACAGCTTGTCCTCCGAGCTGGCCCGGGCCGTCGCCATTTCTTCCGGAGTGCAGGAGTCCCGGCGGGGCGTCCACCCATAGCCCACGTGTCCACCGCCAAAGTCAAAGGAAAGAGGAGCGTTGGGGCAGGCATAAACGTAGCCCTTATCTTCAATGGCGCCGGCCAGCCCGGCCAAATCGCCCATGTGCGCCCCGAAACCGTGCAGCATAATCACCAGGGGGTAACTCATCGCCGGATTGTAATCATCGGGCGTTACCGTAACGTAGTTCAGGCTTCGACCTTCGTGCTGCTCTTCCTTCATCCTTGCCCCTCCTTTGTGGCTTCAATTATCCTGACTTTCCCACCTTCCAGGAATACTCTGAATAAGTCATTAAACGCCAGTGCCTTCGCAGGAACGACGGGTAGGGTAAATATCCAGGTCACGGACTTATTGAGAGGTTCCCCGGTTGTCTAACCGGCGCACTTGGGCGTATTTTCCCTATCCTATCATTCCTGCTGCGCCCAGCCAACCCGGTTACCATCCTCGGTTACCATCCCCGGCTGCCATTCCTGGTTACCGTCCCCGGCTGCCAGGGGGTTAATCCAACGTTTCCGGTGCGGTTAGCCGTAAGCCTCGCCAAACCCGGCGCGAAAGGGCGCCTGAATCGAGTCTCCCAAGCGCCGGGCCGCCAGCCGCAGCCCCTCATCAACAAACCGCAAATCCCGGTTCAATATCGCCTCTTTGGAAACCCCGGCCAGCCGCTGCCGATACTGCTCCAGAAACCGGCCCAATTCCGGGCCGCCCAGGCCCATGCCGGAGAACAGCCGAAACTCCGGCAGGGTTCGGACAAAGTTATACACTTCCTCCGGTTCCAGCCGGGGATGGTTGTCCAGCCGCAATGACACCCCAAAGTCAATGAGGCGGCAGCCGTATTCCGCATTATCGTTACCAGCGTTACCAGTGTCGCTTTGGCTTCTATCGCTCCTTTCGCTCCTATCGCTGCCAACGTTGCCGCCAGGTGGTGCGTTCCCGCCGGCGTTGGCCGCCCAATTCGGCGGGACTATCAGGTGAGAGCGTCCTGCCGGATCGGACAGAGTGGCGTCGTTGTAATATATTTGTTGGCGGTGCAGCCGGGCCAGCATACCGCCCAAATTGCGCCCAATCCGGTACATAATGGCGTCGTTGTCGTTGTCGTTGTCGGCGTTACCGTTACCGGCGTCGGCAACCCGCTTCGCAGCCAGGTCGGTAAAGAAAACGCCGGGTATGAACTCCTCGGTAATGAACCCGGCCAGGGAAGGATATTGGGTTGGCCCGACCTGCGCTGACCCGGCAAGCTGCGCAATTTCTCCCTCGCGGCGGCTCTGCAACGGCTTGACGACCAGCCCCGGATTCTCGGAAGGTTCCTGGAACCGGAAGATAGCCACCCGCCCGCGAGTTCGCCCGTCAAAGGTCAACTGGGGCCGCTCCCGGTTCCGGTAAATGCGCTGATACAGTCCGGGGAAGAGGCCATAGATAGAGTAGGTTTGCAGCAAACGGTCGGAGGCCAGCTTGTCGAACAGCCCGGCATCGGTCTCGTTCTCGGTTTCGTTCTCGGTTTCGTTCTCGGTCTCGGCCAGACCCCGAAAGGGCGCCAGATGGGGCGGGCCGGGATCCCCCGCCAAAGTCTCCGCCAAAGTCTCCGCCTTTTCGATCGGCGCTCCGGCCGATGCCGTATTCCGAAACCGGAGGCCGGCAATGACTTCCCGCAGCCGTTCCAGCTCCTCGTCGGTATAAATTATGGTGTTATCAGTGATAGTGGCCCCCTCGGATAATGGCGTCTTCTTGGGAATGACCGGAAGCGGATTAGACGCCGGCTTCAGCCAGAGAGAAGGTTCCGTCGCTATCCAATGCCAGCCGCCACACGCGGACTACCGCGGCGGTATCCAGCGGGCCATATATGTGGGGATAAATCTCCCCGGAGCGGCTTGGCTCGGACACTACCTCAGAACTGAGCAGTTCCGTATCCACCTCCAAAGCCAGCATATCCGCGCGTCCGGCGTACAGCCGCCCGGCCACCCGCAGCAGCTGCTCCGGGGATGCGGAGCAGTGGATAAAGCCTTCCTCGTCCAGGCTGGCGGCCCGGTATTGGGTGGCGGACGGTGTTGTGGATTGGGTGGTTTCCCAATCCCCTGGTGTTATCAAGTGGTAGATAATTGCCATTTTGATTGCTCCTCTTTAGTTCCGGGTCAGGCTAAACGGATAAACCCGGCCGGGTTTATCCGGCAGATAAACAAGAGCCGCCCGACAGGCGCCGGGCGGCTGATTAATCGTTTTTCAACTTGGAGAGACGGCCGGGGTTAGCCGGACGGCCGGGAACGAGTCGGCTATTTTTGCTCCAGCAAGAAGGCCACCAGGTCTGTGATGTCGTCGTCGCTCAAGCCGGCAGTTATTGCGGTCGTCATCAGGCCGGGCAGGGCGCGTTCCACTCCCTCGGCAATGAACACCTCCGGCGTCCGGATGGATTCATCGATATATTCCGCTGCGGACATTCCAGGCTTGCGGGTCGCCGCGTCGGTTCCGATGTGGGTCAATTCCGGGCCTATCGCAATTGCTGAAACGTCTTCAATTATATGGCAGGTGAAGCAGATGCCGGTTCCCAGGAATACCTCCTTACCCCGGGCCGGGTCGCCTGCGGCCGGCGTCGTTGCCGGTCCCGACGATGCAGGCGGGGTCGTGGCGGCGGCGGTTTCAGGCTCGGTAACTCCCGGGTCGGTAACTGTCGACTCGGTAGCCGGGGGCGTCTCTACGTGTTCGGCACCGGCTTCGGCTTCGTGTTCATAGGCCACGGCATTAGCTTGGGCCCAAGCTCGGGGGGACGGCGTGAAGGTGCCGAACAAACCTACCAGGGCCATGGTCACCGAGAGGCCCAGAAACAGGCCTCCCAAAAAGATCCAGGTCAGCATCCGGTTGTCGAACTTCAAGTGCATATAGAACAAGATGACAACGGCGAACTTGACGACCGACAGGATAACCAGGGGCGCAAGGGTCCAACCGGCCCCCCTGAAATTCTCGGGAACAATTATCAGGAACTCTACCAGAGTTATTGCGAACAGGAATATAGCCACCACCACATATTGCTTGAAGGTGGGGTGACGCGAACTGTGCGCTTCCGGGCTACTCATGCACCATTCTCCTTAAGCCAGGAAACCAAGGATAGACGGGTCGGTCAGTACTCCGGCAGCGGGACCCGAGTCGAACCCGCCAATCAGGTAAAGCAAAGTAAAAATTACAATCCAGACAATATCAACGAAGTGCCAGTAAAGACCGGCCAGTTCCACGTCCAGGGCAGTGCGCGGCCCCAGCCGCCCCTTGCGGGATATCCAGTACAAACCCAGCAGCCAAACGATGCCCAGGGTTACGTGGGCGCCGTGGAATCCGGTCAGAGTATAGAAGGTTGACCCGAACAGGTTGGTGGAAATATACAGCCCTTCCGCTCGGAAGGCGTTGAATTCGTACACCTGGAACCCGATGAATATTGCACCCAAAAACGCCGTGGCCAGCAGCCATAGTTGAATGCCCCGTTGGTCGTTCCGGTTGGTCGCGGCCAGGGCCTGCACCATAGCGAAGCTGCTGCACAGCAACACGAAGGTGCTGATGGTAGTAATTGGCACGTCAATGATGTCAATCGGGTACGGCCCCACCAGGCTTTGCCCCCGGTACACCATGTACGTCGCAATCAGGGAGCCGAAGAACAGGCAGTCGGAGGAGAGGAAAACCCACATTAACAGCTTTCGGTGATTTATGCCGGTTGTGGTGTACTCTTCCTCAACGTGTTGGGCCTCAACGTGTTCGGCGATGTGCGTTGTTTCCCCTTGGTGGGCCAACTCTACGCCTCCTCAAGGTTTGGTTCAGCAGGATCTTCCACCGTTCCGCCGCAGTAGGGACAGAACCGGAAATCCGACGCCATCCGGTTGCCGCAGTTGGAGCAGAGCAGCCGAACCGGGAGGGGCGCCGCAACCGGATGGTCCATCACCGCCGTAGCGGCGTGGAGTTCCGCTCCATGATGCACCGGCGCCGGAGGTTCGTTTGCCCAGCCGATTATTCCGGCGAAAACGGTTATTCCGCCGAGGAACGGGATGGGGAACTTAATGTAATCCAGCGGAAACTCGATCAGCATACCCACGCCCATAATCAATACTCCGGTGGCCGTTATCAGCGGCCAGTAAGAGGGGCTGGGCATATGTATTGTGCTGGGATCCACGTAAGGCTCCGGTCCGGTTATCGGCTGACCCTCCGCCTCGGCCCTTCGCTTGACAATCCAGTATTGGTCTTGCCCTTCAACCTGGGGAATCTCGGCAAAGTTATAGGCCGGCGGCGGGGAAGCAATGCTCCACTCCAGGCCCGGGGCGTCCCACGGGTCGTGGCCGGCGTCGGGCTGTTTGCGCATAGTCATCAGTACGTTCACGATGAAGGCCATCGTTCCGAAGAAGATTACCAGATAGCCCATGGAGGAGAGGAGGTTAAGCCCGTCCCAGCCGAACTCGCTGGCGTAGGTATAAATCCGCCGCGGCATTCCGTTCAAGCCCAGGTAGTGCATCGGGAAGAAGGTAATATTCATACCGATGAAGAACAGCCAGAAATGCAGCTTGCCCATAGTTTCATTGATCATTCTGCCGGTTAACTTGGGGAACCAGTAGTAGATGCCGGCGAAGAGGCCGAACAACGATCCACCAAACAGCACATAGTGAATGTGGGCTACGATGTAGTAGGTATCTTGCTGTTGGTTGTCCGACGGAGCCACGGCATGGGACACGCCGCTAAGACCCCCGACAATGAACAGGGCCACAAAGCCGATGGCGAACAACATCGCCGAATTCAAGGTAATGGAACCGCCCCACAAGGTGCCAATCCAGTTGAAGATTTTTACCCCGGTGGGCACGGCAATCAGCATCGTTGTGATGGTAAATACGGATATGGCTATCGGCCCCAGCCCCACGGTAAACATGTGGTGACTCCAGACCGCCCAGCCCATGATGCCGATGACGATGCCGGAAAAGACCACCACCGGATAGCCGAACAAAGGCTTTCGCGAGAAGGTGGGCAATACCTCCGACACGATACCCATCGCCGGCAAAATGAGAATGTAAACCTCGGGATGGCCGAATACCCAGAACAGATGCTGCCACAGTACCGGGTCTCCGCCGCCCGCCGGGACGAAGAAGTTGGTTCCAAAGTTGCGGTCGAAGGTCAACTCGATTAACCCCACCGTAATGACCGGGAAGGCCAGCACCAGCAATATGGAGGTAACCAGAGTCATCCAGACGAACAGGGGCATCCGCATCAGGGTCATCCCCGGCGCCCGCAGGTTCACGATGGTGACAATGAAGTTAAAGGCGGCGGCCAGGGAGGAAACCCCCAGTATCTGCAACCCCAGGGCCCAAAAATCCAGGCCGGCGTTGGCGCTGAAGGGCTTTTCCGTCAGGTTGGCATAGGAGAACCAACCGGCGTCCGGAGCCTGATTGACCAGGAAGCTGGCGTTTAGCAGCAGCCCGCCGAAGAGGAACACCCAATAGCTAAAGGCGTTAAGCCGGGGAAAAGCCACGTCCCGCGCCCCGATTGCCAGCGGAATTACGAAGTTGAAAAAGCTGGCGCTCAGCGGCATAACGACCAGGAAGATCATGGTCGTTCCGTGCATGGTGAACATTTGATTGAAGGTATCGGGACTGATCAGCGTACTGTCCGGCGTGGCCAATTGCAGGCGAATAATGCCCGCCTCAATGCCACCAAACAGGAGGAACATGAAAGCGGTCACCCCGTAAAGAATGCCGATTCTCTTGTGGTCAACCGTCGTAATCCAACTCCACAGCCCGGCTGCTGCGACCGGACGGGAAATTACATCGGTTAAAGTGGCCATTGCCTTGCCTCCGCTGTTCCGTTCAGCCCTGAGTAAAATCTACTCGGTTAAATCTGCCTGGTCGCCGATAGGCCCCCGGCGGTTTGGTTTTTTGTCCGGGTCTGGGCGTTGGTTCCGGGGAATTACTTCCCCGGGGAAGTAATTCCTTCGCACCTAGTTTACTTCAAGCTCAGAAGATATTCCAATAACGACGACAGCTCATCTTCGTTCAGGCTTACCTGTCCGTCGGCCGTCTGGTAAATGGTGGCCCGCTCCGCCATTCGGTTGCCCGGCTTAATGTCATCCGGGTTACGCAGCCACTGGCGCAGGTTATCCCGGTTTAAATCCGCCAGACCGGCGGCGAATCGCTCCCGAGTTGCCAGGTCGGTGAGGTTTGGCCCGGCGGCAATGCCGACTTCGGTAGTCATGAAGCCCTGTACCCGACCCGCAACCACCTGGGGCGAGTCGGAGCCGGTAGCCGTGTGGCAGACGATGCAGCCGCCGGTGCTGTTGAATATCTGCTGACCTTCCTCAGCTTTGGACGATAGCTCGGGGGCCTGGCCGAAACTTTCCGCCCAGGCGAGATATTCGTCCGGGTTCAGCACCTGCACCAGGAACTTCATTTGGGCGTGGGCCGTGCCGCAGAACTCGGCGCATTGCCCGTAATAGGTGCCCGTCTCGTCGGCCTGGAACCACATCCGGTTGTTGCGGGTGGGGATAACGTCCACCTTGCCCGCCAGCTTGGGGACCCAGAAACTGTGGATGACGTCCTCGCTGCGCAGGTTAACCCGGATGGCCCGGTCAACCGGCACCCGTAATTCGTTGGCGGTGGTTATGCGTTTGCCGTTGCCGTCCGCGTCGGGATACTCAAACGCCCACCACCACTGGTGGCCGATTGCGGTAACCTCCAGCGTATCCGCTCCCTCGGGGGGTTGCTCCAGGTCAAAGAGGACGATAACCGTCCAGACGCCCAGACCCAAAATCAGGACCGTAGGAATAATCGTCCAGAGGATTTCCAGGGTGGTATGACCGTGGGTCTGGGGGGGCAGCCCCTGACCGGGGCGGCGGCGGAAGCGGATAACGGCGTAAAGCAGTATTCCTTCCACCAGGAGGAATACCGCTAACATTACCCAAATGAGAACATTGAAGATTACTAACTGCTGCCTGGCCACCGGGCCGGCAGTGCCGAAGGTGGATTGTTTAGCATCGGGGGCGCAGGCCATAACCAGAAATAGTGCGGCCAATAAGCCCAGTAACGCCAGGTGTCTGCCTCGGATAGGAATCCACTTGGACATATTTGCGATTTTACCTTTGTTATCCCTGGCCTCAAGGCTCAAGGAATCTGCGCCTCGGAAGGGCAAAAACCCCATCTGCCAACTCCCCTTTTAGCCGCGCTGCCGAATTGAATAATTCAGTATGTGCAAAATTTCACTAATGCAAGACATTACCACAGGGCCATAATCGCTGTCAATGGAATTTCAATGAAATCAGCGTGGCATTGGCTAGGAAACTGCGCGCTAAAATCCCTCTCTATGGTGGCTCATTTCCAATGCTTGAGACCTTCCCTTGCCGCCCCTAACGGCCGCCTTTACCGCTGACCCGGCTATTGCCGCCGCCGCCGGCACCGGCCCGATTTACCATCCCAGGGCGCTGCCTACCATCCCAGGGCGCTGCCTACCATCCCAGGGCGCTGCCTACCATCCCAGGGCGCTGCCTACCATCCCAGGGCGCTGCCTACCATCCCAGGGCGCTGCCTACCATCCCAGGGCGCTGCCTACCATCCCAGGGCGCTGCCTACCATCCCAGGGCGCTGCCTACCATCCCAGGGCGCTGCCTACCATCCCAGGGCGCTGCCTACCATGATGGAAACAAACATCAATCCCAGATAGAGCAGGGAGAAAAGATAAAGCGTCCGGGCGTTTTTTGCGCTTTCGTCCCGTTTCAGCCGCCAGGCCAGCCAGATAAATATGCCGCCCAGGGTCAGCGCCGTCCCGGCATAAACCCAGCCTACCGACGCGGTCAGGGCAAACATTATGGTCAAGCCCACCAGGGCCAGCGTGTAGAGAAATATGTTGGCGACGGTGAAGTTTCGAGTGGATACCACCGGCAGCATCGGCACCCCGGCCCGCTCATAGTCCTGTTTGATTAACAGGGCCAATGCCCAGAAATGGGGCGGCGTCCAGAAGAAGATAATGGCGAACAGGTACACCGCCGGCAAATCCACCGTTCCGGTTATCGCGGCCCAGCCCACCATCGGCGGTATAGAACCGGCCGCCCCGCCGATGACGATGTTGTGGGGCGTGGTCCGTTTCAGCCACCGGGTATAGACGATTACGTAGAACAAGGTTGCCGCCAGGGTCAGGCCCGCCGCCAGCAGGTTAACCCAGATTGCCAGTGCCGCAAAGGCGATAACATTCAGCACAATGCCGAAAACCAACGCCTTGCCGGGCGCGATCCGGTGGTCGGCGACCGGCCGGTTCTTGGTTCGCCGCATCAGTCCGTCTATGTCCCGGTCGTAGTAGTGGTTCAGGGCGTTGGCCCCCCCGGAGGCCAGGGCGCCGCCCAGCCAGACCAGGGCCAACAGGGTCAGGGGAGGGACGCCGCCGCCGAATTGTCCCTGCGCCAGGAACATACCCCCGGCGGCGGTTATCAGCAGCAGCATAATGATGGGCGGCTTGGTCAGGGTTACATAAT
This sequence comes from Dehalococcoidia bacterium, assembly GCA_965262595.1. Taxonomy (GTDB): domain Bacteria; phylum Chloroflexota; class Dehalococcoidia; order Lucifugimonadales; family UBA3495; genus CATQHB01. The sequence goes on from OZ253548.1 coordinate 2,727,221, forward strand.
CGTTTAGCGTTCCCAGCAGGGAGTTGGGCCGCCGAACCTCCGGCTCCAGCGCGGCCGATTCCGCCGCGGGCGGTTGGTCAGTCATGGGCCAGTTCCTCCCTTGAGATGCCGTACCTTGAGATGCCGTACCTTAAAATATCGAGGCTTAAAATATCGGGGCTTGAAATGCCGTGCCCTGGAAAGCCGTAATTTGGATTGGCCGAAGAAAGGCCGACGTTAAACGGTCTCAATCTCCGCTCGGTTGGACCGCCGGCCGTAGCTCAACAGGGCCAGCGCCGCCATTATGCTCCAAACCGCCGTCGCCAACGCCAGGTGCAAAGCCCGCAACTCCGCCGGGAAATGCGTCCAGACGGCAAGCGCCCCTACCAATATCTGGACCAGGAACAATATTACCCCGGCCACAGCCAGGCTGCGGACTGTTCCGCTCCGGTTTCGTCTCCGGTTTCGTCTCCGGTCTTGATCTTGAACTTCACTATCGCCTTGATCGATGTATGGCGCCCCGGAGCCGGCCCGAAACCCCAGGTGCAGGGTGTAAATTATCAGCAGTCCGATTCCGGCGGCGACCACCCGATGCAGCATATGAATCGCTGAAAGATGCCCGGAAGGCAGGCTGATACCAATACCCTGGCACAGGGGCCAGTCCGGGCAGGCAGCCAACGCCCCCGGGGTGGCGGTGACAAAAGAACCGGACAGCAGCAGGACGTAGGTGGCAACCGCCGAGATCAGGGCCAATCGCGGAAACCGGTCCACGCCGTTCCCCTTCCCGCCGGCAGTTTTCCCAGTTGGTCTTTCCGGCGTGGCCGCGGTTAGCCGTGGCGACCCGGTGGCCGGGCCGGTTATCCGGTGTGCCGCCACCAGAATCAGAATCAGGCAGCCCAAAAGGGCTTGGGCCAGGGCCATATGCGCCGCCACAATGTGGCTCGGCAATTCGGTCAAAACGGTTACCCCGCCCAGGCCGCCTTGCGCCAGCAGCAGAATCACCGCCGCCGTTGCCGGAATTACCAGCCGCCGCTCCCGCCGGTAGCCAATCCAGGCGACGGCGCAGGTGGCAATGATCAGCGGGCCGACGATGCCGGAGGCCACCAGCCGGTGACTGTATTCGATGATTGCCGTCTTTTCCAGGGGCGGGATGATGTTTCCGTGGCAGAGGGGCCAGTCGGGGCAGCCCAGGCCGGAGCCGGTGACCCGCACCACGCCGCCCAGGACAATCAGGGCAAAAGCCGCGACCACCGATGCCAGCGCCAGCCCCCGCAGCCAGCCCCCGCGGCGGCGGCCCAGGGAGCTAGTGGAACTGTCGGAGCCGGTGGAACCCTCGGAATTACCGGTGGAACCCTCGGAATTATCGGAATTATTGGAACTATGGGAATTAGTGGTTTCTGCCGCTGCCATGAGGCCCTTGACTATCTCCCCTATGCCTGGTGACTTGTGATATAATTCTCAATGTTATCATGGATGCAGCGATTCGGGTAGAAGGTCTGGTCAAACGGTTCGGCTCTTTCACAGCGGTGGATGACATTTCTTTCGATGTGATGCCCGGCGAGGTATTCGGTATTCTGGGCCCTAACGGAGCCGGCAAAACCACTACCCTGGAAATTATAGAGGGTCTGCAAACTTCCACCTCCGGCCGGGTTAGCGTCCTCGGGCTGGATATACGGCGGGAAGCCGCCCGGATCAAGTCTCGCATCGGCGTTCAACTTCAGTCCTCGGCCTACTACGATTTCCTTAACCTGCGGGAGATTCTGAGCCTCCTGGGCAGTTTCTACCCCCAGCGAGTGGCCCCCCAAGAACTGCTGGAGCAGGTGGGACTGGCCGACAAGAGCGGCAGCCGGGTTAAACAGCTTTCCCTCGGCCAAAAACAGCGCTTTACCGTGGCGGCCAGCCTGGTAAACGACCCTGAATTGGTGATTCTGGACGAGCCGACCACCGGCCTGGACCCCCAGGCCCGCCACAGCCTATGGGACTTGATCCGTCAGATTCACCAGCGCAACGCCACCGTGGTGCTCACCACCCACTATATGGAGGAGGCCGAAACCCTCTGCCAGCGGCTGGCGATCATGGACCACGGCAAGATTGTCGCCATCGACACTCCGAACAACCTGATTAGCCGGATAAAAACCACCTACACCATCAAGCTGATTGCCTCCGACCCCCTGACCAAAGCCCAATCGCTGGCCCTGGGCGGCTTGGCCGAACCGGCGCCGGTGGGCCAGGCTTTGGAGTCAACTCAGCCCACTCAGCCTACTCAGCCCACTCAGTCCGTCCATTCCACGAATTCCATACAGGCGATCCAGTCCACGCCGTCCATGCCGTCCGACGGGCATCCCTACCTGCTCCGATTGGACAAGACCCCGGAGGCGCTGAACGGCGTCCTGAACGGTATTGTCCGGAGCGACATCTCCCTCAAGCATCTGGAAATCATGCCGGCCACTTTGGAGGATGTCTTTCTGGAACTAACCGGCAATGAGCTGCAGGACTAGTCATGCTTCCCCTGATTGCCGCCAACCTTAAAATTATGTCCCGCAACCGCCAGGTTACTTTCTGGGCCCTGTTCTTTCCCTTGATGCTGGTGGTGGTATTTGGCCTGTTCGACCTGGACTCCGTTGGTTCCTCCAGCATGACGGTTATTGACCGGGCCCGGACCCCCGAATCTTTTCAGCTAACCGCCATTTTGGAGGATATCGAAGTCCTGCTCCTGGAGGAGCCGCCGGCAAGCCCGGAAGCCGCCCGCCGCTTGGTAGCCAACGGCAGCCTGAACTATCTCCTGATTATCCCCGCCGGTTTCTCTGCCGACCCACTCTCGGTCGGTGGCGAAGGAGATGTTGCTGCGGCAGCCGGTGACCGCGCTGAACCGGCATCCGAACCGCAATCCGAACTCCAATTCGAACCGGCATCAATAACCCTGGTGCAGAATACGGGCAGCGAGGAGCGAAATCAGTTGGTCGCCGGCATCATCCAGCGGCTGTACGTCGAGGTTCTCAGCGGTGACAGCGCCGAGGAGGTTCCATCCCCGGTAATTACTGAGACCTTGCAGACCCGGCAGGTGTCATATTTTGACCTGGTGCTGCTGGGATTGGTGGGCATGGGAATAATGACCAATTCCATCATTTCGGGGGCGGTCAGAATCAGTACCTACCGCAGTATGTCGATCCTCAAGCGGGTGCTGGTAACTCCCCTGTCGATCTGGAAATTCTTTGCCGCCGAGATTACCTCCCAACTCCTGCTGGCGGTAGTGCAGGCGGTAATCATCCTGCTGGTCGGCGTGTATATCTTCAAAGCGCAGATTAGCGGCAATGTCCTTTATCTGCTGCCCTTCGTGCTATTGGGCAGTATTACTTTCCTGAATATCGGTTTCATCATTTCGGCCTGGGCCAAAACCCCGGCCGCCGCCGCCGGTATGGGTAACGCCGCCGCCTTCCCGATGATGTTTTTTGCCGGAACCTTTTTCCCCACCTCGTCTCTGCCCTGGCTGCTGCCCTATGTGGCCGACGCTTTGCCGCTGGCCCCGATGCTTACCGGCTTCCGGGAGATCGCGATAAACGAAGCTTCTCTATGGCAGGTATGGCCCCAACTGGCGGTTCTGAGCGGTTGGGTTGCCGGGACTTCTCTGGCCGCTATCCGGATATTCCGGTTCAGTTAATCGGGCGGAAAAGTTGCTGCGGCAGCCGTTTGGTTCCTTGCTCATGAGCCCGCTCTACCGTTTACTTTGGAGTTTCCGGTGGAGTTTCCGGCGGCCCAATCCGGTAGGCAGATAAGCGAATTAACCAGCAGACTTTGTTTTGTATCCGTTTTTATCGTAGAAGCAAGATGCCGGTCAAGGTCATAATTGCTTGCGCCGTCCTCTCCGCAGCGGCTGCGGCCCTGCTGCTGTCAATCGGGTGCGGCGAAGCGAATCCCCGGCAGGTTCGAGGTCAGGTGGTAGAAGTGGTAAGCCGGAACTTCACCGAGTTGGAAAGTCTGCGGATCCGCGACGCCGACGGCCGGGAGTATGCCTTTACCGCTACGGGATTTCTGGGGTTCACTCCCTCCCACGTCAAAGAGCATCAGCTTTTGGGCCAAACCCTGCTGGTAACTTACGTGGAGCGCGGCGATGAGCTGGTGGCCCTCGCCCTGACCGACTAACCGGCGGGCAGCAGAAGCAGGCAGGGGAAGCGGGTGGCAGACGGAGGCAGGGGAAGAGCATCGGCAACCTTGGTGGCGCTAGCCCCAGAGTCTTTCTACCGTAACCACTCCGGCCCACCCCCCGCTCATCCTGGGCCGGTGTAAGGAGCGATCCGGGCGTTAGTTGCCCTGGCCGCCCGCCGCTAAAACGCATCCTTCAGCGCTGCTTCAATTTCCCCCTCCGGCGTAAACTGCTCGAACTTGGCGCTAATCCGGCCATCCTTGCCCACCACAAAAGTCCACGGTTCGGTGGGCAGGCCCCATTCGTCCACCGCCGGAACCCGCTGGGCGGAAAAGCGGTCTCCTTGAATCAAATGGGGGTTGGCAAAGACCTCCACGTGGATGAAATTGGCTTCTTCCCGGTAGCGATCCTTGAGCCGTCCGATAATTTCAAGCTGGGGACCGCAGGTGGCGCTGACACAAAATGCCGGCGTGGAAAACAGGATGACCATAGGTTGGCCCAATTCCAAAGCCTCATGCACCGAAAGTTGGTACAGGTCCGGGTCCGGGGTCGGTGCGCTGGTGATGGTTGCCAGGTCGTTCGTCGCGCCGGCCGTGGGGGTTACGCTGCGGGGAGCCGGTTCGCCCAGGGCCGGTGTGGCGGTTTCCCCGGCGACTCGGACGGCGGTGGTGGTCTTTATCTCCGTGCCGTCCGCGGCGGTGGCGGTTACCACCAACTCCCAAAGGCCGGGATGGTCCGGAGTTGCGTCGCCCGCCTGGTCAAATTCCAGGTTGGCGACAAAGACTCCCCGGTTGCTGCCTTCCGGCGGCCAGGGTAAAAACCGGGCGGTGGCGGTGCGCCGGGCCACTCCATCGGTCTCGCCCGGAGGGGTATAAACTGCCCACACCTGGGCCTCGGCGGCGTTTACCGGCGCGTTGTCCCGGTCAACCAGGCCGAATATCAGCCGGTTAGACCCCATTGCCAGGTCGGAACTGACCATTATGGCGCTATATTCCGGGCCGCCCGGCAACGTGTCGGCTTCCGGTCCCGCGCCGGTTGGGGGAGAAAAGCAGGCAACGGAGAACAGCGCCAGCAGCGCCATTGCCAAAATCATTAACGTCGGCGTTACCAGCGCCGTCGGCCCGGCAAAGACGGCGTTGGTAGATTTGCAAACAGTTGGAGAAGCGTCGAAAACGCGGGCTGTCCTGCCGTTGGCGCTAGCGGAAAGCAAGCCGATGCGCCGGGTAAAAGGCCGGCCAAATAACTGGTACATCAGGAAGCCGCCAATAGTCCGGTTGAAAGGTCGCCGGGCCGTGACTGTCGGCAAGCCCTAACTCCGGACGCAGAGTTCAATCAGGTGGTCAATTCTCGGCTCAACCTCCAGAGCGGAAACGATTTGGGTGATGCCTTCCAGCTTTTCCCGGGGCCAGGCCATGTCGTTGAACAGTGGCCGGAGCCGGCGGATTTCGGTGGACAGGTTCCACTCCAGTTCGTTGCCCTGGTACTCTCCCTGATACTCGGTGCCGCCGCGCATGGCTACGGTGATACGGGGGGCAAAGGCCGGTCGGTCCTGGTGTCCGACCACCTCCACCAAATTCATCAGGGACATTACCTCCGGCTGCTCTTGCGCCGATTCGTCGCCGGGGTCGATGCGGGGATTCAGTGGGGGATAGCTGCCGTTGACGCAGGTGTAGGCGGTGAAATAGTGAGTGCTGCCCACTCCGGGCGACTCGGCGCTGCGGGCCGGGTTGGGGAAAGCGGGTGACGGATACAGCGTTTCCAGCCAGTTCATATCCACGGTGATTTTCTCAATTTCCGGGATAATCAGGTTGTGGGACGAGCGCATGGCGGTCATCAACTCAATGACCGGGCAGTTGTAACCCGCCGTGGGGTAAAGCTTGGGTGTCACGTGCAGCAGTTCCCAGCGGACTCCCAAATCGGCCACCACGTCATCCAGGGATACCTGGTTCGGCCCGCTGAACACATAGGAAAGCTCGCCCCGGTTGTTGCCGGTGAAGGCGTTATAAAAGCCGGCGTCTCCCTCCAGGGCCGTCTCGGAGCCGCGGACGTGCCCGCGGGCCAGCATGGCGGCCATGATGCCGTTGCGGGTGGCGTTGGGTTCATGGAACAGCATTTCCCGGCCACCGGCCCGCGCTCCCTCGGTGGTTCCGCCGGTAAAGGTGCAGGCCAGGGCCAGCGCCGTTACCAATTGGTCTTCGTTCAGGTGCATCAACTTGCCGGTGGTTACCGCCGCCCCCAGCGTCCCGTAAACCGGGCTGGAGCGAAACCCACGGGCTTGGGTAGAGGGAATAAAGTCGCCGGCAATGCGGGCTTCCACCTCGTAGCCGGCGGCCAGGGCGGTTATCAGTTGGCGCCCGGTGTGCCGCTCGATCTCCAGAGTAGCCAGGCCGGCCGGAATCAGACAGGGGCCGGGGTGGATTAACATTCGGTAGGAGTCGGATTGATTGGTGGCGTGCATCAGTTTACTGTTGGCAAAGGCGGCCCCATAGCGGGTTGCCTTGCTGCCGTCCACCAAGATAGTTGCCCCGTCGGGTTTGCCCTCCTCCTGTTTGACCAATTCAATGGCCTCTTGGCCGTGGCTGGTTTCCGCCCCGAGGATGGAGGTTACCAGGGCGTGGAGCACGGATGCCTTGATTTTGTCCGGCACCTCGGGCGGCAGCATTTCATATTCCAGATTATCAACGTAACGGGCAAAAGTTCGGCTCAGGGAGTCTGGCATGGTGTTCCTATCCTCTCCGCTCTGTTGGTTAAGTGGTTAAGTTGGCTGGTGAGCTGATGCTGATGCTGTTGCTGATGCCGGGCCGGAACGCCGGGTTGCGGTCGTGGGGCTGACCGGAGAATCAATCCGGTTCCCTGGCGGCTAACGTTCTACTTCCGGCTCAGGACATATTTCCTGAGTTACTGTCCCAGACCCTGGGCGAAATCCAGCCAAACCCGGGCGCAAGGTACCGGCAGGACGTGCTGAACAAATCCGTAAACTCCGGGAAAGACCACCCGACGCCCGTTGGGGAAGAAGTCCGCCGCATCCCGAAAATCGCCCAGCACTTCCTCCCGCAGATTGGCCGCAGCCAGGATTAACGTCGGGGTCTTCACCGCGCCGAGCAGGGGACGCAGGTCGCCGCCGGCGTTGCGCTGAAACCCGCTGACCACGTGGGCCGGGGTGGCCTTCATCTGCTCGGCGTACCAGCGCGTATATTCCGGCGGCACAATTTGCGGGTCCAGCCGCCGCCCGATGGTGTTATCCACCCAGGCGGCGACTCCCTCTCGTTCAATCAAGTCGGCGCTCTCCCCGTGATGGGGGTCGTCAAAGCTGGTGGGCGAGGTGCAGGCGGTCAGGGAAAGCAGCCTTTCCTGGTGCCGGGTGGCAAAGCGCATGGCAATGGAGCCGCCGACCGTTTCGCCGATCAGGTGAACCCGCCCCAGCTCCAGCTTGTCCAGGAGCTCCAGCAGGTCACCGGCAAAGTTGTCCACCGACCAGGGGTAGCCCGGCTCCGGCGCGGTGGACTGGCCCATGCCCCGCATATCGAAGCGCACCACCCGGTAATGACGGGCGATAGTCGGGATCCAGGCGTACCACAGCTTGTGGTTCTTCGCCATTCCGTGATGCAGCACCACCGTCTCCGCCTCGGCCCAGGGGTCGGTAAAGTCATCTACGGTATAAAACAGTTCAATTCCGTCGTCCAGTTTTACTTTCATTAATTCCCTCTGGCATCAGCTTGCCGGATTCCCGGTCACGGATTCCGGCTCCTGGATTCTCAGTCCTGGATTCTAGGTCACAGATTCTATGTCCTGGACTTCCGACTTGGCCGGCCGGCCTGTCAGGCTAGGCGGCTGTGACCTCTTCGTTGAACACGGATCGGGCGATGCGCATGGCGGTGCGGGTATTAAAGTACCCACCGTAGAGGGTAAGCTGCACAAATACCTCCATAATCTCGGCGGGAGTCATGCCCGCCCGCATCGCTCCGGAGATGCGCCGTCGGAGCTGCCGGTCATAATGGCCCATAACGGTCATGGCGGCCAGGGAGCACATGGAGCGTGCCTTGGCGTCCAGATGGGGGCGGGTGTGGATGGCGCCCCAGTTATACTGGTTAATCAGCTGCTCCAATTGCATCTCTTCCGAATCCGGGTCTTCGGAAAAGTAAACCGTAATATCTCCCATGTGTTCTTCGTGGGTCTTCTCGCCCAATTTTTGCAGGTCTTCCACCGTCATATTGGTGTCGTAAACCCGGGTGGGGGTAAACTGAATGCCGCGCTCGTCGAAAATATCCTTGACGATTAAAAGGGCGCTTTCCACCGCCGGCACGCCCACGTAAAAAGTCATCTGGATGAAAACTTCGACTACCTGCGCCGGGGTCAACCCCACATTCAGGGAGCGTTCAATGTGCCGGCGGAGCAAGGGCAGTTGGCGCTGTGCCATCAACGCCGAAACGGTGCAAATGCAGCGCTGCTTGACGTCTAATCCGGGCCGACTCCAGATAGACCCGAACAAGGACTCTTCCACAATGCGCTTCAAATCCGGGGCTAGCTGGTCAATGCCAGGCAATGTAAAATGGCTCAGGTCTCCGGCGGCCATCGTTGAGCGCATTTCCAGGCCCTTTTCGAATCGTTCGTTAAGTGAAGTCATACTTGCTCCTTCCTGGTGGTTGATAACCAAACTATACTAATGTCGTACCATTACCGTTAGCATTAGCTTACCGTTGCCGTTGCCCTTGCCTGACCGGCGACAATTATAGCTTCATTTCTACTTAAAACCCATCGGCCGCCGCGAATGCGGCGCTATTCCCCTGTCTGCGCCATTATCTCCGTGGCAAACCAGTCCAACCGCTCCAGGGATTGGTTCAGATCGCCGGCTCTTATATCGAAAATTATATAATCTACTCCCACATCCGCATAGGTCTGAACGTCCTGGAGCAGCTCCTCCGGCGTGCCGAAAAAGCGGCGGCGCGGCCCACTGGCGCTGCTACCGCTGCTACCACCGACACTGACGGCGGAGTCGGCGTCGTACAGGGGGGCCTTCATTGACACTTCCAACTCTGCCGGATCGCGCCCGGCGGTTTCCGCATACCGATGCAGAATTGCGATTTTCTGGGCCAGCTCTTCCGGTTCCAGCGGCGCCGCCGGAATCGCCCCTACCGGGTGCCAGCCATTGCCCAGTTCGGCGGCGCGGCGTATTGCCCGGCGGCTCTGCCCACCAACCCAGATGGGCGGATGGGGTTTCTGCACCGGCTGGGGCAAGAAGTTAATGTTGGAAAAACGGCAATATTCACCCTCAAAAGTCGGGTTGTCGCTGGTCCATAACTCCTTGAAGGCCCGCAGATACTCGTTGGTGACGGCGCCTCGTTCGGCGAAAGGAGGGGCATCCAGGGCTTCAAACTCCTCCTCCATCCAGCCGACACCGACGCCCAGGGTCAACCGGCCCCGGGACAGCACGTCCAGCGTCGCCAGGATTTTGGCGGCCAGCAGCGGGTTGCGGTAGGGGACAATCATCACGCTGGGCACCAGGCGAATGGTTTGGGTGATCCCGGCCAGGAAAGTCAACAGAGTGAGTTGCTCCATAAACTCGGTGGCGTTACCCCCGTGAAACCGGCCGTCGGCGGTGTAAGGATAGGGAGAATTGACTTCTCTGGGCACCAGGATATGGTCTCCGGCCACCATGCAGTGGAAGCCCAGTTCATCACCCCTACGCGCAATGGCTGACAGCGCTTCCGGCTGAGCGGTCGGGCCGCTGCTTGGAAGATAGAATCCAAACCGCATTGAGCGCCTCCCTGGTAAATGGCATTGCCAGTGCCTTTGCCTCTGGCCTTTAACTATAAACCGATTAGGAAACAGTGTCCAACAACCGGGCAGACCCCACCGGGCAATGGCGATTGGGCGGTCGGAGTCCCTGGACACGGTCTAGCCGGCCTGCGCCGGAAAGAGGGCAGCAAGACGGCAGCAAGATGGTCGCGGGCCGGAATCCAAGAGGCCGATTCCAGGCATCAATTTCCTAATGCGATTGCCCTGGCAGCCGCCGGGGTAAATCCTTTTTGACAACTTTCTGGGCAATGGCAATCAGGCCGGAGGATAATCAGGCGCCCTTTGACGAATTGCCGGGAATGGCAGCGGCCCGCGCAAGTTGAATGCTGGATCCAGCGCCTTTTCCCCGCCATACCTCCACAAAGACGCCCGGCCGATAATTCGGGCCGGGCGTCCTTTAGCCGTTTCGTTGCTGCCTTTAGCGCATTAGCCGGTTAAATGGCCGGCGGAACCGCGTTAGTCGGAGGAGCTAATCTCAAAGTGCTTGACCCAGTATTCGCCCCGATACAGGTGCTCCATTTCCCGGGCAACATTCTGGCGGAACTCTCCGGTCTCGTAATTGCGCAAGTCATCCAGCGTTTCCCAGATGCTGACGCTGATTCCCTCGTCCGGGTCTTCGGTGCCGCGCAGCAGTTGCCGCTCCTTCAGGCCCTGGATGGCGGTGTTATCGGAATTAGCCAACCGCTCATGGTAGTGTCGCTCGTATTCTCCCCAACTGCCGGGCCGTAACTTTCCCCAAACCATTCGTATAAACATTATTGTTTCTCCTGGAACCGTTGAATTTTATTGCCGGTTAATTTGGCTGGGCTTTATCATAACACTTTGCATCGACTTTTGGCATAGGCCGGGTCAGGTCAAGGCGGCCCCGAATCCTCCGCCGGGTTGTTCCTGCGCCCGCAGCGCCGCCCCATTTCCCTGACCCCCTTTGTACCTTATTATTGAGTTGTTCCTGCGCCCACAGCGCCGCCCCTACTTTGTTTGAGGGCTTCAACCCTGGTAAGTTGTTCCTGCGCCCACAGCGCCGCCCCTACTTTGTTCGAGGGCTTCAACCCTGGTAAGTTGTTCCTGCGCCCACAGCGCCGCCCTGGGTCAGGCCAACACCCGGTAGCGGTAGCGTGAAGCGAGCAAGTCTCCTTCGGCAAACCGGCTGAACCGCAGCGGGGTCAGGTCAACGGACTCCGCCTTGCCCTGCAGGACCAGTTCCGCCATTGCCTGGCCAATCGCCGGGGCCAACTTGAACCCATGACCGCTGAACCCGACGGCGCAAAACAGCCCTTCCACGCCGGGCACCCGGTCCAGAATTGGATGCCAATCCGGGGTTACGGTGAACAGTCCCGACCAACCGCCCCGAATATAGGATTCGGACATCCCGGGCATCCGACGGGCCATCCGGCGCAGCGCATCGGCAGCCTCCGGCGGGTCAAATCCCTGATTGTAGCTATCTACTTCCGTCTCAATCTCCCCTATCTCCTCCTCGCCGTAGCCCACCATGGTGAGGGTCGGGCTTTCCGGACGGAAGGAGAAGGACTGGGCGATGTCGCCCACGATGGGATGATCGGGCAGCAGGTCAACGGGCCGGGTTGCCAGGGCAACCTGGTGCCGCACCGCGCCCAGGGGCAGCTCAACGCCGGTTCCGCCCATTAGCCGGTTGGACCAGGGGCCGGCGGCCAGCACCGCCACCGGAGTTTCCACCCGTCCCTGCTCGGTAAGCACCGCCCGCACTCGGCCGCCGGTAATTTCGATGCCGGTAACCGCGGCCCGGGTGACAATATCCGCCCCCAGCTCCCGAGCCCGGGCGGCGTAGGAGGTCGTTGCCAGGTAGGGGTTGGCGTAACCGGACTCCGGCTCATAGGCAAGTCCCTCCCCGTCGTAACTCTCCAGCATCGGGGCAATTTCCCGCAGTTCGTCGGCGGTGACCAATGCGGCGCTGATGCCCAAGTCCTGCTGCATCGCGATGTTAAGCTCCAGCCCGGGCCGGTCAGCTTCCTCCACAACCACTACATAGCCGGTCTTGACGAAACCGGCTGTTCCGCCTACCAGATTGCCGAAGTTGGCATAGACTTTGAGGCTTTCCCACGCCATCGAGGCGGTTATCGGGTTGGAGTAATGGGTACGGCAAATGGCCTGGGAGCGGCCGGTGGAGCCGGCGCCCAGCACCTCCCGTTCCAGCAGCAGGGGACGGGCGGCTCCCAGCCGGGCCAGGTGATAGAGCATACTACAGCCCATTATTCCGCCGCCGATGATGACAATATCGGCGCTCTCTCGCATCTGCGCTTTACCTCCTGTAAGCCGGTCGCTGACAATTGCCGCGTCGTAGGGTGGCAATCGGATTACCGGCGGGCGATGATTGTACCTTGGCATTTCCCGGGTTACCGGGGGATTAACGTACAAACCCCCGGCTTTATACCGGGGGTCAGCAAAGGCTATTATCCTTTATAGGTTTCGGTCCAGGACCGGGGACCGCCTTCAATATCGATTTTGATGCTGATGGCTACCCGGTTTGACCGGTAGGGTTAAGCCGGGGTTTAGCGGTAGTTGCTCTCACGCATTGAGCTGAAGCAATCACTGCAATAGACCGGCCGGTCGCCCCGGGGACGGAAGGGAACCATGGTTTCCACGCCACACTGGGCGCAGACCGCCGGGTGCATTTCCCGGGCCCCGCCCTCGAAAGAACGTTGGCTCTTCCGGCTTTGGCGGCACTGGGGGCAGCGCCTGGGCTCATTGGTGAACCCACGAGAGTTAAAAAACTCCTGTTCCCCCACGGTGAATACGAATTCCGATGCGCAATCCACGCAAGCTAAAGTTTTATCTGACAGCGCCAACTGTCGACCTCCAAAATGTTGATTTGGCCTAGTCGAGGTCATCCGGTGTCAGCGGCAACTTAAGCAACGACCCACGGGAACCTTAACTCATACCATATAAGATTATAACAGATTGCAACGCCCGGTGGAATACACTAAGTCCACTAAAATGAAATCCGGTCGATTTTGGCCGGATTTCGGGATATTACTGCTATCGATGCGGGAATTAAGGCGGGATTTCGAGGCTAAAGCTCCGGGCGCCCCGAGAAGTCAGAGGCCCGGGGAGAGTTGCCGGGCGGACAACTCCCGGTCCAACAGCAGCAAGTCGCTGCTGTTGCTGCCAATCATCTTCAACTGAGCGACAATATCCCGGGCGTTCTTTTCTTCTTCTATCTGTTCGGTAATGAACGCCTGCAAATGCACCTGGGTCGGGTAGTCACCCTCTTTTACCGCCTCCTCATAGAGCCGGTCAATCAGGTCGCTCACCTGCCGCTCGTGGTCCAGCGTGTTTTGCATCACGTCCAGGGCCGATTGAAACTCGATTGTCGGCTGACTTATGGGGTGGAGCGTGATCATTCCATCCCGGTTCTGGACGAAATTAAACAGGTTCATTGCGTGGGAGTATTCTTCCTGACTTTGCACCCGCAGCCAGTGAGCAAAACCGGGCAGGTCAACCGATTCGCAGTAAGCCGACATCGAAAGGTAAAGGTAGGAGGAGTAGAACTCCTCATTTATATGCCGACTCAACGCGTCTTCCATGTTCCGGTTCAGGGCCATCTGGTTCCTCCTTGACCATTGCAGCAGTTTCGATACCGAATAGCTCAACTAAAGAATACATTAGGCCTATCAATAAAGGTATAACATCCAATAACGGTTTTCAATTAATTTTGGGCGTTCCGCCGGGTCTTTCAAAGTTCACCGCTCCGGCTTGCCCCCGCTCGCCTTGAGCTGGTCGATGGGCCGGTCCCTGGTTCGACAGGCTCCCCATGAGCGGTTCCCTATATACACTCTATATACCATCGAATGCCCCGTCTCTCCCGACGCGGTTCCCTTGCGCCGGTATTGCCGGCGGGTTATTATGGCTCGGCAATATTATGAATCTGCGAACAACTCTTTACCAAACTCACCTCGATCTGGGGGGGCGCATGGTGCCCTTTGGCGGTTGGGATATGCCGGTGCAGTATTCCGGCATTATCAACGAAGTCAAAGCGGTACGCACCGCCGCCGGTATCTTTGACGTTTCCCACATGGGCCGCCTGTATATCTCCGGCCCCCAAGCCGCAGACTTTCTGGACCGGGTGCTCACCGGGTCGGCCACTACGCTGCGGATTGGAAGGGCCCGCTACTGCATGATTTGCAACGAGGCGGGCGGCGTTATTGACGACACCATCTTTTATCGTTTGGCCGATGACCGCTACCTGCTGATCCCCAATGCCGGCAACCGCGCCGAGGTGGTTGCCTGGTTCCAGCGTTGGATTGACGCCGAGTTCTCCGGCGGCGTGACCCTGGACGACCGGACTGCTGAAACCGCCCTTATCGCCTTGCAGGGGCCGAACTCTCCGGCGCTGCTGGATACGCTTTGCACCCTTATAGGTGGCGCGATAGGTGGCGCGATAGGTGGCGCGCCGGCCTCCGCTACCCGCCCCTTTGGCTGGCGGGAGGGCACGTTTCAGGGCCGGCCGGTGTTTGTCGGGCGAACCGGCTACACCGGCGAAGACGGGTTTGAAATGGTGCTGGATGCCGCCGACGCGGAAGCTGCCTGGCGGGCCCTGATGGATGCCGGAGCGCTGCCCTGCGGTCTGGGCGCCCGGGATGTGCTGCGTTTGGAGGCCGCCTTGCCCCTTCACGGCCACGAAATTAACCCGGACACCTCTCCCATCGAGGCCGGGCTGGAACGGTTCGTCCGAGCCGAGGGAGCTTACGTCGGGCTAGGGCCGTTACAGCGGCAGCGGGAGCAGGGCACGGAGCGGAAACTGGTCGGGTTGCGACTCTCCGGACGCAGCGCCCCCCGGGCCGGTTATCCCATCCTGTTCCAGGGGCAGAGGGTGGGCGAAATTACCAGTGGAAGTTACTCCCCTACCCTTGACACCAGCATCGCAATGGGCTACGTTTTGGTGCGTTACACCGACCCCGGCCTGGTTTTGGACGTAGATATCCGCGGACGGGCCACTGCGGCGGAAGTGGCGCCGCTCCCCTTCTATACCAGAAGCTAGCTATACCGACCCGGTATCTGCCCGACACCGGCAGCCAGGAGGTTTGGACAAAGTGAGTCCCGACGACCGCAGATATACCCAGGAGCACGAGTGGGCCAAGCTGGAGGATGCCGACGCCAAACTGGTTTTGATTGGCATTACCGACTTTGCTCAGGATGAGCTGGGCGACATCGTATATTTTGACTTGCCCGCTGTTGGCAATAACGTTGTCCACCTGGAAAAGATGGGCGAGGTTGAGTCGGTCAAGGCCGTTTCCGACCTCTTCTCTCCGGTTACCGGAAAGATTACCGAAATTAACGATGGGCTTATCGACCACCCCGAACTGGTTAACGACGACCCCTTTGAGACCGGTTGGATTATCCGGGTGGTCCTGGATGAATTGGCCGAACTGGATAGCCTGATGACCGCCGAGGACTACGAGACCTATATCAACGGCTTGTAGGTCTAAGGGCCGGTCGTTAAACCGTTCAATACCTGGCCGAGGTTGAACCGGCGCCCCGGCCCTTTACTCCAAGTCCGGGCTGCAAGTCCGGGCTACAAGCTGAAGGAGACTATGGCGTGACCTCCACCGGACATTTCCAGTCCCATTACATCCCCAGCACCGAGCAGGAACAGGCCGAAATGCTGGCTACCCTCGGCCTTACTTCTATCGACCAGTTGTTCCAGGACATTCCCGCCGAGTTTCGCAACCCGCCGCTGGACCTGCCGGAGCCGATGTCCGAATTGGAAATCCAGCGGGAGTTGGCTGCCCTGGCCGGCAGAAATCGGACCCTGAGCAGCGGCCCGTCCTTCCTGGGCGCCGGCGCCTACCACCACTTCATCCCGGCCGTCGTCAAGGCCCTGATGACCCGCGGCGAGTTCCTGACCGCCTATACTCCCTACCAGCCGGAAGTCAGCCAGGGCACCCTGCAGGTTATTTACGAATTTCAGACCCTGATTAGCAGCCTCTACGGTATGGAAGTGGCTAACGCCGGTATGTATGACGGCGCCACCAGCCTGGCCGAGGGTGTCTTGATGGCCTGTCGGGTTACCCGCCGCCAGCGCGTGGCCGTCGCCGATACCCTGTCCCCGGCCTATCTCCAGGTGATCCGCACCTACTGCCAGGCCCAGGGAATTGAGCTATACACCGTATCCCCGGCGGCGGATATTGCCTCGAAGATTGATGAAGCTACTGCCTGCCTGGTCGCCCAATATCCCAATTTCTATGGGTATATCGAAGACCTGGCGCTAATGAGCGCCGCCGCCCACGACCGGGGCGCTCTGCTGGTGTTGTCCACCGACCCGATGGCGATGGGAATGTTTCAGCCTCCCGGCCATTACGACGCGGACATTGTTACCGGCGAGGGCCAGCCCCTGGGCATCCCGGTCAGCTATGGCGGCCCTTATGTGGGTCTCTTTGCCGCCAAGGAGCAATACATCCGGCAAATGCCCAGCCGTCTGGTGGGCCGCACCGTGGATACCGAGGGTCGTATCGGCTATGTGTTGACCTTGCAGACCCGAGAGCAGCATATCCGCCGGGAGCGAGCCACCAGCAACATCTGCACCAATGAGGCTCTTTACGCCCTGGCCGTAACCATCTACCTGGCGGCCCTGGGCCGGCAGGGGTTACGTCAAATGGCCGAACTGAGCTACCACAAGGCCAATTACGCCGCTTCCTGCATCGAACGCCTCCCCGGTTATTCCCTGCCCCTTAGCGGAACTTTTTTTCAGGAGTTCGTCGTGCAATGTCCGCAGCCTCCGGCGCTGATTAACCGCCGGCTGCTGGAACGCAACATTCTGGGTGGTCTGGACATCAGCGACAGCATCCCCAACGGAATGTTGCTTTGCGTGACCGAGATGTGCTCCCGGGAAGATATCGACTCCCTGGTTTCGGCCCTCGAAACGATTGGATAAGACTACCATAGGATAAGACTACTGGTGGATAAGACTGCCAGGATTACCGGATAGACTGGAGAAATCGGCCGATGATGAAAGGTGGAACCCGCGACACTACCCGACTCCTGATGGAGCGCAGCGTCCCCGGCCGGATGGGCGTCGTAGCCCCCCGGTTGGATGTGCCAGCCCAGCCGATGCCGGATGCGTCGCTGCTCCGCGCCGACCCGCCCCTGCCGGAGGTTTCCGAGCCGGAGGTGGTCCAGTATTTCACCGGCCTCAGCCAGTTGAACTTCTCGATTGACACCCAGTTTTACCCCCTGGGCAGTTGTACCATGAAGTACAACCCCAAGATCAACGACGAAGTGGCCTTTCTGCCCGGGTTCGCCGCCATTCATCCGTTGCAGCCCGAGGAACATTGTCAGGGCGCGCTGGAACTGCTGTACCGGCTCCAGGGTTATTTGTTGGAAATAACCGGAATGGACGGGGTGAGTCTGGCTACCCTGGCCGGAGCCCATGGCGAGTTGGCCGGTGTGTTGATGCTGCGCGCCTACCATCATGCTCGCGGCGAATTTCAACGCACCAGGATGGCGATACCGGACAGCGCCCACGGCACCAATCCGGCCTCGGCGGCGATGGCCGGGTTTGAAGTGGTAACCCTGGCCTCCGACCGGGACGGCAACGTGGACCTGGACGCTCTCCATGAGTTGGCCGGCTCGGACCTGGCCGGAGTGATGATAACCCTGCCCAGCACCCTGGGCCTCTTCGACCGCAACATCATTGAAGTATGCCGGGTAGTCCACGAGGCGGGCGGCCTGGTTTATGGCGACGGGGCCAATATGAACGCTCTACTGGGCCGTACCAAGTTGGGCGATCTGGGCTTCGACGTAATCCACCTGAACTTGCACAAGACCTTCAGCACGCCCCACGGCGGCGGCGGCCCCGGCGCCGGGCCGGTCTGTTGCGGCGAATCGCTGAGTCCTTACCTGGCGGCGCCGGTGGTGGTCAAATCGGACGCCGGCCCGGGTTCAGCGCCGGGTTCAACGCCGGATTCAACGCCGGATTCAACGCCGGATTCAACGCCGGATTCAACGCCGGATTCAACGCCGGGAACCGGTTCGGGCAATAGCGCCGCAGATACGGCGGCCTACTCCCTGGTGACACCGGAACATAGTATCGGCAAGATTAGCGGCTTCCACGGCAACTTCGGCGTACTGGTGCGGGCCTACACCTACATCCGCACTCTGGGCGATGCCGGTATCAAATCAATTAGCGGCAACGCCGTCCTGAACGCCAACTACCTGCTGCAAGCGCTGCGCGACATCTACTATCTACCCTACGACCGCCGTTGTATGCACGAGGTGGTATTTTCCGCCGACTGGCAGCGGGAACGGGGCGTTAGCGGATTGGAAGTGGCGAAGCGTTTGCTTGATTACGGTTTCCACGCGCCCACCATGTATTTCCCGCTGATTGTCCATGAAGCGCTGATGATCGAGCCGACCGAGTCGGAAAACCGGGATACGCTGGACGCCTTCTGCCGGGCCCTGCGGGAAATCAACCGGGAGTCGGTGGAAACGCCGGAACTGGTGCAGCAAGCCCCCCATACCACGCCGGTATCAAGGTTGGACGAGGCGCGGGCCGCCCGTCAGCCGGATTTAAGGTGGCGGGCTGGGGAATAGCAGGGAAAGGAAAGTCAGTTGCCTGCGTGGTCGCCAAGGGCCGGTACGATAAACTCACAAGTGGGACCGCTGGCGTGGCTGAGTCGACGGTCAAGGGTCGCCAAAGGGCAATTGAGCGCCTCGGCCACCGCCACGTACCAAGCGTCGTAACAAGTCAGATTATGCCGCAAGGACCATATACGCTGGGCGTAGGGTGCGTAGTTAACGGTATGTAAGCCCAGCCGGAGAAGGTCACGCTGGGCCTCGGTAGCTTCTCCGGGGGGAATTTCTCCGGACAGTTCGAGACGCCGCAACACATTCGACGCCTCAGCCAGGGCTACCTCGGGCGCCACAATATCGTCACGAGCAGTTAAAGTGCCCGCCCAGATTCCTTCTTTACTTGAATCAATTACCGCCGCAACCAGTACCGAAGCGTCAAGAATAATCGTCACTTACGGTCCTCGCGGAGGGCTTGCAAAATCACCTTCGCCGGCACTGTTTTAGGGTCGGCTGACTTCCGCCGGCGAACTTCTTCCATCCATTCTTTATTGGACGGTCTTGACGCAATCCGCTCCAACTCACCGTGCAGAAATTCCTGCAAGGATTTTTCTTGCGCCGCCGCCTTTACAGCCAGATTGTCACGAACTTTCTCAGAAACTCCCTTGATTGTTATTTCCACTGGCATAACCAAATCCTCACATAGTTCTATAATTTAATGGAAACGCTGGCGAACTCGGCATTACACATTTTCCACCACCCAACCCAACTATGGCAATCCCCCAATGTTGTGGTTACAATAGCCCCAATTAGCCATCCCCTTAAAACCCTTACGCCCTTACCATCAGGAGGTGTGAAATGCCCCTGGATCCGCAAGCTATACAAGTCATGGAAGCCGCTGCCGCCCTGGGTTTCCCGGCAAATCACCTGGTTTCGCCGGAAGAGGCCCGCGCCAATGGGCGAGCCCGCGCCCGGGCGCCCGGCCCGGAGGTGGCGAAAGTCGAAGACCGCGCCATCCCCGGCCCCGATGGAGACGTGCCGGTTCGCATCTACACCCCGGAAGGCTCCGGCCCATTCCCCGGTCTGGCCTGGTTCCACGGCGGCGGCTGGGTGGTTGGCGACCTGGATTCAGCCGATAGCTCCGCGCGCAATCTGGCCGTCGGCGCCAACTGCGTGGTGGTTTCCGTCGATTACCGGCTGGCTCCGGAGACCAAGTTCCCCGGCCCGGCGGAGGACTGCTATGCCGCTACTCAGTGGCTTGCGGCCAACGCCGCGTCCCTCAATGTGGACCCGGCCCGGATAGCTACCGGTGGGGACAGCGCCGGCGGCAACCTGTCCGCGGCCGTATCCCTGATGTCCCGCGACCGGGGCGGCTGTGCCCTGGTCTTCCAACTGCTGGTGTACCCGGTCACCGAGCGGAATTTCGATACCGTGTCCTATATTGAAAATGCCGAAGGCTACCAACTGAGCCGGGACGGAATGATCTGGTATTGGGACCATTATTTGGCTAGTGACGCCGACGCTGCCAATCCCTACGCCGCGCCTCAACGGGCCGCCGACCTGAGCGGGCTGCCTCCGGCCCTGGTAATTACCGCCGAGTATGACCCCCTCCGGGACGAGGGCGAGGCATTTGCCCGCAGTCTGACCGAGGCAGGCGTTCCTATCGTCTGTACCCGTTATGACGGGATGATTCACGGCTTTTTCGGCATGTTCGCGGTGGTAGATAAGGCTAAACAGGCGGTCGAGCAAAGCTGTGCCGCCCTGCGCGCCGCCTTTGCCGGGGCCGGCGTCGAAGCCTAATCGGTGGAAGCCTGAGCGGTCGAAGCCTAAGCGGTCGAAGTCTGAGCGGTCGAAGTCTAAGCGTCGGTTACGGTTATCCCCGCGGTTTACCGGCTATCGGGTTGTTGGTTTAATGGTGATTAAAGTTAGGGTCGCGTTGCGGCGCGGCCCTGCCGCATCTCAGCCCCCGCATACTGATAACCCGCATACTGATAATCGCAAACGCGCGCCCTACGTCGGCCCGCGGCCCGCGATGCTCCGGCTCCGATAGTCAGCACGGCAAGTTTATGCTAGGATGCTGGGCAAAACCGGGCCGGTGGATATCGCCGGCGCCGGCTGGCAGTTGGGTAGGTAAGGTAGGTAAAAAAGGAGCTATGGCTTTGCTTAGTCCGGTTATTGGTTATGCTGGCAGAGTCGCGTTGGGCCTTGGTATGGCGTTGGTGTTCGCGGCAGTCGGGGTAGTTCTGGCTCGAATGAGTCTGGTACTATTTGGACTCACTTCCTGGTCGGCCTGGTTTACTCTGTTTGTGTCCGGGGCCGGCTTGGGCGCGGGGATTGGCAGCCTGCTGGCCTGGATGTGGTTGAAGAGCGTCGGTTCCGGTTTTACCGCTGTCCTGTTCCTGGTGGTGGTCGTGGCCGGGGTCGCCGGAGGACTGGGCGGCTACTATTACGGGGCGAGCCTGGAGCCGGAATGCTGTGCCTCCCCCGAAATGGGCCCCATCGCCTATACGGTCCTGGGAGCGGTGGCGGCATCCAATGTAACGGCCCTGCTGTTCGGTGTCATCGGGCAGACGGTTTTGCGGGGAATGCGCCGCGCTCAAAGCCGGCCCGGGGCGGCCTGATCCGGGTACGCCTTTACTACTCGACGATTGGATTAAATGTTGACGATTGGATGCTATAGTATATTGATTATTGTACGTTAGCTACTACTGCGGGCAGAAAGTTCTACGGGTAAGCGGAATTAACCGATAACCAAAACCGATAAATAATAACTGATGCCGGATCGTCACCCAGAACCGTAAGTAGAGGGTTGCGCAATGCAAAGATTCATCGCACGACGACTGCTGATTACCGTCTTTACCCTAATCCTGGTGTCCTTGATCGTGTTTGTAATGGCCCGGGCCTCCGGAGACCCGCGGACGCTGTTGCTGGACGATTATGCCAGCACCGAAATGTGGGACGAACTGGGCGAAAGCATGGGATTGGACCAACCCTTGTTCGTGCAATACGGCATCTTCCTTCGCGCCGCTCTGACCCTGGACTTCGGCAACTCCGTGGTGGACAATCAGCCGGTCACCGCCACCATCCTGGACCGGCTGCCGGCCACGCTGCAACTGGGAGTCGCCGCCTTTATAATGTCGCTGGTTTTGGGCATTCCCCTGGGCATCCTGTCTTCGATTAAGCGGGACAGCTTCTGGGACCAACTGGGCAAGTTGATTGCGCTGCTGGGACAATCCATGCCCCCCTTCTGGCTGGGCATCATGTTGATTTTCTTCTTTGCGGTAATGCTGGGCTGGGTGCCGCCCTCGGGACGCTACGAATGGAACAGTTTCATTCTGCCGGCAGTCACCTTGGGCTGGTTTACGGTGGCCGCCAATATGCGCATTGTCCGCTCGGCCATGCTGGACAGCCTGGACACCGAGTATATTAAGCTGGCCCGGGCCAAGGGCGTTTCGGAGACCCAAATCATCTGGAAGCACGCTCTGAAGAACGCGGTTATTCCGCCTTTGACCTTTATGGGCATTACCCTGGGCACCCTGGTAACCGGGTCCATCGTAGCCGAAACCGTCTTTGCCTGGCCGGGAATTGGGCTGCTGGCCTTTGATGCCTTGCGTCAGTCCGACTACTCTCTATTGCAGGGAATTGTAATTTTCTTTGCCTTGATGTACCTCGGCACCTCCCTGTTGGTGGATATACTCTACGCTTATCTGGATCCCCGAATTCGTTATAGCTAATCTGGAATAATCAACCGGGAAGGCTTAACCGGAAAGGAGGAATCTTTTGGCAGATACCATTCTGGCAACCCGTCCGGCCTCGGCGCCGGTCCGGGCGCTGCGAATATTCAAGGGCATTCGAAGGCAGCATATTCCGCTGGGTATTTCCGTCTTCCTGTTGCTGCTGGTGGCCGGAACCGGCATCTTTGCCAACTTGATAGCCCCCCATGACCCGCGCCGGGGCCACCTGGAAGACCAGAAAGCTCCCCCGGCCTGGGTTGACCAGAAGACTTCGACCAAGGTGGTGGTGGAGTTTCCCGAAGCGGGCTTGGGCCACAAGCAAATATCCTTACCCAGGGCCCAGCGCATTCGGGAAGATGCTGCCCTGGGAGATACGGTTACCGTCATCCTTCGGGAAGGGGGCACTAGCGAGTACCTGTTGGGTACCGACGACCTGGGCCGGGACGTGCTCAGCCGGATTATTTTCGGCGCCCGCATCTCGCTGATTATTGCGGCGATAACCCTGGGCGTCGGCGGCGCCATTGGCACCTCCCTGGGCTTGATTGCCGGTTATTTCGGCGGGTTGATTGACGAATTGCTGATGCGTGTCGTGGATATTTTCCTGGCCTTGCCCCTGGTGCTGGTAGCCTTGGTGCTGGTGGTTTCGGTGGGTCAGTCCTTCTTTATCATTACGGTGGTGCTGGTGCTGTTTATCTGGGTGAGGTTCGCCCGGCAAATCCGCGGCGAGGTCTTGCAGCTAAAGACGATGGACTACGTTTCCCTGGCCCGGGTGGCCGGGGCTTCCACCCCGCGCATCATGTTCGTTCATCTCTTCCCCGGGGTGATTAACACGCTGATTGTAGTGGCGACCCTGCAAGTAAGCATCGTCATTCTGGTGGAATCCACCCTCAGCTTCCTGGGCGCCGGTGTCCCACCGCCCATTCCCGCCTGGGGTTCAATGGTGGCCGACGGCCGGGATTTTCTGTCCGACGCGTGGTGGATTTCCACCATGCCCGGCGTGGCTATCCTGCTCACCGTGCTATCCCTCAACCTGTTCGGCGACTGGCTTCGGGACCGTCTCGACCCCAAGCTGCGCCAGTTAGCCTAGGTCGGCAAGTTGGCGCCGGGTTGAGAAAGCGCCCGATTTACTTTAAGCCGGTTAAGAAAATATGCGAAACAGGAGCTTATTAAGATGCAACAGTTAACCGACAGTGTCTTTGCGGAAACCCAAATCCGGGGATGTAACCACGGCTTTGTAGTAACTTCCGAGGGCGTGGTGATGATTGACAGCCCCCAGAAACCCAGTGACGCCCTTAAGTTAAAGGCCGAGATCGCCAAACACGGCGAACTGCGTTACATCATCAACACCGAACCCCACGGTGACCACTGGACCGGCAATGCCTATTTCGATGTTCCGGTCATTGCCCATGAGGGAGTGCGTCAGCGGATTCTGGATACGGACCTGGAGGAGCACGTGGCCCGGGTTGCCGGTATGGGCCCGGATGAACCGGCCTTGCTGCAGGACTACGCCCCCAACGTTCCGGTGGTTACCTTCAAGAACGGTATGACCCTCCACCTGGGCGACCACACTTTCCAGTTGGTCCATATGCCCGGGCATACCCTCTATCAGGCGGCCATCTCGATTAAAGAAGAAGGCGTGGTCTTTACCAGCGACAACATCTTCCACAAGGTGCAAACCTACATTCAGGAAGCCAACCCGGACCAGTGGCTGCGCGCCCTGGAGTCCCTGCGGGTCCTGGATGAGGAAATTTTCGTACCGGGCCACGGCGCCCTCTGCGACAAGAGCTATCTGGACGAACAGGGCGACTACATTATGGAGTGGAAGGAGTACGCCCGGAGTTCGGTGGAACGGGGAATGACCCGCGATGAGGCGGTCGAAAACCTGACGGAATTAACCGACCGCTACCCGATGGACGTAGGCCAGGACGGTACCTCGCCAAGAGTGATGCGGATGAACGCCGCCAACCTCTGGGACTATTGGAGCAAGTCCGGCATTCACTCCAGCCGCCCGGACTAGGGTGGCCTCGAAACGGACTGAAATTCGGCGAACCAAAAAGAACCGGGGCGGATAGGTACGCGATATCCGCCCCGGTTCTTTAAGACTGCTTCAGGCCGGCGCCCGGTCAACCTTCGTGGTTTCCCTGTCCCCGGTCAACCTTCGTGGTTTCCCTGGCCCCGGTCAACCGGCGAAACCTAGACTCGCGCCCCCTTGGCGGCCCATAGCCAATCCAGGTCGCGGGCTGGGCCGGTTACCCACCGGTCCATCGCCTCTTGCCGTTCCGCTCCAATATCCACTCCCAAGCCGTCGGCCAGCCGATTCATAAAGTTGAAGAGGCAGGTAATTCCCACTATCGATAGTATCTGCTCATCGCTCAGCCCCAAACCGCGCAAGGTCTGCACGTCCGACTCCTGCATCGCCGTAGGCTCCCGGGTCAGCTTTACCGCGAAATTCAGCATCCCCCGGGTCTCCGGGTCCAGGTTGGCGGTGGTGTAATCGTGCAAAATGTGGCTGGCATATTCCGGGTCGTCGGAATGTTGACGGAGGAACCCTCCGTGGGAGGAGGCTCAAAAGCGGCAGCGGTTTATCACCGATACGGCCACCGCAATGGATTCCTCCTGCACCCGGGTCAACGCCGAGGCCCCAAAGCTGATTGCCTGGTTAATTTCTTGCACCGCCTTCATCATCCTGGGGTTGATGGACATGGAGCTGATAATGCCGGGCATACCCACATCCTCTTGTCTAATCCAAGTCACAACTTGCCTTCTTTGGCTTCCTGCGGCTTCCTGCGGCTTCCTGCGGCTTCCTTCGGCTTCCTTCGGCTTCCTTCGGCTTCCTTCGGCCGGGTCGATATTGTCTTACGGCCGGGTCGAGCATTGTTTGCCGGTCTCAAGTCTCACCAAGTATAGCAGACACCCGCCGGGGCTTCCGCCGTCAACCGGGGACGCTGGCCGGGTCATTTAATTCTCCCGCTTTCTTGGGGGAGAGGGCCGGGGTGAGGGTGAAGTCCTGCTTTCCAACAGCTTTGCATCCACCGGGGAGACGCCCCCACCCTAACCCTCCCCCGGGGGGAGCGGGAACTATTAAAAGGCCCTTACCCGTCGTTCCTGCTTCCGCAGGAACCTAAAACGTTGTGGACCGAGGTTCCTGCCTGCGCAGGAACGACGGGGTGAAGGCGCTGCCGTTTAATGACTTATTCAGAGTATCCTTAGTTCCGGTTTGTGGCTCCGGTGGCCTGATGCTATACTCTCCCTCAATCTACTGTTTCAGGAGAAGAAAATGACGACGCCAGCCCAGCCGGATAGCGACCGTATTTCCCGTTCCTTTACGATTGAAGGCGATGCCATGACCCTGGACGGAATGAAGAAACAGGCCGAGGCCCGCGGTTTTACCATTATGTGCGACGAGGGGCAGCCAATGGGAGACAATACCGCCCCTTCGCCGATGACCTACTTTGCGGTATCCGTCCTATTTTGAGAAATGACTCAACTTGAGCGGTACGCTCAGATGATGAAAGTCAACCTGGGACAGGTCAAAGCCCGCATCGGGTTTTCCGTGTCCTCGTCGGGTTCGGTGCTGGCCCAGACGGTTCAGGCCAAGGCCGACAAGATTGTCATTCACTATGATGTGGAGTCCACCGACGGCCCGGAACAGGTGGCCGGTTTGATGCGCAACGCCCGCAACGGCTGCTATGCCCGTCAGTCCTTTGGCCGCCCCGAACTGTTTGAGGATAGCATTAACCTGAACGGCGAAGCCTTTAACCTGGAGGATTACCCGCCCCCGGCCGGGCGTTAAGGGAACCGACGGCAATTGGGCCGTCGTTCAGTATTTGGGCAGTATGGAATATAAGACCGAGCCATTGTTTTCCGCTTGAAACCGGGAACGGCTCAGGCGAGGGTAGCCTATATGTCACCGGAGAAGGCGCGGGCAATGGCATCGGAATCGGCAATGGCATCGGCAATGGCATCGGCAATGGCATCGGCAATGGCATCGGCATCGGAAACCGACCCGGCCCCTGAGGTAGCGGAATCCCCGTTCCCTCAGGCGTCCCCGGCGGTAACCACCAAGGGATTAACCCGGCGGTTTGGACGCTTTACCGCCTTGAACGGAGTGAATTTCACCGTGCCCACCGGGGCCATCCTCGGCCTGTTGGGGCCCAACGGTTCCGGCAAGACCACCCTGCTCAGCATCCTCACCGGATTCATCTCCCCCACCGAGGGGACCTTCAGCCTGCTGGGAGAAAGCGAACACCGTTTGGCCCTGGCCCGCACCGGCTCGCTGATTTCCCGACCGCTGATGTGGCCCCACCTTTCCTGCCGGGACAATCTGCGCTGCGTTCAGGGCGTCCACACCGGCGGTCAAGACCTGGAGGAAGTGGAGCGGCTGCTGGCTCAAGTCGGCTTGTCCGGGCCGGCGGCATCGCGCAAGTTCTCCCAATGCTCCACCGGCATGAAACAGCGCTTGGGCATCGCCGGGGCTTTGGTCAACAACCCGGAGCTGTTGATACTGGATGAACCCACAAACGGCCTGGACCCGGAGGGTATGGTGGAGGTGCGGGAGATAATCCTCGAGCTGGGCCGGATGCCGGGCCGTACCATCATCATGTCGAGCCACCTGCTCAACGAAGTGGAACGCACCTGCGACTATTACGCCATCATCAACCGGGGTATCCTGGCCGCCCAAGGCCGGATTGGCGAGGCTCCGGCAAGCTCCGACCCCCCCTCGATTGCCTCTACAGTGGCCCCGGCGACTGCCACTACAATGGCTTCGGCGACTGCCACTACCTTCGCCACCATCATCGCCACCACCGACAATGCCGAGGCCCTCCGCTACCTGATCGGAAAAGGTTGGGCGGCCTTCGCCGAGGATTCGGACCTGACCGCCCTTTCCGTTGAGACCACCCGCGGCGAGGAATGGAAGCCGGCCCGCGACCTGGCCGAGATAAGTATTTTCCCCACTGCCATGCGCCCGGGAACGCCGGAGAAATCCGCCGGAACCTCAACCGGAACCTCAACCGGAACACTGGAAGAAATATACCTGTCGGTGGTAGGGCAAGGCGGAGGCCATCCATGCTAGAGATTATCAACCTGGCTAAGTGGGAATGGTTCCGGCTGCGCAAGCGGACCGATTTTCTGGTCTTGGGCATTCTGTCCCTGCTGGTTCCGGTCCTGGTCCTGGCGGTCAGCGCGTGGTTGAACCAAAGTCAACTCATCATGGAACTGTCAATTAACTACTTCGAAGCGGTGACCGCCGTAATGTCGGCCTTAACGCCGGCCCTGGCTATCGTTCTGGCCGCAATAGTTTACGCCGCCGAGTTGCAGGGCGGAAACTGCCGTACCCTGGCCGCCCGGGGAAACCTCCGCAGCAGTATCCTGGCGGCCAAGGCGCTCACCGTCGCCCTGGTTCTCCTGGCCTACCACCTGATTGCTTACCTGATGGCCGGACTGCCGGCCCTGGTCTGGGAACCCCACCTTGAGGGCTGGGACACCGGCATTGCCAACGCGGGCGCCGCCTATTTGAACTCCCTGCTATATTTGTCCCTGGGCATCGCTCTGTCCCACTGGCGGCAGTCCACCGCCTTTACCATCGGAATAGGCATCGGTCTGATCGCCTTGGAGGCCATCGCCTACCCCCTGGCGGGGTTGCTTGGCGAATTGCTGGACTGGCCGCTGGCAGAACTGACTGCCTGGAGCATCCGCGGCGTGGCGCAGGGTCTGCAAGGGCAGAGCGAAAGCATCGCCCGGGCCTGGTATATACCGATCGTAGCGGGCTATGCCGCCGTCCTGACCGGCGCCGCCCTTACCCTGTTTCGCAAGTTCGACCTCAGGCCCGGCGGCGACTAACCTGGGGAATAACCGGCCCCTCGCTCACCCTGAGCTGGCGGTTCGACAGTCTCGCCAGGGGCGGATTTCCAGGTACGATTGAGGGGCCAGCTTTGGGCCGGGCGGCAGATTGACTTTAATTACCCGCTAAAGTATCATCGAAAATGGACTTTAAAATGTAGTCAATGCCAACCGGCGCGGCGTGACCATTCGATTAATCAGCCGGCCGACCGGGCCGACCGGGCCGACCGGTCGGCCCTCAAACTAAAGGCTAGTAATTGCATCTAGTCAACGCAGGTTGGGATGGGTAAGCTTGCTCTCCTGGGGCGCATAATTACCAGTTGGTACGTAGCTGGGCCGGCGCTGGCCGTTGTGGGTATATTATTCGGCTATCTCCTCTTTTTCAACCTACTACCCGGCAAACCCAAGATTGGCGTCGTGGATATACCTTTTACCGGTATCAGCGAAGACGCCGCCTCCGTTATTACCGCCTACCTGGAATACTGCCGGCAGGACCCCAGTATCAAAGGCGTGGTCATTAAGCTGTCCTCCCCGGGTGGGGGAGCGTCGGCCAGTGAGCAGCTCTACATCGAAACCCGCCGCCTGCGGGAAGAAAAGCCGGTGGTTGTGGTAATGAACGGCCTGGTCGCCAGCGGCGGCTTCATGATGGCCATGGGCGCCAGCCACACCTACGTCAAGACTTCCTCCCTGGTAGGGAATATAGGCGTGGTCGCCGGGACCGGGGGAGTGCTTTCTCCCCAGTTTCCGGAGACAATCGTCTTTACCGGTCCCTACAAGCTGACCGGCACCTCCCGCCGGGACTGGTTTCTTGTCATGGACTGGCTCAAGGAAGCGTTCATTGCGATGGTGGTCGAAGAGCGGGGAGACAAGCTGAAAATCTCCCCTGAGGCGCTGGCTGACGGCAGACTTTACTCCGGTATGGAGGCGGTGCGCCTGGGTCTGGCCGACGAAATTGGCAGCGACTCTCAGGCCTATGCCAAGGCTGCCGAGTTGGCCGGCATTTCCAACTACGACCTGTTAAACGTGAACGTTGAGGTTAACCGCCTGTTTATTCAGGACCTCCGGCGCATTTACTCCTCCGGCGGCGATGTAGAAACTCCCCTGACTCAAGCGGACATCCAATTGTTGACCATTCTGGCTAATCGCCAATCCCCGGAACGTCAAGACTCCGCCGATCTTTTCCCGGACGGACTT
The DNA here is from genome assembly GCA_965262595.1 of Dehalococcoidia bacterium. Lineage (GTDB taxonomy): Bacteria > Chloroflexota > Dehalococcoidia > Lucifugimonadales > UBA3495 > CATQHB01. The sequence goes on from OZ253548.1 coordinate 2,756,447, forward strand.
TCCGGCGTTCCGGAACTGGGTGCGGACGACTCGCAAGAGTCCCGGTTGGCCGACGGCGCTAACGGCCCCGTCGGTACTGTCGGTACTGTCGGTACTGTCGGTACTGTCGGGGCGCCGGTTGACTTGGAGGCGATTAAACTGCCTCTGGAATACGGAGTCCTGGGCGGCCCGGCCAATGCGGCCTTCCCGGACTTTCCCATGGAGATAAAACAGCCCAAATTCTATTATCTTTACGTCGGGGCCGGTCCCTAAAGTGAAGAAGCTGCTCCTTATACCGGGCTTTGCCGTTGCCTTCCTGGTGGTAGCGTACCTGTTCTTCAATCAGGGCGGTTACCTGGGTGGCTACGACGCTCCTGATGGCCCGGACATTGCCTTCGAGGAAGTGGTCTATTACCCGGCGCCGGCATTGGATTTTACCGACCGTCCCATTTTTTCTGCCAGCGTCACTGCGGCGACGGCGCGGGGAACCTTGTTGGTGGATTCCGGCCATCGCAATGCCTACAACCGGGAGGAAATTACCACCCTGCTGTCTCGGGTGGCCAGCCGCGGCTATGCCGTCGAGTTTATAACCCAACCTCAGTCCTCCCAGTCCTCCGGCGTCGCTGCTACGCTGGAGGCGCAGCTCCGGCAGGCCGACAGCTTTATGGTTATTTCTCCGCAACTGCCCTACACCGGAGCGGAAGCAGACCTGGTGGCGGATTTTGTGAGCCAGGGAGGCAAGCTGCTGTTGGTCGCCGACCCCGGCCGTCCCCACCGACTGAACAGCCTGGCCGAGCCGTTGGGTATTACCTTCCAGCCCGATTACCTGTACAACCTGGTGGAGTATGACACCAACTTCCAGGAAATATTCATCCGCGATTTTCAGGCCGACGCCCTGACTTCCGGGCTTGGGGAACTGGTCCTCTACGCTGCCGGTTCCATCGAGTCCGCCGGGCCGGGACTGGCCTTTACCGGCGAAAATACCGTCTCCAGCATCTCTGAGCGGGAAGCGCCGCGGGCACCGCTGGCGATGGGCGCGCACCGCAACGTACTGGCGGTTTATGATCTGACCTTTATGATTCCGCCCTATAACGGCATGCGGGATAATGACCGCCTGGTCGCCAACATCGCCGATTTCCTGACCGAAAGCGAGCGGGAATATCGACTGGCCGACTTCCCCCGCTTCTTTGGCGGCGACGTGGACATCCTTCTGGGGAATCCCGAACTATTCGACCGGGGCACTCAGTTAAGGCAGCTGCTGGCCGGCCTGAGCGTAACCGCCGAGTTGCGGGGCGGGGAAGACCTGAGCCGGGACACGGTCTTTCTGGGGCTATATGAGGACGCCGCCGACGTTGGCCTGTATCTGAATGCTTCGGGCGTTAGTGTGGGCGAAACCCTCAGCCTTTCCTTTGCCCCGGACCTACCGCTGGAAGGTACGGCGGTCATGCTGCTTTACCGCTCCGGCGACCGGGATGTGCTGGTTATTCTAGCCAATGAGCCTGAAGCCCTGGCCGGCCCGGTGAAGGCCTTGGGTTCCGGGAATTTTAGAAACGGACTGGTAGATGACTTCGTAGGGGTTTACAAGACTGAATGAAGATAAAACTGGGCCAGTATCTCGCTCCGGCGCTTGTCATACTTTCATTATTCCTTTTGGCCTGCACCTCTGAAACACCGGCATCCGCCCCGAATAGTGGGTCGGCCAACAACCGGGCCGAAGCTGCTGCCAATTCGATGGCCGGGATGGAAGCAGCGGTTAGCCCGGAAGCCGTTGCCGAGTTCGCCGCCGAGCAGCGGCAAATCAATGAGGATTGGGACCAATTTCACGCCGATTTTGACCGGTGGCGCGGGGGACTGACTTCCTGCGACCGCAGCGCCGCCCTGGCCGCCTTTCGCGGCTTTGCCGCCGACGCGAACGGCATTACCCGGCAGGCCAGGAACTTGCCTTCATCTGGCCTGGCTAATGCTTTGGCCGACACAACGATAGACGCCGTCGTAATCGAAGACCAGGCGCTGCGTCAACTAAGGGACGGATGGCAGCCCGGCCATGTTGACCTGCTTGAGAATGTGGAAAACGGGCGCAATAAAGCCGCTTCCGAGCTGCGCAGTGTGGAGTTTGACCTGGAAGCCCTGGTCAACACGGACGCTTCGGCGGCGGAGGAGTTTTCCGAAGCTTTTGATCCCATTGCTGAACTGTGGGAGGATTTCAACGATAGTTACGACGCCTTGCGGGAGGAACAATCCGATATGACGCCCCAACAGGTGGTGGAGCGTATGGAGTTGTTGATTGCCGACTTCCAGGTAGTGATTGATGCCTTGGATCGGTTGCCTTCCGACCCGGCGACCAGGGACTTGGCAAAGCGTCTGGCCGAAACCGCCGATGATGAAGCCGTCGGCTTGGATGATGTGCTGGAAGACCTCCTGGCATTTGCCGAGACCATGGGCGGCGAATCGGAAAGCCTTCCTACATCTGCGCCTACACCTACACCCATGCCGAGCGAATCCGCTGGGGACGAAGGCACATCTTCCGAAGTCAAAGCCCTACCGACACCCACTCCCACCCCCAAGCCATCGTTCGAGCCCTCCGGGAACGGAGGCAGGGCGACCGACACTTCCGTCTTCTTTATTGACCTGGACGACCAGGTAGAGCAAAGCAAAGAAACCCTGGAGGAAGTCGCTACAAATCTGGAGAACCTGGCCGAGGAGATTAGCGAGGAAGACCGGGCATTCCTGGCCGAGTTCTCCGCCGCCCTGGCCGAGCTGAAGCAGGAGCGGGACGCATTACACCAGGAATACGAGGGGTGGATATTCGCCGAGGGAGGCTGCGACCGCAGTGCAGTTGCGGCGTCTCTGGGCCAATTTAGCCAACGCTTTAACGAATTGGGCGCCCAGGTTAACGGCCTGTCTCAAGCCTCTTCCCTGCGTCCATCCTCCGACCTGCTGGTGGAGGCCTTCGAGCGGGAGGAAGATGCCTTGGGCAGTCTCATCCAAATATGGGAACCCTATAAGACCGACATTTATGGAGGCATTGACCGGGAACGAGCTAATGCCGCCAAGCTACGCCGCCTGGCGGGGCGCCGCACCCAGGAAGTAGTGGAGCGCTTTGGCGCCGGCCCTTAAACCGGCAAAGCTCCGCAAAGACCAGGCTGCTTCCGGTAAAGGCAATCGCCAACTAAACAAGGGCAACCAAAATGGTTGCCCTTATCGTTTGCCAGTCCTTTTAGGTCTATACCGCGCAAAGGCCACGGTCGCTTATACGCCGGTAATTACTCGCTGGCACATTTCCGCGCCCTGCAGCACCTCGGGTATCATTGCCGTCTCCTCCCTGGTGTGGAAGGACCGGACGCCGATACCCACCGGCAATGCCGCGATGCCGTTCTCAAAGAACACGTTGGCATCGGAACCGCCGCCGCTTCCTTCCAACCTCGGCTCCAGGCCCATATCCGCCAGGGCCCGGGTCAGCATCGCCACCGTGGGGTGTTGGGCATCCACCCGGTAGGTGTGGTATGAGTTCTCAATGTTCAAGTCCAGCCGCGCCTCCGGGTACATGGCGGCTACCTCGTCAAAGACCCGCCGGAACTCCCCGGTATAGTAATCCAGTTTGTCCCGGTCTCGGCTGCGGATTTCTCCGTCGAGATAGGCGCGCTCCGGGATGATGTTGCGCTTCAGTCCGCCCTCCAGATAACCAATGTTGGCGGTGCTTTCCTCGTCCAAGCGGCCCAGGGGAAGGCGAGTCAGCACATGTCCGGCGATAACCAGGGCCGAAATACCTTTTTCCGGCTCCACTCCGGCGTGGGATGCCCGACCCAGGATTTCGGCCTTGACTATATTTTGCGACGGGGCGGCCACGGTCAGCCGGTTTACCTCGCCCTCGCCGTCAAACACTACCCCGCGCTTGGCGGTAATCATGCCGAAGTCCAGGTGGTGCGCCCCAACCAAACCGCCCTCCTCGGCCCGGGTGAACACTACTTCGATGGGCAGATTGGCCGCTCCGGATTCCCTAACCGCGGTCAATGCTTCCAGGACAATGGCAACTCCGGCCTTGCAGTCCCCGCCCAGGATAGTAGCGCCGTCGGAACGCAGACAATCTCCGTCCAATTGGGGACGGATGCCCCGTCCCGGTTCCACCGTATCCAGATGGGCCGAAAGAATAACCGGCTCCCCTGCTCCGGCCAACTTGGCGATGACGTTTCCGAAGGAGTCGTGCTCTACCCGGAAACCCAGGACCTGGAGCCGGACGGTCACCTCCCGGTCCATTTCGTCCTCTTCCCCGGTGGGGCTGTCAATGCGGATTAGGTCGATTAGGGTGCTGGTCAATCGTTCTCGGTTAGCCACGGCTGCCCTCCTGCTGGACCAGAGTAGGTTATTTGCGAAAAGGTTAGCCAGGTGAAAGACTTCTGCGCCGGTTTCCGGTCATGCGGCGCCTGCGGCCTGGCTTGCCCTGACGCGGTTCGTCCGGTTTTATCCAGGTTGAGTTTCCCAAATTATACAACAGTTCAGCCGTTTGGGACTTTGTGGGTTGGGGCTTGAGCCGGGCCTCTCATTCGTCCTTAAAATACCGCTCAGGGTGGGGGGAATGTACCGGCCTTTCGATTATCAAGGGAAGTTCGCTCATGGTGAGCCGGTCGAACCACAAGCTTATGGTGAGCGGGGACACACCGTAGCCGGGACTCCCGAAAGGCTCTGCTAGTGTTTGCCCGGCTGAAGACAGTCCTGCCTCCGGTGTGTATAATTGCGCCAAGGTGAAAGGGGAAATTATGCAGTTATCGGTCAGGTTTTTTGCTCTGTATCGGGAACGGGCCGGCTGCGGCTTGGCTCCGGTAGTAGCGCCCGACGGGGCGACGGTAGCCGATTTGGTCGGCATTGTCCGGCAGCGGTTCCCCACCCTGGCTCCTCCCGAAGTGCAGATTGTGGTGGCGGTCAACGAGGAATACGCCGACCCGGATACCGTCCTGCGCGAGGGAGATGAGATCTGCCTGATTCCGCCGGTAAGCGGAGGCTAGAGGTCAGTGAAGGTTGAGCGCCGGTCAATGCCGACGGCATAGATAGTAACGGTATATATAGCCAGGGTATCGAAAATACGACGGCCACCGACAGCAAAACTGACGGGGCAAACTGGATGGACGGGATGATTGAAATTACTTACCAACCCTTGAACCCGGAGGAAATCACCGATCGGGTGCGCCAGGACGCCAACGGCGCGGTGGTCACCTTTTTGGGCACGACCCGCGACTTTTCTGAGGGCAAACGGGTGGTGCATCTGGAATACGAAGCCTACGAAGAGATGGCCTACAAGAAGCTGGAGGAAATTCGTCAGGAACTGCGCAGCGAGTTCGGCTTGGAAGACATCGCCATTTCTCACCGTATCGGCCCGGTGGAAATCGGGCAGATTAGCCTGGTAGTGGCCGTTGCATCGCCCCACCGCAAGGAGGCATTCCTGGCTTGCCACGAAGCGGTCAACCGGCTGAAGCAAATTGTACCCATCTGGAAAAAGGAGGTTTTCGAGGACGGCGCCCACTGGGTAGCCTGCGAAGACCACGAGTTTTCCGACCAGGCTGCTGAAAATGCTGATAATCTCCATGGTCACAGTGCCCATGCCGGGGCCGACGCCGGGCACGTCCATAACGGCTAGAGGGAGCGTCGGATACCGGGAAGCGGAAGGGGTGAGTTGGCGAAGTTCTCCCGCCGCATACCTTGCCTTTGACCGTTTAACCCGAAGAAAAGGGCGGGAGTCTTGCCCCGTAATCCCTTGAGTTATGTTCCCCTGAAATTGCTGCCTCTGGCTGCTTTGCTGCTGGGATTCTTCGCAGTCCTGCCGGTTATTGCTCCGTCTCTTTCCGATTCTACTGGCGCCGAGCCTTTGAACTCCGCCGCTTCTGCCGCCGACCCTTCTTTTGCCAGCATCCGGATTTGCCGCGCCGGAGTGGAGCCTTGTCAGCGGGAAGTGAATCTTCCCGTTGGTGGCGAGGTTGATTTGGAGTTGTTTCTGGTGGCCTCCCCGGACTGGGATCCGTCGGGGACGCATTTGGTTGTCGCCTGGGAATCGCACATTCGGATGGTCGGCAGCCTGGCCGTGGATCTGCTACCGGCGGGGGCCGACGGCGACCCGGTGCAGGAGCAAGGGAACCCGCGGCTGGCGCTTGACGGTTTGACTCGCCTGGCCCCGGATTCCCCTGAATCGTCCGGTCTTTATTACGGCGCGGAGAACCGTTACGACCCGGCCACCGGCCAGCTTGACTACAGCGTAACCCGGGCCGGATTCTCCGCCAACGACCCGGTCACTTACAGACCTGTCACTAATAATCCGATCATCGGAACCGGCGAAATAGACCGTCCGTTTACCCAGGACAGTCGATTAATGCTGGGGAAGATTACCGTCCGAGGCGCCGCTGTGGGCCGCGCTTTGTTGTCCGGTGTAAATGCCGACACCGACGAAGCCGCCATTCGGGTCGTTACTTACGCCTACTCCGGCCGCGACTCCGGCACGATGATGCGCCGCACGGTGCCGGTCTCTGATGGCCCTCTGGCGGAGGTCAACGTCGGGCCGTCGGCGGAGAGAGTTCGTATCAGGGGCCAAGCGTGGCTGCCGGCGCCGGTGGGCAGTGACCGTCGGACTGCCTTTGACCGGGATTTGACCCTTACCTTCTGGAAGCCCGGGGAGGTACCGTCCTGGCAGGGCGGCTCCGGTTTACCGCTGGTAACCTTTTTCAATCTGGACTCCGATGCCAGCGGGAGATTTATTGCTAAAGACCTGCCGGCGGACCTGATTCCCACCGGCGTCTATGACCTGCGGCTCAAGGGAGCGGGTGTGTTGTCCCGCCGGGTTTCGGGCGTGAGCGTGGAGCAGGGCCGGAGACTTACCGGTACCATTACCGGTACCATTGCCACCAACTCAGGGAGACCACCGCCGGGACTGCCGGTAGCGCTGGACGTGAACTTCGGCGTCCTGCGCGGTGGAGACTGTAACGGCGATAATATGGTCGATGACGCCGACATCGCCGATCTTGATTCCCGGTTCGGCAAGGCTGTCGGAGACTCGGAGCTAAGACTTCCCGTGGACTTCAATGGGGATAGCGTGGTTGATGGACAGGATTTTTCCCTCCTTGCCGCCAACATTGGTCGCACCGGGGAATGAGCCGGTGATGCAGCTACCATGCTCGGCAGCCCATACCGTCCGGGTCGTCTTACGCTGCCTGGGCAATCGCCAGGTGTAGATTCCGACGAAGCGGTTGCTCTTCGCCGGTTGGCGATTGGCCGGGTAACGCTGGCGGGTTCCCTTGACAGCCTATTGAGGCTTTGTTAGCATTCCCAACATTCTGATACCACGGGCTAACACCCCGGCCCTTCGTTCCATAGGGTCGTCGTTTCGTTGGATACTTGGGCAGCGCATCCTTTAAAGCGGTAACCCGGAGTTCCCGGAGGATGGGAGGCATGAGTAGTCAGACGGTCGCCAACAATATGCCTGGTCCGGCCCTGCCAGCGATGTTCGCTCGGTATAAAGACCTGGTGGAGCAGGAGCTGTTGGCTGCCGTGCCGATTATCCCTCCGGCGCCGCTCGCGCCGATTTCCGCTGGTATGCCGGTTGCACCTGCCCCGCCGGAGACCGAGACCGATGCCGATGCCGGTGCCGACGCCGATATCGACTTGAGCGTACCGCTCCAATACCATCTGGGATGGGTGGAGCGTAACGGAAACCCGGCGGCCACCCCGTCTTCTCAAGGCAAGGCCCTGCGCCCTACCCTCTGTATGTTTGCCTGCGAGGCGCTGGAGGGCGACCTTTCTCTGGCGGTGTCTGCCGCCGCCGCTATCGAACTCATCCATAACTTTTCGCTAATTCATGACGATATTCAGGACCACGACCTGGAACGCCGTCACCAACCCACCGTATGGGCCTTGTGGGGTCAGCCCAAAGCCCTGGTGGCCGGCGATGCAATGCAGTCTCTGGGCGATTTGGCGATGCTGCGCGGCGCCCATCGGGGCGTACCCCCGGAAACGATTGTCCGCGTTTCCCAGGTACTGACCGAGGCTTACCTGGAGATGATTGAAGGCCAATGCCTGGATTTGGGGTTCGAGTCCAAATCCGACATTACCACCGAAGATTATTTGTACATGATAGCTTGCAAGACCGGCGCGTTAATCCGCAGCTCCCTGGAAATCGGGGCGGCGCTGGCTGCCGGCGACCCGGCCACCACTCGGGCCTTTGCCAGCTTTGGCAACTACCTGGGCCGGGCCTTTCAGATACGCGATGATTATCTGGGAGTTTGGGGGGATGAAAGCGCCACCGGAAAGTCCACCGATAGCGACATCCGTCGCAAGAAGAAGTCCTTTCCGGCCGTCTTTGCCCTGGAGCGCGCCGCCGGCAGCTCCCGGGATGACCTGCTTCGGATTTATGCCCAGGATGAATTAGAGGACGCCGACGTGGAACGGGTGATGGATATTATGGCCGAGGTGGGAGCGTTACAATATGCCGAGCGGCTTACCCGGGAAAGCGCCGAGCAAGCTACCCGCGCCCTGGATAATATCTCCCTGCCGGCCTGGGCCCGAACCGAGGTTGGCGAGCTGGTGGACTTCCTGGCTAATCGTCAGTTTTAGCCGACGCCGGCGCGGCCCGGCAGTATCGTTGAAGTCAAGGTCAAAGCCCGGGGTGCTTCCATTACCGGTTCCAGTGTCCGTAATGGGTATTAGTTCCGGGTCCGGGTCCGGGTCCGGGTCTGGATCGATCCCTCCGGTGCGTTGGGGGGTTACGACAGTAGTTGAAGGTCTGAAAGGATTGGGGAGGGCAAAATTTGAAAGCGGCGAAACGGCCCATTGAGCTTTCCTTCCGGTTGGCTTGGTATATGCTGCGGAACCGCCTGCGGGGTCGCAAGCGTTTTCCTCTGGTGACTATGCTGGAACCCCTGGAAATGTGCAATCTGTCCTGTATCGGTTGCGGCCGCATTCATGAATACCGCCCGGTAATGGACCGAATGATGCCGGTTGAGGTGGCGTTGGATGCAGTGCGGCAATCCGGAGCGCCGATTATATCCATTGCCGGCGGCGAGCCGACCATCCACCCCCAAATCGACGAGATAATTAACCGCCTGGTGGAGCGAAAGTACTTCGTTTACTGCTGCACCAATGCCTTGCTCCTGGAACGAATGCTGCCCAAGATTCAACCGTCCAAATACTTTTGCTGGGTGGTCCATCTGGACGGGATGGAGCAGAAACATGATGAATCCGTTGACCGCAAAGGCGTGTTTCAGCGGGCGGTAAAGGGAATAACCACCGCCCTGGACCAGGGCTATCGGGTCTGCACCAATACCACCGTGTTTCGCGGCAGCGACGTGGACGACCTGCACCAAATGTTCCGCTTCGTCAGTGATCTGGGCGTAGAAGGCTCGATGATTTCGCCGGGCTATGACTTTGCTGATGCCCCGGACCAGGACTTGTTCCTTACCCGGAACGAGTCCCGCAGCATATTCCGAAAGCTGTTAGACCCGGCCGGAACCGAAGGTATGCGCTTCTATAACAACCCCCTGTACCTTAATTTTCTCAAAGGGGATAAGGAATATCAGTGCGCCGCCTGGTCGAATCCAACTTATACCGTTTTGGGTTGGCGCAAGCCCTGCTATCCGCTGGCCGATGAGCATGTGCCGGAGGTTGACGCCCTGTACGAAGAAAGTCTGTGGGACAACTACGGAGTTGGCAAAGACCCCCGGTGCGCCAACTGTATGATGCACTGCGGGTTTGAGTCGGCCACTATTTTCCAGGCTATTTCCAGCCCCCGGGACTGGGTAACATTGATCAAGTCCGGGGCGGCTCACAAGGGGGGCATTACCGCCGCCTAACCCCGCCGGAACCTATGTTGACCGTTATCGCCGCAATGGAATATGAGCTGGCTGGCCTGCGCCGGGCCTTGCGCCAATCCGGGCCGGCCAACCCCAAGGCAGTCCGGGAGTTTGGTCGCCCGACTCCCAGCCCCACAGAGCTTCACGTAGAACTGCACGCCGTCGGAGTGGGCCGGTCGGCCCAAGCCACGGTAACCAAACTACTGGCCGAAAGGCGCCGGGTTGGCGGAAACCATACCGACGCCCTGCTGTTGCTGGGTTTCGCCGGGGGTTTGGACCCGGGCCTGCGTTCCGGGGACTTGTGTCTGCCGTCCCATTTTATTCGCGAGTATAGCCCGGTGGCCGACGCCGGCCCCGCAGCCGACGCTCATCTCCTGGAGCCGGACGCCGCAATGCGTCAGCAGGCGGCCTGCGTCCTTGCCGATTCCGGTCTGGCCTGGTCCGCCGGTGATTCGTTGACCGTTAGGGAATTGGTCGCCACGCCGGAGGCTAAAGCTGAGAGGTTCCGCCAATACCGGGCCGGTGTGGTGGATATGGAGGACTATTGGTTCGCCGATTTGGCCGCTCGGCAGGGGATGCCCTTTCTGGCGGTGCGGGCGGTGCTGGATCCGGCCCAACAAGGTCTGCCGCCTTACGTTTTGGGCCTGGCGTCTCGAGACCGGGATCGGGGCCGGGCCGTCGTGGCCTGTGCCGCTCGGCCCTGGCGCGTGGCCGGGCTGCTGCGGCTGTCCCGTCAAGCCGGGTTGGCCCAGCAAAGTCTGTCCCATTTTGCGCTGGCCTTTATCCGGCAGCGCTTGGCGGAGTCGGGCAGACCGCTAACCGCGGCGCAATGATGATCCTGGTTAGATGATAATCCTGGTAAGATGAGAGTCCTGGTAACCGGGGCCACCGGATTTATTGGCGGCAACCTGGCCCGGGAATTGCAGCGGCAGGGCTATCAAGTCCGCGCCCTGGTTCGGCCGGGCAGCAATACCTTAACAATAGACGATACCGGAATCGAACGGGTGACCGGTGATATTTTGGATGCGGAATCGGTGCGCCGTGCCGTACAGGACTGCCGCGCGGTATTCCACTGCGCCGCCAGCTACACTTTCTGGGCCAGGGACCCTCGGAGCATCTACCGGGCTAACGTGGAAGGCACCGAAACGGTGTTGGCGGCGGCCCGTCAGGCCAAGGTGGACAAGGTGGTCTATACCAGTACCGTTGCCACCATCGGCCTGCCCCCCAGCGGGTTGGGCGTTGAGGATGTTGATGATACGGCTACGGCGGTTGACCGGCATCCACCCTTGCCCCACCTGGCAGGACACTACAAGAAGTCCAAGTACCTGGCGGAGCAGGCGGCCCTGAAAATGGCGGCACAGGGCTTACCGGTAGTTGTGGTCAATCCGACCGCGCCGGTTGGCCCCTGGGATGTGAAACCCACGCCCACCGGCAGGATAACCCTGGATTTTATCCGCGGACGGCTGCCCGCCTACCTGAATACCGGAATGAACCTGGTGGATGTGGCCGACGTGGCTGCCGGTCATATCCTGGCCCTGGAAAGGGGAGAGCCGGGACAGCGTTATCTGCTGGCCCACCGGAACCTGACCTTAAAGGAAATGTTGGATATGCTCGGGCAAATAACCGGCAAGTCCGCTCCCCGTTGGCGCATTCCCTTTTGGTTGGCCCTGGGAGCGGGCTGCCTGGACGACCTGGTGGAGGGCCGGTTGCTGGGCCGGGAACCAAGAATACCGTTGGAAGGATTGCAGGTAGCCAGGACCCCGATGTACGTGTCCGGTCAAAAAGCGGTTGACCGACTGGGCGTGCCCCAGAGTTCGGTTGAGGCGGCTTTGGAGCGGGCAGTGCGGTGGTTTACCGACTACGGCTGCACCCGCGGCAAGTAAGATGCAAAATAAAGGGAATCGTCACCTTGGATAAACCAAAAGAACAGGCTAGAAGAATAAGGCCGGAGCAGGGTCTCACTCCTGCTCCGGCAACGAGATTTGACGACGTTAAAGCTCGGGAACTGGACCGGGTTATTCGCCGCTGTCAGGATTTTTTCCGCCAATGCCAGTATGAAGACGGCTATTGGTGGGGCGAACTGGAATCCAACCCCACAATGGAAGCGGAATACCTGATGCTGTCTTACTTCCTGGACCGCAAGAACGAGGAGCGGTGGCGCAAGATAACCAACTACATTCTGAGCAAGCAGCAGGAAAATGGCTCCTGGGGCCAGTATTATGATTCCCCGGGCGATGTCAGTACCTCGGTGGAGTGTTACTTTGCGCTGAAACTGGCCGGCTATTCCGCCGCCGCCGCGCCGCTGCAAAAGGCCCGGGATTTCATTCTTGCCCAGGGGGGCGTACCGGAAGTGCGCGTGTTCACCAAAATCTGGCTGGCCCTGTTCGGTCAATGGGACTGGAAAGGCACGCCCAATATGCCCCCGGAGTTGATTTTGTTGCCGCCCTGGGCGCCCTTTAACATCTATGAGTTTTCCAGTTGGGCCAGAAGTACCATCGTGCCGATGCTAATTCTGCTGACCCATCGGCCGGTATGCCCGATACCGAAGGAAGCCAACATCGACGAGCTTTATCCCCGGCCCCGCCATGAGATTGACTACGCTTTGCCCAAACCCGACTCTTCGTTGAGCTTGTCCGGCTTGTTGTATTACCTGGACCGATTGGTTGGTCTGTACCAGAAATGGCCGATACATCCCTTCCGGGGCCATGCCGAACGCAAAATCGTGGAGTGGCTGGTGAACCACCAGGAAGCCGACGGTTCCTGGGGCGGTATTCAACCTCCCTGGGTTTACTCCCTGCTGGCGCTGCAAAATATGGGCTTTCCCGAAGACCACCCGGTTCTGGAAAAGGGATACAACGGGTTTGAGAGTTTTGCTATTGAAGATGAGCATAGCTACACGGTCCAGGCCTGCATTTCCCCGGTTTGGGATACCTGCCTGGTGCAGCAGGCGCTCCTGGAATCGGGCGTGCCGGACGATGACTCAATGATACGGAAATCTACCCGCTGGCTGGTGGCGCGCCAGATTGATACGCCGGGGGATTGGCAGGTGCGCGCCCGGAATACTCGTCCCGGCGGCTGGTCCTTTGAGTTTAACAACGATCGGTACCCGGATATCGACGATGTTGCCGAGGTTATAATGGCCCTGGCCCGGGCCAAGCTGACCCCGGAAGAAGAACCGGAACGGGAGAGCGCCATCCTGCGCGGGGTGAATTGGCTGGTTGCGTTGCAGAGCAAGAACGGCGGTTGGGCCGCCTTTGATAAGGACAACAATCGCAAATATGTCACCAAGCTGCCCTTCTCCGACTTTGGTGAGATGCTTGACCCGCCCAGCGGAGATGTTACCGCCCACGTGGTAGAGATGTTTGGCCGCCTGGGATACGCCCGGGATTATCCACCCCTGGAGCGGGCCTATCGGTATTTGCTACGGGAACAGGAGGCCGACGGTTCCTGGTTTGGGCGCTGGGGCGTCAACTACATCTATGGCACCGGAGCCGTCCTGCCCGCCCTGGAGGCCGTCGGAGAGGATATGAGCCAACCCTACATCCGCCTGGCGGTAGATTGGCTCCTGGCCCACCAGAACTCGGACGGAGGTTGGGGAGAAAGCTGCGGCTCTTACGTTAATCCCGACCTGCACGGTGTCGGCCCCAGCACCCCGTCCCAGACCGCCTGGGCCTTGCTGGCCTTGCTGGCAGCCGGGGAAAGAAACCATCCGGCGACGCAAAGCGGGGTAAGGTTCTTGACCGGCTCTCAACAGGAGGATGGTTCCTGGGATGAACCTTACTTCACCGGAACCGGCTTTCCGGGTTACGGTACCGGAGAACCGCCCAAGACGCGGCACAAGCCGGACGAGCCGGGACCCCGGAGCCTTAGTATGCCCGCCGGTTTTATGATTAACTACCACATGTACCGCAACTGTTGGCCGCTGCTGGCTTTGGGCCGCTATCGTCAGTCAGCCAAACCGCGCCCGCTGGATTAGCGGGTAATCCGGCGCCGGCATTTCCCGGAATGTTGGGGTCTTTAGAGCTTTGGTTTCCGCGTTCAAGTTTGCCAAAATTGCCAAGTTTCCCGATGGAGGCCCCGAAAAAGTATGAAAACCAAGTCCTTTTGTCTGAATCTGGAGACGAGGCAGGCGCCGGAGTTTACTGACATCACCGACTGGGTTTGCCGGTGCGTCGGCCAGGCCGGGGTCAGCGACGGCCTGGTGGTCGTTTACTCCAAACACACCACGGCCGCGGTTAAAATCAATGAAAATGAGCCGCTGCTGCTCCAGGATATGGCTGACTTCCTGGAGAAAATCAGTCCGCGGCATGGCAAGTATCAGCATAACGATTTCGATATCCGCAGCGTGAATATGACGCCGGACGAATCGCCCAACGGCCACGCCCACTGCCAGCATCTCACGTTGGGCGCCAGCGAGACAATTCCCCTCCTGGGCGGCGCCATGCAGTTGGGACGTTACCAGAGCATATTCTTTATTGAGTTGGACCATCCTCGCTCCCGCGAGGTTATGGTGCAAATTGTGGGGGACTAGGCTATGGTGGGAGGTTCAAGCCCAGTAGTGGGCCGGTTTACGCCGCCGGCGCATTCACCGCCAACCGTTGAGTCACCGGCTATTGACTACTGAGTCTGTCGAGGCGGGCTACCGCTACTGCGCGCGTTTGGCCCGCAGTCACTACGAAAACTTTACCGTGGGCTCCCGGTTGATGCCCCGGGACAAGCTGCCCCACGTTTACGCCATCTATGCCTACTGCCGCACGGTTGATGACCTGGGCGATGAGGCCGTGCCCGGCGCCGGTGAAACCTCTTCGCCGTCGGCGGAAGCATCCCTCTTTGGGCGGCTCCAGGATAGCTTAAGTTTTGATTTTGACGGCGATGAGCGGGCTTATCGCCTGGCCCTGCTGGATTTGTGGCAATCGGAACTGGAAAGCTGCTATACCGGAACGCCGGAACATCCGGTTATGCTGGCTTTGCAGCAGACTATCTGCGCTTTTGACCTGCCGCCGGAGCCTTTTCTCAAGCTGATTGAAGCTAACCGGATGGACCAGAGCATCAACCGCTACCCGACCTACGCCGACTTGCTCCACTACTGCGACCACTCGGCCAATCCGGTGGGCCGCCTGTTCCTGTACCTCTTTGGCTACCGGGATGAAGTCCGTCAACGTTGGTCCGATGCGACTTGCACCGCTCTGCAACTGACCAACTTCTGGCAGGATGTGGCCCGGGACTACCGCAAGGGACGTATTTATCTGCCCCAGGAAGACCTGGAACGCTTTTCCTATACCGAGGAAGCCCTATCCCGGGAAATCGACCCAGGAACAACCGGGGGAACAACCGGGGGAATATCCGGGGGAATATCCGGGGGAAAGGTCAGCGACACCTTCCGCCGCCTGTTGGCCTTTGAGGTGGAGCGGACGATGTCCCGGTTCATTGAGGGGGCAGCCCTGGCGCCGACGCTGGAAGGCCCGGCTCGACTGGACGTCGCCCTGTTCACCCGCGGCGGTGTTGCGGTGCTGGACGCTATCAAGAAACGGGGTTATGATGTTTTGACGGCCCGACCGGCCCTGTCTCGAAGCCGTAAGGGTGCATTATTCCTGTCCACCTGGTTGCGCTGGAAACTGGGGCGAAGCATGGGCTTGCCCGGTCCGTCCTGACGTGGTTTATCCGGAACCGTATTTGGAACTGTATGTAGAACCGGCAATGAACCTGGTGGGGACTGGAGCTTGCAAAAGCGAGCGAGGTCGTGATGACTGACCTGGAATTGGCTTACGAAGAATGCCGGCAGATAACCCGCCGCGAAGCCAAGAACTTCTACTATGCCTTCCTGACTTTGCCCCGGCCCCGGCGCCGGGCAATCTATGTAATCTACTCCTTCTGCCGCTACTGCGACGACGCGGTGGACTCCCAGGATTCCGACGACCGGAAGCGGCAAACGTTGGATAACTTGCGGGAAGAGCTGGCCCTCAGTTATGCCGGTAAGGCCGATACGCCGTTGTTTCTGGGATTGAGCGACGTGGCCCAACGGTACAATATTGCTCCCGAATACTTCCAGGAATTACTTGCCGGCGTGGAGTCGGACTTGTCCAAGAACCGCTACCGGGATTTTGAAGAGCTGTACCAATATTGCTATCGGGTGGCCTCAGTGGTTGGCCTGATCTGTCTCCAAATCTTCGGCTACAAGGACGCCCGGGCGACCGCCCATGCCATTGACCTGGGCCAGGCGATGCAGCTTACCAACATTTCCCGGGACGTCAGGGAAGATATGGAAGCCGACCGTATCTACCTGCCCCAGGATGAGATGGCCCGTTTCGGCTATTCCGAAGAAGAGCTGCGATCCCTGACCTTCAACGATGCCTTCGTTAACCTGATGCGGTTTCAGTCCCAGCGCGCCCGGGACTACTTCCAAAGCGGCTTTCAGTTATTGCCCTATTTGTCGCCCCGCTCCCGGGCCTGCCCGGCGGTGCTGGGCCGACTTTACAGCAACGTACTGGACCGTATCGAGGATGCCAATTACGATGTATTGCACCGTCGGGTTAGTCTTTCCACCACCGAAAAGCTGTGCGTTATGGCGCAAACATGGTTGACCAGCATGGCGCCCCGCCGCATCCCCGGCCCGATGTAGTTTCCGATATAGTAATAATTGGCGGCGGAATTGCCGGTATCTCCGCCGCAATAGCCCTGCTGGACGCCGGACACCGGGTAACTCTGGTGGAGGCACGGCAATTTCTGGGAGGGCGGGCCTTCTCCTTCGCCGATGCGGCAACCGGGCAGCCGGTGGACAACGGACAGCACGTCATCGTCGGTTGCTGCGCCTACTTCATACACTTCCTGGAACGGCTCGGCGTCAGCGAGCAATGGTACCTGCAACCCCGCCTGCGCCTTCGGGTCGTCGGCCATCGGGGACGGGAGGGATTGCTGACCGCCGCACCGCTGCCCGCTCCCTTCCACCTGCTGCCCTCTTTCCTGACTTATCCCCACCTGAGCCTGCTGGACAAGGCCCGCTGCCTGACCGGTCTGCTGAGGGCCCGGTTCACCGACCGCGGCCACCCCCGGCTGGAGCAAATCACTTTCCGGCAGTGGCTGAAGGAAAACGGCCAATCCGACCGCGCCATCCAAAACCTGTGGAATCTGCTGGTGGAACCCACCTTGAACGATAATGTGCGCAATGTTAGCGCCGCAATGGGTTTGATGATAGTCCAGGAAGGGGTGCTTCAAGGGCCGACCAGCGCCAACGTGGGCTTTGCCCGGGCCGGCTTGCAATCCGCCATCGGCGACCCGGCCCGTCAGCTCCTGGAACAACTGGGCGCCCGGCTCATCCTGGGACGCCCGGCCCGCCGCATTCTGCTGGATTCCGGCCAGGTCGCCGGGGTGGAACTGGCCTCCGGGGAGACGGTTACCGGAAAGGCGTATGTCAGCGCCCTTCCCTTTGGCGCCCTGCTGAATCTGTTGCCGCCGGAAGCCCTTAGCCACGACTATTTCGGGCGGCTGACCGGTCTGGAGTCGTCGCCCATCGTCAACATACACCTGTGGTATGACCGGCAGGTAATGGACGGCGACTTCTGCGCCTTCATTGATTGCCCGCTGCAATGGGTGTTCAACAAGAGCAGGATTCTGGGAAGCGAGGAGCCGAGTCAGGGGCAATACATTTGTATCTCCCTCAGCGCGGCCTGGGACTATATCGAATGTCCCCGGGAGGAGCTGGCTCGCCGGTTCATTGCCGAAATGGCTGAAGCGTTCCCGGCGGCGCGGGAGGCCCGGGTAGTACGGGCCACGGTGGTCAAGCAGCGCGACGCTACCTTCCGATGCCGGCCCGGCGCCAATGCCCTGCGGCCCGGCCCACGGACGCCCTGGCCCAATTTGGCGCTGGCCGGGGAGTGGACGGATACCGGCTGGCCCTCTACTATGGAGGGTGCGGTGCGCAGCGGTTACGGTGCGGCCCAAGCGGCCCAAGACCTGGTCAATGAATAGGCCGGGGCCAAACCGGCCAACTATAACCGGCCAACTATAACCGGATGGTCGGTTGGTTAAGTTAATGCCGGGCGCCAGTGCCGGCTAATCTAAAGGGTTCAGGATTGCTTGTCAATGACCGATGCTTCCAAAGTTGTGGCGATTACCGGGGCCTCCGGCTATATTGGCACCCGGTTACTGCAACGGTTAGAGGAAGACCGAAGCGTGGACAAGTTGGTGGCCTTTGATATTAAGCCGCTGCCCTTTCCGATCCATAAAATTGCCGTATATCGCCAGGACGTGGCCCAGCCCATTCACGATACGCTGCGCCGGCATCAGGTGGATACCCTGGTGCATTTGGCCTGCGTCAACCGCAACGCCGCCAACCCCCGAGACCGGCTGAAAATACCCCGGCTAAACGAGGATGCGCTCCGCGGCGCCTTGCATTCCGGCGCCGAGGCCGGGGTCAAGCACGTGATTTACGTCAGCTCTCACCGGGTCTATGGGGCGTTTGCGAGTAATCCGGTTCCCTTAACCGAGTCGGCCCCGGCCCAATGTTACCCGGAAGCCCCTTTCGGGTACGCTAATCTCTTGTCGGAACGGGCTTTGCAAGAATTTGCCGAGGATTATCCGGCGATAAATGTCACCATTCTGCGGGCCAGTACCGTCCTGGGTCCTTCCAACAATGACGAACGTCCCGCCCCGGCCTTCCCAAACCGGCTTTGGGGTGTCGGCAGCAACCCGCCGTTCCAGTTTTTGCACGAGGCTGACCTGGCCCAGATTATGCTGGACGTTATTCATCGAGGTACGCCCGGCGTATTTAACGTGGCGGGTGAAGGGGTGGTCTTCCTTGAGGAAATAGCGGAGATTACCCACCGCAGGCTAACCCATTTGCCTGCGTTCCTGGTCTATCCGGCGGTTTGGCTGTCCTGGAAGCTGCTGCTGCAATCCGTAACGTCACGGTCGGAACTGGATACGACGCGATATCCGATAATAATGAGCGCCGGCAAGCTCAAGCAAACCCTGGGTTACCGGTTCCGGTACACTTCCATGGAGGCGCTGACCGCCTTCGCCAACTTTTCCGGTATGTGAGGGTGAGGGGGTTATTTGGCGGCTGCCGGCCTACCTGCTCAACAGTTCGTTGCGAGCCTCCAGCATCATCGGATGAACCAGGTTGCCCCGGTTAGCCAGATCAACTATCTGGCGGGTCAGGAAATCCAGCAATGCCTGGTCCAAATCCTGCCGGGCCAGTTCCAGTAGTTGAGGTTGGAAAGGGTACCGCTTCCGCTTGTTGGGGTCCAGTTTATCGGCCAGGAAAACGATCTTGCCCAGGCGGTCCAGGGTCGGATGGGCCGTGGTGTGCCAATAGACCGCCCGGTACAGGTCGGCGCAGTCATCTTCGGCCTCCATTCCCATACCGTCTTCCCGGCGGAGGATTTCGGCGCCCACCGGCCCGTGCAGCAACAACGGGACCTGCCGGTCCACCACTCCGATAGGCAGGTCGAACCGGGCGGCGTACTCAATCAGCTCCGTTCCCGGCATCGCCCGCGCTACATCGTGGGCCAGTATCCCCAGGGCGGCGCGCTCCGGGTCCACCTGATGGAAAGGCGCCAGCTCACGGGCAATGCCCTGGGCCCGGGCGATGTGCGCCTGTAGTTTGACGGGCAGGGCGCCCACCCGCTGCTGCACCCGTTCTTGTAGTTGGCGCTGAACCCGCCGGTTGGTTGTCTCCAAGCGGTCCTCCGAGTATCCGGTGTTAACCCTCGGTCAACCTGCAACCTGCAACCTGCAACCTGCAACCTGACTAACCAGGTTAAACCCCGATTAACCCATAGCTCCTAACGGCTCACCGGCCAGCAGGTGCAGATGCAGGTGGGCTATCTCCTGCCCGGAGTCCTGGCCCTGGTTCAGGACCAACCGATAGCCGCTGAGGGTGGCCCCTTCGCGCCGCGCCATCTCCTCCGCCACCACAAAGAGGTGGCCCATTATGGGCACCTGGCCGGGGCCGATGTAGGCCAGGGAGTTCAGGTGCATATTGGGAATTATCAACAGGTGAACGGGAGCCTTGGGGCTGATGTCCTTGACCACAAAAACCCGGTCATCCCGATAGATTGGCGCCTCATGGGTCGAATCCTGGGCCATGCTGCAAAAAACGCAAGCGCTGGTAGTCATCCTGTCCCTTTCTCCCTTACGGCCTCCCGGCGCCAACGATTTTCCGGTCCTGAAGCGGCGGTAGCCGGGGGGGTTGTTGTTATTTCGCCAGGGGCTTTCGAGTTTTAGCTACGGTTTTAAACCAGGGCCCCAGGCCGCGAGTTCCGGCCCGGTTTTCAGGGTCGGTTGCCGGCCCGGCTTCGGAAGCGTTAGGGTTGAAGCTCAATCTGCCGGAGGGCCAGTTCCTTATGGAAGTTGACGTCTCCATAGCCGAGTTCCTGTACCTTGGCGCGGCGGGTGTAGAGTTGCAAATCGTGCTCCTTGGTAAATCCGATGGCCCCGTGGCACTGGTGCGCCAGGTTGCAGACCCGTTGGTAAGCTCCGCTGACCCAAGCCTTGGCCATTGCGACTTCCAGGTCGGCCGGTTCTCCCTCGGCAATCTTCCAGGCGGCCTGGTAGGAAATGTGCCGGCAACCCTCCACGTCGGTGGCCATATTGGCGCAATGGTGCTGTACCGCCTGAAAAGTGCCGACCGGCCGCCCAAACTGGGTGCGCTGTTTGGCATATTCTACCGTCATTTCCACCACTGCATCGGCGCCGCCCAGCATTTCCAGGCACTTGCCGGCAACCGCCCGGTGCAGGGTCCGCCGGATTATCGGCCAACCTTCATCCACTTCTCCCAACACCGCGCTGGCCGGCACTTTTACATCGTTAAAGGTTATTTCGCACTGCCGGTCCGATGAGATAGTGCTGAGCTGGTTCACCGTAAGTCCGGCGCTGCCCGACGGTACGATGAATAGAGTAATGCCCGGTTCCGGGTCCTGGGATTGCGGGGACGGGGAAGTTCGTGCGGCAACCAGGAGCAGGTCGGCGACATGGGCATCGGGGACAAAGAGCTTGGCCCCGTTGATGCTGAAGGTATCTCCTTCCCGGGTGGCGGTAGTTTCCACGCCCCAGGCTTCATAGGTTGCGGAGGCTTCGGTAAGGGCCAGGGTCAGCAACAGTTGGCCGCTGCAAACGCGGGTCAGGATGTCCCGTTTCTGCTCGTCGGTTCCGGCGTCCAGCACGGTCAAGCCACCCAGAACGACCGTGGAGAAAAAGGGGCCGGGCACCAGGGAGCGGCCGATTTCTTCCAGCAGGACGGCCAAGTCGAGGAAGCTGCCGCCGGTGCCGCCGTACTGCTCCGGGAAGGCAACGCCGGTCCAGCCGAGGCCGGCCAACTGCCGCCAAAGTTCGTCGGTATAACCCCGCTGGTCCTCTTCCATCTCCCGGACCAGGGTCAGGGGACACTCTTGGGACAGAAACTCCCGCGCGCTGTTCTTCAACATCTGCTGAATTTCACTCAATCCCAAGTCCATGCTTACTCCTCAAGCTCCGTCCGCAGCCCCGGAACGGCGCTGCATTATCAAGTACAATCGCCGGGGTAGTATAGCGCAAAAGGTATGTTTTTGCATTCGGGCATCACTGAATAGCCGGGCAACCGTATTTGGGCAGCCCAAGTCCCGGCGCAGCGCGGCCCGGTGCGCAGCGGGCCATAGAATACAAAAAGGGCTGCGTAGAGCAACCCTTTCTGGTTCTGGGCGTATCCGGCGAGCTTCTATGCCAGTTTTTCTACGAAGGCGGCCAGCCGCTCCAGCGCCTTTTGGATATTTTCCTGGGAGTTGGCGTAAGACAGCCGCACGTATCCCTCGCCGAATTCACCGAAGGCGGAGCCGGACAGCAGGGCTACCCCCGCCTCTTTCAACGCCCGGTCTTCAAACTCACTGCTGCTGATACCGGTGTCTTTGATGCTGGGGAAGACGTAAAAGGCGCCCTCCGGTTCCGGGCAGTTGATGCCGGGTATGCGGCGCAGACCGTCGGCAATCAAGCGGCGCCGTAGGGCGAACTCGGCGGCCATTGCCTGTACCTCGTCCTGCGGCCCGTCCAGAGCGGCGATGGCGGCCCGTTGGCTGAAGGAAGCGGCGCAGGAGACGCTGTTTACCGCCAGCCGGGTGATGTGGGGCACCAGTTCCTCCGGCATTATCCCGTAACCCAGCCGCCAGCCGGTCATGGCGTAGCTCTTGGAAAATCCGTCCAGGATAATGGTCTGGCGGTCCATTTCGGGAAAGGCGGCGATGCTGAAATGTTCGCCGGTATATAGAATATCCTTGTAGATCTCATCGGCCATCACGTATAAATCCCGTCCCCGGGCCAGGTTGGCGATGGTCTCCAGTTCATCTTTGGTGAGGGCGGATCCGCAGGGGTTTTCCGGCGAGTTTATGATGATTAGCCGGGTGCGGTCGGTGATTTTGCCGGCTAGGTCGTCCAGGTCCGGATGATAGTTTTTCTCTTCCAACAGCCGCATCGGCACCGGGGTGGCGCCGCAGAAGCGAATCATGGACTCATAAATCGGGAAGCCGGGATTAGGATAAATTACCTCGGCGCCGGGTTCGGCCAGGGCCAAAATCACGTAGAACATAATAGGCTTGGCCCCGGGTGTCACCACCACGTGGGATGGGTCGGTATCAATGCCCCGAACCTCGCGGCTGTTGCGGGCGATGGCCTCCCGCAGCTCCGGCAGCCCCGGCGTGGGTCCGTAGTGGGTGTAGCCGTCCTGGAGGGCCTTTACTCCCGCATTAACAATATGCTGCGGCGTATCAAAATCCGGCTCGCCAATCTCCAGATGGATAATCTCCTGCCCTTGGGCCTCCAAAGCGCGGGCCTTGGCTAATACCTCGAAGGCGGTCTCGGTGCCCAGGTTATTCATTCGTTCAGCCAGGGTCATAATTCCTCCGTTCCTTCCATTATCGGGAAGTCAAACAGTTAATCCAAGGTTACTAATCCTTCGCGGAAATCAATTATCAGTCTTTGGCCGCGGAAGAAGTCCAGGCCGAGGAGGCCTGACACGGGGGAACCGGGCGGCAGATTATGGCACAGCACCGGCAAGTTTTGGCGGGTCTGCTCCAAAGCTTCAAGCCGTTCAATGTTAGCGACCGGCGCCGTTTCCCGTCCGCTCGCGGTAATTAACCGTGAGAAATTTGTAGCGGCGCCAAGGTCATAACCGAGCCTGACCGCCACGTTTCTGCTTATCAATGTCCGGGACGCTCCCGTATCCAGCAATAGCAAAGTATCTTCATAGCCGGCCGGCCCAAAAAGACGCGCGTAAACGGGGATCGAGTTCTTTTCCGGGTTGAAGGATATGCTCAAAGAACTAGCTCCCAGCCTGCGGGGGTGCCGCCAATATAGATGATTGCGTGGTGCATCCGGGGCAACTCCATAGCTTTGTCGTGTACCTCGGCCTCATCCTTGCTGTGGAAGATAACTTTTCCCTGCACGATGTCCCGGGAACGGGTCAACTCCGGGTCTTCAATGATAACCCACTCGGAATCAAAGGTTTCTTCAATCTCTTTCCAGGACATTACCTTGGACATTTCTGCCTCCCGTCGCCCCTCCTACTGTCCTGAGTCGGGGGCATCTTCTCGCTCCACTGATTGACCTAAACCCGCTTCGCTCCAGTCATATATGCCCCAGCCGCCGGGCAGCCCCCAATTTATAAGGTACACCACCGGTTCTTTGCACACATAAACTACATCCGTGTTGGCTGGATTTACTGCGTCAGACTTTAGTTGAACTTGTCGCCATTCTGAAGAGTGGTAAAGGACCTTACCACTGGTGATTTCCTTCTGGCTGTTATACTCCTGGTCCTCAATCAGCACCCACTCCGAGTCAAAGGTCGCTTCAATTTCATCCCAGGACATTACCTTGTCCATTGCTGCCTCCTTGCCGCCTACCCCTGCGCCTGGTTCTGGGTGCGTACCGGCAGGCCGTAGATGTTGATGAACCCGGCGGCGGCGGAATGGTCGAACTCGTCGTCCCGGTTATAGGTGGCAAGCCGGTACTGGTATAGAGCCTGGGGCGCGCTCCGGCCCACCACGGTGCAGACTCCCTTGTGCAGCCTGACCCTAACGTCGCCGGTGACGTAACGCTGGGTGCTGCTGATGTAGGCGTCCAGGTCCAGCCGGTGGTGGGTGAACCACAGGCCGTTGTAAACCATGTCGGCGTATTCCTGGGCGATTCGGGCCTTGGTGCGGGCCTGGTCCTTGCTCAGGGTCAGCGTTTCCAGGGCCTTGTGCGCGGCGTGGAGCGTCAGCGCCGCCGGCGTCTCGTACACTTCTCGGGACTTGATGCCCACCAGCCGGTTTTCCACATGGTCCACCCGGCCCACGCCGTGTTCTCCGGCCAGGGCGTTCAGGTGACGTATCAGGTCGGTTCCGGCCATATTTTCGCCGTCCACCGCCGTGGGAATCCCCTGCTCAAAGTGGATTTCCAGGTAGGTCGGCTGCTCCGGCGCCCGGCTGACCGGGCGGGTCCAATCGTAGGCGTCCTCCGGCGGTTCCAGCCAGGGGTCTTCCAGTTCGCCGGCCTCGGCGCTGCGGCCCCACAGGTTTTCGTCCACGGAGAAGCGGCTCTTGCCGGCGTTTATCGGCAGGCTGCGGGCTTGGGCATATTCGATTTCGTCCTCTCGGCTCATTCCCCAATCCCGGATCGGGGCGATGACCTTCAACTCCGGAGCCAGGGCGGCTACCCCCACGTCAATGCGTACCTGATCGTTGCCCTTGCCGGTGCAGCCGTGGGCCACGGCGTAGGCCCCCTCGGCTCGCGCCGCCTCCACCAAATAGCGGGCGATCAGCGGACGGCCCAAGGCGGTTGCCAGGGGGTACTGCTCCTCATAAATGGCTCCGGCTTGCAGAGACGGGAACAGGAACTCATTGACCAGGGTTTCCTTGCCGTCCACGGTCAGGGCCTTGGCCGCGCCCACCTGGATTGCCCGCTCCCGTATGGCATCCAAGTCCACCATTCCCAGGTCAATGGTCAGCGTGATTATGTCTGCGTCGTACTCATCGATCAGCCAGGGGACGGCTACCGACGTATCCAACCCACCGCTGTAAGCCAGTACGATTTTATCTCTCGCCATTTGTGGTGATTTACCTCCGAAGTTCGGTATATTTACGAATGCTTATGCCGCCCGGTTTAAGGTTGGAAGTTTCAACGTTCCATTGATTTTCGATTGATTTTCAATTTCGCATTAGCGGTCAGGGCCAGGTTCGCTAAAAGCGAGTTAACTAGCCGGTGCGTCAAAGCCCGGCACGCGGCTACTTTGCCGTTGGGAGCGCGGTCTTCCAGCGGCGGCGCAACTACTCCTCTACTCCCCTTTTCCCCGATTTGTCCTTGGGTTTGGCCGCGGCGGGAAACCAATTCGCCAACGTTCCGTTCTCAAATAGCCAGAGTAGGCTGGTCGGCAAACGCTCACCACGGGGTTGTCAGGTCTCCAACCCCGGCCTTCCGTACAGACTGGGCCGGATAGACTGGGCCGGATAGACCGGCATTGAAACGACATCCTGCTCCGGCCCATTCAACCAAATATGTCCTCCCTGCGGTTGAACCGTTTCTAAGGATATTCAGAATAAGTCATTAAACGCCAGGGCCTTCACCCCGTCGTTCCTGCCTTCGCAGGAACCTAAAACGCTGTGGACCGAGGTTCCTGCTTTCGCAGGAACGACGGGTAGGGACAAACACCCCGGTCACGGACTTATTCAGAAGTTCCCTAAATCTTGGCCAATGCCTGCTCCAGCCGGCCGATGCCCTCATCAATTTCCTCGGCGGTGACGGTCAGCGGCGGCATAAACCGGACTGCGTTGGGTTTGACCCCGTTCAGCAAAATGCCAGCGGCGTTGGCGTTGGTCAGAACCTGGCCGGATATATCGCTGTCAAACTCCAGAGCAGCCAGCAATCCCTTGCCCCGCACGTCGGAAATGAAGGAGAAGCGGGACTTAAGCTCGTTCAGCCGGCCCAGCAAATGCGGCTCCATCGCCTTAACCTGGCCGGGGATGTCGTTATCAATCAGGAACTTGGTTCCGGCGTAGGACGCGGCGGTGGTCAGGGCATTGCCGCCGAAGGTGGAGCCGTGGTCGCCGGGCACCAGCGCCATCGCCCCTTGCTTGGACATAAAGGCCCCGATGGGCACCCCGTAACCCAGACCCTTGGCCAGGGTTATCACGTCCGGCTCTACGCCATATTCCTGGTAGCCGAACAGACTGCCCAACCGGCCCATTCCGGTTTGCACTTCATCCAGCATCAGGAGCAGGCCCTGGCTGTCGCACCACTCCCGAACCCGCTGCAAATAATCGTCCGCCGGGATGTTCACTCCACCCTCGCCCTGTATCGGCTCGACAAACACGGCGGCGGTCCGGTCCGTTGTAGCGTTCATAATCGCTTCCACGTCGTTAAAGTCCACATGGACAAAGCCGGGCTGCAACGGCTGGAAAGATTCCTGGTAGTGGGGCTGGCCGGTGGCCGCCACCGTTGCCATGGTGCGCCCGTGGAAGGAATTGAAAGCGGTGATAACCTCATAGGCCCCGTCCCGGTTCAGCTTGCCGTAGCGCCGGGCCAACTTCAGCGCTCCCTCGTTGGCCTCGGCCCCGCTGTTGCCGAAGAACACCCGGTCAAGGCAGCTATTTTCCACCAGCAGCTCGGCCAGCATCAGTTGGGGCACGGTGTAAAACTGGTTGGAGGTTTGCAGCAGGGTACCGGCCTGCTCGACGATAGCCTGGGTAATTACCGGGTGGGAGTGCCCCAGGTTGTTTACGGCCCAACCGGCTACGAAATCCAGATATTCCTTGCCGTCGGCGTCCCATACCCGGGAGCCTTCTCCCCGGGTGATTACCACCGGCTGCCGACGCACCGTTTGGGCGTAGTATTTATTCTCTATTTCAATCCAGTCACTGCTTTTGCTCATGGTGAATCACCTCCCAAGGTTTTCCGTAGGCTTTCCAGAGATTTTTCCAGGTCTTTCAGAGCCTTTCCCAGCTCGTTTACTGACGTTTCGATTTGATCCAATTGTTCTAATTGATCCAATTGTGCCGACTGTTCCGTTGCAACACCGGCGCCGGCAATTGCACCGGGTGCGGCATCGGAGCCCGCGTCGGAGTCGGAGCCGGAGCCGGAGCCGGAGCCGGGGGTGCCCGCCGCGTCCGCCGGGGAGGTAACTTCCCCAACCAGCAGGGCCAGGGCCTCTTCCATGGTGTCGGCCATAACCAGGTTGGTATTGTCGGCCAGTATAACCTTTTTCAACTCGGGAAAGTTCAACACCTCCGACCGAAGGTATAGCGGCTCCACGTACACTATTGTATCAGCAATGGGTATTACCAGTATTTGCCCCCGGATAGGCTGGGAACCGGAGCCGCTCCACAAGGTAAACTGCTGGGAAACCTGATGGTGGTTTTGAATCCGCGCCTCCACCTGACTGGGACCGTCAATTTGCCGGTCGTCGGGCAGTTGGTAGCTCTTTAACTGGCCGTAGTGGGGCCAATCGTTGCGGGCAGCCAGCCAGCCCACCAGGTTTTTCTTCTGGCCGGCGGGGGAAAAGGGGATCAGCAGCACAAACTCCTCCCGCTCTTCGCCGGGCAGCCGGATTATCAAATAAGAGGGCGTTGCCCGAACCGGATCCTTACCGAAAGCGCTCGCCAGCGGTAAATCCCACTGCTCGGCCTGGTTAAAGAATACCTGCGGGTCGGTGACATGATACCGCAAATATAGCTCAGCTTGAACCGACAAGAGGGTCGCCGGGTAACGGATGTGGCGTCGCAGGTCCGGCGGCATTTCCGCCAGGTCCTGAAACAGGCCGGGAAAGGCTCGCCGGTACATCCGGAGCAACGGGTCTTCCGAGTCAATGACATATAGCCAAACGTCACCATTATAGGCGTCCACCACGGCCTTGACACTGTTTCGGATGTAATTGAAGCCGTCCCCGCTGGGTGTGGCGTAGGGATAACGCGCGGTTATGGTATAGGCGTCCTGAATCCACCAGAGCTTGCCGGCATCGTCCAGCACCGGGTAGGGGTCCCGGTCCAGCTTGAGGAAGGGGGCAATGGCGCTGACCCGCTTCCCAATCTGCCGCCGGTACTGGATGCGGCTTTGCGGCCTGACCTGGTTGCTGAGCAAAATGTTAATGTCGTCAAACTCTGCGGCGTAAACCGCCCGCCGTACCAGGGAGCTAAGGGCCACTCCGCCGGTGCCGTCGTAACGCTCGAAATCGGTGCTGGGGTTAACCTCGGTCATACCGCTGTTGACAATTGCGAAGGTCAGGGGAGTCTCGCCATAATAGACTCCCGGTTGGGATACCGGCAGCTTGCCCCGGATCGGTATGTCCTGGATGAAAAACTCCGGGCGGCCATCGCCGGGGGTGAACTCGTTGGCCGGACTCATGGCGACTCCGTAGCCGTGAGTATATTGCAGCCGCTGGTTGACCCAGTTCTGGGCGTCATCCGGCAGGGTGGAATTCAGCTCCCGCACACCGACAGTCACCTGGCGCAGGTGTCCGTCCACCTCATACCGGTCCGAATCCAGGTCCACGAACTCGTAGTAAAGCTCCATAAACTGAAGCTGGTTATAGGCATCGCGCATGGTCGGCAAGTCCCACAACCGGATGTTGTTGATGGTGGCGCGGTGCTCCCGCAACACCTCGGCGCTCAAGGTATCGGTTACCGGATAGGAGCTTTCTTCCACCGCATCCAGCCCATAGGCGGCGCGGGTGGCCTCCAGGTTGCGCCGGATGAATGGCTCCTCCCTGGAAAACTCATCCGGGTCCACCTGGAAACGCTGGAACAGGGCCGGGTAGGCGGCGCCCGCCAGCAGCAGCATGATTATCCATAGGGTGAAGGCGCCGACCATCAACCGCAATCCGGCAAAGTAAACGCTGGCGCCAAAGCCGACTGCGGTCAGCAGGGCCAGTCCGGTGAGAAACCAGAGCGCCGGAATACGGGCGTTGACGTCAGTATAGTTGGCCCCGCTCACCACCACGCCGCTTTCGGAAAGAGTCAGCCCGTAAATGTTGGCGACGTGACCGGCGGCGATAATCACCATCAGGAAGATGCCCAACGCCGCCGCGTGACGCAGCATCCGCGGCGTCAGGACAAAACTGACGCCGCGCAGGGTGTAGATGCTGATGTAAAGGGCCAGGGAGCAGGCGATGGAGGTGATACACAGCGTCAGAAGCCAGCTTTGGACGAAATCAATCGCCTCCAGAATTACCACGTAAAAACTTACGTCGAGCCCAAACTGGGGGTCGGCTGCGCCAAAGGATACGGTGTTAAATAAGAGCAGGGCCACTTGCCAACGGTCAGCGGCCAGCGATCCAAAGACCAGGGCGGCAATCGCCACGGTCAGGACAAGGACGGCCAGCAGGCCGACCATTATCAGGCGGGAGAAATTAGGGGGGAGGGACCTCACCGATGTGCCCAACGACAGCCGATGCGCCCAAAAGAAGTTGGCGCTCAGGGTGAGGGCGGCCAGGATACTTCCGATGAGAAACAGCCCGGTCTTGAAGAACGCTATCTTGACGAAAACGGGTCGGTAGCCAATTTGGCTAAACCACAGCCAATCGGCATAGACCCCGAAAGCCCACCAAATCACTATCCCCAGGGCGGCCAGAACGGCCAGTATGATGCTCCAACGGCGAATGCGTCGGAGCCAACGGCGGATGCGTTCAAGCTGGTCGGCGGAAATCCCGGGAAAGCTTGGCCCGGGCACCGGGTCGGAGTCATTGGTCAGTTCATAGCTCACAGGTCATCGCTCGTAAGCCCGCAAGGATAAGAAATAAACCGGAAATGGCGGAATAAGAACAAAGGACATTCGAAAGTTACGCTTGAATTATTGGAAGATAACCGGGCCAAAGAACCTGCCGGAACTGCTTGCCGAAGGGCGGGCTGCCCAAATAACAAATACCGTAAATGCTGTCGATTAAACTGTTGCCAGGAATAGCCGTCAGGGTTTGTCTCCGGAGCCGGCGGCTTGCCGTTATACCGGCGCCGAACCGGCGGGATTGCCTGGACTTTCCGGACTGCCCAAACTAATCGGGCTGCCCGGATTGCCCGGATTGCCCGGATTGCCCGGATTGCCCGGATTGCCCGGATTGCCCGGATTGATCTGGACTGATCGGGCTGCCGGCGCTGTCGCCGATAATGCGGGTGCCCAGGGATTTGCCTGCTACGCAGCCCAACAGCGCTCCCGGCTCTCGTCCGTCCACAATATCGGCCACCGGCGAGTTTTCCAACGCGCGCAGGCAGGCGGCCAGCTTGGGAATCATCCCCCCGTTCACCACGTTGGAACGAAGCAAAATACCGGCCCGCCGCCGGTCCAATCGGGACATAACCCGACCGTTTCCGTCCATAACGCCGGGCACGTCGGTGAGGAAAATCAGCCGTTCCGCGCCCAGGGTGTAGGCCAACTCCCCGGCCACCGTATCGCCGTTAATGTTCAGCGGCCCGCCGGCGTGTTCCGACCCGTCGTCGATCTGTATCGCCAGCGGAGCCAGCATCGGGATATAGCCGCTGTCCAGAATGGCCCGGAGCGGCTCCGGGTTGACGTGGGTAATCTCCCCCACATAGCCCAGCTCCGGGTTGGCGATGCGGGCCTCCAAAAGCCCGGCGTCAATGCCGCTGATACCCAGAACCCGGCCTCCCAGCCGATGCAGGGCGCCGACCAACTCCTTGTTAACCAGACCGGTAAGCACTGCCACCACAATATCCAGGCTGGCGGCGTCGGTAACCCGCAGTCCGTTGACAAAGCGGGGCGGAATACCCTGGCGCTGCATCCACTGGGATATAACCGGGCCGCCCCCGTGAACTACCACCACGTCCCGCCCCTGCTGTTGCAGGGTAACCAGGTCTTTCAAGCTGGTATCGTGGCTGCCCAGGGTACTGCCCCCGATTTTCACCACTATGGGCGGGCCGGACACTCAGACCTCCAAATTAGAAGAAAGCTTATCGTTCATCGCTCAACGTTTATCACCGGAATTGGCCGGCGCCGGTCCATAAGCTTTGGGCTATAGGTTGCTGGCTCTGGGCCTTAAGTAGTGTAGGCGCTATTGATGATGACGTATTCCTCGGTCAAATCGCAGCCCCAGGCGGTGGCCTCGCCCGACCCCAGGTTAAGCTGCAACCGGAAGGTCACCTCCGGCCGTCTCATCAACGCGACCACGGCGTCCCGGTGGAAGGGAATCGGCTTACCCGCCTCCATAATGCACACGCCGTTGATAAAGAGGTCGATCTTGTCCTCCTCGACGGCGGCGCCGCTGCGGCCCAGGGCGGCAAATACCCGTCCCCAGTTGGGGTCGGCGCCATACACGGCCGATTTCACCAGGCTGGAGGAGGCGATAGTCTTGGCGGCCTTGCGGGCGTCCGCCGTATCCTTGGCCCCGGCCACGTCCACCACAATCAGGTGAGACGCACCCTCGCCGTCCCGGGCCAGTTCCTGAGTCAGGTGAACGCAGACTTGCCGGAGGGCGGCCATAAAGGTATCGGCGTCCGGAGAGCCGGCGCTTATCGGCTGGTTGCGGGCGGTGCCGTTAGCCATAATCAGCACCGTATCATTGGTGCTGCTGTCTCCGTCCACGGTCAACATATTGTAGGTCTCGTCGGCCACTTGGCTCAGCGCCTGCTGCAAAAAGGCCGGCTCCACGGCTGCGTCGGTAGTCAAAAAGGACAGCATGGTCGCCATATTGGGGTGTATCATGCCGGAACCCTTGGCAATGCCGCCCAGGTGGGCTTGCCGACCCTCCACCTCAAAGCTGACCGCTACCTCTTTGGGGCGGGTGTCGGTGGTCATAATCGCCTTTGCCAGGTCGGGGCCGCCGGTGCCGGTCAGCTCAAGCTGCTCCACCCCGTCGCGAATCAGTGACATCGGCAGTTCCACACCAATCACCCCGGTGCTGCAAACCATTATCTCCTCCCGGGTGACCCCGGTCTTTTGGGCGCCCAGGGAGGTCATCTCAAGGGCGTCAATACGGCCCTGCTCTCCAACGCCGGCGTTGGCAATACCAGCGTTGACAATCAGCCCCCGCATCGGGGTGCCCTGACCCAGCCGCTGCCGGTTGACGGTAACCGTGGGCGACTTGATGGTGCTGGTGGTAAACACCCCGGCGGTGGCGCAAGGGCTGTCGGAAAGCAGGATGCCCAGGTCCAATTTGTCCTCGGCGTAGGTCTTCAGCCCGGCGTAAATGGCCCCGGCGCGGAAGCCCTGGGGCGTAGTTAAGGTTCCACCATCAACGAAGTTTATTGCATCGGACATGGAATACTCCCCTTAACAAAATCTGTCTGATTCAATCGGATTCAATAGGTGGCAAGTATATCACACCGCCTACCAAGCTAAAAGCCGCCGGGTTTGGCCGGCAGGGTCCTTCGATTGTCAAGGACAATCCGCTCATGGTGAGCCGGTCCTTCGGCAAGCGCGCCATGAGCCGGTTTTCCTTGATACCGGCTTTCCTTGATAATCGAATGGTCCAGGATTGGCCGGGGGTTTTGCGGAGCGCGCCGCTGCCGGACGGCGCAGTACAAGACCGGCCAAATCTGGACTTGCCCTGCGATTCTGCCCTATAATTTCGGTGCTTGCCCGGCCCGGCATAGCTTACCCGTTCCTAACCTGCCTACCCCGCCCCAGGAGTTGAAACTATGGCCGTTTTTCGCCCCTTCCGCGGCTGCCGATATAACCCGTCGGCTGCGGGCAACCCGTCCTCGCTCCTTTGCCCGCCCTACGATATGATTGGCCCGGAGCTTAAGCAGGCGCTGCAACGGCTCAGTCCTTACAACGCAGTGCACCTGGAAGGCGGCGAACAGCCCGACCCGGTGAACCCGGAGGCCGGTTATCGTCGGGCCGCAACCCTGTTTCAGGATTGGCTGACCGGGGGGGTGCTGCGGCAGGAAGGAGAACCCTGCTTTTACCTGATGCGTCACAGCTACCGCCACCGGGGTCAAGCCAGGGCGCAACTGGGCCTGTTCGGCGATATATTGGTCGAGGACTATGGCGGCGGGTCGGTGCTGCCCCACGAGTTCACCCGGGAGCCGGCGGTGCTGGACCGGGTGGCCCTGTTAGAAGCCTCCAAGACACAATTCAGCCCACTGATGACCCTTTATCGGGACGCCGAGGGAGAGTTGGCGCCGGTCTTTGATGCGGTAATGGCCGGGGCGCCGGAACTGACCGCCGCCGCTCCCCCGGAAGGTAACATCGGCGACGTTACCCTCTGGCGAATTACCGACTCCGGCTTGCAGCAGCGTATTACCGGCTTCTTTGCAGGCCGCCCGGTGTTCCTGGCTGACGGTCACCACCGCTATGAGGCCGCGCTGCGCTACCGTCAATCTCAATCTCAATCTCAATCTCGGGCTCAGGCTCAGGCCCAAGGTCAAGCACAAGTTTCCGGTGGTGGAACGCCGGACGCGGCCCATAACTATGTGATGATGTCCCTCACCGAGTTTGATGACCCGGGCCTGTTGCTGCTCCCCTACCACAAAGTTATTGGCGGACTTTCCACGGAACAGCTTGAGCGATTGCGGCAGCGGTTGCAGGAGCTTTTTGAAGCAGAGCCGGTAAACCTGGCCGACTTTGGGGGCGCGGAGGGATTCGCCGAACTGGTCGCTGCCAGGAGCCGGGAAAGGAATACCCTTACTATTGGGTTGATTGGTGGGTTGATTGGTGGGTTGCTTGGTGGGCTAAACGGCGGGCTGCCTGGCGGACTGGATGGTCCCGGAGCGGCCGCTCCGTCAATCCTGACCTTGCGGGAGGAGATCGACCGGCAGGATTGGGGGGCGTTGGCGGTATCTGAGGCCTGGGCGCTGGATGAGCAGGTTATCCGGCCCTTGCTGGGCGACGCGATGTCCCGGCATCTGGACTACAGCCACGATGCCCAGGGTGCGGCGGAAATGGTAGCCGCCGGAGCGCAGCAACTGGCCTTCCTGCTCAAACCCTTCCCGATGGACGCTTTTGAGGCCATTGTAGGCGATGGTCAGCGGCTGCCCTCTAAATCCACCTTCTTTTACCCCAAACTGCCTACCGGCCTGGTATTCAACCGTTTGGACGGCCGATTGTAGGGCTGGCGGGGATTGCCGGTTATAAGGTTATAAGGTTATAAGTTTATGGATTGTGGGCTGTGGGTACGGCAGCGGGGCCGGAGGGTTCATCGCATTTGGAACTCTATGTCTCGGATCGGCCTGATTGAACCCTTTTGATTCCGGCCCCGCTGCCGTCATTGCGGAGAAGTCCGGAATCCAGAGAATCCTTGGCATCGGCCAACTCTCCTTCGGCAAGACTACCAGGGATACTCTGAATAAGTCATCAAACGCCAGCGCCTTCACCCGTAGTTCCTGCGAAGGCAGGAACTACGGGCAGGGATAAACACCCAGGTCACGGACTGATTCAGAAGTTCCCTGGGTTTCCGGCCTGCGCCGGAAAGACGGTTACCGGGGAATTGGGCCGCCCAAATGCGACTGCCTTGGGGCGGAGCCGGAGGAGGGTTGAAGTGGGTTGCGGGTTAGGAGTTAGTGTACGCTAGTCTCCCTCGAACCGTTCCTGGTAGCGGGCGGTAATGAACTGTTCCGCCTGCTTGCTATGCAGGGCGATGAATGATTCCAACCGTTGAATTTCGGCCAGAGTCTCCTCCGTTTCTCCGCCGGCCCGTCTTTGGCGTCTCAGGTCGGCCAGGGAGCGGCGGGCCTCGTCCACCTCTTTGACCGAGTTCAGGGCGGCCAGCTCTTCCGTCGCCGCCTTTTTGATCGCCACCAGCCGCCGCCGCGTGGCCTCGGCATCGGCCAGCCGCTCTTCAATCTCCCCCATTGAGGAGAGAGAAACGTCCAGCGACGTTTGGCCGTAGATGACCTGGCGGGGCAGACGCCGTAATTGAGTGCGAAACTGGTTAATCATCGAGTCAAGCTGTTGCTCCTTGTTCTGAATCTCAGCCAGACTCATGCGCAGGGTAGCCATTGTATGTTGCAACTGAGACATTGACATAACTTGGGCCTCTACGGTCGAGATGGAACAAATAAGCCGGAGCAAATAACCCGGCGCAAACGACCCGCCCCAGCGCCTTCAACACTCCAAACCTTCCGAGATTTACAACTCCTGCCCCCCGGCCGCGTCCCGTAGTATAACCACCGACCAACGGGTCAATGGTTCTACCAGCGATCCGGGCAACAGGGCCGGGGGTCAGCCGGTCAGCCGGTCAACAGGGCTAACAGGGCTAACGGGGCAAACGGGGCTGGTCGGGACCGGGACAGCGCCATAGCGTCACAAATGCCGGTCTAAAACCCGACCTTGGGCAGCACCCGCTTCAACGCCTCCAGCACTTCCTGAATGTCCGCTTCACTGACGTATCCCAGGTGACCGATGCGGAAGATTTGGCCGGTCAGCTTGCCCTGACCTCCGGCCAATACCACGTTCTCCTCGGTGCGCATCATTTCCATAAAGCGGTTGCCGTCAATATTGGTTGGAATTTTAACCGCGGTTACCGTGTTGGAAGCCCGGGCGGCGTCGGCGCAAAGCAACTCCAGCCCCAGGTCTTTCACCCCGTCCCGGGTAAACTGGCCGATGGCTATGTGGCGGTCAAATACGCTTTCCAGGCCCTCGGCAAATATGTTGCTCAATGCGGCCCGCAACCCGTACATCGCCGAAAGGTTGGGCGTCCAGGGGGTTTGCCCCCGGTCCAGGTAACTCTTGGCCTCTTCCAGGTCAAAGTAGAACCGGGGCATGGTGGCCGTCTTCTGCGCCTCCCAGGCGTTCTTGCCGAAGCTGATAAAGGCCAACCCCGGCGGAATCATAAATCCCTTCTGAGACCCGGTGGAAACCACGTCGCAGTCCCACCCGTCCACCGGCAAGGGCACACAGCCCAGGCTGCTTACCGCATCCACCAGGAGCAGCTTGTTGAACTCGCCCTTTACCACCTGGGCGATGCTTTCCAGGTCGTGGGTAACGCCGGTGGAGGTCTCGTTGTGGGTAACGATAACCGCCTTGATGGTCGGGTCGGCCTGTAAGCCTTGGCGAATGACCTCCGGGTCCACCGGTTCACCCCATTCAAAAGTCACCCGCTGCACCACCGCGCCGTAGGCTTCGAGGGCGTCGGCGTAACGGTCGCCAAAGGAACCGGCGCTGGCCGCCAACACCCGGTCCCCCGGTGAAAGTGTATTTACGATTGACGCTTCCAGCGCGCCGGTGCCCGAGGAAGTCAGGATAAACACGTCCTGCCGAGTCATGAAAACCTGTTGCAGCCTTTCAGTACACTCGGATATCAGCTCAAAAAACTCCGGCCCCCGATGGTTGATCATCGGGTCGGACATTGCTTCGTAGATGTATTCCGGGATGGGCGTGGGGCCTGGCGTTCGTAGATTCTGGAAACCGATGTTCACGGTGCCTCCTCAGTTTTACCGCCCTGGTAGTTACAATTTCTTGCCCTTGCTTAGCTGTACGGCTGGGGCGCAGGGCCGGATTACCGGATTATTGCATTAATTGACCGCATTAATAGACTGGTGGATAGTTTGACCTCGTCAATGAAACTGGTTCTTTCCCTTCGGGCCCATCGGGTTTCGGCTGCTCGTTTCAATCTACCTTGCTCCGGTCAAGAATTATAACACTTGGGGGAAAATGCCGCACATCAGCAGAAGCCAAGGTTCCGTTCGGTTATAGTGTATTGAGTTCTTAGCAGAACATGGGGCGGGGGTCTATACGGTGCTGGTGTGGGGCAACCTGGGCGAAGACGACGAACGGGTGCCCGTATCAGAGTATTCATTCTTTCACGGTTTCGACCCGCCGGACACCTACGGGGTTTGGCTGCCGTGAAGGAATCTTTAGTCTGTTCCCTGACTTGTCTCTGCGTAGTAAGCTATCGGTCATAAACCTGAGGGGGGGTGATTGAAGTGTAGGCAAAGAAGGAAGCCCAACTATACTGCCCGCTGGAAAGGGCAACGGCTCGGAGAAGGATAAACACAAGGAGATATTTTTATGCCCAAGTTCAAATTCACTAACGCTATCCTGTAGGTCGGCCTGACCCTTTTGCTGGCCCTCGCGGTCGCCTGTGGCCCGGCTTCGCCGCCGGCGCAGTCCGGCGGTGGAGCCGGGCCGTTCGCTCAAGCCGATGGCGACGCTCCGGCAACCCCCAAACCCACTCCCCCGGTCCCCGCGGACGGCAGCGGGAAGACCGATGATCCACCCAAACCCACCAGGGTCCCGCCGCCTACCGACAAACCGCCCGAAGAACCCCTGCCCGTTCCTACCAGAGCGGCAGGCGACCCTGAATCCCCAACGCCGTCTCCTATAGAACCCATTCCGCCTAGCGAAGATCCCGTGCCGCCGGGCATGCCCGTGCCGCCTCACCCGGACGGACAGGAGGGTTGTCGCACGTTAAGCCCGTTCTCCGCCTCCTACGAGCAAATACGGGCCACCGCATGGTGCATGGAGGAACTGGGGGCAGACGTGCAGAAGCACTGCCGGGGAATCGGCACTTCCGAGGAAGAAAAAGCTTGCGCCGTAAGCAGACTGGCAAACGTCCGCAGCTACTTCATCCGGGAAATGGGGCCGGCCTGTATGGCCATATCCGACCAAAATGCTCAGGCCCAATGCCAAGAGGACTTTTGGTTGGCATCAATCACCCACCAGGAATCCCTGCTAACCATTTGGAATGCCATCCTGGACGCCGTATCCAACAACCCCGAAGTGAAGGTCCGTTACAGTGCAATGGTTCGCTGTGTGCGGGAGCAAGGATACGAACCGCCCGGTTACGCCGGACGGCTTACCTGGCAGGAGATTGACAAAGACCGCATACCCGAAAAGCCGCAACGGTCGAAAACCGAGCGGGTTGCCCACCGGGAACGACTGCGGGTTATCAACCAGTGTGCTCTGGACACGAAACTCTACGACACGCAGGACGAGAAGTGGCAAACCGAAATACGCGACCGCTTCCATGCAGACCCGGCACCCCTAAGGCCCCTGAAAGAAGAGGGGATACTGGCGATTCTCGAAGAACCAGGTCCTGCACGGTTCCTGATAATACATACCTTCAACATAGAGGAGTAAAGGACCTACAGCATGACACTCAAACTTACTATCAGAGCATCAATAATCGCCGTCGTCACAATGTTGACGCTGGTATTCACAACGGCTATCAATCCGAGTCCAGCCGAAGCAACAACCACGTCCCAGCTTCAGACCAAAGTGGACGTACTCAACTCTCATGTTGCCTTGAGCTATTCCGCGTGGGTGAACAGCTACGCCACCCTGCGAAACGATAATGCCAAGCAGTGGATGGACTGGAGCCAGGACGGTTGCTCCGCCCCCGTCGGTGGAGTCGGGTTTTCTACAATCTTCCACATGGGATGCCTCCGGCACGACCACATGTGGCGCTCCATGGCCGTCATAGACCAGGCTACCGGCAGGGTCTGGAACGAACGCAACCGTTACCGGGCCGATAAAAAATTCCTGGAAGACAATGAAAGGACCTGCGCGCTGAAGCATCCGATGGAGGACGAGGAGTCGCTCTTAATATTGTGCAGTGGGGTAGCCAACGTCTTCTATTATTCCGTCAAAAACATCTCCGGCAACCGAGCCGCCACCACCGCCGGCCCGTCTGTGTTCCGCCGAGTAAGACCTTGCCTAGCCTTGGAAAGTGCAAACCCCGCTTCACATTTCTAATTGACCGTTACTGCACTTAACGTCCCACGGTCTTCACACTGGTTAGTCCCCGGGTTTCTCTTCGCGGTGCTACGTACAACAAGAACCAAATTATGGGAAAGCAAGCTCTTGTCCCATATCTCGATTACAGCCTCAAATCTGCCATCGCTCCAGGTCCTTGCTTCCGTCATCTCTGCTTCAGGTGTCTCATTCCAAGAGTATCCGGCAGACAAGGTCGGGTAGACGATTTCCAATAGCCGGTATCCCTTGCTGCTGTGTCCATATAAGTAGAATTGGACGCAGTAACCCTCTTGCGACTCAAACGACAAGCTGTTGGGCGGGGCTTTGCCCTCCAGTTTGATTTGGTAGTTACGAACCTTGGGTGTTTGACTCCACTGAATCAGGTCATCGTGGTTGTGCTGCACTTCCTTCATACCGTCGGGGATGTTGCCCTGCTCGACCTTCACCTGGGAGAAATGGACGGACTCCTTGCACAAACCATCGTCCCCGGTTTCCACCCGGCTTTGGACCCGCAAGGATAAGTCCTTATCCTTCAATAGGGCGAGGTCGTTGACCCTGGCTGTAACGCTGAAGTCTCCCGTAGCCGGCGTAATTTCATGCTGGATGACTGCTATTTTGGGAATCTCGTTGTGGTGCCAACCGACTAGCAAAGGGTCGGCAAGACTGGTAAGCAGCTTAGGGTCTGCCAGTCCTGCGTATAGGTAAAACTGCGAACAGTAAGGGTCCTTCCCCAGGATGAAGTCCAGCACCATGCCGGGTTCCTCAGTCCTGCCCGAAAAGTGGAGGTACTCGCCGTCCAGGATGGGCGGCTGGGTGTAGGTCACTTGGTCCAGGTGCCGGAAGATTCGCATATCCGGAGTGCCGCTATACCAGCGGTCGATTATCGCCAGGGCAACACTGTCTGACCCCAAGGCCGTTCTCACGTCGTCGATACTCTGGGGGAGGTAGGTATTGCTTACCGCCTGACGCGCCAACCCTGCGATGCGCAGGTTGAATGCCTCTGTTCCGTGATGACTTCTCAGGGCGCCAAATATGCCGTCCCCCAGCCTGTAGTTGCACTTGAATCCCTTTGCGCCGTCCTTAGTCTCCCGAACCGGAGTCGCCCCTTCCAACTCCTGGATATTGCCGTAACTGGCGCAGTAAGTAAGGGGCGGGTACGGTTCCGCCTCGTCAGGCGTATTGGCCTTTACCTGCAACTCCACCTGATTCGCCAGACCTTCGTCGATCCAGTCCTGAGGGTCGTTGCCGTGGAACCACGTATGGGCAACTTCGTGGACAATGGAGCCGAAGGTGTCGGTGCAGTCGGTGTCCTCTCGTATGCGGATTACCGTGGACTCCACGGTATGGGGGTCACTACTGTAACGGGACTCATAGGACATCTGATTATATCCACAGAATCCCCCGAATATAGTGGGCACCTTCCGCATGGTCACAATCGGGGCCGGATAGGGAACTCCCAACAGTTGCTCTTCCTCATTGATAGCCTTGACCAACTGACCGAAGCGTATCTGGTTGTTGTCAAACCCCTCCACGGTGATGTCCACCCGTGTCCCCAAGGAAGTCTTGACCGTTCTGGCTACTTTGAAAGCAGTCTGGACGGGCGACAGCGTAGGTCGAGGCGTAGGAGTCAGGGGAGCAAGCGTCGGGGTGACCGCCGGAGATAGGCTGGGTACTGGGGGTATGGTTGGAAAGTCAGAGGATGTTTGAGAAGGGGATGTCATAGAGTGATTAGGTTGACTGACCGGTTCCGCGTTGTGGCCAGTCGGGAATAACCCTTGAACCTCTTCGGCGAAAGCTACCTCCATTTCGGCCCACTTCTGGTCTTGAGACATTGCCAAATCTTCCATGGCTTTGGCAACCACCGCTTCCACGGTGGCAGGAATATCAGGGGTTGGTTCTTGGGGTTGTGGAAGGGGAGAGTGAGAGTGAGGGAGGGACGTACAGGCCGATGCCAGGAGAGCGACGGACAGGAGAGCAAGTAATAACGTGCGGTGTAGCAAGGGAACCCCCACGCAGTATCAGGATGTAGGCACCTGCTACAGCGACCGACAAATCCAACAATAGACAACGTGGGGGCACGAAGTCCCCACAGTCCTGATGTTCCAGGCTATTGTTGAAAAAGTCTTTACCGCTGTAGCAGGGTGCAGTATGCGTGGTAAGATGCTAAAAGGTCAATACACTAAAACCGAACGGAACCGAAGCTGAAGCAAGCCGGGGCTAATCGTCTATTGAAACGATACAATCCCAATGCCGGTCCCCGGCGGTGTCGCTAAGGACATTCGCCCCTTTCCCCAACCCGGCCCCGTGCTATAATTGGCCTGCTATGACTACTCCGGGCAATGACATCCTTCAAGGCTTAAACCCGGCCCAGACGGAAGCGGTGCTGCATACCGAGGGCCCGCTGTTGATTGTGGCCGGGCCGGGAAGCGGCAAAACCCGGGTCATCACCCAACGCATTGCCTATCTGGTGCGAGAATGCGGCGTAAGTCCCTATGCCATCGCCGCCGTAACTTTCACCAACAAGGCGTCCCGGGAAATGCAGAACCGGATCGGAGGCCTGGTCGGCGGCCGGGCCGACGCTATCTATGCCGGTACCTTCCACGCCTTTTGCGCGCGGATGCTGCGCCGTCACGGCGATGGCGTGGGCCTGGATTCCAACTATACCATTTACGACTCCGACGACCAGTTGTCCATTATCAAGAAAGCGATGGATCAGGCCGAGGTTGATTCCAAGCGCCATAACGCCCGGGCGATGCAGGGTATTATCTCCCGGGCCAAAAGTCTGCTGATGGATTCGGTGAGTCTGACCCGGCAAGCCCAGATGGATGACGATTTTGTTGCGGAAGCGGCGGGCCGGGTTTATCGCTGCTACGAGGAAATGCTGGGGAGCCGCAATGCGGTGGACTTTGACGACCTGCTGATGCGCGCGGTACAACTGTTGCAGGACCGGCCCGAGGTGCGGGAGGATTATCAGCTTCGGTATAAGTATCTTATGGTGGACGAGTTCCAGGACACCAACATCGCTCAGTACCGGTTGGCCAAGCTGCTCACCGGCCCGGACCAGAACATTTGCGTGGTGGGCGACCCGGACCAATCCATTTACTCCTGGCGCAACGCCGACATCCGCAACATCCTCAGCTTTAAGAGTGACTACCCGGATGCCCGGGTTATTGCGCTGGAACAGAACTACCGCTCCACCCAAACCATCGTGAGGGCTGCCAAGAGTCTGATTTCCAACAATAGTATGCGGGAGGCCAAGGACCTGACCACCGAAAACCCGGTTGGGGCTGAGGTGGTGATTCATGAAGCGTTGGACCAAGAGGCGGAAGCCGCCTTTGTGGTCAAGCAGGTAAGCGATCTGTCCCGAAGGGAAGGGGTGCGGCCCGGCCGCTGCGCCGTGATGTACCGAATCAATGCCCAGTCCCGCGCGCTGGAGGAAGCCTGCCTGAAACAGGGGATGCAGTACCGCATCGTCGGCGGCATCCGGTTCTACCACCGGCGGGAAATCAGGGACCTGTTGGCCTATCTCTTCTTGCTGTACAACCCCCGGGACGACGTTAATCTGGCCCGGGCGATAAATACGCCGCCCCGGGGCATTGGGGATAAGTCGATACGGGATTTGACCGGCTGGTCGATTCAGCAAGACTTTTCCGTTTATGAGGCCATCCGGCGCATTGCCGAGGCCAGGGCCGCCGGCCTACCCTGCCCGGCTCCCCTGGCTTCCCGCGCCTATACCGCCGTCGCCAAGTTCGGCGACTTGTTGGGGCGTCTGGCCGCGCTGATGGTCAAGATGCCGGTGGTGGACCTGATTAAGCTGATATTGGCCGAAACCGGGCTGGAAGAATACATTCAGAAGAATGACGAAAACCCGGAAGAGCGGCTGGAAAACATCAGAGAGTTTATGAACCTGGCCGGAGAATATGGCGCCGAATCCCCGGAAGACAGCCTGGCGACCCTCCTGGAGCGGGTTTCCCTGGTGTCCGACGTGGATAGCTATGAGGAATCGGAGGAAACGGTTACCCTCATTACCCTGCACCAGGCCAAGGGACTGGAGTTTCCGGTGGTATTCATCGTGGGCCTGGAAGAGGGCCTGCTGCCGCACAGCCGGTCAATGGACAGTAATCAGGAGATGGAAGAGGAACGGCGTCTTTGCTATGTGGGCATCACTCGGGCCAAGGAAAAGCTATACCTGGTGCGGGCTTTCCGCCGGACGATGTGGGGCAATTCCGGGCAAACGCTGCGTTCCCGCTTCCTGGATGAGATTCCAGAGGAGCTTACCGCTTACGCCCGCAGCCCGGGCAGCCCGGTAACCGGCCCCGGCAGGGCAAGCGCCGCCATGACACGCCCCTCCTTCCGCAGCCGAATGACCACCTGGGAACCTGACCCGTCTCCGTCGTCCCCGGCCCGGCCGGCAGTTCCCCAGTTCGTACCGACAATTGGCGACCTGGTGCGCCACGACAAGTTTGGCGAGGGCACGGTTATGGCTTGCGAGGAATGGGGCAACGACTACGAAGTTTCCATCCGCTTCGACGGCGGTGAACTGCGGCGGCTTCTGCTCGGCTATGCCTTCCTGGAAAAAGTAGAAGAGTAGGCCAATTAGGACCAACTAGGACCAACTAGGACCAACACCGACCCTACTCCTCGTTTGTCCTGGCCGGTTCTGCCCGTTGTCAACACGCTCGCAGCTAACGGTACCGCCTCTACTGCGACTTGGCCAACTCTCCGAAAACGTCGTGCCAGGTTTCCGGGTCGCCCCGTGCCATGCCGGCCCGGTAGGTTATCAAACCCTGGGAGTCGAAGGCTATCTTGGTGGACTGGATGGTTACGTGCAAGTCGGCCAGAACCGGCCCCACCGGATTGGCTACCGGCCAGGGATAGCCGCGCTCCTGGCGGAAGCTTTCCAGCCGGTCAATGCTTTCAATCTGCCTGGAATGGGTGCCCACCGCGTAAAAGGCTACTTTATCGGCGTAATCGGGGTAAATCTCTTTCAACTGCCGTAACTCGGCAGTGCAAATCCCTCAAGTGGTGGCGAAGAAGAAAAGGAAGGTGGGTTTACCCTCCGCCAGCAAGGTCTCCGACGAGACCTTTTCCCCGTCCACCAATTCCAGGGTAAAGTCGGGAATACGGTAGCCGACCTTATTGCCCGCATCCGGGAGGGACGGCCCAACCGCCGGTAGGCTGACGTCCGCCGACACAACCCGGTTAACCGTTTCAACCGTTTCAGTCATTTCAGTTGCCGACGGTGCGCCGGAGGCGCCGCAGGCCCCGACCAGCAAGGCCACCGCCAGTGCCGCGGCCACCGACCGGGCGCTCACCGGCCTTAAATTATGCGCCAGACCCCCTAGGTTCATTGAACACCTCCAATTTGGGACGGACTGTATGGCGCGGGCCGGAGTTACTTGATACGTGCTATTCCGGAAATATTGCCGGGTAACCGCCTTCTATTTTATCACAAGGGGGCCGCCGGTTTATCACAAGGGGGCCGCCGGTTTATCACAAGGGGGCCGCCGGTTAGCCGGGCGTTCCACCGGCTGCCGCGAGCTATTTTCGGCTGC
Organism: Dehalococcoidia bacterium; assembly: GCA_965262595.1. GTDB lineage: Bacteria > Chloroflexota > Dehalococcoidia > Lucifugimonadales > UBA3495 > CATQHB01. The sequence goes on from OZ253548.1 coordinate 2,800,383, forward strand.
CAAGGTGTCGCCCAATCGGCATATATCGGACTCCGGCGGTTGACATATACCGGGCCGGCATAGATGATAGGCAACAATTTCGCACCACAATTTCGGTAAGGAGGCGCACCAGTGAAGGCTGCCGTTTTGTATGAGTATGGTCAACCGTTGGTGGTTGAAGATGTGGATTTGGACGAACCCAAGGCTGGGGAAGTGCTGGTAAAAATCGGGGCTGCCGGAGTCTGCCGCAGCGACCGACACTTTATGCACGGCGACGCCAATATCAACCTGCCCGCCGTCCTGGGACACGAGGGCGCCGGCACGGTGGAAAAAGTCGGGCCGGGCGTAACCCTAACCAAACCCGGCGATCAGGTAATACTCTCCTTTGTCCCGGCTTGCGGCCGCTGCAAGTCCTGCCTGGAGGGCCACTCCAACGTCTGCGACCTGCACATGGCGACCGGCCCTTTTATGCTGGACGGCACTACCCGCCTCCACAAAAACGGCCAGGACATTCACCACATGGGTAAGGTGGCCTGCTTTGCCGAGTACGCCGTGGTTCCCGAGACCGGCTGTATTCCCACCTCCACTCAACTGCCGATGGACAAGGCGGCGATGATTGGCTGCTGCGTCCCCACCGGCGTGGGCGCCACCATGTTCAGCGCCAACGTTCAGCCGGGCAGCACTGTGGCGGTAGTGGGCTGCGGCGGCGTGGGCCTGAACGTGATTATGGGCGCCAAACTGCTCAATGCCGGTAAGATAATCGCGGTGGATATTCGGGAAAGCCAACTGGAGTTCGCCATGAAGTTTGGCGCGACCCACTCGGTCAACGCCGCCGACCGGGACCCGGTGGCTCAGGTGAGGGAGCTTACCGGCGGGCGCGGCGCCGACTATACCTTTGAGGTTTTCGGCTCCGCCGAGACGGTCAAGGCCGCCTATGATATGTGCGGCAAGAACGGGACGGTAACGGTGGTGGGCATTGCCCCGATGGGCGCCGAGGCCCCGATCAACGCGGTTGACCTGGTACGCAACGAGAAGACGATCCGCGGCACCTATTACGGCTCGGCCCGCTCCCGTACCGATATGCCCACCATGGTTGACCTGTACCTGTCCGGCAAGCTTAACCTGGACGACCTGGTGGTCCGTCATTACTCGCTGGATCAGATAAACGAGGCTTACGGCGATATGGATAAGGGCGAAATCGGCCGGGGGGCCATCGTCTTTTCCTGACCGCCTGTTCCGGGCCGCCTGTTCCTGGCCGTCTGTTCCGGATAGACCGGTCGGCGGTTGGACCGGTCGGTAGATAGATATACCAGTCGGCGGTTGGACCGGTCGGTAGATAGATATACCGGTCGGTAGATAGGTCGATAGTGGCCGGCAAGTCAACAGTCACCAGGTCAAAGGAGGCGACTATGCCCAGGTTGGATACGCTCAGCGAAGTTCAGCGCCGAACCCTGGAGTTCTTCCCCTGTCTGGAGCATGACACTGCTCCCTGGGTTGCTCCGGTCCGACCCCTGGCCCAAAGCCGGGTGGCCCTGGTAACCTCTGCCGGGCTGCATCTGCGCGATGACCGGCCATTCTCCCGGGATGACAAGGGCGGAGAGTCCGGTTATCGGGTAATTCCCAGCGACTGCAACCCGGTTGATGTGATGCAGAGCCATTTCAGCATCGGCTTCGACCATACCGGCATCTACCGCGACCTGAACGTCACCTTTCCGGTTGACCGCCTGCGCGAGCTGGCAGAGCGGGGCGTAATCGGCAGCGTTTCCGATAACTATTACTCCTTTATGGGCGCCCTCCGCGACCCCGGCCGGGTGATCGAGGAGACCGGCCCGGAGGTGGCCGGGCGGCTCCGGGATGAGGACGTGGACGTGGCCCTGCTCACCCCTACTTGACCCCTATGCACCCACACCGTGAGTGTGCTTTCCCGGGTTTTTGAGCAGCATGGAATTGCCACCACTACTATCGCTATGGTGCGGGAGCATGCCGAAAGGGTGAAACCGCCCCGCGCCCTGTTCGTGCCCTTCTACTTCGGATTTGCCCTGGGCAGGCCCGACGACCCGGAGTATCAACACCGGGTAATCCAGGCCGCGCTGGACTTGCTGCAGGCTCCGCAGGGGCCGGTATTGGCCGACTTCCCCGACAACGGGGAGCCGGTTATTATGCCCCAAGCCTCTCAGGTAGATGCCAAGCCGGCCCAGGCCGGCCGGAGCGCCGCCGACGAGGTAACCGCCCTGCGCGCCTTCTACGAGCGTTGGGTGGAAGGTCATTCCGGACGCACCGCCGTCGGTCTCAGCGGCATACCGCAGCGACGCTTCCGCGGTATGGTCCGTTTTCTGGAGTCCTGCGCCCAGGGCGAGGACGCTGACCTGACGGAGCGGCCCGACGGGATATCCCGGCCTCAGTTCATTCGCTACTGCGCCGATGACCTGAAAGCCTTCTATTATGAGGCCAGGATGGCCCAGCATCGGGAAGCCGACGAGGCTGCCCTGCATCACTGGTTTTGGGGAGAGACTGCCGGCGGAAAGCTGATTGCCGAAGTCGCCGCAAAGTTGAACTCCACCGAAGACCCGGACCTGCGGGCAATAGCCTACGGTCTGGCCCGGTAGCCGGGATTCAGACATGGATATAAAGGATTAACAGGATTTGTTAGTAGGTTTGGAAAGTTTCTTCGCCTAATCCAATAAATATCCTGTATATCCGGTGCATCCATGTAAATTAAGGACGCTGCAAGTGGATGATGTCGTAGTTAAGCTGGTGGAAACGGAGGCGGACCTGGAAGGCGCCATCAATGTGCGGATGCGAGTGTTCGTAGTTGAGCAGGCCATCCCTGCCGAGCTGGAACTGGATGAGGATGACGCAATTGCTACCCATGCCGTCGCCTTGCACCGGGGAGAGGCTATCGGCGCCGGACGCCTGGTAGAGCAGGATGGCGAGGCCGGTCGTGTCGGCAGAATAGGCCGCATGGCCGTTGACTCAACCTGGCGGCGGCAAGGCGTTGGTGGGCTGATCCTGCAATTCCTGGAGGACGAAGCCCGCACCCGGGGACTGACCCGCTGCATCCTCCATGCCCAGGAATACGTCAAGGATTTTTACGCCGGCTCCGGCTACCGGGAGCAGGGCAGCGTTTTCCTGGAGGCGAACATACCCCACATTGAGATGTGGAAGGAGTTGTAGGCCTTTAAGCCCCTCCCATTTTCGCCTCCCCGGTAGGGATTGCGCCAACAGTCGAAGGTGAATCATCACCCCTTAATAGACTGTATCCTCGTTGGTTCTCAATGTGCGTTGCTATTCGCTTAATCAATTCCCGCTTCCGCTCTTTGCTGCGGGTTCTAATGCCAAAGCGGGCTGCTAATTGAGCCAACACAGCAAGAGGTTCCCCTGATTGCTCAAGCGCTGCCACAATATCAGAAGTCTTGGATTGGGATAATTCTTGCTCCAACTTGCAAGCCCGTTCTTCTGCGTCACCGTGAGTGCCGATTCTCTTGGGCCTTGTCGCCGTTGATTCTCTCAACCCTAGCAGTCTCCTAAGACCAGCGTCTCTGTTTGCCCGATCTGCCAAAATATCAAGGCGTGACAGTCCTTCCGATAGTTCCTGACTCGATTCTAATGTTGGAACAGTTTCTACCAATAGACGCAATTTCTCCAAGAAACTCTGGGTTTCAGTCAACGTCCGCAAGAGTTCACTCTTCTCCTCATTTGAAGGGAGTGAGGTTAGCAAAACCTTTACGCCTTTGAACAAGGCTTCCGTTGGATAATGGGATGTTTGTTTCTTCATGTTCATGGAGATGATCCTAGTCTAGCAATTAATTGTCTTGTTATTTCAGGATATTCATTGTTACGTGCCACTCGCCGAGCGTTGTCTGAGTTGTGCTCCCAAACGGGAACACGGTTCTCGGCGGCCTCGCTGTATCCAATCAATTCAGTTGTGTATTTCGAAACCACCTTTCCTTGGGCGAAATCTCTTAAGGCTATAGAGCTCATAGTCGTTTCGTGCGTGTTAGTTATCATACTCCCGCCCATCCTAACCTTGACGAATACGATAGCTCCGAGATCAGCTACAGTATGCTCTCCGCTCGACCCGGCTAGAGGTTGAGCGGCTGAAATACCTTCGCCTATCTCCCGTATTTTCCTGGTTAGGATGTTCAACCCAATGGTGGACAGGTGGTCCGGAATAGCAGTCACGACGTAATAGTCGCTGGCGTGAAGAGCGTTCTGGGTCATCAGGTACAAGTTCGGTGGGCAATCAATAACCACCCAATCGTACCTATCGCTGACATTTTCTATGACCTTCGCGAGGAAAGAACGTTCTTTCAGATACAGTTGTGCGTTCTGCCGAAGTGCCTGCATAGTTGGGAACGTCCCAACTATTTGACCATCACGACTTAGGTCCTCGCCAAGCAACTCTATATCACAGGGAATCAAATCCAATCCAGAAATGGGATGGCGTCCAATTACGACGGTATCATTCCAAATTGCTCTCCTTACATCTAGCGCACGGCCCTGTATGAACTGCTCGTACAAGTTCTTTATTGTTCCAATGCTCTGCTTACGTCGCTCCCATTGCTCAATACTAGCACAGAGGAACGTCAAGTTCGTCTGTGGGTCGATGTCGATCATTAGCACTTTCTTGCGGTAGTGTTGAGCCAGCGAACACGACACATGGTATGCTGTCGTAGTTTTCCCAACTCCTCCCTTATAGTTGATGAACGAAACCACTATAGGCATTACTTATAAGCCCTCGATCCCTTCAATAGCTTGCCGCCTTAGTAATTGATTAACCTTGGTGACTATCGTACCAGTATGGAGCTACTTATAACAATAACACTAGAACCGCTTCCAGATATATTTGAAAGCGGCTCACCCTAAGCAAAACCACCGCTCACCTTGAGCTTGTCGAAGGACCACCGTATCCAACCCTCAACTGAAGGTCAGGGGCGGGGGCCTCAATGGTGGTAAGTGACCGTTTCGGTGAGGTAGTTGCTCAGCCGTGAGTTGCCCCGGCGCTGCGGCGCAGAATGGCTTTCGGGCTGAGCCAACCACCCGCCCAAAGCTCGCAGCAAAGTCTTAATGACGTTCATCTTCTCCCGCTTTGCCCTATTCCGTCTCTAACAACGGCTCCAAATTGCCAATCAACTGCTGAACGTCCTGAAGAGATAGTCGTATGTTCTCGGGATGCAGCCAATCCTCGTAGAAGTTGATATGCAGCCCGGAAGCCATCTGGAACAAGCTGAACAACTGGTTGTCCTCGGTTTCCCGCTCCAGGTTGTGGATGGCATCATACAACAAGCGATGGGTGTCATGGGGCCAGCCCCGCTCCTCGGCGACGGCTTCAACTATTTCCGCCGCCGCGCCCCAGCCCTTTTCCGAGGCCTGGCGCAGGTCGTTTTCGGCCAGGTATTGATAAGCCTTGCCCATAAACTCTTGGCTGGCGACCAAGTAACGACTTGATGATTCAAGCAAAGGATTTACTCTCCTGTGGTGGACGATTAAGGGTTATGGCAACTTAAATCTTGCCCGGTCGAAAATGGGAGCTTCAACCCCGCCCCTGCCGGAATTACACCATTACCTCTTCAATCACCCGGACTTCCATTTTGGCGATGTGTTGGGGTGGGATGTCGCCCAGGGCGGTACGCTCCGGGGAGGCGAAGTACTCGGCCTCTTTGGTCGGTATTTCCTCGGTGTTGTTGAAGCGGCGCACCCAGATGAACTCGGTTCGGTCGGCGTTGACGTAGGTACTGATCACCGGAATGCCCAGGCGGTCGTGCAGCGGCCGAATATGCTCGTTGAACACCTGAAGCCAAGAATCCATCATCCCCCGGTTGATGGTGTAAATGCGTAGTTGGGCGGTCATACTATTCCTCCTGAATCGTCCGCTGACCGGGTTGGCCTAGCTAACTTGATAGCGGTTTATGGCGTCCTGGCTGAATGCCAACCCCAGCCCCGGCTTATCCGGCACCACGATTTCGCCGTTCACGATAGCCGGCGTCTCCTCAAAGAGCCGCAGCGACCAGGGCATATACTCTACGGTCAGGCCGTTGGGAATTGCGGCGATATTATGCACCTGTACTTCCGGCGCCAAGTGGCTGACCACCGGCAGATTGAAGGCTTCGGCCATTCCGGCCACCTTCTGAAATTGGGTAATGCCACCGACCCGCATCAGGTCAATCATAACAATGTCAACCGACCGATTTTCGATAAGCTGCCGGAAGGGCGCAATGCCAAAGACGTACTCCCCGGCGGCGATGGGCGTCGTCAAAGCGTCGGCGATGCGAGCCAAACCCTGGTAATCGTCGTGAGCCGTCATATCCTCCAGCCAGTAAAGGTTATATTCCTCTACCCGCCGCCCGATGGTGATTGACCGGTTCACGTCCCAAAGCTGGTTGATGTCGCACATCAGGTCGATGTCCTCGCCCAGGGCCTCCCGCAGGGTACGGATGCGGGCAATCTCCCGCTCCGCCGTCGGCTCGGCCCCCATCTGCGTCTTCATCTGGCGGAACCCTTTTTCCACCAGGCGCGGCCCCACGTCCGCCAGGTATTCCAGGTTGCGACGCCGTTCCAACTGGCCACTGGCGTAGGTAGCCACCCGGTCCCGGTAGCCGCCCAGCAGGGTGCATACCGACTGGTTCAGCGCCTTGCCCTTGATGTCCCATAGGGCCATGTCAATGGCGGTCAAGGCAAAATTGAACAGGCCCGGCCCGGCGCCGCTCGCCGCCTGCCGCAACCGCCTGGCGATCGCCTCCACCGGCATCGGGTCTTCCCCGATTACCAACTCGCCCAGGGAATCTACGGTAATCTTCAGCGCGGTGGTCAGAGGGTTGCCGACCGCGCCGGGGATAAAAGAAAACCCGATGCCCTGAATACCTTCGTCGGTGTCCAGTTCCAGGGTTATGAAGTCTCTGGTAGCGTCGCCGACCGGAATACCCTCGACCAGGGGATAGTCCGCCGGGGTACGCAGGACGCGGGTTCTGGCCTGGGTAATTTTCATCGTTCTATCCCTCTGCGGCGCTGTCTGATTGCTGCCTGGTTTTATGCCGGTCGCCGGACTGAACCCGCCCCGGATTGAACCCGCCCCGGATAGCCTAAACTTCTTGCCTGATCTTCGGCCGATTCCGGCCCGGCCCGACCCGACTAAACCCTGGCCGGCGACCGGACTGCCGTTCTTCCAATTTTCCATTTGACCGATATTTGGCCGGTTAGCGCACGCCAAACTCTTCCATCAGTTCCGTTATCGCCTGAGGTGTACGGCGAGGCGCCCGGCCCTGACTGTTGACCCGCTCGTCAGCGTAGCGGATGTTGGGGACGGTCTTGACTGCAATAAGGGTTGGCCCATCCTCGTCGAGTATTTGCTCCACCTGAGTTACAAAGTCCTCTAGATTGTCGAAGGAGTAGCTGTGAGCGTAACCGGCGGATAGCCCCATACTGGCGTAATCGGTCGTGTCGGCGCCGGGAACTTCCTGGCCGCCGGTGGTGGCGTACACCCCGTTATCCATCACAAAGTGATAAAGATTTTTGGGCGCCTTGTTGGCGATGGTGACCAGCGCTCCCAGATTCATCAGCAAGCTGCCGTCTCCGTCAAACAGGAACACCTTTTCTTCGGGGCGGGCCAGGGCTACTCCCAGGGCAAAGGAATTGGTTTTGCCCATCGCGCCGCTGGCCGGTACATCCCGGCTCAAGGTGTTGGATACTTCGGCCCAACCCAGGTTGGCCCGCATCGCCGGCACTACCACCGCGTTGTCCCGGAACTTTTCAACTACCCGCATCATTTCTACTTGGTCGATCATTGCAATCCCCCTATTTTCGGTTGACTCGGCTACGGATTCTCGTACGGGTTCACTTACGGATTTTCCGGATGGTTTCCCTAGCCGGGGTTCGGTGTTATGGTTGCGCCCCATTCTACCATAATTCATCCGGTCAGGATTGGTTGGGTAACTTCCTGAGATTCGGCTACCGCCGTCGGTAACCGTTGACCGGCCTCTCCCGGTGTCTTTATACTTAATAATTGCCGGGATTGGCGGAAATAACCGGCCGACGTGTTATTCTTAACCATTCGACGATACAACTTTGGTACTATGCGGCTTCAGGGGCGGCAGCCGAAAATGCGGGAGGAAGACGATGGCAACCAACCAGGATGAAATCAAGCGCTACGTTCAGGAAAGGTACGGCGCCCACGCCCGGGGCGTAATTGAGCTTTCGGTGGCTCCGGGCCCCGCGAATTCGTCGAACTCTCCGGACTCTAACGGCGCCGATGCCGTCGGTTGCGGCGATTCCGGTTGCTGCGGCCCGGCGGACGTGGAGCGCGCCCTCCGGCTTTATACTGAAGGTCAAGTTGGCGGGCTGCCGGCGGAAGCGGTGGCCGCCTCGGCGGGCTGCGGAAACCCTACCGCCCTGGCCGGTCTGAAAACCGGCGAAAGGGTACTGGACCTGGGTTCCGGCGGCGGCATTGACTGCTTCCTGGCCGCCCAGCAGGTTGGCGATGCCGGTCGGGTAACCGGCCTGGACATGACTCCCGATATGCTGGAACTGGCCCGCCGGAACGCGGCTAACCTGGGACTTTCCAACGTAGAGTTTGTTCAGGGCGAAATAGAAAAAATACCCCTGCCCGACGCCAGCGTGGACGTGGTTATCTCCAACTGTGTCATTTGCCTGTCGCCGGACAAGGACGCCGTTTTCCGGGAGACTTTTCGGGTACTGGCCCCCGGAGGTCGGATACACGTTTCGGATATGGTGGCCCTCAGCCCGGAGGGACCGGCGAAAACCGATGCGGAGGCTTGGGTCGCCTGCATTGCCGGAGCCGAGGATAAAGCGATTTATCTGTCGCGGCTGCAAACAGCCGGATTCGTCGGTGTGGAGACCACCGACGAGGATATCCGGTTCGATGATGACGGCGTCCCCCTTAATGTAGCCAGCGTAAAAGTAGTGGCGCACAAACCGGCCTAGACCCATCGCCAACCGCAGGTTTCGCGACAGACTCGATTGGAGAATGACAAGGGAGAATGACAAGGGAGAATGACAAGGGAGAATGACAAGGGAGAATGACAAAATGGCAGGGGCGGGCTTGAAGCCCGCCCCTTTACTTTCGCTGCATTCCCGGTCTTTCCGGGCGGTGACCGGAACCGGCCTGGCCTAACCTAACCTAACCGGAAACGCTTAAAGGCTTCGGCGTACTGAAAGCCCACTTCCGCTCCGATTTCGCTGCGCCACCCTTTCAGGTATTTGTCGGCATCTTCCGGGTCAACCTGGCTGGCATGGGCGCGCAGGGCGGCCACCGCCGTTTCAATGTGCTCCGTGACGTCCATATACTGGTCGGCGTTGTCCCGGTCCATCACCCAAACCTCCTGTACCTTGTGGGGCTCCAGTCCCTCGCCAATCAGTTCGGGGAAGGTCAGCCGGTCCCGCGCCGTAGGATAAACTGCCGCTAAGGCGGCCTCGCCGGCGGCGAAATGGTCCGGATGGCCCAGGTAGCCTCGGCCAACCAGTCCCCGCACCGGGTTCTGGCAGATTAGCAGGTCGGGACGGTAACGCCGTATTTCCCGGGCAATATCCCGGCGGAGCTCCAGGCTCGGTTGCAGCATGGCATCCTCGTAGCCCAGGAAGACCACATCGCGGAGACCCAATACCTGGCCGGCGTTGGTCTGCTCCGCCTTGCGTATCCTGATTAGCTCATCCCCGCTAATCTCCGGGTCGTCTATGCCTTTGCTGCCGTCGGTGCACAAAACATAAACCATCTCCCAGCCTTCGGCGCACAGCTTGGCCACCGTGCCCGAACAGCCCCATTCGGCGTCGTCGGCGTGGGCTACTACCACCATGCCTCTCTTATTATCGGTCTCTAGTACCGTCATTGAACCGGGCCTCCGTCAGTCTCTTGTTCTTGGTCTTTAGTCGGTTGAAATGTAACGGCGTTTACCGGCCCCGATGCCTGATTGGGAGTCTGGGCCGGGTCCGAAATCCTCAGTTGTTTTGCGGCTAAATCAAGCCAACCCAGTTTAGCATACCGGGACGCCCCATGCCCCCGCTCAACCTGACCTTGTTGCGGGACCGGACTATAGTTCGACAGGTTCACCACGAGCGGATTTCACTCGACAATCGAAAGGCATTGGCGGTACTGAGGCTTTGGTGGATAATGGGTGCGACCGGCCGGGAGAAACGGCCCGGTCAAATTGCTGGGTCGCCGAGTTGATACGATGGCAAGACTATGGGCCATGACCACTACCTACGAATCGGTTAACGTGGGCGACACCTTGCCCATCCTGGTGAAATGGGAAACGGCGTTTACCATCGGCAGGTTCGCCGCTGCGATGGCGGCGGAGCAGGCTAAGCGGGATAAAATCGAGTCCGGTTTGGCTTCGCCCGAATCCGGGGAAGCATCGCCGCCGGACGCTGCCGAAGAAGCTGAAGAAGTCGAAGAAGCCGAAGAAGCCGAGAATGCGGAGGATGCGGAGGCGGGTACCTTGGTGCCGGAGCAGGCCCTGATTTCCTATGTGACGGAATTGCTGGATAAGGGGTTTCCTCCGCCCGGCATCCAGGCCGAGGGCAGCCGGCTGAATTTTCAGTCCCTGGCGGCGGTGCGGCTCGAAGATACAATCAGCGTTGCCGGTCAGGTCGTGGACAAGCGCGAAGCGGATGGCCTTCGCCTGGTGGAATGTCGGGTGGCTCTGGAGAATCAAGACGGGCAGCGGGTAGCTGAAGCGACGGCAGTGGTTGCGCTGTAGGGCAGACCTGCAGCGAAATCTGGGATATCACCTTATAGCGGATCTAGGCCGCGAGCCAGGGCGCCGGTCGGGACACCGGCTCCGTGGGGGCAACCGGGCTTGGAGCCTAACGACGACGGCTTGCTCTCCGGCGTCGGTTCTGCCGCCGGGGGCGGGGCTGGCTGGCCGGTATTGGTTCAGAATTTCCAACCGGCAGCGCGGCGTCCAAAATCCGCCGGCGGTTTCGAAGCCAGTGGATTTGGGTAACCACGGTGAAAATCACGCCGGGGACAATGAACATCAGGGTGCTGACAGCTATCGTCCCGCCCAATTGTACCCGTTGATACACCAGGTAAGACCCGACAATCAACAGGGCCCAGGCAATGGCCCCGGATACCAGCCCGTTGTGCCAGGGGGAGCGGAGGATCAGTATCGGCCACAGGGGCCAGAAAACGATAGTGGGATAGAAGAACCAGTACTGGTAATACCAGGGCTTGAGTTCCTCCGGCGGCGGCAGCGGCCCCGGCTGGTCGGATTGGTCGGATTGGTCGGATTGGTCGGATGGCGCCGTCTGCGCCGCTCTTTCCGGTAGCTCCGATCGTTCCGGTATATCCGGTAGCTCCGGTATATCCGGTCTTTCCGGCTGCACCGGCAGGTCCGGTAATTGCTGGCTCATTTCGGAAGTAAGATCAACCGATACCGGCTAGTTGCGAGCCAGGAGCAGGTGAAACTCCAGGGTGTCAATGTTCCGCTGCTCCCGGATGGAAGCTACCGAGTACTCGACGCACATACGGGCAAACCCGGAGTACTTGTAAACGTTGGAGCCGAGCACCACCCGAGGCACCTCCGACTCCAACTCGATCTGCAATTGGTTGGCCTCTTCCTGGTCAATCCGCAAATCTATGGTGCGTTCGGTCAGCCGCTCAATCTTATCCTGAAGTCGCCGAAGGAACTCTTCGTTTTCCATTCCGGTAGTCTCCTGAAAAGCTGACTATTCGGCCAGGGGAACGGCCAGGGATACCCGGTGCTCGTCGCCAATGCTGCGGGCAATATGCCCGTGTCCGGTTACATCCTCGGCTATCAGCACATCTCCGGGGTACATCCGGCGGACGCTGCCGTCGGCGGTCTCAAATTCGGCGGTTCCGGACATATTTACCACGTACTGCCGTCGCGGCGCCTGGTGAAAATCCTGCACGGTGGGGGAAGGGCGGCTGTTCAGGGTGATAGCTCCGGGGCCAACCCGGTTGACTATCTCGGCAAACTGTTCCGGGGTCAAATCCTCAAAGTGGGATTCCCCGTCATCCCCGGCATAAACTCGCACTATCTGCATTGAGATTTCCTCCTTAACTGTTGCTGAAGCATGATGCCATGATTGCCGGCATTATCGCAACCGGCGAACCGGCCGGCTTCACCCTCATTACATTACCTTACACTTCCTCAGATTACCGCGAGCAAATTGTTTATTAAGTCGGGCCGTAAGCTCTAATCGGAGCGCGATGACCGGTTAATCCGGCGCATCTCGTCGCCCCGGCCGACCACCTGCCGGTTCATGGCCTCGATGCTGCGGTCAACCTGACCTGCAAGCAGTCCAGCCCACTAATCCGGGCCATTACTTACTTCTTCCGCCTATCCTATCACAAATCAAAAACTCCGGCGCAGGGAAGCCGGCACGCTCCGGGGTCTTTAGGTAGTCACTGCTAAGGCATAATCTCGCTCACCCTGAGTTTGTCGAAGGGCAGGTCCGTGGTTCGACAGGCTCACCATCAGCGGTTCTGTAGGGAAAATCAAAAGAAGCCCACTTCCTCAACTCCCTGGCGCATAAAGCCAGCCTTCCAGTAACACTGCCGGTTCGTAGTCGGGGTGACCCTTCGTCGGCGGAGCGGGGAAACGGGACGGGTCGATGGCCCAAAGGGCGGCGGCGATGGCGGCGACCACTGCGTCCAGCCCGTCGTGGTGCGCCAGGCATAGCTCCCGCATCTCGGCCAGGCTTACTATCACCGGCGTCGCCTTTCCGGGTAGGTCTTCCAGTATTTGGCGGCGCAATGCCGGCGCCCGCGCCCCGTTCTTGTAACCCTTGAAGGGCAGCCCCATGCGGCGCAGCACCGCGCCCGGCATCACCTCCAGCAGCACGGTGTCCGGTCCCGAGTCGGGCCGGGACCGGTCGGGCCGGGATCGGTCGGGCCGGGATCGGTCGGGCCGGGATCGGTCGGGCCGGGATCGGTCGGGCCGGGATCGGTCGGGCCGGGATCGGTCGGGCCGGGATCGGTCGGGCCGGGATCGGTCGGGCCGGGATCGGTCGGGCCGGGATCGGTCGGGCCGGGATCGGTCGGGCCGGGATCGGTCGGGCCGGGATCGGTCGGGCAGCGGCGGAGCGGACATTGGGTTGGCGGTATTGCCGGCCCAAAGCCGGTGCAGCATTTGCATTCCCCGAAAGGTCATCGGCACCATGTTGGGGTTGACGCGGTGCAGGCAGGAATAGCTTTCCGGCGGATCGCAGGAACGTTTCAACTCTCCGTACCGGGCCACAAACGCATCTCGCAAGGCGCTAAAGTCGTTCCAATCCATACCGGCGGCGGCGGCCCACAGGTCGGGCATAGCCTCGAATATCGGAGTCTCGAATATCGGAGGGTGCTGCCGCTGCCAGAAGCGGGCGAACTCCCGCGGTACGGAGAAGGGGAAGTCCAGGGCGGCCACTGTCGGCCCGGCGCATTTCGCCAACTCGTCCGTAAGCTCCGCCCGGCTTACCGGACGGCAGCTATTCAAGGACAGGGTGTTGCCCCGAAGGGAACCCCGGGCCAGCCAGGTGTTCCGGTCGGTCTGTGCTCCGCTGAAATCCACGCCAAGGATTTGCATACCGGATTGCCTCCCCTGGGCCGCCCGGCGGCGACGGTTTGAGTGTCGTGGCGTAGGTGCGCGCGGCGATGCTGGCCTACGTTGGTTGGGGGATAGACTTCCTTGCCACTGCCAACCGGGGGTAGTATAGTTCGGCTAGATCAATTCCTCAATCCACGTTGCCCCGCGGCGTACCATAGCCGGACCAGGGCTGGACGGTAAATCGCTGCATTTATCTGGTTGCTGATACTAATTTAACCTGGCTATAAGAGGAGCAAAATGAACCTGACTGAACGACGTGAACGTTTCCGAGCTATTCTGGCCGGAGACCGTTGTGTCCATCCGGCCTCGGTTTTTGACCCCATGTCGGCCCGGGCTGCCGAGGATTTGGGTTTCGAAGTAGGGATGTTCGCCGGTTCCATCGCCTCCGGCACGGTGCTGGGAGCGCCGGACCTGATTGTATTGACCCTGACCGAGTTTGCCCAGCAGATTCACCGGATTTGTCGCGCCGGGAACATCAGCCTGATGGTGGATGCCGACCACGGTTATGGCAACGCCCTTAACGTCCGCCGCACGGTGGAAGAACTGGAAACCGCCGGCGTGTCCTGCCTGACTATTGAAGACACCCAACTACCCCTGAGTTTCGGCGCCGGTGGCGAGGGCCAGCTTATTTCGGTGGAAGAGGGCGTGGGTAAGATGAAGGCCGCCCTGTCCGGTCGTCAAGACCCCAACCTGGTCGTGGCCGGACGCAGCAGCGCCCTCCGCAACGGCGGCGTGGCCGAGGCCATCAAGCGGGCCAAGGCTTACGAGGCGGCCGGAGTGGATGCGATGTTCCTGGCCGGCGCCCAGACCCGGGCCGAGGTTGAGGAAGTCAGCGCCGAGGTGAACATTCCCCTGCTGCTGGGCGGCGCCGGCGGCGAGTTGGCCGACCTGGACTTCTTGAGCGGGGCCGGCGTCCGCGTGGCCCTGCAAGGCCACCTGCCCTTTGCGGCGGCGGTAAAAGCAGCCTACGACACGCTCAAAGCATTGCGGGACGGAGTGGCCCCGGCCGACCTGACGGACAGCCTGGCCTCGCCGGAACTGATGGGCCAGCTAACCCGCCGCGCCGACTACAACGAGTGGATTAAGGAGTGGTTGGGGTAGGTTGTGGGTTTGTCCGCCTTCTGCCGTAGGGGCGCCCCTTGTGGGTGCCTCATCCCACTACAAGAGGAATGAACATGGTAAATAGAAGGCTACGGGATTCCTTAGATGCTGCCGCTAATCGTGCAAGAGAAACCCGGGATGCGACAGGTAAAGCAGGGCAGGACGCCGTTCAGAGAATCGGCGACGTCACCGCTTCATTTACGGAAAAGGTTGAGGGTCTTGCGACTGCTTCCGTCGAATTAGCAAGAGGAGCGACGGATGAGTTACTGACGGGAACTGCCTCAATCGCTAACCAGTTGCAGCAGATTCCCGGCGACGTACTGGACAAGTTGTTCCAGGAATGTCCGGTGCCTATGTTTATCCTGCCCATAGGTCCCGCCCCGGAAGACTTCGTCATTGTCTTTCAATTTGATGAAATGTTCGACAATTTGAAGTCGGGTATATTTGTCCGCCCCAAGATAGAGGCTTGGGCCGCCCGTGATGAAGGCTGGGATGTTGAACATTTGGGTAAGGAACTGAAAAGGGAGTTCACCCGGCAATTCGACGCTACCCGTGAGCGGATGGTTAAGTCCGGGGAGGTTGATATCAAGAAGTTGGAGGCGCAGATGGAGCGCCAGTCCAGGGAAATGTCTAACAAGCTAACCGGGACGGTGTCGTCGTTGGCTAAGGCGCCCATTCAGGCCACGTTGGGGGGTATGATGCTGAACCCCTTTACGGCAATGTTTACTTGGCCATTGGGACTCTGTTACTTGGGCCTTGCAGTTTATAATGGGTATCAAGCATTCAACTTGCCCTTAAAATATCTGGAAATACGGTCTAACAGGGGCGAAACTCGACAGGAGTTAAGGGAGCAGGAAAGGAAATTGGACCAACTGGAAGCGGATTTTGACAGCAAGAATGAGGCTTTTCAGCGCGCTGTCGGCAACGTCGAGATTAAGACGCACCCACAGCTCCAAACCCTCTACCGGCTGATTTGCGAAAAAGAAGGCATAAGTTTCCAGCCCGGCACTACCGGAGCCGTTTCCGGGGATGCTCCCGATGCCCGGCCTTACTTGGAGAACCGCGACTTTCGGAATAAGCTGCCCAGGCGCTATCGCAATCTGCTAAAATCACTGTAGATTCGCCGGTAGTCAAGCATTCATACACAACAAGGAGGCCCACCCATGAACTTCACCCAGAACCATCTGCACTTTCGGAGCGAAGACCCGGACGCTGCCGCCAAATTCTATTGCGACAACTTCGGCGCAAGTATTGCCTCGGAGCGGCCCCTGTCCACCACCAAGTCCATCACGCTGGCTCTGAACGGCCATACCTTGATGACCATTTCCGGCCGGGCCGAAGGCGAAGACCCGGTGCCCGGTTCCACGGAACCCCGCTACGGTCTGGACCATTTCGGGTTTGAGGTGGACGATATGGAAGCCGCCGCCGCCCAGTTTCGGGCTAACGGGGTCCACCTGATTTGCGAACCCTGGACTATGCCGTCCGGTTCGATGGTGGCTTTCGTTGAAGCCCCCGACCATGTCAGCGTGGAGATCATCCAGCGGCCGCAGAGCTAATCGCGATGGGTTCAAGGCGGGGAATGGCGAGGTAACCCGGTAACCCAAGGTGGTACGCCGGGTTACTTGTACTGCGTCACTCCCTGTCTTTCGTTTCAATGCAGCCAGGCGGAACGGTAAAGGGCGGAACGGTAAAGATTGAAGGCGGCGACCGGCGATTGGGCCGGTCGGCGTGCGGCCTGACCCGTCCTGCCGGACCGGATAGCCCATCCGGTGGGGATGGGCTTCTCGTATTTATGGCCCCGGTTTCGCCTCCGGCGATAGTCCCTGGAAAAAGTCCGGTGGGACTGCTTCCCCGGCTTTCACCGGCGGCCACGCTCTCATGTAGTACTCCCGTCCCAGAATGAGGTTGGCAGCTTCTCGCGGCACTCGGTCATAGGGCCAGTCCGGCGCCACTTGGGTGCGGTGGCTCAGAATGCAGCCCATCTTTAGCTCCAGTTGACCGGATACGTCCAACTCCAGATGAATATCCTCGGGCGGCGCTCCGTCGTTGGCTCGCTCCGGCGCGGGCATGGGAAAGTCTATGCCCTGCTCTCGCAAGGTCAGCGCCCACTCCCGGCGAAAACCCCGGGGCCGCGCGCTGTAGAAAAGCCGCTCCGAGGCGTAGGGAGTTACCCCGTTTACCAGGTGCTGAGGGTAGGCCGAAGGGTCGGACGCCCGCCGGAAAGCCTCGGTGGTGTGGTGACAAATGGCGATGTGGTCCGGGTGTCCGTACAGTCCCGCCGGGTCGAAGGTCAGCACTACCTGGGGCCGGAAACGGCGAATCTCCTCCACCAACCGCTCCACTACCACCTCCGCCGGAGCGTTAACGAAGGCCTGGGGATGGGCGTTGGGCGGGGTTCCGACCATTCCCGAATCCCGATAATGCAGCAGGATATTGTCGGTCAAGCCCAGGATTCGGACGGCACGGGCCAGCTCGACCTGACGCACCGAACCAATCGTATCCGGGGTGGCCGCCCCGGGCTGCCGAATTTCTCCTTCCTCCCCGCGGGTCGCCGTAATTAGTCGAACGCTCACCCCCCGGGCGGCATGGGCGGCCAAGGCTCCCCCTACCGGAAAAGCCTCATCGTCCGGGTGGGCGAAGCAAGCCAACAGGCGAAAGTTATTCTGGCTATTCAACATGGGCATTCAGTCCTGATCAAAAATCCCGAGTTGGGCACGAAAATCCCGAGTTGGGCACGAAGGAAAGCCGGTTCGTGGAAACGGGGGTCCTGGCGGCGGTCAAAACCCTGGAGTCCTATATCCTATAAGCGGCAACCCTGCTTCTAGCTTGGCCGGCAGCCGCCGACGGCGCCCTTCGCCGCTAGAAATTGTGGGGTGTCCACGGCTGATACCGGACGGCGAACATACGGTCGGCCCGCAGCAATGCCCCTGGAGTATGTTCCTCTACCAGGCCGGCTTGGGCCAGGGTACTGAAAGTTAAGGCTCCCAGGTAGGTTGAGGCCAAGTTATTAACCGGAATTACCAAATCCGGCGCCAAATCGGTGGCACGGCATGCGGCCCCTTCGCTGGAACCTTCCAGCTCGAACCGTCCGGCATTCCAGGGACATAAATCGTCCCGAACCTCCAACACCAGCCGGCCGCTTTCCATATAACGCCGGAGTTGCAGGGCGGCGCCCACGTCAACCAGGCGCAGCCACAGACCGTCGCGGGTGGATCGCTGGAGCTGGCGCGGGTCGGCTAACAGCCAGGGCAGCGGGTCATCCACCGGACGCCGCTCCACCTCGGTGCAAGTGGTTAAGTCCACGTCGAAGCAAAATCGCCACAACGCGGTATTCGCTTCCGGAGTCGTCGCCATCAGCTCGTTCACGGTCAGGGTATTGCCGTTAATACGGTACCGGGCGTAGCCTTCCACCTTCCCGCCATCCTCATAAGCGATATAAAATATACCGCCTTGACCGCCCTGGCGATGCTCCGGCGCCTGGGACTCCCGCTCCCACTGGTGATGCGGCTTCTGGAACACGCCGGGGCGTTCCAGGAGGCTCTGCCGGGAAACCTCGGCAAACTTCTTCTCGATATCCGCCGGATTGATAAATACCATTCGGCCGGTAGTGGCGTACGACCGAGTGTATGCGTTGTGCTGCCGCTCGATAGTCCACTGCTCCCGCAGGGTGGCGATGCCATACCCGAACCGGCCATAAATCAGGCTTTCGGAGGCAAACAGCCCGGCCATCGGCTCGCCCCGCTCGTAAATGTCCTTAATTTGATGGTTCATCATCCGGGTCATCACGCCCTGCCTGCGGTGAGTTGGCTGCACTGCGATGTTGGCTACCCCCGCCATGATTACCGAGGCTCCGGGCAAAGACATCTCAAGCCGGTGCGAATGAGCGCCGCCGACAATGTGGCCCTCATCGAATATGGCGATGGAACGCTCCAGGTCGAAACGGGGCCGCAGCGCTTCCGGTTCAACGGTCAGCCGGTTGCCATAAGCCCGCGCCTCAACCCGAACCCACTCGGCGAATTCGTCATCGGTTACCGCCCTCAATTCCAGCATCGAGTTTACTCTCCTGGTGGTCCAATCGGTTTCAATGAAATATAGACATAGTTAGAATCATAGACATAGTCAATCGATCTCGGCCGGGCGCCGGAGCCATAAGTGGGCAGCATTAGATCGAGCGCCGCAACTTAACCGCTTGTCAATGATACCCGCCCCGGCCCCCCTCGCCTAGTCCGGATTCAGGCCAAGCGGCTCTGGGGTGCAGGCTTCAAAACATCGAGTGCGTTAAAGGGGTTCTCCGCCAAACCTTGAAGACCCATAATAATGCACTCGGTATCTTCTGCCAAGGCGACATCCAGCATCGGCTCCTCCCGCCGAGAAAGGCGCCGGTCTCAAAACCGTGCATCGCCTCAATGTCCCCCGCTACAGTCGGGCCGGCGGCACAGCGGCGTCCCAACCGGCCCCGTTGACGCTGCTTAACGGCACTGCTAGAGTGAGTCCCAAGGAGCCTCTGAATAAGTCATTAAACTCCGGCGCCTTCACCTAGTCGTTCCTGCGCAGGCAGGAACCTCGGTCCACAACGTTTTAGGTTCCTGCCTGCGCAGGAACGACGGGTAGGGTAGGGATAAACACCCAGGTCACGGACTTATTCAGAGTATCCCTAATTCGTGAACCCCTCGTTTCGCCTGCAATCCGATGTCAACCGGGCCGCGAACCATCGGAGACGAGCCGGTATTCGCGCCTGGGCCGGCCGAGACCGGCCATCCGGAACGTTTGGCGGACATTATCGGGTAAGATTATATGATTAAAGAAATTTAGCCGGTGGAGAAAGAAACTATGGTTGACAACAGTAACAATGAGGTCACGGTGCTGGGCGGCGGATGCTTCTGGTGCGTTGAAGCCGTTTACACCGACATTAAAGGCGTAACGGCGGTCACCTCCGGTTACTCCGGGGGCCACACGGTTAATCCTACCTACTATGAGGTCTGCGGCGAAAGGACCGGACATGCCGAGGTGGTGCAGGTTGAATTCGACCCAAGCCAAATCACCTTCCCGGAGGTGCTGGAGGTGTTTTTTGCCAGCCACGACCCCACCACGCTCAACCGCCAGGGGGCGGACCAGGGCACCCGCTACCGCTCAGTGGTTCTTTACACCAGTGAGTCCCAGAAAGACCAGGCGGCGGAGTTCATCAAGGAACTGAATGCGTCAGGCGAACTGAATGGGCCGGTGGTAACCGAGCTGGCTCCATTCCAGGTATTCTATGAGGCGGAACCGGAGCATAAGCTGTTTTACCAGAACAATCCCGGCAGTATGTATTGCCAGATAGTAATCAGGCCCAAGGTTGCCAAAATCCGGCAGAAGTTCGCCAAGATCCTGCGCTAGGCCGGTGGCCGGGCAGGAGAGACGGTTGCGCGTCCATAGTGAGCCGGTCCTTCGACACGCTCAGGATGAGCGGGTTAGGTACCGGCTTTGGGATAAGCTCGGGATGAGCGGGAGCTTGCCTGAGCAGTGACCCTGAGCAGTGACCATTGAAAGACCTGGCCTTTCTACTCGGAGTCTTGACAACCTTGGTTGGTAGCGATAGCATAAAATCGGCCCGAAACCCCGGTGAGCAATGTAGCTTAACAATTTAATAGCGCCCCAGGTACCGATACGGTTTAAAAGGGAAGGCAGTGAATATTCTGCCGCGGTAGCGCCACTGTAAACGGGGTGCCGGCTCGATAAAACGCCACTGTCTCGGCAATAGAGATGGGAAGGTGTGAGTTGGCGCTAACCCGTGAGCCAGGAGACCTGCTTGGGAGTGCGGAGCTCTACTCTGCGCCAAACAGAAGTGGTTCCAGCTTAATTAATGCTGGCCTTGGCCGGCTTGTTAACCAGCAAACGATACCGGAGAAAACCCCTGGCGCAGATTGAGCCAGGGGTTTTTATTTGTTCGCCCGCCCAGGCGGTCCAGCGGTCCAGCGGTCCAGCTTCGAGCTGCCGGATCGGGAAGGAACGAATCGCGTAACTGAAACTGTATTCTCGTACCTCGCGAACAGCAGATTTTCCGTATTTGCGAAATCGGGGCAAGCTCGGGGTAAGCTCGGGGTAAGCTCGGGGTAAGGGACTTGGGGCCGTCTAAAGTCATCGAAACTGATGAGGTCTTTTGATGAAAATGCTTAAAAGGATCATCTACCCCTTTCTGGGTATGCTGCTGACGGTCATGATCCTTGGCTGTAGCTCGGCCCAGCCCCAGACTGCGCCGCCGGCTGTAGCTGCAACCACCGCGCCGGAATCGCAACCGGAAGCCGCGTCTGTTCCGGCGGAGGCGGGAGTCCTGGAGCAGCGAGTCCTGAAGGTAGCGTTGACCTTTCTGGATGAGCCTCCCGACCCCTATAAGGCGGGGTGGCTTGCCGTCCCCACGGGCCTGACCGAAACCCTGTTCCGGCTGGGAATCGACCTGAAGCCGGAGCCTTGGCTGGCCTCCGGAGCCACCCAGACCGACCCCCTTACCTGGGAAGTGTCCCTGCGGCCCAATGTAAAGTTTCATAACGGCGCGACCATGGACGCCGCGAAGGTGAAAGGGTCTTTGGAATTGGCTTTAGAACGCAGTCCCGGCACCAGGGCATTGCTGGGCATTGACCGCGTGGAGGTGAAAGACCCGGCTACCGTGGTCATTGTGACCCTGGCGCCGAACCCCACGCTGCCCGGCCTGCTCACCAATCAGAACACCAGCATCGCCGACCCGGATACGGTTCCGGACTTGCCGGAAGAATCGGCTTCCGTCGCGGCGGCAACCGGGCCCTTCAAGCTGGTTTCCTTCTCGGCGGATGCGTCGATGACGGTGGCGGCCCATGCCGATTATTGGCAGGGGACTCCGGCGGTGGACTTGGTCGAGTATTTCGCCTTCACCGAGAGCAACAGTCGGCTTATTGCGCTGCAGAGCGGCGACGTGGACCTGTCGGTCAATCTCTCTCCCCAGGGCGCCGAGGTTGTGGAAAAGGACCCTTCCCTGGAACTGAAGGCCGCGCCGCCCTCCGGCATGACCTTCATGTTCATCAATCACGACCGGCCGGCGATGCAGGACGTGCGGGTGCGGCAGGCTTTGACCCTGGCTATCAACCGCCAAGCCTTGGTGGACGCTGTCGCCCAGGGCCTGGCAGTGGCGGCGGAAAGCATGTATCCACCGGGATTTCTGTCCTGCTCGAAAGTCGCCCCGTACGGCTACGACCCGGCGGCGGCGCGGGTTCTGCTGGCCGCCGCCGGTTATTCCGACGGCGACGGGGACGGCGTGGTGGAAAAGGATGGACAACCTTTGGAGCTGGTGCTGCAGACCTATCCCCAACAGCCTCTTTTGCCCCCGATGATCGAAGCGGTGCAGGGTATGCTGAAGGAAATAGGGGTGGGCGCAAAGGTGGAGATTGTGGAATGGACTCTGGCAAGCCAGGGAGGTTACGACCTTTTCGGCTACGTGAACAGCACCGTCACAACCGGAGACCCCCAGTGGGCCTTGACCCGCCAGTACCTCTCCGGCGGAGACGAGAACCGGGGAAATTACAGCAACTCCGCGGTGGACCAGGCGATAAGTCGGTTGACCGAGACCGCCGATCCGACCCAGCGGGTCCAGGCGGCCTGTGACGCCCTGAAAGCCGGACACGACGACGTTGCCCTGATCCCGGTGATGTTTCCAAACCGCTTGTACGGCGTTGCCGGAAAGGTGGACTGGCCCACCGGCCCGCACCCGCTGCAGCTCTATTTCATTGATCACCGTATCGGTTTGAAGTAGCATGGGCCGCTACTTCTTGCGGCGGCTGGCTACGTTGCCCGCTCTGTTGGTGGGCATCTCCCTGGCCAGCTTCCTGCTGCTGAACTTTGCCCCCGGCGACGCCGCAGAAATTACGCTGCGGCGGCAGAACGGCGGTATTACCCCGTCCCGCGAGGCGGTGGACGCCCTGCGCGCCGAGCTGGGTTTGGACGCTCCGCTGCCAGTCCGCTATATCTCCTGGATGGGCCGGGCGGTGCGGGGTGATCTGGGGGATTCCTACCGCACCGGCAATTCCATCGGGGCGGAATTGGTCCGGCGGTTGCCCGTCACGCTCCTTCTGGCTGCCTCAAGCCTGGGAATGGCGATTGTGGTTGGCATCCCGTTGGGGGTGCTGGCGGCATTGTACCGGGGATCCTGGCTTGACACTGCCAGCCGGATCCTGGCCCTGCTGGGAGCGGCGGTTCCCAGCTACGTGCTGGCGCTGTTATTGATGCTGTGCTTTGCCGTCTGGCTGGACTGGCTGCCGGCCATTGGCTACGCTTCGCCGAAGAACATTATTCTGCCCGCCCTGGCCCTTTCCTTTGGAGTCCTGGCCCAACTGATGCGCTTGACCCGGGCCAGTATGCTGGACACACTGAATCAGGATTATGTGCGGACGGCAAGGGCCAAGGGGCTTTCGGACCGGGGCATAACCTGGCGCCACACTTTGAAGAATGCCCTCTTGCCGGTGGTTACGGTCATCGGAACCAGCACCGGGCACCTGCTGGGCGGCGCGGTAATAATCGAGGCCATCTTCGGACTGCCGGGCGTGGGCCGGTTTGTGGTGGTGGGGATTTCCCAGAGGGATTATCCGGTGGTCCAGGGATTCGTGATTTATATGGCTCTGATGTTCCTGGTGGTTAATCTGATGGTTGACATTGCCTCCCGTTGGGTTGACCCGCGCCTTCACTTTGAAGGAGGGGGCGGCTAATGTCCCGCGAACTGTTGGAGACGGTCCCGCTTCGCGTCGGGCGCCGGCTTACGGTGCCGGGCCGATTTCGTCCGTTCCTCAAGGACCCGGCCACCCTGTTCGGACTGGTTATCATCCTGGTTGCTGCCGGGCTGGCCGTCGGCGCTCCGGTGCTTGCCCCCAACGATCCAACCGCCCTTAATCTGGAAGCCCGGCTTCTGCCGCCCTCCGCCCAGTTCCCTTTGGGTACGGACCCTCTGGGAAGGGATGAGCTAAGCCGCCTGATTTACGGGGCGCGGGCTACCCTGGGCCTGGCGGCGGTAACCCTGGCAATTATTATGATTATCGCCCTGACCGTGGGGAGCCTGGCCGGCTACTACGGCGGCTGGCTGGACACCGGGTTGATGAGCATTGTGGACGTATTGCTCGCTTTTCCGTCCCTGGTCCTGGGAGTAGCCGTTGCCGGCATCCTGGGGCCGAGTCTGCTAAACGTCATGATCGCGGTATCGGTTGTGTGGTGGGCCGGCTATGCCCGGGTGATCCGGGCGATGGTGCTTTCGGCTCGGCATCGGGAATATGTGGTATCGGCCCGAGCTATCGGAGCCGGCGATGCCAGGATTGTGGTGCATCACATCGCCCGCAACATCATGGGGCCGTTGGTAGTCCTGGCGACTCTGGACTTGGGCTGGATTATTCTGGGCATTGCCGGACTGAACTTCCTTGGACTGGGAGCACAACCGCCGACGCCGGAATGGGGGGCGATGCTGAACGACTCCAGGGCCCATTTGCAGACCACTCCCCGGCTGTTGCTCTTTCCTGGAGGGGCCATCTTTCTGGTGGTATTGGGGTTTAACCTGCTGGGAGACGGCTTGCGGGATTTGCTGGACCCGACCACGTCCTGACGCCCAGCGTGAATCCTCAATAAGCGGTCAGGTTAACGAACCGGATGTTGGCTCCACCGTCTATTGGAACCAGGGCAGATCCAGGAGTTCCTTAAGGTTGCCGACCTGAACCAGGGGAGCCTGCGTCCCGGGCGGCGGCTCCCCACCCAGGCGATCAAGCCACACTGCCCCCATTCCTGCCCCCAATGCGCCCTGGACATCTGCGGTCAGGGAGTCGCCGGCATGAACACATTCTTCCACGCTGCACCCCGTACGGGCGGCTGCGGTCTGAAATATGACCCGGTCCGGCTTGGCAACTCCCAGCGACTCTGATATTAATACCGGCTCAAAATACCGGAGCAAGTTCATGCGTTCAAGCTTTCCGGTTTGCTGCTCGACGTTGCCGTTGGAGATAACGCCCAGGCGCACCCCACGACTCTTCAGAGATTCGAGGGCGCTGGGTACTTCCTCAAAAACAGTCCAACCGGCCTCGCAGGCTTCCAGGTAATCGCGGAAAATAAGGTCGGCTACGCTGGCCGTCAAGGGTCTTGCCGCTACTTCCCGGCAGCGTCTTATCCGCTGCTCGGCAAAGCTAATATTACCCTTCAGGAACTCTTCCAGATGTTTCTTGCTGGCATTTTGCCAGTCCGGGACAAATGCCTGCACCGACTCGGCACGGAAACTGGTCGAATGACGCTCAAATAGCTGTCCGGCTCCCCCCTCTTCGGCCAGTCTATGGGCGATAAGCGTGTCGTCGATATCAAAGAAAAGAACCGGGCGGTGGGCGTCCCTAGTCAACTCGGTCGCAGCGTCAGGCCGGGTTAGTCCTTTCCTTCGCCGTTTCGAGGGCGCGGCGGACCAAAATAGTTGCCACATCGCGCCGGTATTCGGCGGAAGCATGAATGTCGGCTTGCGGATTAATCTCACCTTTGACCAGTTCGGCGGCTTCGGCGATTAAGGCCGGTGCAAGGTCGGTATCCAGCAGCGCTTCTTCTACCCCCCGCATCCGCAGCGGAATGCCGCTTACTCCACCGACTACCACCCGGGCTTTCCGGCAGATGCCCCGCCCATCGAGAGTCACCGTCGCTGCTGCCGCGGCCACGGCAAAGTCGCCCCGCCTGCGGCTCACTTCCTGGAAACTCCAGCCGGTCTGCGGCTCCGGAAGGGGGAATCTGATTTCGGTCAGGAGTTCGTCAGGCTCCAAAGCAGTGGTGAGGTGGTCGATAAAGAAATCCTCGGCCTGGAGTGTGTGCGCGCCCCGCACACTTTGCAGCTCCAGCTCGGCCTCCAGCGCAGCCGCCACGATGGCTAGCTCGGCAGCCGGGTCCGCGTGGGCGATGCTGCCGCCGATGGTGCCCCGGTTGCGTATGGCCGGGTGACTGACAAAGGTAAGGGCCTCGCTCATGAGGGCGCATGACCGGCTGACCTCTTCCGACGCCATCACGCGGCTTTGCCGGGTGCCCGCTCCTACGGCCAGAAACGGGCCTTCCTGCCGGATGTAGGCCAACTCTCCGATTCCGTTGATATCCACCAGTGCGCCCGGCCTGACTAGCCTGAAATTCAGCATCGGCATCAGGCTCTGTCCGCCGGACAGCACTTTGGCGTCAGCGGCCCTTTGGTGCAGCAGGTCCAAGGCTTCGGGTACCGTTTGAGGTGCAAAGTATTCAAAAGGCGCAGGTTTCATCAGGGCCTCCGTAGCCCAGGGTCCGGACTGACCTGATAGTGGGCCGGGGGATAGGGGCTAATAGTCAATTGGTCAGCGTTGAAGCATTACTAACCGGTCAGCTCGGAAGCGGCCGCTTTGATGGCTTCGACGATTTGCATATAGCCGGTGCACCGGCAGAGATTTCCCGCAATGGCCTCTCGGATTTCCCGGTCGGTGGGTTGCCGGGTATGTTCCAGCAGGTACGACGCTGCCATAATCATGCCGGGGGTGCAGTAACCGCACTGAAGGCCGTGATGCTCGGCAAAGGCCTTTTGCACCGGGTGCATATTCCTCACCGTGCCCAAACCCTCAATGGTGGTTACCTCGCGTCCATCGGCCTGAACCGCCAAAAGGATGCAAGACCGTACCAACTCACCGTCAAGGTAAACATTGCAGCACCCACAAACCCCATGCTCGCAACCGGCGTGGGAGCCGGTAAGTATCAGGTCTTCGCGAACGAAGTCCAGGAGGGTCTTGCGCACCGGAATCGTGGCAGAATGCGTTACCCGGTTCACTTTCAGGGTTATGGTGCGCAACTGCTCCGGAGTTGGGTTTAACATATATACTCAGCCCTCCGCCAGGGACAATATTCGGCCAACCCGGGCCGGGTCAAAAGCGTTTCTCAGCGCGCCTTGGTAACGCCGGGCGCCGCTTTCCGCCAACTTCTACCATTTATCGCCCAACGCCGGTATCAGCTATCAGCCACCGGCAGCGCTCGATGCTGCCAGGTGGTCTTTCACCAGTTGATGGAGTTTGGTTGGTGACAAGGGGATATCCGATAAAGGCAGGTTATAACCGGAAAGCGCATCTTCCAGGGCGCTCACAATGGCCGCCGGGGCAGTCATGTAACCGCCTTCCCCGGCCCCCTTCGCCCCCAGGGGATGCCCCGGAGCCGGAGTGCATACATCGTCTATCGTGATGTGGGGCACTTCCATCGCGGTAGAAAGCAGATGGTCCATAAAAGTCTGGCTCAGCAATTGACCATTTTCGCTGTAAACGTACTGGGAGAAGAGGGCGGCGTCGATGCCCCGCATTGTACCGCCGTAAACCAGTCCTTCCACAATCTGCGGATTGATTTGTACGCCGCAATCGTGAACCACGTAATAATTGACTAGCTCAATATCAAAAGTCTCGGCGTCCACTTCCACGACAGGCACGTGGGCCGCAAAGGCAAAAGAGATGAACCCCCGGGTCTTGAACGGCCCATCGGGCATACCGTCTTCACGCTCGCCGCTCTTGGGGTTACGATAAACGTAGGTCTCCACCAACGCCGGCTCCATATTGGAGGGGCGCAGGTCGGCGCGACGGTAGGCGATGCGAGCCACGTCGTCGAAGCTGATACGCAGGCTGGGGAGGAGCCGGGCCACGAATTCCCCGTCGTGAAGCTCCAGCAAGCTTGGCTCAATTCCCAACGCCTGCGACGCGATGGCAACCATTTTTCCCTTGATCTTGGCCGACGCGCCCAGCACGGCAGCCCCCATCATCAGGTGCATTCGGCTGCCGGTAGTAGCTACGGAAGGAACGCCTCCGTTGGAGTCGGCCCGGATTACGGTGACCTTGTCCGGGGTCACGTGCAGGGCCTCACAAACCAACTGGGTTACGGTGGTCTCGTGACCCTGTCCGGCAGACTGGAACCCGATGGCCGCAATTATATTGCCGTTGACATCTACCTGAAGACGCACGCCTTCGCCCACATCGCCGCCGCCGATCATCCCGGGGTTATTGAACAAGTTGAAGACGCTGCCGGCCCCGGCGCTGGGCTCGATGCAGCTTGCCACGCCGACTCCCAGCAACTTGCCCCGCTGTAGCGCTTCCGCCTTGAGCTCGGCGACACGGGAGTAACCGGACATTTCCAGCGCCTTGCCCATCACGGTGGGATAATCGCCGCTGTCGTAGGTAGCGCCGGTGGGGATTTCGTAGGGGAACTCGTCGGGCTGTATGAAGTTGCGGAGTCTGACTTCGGCGCGGTCAATGTTCAAGCCCTGGGCTACCAAATCAATGCTGCGCTCAATAGCGAAGTTGGTGGGAGCCTGGCCGAAACCGTTGTAGGGAGCCTGGTTAGTCTTGCAAGTGAGCACCGAGATGGGGGAATAACGCACCGCCGGAATGGTATAGGGGCCGACCAGCGCAGTGATGGGCTTGCCGATTTGCATTGCGCCGCGACCGGCATAAGCCCCGGCATCGTCAATTACGGTCAAGTCCAGGCCCTGTATCTTGCCGGAATCATCGCAGGCTATCCGGGTTGTCCAAATTCGGTCCGGACCGTGGGCGTCGCCTGCGGCCATATTTTCCATCCGGTCCTCAATGAATTTCACCGGCCTTTCCACCATGCGACTGGCCAGGCAGGTAAGGAATATCTGCTTGCGGCCCCGCTTGTTTCCATAGCTGCCGCCGATATCAACGTCCATATGGACCCTTACTTTACTTGAGGGCACCCGCATCGTGCGGGCTATTTGCTCGTTAATCTGGGGGTTTTGCTGCGAGGCCCAGACATCAACAATGCCGCTGATTTCGTCCCATGCCGCGACGCAGCCGAAAGTTTCCAGGGGCACCCCGGAATGACGGTTCCAGCGGAACCGGCCCTCGAACACATGGGCGGCCTGCCGAAAGGCTTCCTCGACATCCCCAAAATCCAAGGAAGTCTGAAAGGCGATATTGGAGCCGTGCGCCTCGTGCAGCACCGGCGCCCCCGGTTGCATCGCCGCTTCCGGGTCCACCACCGGCTCCAGAGGCTCATATTCCACTTCGACCAGCTCGGCGGCGTCCTCCGCCAGGTAACGGCTGGTGGCTATCACCGCCGCCACCCATTCCCCGGCATAGCGCGCCTTGCCCACCGCCAGGGGATACCAGACTACGTTGGGCAAGTGCATATTCTGGGGTATATGCTCCATCCATTCCGGGAGGTCCTCCCCGACGATGACCTTCACCACCCCGGGCATTTGCTCGGCCTTGCCGGTGTCGATACTTCGGATAATTGCGTGGGCGTGAAGCGAAGACACCGGAGCCAGGTGGAGCATGCCCGGTAGAACAATGTCGTTAACATAGCGGCCTTTGCCCAGGACAAACCGTTTATCCTCAATAGGAGGAAAATGCTGCCCAATCCACTTCCACTGGGAAGTTGTCATCCGGTCACCTCACGGCAATGGGTCTTGCTTTCTTAATGAAAACCGAAATATGGCGGCAAATCCATAGTCTGCTGGAATTGATGAGAGGTCTAGCAGTGCTATGATGTCACGAAGATGTTGTAATTGCCGTATTGTAGCACGAACCTTGAGGGATTATGGCTGATTCCGTTTCCCCCGAAGTCCGGTCGCGCGTGATGTCACGCGTCCGCGGACGCAACACGCGCCCAGAGTTGTTCGTAAGGAGGGCGGTATGGGCCGAGGGCTTTCGTTACAGGCTGCACGTAAAGAGATTACCTGGCACTCCCGACTTGGTTCTGACCAAATATCGTTTGGCTGTTTTCGTTCACGGCTGTTTCTGGCATCAGCATAGCTGCCCACGTTCCAAACGTCCGTCCTCCAATCGAGAGTATTGGGACCGAAAGCTAGATGGCAACAGAGCACGAGATGCTCGTCATCGGATACAATTGGAAGAATCGGGCTGGACTGTAGTTACTGTTTGGGAATGCAGCCTGAAGGGCGGTACTGATAGCTTGCTGGCGCAACTGAGAAACCTCCGGGCCGGCTATTATGAGTCGGTGCTTTGTTCCAGTAGCTCGTAGATCAGTTCTGCAACATCCTTGCCATGCTTTTCTATGTCTCCGATGATTTCGATGAGGTCATCTGCTATCTCATATTTTTCGTCTTCGGTGGCGGCTTGAGCATTAGCTGTCAGTGTATCCGCGTACGTCTTGAGCATGGAGCGGGGAGTCGCTGTCATATCTGTCATATCATCTGCACCCTTTGATGATGTTTTGCCCGCCGGTTATAAGTCTTAACCGGCGGGCGTGGTCGTCCTACCCCTTGAAATTATTCCAGTGTTCCAGCAGGTTCGAGAGTAGGTATATGAACAGGCATCTCGACTGTCTCCGCCGGACTGAGCGGTTCGATGATGCCCAACTGCTCTAGCATTTTCTGAGATGCTGCCTTTACGGCCGGAGCCTGGGTTCGAATTTTGCCTCCAGTGACGATATTCCCATCCCAGATTGGGCCATTGCGCGACCAATCAATGCCATTGAGGGGCTTGAGCACTTCCCGTAGGTGTTCCATCACTTCGAGTTCTCCCTTGTCGGTGTTGGTGATGTCGCGCAACACGGTGTTGGAAAGTAGCCCAAGTGTGGTTAAGAATGCTCCGTTCATAGGAACGTTCTGTTGCTGCTTGACCTCCTTAGTTCGCTGAAGAACCGTGGCTGAGTCGGCACCGCCCGGCGGCGATAGTTGCGCCACTTTGTTCCAGTCGGGAACTATCTCGGTCATGACCTTGAGGAAGGCTACCCGAGAACGGACCCAGCTCTCTCTGGAATCACGGTTAGTCATTGCGGCGGCGGCTTCTTCACCGAAGCTGATTTCATTGGTTCCAGTAGAACCGGTGAGACTGTGCTTGACGAACTGCCTTACCTGATTGACCAAGAAAACGAACGGGGAGCTCTTCCCGACGCTAGTAGAAGTTGCGTCCACCCTACCTTTGAGCAGAGACACCTCTTCAATTATGCTTATGACAGCCGCGTTAGCGGGCTGGCGTGTATCGTACACTGCGAGCAAAGAGGGCGGCAGTGCCTTGGTTCGGCCGGCGTCGGCGAAGTCCTGGTGGACTTGGTTGATATCAGCTTCTATTGTCATCATGAAGGGTACGCCAGTGTTCATGAAGCTCTCGCCGTGACGGGTGCCTCGGGTGTCCTTGGCTACCTTCTCTATGCCAATGTACCGGTGCTGCCCATCTGTGATGTGGATAGACATTTCGTCTGGCAAAACCGCGTAGCCGGAATTCGTGGCTTCCTGTCCTTCGGGCACGTAGATTTGCAAGCCTCCTGTAGAATTGAGTGTCAACGGCGGTATGATAAAAGGTTCTCCTTTCTCGAGTGTCTTGGTGAGGTAATTGGCGAATGCCACCCAGTGATCCCTAATCACGGGGCGGTTGGTGGCGTCCAGAGCATCCCCAGCGGTTTGCCCTTTTTCGGCGGAGTTATAGTACAGAATGCGCGTCATAACCTTGACCGGAATAACTCCGCTAACCATTTCCCGGTCTCCCTGCTTGAAGATACGGACAGGGGTTGCTTCCCGGTGCGTTTCCATGGCGACGCTCATGGCCTTTTGCCTAGCGTCCTCGAGTGCACCAGATACCTTTATTATCTGGGTTTTGGGATTGACCATTAGAATAACCTCCTAATTGGATTTGGGCATTGTATACGGTATTACCCACCAATCGACCAAAACCCTGGGCCGGGCCCGTGCTCCAAAACCTTTACAAAGATTTACAGCTCTGTAATAATGCGATGGAGGCCACGGCGGGAATCGAACCCGCAAAAACCCCGTCTGCCAACTGGGCGCATTTACCATTCTGCTACGTGGCCGGATTTCTCGACCGATGAGGTTGCAACCTCATCGGTCTTTTATTTAATAGCCTATCGTCTGGTCAAGCGAATGGATAACTCTTATACAACGCCCATTTTACAAGCCCGAAGTCTGATTGTCAATGCAAAATATGCGAAAATGAAGTGCAGATTTGTAAATCCACACATCGATAGTGCAGAATAACGTGTTATAGCTTGTCGAGCTGTTACTCAAGTGCTTTTTTAATAGATGCTAGCACTGCTGCCGCTACAGGCACAGGCACAGCGTTCCCGGTTTGTCGCTTGGTCTGGCTGTACGTCCCGGTTGGTACGTATGTATCAGGGAATCCCTGCAATCGGAGCATTTCCCGTTCCGTTAGGCGTCTTTTACCGTTAACCAAGAGGTAATTGTGGGATGCCTCTGCTCTAAGTGCGCAACAGTACGAGTTACTGGAGACCTCCCCGCCTTTGTTCTCGTGCCATATTGCTGGCTTGATTTCGGTTTGGTGTTTTTCCTTTCGGTTGTTTTGAATTGTCTGGCTTGCATAGTAGCGGTTGGGTATCCGACCGCTTTGGAGTATTTTGCCTATGCGAGCGTGTTGATTTTGCGGGTCGGGCCATTCCAGAGGTCTCGCTCCCTTTTTCAATGCTACGATGAAGGTACGCTCTCTCTTCTGAGGGATTCCGAAGTCAAGAGCGTTCAGGATATTGGGCGTGACCTTATAGCCCAATGCCTGAAATACCTCGATTACGCGTTCCATTGTCTTACCGTGGTTGTGTGTGGAGAACCTCTTAACGTTTTCCATAACAATCGCGGCTGGATTTAAGCGACCGGCTATTTCAGCTACTTCGAATACTAGTTTTCCCCTGTCATCCTCCAAGCCATTACCTTTACCAATAATACTGAAAGGTTGGCAGGGGAATCCAGCCATCAGAATGTCGTGCGGGGGTATGTTGCTCTTACATTCTACAATGTTGCCTTCTGGTGCTAGTCCGAGGTTGGTCTTGTAACAGTGTGCCGCTGCTGAGTCGATTTCCGAGGCGAATGTTACAGCTATGCCGTTTTGAGTTGCGCCTATGTGAAACCCCCCGATACCGCTGAATAGGTCAACTGCTGTTAGCACGGAAGAAGGGTATGTTCCTAAGGAAGCATTCTCTTTCTTGGTTTCTGACGTTGGTTTCATTTGGATGCACGTTCACTAGCTATTTCGATTCGTTACCCTAGCTTACGATTTACACAACCGACTGTCAATCAAGCGAGTAAATCAAGACTCTATTGCCCTGACTTGAATCCATTTTGCGCCCGAAAAGCCGTGGTCTAGTACCCTACTCATACCGTCCCACTCTGTTCGCCCTGAGCCGGTTGAAGGGCTGCCCGGTATGGTTCGACCGGCTCACCATGAACGGGTTTTGTGCTTGGCATAGGCTTTACAACCTTCCGGTGGCCTCACCCATCCCCTACCAAAGCTCTTGCGAGGCCAGCCGGGCGCCTTCTACCATCGACGCCAGCTTGGCCCACACTATGTTGGTTTCCACCTTGCGGCCCCAGGCTGACGTGCCGAAACCGCAGTCGTTGCTCGCCATTACGTTTTCCCGGCCTGCCGCGTTGGCGTAGTTGAGGATGCGCTGGGCGATTAGCTCCGGGTGCTTGATGAAATTGGTGGTGGTGTCCAGCACGCCCGGAATCAACAGCTTGCCGTCGGGCAGGTCTATATCTTCCCACACCTTCCACTCGTGGGCGTGCCGGGGGTTGGCCCCCTCGAAGGAAAGGCCCAGCGGACGGGCTTGCAGCACCAGGTCAACAATTTCCTTGAGCGGTATGTCGTGGTGATGGGGGCCTTCGGTATTCCCCAAGCAGAGGTGCAGCCGCAGCCGCTCCGGGTCAATATCCTTCAGGGCGTAGTTGATAACCTCTACGTGCAACTCTACCACCTTCTTGAATTCCGCTTCCGAAAGGTGGGAGAACTGGGATACGCGGGTCATTGCCAGGTCGGGGCAGTCAATCTGGAGCAGCAGCCCGGAGGCGGTGATGGCGTTGTATTAGTTCTTCATTACCTCGGCCAGGGCGTAGAGATAGGCCTCCTCCGTAGGGTAATACTCATTGGGCAGGAAGTTGGCTATTACCCCCGGCGAGGCCGCCGTCATAAACACCCCTTCAATTAAAAGGCGTCCCAGGCCCGGCCAGGCGAATACCGTCTCGGTGACCACCGAGCCGCTGAGCACCCCAACGGTAATAATCGCTCCGTAGGTCAGCACCGGCACCGTAGCATTCCGGAAGGCATGCTTCCAGAGAATAACCCGCTCTTTGACTCCCTTGATTCGCGCCAGCCTGACGTAGTCGCTATCCAGCACTTCCAACATACTGGAACGGGTTAGGCGCATGATCCCCGCCGCCACAAACCATCCGATGGTCAGGCTGGGCAGAATCAGGTGGAGCAGTGAGCCGCGACCCCCTGCCGGCAACCAGCCCAGGAACACGGCGAACACCATAATTAACAGAATGCCGGTCCAGAAAATAGGCATGGATTGCCCCAGGACTGCCAGCAGCCTTCCAAGCAAGTCCAGGGGAGCGCCGCGAAAGTAGGCCGAGTAAATACCGATGGGTATGGCTATGACCGTAGCCAGCACGACCGAAGTAATCCCCAATTCCAGCGTCGCCGGCAACCGTTGCAGGATGAGTTCGCTGACCGGGAGGCGGGCCAGGTTGGAAGTGCCCAAGTCGCCGCGAAACAGGCCGGTCAGGTAAATCCAATACTGAACAACCAGGGGCTTGTCCAGGCCTAAATGCGCCCTCAGGGCGTTGGCCTGCTCCCGGGTCCATTCGTCCGGAATAAGCAGTTGAGCCGGGTCGCCGGTGAGGCGCGCCAGCAGAAAGATGACTATGGTTACAATAAACAGGCTGCCCAAAGCCTGTAAGGTCCGGTCAAGAACAAACCGGCCCATCTTACGCTCCTATCCCCGGCCCATCTCACGCTCCTATCCAGGGATCTAACGCTGAAAATAACGCTGCGTAGTTACTTACGCAGCGAAACGCGATGGATCCGGCACACTTAAGGGGAAATCAGGCTCAATATAGACCAAAACCCCCGAGTATGTCAAAAAGGGCTTTGGCCGCTCAAATGCAAATGCAAAAGCAATTGTCCGGTACCGGGCGCCGGTCCATCGCGCCAGTAAAGAAAGCCCGCAGGAAGGGCGATTGTACGTTGCCTTCAAGCCGGCTATTTGCGCTGGAAAGTAAGGGATAGTAGGGGTTGGAGAACCTGCCTGAAGCGAAAAACTCGCTGTTGGCGGCTCCGCCTAACCGGAGGTAAACCTTGCCGCTTCCTCCGAGCCGCCGGTGGTGTCCCCTTCGCTGTAAGAGTGCGCTCCGGCTCCGGCAAGGGCGCCTCCCGCTACAATCAGGTACTCCTCCCGGATTGGCCGCCCGTCCCACCAGCATTCCAGAATCTCACGGACTCCCGCGGCGTAGCGGGCCTGGGCCGAAAGAGAGGTGCCGGAGGTATGGGGAGTCATGGCGTGGTTGGGCATGGTTCTCCAGGGATGGTCATTGGGAGCCGGTTGAGGAAACCAGACGTCGCCCGCATACCCGGCGAGTTGGCCGCGCTCCAGCCCTCGGACGATGGCGTCCCGGTCACAGATTTTGCCGCGGGCAGTGTTGACGATGTAGGACCCGCGCTTCATCCTGCCGATTAGAGCATCGTCGAACATATTCTCGGTCTCGGGATGGAGCGGACAGTGGATGCTGACTACGTCACACACGCTGACCAGCGACTCAACGGTTTCGTGGAAGGTCAGGCCCAGCTCATGCTCGACTTCGGGGCTCAGCCGGTGCCGGTCGGTGTAATGTAGCTTGACGTCGAAAGGCTTCATTCGCTTCAGGACCGCCAGTCCGATTCTGCCGGCGGCCACTACACCCACATCCATTCCCTCAATGTCGTAAGACCTGGAAACGGCGTCGGCGATATTCCAACCGCCCCGTACCACCCAACCGTACTGGGGAATGTAGTCCCGGACCAGCGCCAACATCTGCATGACCGCGTGCTCGGCGACGCTGATGCTGTTGCACCAGGTAACTTCACAGACGGTGACACCCCGTTCAATGGCCGCCTGTAGGTCAACGTGGTCCGACCCAATGCCCGCGGTTATGGCCAGCTTGAGGTTGGGAGCCTTTTCCATACGCTCGGCGGTGAGGTACCCCGGCCAGAAAGGTTGAGAGATGACTATATCGGCATCGACCAGCTCCCTTTCAAAAACGGAGTCGGGCCCGTCCTTGTCCGACGTCACGACGAACCGATGCCCCCGTTGGTTCAGGAAGCCCTCCAGCCCAAGTCCGCCGGAAACGGACCCCAGAAGGTGGCCCGGGGTGAAGTCTATGGAGGTCGGCGTGGGCAAAGTCTGCCCGTCCGGGTACTGGCCCAGCCCGGGAATGGTATCGCGGGCATAGTTCGGCGGAAACCCGGCCACCGGATCGGGATATAGGACACAAAGCACTTTCTGAGCAGCAGAGGAGTTCATAGCACCATCCTAGAGCCAATTCGGCTTATTATATATCAAGTTGCCCGGCCCAGGAACGCGGCGCCGCGCCTTTCAGGGCCTATCGAAAGTCCTTGCTCAGGTGTAACTCCGCTCACCCTGAGCTTTTGGTACGACCGGCTCACCACGGGCGGATTTCCATTGTCAATCGAAGGGCCGGTACAACCCCCGCTCACCTTGAGCTTGTGGTTCGACCGGCTCACCACGAGCGGATTTCCATTGTCAATCGAAGGGCCGGTACACCCCGCCGTTTACCTTGGGCTAGTCAATGGGCAGGCTCACCATGAGCGGATTTCCCTGCGCCGCCAATCCGAGGCGCAATATGCCATTCCCTCCCCCAATCAAAGAGAGCGGGAAGTCTCCTTTGAGACCTTCGGCCTAAGGTGGTGTCGGCCCGGCTCCCTTAATTCAGCCGCTGGCCGGGGCCGCTGGAAGCGTACCAATCAAAGCCTTGGGGTTCGATTCGGACGCAGACGTATTTGGGAGCGGTATATTCGTGGATGAAGTCAAAGCTGCCCTCGCGCCCGTAGCCGCTATCCTTAAAACCGCCCCAGGGAATAGCCGGGTGCAGCCGGTGGTGGTCGTTAATCCAGATAACGCCGGCGATAACGTCCCGGGCGACTCGATGGGCGCGGGCCACATCCCGGGTCCAGATGGAACAGCCCAGACCGTAGGGAGTATCGTTGGCAATGGCAATGGCTTCGTCCTCAGTATCAAAGGGAATGACGCAGACCACCGGGCCAAAAATTTCCTCCTGGGCTACCGTCATTTTGGGACGCACGTCCGCCAGCACTGTCGGCTCAATAAAATATCCCGGTTGATACTCCGCTCCGTCCGGGCGCTTGCCGCCATACGCCACCCGGGCGCCTTCGTCCCGGGCAATCTGTATGTACTTCAAAATACGGTCATAGGCCGGTTTGGATACCACCGGCCCCATCTGAGTCTCAAAATCCGTGGGGTCTCCCAGCCGGATGGTGGAAACTTTTTCGACCAGTTGCGCCACGAAACGGTCGTAGATTGAACGATGCACCACGGCCCGCGAACCTTGAATACAGGTCTGCCCGGAGGCTACAAAGGAGGCAAAGGCGCAGCCGTTAACCGCGTCCTCCAGGTTGGCGTCATCAAAGACGATAACCGGAGCTTTGCCGCCTAATTC
Organism: Dehalococcoidia bacterium; assembly: GCA_965262595.1. Taxonomy (GTDB): domain Bacteria; phylum Chloroflexota; class Dehalococcoidia; order Lucifugimonadales; family UBA3495; genus CATQHB01. The sequence goes on from OZ253548.1 coordinate 2,837,478, forward strand.
GGCTTGCAGCGGGGTCAGGTTATTGCCGGCCGCCTGAGCCACCGCCCGGCCGGTCTCGGTGCCGCCGGTAAGGTCCAGCTTGCCCAACCGGGGGTCGGAGGCGAGGGCCTTGCCGGCGGTGGGGCCAAAGCCGTTGACGATGTTCAGAACACCGGGGGGCAACCCGGCTTCCTGGGCAATGTTGCCGATTTCGGTGGGAGTCAGCGGCGCCCACTCGGAGGGTTTCAGCACCACGACACACCCGGCGGCCAGAGCCGGAGCCAGTTTCTTGGACGCAATCATCAGCGGATGGTTCCAGGGGGTAAGCTGACCCACCACACCCAAAGGCACCCGCACGGTGTAGTTGAAGTGACCGCGGTCGGTGGGTATCGTGGATCCCTGAATCTTGTCGCAGAAGCCGGCAAAATAGCGGAAGTAGCTGGCTACCACCAGCATCTGGGAAGAGGTTTCGGATATGGGGCGTCCGTTGGATATGGACTCCATCCGGCCCAACTCCATCTTGCGCTCCTCCACAATATCCGCCATGCGCCAGAGGATCTTGCCCCGGTCGGCGTCGGACATGGTTGCCCAGGGTCCGTTGCGGAAGGCCTGCTCCGCGGCGGAGACGGCCTCGGCCACGTCTTCCGCGCCCGCATTCGCCATCCGGGCGACGGTCTCGCCGGTGGCCGGGTTTTCTACGTCGAAATAATCGCCGCTCCCGGCCGGCTTCCACTCGCCGTTAATGAGCAGGTCATATTGTGTTGTGCGAACTTGGGTCATAAGTCTTTCTCCGTTTGGGGGGGTGACAAATAGAGATACGGTTGCCGAGTGTGGTTGCCGGGTGGGGCTGCCGGACCGATTGCCAGGTTAACCCGATTTCGGCCCTTGGCGTCGGCGGTTAATCTCCGGCGGCTACCGCTTCCATCATTGGCCTGGCAGCGGCCTTCAAGAAGGGACGGAGGTAACGTCCGGTGTGGGATTCGGGGACTTGGGCCAGTTGTTCCGGCGTTCCGGTGGCAATCAGTTCGCCCCCCTTGTCGCCGGCGCCCGGACCCAGGTCAATAATCCAGTCGGCGTTCTTAATCAGGTCCAGGTTATGCTCAATCAAAACGATGGTGTTGCGGTTATCCACCAGCCGGTGCAGCACCCGGAGCAGGGCGGCGCAGTCCTCAAAAGACAGGCCGGTGGTCGGCTCGTCCATCAGGTACAGAGTTTTTCCGGTGGCCCGCTTGGCCAACTCGGTAGCCAGCTTGACCCGCTGGGCCTCGCCGCCGGACAAAGTAGTGGCCGGTTGGCCCAGCCGGATGTAGCCCAGGCCCACGTCGCGCAGGGTTTCCAGCTTGGGACGGACCCGGGGAATGTTCCAGAAAAACTCCAGGGCCTGATCGACGGTCATTTCCAGGACGTCGGCGATGCTCCGGTCGCGCATGGTCACTTCCATGGCTTCCCGATTGTAGCGGCGGCCCTGGCAAATCTCGCAGGGCACGGTAACGTCGGGCAGAAACTGCATTTCAATCTGGTTGGAACCCTCTCCCTGGCAAGCCTCGCAGCGTCCTCCCTTGACGTTGAAGGAAAAACGGCCTGGCTTGTAGCCGCGCACCCGGGCCTCGGGCAGCGAGGCGAACAGCTCCCGGATCGGGGTAAAGGCCCCGGTGTAGGTGGCCGGATTGCTGCGGGGCGTGCGCCCGATGGGAGATTGGTCGATGTTGACCACCTTGTCTATATTCTCGACCCCCGTCACCGCATCATGGTCGCCGGGATAGTCCCGCGCGCGGTTGAGGATTTGGGCCAGCTTTTTGTACAGGATGTCGTAGATCAAGGTGCTTTTGCCGGAGCCGGATACGCCGGTGACGCAGGTTAGTACGCCCAGCGGCAGCGATACCTCCACGTTCTTGAGGTTGTTCTCCCGCGCCCCGGTAACGGTTATGACGCTGCCGTTGCCCGGACGGCGGCATTCCGGCAGGGGAATCTGCTTGCGTCCGCTGAGGTACTGGCCGGTCACCGAAGCGGGGGTGTCCATTACCTGCTCAATGACGCCGGTAGCTACCACGTGCCCGCCGTGTTCACCGGCGCCGGGGCCCAGGTCAACGATATAGTCGGCGGCCCGCATCATCGCCTCGTCATGCTCCACCACGATTACTGTGTTGCCCATGTCCCGCAGCCGGGTCAGGGTATTGATCAGGCGGTGGTCGTCGTGGGGATGCAGCCCCACCGTCGGCTCGTCGCAAACGTAGAGCACACCGGTGAGACCGGAACCAATCTGGGTAGCCAGGCGCACCCGCTGGGCTTCACCGCCGGAGAGCGTCCGGGCGGTGCGGTTCATCGTAACGTAGTCCAGGCCGATGCCGTCCAGAAAGTGGAGTCGGCCCGCAATTTCCTTGAGAATCTGATTGGCGATAGTTTTTTCCCGCTGAGTCAGGACTTCACTCGGATGATCGCCGGGGGCATCCGGGTCAATACGGCGCACCCAATCGACACCCTGGCCGATGTTCATCGCCGTCACTTCCATTATGCCCAGACCGCAAACTTTGACGCCCAGGGCTTCGGGCTTGAGACGGTGGCCGTTGCAAGCCTGGCAGGGGCGGGCGGTCATATAACGCTCTATTTCCTGGCGGGTGTGGTCGGAATCGGTCTCTTTGTAGCGGCGTGACAGGTTGGGAATTACTCCCTCATAATTGGTCTGCCAACTGTAAACCCGGCCGTTGTGCGTGCGATGGCGAACGGTGATCTTGCTACTCTTGTTGCCGTAGAGAATCAATTTCAGATGGTCTTCCGACAGGTCCCTGACCGGTGTTTGAGGGGAAAAGTCGTTTGATTTCGCCACCGACTCCATCATGCTCATATACCAGCCGGAGGAGGTGCCGGAGCGGGCCCAGACGGTCACCGCTCCATCCAGCAGAGACAGGGAGTCGTCGGGTATGACCAAATTCGGGTCAATTTCCAGCTTATAACCCAGGCCGGTGCATTCGGGGCAAGCGCCGTGCGGGCTGTTAAAGCTAAAGGTACGGGGTTCAATTTCGGGCAGGCTGATGCTGCAACGGACGCAGGCGAACTGCTCCGAAAAAACCAGTTCTTCCTCTTTGGCTCCTTCCTCCCGGGGCTGGCGTAGTACTTGAAGCACGCCGTCGCCCTCGCGGAGAGCGGTTTCCACCGATTCGGAAACCCGGCTGTGCTCGGTGTCCGGTCGAATAACTATCCGGTCAATCACCAGTTCGATATAGTGCCACTTCTGTTTGTTCAGGTGCAGAGTCTCGGTTTCATCCAGCATCAGGGTTTCGCCGTTAACCCGGATACGGACAAACCCGGCGCGGCGGGCCGTCTCCAGCACGTCCTTGTGTTCCCCTTTCTTGCGGCGCACCTTGGGGGCCAGAATGGTAACCCGGCTATCTTCGGGGAGGGACATGACGGCGTCAACGATTTGCTGCACCGTCTGCCGCTCCACCGGACGGCCGCACTTGGGGCAATGGGGTTGGCCCACCCGGGCAAAGAGCAGGCGCAGGTAGTCGTAAATCTCGGTGACGGTGCCCACGGTGGAACGGGGATTGTGGGACACGCCCTTCTGGTCAATGGAGATGGCGGGAGAAAGGCCCTCAATGTAGTCCACGTCGGGTTTGTCCATCCGGCCCAGGAACTGGCGGGCGTAGGAGGAGAGGGATTCGACGTAGCGCCGCTGCCCCTCGGCATAGATGGTGTCAAAGGCCAGAGAGCTTTTGCCGGAGCCGGATACGCCGGTGATGACCACCAGCTTATCCCGGGGGATGGTTACTTCTACATTCTTGAGGTTATGCTCGCGGGCACCCTTAACGTAGATAAAATCCTGGGGCATAAGGCAACATCCTCGATGGACTGGCTGCCAATGATTTTAACATTTTGTGGGCGTTTATGTTGGGCTGCGGTGACAGAATTGCAGGCAAGACTAGGCCGGTTCCGGCTGCTGTTGGGAATCAGGCAGCTAAACATTCCGGGCCGCTTGGCTACTCCATCTCGATCAGTGGATCGTTGGCGCTAACCGAGTCCATCGGTTGAACGTGGATTTCCTTGACCACCCCGTCCTGAGCGGCGCGGATGCTCTGTTCCATTTTCATCGCCTCCACCACACAGACCTCATCGCCGGCGGCAACCCGGTCGCCGGGGCGAACCCGAATGGAAATAACGCGGCCGGGCATTGGCGAGCGGAGCACTTTGTCTGACGAGCTGATGGGCGCGCCGGCCCGGGAAAAGAGCGGCGGAGTGGTTACCCGGCTGGGGGGGCGGCGTCCCCGCCGCTGCCGGGGATGGGCCGCCTGGAGTTCCGGGGAATCGACTTCGACGTAAAAAGTCTGGCCGTCAACGTTTACTTCCACCGGAGAGTGGCTGAGGTCGCCTACCTCTATGGTATACCATTGTTCGCCTACTTTTACTCGGAGGGTCGTCACCGCTGAACATTGCTCCTGGGAGCGGCGCACCCCATGCTGCCGCCGACTGCCGGGCCGTCATTCCAACTCTGCCATCATTGGCCCCGCTACGGCTCCGACTCAATACCGGGAAAGCGGGCCCACCAATAGGCAACCAAGTCTAACCCAACGGGGTAGTCTTTGCAAAGCAGAGTCAAGCTCCGCACCCGGCAATCGCGTTTGGGCGTTGACTTGGGTGTTTACCCCTACTCGTCGTTCCGGCGAAGGCAGGAACCTCGGTCCAGAAAGTTTCAGGTTCCCTGCTTTCGCAAGAACGACGGGGTGAAGGCGCTGGCGTTTAATGACTTATTCAGAGAATCCTTAGCTAAAGAGAGGGCGTAGCTAAAGACGAGGGCGCCCGGTGGAGGCCGAACCGGCCAGATGGTTCAGAAAGGCGTTGGAGCGAATTTCTTTGTCCAGCCAGTATTGCACCGTGCCGGAGAGGATGGCCTTCAGCTCCCGGGCCAGGGATTCCTCCAGGGCCAAATCAGGCAATTCCGCCGTGCGGCTCCGGGCCAGCAGGCGCAGCACTTTGAGCGCGCGCAGGGAAAGAGGGCGCAGCCCCGATTCGGTGGGAGTACAGTCGGGACAATACACCCCGCCGCCATCGGCGCTATAGCGGTGATGCCCGGGTTTCACGGCGCTGCGGCAGGCCACGCAGCATTGCAGTTCCGGCATCAGCCCCGAGACGGACAGGAGATGCAGCTGGAAGTAAAGCAGCGGCAGCTCGGCGTCCGGGGAGCGGCCAATGGCCGCCAGAGTCTCCAACGACAGCTTGAGAAGTTGCTCATTGGGACTGGCCTCGGAGCCGAAACCGTCCACCAGTTCGGCCACATACAGGCCCTTGGTAACCGCGATCAAATTGCTTTTCAGCGGGGTAAAGTTCTCCAGGGTTTCTGCTTGAGTCACCACGTCCAGGTTACGGCCCCGGGACAGGGACAAACGGGAAAGAGTCAGCGGCTCCAGGTGCCCAACCAGCTTGCCGGTCAGACGGCGGGCGCCCTTGGCAACGGCCCGCAGCTTGCCCGTCTCCCTGGAATACAGGGTTACCAGCAAGTCCGCCTCGCCAAAGGGGGCATTCTTGAGGGTCAAAGCCTCGGCGCGGTATGTTCTGGGGGGAGCCATCGATACACAGTTCCTGTCGTCTCGTCGGGGCAGATTGCCCGGCGCCTAACGTCCCGGGCCCTAAACTTCCTGACGGCCTTGAAAGGCGCGGCTCAAGGTCAGTTCATCGGAATACTCCAGGGAGCCTCCGACGGGCAGGCCGCGGGCCAGGTGAGTTATCTTGACGTCGCTGCCGGCCAGGTGGCGGGAGATATACATGGCGGTAGCCTCGCCCTCCAGCGTTGGATTGGTGGCGATGACCACTTCTTTGACCGAGCCGTCGGCCAGGCGGGGGAACAGTTCCTTGAGCTTTATTTGGTCGGGGCCGACACCATTTAGCGGAGATATTACCCCGTGGAGCACGTGATACAGTCCCCGGTAGCAGTGAGTACGCTCCAGGGCCAGCACGTCCAGTGGTTCTTCCACCACACAAATCTGCTCCCGGTTACGCTGCGAGTTGGCGCAGACGGAGCAGGGGCTGGCATCGGTCAGGTTCTGGCATTCGGTGCAGAATATGATGCTTTGCTTGACGGCGTTGATCGCGTTAGCCAGGTCATGGGCCTCTTCTTCGGGCAGACGAATGATGAAGTAGGCCAGACGCTGCGCGCTTTTGGGGCCGATCCCCGGCAACTTATTCAGTTCGTTGATCAGCCGCGCCAGGGATGGGGCGGCTGATGGCAGGTGTTCCAGGGTCATAAAAATGCCTCAACGGGCAACCTTATGGGTTGTAGTGTGTAGCGTCCTTGTCCCGAACCTTGGTGGGCATTGGCAGGCATCGTTACCCTATGGTACGCAATGCCGGCAGCGTCCTGCGAAACTCCAGGCCGCCGGTGGCTGCCGGTGGCTGCCGGATCAGGCCGGGCTAGGTCAGGCCGGGGATGTTCATCCCGCCGGTGATGACGCTCATCTTGCTGGCGGCCATTTCCTGGGTCTTATTAAAGGCGTCATTGACCGCCGCCGCCACCAGGTCCTGGAGCAATTCCACATCCTCAACGGCCTCCGGGTCAATGGTTATCGTCTCGACCACTTGTTTGCCGGTCATCGTCACTTTAACCACACCGCCACCGGCGCTGCCTTCAACGGTAAGCGTTTCCAGTTCTTCCTGGATTTTCTGTAACTGGGCTTGCATCTTTTGGGCTTGGCGCATCATGTTTCGGTTCATTCGACAGTATCCTCCAGGATTCGGGCGCCCATATTCAAGGCAGTCCGCACCAGCGGGCTATGCTGATTAGCTCGATTAGCCGAGCCGCCTTCCTCGTTGTCGCCCGCCAGGGTAATCTTAAAATCGTAGGGCGAGCCAAAAAACTTGGTCACCGCCTCCGTCACCATACGACGGGAATTGGGGTCTTCCATTTCCTCCTGCATCCGCTCCAGGTTGGGCCGATGCACAAAGGGCAATATAAGTGTATCACTATCCAGGCTGATGGTGTCGGATTTACAGTCGCGCAGCAGCGCCCCCAAGTTATATTTCTTGCCCTTGCAACGGTTGAGCGCCTTGACCGTGGCCAGCCAGCGGGAGGGCAGGTCGCCGGCACCTTCGGCGTCCGAACTGTAAGACCCAGCCTGGGCCGTATTGGCCGGAGGACGAGTGGGAGCCATACGCGGCCTTTCCGGCGGCGGTGCGCTTCCCCTTTCCGATACTACTCCCGTGCTGGCTTCCATCTCGGCTTCCGAGATTGCCGGTTCGGGTTGGGCCGCGCCCGCATTGGGAGCCGCTGCCGCATTGGGAGCCGCTGCCGCATTGGGAGCCGCTGCCGCTGCCGCTCTTGGCGCCGCATTGGTTCGGGGCGTGGAACGTTGCGGCGCCGGCGCCGGTGGATTAGCGCGATTAGCGCTGCGGGGAGCCGCTTCGGGTTGGGACGCTGCCGCCGGAGGCGCAATATCGTCGTTGCAAATCTCCACCACCGCCAATTCAAGGGGCAGGGTGGACGGGGCGTCGTAGCGCATATTGACCTCGCCCCAGATGCGCAGAGCCTGGACCGCCCGCCAGTTGGGTAATTGACCGACCAGTTCTTTCAGTTGCGCCGTTACGTGTTCCGGCAGTTCCAGGGCATCGGCGGACCCCCACTCCAAAAGCATGGCTGCCCGCAAAAGCTCCAACGCTTGCCGGTGCAATTGGCGCAAGTCGGCCCCGTCCCAGGCAGCCTGATTGACTACTTCCAAAGCGGCGGAAGTGTTGCCGGTAAGCAGGTAATTGACCAAGTCCAGCCAACGCTCGCTGTGGCCCAGACCCAGCAGCTCCTCCACCTGGGCCAGCGTCACGCCATCCCCAAAGGAAACCACCAACTGCTCCAGCAAGTTCTCCGCGTCCCGCAAGCTGCCTGCGGCATAGCGGGCCACCAGCCGCATCGCATCCGGGGCCACCGCCACACCCTCCCCCTCGGTAATCTCCGCCAACCGATAGTAGATGCGCTCGGAGGGGATACGGCGGAAGTCGAAACGCTGGCAGCGGGATACAATGGTGGGCAGGATTCGGTTGGCCTCGGTGGTGCAGAGAATGAAAATCACGTGAGCCGGCGGCTCTTCCAGGGTTTTCAAAAAGGCGTTGGAAGCCTGATCGGTGAGCATGTGGGCTTCGTCAATGATATAAACCTTGCGCCGGCCCTCGGCGGGGGCAAAGTTAACCTTGTCCCGAATCTCCCGGATGTCCTCAATGCCCCGGTTGCTGGCGGCATCCATCTCTATGGTATCCATAAAGCGCTCTTCATTGGCGGAGCGGCACATGGCGCAGGCATTGCAGGGGTCGCCTTCCTGGTGCTCAAGGCAATTGACCGCCTTGGCGACGATCCGGGCGGTAGTGGTTTTTCCGGTGCCCCGGGGGCCGCAGAACAGGTAGGAATGGGAAACCCGACCCTGCATTATGGCCTGGCGCAGGGTGGTAGCCACGTGTTCCTGGCCTACCAGGTCACTGAAGCTGCCCGGCCGCCATTTCCGGTAATAGACCTGGGAGGTCATTCGCCTTCTCCCCGAACCTGAAATAGGGCAGACAGGGCTGCCTGCTCGTGGGCTTGCATCCTTGCGGTCTCTTCCGGTTCCAGATGGTCATGGCCTACCAGGTGGAGGACGCCGTGGACAATCAACAGGGCCAGCTCCTGGTCAACGGGCCGATGCAGCGCCAGGGCCTGCCGGCGGGTTTGAGGATAGGAGATGATAACCTCGCCCAGGGGCGGCAGTTCATCGGGTGGCAGGACAAAGTCGGGCCAGTCGTCCGGCGCAAAGGCTGGTAAAGCCCCTGGGCCGGAGTCCAATGGGCCGGAGTCCAATGGGCCGGAGTCCGATGGGCCGGAGTCCGATGGGCCGGAGTCCGATGGGCCGGAGTCCGATGGGCCGGAGTCCGCGGCCTCCACAATATCTATGGAACCAATGGAACCAATGGAACCAATCGCACCCGTTGGCCCCGTCGCCGCCTTTGGTTCGGCCATAGATTCGGCCATAGATTCGGCCATAGATTCGGCCATAGATTCGGCCATAGATTCGGCCATAGATTCGATTGATGCCGGCGGGGGTTCGGCAATCCCTTCCCAGTGACCGGAGTGGGTGGCGGAAAAGGACAGGACGTCGGTTACTTCGTCCAGGCCGCGGTAATCTCGGTTTAACTCCTGCACCGTAACGTCATCGGTTACCAGCAAACTTACCTGGCAGGGCTCATCCGGGAGCAGGGCCTCCGACAAGGCAAGCCGGAGCGCCTGCTCCAGCCAATCCTCCGACAAGTCCTGGCGGAAGTCTTCGGATACGGAAATGTATATTTGCCTGCCGACTTGGGTGGTCAACTGACGGGTACACTCCTGCCGGCGGCGGCGCCGACAAAGTTAAGGTTACTGTCATATTAGCACGCCGTCAAAACGGGCCGTCAAGGTTCCCGGTCTCCGCGTTTAGCCGGGAAGTCTTTAGCCCGGTAACCGCGCAACGTGCTACAATGTCAGCTACCAAAAACCTATAAGGCGCCTGCGGGCCGCGCCGAGGGTATCTCACCGATGAACAACTCCGACGATGCCAACTTTCCGGAACCGGAGGTTAACGGCCTGGTGCTGCCGGAAGCCGGAGTGGAAGACCTGACCGACCAATTAACCCAGTATATGACCGAAATTGAGTTGGGCGGGCTGACCGACATTATCGGTCAGGTGCTGGACGACTTTTTGGACCAGTGCGGCGGTATGCCCGATGACCTGAACGACCCGACGGCTTTTGAGCGTATTACCAACACCCAATTGGCGGTAACCCTGGCCTACCAGTTGGGTCGGCTGGAAGGCCGCTCGCCGCAGATAGTGAACCGGCTGGTCCAGCAGGCCGTGGACAAGTGGCCCACCCGCCCGTTGGCGTCTTCGGAGGATATTTCCGACCGGGACCTGGAGAACCCCAAAGAGCTGGTTTACCCCCGGCTGCGCCGCCTGGAATACGCCGACCCGGAGCAGGACGACGAGTAGCCGGTTGGCCGGCCCGCCGGTTAAGCTCATACCGACTTATACCGACTTATACCGATTCATACCGATTCATACCGATTGAATTCGTTGAACCGATTGAGCCCGTAAAGTAGAAATCATAAAGCCAGCTACCCTGATACCTAATTACCCCAGCCCGGGGATTTTGCCGGAGAAATAACAAAACATCGGGCTTGGGGGAACGGCTCAGTTGGCGGAAGCGAGGAGGATCGCATGACCACCGCAACCACAAATTACGACCTGCTGCTCAAGGGTGGGACGGTGCTGGACCCGGGCCAGGGCATTCACGGCAGGCGAGATATTGCCTTTCGGGACGGTCTGGTGGCCGAGGTGGGCGAGGGGATCGACCCGGAAGGGGCTGCCGCGGTGGTTGACGTGTCGGACAAGCTGATAACCCCCGGGCTGATTGACTTGCACGGGCACTTCTACCATGGGGGCAGCGGCAGTGCGGTTCACGCCGACCAAAGCTGCCTGTCTGCCGGTGTCACCACCGGGGTGGACGCGGGCAGCGCCGGCTTTCTGAATTATGGGGCGATGCGCGATTATGTGTTTCCGGCCCACCGAACCCGCCTGCTGGCCTTCCTTCACATCGGAGCCGTGGGGCTGGCGGCCAACCGGGTGCTGGGCGGCGGCCTGCAGGATTTGCGGATTATTGACGTTGACCGCACCGCCGACACGATCAAGGGAAACGCCGGTTTCCTCTTTGGGGTCAAGGTTCGGATGGAACTTAACGCGGTGGCCTACTGGAACGCCGCCGAGGCGATGCGCCTGGCCCGGGCCGCCGCCGACCAGTCGGGAAGCCGATTGATGGTGCACGTCAGCGGCACACCGATTCCCCTGCCCCAGGTGCTGGAGTTTATGGGGCCGGGAGACGTTTGCACTCACGCTTTTAATGGCAACCCGGAGTCCATCCTCGACCGGCAAGACCGGATACGCCCGGAAGTAAGGGCCGCGGTTGAGCGCGGCGTGATCATGGACTTGGGCCACGCCGGGGTCCATTGCGATGTTGAGGTAGTCAAGGCGGCGCTGGCCCAGGGGCTGCCGCCGGATACCATCAGCACCGACATACACATCGCGCCGCCGGGCCGGAAGGTGTACCTGATGAACGACCTGGTCAGCAAGTTTCACGCCCTGGGTATGTCATTGAACGATGCGGTAGCCGCCAGCACCTCACGCCCGGCCCAGGTGTTGGGGTTGGAGGATACGATCGGCTCGCTGGCCCCGGGAATGTCCGGTGATGCGGCGGTCTATGACCTGCGGGAAGGCCGGTTCGTCTGGCACGACATGGCCGGGCATAACGTGGAGGGCAAAGTCCGGCTGGATACCTTCTTGACGGTGCGGAACGGGGCAGTGACCTGGCGGGAGGGCCGGATGATGGCGATGGGCCAGTGCTAGGGAACCGCTGAATAAGTCCGTGACCTGGGTGTTATCCATATCCATATCCATATCCATATCCATCGTTCCTGCGAAGGCAGGAACCTCGGCCCACAGCGTTTTAGGTTCCTGCGGAAGCAGGAACGACGGGTGAAGGCGCCGGAGTTTAATGACTTTTTCAGAGTATCCCCAGGTCCGTTCCATTCCCGGAACGTCGTCCACGCCTTTGCAGAATAAGGAGCAAGGTATAGTGAGGTTAACCGACTCCAATGATCAGGTTTAAGCGGAATTGCGACGGCAAGGGTATTTTGCCGGCGGTGGGGCTGATTGCCTTAACCTTTAGCCTGGCGCTGACCCTGGCCTTGGGATGCTCCGGTGGGTCTTCTCCTTCTCCCGCCGTTTCGCCGTCGGGGCCGAGAACCTTCACCCCGGTTCCTACCTTTGCGCCGGCTCCCACCGACTCTAGCGCCCCTGCGCCAAACTTGTCTCCCCTGCCTGCTGCCACGGCCACGGCCAATCTTGCCGGCAATCCCGAACTTGGCCCCGGTGCGCCGTCAGCGGTGGCGGAGGAAAGCCTTATACAGTTAGCCGATCCCCTGGACGAACCGGAGTTTTACTGCGTGGACGTTCCCGGTTTCCAGGACGGCTTGCGCACCGACCGGCCTTTGCAGGCGCATACCTGCAAGCCCGGAGCCGCTGACGAGTTGTTCATTTTCAACCGACCGGCGCCGGGACAGCTTTATATGGAAAGCTACGAACTTTGCTTGGAAGCTGATGGCGACCTGGCCTATACCCGGCCCTGCACCGACTCGCCGGCCCAACGGTTCACCCTCTCGGCCAATGGTGTCATCCGCCTAACGGATGGAGAGCGGTGTCTGGCGGTAGCCGGCGGCAGCGGGGAACCGGCCGGCGGGCTGTCCCACGTCCGGCGCGATTTGCGGTTGGTACGCTGCGACGAGGTGGAGCCGACATTATCCCGATGGCTTTTCCCGGGAAGCAACCCCCAAGCCGAAACAAGGGCCGAAACCAAGCTGATGTATTCGGCCCTGGAATCGGCTCAGGATGGGGACCCCTGGGCCATCGAGGGAATGGGGGACAGCGGCAACCCGGCATATATCCCGGTCCTGGTTGAGCTTTTGCGGTTCCCCTGGCGGCAAGTCGGGCGGGAGGTTGACTCCGCCATATATTCCGCGCTGGACCGAATCGCCGCGCAAAATCCGGCCATTGAGGAAATTGATGCCGACCCGCTTCAGGACGAGTGGTTCCTGTGGGTGCTCTGGCTGGGCGAACACCCCGAGGTAATGGCCCCACCCGGGTTCGCCGGTTGGAAGGGCCAACTGTTCGATAACCTCGTTGACCCGGAAATCGGCGCCTTCTTGTACGATGGTGTGAAAACAAACATTCGCCTGGAGGAAATTGTATGGGGCGGCGTCCGCAAGGACGGCATACCTGACCTGACCAACCCGCCAATTATTGCCGGGGCCGATGCTCTTTACCTCCACCCGGACGACCGGGTTTTTGGCGTATCTTTTAACGGTGAGCACCGGGCTTATCCCCACCGAATTGTGAACGCCCACGAGATGGCTAACGATGTGGTGGGCGGGGTGCCCTTTGCCCTGGCCTATTGAACCCTTTGCGGTTCGGGAATCGTGTATTCCACCAAAGTCAACGGCGAGACAATAGAGTTTGGCACCTCCGGGCTGCTTTACCGCAGCAACAAGCTGATGTACGACCGGGGCACCCAGACCCTCTGGAACCAATTTACCGGCGAGCCGGCGGTAGGGGAATTGGTGGGCAGCGGCATCAAGCTGGAACTGCTGCCGGTGGCGGTCACCACCTGGCAAGAGTGGCTTGTCGCCCACCCGGACACCACCGCGCTGGATATCGAAACCGGTCTCTACCCCGCCCTCGCCTACCAGTCGGAATGGGATGCCCGCTCCATTTATTTCAGCTACCGGGAGAATCCCAATACCATGTTTCCGGTTTGGCGGAAGAGCGACGCCTTAACCACCAAGGGGCAGGTTCTGGGCCTCAACGTTAATGGGCAGGCCCGCGCCTATCCGTTGCAGCTCCTCGAGGAACGGCCGGTAATTAACGACTCTGTGGGTGGAGAAGCGTTGGTAATAGTTACCACCGGGCTGTTGGGGAGCCGGGTTTACCAACGGGGGGAGCGAAGTTTTTTGCTGGAGGAGGGCACGGCCGCCGCCGAAGCTGGGACAATTATCCTGACCGACGATGCCGGTCGGCTGTGGCAAGTGGAGGAAGGCGCCCTGACGCGTCTGGACAACCCGGCAGAGCGGCTTCCCCGATTGCCCAGTCACACGGCTTACTGGTTCGGCTGGCAGTCCTTCTACCCCGACACCGATATCTACACGCCGGGCGAATAATGCGCGGCAGGTCGGCCCGGATTTTCAACGCCGTTTAAGGTTGGGGCATCGGGTTAGCTCGCCCGGTATTGCTTTTTTCATCCCCTAACCCTCTAGTCCGCCACCCCCAAGACCTCCTGAGCGTTCTCCCCCAGGATGCGGCGCTTCTCAAAGTCGTTCAGGTATTTCAGGGAGTTTACCCACTCCACCGGGTACTCAAAGCCCATATCAAAGGGAAAGTCGTCGCCCAGCATTACCCGGTCTGCGCCAACCCGGTCAATCAGATATTTCAACGCCTCATCGCTGTGGGTAATGCAGTCGTAGTAAATATGCTTCAGGTAGTCGCTGGGGAGCTGTTTTATCCGGTTGACCTGCGGCTCCGGTCGCACCCGCGCCCCGAAGTCCATCCGGCCAATGCCAAAGCAGGCATAGCCGCCGCCGTGGGCAAAGCAGAGCTTCAGGCCGGGGTAGCGGTCCAGCACCCCGCCAAAAATCAAAGAGGCAATGGCAATGGTCGTGTCCAACGGGAAGTTAATCAGGTTGGACAGGTAGTAACGGCCGGCGCGGTCGGCTCCCGCCGGGTTGTGCGGATGGAAAAATACGAAGGCGCTCAACCTTTCGGCGGCTTCAAAGAAGGGCTGAAACCGGGGTTCGTCCCAGTTATGGCCCTCCATGTTGGTGTTAAGTTCTACTCCCCGCATCCCCAGTTCCTGCATCGACCGTTCCAACTCGGCCGCCGCCGCCGGCGGGTCCTGCATCGGGACGGTGGCCAGGCCGATGAAGCGGTCCGGGTGGGACTGAGCCACTGCGGCAATCTCATCGTTCAATTCCCGGGCCGAGGCCAAACCTGGGGCGGAGTCCAGGTGATAATTGGTCAGATAAGGAGCCACCGAGAGGACATGAACGTCCACCTGCTGCCGGTCCATAAAGGCAATCCGTTGCTCCGGCGTAAACCGCCATTTCTCGTCTATCGGCCCGGCAATGCGGTTGGTGGCGTCAATATACTCAATGCCGTCGCGGGTGAACAGCTTGGCGCCATACCAATGACCATCCTTTTCGTTGGCGTTCCAAAAACATGGGGGCACTATGTGGCTGTGGACATCAATTACTTTCATTTACGTAAATCCTCCGTTCCGGGCTAACAGTATCCCATCCTCCAATCCTTTCGGCAACCGAACTGACGGAGCCAGGGTCTATCAATGGTCACTACCCCGGTTTAAGTCCGGTCACCTTGAGCTTGCTACCGGAACGGTACCTACCCCCGCTCACCCTGAGCTTGTCGAAGGGTAGGCCCGCCATGGGCGGTTTTCCAGGGGCAATAGAAAGTCCCTGACGCTTTGGCGGGGACTTGAAAATAAAGCTACAGGATGTCAAACTATATGGTATGCGACTTGGCGAGTTTGAAATCAACGAAACGATCCCGGAACTGAAAGACCCTCACGTATTGGCCGTTTTGAGACCCTGGATAGATGTGGGCCGCGTCGGCAGCCTGAGCCTCAACCGTCTGGAACGGCACCTGCGGGCCACCGAGTTGGGACGGTTGCACCGGCCCGGTCGGTTCTACGACTTTACCCGCTACCGGCCCCGCTCCTATTTCAACGAGGGACGCCGGGAAGTTTCCATCCCCAACACCATTATCCGGTACGCCGTGCGGGAGGAGGGGCCGGACTTGCTGTTGGCCCACATGCTGGAACCGCACCTCTACGGGGAGGACTACACCGACGCGGTGCTGGAACTGCTGGACCGGTTGGGCGTAAAGCGATATTCGCTAATCGGCGCGATGTACGATATGGTGCCGCACACTCGGCCGCTATTGGTTTCCGGCTCCGGCACGGGAGAAAACCTGGAAGAGGAACACCGGAAGATTCAGGTGCGCACCAGTAATTATGAGGGCCCCTCGACCATAACTTACCTGGTTCCCCAAGAGGCGGCGAAACGGGGCATCGAAACCCGTACCTTCGTGGTCCATTTACCCCAATACTTCCAGGTGGATGAGGACCTGAACGGTACGGCGCGGCTGATGGAAATCCTGTGCAACCTGTACCAATTGCCCGACCGGCTGATTGAACCGGGACGAGGGCGGGAGCAGTACAGTTCCATTGAAGGCATGGTCGGTGAAGAGGGAGAGTCGGTGGCCTCCCTGCTGCACCAACTGGAGGAACACTACGATCGGGAACAGCGCGCCGACGAACCGCCGCCGCCGCCGCTTTCCGCCAATATCGAGGAGTTTCTCCGGGACTTGAACCACGGCTTTGATCCCCCCGCCGATAACTAAACCGGCGACGACGATTAGGAAGCCAATTAACCACTAGCCGGTATTACCGCTCCGTACCCGGTTTACCTCTTATCTCTCTATTGGCAGTCCTTGATCGGCGGTTAGCCATCCTGGCTCCGCAACCATTTTTCGCCCCTGGACGATCCTCTCCGGTACGAGACTTTCGGCCCCATGTTATTCGTCCGGCAATCGCCAACTACATTATCAGCATTATCAGCATTGTTGGCATTGTTGGCATTGTCTCCGGTTGACCAACAGCCCAACGCAGCCGCCGGGAATGCCCCGTATGTTCCGTGTGGGAGCGGCTCGTCGCGCTTGCCGCGGGCGGAGGCCCCCTAAGGGTCAGGGCTAATGGGCCGGTCAAATTGCGCTGCGCTGCGGTTGTCCCGGCCCGGCAAGCTGCGTCTTTTAACCGCCATGGCTCCGGCATACTCCCGCTCACCCTGAGCTTGTCGAAAGGCCGGCGACTACCTCCGCAAGCCGGTTCCTATTGGCAATTGGCTACAGTAAGGTTATAGTAGGGCGAAACTTTGGGCTGGGGACGGCTTGGCCAACCGGGCACGTCTCGGGGCCGGCCCGGAACAAATCGTCGATGGAAATGGCCGATTACGACTACATAATTATCGGGAGCGGCATTGCCGGTCTGAATACCGCTTTGCTGGCCCGGGAGCACGGCTCCGTGCTGATCCTCACCAAGGGCCGGGTTGACGATTGCAACACCCGCTACGCTCAGGGCGGAATAGCTGCCGCTATCGGCGCCGGGGATACTCCCGTGCTGCACATGCAGGATACCTTGACCGCCGGAGCCGGTCTGTGCGACCCGGACGCGGTTCAGGTGTTGACCCACGAAGGCCCGCAGCGGGTAGCCAACCTGATCCAATGGGGGGTTCCCTTCGACACCATCCACGGCGAGATTGCCCTGGGCCGCGAGGGGGCGCACAGCTTGCCCCGCATCCTGCACGCCGGGGGAGACGCCACCGGCCAGCATATAGAGCTTGCCCTGGCCAACCGAGTGGCCGAGTCGGATATTACGGTGCTGGAATACACTTTGGCTACTCGCCTTGTTGTGGAGCAAGGCCAGGCCAGGGCCGTCGAAACTCTGAACTCCATCACCGGGAGACAGGAAAGCTACCGGGGCCGGTTCATCGTCATCGGGACCGGCGGGGCCGGGCAGCTTTATAAGTACACCACCAACCCGGAAGTTGCCACCGGCGACGGAGTGGCCCTGGGTTTCCGGGCCGGCGCCCGGGTAATGGATATGGAGTTCTACCAGTTCCACCCCACGGCCCTCTGGCTGGAGGGCGCGCCCTGCTTTCTGCTTTCCGAGGCGATGCGCGGCGAAGGGGCGGTCCTGCGAGGCCAGGACGGACGGGCGTTTATGGCCGATTATCACCCGCTGGCGGATTTGGCCCCAAGGGATGTGGTCTCCCGGGCCATCGCCGCCGAAATGGAAAAAGCGGACGGGGCGCCGGCCTTCCTGGACATTTCTCACCTGCCCGAGGACTTGGTCAAGAATCGATTCCCGACAATTTATCATTTCTGCCTCAACTATAACCTGGATATTACCCGGGAACCGGTCCCAATTGCCCCGGCGGCCCACTACATGATGGGCGGCATAAGAATAGACACCTGGGGCCGCACCAATATCCAGGGGCTTTATGCCTGCGGAGAGGCTGCCTGTTCGGCGGTGCACGGGGCCAATCGGCTGGCGAGCAACTCGCTGCTGGATACCCTGGTTTTTGCCCAAAGGTTGGTCAACAGCAGTATCGGCCTGGCCCCGGCTGAACCGGCCGAGGAAGACCTGTCGGACATGATGCGGGGCCTGCCCAACCGAGCTCCGGTCTGCGCCAGCATGCCGGCGCCAAACCTGGAGAACTTGCGGGACTTGATGTGGCGCAACGTGGGGATTAACCGCAACGGTTCTCGGCTGCTGCTGACGGCGCGCATCCTCAACCTGTGGCAGCGCACCATTCCGCAACCCACCGACCGAGAGTCTTACGAGATGAGTAATATGGCGCTGTTGGGTCGGCTGATGGTGGAGTCGGCGCTACGGCGGCAGGAAAGCCGCGGTTCCCACTTTAGAGCAGATTTCCCGGAAACCTCGACGACCTGGGAGAAGCACGTGGTTTTGACCGGGGAGGAGATTTAGCCATGAGTCAACTGCCGCCGGAGGTCTATCAGCTGATCGACGCCGCCCTGGTGGAAGATCAAACGTTTAACGACCCGACTACCGGCTTGCTGATTCCCCCGGACATCCGGGGCGTTGGGATGATTCGGGCCAAGGCCCAGGGAGTGTTGGCCGGCCTGGAAGTATCCGCCGCCGTTTGTGAACGGGTGGATTCCGAGTTGGTATTTGAGCGACTGCTGAGCGACGGAGCGGCCCTGACTCCGGGGAGCGACATTGCCCGGGTGGAAGGTTCCGCCGGCAGCATCCTCCGGGCCGAGCGCATTGCCCTGAACTTTCTGCAGCGAATGAGCGGCATTGCCAGCGACACCAATCGGTATGTGCAGGCCATTGCCGGCTGTCCGGCCCGCATCGTGGATACCCGCAAAACGGTGCCCGGACACCGCTATTTGGACAAGTATGCCGTCCGTATGGGCGGGGGCCACAACCACCGGTTGAATCTGGCCGACGGAATATTAATCAAGGACAACCATATCGAAGCGCTCGGCTCCCGGGAAATGGGCTTGAAAGAGGTAGTCCAACTGGCCTTGTCCCGGGCATCCCATACGATCAAAGTGGAGGTGGAGGTGGAGTCCCTGGCCGGGGTAGAAGCGGCCCTGGATGCCGGCGCCCATATCATTATGCTGGACAATATGCCGGTGGAGCTGATGCGGCAGGCAATGGAAATTATCGGCGAGCGAGCAGTGGTGGAAGCCTCCGGCGGTATCAATATGGAGACGGTGCGGGCCGTGGCGGAAACCGGGGTACACTTGATTTCCATCGGCGGCCTAACTCATTCCACCCAAGCCCTGGATATCAGCCTGGACCTGGAGTTTCCCTAGCCCGCCTTAAAGCCTGATGAGCCCACCCACCGGCTCCACCGGAGTATTCAACCTTGAGTCTCGCGGCTTGGGGGCCGGTTCGAAATCAACCCCTCCAATACCGGGGATCCAACCTACCCAATCTAAACGAAACGAAACGAAAAGATAAGGAGTCAGTGAAATGGCACGATTAGCTAATGTATCCAGAGACGATTTGCAGCCCGATGACCAACACTTTTTCGACGAAATCGTGGGCAGCCGGGGAAGTGTCCGCGGGCCCTACGGGGTATTGCTGCACAGCCCAAAACTGGCGGCCCGGGTAGCTCATACCGGCAGCTACGTCCGCTTCGATTTTGACATTCCCGAAGCGCTGAAGGAAGTAATAATCATCGCCACGGCCCGGGAAATCCGTAATCAGTATGAGTTTGCGGCCCATGCTCGCCTGGCCCGGGGGCATGGCGTCACCGAGGAAACCATCGTCGCAATTGCCCGGGGGGCCGCTCCCGAAGGCTTGGCCGGCGATGAAGCGCTGGTGGTCAAGTACGTGAAAGAACTGATGCAAAATCGGAAGATCAGCGATGACACCTTTAACGCCGTTATGGACCGGTTCGGCGTCCAGAACACGGTAGATATTACCGGACTCATCGGCCATTACCTGCTGGTTGGTCAAATACTGACCGCCTTTGAGGTGGAGCTGCCCGAAGGCGCCAAGGCGGAGATTGTGGACTAGGAATAGCCCGCCCCTGAACCTGATGCAACCCCGGTCAAGCTGCGGTGGCCCGGCGGTCGCCGTCACTATTGACCGGATACCGGATAACGGGTACCGGACATCTGCTGACCGATAAGCTATACGCCCTACCCGAATCCGCTACCCAATAACCCAAGGAGGGACCTCATGGCCGTAACCGACGGAATTGTTACCGCCCTGGAACGAAATTGGGATATGGTGGACCGGGCGCTGGAAGGGATGGACTTTGAAACCCTGGCCCGGCGTCCCAACGACTCAAGCAACTCCATCGCCTGGATACTGTGGCACATGAACCGGGTTTATGACACTCTAATTAACACCTGGCTCACGGAAATGCCCCAATTGTGGGTGAGGGACGGCTGGAGCGACCGATACGGCATGCCCAACGACCCGGATGACCGGGGAGTAGGCTGGACTGCGGAACAGGTAGCCGCCTGGCAGCCCCCCATACCGGCGGTACAACTGGGCTACTATGCGGCGGTGAAGGGTAATATTCGGGAATACCTGGCTTCGGTGACGCTGGAAGACTTGGAAAGACTGCTGGTGATTCCGCCTCTGACCGAACCTCGGTCAGTGGGGGCGGCATTGGGCCAGCGTACTTGGGATAATATCGCCCACGGCGGGCAGATTGCCTACCTTCGCGGCTACTACCAGGGTATGGGCTGGTACCCCCGGTAAGCGCGGTTAGTCGAAAAGAGCAACCTGCTGCGAGGCGCAATAACGGCTTGGTCTCCTGACTCCGCCAATTATTTACCGGCGCCGGGCCGGTTGCCGGGATGGGTTGGCAGCGGTTGATAGTAAAGCCTTCGGTAGTAGATTGCAGCTTGCAGTCAGCTGTCAGAGAATCCTTAGGTTGAAGGTGGCTGGCAAGTTGGCGAACTAGCCCCGGCGGGAGCGTTGGCGGTCGGCGCTGTCCAACATCAGCGTAACCGGCCCGTCGTTTTGCAGGGAAACCTGCATATACTCCTGGAAAACCCCGGTGGCCACGGTCAGACCGGTAGCCTGGAACAGTCCGACGGTGTGCTCGTAGAGGCGTTGGGCCCGTTCCGGAGGGGCGGCCTGGGTGAAGTCCGGGCGCCGGCCCCGGCGAGTGCCGGCATACAGGGTAAACTGGCTGATAATAAGAAACTCCGCCCCTACATCCAGGGCGGAGCGGTTAAATCGGTTCTGTTCGTCGGCGAAAATTCTCAGGTTAACCGTCTTGTCAACCAAGTATTGGGCATCGGACTCCGTATCCTCTGCGGCGACCCCCAAGAACACTACCAGCCCCGGCCCAATGCGGCCAACCTCTCGGTCGGACACTGCCACAGAGGCCTGAGTCACCCGTTGGATCAAGGCCCGCAACTAGCTTGCTCCGAACTTGCTATGCACCCAACGTCCCCGGCACCGTTTCCTTCCGGTTGGCCTCGACCTCCGCTGCCGGATAGCGTTAGAAGCGCCCTTTTGCGGCGCAGGCTAAACCGGCTGCCGAACTGCAAATCAACCCGGAGTGTCGGGTCGAAGCGCCGGATTAAGAAGCGGACTCGGTGGCCGTCTTGGCGTTGGAGTCGCTCTTGGACTGGGTCGCAACGGAGGAATCGCCGTCGGAACTTGACGACTTACTATCGGAATTGCCGGAGGACTCCGTTGTCTTTTCTGTGCCTTCCGATTCCTTACCCTCTGCGGGTGGAGACTTGGGACGGCCATAATCGGTGGTGTAAAAGCCGGAACCCTTGTAAATCACTGGAACGGCGTGGAAAACCCGTCGCCCGTTTCCGGAACAGACCGGGCAGACACCGGTGCCGGCCTCGCTGAAAGTCTGTACTAACTCGAACTGGAGATCACAACTAGTGCATTGATAATCGTAGCGGGGCAATCTACTCCTCCTGGAGACGGCCGCACCTGACGAGCAGGCGCCGATTAATCTCATTAAGCATCATTGGGATTGCCAATATTCCAGCCTCTAATTTATCACTGTGCCAACCCGGTGTCAACGCACACCGGTATCACGACCGAGCAATCGCCTTTGAGGTTATCAGGTTACAAGCGCCGTTGCTCTGAATAGTTCGGCAGTTGGAATTACTGGTGGAGTTATGGAATGGAATTTCCTCGTTCACCGGCCCACCATCAATAGCCAACCGCTGCGACAACAATCTGTGAAGCGGTTAGACCTGGCCTTGATGGTCCGGTTCAAAGGCCTGAAGGGCACAGAGACCATTGGCCGGTTCTCCGGCCCTCGGATGAATCGGAGTTGAACGCGGGTGACGCCCCGCCGGAACACGCCAAAGATATTAGCGGGGCTACCGAGGCTAAGTAGGCTAACGGCGCTGACGGCGGCGGCGGCGGGCGGCGCGCTGAGCGGCCAAGCGCTCTTTCTGAGCCTTGGAGCGGAAGAAGCGCCGGTCTTTGAGTTCCCGAAGAATCCCGGCGTGTTGTACCGAGGCGCGAAAACGGTTAACCAGACTTTCCGGGCTTTCTCCGTCCCGAGGTGTTACAAAAGCCATTCGGTTCTCCTTTACATCTGCGGCTTAAAATTAGGGAATTATATACCTGTGTACCCAAAAGCCTTTTAGGCTAGTTGCGAAAAGGGACCTTCCGAGGCTTTGGGCGATAATAGTTTAGGCATCTTAATCTCTTGCAAGCCCTCAATTGTGGGTGTGCCAATGTGTTCCTCAGTCCAACCCATAAACCGAAGATGATCCTTGATACGGTCAACACTAACCATACGGCGATTCGTGTGTCGTCCGTAATACCACACTTCCCAGTCGTTGAATACTTCGCCGTTCTCGGTCTCCATTTCTTCGTAATTTGGATATACATCCACTTCATCTAACAAGGTGAATATGGTATGCCCTTCAAAACTATCGTCGCTCTGGTGCTTCGCTGTAATCCACTCAGCTATTTCTTTTTCTAATATCATTCGTTGCTCCCTGGGAACCTTTGGGTACACAAGTATATAATTCCCTAAATTTACCGCCGAGGCCGTTACCTTCGCTTTTAAAATCGCGGCCGGCCTCTTTGCCCATCAGTGCAAGTTGGCTCGGGTTGGCGTAGATTGGCGCGAGTGGGGCCTCCAGCTTCGCGGATAATGTACCACACGGATAACCAACCAATCAAGCCAATAGAGTACCCTAACCGAAGCCACCGGCAACACAGCCCAAGGCGCCCAATCCGGCCTGACCATCGTCCTGTTGTCGATCTCAACGCAACCAATCGCGTAGGGACGCAACGCCCGCTAACTTCGGAAACGGCCTCCAGTCCGGTACGCGCTACCTTGATACCAGCGACCCGTCGTCCATTTCCACCGTTCTGCTGCACATTTCGGCCAGCACCAGGTCATGGGTGGCGGTTATCACGGTGACGCCCCGCTCCCGGGCAATGTCGCGGAGGATGGCGGCGATGGAGACGCCGGTGGCGCTATCCAGCTCTCCGGTGGGTTCGTCGGCAAACAATACTGCCGGGCCGGTCACCAGGGCGCGGGCGATGGCTACCCGCTGTTGTTCGCCGCCGGAAAGCTCGTAGGGGCGATGACTCATCCGGGAACCCAAACCTACCAGTTCCAGCGATTCCGCCGCTCGCTGCCGCCGTTCTCGCCAGGACGTTCCGACAATGTGCAAGGGCAGTTCCACGTTCTCGTAGGCCGACAGCAAGGGTATCAGTCCAAAGGATTGGAACACGAAACTGATCCTGGTACGGCGCAATTCCACCAGTTGAGACTCGGAAAACCCGGCCAGGTTTCGGCCCTCAATGGTCACTACGCCGGAAGTGGGCCGGTCCAGTCCGGCCAGCAGGTTGAGCATGGTGGTCTTGCCCGAACCGGAGCGGCCCATTACCGCCAGAAACTCGCCGGGGTAAATGTCCAGGTCAACCCCGTTGACCGCGGTTACCGCTTGCTCACCGGAGCCAAACACCCGGGTGAGGGCCTGAGTGGATATAATCGCCGGCCCGGAGGGAGCTGCCGACCGTGCGTTTAGGCCCGCCCGGTTGCCTGCCGGGTTACTGCCGTAAGTTAACCGGGACGCTGCCATAATTCTCCTATCGTCTTAGAGTCCGGCCCTCATGGAATCCGGCCCTCATGGAATCCGGCCCTCATGGAATCCGGCGGCTGAACTCTTCTAGCCGGAACCGGATGGGCGGAATTAGCCTACTCGCCTACTCGCCTGCCTGGCTCTCCGGCGCGGCGGGACGGCGGAATTGTTCATGTTGTTCATTCAGGGAACCGGGGTCGGAGCCGGAACCGGAATCGGCATCAGCAATAGCGCCGCTGGGCGGGAGCGGCCGGCCTTCGGTAAGTTGGCCGTCGGTCTGGCCCGCCGGGTTTGCTGGCTTAATTGTAATCTGGTCGCCTTCCAACTCCGCGGCAGCCAGCCCGGAGAGACCGTTGCGCCGCAATTCCGCCACATATTCCCGGGGAAGCTGGAGCCGTCCGACCCGGTCCACTACCAGGTATTCCTGCTGCACCGTGTCCCCCGTCCGGCGGAAGGTTGACTGCAAAAAACTCTCCGAGCTGATACGCCCGTCCCGGATGTGGACCACCCGGTTGACGTATTCGGCCACACCGGGATAGTGGGTGACCACCACCACGGTCACGCCAAAAGCCCGGTTCATTTCGCGCAGCAGATTGAAGATTTCCCCGGCCATTTGGCTGTCCAGTTCTCCGGTGGGTTCATCGGCCAGCAACAAGGGGGGCCGGTTGGCCAGGCCTACGGCGATGGCTACCCGCTGCTGCTCTCCGCCGGAAAGCTGCGATGGAAAGCGGCGAGCCTTATCCTCGATTCTCAGCGCGGCCATCAACTCCTCGCTTCTTTCCCGGCGGCGGGATCGACTTACCCGAGCGATGGCCATCGGCAGCTCGATGTTGTCGCGGACGTTGAGGTAGGGCACCAGATTTCGGGAGGTAGCCTGCCAAACGAAACCCACGTCCTGGCGTCGGTAAAGCACCAGTTCCCGGTCGGAGATATTGAGCAAATCCCGGTCGCCCACCCGCACCTGGCCGGCGGAGGGACGTTCCAACCCGGCAAGAATATTGAGCAGGGTGGTCTTGCCGCTGCCACTGGCCCCGACAATGGCCATCAGCTCCCCCCGGTCGATTTCCAGGTCAACGCCGCGTAAGGCTACCACCTCCAGGTCGGCCGGCTTGAAAATCTTGAAAAGGTCGCTGCACTCCACATAAGGGCTGGCCGCTCCGTCCGCCGGGGGTGTCTGGACCGTCTGGACGGGATTAGCTGCCATGCTGCTCATCGAAAACTCTGAACCCTGCGCCTCTCTCACCATTTACGTCAATCCTGTACCGCAGTCCGGTCTAAATTAGCTATCCGGTTTGCCTTTCCGGTTTCTCTCTTCTTGCCGGCCCGGCCAATATTCTATCCGGCTTCCCCGGCCCGGAGCACTTGCTGCACTTCCAGCCGAGCAGTGAACCAGGCCAGCCACACCACGTTGCCCACCGCTACCACGGCCAGCACCAGATAGGCAGCCAGCAGGGTAAGCCAATTGGTTTGGAGCGCCATCGGCGGCGTCACCCGCACACCGCCCTCCGCTACTTCCAGCACCGGCAGGATGGCGGAACCGATTTGCTGGCCGGCCCAGGTGCCCAGGGCGACCCCGCAGACCATCACCAGCAGCAGATTAAACCATACCATACCATTAAGCTGCCCGGCGGAAGAACCAAGGGTGCGGAGCAGGGCAAACTCGGTGCGCCGCTCGCCGGTGTCAATGTAGGAGAACAGTATCACACCGGAAGCGCTGGCCAACGCCAACGCCAAGAACATCAGGGCGAGCAATCCGCTCCAACTGGCGTTGGCCAGGGGTTGCCCGACTCGCAGCCGGATTTCATCCTCGGCCAGAAGGGATTCATCAATCCGGAGACCACGTTCTTCCAGCGCCGCGGTAATCAGAGATTCGGCCCGGTAAGGGTCGTCGGCGCCTACCCAGACCTCGTTGGGTCCGGCGCCCAGCCGGCGTCCGTGGAGGTGGGCCCGGCGGTTAAAGGTTTCCAGGTCCAGTACCACAAAGGCCTGATCCCGGGGGTCAAGGGTGGGAAAGTAGTCGGCCACCGCCGCAATCCGCACCGGAAATGCAAAGCTGGAAACGCTCAGTGTCATAACATCGCCCGATTCGGCGTTGGCAATGTCTAGAACTTCCGGGGATACAATGACGGGAACCGGTTCCCCCGCCGGCCCCGGACGAATGCCCCGTAAGCCCACGCCACCGGGCGCCCAGCTAAAGGCAACCGAACGTCTCCCCTCGGCTCGTCCCACGGCCGCGCTGGATTCCAAGGCATAAAGGCCGGGACGGGTGTAGTCCTCTATAACTTGCCAGCCTTCCAGGGTTTGGAAGTCGGCCACCACTTGCTCACCGCCGGGGGTCTCGGCGGTCAACTCGTCCAGGAATAAAATACCCGGTTCGTTAATGCCAACCCGGCTGGCTACCTGTAGATTCAACAGGGTAAAGGGAGGACTCAATTCCGGCGGTTCGTAGTCTTGTCTGCGACTGGGCACGGGAACAAGTTCGCCGGATAGCCGCTGCCATCCCCTGGCCTCCGGTTCTCCCAAAAGGGAGTCGAAATGATAGCCCCGGGCATCCCGCAGCCGGGCCTGGAGGGTTGATCGGGCGCCGGGACGCCCCGGATTGACCCAAATCGCCAGCATCGTAGCGTCCCGGGGCAACTCTATACCATCCCCGACGTTCCCGACGTTCCCGCTATTTCCGGCTCCTGATACGCCAACTGCGCCGTTCGAGGCCGGATTCAGCGCGGCGGCAAGTTGGCTCAGGGATTGGCCGCCGGCGAAATCGGAGCGAAACCAGGCGGCCTGGTCGATCTTATCCGAGTCCACTGCCAACAAGGAAAGACGCGTACCGCTGAATCCCTGGGTAAGCAAACTGCCGCTGCCCCGAAATGCCTCGGCAACATTGAGCGCCGTCCCCGACGCTGCGGCCCCCGATGCCGACTTCGATGCCGACTTCGATGCCGACTTCGATGCCGACTTCGATGCCGACTTCGATGCCGACTTCGATGCCGACTTCGATGCCGACTTCGATGCCGACTTCGATGCCGAACCCGATGCCGATGCCGATTCCAGAGTATCCAGGTCAAAGGAGGCGACGGGAAATCGGTCGCCGCTGTGCTCGACCCGCAGGTCGGCTCCCACTTCGTAACGGGCTCGTTCCTCCTGGCTGCGTTCCAGGGTGGAACTGAAGGCGCTGCCAATGACGCCCAGCGCCGTGGCCAGCATCAACAATACTACCAGGCTGGCGGGAGCAATGGGGTCGCGGCCGACTCGACGCAAGCCCTGTACCAGCCACACCGGCCCCAACGGCTCTGCAATCCGGGCTACCAGGGCAACCAGCAGCGGAAATAGACGCAGCACGATTAGCCCTATCGCCAGCAGCCCCAGCGCCGGCCCCAGCAGCAGGGTGAAGTCTATCTCCAGCTCCCCCGACCCTACCGGTCGAAGCAGAAAGGTGTCGCGGCTCCGTATTTGCCACCAAATCAGACCGATGAAGGCCAGCAGCAGAAAGTCCAGGTAGTAACGGTGGAACAGCGGAGCGCGGGGCGGACGGGCGCCGGTCTGCCGAAACTCCACGATTCCCTGCCGGGCTGCGGCCAGGGTGGACAGGGTAAGGACGATTACCGACAAGAGGGCGCCGCCCGCCCCCAGCAACAGGGCGCGGTACGACAGGGCTATAAGGGCGCGGTTCGCCTCAATGTCAAAGAAGAAAGAGCCGAGAATGCCCGCCGCCGGTGGAGCCAGGAATGCTCCGATTATAACCGCCGGAATTGCCAACAGCAGGCCCTCTACCAACACCATCAAGCCTACTTGCAAGGTGGTGGCGCCCCGGCTCTTGAGCATCGCGATTTCGGCGCTGCGGGAACGGATGGTCAGCCCCGATACCAGGGCCAGGTAATAAGCCAGAATGCCGGTAACCAGAAAGACCATCAGGAAAAGGGGAATGCGGGACAAGAGGAGCAGCTCCGAATAGCGGTCCAATAGCCGTTCCAGCTTGATGCCGACCGAAGAATTATCCAGGTTGGCGTAAATGTCATTCCGGGCGCCGCGGACCGAAGCCTTGATGGAATCAACATCACCGGCACGGACACTCTGCCGGTCCAGGTCAAAAATCCAGGTTACATTGGAGTAAATGCCTGGGTAGGTATTGGCTATCTGCTCCAGGATGGTCGCCTCGGACGTAAAAAGTGGAACCGTGGCCCACTGCCCGTTGTGATGGCTGAAATTGTGGTCTCGACCGTACCAGAAGTCGTCGTCGGGATCCACCCGGCGAAACAGGCCTACAATCCGCACCCGGCTGGTTTGCTGATGCAAGACCGAGGTGGCCGGAATTATATCCATTTCTTCGCCCACCTTCAGGTCAACCAGTTCAGCCCCGGCTACCTCAATCGCCGCTTCCAGTACTGGGCCGGAGCCGTCCGTTCCGCCGGGAATGTCGGGAGATTCGCCGGGCCAGTGTCCCTCGACCAATTCGCTGCGGCCTTCCTCCAATATGCCGGTCAGGAATTGGACTCGGCCCCGCGGCCGGGCGTCCTGGGGCAAGTCGAATCGGGGATCGCCGACAAAGAAAAAGGTGGCGGTTTCCAGCAGACGGGCTTCTCCCTCCAGATAGGGGCTAAAGGGAGGAGTTATCCTCCGCTCCACAAAGTCTATCCCGGACTGATAGACGGAAGTTCGGCGAGAGGCAATGGAAGATTCCTCCAGATTTTGGTAAATACGGACCCAGAAGTTGACCTCGTCGGCGTCGGCATCCTGCAGGGTGCGGCGCAGCGCGGCCTCGGCCAGCAGGTCGGAAAAGACGACGCTGCCGGAGAGAATGGCTACCGACAGGACGATGCCCAGGAACAGCACCAATTCCAGCCGCCAAGCCGCCGCAATCCGGCGCCGGGCCATAATGTATGCCAGTTGCAGAAAGGACATTCTTCCTCAGTTCAGTTAGCCCGCCGGGAATATGCCGGGAATATGCCGGGAGCTTTCGGTTTACTTGCTCTCCGGTTCTCTATTCCCCTATTCGCCAGTCCGCAGTATATCAGAGGGCCGCAGCCGGTCGGCTGCCAGGGCCGCCAGAACAATCGCCACCAAAGCCGCCGCCGCCAGGTTCAAAATCACCAGACCGATCAGCCATTCCTGAACCGTCAGCAACATCGGAGGAATTACCGGGCCTCCCCGGGGCGTCTGGCTCAGGAAGCCCAAGGCCCACCGGCTCAGGAAGGAACCGATAATCGCCCCGGTAACCAGGCCCACCACTACCACCAGCAACCTTTCCAGCGCCAGGATTCCGATAATCTGCCACCGGAAAAAGCCCAGGGCGCGGGCCACGGTCAAATCCACCCGCGCGGAGCGGATGGCGATTACCGCGTGGGCGCCCAGGGCCAGCAACACCGCGATGGTCAGGGCGCCCAGACTCAACAGCGTTAATCCGTTCCAGCCGCCGCCGGCCAGCGGGTCTCGCTCTGCCCGGTCCACCAGGGCAGCCCGGTCTCGGATATTGGCGGAGATGGAAGTTGCCTCCCGCACTGAACGGATGGCCGCTTCCCGGTCGGCTCCCTCTTCCAGGCCCAGCCAATATTCCCGGGGAGCCTGCCGCATTCCCCCGGGCGTGCGTCTGGTGTAGGCCGCCAGGGTATCCACGGACACTACCACGAAGGGCCGGCGAGACAACTGCATTGTTGGGAAGTAGCCGGCGGTATCCTGAACCAGTATCGGAACTTGCTCCGTGCCGGTATCCAGGCGCACCGTTTGGCCGGGAGCGAAACCGGGGCCGCCAATGGCCGGCAGGGGAAAGGGGCCGGGCGGTATCAACAGTCCTCGCGGGGTTTGCAGAATCGGGTCTTCCCAGGAGAATAACAGTCCCTTGCCGCCGTTGCGCCCTGCCTCACTGCTAGCCTCTATGACATCGGCAACTTTGCCGTCATGGGGAAGAGTGACCCAACGGCCCGGATTCTCAAAGTCCTCAATGACCAGGCCATCCTCACTTCCGCTTCCCGCAGGCCCGGGCTTGGCCGTAATATCGTCCAGGTGGATGGCGCCAGGGGGCATCCGGTACAGCGACTTGCCCACGAAATAGAGCGATACTACGCTGAAAGGCAAGTCCAGCCAAGGCTGCTCCAGGGGCAGCGGCGCTTCGAAATAGATCCACTCCGCCTCTCTGCCGGAACCCTGACCCGGTGTAACGCTGCCGGGGACGCTGCTGGGGACGCCGCCACTCAAGCCGCCGCTGTCCAGTTGAATTGTCCCTAAATCCAGATTAACGTAGCTGCCGTCGGCATCGGAAACGCGCAGCCACAAACGCATGGTCTGCTGCACAATACTGTCGCCCAGGGCGTCGATGTTGACCCAGACGCCCACGCTCTCGGCGTCTGCCGGGATTGGTACGCCGGAAGCCCGGCTGCCGCTCAGGTCGGGAAGCCGGGATTGGCTGCGCCGCAGGGGAGTCAACAAATCGGTCAAGTCTTTGCCGGAGGTCGTAAAGTCGTTCCGGAACCAGGCAACTTTCGGGAAGGACACCGGGTCAACCGCAAACAGGGTGGCGGAAGAGCCGGGTGAAACGTCCAACAAAGTTACCGATTCCCGCCCGATCAGGCTGAGCGCTTCGACTGCCGGTATGCCTCGCAGATTGCGCTGCGTTTCTCCGGTGGGTGCGATGACGTTAACCACCAGGTCGCCGCCGGCGCGGTACAGGGCCTGCTCTCGCTGGCTGCGCGACAGGGTTGACTGGAAGGATGCGCCAAATATGCCCAGGGCGGCGGCCAGCATAACCATTACGGTCAGCGAGCCGTAGGGCAGCGGGTCGCGGGCCACCCGGGACAGCGCAAAGGACACCCAGGCCACCGACATCCGGCGGGCCACCCAGCCGAATAGCCGGACCAGCACCGGCAGCAGCCGCAAGACCAGAAAGGACACCACCAACAGGATCAGGGCCGGAGCCAGCAGCAAGCTGGTTTCGACCTGCACTTGCCGGCCAACCAGGGTCTGTTCCACAAACCCGCCGCGGCTTTCCACCTGCCACCAGACCACGGCCAGCAGCGCAATGACCAGCAGGTCAATGTAATACCGTTGCAGGTAGGGCACCGTCGGCGGCCGGGCGCGCTCCCGCAGAAAATCCAGCAACCCCCGCCGGGCCAGACCGGCGCCGGAGGCCAGCAAGACCGCCAGACTCAGCAGGCCGCCCGCCGCGCCCATAATGAACATATCCGGCGCCAGACCCACGACAAGCGCATCGCTGCCTCCCAGTGGGTTAATGGTGTCAAACAGCACGTAACGGAAGATCAGCAGGGCCAGAAAGGGGCCGAGGATAGTAGCCGCCACAACGATCAGGGCATCGCCCAGGGTAACAACGCCGCCAACCTGGAGCATACCGGCGCCCCGGCTTCGGAGCAGGCCGGCCTCGTTGCCGCGGGTGCGGGCCAGCAGGCCGGTAACCAGCGCCAGGAAGTAGAGAATTACTAATACAACCAGGGATATGAACAGGTATATGGGCACTTGCGCCAGGGTCAGGGAGCGCTGGTAGGAAGCCAACAGCCCGGTGTCTCGGCTGTTCTCCAGGCGGGTCAGCGTTAATGACCGGGGCACCCGCTTGTTAATGTCGGTCTCCAGTCCGTCGAACGCATCTCGGGTAGGCTGCACCAGCCCCGCGTTCAAGACATCGGTATCCAGATACAGGTACCAGCCGTAGTCACCAACCAGGGTAGGATAACGGGAGCCCAGACCGTCGAAATAAGCGGGTTCAGGGACGTACAGAGGCATCAGGAGAACGTCGCCGACCTCCTGAGGGGAGAAATAGGACGGGAACCCCATCCAGTATTCTTCGTCCGGGTCTATTGGCTCAACTATTCCCACCACGGTAATCTTGATTTGCTCAAATTGGTCGGTGCGATAGGGTAGGATGACGGCTTCGGAGCCAACCTCCCAGAACATTACCGAGGCGGTTCTCTCCCCGACCGCCACTTCCAGAGCCAGGCGGCCATCGTCCTCCTGCGGCTCGTTCACCGGCCAGCGGCCGTCAAGAATACGGCAGTGTTCTTCAAATTCGGTAAGAAAGAAGGGACGACCGCTAGGAGCGCCCAGCAGTTGAGAGGGTTCAAAGGGTTCTCGAACCAGGGCCAAATTGGGTTGGGCCCGGCCAAAACGCTGAACGTCCCGCAGCATGAACCCCAGGCGGTCAACGGCGATTTCTTCCACGATGGCCCGCAGATTCTGGTAGTCCGCCGGGCCCAGGGGCCGGTTTTGGGCGACAATGTGGGTGTTGAGACTAACCTGCTGAACCGAGGCCAGGCTGTGGCGCAGTCCCCCTTCGGCCAGGGCGCGGGTGTAGATGACCCCGAGGGAAATAAAGGTTACTGCCGCCAAGACGCCAAACCCGGTTATCGCCAGCAGTACCCACGATGACGACAGGCGCCGGAGAAGCAGCCAGAACGATACCCCTATCCAGTTCATCGCTTACCTATTTCACCCAGCCGCAGGTTGCCCGGAATGTACTCCTGAATGTACGCCGCTACAATACCACCAACGGGCCTTGTTCGTATATCCTGCCGCCGCCGCCGCCGCCACGCCGCCACGTCGCCACGTCGCCACGCCGCCACGTCGCCACGTCGCCACGTCGCCACGTCGCCACGTCGCCACGTCGGTGGACGGCTGATTCGGCTCCGGCAGTCTTTGAAGTGGCCAGGGGCAGGACAGGGGGGTCCGGAACGTCCGGGTGAGCCGCGCCGGAGGCGATAGGAGCAAATTTAGGGCTTAGACCTGAAGCAATCAGGTTCGCTCCTTGCGGTTCTTGCGGGCGGCTTCCAACCGGTCATTCTCCTGTTCCTGCCGGTACCACATTATCATGACAATTCCGGCGGCGAGGATGCTCATCATATCGCCGACTACCCAGAGAAATAGACCGCCCAACTGTTGGTCGATCAGCGGTTCCAGGACAAAGGGCTGTTCTACCTCATAGTAGGCCGGATAGAGCAGGCCGGTGGAGAAAGTAATTCCCGCCCCCAGCAGGGTATTGGGCAGAACAATCAGCCCCAGGTAAAGCACTCTAAGGCCGTAGTGCAGGCGCGACCGGTGGGGTTTCGGGTCAATAACCAGCCACCAGAAAAGAAAGCCGGAAAACAGCATGACGCTGTGCATCGCTTCGTGGACGTAGTCGTTGCGAATCGCCAGGTTATGCAGCATCGGAAGCTGCCAGAAATACAGAGCCCCCAGGAACAAAAAAACGGCAACCACCGGATTGGTCAGGTAGAAATACGCCCGCCGCGCCAGCGGGTTTCGCACCAGCGTGCGGACGCCGCCCTGCAATACCCACAAGGGTAGTCCCCGCAACATCGGCGTCAGCGGCGCTCCCAGCAGCACCAGCAGCGGCCCCAACATCCGAATCACCAGATGCTGTATTTGGTGGATAAAGAAGTAGTGCTCGGCCAGCGGGTCTATCGGGGATTGCAGGACCAGGAAAATTACCGACAGTCCGGAAAAGAAAGAAATCTTCTGCCAGGCGTTAATGGGATGGCTGGGCTTGTCCCACTTGCCCAACCCATTGACATAAAGATAGGCTGCCAGAAACAGGGCCAGACTGGGCAAGGGATTGGTGGTATTCCAGGCGAGCCACAGATTATCCCCCGGGGCAACGCCACCGTGGGCATAGGCCACCGAAGCGCCGCCCAGGAATTGCCCAACTGCGGCTAGTGCAACAACCGCAAGAAACAGGGTCAGCCACCCTTTCAGCGAGCGGCCGCGACCGGGATTTTGACCGAGATGTCGGTCGTGATTCCGAAGGTGGCTCCGCCTGTCGCCCCGGCTGCGGCTGCGGTTCCGGTTCCGGTTCCGGAGAATATCGGCTAGCCGCTTAACCGGCATTGGCCGACTCTCGCCGCCGTTGGGCGCGGCGGATGCACAAAATCATATAAGCCGCTCCGCCGAGCAGGATCAAAGTGACTCCGGCGAAAACCAGCGTTCCCACAAAATACTGCCGCGGTACCGGTATGGACACCGAACCCACCTCGGCTTCCACCCGACCGAGGGGGCCGTCAATATCGACGCTAACATCCCAGCTTCCCGGATACTCCAGCGTCATTCGGGCGCGATAAATCTCCGGCCTTTCCGGCAGGTTGAGCGCCGTAGCCCAGCCAGCCTCGCCAACCTCCGAGTGCTCGGTGCGGATTGTCACCCGGGCGTCGGAAATCGGTTGGCCGGTGGCAGCGTCCAGCACGGTAACGCTGAACCGGGCGGTCCCCAAGGACAGGGTTGAGGCCTCTCCGGCGACGGTCAAATCGTAGCCCCCCACCGTAAGGCGGCGGTCAATGACCTGCAATTCGGGGTTGTCCTGCTGCGGCGCATCCGGTTCAGCAAGTTGAACCGGGTCGGCCTGCTGCGGTACTTCCTGCTGCGCCAGGGCCGGAGCGGCCAGAACTGCGCTCAGGGCGACGGTCAACGCCAGAAAGAGGCCCAGCGCGGCAAGCAAGAGGGTCAGCCGGGTGAGCGAGCGGGTAAACCGGGACCCTGAACCGGGCAAGGTAGTCATTCTAGTCACCGGCGGGTTCCAGGGCGGGCGATTGCCCGTGTTCCAGGTGATGGTCTTCGACGCAGCCTGGGGTGGAGCTTTCTAATTGTACCGTCATGTGGGCCAGGTTAAATCTCCGATAGACCGCATTCTGAAGGTTATTGAGGATACGGTCGTGGGTATCTTGATTGGCAAAGTCGGCAATCACGTGGGCGCTGAGCACATCGTAGCCGGTGGTTATCGACCAGGCGTGAATGTCGTGTACTTCAACCACCCCGGTCGCCTCCTTCAGCCTTTGACACAATTGGTCCAGGTCCAGATGGGCCGGCACGCCTTCCATCAATACCTGGCCTACGCGCCAGAGGAGATAGCCGGAACTGACCAAAATCAGTATTCCGATGATAACACCGAAAACCGGGTCGGCAATAGTCCAGCCGAAGGTAAAGACTTGAGAGAAACACCCTCACTTTTTTAAGTCATTCAAACACACGACATATAGTTTGCCTTGCGGCAAATGATATACTCACCACTTCGAGAAAAGCAACGGAAATTGCGAAAAGTCCACAAACTCAATGAGAAGGTCCCGTTGCTACTGCTGTGGTTATCACATAAGAGGAGGTAACTCATGGACGGTGTTACAGGACTAGGGTGGACGTTCGTCTACGGTATGATACTGTTCGTAGCATATGGTATTGCATTAATCCCCTGCTTGTTGGTGGGAGGGGTATGTGGTCGCCTGATGCGGGGGTTGTCGGTGCGCCGGGGGTTAGTTTGCGGGCTGGTGTCATCGTTGTCCCTAGCGGTGGTCATGCTGTCACAAGGGTACCTATCTGATAGTGCCCTCAGTTGGGTATTTAAGGTGTGGAGGCTGTGGGACTTTATGCTGGTCTTCTGGGCAGTAAGTAGTACCAGCGGGCTGTGCTACTGGTGGGCCTACCGGCGGCGGCACGATAGCCGTGGTTCGATTGGTGGCGGTGGTCGGGTATAACGCCGTGGTCAGGCTGGGAACGGTGGCTATAGCTATAGTCATGGTTATGGCTATTCGAGGGGCGGCCCTGTTCGGCAGGGGTATTATGAACCCGGTCAACGGGGTCAAAGGGATGCTCGTCTCCGGCGGCCCGGCCTGGTGGCCTTGGTGACGGCGACCTTCCACATCTTGACCTTGGCTCCCTTTTTCACCCTCGTGGCGGTCAACGACGCGGTCAGGTTCTTGAGACATATCCGCCTCCATGTCGCCAATGGCAACGACTGCCGATACTCCCTCTGCGATACTCCCTTACCGTCACCAGTTTACCAGATTCCGGCCGTCGCGGCGCTTTACCGGCCAAGGCCATCAACGCGGCAGTCGGCGGCGGTCGGCAGCAGACAGACCGCCGGATTACGTCCTTACATCATCCCGTCACGCCTGAAACGTCTTTACCCAAACGCCCGGGGAGCCGGCGGCATGGGTCATCATAGGGCGGATGCGAGGGGTTGAAGGGTCAATATCCCGCTGGGCCTCCCATTCG
The DNA here is from genome assembly GCA_965262595.1 of Dehalococcoidia bacterium. GTDB lineage: Bacteria > Chloroflexota > Dehalococcoidia > Lucifugimonadales > UBA3495 > CATQHB01. Next base: position 2,873,161 of record OZ253548.1, read on the forward strand.
GCGCTTTCGGAAACCCGTTCGTGCTCGAACTCGTAAACGGTGGCGTACATCGGTTGGCCCCGCACCGACTTGTAGCGGCGTCCGCGAATGACCCCCGGCACTTTTTCGTAGTTGGGGACATAAATGGTACTGTACCAGTTGTTCCATTCCACATCGTTTTCCGGGCCGACGTCCATCCGGCCAATCTGCAAGGCCGGGGCCATGTCGCTGCCGGCGGTGTCCGGGGACAACTGCGTCGGATGAATCAGGTCATACACGTTGCTAACCAGGGTAGTTGCGATGGCTGGGCCGGATGCTCGATTAGCCCAGTCGGAGCGGGGACGATTCTTAAAAGCCTCGGTTTCCACTACCGCCACGCTTTCCAACTCATAGCAGGCCAGATGCTTGGGGCCGCTCTTGACCGCCTCATAGCGGGCCGCGTTAAGCACTCCGGGCAGGGCCAATAGTTCGGGTAGGTGTTCCTCGTTGTACCAGGCATTAAAATCGGCCTCTTTTTCCGCGGGCACATCGGCCCAGACCATCAATAGCCCGGTTCCTTTCTTGTTGGGCATAGAGCCTCCTTGTCGCCAGGTATTAGATTTATTGGTTAAATGTCATGCCGGGCGCTCGACTTCCCGGGCCGAGGCCCTTTGGCCGGACCGAATTACTCTATCGCAATTTCAGCTCATACTTGTAGCCTTCTGCGGTGCCCGGCTCCGGGAGGCTGGGCTGCTCCTTGGCCCGGTAGCGATAATTGGGGTCTTCGTCAACCTTGGGGCCGATGGTGTTGCGCAGGATTCCGATACCCTCAACCTCATGTTCCACCACATCGCCGGGTTGGAGGAAGCGCGCCTCGTAGCCCTTGCGAATGGCTTCACCGATGGAACCGCCGCCGACGGTGCCGCAACCCAGAATATCGCCGGGAGCGATGCGGCTGTCTCGAGAGGCCCGCTCCACCATTGCGCCCCAGGTGTGGTAGGAAACACCGCCGTCGCTATCCTCCACCCAGGGGTCGCCGTTAACCCGGGCCGAGCATTTGACCTGGAGACGGCCATCCTTGAGATAGGGAGCCAATTCATCGGTGGTTACCAGACAGGGGCCAATGGAGGATGCGGAATCCTTTCCTTTAGCCGGCCCCAGGCCTACGGCGCTCTCGTCGCGCTGCAAGTCGCGGCAACTCCAGTCGTTGAAAATACAGAATCCGGCAATGTAATCCAGCGCGTCGGCCTCGGCGACGTTGGTCCCTTCCTTGCCGATAATGCAAGCAATCTCCAGCTCATAGTCCAGCATCTCCGACGCCGAGGGGAATGGGATGTCATCCTCCGGGCCGTAAACACAGAGCGGGTTGGAGAAATAGAATATAGGCATCCGATACCAGGCTTCCTCCCGCTCTCGGGAACCCTGTTGGGTCGCGTGTTCCTCAAAAATCATAAAGTCCCGGATAGTAGGCGGACGCAGCACCGGAGACTGTATCCGCACATCCTCCAGGGCAAAAACCGGCGCGCCGGTGTTGGCGGCCAGGGCAGCGCGGACCCGGTCTATCGGGGAATCGCCCAGCTCCAGCAGGGCTTGAACGTCTCGCAGAGTTTGGGGAGCGCCCAGCAGGGCGGTAACGTCAACCACCTGGTCGTCCTGCAGCACGCCGCAGCGGGGGCCGATTCCGGTATTATAGGTGACCAGCTTCACTTCTGTCCTCCATACCCCCGGATTTCCGGCCCGTTTCGGGACCGGAATCGGGGTGGCTCTAAATTATTGAGACACCGGTGACGGTGAATCACGCAAGCGGAAATTGTACCGGATGCGCCGTAATCGCGCCGGTAATAATTACTAATGCAATCAGCCGGTCCGGGACTACCCGGAACGAGTCTCACGATAAGGCCCGTTGCTTGGCATTGTCAACCGCTCCCTTTATCAGTAGAAGAGTAGCTTGAACTGCTTGGGGCGGGAGCTATTTGAGCCAAACGGATTGCCACCAGACAGGCCCGATTACTGCCCGACTAACGAATGGAGACGAAAAGGGAAGGGCGACAACCTTGACGCTGCCAGCCAGCGTTGATAGACTTCAGTCCCCGGGGCGGTTAGCTCAGTTGGTTAGAGCACTTGCTCGACACGCAAGAGGCCAGTGGTTCGAGTCCACTACCGCCCACCACTGCCAATGGGACGGGGCGATTCCCCTCTCCAACCCTAGACTTTTGAATCAGCCGCACCGAGCACCCTGCGCGAACTGCCATGATTACGCCGCTGGTTTATATGGTTTAGACCGGAATCATAAGACCGTCCTGGAATCTCCGGTCCGGACCATTGCGTGCAGCCACTAGAAGGACCTGTGCCAGTTCGATGCCTTTCACCTTGTCGATGTTAGCATTGCCAATGTCCCACGACTTGGCTGGCTCAATACAGTTCTGGCAGCCGGAGGAGCACCTGCAATTGCGAGCTATTTCAACGCCTTTCTCCAAGGCGACGTGCCACGTGCTAAACAGTTTCTTGGCGACCCCTATCCCTCCGGGGTAATTTTCATAGTAGTATGCGGCGAATTCACTTCCTGCGCGAGAATAGGTGCTCGTGTCGAAGCGATCTGCCGGAATGACGAACATGGCCCCCACACGAATCATGTGTTCTACGGCTGCTATCCCATCTACTGAAGTCTCGCTCTGTGGAACATCTATCCAGAAAGAGTGTAGATTGTTCAAGAACAGAGCGTCATCGTCTCCTCCGGTCCGGATCGTCTCGCCAGAACGTTCATCCACTAGATTGAAGCCGGTGAAGTTCATCACGATATTGAGGGAGCCGTAATAGACGCTGATGTCTCCGTAACTAAGACCGTCGAAATAGTCAAACTTGGAGATTACGGTGTAGAATCGGGGTTCGGTCTTAAAATGCTGTTCAGTGTCTTCGAGAACAATAGCCTGCTCTTCGTGTGATCTCACGTGATAACGTTGACCGAAGAAAGGGAATATTGCTCCTATGTAGGCTTCACGGAACCGTCGAATCGCCGAAATTTGTCCTAGTTCCTCGTTGTTTCTCTTCAGCGTGAAAGATTGACCAATACCGCCTCTGAGGTTCAGACGAGCCTGGGGCTTGAAGCCTGAAGGTACGGTTCCGAGGTTTTGTCTGATCGCGCTAAAGAACGGAGTACCAAGGATATCCTCCTCGAAAGGGTTACTTGCCCACCCGTTTCTTCCACTAACGAGGGAAGATGTTTCCCGATGATCTCTTCGTTGGCCGGGTCCACAACTAGTTCATCGAAGGGTTTTTCCAGAAAGGCCTCCAAATTCCCCACGAAGAAACGGTCAATCGGGTCATTCATAGCGTAGAACAGCACGAAGGCGTCCTTGTCCCAGCCGCGTCCGGCCCGGCCAATTTGCTGCCAAGCGGACATTATGCTTGGGGGAAATCCGGCCAAAATTACTCCGTCCAGCCCGCCGACATCTAGTCCAATCTCCAGAGCGTTTGTAGTGAAAACCACCCGAATATCCCCAGAACCCGCGATATTCGTGCATTTCGTCGATCACTATAAACCGCAAATTACGCAGGAACCTTGCGCCATCGGCATGCCTGTCCCACGACTCCCTGCTACCCAAAAATGACATGTTTAAGTATTCGGGATTTGTGAGCAGAATTTGAGGGGGAGATTGGCGAAGCAATCTCTTGATATCATCGCCCGTATCTCCGTCGTAAGGCCATGACTCGATGTGGAGGGGCTTGCAAATCTCCCTAATCTGCTCTCGTTGATCGAAAGCCAAAGCCTTCATGGGGTATAACATCATCGCGTGAGAGTCCGGTTTCTGTTTCAGTGTGTGGAGCATTGGGGCAACGAAAGCCAGGGTTTTTCCACTGGCAGTTGGCGATTCCATGACCACATCAACCCCATTTAGAGCTTTGGTGATAGCATCCGCCTGATGTTGGTATGGCTTCTGAATCCCAGCCGCAAGTAAAGCGTTGCGGACAGCAGGGTTGAGTTGGGACGGCCATTCCTCTGCATAGGCAGCTTGGATTCGATTGACTTCATTTCGGTTGATCCTGTCACTGTCTCGCAGCGCGTCGAATTCCTTCAACTTAGACAGGAGACGGTCAATCTCGACCTTATTCATGTGGGCATCCTAGAACAATGGTCTATCTCGGATAGGGTCAATTCTAGGTGCGACAAGCTGAGAAGGCAAACGGGAGACTGATTGAATTCGAGATGGGTTGCTTAACCTATGTCTTCTACCGCGGCTTACCGAATCCTGCGAATCAATCTTTACACGGGCACCCACTCAAAAGTTCTTAATACGTTACCGCATAGCCCACCATGTAGCGCCATTGGACGCGAAATGACGGTTAGAGCTGCTGGGGCTGCTATCTTCTTATGACCGCTAAAGTGGTTTCCAACCTCGGTCTTGTGCGCGATGCGGGCTGGGGTTTCTTCATCTCGCGAAAACTAGGGCATATATCGAGGCATTTCACAAGAAAGATGCCGAGGAATACTACGACGCAGGCCAGGTTGAGGCGTACTTCATAGAGGAGTTTGAGGAGCTTATGGCGCGGGAGAGCCGCTTCCCTGGTAACCACCAGGATCTATACGAAAGGTTTTCGGCACTTTGCATGGCGGCAGGACGAAGAGCGCTTTAAGCCAAGGGAACCAAATCTAGGCCGTTCGGCGCCATCGCCCGGCACTGCGGCAGGAAAATCACAAGTCCATTGAGACGACCGAACCTCCGAAGCAGCGCCCCTCCGACCACGGCGGAGAACGCTACCCAGCCAGGCCCATGTTAGCCAGGATGAAGGCGTACTCTTCGGCCACTTCATGGAGGCGCTCGTACCTTCCGGAGCGTCCTCCGTGGCCCGCGCCCATGTTGGTCTTCAGCAAAAGTAGGTTGTCGTCAGTCTTCAGCGACCGCAGCTTCGCCACGAACTTGGCGGCTTCCCAGTAGGTTACCCTCGGATCGTTCAGCCCGGCGGTTACCAGCAGCGGCGGATAGCTCCCCGCCTTCAGTTGATCGTATGGCGAGTAGGACCGGATGTAGTCGAATGCCTCCCGGTCCTCGATCGGGTTGCCCCACTCGGGCCATTCGATCGGTGTCAGCGGCAGCGTGTCGTCCAGCATCGTGTTCAAAGCGTCCACAAATGGAACGTGGGCCGCAACGGCTCCCCACAGCTCCGGCGCCTGGTTCACCGCCGCTCCCATGAGCTGGCCACCGGCGCTGCCCCCGGAGATGGCGACTCGCCCGGTTGTCCCGTATCCCAGCTCAACAAGGCGGCGGGCAACGTCCACAAAGTCGTTGAAGGTGTTGGTCCGCCGGTCCAGCTTGCCGGCCTCATACCAGTGGTACCCCAGGTCGTCGCCGCCGCGAACGTGGGCGATGGCGAAGATAAACCCGCGGTCCAGCAGCGACAACCGCGTGGTCGAAAAGGACGGCGGGATTGCCAAGCCGTAGGCCCCGTAACCGTAAAGATAGATCGGCGCGCTGCCGTCCACCGCGGTATCCCGGCGCCGGACCAGGGACACCGGGACCCGTGCCCCGTCGCGGGCCGTGACCGACAGGCGCTCGGTAACGTAGTCGGATGCGTCGTACCCGCTGGGGATCTGCTGCACCTTGCGCACTTCGAGTTCCCCGGTGTCCACGTGGTAGTCGAACACGGTGCTCGGGGTGATCATGGACGCGTACTCAAGCCGCAGGGTTTCGGTATGAAACTCCGGGTTCGTATCCAAATGAGCCGTATACGCCGATTCGGGGAAAGGTATGTAGGTCGAGTTGCCTCCGCGGTCGATCAGGCGCAAGTGGTCCAACCCGTCGATGCGTTCCTCCACGGCAATGAAATCCTGGAATGCTTTGAAACTCCTGATGTAGTGGGAGTCGGATGCGTCCACCAGCGCTTCCCAGGCCCCTTCGCCGGGGTCTTGCCCGGGCGCAATCGCCAGACGGGAGTTCTTGTGGGTGTCGTTGGTACGAATGACAAAGCGGTCGCTTTGGTGGTCAACGGAATACTCGTGACCGGGCCGGCGAGGCGACACCAGCAACGGCAGGGCATCGGTATCGGACGCGGGAATGAGACGCACCTCGGATGTGACGTGATCGCCGGCGCCGATGACGATATATGCCCGGGACGTGGTGATCGACAGCCCGACAAAGAAACCGGCGTCGGCCTCCTCGTAAACTACCGTGTCCCGGTCCACGGTCTCGCCCAGCCGGTGCCTGCGGACCTGCCACGGACGCCAGGTCTCGTCAACCACCGTATAGAAAAATGACGCGCCATCGCTGTCCCAGACCGCACTTCCTATGGTGGCTTCAATCTCCTCCTCCAGTAACTCCCCGGTGTACAAGTCCTGGATCACCATGCGGTAACGCTCGGAGCCGTCGGTGTCGGCGCTGTAGGCAAGCAGTGAACCATCGTCGCTCACCGACATCGAGCCAAGCCGGAAATATTCCGTATCTTTCGCCAACGCCGGTTCGTCCAGTATCACTTGGGCGTTATCGGGCGGCACTTCCCGTCCGTTTGGAGCTTGGGTCGGCCAGCGAAGCCACACACGATACTGGCTTTCTTCCTCAAACCTCCATTGGTAGTACCAGTCGCCGCGCCTCCAGGGGACGCTGGAAAGGTCCGGCTGCTGACGGGCCTTCATCTCTTCAAAGGTCGCCTCGGTCAACGCCCGGTGAGGGGCCATTGCAGATTCGAAATACTCGTTTTCGGCCTGTAGGTAGGCCAACACATCCGGGTCTTCCACATTCGGATAACCTGGGTCCCGCAGCCAATGCCACGGGTCCTCGATGGTGGTCCCGTGGTGGGTGATACTGTGCGGCCGCTCCCCGGCAACCGGAGGCAGCTTCCCGCCAACGGCGGCGCCGGGGTGTTCATTGGCCGGTAGTGATGTTGAGGAATCGTCCATATTACGCGTCCATTTGGGGGAATTGAATTGTTCCCCTTGAGTATATCGGTTGGCGTTGTGCCTGGAAACGTATTTATGTACACCGGTCGTGAGGGTCGCAGGCACGGGGCGTCGGAAACCATACCCTCCCGTCTGCCCATTGACTCATTCAGAGTATCCCTAGTATTCTCCTACCGCTAATCGTCCCAGCCTCCAGTTTTAGCACTGGAGCGGGCCACTCCGTCGGAGACCGTCCGGCGCCGGGGCAGTTGGATGGGGGTTATATAATCTCTGGGTGGTGGTAGATGTCGTGGTTGCGGCCTGTCCGCGCCAGAAACCAACCCTCCCTCAATAGCCGCGTCCGGACCCGGGCGATGTTTCTCTCCATGTGCGAATAAAATGCAGTAGCGAGCCGGGTCAAAAGTTCTCAATTGGGAACAAAGCCTCCTGGACTACGACCACCCACTCAAAAGTCCTTGATACAGTACCACACCGCCCACCATGTAGCTCCATTAGATTCGAGTTGACGGCTAGACCTGCTGGCGCTGCTATCTATATGACCGTCAAAGTGGTTTCCGAACTCGGTCTAGGGCGCGACGCTTGCCGGGGTTTCATCATCAGCCTGCGGCCTTTCAGTCGGAATTCGCCGTTCGATCAGAGTCGCGCGATCCAGTCATCCCACCACCGGGTCCGGTTTCTCAATGAACTGCCTAACCCAGGGACCTGGGATTGATTGGAGTAGGCATGGACTGCACCTCCGGAAGGACTTTCTCGGCGAAGAGTCTGAGGCTTTTTTCGGCCTTATCCCTCGGCATCCCGCCGTAAAACATGTGGATCACCACCTTTTCCAGGCTGATGGTACCCTGCATCGCCCTGATCCTCTCAATGATCTCCTCCGGCGTACCGATGGGTTGGGTCGCGCGCCGAGCGGCGAAACCGGCGTCTGCGGTACCCACATCGGCATTCTGACGTATCAGGTACTCCTCGTAGCCTTGGATGCCTTCGTAGCCTGGGTTGTTCCATTCGAAGTAATGGTGCTGGGCCGCCGTGAGCTGGTTGTGGAAATAAACCCACCCTTCTTCGGCTTCCTCCGCGGTCTCGGCGCAGTACATCCACAGCAAAGTGGTGGGCTGGTCTGGCGGAAGGCCCAGTTCGCTCCGAATCTTGTTGAACCGGCGCACCTTATCCATCATCGCATCGACATCGTCGCCGGCGACAAACATCTGTCCCAGGCCGTTTTCGGCTGCCATCCTTGCTGACGCCTCGGTGGTGAAGGCCACCTTGATGTTCTTGGTCAGTTCACCCTTGTGGCGGGCCTGGGGCCGGATACTGGTCGGCGGAATATCGTACACTTCGCCCTGGAACTCGAAGCGCTCTGCGCCGTCAGCGGCCTTGATGGCGTTGATCACATCGTAGAAATACTTGTGCGATTGTTCTATCGGGTAGCCTAGCGAAGCATATTCGTGGGGGGCGATGCCGCGGCCGATTCCCAGATGGAGGCGCCTGCCTTTCAGCAAGATGTCGAGCATGGAGATCTCAGAAGCCAGCCGCACCGGATTCCACCACGGAGCGACGATTACCGCAGTACCCACATCGACTCGATTTGTGCGGCCCGCCCAGTACGCCAGGTATTGCAATGGGTTTGGCTGCATCGAGTAGGCCGACCCGTAATGCTCGGTTGCCCAGATCGAATCGAAGCCCAGCGGCTCAACCAGGTCCCCCATGTAGAGAGTGTCATCCATATTCTTGGCGTCCGGTACCGCCGGTGGGCGGTCATAGTCTCCCTCCATTAGACGGCCCCAGTCACCTTGGTTGTAACCAGTGACCATTACTCCACAATGCATCGGTGTTCTCCTTCTCCAAGATCGCCAGGTTGGCGCAGGCCGGGTTTATCCTCCAAATGGCAACTTATCGCGTCAGTATAACTGTTTCGGCCAGGCATCGCCGCCTGAAGGCCTGAAGTTCACTTCCGTGTTCACCTCCGGGGTAGTGAGCGGAGGGTTCTCACATTTTGGGCAAAGTCCATGCTGACTAAGCCTGTCCGTCCTTCGATAGGGGTATGGTAGAATCCCTGAACCGGCTACCCCGAAGATAGCGGGGTCCGACCTTAACCGGGCCCCGGCCCGGTCCCAATGATGAGAGTCCACCCAGGCCTTTCATCGGTAGAATAGTGAGAATTGGCGAGAGGAAATAGAGGAATAAATGGGAAGATACATAGTGATCTATCACGCGCCCAAGTCGGCCCTGGAAGCGACGTCAAGGATGACGCCCGAAGAAATGCAGGAAGGCATTGCCCTTTGGATGGCCTGGGCCACCAAATGCGGAGAAAGTCTGGTGGACATGGGCGCGCCCCTAAGCAGCGGACAGCGGATAACCAAATCCGGTACAACACCGAGTAACGGCGACATCGTATTCTATTCGGTCCTGGAAGCGGAAAACATGGAGGCGGCTCAGGCTCTGCTGGCGGGTCACCCTCACCTGGAATGGGCGGCGGGCTGCGAGATCGAGGTGTACGAGGCAATGTCCCATCCGGGATGAGCGGGTGGGCCTCGTCAACATACCGGAGAATATGTGCGCCGGTTTCTCCGTAGCCATCTCCTTATCCCGCTGTTTCAGCATCCGGCGGCAATCAGGTATCGGAGCGGGGTAACCGTCGCCCTCCTGAGCCGGGCCGGTAATTTCTTGCACCACGGCGAAACGCTGAAGGCAACGGAAGCACAAATACTTGACACACAAAAAATCCAATCCATGAGCCTTTCCTTCCCCGAGGAGCGTGCGTTAAAATGCAAGGCGTCCCTGGGAGAAGCGGGGTAGATTATTACGAGCCGGTCGAGGGAGCCTGATACCATGATGCCAATCTGGTCAAACGCAGTCCGGCTGGTTGCCGCCGCCGGTCTGCTCCTGGTTGTCTTTTCCTGGGGTTGCGGTATTTCCGAAGAGGCGGGACCTTCGGCTCCGATGAAGATTGGGTTGCTGCTCGACTTTGCCGACTCACCGGAGACGGCGGCGGACCGGAAGCGGAGCTTTGACCTGGCAATAAAGCACATCAACGAAGGCGGCGGTGTTTTGGGTAAGCCGGTGGAAGGGATTGCGGCGGACGCCACCAGGAAGCCGGGCCCGGCGGTAGCGGCGGCACGGTTCCTGGTGGAGGAAAACGGCGTTCACGCCATCGTCGGCCCCAACGCCAGCGGCGCGGCCTTGCCAATAGTTGAGGCAGTCATCGGGCCGGGTCGGGTCCCCACCGTCAGCCCTTCCGCCACATCACCCCAGCTTACCGAATCGCCGGACGACGATTTCTTCTTCCGCACTACCCTGTCGGACATCGCCCAAGGGCCGGTCCTGGCTCGGGTGACCCGGGAACAGGGATATGACAATGTGGGCCTGATCTATATTGACGATGCCTATGGACAAGGCTTGGCCGCCAGCTTTGAAGAAACCTGGGAGGGGACACTGGAGGCCGTAGCCGTCGGCGCGGACCAGACAACCTACCTTCCCCAGTTGCGGCAGAGTGCAATTGCCGGGGGCCGGGCGCTGGTGATTATCTCTTTTGAAGCCCAGGCGTTGGAGATTGTCCGCCAGGCGCTGGACGAGGGCATTTACCAGCGGTTCTTTTTTGGCGACGCCGCCAAGAGGGAGCGGCTGGTCCGGGAAATTGGCGGCGCTCTGCTGGGCAATATGTACGGTACCTCCGGGTCGGCTGCTCCCGACAGCCAGGCTGCCGTCGAATGGGAGGAGTCATTCATGGCAGAGTACGGTCGGCTGCCGGAGTTCCCCTACGTGAAGGAGACCTATGATGCGACGGTGGCCCTGGCGCTGGCGGCTCAAGCAGCCGGGAACCTGAACGGCGAGGCGATACGGGACCGGCTCAGGGAAATCGCCGGAGCGCCCGGACAGCAAGTACTCGGCACGCCGGTTGGGGTGTCGGAGGGTCTTGCCCTGCTGGCCGACGGCCGCGAGATCGACTACGAAGGGGTGGCCAGCCCGTTGGACTGGGACAAGAACGGCGACCTCGAAAGTGGCTATATTGGTATCTGGCGATTTACCGAGGAGGAGGGCATCGAAGAGCTGGAAACGGTCTTTTTCCAGCAGTAGAAGCTGCCTTATCCGGCGCCGAAGCGAAAGACAGGGCTGCGAACAGGATTGGCTAGGCGGAAAGCCGTCGTACCTTACCGGTCATACAAGTCCCTCCTCCCCGGTGCCGGTCGTATGACAGTCCCCTACCGATGCAGGGGCCACGGGGCTTTTCCCGGCGCTCGGCACACTCGATAAAACAGCCGGCATCGATGAGGTAGTCGTTAAGCAAAGCTATGCTAAACTTTAGCTGGCCGGCTGGACCCTCACCGGATAACGCCTGAATCCGGTCCGGCCGTCAGTGTTTAACTTGGTCACCACCCCAACCGAGGGTGCTGGCTGTGGATATAACCGTGGATACGAACGGAAGGAGTCAGGAATGACCCAAGTCCAGTTCGGCGGCGACAAGAAGACCGGCAAATGGGCCTTTGCCACGCTTGAACGGCGCATGGTCAACTGGCTGGTTCCCAAGGTTCCGTCCTGGCTGGAAACTTATCACCTGACGATGCTGACACTGGTTTGGTGCATTGGAATTGTCATCGCCAGCCTGTTAGCCCGCCAAAGTATGCACTGGTTGTGGCTGGTTTCCGCGTTCATTGTCCTGCAATACTTGAGCGACGTGTTGGACGGGGCGGTTGGCCGCTATCGCGACACGGGACTGGTCAAGTGGGGCTTTTATATGGACCATTTCCTGGATTTCCTGTTCCTCTCGTCGATCATTAGTAGGGTATTCGCTGGCGCTGCCCCACATTGCCGCGTACTGGTTTGCCGCTCTTCTGGTACTGGGTGGGGCGTTAATGGTCAACACTTTCCTGTCCTTTGCCGCCACTAACGAATTTAAGATTGTGACGCTGGGAATCGGCCCCACCGAAGGCCGGCTGTTCTTCGTTTTGGCCAATGCCGGAATTGTTTTTTCGGCACGGCGTGGGCGCCCATTGCGGCGCCCATAATCGCAGGCATTCTGGCCCTGACATTGGTGTGGTCGGTTTGGCAAGCTCACCGCAGTATTTGGCAGCTAGACATGGATTACAAGCGCAGCCGCTCCGCCAGCTAACCGCGCCCCTCGCCGGCGGTCTCGAAAGAGTCAGGACGAGCGGTGTCAACCGTGAATCTCTTGTCCAGGAACGACTGACCGACGGGCAACGAAAGCCTTTTGATCAGAGACAGCTAATGATGCAATTCGGATAAGCAGTCCGCCGGTTTTGCTGAAGCGGCGGACTGCTTGGTGGCCTCACCTTCTATTTGCCGTCCCGCTTCAGGCTGACTACCAAAGCTCCTGAGAGGCCAGCCGCGCCCCCTCTACCATGGACGCCAATTTGGCCCAGACGATGTTGGTCTCCACCTTGCGACCCCATGCCGAAGTACCGAAACCACAGTCGCTGCCCGCCACGACATTTTCCCTTCCCACCGCGCTGGCGTAGTTGAGGATGCGCTGAGCGATCAGCTCCGGGTGCTCAATGAAATTGGTGGTGGTGTCCAGCACTCCCGGAATCAATACTTTTCCTTCGGGCAGGTCGATATCCTCCCACACCTTCCATTCGTGGGCGTGCCGGGGATTGGCTCCTTCGAAGGAAAGGCCCAGGGGCCGGGCTTTTAACACCAAATCAACAATATCCTGGAGCGGAATATCGTGGTGGTGGGGGCCTTCGGTGTTCCCCCAGCAAAGATGCAATCGCATCCGGTCCGGATCAATATCCTTCAGAGCGTAGTTAATCACTTCTACGTGTAGTTCAACTACTTTCTTGAATTCTTCCACCGAAAGGTGGGAGAACTGGGAGACGCGGGTCATCGCCAGGTCGGGGCAATCAATCTGGAGTGTGAGGCCGGAAGCCGCGATGGCGTTGTATTCGTCCTTCATGACCTCGGCCAGGGCGTAAAGGTAGGCTTCCTCCGTGGGGTAATACTCATTGGGAAGAAAATTGGCGATTACTCCCGGCGAGGCCGCGGTCATAAACACCTCTTCCACCGGCGTATTCGCCGCTACCCGTTGCAATGTCTCAATATCCCGCTCCACCGCGAGCCGGTCCTTCCAGGAGATAGGCCCGGTGCAGGCCGGTTGCGGCATATTGCGGGAAGAAAGATGGGTCTGGGCGGCGGCAAACTCCGGAAAATCGGCGTCGTCCAGGCGCGGGCGGGTACGGGGCAGGCGTTCACCGTCGAAGCCGGAGAGACGCTCCTTCACATAGGTGGCATACTGCGCCCGGCCCTGCTCGCCATCGTTCACCACGTCTATCCCGGCGCTCTGCTGTTTAGCTACCACCTCGGCAACTGCATCGCGGACCCCGGCGGTAAGCCGGCCCACGTCGAAACTGGCCTGCTCCTCCCGCTCCCGCAAAAGCTCCTGGAGGCCGACTGACCGCGGCAGGCTGCCGGTATGGGTGGTGAGAATCCTGGAGGCGCTTCGCTTCATAATTCCTCCCTTGGCTCGAATAAAGGCTTAGGGATACTCTGAATAAGTCATTATATGCCAGCGCATTCACCCCGTCGTTCCCAAGAAGGCAGGAACCTCGGTCCACAACGTTTTAGGTTCCTGCGAAGGCAGGAACGACGGGTAGGCATAAACACCCAGAGCGGGAGTTTAGCGAAGCGGGCGCCATGACCTGGGTTCCCAATTAGGGGTACGCCAACTTTTGCCAGCGAATACCGACAACTGGCAACAGCCGAACACTCTTCAAGGGGTGGGAGTTTCCTCCGCCCTCCGGGTTTTACGGACTGCACCGGACTTACCAGGCCAAGTCTCCTCTCGTAAGCAACGTTAACGTTGGGGTCAGCCCCATCCGCTTCAATCCCCGATTAAAAGGCTACCCTGGCGCCTGAGTCGATCTTTCAGCACCGGCTTCCAGAGTCGAAACGAAATCCAACGTAGCGTAGGTAAGGACGTTAACGGCGAGCCCGGTTATAGCAGCAAGTCGGGAATGGAAGAAGACAAACACTTGGGTGATGAAGATAGAGACAAGCACCCCACGGATATACCAGCGGTAAGACCGGGCGCGGTTGGAGGCCCAAGCCTTGATGCCGATTGCGATGCATAAGATTGTAACCGACAAAGGCACTGCCTGGGCATAATGCGTCCAGTTCAAATTGTCGATTATCCCTTCACCGGAGATGCCATATACCAGATAGACCAACGCGACGGCTTCGGAGATTGCCCAAGTTAGAATAAGGGCCGGAAGGATGACGGCGAATCGCCGCCGCCGTACTAAACGCCGATAAGTCTCCGTCGTCTAATCTTTAAGTCGAAAGTAAAAGTGGGCCGGGTCGTCGCGGCTGGGTTCCCCTTCCTCAATAAAGGCCCGTAGGTGGGGTAGTAAGGGATGGCTCGGATCAGCCTGATTGAGCAAGGCCAAAATGTGGGCTTTCTTCTTGGTATCGAATGGCGTGGCGATTGACCCTTGAATCTGGTTGAGGGCGTTGGCCAAAGCGTCGCTGGGCTGAAGTACGCGGGCGCGGCGCACCGTTCGCAGTACCAGGAAAATGGAGATAAAAATGACATAGATTAAGCCGATAGTGGGTGCGTAAAAGTAGTTATTGCCCGACGTGATGAATTTCCCCAGCTTGTCGATGAAAGCGCCGAAACCGACCCCTCCCAAGACCGCCGCCACCCGGTCCAATGAACGGATAAGAAACGAGAACAGGAGAATTAACGCGATCATCATGAAGCCCCCGCCCCAACAACATTTGGGCAATGTGGAGCCCATTTCCGCCAATTTGGGGGTAACCGGCGGCGGCGAGGAACGCGCGTATGCCCAACACGGCGCAGACGGCGGCGACCAGGAAGAGTTCAAGGAGTTCCCCAGCGTCGGAGTTGCGGATTAACCCGCGGCGCCAGCCCAGCAGGGCCGCATAGCTATCCTTCATTCTTAACATCATTGTTGCATCAGCCTCCGGCGCCGGCCCTTAATTCCCGCCGGCTGTCGGGTAACGGGGAGCTTTCAATACTCTCCGTTCCGGGAAGGCTTGATTTCGTACATTGGCGGCAACGCCCGGCCCCGGCTCCCCGATTATAGCTTGCGGGAGTTTAGCACAACTCCGCACCGCTAGTACCGGAGCTTTGAACGGTAGTGTGGTTCGCGCGTTGCCAGGAGCGAAGGTCGCACCTATAATGCCAGAAAACTTGGTTCCTGCGATGCCTGCTGCAAGAGCGAAGGGATACTTATTGGGAGGTCGAAAGTGGCAACTGCAAAAGTTAACGGCGCGGAAATTTATTACGAGGAAACCGGAAGCGGACCGCCGATCATTCTGTCTCCGGGCGGGCTTCAAGGCGTGTCCGGCAGTTACCAGGGGGTTATTGAAGCTCTGTCTCAGGAGCACCGGGTAGTGGCCTACGACCGCCGCTTCGGTGGCCGGTCCCGCAGCCCGCTGGTAGTGCAGACCTGGGATTTGGCCTGCGACGACGTGTTTGGCCTGATGGATGCTCTGGGGATCGATCAGGCGTACCTGGGCGGCGGCTCGTTTGGCGCCGCTATCTCCCTGGGTTGCGCCTTCCGACATCCCCAGCGGGTGCGGGCCATCTTCCCTTCCAACATTGCGGGAGGCGCTATTTGTAACGGATACCTCACTGGGAAGTTGTTCAAGAGTATGGATCTGGCCGAAACCGATGGCGTAGCGGCGGTGGTGTCAGCCTTCGACCCCGACGACCGCTTTTCTCCCTTCAGCCCGGAGATCGCCCAGACCGATGCCCAGTACCGCCAGACCCTGGAGGCCATGAAAACCGAAGATTTCCTGCAGGTGATGCGGGACACCATTTACGCCCTTTTTGACGGTCCTTACCCCACCCTGGGTATGACGGAAAAGGCGCTGAAAAGCATTCGGGTTCCGGCGATGGTCATGCCAGGGAACAACGACATTCACCCCAGGCGGGTGGCCGAGCTGGTCCACCGGCTGGCGCCTAACTGTCAGTGGGCCGAGGTGCAGCCGCACTCCGAGGACCCGGACCGGTACACCGAACGCGTCCTCGAATTCCTGGCTACGGTAGAAGCCAACGGAAGCCGGTAGAACGGCGGGCCGCTAGTGCGCCATTACGCCATTACGGTTAAGCTGCCGCCGTCCTTTCCCCGGTGGTCACCACCTCAGGCATTTGGTAGAATACGGGAGATTAAATCGGAAAACGCTGAGAGGATTGTTATGACTCTGCATTATGACGACGAAGTACGCATAGCCAAGATTAATATGGGCCCCTACAACAATAACGGTTACATTGTGATTTGCCCCGAAACCAACGAAGGAATCATCATTGACACCCCCGCCGAGCCGGAAAAGCTCCTGTCCGCCATCGGAGATGTTCAGATAAAAGCGATTCTCATTACCCACAAGCATCAGGATCATCTGCTGGGTTTCGCCGAGATCACCGGCGCGGTCAAAGCCCCGGTGGCCGTTGGCGTCAATGACGTGGACGGGCTGCCCCGGCCGCCGGAAATTGAACTGAAGGACGGGGATACTATCAAGTTCGGCAACCAGGAAATCCTGGTGCTGGATACCCCGGGTCATACCGAGGGCGCCGCCTGCTATTTGGTAGGCAAGCACCTCTTCTCCGGCGATACCCTGTTCCCCGGCGGCCCCGGCAAGTCTCGCAGCCCTGAGGCTCTGCGCCAACTTCTGGACAGCATTAGCCGCAAGCTCTTGACCCTCCCTGATGACACCGCCGTTTACGCCGGCCACGGCGAAGTTGATACCACCATCGGCGAGGCCCGCCGCCGCTATCAGGTCTTCTCCTCCAAACCCCACGGGGACGACCTGTGCGGGGATATAGACTGGCTGGAGTCCTAGCCGCTATCCGGGTTCGATGAGCCGGGCTCGATAGACCGAGTTCAATAAACCGGGTCCGAATGTCCGGGTTAAATCGCTCGGGTTAAATCGCCCGGACTTGATTGTCAGTAAGCCGGGGCGGGTAAACTGCCCCGGTCTCCTAACCGTGTGCTATTCCGTTGTGTCCCATTCCATATTGAGGTGACGATGTACCAACGTACCGTTCTGGATAACCAACTCCGCGTCCTGACCTCCACTATGCCCCATTCCATGTCGGTATCCATGACAATTTCCGTGGGCGCCGGTTCCCGCTACGAACCCGACGAGTTGGCGGGCTTGTCGCACTTCCTGGAACATTTACCCTTTAAGGGCACCGAAAGCTGGCCTACCGCCCGTCACGTCAGCGAGGCCATTGAGGGCGTAGGCGGAGTGATGAACGCCAGCACCGACCGGGAACTTACGGTCTTCTGGTGCAAGGTGGCCCGCCTCCATTTCCGTCAGGCCTTCGCCGTCCTTCTGGATATGGTGCTCAATCCCCTGCTTGATCCGCAGGAGATGGAAAAGGAGCGGGAGGTTATTCAGGAAGAGTTGCGGATGACCTACGACTACCCCACCAACCGGGTTGACCTGCTGATTGACGAGATAATGTGGCCGGAGCAGGCGATGGGCCGGGATGTGGGCGGCACCCCCGACTCGGTGAACGCCATCAGCGTAAACGACGTTCGGGAATACATGGAGCATCAATACAACCCGGCCAACGTCGTGATAACCGTAGTCGGCAACGTGGACCACAATGAGGTGGTTGAGCTTATCGCCGAGGCAACGAAGAACTGGAAGCCCGGCGAAGCTCTGGATTGGGAGCCGGTGACGGAGAATGATGCCGGGTCGATGGCCCGGGTAGAGCAAAAACGTTCCGACCAGGCCCACATCTGCCTGGGGCTGCCGGGCATTTCCCTGACCGACCCCGACCGTCACGCTTTTGCCATCCTCAACGGCATTTTGGGCGACGGTATGAGCAGCCGGTTGTTCCTGAACTTGCGGGAAAACCAGGGCCTGGCTTATGACGTTTCCAGCTCTTTAAGCCACTTTCGAGACTGCGGCTCAATGGTAATTTATTGCGGTGTAGAGCCGAAGAAAACCCGGGAAGCGGTGCAAGCGGTAATGGGAGAATTGGCCGGAATGCGCCGGGAAGTCCCGCTGCCCGAACTGAACAAGGCCAAGGAGTTCGCCAAGGGCCACCTGCTGCTTCGGATGGAAGATACCCGCTCGGTGGCTGCCTGGTTGGGCACTCAGGAGTTGTTGCTGGGCCGCATTGCCACGGTGGATGACATCGTGCAGAAAATTGACGACGTTACCGCTGACGACGTAACCCGGGTGGCCGAAAGGCTAATCAACCCTGATAAACTGCGGCTGGCGGTAGTGGGTCCCCGCCGCGGTGAAAAGACCCTGCAAAAACTGTTGAAGTTCTAAAGAATTATGCCGGGAAGCGGAACGTAAATGGCGCAACGACGCGCGGTCTGGGCAGGCGCGAAGTAGCGCAAAGCGACCGCCCCCTTGGGAAAACGTGGTTGGCGGTCATAAGAGGGGCGCTGCCGGTCAATCGGTATCTGGGTTTAGGCCCGGGCCTTTCATTCGCCGTTGGAGAGCCGCTTATGGTGAGCCGGTCGAACCATAAGCCGGCCCTTCGACAAGCTCAAAGTGGGAGAAGATACTCCTGGGCCGGGACTTTTGGTGGCCCCTGGATATTGAACCCTACCCGTCGTTCCTGCGCAGGCAGGAACGACGCGGTGAAGGCGCTGGCGTTTAATGACTTGTTCGGAGTATCCCTAACTTCCGGCGGCGTCAAACTCTGCAATTACCGGATTGCTCAGCACTCCGATGCCGGGGATGTCCACTTCCACCGTGTCCCCGGGCTTGATGGCGCTGGTGACTCCGGTAGCCCCGGAGAAAACCAGATCCCCCGGCCGCAGCGTCACATGCTGACTGATGTAGCTGACGATTTCCGAGAAGGTAAACAGCATATCCCGGGTATTGCACCGCTGTACCTCCTTCCCGTTAATCCGTACCAGCAAGTTCAATTCTTGCGGGTCCACCTCCGTATCAATCCAGGGGCCGACCGGGGCAAAGGTGTCCGCGCCCTTGGCCCTCCAGAAAGTCCAGTCATCTTTCTGCCAGGAGCGTTCGCTCACATCGTTGCCGCAGGTGTAACCCAGAATGAATTGGCTGGCCCGCTCCGGGGATATGCGCCGGCAATTCTTGCCAATAATTGCCACCGCCTCCCCCTCGTAGTGTACTTCCCCCGCCGCATCCTTGGGGACAATTATCGGGTCGTTGACCCCGGTCATGGCGTTACGGCCCTTGCGCCACGGTTGGGGACGGTCGGGCACCGCCGGAGTCCCCTGCCCCAGCACCGTACCGGCATACTCCAAATGATCCAGAAAGTTCAGTCCCGGCCCCCATAATTCCGTTGGCTCCGTGGGGGGCAGAAGTTTAACCTCGGATAGCGGATAGCGGGTATCGGTAATGCGGAACTTGGCGTAGATGCTCCCCCGGATTTCCGCTATTTCGTCATCGAAAACTACACCGTAGGCCGTTCTTCTTCCGGTACGGAATCTGGCAATCTTCATCCTCATCTCCCTGCAAAGTCAGGCGGGATAGTTCGGCGGAACTGCGTGCTTGGACAGTTGGGAAGGACTGTTGGGCGGGACAATATGGCCGTGCGGCCAACCCTCAAGAGGATTAAATACTATAACGGCTGCGGCCCAAGGTCAAGGAATCCTCAGCCGATAATCTTAATTGTTTCTCCAGGGGATTAGGGTTTAGAATACCAGGTGTAATCCAACACCAAGCGCCAAACACCAAGCGCCAAACGCCAAGCCCAACCAGCGCTGCGGCGCCGCAGGAATAGTAATGAAAATAGGTTTCTTCATCACCAACCAGTATCTGCCGGGCGAATCCATGCCCCGTAAAATTGAGGAGAGCGCCGAACAGGTGCGGGCGGCGCGAGATGCCGGGTTCGACTTGATTTGCACCGGCCAGCATTACCTTGCCGCTCCCTACCAGATGAGCGCCTCTTTCCCCTTGCTGGCTCGGATGGCGGCAGAGGCCGGGGATATGGAAGTAGCCGCCACCGTGGTTTTGGTGCCTTTGCACAATCCGGTGGAGTTGGCCGAAAGCGTCGCCACCATGGATGCCATATGCAACGGGCGCTTTATCTTCGGCGTGGGTCTGGGATACCGGGACGAAGAATATACCGCCTTCGGCCTGGAGCGCGGGGAGCGGGTATCCCGCCTTCGGGAAGCCCTGGAGGTAATGAAACTGCTTTGGACTCAGGAAGAGGTGGAGTTCGAGGGCAAGTATTACCGGGTGCCTCGGGTGTCTCCGGCTACGCGCCCGGTGCAGCAGCCCCATCCGCCCATCTGGGTTGCCGCCAACAGTGATGTTGCGATCCGCCGCGCGGCTCGTTGGGGTTATCCGTGGCTGGTCAATCCCCACGCCACAATGGATATGGTTGCCGGTCAATGGCAGGGGTATAAGACAGCCCTGGAGCAAGCCGGCCAGCCCACTCCGGAGGCTCTTCCGATGATGCGGGAGCTTTACGTGGCCCAGGACCGGGAAACGGCCTATGTGGAAAGCGAGCCGTACCTGGCCTCCAAATACGCTGCTTACGCCGCCTGGGGTCAGGACAAGGCGCTGCCCGGCGAGGAAAGTTTTTCCGTTCCCTATCAGGATTTGGCCCGAGACCGGTTCCTGTTGGGTTCCCCGGAGGATGTGGTCGGGGAAATCCGCCGCTATGAACAGGAACTGGGCGTCAACTACCTGATCTTTCGGATGCAGTGGCCGGGAATGTCTCAGGAACAAACCCTGCGCCAGATCGAGCTGCTGGGCCGGGAAGTGATACCCCGGGTAAAGCATTAGCCGGTAACGTTTCCCCCCAATTCCGGGGCGCCGTTCCCCCGCCTGGTCCGGGCTCCTACCGCGTTGCCAGCGCTCCGGCGTCTTCGGCATAGACGATATTGCCGTCGGACATGATTACCCCGTCCTCACAGTAGCACTCTACCCGCCCGCTCTCGAACTGGTCCTCGTAGAGATGAGAGTAAAGGCCGCCCTGGGCCAGCAGGGCCGTATGGGGACCGTATTCAACTATCCGCCCCTGGTCAATAACATAGATTACGTCGGCGGCGATGATGGTGGATAGCCGGTGGGCAATGGCGACGGTAGTGCGGCCCTTCATCAACGGTTCCAGCGCCGACTGTACGTAACGCTCGCTGGCGGTGTCCAATGCCGACGTAGCCTCGTCTAAAATCAACAACCTCGGTTGGTGCAGGATAACCCGGGCAATAGACAGCCGCTGCCGCTCTCCGCCGGACAGCCGGTAACCGCGCTCTCCGACCACCGTGTCATATCCCTCGGGGAACTCCATAATACGTTCGTGGATATAGGCCGCCCGAGCCGCAGCCTCCAATTCTTCCTGACCGGCCAGAGGATTGCCGTACAAGATGTTTTCCCTGATTGTGGAGTGGAATAAATAGCTCTCCTGGGTTACATAACCGATAAGCCCGGCCAGCGAAGTCTGCTTAATCCCGCGCACGTCAGTCCCGTCAATGCTAATGCTGCCCTCGGTGGCGTCGTACAGGCGGGGTATCAGGTAAGAGATAGTGGTCTTGCCGGCTCCGCTGGGACCAACGAAGGCGGCCAGGTGGCCGGGCTGGATTTCAAAACTGACTCCATCCAACGCCCAGCGGGTTGCCATTTCCTCGTCTTGACCTGCCGCTTGACTTTCCGACTCTTGCAGGTTGGTCAGGGCCGGGGCCTCTTGATGGGCGGCGTAATTGACTCGGACCGAATCAAACTTGACCGCTCCGGCGACTTTCTCCGGCTCGATTTCGATGGCGTCCGGAGCGTCCACGATTGCCGGTCGAATGTCCAGGTAGCCGAAGATGCGCTCGAACAGGGCCAGCGATGCCTGTAGTTCCACCGAGACTTCCAGCAGCCGCCCGATGGGGAAATACAAACGGCTCTGCAATGTAGTAAAGGCCACGATGGTGCCCGCGGACATTACGTTGGCGCCGCCGCCGGAAATCAGGTAGCCGGCCAGCAGGTAGATTACTATTGGAGAGACGGAAAAGAAAATCTGCATCACTGTAAAAAATGACTGGCCGGTCATCTGCTGCCGGATTACCAGGTCGGAGAGCTTCTGGTTTTCCTGGTGGAAGCGTTCAATCTCCCGATTCTGCCGGCCAAAAAGCTTGGCCAGCATTATGCCGGATATGGATAGGGTTTCTTGAGTTATGGCCGTAACCTCGGCGGTTGACTGCTGTGTTTCCGCCGCCACCGCCCGCCGCCGCGCTCCCACAACTTTACTGAGAACGAAAAACGCCGGCGCCGCCCCGACAGCCACCACGGTCAACTCCCAGGACAAGACCAACATCGCTATCAAGGTGCTGATGAGGATGACGGTGTTGGAAAGCACGTCGGCAACGGTATTGGTCACCACCCGCTGCACACCGCCCACGTCGTTAGCTACCCGGGATTGGATTTCCCCGGTGCGGGTTCCGGTGAAAAACCCCAGGGAGAGGCTTTGCAAGTGCCGGTACAGCGTATCCCGCAAATCTCGCATCACCCGCTGGCCCACCAGGTTGGTGAGGTAGGTTTGTACAATGCCCAAGCCGCCGGTTATCACCGTGATACCGGCCATTATCCCGCCCAGCAGCCACAGCAAGTCCAGGTCCGGCCCACCGCTCTTCGGAAAGAGGGCTGAATCGAATACCACCTGAATCAGCAGCGGGTTGACCACTCCAATCCCGGCGGTTACCAGAATCAACAGCCCGACCAGTGTTATCCTTTTCGAGTAGGGACGAAAAGCGGCAAATATCCGGGGAGTAAGCCGTGGTTCAGGGTCTTGTTTTCGATTGCCTGATTTAGCTTTCTTACCAGCCATGAGCGTTCTCTTTTTCGGCGCCTGGTCTGTACCAGGTTGGATGGCCTACCAGGGAAGAAGGGCTTACACGCCTTTCACTTTCCGGGATCCCTTTGTACTATAGTATCACCGATAGCCCGAACGGCAAACGACTGGGGCAAGTAGGCGCGCTTATATTGAGAGGTAATGGTCGCGGTCAGACTTCCGCAAAGTAGTTGGCGTCCAGCGTCTTGATGTCATAAGTGATTTCGGTGACCACACCGACGCCATGAGTAATCATCAGTTGGGCCAGTTGCCGGCCGTCAATCAATATAATTGACTTGTTGCCCATCGAGATATTTTGCGCGGTCTGCCGTGCTGTTGACGAGAAAGTCGAGGTTGTAATGAACACACCTTTAGTTGCTCCCTGACCGTCCAGACTGCCGGAAAAGTTGCGAATTTCCGGCTCGCCGACCGTGGCGGTATCGTACCGCTTTGCTTGCACATAGATTTTTTCCAGTCCCAGTGTGTCCTGGTTGAGGATGCCGTCAATTCCCCGGTCGCCGCTGCGTCCGGTTTCACGTTTAACCTCGCCATAGCCCATCTGACTTAACAGGCGATTTACCAACCGCTCGAAACTGGTCGGAGATATTCCCTTCATACTGTCGAGAATATCGTCGGCTAACTGACTTTGTAGCTCCCGGTAACTCTTGCCCATTTGTTCATTGGGAGTGTTTTCAACGGAGTCAACGATATTGGTCGCGGGAAGTTCGGAATCCCTTGGGGATTCGGGCCACAACTTTTGCAGTTCTACGAACTTAATAATGTCTTGGTGATTGGCAAGATAGTCCTGTCCGAGCTAATTCGGTCCATTCCGTTCTGTTGTGAATGATAGCCCCGGCGCAGGTCAAAGCAATTTGATGGCTGCCACTGCCAAAGTCGCTATCGCAAACATAGCCCCTACCGTCCAGCGAATACTGTTGACTTGACCCCGTGCAATGTCCACTCTCAGGTCGCTAATCTCCACCTTCAGATCGCTAATCTCCACCTTCAGATCGCTAATGTCCTCTTTGGTTGCCAAGTGCTTTACTATCTCTTCCAGGGTGGCTACTCGTTCCGGCACAGATGTGGCTTCCGTAGTCATCTAAACCTCCGAGGTATTGCTCCCGCAATATCGCGTTTTCGGGAAGCGGTCATTGCCGTTTGGCAAGCATCATAGTGAAATTATACCACCCTTCACAACAACGGACGTATCCGCAGAGTCATACCTGCCCCTTCTATGGTAAACTTCCTTTGCCCTTAATACGGGCTATCCAATCTTCCCTAACGGAGTTCGCTCAAATGGTGCCACCGGGAGATATTCTTGGAGTTATACCCGTCTGGATTGGCGTTTTCCTGGCGTTGTTTGTTACCCAGACTCTGGCCGGTTACCTGGCTTACCGGCGGGTTTTTCACCTCATCCGCCAAGGCCGGAGCGTGCCTCGCTTTGACCATCCCTGGCAAAGGTTCACCGGCGCGCTGGGCATCGTATTGGCGCAGCGCAAAGTGCTGCAGCGGGTCGGTTCGCTGGACGCCCGCAGCCGCACCATTGACCTGGCCGGGCTGGGCCACGCCTTCGTATTTTGGGGCTTCCTGTCCTTCTCTCTCAGCTATGCCGTTTTTATATTTGGCGGCTCCCTGTGGCATCCCCTGGGCGAAACGCTGCTCACCGCCACCGGCGTCAAGATTTACAGTATCTACCTCGACTTGTACGCTGCGCTGATTCTGGTAGTAATGGCGTGGGCCTTGGTGCGTCGCTGGGCCGCGCGGCCTTTCCGCCTCAGTTTTGACCTGACCCGCAGCCTGGATTCCATAATCGTTGTCAGCCTTACCGCTGCCCTGATGGTTGCCACCCTGTTGGTGCATGGCTTCTACGTGGCCGCCGCCGGGACCGGACCGGAGGCCGGGGTCATTCTTGGCGGTATCCTGGGCCGGGCCTTCTCCGCAATGGGCTTGAGCGCCGGAGCGGCCGTCGCCCTCCATGCTATTTTCTGGTGGTTGCACCTGGGCATCATCCTGGGCTTTGGCATTTACGTGCCGACCTCCAAGCACATTCACATGATCGGCGCTCCGTTGAACGCCTACTTCCGTTCCCTGGAGCCCCGGGGTACGCTGGCGCCGATCGACCTGGAAAACGCCGAGCGGTTCGGCGCCGGTCGGGTGCAGGATTTCACCTGGAAACAGTTGCTGGACGGCTACGCCTGCGCCGTCTGCGGTCGCTGCACCGATGCCTGTCCGGCCAACACTACCGGCAAAATCCTCTCCCCGATGCACATCGTGGAAAATCTGAAGGAACATATGCTGACCATCGGTCACCAGGGGCCCCGAGACCCGGAGCACGTGGAGCCGAATCCTATCATTGACCACGCGATACCGGAGCAGGCTATTTGGGACTGCGTTTCCTGCGGCGCCTGCATGGAGGAGTGCCCGGTGGTGGTGGAGCATATCCCCACGATAATGGACCTGCGCCGCAACCTGGTGCTGGAGGAGTCGAAGATTCCGGAGACCGGGATGAACGCTCTGCTAAGTATGGAGCAGCGGGGACATCCCTGGCGCGGCACCCAATACTCTCGCACCGACTGGGCCGAGGGTCTGAATGTGCCGACCCTGGCCGAAAAGCCGGATGCGGAAATTCTCTTCTGGGTGGGCTGCACCGCCGCCCTGGAGCAGCGCAGCCAGGGCACCGCCCGCTCGATGGTTAAGGTGCTCAAGTCGGCCGGGGTGGATTTTGCCATCTTGGGCGATGAGGAAACCTGTACCGGAGACCCGGCGCGGCGGATGGGCAACGAGTATCTGTTCCAGATGCTGGCCGGCCAAAACATCGAAACTCTGAACGGCTACAACGTCAAGAAGATTGTGACCATCTGCCCCCATTGCTTCAATACCATGCGCAACGAGTATCCTCAATTCGGCGGCGAATACGAAGTGCTCCACTACAGTCAGTTTGTTGACGAGCTGATTCAGCAGGGCCGAATCAAGCCAATTAAGATGATGAATGTCAGCATGGCTTATCACGATTCCTGCTTCCTGGGCCGGCATAACGGCATTTACGACCAACCGCGCAACATTGCCCGCTCCATCCCCGGGCTGCGCCTGGTCGAGATGTCGCCCCGCTGCCGGGAACGGGGTTTCTGCTGCGGCGCCGGCGGCGGCCATATGTGGATTGAGGAAAGCCAGGGAGAGCGCATCAACCATGTCCGCACCGACCACTTCCTGGAAACTGATGCCGACACCGTCGGTGTTTCCTGCCCCTTCTGCCTCCAAATGATGACCGAGGGCATTCAGGCCAAGGGCAAAGCCGGCGACAAAGAAGCCAAGGACGTGCTGGAAATCCTGGCGGAGAGTTTGGGGGATTAGGCCAGGCTGTTTTCCAGGCCATCCGGCCCATCGCCGATCAGGTCAAAATAAATGAAGGGTTTCTTGCCTGGCAAGGCGTCGGCGATTAGGGGTAAACCCTGGTGATCGCCTCCAATAGAACGGTTATTGTGCGCCGCTTTGCCGTATCCCGGCCAAACCTATCAATCCATATCTATTAGTTTACCCTGGCGACTTGCGGCAACTTCTTTTCAAGGTAGAGTGAAATGCCCGAACCCAAACCCTTTTCCCTGCTGGTGGTTCCCGATGATGAGCCGCCGGTGCTCGCCGGTACGCCGTTGGAAGAGCGTTCCCGCGCCTTGGCCGACCAGGTGGAGTGGCACTTTACCCGTCCGGTCAGCGAGGCCGATACTATCGCCCGCATCAAGGACTCTGAAGCGATTATCAACATCCGTTCGTCGGTGCAGTTTACCCGTAACGTCCTGACCGCCTGTCCCCGCCTGAAGCTCCTGTCGGTGTGGGGCACCGGCGTTGACCATGTGGATCTGGCCGCCGCCTCCGAATTGGGAATCACCGTCGCCAACACCCCCGGCTACGGCGCTCCCTATGTTTCGGAGTATGCGCTGGCTCTGGCGATGGCCGTGTCCCGCCGCATCGTGGAGAACGACCGCCGAATTCGCGAAGGTGGTTGGACGGCGGGTTTTATTGACGAGCTTTATAACAAGACCCTGGGCGTAGTTGGCGCCGGCGCCATTGGCCGACGAATGATTCAACTGGGCCAGGGAATCGGGATGAAGGTTATCGCCTGGACCTTTAATCCAACCGCGCAGCGAGCGGCGGAGTACGGCGTCCCCTTTGTACCCCTGGAAGAACTCTTAACGCATTCCGACGTAGTATCGCTGCACGTGGCCCTAACGCCCCAAACCGTGGGGTTTATCGGACGGGAACAGTTGGCCCTGATGAAATCCAACGCCGTTCTGGTCAATGTTGCCCGGGGCGCCGTGGTGGACGAGAAAGCTCTGCTGGAAACTTTACAGGCCGGTAAAATTGCCGGGGCCGGGCTGGACGTCTTCGAAACCGAACCCCTGCCTCACGGTCATCCCTTTGCGAAGTTGGACAACGTAGTCTTGTCTCCCCACGTCGGCGGCATGGCCTACAACGGCACCATGCGGGGACTGGAGATGTCCATAGAAAACCTGGAGGCCTTCGCTGCCGGCGGCCCGGTCAACGTGGTCAACGTGGTCAACGTGGTCAACGTGGTCAACGTGGTCAACGTGGTCAACGTGGTCAACGTGGTCAACGTAGTCACCGGGGGAACCGCGCCGAGCCAATGAACTTCGGCAGGATATGGCAAGAATTTCCATATTGGCCGCTATTGTGGGACTCCTGCTGCTCCCGGTGGTGGCAATGAGCTTGATGGAGCGGTTCGAGCGGAAGTTTGTTTTCTTTCCCACCGCCGCTATTGAACTCACCCCTTCCGATGCCGGTATGGAGTTTGAGGACGTTTATTTTGTCACCGACGACGGCATTCGGCTTAACGGCTGGTATGTGCCGGCTCCGCGTCCTGAATCCGACATTTCCGGCAACACCGGCAACACAAACATCGACATCGACATCGACACCCCGGCCAACTCAAATGAACCGGGTAGCGCCAACACCCGGGAAGTAACCATTCTCTGGTTTCACGGCAACGGCGGCAACATCGGTCACCGGGTCGGGGACCTGGCCCTGATTAGCCGTCGGCTGGGCGTCAATAGCTTCATATTCGACTATCGGGGCTACGGTCGCAGCGAGGGTAAGCCGTCGGAATCCGGTGTTTATCGAGATGCCCGGGCCGCCCTGGATTATCTGTCCTCCCGTTCCGATGTTGACCCGGAGGGCATCGTATTTTTCGGTCGTTCCCTGGGGACTGCCGTGGCCGTGGAATTGGCCGAAGACCTGGCCGGAGAGATGGCCGGAGAATCGGCCGGCGGCACGACTCCCTATGGAATGATCCTGGTTTCTCCCTTGACCACCCTTAAAGATATGGCCCGGGTCCTGCACCCCCTTTTGCCATTGCATCTGCTGGTTGGCAGCCGCTTCAACAGCCTGTCCCGAATTGGAAACGTCCATTGCCCGCTGTTGGTCATCCACGGGGAAAACGACGAGATTATTCCCGTGGAGCAGGGCCGGGAATTGTTTGCGGCCGCAAACTCGCCCAAACGTTTTCTCTCCCTGCCTGCCACCGGTCACAACGATAGTTTCTCCGGGAGCGGCGCCGAACTCTGGCAATTCATGGACAATTTTCTGGCCTCCCTACCCCGTTGACCGGAAGCCCGGCGAATGGCATTTTCTGGCCTCATTAAGCCGGGGCTGCCCCCCAGACCCACCCAAAACGCGCTTGTTGTAGGACAGCCGACAGCCCCCGTTGCCCGCTAGGGCATATTCAGCCGCCGCGGTCCGGAAGGCGACGGTTACTGAATTGGCCCCGGCGGTTTCACCTGTTCCACCTGTTCCATCAGGTTATTATTCCATTCCCCCTTGGCAACCAAAATCGCTTTGGCGTCGAACAGGAAGGCTTCGATGAGGTTGTGGGACAGGTAAACGTAGGTTCCTGACTGTTGTATTTGGTGCAGGGACGCCCCGGCAGATCCGGCAGCGATTTCCCAGGATTCCAGGTCAACCAAGGGTGGGCTGTTGAATGCGCCGCGCTCCCATACAAAGTCCCCGTGGCCTCCGATGAGGTGCGGGTAGGACTGGCGGTTGGCCTGGGAATGGACAATTAGCAGATTCTCCCCCACGTTAGCGGTCAGCTTGCCGTCGCCTTGCAGCGCTCCCGTAACGCCGTTAAAAACGATATGGGTTGGAATGAGGGCGCTCATGGCCGCCGAATCGTCCACCAGGGAATCCGCCGGGTCGTCGTAACGCTTGAAGTTACCCGCTTCGTCCCGGGGGATATAGTAATCTTGCTCTCCGATGTAATAGGAGCGGTCATAGCGCAGGGGGTTGTCCGCCGGGTCTTTCAATCCGTCCCGGGTCAGCACCATAATCGCCCCGTTCATCCCGTGGGTCACGTGCGAGGGCACCATAACCCCTCCGGGAGCGCAGTGGTAGATGAACACCCCGGCCTTGGGCGTACGGAATCTCAGGACTACCTCCTGACCCGGCGCAACCTGGGTCAGCTCGCCGCCGCCCAGGGCGTCGATTGACGCATGAAGGTCGATGTTGTGCAGCAGTTTATTGCTGGCCGGGTTGACCAGCGTCAGCTCAACATAGTCCCCTTCGTGCACCACAATAATCGGCCCCGGAACCGAGCCGTTAAAGGTGAAGGCCCAAATGAAGACGCCGGGCGCTATTTCCAGTTCCTTCTCTTCAATAACCATTCGTACCTGTACCAGCCTCGGGCCGCCGGTGGCAACCTGCTCATGCCGGGGCAGGGCAGGCGGTACAACCAGTTGCTGGGAGACCCGTTCCAAACTGGCGATGTCCACCGGTTCCCA
Source organism: Dehalococcoidia bacterium (assembly GCA_965262595.1). Lineage (GTDB taxonomy): Bacteria > Chloroflexota > Dehalococcoidia > Lucifugimonadales > UBA3495 > CATQHB01. Next base: position 2,902,535 of record OZ253548.1, read on the forward strand.
GACCTTCGGCCCACTCCAGTAGGCACCTCCAACGTCGTCGTCTTCGCTGCCACCGGTGCAAGCTATCCCGGCCCCTAGCGTCAACGATAGGGATAGCAGGGCCAGAATCGTCCAGGCTGCTGCCGTTCTTATGCTCTGATGCGACATATTCCATCTCCAGGCATTACCGGGATGAGTCATCCGTATTGGGTTATTGGATCGTGATTTTGGGCAGCGCCAAAATATAAGCGTAGCATTAGTGGTTGCCAATACGGGTAATCGTATGGCGGAACAAGTTGCCCGTCCCGAGCCAATAGTTCTTTCCCTGCCAGGGTCTTTCGGTTGTCCCTGCTCAGGCATCCTTCCGCTCACCCTGAGCGGTTCTATAACGAGAATCGAAAGACCTTGCATTCCGCTCTGGGGCAATTGACATCGCTAGGACGCTATTCTATTATGCCCTCATTCTTAATCATTGGAGAGGTGTGGAATGGCAACGGATAAGAAGCTGGAACTGGAGATTCTATACTGCCAGGATTGAGGCCATGCCCTGCGCGCTGCCTGGATGGCAGGCGAGGCTTTGAGCCGGGTCGGTGACCATATATCGGTCTTCAAACTCACCCCGGGCCCTCACGGCAAGTTTGACGTTATTATCGATGGGGACTTGGTCGCTGAACACCGCCACGAACCCAACGCCCATTTGTTCCCCGACTTGCAGGACCTGATGGGGGCCATTGCCGAGCGCACCGGATTGCCGGTAGGTCACTAGGAGCCGGAAATCCTGGGCCGGAGTCGGAGTATTCCGAATGGTCCCCTAGTTGCTATTTGTGTCAGTTAGGGTAGCGGTGCGGGCGGATCTGATTCAAGTCAAAATCCGCCCGCGCCGGTTTTTACCGCAGCCGGTTACGATGCCGCCCCGTTATGGGGAGAACCGGCTTACTTCGTTGCCTTCTCCTGAACCGCTTGATGCGCCGCCGTTGCCGCCATTGCCGCCATTGAATCGACCTATACTCCGGAAATTATCTCCGTTTGATAGTCGATTAATTCCAAATCGGGTCGGGTATCTTCTACGAAAGAAACTACCTGAGACAGCATCGCGTTGGCGTGACCGGCGTCGTTACTGACGGCGCACACCACCAGCGTTAGCCGCTGCCACTGGTCGTTGTCCGCATCCTCCGCCACGGCCACGTTGAACTTGCCGCTTATTCGGGCGGTCAGGGAACGAGCCACCTGCCGTTTGCTCTTCAGGCTCTGCGATTCCGGCAAATGCAGGGTTAAGTTACAAACTCCGATGTGCAAATTCATTCCCCGGCAAATATAAAATCATCGGGTTAAGCTGTCAGGCCGGAGATTTGTCGGCGGGGAAAGGAAGCGAAGTCTAGGGGACTAGGGCCGCTGCAAAGCTTTTGCCGCAGTGATATCGGCCCCGCCGCCGCGCGCGATAGACCTGACCGCCGCCGCCCCCTTCGATTGCCCTGCTGGCCGCCCGGCCTTGACGCATTTTCGGTTACATTATAAATTATATTGGCAATGGCCGGATTAGAGGCTTGTTTTAGGGATACCGTAAACTATATCGTGCCCTGGGGAAGTACCGAGTTGCTTCGAATCGTAGTCCTTCAATTTAGCCCGGCGGATCAGGGGGGCTGGTCGTATGGTGGATAATACGCCACCGCCGAACCAAGGGCGAAATGACGTCCCCGATGTAGTTGTCGCCCGGCTGCCCCAATACGTCCGTACCCTCAGCCAGCTTTTGGCCGAGGGAGTCCTGGTAGCCAACTCCCAACAGTTGGGGGCCAAGCTGCAAATTACTCCGGCACAAATTCGCAAAGACCTAAGCTATTTTGGCCGCTTCGGCAAGCAGGGCCGGGGTTATCGGGTCCAGCATCTGCTGGACGAGCTAAAGCAGATTCTTGGCCTGACCAGCCGTTGGAACGTGGCGGTAGTCGGCGTTGGCCGGCTGGGCCGAGCCATTCTTAACTACCCTGGCTTTACTCCCGATGGGTTTCAATTGGTAGCCGCTCTTGACGATAATCCGTCGGTGGTCGGAGAGGAAGTGGGTGGTCTAACGGTAATGCCCGCGGCGGAATTGGCCGAGGTAGTCCAGCGGAACCAGATTAGCATCGCCATTGTGGCGGTGCCCACGATACATACTCAGGCGGTAATTGACCGGGTGGTGGAGTGCGGTGTACGGGCTATATTGAACTACGCCCCGATTGCGCCCCAGGTACCGGAAGGGGTTAACATCCGCAACATTGACCCGGTGTTGTCCATGCAATCAATGACCTACTACCTGGCTAACCAATCCACAAACCACACCGACTCCGGCCACGGTCACCGCTTGCCATAAAAAGAACGGGCGCCGTCTCAAAGGACCCGCCCGCTTCAGGTGAATTGCTTGAGCTGCCAGCGGAAAGTTCGCTTGGCTTGGTCATTCTGCCAGCCAGCCCGCTTGCCTGCTGCCTGCTACCCGCTCTTCCTCCGGTTATTCCCCCATTGTGGTGCGCATATCGCCCCGGGGCCGCCGCCGCGCCACGTTCAGGCGAACTTGCGCGCGGCGGAAAGAGGTTAGCGCTCTTGACAGCTCAACCGCGGAACCGGAAGTCTGATTCCGGAGGCGCTCCTGGGCTCGCTCCATGGCTTCCTGGGCCCGTTCCTCGTTAATTTCCTGGGAATACTCACAGGCTTCGGCCAGAATGGTAACCTTATTGGCCATCACTTCCAGAAAGCCGCCGGTAATTGCCAGGTAAGAGGGTTCGCCGTCCTTGCGTACCGAGACTTCCCCGGGCTGCAAAACGGTCATCAACGGCGCATGGTTGGGGAGGATGCCCAGTTGCCCTTCAATGCCCGGGGCCACCACGATGTCCACATCGTCGGCGTAAACCTCCCGCTCGGCGGTAATAATTTCCAGTCGCATCGGGGCCATTGCTGCTGCTCCTTCCGAGGCTTGGGCGTTTGTTGATTAGGCGTTTGTTGATTAGGCGGTCTTGAATTAGGCGGCGGTACCGGCCTGCATTTGTTCGGCCTTTTCGATGGCCTCGTCGATGGTGCCCACCATATAGAACGCTTGCTCCGGCAAATCGTCGTGCTTGCCTTCCAGGATTTCCACAAAACCGCGTACCGTTTCCCGCACCGGCACGTACTTTCCCGGCTGATTGGTGAAAGCCTCGGCTACGAAGAAAGGCTGGGTCAGGAAGCGTTGAATCTTGCGGGCGCGGAATACCGTCTGGCGGTCATCTTCGGAAAGCTCTTCAATACCCAGGATAGCGATAATATCCTGCAGGTCCCGGTAGCGCTGCAATACCTGCTGCACTCCGCGGGCCGTCCGGTAATGTTCCTCGCCGACAATCCGCGGCTCCAAAATACGGGCGAAAGATGCCAGCGGGTCCACCGCCGGGTACAAGCCCTGGGCCGCCAGCGAGCGCTCCAGGGACAATACGGCGTCCAGGTGGCCGAAGGTGGTCACGATTCCCGGGTCGGTGTAGTCATCGGCGGGCACGTAAATGGCCTGGAAGGAGGTAATAGAGCCGGACTTGGTGGAGGTAATCCGTTCCTGGAGTGCGCCCATTTCGGTGCTCAAGGTGGGCTGATAACCCACCGCCGAGGGCATCCGGCCCAATAGCGCCGACACTTCCATACCGGCCAAAATGTAGCGGTAAATGTTGTCAATAAACAGCAGCACGTCTTGATGCTGTTCTTCCCGGAAAAACTCGGCCATGGTCAACCCGGTGAGGCCGATACGGGCGCGCACGCCGGGGGTTTCATTCATCTGCCCGAACACCAGCACGGTGGTGTCAAGCACGCCGGAGTCCTGCATTTCGTGCCACAGGTCATTGCCTTCCCGGGAGCGCTCGCCCACGCCGGCAAAAACGGATACGCCCTGGTGGACGGCGCCGATGTTGCGGATGAGTTCCTGGATGATGACGGTCTTGCCCACGCCGGCCCCGCCATAAGCGCCGACCTTGCCGCCCTTGGGGAAGGGGGTAATCAGGTCAAATACCTTGATACCGGTCTCCAGAATTTCAATCTCCGAGCTTTGGTCGTCAAAAGCCGGTGCGCTCCGGTGAATCGGCCACCGCTGGGCCGATTCCACCGCTCCCAAGTTATCCAGTGGGGTGCCGGTAACGTCAAACAAACGGCCCAGAGTCTCCGGCCCAACCGGTACGGTCACCTTCTCGCCGGTGTCGTTAACTTCCGTACCTCGAGCCAGGCCGTCGGTAGAACCCAGGGCCAGGCAGCGGGCCCAGTTGTTGCCGATGTGCTGCTGGACTTCCAGGACCAGCCTTTCCCCGGAGTTGTCCATCTCCAGAGCGTCGAACAAGTTGGGTAATTGATCCGGTGGAAACTCCACGTCCACTACGGTTCCAATTACCTGCACGATTTTTCCGGTGCCCATATAACTTGACCTCCCGTGGCCTCAGGTTATGCTGCCGGGGGCAGACTTACCCTTTACCCTTTACTCTTTACCCTTCCTGGGCAATTTGCCCGCCGATCAGGTCCAATAGTTCGTTGGTAATACTGTCCTGGCGCAGCTTGTTCATCACCAGGGTCAGGTCGCCGGACAGAGACTTGGCATTGTCCGTGGCGTTGCGCATCGCCACCATCCGGGCCGACTGTTCGCTGGCAATGGACTCCAGCAACGCATGGTAAACTTCCATATCTACAAACTGGGGCAGTAGCGAACCCAGAACGGTTAGCGAATCCGGCTCGTAGATGTAACCGGAGCTGTCGGAACCGGACAAGGCGGCCGGCGTTACCGGAATCAATTTTTCCACCACCGGCTCCTGGCTCATGGTTGAAATAAACCTGGTATAAACCAGGTAAACCTCGTCCATTTCCCCGCTGATAAAGTTGTCAATAAGCATTCGGGAAATGGGCGTAGTGTCGGCCACGGTCGGCCGGTCGCCCAAGTCGGCGAACACTGCCAGCAAGTCTTGACCGTAGCGGGCCATAAAGTCCCGTCCTTTTCGACCAATGGCGATGCTGCGGGTAGGTTCGGGGCGGGAAAGGATGAACTGGGCAACCCGTCGGTTAACGCTGGAGTGCATACCTCCGGCCAGACCCCGATCCGGGGTGATAGCCAGCAGGCCGATTCGCCGGACGGGTCGCACCTCCAACAGCGGGTGCAGCGCCGCCCCGTCCTCCTGGGGTTGGGCTGCCAGGTGGGCGATAATATCATATATTTTTTCGGCGTAGGGTCTCCCCTGCACCACCGAGTTCTGGGCGCGGCGCATCTTGGAGGCGGCAATCAGTGACATGGCATTCGTCACCTTGCCGGTGTTGTCCACGCTGCGGATTCGGCGCCGTATATCCCTTACGCTTGGCATCCTGTTCTTTCCGACCCCTGTATTCGATACTGAATACCGGCTATTGACTGCCGGTTATTGATTTGGCGAGGCCCGGGGCCAGCTTCCTTGCCGGGCCCGAATCGGTTAAGCGCCAGCAAAGCGGCTGACCGCCAACCGCCGGCCAACTATTGATTATCAACTATTGGCTAATCGGCTAACTGCCGGCTAACTGCCGGCTAACTGCCGGCTAACTGAAAGTAGCCTTAAAGTCGGTGATGGCCTTGGTCAAATCCGCCGACACGTTCTCGGGCAGGTTACCGCTATCGGCGATACTTTGACCGATTTCAGGGTGGATGCTGCCCAGGTAGCTCAAAAGCTGTTCCTCAAAGTCGGCGCAGCGTTCCAGCGGCAAATCGTCAGTCAGGCCGGAGTTCACCGCAAACAGAATCATTACTTCCTGGTCCAGCCGCAGCGGTTGGTATTGGGCTTGCTTTAGCATTTCAGTGGAAAGCTGCCCACGGGCCAACTGAGCGCGAGTATTGGCGTCCAGGTCGGAGGTACCGAACTGGGCAAAGCTGGCTAATTCCCGATATTGGGCCAGGTCCAGCCGCAGCCGTCCCGCAACCTGGCGAATTGCCCGGGTTTGGGCGGCTCCGCCAACTCGGGATACGGACAAGCCCACGTTCACCGCCGGTCGAACGCCGATGTTGAACAACTCCGGCTCCAGGTATATCTGGCCGTCGGTAATTGAAATTACGTTGGTTGGAATGTAAGCCGAAACGTCTCCGGCCTGGGTTTCGATAATGGGCAGGGCAGTAATGGACCCGCCGCCGTGTTCCTGGTCCAGCTTGGCCGCCCGCTCCAGCAAGCGGCTGTGCAGGTAGAAAACGTCCCCCGGATAAGCCTCGCGGCCGGCGGGGCGACGCAGCAGCAGGGACATTTGCCGATAGGCCCAGGCGTGCTTGGTCAAGTCGTCATAGATCACCAGCACATCCTTGCCCTGGGCCATGAACTCTTCGGCCATGGCGCAGCCGGCGTAGGGGGCGATGAACTGTAGCGGGGCGGGATCGGAGGCGCCGGCGTGTACTACAATGGTGTGGCCCATGGCGTTATGCTCTTCCAGAATACCCACCACCTGGGCAACCTTGCCCTGTTTCTGGCCGATGGCTACATAGATGCAAATCAGGTCGCCGCCCCGCTGGTTAATTATCGTATCCAGGGCGATGGCGGTCTTGCCGGTGGAGCGGTCGCCGATAATGAGCTCCCGCTGGCCGCGGCCGATGGGGATCATGGCGTCAATCGCCTTAATTCCGGTCTGCACCGGCGTGTTCACCGATTGGCGGACTACCACGTTGGGGGCAACCTGCTCCACCGGGCGGGTCGTCGTGGTATTTATGGGACCCTTACCATCCAGCGGACGCCCCATCGGGTCAACCACTCGGCCAATCAGGGCATCGCCCACCGGAATCTCGATAATCTGCCCGGTAGAGCGTACCTGTTGGCCTTCCTTAACCACGTTGGCGTCACCCAAAATAGCGGCGCCTACCAGGTCGGATTCCAGGTTCATTGCCAGCCCCAGAACATCATTGCCAAAGTCCAGCAATTCGTTGGAGCGTACGCCCTGCAGGCCCTGAATGCTGGCGATACCATCGCCAACCTGCACCACGGTGCCTACATCTACGAGGCTTAAATCGCCGCCAAATTCTTCAATCTGGCGCCGGATTAGCGAAACAATTTCTTGACCCCTAATTGCCATTGGGGATTCTCCTTCGTCCGATGTCCGATTTCTCCGCCGTGGGCAACGCTACCCCAGGGCGACTTCCGAGCGTATCTGTTTCCGCAATGCTTCCAGCTTGGAGCGGGTACTGCCGTCCAATAGGCGGTCGCCAATCTGAATTATTATGCCGCCCAGGATTGACTCATCCACTCGGGTGGTCACCACCACTTCCCGCTGGATCAAGTCGGTGACAAACCGGCGAATACGTTCCAGTTCCGCATCTTCCAGCGGCACCGCGGCGGTAACCTCTACCGGCTGGCGGCCCAGGCGCTCGTCCAGCAGCCGGTTAAATCCGATGGACACGTCCCCCAGGACATCCACCGCTCCCCGGGAAACCAGCAGCGCTCCCAGGTTTCTGACCAGCGGGTTGATTTCCGGCAGCACCGTTTCGATGGCCCTAGTCTTTCGCTCAACCGGCACGCCGGTATGTTTCAGGAAGCTGTTAAATTCGGGATCCAGCAATACCTGGGCCATGTACCCCAATTCTTCAGACCATTGGGGCGCCTGGTCCTGCTGAATTGCCAACTCGAACAACGCCTGAGCGTAGCGGCGGCCGCCTACCTGTTTTGCCATTGGTTACCTAACCTTGCCGCAATCTCTCACCCTCTTCCAGTACCTGGGTGATGAGCTCTCCGTGGGCTTGCCGGTCCAGGGAACGCGCGATGACCCGCTCGGCGGCGGTGATTGCCAGGTCAGCGAATCCGGCTCTCAATTCTTCCAGAGCGGCATCCCGCTCCCGTTGGATGTCGGTCCGAGCCCGTTCCGCGAAGGCTTCCGCCTCCTGGCGCGCCCGTTCCATCTCGCCTTCTCGGTAACGCTGGGATGCTTCCCTGGCCTGGTCCATCAGGCGTTGGCCCTCCCGCCGGGCTTCGTTGAGTTGCTCCTCTATGGCGGCCTGGGAACTGGCTGCTTCCTCCCTGGCGCGGTCGGCGGCAGACAGCCCTTCCTGGATTCTCTCCGTACGCTGGTCCATGGCCGCCATCAGCGGCTTAAAGGCAAGCAGGTACAGTATTCCCATCAGAATGAGGAAGGTTACCAGGTAGGCTATTAAGAGGGGCAGGTTGATTCCGAGATAAGTCAGGCCCATAACGCTAGACCACGAACAACAGAATTACCGCAACGATGAGGGAATAAATCCCCAAGGCTTCGGCAAACGCGATAGCCAGGATCATGTTGGTGGTGACGGATCCGGCGGCGTCCGGGTTGCGGCCAATTGCTCCCATTGCTCCGGCTCCCAGGATGCCGATGCCTATGCCGGGGCCGATTACGCCAATCCCGATGGCCAACCCGGCCCCCAGGAACTTGGCTGCCTCTGCCTCAAGTGCCAAAAGAATTAGGTCCATTTCTGTGAGTCCTCCATAGTGTGTTTAATGTATTGGTACGATTGCCCTTGGGTAACTTCGGAATTGATGTCCCTTCCGGTAGGTGACTTTAGTATCGCTCTGGAGTCTTGGTCAGAGTTTCCGGTGTTTCGGTCCCTGGAATGCCCCCTTTGTTGTCGGTCCGACTTTTCCGCTGATCCGCCAATTTCCCAGTCTTATTTTGCCTTCCGGTGAGCCGACCGGCTAATGTTGGCTAATGTTGGCTAATGTTGGTTAATGTTGGTTAATGTTCCTCATGGCGAACCGCCAGGGACAGGAAAACCAGCGTTAATCCGGCGAAGATTACCGCCTGAATCAGCCCCACCAGCAACTCCAGGCCAAAGACAAAGATGTTGGCTACAAAAGGTACCAGGAAGGTGATCATTACCACCAGGATTTCCCCGGCAGTCATGTTGCCAAAGAGCCGGAAGGTAAAGCTGACGATCCGGACCAGTTCGCTAATCAACTCCAGGAGACCGACAAAGGCGTCGATTAACCCGCTGGGCCGCAACCGCAACAGGTTCCCGAAGGCAAAGAACTTCTTGAAGTAGCCCAACCCCAGGGTGCGAATGCCCCAATATTCTACGAAGACAAAGGAGATCAAGGCCAGAGCCAGCGGCATATTGAGGTCGGTGCCCGCCGGGCGCACCAGATGTACCTGTATCCTGGTGTCCCAGAATGCGCCGGGGCCAAACCCTACGGCTTGGTAAATAGGAACCAGCAAGAGGGCGATCCAGGCGTTGAACAGTACAAAGAAGAAGATGGTGGCTACCACCGGGAAGGCTTTGCGGGCCATATCCGCGCCCAGCACGCCGGCAGAGAAGCTTATCACGGCCTCAATGACGCTCTCCACCACGCCCTGAAACCGGCCGGGTACCATACTGCGTTTGCGCGCCCCCCAAACAAAGAAAAAGAGGATGGCGACACAGGCAACCCAGGCGGACAGCAAGGTGTTGGTAATTGCGAACTCGGTGAGGCCCATGGGCGTAAAGTGGTGGGCTTCTTCCTCGTGGTCGTCGGCAGCGCCGGAAGCAGCTTCAGAAACCAGGGTTTCCGAGTATGCGGCCCAGCCGGCCTCGGTGTCCGGGGATACCCCCAGGCTCTTGGCTACGGCGGAGGAGGGGAATATCGGTTGGGGTGGGAGGTGAATCTCCGGCTGGGCCAGGAAGGGTTCACCTATTCCGAATAACTTGGAGCCGATGGGGCCAACTACGAACCCTGAAATCAACAATGCTACCAAAACCAAACCGGCCAGCAACATTAGCCTTTTTGCAGCAGCACCTGACGGCACTATGTCTTTCTCCCTTTTTGGTCGGTTTCCGAGTTACGGGATCCGTAGAGCACCGGCAGAATCATCTTATAAACACCCCAAAAGGCAAGGAAACTACCCGCAATGATCCCGGTTATCGTGAACAAGGGTGATAGTCCGCTAACCCGATCCAGCCCAATTCCAATAAGAATCCCGGCCACCACACACAGGGCGATGTACCATCCCAATCCGGTAAGGCGCAGGGTGACAACCCACCAAGCCATACCTATCAACCGTCCTGTTCACCAAACGTTACGCATATTAACACCAGGCATTTGAAAAGTCAATTTGCCTGGATAACGCAACTTTATTGCCCCGGCTGCTCTCTGCCGAAGTCTTCCAGGTCCAGATTGTTTATGAAGTCGGTAAAGGCCGACATCCGGCGCAAATCCTCTTCCCGAACCTCGGGAGTTTGTTCTACATTCTCCCGTTCCGGAGTTATCGGCTTGCCGGTTTCCTTGTCCAGCAGGATGCCGGCCTTATCCATCACCGACTCCTCGGCGAAGATCGGCACCTGGGCGCGTACTGCCAGGGCCATAGCATCGCTGGGGCGAGAGTCGATTTCCTTGGTGTCGCCGTCAACTTGAATGACAATTTTGGCGTAAAAGGTATCGTTGTGCAGGTCGTTAACCAAAATATGGTCGATGGAGCCGCCCAGCGTATCTATAATGGTCTGCAGCAGGTCGTGAGTCAGCGGGCGTGGCACACTCAAGTCCTGGAGTTTCACCGCAATGGCATCGGCCTCCGCCGGGCCAATCCATATAGGCAAATAGCGGTCGGAATCCTGCTCCTTTAGAATGACAACCCGTTGGTAGTTCATCGGACTAACCCGGATGCTGTCTATTGACATCTGAAGCATTCCAATTGCCTCCCTATATAACCTTTGGCCGATAGAAAATTGTATGGCCCTGACAAATATTAGTCAACGTAAAAGGGGATTCGTTATAGGTTATAATGGCCTTTGGTTCGTCCGGAGACCCGTTCCGGCGGTGTTGTTGCAATCTCTTCGCGCCGAAAAGCGCCGACTTGCTGCGCCGCGGCTGATTACAGTCAGTATAGCGGAGTGGGTTGGCGGCGGTCGAGGCGGTCGCGGCGGTCGAGGCGGTCGCGGTGAAGCGGCCCGGCCGAGTTGCCGGACCCGGAAAAATGCTCGAAAATCACCCATCTTTCCACTGGAAAGTTGATTGACAGCGTGAATTATAATGTCCCCCATCAGTAGGATGCGTGTGGCTGGAGGCAAGGCTAAAGGCCGTCGTCTCAAGGGTGCGGTGATACCAGGGGTGCGCCCCACCTCCGAGCGGGCCCGGGCCGCCATCTTCAACGTTCTCCCTCCATGGCTCTGTCAGGACACTCAAGTCCTGGACCTGTTTGCCGGCACCGGCAGCCTGGGAATTGAGGCCTTGAGCCTGGGAGCGGCTCATGCTGACTTTGTGGAGCAGAACCGACGGCAGTGTGAGGCGCTTCGCGCCAACCTGGAGGCCACTGGATTCGACGGACAAGCCACCGCTCACTGCGCCGACGTTAATCGTATCCTGAAGAATTTGGCCGGTCCCTATCAACTGGTACTGCTGGACCCGCCATATCGGATGGAAAATCTGAGTGAATTTCTGGAATCCCTGGCCGCGGCGCCGGGGTTGGTAAGCGAGGAAGGGATGGTGGTGGCGGGACACTCCAGACACGTTAGCCTGTTGCCCGAATATGGCCCGCTGCGCCTTTACTCCCATCGCCGTTATGGTGACAACGTGGTGGACTTTTTCCAAAAAGTTCCAACGTAAGAAGTCCGAACAGGAAGAGGTCCGAACAGGAGGTAATGAATGGTAACCGCGCTCTACCCGGGGAGTTTCGACCCGGTAACCTTGGGTCATGTGGATGTGACAACCCGGGCGGCGGCCCTTTTCGACAAAATAATTGTTGCGGTATATGCCACGCCCTCCAAGAACCTCCTCTTTTCTACGGAAGAACGGTTTGAGCTGATCAGCCACGCCACCCGGGACTTGCCCAACGTGGAAGTGCGCCGGTTCGAAGGGTTGGTAGTCCGTTTTGCCCAGGAGGTTGACGCAGCGGTTATTGTGCGGGGGCTGAGAAGCGGGTCGGACTTTGAGTATGAATACGAGATGGCCTTCATGAACCGGAAATTAGCTCCGGACGTGGACATGGTCTCGTTCATGACCTCCCAGGACCATATGTTTGTCAGTTCCAGCCTGTTGAAGGAAGTGGCCCGTCTCGGCGGCAATATTGCGGAAATGGTGCCGCCCCGGGTCGCCGACGCAGTCTATGCTAAATTTGGAATCCCGGCCCCGTAAATCAGGGAAGCCGGAGAAAGGGGGACATCTTACATTATGGATATTATCAACGTGATCGATAGATTGGAGAGCTTGATTGACAACAGCAAGGTGATGCCCATTACCGGCAGCCTGCTGATGGACAAGAACAAGCTGGTTGAGTTGGTGGACCAGCTCCGGCTGGGGATTCCCCAGGAGGTCAAGGCCGCCGAAGAGATGCTGTCCCAGAAGGACCAAATTATGAATAACGCCCTGGCCGACGCCCGCCGCGCCAAGGCCAAGGCCGAGGATGAGTTCAACGAAAAGCTGACCCAGTCGGAACACCAGCGTCGGGCCGTTGAAGTTCTGCGCGATGCCGAGGAGCGGGCCGGTCGTATCCTGCGGCAAGCCAAAGAAGAAGCCCGTACCCGCTGCACCGAAGCCGACGCCTATGCCTTGCGCAGCCTCCGATCTCTGGAGCGAGAGTTAAGCGGCATCAGCGGCTCGGTCAGAAAAGGTATTGACCTGCTGGCCGGCAGTACTCTGGCCGGTGTTGCCATGAGCAACGGCAATGGTTACCACGACGAAGAATAGGAGCAATGTCGGGGTAATATTTTTACTTTAGTTAGTAGCTAAATAAAGTGGATAATCGCAGGGGCAGGCTTCAAACCTGCCCCCTGGTCTTTTCGTTCTCTTACTCGTGGAGTCCCCGTTTTGCTTCCTCGTTTAAGGCCGCCGATTGCCGACCGGGGTTCACCGCCCGAGGCACACCGACGGCTCAGCGCACCGACGGCTCAGCGCACCGAGTTGTACCAGTCCAAAATCTCGCTGCCGGTCATAAAGATCACTCCTTCGAATCGGCTGATATAGTCGAAAATCATTTCGTAGTACTTTATACGGTGGGCGGCGCCGGTGATGTAGGGATGGGTGGAGATGCAAAGCACCCGGGCGCTTTCCTCCCCCTCGGCATACAGGGTATCGAACTGGTCTTTGGCCCGATCGAACAGCTCCGGCGAGCGGTGGTGCTGGATCAGGTAAATGGGTATGTCGTTAAGCTCGACGGTGTAAGGCACCGATACCAGGCTCCCGCTCTTGACCTTCATTGGGTAGGGTTGGTCGTCGTTGCACCAGTCGCAAACGTACTCAATGCCTTCCTCGGCCAGAATATCCGGTGTGTCAAAAGTTTCGGCCAGTCCCGGCCCCATCCAGCCCCGGGGCGCCGTCCCGCTGAAGTCGCGGATGGTGTCGATAGTGCGGCGGATCGCCTCCCGCTCATCCGGCTCTTTGTTGATGACCCGCTGAATGTAGCTATGGCCCATCAACTCCCAGCCCGAATCCAGGCTTTCCTGCACCAGTTGCGGGTAGCTGAGGCACACCGAGGCGTTCAGGCTTACCGTAGCCCGGATACTGCGCCGGTCCAGGGCCCGCTTCATCCGCCAAAAGCCTACCCGCAATCCGTAGTCGAACCAGGAATAGTTAGGAATGTCGGGAATCACCTCGACTCCCTGGGGCGTCGGTAAGACGGTGCGGGCCATCGGCTCGTTGATGTCCCATTCTTCTACGTTGATTACCACCCATACCGCCACGCGGGCATTGCCGGGCAGCTTCAACGGTGGTCGGTGAAAAATCGGCGAATAATCGGCGCGGGGATTCGGCATGACTCCTCCCGGTTCCAGGGTTCCCAGATTTCCAGGGTTTTACGATTCTGCGGTTCTATTGTTCTTCAGGGAACCTCTGAATAAGTCCGTAACTTGGGTGTTTATCCCTACTCGTCGTTCCTGCGAAGGCAGGAACCTCGGTCCACAAAGTTTTAGATTCCTGCCTTCGCAGGAACGACGGGGTGAAGGCGCCGGCGTTTAATGACTTATTCAGAGTATCCTTAGTTTTACATTTCTGTAGTACTGCGGCTCCGACTGCCGGGACTCCAACCGGGCTAATTGGCCCTGGCTTAACTTCCAATACCAGGTTTCAGACTCCAGGGTTACGGGTTTACAGCCCCATGGTCTGAACGCCCAGCCGAGCCAGGTCCTCGTCCTCTTGAGAACTGAGGCCGCTAACCCCGATAGCGCCCAGTACGGCGCCGCTGCCAGGGTGGAGCGCCACCACCGCGCCCTGGGCCGAAACCAGGTTGGGATTGCCGAAATCGGCGACGGTGCGGCCCTGGCTTTGCAGCCGCTCGGCATAGGCTGCCGAGTCCTGGCCGGACATGGCCGAGGTATAAGCCTTGCGGGTGGCGAAGGCCTGGGGATTGGCCCGGCAGCCGTCCATCCGGGCGTAGCTGAGCAGGTTTCCGCCGTCGTCAACGATAGCGATGGCTACCGGACGGTTCGGTTCCTGGGTTGCCTTATCCAGCATAGCGTCCATCGCCTTGCGAGTTTGTTCCAGACTTAGCATCGATTTGTCATACATAGCGTCACTCCCGTTTGCAAGTTTGGGTAATTCTACACGGGGCGCCCAGAGGTGGCAACCGGGGCCGGATTGACGCATAATGGCGGCGGCGCATTCATGACTCGGACTGTTTCAATATCTATATTTAAGGGCCGATTTATGGGCCGACTGCCGGTTTGCGGCTCTCTCAAGGACAGTCAAGCCCGGCCTGCCGAGGAGCCATATTTCCGGGAACAATTTGCCTCTGCCCTCCGTCATTACAAGAGTAGCGGTCAAAAGCGTTTTACTATTCGGTCAGGCCGTATTAAAAGACGGAGGTACGTAGTGATGATTTCTGGTCGGAAAGCTATATTTATGTTGGGTGTTCTGTTGCTGGCAGTTGCGCTGTTGGCCTGTGGCGCCAGTGCGCCGGAGGCACAGATGGCGACGTCGGCGGCACCGGCGGCAACGATGGCGTCGGCGGCAACGATGGCGCCGGCGGCAGCTCAAGCTATGAGCGAGATTGAGGTTATTGGAGAAATCGAGTCAGAGCCGGCCGCAGCCGCTCCGGAACCTGATGCCTCTGCTGCGGGCGGAGACGGCACGGCGCAAAGCGTACAGGTATCCTTTGAGCAGGTGGCCCGGGCGGCGCAGAACCGTATAATCGTCCGCACCGTTACTATGTCGCTGGTTGTTGCCGGCGTTGCCGAGTCGGTTGACCGGATCGCCGCGGTAGCCGTTAACTTTGACGGTTGGGTGGTCAGTACCGACCGCAGCACCGGCCATGAAGCCTTCGTGGCGATTCGGGTGCCGGCGCAAGTTCTGGACGACGTTATCCTGCAACTGCGCGGGTTAGCCACTGAGGTGGAGTACGAGACCTCCAACAGCCAGGACGTTACCGACGAGTACGTTGACATCGAGTCCCGCCTCAGAAGCATGGAGGCTACCGAGCAGTCTCTTCTGGAATTGCTGGGCCGGGCGGGTTCGGTTAAGGATACGCTGGAAGTCCAACAATCCCTGGCCGAGCTTCAGCAGGAAATAGAGGCGATGAAGGGGCGAATACGTTTCCTCCAGGAGACATCGGCCTTTTCCCTGATAAACGTCAATCTGAAACTGGCGCCGGCAGCTATCCGGGTGGATGCCGGCCCCAATCAGACCTTCAGCGTGGGCCAGGTTGCCCGGTTTCGGGCCAGCTTTACGCCGCCGCCGGGACTGGATGACTTTGCCTTTACCTGGGACTTTGGCGACGGGACGGGGCCGGTCACCGGCTCCGTTACCGCGCCCCGACCCGAAGGCGACAGCAGGGTCACCGCCACGGTGAACCATGTATATGAAGATGACCTGGACTCACCCTTTATCGTCCAGTTGGCGGTGACCGGCCGGGGCGATACCCTCTGGGCGGAAGGGGACGATACGTTAATCGCAACCGTTACCAAGATTCCTACGATTGAAGTATTTACCCGGGAGTTTGGGGCGGTTGAAGAAGGTCAGGAAGCGGAATACATTGGTTCCTTTACCAGGCCCGAGAGTCTGTGGGACTTACAGTACCGCTGGGACTTCGGGGACGGCTCGCCGGTCGTTACCGGCGTTCCCGAAGCTGGCGCCACCCGTGCGGCGATTAATCACGTCTTCAGCGACTATCGTTCCCGGCCCTATGACGTTACCCTTACCGTGACTGCCCAGAGCGAGGCGGGTGAGGTCGTAGGGTCCAGTTCTTCCACCGTGCGGGTAACCGAGTCCAGGGGTCTGATAATCGGCGGTTGGAGCGCCGGGGCTACCGGAAAGACCGCAATACGCACCCTGTCCGTTGTAATGCAGGGCTTGGGGACGTTGCTCATCTGGCTGGCAATTTTCAGTCCGGTGTGGTTAATCGGAGGCGGAATCGTTTACCTGATAGTTCGGCTGCGGCGCCGCTTGAGGCAAAGGAATCCGGTTAATGAAGATCCCTTCCAGGAGAGACCGCAGGACACTACTACGCCGGAGACTACTTAGGGAAGGGCACGGGATCGCCCTTGGCTGGCAACAAGGGTGTACCCGGATAACCGGTCTGGTTTTTTACCGGAACGCCGGGCCATGGGGTCGGTATATCCAACGTATGCCTTAGAGCTATCAGCTAATACTATTTGACCGCCTCCGGCTCGCAAAGGCCGTCAGGCATAAAGGAGTAAATCATGGAAACTATCGGTTTTATTGGCCTGGGCAACATGGGCGGCGGAATGTCTCTCAACATCCAGCGGGCCGGCTATCCCCTGGTTGTTTATGACCTTCGCGAGGAGGTAACTTTACCGCTGCTGGAGGGCGGCGCCCGGCTGGCTAATTCTCCGGCAGAGGTCGCCAGTCTAAGCGATATTACCTTTACTTCCCTCCCCGGCCCCAGACAGGTGGAATCGGTGGCGTTGGGGGCTGACGGTGTGCTGGAGGGCATCCGCCCCGGCAGCGTCTATGTTGACTTGTCGTCCAGCCGCCCTACGCTCATCCGCGAAATTGAACCCCAATTCCGTAGCAAGGGCGCCTACGTTTTGGACGCTCCGGTAAGCGGCGGCAAGACCGGCGCCAACAGCGGGAACCTGGCGGTAATGGTCGGCGGCGATCGGGAAATTTACGAGCGCATCAAGCCGGTACTGGACTCCTTCGGGAATAACGTCTTTTATGCCGGAGAGATTGGCGCCGGTTCCATCTGCAAGCTGGTACATAACATGGTCGGACACAGCGTCCGCCAAGCCATCGCTGAGGGGTTGACCCTGGGCGTCAAGGCCGGCGTGGAGCCGGAGGCCCTGTGGGAGGGTATGCGCCGTGGTTCCCTGGGCCGGATGCGCATTTTGCACGAAGGGCTGGTGCGTACCATGTTCCGCGGCGAGTTTGAACCGGCCAGCTTTGCCCTGGAACTGGCCCACAAAGACATCTCCCTGGCTACCGAACTGGCCCGGGAATATAGTGTACCGATGCCGATGGCTACCCTGGCCGAGCAGGTGGCAATACAGGCAATCAACCGGGGCTGGAAAGACCGGGACAGCAGCGTAACCGTGCTGCTTCAGGAAGAGCAATCGGGAGTCGAAGTGCGCGCTCCCCACATTGACCCGGTCAAGTCGGCCCGGTTCATTTCCACCCATCCCGACGAGGAGTAGGCTGACAACCCGGACTAGCGAAGAACCGGATGCCCGGATTCCAACAATTGGACGAGCTTTGAGTATGGATCCCGGGCTTCCAAACAATTCCGAGGAGATTCATTGAGCCTGCTTTACCTTTGGGTGGCCCTGTCCAGCGCCAGCATCCTGGGGTTTGTCACCGTCCTGGACAAGCGATTAGCTTCCTACAATATGCCCAGCCTCCCCTCTTTTTACGCCGGCGTATCCATCTCGCTGTTGGCGTACGGCACTATCGCCCTCGCCGTAACCGGCATTCCCTCCGACGTGTCGATTAGGGCACTGGCTTACGGGGCCGTTTCGGGCCTGTGCTGGGGCGGCGCGCTGGCAATGATGTTCTGGGGTTACAAGCTGGAGGAGGTCTCCCGCTGCTCAGCCATCATTCACACCTTCCCGGTGTTCGTGGCCGTGATGGGTGTGGTATTCCTGGGGGAAACCCTTTCGGTGGGCCAATGGGTGGGCATCTTCACGGTAGTCGCCGGGGCTTTCCTAATTTCCATCTGGGGATCCCAGGGCGGGATTCGAATACGTTTCAATCGGGCCTTGCCCATTCTCCTGGGGGCCAGCGTCCTGACCGCCCTGGGTCTGGTTCTGGGCAAGCAGGCGCTGGTAGAATTGCCGGTGTGGCTGGTATTCTCGATGCGCAATTACGGCATGGCCGCCGTCTTTCTGACATTGTGGAGGCCAGGCGCCTGGGGTGAGTTGTTTAGGTCGATGCGGGACTGGCGCACGGCATTATTGCTGATCCTGGCTGAGTTTGTGTTAGCTCCCTTTGCGGTATGGTTGAACGTGGCAGCCATAAGCCTGGGGCCGGTGTCGCTGGTTTCCACCGCAACCGCCACCCGCCCCCTCCATGTTTTCTTTTATAGTACGCTGCTGAGCACCCGGGCCATTCACCTATTGGATGAACCGCTGGAAATGAGGACTTTGGCAGTCAAGTTGGTGGCGGTCGGGATGGTGTTGGGGGGTATAGTAGCGTTGACCCTGCTGTAGCGGTCCGTCGCTGAAGTTGGCCAGGAGTCCGGACATCGCGCCCCGGGTAGTCGCCCATGACCATGAACTCCGTCCGTCCGTTGTTCCTGGTTCAACCGGAACAATGGATAGAAGGAGTCTGCCAATCCTGAAGCGACAGCCCGGGCATTTTGTTTTACTGCAAATGCGGAAACATCGCCAACGGCGTGGCGGCCAGCAGCCCGGCGTCGATGGGCAGGGTTATGCCGCTAATCCAGCGGGACTCGTCGCTGGCCAGAAACACGTTGGCCCAGGCAATATCCCAGGCGCTGCCCTCGGTGCCCAGCGGCCCGGCTCGCCGCCGCAAATCCCGCATCTCCTCGGACATACGCCCGGCCACCATCGGCGTGTAGAGGTGACCCGGCGCCAGGCAGTTCACCCGCACGTTGTCCCGGCCCAGGTGTACCGCCATGGAAGCAGTCATACCGATTACGCCGCTCTTGGAGGCGGCGTAGGGAATACTGGCGGCGCCGCTGCCAGCGCGCAGGCCAACGATGGACGAAACATTGATGATGGAGCCGCCCCCCGATTCAACCATCTTGGGAACGACATATTTGGTGGTCAGCATCATACTCTTCAGGTTCACGTCCAGCACCCGGTCCCAGACCTCCTCCTCCACGCTGGTCGGGGAACCGGGGCCGCTGATTCCCACGTTGTTGAAGAGGACGTGCAGCGCGCCGTAGCGCTCCACGGCGGCGTCGGCCATGGCCTGACAATCGGCGGCGACGGTAACGTCGGCTTGAAACACCGACGCCGTACCGCCCTCATCCACTATCTCGGCCAGAGTCTCCTCGGCGGCGGCGACCTCCCGGTCCACCAGCAACACCCTGGCCCCTTCCCTGGCAAAGAGAATTGAAGTAGCCTTGCCGGTACCGACGCCCGGCCCGCTGGAGCCGGCCCCGGTAACAATGGCAACCTTTCCTTCCAGTCTTAGCCGTCCCGGCGGTAGTTGCATGGCGTGGCCCCCTTGTCTGATTTATTTATATGGATGGACGGATACACAGGATTTTGGCTCCTCGTTATCCGGTATATCCGGTCCATTCATGTTTGATTCGTACCTGCCTGGATCGGGCAAGGGCGCTACTCCGGCAGCCGCAGCTGCACCCCGGCCTTCTCTTCCTGGAGCTTGGACACCGCGTCCGAGTCCTCGGGTCCCCAACCCCGGAACATTGCCTCTACGTGCCGTTGGTCAACCAGGTTGGACAGGTCCATGGGGATGCCGTACTCCCGGCCCAGGTCGGTGCCCAGGCGCACGTCCTTGGCGGCCAGGGCGGTGGCAAAGCCCGGCTCAAAATTGCCCTTGAACAGGTAGCGGGGGAACTTTTCGACCAGCCGCCGGTTGCCGCCGGAGCTGTTGGCAATCACGTCGGCCAGCACCGCCAAATCCACGCCGGCCTTCACCCCCAGAGTCAGTACCTCGGTCATCAGCACCCCGATGCCCATGCTCAGCGTATTGTTGCAAATCTTGCAGACCATTCCGTTGCCGATGGGGCCGCAATAGACCACGTGGCTGCCGATGGCGTCCAGGGTGGGCTTCATCCGGTTGAATATCGCCTCGTCTCCGCCGACCATCACTGCCAGCGTGGCCGCCGCCGCTCCGTAAACGCCGCCGCTGACCGGCGCGTCCAGCACATTCACGCCCTGCTCGGCGCAGGTGTCATGGATGCGGCGGATCGAGGTTGGGGAGTTGGTGGACAGGTCCATATAGACATTGCCGGCAGTGGCCCCTTCCATGATGCCGTTTTCGCCCAGCACCACTGCCTCAACATCCCGCGGCACGGGAAGGGAGGTCAGCACCAGATCGCTGCCGAGGACACATTCCCGGGGGGTGTCGGCCCACTCGGCGCCCATCTCCAGCAAATTAGTGGCCGCTTCCCGCCGCAGGTCATGGACGGTAAGTTGGTGGCCCGCCTTAATCAGATTGCCGGCCATTGGGTTCCCCATATTGCCAAGACCAATAAATCCTACTTTCATCGGTGTTGCTCCTTTGTGTAGTGCGGGTAGCAAGGGTAGCAAGGGTAGCAAGGGCGATTTCCCGGAGGTTATGACGGCGATTATAACACCGCCCGGTAGGCGGGGCTATTGGGAACTCGACCGGCCCCGCCAGTCCATCAGACCGCCGGGGCCGGTAAGGGTTATTTGTTCTTCCGCCTTTTGCCGGGTTTGCTTGGTTAATTGCGGGCGGTTACTTGACCAAATTGATGTAAGGGCGAGTCATCAGCTCCCAGGTGTCGCTGGCCGCATCGTAGCGGGAGTTGACGAAGACCCGCCAATTTTCGTCGTCCAGGTTCGGGTAGTCGGCCCGATAATAGTAGCCGGGCCACCGGGTTTCCTTCCGGTGCAGCAGGTGACGCATATGGACCTCGCCGACCCAGGTGCGGTGTACCACCTCCCAACAGCGCAGCAGTTCGTGACGGTTCCGCGCTGCCAGTTGCTTCAGGTCTTCCCGCAGCATTTCAATAAGCTGGATTCCTCGCTCCAGGGTCGGCCCATTGGTGGTGTACAACGACGAGGTGCCGCCGGCGTATTCATCCATTATTTTTTGCAGCCGAACCAGAGCATTGGAAGCGGTGATGTAGTTGGGATTCACCGTTTCGGAGGTGGACGCTCCCTTGTGCCGGTCAAAAGTCTCCAGGGGCGCCCAGATGCTTTCCTGGAGTTGACGTACCTGGGAATCGCTAACCGCGACCGACTCCGGGTTGTCCTCCAGGAAGTTGACCGCTGCCTTGGCGGCTAACCGCCCCTCGGTAAAGGAGCCGGAGGAGAACTTGTGCGGGGCGGCCCCGACGCCGTCCCCGGCGGCAAACAGCCCCCGAATGGTGGTCATTTTATTGTAGCCCCAGAAGTATTCCGGCGGCGACAAGTCTTCCGGGCCGCTGACCCAGGCCCCGGCCTCGCCGGAGTGAGAACCCATAATGTACGGTTCGGCCAGATTCACCTCGGAGGGCGTTACCTCGGGCTCGATATTTTGAGAGGCCCAGGTTAGGGCCTGGGCAATGGTCATGTCCAGGAAGTCTTCCCAGGCTTCGTTCCGTACCTGGTCCATCTTGGCCGGGTCGCCTTCGGCCAGCTTTTGCATTGCTTCCTCGGTGCGCATGAACATCGGCCCCTTGCCTTCCTTAATGTCCAGGAACATCTGGTGATTGCGCAGAGGAGTGGGGGTAGGTATGGCGCGGCCGTAGGGGAGGTACTTGTCCAGCTCATCATCCCGAGTAACGGTATAGTCCTCGCCCAGAGCGTTGGTGACCCGAGCGTGGAAATACTGGAACCACATACCCACCGGGCCGTAACCGTCCTTGAAGCGGGTAGGCACGAAGCGGTGTTCCATCTGGGTCATTTCGGTGCCGATGGGAATCATCAGGCCGTAGGCCGAGCCGGTGGCGAATACCGAGTACCAGGTGCGGCCGATTCCCTCGTTTACCGAGCGGGGCCGGAAGACGTTGGAAGCGCCGCCGGAGGTAATGATGACCGCCTTGGCCTTGAAGACGTAAATCTTGTCTTCGCGCACCCCAAAGCCGATCGCCCCGGCGATGCGGTTGGGGTCGTTGGCGTCGGTCAACAAGTGGGTGACGGCCACCCGCTCGTAGATATTTTCCGGTCCTACCGCCTTGCGGGCCGGTTCGGCGGTTACCGGTTTGATGGACTCGCCGTGAATCGGGATTTGCCAACGGCCAATCCGTTCGTACTCGCCGTTTTCCTTTTTCCAAATGGGCAAGCCCCATTCCTCCAGCAGGTGAACCGAGGAATCTACATGGCGGGCCACGTCATAGACCAAGTCTTCCCGGGCCAGCCCCATCATGTCGTTGACCACGTATTGGACAAAGTCTTCCGGAGTGTTCCAGCCGTAGCGTTGGCCCATGTAACAGTTGATGGCGGAGAGGCCTTCGCCGGTGGCGCCGCTGCGTTCAATGACGGCTTTCTCGGCAATGACCACTTTCAGGTCCTCGCCCCAAAACTTGGATTCAAAGGCGGCGCCGCAGCCGGACATTCCGCCGCCAACGATTAAGATGTCGCATTCAATGGTTTCGGTAACCGGTAGTGCCATGTTGAGAAAGCCTCCTTTAATTGCTCGCCTGGATTGAGGGAAGCCGGGCCACCCCCAGCCACTTGGATTCGCCGGCCAGGCCCTGGCCTTTCAGGTCGCCCGCCCGGTCTTCGGTGAAGTCTTGATAGGGATCGACGGAGCCGACGGGCCTGGTACGGGACGGATAAGTAAACTCCAGCACCTTTCCGTTGCGGAAGGTCACCGTCCAGGTCAGGCCGTTTTCGATTCGCCGCGGCTGAACCGAAGCGCCCAGGGGAATAAAATCGGAATATCCGCGAACGTGGATGGCGTCCTGGGGGCATAGCTTGACGCAGGCGTAGCACTCGGAGCATAACTGGGGCTCCTGGTTAAAGCCCTTGTTAATTTCCGTGTCCAGCGTCATCAAATCATTGGGGCAAATGTAAACGCATAACGGGCCCAGGTGTTCTCCCTCGCAAGCGTTGCAGGCGGTGGGGTTCACAAATGTTGGCATGGGTTCCTCCTGATATCAAGCTCGGATACTAAGGTTTAAGCCAAAATAAAACCCCCGCTGGTCAGAAACGGGGGTCAATGCAAAGACAGCTTAAGCGCCCGTACAGGTGCAGGTGCAGTCCATAACCGGCATGGACATTACCGGAGTGCGGTTTTCCA
Organism: Dehalococcoidia bacterium; assembly: GCA_965262595.1. Lineage (GTDB taxonomy): Bacteria > Chloroflexota > Dehalococcoidia > Lucifugimonadales > UBA3495 > CATQHB01. The sequence goes on from OZ253548.1 coordinate 2,925,700, forward strand.
GGTAGCGCTGCTCCACGAAGGGCGAGCCGAAACCGTACTTGTCGGCGCATTCCCGCACTACGTCCCGTACCTCGGCCCGCAACGTGGTAGGCGCCGGTTCTTCTCCTCCCTGAATGATGCGCCGGATCAGGGTTCCGGCCAAGTCCTGCTTCTGTTCCCGGTGACCGCACAAACCCTCGTAGGCCACACCGGCGCACACCGGGCAATACCACCATTCCAGCGTCAGCACCGACTTGATGCCCAAATCGGGCAGGTCGTCGAAAATGCGATGGGCGGCATAGGTATCGTAATAGCTGCCTACCCCGGCGTGGTCGCGCCCAAACATATGGTGGGTACACCCCAGGTTCTTACGCACCAGGGCATGAAAAACCGCCTCTCGCGGCCCGGCATACCGCATATCCCACATCAGGGTAGAGGTCAGGTGAGTTTCCTGCCGGAAGAACCCGGCCTCCCGCAGCAGGTCATGGGTCAGGACGATGGCTTCGTCAATGTAATCGCCGGGCTTCTTCTCGCCGATGACCGCGCTGACCAATACCGCGTCGGCTTCCGCGGCCAGCCAGGCCCCCTTCATCAGCCACTCGTGGCCGGCGTGGGGCACGTTGCGGCTTTGGTGAGCCACCACCCGGCTCCAACCCCGGTCGGCCAGGGTTTGGCGCAATTGCCGGGGCGTCTGCCAGAATCGGTCGAAGGGCGGATTAACGGTCGGCGGGTTAATCAGGGTAACCGCCCCGGCCACGAACTTGCCTTGATAGTTGTAGGTGCGGAGAACGCCGGGATGGGCCTCATCGGTGGTGCCGTAAACCTGCTGGGCCAGAAACTGCTTGTCATAGGAGTAAATCTCGGTTACGTCCAGCGTGGCTAGAGGCTGCTCCTGATAGGTAAGTAGGACGGTATCGCCCGGTTTCAGTCCGAGTTGGGCCACTTCCGCCTCGGCCAGGTCAAAAACTATGGGGATGCTCCAGACGTAGCCGCTGGTCAGGGTCATATTGCGGGCCACCGAGTCCAGGTCGGCCCGGCCCATAAATCCCTCCAGGGGGGAAAAGAAACCATAAGCGATATTGACGCATTCCCGGGCAATTTGGTCTCTAACCGCGATGCGGGGCAGATGGGCAATGCGGTCACGGCTGCCGGGAGCCGGGGGCGCGACTCGTTCAATTAGTTTGCCCCCGTGAGGGGAGAGACTGTTATCTACCACTTGCTGCCACTTGTCGTTATTTGCCCTATGCCGGAGGGTCGGTTTTTTCAAGGTGGTCAGAATAATCGGGCCCGCCTGGTAGTCCCGGCAAGAAGTTGGGAGCATACCATGCTAGTCGTATATTATACACAACAAGAAAATTTGCGCTAGTCTTGGCCTGAACCCGCCGGGCCAGCCGTATTAGCGAACCTCTGAATAAGCCCGTGACCTGGATATTGAACCCTCCCCGTCGTTCCTGCGAAGGCAGGAACGACGGGGTGAGACTACCTGGTTTCCGGCCTGCGCCGGTAAGACGATTGCCGGGGACTTGGGGCGCCCAATGCGATTGGCCTGGCTTCCCCGGTGGTGCAGTCGGATGCCGCTTGGGTTACACTGTTTTCCGGGTGACCGGGTCAGGTTTGATTTTTGATTGTTCGATTATGGCTACGGGTTAACCCTGGTTCCAGGATAGCCGGAGGTGTATAAGTGACCGAGGCCGCTTTTATCTATGATGACTCCCTTTCCCGGCATGAGCTGCGGCAGGACCACCCGATGCGTCCGGTGCGCCTGCGCTATACCTATGAGCTGCTGGAGTCCTACGGTGCATTTGACGGAAAGACCTCCCGGCTGGTAAACCCTAGAACCGCCAACGAGGAGGAGCTGGGGTGGGTTCACACGCCGGAATACATTGACGCAGTGCGCCGCCTCAGCGAAAACCCTTCCGGCGGCCTCGAATCGTCCGGCAGCCCGGAGACTGTCGGGAGACCGGAGCGGTTCGGATTCAGCGACCGGGGGGACAATCCGGTTTATCCGGGAATGTATGACGCGGCTTCGTTGAGTTCCGGGGCGACTCTGGTGGCTGCCGAAATGGTGGCCGAGCGCCGGGCGGACGTAGCCTTCAGCATTTCCGGCGGACTGCACCATGCCGCCCCAACCCACGCCTCCGGGTTTTGTATTTTCAATGACCCGGCAATCGCCATCCGGTATTTTCTGGATCGCGGAATGCGGGTGGCCTATGTGGATGTGGACGCCCACCACGGGGATGGCGTGCAGGACATTTTCTACCGGGATGACCGGGTTTTAACCATTTCAATACACGAATCGGGGCAATACCTGTTTCCGGGTACCGGTTTTGTTACGGAAAGCGGGGCCGGGGACGGAGTCGGCTACTCGGTCAATATTCCTCTATACCCCTACACCGAGGACGAGCTCTATTTGTGGGCCTTCCGGGAGGTTGCTCCGCCGTTGCTGCGTGCCTTCGCCCCGGATGTGCTGGTCACTCAATTGGGCATTGACAGCTACCACAGCGACCCGATAACCCACCTGCAATTGACCTCCCGGGGCTACACGGAAATAATTCGGGAGTTTGCCAGGCTGGAAATACCCTGGTTGGCCCTGGGCGGCGGCGGGTATGACGTGGGAGCGGTGGCCCGATGCTGGTCTCTGGCCTACGGGGTGATGCTGGGCGTAGATTGGCCGGACCGGGTGCCGGACAACTTCGCCAACCGCTTTGACGGCCAACATAACCGGCGTAACTTGCGTGATACCGTCGCCCTGGATGTGCCGGCTGAAGTGCGGTTGGAGGCGCGGCGGCAGGTGGAGGAGGCGGTCGCCGCCATCAAGGGAGAGATATTTGTCCGTCACGGCATAAAATAGCAATAAGTTAAGGGGTTAGCCCGGTAAAAGGCTAACCCCTCTGGTCAATCCGGTTTTTCCGTTGCCGGTTTACTTCGCCGTTCTCGGTCTCCAGTTCTTCGTAATTTGGATATACATCCACTTCATCTAACAAGGTGAATATGGCATGCCCTTCAAAACTATCGTCGCTCTGGTGCTTCGCTGTAATCCACTCAGCTATTTCTTTTTCTAATGTCATTCGTTGCTCCCTGGGAACCTTTGGGTACACAAGTATATAATTCCCATTTATTTTGTTAGTTGACCTGGTGTTCCTGCCCCAACATAGCCCGAGCGGCATCACCAACATTGGCCTCAATACAGTCGCGAAACGTGGAATAAACGGACTTCTTGATGGCGGTCATCAACCACGCTTCATAGTCCGGGTCGGTCTGATAGCTATTCTTGAGGGCAATTTGTCGCTGCAACAGACTGAGGTAATGATACTGCAGGGGCGTGAGCGATTGCTCGACCCCTTCAATGGTCTGAACCTCTTCAATAGCCTGGGTATTCTCGTTCCCTAAAACTTCCTGGTCTGCGCTGTCTGGTGCATTCATAATCCCTCACAAAAAGTACGCCCTGATACGAATCGGAACCGATTCTGTTTGGTATCACATTGACATTATAACAGAAAAGACCCCCTGCCGTAATGGAATTTCTCACAATTTAGACTTCTCTGAACTCCCCTTCTACCGTATCTCCGTCCGTTTCATTTTCGCCGGCCCTGCCCGGAGGAACGTCGGAAGCGCTGCCGCCCTGCTGACCGTAAACCGCTTGCCCCAGCGCCTGCATGGAGTTGTTCAGGTCGGTCATGGCGGTCTGCATTTCGGCCACGTTGTTGGCGGCGATAGCGGCTTTCAAGGTAGCAATCTTGGCCTCGACATCCGCCTTCAGGTCCTCTGGCACCTTATCGGCATTGTCCTGCAAGAGCTTTTCAGTGCTGTAAACCAGGGTATCGGCCTGATTGCGGGTTTCAACTTCCGCCCGGCGCTGCTGGTCTTCCGCCTCGTGGGCCTTGGCGGCATCCACCATCTGGGAAATCTCTTCCTTGGAAATGCCGGAACTGGGCTGAATGACGATTTTCTGCTCCTTGCCGGTACCCTTGTCCTGGGCCGAAACGCTCAGGATGCCGTTGGCGTCAATATCAAAGGTAACGTCAATCTGCGGAACGCCGCGGGGAGCGGGCAAGACCCCGTCCAGAATGAACCGGCCAATGGACTTGTTATCGGTAGCCATGGGCCGCTCGCCCTGAAGTACATGAATATCCACGCTGGTCTGGCCGTCGGCGGCAGTGGTAAAGGTCTCCGTTTTCTTGGTCGGTATGGTAGTGTTGCGGGGAATCAGCGTGGTCAAAACGCTGCCCAGCGTCTCCAATCCCAGGGTCAGCGGACTAACGTCCAACAGGACTATGTCGCCCACTTCACCGCCCAGCACACCGGCCTGAATGGCGGCCCCCAGGGCCACCGCCTCGTCCGGGTTCACCGACCGGCTCGGCTCGCGGCCAAAGATGGCCTGTACCTTCTCCTGCACCGCGGGCATACGGGTCATGCCGCCTACCAGGATAACCTCATCAATTTCCGAAGCGGACAACCCGGAGTCGCTAATGGCCTGACGGCAAGGAGCCTCGGCGAAGTCAATAAGGCTGCCGACCAGTTGCTCCAGCCGGGCCCGGCTGAGGGTTTTCACCAAGTGCTGGGGGCCGCTGGCGTCGGCGGTGATGAAGGGCAGATTGATTTCGGATTCCAATGTGCTGGACAGCTCTATCTTGGCCCGCTCCGCCGCGTCCCGCAGCCGCTGCAGGGCCATACGGTCGTTGCCCAGGTCGATACCCGTTTCCAGGCGAAACTCCTGAATTAGCCACTCCAGAATCTTCTGGTCAAAGTCGTCGCCGCCGAGGAAGGTATCCCCATTGGTGGACTTGACCTCAAAGACTCCGTCGCCCATCTGGAGGATAGTAATGTCGAAGGTGCCGCCCCCCAGGTCGAATACCGCGATGGTAGAATCCTCCTGTTTCCGGTCCAGACCGTAGGCCAGGGACGAAGCGGTAGGTTCGTTGATAATACGAAGCACGTCCAGGCCGGCGATGGTCCCGGCGTCCTTGGTGGCCTGCCGTTGGGCGTCGTTAAAATAGGCCGGGACGGTAATCACCGCCTGGGTAATTTTTTCGCCCAGCTTGGCCTCAGCGTCCTGACGGATCTTTTGGAGGACGAAGGAAGAAATCTGGGGAGGCGCATAGGATTTCCCGGACATCTCAACATGGGCGTCGCCGTTGTCGGCCTGGACCACCTTGTAAGGTAGTTTGCCCAGGGCGCTCTGGACTTCTTGGTCGCTGAATTTACGACCCATCAGCCGTTTGACGGAAAAGACGGTGTTTTCCGGGTTGGTCACCGACTGCCGTTTGGCAGTCTGGCCGACATATCTTTCATCGCTGCGGGCGTTGACCGCAACCACCGAGGGGGTGAGGCGGCCGCCTTCGGCGTTTTCCACCACTACCGGCTCGCCGGCTTCAATAATCGCCACCACGGAGTTGGTCGTACCCAAATCTATACCCAGGACTTTTGCCATTTCTTTAATCCTCCCTTACTTCTCTTCTCAATTATATTTATCGAACTATTGCATTGCCAATCTTTTTACTTGTTTCGGCCTTTGCGTCTCCGGCGGAAAGCCGGAGGTTAGCGGGCCACCACCACTTGAGCGGCCTGGATTACCCGGTCGCGAAGACGGTAGCCGTTGCGTACGACTTCCACCACATAACCCGGGGAATGTTCGGCGGAATCCACCACACCGATCGCCTCGTGCTGCAACGGGTTAAACTGGACGCCCACCGTTTCTATTTGCGACACGCCTTCCGACTCCAGCAGGCTCTGGGCCTTACGGTGGATTAGCTTAATGCCTTCCACCCAGGAATCGGCGGGCCCGGACTCGGCGGAGTTGCCGTCGCTCAGGTGGTTGATCGCCAGTTCCAGCTCATCAATCACCGGCAGCAGGTGGATAATCAGCCGGCGATTGGCGTCCTGCTGCACGGCGATGCGCTCTTCTTCGGCCCGGCGGCGGAAGTTAACCAAATCGGCTTGGGCGCGCTGCGCCAGCTCCCGGGACTGCGCCGACTCCTGACGTATTTCCTCCAGGTCGTTGCGCATGACGGCAAGCTGTTCCTCCGGGGAAAGGCTGGCAAAATTATCGAGCGTCGCCTCCGTACCATCCGTACCATCCGTACCATCCGTACTCTCCGGGGCTTCCGCGGATTCGACCTTAATAAAGTCCTGGTCACCGTGGCCGTTAGTCATAAAACATTCACCTTTTAGCTATTATTCTTCCATCGGCAGGTTGAGATTGCGGAAGAGTTGGGCCATCGCCGGTTCAATGACCGCCTCCAGCGGCGTACCCTGAGCCGCCGATTGCAGATACCCTTTAAAGCCCTGAAGATTATCCACCAAGTTCAGGGCAAACTCCACCCCGGCCAGGTTCAAGCCCAGGTTTTCCGTCAAATGCCGAATTAGCAGTACTTTGCGGATGTCCTCGCGGGAGTATAAGCGAAGCATCCCGACGGTGCGGCCGGGGTTAATCAGGCCCAGACGTTCGTACTTGCGCAGGGTTTGAGGGTGCATATCCAGGATACGAGCGGCCACGCTGATAATATAAACGCCTTCCAATTCCATTCCCTGCTCGGCGTTTTCCCGACCGTTTCCGGTTGCGGCGGAATCGGCGGAATCGGCTTCCGGGGATTGCCGGCCCTGTGGCTCGGGCGGCGCCGGTTCCAGGTTGGAAGACTCGGGAACGGGCGGCGGCGCCCGGAATGCCCCGTCCTGCGGGCTATCCGTCGTTTGCGTGTCCACCCTAATCCGGAATCTTTCGTACATTACAGCTTCCTCCCGGGAAATTACTACAGCAGGCTACGGAAAATATAATAATTCTTGACATTACTTGTGTCAAGGTTTATTATCCCAATGTAATATTAATGCTAATCCAAACTAATTCAGGTGTTGCCAACCCGACAAGGAGGTACATGGCGGTGATAAAGTTCAAGGGATGCCCCAGGTGCCGCGGCGATTTGTATCTGGCGGTCGACATTTTCGGCGAATATCTCAACTGCTTGCAATGCGGTTATAACAAAGACCTGCCGCTGGCGGAACTCAATGCCCAGCCGATGGAGCCGGTAGTGGCGCTGGAACCGGAACGATTTGACCTGGAGCCCATGGCGGCCTAGCCGATTGGTTGATCCGGCTGCTTCACGCGCCGAACGCCCTCAATCTAAAAACGTTTAATCGGAACAATGACACTGCCCCGGCCTTTAAGGCCGGGGCAGTGTCATTACGGGTGCAATTGCATCAGAGTCAAAACCTAACGACTCAACTCCGGCCAAAAGCGTTCCTCTTTCCATGGATCGGCATTGTTGTTGTACCCGCGCTGCTCCCAGAAGCCGGGGGCATCCTCAGCGAGAAGTTCGATACCGTTAACCCATTTGGCGCTCTTCCAGGCGTAGCGGCTGGGGACAATCAGGCGCAGCGGCCAGCCGTGGTCCTTGCCCAGCTCGCTGCCATTGTGGCGGTGAGCCAGAAACCCCTCTTCCATCAACAAATCCAACGGCATGTTGGTGGTATAAGCGCCGTAGCAGTGGGCGACAACAAAGCGGGCCTGGGGCTTGACGCCGGCCAACTTAACCAAGGTAGAGAACGGCACCCCTTCCCAGGTGTTATCCAGCGAACTCCACTGGGTAACACAGTGAAAATCGGCGTTGAGGGCTACCCAATCCAAATCGGTAAACTGCTGCCAGTTCAGGGTAACTTCCTGTTCCACCAAGCCATATACCCGGATAGCCCAGGTGTCCAGATCCACCTTGGGAGTGGAGCCATAGGTCAGCACCGGGAACTTTTTGCTGAGGAACTGACCGGGAGGAACGCGTTCCCCCTGGTCGGAGGCCTCTTTAACTTGATCGGGGCGTTTCAATCCAAATTGGGGTTCCAACTTAGTCAACCACCTGTTCAAAGACTTGGATAGCCAAGAATTACCGACATTCATAGTATTCCCTTGGCCTAAGGGTGTCAAACCTTCGGCAGGGCGCCCGGGTCTGTTTAAACTGCCCCCTGATGCCGGGCTCTCCGGGTTACGGATTCGCTTGAATCTGACCTTGCGGGCCCTCCACTATGCGGCCAACTACGGCGGCGGCCAGTGTCCCGGCGGCCTCCAGTTCCGCCAACAAGGCAGCCTGCTTGTCTCCGGCGACGGAGATCAGGAGGCCGCCGGAAGTCTGGGCATCGCAGAGCAGCAGTTGGTCATCGTCGGTCAGGTCGGGATGCCATTGGACCGTATCGGCCACACTATCCCGATTGCGTCCGGTGCCGCCGGGGGAGATTCCCAGCTCCAGCAGCTCGCGGGCGCCGGGGAGCAGCGGGACCTGGCTCAGCTCAATCTGGGCGCAAACCTTGCTGCCGTGCACCATGGATTTAAGGTGCCCCATCAGACCAAACCCGGTAATGTCGGTGCAGGCGTGGACACCCACCTTGACCATGGCCTCGGAGGCCGACCGATTCAGGGCAGCCATAGCGCTAACCGCCCCTTGCAACACCTCCGGGTCAACCCGGCCCTGTTTGCCAGCGGTGGTAATAATGCCGGTGCCAATCGGCTTGGTCAAGATCAGGACATCTCCCGGTTGGGCGCCGGCGTTGGTAACCTGGCGGCCCGGCTCAACGATGCCTACCACGGAAAGCCCATACTTGGGTTCCGGGTCATCCACCGTGTGACCACCCGCAATAAGGCATTCCGCCTCAGCGGTCTTGGCATAACCGCCGCGCATAATCTCGCCAAGAATATTTTTGTCCATTGCGGCGGGAAAGCCGACGATGTTGAGAGCCACCAAGGGCTTGCCGCCCATAGCATAGACATCGCTTAGCGCATTGGCGGCGGCGATGGCCCCGAAGTCGTAGGGGTCATCGGTTATGGGCGGGAAGAAGTCCACCGTCATTATCAGGGCGGTACTGTCGTTCAGACGATAAACGGCGGCATCGTCTCCGGTCTCGATACCCACCAGCAGGTTGGGGTGGGTCATCATCGGGATTTTACTCAGGACCTGAACCAGGTCCTCCAGACTAATCTTGGCGGCTCAACCGGCGCAGTGGGAAAGCTCGGTGAGACGAATTTCGCTGCTTTGCATTTGGCAACCTCCTCTGATTGTCACCCCAACCCCAGCGCTCAGCGGTGCCCGGCGGTGCCCGGCGGTGCCCGGCGGTGCCCGGCGTTACCCGGTGATACCCCGTCCGGCAGCTCAAACCGCCGCCAAACCCGGAGATGCGGAGGATAAGGGATTTCCCGGAGCTATAAGTTTGTATTTACGAAGGGTAGCATCAATGTTACTACAGGTGGGGACAGGAGGCTAGCGATTGGCCGGAGGGTTGAGGCCAATCGCATTTGGGCGCGCCAAGTCCCCGGCAATCGTCTTACCGCCGCAGGCCGGAGACCAGGGGAACCTCTGAATAAGTCCGTGACCTGGTGGGCGTTTAATGACTTATTCAGAGTATCCCTGGTAGTCTTGCCGAAGGAGAGTTGGCCGATGCCAGGGATTCTCTGGATTCAGGATTTCTCCGGAATGCCGGTTTCAAGCGGGAGTCAAAGAAGCCAATCTGAGGCTTATTGTTCCAGATGCGGTTGACTGCTGGTGCGTTAGCCAATTTACGGTTCGGCTCCGGGCCTATGTTATACTCCAGGAAATGTAGCCGGGGAGAAACGGCAAATATATTTGGGGCTAAAACGGAGCGTAAGTGGCCGGTCAAGCAGACAGCGCACCCAACTCCGACGCCACCGACCTGGTTACGGGTATCATTCTTGCCGGTGGTCGCAGCCGACGTCTGGGACGGGACAAGGCTCAGGAGCCATTTTGCGGCCAGCCCCTGATCCGCCGGGTTGTCGAACGTGTTGAGGCCGTGTCCGCCGAAATTGTAGTCGTAGTGGCCGACTCGGATCGCGGCAAGGCGCTGCCCCTGGGCGCGGGGCCTCGCGCAGCCCGAATCGTTTTGGACGTTTACCCGGGAAAAGGTGCGTTGGGCGGCATATTTTCCGGCCTGGCCGCCATGCGCGGTGATTGGGGGCTGGTGGTTGCCTGCGATATGCCCTTTCTTAACCCGACCCTGTTGGCGTATATGCTGTCCCTCAGGGAAGGATTTGACGCAGTTGTTCCCCGGCCCGGCGCTTACTCCGAACCAACCCACGCCCTATACTCCAAAGCCTGCCTGCCTTACATTGAGGCCAGGTTGCAAGCCGACGAGCTGAAAGTCTCTCGATTCTACGACCAAGTGCGGGTCAACTATCTGAATGAGGCGGCCATTTCTCCTATTGACCCAGGAATGAGGAGTTTTTTCAACGTCAACTCGCCGGAGGACCTGGCCGAAGCGTTGGCCCTGGTATCATCCCCGCCGATAGCAGAATCTTCCTGATTACGTAACCGGGTTGAAGCTGCAACGACTACTGGGTGATTCAAGGCCGATAGCAGAGTTAGAGACCGGATGGATATGACCTATTCCCAATTGCGGCAACAAGCCCGGCGCCGGCTGGAATCCAGGACTTCCGGCAAGACCCGGGTGGTAGTCCAGGTAGGCCGGTGCAGTGTTTCGTCAGGGGCTGCGGCGGTGGCGGAGCAACTCCGGATGGCCCTGTCCCGGCGCTCGGAAGCTTACCTGGTTACCACCGGCTGCGACGGGGCCTGCTTTGCCGCGCCGCAGGTTATCTTGCACGGGCCCACCGGCGAAAATCGCTACTTTAGCCGGGTGACTGCACCGGACGTGGCGGAAATAGTCGCCGCCCTGGAAATCCCCGGCATCCGTCGGCCCACTGCCGACCTGGAAGATTTCTTCGCTCCGCAGCATTTGCAGGTCATGGCCTACTGTGGTCAGCTTGACCCCGCCGATATTGATGATTACATCGGTGGCGGCGGCTATTCCAGCCTGGCTCACGCCCTGGCCCGGCCCCCGGAGTCGGTGATTGACCAGGTTATGGATTCGGGGCTGCAAGAGCGGAGCGGCGCCTACCTTCCCGCGGCTCCCCAGTGGCAGGCCGTCCGCGCCGCTGCCGGTTCCCGCCGTCTGGTGGTCAACGCCAATGTCGGCGAGCCGGGCTTGTTCCAGGACTGCCACCTGTTGGAGGGTGTCCCGCACCGCTTCCTGGAGGGAGCGCTTATCGCCGCCTATGCCGCCGGAGCCTCCCGCTGTTACGTTTACATCGGCGCCGAAGCAATCCTGGCAGCGGAACGGGTTGAAATCGCCATAGCGCAGGCCCAAAGCCTGGGACTGGCCGGGGTTAACATCCTTGGCTCCGGGTTTGGCTGCGCTATAGAGGTTGGGCGCGGCGCCGGGAGGGTCGCCGGTAGCGCCGAGAGCGAAGAAAGCGAAGAAAGCGAAGAGACGACTTTGCCAAACGCTTCCCCGCCGAATAATATCGAAAGACAGCGGCGCGAGCCTCCGGCGGGAATGTCTCACCCGGTGGAAGTGGAACCGTTCCCCCAAGCTGCCGTCCCTACCGTCCCTACCGTCGTTAATAGCGTGGAGACTTTGGCAAACCTGCCCTATGTCCTGCAGCGGGGTCCGGCTCGCTACGGCCAGGTAGGCTTGGAGTCGGCGCCGGGCACTAAACTTATCTGTCTCAGCGGAGCGGTGCACCGTCCCGGATTGGCCGAAATTCCAATGGGAACCACTCTGCGCCAGGTCATTTACGGCGTTGGAGGAGGCCCGCCTGCAGGACAAGATATTCGGTCAATAGCGGTTGGCGGCCCTGCCGGCGGCCTGCTTTCCCCGTCGGAGCTGGATACACCGCTTCGGCCGGGGCTGCTTCACCCCTCCGGTGTTACAATGGGCGCCGGTAGCGTGATAATATCCAGCTAATCGGGGCAAGCTTCGTATATGTTTGAAACACCTGATACCGTCTGCATTGTGGGGATGATAGGCGTAACCCGGGAAGCGGCCGCCACTGCCGGGGCGACCCTCAGCGTCTTTGGCGGCGGCATCAACCCGGGGACGGAAGTTCCCGGCGGCGTTGACGGCGATTACATCCTGGAGTTCGCGCGAGTCCACGAGGAAAGCGGGTTTGATATGGTGCTCACCGGCTATTCCTCCAGTACGCCGGACGGCTTTGAGGTGGCGGGATACGCCGCGGCTCATACTACCCGGCTGGGTTATCTTATCGCCCACCGGCCCGGCTTTGTGGCCCCAACTCTGGCGGCGCGCAAGGCGGCTACCCTGGACCAACTTACCGGCGGACGTATTGCGCTGCACCTTATTTCCGGGGGCAGCGACGTTGAGCAGGAGCGGGATGGGGACTTTCTGGACCACGATGGCCGATACCGCCGCACCGATGAGTACATGGACTTGCTGCGCCGCTCCTGGATTTTGCCGGAACCCTTTGACTTTGAGGGAGAGTTCTACCGGCTCAAGGGGGCTAACAGTCACGTTCGGTGCTATCAGCGGCCCCATCTGCCCCTGTTTTTTGGCGGCGCTTCGGACATTGCTCTGGAGGTGGGCAGCCGCCGGGCCGACGTTTTTGCCCTGTGGGGCGAGCCAAGGGCGTCAATCCGGGAACGTATTGCGGACATTCGGCAGCGGGCAACGAATTACGGACGCGATATCCGGTTCAGCCTCTCCGTCCGTCCTATTTTGGGTGACACCGAGGAGCAGGCCTGGCAGCGGGCCGAGGCAATATTGGCCCGGGTTCAGGAGGCGACCAAGGGAAGCATCGGTCCCGGGGAGTCGGCCCGCCCCCAATCCGTGGGCTCGCGCCGACTGTTGGACTTTGCCGCCCAAGGCAATATCCACGACGAACGGTTGTGGATGCCCATTGCCGCGGCCAGCGGCGCCGCCGGCAGCACCACTTGTCTGGTGGGCACTGCCGAGCAGGTAGCCGAGTCGATGTTGGGCTACTATGACCTGGGCTGTTCCGCCTTCATCATCCGCGGCTTTGACCCGCTGAACGACGCCCGCGAGTACGGCCGAGAGCTAATTCCCCGGCTAAGGGACGGGGTAGTCAACCGGGCGCAAGTCCCCCATTAACCCACTACATTAACCCACCGCGGCAACCCTTGCGTCGTCAGTCTTGCCCTGACCGGGCTTGCGCCCTTCGGGTCGGGTCAGAAAAGGCTTTTGGCTGGCATTAAGGGTTGAGTCGGCAGTTTTACCTGCCCACCCAAGTTATAATCCGGCGCCGGGGCGTTTCAACGCCTGGCCGGAGCTAGTCTTCCAGAGCTACAACTATGTAGTACCTGGGATCTTCGCTAATTACCCGGGTGATATGACCCTCTCCGGTCAAGTCCTCTGCCAACAGCACATCGCCGGCCCCAACTCGCCGCTTGGTGCCGTCGCCCACTTCTACCTCGGCCACGCCGGACAGGGTAATCGTATATTGGCGTCGGGGCGCGGTATGCCACTCCAGCAGATAGCCGGGCTGGGCAATTCGGATGGTGATACCGTTGGCGGTTTCCATCGGCGTACCCTCGCCATAGGCGCCCTCGGTATCGACAAAGGACTGAAACGGCGGGGCCAAGTCCTCCAGATGAGACTTGCCGTCTTCCCCGGTATAAACTCTCACAAAGTTGGGCATGATTGCTCCTTTTTAGCTGTTCGGCCTTTATTCAGGTCGGCGCTTAATCCGGGCCTTGATTATCGTAGAATGCAGGTATCTGCCGGCGGTGAGAACCGGTGGGCCTAACCCCTTCGGCAGTCTTACCCGGCCTGGATTTTACGGAATTGCGGCTTTACGGAACTGCGGCCTTTCCTATTCTCTATACCATTGCCCTTATCGTCAAGTTTGGGCCCTGGCTTCAGGTTGGTCGGCCGGTTATCTCAAGGCATTAACGATGCTAAAATGGATACCGCCAGCGAGACAGTGGGGGCCGACAACATACTCTGCTGCAATATGCTCGGACCGATGGAGGGGAATGGACTTTTTCATTAGCTATAACGGCGCCGACCAGGAGTGGGCCGAGTGGATTGGGGCGCAGCTACAGCAAGCGGGCTACACCGTAGAGCTGCAATCCTGGGACTTCTGGTCCGGCTCCAGCTTTTTGCTGGAAATGTACGCCGTCAGCGCCATCGCCGAATCGACCATTGCCGTCCTCTCCCCGGACTACCTGGACGACAATCTGAATCGCCCGGAGTGGGCCGCCGCCTATGCCCAGGATCCTACCGGGGCGGCGGGGATTCTGATCCCGGTACGGGTGCGGGAGTGCGATGTAGCGTCTTACCTGCCTCAAACCGCCTGGATTGACCTGGCCGGGTTGGATGACGCCGCCGCCCTTGAGTTCCTGCTGGCCGGCGTCAGAGAAAGAAAACGGTAGCCAAGGCGAAAGCGAGGGGACAATAAATACGCCCCCAACCGACGGTTATACCCCAGTCCGGGTTGGGGGCGAATGCCGGTAATCTGCCCGGAATTGCCGGAGTAATTTCGCGGTTTAGTCGGAGGGTGTGTTGGAAAACTCCTGGGCTGCGGCCGCGTTGATTTCCTCCATGTTAATATCGGCGATGTGGGTGGCTAGCGCCCATTGGTGACCGTAGGGGTCGCAAACCTGGCCGTACCGGTCGCCCCAAAAGGCGTCCATCGGTTCCATAACCGAGGAGCAGCCGACGCTTAGCGCCTGTTGGTACACCGAGTCCACATCCTCGACGTATAGCTGGATGGTTACCGTTGTTCCGTTGCCGCTGGCCGGCGAAAAGACCCCGGGGCAGCTCATTTCCGGCGGAAACTCGTCGGTCAACATCAGGAAGGAATTGCCAATCTTCATTAGACCGTGGGCGATCAGGTCGCTGCCCGGCATCATAAATCGGCAGCACTCGACGGCGCCAAAGGCTTTCACGTAAAAATCCATTGCCTCCGCGGCCGGCTTGACGGTTAGGTGGGGAGTTATGGTGTGGAATCCTTCCGTAATGGGAGAAACGTCGCTCATCCGGATAATTGCTCCTTGAAATAGTTTGGGACGGAAGAGTTATACCGTCCTCCAACTATCATATTTCAGAGCAACGGAAGTTGCCCGTACCAACTGTCAGTGGAATAGGACGAATTTGCAACGTTGGCCCAATGGCGGCGCGGGATTGCCGGGCGAAGTTTGGCCCGGCAGGGAATGCTCACTGCCGGGCCGCCACAAACCTGTTGACCTGATGATTAAACCGGCGGAACAACCGGCGGAGATTGGGCCGATGGTCAGCTTGAATTATCCGGTATTGAACTCGGAACGTTGTTGACCAAAGGTATCCGAAAGCCTGCGGGTTCGCTGGAGCTTTGTTACTTGCCCGGCGGGTAAACCCCGGAGACGCGGTACACTTCCACCCGCCCGTCGAACCAGTCCTTACAGGTTTCACGCCACAAGATAAAGTGGGGCTGTTGGGTATGGGACTCAAAGGCCGCTTCGTCGAGGTATTCTTCCATCAAATACAATCGATTGGGGTTTTCGCTGTCTTCCAGCACGTCAAAGCGCAGGCAGCCGGGCTCGTCGTTAACCGAGCCGGCGGCGTCCTCCAGCATCGAGGCCATGAATTGCTCCTTGAACCCCGGCTTGATGTTAATCGTCGCAACTACTCCGTACATTTATCTGCCTCTCCTCGCTGGAAAATTATGCTTGGCCGTCCCGTCCCGTCCCGTGCGCTAAATTAATCTCCAACCGCAGCCGGGGCCGGGTTGCCTTCAATTGTACTGGCAGTCGTACTGGCCGACGTACTGGCCGACGTACTGGCCGTATTGTCTCCAACTCTTTCGGGCCACCAGGGATCGGGATGCTCGCTCCATATATCCTTTATTGCCGGCATTACTTCCCGGGCGAACAGCTCGGTGTTCTTCAGGGTCAACTCCTTGGGCATGGTGCCGATGTGCAACAGGCACATTAGATGCCCGACGCGCAGCAACTTGATGGCCTCGGTCAGCTTCTCCCGCACGGTGGCCGGACTGCCGGCGATAATATGCCCCTGTTCTACAAAGTCGGCCCAGCCCAGCTCGTTGGCCGCCTTTTGCGCCTCCTCGCCAATCTGGGGACGGAGGGACTCGCGTACCGAGGCCAGGGAGCGGTAACCCGGAGACTCGGCAAAGGGGGCATGAATCCGGAGCATTTTCTGGTAGAAATACTTGACGTGGTCTTCATATTCCTCCTGCGCCGATTCGTCGGTTTCGGATACGCAGACCAATTGCAGAAAGCCCAGCCGGTGGGGGTTGTCGTCAATGCCCCTTTCGGCCACCCGGTTCCAGAACCCGTCAACCACCCGCTTGCCTCGCAGGTAGCCGAAATAGCTCAGGTAGCAATAAACATAATCCCGGTCCAGTACCCAGTCCCAGGTTTCCAGGCTGCCGCTGCCGGGTATCCAAACCGGCGGATGGGGTTGCTGCAACGGCCGGGGCCAGATGCTGACATAGCGAAGTTGGTTATACTTGCCGTTAAAGATGAAGGGTTTGCGCTCCGACCAGGCCCGCATAATCAGCTCGTGGGCCTCATTGTGTTTTTCGCGCAGCGTGATGGGGGTCTGACCGTAGGAAAAAGTGGTGTCCATCGAAGTGCCGACCGGAAAACCGGCTACCAGACGGCCACCGCTCATCAAGTCCAGCATCGCCATTTCTTCGGCTACCCGCAGTGGGGGCTGGTACAGGGCCAGGCTGTTGCCCAGCACGATGAGGGCTGCCCGGGAGGTGGTGCGGGCCAGAATGGAGGCGACGAGATTCGGCGAGGGCATTAACCCGTAGGCGTTATTGTGATGCTCGTTGACGCAAACCCCGTCGAACCCCTGGACGTCGGCGTACTGTAGTTCCTCCAGGTAGTCATCATAGTGCTGACGGCCCAGGTCCGGGTCAAAATTTTCGTTAGGCAGGTCAACCCAGGCGCTGTGATGCCGCTCCTCAAAATCGGCGGGCAGACCTTGGTATGGCATCAGATGAAAGAAGGAGATTTTCATTTGGTTCGCTTTGCCTCCGTCCGCTTGATTATTGCCGGCAAAAACCGGCCGGGGTGAACTGGCCCGAAACCGGCGAGGGGAATTGACCTTCTCCGGAACGGGAAACTCAATCCGGATGCTCCACCGGCGCTACCGGGTGAGTTGGACCAACACCCCGCAACTTTCCGTTTTTCCGGCCCGGTTCTACGGCCCGATTTTTCGGAGTTTGGAGCTTTAAGCGTTGCCAATTCCGGGGATTGGCCTTAGCCCAGGAAACCTTTGAGCGCCGCTATAAAGTCTGTTGGTTGGTCCTCAAAGACCATGTGGCCTGCCTGCTGAATCTCCACCATTTTGCAGTTGGGCAGGGTGGTCAGCATTTGCTGCGCTACTTCCGGACTGAGAATATCGCTTTCCGCCCCGCGCAAAATGAGAGTCGGGCATTGTATGTTGGGCAACGAGGGCCACAGGTCTTCGGAAGGAGGCACCGTACCGTTGCGCCGCTGCTCCCGGATTAGCAAATCGTACTTCCAGCCGGTTTTGCCGTTGGGCAATTCTTTGGTCGCGTAGCGCAACCGACGGCGCATCACTGCCTCCGAGGCAAAGCGATTCTGCCGGTTCTGGTATTCCAGGGCAGCCTCAAAAGAGTCGAACTCCTCCGGCACATTCCGGATTTCCTGGGAAATACGCTGGCTGCCCCGGGGGTCCAGCGTGGGGCCAACGTCCACGACGACCAGCTTCTCCAGCATCTGCGGATTCCCGCCGCCGAAGGCCAGGCTGTTCCGCCCGCCCATAGAGTGGCCCACCAGGATAAACTTTTCCAATCCCAAGGCTTGGCAGAATCCGGTCAGGTCGGCCACGTAAGCGCCCGTGGTGTAATCGCCGTCCTTGGCCCAATCACTGTCGCCCCGACCCCGCTGGTCCATAGCCAGCACGTGATAGTCTTCGCAGAGAGCCGCCGAAACGTCGTCCCAGGAATGGGCGTGGCCCCGGAGACCGTGTACCAGCAGCGCCACCGGCTTGCCTACCGCTCCCCAATCCAGGTAATGCAAAGAATGCCCGTTGGCGGTTACCGTCTTGTCCTGAGGTTGAACCTGAGTTGTCATTAGCTTAACCTCCGCAATCAGCTTGGGGTTTGAGATGCTCTATGGTAAATCGCTCTTCGATTGTTCCCTAGTTTAGCACACCGAAGAAGGGGCAGTCGGTTTCTCTGATGGGGTTCCCCCTACCGGGCCTGCCAGCGGGGCTTGCGCTTCTCGGCGAAAGCGCGCGGGCCTTCTTTGGAGTCTTCGGTGGTAAGCAGTTGGTCGTACATATGGTAGGTTAGCGACGAGATGTCCTGGGTGGACATATTCAGCCCCCGGTAGGCCAGCTCTTTAAAGTATTGAACGGCCAGGGGAGCGTTCTCCGCTATCTGCTCCGCCATTGTGACCGCCTCTTCCATCAGTTGGTTTCCGGGCACCACCTTGTTGACGAACCCGATGTCATAGGCCCGCTGCGCGGTAATTGGCTGGGCGGTCAGGCATAGCTCCAGAACCGCCGAAAGGGATATTTGTTTGGGCAGGATGGTGCCAAAGGGCGGCAGCAAGCTCCACTTGGTTTCAGTAATTCCCAGCTTGGCATCCTCGGCGGCGATCCGCAGGTCGCACATTTGGGCAATGGACCAGCCTCCGGCCAAGGCGAAGCCGTTGACGGCGGCGATGAGCGGTTTCCAGGTCTGCGGCCACATATAGGGGCGATCCGGGTACATGCTGTCGGATGCCCGGGCCTGACGTCCTTCGGCGTTGTCGTTGGCCCTTTCCTTCAGGTCACGGCCGGCGCAGAAAGCCCGACCCGCTCCGGTGACGATGGCAACGAAGGAATCCGTGTCGCTATCGAAGCGGGTGATGGCGTCGGCCAACTCCTGCCGCAGTTGCCGGTTGATCGAGTTCAGGGAATCGGGCCGGTTGAGGGTAATAGTGACGATATGATCGCGCTTTTCGTAAAGAACCGTTTCCGCCATATTGTCTTGCTCCTAGGCTGCTTGGGTTGGTTGGGTTGGTTGAGTCAGGCTAACGGTTGCCTGGCGGCTGAGTACGTTGGTTGGAATAACCGGGTTGATGGACCGGCATGCCGACAAAACGGGAAAAGGTTTCCCCGGTTTTGGCGGTAGCTTTACCGGTAGTTTTGCCGGTAGTTTTACCGATGGTATGGCTCAGGCATAATGGCCCAGATAGGATCCGCCGATGATGTGCAGGTGTCCGTGGCTCTGACTTTGCAGTCCGTCGTAACCGAAATTCGAAAGGATTCGGAAACCGTTGGGGCAGAACATACACCCCAAATCTACTGCCGTAGTTCCCAGCCGCTGCATCAGGCCGCTGCTCCACATTTCCAGTTGGCTCAAGTGTTTCTTGGGCATGGCGAGCAGCATCACGGGCACCCAGGTCAGCCGGTTGACGATTACTATAATTTCGTCGTCCACGTAGCGGACCCGGGCCGGTTCCCGTCCGGCAATTATCTCGCAAAACACGCAAGGACGTTCCTGGCTCACGAATTTTTCACCTCGTCCGATTGGTTAGCCGCCCCGGTCTATTTTCCCGGGGCAGCAGCAGCATTTGTCCCGTTTCGCCCGTCAGCGCTTCAAAGGAGGTCATACAACGTCGCAGCCGGTGTTCCGTAAGGGGAATAAGCCGGAAACCAAAGCGGGCGGCATTCCTTCCGTTCTCTTCGTTGACCTGGTTGAACTGGTTGAACTGTAGGTTCATGGAAATAGCGGAAGGCGCTGCCGCTGACCGGAAAAAGTCTCGTGGCTGCCCAGCTATAATCGGGCCAGGTTCCGGCTACATTGCCAGTGAATATAAAGGCTGCATAATCCCTTGTCAACGCCGCCTTTCCCGCTGGGGCGGCGGGTTAATGCCCGCTCTTACCCCGTCGGTTTGTGCCATGCCCCGCTCCCTTCCGGGATATGTTATTATGGCTTGCGGAGGCACTATGTACGGATTGGCGATTCTTACCATCAGCACCTCCGGCTACCACGGCCAGCGGGAGGACAGCAGCGGCGACAAGATTAAGGAGTTGCTGCCCCCGCCGGATTATACGGTAGCCCGGTATGAAATTGTTTCCGATGAAAAGGACATGATTGCCCAGCGCATGGCGGAGTGGGCCGATGCTCCGGACGTTGACCTGATTGTCAGCACCGGCGGTACCGGATTGGGGCCGCGGGATGTGACGCCGGAGGCCTGCAAGTCCATTATTGACCGGGAAGTGCCGGGCTTGGCCGAGGCGATGCGCGCGGAAACCTTGAAGTTTACGCCGATGGCGATGCTCAGCCGCTCGGTTACCGGAGTCCGGGGCAGCACGTTGATCATCACCCTGCCGGGCAGTCCCAAGGGAGTGGCCGAAACTTTGGGGGTGGTCATACCGGTGCTGCCTCACGCCCTGGAATTGCTCCGCCGTGAGTCGGTCAACGAGCACCCGGTCTGACCGGCATAGATTTCCAACTCCGGTCACATTGTTCCAGCTACATTGTTCCAACTACCTTCCAGGAGAAATCCCATGAGCGACAGTCAGGGAAGCGCTGACACGGTCTATTGGCCCCGGGTTAAAGAGATTCTGTACGATATTATGGAGCAGTGGAAGGAGCGGTGGGGGCGAGAACCCTACCCGGGCATCCATGAATACTACTGGGAAACGCCCCAGGAATTGGCCGAGGCAGTGTTGAACGGGTTCCGGGCCATTGAACCGGGTGTGCCCGGCCGGGAAACGTACCTGGTACGTTCGCTGGCCTTAAGCGTAGGCACCTTTGGCAAAATGCCCCTGCGCGGTCCTTTCCTTCCCCGACCCGAGGTGGATGAGATAGCCGCCTGGATTGACGCCGGTATGCCTGAATCACCGGAAGACGAAGGACCGAAAGAATAGGAAGCAACAGTCGTACCCATCGCCGACATAAGCGCGGCCAACCTGCCGGACAACAAGATAGGGGCGTACCGACGTACGCCCCTAAACTTTTGCCTGAGTACCTGAGTGGTCGAAGGTGATTGGTAGTTGGCTAGATTAGGGCCGGTTCCTTCACCTTGCTGTAAACCTGGATCCGCCCGCGGGTGTGGTCCAGGACGCAGATGCGGCCCTGGGCGTCAATCTTTACCGCGCAGGGATGGGAGAAGTTGCGCTCGTAACCGGGGTCGTTGGCATAAGCCAATGCCCGCTGCCGGATCATGTCCGGGTTGGACACGAGCTTGTCCTTGCCCCATTGAGAGAGTCGATGGTCGCCGCCCAGTTGAGACAGGAACCGGCCATCCGGAGCCAGGATCTGGACCCGGTTGTTCAGCCAGTCGGCAACATAAACATCGCCTTCCGCATCCACGGCCAGACCGCTGGGGCGGTTGAATTCCCCCACGCCGCTGCCGGGGCGGCCAAAGCTGGCTTGCCATTCGCCGTCGGCGTTGAAGGCCTGAACCCGGTCATTCCGCCAGTCGGCCACATAAACCATGCCGTCCGGGCCCAGGGCAATGCCCCAGGGCAAATCGAACTCGCCGGGGCCCTTGCCGGCCTTGCCGAACTGGCCCAGATACTTGCCGTCCAGAGTAAACTTCTGTACCCGACCGTTGCGGCTGTCGGTGATGTAAATGGTCTGGTCGGGGGTAATAACCAACCCGGCGGGCCGGTCCAGTTCACCATCGCCGGAACCGCCGACGCCCCACTTGCTCAGGAACTCGCCGTCCCGGTTAAAGATGGTAATACGGTTCAGCCATTCGTCGGCCACGTAGATATTGTCGTCCTTGTCCAGGGCAAGGGCCGTCGGCCATATAAAATTGCCGTCTTCCTCACCGTAGGTGCCGAACTCAGTGATGTAGTCTTCGCTAAGGGTGCAGATGGTGATCCTGACTCCGTCGGGCCGATTTTCGTAGGAACGGTTAAGTACGTACACTACGTCGTCGGAGCCAAGAGCCATGTCCACCGGATTTCGGAATCCGGTCCCGGCGAATTCGTTACGGCCAACCGAGTGGCTGTAGTCGAACGTCCGGTCGGTAAGCCCAAAGAAATGGGTGCTCATGCTCTTACCTCGTTATTAGTAGTCGTGTGATTGATGACAGTTAAGGCTGGGGCCGCTCCGTGGGTTTCCCCTATTTCGGGAACGCCGCCGGAGCAGCCCGATTGTATCTATTGACCTATTGCTTGCAGGTTCGTCCGTCGCCAGCCTGAGGCCAGCCAGGGAACGACTTACAGGAACTTTACCTTCTCGAAGTTGCCGCCGATGATGGGTTGGGAGTCCATGTGCAGCCAGTCCTCCAGGATGGTGCTGTAAATGGTGCGGAAGTCCATGCTGTACTGGAGGTTGCCGCCCTCGGCATGTTGGCTGGGTTCCAGCGACGGATACTCGCCATAGATTCCGCCCTTGACGTGTTCGCCGACAGCGAAGGCAACACCGCCCGCGCCGTGATCGGTCCCCGAACCGTTGTCGCTGATGCGTCGGCCAAACTCGGTAAACATCAGCAGCGTGACGTTATCGCTGGCGTCATGGTCTCTCAAATCGGCCATGAAGGTTTCCACGTTGTTCGACACATCGGACCACAGTCCGGAGTGGAGCTGCGCCTGATTGGCGTGGGTGTCGAAGCTGTTATACGGAGATGTGGTGTAGAGCACCCGGCTGCCGAAGTTGGCCAGGTGGGTCTGGGCGATGTTCTTCATGTACTGGCCGACAACGGTGGAGGAGTACTCCACGTTGGAAGTGTAGCTATCCGGCGCGGTGGACAGAATGTCGGCGCCCTTGAGGGCGTTGGTGCCGGTGCTGTGAATGTAGTCCAGCACTGCGCTGCGCCCGACGGCGGGGGAATACATCCGACCAAACACGTCGAGAGCCTGCTCGCGCTGGTTTTCGCCTTCAATGCCGGTCAGCAGACCGTAGGTCTCCAGATTGCCAACGGAAGCAACGGGAACGCCATCCATGGCCAAGGCCCGGGGAAGGCCGCGGCCAAAGTTGACGCCGGTCAGCACGTTCTCTGCGTTGGGGTCCATTTCCTTAAGGGCGCGGCCCAGCCAGCCTTCGGTGCCAATCTTGTCCGGCTCGCAGGTGTGCCAAATGTCCATGGAGCGGAAGTGGGAGTAGCTGGGATTTTCGTAACCTACGCCGAGGAAAATAGCCAGCTTACCCTCATCCCAAAACTTCTTCAGCGGCCCCATCGTCGGGTGAAAGCCCAGACTGTCGGTGATCGGAATCACCTGGTTGTCGGCAATACCCAGCTTGGGCCGGTAGTCCTTATACAACGGGTTGGTATAGGGAATCACCGTATTCAGACCGTCGTTGCCACCCGAAAGGGACAGCACCGCCAGGACTGGATCTTTTTGAGTAGAAACCATGTTCTCTTCTCCTATAGCTATATTACTCGAACTGGAACTCTGCCGTGGCGGCGATCATCTGGAACATTTCGCCGGTGCGCCGGGCAAATTCGACCCGCTCCGACTCGCTGCTATGGCTGAGGTCGCCGTCTTTCATGGCGTGAGACTGCAACTCGCTCAGCGTGCCATCGGTTACGTCCAGGGGACCAGTCAGGTCCAGGCAGCCATCAACGAACTGCTCCGGCGTCAGTTTTTCGCCCCGGGCCATCAATCGGCTAATCAGCGACTGCACACCCGGAAGCTCGGTGTTGCCCAGTAGGTCGGAGGCGAAGTTAATCCGCTCCACCAGCGTGCCGCTGTCGATCCACTCGCGGCCCGTATGCCAACCTTCCACCGTGGGAGGGTTCATCAAGTCCATTCCCATATATTTGGGTTCCTGGGACATTTCAAACAGCCCGGGCTGAATCTCCCGGTGCTCGCCCACCATCCGCAGCGTACCGGCCACCATTTCCGCCGGGTTCTTGACCTTGGCGTAGCGGACGCCTTCCGCCTTGAAGAAGTCGGAATTGAACATCGCCCGCAGCATGGCGGTTACGTCGTAGCCGGACTCGAAGTAGGCTTGTTCCAATGTTTCGATGGCTTCCCGGTCTGCCGGCGGAGTCAACCGCCAAGCCGGAATTTGCACATCGTCGGCTACAAAGTAGTTGTAAAGGTGGCGGGCCAGGAAGCGAGCCGTGGCCGGCTGCTTGCAGATGATGTCAATTATGTCATCACCATCGAAATGGCCCGTCTCGCCCAGGAAGGTCTTTTCGCTGTCATCGTGGTCGGCCGGGTCAAACCGGAACTGCCAGGGGCTGCGGCCGTAGGGGAAAGGCGGGTACGGCGGAGCGATGTTCCAGCCGGTAAAGGACCGCGCACAAGCCTTGACGTCGTCCTCGGAGTAGTTAAACTCCTCGTCCTTGCCTACGCCCAGAGAGAACAGCTCCAGCAGCTCTCGACCGTAGTTCTCATTCAGGGCCACCTTATGACTTTCGTTGTTATCCAGGTAGTAAACCATTGCCGGGCTGGTGGACAGCCGGTAAACCAGGTCCCGGAAGTTGCCCATACCGTGGTCGCGGAACATCTGGACCATCCGACCCATTTCCTGTCCGCTGTCAATCTTGCTGTGACCGGCGCAGAAAATCATGTGCCAGAACAAGGCCATCTTTTCCTGCAATTGGCGGGGATTGTTAATCATTCTAAAGATCCACGCCTGCACGTTGGTCTCAATGGCCGCCGCCTCGTGATAGGCCGGCTGGTAGCGCATAAGCAGGTCTTCTTCAACACCCGGGTTTCCCTGGGGGTTCAGCAGTTCTTCAACTACGTTGTCATACCCTTGGGCGACTTTGGCTTCAATTTCGTCGCGGCTTGCCCCGAAGCCGGCGCGCCGCAACAAGTGAGCCATTAATGCGACATCTAGGTCAGCCATACAATCCTCCCTTCTTTTGTTTTTGTGGTGATAATTCAACCGCCAATGCGGTTAAGTTCGCTGCTTGCCAAACTCCGGCCCTATCTGGAAAGGCCCCAAAAGGGCAGTTGTTTGGTATCAATTATAAGGTAGGAATTAAGATAATACAAAGCCCTTCCGCTGTCAATAATCCCCGGACGGTTTCGACCGTCTTTCGAAAGTCCTGGTTCAGGTATATTCCCCCTTATCCAGAGCTAGTCAAAGGGCCGATACCTTTCCCCGCTCGCCCGGAGCTTGCACCTGGCTGGCGCCGTTCACTGCGATGGTGATGTACCTTTCCCCGCTCACCCGGAGCTGGTCCAACGGCCGACTTACCAGGAGCGAGCTTCCTTTGTAAATCGAGAGGCCCGGGGACGGTTACACCTACGATTTCGGATAATGTCGGCTGCCCTTTACCGGCCCGGTTCCCCTACCTGGTATATACGGCCCCGTATATACGGCAATGATTAGACCGCGACCCGGCCGGTTTGCTATCCCCAGCCCTCTTTGCTACACTAACCGGCAATTCGTTGCCGCCAATTTGACCACCTGCCAAGGCGCCATATTAGTGGGCCGTCACGGATACCGGGCGAAGCGTATGACGGTGCAGTCACCCGGATTTCAGGGCAGGTATCGTATGTCCCTTATTATACTGGATACCAAAGGCGTTGACGATATACTGCCGCCGCAATTTTCGGTGAGACGCCGCCGCGGATGGTTCTTTGGGCCCATAGCTGGTGGATTCCAAGCTATTGTTTCCCAGCGCTTTTACCAGGCTCTTGAAATCGTTCTATTGATTTAAGGAGGCCGTCCCAATGACCGCCCTTTCCATTGACTGGACCGAAGAGACTGTCCGTGCCGCCGGAACCGATATCCAATTGATAAAGGGCGGTTCCGGGGAGCCTTTACTCATTCTCCATGATGAGATTGCTCATTCCGGACCGCTGCGGTTCCTTCAGGCGCTGGCCCAGAACCACACGGTCTATATACCTTCGCATCCCGGCTTTGGCAAATCGGGCCGGTTGGACTGGGTAATGAATATGCGGGACTTGGCCGGCTGGTATCTGATGGCCTTGGACGAAATCGGCTTGGGACCGGTCAACGCGATTGGTTTGTCCCTGGGTGGTTGGCTGGCAGCCGAAATGGCAACAATGTGCCCGCAGCAATTCAAGAAGCTGGCCCTGGTTGCTCCAATGGGTGTCAAGCCGCCGCAGGGCGATATTTACGATATGTTCCTGGTGGTGGTCAAGGAATTCATTACCGCCAGCTTCCTGAACCCGGACCGCACTCCCGAATTTCAGGAATTGTGCCCTGAATCGCCGGAGCCGGAACAAGCTCAGGCGTGGGAAGTAGCCCGGGAGGAGGCCTGCCGCCTGGGGTGGAAACCCTATATGTACTATCCGGCCCTGCCCCGGTTGCTCGGGCGGCTCAATAAACTGCCTACCCTGGTTGTTTGGGGCCGGGACGACGGCATTGTTCCGGTTAGCGCCGCCCAGGTTTACCACGAATCCATCCCCGGTTCGCGACTGGAAATCCTGGATGATTGCGGCCACCAAGTCTATATCGAAAAGTCCGACGAGTTCGTTGCCCTGGCCCAGGAGTTCTTTTCCCAAGGGTAACCCAAATCTCGGAGCGCTTATATCGGTTAACCGCTAATTCGCCGGCGGCAATTGCGGCAACCTCGATGGTCTTGACTCTCTAGTCAGGACTGACGAAATTCAGGAATAGCACTATTTGCGAGCGCGCTCGTCGCCCGTGGCCGGTGGCCGGTGGCCGGTCGAAGCCCGGTTTGGAATACGCAGATAAAGGGAGCACAAGGAGGGAGAAAGCAATGTTTGTTGGATACTTTACCGAGCGGCCTTATCAGGACCCCCGGTCCGGCTTCTTCGGCGCTACCGGCAAGCCCATTATGGACTTGACCGTCAGCAACGGAATCTACGATCCCAAGCTGGGCGCCGACCTTTATAACCGCTACCTTGACGAGAAAATGTACGCCGAGGAGATGGGGTTCGATGGCCTGATGCTTAATGAGCACCACGGCACTCCCTTCTGTATGGGTGGAGCCATGAATGTGGAGGCTTCCATCCTGGCCCGCATGACCACCAAGGCTAAGATTGTCCTGCTGGGCAACATCCTGCCCATCTGGGATGACCCCCTCTGGCTGGTGGAGCAGCTTTCCATGATTGACATGATTTCCCGGGGCCGTCTGGTATCCGGCTGGGTGCGCGGCACGGGACGGGAAAGCGTGGCGCATAACTCGCCGCCGCCCTATAACTGGGAGCGGTTCCAGGAAGCCCATGAGTTCATCGTCAAGGCATGGACTACGCCCGGCCCCTTCCGCTGGGAAGGCAAACATTTCCAGTACCGCCACGTCAACCCCTGGGTGCGCCCCTACCAGGACCCGCATCCTCCCATCTGGCTGCCGGGGGTGGTCAGCCGGGACTCCCTGATGTGGGCCGCCGAGAAGCGGATACCTTACATCATGCTTGCCACTGAGATGGAACCCACCAAGCAGGCTTTCCAGCTTTACCACGACACCGCCGCCGAGCACGGTTACGAGTCCGGCTCCCAGAACATCGGCTACCTTTGGAAAGTCCACGTTGACGAGACGGAAGAACTGGCGGAGCAGACCGCCCGCAAGTACGTGCAAGGCCCCAGTAACCCCTTCCTCGCCGGCAACGAGGGGACGGTCAACCCGGCGTTGGTGAACTTGCCGGGCCTCACCTCCCGCACTCGGGTCTTGCCTACCCAGGCGGTAGCAACCGGCGCCCGGGGTGGCGGCGGCGGCGCGGCCGGCGTGTTGGGTCGGCCCTATGAGCAGCAAATTGCGGACTACACGATTATCACGGGAACGCCCAAGACCGTGTTGCCCAAGATTCGCCACGTGCTGGAGTACATACGCCCCGGCAGCATCTTCTTCTGGGACGGCGACGGAGCAATGTCCCACGACGACGCCATGCGCAGCCTCCGGCTGATGGGCGAGGAAGTAATTCCCGCAGTCAAGGAGTTTGCCAAGGAACTGGAACTGCCCGGCCCCTTCGAGGTTGACCCGGCCACCGGCAAGTCCCTGGTCTAGGACTCGGGGTCGAGCAACGGCGCTAACCCGGCAACATCCGGTTAAAGTACGCCGGTGATTAATTTGGCAGTTCGATAGTCTGGAGGTAGATAGTCCGGAGCTGGGTAGTCCGGCTTGGCCGTTTTCGGCAATTCGGGCGGGGCCTTCCCTGGTGATTCCGTGGGGGGCCTTCCGTCACCGCTTGGAGCTTGGGCCGGAGCAGGTTCTCTTACGTGGCTACCTGCTCCGGCTTCCATTGCAATCACTTTCTACCCCTATTTTCCAGCTTCCGTCGCCCCTGCCGGAATATTAATGGACCACTGAATAAATCCGTGGCTTGGGGGTTTATCCCTACCCGTCGTTCCTGCGAAGGCAGGAACCTCCGGCCACAAAGTTTTAGGTTCCTGCTATCACCGGAACGACGGGGTGAAGGCGCTGGCGTTTTATGACTTATTCAGAGTATTCCTAAAGCCAACTGCGGGGAGGGTTTGCCCGAATGGACAGGGAATTGAACGCTGCCTCTGCCGTTGATGTTGTAGTCATCGGCGGCGGACCCGGAGGCAGCGCTGCCGCTACCATGCTGGCCCGCAAGGGTTGGCAAGTCCTGCTCCTGGAGCGCGAACACTTTCCTCGCGACCACGTTGGAGAATCCCTGCTCCCGGCCAGTATCCCGGTCCTGGAAGAACTGGGCGTACTGCCGGAAGTGGAAGCCCAGGGGTTCCTGCGCAAGGGGGGCGCTACCATGGTCTGGGGCAAGGACAAAACCCCCTGGAGTTGGTTCTTTGCCGAAACCAACCGCCGCTATCCCCACTCCTACCAGGTCTGGCGGCCTCTGTTCGATCAACTGCTCCTGGACAATGCCGCGAGGAATGGCGTGGACGTGCGTCAGGGCTGTCAGGTAACCGGAGTTCAATTTGAGGGATTAGAGGTAGAGGTCAAGAGTACCGAGAATAGGCACGAGCCGGGCGGTAATGACGACTCGCCCGACAAGCGCCGGAGCGGTTCGTCCGGTCGTCGCGGGGGACCGGAAAGCACGGTCTCCGAAGTTCGCTACTTCACCGATGCGGGTGACGAGAGGACCGTCCGCGCCGATTTCGTGGTGGATGCCAGCGGGCAGGGAGCTTTGCTGGGTCGCCAACTGGGCCTGCGCCGCTGGGATGAGTCCTTCCGCAACTTGGCGGTGTACGCCTATTATGACGGAGCCAAGCGGCTGGATCCGCCCGCGGACACCAACATTTTTATTGAGTCCTACCCCAACGGTTGGCTTTGGACTATTCCGCTGCATACCGGCTGGGCCAGCGTGGGCGCCGTAGTGGACCAAAAGGCGGGGGAGTCGCTATTACGTGAAATGGGTCCGGCCCGCTTCCTGGCGGACCAACTGGCTCAAGCTCCCCATACCGCCAAATTATTGGAAACGGCACAGCAGGTTTCCGGCCCCTTTTTGGTCAAGGACTGGTCTTATGCCTGTGACGAAATTGCCGGCGACGGCTACGTGCTGCTGGGAGATGCCGCCTGCTTCATTGACCCCCTGTTTTCCTCCGGCGTTCACCTGGCATTGATGTCCGGAGTGCTGGCGGCGGCCTATGTAACCACCGCCTTGCGCGACCCGGCGATGGCCGCGGCGGCGGCGGCGGTTTATCAGGAGCTTTACTACAAGGAATATCACCACTTTCGGGAGATGGTGCGTCTTTTCTACTCCAGCAATCGCACCGTGGACTCCTATTTCTGGGAAGCTCGCCGCATTCTGGACAGTGACGGCAGTGACGGCAGTGATGGCAGTGATGGCGACGGTGAATCCGGAGATACCGGGGCCGGTCTTTCACCCCGTCGCTCTTTCATTCAGGCGGTAGCCGGGCAGCCGGCCCGAGGGTACGAACGGATGGTGCTGGAAAGGGGGCGGGCGCCGACCCAATTCGCCGACAGCGTACGGGCCGTAGAAGCGGAACGGGAGTCCCGGCTAGCCCGGATGGAAGAATATCTGCCCCAAACGGTCGGAGGGGCCATCTCGATCAACCTGTCTATTTATGGCGCGGTCCCGAAACTTCGCGCCGGGGCGCGCGTTGAACGGAAGCCGATAATCGGCGATGGCGAGTTTAACTGGGGCTACGCATTGATTACCGAAGGACACCCGGAGGGACTGCCCTGCAGCGCTCTGGTGGCTCGCCTGCTATCCCTGATGGACGGCCGGACTCCGGTGGCAGACCTCATAACCCAAATAGCCGGTGCGGCGGACGAGGCTCCGGAAGAGCAGAGGGGTCAAATAGCGCAATTGGCCGGCAGTATCCTGGCTACTTTAAAGATTCTCTACGTGGACGGCACCATAGCAACCCTGGACGAACCGGCGGCCGGGTAGGCGAAACTGCGGTCAATATCACTGTGTTCTGGACTGAACGTACTCTGAACTGAACGCCTGCCGAGTAATTGCCTTTGGAACTCTATGCTTCGGATTGGCCCCTTTGAATCCGACCCCGCTGCCGTCTTTTCGGCGAAGGCCGGAACCCGGAAAGTCCCCGGCAGGGGCAAGCTCTCCTTCGGCAAGACTACCTAAGGATACTCTGCATAAGTCATCAAACGCCAGCGCCTTCACCCCGTCGTTCCTGCGAAGGTAAGAACCTCGGTCCACAACGTTTTAGGTTCCTGCCTTCGCCGGAACGACGGGTAGGGATAACCACCCAGGTCACGGACTTATTCAGAGGTTTCCTAAATTGCTTCCTGGGCCGGGATGACGATTTCCGAGGAAGTTGAAAGCCCAAAAGGGAGCGCCTGGTGTTATCCGGGTTTCCGTTTGCCCCAACCTGGTCTTATGGTTATAATGCCCGGAATAGGCGGTTCTTGCCCGCCTCTTTCCGATCCGGATCCGGTTCTTGTCCCCGTATAAATAGCACCAACTACTACACATATTGCTGGATATTGAACCGATTTGAACAACACTGACTTATGAGGTGGGCGAAATGAACTTGCCTGAGCGCATGAAATTCGGCATATTCCTGGGGCCTTTTCACCGAGTCGGCGAAAACCCAACTCTGGCTATTGACCGGGATTTGGAATTGGTGCAATGGCTGGACTATCTGGGTTATGACGAAGCCTGGATTGGCGAGCATCACAGCGCCGGCTGGGAAACCATCTCTTCCCCGGAGCTGTTCATTGCCGCCGCCGCAGAGCGCACCCGCCATATCAGGCTGGGCACCGGCGTTATCAGCCTCCCCTACCATCACCCGCTGATGGTGGCTAACCGGATGGTGCAGCTGGACCACATGACCCACGGCCGGGTGATGCTGGGGGTTGGCCCCGGCGCCCTCCCCGGTGACGCTTATATGATGGGTATTGACCCGGCTACCCAGCGTGAAAGGATGGATGAGGCCCTGGGCATCGTCTTGCGCCTCTTTACCGAGGACGAGCCGATAACCTACCGGAGCGAATGGTTCGAGCTGCGGGAGGCCATGCTCCAGCTTCGCCCCTACCAGCGGCCCTATATGCCAATTTCAGTGGCCTCGGTGCAGTCCCCGGCGGGCGTAGCGATGGCCGGCAAGTATGGCGCCTCGGTGCTAACCATTACCGTCCCCCGTGACCCCTCGGCCGGGCCGTCCAACCTGAAAGCTCTCTGGGAAATTGCCGAGAACTCGGCGGCGGAACATGGTCAGACGGTTGACCGCCACGACTGGCGCCTCGCGGTTCCGGTGTATTTGGCCGAAGACCGGCAGCAGGCCCTGGACGAAGTAAAGATGGGCGCCGGCCGCTACCTGCGGGAGTACTCGGAAGGCACCAACGGGCGCAAAGCCGCATTTGACGGGCCTTTGGAAGACGTTGCCGAGTTCATGGCGAACAACGGCTCGTGGATTATCGGCACACCGGAGGACTGCATAGAGGGCCTAAACAGACTGGCCGAGCAGAGCGGTGGCTTCGGCGGATTCCTGGTGCAGACCATCGACTGGGCGCCGCGGGAGAAGATGCTGCACAGCTTTGAGTTGCTGGCCCGCTACGTAATGCCGCAATTCCAGGGTTCGGTAACCAGAACCGCCGCCTCCAACCGCTGGGCCGCCGAGCGGCAGGACGTTCTGGTCAGCGGACGGGTTCGAGCCATTGAGCGCGCCCATCAAGTGTACGCCGACCGCAGCGTTTAACCGGCCCGCCGCCCGTTTGGCCCGCAAGCGGAGACGGCAGCCGGAATGGATTAAACGGGAATGCCAAATGAAAGCAGGCCGGAGCAGGCTTGACGGTTAAACCGTGCCTGTCGGCCTGCTTCGCCCCGCCAAGAATCTTTCAGGGCGGCAAAGGCAAAAGGGATGGCCGCCCGATGATTTCTTAAAGGCCGCTTGGCCCTGGGGACGTTCTGCTTACAACCCCTGGGTAACCGCTGCTATCAGGTTTAGGTTGCGGTTCATTGATGCCTGCGAGTCGCCACCCGCCGTAACCGGATGGGCCAGGATTTCCGTTGCTCCCCATTCGAACAGCTCGCGCAGGCGTCCGGCCACGTCCTCTTCGCTGCCCGAAAAGACCACATCCTCCAACATCCCGTCGCTCCAGACCCCGTCCCGCGCTTCCGGGTGGCCCGAGGCGGCAAACATCTCCTGGTAGAAGGGAGAACGGGGGTAGTTGGACAACTGCTGCCGGGCCGCATCCCTCACTTCATCCGGGTTGTCGTGGACGCATACCGGCACGTGGGCGATTAGGGGCGGAACCGGGCGGTCGGCCCGAGCTGCGCCTTCCTGCATCGCCGGCAGTCCCACGTCCCTCAGGTACTGGCCGGGACATACCCAACTTATGGCGCCGTCGGCCACCTCGCCGCACAACCGAAAAGACCGGCGGCGCAGGGCCGAGGCCATCACCGGCACATCCGGGGCCGCCGCACCGGGCAGGGCGGCATGGCCGTGGTACTGTTTGCCGTCAAAGTCCACTCTCCCCTCCCCCAGCAGGGTCTTAACCACCTGGATGTATTCCCGCAGGTTGGTCAGGGGTGCGTGGTGTTCGATGCCAAACATCGGTTCGATACTGACTTTATGGCTGGGGCCAAGTCCCAGCCGGAAGCGCCCCGGGGCCAGTTGGGCTATCACCTGGGTCTGCTGAACCGCGACGATGGGATGACGCGGGTAGGTGGGAATAATGCTGGTGCCGAGCAAAATTCGCTCGGTGGTGGCAGCGGCGGCGGCAAAGGTAGTCAGGGCGTCCGGCCCAGCTCCGCCGGAGGTGAGCCACGCCGCGGCGATGCCCAGGCTCTCCAACTCCTGAATCCGGGCTACCACCGCCCGGCTGTCACCGCCCATTGCCGCTACTCCAATTCGCCTCTCAGCCATTGCGATTACCCTCCCGCTTCTCGATTCAATCTATAACCGACTATATTGGGAACCGGTCTTGAGGCAGATTAGCACCCCCGGTTGCATATTTCAATATTCCGGCAAATGCGGCCGGCAGCGCCAACCGGCAACAATCCTGAAAACCAGGATGCCCGGTACGGAGTAGGGCCGGAAAACCGGGTCTCCGGGTCGCAGCATTGCTTCTTGACAGCTATTGAGGGCGCTCCTACAATCCCACCTACGGTAGTCCCATCTACACTCAGACAGACGGGAAACCGGAGCTCACCGTATGTAAGTCCCCCGAACAGGGAGGTTGGCATTGAGTTGGGAGTTTTTGCCGGTTGCCGGGTCTTACGGCAGCCCTATTGATGGCCCGGTCTGGGACGGGGAAGCCCTGCTGTTTACCCAGCTTACCTTCCCCTTCAACGCGGCCAATAACCGGATACTGCGCTATGACCCGCAGACCGGCGCGGCCACCGACTTTCGGCGCTGGACTAACCGCACTACGGGCCTGGCCTTTTCCAATGACGGCGTTCTTTTCGGATGCCAGAGCGGGGGCCGCCGGCTGGTGCGTTTCAATGCCGACGGCAGCACATCTCCGTTGGCCCACAAGCTGGATGGCGTGTACCACAATCAGCCCAAAGACCTGGTGGTGGACCGGCAGAACCGCATCTGGTTTTGCGACCCCCACGGCGACCTGCGCCGCGCGATGAATCCTCAGATTCACGACAAACTGGACCATGCGTCTATTCTGCGCCTGGAAGCACCCAACCTGGAAGCACCCAACCTGGAAGCACCCAACCTGGAAGTACCCAACCTGGAAGCACCCAACCTGGACTCGACCATCCGCAGAATGACCTACGATACCGATGCTCCGGCAGCCCTGGCCTTTGCTCCGAATGAGGATTATC
Organism: Dehalococcoidia bacterium; assembly: GCA_965262595.1. Taxonomy (GTDB): domain Bacteria; phylum Chloroflexota; class Dehalococcoidia; order Lucifugimonadales; family UBA3495; genus CATQHB01. The sequence goes on from OZ253548.1 coordinate 2,959,483, forward strand.
TGTACGTGTCCGAAAGCAGTGAAGCTCCTGATGGAGTGCGGGAACTGCGGGCCTACCCGGTCCTGGAAGATGGAACCCTGGGAGCCTACCGCTTGCTGCACACCTTTGGCGCCGACCGGCGAGGCATACATCAAGGTATCAGCGGTATGTGTCTGGACGGTGAAGGCAACATCGTAGCCGTTGCCGGCCGGGAAGGCTCCGGTCCCGGGCCGATGGTCTATGTTTTCTCGCCGGAAGGCCGGATTCTGGAATCCCGGCCGGTTCCCGCGTCGCCGACCAACTGCGCCTTTGGCGGCCCGGACCGAAGCGACCTTTACGTCACTACCACCGGAGGCTATTTGTACCGGGCCGTTGCTACCGGTCGCCAGGGTCGGCCGTAGAAAGTTGGTTCGTAGCGAGCCGGTCGAACCGCGAAAATCCTAAGCCACCCCACCAGTTCAGAGTGAGCAGCCAGAGTTACGCCGTAAGTATATATCGAATAACCCTGGCAACCGGGCCGACAAAAAACGTTGCAGGGGGATCTCCCCGCTAAAGAAGCAATCCGCTCAAGGAGGAAACATGGTTTCCAGAACCGCCGTCCCCGAAATGGCAACCACTATTGCACTGCTCCGTTCCGAATCGGCCCGGCTGGGCAACTTTCTGGCTGGCCTGGACGGCGAGGGTTGGGCCCGTCAGAGCGCCTGTACCGAATGGACGGTTGCCGACGCAGCGGCCCATTTGACTCAGGGTTCCGACGGCTCGGCGCTGGCCCTGACCCGCGCCCGCAACGGCGACCCTTCACCGCCGGAGGGCCAGCGACTTCTGGATGCCGGTGAACGGGCTTCCGAGTTGACCGCGGAACGGGCCATTGCCTACCGCGGCGATAAGGAGGCGGCAGACCTGCTCCAAGCCTTTACCTCCGGAGTTGACCGGCTGATTCAGACCGCCCAGGAACTGACCGCCGAAGACTGGGTAAAGCCGTCCTTCCACCGTCGGGGCCTCATCCCGGTACACGAAAACGTGACCCGCCGTATCCAGGAGACCGCGATTCACGGCTGGGACATTCGTTCCGCATTTGATCCGGCTGCCGAGATGACGGAGGAAGCCGCCGTGCTGATCATCAACGTGGCCTATCGCTGGCTGAACGCTTGTTTTGTCCCGTTGTCCAGCAACGAATCGGCCCGTTTCCGCTTTGAGGTTTCCGGCGCTGCCTCATTTAGCGAGGATGTGGCGCTGGAGGGAGCCGGTTTCCGTATCGAATCCGCCGGGAATGAACCTGCCGACGTAACCTTCCGAGGCAACGCAAGCGCCTACGTGCTGCTAATCTACGGCCGGTTGGACATCAGTTCCGGCTCTACCCCCGCCCAACTGGAAATAGACGGCCCGCTGGACAAGGCGCTGCTGTTTACCGAGAGTTTCCGGGGGTATTAGAGGGTTAAGCGGGGCAATCCTGGCGGTGGCTCGCTTATTCGGTTATTGCCGGACTTCGGTTTGCGCCGTTCGTGGTGAGTTTGCCGGACCGGGAAACAGGGCCTTCGAAAAGCTCATTGCGAACGGTTAGTCACCTTGACTGAGACAAATGAAGGGGGCAGGAAAATTCTTCCTGCCCCGCTTGCCGTTTAAGGGATAGTAGTAACCAATAGGGTGTGGGCCGCTAGCTTCCCGCCGTTGCCCAGTCCACTCCGTTCAAGACGATTTTCTGGAACTCCGGCGTCTCGAAACTGCGGCCGTCGTGGCCGAGCAGCAGCACAAATACCTTGCCCTGCCCGTAGGTCCGAGTCCAGCCCAGGGGGAAGGTTCCGCCGGGCATCGGAGTCGGCGCCCGATCCGGACCCCAGGGCCACGTCCCTTCCTCGGCATCGCCGGTCAGGAACACATCGTTGCCGTCCTTGTGAGCCAGCCCCATATACAATTCGTCGTTAGTCGAAAAGTCGGCTACGCCCTTTACGCCGGCGTGGGCCGAGTTGCTGACGTTTACGGTGAATTCGCCGTAGGGTGGATGGAAACTGGTGCCGGTAATCCAACCGCCTCCGGTGATATCGTGGTATTCAGGCCAAGTGTTGGAAAGGCAGGTGGATATGTGGATGCAGACGAAACCCTTGCCGGAATTGATGTAATTAGCCATGCCCTGCCGCTCTGCCGGGGCCAGGGCCAGTTCGGCAAAGCCGGCGATATTTTCGCGGCGGGTGTTGAACACCAGCGCGTCATAGCCCTCCATCTCGGGGGTATTGGCCAACGCCGAAGCGTCCTCGGTGATAGTTACTTCGTGGCCGGCGGCTCTTAAAAAGTCGCCCAGTATAGGAGTGGATTCTTCGTAGGGATGGCGTCCTCCGGATATTACCAGCAAATTCACTGAATCATACCTCCGTATTCTCCGATTTGTAGTTGGGTGAGTTGTGGTTAACCGAGCCCGTGAGGGCTATTATACACCAGCGCCCACCGGACAGATACGCAGATACGTCGGCCACCGGGCCGGATACCGGCCGAGCACCGGGCGGATGCGGGCCAATTGTCCGCCCGATATGACCGGGTCAACCTTGCGTCTTTCGCTAGTCCTTGACCAGGAGTATCCCCACTCATCCTGAGCCGGTCGAAGAGCAGGCTCGCCATAAGCGGATTTCCCTTAATAATTAGGGGTAAACACCCAGATCACGGCCTTATTCAGAGGTTCCTTAGGTAACCGAAATATCCCAGGGGTCAACCCCTTTCCCTTGCCGTAAAGCGGGTGACGGTATAATATACGCTGACAATTGACCCGGCCCTAGACCTTCAACCGAACCGGCCGGATCAACCGGATAGGACAAGCCGGCCGGCCGGGTTTTTCGCCGCCGAAGATAGGAGGAGCAATTTATGGTTTCCCCGGACATTAGGCCCATCGATATTCACATCCATCCCTTTACCCAGGAAACTTGTCTGGGCCATGGGCCATCCTACACCGAGGCCCACTACGACTTTTTCGGGCGCAGCCCGGAAGCGCCCCACCACGGCAAGCAGTTTATCACCATTGACGAGACTTACGAACACTTTCAGGATGCGGGCGTGGACAAGGCGGTTATCGTCAATATGGTCTCCTACAATCAGTGGGGGCGGGCTTTGCCTAACGATTATATGGCCCTGTACGCCGAAAAATACCCGGACTTGTTCATTCCCTTCGCCGGAGTTGACCCGCACATGGGGCCGTCGGCCTTGCGGGAGATTGAGCGGTCGGTTAAGGAATTAGGCTGCAAGGGACTGAAGTTTCATCCGGCTTATCAGGAGTTTTGTCCCAACGACAAGGCCCTGATGTGGCCCATTTATGAAAAGTGCGTGGAGTTGGACATCGCTATCCTGGTGCATACCGGCACCACGCGGATGACCCGCTGCACCATCAACGGTTGCCGCCCGGTGATGCTGGACGACGTCGCCACCGCCTTCCCCGACCTGCGCATCATCATGACCCATTTCGCCTGGCCCTGGACCGAAGAGGGGTTGGCGGTGTGCTGGCGCCACGAAAACGTCTATATGGATTTGTCCGGCTGGCTGCCCCGCTATATTTTTGCCACCCAGCCGATCGTTTTCCAGTACCTGAACACGGTGCTGCAAGACAAGATGGTATTTGGCAGCGACTATCCGGCCATCAACCCCAAGGTGTGGCTGGACGATTTTCAGAAGATAGTGGATAACGGCTTTGATTGGGGTGGAGCGCACCGGCAAATCAGCCCGGCGGTTTATGCGAAGTTTGTCCGGGGTAACGCGATCAAGGCCCTGAAGTTAAACCTTTAGCTCAATTAAGAATTAGGAATAGGAGTTACGCAGTTGACTAAGACTGTCATTCTGAACGAAGTGAAGAATCTAAAGTGCTCGGCAACCAAAACCATTATCGCCAGTACTACGTTTACATTATGACCAATAGCCGTCACGCTCCTCTATATGTGGGAGTAACCAATGACCTGGTTCGGCGGGTATATGAACACCGCAGCAAGCTGGTTAAAGGGTTTACCAACAAATACAATATTACTATGCTTATGTACTATGAGATAAGCGCTGACGTGGAGTCTGCCATTACCCGGGAGAAGCAGCTAAAGGGTTGGCTCAAAAGCAGGAAAGTTGACTTGATAGAATCGGCCAACCCGAACTGGAGGGACTTATCACTGGAATGGTATAGCTGAGATGGATTTTAGATCCTTCACTCCGTTCAGGATGACAGTCTTGGTTAACCGCGTAACTCCTAATTCTTAATTGCAAGAAAGGAGGTCTCCCTTGCTAGAAAAAGACCTGCACGACGTACCCTTTTATTACCAGTCTATCGATTTTGAAGAGCTGGTGCGGGAATACCCGCCGGCTCCGGACTTTTTCCGCGGCGTCTTCAAGTTGGGCACCGAGGAAATCCGGGCGCTGCAGGAAAAGCGTCTGAAGGAAGCAGTGGAACGGGCCTATCAGGTTCCCTTCTACCGCAGCAAGTGGGACGAAGCCGGCGTTCAACCCGGGGACATCGCAACCATCGCCGACCTGAAGAAAGCCCCGATGTACACGGTGGAGGATATCCGCCAGAGCGTGGACGCCCATCCGCCCTTTGGCGACTACGTGGGCCCCGATGTCCGCGCCGGAGAAATGCCCTGGCGGATCCACTCCAGCGGTGGAACTGCCGGCGAGCCGCGCCCTACCTTTTATACGCCCTGGGACCGGGAGGTGGGCAACATCCTGCGGGCGCGCTCCTACTACTGGCATGGGTTGAAGCCCGGCGATGTGGTGATGAACACCCTCCTCTATTCCACCCACAATGCCGCCTACTCCGCCCATGAATCCCTGTGGCAGTGGCTGGGCTGCATACCGGTTACCACCAGCGCCGGCGTGGTCACCCGTACCTCCCGCGCCCTGGAAATCGCCCAGAAATGGGAAGTCACCGCCCTGATCGGCTTTCCCGAGTACCTCATCCATATGTCCCAAATAGCCAAGGAAATGGGATTGGAGGTAGGCCGGGATTTGAAGTTCAAGCTAATTGAGTGTTTCGGCAAGTCGGACCTGGTGCAAGAGGCCTGGGGCGTTCCGGCTTTTGACACCTACGGAATGCACGAGGTACAGGCCATATCTTCCGAATGTCCTTATGGCGGCGGCCACCACATTTGGGAAGACGCTTTCATTGTAGAGATTGTTGACCCGGAAACCTACGAGCCGGTGGCGCCGGGTGAGGTGGGGACGATGATCGTAACCGCCCTGTACAAGGAAGCCTATCCCATTATCCGTTACGACATCAAGGACGTTACCCGGCTGTGGCCCCAGGGCCAATGTGTCTGCGGTAGCTGGATGCAGAAAATCGACCCGATTCACGGCCGCTCCGATTTCATGGTCAAGTTGCGGGGAGTGAATGTGTGGCCGGAGGGCTGCGGGGCGATTGTCGCCACCAAGAGCGGCCTGAACGGCGAATATTACTGCATCGTGGAGCGGGTCGGCAACCGGGAGGAGATGACCGTGCAGGTGGAACATACCCCGGAGGCCAACGACCTTGACGCCATCCAGCGGGACTTGGAACGGACGCTCCGGGACCGGTTGAATGTCGGTATCAAGGTTGAGATGGTGGCTCCGGACAGCCTGGCCACGCTGACCGGGGCGGGTGTGCTGCCCAAGGCCCGCCGGCTGGATGACCGGCGCAAGCTGGTTCAATAGCCGGGCCGGCGCCGCTTTGGCCGCAGCGCCCGGTTCCCAAGTTCCGGTTCCCAAGTTCCGGTTTCGATAGCATCGTTTCGTTCGGTTGCACCAAAAGGGGGAGGGATTTATACCCTACCCCCTTTCGACCAATTGAAACATTGTCTCTTGTGTCGCTGCCCCGGTTGAGACCGGCGCCTCGTGCAGTTTCAACCGCCGACTTCTCCCTTGACAACCCGTTCTCCCAAGCTACAATTGACGGGGTAATCCAGCTCTGTGGTCAAGAAGGAGAAAGTGCTATGCCGTTTTATACGAAAGGCGACGTCCGCATCCAATATGAGGAGGTCGGTTCCGGTTTCCCGCTGCTGGTCACTCCCGGCGGGGGCCTGAACTCCCTGGCCCGCAATTGGCCTACACAGGTGTTCAACGCGATGGAAGAGTTCAAGAACGACTTCCGTTGCATAACGATGGACCAGCGCAACGCCAACGGCGGGCAGTCCACCGGGCCGGTCCAGGTCGAAGATCCGTGGGGAGCCTTCGCCGACGACCAACTGGGGTTGATGGATCACCTGGGCATAGGGGAGTTTTTCTTCATGGGCTACTGCATCGGTGGCCCTTTTGCGCTCAAGCTCATCGAACGGGCGCCCGAGCGGGTCTTGGCCGCCGTCCTCTGCCAGCCGGTTGGTCACGCAAGCAAAACCCCGGACTCGATGTATAACTCCGGTATTGATGCCTGGGGCCCCGAGCTATGCTCAAACCGGCCTGACGTGACCATGGAGACCGTCGAAAAGTACCTGCACAACCTATACCGCTTGCAGCCGGACTTCGCGTACTGCGTGTCTCGGGACTTCGCGCGTTCCTGCCAGACGCCGATGCTGGTCATGCCTGACGATACCCCGTCGCACTCGTATGAGGCCGCCATCGACCTGGTGGAGTTGGCCCCCAAGGCCGAGGTGACAGTGTATCCCTGGAAAGAATCAGAAGACGTGAAGGCTCAGACGATAAACCAGGTGCGCGACTTCCTCAAGGCGCATCAACCCGCGGCTACCGCCCGCTGAACCGGCAGGCGACCTGACCACTTCGCCGCCAGGCGGAGTAATCTCCGGGGAATCTCCTTCGGGTCTTGGACAATAGGTTACGGAAGCGACAGGAGGTTCCCTGACCGCGGGGTAGCGTCATTTAGGTTTTGGCCCGAGCTATGCGGTCGTCTCTGTTGTCGAAGGAGTGGGTGGTCTCGGCCCGCTTGTTCTCCAGCCTTTTATGCCGCTAGTGGGGACGAGGCCGGTCGGGGCGCACGGGAATGTACTTGCTCCGTGACCTATACCGAGATTAGAGACGGGCATGGGTCGATTGGGCACATAATCGCCTCATCTATGCGGATATGCGGAGAAAAAGCCCCCTAATCACCGCAACGATACATTTCGTATCCCGATGCTTTCCCCGGCCGGGCGCGGTTCCCGCCCCGCGGCGATTGGCAGCCCGACTCCCAGGCCCCTACCCTCCCGGTCTTTATGTTTCCCGGCAGAGGCCACCCTTGTGGTTGGCCCGGGTTACTCGGCCATTGCCCAGTTTGACCGTGCGTTGTCTATATCCCGGTCCAGGTTGGATGCGGCGCTGATCAGGGCCAAATGGGTAAAAGCCTGGGGGAAATTGCCCAGCCCTTCGCCGCTTGGCCCGGTTTCCTCGGCGAACAAGCCGAGATGGTTGGCGTAGCTTAGCATTTTTTCGAACATCAGCCTGGCCTGGTCCAGAGCCGCCGGATCATACCGGCCTGCCCGGGTCATTGCCTCCACCAGCCAGAAGGTGCAAATATTGAAAGTTCCTTCATGCCCGTCCAGTCCGTCCGGCGATGCCGCCACGTTGTAGCGGTACACCAGGCTGTTGGATACCAGACCGCCCTGTTCCGGCGGCCGATTGATCGCCTCCAGAGTTTTCAGCATTCTGGGGTCGGAAGGAGCCATGAAAAATACCAGGGGCATAATCAGATTGGCCGCGTCCAGGGTATCGCTGCCGTAGGACTGAACGAAGGCTTGGCGGCTTTCGCTCCAGCCGTGCCGCATAATATCCTCATAGATTTCATCCCGGGCTTGCTGCCAGCGGATCCGGTCTGCCGGGAAGGAGCGGCGGTCGGCCAGTCTCAATGCGCGGTCAACGGCCACCCAGCACATAATCTTGGAGTAAACGAAGTGCTTGCGCCCGTTGCGGACCTCCCAAATGCCATCGTCGGCCCGGCGCCAGTTATTAACCACCCAGTTGGTTAATCGCCGCAAATGCGTCCAGAAGTCGTAGGAGATGGGAGCCCCGTACTTGTTGTAAATGTAAACCGAGTCCATAAGTTCGCCGTAAATGTCCAATTGCAATTGACCGTGGGCATTATTGCCGATACGAACCGGCCGGGAGCCTTTGTATCCTTCCAGATGGTCAAGGGTTTCTTCGGTCAATTGGTGGCGGCCGTCGATTCCGTACATAATTTGCAAGGAGCCGTCCGGGTTCAGTTCGCTGGCCCGGGCCTCAATCCAGTGCAGGAACTTGGTGGCTTCCTCGGTGAACCCGATGCGAAGCAGGGCATAGAGGGTAAAGGCGGCATCCCGAATCCAGGTATAGCGGTAGTCCCAGTTGCGTTCGCCGCCCACGTCCTCGGGCAGGCTGCAAGTAGGCGCGGCCACGACGGCCCCGGTGGGTTCATAGGTCAGCAGCTTCAAAACCAGAGCCGACCGCTCGACTATTTCTCGCCAGCGGCCCTTGTAATTGGACTGGGACAACCAGCGGCGCCAGTAGGCTAGCGTATCCTCAAATAACTTTTCGCTTTCCTGTTCATTGAAGGGGTGATAGTCGGTGTTGGCGGCGGTGATTTCGCCAATGGCGAAAGTAGCGGTCTGACCCTGTTGTAGGGTAAACTCGGCGGTCAAGCCGTCGTCCGTCTTCTGCAGGGGTACGGTAGTGGAAAGCTGGAGGCTGACCGTATCGGAAACCAGGGCGGCGCCCGGCTCGTTCAACAATATTTCGTGGCCGCTGCGGGCGTAGTTGAATGCCGGGAAGCATTCCATCCGGAAGGCCATCGACCCGCGCACCACGTTTACCCGCCGGATGAGTTGGCTATGGGATTGGCGGGCTTGCTGCTCTCCGACGGGCATAAAGTCGATTACTTCGCCCACGCCGTAAGGGGAGAGAAAGCGGGTTACCAATACGTTGGTCTCCGGCCAGTACATTTGCTTAATGGTAACGCCGCTGCTGTCTCCGGACGGAGCAATCTTGAAATAGCCCCCTTTCTTTTCGTCAAGGATGGCGGCAAAGACGCTGGGAGAATCGAAGTTTGGGCAGCAGAACCAATCTATGGAGCCATTCATACCCACCAGGGCTACGGTACGCATATTGCCGATAATCCCGTAGTCCTCAATTGGCTGATAACCCATTCCTATCCTCCCTCCGGTAGTCCCAGAACGGTGATTGCGCTATGTTGATTTCGCTAAGTTGATGGCCCTCAAATGTCGGCTGCTGAAACGGGCCGGGTCAGGGCAAGACGGCGCAGGCGCGCCCCGCCAGCTCCATTGCCTCAATGCGCTGCAGCGTTTCGTCCGCCTCATCCAGCGAGCAAATGCGGGTGACCACCGGCCGGATGCGCCCCTGGGCCACCAGTTCAATGGCCTCGGCCAACTCCTGGCGGCTGCAATAGCGGGAACCGGTAAGCACCAACTCATTGCTCAGGGAACGAGCGTTCAGAGGCAGGGTTGCCTCGCCGTCGTAGGATCCGACGAATACCAGCCGGCCGCCCTTGCCCAGGCTGTTCAGGCTGGCTTGCATCGTCTCGGCGATGCCGACCATCTCGACCACCACATCCACGCCACGGCCTCCGGTCAGGCGCCGCGCCTCCTCATCGAAGCCGACTTCCCGGGAGTTGATTACTTCGTCGGCGCCCATTTCCCGGGCCAAAGCCAGTTTCTCGGCGCTGAGGTCCACGGCGATGACCCGCGCGCCCAATACCTTGGCCATCTGTATCATGTGGATACCCACACCGCCGCCGGCGCCCACAATCAGAACCGTTTCCGGGGCTTTGACCCGCGCTCGTTCCCGCAGGACGTGCACCGGAGTGGCGATGGCATCGGCGGTAACCGCGGCATCCACATACCCCATTTCCGGCGGTATATGGCACAAATTGCGCTCCGGCAGCTTTACATAATCGGCCAGTCCGCCGTCAATCTGCCGTCCCACATAACCGGCGTGATTGTCGCACAGGTCCTCTCGGCCCACGTTGCACCAGCGGCAGTTGCCACAGGTAAGGTAAAAATACACATTAACCCGGTCGCCCGACTTGAAGGCAGTAACATTCGGGCCGGTTTCCACCACATCGCCGGCAATCTCGTGGCCGATGATACGGGGAAACTTGTCGCGTAACGCCCCTTGCCCAAAACCCCGGCCCTTGCGGTTCCAGACCAGGGTGAGGCCCAACCCGCAGGCGCGAACCCGTATCAGCACCTCACCGACGCCGGGTTGGGGTATTGGAACCTCTTCCGGGTGCAGCGGGCCGCCGGGCTCTTTCAGAACTAATGCCTTCATCATTATTTCTCCGGAACCGGAACCGGAACCGGAATCCCCTGGGTAAGGCCCGCCCGGGCCGGGAGGGGCCGGGAGGTCAAGGAATTGGGTTTAATGGTTGCTTAACAATTATAAGTCCCGCCAATGCTTGTTACTACCTTATACCGACGTTCGTCGGGCGGCTTTTGGTCAACTATAAGCAAATTGAACGGTCGGGCCGCAAGATCCCCGCGTAAAAGGGTCGGTTCGTAATCAGTCCCGTGTTTAGTTGAATAAGGGAAGGGGAACATCGGCGGTTGGCCGGGGGTATTCACCGCGGTATCTTGTGGGAAGTCAACGGGATAATCAAGTGGGACCCGGGCTACTGTCGTACGCAATGCGGTTAGTCTTTCATCGGGGCAAGAGCGTCAATGGTTCAGTGAGGGCCGGTGGTGGGCCGGTCGAACTCACCTTAACCGGCTACTCTTGCTCCAGAAACTTCTGCACCCAGTCGGACGCGGCGGATTTGTCGTATTGGCTGTAGAGGACGGTGGCGTTACGGAGGGCGTCGCCGCCGAAATAGCGTTCGTACAGAATCTGACGCGAAGCGAAGGAGCTGCAACAGGTATCCCAAGCCAGGCGGAACAGGCGTACCCGCTCCTCGGCGGTGGCGGTATCGGTGTCCAGGTAAGCACGAATTTCCGGGGCCAGCGGGCCGTTCAGGTCGGCTTCGGTGGGCAGCGCCATCAGGCTGCTGGAACCCAGCAAGTGCAGTATCTCCGCCATCCGGGGGTACATTCGTATGAACAAGCTGCGGGCTACCAGCAGGGGCATATAGGGCGGACACATTACTCCCCAGCGGTCAATATTGGCGTCCACTTCGGCGGCGCGCAGGCAGGCCTTGGTGACTTCCAGATTTTCGATGACCTCGGCGATTAACTGCTGCACCTGAGGCAGTTGGGTGGAACCCAGGGTGCGAGTCATCAAATTGGCGAGACCCAGGATGAACTCGCATTTGACCACATTCTTGGTCACTACCTGATGGCCGGTATGGGCGTTGCGGTTGGTGGCCTCGGCCCAGCTATTAGCCAACTCCACGTCCCCCAGCAGGAATACCCGTTCCCAGGGCACCAGAACGTTATTGAAAAATACGATGGCGTCCATTTCCTCGAACCGGGAGCCCAGCGGATGATCGAAATGGGAGCGGCCCAGGTCAAAACTCTCCCGGCAGAGAAACTTCATCCCCGGCGTGTTGCAAGGCAAGGCAAAACCGAAGGCGTAGCGGTCTCCGGAATCGCTGGGCAACAGGTGGGTCCGGGCCGGATAGACAATAATCTCATCGGAAAGGGGGCCGAGCGTAGCCAGCACCCGCGCGCCGTTGACGATAATGCCGGCGTCGGTTTCCTTGACCACCGACAGGGCCACATCGGTACGGTCCTCCAGCGCGGTGGTCAGGGGCGAGCGGCTGCGCTGCAAGTTGACCAGGGTATGGGTTAGGGTAAGGTCGTTCTCCCGGATGTATTCATAGTAGTTTTCGATATTTTGCTTGAACTCCGGGCGGTTTTGGCCGCAATAGTCGCTGGCCGCCGCCATTGACATAACCGCCACGTTAAGGAAGTCCGGAGTGCGGCCCATCATCCCGCAACTGACCCGCGCCCAGTGGGTCATCATTGTACGGCGGCGGTCCAGGTCGTCTTTGGTCTTGGGGATGATGAAGGACAGGCCAACCGGATCGCCGGAGCTGGGGGAGACGTAAGTCATATCCGCGCCCACCTTCGGGTCGTGCTGCAAGTCATACAAAGCGGCCAGAGTGCGGGCGCCGTTCCCCAGGGCCGGATGGGCCGTAGCGTCCTTGACCCGCTGGCCCTCCAGGTAGATTTCAGGGGACGCCTCGCGCAGACGCTCCAGGTAATCCGCTCCGCTTCTGGCCGGCATAATATGTCCTCCTTGGTTGGTTCTCTCCGATTGGTTCCGGCGGTGACGAACTCATACGGGACACCGGAAGATTCAGCCCTGTGACCTTTATCCGGGAGCACCTAAAGGCTGGGGTGCAGCAACTCCAGCATCTCTGCCCGCCAGTCCATACCCTTTGGCAATATTTTCTCGATGGCCCGTGCGTTGTAGTAGGAAGGGGACACGCCCGGCGGAGTCCCCCCGTCGGAAACGGTCTGGGCGGCCTGGAGCAGCAATCGGCGGGCTTGAATGATTGCCATATCGCTGCGGGTCAGGTTCTCCCGGGTGCGGTCCACTATCGGGCCCATGCTTTCCTGCACTGCCACATCCTGGGCGTTGATGCCGTCAATGCCGGTAAAGGTTTCGTACTTTTGCACCTGACGGTCAATAAGCCAGTCATTTTCCCGGTTGCCGTTGCTGCGGAAGTTAGGGCGCATATGTTCCGAGCTGCGGCCGTAGCCCCGCTCTATTTCTTCCCACTCCGCATCGGTTATCGGCTCCGGTCCGAAGCTGTAAACCCAGTTGTAAATCATGCAGTTTTCATCGTCCATCGGTACCCACATATGGCCGGCAATGACCGATTTGGCGTCCTGGCCCTTGTAGCCCGATTGGCGGGGGCGCATCTGGTGGAAGGGCATGATGTATTGATAGGCGCGGATAAAATTGCCCCGCTCGCCCAGGTCGCGGATGCCGACGTAGCGGTAGCCGTAGTCGGTCAGATCGACTTCGATGGTGGGCGCTCCTCCGGTGACAAAGTCGGTGTTGATGCCGATGCCGGCCTTGTCCGTATCCGGGGTGATGGTGCGGTGCAGTATCGGTGCGTGGGCGGTGTCAATTCCCCCTTCCAGGGATTGCAGCCAGTTGCACACTTGCCAGTTTTTGGATATATGACGGTGGGTTTCCGGCACTTGCGTCCACTCAAAATCCGGCGGCGGCGGCCGTTTGGCCGGCTCGCCCATATAGGCCCAGATGACGCCGCCCTGCTCCAGGGTAGGGTAGGCGGTAATGCTTACTTTGCCGGCATAGTCGCTGCCCGGCGGTTCGTTCATCATATCCAGACAGTTGCCGTTTACGTCGAACTTCCAGCCGTGGTACACACAGCGGAGTCCGCACTCTTCGTTGCGTGCCAGGAATAAAGAAGCCAGCCGGTGGGGGCAGGACTCGTCCAGCAGCCCGATACGGCCCTGGGTATCTCGAAAGGCCACCAGGTCCTCGCCCAGCAACCTTACCCGGATGGGCGGACAGTCGGGCGCGGGCAGTTCGGTGGACAGCAGGGCCGGAATCCAGTAGCAGCGCAGCGCCTCGCCCATCGGGGTGCCTCGGGTGGTGCGAGTGAGCGTTTCATTTTCAACGTGGGAGAGCATGGCTTGTCTCCTGATCTTTGTTACTTCCCTATTCCTGGTTGCAGCTCGCTGCGTCCAGGTGGTTAACCCGCCTCAGTTACCAACTCAATTGCCAAAACAGACGGGGCGCAGAGCGCCGGCGAAACCTGGCCGGGGGCGCCTAAGTCCACTGGGCAAAGCCCATAGCGCAGCCGGTGCCGGCAATGGAACGGTAACAGGGCACGTAGTCCACCTGCTTCATGTCCAGGTGCTCGGTGGCCCCGGCTACGGCAATCCAGTTGCGGATTTCCGAGTTGCCGGAGTTGAGCTTTTCCCGGGGAATGGAGCATAGGGCGTCGGCGTCCCGATTTTGCATGGCCTTCAAGACCTGATTATCCAGGTCTTCGTCAATGACAAAGTGGCTCAGACCGCCGGAGGCTACCACCGCCACCCGGGCGTTCCCCTCCCATTCCGTAACGGCGGCGCGTACCGCCCGGCCCAACTCATAGCAGCGCTGGGGGGTGACCTGGTTGGGTGGGTAGTAGGTGTTGACCATGATGGGCAGCGAGGGTATGGGCTTCTGATGCAAAATGCGCTGGTAAAGGTAGCCAAAGGCGTGGCCCATACCTTGCCCCGTCGGAAGGTGACGGGAATGGGCAACGTCAAACTGCCGGTCAACCAGGTATTCAATCAGATGACGGCCCAAATCGGCGGCTACCGGATAGCTAATCTCCCGTTCGGGATTCCAGCCCCAGGCATTGGCTTTCCGGTGGGCCGGAGCCGAGTCGGGGACTACCATCGGGATGCTGCCAATAGTATCGCCCCAGTAAACCAGCACCGCCGGCATATTTCCTTCGTTGAACAATTCCAACTGGTCGTCGCCCAGCATGATGACAATATCCGGCGCCGATTTTTCCAGCGTGGCGCCGAGGGTAGCAATCCCCTGTTGGCAAGCATTGTAGCGGGTCTGGAACTTGTCGTCGGTCAGTTCCTTTTCGATGACCGACCGGTCGGTGTTGGATAGCAGCTCTTCAAAAGAATAGGGCTTGCCGTCGGCGGCCCATAACTCCTGATGCCGCTTGTCGCCTTCACCGTAGGCCCTCCACAAATCGGGCGGGGTGCTCAGTTGCGGGCTATGGGAAGAACCCAGCCCCAAGACAATCTCTGCCATAGCTTATCTCCATTTCTTCCGTTCTTCCGTTCTTCCGTTCTTCCTAGAATTTGCTTGAGTCTGCGGGAAAGTCCCGAGTTCTGTTATTTGATTAACCACCGGCCCAATATTTGGGTGGCGCAGGAGCCAATTTCGGGCTAAACCGAAAGCACCACGTCCACCAGCGCGATCCGCCCTTCGTTAACCGCAGCCAGCGCGTTTTGCAGGGCCGATTTAAGCTGCGCCGGGTCTTCCACCCGTACGCCGTAGCCCCCGAAGGGTTCCACCAATTTGGCGTATTCCGGGCCGGGAATGTGTACCCCGTGCCAGATGTCGGAGCGGGCGGCGTCTCCGTCGGGATAGTAATGCTGGTGGTTGCGCCGCATTGCCTCGTAGTTTCCGTTGTTGAACACCACGGTGAGGAAAGGCAGGTTGGCTTCTCCGGCCACGCCGAAACTCTGGGTTACCGGGTTATAGAGGAATCCGCCGTCTCCCATCAGGGCAACTACCGGACGGTCGGGCATTGCCAGCTTGACGCCCAGGGCCAAGCCCAGTCCCTGACCCAAGCCGCCGTTGGGATGGAAATAGCTTTGCGGCCGCTCCCATTGGACGTGACGCATAACCTGACCCCGATGGGAAGTGACCTCCTCAACAAAGGCGGTATTGTCGGGCATTACCTCGCTCAGGGCGGTGCATAGCCAAACCGGGTCAATGGGTTGTTTGGCGCGGGCCGCGGCTTCCACCGCCAGGCGGCTTTCCTCCAGTCGGTTATGCTCCGCCGTCCAATGCTCCCGCCGTTCCGATATCTTGGCAGCGGACGCGCCCTGGGCCGCTCCGTTGGCTTCCAGGGCTTCGTTCAGCAATTGCAGCGTGATGGTCAGGTCCCCTTCCACGTACATATCGGCCAGCAGGTTCTGATAAGCCATTTGGCCCTTAAGGGGATTTTCTCCCAGGGCGACAATGGTAGCAGAGGCCGGGCCGGCATGGGGCGGGTACCAGGGCGACCGGCTCCCCAGCAGCAACACCAGGTCGGACTGGTTAAAGAAGGCTTCCGCATTGCCGCTCAAATACATCGGATGGCTCTTGGGGAAGTTAGAGTAGGTGGAGGCGCTCTCGATTACCGGAATGGCCATCAACTCGGCCAGCTTGACCAGGTTGGTAAATCCGGATACCTCCTGTCCCGAACCCTCGGTGATAATCAGGGGTCGGCGGCTGTTGGCAACCAGGTCGGCCAGCCGCTCCAGGGATTCCGCCGCCGGTTGCGTCTTCGGGGCCTGAGCAACTTGGCGAATCTTTGCCGGAGGCGCCCAGCCGTGAATCATGGTTTCGATGGGAATATCCAGATAGGTTGGGCCCTTGGGCACCCGCTGCGCCATTTCCCCGGCCCGCACCAACTGTTCATAAAGGGTGTAGGGGCTGGTGGCCTGGCCGCTCCACTTGACAAAGGGATCCACAAAGCGGTTGGGGCCGCCGACCACGCTCAAATTGCGATACCATTGGCCCTGGGGGTCCAGGTCCGGGTTCTCGCCATAGCTATTAGCCTCGCCGGAACAGACCAGCATCGGCACTTCGCCCAGGTAGGCGCTGTGGATGCCCACACCGCCCTGCAGCAGACCTACCCCCGCGTGGAGCAGGACGGCTTGCAGCTTGCCGGTCACCCGGGTATAGCCCAATGCCATATCCACCGCCAGGGTCTCGTGCCAACAGTTTATGTAGGTGGGGCCGGGTGTTTCGTTGATTTTCTGTCGGGCCAGCGCCTCCCATACCGGCGCCCATTCGGAGCCGGGAGAGGAGATGATGTAGTCAATACCCAGGTTGCGGAAGGCTTCCAGGATGGCGTCCCCGCCATCTTTTGCTAATGTCACGAGAGGTTGCCTCCTCAAATAAGCTGGGGCGCGTCGGGGATGTTGGGAGAAAAATCGCCCTTCTGTCGGCTGAACCTGGCTTATACTCCGCCACTACGAGTAATCAGGGCTACAATCACCGCCATTAGGCCAACTACAAGGGTTCCTCCGATGGTTAACATTGTCAAGAACATCTGACGTTGCCCGGCACGGAGTTCTTGTAGTCCGGCATCAAGGCGGGTGTTAAGTTCCCTTTGCCCGTCCCTCAATTCCTGCAAGGTCGCCGATTGTTCGTCTAATCGCCCTTCAAGTCTGCCCAACCGGGCGCTATCATCGGTCGCCGTTGTCATTGTTGCTCCAGTTTGGGCCAGTTACCACCCGCCTGGTTAAGGCAGGTTGGGGTTGAGTATAAATATGGTTATAGGTGGTGTCAAACGCCGTTTGACACTTCACCTCAGCCCCAAACCCTTTCTCCGGGAGTGAGCCGGGGTGACGGGAAACCGCCCGGTTGTTTATCCGGGCCGGGCGGGATAAACTGCCGCTACATTTCGGTTTTGGAATTACATAAAGAATGGAGAGGTGGGAATATGGCTATTGACGGACAACTGCAAGGAACCTTTGAGCCGCCGGTGCCTTCTCGGGTTATCTTTGGTCAGGGTAAGGCGGAGGATTTGGGCGCGGAAGTGGACCGGCTGGGAGGCCAGCGGGTTATGGTATTGTCCGGTCGCAGCGTAGCGGAAAAGACCGATACCGTCCGTCGGGTAACGTCCCTGTTGGGCGACCGCTGCGTGGCGGTCTATTCCAACCTGCCGCAGCGGGCGCCCCTGGCTACGGCGGTTGAGGCGACCCAAATTGCACTCGACAATAACGTGGATACCCTGGTCGGCGTGGGTGGCAGCACGATATCCGACGCCGCCCGGATGATTGGCGTAATGATGGCCGAGGGCATTACCTCCGAGGAGCGGCTGCGGGAAGTGAGCCATGCCGGCGGCGGAAACTTTCAGGCCAACGTCGATCCGGCCCGATTGCCGCGTCAGGTATCCATTCCCACCACCCTCTCCGCCGGTGAATTCAACATGGGCGGCGGCAATGTGCTGGACGACCGGGCCGGCCACAAAATCCGGGTGCGCTGCCCCGGCCTCTACGCCCACCTGATTGTCCTGGACCCGGACATGACCGAGGGCACCCCCGATTGGCTCTGGCTTTCCAGCGGCGTCAAGGCCCTGGACCACTGCATCGAACGGCTCTACTGCAAGGGCAGCCAACCGGCGACCGACGCCACCTGCCTGAAGGGGGCCGAGCTGCTTTTCAAGTACCTGCCCCAGTCTTCCGAAAGCCAGAATAACCCGGAGGCGCGGCTGCAATGTCTGGTGGGGGCCTGGCTGTCAATGATGGGCGCGCCCAGCGTCGGCTCTGGGCTGAGTCACGCTATTGGTCACGTCGTCGGCGTTAAATACAACGTGGGGCATGGCTATACCTCCTGTATTACCCAGCCCTACGTGATGGAGTTTAACCGCCCGGCCTCGGCGGACAAGCAGGCAATGCTGGCTCGGGCGGCGGGTATCGACACCCGGGGAATGAGCGACGAAATAGCGGCGACGGCGGCGGCCCGGGTGGTGGATGAGTTCATCCTGGGCTTGGGAATGCCCCACCGCCTGCGGGAGATGGAGATACCCCGGGATGACTTGCCGGCCATTGCCGCGCTCACCCTGGAGGATGGCCCATCCCGCAACAACCCGGTCTTGGTGAATAGCCCGGATGAGTTGTTGGGGTTGTTGGAGAAGGCGTGGTAGGGGGGTGGTCGGGGAATCCGGCGTAAACGCATCTGTAGGAAATACAAAGGGCTAGGAGAGAAAAATGGCAGTTTGGGTAATACGCGGTGGCAAGCACGGGGAACGGGAAGAGGAAGCCCTAGAAAATGGTATGCTGACCATCGGATGGAATGAACTGGGCGACCTTTCCGGTGTGCAAACCAGAGAGGACGTTAAGTCTACGATCAGTGGCATTAAGCCGTATTTCACTCCGAACCAACTGGGTACTTATACCGGCCAGATCTGGAACTTCACACGCACGATTCAAACGGGCAACTTGGTTGTTATGCCCCGCAAAGGACAGCCAACAATTGCCATAGGAAAAATAATGGGTGAATACCAGTATCGACCAGAGTGTCCCGGCTTCATCCACGGGCGTCCGGTTGAATGGATTAACCGGGAAGTCCCTAGAGATATACTTAGTCAGGACTTGAAGCGCTCTTTCTACACTGTCTCGGTTGTTTTTCAACCGCAAAGCATTGATGCCGAAAATCGGTTTAGAGCCATTGCAGGATCGTGTCCTGTGCAACTGGACTTGGCAGAGATGGGGACCAATCAAGTCAGGGACTTTGTCGGTAAAAAATTCAAGGGTCATGAGTTTACCAGATTGGTAGCCGAGGTACTAAAAGCGCTCGGATATGGCGTAGAAGTTGCGGCTCCGGGTCCGGACGGTGGTGTCTATATAGTTGCTGGTGGAGGGCCGATGGCCTTTGACCCGCCACGTATTTGCGTTCAGGTCAAATCTGGTTCGGGTTCAACTGATGTCCATGTCTTGAGGGAATTGGCTGGTGCAATTAAGAACTTCGGTGCGGACTATGGACTTTTGGTGTCCTGGGGTGGGTTTAATTCCGCTGCGAAGCGAGAAGCTCGTGAGAGTTCCTATTTCAACATGCGCCTCTGGGACGCTGAAACTTTCCTCGAGTTGTTGTTTGACAACTACGACAAACTGCCATCAGTCTTGAAAGCCGAGTTACCGCTCAAGCAAATATGGGTGCTGGACGAGCCTACTCGCTAAAGTATGCCCAACCCCCGCCAATCTGCTAAAATGCCTTTGCCGGGGCTACCCGGCGTAGCAATAAAACAAACACTAAATTATGGAGGTATGCCAATATGCCATCCTTTATGGATAAATTGACCGTTAACGGGGAAGAGATGGATATGTACGCTGCGATTCCCAGCGGCTCCGGGCCTTTCCCCGCCGTGGTGGTTGCATTTCATGTGGGCGGTATGGACGACTTTGACAAGAAAATGGCCGACCGGTTCGCCGAGGAAGGGTACGTGGCCGTCGTTCCCGACCTGTTCCACCGCTTCAGTGAAGAGGTCATGGCCGGTCCCCGCCTGGACCGCTTGGGTCATCTCAGCGACGCGGACATCATCGCGGATATGAACGCGGCAGTGGATTTCTTGAAGGGTAATTCGGCCATTGACAACGACCGCATCGGCGTAACCGGCTTCTGCATGGGCGGGCGCATCGCCTGGCTGATGGCGGCGGTCAACCCCATCTTCAAGGCTACCGTCCCCTTCTACGGCGGCAACATCATGGGCATCTGGGGCGAAGCTGAGAAGGCTCCCTTTGAGCTGACCGGAGACATCAATTGCCCGATGCTGTTCCATTTCGGTGAGATTGACGCCAACCCCTCTCAGGATGACATGGTTAAGCTGGACGCCGAGATGAACCGGCTGGGCAAAGATCACCAGTTTCACACCTACGCCGGCGCCGGCCACGCCTTCATGGACTGGACCGGAGAGCGGCACAATCCCGAGGGCGCCGAAGTTGCCTGGACTCGTACCGTGGAGTTTCTTGACGGTATCTTGAAGACGTAGGCGGCCTGGCCTGGTCCCTTTCCGGCCGGTCAAGCGCCGGTAAACCAATGGGGACTAATAAAACCGGATATTTGCAACAACCGAATATTTACAATAAATAGAGAACTCCGCCGGTGGGCCGACCCTGGGACCATATCGGCGCCGGCGGGCGGTTTTACCGGCGGCAGAGACAAACCCTGAATCGAGCCGGTAGATAAACGAGCAAGTCTATATACAGGAGTAGGCTATGGCCACAACGGAAAAGGGAGATAAGTACAGCGTTGGCGGCGTGATGATGGACCGGCCGTTCAAGATTCGCCGGTTGGGCCACTTTGGTTTCAACTCCGACAACATGGAAGAGGCGGCTCACTTTTACCGCGACCTGCTGGGTTTCTGGGAGTCGGACGTTCTGGACTTTAAGCGGATTCCCGGGCTGGGGGAGAAACTGGCGCACATTGAGGACGGCCGCGGCTACTTTTTCACCCACGGCAGCGACCATCACGCCTTCGTGCTGTTTCCCCGCGACGTGATGGATGCTTTCGTGGCCGCCGGCGGTGGCGGCGGCGGCCAGGGCGAAGTAACCATTAACCAGATTACCTGGCAGACCGGAGCGTTGGCCGAGGTAGTTAATGGCGCCCGCTTCTTTGAGGAGCGGGGTATTGGCATTCAGCGAGTGGGACGGGATATGCCGGGGAGTAACTGGCACGTCTATCCCTATGACCCGGACGGCCACATCAACGAGCTTTACTACGGTATTGAGCAGATTGACTGGACCCGGCGCAGCAAGCCCCGGGATATGTACTATCGGATATTCCATGAAGAGCCGTCCCTGCCCCAGATGTCCGAGGAAGCTGAGGTAGAGGAAGCCCTGGCCAAAGGAATAGATATCTTCTCCGGCTTCCGCGGGGCGGAGACCCTGCCGGCAAAGTATGATGTGGAAGGGGTATTGCTGCCCCGTCCCTTCAAGATAACCAAAATCGGGCCGGTGAATCTCTTTGTCCAGGATATAGCCGCGTCGCTGGACTTCTACAGCAACAACCTGGGCTTTACCCTCACCGAAGAGACGGAATACCAGGGGCACCGCCTCTACTTCCTGCGAAGCGGGGCGGAACACCACAGCCTGGCCCTATTCCCCAAATCGCTGCGGGAGGAGTTGGGTTGCAGCTCCCACACTACCAGCGCATCCTTTGGCGTGGAGGTGGGCAGCTATACTCAGCTACGGAATGCGGTGGGTTTCCTGAAGGAAAATGGTGTGGAGTTCAAGGAGATGCCACCGGAACTGCACCCCGGGATTGACTACGTGGCCTACGGCGCCGACCCGGACGGTCACCTCATCCAGCTCTACTACTACATGGAGCAAATCGGCTGGAGCGGCAAGCCCCGTCCCAGGGAAATGCGGCGGCAAGTCCCGGCTAATTGGCCGGACACGCTGGAGCCAATGTCGGATACCTACGTTGACCAGGTGTTTCAGGGGCCGTTGGGGTAGGGGGAGCGAGTTTTTCAGGGGAAAGAATGGGGGCGGGCTTTGGCGGCCCCCATTCTTTTTCTTCTTTAGCCGCAAAAAGAAAGGTCAATGAGACGCTATGGATGACGCGCAATTAAAGAGATACTTGCAATCGGTGGGAATGGAATGTTTCGTTACATACTATAGAAGGTTTGCTGATTACTCATTGTCAAATGAGGATGTTGCTGCGATTTTGGTCAATGAAATGAAATATGCCTCCAAAGCCAGCAGGGTGCGCGTTAGCACAGCTCGCAGTATCATAAAGGCAGGACGGGCCAGAGATGCTCTGATAATCATCTCTAAATCTGTTCGAGTTCCCGCTTCAGTTAAGGATGAGGCGGATCGAATAGCCACATAGGGTTATTAAACCCGAAAACCGCATAGGAGATAGGACAGGGGGAATGCTAGAGGAGGTCTTCCACGGTTATGTTGAGGGCCTGGGCCAAGGCGGCCAGGGTTTTAGTGGAGGCGGCACGCTTCCCGGTCTCAAGTTGGGAGAGGTAAATGGCATCAATGTCGGCGGCGGCGGCCAACTCGGCTTGGGTCATATTGCGATGACTCCGATATACCTGGATCGGGTTTTGCCCGGCTAGGAGCCGGTCCACTACTTCGATAGGAAAGGACTCGCCCCCTTCTTCTTTGGCGCGGTCGTAAAGCTCCTCATCGCTCAACAGCGCCCCGGGGTCTTCCTTCGCCAAGCGTTCATATTCCGTCCATGGAATCACCGCGAAGGCCGGCTGTCCGGTAGCATCAAAAATGACCTGGGGTTGGTTCATTATATCCTCCTACTCTCTGTAGGCTTGACCGCGTGGAACAATGCGCAGCACATCAATAACCCTGGCGGCATCATCCAGCTCAAAAATAATTCGCAGGTTGCCTGATCTGAGACGTAAGCCGGGTCGTCCAGTCAGTATGGCTATATCCATATCCCTTCGGTCGGGGTTCTCGGCTAGTTGATCCAGTTCGTGGCGAATGCGCTGGGCTTGCTGCCGAGGCATCCTCTGCAAAGCTCTTACAGCTCGGCGCTTGAATATCAACTTGTACAGCCCATCCATCTCCCATACTTTAATGTTTTAGCCATTAGCTTTATTACGTAAGGGGCGTATTTTGAAATACGCCCCTCATTTTTACTATCCGGTTTCCACCGACCTTTTAAGGCCGATGACTCGACTGCTGCCTTAACCCTACATCATCCGGCGGATGATATTCTGCGCCTGCTCCTCGCTTAGACCAAGGGGGCGGAGAGCCAGGGGCCCGCCATTATCCAGAACCGGCTCGCGGCGGCCCAGGCTGGGGATGTCCGGGCTTTGAAAGAATATGCCGGTATAGATGGTGTCGCCCCAAGCCATTGCCCTTTCGCAGGCTTGTTTCCAGTCACTGGTATTGTGTTCCTCGTCCTCCAGCTTTACTATCCGGTCCTTGAAGAACTGGTGGGTGTTGTCCAGATTGAAGGTAACGCAGGGGCTGAAGACATCAATCAATGCGAAGCCCTTGTGGGTGATGGCCTGCTGCATCAGGTCGCTGAGCTGCCGTACATCGCCGCTGTAGCCCCGGGCCACGAAGGTTGCCCCGTTCATTATTGCCGAAGTAATCGGGTTGATCGGCGCTTCCACGCTGCCGAAGGGGGTGCTCTTGGTCTTCATGCCGTCCCGGCTGGTCGGCGAAATCTGGCCGGTGGTCAGGCCGTAAATCTGGTTATTCATCACAATGTAGGTCAGGTCAATGTTGCGGCGGGCGGTATGGGTAAAGTGATTGCCGCCGATGCCGTAGCCGTCGCCGTCGCCGCCGGTGACGATGACGGTCAACTCGTGGTTGGCCAGCTTGGCCCCGGTAGCCATTGCCAGGGAGCGACCGTGGAGCGTATGCATCCCGTAGCTGTTAAAGTACCCGGGCAAATTGGAAGAGCAGCCGATGCCGCTGACCGTGAGTATTTCGTGGGGTTGCAGTCCTAAACCGGCGCAGGCCCGCTGCAAGCTGTTTAATACGCCAAAGTCGCCACAACCGGGGCACCAGTCCGGATCTATTGCTCCCTTAAAATCCCGGGCGGTTAATGCAACGACGCCAACATCTCCGGCTCCATCTTGCGTAGTAGTCATCGGCAATCCCTCTATACAATAATTTCCTGAACGGGAACGTATCGGTCGGTGGTTCCGGCAAGCTGCTCCAGCACCCCGTCAACGATGTGATGGGGCATAAACGGCTCTCCGTCGTACTTGCGGATGTGGCCGGACACGGAAAGGCCGGTCTCACTGCGCATATACCGGTAGAACTGACCGGAATAGTTGTTTTCCACGACGATCACCCGCTTGGCGCGGGAGAGCGCGTCCATTACCGCCTCACCGTGGAAGGGAACAATCCACTTGATGGGCAACTGATTTGCCTGGATGCCCTTTTCCGCCAATTGTTCAATAGCCTCTTTTATAACCCCGTAGGTGGAGCCCCAGCCGACCAGCGTAACCTCGGCGTCCTCCGCTCCTTCCAACTCCGGCGGGGCGATGTTGGTGACGATGTCCTGGAACTTGCGCGCCCGCTTTTCCACCATCATCCGCCGCTTCAGGGGGTTGGTGAACTCGTCGCTGATTAGCACCGAGTTTTCATCGTGTTCGTCGGTGGCGACCACATGGACGTAGCCCTCTATGCCGGGCAGCGCCCGGGGAGATACTCCGCTCTCGGTGTCCTTATATCGCATATAGCCGTTGGCCGGCGCCGGTTGGGTAATCAGCTCCCCCCGGTCAATCGAGGGTTGCATATTAATGTCGTCCGGGTCAACGCTGAACCGGCCCTCGCCGATAAGCAGGTCGGTCAGGACGATGGCGGGGCATTGGGCCTTGTCCACCAGATTATACAATTCGGGCATCGTGTTGTAAGAGTCCAGGGCATCCCTGGGAGCAACGATAAAACGCTCAAAATCGCCTTGACTGGCGCCAAGCACCTGCCAAAGGTCGCCCTGCTCGGTTTTGGTGGGAACCCCGGTGGAAGGCCCGGCCCGCTGCACATCAATGAAGACCACCGGAATTTCCATCATTCCGGCGGCGCCCACTGCCTCGGTCATCAGGGCAAAACCGCCTCCGGAAGTGCCGCACATAGCCCGGCAGCCGGCGTGGGAGGCGCCGATAGCCATGTTGGCAACGGCGATTTCATCTTCAACCTGGCGCACCATAATGCCCAGATTCCGGGCGTTTTGAGCCATCCAGTGCAGGATGCCGCTGGAGGGGCTCATGGGGTAGGCGCAGTAAAACTTGACGCCCGCCGCCGCGCCGCCCATCGCGATGGCGTCGTTGCCGGCCCAGACGGCCAGCGGTTTTTCGCCGGTAGGCATGGAGTCGTAATAAGGAACAAAGTTCTCGTTGGCATAGTCAAAGCCCGCGCGAGCCACGCCGACGTTTTCATCGATGACCCCTTGACCCTGACGCTGGAACCGGAGGGTCAGGCTCTCTTCCAGAATCTCAAATTCCAGGCCGAGAAGGGACATGATGGCGCCCGAAGCGACCGTATTCTGGATGAGACGGTTTCGGCTGCCGCCGGTTAGCTCGGAAACGGGCATGGGACACAGGTGCACGCCGTCATTGGAGCTGCCGGCAGTAATGTTATCGCCGTTATAAATAACCCGGCTGCCCGGTCCCATCAAATTAAGATGGCGGTCCATTGTGTTCTGGTTAAGGCACAGCAACAGGTCAAGCCGGTCGCCGTGGCTATACAGTTCCTGGTCGGAAACCCGCACGGTCAGAAATATGTGGCCGCCGCGGATGATGGACTGGTAGGCGTTGTAAGTGTAAAGGTGCAGACCGCGGCGGACGAATATTCGGGCCAGAATGTCGCCCGGAGTTGCTATTCCTTGTCCGGCTTCTCCCCCAATCGCAAGGGAAAAATCGTACTTTCCTAACGCCATACAAGACTCCTCTAGTACCAGTCTTTGGTTGCCGCCTTCAGCAATAGGGCAGCAAAAGATGCCGTGCCGGTGTCCTGCCCCTGAGGTATCGCCTGCGAATCTTCCCGGAAACTTTCAAAAGTCCAGTATAATACCGAAGGGTGGCCAACGCAACGTGTAAGCGGATAACGGATAATCCCGCCGGATATACCGGTATTTGCAACCCGGTTTTGGCGTTTCTTTATGGCGTTCCTTTATGCTGGAGCGATCCTGTACGCTCCCGGGCAAGATTAACCCTGGGGGATACACTGAATAAGTCACTAAACGCCAGCGCCTTCACACCGTCGTTCCTCCGAAAGGTCGTTCCTGCGAAAGCTGGAACCTCGGTCCATAACGTTTCAGGTTCCTGCCTTCGCAGGAACGACGGGTAGGGTTCAATATCCAAGTCACGGACTTATTCAGAGGTTTCCTCGATACTTTCAGGGACTTGCTCAATTTTGAGCGGGTTTAACCCGCTGGCGAAATAACTTGCAAGTCTATGCCGGGGAACCTGCCGACTTTTCAGCGCCATTCTTAAAGAGGATTGGCTGCTCCGGAAGGCAATTGCTTGACAGGGCAATTGTTTACTGACGATAATTTTCCCTGACACCCGTCAACCGTAGGCTCGGAGATTTAGGTGTGGGGCAAGAGTCCACCAAAGGCCGGGCTCGCTATAAATCGGGTAGTATGACTTTACGCTAAATGAGCAGGGCCGCTAATAGTCTATAATCTACAGGAAATTGGCGAAGTAAACGGAGGTGAGGTAACAATGGCTAGCCAGGATATTGCGTTGATGGCGCATCTGATGCGCCGCGCCGGCTTTGGCGCCACCCGTGACGAGTTGGAGTTTCGGGCGGCACGAGGCTACGAGGCGACGGTTGAGGAATTGCTGAATCCGGAGGAACAGAAGCCGGCAGACCGTCTGGAATTGCTGCGCTACCAGCCGGGGTTCTGGAAGCCGCCGACGTCCGCCGGTATGGGCGGCGCCGTGTGGCTGCACGACATGGTCAACACCCACCGGGTGCTCCAGGAAAAGATGGTCCTTTTCTGGCACCAGGTTTTCGCCACCGGCTTCTCCAAGGTTGACCACTACCACGAAGTATTCAAGCAGATTGATATGTTCCGGGATTTGGGTATGGGCAATTACCGCGAATTGCTGTTGGAGTTGGCCAAGAACCCGGCAATGATCTATTGGTTGGATAACTGCGACAACCACGCCTACGCGGTCAATGAGAACTGGGGCCGAGAGTTGTTGGAACTGTTCAGCATGGGCGTGGGCAACTACACCGAAGACGATGTGCGGGAGTGTTCCCGGGCCTTCACCGGCTGGACCGTCTCGGCGATGATTCCGCGCAGCGCCTATGGCCGGTTTGACTGGGAGTTTGAGTATCAAGACGAAGACCATGACGACGGCGAAAAGACTTTCCTGGGGCATACCGGCAACTTCAACGGTGAGGACATCATCGACATCGTTTGTCAGCATCCGGCCACTGCCCGGTTCGTTGCCCGGCATCTTTACAATTTCTTCGTGGCCGATGAGCCGCAGGTTCCGTCCTGGACCGTCACTCCGCCCAATGACCCGGAGGCGATAGAGCTGCTGGCACAGACCTTCATTGACTCCAACTACGAAATTACGCCGGTGCTGCGGACCCTGTTGCTCTCCGACTTCTTCAAGGAAGCTCAGTTTGCTAAAATCAAGAGTCCCGCCGAAGTGGTGGTGGGTACCCTGCGGATGGTTGGCGGCTACGAATTTCCCGCGCCGGGCGTCGGCGAACTGTCCCGGCAGGCCGGCTACATGGGTCAGGAATTTTTGAATCCTCCCAGTGTAGAGGGCTGGCACACCGGCTCCGAGTGGATTAACAGCGGCTCGTTGATGAAGCGCATCAACTTCTCCGCCGATATGGTAGCTCAGGCTGATAAGCCGGGTATCCGGTCGATCATCGACCGTTTGCAGGCCAAGGGCGACCTGACGCCGGATGATTTTGTTGATGGGTGTCTTGACCTGATGGGGCCGTTGGAGGTTCGGTCAGAGAACCGCCAGGAGTTGGTCAGCCATGCCGGCGAGGCCGGCGTCCTGCACTGGAACGACGCAAACGCTTCGGACCGGGTATGCGAGATGCTACAGCTAACCGTTTCGCTCCGCGAGTACCAGTACGCCTAGGCGTCCGATTATCCGGTATCCAGCAATTCAGGAGGATAACTAATAATATGGTAACGCAATTAGCGGCCGGACGAGTGTTTGACTACAACCGGTCGATAGGTCGGGGAGCGGTTTCCGGCGCCGGGTTCAGCTTGCCGGTGGGTATGTGCCTGGGTCCGGGCGATGTAGTTTTCGTAGCCAGCCGAGGGTCGGAGTATATTCCCGGCGCTCCCTGGAATCGAATAGCTCATGGAGCCCGGATCGGCGTCATTTCTATCGGCGGCGAGCCGGAGGACGAGGAATGGTTGTCGGAGTTCAGCCGGTACGGCGATGCCGCCGGTGAGTTGATCTGGCCCGCCGGTGTTGCCCTGGACTCTCAGGGCAATGCTTACGTCACCGACGAATGGTTGAACCGGGTGTCCGTATTCGACCGGGACGGCAAGTATGTGACCAATTGGGGAGCGGAAGGCAGCGGCCCCGGCCGGTTCAGCGGCCCCGCCGGTATTCACATCGACTCCCAGGATACCGTTTACGTGGTTGACGGCCGCAACCACCGGGTGCAGAAGTTCGCCACCGACGGAACGTATCAGTCCGAGTTTGGCGGCTTCGGCAGCGGCCCGGGAGAGTTTGACAGTCCTTGGGGAATCACCCTGGATTCCCAGGGGTACGTTTACGTGGCCGACCACAAGAATAACCGGGTGCAAAAGCTGACTGCCGAGGGCGAGTTTGTGGCCCAATTTGGCAGCTATGGCGCCAACCGGGGACAGCTTAACCGGCCTTCGGATGTGGCGGTTGACCCGGACGGGGATGTTTACGTCTGCGATTGGGGCAACAACCGGGTGCAGGTTTTCGCCCCGGAAGGCCGGTTCCTCGTCAGCCTGGTCGGTGATGCCCAGGAACTTTCCAAGTGGGCCAGGCCGGTGGTTACTGCCAACCCGCAGATTATGAAACGGCGCCGAGAGGTCAGGAACATTGAGGTGGAATGGCGCCTGGCCATGCCCAGTAGTGTAGTTTTCGATGCGGCCAAGGGTCGTTTGCTGATTGCGGATACCCATCGCAACCGCATCCAGATATACAATAAAGTCCGGGGCTACGTCTCGGCCCAGCGCAACTTGTAAGAATCGCCGAGTTGAGGGCCGGGGCAACCCGGCCCGATTCTTTTGCATCAGTCGGGCTGCCCCGGCTTTGCCTGTGTCACGTGTCCAACTTCAGGTTCTTTCGATGGTCAACGCTCAGGAATACTTCCGTTCATCCTGAGTTTGTGGTTCGACCGGCTCAACATGAGCGGATTTCCATTGATTAAAAAAGGGCCGGCAGATGTCCCGCCTATCCTGAGCCGGTCCGGGGCCGGCACAAATCCCGCTCACCCTGAGCCTGTCCAAGGACCGGCTCACCATGCGGGGTTTTATATGGACAATCCAATGACCCGGCGTCCACCCTTACCTTATCCGGCATCCGCCAGGAAATATCTCTTGACTCTGCCCTACATCAGCCCTGAAGAAGAACCGTCCTATATCCAGTTGGCCCTTGATCGGCCCGATATGCTGTGTTCCGAGGCTCCCCCGGAAATACTTCAGGCGGCATCCTTCGCCGGGGATGAGCCTACCGAGTTCCTTCGGTCTTTTTTTGCTGCCGGCTATACCCAATGGGTCTGGAAGAATCAGGGGTTCAGGATCGATTTCGACCAGGAACGCATTATCCGAGCGTCAATCCTGCTGTGGATCAGAGCTTGCAGCCTCTATACCAGCCGGGAATACGACCGGCCCGACTCGGACTGGGAGCGGTCTTTCTTTTCCGACGAAGGGCTGTACGATTAGTCCCTTCCCGCCATCCGCTATCCTCAAGTTCTCCCGAATATTAAAGGAGCGCCGAATATGAAGTATGGATTTGCCCTTTCGGGCCGGGGGCCATTGGCCGAGCCGGATGCTTTGGCGGCCATCGCCCGCCGCGGCGATGAGTTGGGCTTTGAATGGATTTTGACCGGCGACCACATTGTGGTGCCCAACAACATTGACTCGACCTATCCATATACCGAGGGCGGCGATTTCCCCGGCTCGGCCTCCGGCGTGGCGATGGAGCAGCTTACCGTTCTGTCATTTCTGGCCGGACAGACCCAGCGGATAAAGTTGGTGACCAGTGTCTTGATTGTGCCGCACCGCAATCCGCTGGTGGCGGCCAAGGCCCTGTCCACCCTGGACGTGTTGTCCAAAGGCCGCTTGGTGGTGGGCGTTGGCGCCGGTTGGATGCGGGAAGAGTTTGAGGCACTGGAGTTGCCTCCCTTCGAGGAGCGGGGCGCCGTAACCGACGAGTACATCCGCGCCTATAAGGAGCTTTGGACCAGCGACAACCCAACTTTTGAGGGCAAGTATTGCCGCTTTTCCGACATCACCTTTCTGCCCAAGCCGGTGCAGCAACCCCACCCGCCCATCTGGGTTGGGGGTGAAAGCCGGGCCGCCATCCGCCGTGCCGGACAGCAGGGCGATGCTTGGTACCCCATCAGCTCCAATCCCCAGTTCCCCCTGGAGGAGCCGGAGCAGTTGGCGGTGGGAATGCGCCGTCTGGCAACTCAAGCGGAGCGGGCCGGCCGCGACCCGTCAGAGGTGGAAGTAATCTTCCGCACCCACCATTACCGCTTGGAGCGAGACGGCAACTCCGGCGACCGGGCCGCCTTTTCCGGCAGCGTGGAGCAGATTGCCGCCGACATTCGCCAATACGAGGAAATGGGCGTGTCCGGCTTGGTAGTTGACCTGGGCCGTATCAGTCGGAGCGTAGAGGACGTGCTGGGCCATCTGGAGGATTTGGCGACCAGGGTGGCGCCGGGGGTGTAAAAGCGCCCGGCCCATTGCCGGAACTTTTTGCTTTCCGGTGATCCCCTTCCCGTATCTGTGACGAAAAGGTTATAGCATTTACGCTCATTTGGTATTATTATAGCCTTTAACCGGGTAATGATATGCAATTTCTTTAGTAGGAGGGAATACTATGGCGAGAGACTACACCATAAGCATTGGAACCGTAGGCGGCGGCCTGTCCTTCAGCCCGGACGGGGGCGATACCTGGAACCGTATTCGTGACCCCATCCCTTCGGAGTGCAACGTCCGCGCGCTGACCGTCTATCCCGACGACCCGCGCCGCCTGATTGCTGGCACCGACGTAGGCATCTTCCGCAGCGAAGACAACGGCATGACGTGGTCTAACCTGGAAGCTCCCGTTGGCGACCTGCAGGTCTGGTCAGTGACGGTGGACCCGGAGGACTCGGAGATTATTTTCGCCGGCACCCGCCCGGACGCCTTCCGTTCCAGGGACGGGGGCAAGAACTGGGAGCGGCTTGACCTGGGCGTAACCCTGCCCTGCCCGGTGGGCATTCCCCGCACCACCAACATGATTGTTGACCCCCGCGACCATCGCACGGTTTGGGCCGGCATTGAGGTGGACGGCATCTACAAGAGCCTGGACGGCGGCGATAACTGGATTCACCTGCCCGACCTGGGGGACGACCCATTCCACGGCGACATCCACGGCATGACCCTGCGCAGGGGCAACCACGGAACTTCGGTCCATGCCACCACTCCCTTTGGTATTTCCACCAGCACCGACGAGGGGGAAAGCTGGGAGCTCCACGAGTTCCCCAAGTTTAACGAAAACGACCGCCGCTCCTACTGCCGGGGCATGGCTATCAAGCCGGATAACCCGCAGGTGATGTTCGTGGGGAACGGCGACGCCATACCGGGCGTTACCGGGGTCATCCAGCGCACGACCGACGGCGGCAATAGCTGGCAGCCGGTATCTTTGCCGGTGGAACCCAACTCGGTGGTTTACTGGTTTGGGGTCCATTCCGCCGTGCCGGAAGTGGTGGTTGCCGCCAGCCTTTACGGATACGTTTACCTGAGCGACGACGGCGGCGAAAACTGGCAAAAGCTGCAAAAGGAGTTCGGGGAGATCCGCTCGGTGGCTTTGACTCCCAACTAGACAAAAGATTCTTCGCCACGGTTCGGCCACGTCTAAGAAAGCAGGGGCAGGTTTCAGATCTGCCCCTTGTGCAATTGGGCTGATATACTGACAGCAATTCTATTCCCGTTCGGGGAGATTTCCATGACTACCGGAACCAGCAGCACAGCTGAGGCCATAGCTGGTTTACTGAAAGAGGGTCTTCGGCAAATCGAGAGCCGAGGGACCCTGCTGAATGAAGCGACTACCCTGGACTTGCTCATTAAGCCTGCTTTGGAAGCATTGGGCTATCCCGCATCCTACCGAATACCGGAACATGGGGAAGGTCGCAATCGTTTAGACGATTCCTGCTACTTGATGCCGGTGACCACTAATCCGGGTTACGCCGCAGTTATCGTTGAAGCCAAAGCGCACGGCACCGATTTCGACCATAGCCGACCCGGTCAGGGGAGATTCGGCTCTCCCGACCGCCAGATTCAGCGTTACCTGAAACAGCACAGCGCCAGCGGCCCCAACACCCTGGGGGTGCTGACTGACGGGGCCATGGCGCATTTACCGGCGCAAAGGCAGCCAGACAAATCCTGACATTGAGTTTTTGGCGGAATATGACCTCCGACCGCTGACCCAGGCAGAACCGGCAGCTTTGCCAGGGCTGAACCCGGAACTTCGGGAGCGCCTGACCCGGTTAGTCGATTGGCTTTCCCGGGAAAGCATAGCTTACCGCACAACCGCCCCGTTGATAAATGCGGCGCCGGCGAACCCGGCAAACAAGGTGCTTTCCGCCCTCGCCGACGACAGCCTCAGCCCCGATGCGATACTGCGGGAGTTTATAGCCGAACCGGCCGCGCTGGTTCACACCAGCCTTGCCGATGAAGGCGTAAACTTGCAGGGTATTCGCAGAGACGCCCACGATGCAGACTGGGCGGGTTACGCCTACGCAAAAGCCGCCAACATCCTGACGGATAATCCCGAACTATTTGAACATCGGGCGGTAATGGCGGCGGTGCAGATTAAATATGTGCCTTCGAATGGGCTGGCCCGACCCGACGTTGCCCTTTGCGCCCGAACCTTTGCCGCCGCCGATCCTTCCCGTGCCGCCATCATTCTCGCCTACACCCGCACCCCGGAGAACACCACGGAGGCCCGCCTGGCCGTAGCCGGCGCCGGCCAGGTGAATATGACGGCGGCCTTTGACCCGGAACTCGCCGCTCCCTCGGCCCGGTTGGCTATGGAACAACTGTTGCGGTTGCTCCAACGTCCGGGGGACGGCTTGACCGTTGACAAGCTGATGGCCCCGCTGGAAGCCTCACCCCTGCGCCAGCAATTCTACCGGGAAGTCGCGCAGTGGACCGGGCGCCGGCAAAAGGGCAAGGCCCTGGCCCAGCGGCAGGCCATCCTGAGACACCTGGTAAGGGCGATATTCTCTTGGATTCTTAAAGAGGAAGATATTATACCGCCCGAAAATTTCGAGCAAGCCTTCGCCGTGTCTTCTCTGCCCGACGTTAATTCTTACCACCGGGAAATTCTGCGGTTCCTCTTTCACGACCGGCTGAACGTGCCAGAGGATAAACGGGAAGACCACGCCAACGCAGCAGTCAACGAAGCTATGGAGTCGGTTCCCTTTCTCAACGGGTCGCTGTTCGCCGAGCATACCGACGATGACCAGTTGGACATTTCGGCCAGTGAATACTGGAGCGCCGACGAAGAGGAACCCGGATTATTCACGATTTTCTCTCGCTATCACTGGACAATGGACGAGCATCGACCCGGGGAGAGTGAACAAACCCTGGACCCGGAACTGCTCAGCAACCTTTTTGAGCGCCTGATTACACCCACCGAGGAAGGCACCGAACCTCCCTTACGTCAGCCTCAAGGCACCTATTACACCCCGGCGGACGTGGCCGACGAAATGGTTAAGGACGCTCTGGCCGCCGCCGTGCGGCAATATGTTCCGTCCAACGTAACCGATGCTCAACTGCTGGATTTCTTTGGCAACGCCGATGAACGCTTGGACCAACTTGGCCCGGCGGAAAAGGCCAAATTGGCCCGGCGAATCAAGGAGCTGCGAATTTTCGACCCAGCCGTCGGTTCCGGGGAGTTCCTGTTCAGCATCCTGGTTGCACTGCAACGTGCGCTGCGGAAGTTGGAACCTAAGGCGCCAAATCCCGCCGCCGACATTATAAAACGGCAGTTGTCAGGGCAGGACATCAACCCCTTGGCGGTGCAAATCACCCGGCTGCGCCTGTTCATCGCCATCACCGCCGCCCGCCGGGGCACCCCGGACAACCTGCCCTTGCCCAACTTGGAAGCCCGCATCGTTTGCGCCGACACCCTGGAAACCGTCGCCGACCCAAATTGGCGCCCCGACCGCCTCGGTCAATTGGGCACGGACGACCCGGAACTGGTACAAGCGCTCGCTGCCGTAGCCGAGAATCGGGCTAACTGGTTTAACGCCCATACCGAGGAAACCAAACAGGAACTGTTGCAAAGGGACGCCGAACTGCGGAGCCGCCTGCAATTCCTGCTCCAGCAGAAAGGCGACCTCGCCAGCCCGGAATTAGTCGGATTTGTTCAAGCCCAGCTTTACGACAAGAACCCCGTTCCGGCCCGCACCGATGCACGCCTGCTTTTCTACGAACACCCCTGGCGCGGCTTTGACATCGTTATCGGCAACCCGCCTTATACGGATTTGGATAGAGCAGCCCGCCAGAGATTGAATCAGGAAAAGCATTACAGAACTACCAACGTCGGAGACCTATACTCTTTGTTCTGTGAAACTGCCCTCGCCTTGGCCAACCCTGTTGGCGGTGTTGTTACACTTATCGTGCCTCTATCTGTAGCCTTCGGCCAAAGGCAAAAGACTCTACGAGATATATTTAACAGCAGTTGCAGGGAAATTAACCTGTACCATTACGATAACCGACCGGATACGACTTTTAACGCCAGCCCTACCGTAAGATCCCCGGAAAACCGGCAACGTGCGACCGTTTTCACTGCTACTCTTGGCAAGACACCGAGGGTAGAAATTGTAATCAAGTCAAGCGGGCTACAGCGTTGGCCGACAGCAGAAAGGGCGTTGTGCTTGGCCCAGCGGCAACTGACCGTGATACCGCAATTGGGTGTAGGAGTAGATAAACGGGTAGCCGGCCAATGGCTACGCATACCTACGGCAGAAGTAGCTTGTATGGTAGAGGCAATTGCTGCTCAAGACCGAACAGTTATGAGTTACGCCTACAAAGGGAATGAAGCCGATTCGTCGGACGGGGAGTTTCTAGCCTTTCCTCAGACGGCTTATCAATTCATAGGAGTGATTCCGGCAGGTACAGTATCGCCACGTCGGGAGACCTTGCTCAGAGTTAAAGATAAAGATATTTTGCGTTTGCTAATGGCAACGTTGAACGGCCATGTAGGTTATGCTTGGTGGTGGGTGGTCGGCGATGGGTTTCATGTCAAACCCATCGCCGACCACGGTACTTTGACTGTTCCGAACATTTGGTCTAAAAATCCAGCGCAGGCCATTGAACTAGGCCAGAGACTCATAGACGCCATGCCGGAGTGCGAAGTAGAGATAACCATACACCAGAAAGTATGGAAAAACGTGAACTTCCACCTCAAACCCGACTTGATAGCAGAACTTGACCGCTTGCACCTTGAGGCCCTGGGTTTGCCGGTGGAGCCGTTGCTGACCCACCTGCGAATTATGCGCTCCAGCAGCAGTTGGAATTACGGCGGCAAGTAGGTGCCCAGCTTCGCTAACGAAGCCTTTGACGAGAAATCGCGTAAAGAGTCCTCACCAATGTGCTAGAATACTGCCCACAACATTTAAGGAGGCCCACCATGGCTTTCAAACTGAACCACGTCCACCTGAAGAGTCCCGACCCCAAGGAGACCGCCGACTTCTACGTCAACAACCTGGGCGCTACGGTGGTGGCGGAGACGGCCAACGGCGGATTCCGCCTGGACCTGCACGGTCTGCCCCTGAACGTCACCGGCAAGATTGACAGCCAGACCCACGACCAAGTCTTCGGTATCGAGCACATCGCCATCGACACTGATGACATTGACGGCACGGTGGCGTCGCTGAAGGCCGGCGGGGCGCGCATTCTGGAGGAAACCCAGGTCGGCGAAGGCCGGCGGGTCTGCTTCTTTGAAGGCCCCCAGGGGGTCTGCCTGGAAGTGCTGGAAATGCCCAGCTAGACGCCGGCGGGCGGCAACCGGGCGCCGGCCCTCTGCCCGCCGACTGAAACAGCGGAATTAACTCGGCCAAATCCGGTTGCCCAGGCTGGGAGAATGGGGCGCGTGGATCAGGTTCTTGACCACCTGCCCGGACCAATCGGGGTCGGTGTCTATGAAGTGGTTTTCCACGTCCTCCATCGTCAGAAACTCGTAAAGGATGGCGTGCTTGGCCCAGCCGACGATGGAAACCAACTTGCGGGCGCCGACGCAGCCGGGCATGGGAACCATTAACGGCAACCGGGAGCGGGAATACCAGGTTCCCATTTCGTCCTCATTCTCCAGCGCGTTGATGTTGAAAGTGCCCAGTTGCACCACCGGGCCGGGCGTCAGGCCGGGTTGCCGGGACTTGACCGCCGGGCCATCCACCCGCGCCTCTTCCACGAAGATACAGTATCGCGAGTTCTGCCGGCGGCCTAGCATCTCCCGCGTCCGCTCATCGGCCCGAGCCATTAGCTCCGGCAGGCTGGGGTCAACAAAGGTATGGGGCGAGGCGGCGCCGAACAGCAACAGGTATTGGTTGCCCGGCGGCACCCCCGGGTTGTCCACCCCGGGGTCGTTGATGTGGATCAGGATTCGGTGGATAGACGCCTCTCGCTCCGGGGGCATCACGTTTTCCTGGTGCGCGGCCCACAGGTAGCCGGGCCGGGACAGGGCCTCGGGAATGTGCTCTTCATGCAGCCAGGACAGGTATTCCTCTTTGCCCTGCTCCGGCAGGTCATACCAGGTGGCCCAAATGCCTCGGTCCATAATGCGACGTCTCCTTTCCCCTTAAGTTGGCGTAGTCTAAAGGGGCGATTCCAGCCCTGTCAACGGGAGTTCAGAAGCGACACAGGACGATTGCAAAGTCGTGGGAGTTGACCTTGCCCGCTCATACCGAGCTCGTCGAAGGATGGCTTGATGGCTTGATGGCTTGATGGCCTTGATGGTTCGCCAGGCTCGCGGCCGGGTTTGCCCTTTCTTGACAAGGTAGGAGGTCATTCCTACAATCTTGGAGTCCATAAATCCGGCAGCCCGATAGAGCAGTTATAGTCGGCGGCCAGCGGCTTGACACCAAGTCACACCGCCGGCGCAAGGAGAAAACAATGTCCACGGAGATGTTCTCCCCTGGATTCAGCCGTATCGTAAAGGCGGACGCCACCCTGGAAAAAATTTCCGGCGGCCACATCTTTACCGAAGGCCCGGTGTGGAACGGCAAGGAAAACTTCCTGGTCTGGACCGACATCATCGACAACAAAATCTGGAAGTGGGTGCCGGGCCAGGGAACCAGCATCATCATGTACCCTTCCGGAAAGGCCGACGGGATGACTTATGACCATGAAGGCCGCCTGTTGGTGGCCGGTTGGAGCAGCCGCACCGTCTGGCGGTGGGAACATGACGGCTCCACCACGGTACTGGCCTCCCACGTTGACGGCAAGAAGCTCAACACCCCCAACGACATCATTATGAAGTCGGACGGGGTCGTTTATTTCACCGACCCGTCCAACGGGATCCGCAACGTGGGAATGGAGAGCGAGGACGTTCAGAAGTACGTGGACTACGAGGCGGTGTATAAACTGGACTTGAGGGACGGTAGCCTGACTCTGCTGGTGGACGATTTTATCAACTGCAATGGACTCTGCTTTTCCCCGGACGAGTCCCTGTTGTACATCAACGACACGGCTCGTCGTCACATCCGGGTATTTGACACGCTGGACGACGGCGCCATCGGCAATGGGCGGCTCTTCGCCGACCTTTTCCACGACGACCACGGCGCGCCGGATGGGATGAAGGTGGACGTTGAGGGCAACATTTACTGCACCGGCCCCGGCGGAGTGTGGGTCACCGATCCCCAGGGGAACCACCTGGGGCGGCTGCTGGTGCCGGAGGACTGCGCCAACTTTGGCTTCGGCGACAGCGACTACCGCACCATATATTTCACGGCCCGCTCGTCAATTTACCGGATGCGGGTGGAAATACCCGGTTTACCCACCTATCCAATCCCCGGGATTAGCAGTTAAACTCTGCTCCGGCCGCCCTGCCTGAGCCGGTCGAAGGAAAATAGCGGTAGGTTGGAAGAGCGGTAGTTTAGAAAAAGGTAGTTCAGACCATAAATGGGAGACCCGGCCAAATAGACTGGAAACAGGAGAAGTCCATGACCTGGAAATTCGAACTGATTGCCGGCCCTTACGGTAGTCCCACAGATGGTCCGGTTTGGGACGGCGACGCCTTGCTGTTCACTTCCACCCCCTTGCCGTCCAACTCCATCAACAACAAGATTCTGCGCTACGACCCCGGATCCGGCGAAGTGTCCGACTATCGACGCTGGACCAACCGGGTGGTCGGCCTGGCCTTCTCCGCAGACGGAACCCTGTACGCCTGCCAGAGCGGAGCCAGGAGGATATTGCGCTACAACGGGGACGGTTCCGCTTCGGTCATGGCCTACAAGGTTGATGGCAAATTTCACAACCAGCCCAAGGACCTGGCCATCGACCGGCAGGGCCGTATCTGGTTGGCCGATCCGGTTTGGGGTCCCCCGGTAGCGGGAGGGTTGCGTGACTATGAACTGGCGCCCTACTCCATCGACTACCGAGCCGTACTGCGAATCGAATCGCCCAACAAGGACGCTCCCCTGCGCCGGATGACCCACGATACTACCACGCCCCTGGATGTCCTCCTGTCCAAAGACGAGGATGTCCTTTACGTAGCGGAAAGCAGCGACGACCCGGCGGGCAAGCGGGAGTTGCGCGCCTATCCCATCAAAGCCGATGGGACGCTGGGCGATTATGCGGCGCTGCACAGCTTTGGCGCCGACTACCGAGGCGTCCACCGGGGTATCAGCGGGATGTGCCTGGACACCGACGGAAATATCGTAGCCTGCGCCGGCGGGGAACACAGCGGCCCCGGCCCGATGATTTACGTCTTTTCCCCCACCGGCCAGGTTCTGGAAACCCACCCGGCCCCGGCGGAACCCACCAACTGCGCCTTTGGCGGCCCCAACCAGACCGACCTGTACGTTACCACCACCGAGGGCCACCTGTACCGAGTCGCAGACACCGGACGGCAAGGGTATGTGCTGTACCCTGCGGTGGCGTAGGAAAAGGTTAAAGCGTAGAGTTAGTACCAGCCGCTCGCCCTAAGCTTGTCGAGGAGTCGCCGGTTAATGGCTCGACAGGCTCACCGCGAGAGGAACTACACAGGACACTGGCAGCAGTCGAGCGGCTACGGCTCCAGCCACCGAACGGTGAATAACCATACCATCACCATCAGGAGGCGCCCATGGTAACTGAGGCCTTCTCTTCGGATTTCCGGCGGCTTGTTCCTGCGGACGCCGTCTTTTCCAAGGTTGCCAGCGGTTTGACTTTTACCGAGGGGCCGGTCTGGAATTACCGGGAAGGCTACCTGGCCTGGGTGGACATCATCGGGGATGCCATCTGGAAGTGGGTTCCGGGCGAGGGCAAGAGCATCGTGATGCGTCCCTCGGCCCACGCCAACGGAATGACCTTTGACCGTGAGGGCCGGCTGGTCATCGCCGGCTGGAGCGGCCGCACCGTGTGGCGCATTGAGCGGGACGGCTCCGCTACCACCCTGGCCTCCCACTACAACGGGGAAAAGCTAAACACTCCCAACGACATCGTCATCAAGTCCGACGGTAATATCTACTTTACCGACCCGTCCAACGGCGTCCACCTGGTGGGCCACCAAGGCGCGGATTTGCAAAAGTACCTGGACTATGAGGGGGTGTACCGTCTGAACCCGGACACCGGGGAATTGACCCTGCTTAACGATGATATGGTCTTTCCCAACGGCCTCTGCTTCTCCCCGGATGAGTCGCGAATGTACGTCAACGACACCACCCGGCACTACATCCGCGTGTTTGACGTGCTGCCCGACGGGACCCTGGGCAACCCCCGTCACTTTGCCGACCTGCACGGCGCCGACGTGGGCCACCCGGACGGCATCAAGGTGGACGCGGAGGGCAACGTCTATTGCACCGGCCCCGGCGGCGTCTGGGTAATGAACCCGGAGGGCAAACACCTGGGCTTAATCCGCACCCCGGAGCCGTGCCACAACTTCACCATCGGCGGCGAGGACCTGAAGACCATCTTCTTCGCCTGCCGTACCACGATATACCGGATGGGAATTAGTATGGAGGGGATTGCGGTGTGCGCCGGGGAGTAGGGGCCACCGGCCTTCAGCGTTGGCCGGCGTGCCGGATCGTAATGCCGATGACATTGTCGGTATAGGGCTATCGCATTAGACTCAAAGATTAAAGTTCGTCGTTCCTGCGAAGGCAGGAACGACGGGTAGGGTAGGGATAAACACTCAGGCCACTGGCTTATTCAGAGGTTGCCTAAAGTGGATGTAGAGGACATCCCCCTCGTCGCCGTTCAACTTTCTATATACTTCCAGGCTCCATCTGCCGGATTCTTGCTCCTTGGCCGCTGCTCCCGCAAATGCGATTGCCTTGCGCCAATATGTTGAAGGGATTGACTGTAGGGCGTCCCGTAGGCATACTTTGTGCCACCTGGTCAGGCCGCAGCAGATATAAGCACGGGGATGCTAAAGGGAGGAAGGGCATGGTTAAAGAGGTCTTCTTCTTCACCGAGATGGGGTACACCGCCTACTCGCAGGAAACCGCCGCCCGCTACGGTTACACCAACCTGATGTTTCCCAACGAGAACTTCAGCCCCGAAAAGGCTTCCGAGTTGTACGGTATGTACTTTGAGGAGCTTCAGTATTGCACCGAGTCCGGGTTTGACGGTGTGATGATTAACGAGCATCACAACAACCCCTTGTGCATGATGCCCTCGGTCAATGTCATCGGGGCCGTTCTGTCCAAGATGACCAAGCAAGGGAAGATAGTATTCCTGGGCAACGTGCTGCCCATCCACGAAAACCCCCTGCGCGTGGCCGAAGAAATCGCCATGATTGACTGCATCTCCGGCGGCCGGGTGATTTGTGGGTTTGTCCGGGGTTTGGGCCAGGAGAGTTGGGCCACCAACACCAACCCGGTTTATAACCGGGAGCGTTTCGACGAAGCCCATAACCTCATTGTGAAAACCTGGACTACCCCCGGCCCGTTCCGTTGGGAGGGCAAGCACTACCACTTTCGGGCGGTGAATCCCTGGGTTATGCCCCTGCAAAAACCCCATCCCCCTATTTGGATTCCCGGCGTGGCCAGTCCCGAGTCGGTCATCTATGCGGCGCGACATCGCTATCCCTACATTGCCCTGGCTCCGCCGCTGGACCTGATGGAAGAAATCTATGACCTGTACGATGCCACCGCTGCGGAAGAGGGCTACGTCCCTACGTCGGACAACCGAGGCTATGCCATTCGCGTCAACGTGGCGGACAGTGACGAGCGGGCCTACGAAGAGGGCAAGAAGTTCTTCTGGCAGTTGGGGACGTCATTCGGCGTGGCGCCCAGGGAGTGGCAAGCCCCGCCGGGGTACCTGAGCCGCGCCGCCACCCAGGGCCAACGGCAGCAGCGGCGGGCGACTACCCGATACGTTTCCCCGGAGGGCCAGGGCCAGGAGAAGAACCGCCCCGTAGCGCCCGGCGGACCACCCCTCAGCTACGAGGAGGCCCACGCCACTTACCAGATTGTCACCGGCACCCCGGACACGGTGATTAAAAAGCTGAAGCACGTTATTGACATAGTGGACCCCAGCTCTCTGGTACTGTGGGGACGGGAAGGCCCGATGTCCCACGACACGGCGGTGCGCTGCATTGACCTGCTGGGCCAGGAGGTTATTCCGGCGATTAAGGAGTATGAGTCGCAACGGGGGAGGTAGGGGGTGGTAAGCGAAGGCAGGAAAAGAGTGAATCAGCGCTCGCTGGCGTGCAGAATG
This sequence comes from Dehalococcoidia bacterium, assembly GCA_965262595.1. GTDB lineage: Bacteria > Chloroflexota > Dehalococcoidia > Lucifugimonadales > UBA3495 > CATQHB01. Next base: position 3,001,042 of record OZ253548.1, read on the forward strand.
GTTATACCGATTACCTCGTCGCCGTCGTAACGCAAGATGATGTCATCGTCGGTAAGTTCGCTGTCGGTGGCCGGCCCTGACTCTCTAAAGTGAATGTAGAGGACATCCCCTTCTTCGTCGTAGGAGGACCACGAAGAATTGTCCGGCAAGCCGGCAACCTCTGGAACCAGGCTCAAGTATTCGTTAAGAGATTTCAAGGCCATAACTGCCTCCTTCTCTCCAGGCGGCCTGTCCTGCTGGTCAAGAAAGCCGTGATTATGAAACCGTCATTGTCTAGCTCTCTATATGCTACCACAAGCCAGTAACCCGGTTCATACTCGCGTACCGCCAAGCTCTCCCCTCTATTTCCTTCGAGAATCCGTTCGGGGTGGGCCACAGTCTCAAGGATATCAGGGCGCAAACCGGCTAGTTCGCTGTGCCCTTCCATAATGTGAGTCCATTGCGTATCGGTAAGTCGGACAGGAACACCGTTCCTGGAAAGTACAGTTTCAGGCATCGGTTAATGGCTTTATTCCCAAGATATGCTCGACAGCCAAACGTCGGCCGCGAATTATGGGCTTTCCCCCGAAAATGTCCGGGTTTATGGTGATTCTTTCCAACAACGTGCTTTCGTTCATATGGCTGATTATACACTGTCTGATTCGACTGGCACCTGCCTCCAATCCCACGAAACGGCGGTGCGCTGCATTGACCTGTTGGGCCAGGAGGTTATTCCGGCGATTAAGGAGTATGAGTCGCAACGGGGGAGGTAGGGGCTGGTGGAGTGCGGCTCAGGTGGTAGGATTCAACTGGTACTGTACGCCTCGCTCCATTATGTGAGCCGTAATCTGTTGATGGGCGTATTGGGTAGCCTCAAACAGGTCAACAAGGTCTCTGATGCTGTCCACGTACAACAAGCCGTTTAGCGCGTTGTGATTTCGCAGTTCTTCCAAGGTTAGCTTGTTCCGCTTGATGCCGTTGCAGGTCCGGTGCAGCAGGGCAAGATTGTAGAGTTCGTCATCTCCTTGGGTTCCCTCGGCGGCCCTACGGGCCCGGATGTGGTCAACTTCCAGCAGAGTGTCATCTAGTGTGCCGTTGGGCCGGCGGGGTTCGCAGCCGCAGCCCCAGCATATCGGACCGAAACGGTCTATCAACAGCTTCTTGGCATCGTCCTTAGAGATGCGTCCTGACCAACTGGCAGTTTGAGTACTCCTTCTTCCTCGACCTCTTCCCTGTTGGAGATAGTAGAAAGGCGCGGGGTCTTGGTCGGTACGGATAGGAAGTTCGTCCGGACCGACAGTGTGAGATTCCGCCTTTTGCAATTCTGTCTGGTGTTCGCCCAACACTGACCGGGTGCTGTCGGTCATATCGGTTAGGGCAAAGCCGTTGAGGTAGAACCGCCGTTTTAACATTGTCCAAGAGCGGTATGCCATATCGCAAGCAATCCATTGCCGGCCCAGCCGCTCGGCGGCCACAGCAGTAGTCGCACAGCCGGCAAAGATGTCCAGCACTACGTCGCCGGGTTTGCTACTGGCTTTGACGATTCGCTCGTAGAGTTCCACAGGCTTTTGCGTAGAATAGCCGGTATATTCTCCGGTTTTAGTGCTGTAATTAGTGAATCCAGTAGGTTCCAGTATAAGGTTTTGCGGGGGATTACCGGTGTCTGCATCAGCATACCTTTTCAGACCTGGCCATCTTCCCTTCTGTGGGTGATGTATCAATCCGGCTGCATCCAACATTTCCAGTCTTTCCTGGATACCTGCAATGTCCCGGTAGCCCGGTATAAAGTTGCGCTCAATGTATTCGGCATACTTTCCCGTCTTGGGTACTGACCAAACCCGCCCCATAGCGTAAATATCATAATCCCGCCAGGGCAAGGTACTTGGACTGCCCCTTTCTGCAGAGTGAATAGGCCCCGTCAGGTCAGCAGAGCGATAGCGCCCGCGCTGGTCTTCAGACGGGTAGGCAGTCCGCAGTTCTTCTCCATCCTTCGGCGTAGTAATGGCGTCGCCGTGCCAATAAAAATCGTTAGATTTGACGTAATACAAGAGGTAATCTGTGATACGCCCGTATCTGCCGGCGTCATTATGCGAAGTAGCCCGCCGCCAGACGATTTCATTGCGGAAACCGGGGCCGCCGTTCACTCCACTGCCAAAAATTGCGTCCAGTAGCATCCGCAGGTAGCTGTTGGCGTGGCTATCGCAATGTACATAGATGCTCCCGGTGTCCTTTAATACCCGGTAGCACTCAATCAAACGGACTGCCATAAAGGAAATGTACGCCGCTTCGTTCTCAGTGGCGCACGCTTCAACCGCTTGAATCACCGCAAACACCTTGGGGTAGTCGTCCTCTATTTGGGCTTTCCAGGCCGGGTGAACGTCCTCATCCCAGTTCCAAAAGTCCTTAACACGGGTGTGGCCGATTCCCTCGTTGTGGAGAACTCCGTGAGCCTTAGCCAAGGCTACTTCTTCGTCAAACTCGGCCTGACTGATTGGCGGCCTGGGCTTATTGGTAAAGGTCTCGTTAGCCGCAAAAGGCGGGTCAATGGCAATCAGGTCAATACACTCATTGTTGAGGGAGCGCAAGAAGGGGAGGTTATCCATTATGGCCAGGGTTCGGTTGGCAATGTTCAGTTCGGACATAACACTAACTTTCCCTTAAATTACATAGGATTAGCAATAGAATAGGTTACTGTCAGTTGTAATACAAGGTAGAAAGGCAGGTCAAGAGGTAAATGTCACCTCCCTATTGACGCAACCCCCGCCGTTATTCATACTTGCCACGTACCGTACCCGCCAAAACTTTATGGAGGTAAATGTCCTATGACCACCGTAGGAAGCGGAGAATATACTTACGAACTCGTTGAGAGTTGGGCCAAGCTGCCCGAGGGGGAGACTTTTGGCATGGTCAGCGCCTGCGCCACCGACTCGGAGGGCAACCTCTATGCCTTCCAGCGCAAAGAGCCGCCCATCGTCATTTTTGACACCGAGGGCAGCTATGTCGGCTCCTGGGGACTGGACGCCATCAGCAACCCCCACGGCATTTTCATCAAGGACGACATCGTTTACATCACCGACCGGGAGGACTCGGTCTGCCTGCGCTATACCCTGGACGGCAAGCCGTTGCAGGTAATCGGCGAGCGCGGCGTCCACTCGGATACCGGCTGCGAAGTGGCCGGTGAGCTTTGCCCTCGCTCGGCCGGCCCCTTCAACTACCCGGCGGAACTGGTGCCCGGCGCCGATGGCGATATGTACGTGGCCGACGGCTACCGGAACGCCCGGGTGCACCGCTTTGCCGCCAACGGCGAGCTCAAGTCCTCGTGGGGAGAACCCGGCAAGGACGCGCCCAACGAGTTCCACCTGGTGCACAGTATGATAGTGGGCGCCGACGGCCTGCTCTATGTCTGTGACCGCGAGAACAACCGGATCCAGATCTTCAACGCTGACGGCGAGTACCAGGGTATGTGGACGGACGTGCTGCGGCCCATGGACATTTCCCAGGATGCCAATGGCGTCTTCTGCATCAGCGAGGGCGGCCGGGATGCGCGGCAGGGCTGGACTGAGGACACGGACTCCCGTATCAGCCTGATGAACAACTCCGGCGAACTGCTGGCCCGCTGGGTAATCCGCGGCGGCCACGGCAGTTGGATTGCTCCCAACGGCGACATCTACGTCGGCGTTCCCGACGGCGTGGGCGTGGACAAGTACGAGCGTCAGGGCAAGTAACCGACCCGCCAAGACCTGACCGGAGAAGCCTTATGGGGATCGGACCAAGCCGTCCGGTCCCCTTTCTTTTTTGGGAAACCCGGTTGGCGCCGGAGTTTTCTACCTTGTTTCTGAGCAGGCCAGGTTTCCTCAGCCTGTTTACGCAACCCCCCCTTAATTTAGTAACTGGCCCTCGCCGAGCCAAGATGATACCAACCAAGACGGTCATCCGCGCAGCGCAGAATGGAGATGGCTTTGGTCAAATTTCGCATGGACAAGGCCGTATGTTTATTAGGCATCTTGCTGCTGGCAGTATGCGGGCTGCGTCTCCCTGGAGACCGAGACGGCGCGGTGGGTGAATGGGTTGCCTGCCGCTGCGCCGGGGCTGCCTATTTCCCGTTCCGGTCCGAGTTGGGCCAGGCGACACCTTTTGTTGGGAGGGCGTGATGGCGATTCTGGCGGCGAGCCACAAGGGTCCGGTCTGCGGGCGGGAGTGGATGATGCCGGTGAACACCAATGACCCGGATCCATTCTTCGTCTTGGCAGCTATAATATTGTTCTTGCTTTGGTTGGGAGATACTGGCAAAATTTCCTATTTTCAACTCGGTCTATTTTTAGTCTGTGTTGGTATTCTGGCCGGGGCAGCGCTCGTGACTGCTACTCCGATGATTCTGTCCATGTAAGGATAGGCCCCAAAAAATACATGGAAAGCCATCACGTCGCCCCGTACTTGGTCGACGCCGTGGCCCTCTCGCCCGCTGTCGTCTACCAGAGGTTGTAGGCTCCTACCAACCCCTTTGATCCCGCTGGATCTTACATTGTCGGAAATCCCTCAATGGGGGATTGTCCCGACGTATGTGACCTATGATCGGCCACTGCCGTTCTACCCGAAGGGATTGTCCTCTAATGAACATTCACTTCCTCAACTAGACAATTAGTACCATATATGATACTATTTCAATATGGAAGGCATTTCGGAAGTCCTCCGTTCCCTCCGCAGAAATCCTCAAGGTGTCCGGTTCAATGACCTTGCCAGGATTTGTGACCGTTACTTTGCAGAGCCGCGGCAGTCCGGCTCCAGCCACCGGGTTTATCGGATGCCTTGGCCTGGAGACCCGAGGGTGAACATTCAAAACGACAGGGGATGGCGAAGTCCTACCAGGTACGCCAAGTGATTAAGGCCCTGGAGAAATTGGAGGGGATGCAATGAGCGACCGTTATACCTATCGCGTTACCTGGTCCGCTGAGGACGGCGAGTACGTTGGGTTATGTACTGAATTTCCTTCCCTGAGCTGGCTGGCGTCTTCGCCTGACCTGGCGTTCTCTGGAATCCGGGAACTGGTGAGCGAAGTTATTTCTGATATGCGCGCCACCAACGAGAAAGTTCCTGAACCGTTAGCAGAACGTAGATACAGCGGCAAGTTCATGGTGCGGGTGCCTCCGGAGACCCACCGCGCCCTGGCGATCCGGGCAGCGGAGGAAGGTGTCAGCCTGAACCGTCTGGTCAGCACCCGACTCGCCAACGAGCCTTAATATTATTCGACACTCGGGACTCAGAAACTTGCGACCGCACTGGCCGGAGTTCCTGAGTCGTCCAGTGTCCGAGGGCGACGGCTTTGTGGTGCTGGTCCGTCACCGGGGGCACCGGTCCCGGTGCTACGGCCCTGGTCGGGTTGTCGTCTCTTGCCCGGCCTGTGGGAGTGACAATATCACCCCCTGGGTCCTTCAGTTAATCTCCGGGCTGGGCCTATACGGTCAGTTTAAGTTTGTTTGTAATAGCCGCGGCGAAACTAGTGACGATCCCTCTAAGAACGACCTTTAGCATTGAGTCGTTAGGAATGTTGATATCGAAGGTTCCATCTGTTTCTCGTCACTTGTTACTCTACAGGCTATGTTGTTATCCCTACCTAGTCATTTCGTAAAGGTTCTCTTGCGTAACAATGCGGGCACTTTGTCTGGAGTCACCTTGGGTAGTGAAGCGGTTGTCACTCCGACTGACAGTATTGCCTGATAGCTGTTAGGGATTAATAAACCTAAAACGGTCAGGCCCGTTTGCTATAATTCCATGAAAGGAATATAATGAAGCCATGGCTTGGGACGTGCAATACACGGACGAGTTTGGACAATGGTGGCATCAACTCTCGGAGAGCCAGCAAGACTCAATTGCAGCGAGGGTTGACCTGTTGATGGGGCGAGGCCCGAACCTGCCGTTCCCTTATTCGTCAGATGTAAGGAGTTCGCGCCACCGAGTCATGCGGGAACTTCGGGTTCAGCGCGGAGGGAAGCCCTCAGAATCTTTTGTGCCTTCGACTCTAGGCGCACTTCGATCCTTCTAATTGGTGGCGACAAGACAGGCAACGATAGATTCTACGAAGAATATGTGCCGGTGGCCGATGCCCTTTACGACGAATATTTGGAAGAACTAAGACAGGAGGGGGTGGTTGAATGAGTGGACGCCATCCGTTTAGTGAGCTGACCAAAGATTTTACACCAGAGCGGCTGAGGCGCATCGACGCGATAAAAGAGGAGTTGGTCGCTGAGATGCCACTACATGAGCTGCGCCGGGCGCGGGCGTTAACCCAGCAGGACTTGGCGCAGACCCTGAAGGTTAACCAACCTGCCATTGCGAAGCTGGAGCAACGGGCCGACGTGTACGTTTCCAGCCTCCGCTCCTACATTGAGGCTATGGGCGGGAAGCTGAAAATAGTCGCGGAATTTCCCGAGGGTGAAGTTGCTATCACCAACTTCGCTCAAGCGGGAGAGGCTAGGTAAGGACCGGGTTTCAATGGGAGCGGCAATGATGGCCATTCAGCCAGGGAGTTGGAGTACGCTGCCAATTTAACAGCCATCTGCGACGAGCAGCCACCACGTCATTTCCAACCGGTCAGCCAAATGGGTATTGACGCGGCTTTTGAAGCCGTGCTTGAATCGAAAGTGACAGACCGCTAAGGGCGCGGCCAAACAGAAAATCAGCCCTACAGCGTCTCGATGGGTTCCTCCGAATAGACACCGATTCGGGTTGAGTAGCCCCGCACAATCAGCCAACAGGCTGAAGGGTCAAGGTGGCCTTGAAAACCACCGAAGGCTCGGTACGTGCGGGGTTTTTTATTTTGGGAGCGGGTCATGCCCTTCGGAAACAACTGCGAATTTGAAGACATCGACGCCTGCGTTGCCGCGCTCACCGAGGCCGGTGACGTGGCAGACCCAGCCGCCGCCTGCGCCGCGCTGCTGCGGGACACCGAGGCCGGTTGAGCCGATACCTCCAGCGCCCGGGCCGGGAGCGAAACGACCATGACTACCAAGCGGTACGAACTCTCCCTGGAACAGCGCGTCCAGCGGGTCTGCGACGCCTGGTTCTCCAACTACGAGAGCGACGACCCCTTTGCCGACATCCCCTGGCCGGTTTACGTCTATGAGGACCGAATCATCGTCGAAGCCCCGGACGGCTTCCGCTCCGTCCCCTCCAAAGGTAGATGACCCCGAGCCTTCCGAGGACTTCTTCCAACCTGCCGTCAAGACGGTAACCGGCCCGGTTCATGGAGGAGACGGAGCTTATCGGTTTATTGATTTTCCTGATGGAGATTACTACGTCTCGCTAAAGGTCGGTGACAAAGTAGCTTGGGAAGGGCATTCCGCTCACGCCGGCTTCCGCCCCAGCCGGCTGCGTTCCCAAGTCCACGAGTATGCCCGGGGCGACGCGGGGGCAGACTCTGACGCCGGCTCACGTCAAGGGGTCGGGCGCAATCAAGCAGATTTTCGTCGCCCTGACCAGCGCCGAGATGAGCGTCATTGAGGACGATACCTGGATTCGGGTTTACGTGAACGGAGAAGAAGACCCCAGCATCGCTACTCCCGTCTCCCAATTCTTCGCTTACACCCACCAGGCAGAACCATTCCAGACGGAGCGCATTGGCGTCACCCGAAAAATCTACCCCAGCGGCGCCGGGTCATACGACCGGGGAGCGTACCGCTACATCGACATTCCCTTCGGCCACGAGATTCGGGTTGACCTGGATGTGGGGGACGCGGCGCATATCAACGTGTGGTCGGTGGTCTATTATCAGGAGACCCCCGTTCCCCAGAATTACGGCGTTCGGAATTACCTGAAGGGGACGTACTTCGGGGAAACCGGAATAGCCCCATATTCATCGGTTGAACTGCTGAACGTACAAGGAAGGGAAAACCTGGAGTCTATGGTCTTTTCCGGCGCTTCCCCTGACGGGCATCAGGCGTTGGAAGGAAACCTGGAGATTTACATTGACGGTTAGAGTTCCTCGTCCGTGTACGTATCGGGCACGGAGGACCTGACGGGTAACGCCTTCTATTTCGGGTATGACCAACTGGTGGGCCAGAGGCAAGGGGCTACGGTCCATGAGCCGGGAGCTCCTACCAAATAGACCCAATTCCGCTTTTTCGACCCGGACCACATAGACTTTGAGACCTCTCTGCGGGTTACTTGGGAAGCGGGTCACAAGAGTCAAGGCGCCCCGCTCATAACCCCGGTTGACGTTCAGGCGACCCACTTCTATTACCTGGATACCCAGCCTGAACCGGTCCTGGACCCGCTTCTGGAACTGGTTGTAGATGAACGTTTCGATTCAAACGGTGAGGGGCAGGAGATTGGCGCGCCCTGGGTCCAATGGGACGGCGCCAGCAAGTGGACCCAAAGCAAAAATGCGGCGTCTTTTGGCGATGTCTCTGGCAGGGACGCATGGATGTACCATAGCTTGACCAACGAGTGGCCGGACCAAATAGTAGAAGCCGATGTGAAGATCAATAACTTTGGCACCGGAGAAGTGTGGTTGTTCGTCCGAGGAACGACCACACCCGGATTCGCCGACCGGGTGACCTTTGGCTTTTCCGCCGTGGGGGCGGAGCCGGAACACCCCAACTACCAGCCGGTGATGCTTTTCATTGCGTCCGGCCAGTACGCAGATTCCAGTCTGCTCCTGGTCCCGGCGGGCCAAGTCCATACTCTGCGGCTGGAAGTCAGCGGAAGTATCGTCATCGCCTCTCTCAAGAGGCAGGACGATGACCACTTCCGCGAATTGTTCCGTCACGTTCAATCCGACCGTTCTGAAGGGTACTCCGGCGTCTCAACGGTAAACGGAGACGTGAAATCAGAGTCTTTTAGGGCGTACCGAAGACCGTAGCAGACCCGGATTGGTAGCGATCAAAAGCGGGTATATCGACCGCGACATTCTTAAGCAAGTTCTCTTTCTGACCAAGGAAGAGCGGGATAGCTACTTGGACCTGCTGTCGGAAGCGTCCATTTCTTCGGACGGCAACGTTCAGCTTGCCACCACCGACACCGGCGACGCGATCCTGCTGGTGACGTGGCTGTCTGGCTAAGGAAGAGGTTAGAGATGCAGTATCGGGGAGTCGCCAGGCGGGGGACGTTGGTGTTTGGCGGAGTGTCCTTCGGCCCCATACCCGCCATTTACGAGATGAGCGCCGACGAGGTGTCGGTCCTTCAGGAATTGTATGGGGACCGGGTGTCCCTGGAGTTGCTGGAGCCGGAGCCGTCGGGTAGGCCCCGGGAACGGCGCCGTGGGGCGGCGGCCGGTGGCGCCGAGGAACCGGAGCAGGATCAGGAAGAGGTGGAGACCTAACGGATGTTGAGCGTCAACTTAATCCACTCGGCCAAAACGGTGGTAACCTTGGGCTATTCGTCTTCGATGGAGGTATGCGGTGAAGAGAATAGCTGGAGCGGTTGTACTGTTTTCGGTTGTTGCTCTTGCTTTATTGGGGGCATGGCTTGGACAGGGGCGGAACAATGCAGGGGAACCGATGGTTAGCCGGCCACAAGAATCACAATTTCCGTCCGTCCAAATCCCCCTAGTAATGTTGTGGAATTTGAGCTACGGGTACGGGAAAGATTCTCTTGACTGCCAAGGGGGTCCAGCTTCCGTTGGATGGGAACGCCCACAGGAGAGAGTTTTTCCTCCATTGGCAGGGTACTACTGCTCTGGTGACCCGGCCTACATAGCGACGGCCATAAGTCAAATGAAGGAAATAGGAGTGGCCGGCCTTCTGTTGACCTGGCATGGTTGGGGTGACGTTGACTTCGATGGCGACATTGATGCTCTGGATTTTGCGGCGGAGACCAACGCGGTGGAAACGATATCGGCTCACCTGCGGGACAATGCGCCTGGAATTAAAGCGGCGATTGTGGTTGAGCCTTTCTTCCTCAATGCTGACCCTAAAATCCCGCCGTCCGATGTCCCTATTAAACAAAGACAAGAAATCCTGGATTACATCTGGGAACACTTTTACGAACCCTTCCCTGGTCAGGTCTTTCACGTTGACAACAAACCGCTTGTCGTTAATTGGAAGAACAACGAAGGACGTTGGTTGTTGCATGAGACGGATGACCTCCGGTTTACCTATCGTGAATGGGGAGTAATTTCGGAAGGCGCCGATTGGGAATTCACCGCCCATCAGGGGTTGGACGGAATGAAAATAGGGCGGGATGGGGCGATATGGATTGCTCCCAAGTTTGACGAATTCCACCTTTGGAATCAAGGGGTATTCCCCGAGAAATCTTACGATGACCTAATTCGGTTGGACCCTTTCCTGAACGAAGGGCTGTATGACCAGGCGTGGCAAAAGGTTTACGAGAATAAGTCCAGCATTTCGATGGTACTGTTGTACGGCTGGAATCCCTGGGCGGAAGCGTCTTCGATTGAACCCGCACTTCCTTATGGTTACCTGTTGGCCAGGAAAACGGCCTGGTTTTACGGGAGGCTAGCTGACGGGTACGAATATCAAGACTTCGGTCCTGACACCACTCTCTACCCCAACCTGTGGAATCAGCCATTCGATTTGAGGCAGTTCATCGGGCACTTGGATGCCGAAGAATTGGGATTGGCAAGTGGCACCACAGTCGAGAAGTTTTTGGGTGCGCGTCTCTGGGAGGCACAGAATCTCGTTGAAAGCAGGCTTTTGCGAACGTATTCCCCGGCGAATGTCCCAGCCGGCGTCAGGAACATTCACTTGCGTCTTACGGCTAACATCTATAACCACATTTTGATGAACAAACGCAATCCGGTAATGCAGGTGGGGGAGTTCAACTTTCAATTGAACGACAACTCAGTGTTTACGGACGCTTTGAAAGACGACCTCGCTCAGTACCGAGTCCGCCGGTCCGTCCGGGTATTGTTTCCATTAACACTTTGCTGGAACAGTCCAACAACGTTTGGGCAGCGGTCAGGCAGACAATTGCTGAGTCAATTCGACCTGAAGGCCCCCTTGCCAAAATTAGGGAGTTCATACCCGGTCGGAGACTACGGTCTGTCCGCCAAAGCAATCCGTCACTGTACGGCTTTTCTCGTATTACCAGAGTCACTGAATGGGGTGCGAATCGTGGAGTCGCAGAGTTAGCGATTACCTTCGGTGTCACTCACACGACGCTTCGGCCCGAGGACATATCGCCTCAGTTGGAAGACCTAATGAACCTGCTGGTAACCATCTTCATGCACTCGCCTAATTTAGGCGAGTCAGACGACGTAAGAGTAGAGGAGGTTAACCCCGACGACGCCCCTTTTGGCCCGGAGGATACGCAACCGTGGGCTACGGCGACGCTCGTTTGGGTGTTCCAGTTTATTCAACCGGCGGGTAGTAGCTAGATGGCAGGGGAATCTCGTTACTTGGCAATCGGTGAAGAATCTGATTTTGGAATCCTGGCTCAACCAGTATTGTTTCTGGACTACCTCAGCGCGAGTTTGGAGGCCCCAACGGACTCGCTAATCTTCTATGAGGGGGCTTCGAGTAGAGCAAACTCGATAGCTATCTCCGGCCCCTACATTCCTTCCGGCGATATTGAGCTTGGTGTTGATCCGATTGCAGCCATCCACTTTTTGAAGTGGGCGTTGGGTCGGTACGGCCACACCGGTACTGCCGTCTCACCCGCAGTTGAAACAACGCTTGACGGCGCCGCGTCTGCCGGGGTGACTGTTCCCGCAGCAGACTTTCAAGAAATCGTTGAGGCAAGGAACACACTCGGAGAGGTCACAAGACGTTTCACCGTACCCATAAAAACCGTTTCCTCGTCAACAGTTCCGGCGGTATTGGAGGACACCGGTATGTCTCGATGTTCTCTCACTTATGCACCACCTATCACCTTTGCCCGTGAAGGCACTTGGGCTAAGGGGACGTGGCAGTCTACGGGTCCCGGTGGCGTCGGATACTACCCAGTCAAGCTAAGCAAGGACGCCAGGATAGTAGGTACTGAGTTCGAGTGGCCTCAATTTCCTTCCGGAGTCCCGGTACCACCACCACCACCACCACTTCGTGAGAACGGGGTGATAATGGATTCGCCTGTCGTATCTGCCCCTATTGATAACGGAGACGGAACTTTTTCTAAGGAATGGAAGCTCCACATTAAGTATGTCGAAAGAAACCTCCTGAGTCTCCCTTTCCTCTACGACGTCAGGATCGAATTCGACCTGCTCTATACGGTTACCTATGACAACGGCAAGACGTGGTCCGAGGCCAACTATTGCCTGGCTAACATCCAAGGCCCAAAGAACGACTGCATCATTTGGGGAGACTACGAAGCCATTGAGAAGGCAGACCTTTCCAAGGAAGTATGGCGTACCACAGTTGGTTCCGACGGCCTTGCCAATTTCCCCGCTTCCGCCTCTTACCCTATAAGAAACCAGCAAACCGCATGGGCAATACTCAGACAGACTGATGGCGCTGCCAATGAGCGGGACCGCCTCCGCAAATATATGGCCTAGGAAATGGCCGACGCTGAGTTCCCCGAGGGATGGCGCTGGGACTACATGGACTTCATGTGGGGCTGGGCCTGGGGAGACACCGCCTATGGGACATCCCAGGCCATGCAGTTGACGCCGTTTCCGGAAGGCTTCCCGAAGGAGTCCTCTCCTACTATCTCAACGCTCACAAAACCTGGTATCAAAGTGAATTCGGTGATCGGGTTCCCTTTGGCCCAGGTTCCTATCCCTACCGAGACCGAACCCGTTCCGCCTCGGCATCTTTGGCTTACCGGGAAGCGACTGCGGACAATGGGGATCATCCACCGGGCGAGTCCCGAATGGAAGCGCCTGTTCAAGATGCGGCCCACAGTGGAACGGTGGTTCAGCAGCGCCAAGCACTCCCGGCTGCTGGACCGGCACCAGTACCTGGGACAGGACAGAGTGAGCCTGCACGCCAGAATGTCGCTGCTGGGGTACCTGCTGACCTCCTGGGGCCGGCTGAAGGCCGGGGACTATACGGGTATGCGGGCAGATGCACATAAAGCTGCCGAGGCGGCCTGCACTGGCGGCGGAACTCAGAGAGATGCAGGAGTGCGGGGACTGCTGCCTATGCTCCCTGCACGACAGGCTGGCGGGGTAACGGAGCAAAGGCCAACGAGCCGCAGAGATGTTAAGTCCTGCTCCGGCAAATGGCCCCGCTGAAGCGGCAGAGTTGGTTACTGCCCCGCTGTCCAGCAGTCCGGATGACCGCGGGAGGATTAATCCGAAGTTAGACCTGTCCGCTAGAAGGATTAGGGTCTCGACATCCGACCAGCCCACACCGGCGGTGGTCCCTCCACAACAGTGCGCCGCTTGACCACCCGGCCCTGCAATCACAGGGCCGACTCAAGATGCAATGCGACTCCGGCCTCCCCGAACCCTGGTCCGCCCACGCCTGGACCGACGCTGGCCTGCCGCAGGAAGTTGGCACCCCGGGACGGTTCCCACCCGATTCAGCGGCGGCTTGACTGCGCTGCCCGTCTGGCAGAATGGAGGCAGCGTACCGGTTCAGATAGTTTCCAAGATGCAAGTGGGATCGAAGCCCTGCCGCTAAGCATTTGAAGACCCTCCCCAGGCAATATCAACCGGAGCAGAACAACACCCGGATCATTGACCATTCCCACAGCAGCACTTAAGGAGAAAACGATGCCCATCTCAGAACTACACCAACACCATACCACCCGCATAGAACAATCCTTCCTCATCGACTACCGGAACATGGCCAAGAGCCTTACCGCCAGGCCGTCCCGGGCCCGCCCCATCTGCGCGGTATGCGAACAGAAAATAAAGAAGAGCCCTGATACCCGGTTCCGCTTCACCGTGCCCATGCACCAGTCCTGCCCTGCCCTCTCCGAACAGTGCCGGCCATTCTTCGACAGCGATACGGAGGACGTCAGCATGGGGCGGGCCCTGCACGAGACCGCCCAGGCGGCTGCCCTGGCCCGCCTGGTCCAGGAGAACAGCCCGGAGCAAGTCGGTAGGGCAATCCCCGAGCCCGGTGTGGTCCTGGTGCGCTAGCAACAATTCAGGACACCAGTCCGGGGTTTATCTTCAGGCGGCCATCTGGGCAGGGCGCAGGTTGGTGAGTGCTGGAAGTTTCGTGGATGACTTGACGCTGGCCAGCCGGGAAGGCGTCCTGCCAGTCGGCGCAGGACCGGTTCTCCCCCCGAGGAGGAGAGCTGTTGATGACGGCCAATTGCATCCAAGGAAAATTCCCGCTCATTCGGGGCCAACCCCCAGGCCCTCGAAAAATGCTCCGCTCCGGCGGGCAAATCCCCGTTGGCACGGGGGTCAACAAGGGGGCGGGCAACGAAATACCCTACACCAATGGCAAATCCCCGTACCTACGGGGCTGACTGTACAGAAGAAAGAACTTTTCTGGACAAGTCTATGCGGCTGGTCATTCTGCAGGCGAATACAGGGCAATCGAATTAGACTGAACAACCGAAAAGGGGAAGATTGAGGCGGCGCCTCTTCCATGCGCACTGTGGCCTTGGTGCGCATTCGCCAGTGGCGACGGGCCACGAAGCGCTGCAGGTATGCATACGATACCCGGTAATCCCGATTTCCCAGCAACTCGTGGATGCGCGTCATCTGCAGCCGGTCGCCGGTGATATCCATTTGGGCAAGTTATATTTGTCAATTTCAAACTGAATTAGTAGCGAATGACGGTGGTCTATAGCCCTCGAAAAACGACCTTCAGAGCGCGGGCTAACTAAGAGCTGTGGTCATTTTCTTTTGCCACGCCGCATGCGGATTATCTGGAGCACTACGGGCGGGGCGAAAATCGCCAGCGTCGGGCGGGGGTAAAAAATATCATTAGCCCTAGGGGACTAGATGGCCGGAAGCGGCTTAGGTCGTAGATTACCCAGGCCAGAAGAAGGGCAAAACCTACCGCGAGGACTCCCGATGCCAGACCTACCAACGCACCGCGGCCGGTGGACACTGTAGGTGTCAGCCGACCGGCGACGGCACCAGTCGCTATCCCAAGAGCGGGCACGATGATGAAATAGAAAGACGTGAATAGAGGCGCCAGAACGATTTCTATTGTTGTACTCTTCCGTTCGCCCCAATCCTATATGTGGAAGTTTGACCTGCTTGGGGTTCTCGTGTGGGTGTGGGTGCCGCTGTGGGAGGCGGTGGCTGGGATCCCTTGATGACTCGTGCTTCTGGGTCACTACCAGGTCGGAGCTGAATCCGTTTGGTATGCATGAGATCGTGGTTATTAGAAATAATACCATTATCGTGGCGGGGAAGTTCATTTTTGTCTCGGGTTTTTATTGGGCTGCCGCCCAGCGGCCGTCCTTTGTACATTAACCCTTGGGTGGGTGTATTGGGGTTATTCCTACTCTGGCCCGAGGTTGTAGCTGTTTCAGATTTTTGGCCTTGGCCTAGTGATTTCGTATTTCAGCACGTGGCTCGGCAGTGGGTAGCGAAGATCTGGAGAGTTGGGGAAGGGGTACTTCTGATGGTACTTGGTTAGGTGCATTCGGACGGCTTTCCTTTCTCCATTGTTACCGTGCCGTTGGCGGATTTGGGCAGGCTGTCGATACCGGAGCCACCATTACGTTGCATGGCTCGGGCTCCGACCCGGACTCCGGCGACACGCTGACTTATAACTGGACTCGAGTGTCAGGCACTACCGTCACACTGAGCAGCACGACGGCTGGCAGCCCCACCTTCACTGCGCCCTCCATCCCCAGTACTCTGGTATTTAGACTCACGGTTTCTGATGGTACTCTCTCCGCCACCGACGAAGTTACCATCACGGTGCAGCAACTATTGGACTTTTCCGCTCTTCCAGGTTACGGAGAGTCAATTAACGAGTTTGACGATTCCTATGGTGCGGTTCAGAACCTGACTGACTTCAGCGGCACAGATCTGAGTGCTGTCGAGGCCTAGGCTGCTGCTGATACAGCAACTCAGACCGGGATTTTTGGCATCCGTGGTCCAGCAATTCCCAACCCCTCCGTTGGCACTGGTGATTACTTCCGAACGAGAGATAGAGGAAGTGGGTCGGGCCGCTCAGTCCGCCGGTCGGCAGGTGCAGCGGTCGCTGGTCCAGGGAATGAAGAACGCGGGCCGGTCGATGCAGGCCGCAGGCCGGTCCATCTCCCAGGCGGGCCAGTCTCTCACCACCGGCGTCACCATCCCCCTGCCTTGGCTGATGGGCGTCCTGGGCGGCGGCGGTGGCGCCGGTTGGGGGCTGGGGGCTGGGGAGGATGTTCGGGGCGTGGCGAGAGTCTGTTTTGCGGCGTCGGCACTGACGAGGCCCCGGGCGAACACCCGGGGCCTTACCGCTGAGTTGAAACGTAGAAACTGACCAGGGCAAACCACTACTCGGGTCTAATCAGTGAACGCAATTCCCGGGCGATTTTGTAGCCTCCAGTAGTCAGTTTGTACGCTTCCCCTTGACTCGCGAAATCTCTGGCAATTAGCCCTTCGGCCACCACCTGCGCCAAGCCTTATTCCAACTTAGCTGCTCCCTCAGGACTGGCGGTTTCGACCGGAGGACCTCCGTACATCAGTAATATTATTCTACCGTTAAGTAGCCGCGTTACCGCGATGTACCCGTTTGCCGCCGCTGCCGTCGTTAGAATTAACTGGGCTTCGTCATTCAGGGATTGACTATTTCCGTTTGAATCCAATTGGCCTTCATAGTATTACATAGAATATCTGATACCATATATGGTATCAATCAGTTTGAACTACGCAACCGCTAACTGTCATCAAGAAATATCTCGCCGCCCAGATTGGCCAACTCCATGGCGGAAAATGCTATGCACTCCCTTCCAGACTCTACTGACACCCGCCCGTTTCAGCCTGGCCCTACCCGCCCTATACTGAAGAGGCGGAGGGTAATATGAGAAGGAATAGAACCGATCCCGGAGACAACAGCCACACCCACCGTTGCGTAGTCTGCGACGCTCAAATCCCTTGCGACAGCCCGGGAGACGCCGGACAGTGCGAGGTGAGCGCACTAACTTGCGCTCCTTGCGAAGAAGGCTTCCGAGACCAGGACTCCGGTGAACCCTCGGACGACGGGGATAGGGCCAGGCTCGGCGACGAGGCCAGCGACGAAGGTTTTGACGAAATGCTCAAGGGCGAGGACCAGATGGGAAATCAGATGTTGGAAGATAGCCAGGCCATCCTCGAAAGTCCGGTTGTAGCGGCTCAATCACCAGTGGAAGGTGAAGCAAACCCCAGCCCTCGCGCCAGGACACTAAGAGCCGGCAAGCGGCGGCGGTCTTAGGCGCCAATCCAAACCCTGCCAGTATCTTTGCGGCAAGCCGGACGGGTGAGACCGAATCCGAGCGGATGTAATTGACAAATTCGGCGTCCGGCAGGATATTATTGCCGAGCGGGGTGGGGAGGAACCAGGTCAACCCTTAGAAGGGGGCCAGTAATGGAAATCGAGTTCAACGAAAAAAAGTTCCAAGAATTGATTTTGCACATCGCGAATCTATCAGAAGACGACCCTAGATTCGGGGCGACCAAGCTAAACAAGCTGCTGTTTTACATGGACTTCGGCAGTTACCGTTTGCTCGGCGCCCCCATGACTGGAGCTACCTACCAGCACCTCCCAGCCGGGCCAGCGCCCCGGGAATTATTGGGAGCAAGGGATTTTCTGGTCGATTGCGGGGCGGCTGTGGTTGAAAACCGGCCTTACTTCGCGGGCAATCAGGCCCGGATAGTACCCCAACGGGATGCAGACATTTCTCTGTTTTCCGAGGAGGAACTGGCTATCTTAAGTGACGTAATCTCCGAGTTTTGGGCTTACAACGCCCGCAACATTAGCGAGTACTCCCACCAAGAATGGGCCTGGAGAGTAACTGAAGACTTTGAGGACATCCCCTACGAGGCTGCTTGGGTATCGTCAGATCCACTGACCCCGGAGCAAATCGCTACTGGTAGGGAGATAGCCGCCAAAGCCGGCCTGATGTCTCCCTAGATGTACCAGATTAACTACACCGACGGCTTCAATGTTCTAGCCGACCACTGGATAGGCGGCAACGAAGCCCAGTACCAACTCCGGCTGTTTTACGAAGACGCTCTGTCTAACCATCCCTACTCGGGTAAGCAGGTCCCGGGAACGTTGCTATGGGCCTTGACCTTGGCGACCCGACCTCAGATAACGATTTACTACAGCATCGACGAAGATGCCCAAGCCGTAACTCTGCACAACATGGCAGAGCATTAGGTATTGCTTGGAGCGTCAGGTCCCCGATGTTTCCCTGGCGAAAAGCTGACGGGGTAATGCTGAAGGTTAGTGATTCAGGCGGCTGTTCGTAGCTTGGCAACAACTGGAGATTTCCCAACCTAAATCATTTCCAAGAATTCGTCCAAGGAAATGCCAAGTTGAGTGAGGATGTTCTTGAGAGTACCCTTCGGCATTTCCTTCCTTCCCAGGACAACAACGCCGGTTAAGGTACGGCCATCGACGAGTCGGTGATACGACTGGTGACTACCTTTTCCTGACTTCCCTTCGTAGCAGCCGAGGCGTATAAGCACCTGAACAACCTCGTTGCTCGAAAGAACGGGGAGTCGGCTAAACTGCACTGAGTTCGTGGGAATAGGTCTTGATAGTGCTTCCCAAAGGAACCCGAACATTTACTTCTTTTTGGTCTTGTGGGTCGCTATCAACCACTTCTACCCCTCGTTCCTCTAGGAAACGGTAGATTTCTCCCACTTCCGTGAGCGCGTTGAGATGCACTTCTATGGCCTCCCCCAAGTTCTCCAACGCTTCAACTGCTGTGTCGCCGCAGCTTGAAGTTCCCAACTCCCGGCAATACGAAACGAACAGCCCTTCCTCCTCCTCAGCGACGCCCGTTAACACGATGTAGCCGGATAGCCGCTCCATTGCCATCTTTATGCTCCTGTCTTTCGCAGAGTAGGTAACACCTACTCTAATATTGTAGAACTGTCAAGAAAAGTTGTAAACAACCAATCTTTAGGGAAATAAATGCCATCCTAAAAGACAATGCGTGTTGGCTTCACCATAGCTATGGCTTCCTCACACTACCAACAACCGCCCACCAGTAGGCGGCTCTTCGTCAGTAGCCGAATCCCCTAATCCCGCCTGCCTATTTCCCGACTCCACGACCCCTTGGCAATCAGCCACTTGTCAATACGCTTGAACAAGAACCCTGGCATTAGACGCCAATTGTTAGCAAGCCACTCAGCAATGCCCTTACATCCAGGTCGCTTATATAACCAAGCCAAAAACCAAAAGGGCACTACATTTGTGCTCGCTAGCCACTCATTTACGCGCCTCATCCGCAGCCACTTTGAGGTGTTACTCCCAAGAGTTCCTATAATAATACCCCGATTGGCGTAACGCCTTAACGACGACCAGGGCAGCATATGCCTTATTGTGCGGCGGTGTTCGACAGCTAGCTTCCTGGTTTCCTCTTTTCCTTCCTTTTCGCTGCGCCGGTACTCCCTTACATCCGGGTCCAACCATGCCCTGATATCAGGCAAAGCCAGTAGAATAGCAGTAACTACTGCCATAATTGCGACAACGCACAGAATCGAAATCGGGTTTGCGGCAAGCAAGGCGGTAGCCAAAGCACCAATCGCCACCACCCCAAACCTCAACCGCGACCCACATTGCAAGCTTTCGCATCCTTCCACGCTACCTCCACTAGGGCAAGATCGTACATAATTCCCAATCTTTGCGCATTTTGACAGCCCTCGTACCTGACCACAAAGTAGGAAACTATTCAGATTCAGAGGGCAAAGTTGTCCTTCCGTGGATCGTCCGTTCAGAGCATGGTAATACTATGGAAATCCTGTGCCGGCACTTTGCTACCATTTGACATTTTCTATCTGGGAGCCTTACATTTTGCCAAACGGCTCAAACCCCCGGCACGCTGCAATCACCCCGTCCTCCGCCTTCGTTCACTTCCGACCGGCCAGCCGGTCCGCCGGAGATACCCGGCGGTGGGCGGCCTTGGCTGCCCGGTCTCCCAGGGTTGCCAGGGTTGCCAGGGTTGCCAGGTAGGCCTGCCGTATCCGTGACCAGCCCCCCATTACCTCCAGGGTGGGCAGAGGCACGTCAGCTTCAATCGTGTTGATGGAGAAGGTATGACGGAACTGGTGTGGGTGCAGCGCCGGAAATCCCGCCCGGGCTGACAGGCGTTGCAGCATCAAGTATAGCCAGTTGTTGCCCATCGGTTTGCCCTGAGCGTCCACCCACCAGTCGTCAGTCCACGGCTCCACGGCATCCCGGAGCATCTTGTAGCGGCCCATCGCCTTGGTGGTGACGGCCCCGATGTATATGTATCGTTCCTTGCGACCTTTCCCCTCTACCAGCACCCGCCGGTCTCTTAGGTCCACGTTATCCACCGTCAACCGGGTAATCTCCCGGCGCCGGCCTGGGGCGTCCATCAGCAGCCACAACGCCGCCTGGTCCCGGCAGTCCCGAAACCGGCGAGCCGGGGAACGGAACAGATTTGGGTCGGTGAGCTTGAGGAGTTTCTGGAAGTTCTGGTCGGAAACGGTGGCAATGACCCGCTGGGACACCTTGGGGTGCGGGATGTCCGCCAGGGGATTCTGGCCGATGTACCCCTCTACGATGCACCAGTTGAAGAAACCCTTGATACGGCGGTAGTGGGTTTCGTAGTAGGAGTCGCTGATCGGCGTCTGAGCCGATTCACGCTTTCCGAACCACCTGGGGCGTGACTTCAGCACGGCCAAATACTGGCGCAGGTGTGCCTTGGTGATGTCCTGCATGGAGGGCCCATTGGGCTTCGTAGGCGAGGTCTGCCATGAACCCCAAGACGATGCGCTGGGCCTGAATTGTGCCATTGGAGCGGTTACTGATTTCCAGGTCCAAGAGGAAGTTGTCGATGCCGAACCGGAGTGATAGGCAGAAAGCAGGAACCTGTTTGACGGTCATAACACTGTAGCGACCCAGAGGTTTTACACCGTCATCTAGTACCCGAGAGAGGCTTATACACCGTATATTGTGGGGTGGCGACCCGGAGCGGACTCGAACCGCCGATCTCTGCCTTGACAGGGCAGTATGTTAACCAACTACACCACCGGGCCACTCGTTCGTTAGTGAAGCGCGTTTGCGTCACCTTTCGATTTTATGACTTTTCACAGGAGTATGTCAAGATGCTTGAAGTGGTCCATGAGGTCTGCCGATTATGCAGGGAAAACCCTCACCCTGAGCCTATCCTTCGACAAGCTCATGGTGAGTGGGGGTATGTGTCGGTCCTTCGGCAAGCTCAGGATGAGTGGAGATAAACTTGAACAAGGACTTTCGATAGTCCCTGGGCAGTCGTGGCTTAACCCTGGCCGCCTTATTCCCAACTCATGGCAATATGCGGCTTGCGACGCAGAAAAGGGATTTGTCACCCGGCAGATGGTAGATTATATTACTGGACAAATAGTTGGGAAGTTTTGAAACGGGGGGATATGATGACCACTAACGATGGCAATGTACCGCGGCCGCTGGAGGGTTTGCGCGTTCTTGATGCTACGCATATTGTTGCCGGCCCTTTTTGCGCCATGATTCTGGCCGATATGGGCGCCGAAGTAATCAAGATTGAGCGCACCAAAGTTGGAGAGCGCGCGCGCCATAACGAACCATTCGTCGAGGGCCCGGACGATCAGCGGGTCAGCGCCCGATTCCTGGCGATTAATCGCAACAAGAAGAGCATCACTCTGGACCTGCGCGATCCTCGCGGCAAGGAAATATTTGAGAACCTGGTAAAGGCATCGGACGTGTTATTGGACAATTGGGGTCCGGGCGCCCTGCGTCGTCTTGGCCTGGGATTCGACCATCTCAGGGAGATAAACCCCGGGTTAATCTATGCCAGCATTACCGGCTTTGGCGATAGCGACGGACTGCGCGGCCCCTATTCTGACTGGCCGGCCAACAACCCTTGCGTTCAAGGTATGGGCGGCTGGATGGAGATTACCGGCTCCCCGGACGGCCCGCCCCAAATGGTGGGGGATAACATCGGAGATTCGGTGCCCGGAGTGTGGACCGCCCTGGGCATAGCGATGGCTCTGGAAACTCGCCGCAAAACCGGACGGGGTCAGCATGTAGATATGGCGATGTACGATTGCATGGTGGCCCATACCACCAGCACTATGCCCTTTTATCAGGCCAAAGGTCAGGTTACCACCCGCGCCCGGGAAAACATGATAACCGCTCAGTTGGTGTTAAAAGCTGAGGACGGATATGCAGTGTTGGCCGGTTCCGGCGGTGGCGGCGGCAAATGGGAAGGCTTGTGGCGACTGGTGGGCCGGGAAGACCTGATTCAAGACCCCCGTTACCTGGGTGAGGGCATCAGCGGCGAGTTCTATTTCAACTATATTGTCCCGGCTATTGAGGAGTGGTCGCAGCACGTTCCCAAGCTGGAAATAGCCCAGAAGCTGATTGAACTGGGATTCTCAATGGGAGTGGTGCAGGATGCCGCCGACCTGGACCAATGTCCCCACCTGGAAGCCCGCAAGATGTTCGTGGAGAGCGGAGATTCTCTGGGCGGTCGATTCCGCACGGTAAATAACCCCATCAAGTTAACCGAGTCACCGGAAACCGCTGCCGGCGCTCCGCCGCTGCTGGGTGAACATAACCGGGAAATACTCTGCACCATCGGCGGCCTCAACCCGGAGGAACTGGCCCAATTGGAGGCGGAAGGAGTGGTGTAAGGGCGGCTGGAATGTCGTCCCGGACCCGGGCTTCCTCAATCCGACGGGGCCGCAGCTTTCGGTTTCCAGAACGCCGCAGACCGACTATAATAGGTTAAGCCAAACCGCGAACCGTGGCAAGCGATCAAGAAAGGCGAGAGCAATCAATTTGCAAGGAGTAAACACCTTTGTTCCAAGCCCCTAGAGGCACTGCTGACCTGCTGCCGGAGGAGCAGAAATACCGGCGCTACATTGAATCCAAAGCGGTGGCGCTGGTCCGGAGCTACGGCTACGGCCGTATCGACAGTCCGGTTTTTGAAGATGCCGGCCTTTTTGTTCGCTCGGTGGGCGAAGGCACCGACATCGTTGAAAAAGAAATGTACACCTTCGAGGACCGGGGCGGCGACGCAATTACGCTCCGTCCGGAGGGAACGGCTCCGGTCTGCCGAGCCTACTTGGAACACGGGATGCACAACTTGGCTCAGCCGGTCCGAATGTATTATTTCTGCCCGGTGTTTCGCTATGAGCGTCCCCAGGCCGGTCGCTTCCGGCAACACCATCAATTTGGCGTTGAGGTGCTGGGCGACGCCAACCCGGCGGTGGACGCCGAAGTTATCGAACTGGCCTGGCGTTTGATGCACTCGCTTGGCCTGACCGACATACGGCTGTTCCTCAACAGCATCGGTGACCGGGAAAGCCGACCCAAGTACGTTGCGGAACTTGAAACTTTCTACTCCGGCCAATACGAAAGCCTCTGCCCCGACTGTCGCAATCGCCTGGAGCGCAATCCCCTGCGCCTGTTGGACTGCAAGGTGGAAACTTGCCGCTCCCTGGGAGAAGCGGCGCCCCGTTCCGTGGACCATCTGGACCCGGACAGCCTGGAACACTGGGAAAAGTTGCAGGAATACCTGACGGCGATGGATATTCCTTTTCAGGTTGACCACCGGCTAGTGCGGGGGCTGGATTACTATACCCGAACCGTATTTGAGATTCAGCCGGTGGAGTCCGGCGGCCAATCCACCATTTGCGGCGGCGGTCGCTATGATGGCCTGATTGAGCAATTGGGCGGACGACCCACGCCCGGCATCGGTTTCGGTTCCGGTCTGGAGCGGCTTACCCTGAATCTGAAGCGCAGCGGCGTAGAAGTGGCCGATGAGCCGGCCCCCCAATATCTGGTAGCCAACGTGGGAGAAGCTGCTCGTGTGCCCGCTTTGGAACTGGCTTCCCGAATCCGCCGCGCCGGAGTCGGGGCGATCCTGAGCAGCGGTTCCCGAGCCTTGCGAGGGCAAATGCGTCAGGCTAACGCATTAGGTATCCCCTACGTGGTAATCCTCGGCGACGACGAGATAGGCCGCGGCGAGGTTGTCATTCGCGATATGCTTACCTCCACTCAGGAAGCGCGACCCCTTTCCGAGTTTCTGGAATCACTGACCGCGGGCTTCGATTAGCCCCGGTTTAGATGGAAAACACCTTCTCTACGGTCCGTTCGGCAGCCCCATTCCGTAAGAGTCTGTGGCGTTCTCTAATGCTCGGAGGTCGGGTTTATTTGGGGACACCGCTAACCGTTATGGCGTTGTCCCTGTTGCTGGCGGCTTGCGATCAAGGGCCGTCGGGTTCTTCGCCAGGCGAGTCAGGCAGTGGAGTTGCAGACGGTCAATTTGTCCTTGCGCCGGTGCTAAACGGTGCGCCCCCGCCTCCGGCGTCCCGGTCGTTGCCAGCGGAACCCGGGCGGAGAGGCGGCAACCGGATTACTATTCCATCAGCGGATCAGCGATTCCCCACTATCACCCCTGAGCCAACTATTCCGGCGTCCCCGACTGCGACGCCGACCTCGACCCCGGTCCCGACGCCGACCCTGGTCGCGGAGACAAAACCCACGCCAACGCCAACTTTATTACCCACTCCTACCCCGATTTTTACCCCCACCCCCACCCCGGCCCCGACGCCTACGCCTACGCCCCGGCCCGAGACAACGGTAGCCATCGCCCTGTTCACTGACATGGAAACAGTGTCGGTAGGGCAACAGTTTCAGTTGCAGGTACAGGTGAAGGCCGGAATCACCAACCCGGTGGATACGGTGCAGGTTTACCTGGAGTTCGACCCCAACTATTTAGAGGCCAGTTTTCTTACTGACGGCGGTAACCTGGAAATCCCCTTGCAGCTAAACCTGGACAACTCACGAGGCCGGATTGATTTTAGCGTCGGCACGCTGGGGGATTCTGCCTGGATGCCGTTCACCCTGGCAACCGTCTATTTCCAGGCCTTGGCGCCAACCGGGCTGCAAGGCACGTATATCGCCTTCGCAGATTTGCTTCCCCCGCGGCAGACCAAGGCAATCGAGGGCGGCGCAAATATCACCGGCGACCTGAGCAGCGCCCACGTCGTAGTGGTGCGGTAAGCCCAGGTCAATTAAGCCCTTCCTCTTTTCGCCTTCCGATTAAGAACCGGCTCCGGCCTAACCCCCATTACGGCGTCCGCCGGGACGGGAATCAAATCTGCACCACCTTGTCGTCTGCCAACACCGGGAATGCCCCAGGTTCTCCCTGGATAATTCAGTTAGTGACACTTGCCCGTTGACCTTTCCGCTTAATTATTAGAACATACGTACGGTCAATCCGATTCCAACCGGCTGACGTAGATTATCAGGAGCTTCGATAGTCGGTAGAAAATGGCCGGAAATGATCAGGAACTGGTGAAGCTCGATTGAACCTGGCCGATTGGCGAAGGCCTGGAAGGAATATTAGCTAAGTTTCGGAACAATCGTGAAGTCGGGATTAGAATATTTAAAGGAGTATTTTTATGATTGAAGAACTTACTGCGGGAATGAACATTTACTACCGGGGCTATGTCATCCATGAAGATATTCGTTCCATTTGCTACACCATCTATGACCACCGTCCGGGCCGGGTGGAATTGACCGTGGTGGGGTCGTCTCAGGAGGCGATGGAATGGGTTGATTGCCGCATCAGCATTGAGGCAAGGCTGGGCGACTCCCAGGTCTCGCTGCAGGAACTGCTTTCCCTGGCCCGGGCCTCGGTAGTGGCCTAACCCAGCCTGGCCTGCCCAGTAGAGTTTTATTTTGGCTGCCGGTTGATACTGGTAACCGGCCCGCGAGACGAGTAGTAGCGGCAGAAATGTTTTGAGGGATGCTCTGAATAAGTTATTAAACGCTCGTGCTTTCACCTAGTTGTTCCTGTGAAGGCAGGAACCTAAAACGCTGCGGACCGAAGTTCCTGCTTTCGCAGGGACGACGGGTAGGGACAGACACCCTGGTCACGGACTTATTCAGAGGTTCCTTAGACTACCGGGCTGGGTAGTTCGAGGCTGGTTGGAGGTTGTAGCCGGTTGCAGGTTGGGCGCCGCGTTTGCTTCTGAATCATGGTAACCCCAGAATGGCCGGGGGCGTACTGCGGACGATGTTGGTCGTGAGTCGTGGCCGTAAATAGTTCTTGATAGAAATTGTTGTTAATATAGTTTGGCAAGCGACCGGAAAAGGCGCCACTTCTACGGAATGCAGCGGGGGCAATATGGTGGAGGGTAACCCGGAGCCGGGGGCAAGGCCGGTGCCAAGGACCATCAGTTACTCTCTCATCGTCGATCTCAGCCACCCGATACATTCCGGCGTACCTTGATGGCCGGGCGACCCGCCGGTGGAGTTTCACACCGTCGCCGACCTGGAAACCGACGGGTATTTTCTGCGCAAATTCTCTTTGGGTGAACACAGCGGCACGCATATCAATGCTCCGGCCAGCTTTCATGCCGATGGCGCCACAATTGATAACTATACTGGTGCATCGCTGGTAACTCCGGCGGTGGTCATGGACCTGCGGGAAAAGGCCGGAAGCAACCCTGATTACACTCTTGGCGTTGCCGATGTCCTGGCCTGGGAACAACGGCACGGCCCGGTCCCGTCGGGCAGCGTGACGTTGCTGTTAACCGGCTGGCAGGACAAATGGAGCAGTCCGGCGGAGTTTCCGGGCACGGAGTTTCTGGGGGAAGATGCTGAAGAAGGGCTGAGTTTCCCCGGGTTTGGACTGGACGCGGTGAGCTTCCTCCTGGCCGAGCGGGGCATTGCCGGAGTGGGCATCGACAGTCACGGCGTTGACGGGGGACAAGGAGCTGACTTTGCGGTAAACCGTCTAGTATTACAACGACGAGTTGTCTGATAGGATAGTTGCCAAACTGCTGAATGGCCTCTACCAGGGTGATGCCCTTGCGGTAGTGCTTGCCGGGGGCTTTGGTGGCGGTCATGGCTACCTATCCCGGTTAGTTTCAATCTGTATAAGTTCAGTGTAGCCACCCCCTGCAAATGAATTTCGACAACTTTTTGGTACATTGATTCAGAGTTCCCGTTTTCACACTCACCATAGGCAGGGCAGAAACTCCCTGGCTACGGGCCGGGGACGGAGAGCGGCTTCGGCAAATGACGGTGAAGGTAGCATAATAACCTTGACCAAGACGCCATCCCCGTTGACTTTCCGAGTTTTGTACCACATAATCCCCCCTGCTATGACCCCCAGCGAAAATCTATAAGGTAACGCCTGCCCGTGCGAACTTTGTCAAGACGGCCTCGTGCCCCCTTGCGAGGTTCGCACAAAGCTGGTGGTCATAGCAGATAGCCGGCCTGATTTCGTGAGGGGGTTCCCTGCTGCTGATACGACTACTCTCCTTTATAGCGTTCCTTACGGTTTCCTTCAAGTCCTTCAAGCCTTTCCTCTTGGCCGGGATACCGCCCCTCTAATTCCTTTCGTTCCGTAAGAATGCACCCCCTATAAAGACCAGATACCCACGCCCTTCAGGTAACAGGTCTCATTCAGGCTAGGCTACTCTGTGCCGTAGGCGGAACCATCATGCCGCCAGGCAAAGGAGTGTACCTGTGCCTGTAGAAGACCGCGATTATGCCCGACAGCAACGTAGTCGAGCCAACCATACTGTAGCCTGCACCTGCTACCAATGCAATGAAGGCCGCCAATGCAGGCGGTCTCGCACCGGAAATACCAGAACACCCCACCATCCAGACCACCACTGCCTCACAACGAAGTTTGGCCGGAAGTACGGGAGACGGGCAAGGCGGAAGTGTACCTGGCTCTCTTGGAATACAGTTACAAGGAAACCAAGGAAATAGTGCAGGGTGGGAGCAACTGCCGATAGCTGGCCCCAATTTTCTTGTCGAAATCCATTTGCCGTACCTGTGTAAAGTTAAAAGTAGGGGCTGTGTTGTGCCCCAACTATCTGATACCACAAGGAGGGTTCCGCTATGGGCCACGAAGGTTTCTTGGTATTGCTCCTAATTGGTTTGTTCGCCATCGCCACCGTCTATATTGCCTACTTGGTAGCGGTAGTTTTGGCCGCCAAGCACGGCACAGGCTTATCCCGGCCTAAAAAGGTTGGCATAGGCATTTCCCTTTATAGGGAATTATACACTTGTGCCCATCATTGCTGACACTTTAAGAGGTAATGAAAATGTTACAACCGATAGAACCCACTGAACGGTTAGAGGCCGAGCCGAGCCTTATGGATATGTGCTTGCACATATTGGGCGGGGCTATTATATACCAGGCATTATTGGTGGGGATTATTCTGCTGGTGACTATGGTGGTGGGATACTGACGCCGGTTCCTGGACAGGAGTATAAGCCATCATGCTACGCGGCATCCTGGCAGTCACGGACCGCCATTCCTTTCAGTGGAGGTTGGACATTTGCAGTACGTTTGGGACTGATTCCCACCGAGCCGACTTCGCTGACCAGGTAATGGGCGGGTTCACGTATCCGGGCGCAAAACCTTAAACCGACATTGGGCTGGACGGCAACAAGGGCCGGGCAAAGTGCCCCGGCCCTCTACGTTGCAGCGCAACCGGCTATGTGTTAGGGTACAAGTACAACTGAATGCGTGAAATTACTCCTCAACGAAAAACACCCTGCGAAGTGGTGGCTTTCCATTAGCAAGGCGCATTTCGGCGGAAAGGACAAAGTCCCAAATCAAGCCCATCAAACAACTTGATCTTAGACCTCTAGTTGAGCTTTGTCAACTGTCCGGGCCTCCGCACCTTCGTTGGGGCGGAGGCTCTTGCTATGAACTGTAAACAGGTATTCGTCTCCCGCACCGGACGCCGGTACATAATCGTCTCCCCCGAAGAGCGAAGGTGCATACTGGCACAGCGGGCAGAGGACTCGTACCCAGCAATCCCCCAGGCCCCGCCCTTGACAGTACAGGTACGGGCAACCTTCGGTGACGGCGAAACGGGACTGCTGACCTTTACCCTGGAATGAAGGCCCGGCAGGGCTTTTGGTACACAAGTATATAATTCCCTAATAAAACTTAGGCTTTTTATTTGATGCTTTCTTTCCCTGGTGCTATGATTGGCGAGGCCGTAGGGCCGTACCGCCGAGCAACAAAGGAGGGCGAAGATGGACTTTGGACTATTCAACACCTGGAATGCCCTGTACGCCGATGGCAAGGTGCCCTGGGACTCCGACTATAATGGTGGAAAGCTGCTGGAAGAGGAAGCTTACGTCAAGAATTGGGAAGAGATCGAAGCGGTTGAGGACATGGGCTGGGACTACGTCTGGCTCGGGGGAGGTCACTTTTCCAAGCAGGCAAGTATGGACCCCCAGGTCCTCATGCTGGCCGCCGTGATTGCCGCCCGCACTAAACGGATCAAGATCGGGTCGTCCATCCACCGGCCGGTTATGCGGCAACCCGGGGAGACGGTGTCCGAAAGGGCGCTGCCCCACGAAAGATACTCGTTCGATAATCTGCAACTTGAGGACCCCCTCCAAACCGCGGAACAGGTGGCAATAGTTGACCAGGTGAGCCAGGGCCGCTTTATTTACGGTGCGGGAGGGCGCACTCGCGGGTCTGACGAACGCCGGGAGCAGTTTTTTGAGTTCCTGGAGGTCCTGAAGCAACTTTGGTCGGAGGAGCATTTCTCCGGATTCGAGGGGAAGTACTACAACTACCCCGCCTTCTATGATTCTTACCTCGCCATTCCCAAGCCTTACCAGAAACCCTATCCTCCCATGTTGCTGCCGGTGGACAGCCAGGAGAGCTTTGTCCCCATGGGCACTATGGGTTATCGAATCGCCGTAGGGGCGGGAAGCTCGCCTCACAACTTGAGAGGAACCGCGGTTCTGCGGGAAGACGTGCAAAGTTACCGGAAAGCGTGGTTCGACGCCGGTCACCCCGGAGACCCGACAACGGTGGTTCGCATCCCTACTCTGGTTGCCGAAACGAAAGAGGAAGCCACCCGCCAGACCGACAACCTGATGAATCTCGCCAGGCGATATTACTCCGGTAGGGTGGGCATCGGCAGCACCGACGCAGGCGCCGCCAGCCCCGATGCGACCGAGGAAGTAAACTTGTTTGGGACTCCGGAAGAAGTGGTTGACAAGATTGAGGTGCTCCGGGAGGCCTTCAGCACGGACGAGATTATGTTCGAGGTCAACTGGACGTCGTCAGTCCCGCGTGAAGTCGTTATGAACACCTTGCGCCTGCTTAGCGACAAGGTAATCCCCAAGTTCAAGTAAGTCGGGGAACCGGCCCGCCCCATTGCGCGGCATTCGTTTAAGCTCCCTCGGCAAGGCTAACGAGAGTTACCTTGCCGAGGGAGCTTCTTAATTTCCACTACCTTTGCCAATTGCTATTGACTGCCAATAACTATTGATCAGTCGGCCAGACCGGTCTGGCCAGTGGACTAATCGGCCAACTGACGGAGCCTGGGGTCCAACTTATCCCGGAGCCAATCCCCGAAAAGGTTCAGCGACATTACGGTCACCAGAATGGCCACGCCCGGCATGGTGGCAATCCACCAGGCGCCGGCCATAAAGTCCCGTCCCTCGGCGACCATCGAACCCCAGGCCGGAGTCGGCGGCGGCACTCCGGCGCCCAGGAAACTCAGGGTGGACTCTACCAGGATGACAAACCCCACTTGCAAGGTAGCCAAAACGATCAGCGTGTTGATGACTCCCGGAAAGATGTGGACTACCAGTATTCGCGGCGTCGTAGCCCCGGACACCTTGGCCAGCGCCACGTAGTCCAGGGTTTTAAGCTGCAAGACCTCACCGCGGATTAATCGCGCAAAGCGCACCCAAAAGAAGGCAGCCAGCACCAGGATGATTAGTCCGGTCTGTCCCCCCAGAGCGGAGGGGAAGGACTGACCCACGGCTACTACCATTACCAGCGCAACCAGCACCAGCGGAATTGCCAGGGCGATGTCCACCACCCGCATAAGTATTTCGTCAACCCATCTCCCGTACCAGCCGGCCAGCAAGCCCAGGATGACGCCGGTAGTTCCGCCCAGCCCCAAAGTTACACCGGCTACAATCAAAGATATGCGCGACCCATAGACAATCCGGCTAAAGATGTCCCGCCCCAGGTGGTCGGTGCCCAACAGGTGGTCGAAGCTGCCGCCTTCCAGCCAGACCGGAGGGGCCATGCGCGCCCGCAAGTCGCCTTTTCTGGGACTTTCCGGGGCAATCCAGGGGGCCATGACCCCGGCTATAACTACCATTGACAAAAGAAAAAGCGGTATAACCGGCCAACGCCGTATGCCACGCCATATCCTTGGCACATTAAGCGATTGCGGCTCCGGCGCCAGAACTGCCCTGGATGTATTATCGGCCATAGTGTCCTCCAAGTTCTCTAGGCAAACCGGATTCGGGGGTCAACATAGGCGTAAAGTACGTCCACCAGGAAGGCAGTACCCAGATACGCCCCGGCAAAGGCGATAACCACACCCTGAAGCAGAGGGTAGTCCGAGTCTCGCACCGCAAGGAAAGCCAGTTGCCCCAAGCCGGGCCAGGCGAAGACCGTCTCGGCCACCAGAGACCCGGTTATCAGGCCTCCCAGGGTAATGCCGGCGAAAGTGAGCGGCGGAATCAGTGCATTTCTCAAACCGTGTTTCCAGATAACCGCGGTACTGGATACGCCCTTGGCCCGGGCCAGCTTGACGTATTCGGTGTCCATTACGTCCAGCATCGCCGACCGCATCAGGCGCAGGTTGGCCGCCACGTTAAACCAGCCCAGGGTTATTGCCGGCAGGATGATGCTGCTGGTCTCTTCCCGTCCGGACGGCGCCACCCAACCCAGCCTCACTGCGAAGAAGAACATCAGCATAATTCCAATCCAGAAAGGAGGGGCTGATTGACCAATTAAAGCTATTCCCTTGCCTACCCGATCCCAGATGCTCCCTCGCTTCAGCGAGGAAAGCACCCCCAGCGGAATTCCTACCGCAATCGAAAAAAGAAAGGCCGTCAATCCCAAGTATAGGGTAGCCGGCACCCGCTGCATAATCAGGTCCCCTACCGGCTGCTTTTGTACGATGGAAACTCCAAAGTCTCCCCGCACCGCATTTTTCAGGAAAATCCAGTATTGTTCCGGATAGGACTTGTCCAGACCAAGCGACGCTCTCAGCTCTTCCAGGGTATTGGCGCTGGCGTAGTCGTCAATCAACAGAGTGGTAGGGTCTCCCGATATCCGGGCCATGAAGAAAATCATCACGGAGACCAACCACAAGGTTACGATGGTTAACAGAAAACGACGCAGCAGGAATTTTTGCAAAGCTCTTTACCTCCGGTGCGGAGCGTATTCCAGGTCGAACAATACTCGGGCGTCGCAGCAAGCCATTTCCCAAGTATCTATGTTGGGACCAAGCGGGAAAATCCAATTGACCCGATACATGGGCAGAATTGCCACATTATCAAACACCCACTGGGCCACCTCCCGCTGAATCGCGAATCGCTCCTCATCGTCGAAAGTAGCCATCGCCTGGTCAATCTTCTCATTCAGGAATGGATGCTCCATTCCATAGTTGATTATTCCCACGCTGACCAGAGAGGAGGAGTATGTTACCAGCGGTTCAGGTAGCGGCCCCACCCCGTGAGTATTAACTCCCTCATGGGATCGGTCCACGAACTTGGGCCGGAACGCCGACATCTGACTCCGCTCCTGGGCGCAACGAATGCCAATGTCCTCCCACATCAGGCACGCTATCTCGCCCATCTGAACCGTGCCGGGGAAGGGGCGAGTGGTCAGAGCCATAACGATGTCAAAGCCATCCCCATAGCCGGCCTCTTCCAAAAGCTGCCGAGCGCGCTCCGGATTATACTCATAGACCAGAGTTTCTCTAAGTTCTCCCAGCCGGGCGTCGTGACCCATCCAGCCGAAAACGTTGTTGACTTCGCCGGCGCCCCCCAGCAGCTCATCTACGATAAGCTGGCGGTCCAGGGAGATAGACATCGCTTCCCGTACCTTGCGGGCTTGTTCCCATTCCACCGAGCCGGTGTCCGGGTTAGACGAAATCCAGGGCAGGTCGGAGTTACGCGGGGTGCCCAGGTCGGGCCGGTCAACGTACATCTGGCCATGAATATTTATATGGGTTTGGCCGCCCCCAGGCAGCCGCAAAAACTTCACCCCTTCTACTTGCTCCAACACCGGGAGGGACTCCAGACTCATGTGAATGCTGTCCATTTTCCCGGCCTGGAAATTGGCAATACGGGTGGATTCCTCGGCAATTTCCCAAATATTCAACTCAGCAAAATTGGGAGTCTTGCGCCAATGGTCTTGCACCGCCTCCAACTTCCAAACTTCCGAAGTCTTATGCTCGATATGCTGCCAGGGGCCGGTCCCGATCGGGTCTTCCACCGCCGCCCGTTCTTCCCCCAGAGCTTCCACGTGGGATTGGCTCATAACCGGCAGGGCGCCGGTCAGCAAAGCGGAGGTGGAATACCAGGTCAGATCAAACCTTGGGCCGTTGGCGGTAGTATCCACCTCCAGGGTATGGTCATCAATGGCAGTCATGCCGCCGCCCTCAGCGTAGAAAATAGTCTGCCGCTGGGCCAGCCGGCCGGATACCGTGCCTTCCGAAATGATGTTGTCCATCGACCAGATGATGTCCTGTGCCGTCATCTCTCCCTTGCCCTTGTGGAAGGGCACCCCTTCCTCAAGCCGAAGGGTCCAGACATTTCCATCCGGTGAGACGCTCCATTCCTTCACCAAACGGGGTATTACGTTGCCTTGAGGATCGCTGTGCCACAACGATTCCCAGACGCTGGAAATATTTATGGAAGTCTGGGGAGAGCCGCTAACTTTGGGAATGAACTTAGGCGGCCCCAATTGGGAATAGGCTACGTTCAATATACCCACCGCGTCCTGTACCGCTTCCGGCGCAGCCAGGGGCGCCGGAGTAGGCGTAGGCACCAGGGTTGAACGAGCCGACGGAGCCGATGTTGCAGCCGGGGCCGGCTGTGCCGCCGCCGGTTGCTCCGCCGCCGGTTGCTCCGCAGAGGAAGCAGCCGCCGGAGCCGAGTCCGGCGCCGCTGCCGGCGCGGCGGTTGGTGATTCCGAGGCGCCGCAGGCCAATAGCGCCCCAAGGGTCAGGGACAGGATGCCAAGGATGATTGCTCTCCTGATGTTAAACGCTGCCATGCAAACCTCTCTAAAGAATATCGCAGTCACCGGATTTTGTTCAATTCCGCGTATTTCAGGGCGGTAGATGCCGGTAGATATGCAGAGGCGAAGAGCGGGTCGTCCCACTCGTCGCCTCTGCCGTAGTATGCCGTAGTAACTGTAGATAGCCGGGTGCGTGCTCCACGCCGCTGCGGTGAAAGCCCTTAGCGGTGGGGGATGTATTCCAGGTTGGAAGGCACTCTTACCACCGGGAAGGTCCATTCCCAGTCGTCAACCGCCGGCCCCAGTGGCCAGATGTGATAGACGCTAACCGTCGGGATGGTAAACACCTCATCAAAGAGGAACTTGGTCAGTTGACGGACCAACTCCAGCCTTTCCTCTTGTTCAAAAGCATTTTCAATCCGCGTGTTCAGGTCCTCTGCGGTGGGATGCTCAACGCCGTAGTTGACCACCCCGGACACCGCGTAAGTTTGGGTTCGGGACAGCAGGGGTTCACTGGAAATGTTATTGCCGTGGCTGTTTACCCCCTTCCAGGAACGCTCGACGAAGTTGGGCCGGAAAGCGGACATAGGCTGTCGTATTTGAGTGGTGCGAATACCCACGTCTTCCCACATAGTAGCCACTGCCGTAGCCGTCTCGATAGTTCCCGGGTAAGGGCGATTGGTCAAGGCCATGGGTAATTCAATACCGTCGGAGTATCCGGCTTCGGCCAAAAGTTGCCGGGCCAAGTCCGGGTCGTATTCGTGCTTCAGGTCGGCCAGATAGCCCAGGTCGTCCTCGAAACCGGTCCAGCCATAAACGTGGGCCGGCGCTCCCTTGCCTTGCAGGAGGGTGTCAACCAGCAGTTGGCGGTCAATGGCAATGGCCATTGCTTTACGAACCTTCCGCGCCCGGATCCACTCCTCCGAGTTCATGTCGGCGTCGGCAGAAATCCAGGGCAGGCTCGGGTCGCGGGGCGTCGGCAAGTCCGGCCGGTCAATGTACAGGTTCCCGTGGATGTTGATGAAAAGCTGGGCGCCGGTAGTAAAGGTCTTGAACTTGCAGTCGGCGCACCGTTCTTCCAGTTGCGCCACGGATTCCAGGTTAAAGGTTGCGATATCCAGTTTGCCGGACAGGAAGTTAGCCAAGCGGGTGGATTCTTCGGATATTTCAATATAGTAAAGCTCCGCAAAGTTCGGGGTTTTCCGCCAGTGGTTTTCTACCGCCTCAAACTGCCAGGTGCCTCCGGTTGAATGCTCGATACTGCGCCAGGGGCCGGTACCGACTGCCTGAGTAAACCCGGCTTTTTCCTCACCCAATTCCTCGTAGTACTTCTGACTGATTACCCCGGTGCCCATGTAGGCGGTCATGCCGGTGGCTACGTCCCAGGGCATACTCCAGGCCGGGGTCACGGTGTCAACCTCAAGAGTATAGTCATCCAGCACGGTCATTCCTCCGCCTTCGGCGAAGAAGTGACGCTTCAGCAGTTGAGGCGACCGGGTGGTTCCCTCCTCTACGCTGTTCGCCATGCTGAAGACGAAGTCATTGGCGGTCATTTCGCCGTAGCCGTGATGAAAGGGGACGCCCTGGTGCAGGTTAATCGTCCAGACGGTGGCGTCATCGGAGATTTCCCAGCTTTCGGCGAGAACGCCGGTGAGGCCGGTACTCTTCTGGTTCTTCCACAGCGATTCCCAGAAGGTGGTGTTGTTGATGCTATTTTGCGGTGCGCCTTGCAGCTTGGGAATCCACTTGGGCGGGCCTATCTCATCGAGGGCAATCCGCAGGGCGCCGGTGGGGCCTTCGGTCGAGGCAGTCATGGGCGCCTCGGCGGCGGCCGCCGGTACAGCAGTGGGGGCCGCTGCTGGTGCCGAGGCCTGAGCGGAAGCCGGAGCCGCCGCCTCGGTTTCCGCCGCCGGCGCGGCAGCGGGAGCTTCGGCGGAAGAGCCGCAGGCCAACAATAACGTTAAAACTATGAGCAGGGCTATGTAAGCCAACAAACCGGGTCGGAGAAACACGAAGCTACTCATAACTACCTCTGTTCGTCTAATAATATATTTCATCAGCAATATATAATGACCTATAGTATGTCAATCTATCAAAGGACGCAATAGATGCTATTACATCAATAAGCATCCTATATATTCTTTGTAATTCGTAATTCAATCTGTCAACCTGACTCATAACTCTTTAGTCTTTCGCCGTAAGCAGTCAGCCCCTCCTTGAACGGAGGGGCTGACTCGAGCACTCGGAAACGTGAACCGCCGATTGGCGGAGGTCAGGTCTTACCGGACTGCCTCGACATACTCAAAGTTTCGGACGCCAAAGGTTGCCGGTGTCTTCCAATCGGCAATCACTTCCGGGTTAACCATGAACTCGGCGGGCACCCAGAAGAGGGGTATCGTGCAGTAAACGTCGAAGCAGAACCGGATCACATCCCGAATGACATTCGACCGCTGCTCCAGAGTAACCGCGCTCTGCAAACTCTGATACTTTTCCTCAATATACGGGTCGAGGAATCGAGGGCGCCTGCTTTCAGAATTGTGGTAACCGAAGATAGCATAAGTCGGCTCGCTGTAGCTGCCGGTATGCAGATAAACCAGGTTGGTGGTTTCCTTGGCCGCCACCAGGTTGCTGACCTTGGCCGACTCCACCGGCTCGAACTTGGCCTTGATTCCAATTTCGGCCCAGTACTTGTTGACCAGTTCGCCCATATCCAAAATCTCGGGAAGTCCCGGCCGGGGATAGGACATCTGGGTCATCTCAAAACCTTCGGGGTAGCCGGCTTCGGCCAACAAAGCCTTTGCCCGCTCCGGGTCATAACCATAACGGTCGTCAAACACATCAACCAGCGACTGATCCCAGCCGGGGAACTTGGGATGAGCGACGCTTTGGACCATTAACTCGCCCCGGCCGCTCAGAAAAGTGCGGTTGATTTCCTCTCGGTCAATAGCCCGGTTCATTGCCTCCCGAACTTTGGGATTCGACAAGGGAGCAGTCGAGTCGTACGCCGGGTCATCGGGCAGGTGCAGGCCGCCGAAGAAGCCCAACAGGCGCAACGCCGGCGTGGTGCTGCTGATTACCCTCATGCCCCTCGACTCCGCGCCGACCTGAAGGTCTCTGGGAACGTCCGCGGCGTGCACCTCCTCCGCCACCAACATCGCCAGGTGAGTCGATGCTTCCCTCACGAAGAAAATCTGAAGCTCCGGGAAGTCCGGCGTAATCCGCCAGTGTTCGTAATCCAGGGGAGCATAGAGAATATGCTGGTCTTCCACGAACTCCACAAACTGGTAAGGGCCGGTGCCAATGGGGTTGCGCTGCATTTCCTGGATACCGGCCTCGTTAGGCACGTGGTCCACCAGTTCACCGCCGGCCTGGTCCCAGACCGCCTTGCTGCGGATGGTCGCCTCATTCTGGTTGGTACTCAACCAACTGAGCATTATCGGCTCCGGCTCGTTGAGGTGCAGCACTATCTGGTGGCCGTCGGGGCCTTCCGGGGTCTCAATACGGTTCAAAAGCGCCCGGGTCGCCGGCGCCCGGTTACCTTGTGCATCCAGACGCTGGCCCTGAGCCAGGGAGTGAACCACATCGGCGGCGGTCACTTCGCCCCAGCCTTTATGGAAGGATACTCCCTCCCGGAGTTGAAGTGTCCAGACCGAGAAATCGTCGTTGGCGGACCATTCCGTCGCTATCATCGGCCGCAGGTCGGTAAGTTGGTCGAAGTGAATCAACCCTTCGTACATCGGTTCCAGCCAGCCGAAGTTGCCTCGTCCACCCACTGCCGGGTCAATAGAGCTGTTGTTGGCTACTCCCCGGGCTACTTTCAAGAGGGATATTTTTGACTCGGCAACGGGTTCTTGTGGAGCGGCCTGGGGTACGGCCGTGGGCACCGGAGTGGGTACCGCCCCAATCGCTCCTTGACCAACCTCGGCGCTGATGGTAGGGGCCGGCGGGGTTGCCGTAGCAACTACTTCGGCCGGCGGCTGAGCCGGGTCGCTCAACACCGGCGCCGGAGCCTCCGGGGACGACGCCCCGCAAGCAATTAAGACGATAATTG
This sequence comes from Dehalococcoidia bacterium, assembly GCA_965262595.1. Lineage (GTDB taxonomy): Bacteria > Chloroflexota > Dehalococcoidia > Lucifugimonadales > UBA3495 > CATQHB01. The sequence continues at coordinate 3,039,071 of OZ253548.1, forward strand.
TAAGTAATACTATAAAACGCGGGAGCCATGCATGGCCGATTCCTTTAAACCGGGGCATGGGACACCTCCACAGACTTCAAACACTAACGCTAAACCGCCGTTACTCCCGGCCCTCTGACATTCCCGGTAATATAACCCGGCGGGTCAGTCCAGTCAACAACTCCCCAATGCGCCTCATTGCATCAATAACTAATCCTTTACCGGCATCACCGCAAGCCAAACCATAATAATTCGTCGCAGCCGCCGCTGGCACAAGTACCCGATAAGAGACGGGGAGGACAACCGGAATAAGGCGGATATTGAGCAGTAGCGGGCCGGTTCAAACAGCTATTGACCATTGTTTCAGAATTACTATCGGCTATACTAGAGGCAAGAGGCAAGACTCCCGTACCTGGAGGCCCAATCACGCAGACCAATTCAGGCTCGCAAGACTCCCCGGAAGCTCGATCTTCTCCGGAACCTTCAGCCGCAATAAGTTCCCCCAGCGAGGAAAACCCAGCTTCCTCACCGTCCGGCTCCTTCGGCTCCCCGGGCTCCCCGGGCTCCCAAGCTGCTGCGCCTCCCCGACGAGGCCGAATGCCCTCCACCCGGACCGGCGGTTGGCGCCAGACCTTTAGTTCCCTGTCAAACCGGGAATTCCGCATCCTCTGGTTCGGGATGCTTTTCCTGATGGGCGCCATGCAAATGCAGATGATTGCCCGGGGTTATCTAACCTATGAATTAACCGGTTCCCCGGCCCTGTTGGGGGTGGTATCCGCCGGTTTCGCTTTGCCGATGCTGCTGCTTTCCCTTTTTGGCGGCGCCTTCGCCGATCGGCTGGAGCGCAAACGGATTATTCAATTGGGGCAGGTGGGCGCAGCGCTGATTGCCCTGTTCGTCGGCGTGTCAGTGAGCACCGAAACGGTAACCTGGTACCACCTGCTGGCCGCATCAATGCTCCAGGGCGCGGTATTTTCGTTTTTGATGCCGGCCCGGCAAGCCATCATTCCCCAACTGGTGGGCCAGGAAAGGCTCGGCAACGCTATGGCCCTCAACGCTATGGGGATGAGCGCCACCACCTTGGTGGCTCCGGCGGTGGCCGGCGTCCTATACGGCAACATCTATGGTTATGTACCCATCGGGCCGGACGGCGTTTACTATATCATCACCGCTATGTGCGTAATGGCCACGCTGCTTACCGGACGGCTGCCCAAGCTAACCGGCGGCGGCACCGGTCGGTCCGGCGTATTGAGCGACATCCGCGCCGGGCTGTCCTACATTCGCCGCAGCCCACTGGTAATGGCCCTGCTGGTTATTGGCCTGACCTCCACGGTGCTGGCGATGCCCTTCCGCTTTCTGATGCCGATATTCATCGTGGACATTTACGGTCTGGGTCCGGAGTCAATGGGCCTGATGGTCAGCATCATGGGCCTGGGATCCCTGGGAGGTTCCCTGTTCATCGCCGCGCTGGGCAACTGGCGGCGGGGCCGGCTGCTCATTATGAGCGCCTTTATGAGCGGCATCGCCCTGATGCTGGTAGCCGTGCTGCCCTTCTACCAGGTAGCCCTGGGGCTGATGGCGCTGCTCGGGCTGGGCGACGCCGGACGGCGCACGCTGAACCAGTCCCTTATTATGGAAGTATCGGAAGACCAGTACCGGGGCCGCGTCATGAGTGTTTTCATGACCAACTTCGCCTTGATACCGCTGGGAGTCCTGCCGGCGGGAATCGCCGCCGAGTTTCTGGGCGGGCAGATGACCGTAGGCATTCTGGCCGGGCTGCTAATTGTCACCACCGCAATAATCCTGATTACCCAAAAGGGACTCAGGGACTTGCGTTAGCGTAAAATCAGGGACTTGCGTTAGCGTAAAAAATGTAGTCAATAGACACTTGCCTGTAGTTGAAGAATGCCTCCCGGGAAATACCGTCGGGCGGCGCAGCCGGAACAATGCCATCAATTCACACCGGCATATCTTACCAATAATTAACATCTCAACAATCGACCTTACTAACAATCGACCTTACTATCGAGGTGACTGAAATGGAGTTTCGGAAACTGGGCAACCTGGAAGTCTCTGCCATTGGGCTGGGCACCCTCCGGACTTTTGACGTAACTACCGAGGATGAAATCGCAGTCCGGCGAGAAATAGTAGCCAACTGCCTGAGCAGCGAGGTTAACCTAATCGATACCGCAGCCTGGTACGGGAATGCCGAGCAGGTAGTCGGTATTGTCACCGAGGGCCAGCGGGAGCGGTTTTACCTCGCTACCAAGGTGCGCTGTGAGGGCAAGGCGGAAGGGGAAGCCCAAATCGCCCGCTCCTTTGAGCTGCTAAACACCGATTATATCGACCTGTTCCAGGTACACAATATGATTGACTGGCAAACCCACCTGCCCACGCTGGAGCAACTGAAAGAAGACGGCAAGATCGGTATGGTGGGGGTTAGCGCTATGGTTCCTGCGGCCTACCCAACCATTATGGACCTGATGCGGGCCGGTCGGGTGGACGCAGTGCAGATTCCTTACAATGTCATGCAACGGGGCGTGGAGGCGGAACTCCTGCCCCTGGCCGAGGAACTGGGAATCGGCATCCTGGTAATGGAACCGCTGCAAAAGGGGCGTTATGTCAACGAGCTCCGGGAGCAGCCCGACCTGACCCCGTTGGCCGAATACGGCATCCACACCTGGGCACAGGCCCTCCTGGCCTGGATTGTATCCGACAAACGAGTCAGCTCGGCCATACCCACTACCTCTCGCCCGGAACGCATCAGCGAAAACGCCCAGGCCGGTTCCGCCGCAGCCTTGCCCCAGGAATTGCGCAACCACATCCGGGCCGAAACGGAACGGTGCCTGTAGGTAGGGTATGGCATAAATTACATGGATTAACAGGATATACAAGATAATTGTTGGCTTACGCGAATAAACCTTGCCTAACAGCCAATAAAATCCTGTATGTTCATGTTTGAACCCCCTGCAAGCTATATAGTGCAAGCCTATGATTGATGTTGTGACAAGGAATGTAGCCGCCCTGGCAATTATGGCAGTATTGGCCGCCCTGCCCCTGCTGGCCGGTTGCAGTCAAACGCCACGACCGGCCACGCCGGACATTCCGGCTACGGTGGTCGCCGCGGTGCAGGAAGCCTTGCCCACCGCTACACCCACACCTACGCCGGACATACCTGCCACGGTGGTCGCCGGAGTACAGGCGGCCATTGACGCCCTGTCCACGGCCACGCCGACGCCAACCCCAACACCTAAGCCAACGGCTACCCCCACGCCGGAGCCAACTCCCACTCCCACTCCCACTCCAACTCCCACTCCCACTCCCACGCCAACACCCACGCCGACCCCGGTACCCAAACTGGAAACCCTGGAAACCATGATTGAGCGGGTTAAATCCGGCGTAGTTCGCGTAGAGACCTTCTCGGGAGAAGGCACCGGGTTTATATTTGAAACTACCACACAGGGAGGGGCCCTGGTTCTGACTAATTACCACGTAATTGAGGGCGAAAACCGCATAACCGTAAGGGTGAACGATTCCCGCAATTTTCGTGCGACAGTAGTCGGATACGACGGGGTCCGAGACTTAGCGGTGTTGGAAATCTGTTGTGACAGTTTCAAGGTTCTGGGCTTTCACGACTCCAAAGAGGTGAAGGCTGGTAGTGAAGTAATAGCAATTGGGTATCCGCTGGGCTTTACCGGCTCCGCCACAGTAACCCGGGGCATTGTCTCCGCCACTCGCTATGACCCTGACCGCAAGGCATGGGTTTTCCAGACGGACGCTCCGATCAACCCAGGTAATAGCGGCGGGCCGCTTCTCCTGGCTACAGGGGACGTGATCGGCATAAACACCTATGTCTTTAACTGGGACATTGTAGGCAATCCGACTGAAGGCTTGGGATTTGCCATAGCACAAAGCAGTATCATGGCCGCCCTGCCGGATATGAAGCGAGGAGCCAGGGTTGCCGGACTGACTCCAACGCCTGCGCCCACGCCGCAAGTCCGATGGCGGACCTACACTAACAATACCTATGACTACACTATCAGCATACCTTCCGATTGGTCGATAGATGATGGAGACAAGGACTTCGTTCTCTTCCAAAGCTCAGACGGTTTTGCCAACGTCGAAGTGTTTGTGCCGGATTCCTACATCCGCTCCGCAAACCAGGAGCTGACGGATTATATCGAACGCATCAGGCCGGACTATCCGGCTGTCTTTGAGCTGCTCCACCAGTCCAGCAGCAGAAACAGCGACGGCTCCGAAGTGGCCTACATACAATATCGCAAGCAATCTTCGCGGGAGTATTGTACCGAGCTGGCTTACGAGTGGTTATGGGTTTACGATTCAATCGCCTATTGGCTCGCATTAAGCGTCTGTGAGCACTCTTTTGACGAGTATGAATCTATTCTGGCTTCCATTTACGACAGCCTGACCTTCAATTAAACGGTGACCTGCGGCTTCCCTCTCCAAGCTTGAACCGGATAAATCAGCAATAAATCCTTCAAAGTTTCTTCATAGTTTGACGGTATATTCTATTTAGCGACAGTCGCAAACCCGGGAGTTATATCTCGGAACGCTAGAAGACTACAATCACAAGTGGAGGTTCACTGATGAGAAAAAGCAGGTTATTCATGCTGTTAGTGGCGGGGGCCCTGGTCCTGGGCATCGCCGGCGGGGCAATCATCGCCACTACCACCGCCAGCGCCCAGGAAAACTCCAATGGCAGCGGCAAGGGTTTCGCCGCCCGGGTGGCCGAAAAGCTGACATCCGCCCTGGGATTGAGCCAGGATGAGGCAATTACCGAGTTCCAGGTGCAGGCGGCATTCCACGGCGCCGCCGGCGACCAGCAGGACGAGAGATTGCAGGCTCGACTGGACGAGCTGGAGGTTGAAGCAGAGACCGCCACCGCCATTATGGACTGGTTCCGGGCATATCCCTACTCCGACCTGATTAGGCTCCGGTACATCGGATTGGCCAGCGCGGGTCAGGTGTCCGACGGGCTGGAACATCTGGTGGAGCGGGAACGGATTACCCAGGCGCAATCGGACGGCATCCAGTCCTGGTTTGATGACCGGCCCGAACTGCCGGAAGGGTTGGGCAAAGTCAGACACGGCGGCAGGAGCGGCTTCCACGAAGGTCGGGGCGAGCACCGGGGCAGGCACTCGGACGGCGACAACGGCGACAACGACGGCCGGGGCGAGCACCGGGGCAGGCACTCGGACCGCGACAACGGCGACAACGACGGCCGGGGCGAGCACCGGGGCAGGCACTCGGACGGCGACAACGACGATAGTAACAGCGACGATGACAGCGACGACAACGACGACAGTTCCGACCAAAGCAGCGACGACGACGATGGAGCAGGCCAAGGCTCTTCCACCTAATTTTTAGCTGGCTCCAAGGTAAAGGGTGGGACGCAAGTTCCATCCTTTGCCTTTATTCCATCCTTTGCCTTTATAATGTTCCAAAGGGCAGGTTAACCAACAGCAGGTTTCGAGATAAGGAACGCTCATGACTGCAGGACTAACCGCCGGCGCCATTGCCGCAATCCTGGCCGTACTGGTTTCACTGCCGTTGCGTTCCCCCAGCGACACTTTGTTTAACAGCGCATCGGTAGCCCTGGCCGGTCTGCTGGCTGGAGTGGTTGCCGGTATCGTCTGGCAGATTGCTCGGCGCAGTGAAAGGCCGACGGCCCGCTTCGCCTTAATTTGGACCATCGTCTTCTTTATCCCAACGGTGGCGGCGGTTGTCGCCGGTGAATACCAACTGGACAACTTTGCCGTCTTCGCAATTCCTTTGGCCGCGGTCATATTCCTGTTAACCGGTCTGTTAACCGTTGCGACTTCCCATTATTACCCAAGGCTCAGGTGGTGGGCTGCCGCCATTTCTGTCGGTTTGGCGGTAATCGCCGGCGGCGGATTGGCAGGACAGGGCGACCAGGAGAGCGGTGAATTGCGGTTGCCGCCGCCCGCATACCGGTCAGCGCCCTCGATTCCGGCAGCCTCGACCCCGGCGCCACCAATCCAGGCACCTTCACTCCCCGCGGCTATTGTCCTGGTATCGCCAGCAGAAGCGGCTAGTCTTTGGTCGGCCCACAGCCCAAATTTTTAGCGGAGGACTTATGCCATCGTTTTTCGGATCTATATTCTCGCCGGTAAGGGCCGCAGGACCTGGTTGGGCAAGGCTCCACGGAATTATGAAAGCCACAACCTTCGGGTTCACCGTTTTCCTGGCTATTGCGGCAGTCGGTTGCGGCGCCTCTGCCACAACGGTTCCGGCACCCGCAGCGGCGCCGGCACCGGTGGAGTCCGCTGCTCCGGTGGCGCCGACCGCCGCGCAACCCGTTGCCCAACCAATCGAAGGGCCGACCGCCCAACCAATCGAAGGGCCGACCGCCGAACCAATCCGGCCGCCCGAACCCGCCGCCGCTCCGGCGTCTGAACCGGTTGCGCCGGAGCCTACCCTACCCTCCGCGGCTGCCGAGCCTACCGAGCCTACCGAGCCTACCGAGCCTACCGAGCCTACCGAGCCTACCGAGCCTACTGAGCCGGCCCAACCCGCCGAACCCGCCGAGCTGGCAGTGCAGGAAATGCCCGCGCCGGGTCAGGTGGGAAACGTCGTGTTTGTTATAGGCGAGGGGTCTGAAGCCACCTTCACGGTCAACGAAAAGCTCGCCCGCCTGGAATTGCCCAACGATGCAGTGATGCGCACCGGCGACCTCTCCGGCCAGGTGTACCTCGACGGCCAGACCTCGGTTATCGAAATCAACCTGCATTCCCTAACCAGCGATCAGTCCCGGCGGGACGGCTATGTCCGAGATCGGATGTTTCCCAACAACCCGGTAGCAACCTTCACCGTACCCGACCTGGGCCCGCTGCCCGAACCCATCGCCGTCGGCGAGTCGATAACCCGGCAAGTTGAAGGACAGCTCTCTATTCGGGGAATAACCAAGCCGGTTACTTTTGAGGTGGTGGCCCGGCTGGACCCGGAGGCCCTGTTTATTCTGGGGCGCACCAGCTTTACCTGGGACGAACTGGAAATCCCGCCGCCCAACATACCCGGCCGTATCCAGGTTAAGGATGAAGTGAGCGTGGAGGTGCTGCTATCGGCGGTGCCAACAATGGCCGCTGGGCAGTGAAACCCGCTTAACGGAGGCAACCAGGGTGCCGACCACGGTTTTGATTGTAGAGGATGACCCCCATACTACGGAATTGGTACGCCTGTACCTGGCCCACGACGGCCACCGGGTACTATCCGCCGCCACCGGACCGGACGGGTTGCGCCAGGCGCAGGAGGCCCGCCCGGACCTGGTAATTCTGGATTTAATGCTCCCCGGGATGGACGGCCTGGAAATATGCCGCATCCTGCGGGCCGAGTCGGATGTCCCTATTGTAATGCTGACCGCCCGGGTGGAAGAGGAAGACCGCCTGGCCGGGTTGGAATTCGGAGCCGACGATTACGTTAGCAAGCCCTTCAGCCCCCGGGAGTTAGCCGCCCGGGTAAAGGCGGTACTGCGCCGTTCCGGGCGAGAAGATCCGGAGTCGGGAAGCGGCGATTTGACCTACGGCCCCATCCGGGCCAGCCTGCGCGAACGCAAGGTGTACGCCGGAGAGTCTCCGGTTTCCCTGACCCCAACCGAGTTTCGCATCCTGGTTTTGCTGATACGGGAGCCGGGCCGCACCTTCACTCGGGAACAAATAATTGAACGGGTTTTCGGCTACGATTTTGAGGGTTTCGACCGTACGGTGGATGCCCACATTTCCAGCCTGCGGCGCAAGCTGGAAGCTCCCCTGGACAAGTCCCGCTACATTCACACCATCTATGGGATGGGGTATAGGTTTGGCAATGCCTAGCTGGTTTTTCAGTCTCCAGTTCCGGTTGATACTGGCCTTCACCGCGGCATTGGCCCTGGCCCTGGCCGGGGTAGGGGGATTTGTGGGATTCGCCGCTGAACGAGAGACGGACCGGTTCCAACTCCACAATCAAGAGTTTCGCACTTACCGGGTGCATCGCCTACTCGCCTCCCACTATGCCAAGCATCAGGATTGGGAAGAACTGCAACCGACCCTGGAACAGGCCGGTTCGCTCTACGGCAGGCGTTTCGTAGTTACCGAACCCGGCGGGCGAATCGTGGGAGACTCCCACCCGGGCGACGACGATCATCCCCCCAGAGCCGGCCGGGGCAGCCGCGCGCTGCCCATCGTAGTGAATGAGCATCAAGTGGGCTTTCTTATGCTGGCTCCTGCCGAGTCCTCAAGAAACGGTCCCCCAGCCGTGGCCCCCGGGTCGGAACAGATCCGGGAACCGGCGGCATCCCGGCTGGCCTCGGCGGTCAAGAAATCCCTCTGGTGGACCGGGTTAGTCTCAGCGGGCGGCGGCATCTTGCTGGTTTCTCTAATGTCCCGCCGCATCCTGGCTCCGGTACAGGCCCTGAGCCTCGCCGCCCGCCGGTTGGGGCAGGGCGACTTGTCCCAACGAGTTCCCGCCTCCGGCCCCAGCGAAATTGAACACCTGGGCCATACTTTCAACGCTATGGCCGAGAATCTGCAAACTGCCGAACAGCAGCGGCGTAACCTGGTTGCCGACGTAGCTCATGAATTGAGAACGCCCTTGTCCAACATTCAGGGATACCTGGAAGCGGTTAACGACGGGATGCTGGAAGCGGACCAGACTACGATTAACACCCTGCGCCAACAGACCGCCCACCTGGTGACACTGGTGGAAGACCTGCGCCTGCTGGCGATGGCCGAAGCCGGTGCGCTTCATTTGAACTACCGGATGGAGTCAATCGGAGAGTTGCTGGCCGACACGATCGAGGCTTTCCGCCCCCAGGCCGAATCGGGAACGGTACAACTGTACCTGGAAGTTGCACCCGACCTGCCGCCGGTATCCCTGGACCGGACCCGCATCGTCCAAGTGGTGGGGAACCTGCTGCAAAATGCCATTTTCCACACTCCGCCGGGGGGTACGGTTACCGTTACCGCCGAGGAAAGCGGGGCGGACGAGGCCGAAGTGGAAGTAACGGTTGCCGACACCGGCCCCGGAATCAACCCCCAGGATTTGCCGCTGGTGTTTGAGCGGTTCTACCGGGTTGACCCGTCCCGCGCCAGAACCACCGGGGGGGCCGGCCTCGGTCTGACCATCGCCCGTCAGTTGGTGGAAACGCACGGGGGAACGATCCGGGTTGATAGCCAATCGGGGGAAGGCGCCCGTTTTAGCTTTACCCTGCCTTTGACCGGGAGTCCGCCCGAGCATTTCCAGGACCCGCCCGGGGAATGATCGGCCCAAAGATGCCGACCCGATTAGCGAACCGGCGCGAGCAAAAATACCCATATTGATTTCTTGAAGACACCGGCAGGCTTGACGCACAATAACCGCTCACAGCCCGTCGCCGGACTCAGAAAAGGGGTGAACGGCAATGGCAATGGCAATGCTTTGGAACTCCATCAGGTCCCTAACCCTTTGGCAAATGGCAACGCTGGTATTGGTCTTGTTCGGAACGGCGGCGGCCACCTATTGGCTGTACTCCTATTCCGGCCAGACCGACACGGCAGAGCTGGCCGAAAACCAGCAATTGATACCAATCGAGTACGGCGACATCGTGAATCAGGTATCCACCAACGGCAACCTGGCCTTTCCGGAACGGGAAACGGTCTCATTTGATGTCGCAGGAACCCTTGGGGCGCTGCTGGTTGAAAAGGGCCAGCAGGTAAGCCTGGGGCAGGAGCTGGCCCGGCTGGACGACCTGACGATAGAATCCCTGGAAGCGGCCGTCGCCCAGGCCCAGGTTGACCTGCTGCAGGCCAGAGAAGACCTGGCAGACTTCCTGGAGCCTTACAGTCCGGTGCAGTTGGCCCTGGATCGGGCAAAGATCGAGGAAACTATCGCCGCCGCCCGGCTCCAACGCAGCCAGGCGGCAGAGACCCGGGAAGAAGTGCTGAACCCGGAATTGCCCACCGAGCAGGACGTCAAAGCTCAGGAAGAAGCCATCGCCGCCGCCCGGCTTTCGCTGCAACAGGCGATAGAGAGCCGGGAAGAATTACTGTCTCAAAATCTGCTCCCCGACTACAACCTGAAAATTGCCGAATCCCATCAGGGTGAGGTTGACGCCGAGAATGACCTAGCCGGCATTCAGGAAGCTCTGAAAGAACTTGAGCCTTCGGCCCGGGAGCTGGTCGAGGCGAACCAGGCGTTGCTGCAGGCTCAAATCGACCTGGACCAGGCCAATCAAGCCCTGACGGACTTCAAGAACACCCAGGGATCCCGGCTTACCCGGCTCCAACGGGAAAAACAGGAAGTCCAGGCCAGGCTGGACCAGGCAAAGAACAATCTCGCGGCGCTGCAGGAGGAATACGATAGCGGCACCATCGGCCTTTACTCAAACATCCGGCGCTGGGAAAGCTATATCAACTCTTTGGAGGGACAACTCGAAGAGCTGCGCATCGGCATCGTCAGCGAAGCCGAGCAGTTGGAGACGGCGATTCTGGTGGCCGAAGTATCTTTGGTTGATGCCAGGGAACTGGTGGCCGAATTGGGGGCAGGCCCGGACGCTCTGGAGAGGCAGCGGCTGGAAGCCCAGGCCCTGGCCATTATCGCCGGCCGGGCGGTAGCCGAGCGGGATACTCTGGAGCTGGAATTTCCCAACGTTGATCCAGTAGAACTGGCCTTGAAGGACGCTCAAGTTTCCCTGGCCGAGGCAACGCTGGCCCAGGCCGCCGCAGATTTGGCCGAAATCAGGGAAGAGCTGTTGGTGGAACCCAATCCGTTGGAAATTGCTCTGCTGGAGAAGCAAATTATCCTGGCCGAAGCGACCCTGGCTCAGGCACAAGAGGACCTGGCCGAGGCCGTGCCGGAAGACCCGGATCCGCTGGAGATTGCCCTGAAAGAAGTCGAGATTGACTCCGCCCGCATCAAATTGCAGGACACCATTGCGCAACTGGAGGCCACCGTAATCTACGCCCCGCTAGGCGGATTCGTCTCCCGGGTTGACGTGGAAGCGGGCGACCCGGTGAAGGCGGAAACGGAGATTCTGGAGATAGTAGATTCCTCGGTCATCGAAATTGACGGCATCGTGGATGAAATAGACGTGCTTTCGGTACGGGAAGGCACTCCCGCCCAGGTTACCCTCGACGCCTTGCCCGACCGCACGCTAGAGGGAATCGTCACCGAAATTGCCACCGAGTCCCTGAACCAACAGGGAGTGGTCAGCTATCCCATTAGTATTCGGGTGCAGGCGCCGGAAGGTGTGGAACCGCGGGAAGGGCTAAGCGCCATCGCCAACATCGTACTCCGGTCGGAACAAAACGTGCTGCTGGTACCGCAGCAGGCCCTCTATGGCAGCTTTGACCAGCCGGTGGTCCGGGTTATGACCAACCTGGGTGTTTCGGAGCAGCCGGTGGCCCTGGGCAGCAGCGATGATTTCTGGGTGGCGGTACTCGAAGGCCTGACCGAAGGCGACCAGGTAGTCCTGGAAACGGCCGATGTAAACACCGGCCAGTTCAGCTTCCGCCAGTTCCGGCAGACCACGGGCGGCGGCAGGGGCGGCGGTGGCCGAAGGTAAGGCAAGGGCGGCAAGGCAACACCCATCCTGGAAAGTTCCGGTATTGCAATCGTCCGAATCCCATATATTCGGGTCATGGACCACGCAGGCAGCATGGTATCAATAATTGGCGCCTGCATCGGCGCCTGAAAACCGAAGTTTGAAATGACCGAAGTTTGAAATGATTGAAGTTTGAAATGATTGAACTGAAGGACGTAAGCAAAATCTACCGAATGGGCAACGTGGAAGTGGGCGCGCTGCGGGACGTTTCCGTCACCATCCAACCGGGGGAGATGGTCTCAATTATCGGCGCCTCCGGGTCCGGCAAGTCCACAATGATGAACATCCTCGGCTGCCTGGACGTACCCACTTCCGGAGAGTACTACCTGGAAGGGGAGAACGTGGGCGCCCTGGGCGATAATCGTTTGGCCGAGATTCGTAACCGGAAAATCGGGTTTGTCTTCCAAACCTACAACCTCCTGCCCCGTCTGACCGCACTGGCTAATGTGGAGCTGCCCCTGCTCTACGGCAACGGCAGAGACCGGCGCCGCCGCTCGCAGCAAGCCCTGGAGCGGGTTGGCCTGGGAGACCGAACCCGGCACCGGCCCACCGAGCTTTCCGGCGGCCAGCAGCAGCGGGTAGGCATCGCCCGGGCTTTGGTCAAAAACCCCAGCATCCTGTTGGCCGACGAACCCACCGGCAATCTGGACAGCCAATCCAGTGAAGAGGTGGTCGCTATTCTGCAACAACTGAACCGGCAGGAGGGCTTAACCGTAATAGTAGTTACCCACGAGTCGGACATTGCCGCCTCCACCCAGCGGATAATTTCAATGCGCGACGGCCGGGTAATCAGTGATCAGGAGAATACATGAACCCGCTGATCACCTTCCAAATGGCCCTGGCCTCCATGAGCGCCAACAAGCTGCGCTCCGGGTTAACTCTCCTCGGCATCGTAATCGGAGTTGCCGCAGTCATTTCCCTGATGGCTATCGGTCAGGGAGTCCAGCAGTCGATCACCTCGCGCATCGAATCTTTGGGAAGCAACCTGCTGTTCATCCGGGCCGGCGGCTTCAACCAGGGAGGCCTGGGCGGCTTTACGGGCAGCGCCGGCACCTTGACCCTGGATGACGCCTACGCCCTGGTTGACCCGCTCTTTGCTCCCTCGGTAACGGCGGTTGCCCCGGAAATACGCACCTCAGGCCAGGTGCAGGCCGGGCGAAACAACACCTTTGCTCAGGTGCTCGGGGTGACACCCTCCTATGGTGCAGTTCGAAACTTTCCGGTTGAAACCGGCCGCTTTATTACGCCGGGCAATCTGGAAAACAACTCCCAGGTTGCCGTGCTGGGCCCGGCAATATCGGATACTCTCTTCGGCAACCGGGATCCACTGGGCCAACCTATCCGGATCAATGGCCGCCAGTTTGAGGTCGTCGGCGTGCTGAAAAGCAAGGGTGGGGGATTTCTGGGCAACCAGGACGAGCAAATACTGGTTCCCATTACTACCGCCTATTATCGCCTGAGTTCGCAACGTACTACTCAAGGCAATATCAGTGTGGACAGCATTAACGTGCAGATGCCGAACATTGCAGTAATGGACGCTGGGATGCGGGAGGTTGCCACCGTGCTGCGACTCCGCCACCGTATAACCGGCGAAGACGATTTCATTATCACCAACCAGCAGGAAACTATTGAGGCGCTGGAAGAAACCACTAATACTTTCGTATTTTTCCTGGGGGCCATTGCCGGTATATCCCTGCTGGTGGGCGGCATCGGCATTATGAATATCATGCTGGTCTCGGTAACCGAGCGCACCCGGGAAATCGGCATCCGCAAGGCAATGGGCGCGCGGCGCCGCGATATTCTGGTCCAGTTCATGGTAGAGGCCACCCTGTTAAGCCTGGGTGGAGGCGGCGTCGGCGTGCTGTGCGGGGCAATCATCGCTTGGGCCTTGAACGGCCAGGCCCTGTTGGGAGGTCAGGCCACTCAAACCGCCTTCAGCGGGCCAATTGCATTGATGGCTCTGGCCGTCTCCGCCGCAATAGGATTATTCTTTGGAATCTATCCGGCAATGCGCGCCGCCCGGCTGCATCCCATAGAGGCGCTGCGCTACGAGTGAGTGACGAATAATGACCAAATCCTTCCTGATTCTATTGGTTTTGGTGTTGATATTGGGCGTTGGCCTTGGCGGATCCTTTGTCGGGGGTGTGGCATTGGGCCGCAGCCAACAAGCGGAATCCAACGATAGCCTGGCGCCCCGCCTGGGTACCGGCGACCAATTGCGCGGCGGCGGCCCAGGAGCCGACGGGCCGGGGCAGGGCCGGCGCGGTCAGCAAGGAAACGCCAGGAACAACGGAGAAGCGGGCGGGCAGGCAGCCGCATCGCCGGACACGACCGATGAAAATGCCCGGAATGCTGCGGGCCGCCCGGCATCGGCCCCGCCCGACGGCGCAGACCGGGGCGCCCAGGTCAGTTCGCCGGACGGTTCGCCGGACGGTTCGCCGGGTAGTACCGGCAACGCCGACGCTCCGGGACCGGGCAGCCGGGCCGGCTCCCCTCCCGGGGGCGGCTTGACCGGTACGATTCAGCAGCTAGATGGCGGCGCGCTAACCGTCACCACATCCCAGGGTGAAGCCCAAGTTACTGTCGCTGGCAGCACTACAATTCACCAGGTCGTTCCGGCCACCGGTGAGGACTTGAGCGCCGGCGAGACGGTGAGGGTTATCGGACAAAGGGGAGAGGACGGCACAATTGAAGCCCAGTCCATTATTATCATACCGGAGGGGGCCGCCAACCTGTTCAGCGCCGGCGGACGTAGAGGAGAGGGCCAACGGGGCCAGCGTCCCTGACAAGTTTCCGTTAGCACGGGAGCGCCAAGACACCCGTTCCCTTCGGCAACCCCAATGCTACAGTTAATCTTGGTCACTTACGAAATGCAGGGGCGGTAGTAGATCTACCGCCCCTGCGCTAACGCCGGTCCATATCGCGGCATAGCAGGCATTTCCGCTAGCCGAAATCGGAAATCTAGGCCGAGCCTTTCCTTATAATCTCCTGCAACTCTTCAATACTCTTGTCGCCGAAGTCCGTCTCCCCACCGTTAACCCGGTAGGTCGGAGTACCGAAAATGCCCAGATCTTTGGCCCCCTGGTGCTCGTCCAGCACATACTGCCGGTATTGTCCCGAATCCAGGGCGGACGACAAGTCGGCCCAGTCGATCCCACAACTATCGGCAATGCTTTTAAGCACATTCCGGTCGCCCAAATCCGCGCCCTGTTCCCAATAGGCGCGGGCGACGGCATGGTGAAACTCTCCGTCCAGGCCCTTTTCTCGGGCGTAAGCGGTCGCTTCATGGGCCAGATTGGTATTGGGAGCGATGCCCGGGCGGCGCATTACAATCCCGGCCTGCTGCGCCCGTTCCTGCCATTGCGGCGACAGGTCGGTTTCAGTTTCGCCCTCCCGCACTGGGCGAGGCTCGCCCTCCAACGGACGGTCGGGGGAAAGCAGGTAAGGCCGACGGTCAATGACTGCCCCGGTTGCGGCGGCGGCTTCGTCCAGCCTGACCAGGCCGACATAGCACCAGGGTCAAGTATAATCGTACCAGACCGTAACGTTAGGGGAATTGGCGGAATTAAGCGAGGTCATGGCGCCCTCCTTGTAGGACAAGTTCGGTTTGTAACTGCAAGTGCCGATTACGGTCATTATAACACCGTACAAGGCGGGGAAAGAAATACTTTGTCGGGCGCGAACGGTCTTTGAGTTCTCCAGGCAAACCCGCTCATGCCGCTCCTAGCCTTTGACGAGCACAAAATGAACGGCGGCTTCGTCCAGCCTGACCAGGCCGGCATAGTTCAGTCCGTTAATTCCCAAATATGGGGATTCGAGGGGAATATTGACTAATGGTCGCAACAACCCCGCAGCCAGACCCGGCCGTCCAGGGCTATAAACTCATCCGCTGCTTCCGGCCCCCAACCGCCCGGCGCGTAGGAGTGGGGAGTCGGAGCGTCCGGCCCGGCCAGACCGGCAATAATCGGGTCAATGATGCTCCACGCCTGCTCAATTTCGTCACTGCGGGTGAACAAAGAAGCGTCCCCGTTGAGGGAATCCAGGAGCAGCCGCTCATAGGCATCGGGTATGCCTTCGACGCCAAAGGCCGATTGGTAGTGAAACTCCAGCTCCACCTTGCGCATTTGCAGCCCGGCATCAGGAGTTTTGGCCTGAAACTCCAGGTGGAACCCCTCGTCGGGCTGGACGCAAATCGCCAGGGTGTTCGCCGGTATGTCCTCGTCTTCGGCCAGCGGAAATAGCATATGCGGCGGGTTGCGGAACTGGATGACAATTTCGGTTGTCTTGTCCTCCATTGCCTTGCCGGAGCGCAGGTAGAAAGGTACGCCCTGCCAGCGCCAATTATCCACAAATAACCGCAGGGCGGCATAGGTAGGGGTTTTGGAGCCGTCGGACACTCCCGGTTCATCGCCGTAGCCCTGGTACTGGCCGGCGATGATGTGCTGGGCTACATCCTCGGCGTGAATGCGACGCACCGAGTTCAGCACCTTCACTTTTTCGTTGCGCAACGCCTCGGCCTCAAATCGGTGCGGCGGTTCCATCGCCACCAGGGACAGCAACTGCAAAATGTGGTTCTGGAACATATCCCGCAAGATGCCGGTCTGGTCGTAATAGTTGGCCCGGTCGGAAACGTCAATCGTCTCGGCAACCGTTATCTGCACGTGGTCAATATAATTTCGGTTCCAAATCGGTTCGAAAATGGTATTGGCAAAGCGGAACACCAGCAGATTCTGGACCGTCTCTTTACCCAGGTAGTGGTCGATGCGGAACACCTGGTCTTCCCGAAAAACCGAGTGAGCCACGTCGTTCAAGTCCCGGGCCGAGGCCAGGTCAACGCCAAAGGGTTTCTCCACGACCACCCGCCGCCAGCCCCCGGAGTCATCGGCCATACCGGCCTCCCCCAGGCTGGTTATCGCCGATCGGTACAGGGAAGGAGCGAGAGACAGGTAATAGAGGCGGTGGGCCGCTTCGGGAGCCGGCCCTTCCAGGTCAGCCAATCGCTCCCGCAGATTGCCCAGATCCTCGGTAGAACTGACATCTCCGGCGACGTAGGATATGCGCGAGGCAAATTCGGCCCACTCCCGGAAATCGGGAGGAAATTCGCCTTCTTCCTCGATGGCCCGGTACAGAGATTCACGGAATTGCTCATCGGACATTTCCCGCCGCGCCACCCCAACAATACGCAATCCCTGGGGAATTCGGCCCTTACAGTACAGGCTGCACAGCGAGGGGATGAGCTTGCGTCGGGTCAGGTCGCCGCTGGCGCCAAAAATTACCAGGGTAGTTATTTCCCCACCGGTTGCTTCATTTGCAATGGACATCACTCCAGCCTCCGCACTTGATGGCCGCCGAACCGGTTGCGCAGAGCCGCCAGCAGCTTGGCCCCAAACGGTTGGGGCTGGCGGGAGCGAAAGCGTTGCAGCAAGGCCAGGGTAATCACCGGCGCCGGTACGCCCAAATCCACCGATTCCTGGACCGTCCATCGCCCCTCGCCGGAGTCCTCCACATAGGCGTCGAGATTTGCCAACGTAGGGTCTTCCTCCAGGGCGGATACCACCAGGTCCAACAGCCAGGAACGAACCACGCTGCCGTAGCGCCAGGTATTGGCGATCCGGGTTAAGTCCAGGTCAAACTCCTCCTTGGCCGCCAATATCTCAAACCCCTCGGCGTAAGCCTCCATCAGCCCGTACTCCACGCCATTATGCACCATCTTGACAAAGTGTCCGGCCCCGGCCGGTCCCATGTGGCCGTAACCCCGGTCGGCGCCGGGGGCCAGAGTTTGAAAAATCGGTTTCAGCCGCCGAAATACCTCCTCCTTGCCGCCAATCATCAGAGAGTAGCCGTCGGCCAACCCCCAGATGCCTCCGCTGATGCCCACATCCATAAAATCAATTCCGTGGGCGGCAAGCTTATCGGCGCGGCGGACGCTGTCCTTGTAGTTGGCATTGCCTCCATCCAGAACCACATCCCCGGGCGAGAGCAACGGGATCAGCCGGTCAATGGTATCCTCGGTGGGCTGACCATGGGGCAGCATGGCCCAAATCACCCGGGGGGGAGCCACCCGACCGACAAATTCTTCCAAAGTGGCGGCGCCCACCGCACCCTGGGACTGGCTGGCCGACACCGCATCGCTGCTGGTGTCATAAGTCACCACCCGATGCCCGCCTTTCAGCAGGCGCTGCACCATATTGCCTCCCATTCGCCCCAAGCCAATCATCCCCAGTTCCACGAATTTGCCTCCCGGTTCAACGTTAATCCGGTTACAGACCGCAAAATACCGACCGATGGCCGGTCTGTCACTCTAGCTCCAGGAGGAGTTGCCTCAAACCGCCAGCCGGGTCATCGTTCAAATGCACCCGGGCGGTACGGCGGCCCAACTCCTGCAGAGCCTGTAAATCCCCGGCCGCCTGAGCATCGGCCAGCGTCCCAAAGGTATAGGGCCGGCCCGGTATGGGCACATCTGTCAGGTGGTCGGCGGTAAGCTGCAGGAACAGCCCGGAGCCGGGGCCGCCCTTATGCAGTTGGCCCGTAGAATGCAGGTAACGGGGTCCAAAGCCTACGGAAGCGGCGATTCCGTACCGCTCGGCAATTCGCTCCCGCACCAAGTCCAAAACCGCGGAGACTTCCGGAGTGTCAAACAGGTAGGCCATAATCGCCAGGTAGTCGCCGGGCCGGGCTTGAGCCAGCAAGTCGCCAAGGGAACCGGCGGACTCCAATGCGGGCAGGGCGCCGGAAGCCTGGTAATGATCCAACACGCGGTCGGTCATATCCTTGGCGCCCTGAACGTCGGGCTGATCAAAGGGATGGACTCCCAGCAGAGAACCGGCTACGGCGGTGGCAAACTCCCAGCGGTAAAACTCCGCCCCCAAGTCGTAAACGTCCGACAATTCGAGGCGCACTACCGGGTGTCCGGCAGCAGCCAGACCATTGACCCTCGCATCGAAAGCGTCGTTAGCGTCGTTAGCGTCGTCCTGCATTCTCAAATATACGAAGAAGCGGTCAGACCCCCGGTTCTCAAAAGAGCCATAAGACGAACTGGCAGTAATGGGTATAATGCCGACGCCCTGCTTGCCCAAGCTTTCCGCCAATAGCTGCTCTACCCACAGGCCAAAACCGGCGATTGAGGGAGAAGGGATCAGGGTGAGCTTGTCCCGGCCCTGCTTCGACAAAGTACTCATCACCGCCCCCAGCCAGGCCCCGGGGTTAGCCTTGGCAGGCAACACGGAGACGCACTCCCGCATTGCGTCGGCCCGGTCCAGCAGCCGGTTTAAATCCAGGCCCATCAAGGCTGCCGGAACCAGTCCGAAGTAGGACAGTACCGAGTAGCGTCCGCCAATATCCGGGGGATTGAGCAAGGCCTTCCGAAATCCCCGTTCCCGGGCCAGTTTTTCCAGCGCCGTACCCGGATCGGTAATCGCGACAAAATTGGCGCCGGCCGTTTCTTCGCCCAGCGCATCGGCCGCCAGCCGACCGAAATGGGCATAGAAAGTATTCGGCTCAATGGTTGAGCCGGATTTGGAGGAAACCAGAAACAGGGTTTTTGCCGGGTCAATGGCGTCGGTAACCGCTTGCACCCAGGCGGGCACGGTGGAATCCAGCACGACAAGTTCCGGGTACCCGGCGGCGCTCCCAAAAGCGCGGCGCAACACTTCCGGCCCCAGGCTGCTGCCCCCCATACCCAGCAGGACAACGCGCTGATAACCGGCGTCGCGAACCTCGGCGCCAAAAGCCTCCAGTTCGGGTATCCGGTTGCGCATCGTATCGGTTACCGCCAGCCAACCCAAACGGTCGGCAATTTCGGCCGGGGCGTCTTTCCAAACCGTAAAGTCTTGCCGCCAAATACGTGCAACCACGTCTTGCGCATCCAGGGCGGAAACAGCAGCTTCGACCTCCGGAAGATAGTCTCCCAAGTGCGCTCCGGCCTGAATCGGGTCGGACATTCCCCTCCTCCTTTGGCCGCGGTGAGGAACCGGTTCAATTGTATTGTATTGAAATATTGTGGTATTGCAGATAGTCGTCGTTCGCAATACCCACCGGCTCAACGATAGCATACTAAATTAGCTCGGGCAAAACCACCATTGACTTACTCCTTACCAGCTTCCCTGGCGTCCACCGGGCAGTAGGCGAATTACTCCCGGATCCTGGCTACCGGAGCGGCAAAGGCAGGGACATTCAATTGTTGGAAGAAACCCGCCCTTGGCGAGCCTTTGGAAGAACGGGGCAGACCTTGGACCAGCTCAGGCTGGGCGGAAGTACGCCTGATTAGTAAATCTTGATGGACTCTGAGCCGCCAGGACACAAGCCGGTCAACCGAGACGCAGTACGTGGTATAATTCCGGTCAATTCCCCGGCGGATACCATACTGCTATCTGCCAGTCCCGCATCGCTATACCGGCTACAGGAGGTCAAACGTTGACTAACTCAGGTCAAACCGTCAATCCACCGGTGGAAAACTGGGTCAAAGTAGGGGCGCTGGACATGCGCTATCTGGAATGGGCGGGTCCGTCGCCGGGCAATAGAATTCCCATCGTCGCCCTGCACGGATTAGCCTCGACGGCCCACTGGTACGAACGGGTAGCCTCACGACTCAGCGCCCAATACCGGGTGGTGGCGCCGGACCAGCGAGGCCACGGGCAGACCACTCAGGCCACGAGCGGCTACGACTGGCAGTCTCTGGCCTCGGACGTAGCCGGTTTTATGGACGTTTTGGGGCTGGAACAAGCGGTGGTACTGGGCCATTCCTGGGGCGGGAACGTAGCTATAAACGTGGCGGCCCGGTTCCCGGAGCGGGTGCAGAAGCTGGTCATCATTGACGGAGGGTTCCTTGACGGGCGTCTGCTGCCCAATGCCACCTGGGAACTGTTCTGCGAGCGGTTTGCTCCCCGCAATGTAACCGGCACCCGGCAGGAGTTCATGGACCGGCTGCGAGAACAGTTGGCCGATTGCTGGGGCGATGACCTGGAGCGCATTGTGCAGACGATGGTATATGAGGACGAAAACGGGCACATTCAGGATATCTTGCGTCCTTCCAATCATGCCCAGGTATTGGAAGCGATGTGGGGCGAGCCGCCGTCGGTCACCTTACCGCAGATTTCCTGCCCCACCTTAATCGTTCCCGCCGGGCCCCGTCCGGAACGGGCCGGCTCCGATTTTTCCCGCAACAAAGAGGTGATGGTGACGGCGGCGGCCCAGGCAATCAAGGATAACCGGGTTCACTGGATACCCAACACCATCCACGACATTGGCTACCACAAGCCGGACGAATTAACTCAGGCGATTGTGGAGTTTCTTGCCGCGGAGTGACAGTATAGCAACCATCATAGCAACCATCAAAGACGAAGGAGGAAACCGTCGCGCGCCAGCCGACAGCTTCTGGCAGGGTTTCTTTAATTGACCAATCCGAAGCATTAGCCGGCCAGGGCAATCGCCTTTGGGCGGCGCAAGTCCCCGGTAGTCGTCTTTCCGGGGGCAGGCCGGAATCCAGACCGGAATCCAGGCCGTTCGGTAGCCGGACAGTTGGCCTGTGCCAAGGATTCTCTGGATTGAGGATTTCTCCGGAATGACCGCAGTCGGCCCGTCGAACGGGCAAAGTGAAAGGTGAAAGAGGAGATTGAGGACCGGGGGAATTGGAGGAGGGGCAGGCAGGAGCTAATCTTCTGATGCCGCTGCCGCCCCTGGTCGCTTAGTCCGCCGTGACCGGTATGGCGCCGCCGCCCATTGGCTCGGGGATGTCATCGTGGGCCAAACCATAGTTGATGGCATAAAGGCGGGCATAAACCCCGTTTTGCCGCAGCAATTCCTCATGCCGTCCCACTTCGGCAACTCGCCCCTTATCCAACACCACTATTTTGTCCGCGTTTCGGATGGTGGACAGACGATGCGCGATGACCATTGAGGTACGTCCTTGCAGCACGTGACTCAAGGCTTCCTGAATCAGTATCTCGGTGTGAGTATCAATATTGGCCGTAGCCTCGTCCAGGATGATAATCCGGGGATCACCGACAATAGCCCGGGCAAAGCTGATGAGCTGCCGCTGTCCTACGCTAAGGTTAACGCCCCGTTCGGCCAGGATTGTGTCATAACCTTCTTCCAGGGCCAGGATGAAATCGTGGGCGCCAACGGCCTTGGCGGCGTCAATAACGTCCTCATCGGTAGCGCTCTCATAGCAATAGCGAATGTTGTCCCTTACGTTTCCGGAAAACAGGTAGGGCTCCTGGAGCACCATGCTCATCTGCCCCACCAGGGAGCGGCGGGTAACGTCCCTCAAGTCATACCCGTCCACGGTTATCTTGCCCCCGGTTACATCGGCGAACCGGTGCACCAGAGTTACCAGGGTACTCTTGCCGGCGCCGGTTGAGCCGACCAGGGCCACATTTTCACCCGGCCTGATGTGCAGGTTAACGTCATTGAGGACTTCAACTCCCTCGATATAATGGAAGTTCACGTTCTCAAACCGGATTTCGCCCCGCACCGGCGGCATCTCTATTGCATCCGGAGCATCGTTAACCTCCGGCTTCAGGTCCAGAAGCTCGAAGATACGGACACCGGAGGCCATTGACCGTTGGAACACCCCGTATTGCATCGTCAGGTGGCGCACCGGTTCAAAGAAGCGCTGAATCCAGACGGCGAAGGCTACCAACACGCCCCAGTCCAAACTACCGCTCTTAACCAGCATTCCACCCACCAGTACAATTCCAAAGCCCATGCCAATGCCGATCAGGAACTCTACCATCGGCTGCAGACCACCGGAAAACCGGCTGGCCTGTAGATTGGAATCCAGGTGCTCTTGGTTCAGGTCCTTAAAGTGACGCAGGTTTTCATCCTGGCGGTTAAGGCTTTGCACCACCCGGACGCCGGTTATGTTCTGGTTGTATTCCCCGTTAACCATCGCGATGGCCCGTCGAATACGCATAAAGGAACGGCGGGCGAATCTTTGCCAGTAGCTGAGAATGAAGAACAGGACCGGGACGATGCTCAAGCTGACCAGGGCCAACTGCCAGTCCACGACCAACATATAAATGATGATAAAGAACAGGGTTATCACGTCGGCCAGGGCCAATACCAACATTTCAAAGGTTTCCTGGAGCTGCAATACGTCGCTTTGGCTCCTGGACATTATCCGGCCTACCGCAGTACGGTGAAAGAAGGCGGGAGGCATGCTCTGCAGATGGTTGAACATCTCTGTACGCAGGGCGTACAGAATGCTCTGGCCCACCCGGGCCATAAAGACGAACTGAAGGTAGTTGGCGCCGAAGTGAATCAGAGTAACCCCCAAGAAGACCAGTCCCAACATGTGAAGCCGCTGGACATCCCCGGTGTTGACGCCTTCGTTGATACCCAGCATGATTAGCCAGGGTATGCTGGCGTTGGCGATGGTATAGACCAACACCGCAAGCAGGCTTTTTCGCACGTCGCTCTTGAACGGCCCCATGTAAGAAATCAAGCGCATTACTACTTTGTTGTTGTAAACCGATCCCAGAGAATCATCGTCGCTGAGGTTGTCAGTGGTCGGCGAGCGCATGCCTCCCAGGCCGCGCATATTGCCCATCATGCCACCGAAGCCTCCGCCCATACCGCCGTGTGAATGCATTAGCTATCACCTCCGTCGTCGCCTGCTCCCGATATAGTGGCAGCCAAAATAACTTCCTCCTGGGGCTTCAGTTGCAGTTCATAAATTTCTTGATAGACGCCGCTTTGAGCGATCAGCTCGGCGTGGTTGCCCTGTTCAATTATTTCCCCTTCCCGAAGAACCAATATCTGGTTCGCTTCCCGAACCGTACTCAGACGGTGAGCGATTACAAAAGTGGTACGCCCCTTCATCACGTTGACCATCGCCTGGTGAATTGACCGCTCCGTTTCCACATCCACGCTGGAAGTAGAGTCGTCCAGAATGAGAATTGGCGGGTCAACCAGCACCGTCCGGGCGATGGACAGCCGTTGCCGCTGGCCTCCGGACAGGGTGCTGCCCCGTTCACCAACCCAGGTATCATAACCGTTGGAGAAGCCCATTATCTGGTCGTGGAGCTGGGCCGCCTTGGCGGCGTTGATAACATCCTCTTCCGAGGCGCTGGATAATCCGTAGGAAATGTTATCCCGGATTGTTGCGTCAAAGAGGAAAATATCCTGCTGCACGATGCCCACGTTGCGGCGCAGGGACTCCAGGGTAAGCTCCCGTATATCCTCCCCGTCAATGGTCACCCGCCCGCCCGTAACATCGTAGAAGCGGGGCAACAGATTCACGATAGTGCTCTTGCCGCTGCCCGGCGCGCCCAGGATGGCGGTAATTTGCCCCGGCTCGGCGGTAATATTCACGTGCTGCAACGCCGGGGCGCGGTCATCATAGGAGAATGATGTGTCTTCAAACTGTACCCGACCCACGGCACGGCCCAGCGGCTTGGCGTCGGGTTTTTCCTCCACCGGAGAACTGGCATCCAATACGTCAAAAATACGACGGCCCGATGATATCGCCCGGGAAAAGCTGTTGATAATCTGGGCGGCGGAACGTATCGGGAAGGTCAACTGGTTCAAATAAAGGACAAACTTTGCCAGGTCGCCGGCCGTCAGGTCGCCGCGGATAATTTCCCAGCCTCCGTACCAGACAATCAGACCCAACGCGAAGGTGAAATAAAAGCTCATCCAGGCGCTGTTAACGCCCTGCAGCCGCTCCGACTGGTAGTATTCCTCTCGCAGCTCCTGGGCCTTCCGGTCGTATTTTCGCCGTTCAAAGTCCTCGGACGCAAAGGCCTTGACCACGTGAATTCCTACCAGGTTTTCCTGCAGGACGGTGACCAGTTGGCCGTTAACCTCCTGCACGTGGAGCCACATCCGCCGCAACTTACCCATAACCAGCGTGGAGCGCACCACCAGGAAGGGGACGAACACCAGGCTAATCAGGGCCAGTTCCCAGTTCAGCCAGATCAGTATGCTGGTTACGGCAATGGTGCGTACTACTACTTCCAGGGACCGAACCAACCCCATGTTGACATAGCGGCGAACGGCTTCCACGTCCGCGGTGGCCTTGGACATCAGGTTTCCGGTGTGTTCTTTGTCGTGGTAAGCGAAACTGACGTGCTGGAGTTTGTCGTAGATCAGGTTGCGAAAGTCGTAGGTGACCAACTGGGACAGCGAGTCCGTCGTATAGGTCCGGGCAAAGTCGAAGAAACCGCGCATTATGCTGGCGCCCAGAATGAGACTCGCCAGAATCACCAGTTCCAAAGTTGCCGGGTTAAGGTGGACTATCTGGCCGGACTCGGTGGATACCAGCCGGTCAATGGATTCGCCGAAGAGCCAGGGGATCAGCAAAGAAAAGCCGACAGCAAGGAAGAAGCACAAATAAGCCAACGACAACCGCGTTCGATAGTGGTAAGCCATTACGGTGATTCTTATTAAAATGCTCATCTAACTGTCCCTATCCGGTAATCCATATATGCGGTCCCTGATGTAAAAATTGGAACAATATGGCCCCTGAATATTACCGGTCAAAAATTAGTCGGGGTTGGGCTTGCCTTTGCCGACGCTGAAGAGGTTCAGGTTCTTCGTAATGAAGCGCGAGGCGGCACGGTTCTTATGGGATCCATTAGGCAAAGAGTAGGGGAGTAAGCCAACGCCGCCGATTATCCGCTATCATAACCCAGAAGTTTGAATAATTCAAGCCGCTTTGCATTGCGAGTAACAATAATCACACAATGCAATAACATTCGCTCATTAGAGCTGCCCAGAGTGATTTAACGGCGGCCTTCAACCCACGCTTTCTCGATTTTGCGGTTCGGAGAGAGGCCCGGAACTTCAATCCGGCCCCTATCCGGCCGGCCTACATCCGTTCCGGGGCGCTCATACCCATTAGTTCCAGAGAACGGCGAAATACTATTTGCGCCGACTCCACCAGCTTCAGGCGGGCCAGCGTAATAGCGTTGTCTTCAGCGTTGGCCGATATGACCCGGCAGTTCTCGTAGAACCAGTGGAAGGCAGTGGCCAGTTCCATCGCATAGTGGGGCAAATGGTGCGGTTCCAGACTGCGGGCTATCTGGTCCACCAGTTCCGGCAGCCTGATCATGGTGCGGATCAGGTTAAGCTCATTGGGGTCGGTCAGCAGCGAGACATCCCCCTGGCTCCAATCTATACTCCGGCTGCGCGCCAGATTCAATATGCTGACGTTGCGGGCATGGGCGTACTGGATGTAATAGACCGGGTTTTCCGAGGATTCCTTCTTGGCCAATTCCAGGTCAAACTCCATCTGGGTGGACGGCGCCCGGGCCAGGAAGAAATAACGGCAGGCGTCCGCGCCTACCTCATCGGCCAGCTCCCGCAAGGTAACAAAATCACCGGTCCGCTTGGAGGCCCGCACCACCTCGGCGCCACGTTTGAGGGTGACCAACTGACAGATAAGCACGGTCAACTCTTCCGGGTCAACCCCCAAAGCGGCAACGGCGGCCTTCATCCGGGGCACGTGCCCCTGGTGATCGGCCCCCCAAATATCGATCACGTGCTCAAACTTGCGATTGACGAACTTGTTGTAGTGATAGGCGATGTCAGATGCAAAGTAGGTAGGCTCGCCGGTTGAGCGGACCACCACGTTGTCCTTTTCATCGCCCAACATACTGGAATTAAACCACAAGGCATTTTCCCGCTCGGACAGGAAATTCTTCTCCCGCAGGAGGGTCATTGCCTCATCGTATTCCCGATTACCGAAGAGGGTGCGTTCGCTGAACCAGTTATCAAAGGTAACCCCGATCTGCTCCAGGTCGCTCCGGATGGCGGAGACCATCTTTTCCCGGCCGATGTCGCCTATTTCCTTGACCGCTTGTTCCTCGGCCAAACCCAGGAACCTGGAGCCTTCCGCCGCTGCAATCTCGGCGGCCAGCTCGGTAATGTAATCTCCGGCGTAACCGTTGGCCGGAAAGTCGGACGGATAGCCCAGGGCTTCCAGGTAGCGGGCGTAAACCGAACGGTAAAAGGCCTCCATCTGGGTTCCGGCGTCGTTGACGTAATATTCCCGGACTACGTCAAAACCGGCGGCGTCCAGCGTATTCGCCAGCGCGCTGCCCAATACTGCTCCCCGGGTGTGGCCCACGTGGACCGGACCGGTGGGGTTAACACTGACAAACTCGACCATCACCCGACGACCCTGGCCCACCTCCACCCGGCCATACTCCCCGCCGGACCTGAGAACGGAATCCAATTGCTGCTGGATCCAGTCCGCTTTAAGATAAAAGTTGACGAACCCCGGCGGAGCGACCTCCACCCGGTCAACTTCGTCGGCAACGGGGATATGTTCGGCCAGGATTTCGGCTAATTGCAGCGGGTTAATGCGGGTGGCCCGGGCCAGGCGCAGGGGCAGACTGGTCGCGAAGTCTCCGTGTTCCGGGTGGCCCGGACGTTCAATGAGGATTTCGGGTACAGTTTCCAGTTGCAATGCACCTTCCTGCTGCGCCTTCAATATCCCGGCAGCCACCAGGTCCCGAATTGTATCTCGAACCAACACCGACGCCATGCCAATCGCCCTTTCTTTTCTATATCGTCTTACTGCTTCCGCAGCACAGGTTGTTTATACCTACGCCGGTCTATTGCCAGCTTTTTGCAGGAAAACGTTTGTAACGCAATGAAATCCGGCCATTCTCTTTTCCGCACCGGGGAAATCCAGAATGGCTTGCGAATATACTAGCACAAATTACATTGGCGGAGAATTGGATAATGGCCCCGCTAATTCCCACTTCGGCGTCCCAATCCGTTTCAAAGACCCCAAATGGGCGACAGACCGCGCATCGTTCCTGGGTCTCTCAAGTGTCCTTGAAAAACTTTCAGGGTGAGCCGGTTCTTCGACAAGCTCAGGATTCGGGGGCGGACGAACCGGCCCGGCGGCCGGCTTGAGGTGAGCGGACTCACACAGGAACACTTGGCAATTGAAAGACGCCCCCATGGTCCGGCCCGAATAGCTCCCTTTACGCCGGTTTGGTAGAATAGCCCAGTGGCAACCTTGGAACGGTGACCTAAAAAATAGTTGCGGAGGGCTGAAATGCCTGGAATGATTGCGCTGGTAGGCGGAGAAGAGTTTCGGCAGTATTGCCGTGAGATGGACCGGGAAATTATGCGGGCTTCCGGAGGCAACCCGGCCCGGGTGGTAGTGATACCCACGGCGGCGGTTACCGGCCCGGCCAAGGCGGCCAACGACGGAGTGACTCACTTCGCCGCTCTGGGTGGCAACGCCGGTCAATTGATGGTTCTGGAACGGGAACAGGCCGATGACGCCGCGCTGGTTCAGGGTGTGGCCGAGGCCGATGTAATATATTTCACCGGTGGCAATCCAAGCCACCTGCTGGATACATTGCGGGATTCCCGCTTGCTGGCCGCCATTTTGCAGGCAGCGGAACGGGGAGCTGTCCTGGCCGGTTCCAGCGCCGGGGCCATGGTAATGGGGTCACTAATGCGGCGGCCCCGCGCCGGGGAATGGGTCACCGGCCTGGGAGTAGCTTCGGGAACAGCCGTTTTGGCGCACCACGAGAGAAGCAACCCGTCGGAGGTAGTGCAGCAACTGGTGGGACAGATACCCACCGACCTGACCGTGCTAGGTATCGACGCTCAAACCGGCTGCCTGGGCCAACCCGGCAACTGGCAGGTAGTCGGGTCGGGCAGGGTAACCGTGTATCGGGAGGGCGGCTATCAGATTTATCCGGCCGGGGAGACGATAAGCTACGCCAATTAGCCTAAGCTACGCCCAGCGAGTCTCCCGGTTTTACCGCCTGTACGGATAGACTACCGGGTTACCCAGAAGGCATGATTCGGCATAATGGAGAAGGGGTCAAAGCCTATTGGAGGCGCCGGATTGAAAGCGGTTTAGCCCTGCCGTGCCCGCAACACTTCCCAGATTTCCTGAGGTTTCAAGCCGGAGTCGGCCAACAAAACCAGGGTATGGTAAAGCAGGTCGGCTACTTCACCGGACAAGCCTGCCCGGTCTCCCTGAACGGCGGCGATGGCCGTCTCCCCGGCCTCTTCAATAACCTTCTGGGCAATGCGCGCCGTTCCTTCCTGGAGCAGGCGGGCGGTATAGCTGCCCTCCGGTTGCTCCAGTTGCCGGTCCTGAATTACGGCGAACAACTCGTCAAGGATCCCGGAGCCGGATTCGGTGGATTCGTAGTCCTCGGGCATGTCTTCCATTTTGGTATAGAAACAGGAAACTTCTCCGGTATGACAGGCCGGGCCGTCGGGTTCCACCTTGAGCAGGATAGTATCCGCATCGCAGTCAACCCAGGCTTCCCGCAGGTTCAGATAATTGCCGGATAACTCGCCCTTATGCCACAAGTCTTCCCGGCTCCGGCTGTAGAACCAAACCTGTTCCCCCTCAACGGTGCGTTTCAGAGAACCCGGGTTCATATAGCCCAGCATCAGCACTTCGCCGGTATTGATGTCCTGGGCAATAGCCGGAACCAGGCCTTTGTCGTTCAGCTTAATCTTCATAGCAACTTTGTCCTTACCTTGAGCCTTTAACGCGGTGATTCAACGGTGATTCAACGGTGATTCAACGGTGATTCAACGGTGATTCAACGGTGATTCAATGGCAGCTTTCGGGGTGAGTGAGCTTACCTTCCCCTCCGGGCAACCCGGCCAAGTCGGAAAGTTCCCGGCAGCGGCAAAACAACCCCGTTGAACGCCCCGACCGGGAACACCCAGCTACTCTCATTCCAGAAGGGCCGGCAACTCCATCAGATTTTCTATTCTATAATCCGGCGCGGGCAAAGCCGGGTCGGGCGACGCCCCGGTCCGGTTAATCCAAACCGTACCCATTCCCACCTGACCGGCGCCTTTAATATCTTCATACTGCCGGTCTCCGACGTAAACCGCTTCCTGCGGCGTCAGTTCCAACCGGCGCAGCAGCCCCCGGAAGAACTCCGGATTAGGCTTGTAACAGCGCGCCGCTTCGGACGATAGCGCGGCATCAAAGGGGAAATCGAGCCGCTCCAATACCGGGTCAAGGAAAGCGTCGTCAGCGTTGGAAAGAACAACCACCCGCCGGGTTCGGGCAACCGCTTCCAGCGCCTCCAAAGTTTCCGGGTAAGGCTGGCGGCTGCCCATATCACGTATCCAGTGATCGGCGGCGGCGGCGGCATCCCCGGCCAAATTCAGTACCCGAAAAGCCTCAACGAAAGCGTCCCGCCAAGCCACGGTATAAGTCTGAAAATCGGCCGTTGGTTCGCTTCGCGTATTGCGGAAATCCCCGCAGGCGGCCAACCATTCTCGATTCAGCGTTTCAACCGAAACCGCCAGGCCCTGCCGGCGAATGATCTGCTCCATAGCTGCATCCCAGTGTTCGGGAGAGTCCTGAAAAAGGGTGCCAAAGGCGTCGAAAACTACGGTAGTAATTTTACTCATTGGGAATGGTGTATCCTCTTCGGAAGTTCTGCTGAGTAACGTGGGCTATCCCCCAAATCCGCCGGGCGGTGGCCGCATGGGGATTCCCCGTCCGTCCAGGTATTCCTTGGCTTGGGCGATGGTATAGGTGCCGTAGTGGAAAATGCTGGCAGCTAACACCGCATCGGCCTGTCCTTCGGCCAAAGCGTCGTAGAGGTGCTCCAACCGGCCGGCGCCGCCGCTGGCGATAACCGGCACCGGCACCGCTCCGGAAATGGCTCTGGTTAACTCCAGGTCGTACCCGGCAAGCTGCCCATCGGCGTCCATACTGGTCAGCAGGATTTCCCCGGAACCGCGGCTCACCGCCTGCACCGCCCATTTGACCGCGTCAATGCCGGTGGGAGTGCGGCCGCCCCGGGTATAAACTTCCCAGCGGGAATCCGGGTCCAGGGCCAGCGATTCATCAACCCCCGCTGCCGGCCTTGAGCCGACATTGGAAGCGAAATCGGCATCGGTATCGGCACCGGACTCCGTGTCGGAACCGGCGCCGGACTCCGGCGCAACCCGCTTGGCGTCGATGGCTACTACCATACACTGACTGCCGAACTGAGCGGCCCCGTCGCCAATAATTGCCGGATTGTTGATGGCGGCAGTGTTCAGGGATACCTTGTCCGCCCCGGCGTTCAACATTCGCCGCACGTCCTCGATGGTACGGATACCGCCGCCCACGGTCAGCGGTATAAATACCTGCTCCGACACCCGCTGCACCACATCTACCATAGTATCCCGGGAGTCTGCGCTGGCTCGGATGTCGAGGAACACTAACTCATCCCCGCCTTCCCGATCGTACAACGCAGCCAACTCCGCCGGGTCCCCCGCATCCCGCAGGTTGACGAAACTGGTGCCCTTAACCACCCGTCCAACATCCACATCAAGACAAGGAATAATACGTTTAGTCAGCATGTATCGGCGCCGCCTATGGGATGGTTAAAATTTTCCCTGTGCAGTATAACACCTAATCGTGGTCGCTTCTGAATAATAACCCGGACAACGTGGACTATGGGATATATCCATTATCTGATTTATGGCACCTGTCGGGTTAGTGTGCGCCGATTCCCGGTCGGTTACCATTGGTTGACGTTGGTTGGCATTGGTTGGCATTGGCTGACGTTGGTTGGCGTTGGTTGGCGTTGGTTGGCGTTGGTTGGCATTGGCTGACGTTGGTTGGCATTGGTTGGCATTGGCCCAACGTTAGGATAGAATTAGCCGGCCTGGAAACAACTTTCCCGGAGACTCTGGAAAGCATCCCATAGGGACCAACCATCCCGAGAACATCTGCCTGATTGAGCAATATAAGAGAGGTGAACTATGGCCATCAGCCTGGCGGAAGCCAACCGAATGATTGAGGGCGCCATTGCCCATGCCGCGGAGCTCAACATCAAGATTAGCGTTGCCGTCTGTGATGCCGGCGGGCGGCCCATTGCCATGAACCGCATGGACGGGGCAATTTGGGCCAGTACCTACGGCAGCCAGGGCAAAGCCGTCGCCTCGGCAGCCTTTGGCCGACCCAGCGGCGATTTACAGGACCGGGCCGACCAGCCTACTCCTCGAGGCATTGCCGCCGCTGAAGGTGGACATATGATTATGGGACAGGGCGCCGTGCCAATAATCCGCAACGGTGAAATCGAGGGGGCCTGCGGGGCCGGCGGCGGTTCCAGCCAGCAGGACGAAGATTGCGCCCGCGCCGGAGTAGCCAAGCTCTAACTTTGGAACCGCCGAGATACCGAAAGATCGTTTCCCAGGGACGGGCTGTTGACTAACCGGCTGTTAACTAAAGGATCAATAGTCGGTTATCCATCAGGGTACGAAGGCCGTTACCGAAACCGGAGAACCACTGCCTCCCCGCAGGCGTAATACCCCGATAACCAAGGTGGCGCCGGTGGGGGGCAATTGGTCCAGGTTGTTCAAGTTTTCCAGGACGATACGAAGCTCCTCCAGTACTAGTATTACAACGACAGTTTATATGGCACAGTGATTTTCGCGAACAAATTGAACCTGACAACGTACTGCGATGGGCCTACTCCAATAGCTCGCTCGTGGCCGAGTAGGAAGGGTCAGACTACATATTTGGCAATCCGTCGTTGTAATACTAGAAGGTGTTGGACCAGATTGGATTAGCCGGCTGCCAGCGCTGACGCCGTGTCTCCATCGCAGCGTCCCACTTCGGTCAGGCCGCTGCCGGGACCCGCACGTCCACTTCGTGAGTAGCGGGTGCTTCAGGCGTTTCCGTTTGGTTCCAAATGGTTGATTCCCGTTCGTCCGTTTGGACAAGGACTTTGTATCGCTCTTCCCGTACCGGCGATACTAGATCGTCGAGCGATAAGAAATGGCAAGGGCTCACCCGTTGGGCTATCACGTCCTCCTCGCCTACATTAGGAACGTTGTTAATCGTCGCGTCGCCGAAGAGGGAGCGCCGCAGAACCTCGTTAAGCCGCTTCTGCCAGCCGGGGCCAATCGACTGAAAGTATTCGGCGATGTCAGGATCAAGCCTGATTGTGGTCCTAACCTTTAGCGGTGCCTTCTGCTTGCCCCGCCGGCGAGTCAACCGCTCCGCCAGCTGTGGATGCGCTTCGGCGAAGGGGCGGGCTTGGGCGAAGTCCTCGTCTGTCAGCACCTCGGCATCAGGGTCCCGGGCGATGCCGGCGTAAATTGCCACCTCTTCCCCATATTTAACCTCAATCTGGGCAAAGCTCAGTTCGCCGGCGATAATTTCTTGCCATTCCGCCTCAGAGATTTCGTTGGCAATGTCATCCGGCCGCTCCATAATTCCTCCGCTCCCGGCTTTTGCCCTTCGTGGACTGATGATTCGGATTGCGCCGCCACGCACGGTGCAGACCGCGGTATGAAGATGCGCTTCAATGTACCCGTAAACAACCCAGCGGCGCTCGCCGTGGCGGGGGCTGGGGACATCCACCGCGCTATCCCAGTCGAAGCGTTCAATGGCCGCGAAGTCTACACCGTGCTTCCTCAGGTTCTCCAACCGCTTCCCTTCGTCCCATTCATAACCCATATGCTAATTGTTCATTTGATTAGCCCGGTTGTCAAGTAAATCAGGTGTACAATCTACCGATGCGTTCTCAAGGGTTTCAGCTCCTATAATGGGTCCATCGCAATTGGATGGACACGGAGAGTACGCTCAGAGACCTGCTCAGCGGGGAGGTACGCGTGAGGTCCTGGCCCCGTCGGAACAACAATGGACCCGCTACTTTGCCGCCAACTCCGACTCCCCTGAGGCAAAGATCGGCGACGCCCTGGTTAGTTTTTTCACATGGGCGGCGCAACAGGAGCTGGAGAGCATTGGTAGAAGCACCAAGGTCGGTCTGGAAAAGGCCACGGCCCACGGCAAAATCTTGGGAACTCCCCGGACGATGTCTGAGTTGCAGGTAGCGATGGCCCGCTCCTACGTTCAGACAGCACGCCGAAGCATAGGCGCGTTAGCGCTGTAATCATAGGGACCATGTTGTTCGGCTTGAGTTTGTCCAGACTTACGCTCTACGCCAACCCTTGGGCTCAGAGACCAATCGGTACTATACCGTGGTGCCTGGACCAAGAAAGTTTGGAGGAGGCCGACTATAAACAATCGGTAGGGCACTCTGTAGGCGAAGTTCTGAATCTACCCGAAGGCTGGCCTCGATTACAGATTGAGTAAATGAATCCGATAAACGCGTGACAAACGAGGAACGAGAGGGGTCCATGCCTGCCGCTGCTGACAAGCCCCTCTTCGGGCGCAGTGTTGGATTTTCAGACGACGTATCGGTAGCGTAACCAGTAATATTCATGGCGGTCGCACAACAGCTACGAAACTTTCCGGTACTCTTGAGCCATCGGGCTGGGTGCAGAGGAAACTGCCGACTCCGGAACTTCCAGCTAGTCGCATTCCAAGGCAGTGTCAGACTAGGTTCGATTCCCACAACTGCGCAGCGAGTTCGGCTCCCGCCAGTCCAATACGAAACGTTGAACGCCGGCGGCTCCTACATTACCCTTGGCCGGGCTTTCCGGAACTAAGACCGGGGCACAGTTTCAAGTATGGCGGATAACCTGCTGAACAGCTACGACCTGCCCGGAGCGTAGAAGCCCACAGAGGCACCGGCGGCGATCAGGTTAAATATTCCTTTGTTTCGGGTCCAACCGGTCTCGGAGCCAATCACCCAGCAGGTTCATAGAGAGTACAGTGAGGAGGATGGCAAGGCCGGAGAAGAAGGCCACCCACCAGGCTACGACGATGAGCTCCCTGCCGTCAGCTACCATTAGTCCCCAAGCCGGGGTCGGTTTTGGTATGCCTGCTCCCAGGAAACTGAGGGTTGCCTCCAGCAGGATAACGAAACCTACTTGGAGCGTGGCAAGGACGACCAGGCTGTTAAACACGTTAGGCAGGACATGGGTAAGCATTATCCGGATGTCAGAGGCCCCGGCTACCCGCGCCCGGGCAATGTAGTCCTGCACTCTAATGGCCAAGGCCTCCCCACGCACCAACCGCGCATATCGTGACCATAGTAGTACCACTACCACTATTATGACGGTGCTCTCGGCGGGACCCAGCGCCGCCACTAGCACCAGTCCCAAAAGGATAATAGGGATAGATAAGGAGATATCCACCAGGCGCATGATCACCGCGTCTACCCGGCCCCCGAAGTAACCGGCGGCGGATCCCCAGAAAAGTACCCATGACGCCGCCGACGAGGATCGATACCGCAGAGATTTTTACGGAGATCCTCGAGCCATAGATAATACGGCTGAGCATATCACGTCCCAGCTTGTCGGTACCCAGAAGGTGAGCCGCCGAACCACCTTCCTGCCAGAAGGGTGGGGTCAACCGGTCTCCCAGTTGACCCTTAAGGGGGTCATAAGGTGAGACCACCTCAGCGAAGATCGCAGGAATGACCAGCACGATCAACAGAATGGCGATGGGGAACACCGGGTATCGCCTTACTTCACCCACGGCATGAAGTAGCTTAGGAGGCGAGTACCAGGATCGCTGTCCAGTTACGCCAATCGCCATCTAGTTACCTCTCTCAGTTGTCGGCCAGCCCTTGGGGCCGTCAGTACGGTATGTCGTGCGCCCAAGAAAATCATCAGCTATATAATCCCGGCGTTCTTCAATTAGTCCGGGCGTTAGTCATTTCTTCCAATTGCTTGAGTCCGAGGGACATGGTGTGGAGCATATCCTCCCGGAACACACCAACTTCTACCCAGGCGTCAGGTAAACGGTCCTGCAACGTAAGCTTTGGTTGAATATATGCTTCGGTCGGCGAGGCCCAAAGTAATTCCACATCAAATCAGGAAATCTCGCCCACGGCTAAAAGGGCAATTATGGCCTGGAAGACCCGGACAATTATGTAGCGTTGCATGCCTCACCGGCCCTTATACTAACGATCTGCCAACTCAATGTATTCCAGGTGCGAATAGGCGCTGATGACGGGCCCCGGGAAATCATACTTGCCGATAAACTCGGGATCCACCGTCATGTCATTGCGTAACCAGAACATAGGAATGCTGGCAAAATTGTCGAACTTGTGGTCTCCGATCTCCTGCAACAGCCGGTCCCTTTCCCCCTCATTGAAATTAACCTGCAGTTCCGCATACCTCTCATCTATTTCGGCATGCGTGTATGCATAGACAACACCACCCTCAATATTCAAGAGTCTAGCGTAATCCAAAGGACGTAGGGCGGGGCCATTCATCCACATATAGCCATGCGCCTCCCGGGCACGGAATATCGGCCTTATATTGGGGTACTCTACGTCTATTAGTTTAGGCTTCAGCCCGATTGCCTCGAAATCCAGCGCCATCGCCTGCATGATATCCGGATTCTCCGGAATTGCAGCGGAAACGATCACCCACATGTTGAATTCAAACCCGTTGGGGTACCCGGCTTCGGCTAGAAGCTGCTGGGCCTTCTCGGGATTGTAGCCGTACAGCTCGTCGAATTCCTGTTCCCACCTGGAGTTCCACACACCAGGCCATATCACCTCGTCCAGGACTGGGTGGTAACCGTTGACCCTTACAAGTTCCCCTTTTCCGGCCATGAGTTCCTGGTTGATCAGGTTACGGTTTATAGCCATGTTTATTGCCTGCCGCACCTCTTTCTTGTTGAACGGCAGGTCGGGCTGCAATCTATCCGGGGTGGCGAAGTACAACCCGCCAAACTGATACGGGTTCTGGACCCCAGGCTGGTGGCTAGAGACAACCTTCAGACCAGAATCTATAGCTTGCTGTTGAAGGCTACGGTCCACAGCGGCCATTTGGACCTCACCAGTCAGTAGGGCGGCAAGTCGGGTGACCGCCTCTTGCGACCAGCGAAACTCTAACTCTTTGAACTCAGGAGTATGACGCCAGTGGTTTTCTACCCGCTCAAAGTGCAAGGACTGCCCCAGCTTGCGCTCAACTAGCTCGAAAGCCCCGGTGCCCACCACTTTGGTCGTGTAGCCAGCTTTGCCCTCGGCATCCCAGAAGTCCTTGCTGTGAATCATCAAGTCGCCATACATCACGGAGAGACTGCCTAACTGCTCCGGCCCTCCCGGATTTAGATGCAGCTTAACCGTGTAGTCGTCCACGATCTCCACATTCTGCTCTAATTCCGCTGGCGTGCTGCCTACCCATTTCCTCCAGGAACCCGCGTCGGTGACCACGGCATCGTCCTGGGTAATCAGGAACAAAGAGTGGCGCAGGTCTTTGGCGGTAAACTCGCCAAAGTCGTAGTGGAACGGTACACCCTGGCGAAGATTCAGAGTCCAGGTACTGAAGTCGGTGCTCGACTCCCAACTCTCCGCGAGTTGGGGTTCGTAAGCGCCGTCGATTCGGTCGTTTCCGACGAGATGCTCCAATGCCGGCCTTTCGTCGAGAGTGCCACCGCGACTGGTAACCCAGGTGATATTGGTGTCGGATCCCCCGCCTGGTAGCGGTATCGCTATGACCACCCGGTCCAGCTCAACTTTGGCGGCGCTCTCTGCTGCCGGCTCGGGTACGGCAGTAGCCACCACCTGTTTTTCGGCCTCTTCGATCACCACCTTCTGCGGGTCCTCTACAACCACCTCATTCGCCACCACCGCCTCATTGACTACATCTTCTTGTGCTACATCGGGCGTCGTGGCTGTTCCGCCGCAGGCCACGGCTATCAGTAATAACGAGGCGATCAGGATTGGGAAAAAGTACCTAATCTTCAACAATGGGCGTCCTGACATAATGCTTCCTCCGTTAATTCAGGGTTCTTTTGTCCCACATTTGGACTAGGATAAATTCATCTGAGGGGGTTCGTTTATTCCTTAAAAGAGACTTTGGAGAAGACTTTGGAGTTAATCGGTTATCGTACAAATTGGATCAAGCACTCTCTGAAATCCATCAGTGCCTTCCCTTTTGCGATAGGAGGTCGAAATAGTGGTAGGAATATGGGTCGAAATACGGAGCCTGAATAACGGTACAACTCCATCCCACCATTCAGGTTTAGTCAAGCTGGCTATAAGGTTCGCACTGCCGATCACCGGGATTGATCCCCGCTCTAATTTCATTCCATTTCGCGCCCAATCACCCGAAAAGGTCTTGGAATCACACTGTCAGGCTCAAAATTACCCCGGTGCTTCTAGACCGCCCTGTTCCTCCCGCGTCAGGCCACCAATGCCGAACAGGATTTCCTGATTGTGCTCACTCGACTTGGGTGGTGTTTTTAGTGCGGCTCAACGTTGCCGGTGATCCGGACGGGGTCCGCACCGGCCGGAAATGGCCGTTCATTGTGTCGCGGGAAAGCGAAGGTGAGTGGAACCGGCGGTACAGCAATATCTACGTACCCAAATACGTGAATGTTCCCTGAGTACTTCGGGGCCGCCGACATCACCTACCTGCCCACGGCCCGTGAGGGTTCTTTATACTTGGTGGTCATCTACTTGGCGCCCATCAAGGAC
Source organism: Dehalococcoidia bacterium (assembly GCA_965262595.1). GTDB lineage: Bacteria > Chloroflexota > Dehalococcoidia > Lucifugimonadales > UBA3495 > CATQHB01. The sequence continues at coordinate 3,076,943 of OZ253548.1, forward strand.
TGGCACGGCCGGTACGTGGCGGCCTGGCGGTTGTCCAACACCCTGGAGGCCGACTTCTGCGTCGACGCCGTGAACCAAACGCTGGGGCAAGGCCGGCCCGAGGTCTAAAATACCGACTAGGGGAGCCAATTCACCGGCCAAGCGTTTGACCTAGGTCCTTTAGGAACACCGGATGAAGATCAGCATGAAAGGGAAGGGCAGATAAACCGACATCATCTTCGTAGGGCGGCTGTGTCGCACGCTGAAGTACGAGGAGGTGAACCTTGAAGCCAACGCCAACGCCACGGAGGCCCCGAAGGAACCGGGCGTTTACCTTCGGTTCTACAATGACCAGAGACCCCATCAAGCCTTGGGATATATTACGCCAGCCGAGGTGTTCTACGATGACTCTCCTTTGCGAAACGAAGCGTCAAAAGGGAAGAGGTGTTCACCAAACCCAGTGTTGGAATCGTCGGCAGGAGCGACAGGACTCTCACTTTACTCAGCCCCATTAGTTGGGCTATGTAAAAACGCCCGGCGTTTGGGCTGACAAGATTCTGAGGACGTGCTTCACAGGACAGCTCAATCCCGACCAACTACGGCGAACAGCTATCGCGGAGAACTACCGTCCTAGGGCCGGCTTAGTGGTTCTCGCCCTTGTTCGGACCCTGGGCAGCTTGAGGTACCGAAACGTGCAGCATTAGGTACTCACGATTGGGCGAGGTTAGAGTTTTCAGAACCGGTGTCAAATCGACCTCGGCACAGATCTGAATGATTTCCGCGGAGGATTTTTGTTGGCTTGCCCTTGTGGTGCAAGAGCTTTAAGACGATAGGCATTAAAGTTCAAACTCCGGGCCTACCGGTGTGTTCGGCTATTTTGCACTATTTCTCACGACTACCGGCAGTCAAGGGACTACCATAGGTGGCGGATATGCTCAAGGATAGCCGCAACCGCGGGTTCGGTTCCCGCTTGGTGGGCCGTGTGGGGATCGAACCCACGACACCCGGATTAAAAGTCCGGTGCTCTGCCAGCTGAGCTAACGGCCCCTATAGGGGGAATACGGGTTATTTTAACATACCACGGCCTTGGGACAATACGGTCTTACCGGCCCCGGCGCCGGCAATGATCCCGGAGACCCGTTGACCGGCCGGCTTTCCTCCGCGGAGACTGCGGTGTCCGGACCTGTCGGAGACTGCGGTTCGCCCAGGTCCGGACCTGCGGCAAAAGGAAAAAGAAAGGGAGCATTTCTTTTGATATACCCCTTGTCAGATCGTGAAAAATAGTGCATACTGGCCAAGTTAGATTTACTTCCTGGTGGTTCTAGCGGGGTGGTCCCACCCGTTCCCATCCCGAACACGGTAGTGAAACGCCTCAGCGCCGACGATACTGCTTTGGTAACGAAGTGGGAAAATAGGTCACCGCCGGGAAGTATATCTGGACTAGCCCACGGCGCCACGATATGGTTAACCGCACAAACCTAGCCCTTTTTGGTTAATCATGGGCGTCTTTCCCCAACGTACCTCCCCCTCTCCAACCATTGAAGACCGGCTAGGGTTGTTTGGCGTCAAAGTTGAAGAGGAATGCGATTAAACCCGGTTGGAACTTTACACCGCTAATTGAAGTGCCCTATAATCTAATGCATCAAGGTTTTGGGTAGCTTCGCAGTTTAGCGGCCACGCGCCTGATTCGTCGAAGAGACGCGGTGAATCTTGAAAGCGGAAGGAACCAGCGGTTTTTCCGGTGCAAACTACCGCAGCCTTCTGAAGTTCAGTAAACCCAATGAAGTAGTCCCAGCATACCCTACAGGAGCGGTGCTATGGGAAGTAGATTTGAAAAGTTCTCGGAAAGGGCCCGGAGAGTTCTGTCCCTGGCTCAGGAAGAAGCCCAGCGTTTTAATCATAATTACATCGGCACCGAACACATCCTGCTCGGCTTAGTACGAGAGACTGAAGGCGTAGCAGCTCGGGTGCTCTCCGGTCTGGGAGTGGACCTGAGTAAAGTCCGGTCGGCGGTGGAGTTCATCATCGGAAGAGGTGAAAAGCCGGCTCAGGGGGAGATCGGCTTGACCCCCCGGGCCAAAAAGGTGGTGGAACTGGCCGTTGACGAAGCCCGTCGAATGAATCACACCTATATCGGCACGGAACACTTGCTCATTGGCTTGCTCCGGGAAGGCGAAGGCGTCGCCGCCGGAGTTCTGGAAAGCCTGGGCGTTACCCTGGAGAAGGTCCGGGCCGAAACGCACCGCATCCTCAGCAACAGCTCGACCGGCAGCGGCGGCGCCCAGAGCGCCCGCACCGGCACCCGCACCCCCACTTTGGACCAATTGGGCATTGATCTGACCGTGGCCGCCCGCGCCAGCAAGCTGGACCCGGTTATCGGCCGCGACCAGGAAATTCAGCGTGTGGTCCAGATACTTAGCCGCCGCACCAAGAACAACCCGGTGCTGGTGGGTGAACCCGGCGTGGGCAAGACCGCCATCGTGGAGGCTCTGGCTCAGCAGATCGGCAGCGGTGATATCCCCGAGACGCTTCAGGGCAAACGCCTGGTTACTCTGGATATGGGCGCCCTGGTAGCCGGAACCAAGTATCGCGGCGAATTCGAAGAACGCTTGAAGAAGGTAATCGAAGAGATAAAGAACTCCGGCAATTGCGTTCTCTTTATTGATGAGATTCATACCATCGTGGGCGCCGGCGCCGCGGAAGGCGCGGTGGACGCTTCCAATATCCTGAAGCCCTCCCTGGCTCGCGGCGAAATCCAGTGCATCGGAGCGACCACGCTGGATGATTACCGCAAGTACGTGGAGCGCGACCCGGCCCTTGAGCGCCGCCTGCAGCCGGTACGGGTGGAAGAACCCAACTCCGAAGAAACGTTGCAGATTCTCATGGGTGTTAAGGGTAACTACGAGGACCATCATAACGTTGACATAACCGAGGAAGCGGTTCGGGCGGCTGCCACCCTGGCAACGCGCTTTATCCCGGACCGTTTCCTGCCGGATAAGGCTATCGACCTGCTGGACGAGGCCGGCTCCCGGGTGCGGTTGCGGGGCAGTGTCACTCCCGCATCGGTAAAGGATGCAATGGAAGTCCTGGAGCGGGTCCGCAAAGAGAAGGACGACGCTATTGCCTCCCAACAGTACGAGGCAGCGGCGGAACTGCGCGACCGGGAATTGAACCTGAATGAAGATCTGGACACCTTGAAAGAGGAGTGGCAGGAAGGCCGGTCCAAGGGCCGCGCAGCGGTTACCGAGGATGATATCGCTGAAGTGGTTAGTATGTGGACCGGCATACCGGTAACTCGGTTGGCCGCGGAAGAGACGGCCCGGCTAATTCATATGGAGGACGACCTCCACAAGCGCATTATCGGTCAGGACGAGGCCATCGTTAATATATCCAAGGCGGTGCGCCGAGCCAGGGCTGGGTTGAAGGACCCGCGGCATCCTATTGGCGTGTTCATGTTCATGGGCCCCACCGGTGTCGGTAAGACGGAGCTGGTCCGGGCTTTGGCCGAGGTAATGTTTGGTCACGAGGATAATATGATTCGCCTGGATATGTCCGAGTTCCAGGAACGGCATACCGTTGCCCGCCTGATTGGCGCTCCTCCCGGCTATGTGGGCTATGATGAGGGAGGTCAGTTGACTGAGGGTGTGCGCCGCAAGAACTATTGCGCCATACTGCTGGACGAAATCGAAAAGGCTCATCCCGAAGTGTTCAATATTCTGCTTCAGATCTTCGACGCCGGCCAGTTGACCGACGCTCGAGGCCGGCGGGTGGACTTCCGCAATTCCATAATTGTGATGACCAGCAACTTGGGTTCCGACCTGATTAAGCGTGATACCACGCTCGGGTTTGGGGTCAAGTCCGACGAGTCCCAGACCCAGGAGCAGTCCTACGAGCGGATGAAGAACAAGGTTATGGATGAGGTCAAACGCTTCTTCCGTCCCGAGTTCCTCAACCGTATCGACGCTACCATAGTGTTCCACCAGTTGGACCGGGACCAGATTCATTCCATCGTCGATCTGATGATCAACATGGTGCAGGATGAGTTGAAGGACCGGAACATCACCCTGAGTCTTACCGACGCTGCCCGGGCCTACTTGGGCGAGAAGGGCTTTGACCCGGTGCTGGGCGCCCGCCCGCTGCGCCGCGTAATTCAGAATGAGGTGGAAGATACCCTCTCCGACGAGCTGTTGAGCGGCCGTCTCCACGATGGCGATGAGGCCCTGGTGGATGTGGAGGATGGAAAGATTGTTGTTCGATCCAAGGTGCCGGTTCTGCCCGCTGCATTGGCTTAACTTCGGCAGCTAACCCTGAACCCGGTGTTTACTGACAACAGGCCCCTTACTAAGGGGCCTGTTGTTGTTATAATCGCCGGGTATTCAGGAGGTAATTGAATGAGCCGTCCGAAAGAACAGCAGCGCACGGTATTCTCTTGTCAGGACTGTGGCTATGAAAGCCCCCGGTGGCTGGGGTTTTGTCCAGCCCCTTCTTGCGGCTCCGGTCAGCCCCTTCAGGAAATCAAGGTAGTATCCGGCGGCCAAGCCCGCCATGCCTGGTTCACTCCTGCCGGCGAATCCTTACAGGAACTTTCCCAGCTCAAACCGGATGACCAAAGCCGTATAGTCCTGCCCTCGGAGGAATTTAACCGAGTCCTGGGTGGTGGAATCGTTCCGGGATCGGTGGCCCTGCTGGCCGGAGAACCGGGCGTTGGCAAGTCCACCCTGTTGCTGCAAGTAGCTCGGTTTATTTCCGAGAGCGGTCTCACTGTCGCCTACGTCAGCGGAGAGGAATCGCCGCACCAGATTAAACTGCGGTCGGAACGTCTGGGTTTTGCCGGAGACCGAGTTTTCCTGGCTGCGGAGACCGACGTTGACCTGGCCCTGGACCGGCTGGAGGAGTGTCGGCCCGGCCTGGCGATTATTGATTCCATTCAGACGCTTTATACCCAGGACGCGCCCTCCGGACCGGGCAGCGTGGCTCAAGTCAGAGAATGCGGCTTGAAGTTGATGCGCTGGGCCAAATTGAGGAACGTGCCCATATTCCTCGCCGGCCACATGACCAAGGACGGCTCGCTGGCCGGGCCGCGGGTTCTGGAACACATGGTGGACGTCGTAATGTACCTGGAAGGGCAAGAAATCAATTCGTACCGGGTATTGCGAAGCGGCAAGAACCGCTTTGGCTCCACCACCGAGGTCGGAGTTTTCGAGATGACCCCCCAGGGCCTGGTTGAAGTTCCCGATCCTTCCAGAGCATTGCTATCCCAGCGCTATGAGCGGGCGGTAGGCGCTGCCCTCGTCCCGGCATTGGAAGGCACCCGACCCCTGATGCTGGAAGTTCAGGCATTAACCTCGCCCGCTTTTGCTCCGGCGCTGCGTCGGGTAGCAAACGGCGTGGACTATAACCGTCTGCTGATGCTGACCGCGGTGGCCGGACGGCGTTCCGGTCTGGAACTGGCCGGACAGGACATAATTGTGAGTGTTGCCGGGGGGTTCAGGGTGACCGAGCCGGCCGCCGACTTGGGAATTGCCCTGGCCGTTGCCTCCAGCCTCTACAATCGGCCTCTGGAACCGGATGTGGTGGCCTTTGGCGAGGTGGGATTGAGCGGGGAGCTGCGGACGGTGCCTCAAGTGGAGCGGCGAGTGGTGGAGGCGGCGCGTCTGGGGCTGGCTCGCTGCATTTTACCGGAGACGGCACGCGACGACTTGAGCCGGAGGCCGGATATAGAGCTGGTTTTTGCCAGGACATTGCGGCAAGCCTTCCAATTAGCTCTGGGCGCAGGCAAATCCGTGAAGGGAAACCGGCCGGGAATTGCGCCGGAAGCCTGGCCGGAGATTGAGGAACCGGCCTTTGAATCCCGGTAGCATTTAATTTAATAGAATTGTCCTAGCCTCTTCCGTGTCGCGAAGGCGGCAATTGGGCGGATACAGTGGCCATGAAACCCGGAGACAGGCGGATACCCGTACGGGTTACCTCCGTTATTGACGGCGACTCCCTGAGAGTCAGGCGCATGAGGCGATGGAGGTCCGACGCCCCAGAGACGGAAGTACGGCTCTTCGCGATGGACGCCCCGGAACTTGGCCAACGCTACTCCGTCGAATCCCGCTCTTACCTGGTTCGCATCGCCCAGGAGCGGTTGTTTCTGGACGTAATAGATATCGACCAGTACGGCCGGACGGTAGCGGTGGTTTACCGACGGCGTCCCACCGATTCACTTAATTTGGAGATGGTGCGGGCGGGATGGGCCAGGTACTATTCGCAGTATGACATAGCTAACTACGCCGGCGGTAAACTGGGACTGGCAAAGGCTGAAAACCGGGCCGAAGCCAGGAAACGAGGCATTTGGCAGGACCCCAAGTATAACCTGGCCCCGTGGGAATATCGCCGGATGCAGCGAACCGGGTCTGCCCCGGGTCGCAGGAGATTCCGGCGGGCCGGATTATCTCGACTTGGGTGTGTCGGCGCCCTGACCGCGGCGGCGCTTATCGGGTTGGGATTGGTGGCGCTGCTGCTGCTCCGATTCTTGACCAATTCCTTTTGACCAATTCCTTTTGACCAATCTCTAAAGGGCGTTGGAACGAAATTGACCGATATTCCGGCATCCCCGACTTTTCTTCCCACTATCCTCCGACCATGCGACCGGCCAGTCAGACTATAGGGCGCCCGGAGGCCGCTCCCCGGCGCTTGTCCCTTGCTTGGTTACCTTTATAAGCAGGGAATCGGTCGGAGAGATTCGGTCCGCGGGACTCGTTTCGGAGATTAGCAGCTAACTTGGTGGGGGGCTGCTAATGGTGGTAGCTTTGTCCATCGGTCATCTACCAGATAAAGTGGGTCAACTTGGGTGAAGTAGGGATAACCCGTACCGTGTTTTGGTTGACTTTTGACTGGTATGGCTGATACATTCTTCCAAATATAGCCTTTGCAAAGTGAGGTAACCCGGGATGACGAGGCGCCTTTTTAAGGAGTTGGAGCGTTCTTACGGATTCGATGAAGTGGCGATTGTCCCCGGCGACGTGACCATCAACCCGGAGATGACCTCCACTAAGATGACTATTGGCGAGTGCTCTTTCGATGCTCCGATGATTGCTTCGGCAATGGATGGTACCGTATCTCCCAGTTTTGCCGTCTTGATGCACCAGATGGGCGGCTTGGGTGTTCTCAACGGTGAGGGATTGTATTCCCGCTATGCCGACCCGTATTCAATACTGGAAGAGATTACCTCCATGCCGCAGGCGGAGGTTACTCAGTATCTGCAGCAAGTTTACGCTGAGCCGGTTCGGGAAGAGCTGATCGGTGAACGGGTAGATGAGATCAAGAAATCCGGTTCGGTTTGTGCCATCTCCTTTACACCGCAGAATACCAAGCGGATGTCGCCGGTAGCGGTGGAGGCCGGGGCGGACATAATCGTGGTGCAGTCCACCGTAACCACGGCGCGGCACCAGTCCCGCAGTTATCGCGGTCTGGTCTTCTCCGAATTGGTCGGATCGCTGAAAGCCCCGGTGGTAGTCGGCAACTGTGTCAGCTACAACGTTGCCCTGGAATTGATGGAGACCGGCGTGGAAGGCATTCTGGTTGGGGTTGGCCCCGGCGCCGCCTGCACCACCCGAGAGGTTACCGGTGTGGGCGTTCCTCAGGTTAGCGCTACGCTGGAATGCGCCGCCGCCCGGCAGGATTATTTCCACCGTACCGGCCGATACGTCAACGTTTTCACTGATGGCGGTATCCGCACCGGTGGCGATATGTGCAAGGCCATTGCCAGCGGGGCCGACGGCGTGATGGTCGGAACGCCCTTCGCCCAGGCTGAAGAAGCTCCTGGCCGGGGCTATAACTGGGGCATGGCTAACGCCCACGCTGAATTGCCGCGAGGCACCCGCATTAAGGTGGGCACCAAAGGGTCCCTGAACCAGATAATGTACGGGCCTACCTCGGTAACCAACGGCACCCAAAACCTGGTCGGCGCCTTGCGGGTGGCGATGGGGATGTGCGGCGCCTATACCATTCGAGACTTTCACCATGCCGAGATGGTAATCGCTCCTTCCATCAAGACCGAGGGCAAGTATTTCCAATTGGCCGAGTAAAACCTGACATCGACAACCGGCAATCGGCTGCCATACCCGGATCGGCCGGGAGAGCCGAGCCGACATAGACAAGAATCAAGAATAAGGAAGTTCAAGCTGGCCCGGTCCGAGTAGGCGGGGCCAGTTTTGTGTTTGCGTTCCAAAAGGGTCCTAGTTCCAACGAAGGCGGAAATTATGGTTAAACCAATACAGGACGACAATACCGGATAATTGCTCCGGCCTCATTTAACCAGTGAGCTGACATTGCCGTCGGCGGCAATTACTTCAGCGTTCGCAGTCTCGTTTTATATAGAGGATGATCCGGGGATCGAGCGGTAATGGCGTTGATCTTGTGGTCACTCAGTCCGGTGGCGCCGGCCGGTGGAATATATGTTGGGCTAGGCCTCCCGGACTTCCCACCGCCTTGGCTGCGTGGGTGATATGCGCCCGCGGCACCAGTAATCCCAAGCAAAAGCGGCGGCCACCCCCCTATTGGCACCGGCGCCTAAAGGGGCAGAGCCGCCACTGGTCACGCCCGATGAGTTTGCCTCGGAACGCCGAGGAAAGCTACCGGTTCATCATCTTTACGGTGTTGTCTTCGGGATTGTACTGGTACCGGGTCACACGATCGAGCTTCTGCGACTCCAGACGAACTACCAGGGCCCTTCCTCCCGTGGTGTTGCGGGTGTTATGAATCTCACCGGGGAGGAAGAAGGCGACTGATCCTTTCTTTTGGGTGAATTGACCGGTCTCCTTTATCTGGAGCTGGTCCACCCCCTCGCCAGGGTAGAACCAACGCCACTTGGTCTGCTCAATCTCACCGTCGTACACGCCGTACACTACCCAAGCGGCTCCGTGGTCATGGGGCAGGTTGTCTTGTTCGGGCCTTTGCACCGAAGCCATAAGCCAGAAACCGGGGCCGGGATGGCCGGCATCTTCCTCCAGATGGAGGCTTACCGGGCCGTAGCCCCCCTCCTCGGGAAGGTCAAGCATTTCCTCCAACCAGCCGGGCGTAGCCAACAGAGTTTTTAGATTTTCGGATACGGCCCTGGCCTGGGCAAGGGGATCATTTGTTGACCCAAAAGTCTCCCTTACGTCGTCCAGAAAGCCTTCCATGGAGTAAGACGTTACTTGTGCCATAAATACCTCCCATGTAGTCCACAAATGGGGCGATGCACTCATTCTTATGCTTGTCCGGCTTCCTGTCAATCCCCAGCAGCCGCCTGAAGCTGCGGCTTCGCCTCCGTTGACGGCCCTTCGGTACGGTGTTAGATTCTCGATAGCGGCTGGCGTAACCCCGTACCACAAATCCGTCCCGCCAGGACGGGAGACGGTTAGGGGCTGCGCTCAAAAGGAGATAGCGAATGGCGGAACGAGTTTGGGAACCCTATCTGACAGCGCAGGACCGCGCTCATCTGGCGATGACCGAACCCAGGTCGGTGGGCTTTGGGGAAAGGCCGGCCTTGCTCCTGGTGGACCTTTACCGCTGGGTCTTTGGGGATGAACCTCAACCCTTGCTGGAGGCGGTTCAGGACTGGCCGGGTAGTTGTGGATTGGCGGCGTGGGAGGCTGTTCCCCACATCGAGACCTTGCTGGAGGCGACGAGGAAGGCAGGCCTGCCGATAGTCCACGTGACCGGTTTGAGCAACTCCGGCGTGGAGTCCTGGAGTTCTCTGAAGCGAGACCTGAAGGACAGCGCCAAACCGGATGCTGCCAAAGATGAACTGATGTTGGACCGGCAAGGCCGGCGTTTCGATATCGTCGATGAATTCGCGCCGATTGACGGCGAGGTCGTATTGTACAAGACGTCGCCCAGCGCGTTCTGGGGTACGCCCCTGATGGGACATCTAAACCGGCTGGGGGTGGACACCATCATCACCTGTGGTGAAAGCACCAGCGGTTGCGTACGGGCCAGCGTCGTTGACGGGTGCACCAACCGTTACCGCATGATCGTGGTGGAAGAATGCGTGTTCGATCGCCATGAGGCGACCCACGCAATCAACCTCTTCGACATGAACCAGAAATATGCCGACGTGCTGCCTCTGGCCGAGGTGCTGGAGCGGCTGGCTGAAGGTAACTACGGCAAAGCGTCGGCGTAATCCTATTACCCCGACGCTTTGGATAGAAAAAAGGCTGCCCAAAGTTGACTGGAACGGACGGTTGACTTGCTGCGCCGACGGTATGTCGGCGGAAAGGTGATGCGCCGGTAATGGCAACTTACCGCGGCGGCGGCCGAGTTGGAACACGCCGAAGCCAGGGCCGGCCCGTTTCATCGGGGTTGCCCCGGCAAACCGGGCGCAAGATGTTCACTAACGTTGCTCGGCCCGTCTCCCCCACCGCATAGCCGACGACCCTTGACTAAAAGCTGCCCCCGTATATTGGGGCAGACGCGGTTTTCGTTCCTGCGACCCGCTAAATCGGTCCGTCCGGTTTCAGGCCCAGGGTTACCCTGGCGTATTGCTGACCGCCCAGTTCCATGATAAGGCCGTCGCGATGGGCCGCCGCGTGGGCGTCGCGGTGAAAGCGTTGCAGGGAAGCTGATTCGAAGAGAGCATGGCCGCCGCTAAGATCGAATAGCCGGTTGACTGCCTGGAGGCAAAGCTGGGCGATGAACGCTTTGTCCCGCCGGAATCTCGCCCGCTCCAGGGGCGTAAAGGTCTCCCCTTCTTTGGTTTTGCGGTGAATCTCGTGAATGTCCCGGTCCAGCAACGCCTGCGCCGCGTCCGCCTCTGCGGCGGCCTGGGACAGGCGGAGGTGGATCGCCGGAGAATCAGCGGTCCGGCCGGGGCCGGATGTCCCGACCAACCTGGCGACAAACTCGTCAATCATTCCCTTGGCGATTCCCAGCATGGGCGCCACCAGGTCCCATCCCAGCAGCACGGGAATCGGCGCCCGGTAGCGGATTTGGCCGTGCAGTTCCCAGCCACTCCAATCGCCGTCGCCCGCGGTGGTTACGTCCAGCACCCGGTGGTGAGGCACGAACACGTCGTCCACCACGATGTCATTGCTCCCGCTGCCGCGAAGCCCGGAAACAAACCAGGTATCCACAATTTGGTAGTCGCTATGCGGCACCAGGACCCAGTTGCGCTCGCCGATGCCGGATACCCCCAGCATCAACCAGCTTGCGGAGTCGCAGCCGCTGGAGAACTCCCACCTACCGGATAGGCGGTACCCACCATCGACGGGTGTGATGGTGGACTTGCCGGCACTCAGCGAGCTGGAGCAGAGGGGGTCCGGACTAGCCCCGAATACCTCCTCCTGCGCCTGCCGGGGCCAGTAGCCCACCAGCCAGGCATGGGCCGCCCAGAGAGAGTAGCACCAGGAAGTGGATGCGCAGCCTCGGCCAAGCTCGACGCCCACGTCCAGGGCCAGGCCATAGTCCACGTCGAGGCCGCCGAACCTTTTGGGTACCCCGATCCGGTAAAGACCTGAGGACAGCAGGTCTTCGACTGTCTCGGCCGGGACTCGCCGCAATTCCTCCGTGCGGTGCGCCCGCTCCTTGAGGACGGGTACCAGCTTCGAGGCTCGCCCCAGAAGTTCCTTGGGGGTCAGCGTTTCACCGCCGATGTCGGGTCTTATCGTCATTGGCTCACCCCGGTCGGTCTCAGGATTCGTCGAAGGTGTAGATATCCGGTCGGCATCGTAGCTCTCGTCGAGGTCAGGCCACGACTGCCTCGAACCGGTAGAGAACCGGGAGTCCCCCGCAGCCAACCCGGACATTTGCCATAGGTTTGAAGCGTACTTGCCCGTGTGAAGCACCATTGTACCCAGAGCCGGTGGACTTTACAACGAACCGGCCATCTGCGCCGAAGCAATCGCATTGGGTTGGCAAAGCCCCCGGAAATCGTCTTTCCGGCGCAGGCCGGGATCCGGAAAGTCTGACCAAAAGACAGTTCGCCGGTGCCGAGGATTTTCCTGATTGAGGATTTCTCCGGAATGACGGCAGCGGCGCTTTTGGCAATTGGTTGTATTTGGTAATTGGTCGTATTTGGCAATTGGTCGTAGCGGTTGTCCCGGGCTAAACAGTGTTCACGGTGTTATGCAGCACTGGCGTGACGGTTGACTTCAGAACGTATGTTCTTTATTATTTCTCTTAGCCGGTTGTACCGGACTTCTTCACCCAGGAGGCGTCTTGAGGGTCTCTTACGCGCTCGTGACCTACCCCGAGGGCATAACCTGGCGGCGAAGGCCGGGCCAGGCCCGATCATCGACGGACTGCTCCCGGTCGAGAATAATGCCGGGTCCCAATCCAAAAGAGCCGGACCGGGGGCAGGTTGACGACGACTTGATCGAACCGGACCGGCCCCGGACTGAAATTCGCCGGCGGCAGGGTATCACTTGCTCCCGGGTCGGGATTCCTGAGTTCCTTCGGGCGGTCACCACGCGCACCTCGCGCCGGGCTGCCGTTCGGGGAATCAGCAACTGCGGCAATATCAATAGTCCCTGGTTAGCATACTACAGCTTCCGGGGTCTGGGTGGAAAGGAGCGTCCGTCCCGGATTCCCGGTATCACCCACGGCATGGGCCTGACCGGGCGGGCCGGGCCAGCGTCGGCGTCGGTGTCGGCGTCGGCGTTTCCGTCGGACTCCCCCGTTCCGGAGGCGCCATGAGAGTCGCCTGCGTGCTGGTCACTCACCTGAGAGCCAAAGTTGAGTTGAGAACTCGGCCGCACCTGAAGGATCGGCAGGTTCTGGTCGTTGACCGCTCCCGGGGGAGGCCCCTGGTCATCGATCACTTCCCGGCCGCCACCGGGGTTACCGCGGGAATGACCCTGGAACAGGCCCTGTCCCGCTGCGCCGACGGTGTCATTCTGGAAGCCGACGAACCCTCCTACCGGCGGGTGTTCCGACAGACGCTCCTTTCCTTGCAGGGAATCAGCGACCGGGTGGAAGGGGCGGAGTTGGGCACGGCCTACGTGCGTCTGGACGGCCTGGAAGAACTGTACGGCGGCGAGGCCCGGCTGGTTAATGCATTGCTCAACGCAACCCCCCAGGACCTGATGCCAAGGGTCGGGCTGGGGGACGCCAAGTTTCCCGCCTTTATCGCGGCCCGCACCAGCAGAGCTCTGGGGGCGGCGAAGGCGCCCCGGGACGTGGCCGGTTTTCTTGCTCCCCACTCCGTTGACCTCCTTCCCTTCTCTCCCGGGGTCAGGGACGAGATGCACCGCTTTGGTTTCCACACCATGGGAGACGTGGCTTCCATGAGAGAGGAGATGCTCATCGACCGGTTCGGTCCGGCCGGCAAAAAGGCATGGGAGCTCTCCCACGGTATAGACCCCAGTCCCCTGATCCCACTGAAGCATGAGGAGTCCATCGTGGAGCACACCTCTCTCCCCTTCTCCTCCACCTCGATGGAGTTTCTGCTGGCGGCAGTCAATATCCTTCTGAGAAGGGCTTATTCCCGGCCCCGGATGCGGGGGCGATATGCCGGCCGGGCGGCCCTGGAGTGCATTCTTTACCGTGAGGCACCCTGGGAAAAGGCGTTCAACTTCAAACAGGGCGTGGGCGACTGGGAGCGGGCTTCCCGGATTGTCGGAAGCCAACTGGAGTCGGATTACCCCCGCGCTCCCGTGGAAGAGCTGACCCTGGGCCTCTCCAATCTCACCGGGGAGTCGGGGGTTCAGCTAAGTCTGCTGACGGAAGTGAAGGAGGGCCGGGAGCGGCGGTTGGCGGAGACGGACCGACAACTGCAAGCCCGGATGAACGGCAAACCCGCCTTGTACCGGGTGGTGGAGGTTGCCCCCTGGCACCCGGCGCCGGAGCTGCGCGCGCTTCAGGTACCCATTGACGCCACGGGAAGGCATGGTATGAAACCGCTGCTTCAGCCCGGCCCGGTGGTGGTCCGGGAGGGGCCGGAACGCCAGCCGGTGGCCCTGCAACTGGATAATCGGTGGCACCGGGTGGCCCACATCGAAGACCGGTGGTGCTTCGATCTCTGGTGGATGCGGGAACCCCTGACCCGCACCTATTACCGGGTGAGCCGGGAAGACGGGGGGCAAGTCACCCTGTTTCGGGACCAGCGGGAGGACTGCTGGTATCGGCAGGACTCCTAGAGCGGGGCTGGCTTCATGGTTGCCGTTTACGCTGAACTGCACGTCAAGAGCTTCTATTCTTTTGGGTTGGGAGCGTCCCACACTCACGAGTTGCTGTCCCGGGCCGGAGAGTATGGGTATGCCTCCCTGGCCCTGACTGACACCAACCTGTGCGGCGCCCTGGAGTTTGCCCGGCTGGCCAACAGTCTGGGTATCCAGCCCATTACCGGGGGAGAACTGACCCTGACCGACGGCTCGCGGCTGACGCTCCTGGCCAGAACCCGGCAGGGCTACGCCAACATCTGCCGCCTCTTCACCCTGGCTAATTCCGTCGACCGCCGGGAGCCGAGGCTGGACCCGGCGCACCTGGGCGATCACGCCGACGGAGTGGTCCTCCTGACCGGCGGCCGGGACGGGCCTCTCTCCAGGCTGATGCAGCCGGGCCGGCGCTGGGAAGCCCGGGAACTGCTGGGCCAATACCGGGAGTGGTACGGCCCGGACGCGGTGTACGTAGAGCTCCAGCAGAACTTCCTGAAGGGGGATACCGGACGCAACCGGGAGTTGGCGGCGTTGGCCCGCGATACCGGCATCCCGCCGGTGGCCACCAACGATGTTCACTACCATTCCCCGGAGCGGTACCGGTTGCAACACGCGTTGGTGGCCGCTAAACGCAACACCACCATCGACCAGGCCCTTCCCTTCATCAGGCCCAACCACCACCTTTCCCTGAAGCCCCTGGACCGGATGGAATATCTGTTCCGGCAGTATCCCGAGGCCGTCACCAACACCCGGAGAATCGCCGAGCAGTGCGACTTCAACCTCAGTACCGACCTGGGCTACACCCTGCCGGAATGCCCGGTACCGGAGGGGTACACCCCCGAGACCTACCTGAGGCGGCTCTGCTTCGAGGCGGCCCGGCGGCGTTACGGTTCAGTGTCGCCCCGGGTAGAGGAGCGTCTGGAGGAGGAGTTCCGGTTAATACGCAGGCACGGCCTGGCCGGATTCCTGCTGCTTTACCGGGAGATAGTCATCCTGGCCCAGGAGGTCATGGAGGAGCGCGGGCTGGCGCACCCGGAGACGCCGTTGGAGGAGCGGCCGCCGGGCCGGGGCCGGGGATCCTCGGTGGCCCTGCTGACCGGCTATCTCATCGGCATCAGCCACGTTGACCCCCTCCGGTGGAATCTGACCCTGGAGCGGTTCATCTCCGAGGATACTTCCCTGCTCCCCGACATCGACCTGGACTTTCCCCGCGCTCTGAGGGATGAACTCATCCGCCGGGTGCATCGCCGCTTTGGGCCGGAGCATGCCGTCCTGGCCGGGGCCATTGCCACCTACTCGGTGAAAGGCATCATCCAGGACTTGGGCAAGGCCCTGGGGCTGCCGGGGGAGGACCTCAAGAGGCTGTCCCGGCAGCTCCACTCCCACGACGGGGCCAGGCTGCGGGAGGAGATGTTGACGCTTCCCGTCTTCAGGGACTTGGTGGAGTCACCGGGGTGGCGGGATCTGGTGGAGCTTTCTCCCCAACTGATGCACGCTCCCCGGAGTCTGGGCCAGCACGTGGGGGGCATGATTCTGAGCGATTCCCCCATCTCCGGCATGGTTCCCGTAAGGGCCGGAGCCATGGAGGGGCGCTACATCATGGACTGGAACAAGGACAGCGTGGCCGACGCCAACTTCGCCAAGATAGACCTCCTCTCCCTGCCGGTGCTGGACCAGATCGAGGAGGCCCTGGACCTCATTGCGGAGAGGGAAGGAAGGCGTATTGACCTGGGCCGGATGGACCTGGAGGACCCCAGCGTGTTCGACATGATCAATGCCGGGCGGTCCAAGGGAGTCTTCCTGCTCCAGTCGCCGGCCCAACTGAAGATGGGACAGCGGCTCGGGTCCCGCACCCTCCTCGACCTGGCTTACCAGGTGGCCCTTATCCGCCCCGGCGTCGGCGTCCAGGGCAGCGCGGTGTCCCAGTTCGTGGAACGGTACCGCCACGGGGCCTCCTGGGAGTACGACCATCCCCTGGAGCAGCGCGCCTTGGAGCGGGGCTACGGAATCATCGTCTGGCAGGAGCAGGTGGTCCAGCTAATTATGGACGTGGCGGGGATGACCGCCGGCCAGGCCGATGAGGTCAGGAGGGCCTTTGCCCGGCCTAACGGTGAGCACCTGGTCGTCGCCCACCGGCAGCGATTCCTGGAAGGGGCCTTGAAGAACGGGGTCTCGGAGGAGGTTGCCGCAAAGATATTCGCCAAGATTAACGGCAGCTACATGTTCCCCGAGTCCCACTCCCACGCCTTTGCCGTCACCGCCTACCAGGCTGCCTGGCTCAAGCGCTATTACCCCCTGGAGTTCTTCGTCGGCCTGATTAACAATCAGCCGATGGGCTTCTACCCAATGGAGACGCTTAAGCAGGATGCCAGGCGCTTCGGCGTACCCTTCCTGAATCCTTGTGTGAACCGCAGCCGGGTGGATTGCGCCCCCGAGGAGGACTCGCTGCGTCTGGGACTGCGGTTTATCAAGGACGTTGGGGCGGAGTCGGCCCGGCTCATCGTGCAAGAAAGAACTGGGCACGGCTCCTACGCCGGCGCCGGAGACCTGGTACGGCGAACCGGCCTGAAGCCCCAGGCGGTGTTGTCGCTGGTGATGGCCGGGGCCTTCGATTCCGTCACCGCCAACCGCAGGGAGGCCCTGTGGGATGCCGGTCTCTCCACCCGTCCCTCCAGGGACGGGCAGAGGGCCTTTCCGGTGTCGATGACCGGCAGAGTTCCGGAGCTTGCCGACTTCACCGCCTACGAGAGGATGACCGGCGAGTACCGGGTCATGGGTATCTATCCCAAGGGGCACCTTATGGAGTTCGTGCGGCCGACCCTCGGCCCCCAGGTGCTGCCCGCCGCCGCGGTGGAAGGGGTAAATGAAGGGGAGGAGGTCCTGGTGGCGGGCTGGCCCGTGGCCCGGCAGCATCCCAGGGGGCAGGACGGCACGGTGTTTGTGACCATCGAGGATGAGACGGGGGATGTGCAGGTAATCCTGTGGCCCCAAGTCTTCCACCGGAGCCGCCGCCAGTTGGGGAGCCGGGTGCTCCTGGTCCGGGGCGTCGTCTCCCGGTGGGACGGCACTACCAACATTGTCGTATCCGAAGTACGGGGCGTCGCAGCCCACGTACCCATGCCTGCGGCCCACGACTGGCATTAAGCAATTACTTTAGCCTTAGCCGATACCGTTCCTGATTTCCAAATCGCGCTTGCCGGAAAAGGGGAACTGCCGTGGGCCGGCTCACGCCGGAAGACGGATTTCCCTCCTGCCCTTAACCCCGGCCACCGGCCGTTTCGAGAACATCGCCCCCGGATTATCCTCCGCCCAGACCCAAAGCCGGGTCCGGGTTGCCACGCTTAGTCCTGATTGTACCAATCCGGATGAACTGCTTGAATGCCGAGTTGAGGCCAGGCGGCCGGGGCGCCGCATCGCTCCAGCCGCTCTTCCAGGGGCAGCGCGTCGTCCCAGTGGTAGGCAATAATGCGGCGGCCGTTCCAATGGCTGGCGGCGTCGGAAGCAATCCAGACTACGGGCGACTGCATCACTTCGGGTTGGATCAGAGTGTTGGCGCCGGTTCCTTCCGGCGGCAATACCATATTGGTGGCAGTCGCGCCGCCCGGTGTAAGTACGTTGGCGGTAACGCCGGTCCCCTCCAGGTCCTGGGCCATAATGGCGACCAGGGCTTCGTGACCGGCTTTGGATGGCCCGTAAGGCGCGCCTCCCTTGCGCCACATGGTATCCATACTGGTGGTGACACTGATTATGCGGCCATGCCCCTGCCGCACCATGTAACCGGCAACGGCTTGGGACATTATGAACGGCCCGCTCAGGTTCACGGCGATAACCCGTAACCAGCCGGAGGGTTCAATGTTCCAAAAGTCGGTCTGCCTGCCGGTTTCTCCCGGGGAAGTGAATCCGCCGGACCGCAGATTGATCCCGGCGTTATTGACCAGAATGTGCAGTCCGCCCATCTCACTGATCGTTCGTTCAACCGCCTGGCGCGCCGATTCCGGGTCGGTCACGTCGGCGATGATTGGCAGCACTGAGTCATCGCCCCCTAATTCCCGCATATCGTTGGCCGTTTGCTCCAGCCAATCTTCGTTAATGTCCAGCATGGCGACGCGTGCTCCGGCCCGCACCAGGGCGGTGGTTATCGAGCGTCCCATGCCGATCGGACTCGCCGCTCCGGTCACGATGGCGACTCTGCCCTGCAAAACTTCTGATGCTGCTGCTGTCATTTTCCTGCTCCCTATGTTCTATGCTTAAAGGTTCTATGCTTAAAGGTTCTATGCTTAAAGGTTCTATGCTTAAAGGTTCTATGCTTGAAGGTTCTATGCGCGATAAGAAACCGCCGGAGTCGGTAGAAACTTGTGGTATGAGTCGGGATTTGTCCTGGTTTCTGCGGCTTCAGAAACCCACCGGAAGAGGCGTTGCGGTCCCCGCGCCGCCATTATACGTTGCGGCTCCACAAGCAACAACGTTCCCCTGGGTTTTGGTTCCTGGATCTCTATCACCTCCTCAACGACTATCGGGCATTCCCGCGGTCAACAGTTCAGACGGGTTCCCAAGCGAGCCGGTTCTTATCCTGATGCCATGTGTTGGATTGGTGATTTCTTCCCAGCCTTGCTCCCCGGCCCGGACTAATGCCTGGAGCGTTGGACAAACTGTCCGCCGCGCGATCACCCGTAGGGCAAGAAGTAGTAAGGCAAGAAGCAGTAGGGCAAATGCCCCGGCAGTTGAATCCCGCTGGGGCCGAAGTTATACTCGCCGCACAATCACCGAAAACTGAAAACCAATCTAGCAAGAATACTGCAATCGGCCGATAGCGGCAGGAGTCATGATGCGCTTCGGACACTTTTTCTATCCGATGAAATTCGACGACTCCCGGGACGAGCAGGCGATACAGGAGTGTCTGGCGGAAGCCGAACTTGTCGAGGAGCTGGGATTCGACGCTATTTGGCTTGCCGAGCATTATTTCACCGGCGAGTGCGTTTACGGCGACCCGCTGGTCTTTGCCAGCGCCCTGGCGGTCAAGACCAAAAGGATCGAGCTGGGATTTGGAATCCTGGAACTTCCGCTGCACAACCCGGTGCGGGTGGCGATCCAGACCGCCTTGTTGGACAACCTGTGCCAGGGACGCTTGATCGTGGGGACGGCGAAAGGCTCCAATTACAATGCCTACGAATACATCGGGTTTGGCTCCAACCCGAAACTGGGAGCGGAGCAGATGGAAGAGGCCGAAGAATTGCTGGTCAAGGCCTGGACCACCGACAATCTGGAATTCAAGGGCAAGTACTACCAGGCTTCCTTCCCCTCGGTGCGGCCTCGGCCCTACCAGAAGCCGCATCCCCGCCTGGCGCGGGCCTGTCTCAACGACCAATCGATCAAAGAGATGGGGCGTATCGGACGTCCCATCCTGCTACGGGGCCGCTCCACCAACTCGACCGCCGCCAACATCCGGTTGTACCGGCAAGCTATGGAGGAGGCCGGTTTTGACGAAGCGGCCATAGAGCGTAACCTGGACCAGATATGGGTTTGGCGCGAGATGCACCTGGCGGAAACCGACGAGCAGGCGTTGAACGAGTTTCTGCCGGCACAGCATGAGGCGTTCACCAGGATGGAGGGCTACCGTACGCGTTGGAATCCGGCCGAGTACCAAATGGAACGGCAGGCCCCGCCGATGGGCCGCGAGGGATACGCCGCGACACCGGACCCGGACGCCTCCGAAAATGTGGTCGGAAGTCCCGGCAGGGTGGCGGAACAGTTGGCCCAAATGCGCGACGCAGGCATTCGAAACCTGATGCTCACCAATCGGGGCCTTATGTCCCAGGAAAAAACCGTTGCGTCACTAAAGCTTTTGAGCGAGCGGGTGATGCCCCTCTTCCGCGACTAGCTACATAGGAATATAAAAGGAACCGGCCCGCGATACCGGAATCGAAAACAAGAGCCTGACTGTGGTTTCCGTCGCCTGGTATTGGGCCGTTGTTGCAAATATTGCTCGGCGGTTCAAGACCTGGAACTTGATGCGGTGATGGAGGTTCGGCCAATAGCCGGTGACCGGCGAGCGCCGGTGGCCGGGCGGTGTTGACGAATGCCCGACTTTCCTGGAACATAGAGTCAATTTCCCGGCATCATTCCGCTCGCGGCAGCCCGCCGCTGACTATCTTCCAAGGCCATATCTCGATCCTGTTATGTAGGAGGATGAATATGTCTCAAGACACCACAATATACGTTGGCATGCACGACGGTGTTTGCGCCGTCAACAGCTCAGACGATGGCAAGACCTGGCAACAGCGTCCGGTAACGCCTCTGGCCCACGCGGCGGCCCGCTTGACGGCGAGCCCGGCCGACCCCCGGCGGGCCTATCTGGCAGCGTACGAGGCGGGGGTGTACCGCACCGATGACGGTGGGTTAACTTGGAACCATCTTGACTCCTATCCCACCGACTACGCCCATAGCGTGTTGGCCCATCCCGCCGAGGCGGAAACGGTATATGTGGGCAGTGAGCCGGCGGCGATCTTCCGTTCCGCGGACGGGGGGAACACCTGGGAAGAATTCGTCGGCTTTCGCGCCGTGCCGGAATCGGCCGAGTGGGGATTCCATGCGCCGACTCGTGACTCCCACGTAAGGGACCTTCGTGCGGCTCCCAACGACCCCGCCAACTTGTATGCCGGCATTGAGGTGGGTGGAATGGTCCGCTCCCGCGACGGCGGAGCTAGCTGGCAGCAATTGCCGGGTCTGGACGCCGACATCCACTGCGTGAACCTCAGCCACGATCGCCCCGGCAGTGTTTACGTTGCCACGGCCAGCGCTCCCTACCGCTCCGACGACGGGGGAGGCCAGTGGGAGCTAATCAACACCGGACTGGACCGCCGGTACACCTTGCACATCGCAGCAGCCCCGGATGACGCCGACCTGGTGTTGGTAACGGTGTCGGCCAACGCCCGACGTAACAGCCCCCAGTTCTACCGGTCCACCGACGGAGGCCGGAGTTGGAAGCTGGTCGAAGGGCTGGGAGAGGGGGAGAACCCCGAAGATATGGTAGTGGCTTTCGATTGGGACCCCCTGCAGCCGGACCGCGCTTACGCCGGCACCGACGGCGGCAAGCTTTACCACAGTGGGGACCGCGGCGTAACCTGGGAACAATTGCCGGTGAACCTTTCCTCGGTAGCGGTCGGCGCCATGGTAGTGGGAAAGGGCTAGACTTCCGAGTCTCCGGCGCCGCCTGTCCCTGCCGGTCCGCCTTTTATTTATCGGGTATCGCCTTACCCCTAGTCCGTGGTGTGGTAGGCGAAAATCTTTGCCCCGGGGGCCTCGTCCTCCGGGGCTACTTTTATATTTTCCGGTTTATTCGATGTTCCGGTTACGGATTGCTGCTACGTTGGGCCGCTCTTTGGGTGGGTCGGCGACGGCCGGCCGTAGCCTGGTTACTGAACGATTGCTGAACGGTTGCTGAACGATTGTCTGAACGAATATCTGATGGTTGTCTTATGATTGCCGCATGGAAGCCGATTCTTAATCTTTTGGCAGCGGAATAGTAGCAGGGTGGCGGGAGAGACTAGGAGTCAAAAGCCGACTCAAAACTCCGGGCGAACCGCTTGAACTCCGCGGAACTTGGGTTTTATACTGCTCGCCCGGGGCATCCGTTCCAGGTTTAGACTCGTACTAGTAAAGAGACTACCGCAGGACTGGCGGTTAGGCCCGTAAATCGGCACCGCAGATTATTGACAATAATTAATATTCCTACTACAAAATATAACTTCTCAATAAATTACAAAGTTTTTGTGGATAATAAATGATAAACTAGTATTTTATAGCTTATAAATCAATATGATATATTATATAGAATAAGGAGAGAAGGATATGGCCCAACAGATCGCAACTCCCGTTTTGCTTGAAGAGAGTCCACCGGCCTGCCGCCATCACTGGGTAATTCAGGCTGCAACCGCTCCGGTAAGCCTCGGGGTCTGTCAGATTTGCAGCGAAGTCAAAGAGTTCAAAAACTACGTGGAAGCTTCAACCTGGGGAGATGAAAAACCTGGAAGCCGCTCCCCCTTGCATCTCGCCAAGCCCGCGGCTGCTCTCTTTGACGACGAAGACGATGAGTAATACATTCCAACCGCCTTGCCGACCTGATGGCGCTTCCCGGCGGCCCAGGGTCGGCAAGGCGCTTTGGCGTTGATTTGCCCGGTTGGTCTTGCCGGGTTACCCAACATACCCCTACTAGTCCGCATTTGCCCAACTTTTCAGTTCCCGGTATCCTCTTTCGGCAGCTCTACTAATTTCCGTGTCCCCGACATCTGGGGCCATTCCGTTGCTGGCTGCTTCTCGGAGCGGCTCAACCGGGTTCTTTGGACCGGATTAACCCCGAAATCGTGACCATACTTACTTGCCGACCCTCGAGGCTTTGTATTATCGTTGGGTTTTCTACCGGTTATAGTCATAATGGAAACCCGACCGGACCGCCCTTAGGAGGCCAAACCGCCCTTGTTCACTCACCTGCATACCCATACTGAATACAGTATGCTGGATGGCATAAGCCGTATTCCTGACCTGGTAAAGCAGGTGCGGGGTATGGGAATGGAATCTTTGGCCATCACCGACCACGGGAATCTCTACGGCGTGGTGGATTTCTATTCCGAATGCAAGGAAGCGGGGATAAAGCCGATCATTGGTTGCGAAGTTTACGTGGCCCGAAATAGCCGCTTTGACCGCAACGCCTCGGAACGCAGTCCCTACCATTTGGTGCTGTTGGCCCAGGACAACGTCGGCTACCGGAACCTGATGCAGCTGGTTACTCTGGCCCAAGTGGAAGGATTTCACTACCGCCCTCGCGTCGATAAGGAGCTGCTGGAGAAATATAGCCAGGGACTCATTTGCCTTTCCGGATGCGCCTCGGCAGAGGTGCCCCGCCTTATCGCCGACGGTGATTTGGATGAGGCGCGGCGGATGATTGGTTGGTACAAGGAGCTGTTCGGCGAGGGCTACTTCCTGGAATTGCAGCGACACGATCACGTAGAACAACTGCCGGCCATCAATGCCGGACTCACCGCGTTCAGTAAGGAATTGAACATTCCGTTGGTCGTAACCAACGATTCCCACTATGTCCGAAAGGGCGAATCCCCTTTGCAGGATGTTTACATTTGCATCCAGACCAATACCACCGTCAATGACGAAAAGCGCCTGCGAATGGAGGACGATTCCTATTATATTAAAACTCCGCGGGAGATGGCCCAGCTTTTCTCCGACTACCCTCAGGCCCTGGAAAACACCCAATTGATTGCGGATTTGTGCCGGGTCGAACTGGGGTTTGGTCAGACGCATCTGCCCAAGTATCAGACGCCCAACGATATGGATGCTGACGAATACTTGGCGCAACTTTGCTGGGAGGGTTTTCGCCGCCGCTATCCCCGTCCCACCCCGGAGGCGGAACAACGGCTGAAATATGAACTGGACGTAATCCGTTACACTCAGTTTGCCAACTACTTCCTGGTGGTCTGGGACATCGTGGACTTTGTGCACCGCAACGGCATAATGTTCGGCGTGCGGGGCAGCGCCGCCGCCAGTGTCGCCCTCTACTGCCTGGGAATTACCGATGTGGACCCCTTGGAGTATCGGCTGGTCTTCGAGCGATTCCTGAATATGGAGCGCAAGGAGATGCCGGATATTGACATGGACTTCCAGGATGACCGGCGCGATGAGGTGCTGCACTATGTTATTGACCGCTACGGCAACGACCGGGTAGCCCAGATAATAACCTTCGGCACCCTGGGAGCCAAGGCGGCGCTGCGGGATGTGGGCCGTAGCCTGGGCATGAGCTATGGCGATGTGGACCGCATTGCCCGAATGGTTCCCCTCAAGTCCCGCACCATCGAGGAAGCCCTCCGGGTCAACCCGGAGTTTCAGACCGCCTATCAGGAAGAACCGGCAGTCCATAAATTGGTTGATAATGCCCAGGGCCTGGAGGGCATCGTCCACCATGTAAGCACTCACGCTGCCGGAGTGCTCATTGCCGATGAACCGTTGACCGAAACGGTGCCGTTGCAGCGTCCTACCCGGGGCGACGAAAGCAGCCCGGTGCTGATGACCCAGTATTCTATGGACCCGGTGGCCAAACTGGGCCTGTTGAAAATGGACTTCCTGGGCCTGACCAACCTGACTATCCTGGACCGGGCGATCAAACTGCTGGACGAAACCAGGGGCATCAAGATCGACCTGGGGCGGCTGACCCTGGAAGACCAGGAAACCTTTGAACTGCTGTCCTCCGGCAAGACTACCGACCTGTTCCAATTGGAAAGCTCCGGTATGCAACGGTATATCAAGGAGTTAAAGCCGTCCAACCTGGGCGATATTGCCGCGATGATTGCCCTGTACCGGCCGGGGCCGATGGAGCATATTGAGACCTTTATTGATGCCAAGCACGGGCGGATTCCCATTTCTTACCCTCACCCCAGCCTCAAAGACCTGCTGGATGAGACTTACGGCGTCATTGTTTACCAGGACCAGGTACTGCTGATACTGCAGAACTTTGCCGGTTATTCTCTGGGCGACGCGGACACCGTGCGCAAGGCGATGGGCAAGAAGATTCCGTCGTTAATGGCCGAGGAACGGGAGCGGTTCATCGCCGGAGCAGAGTCCAAGGGCTTTGACCGCCAACTGGGGGTCCAGGTCTTTGACCTGATTGAACCCTTTGCCGGCTACGCCTTCAACAAGGCCCACAGCGTCAGCTATGCCCTTATTTCCTATTGGACGGCCTACTTCAAGGCCCATTATCCCCTGGAATATATGGCCTCGGTGCTCAACTCCCGGCTGGACCACCCGGACAAGATGGTCAGCTCGATCAATGAATGCTCCAAGCTGAAGATTCCGGTGTTGCTGCCTGACGTCAACCGTTCCGGGGAGTTCTTCACTATCGACCGGGAAAGCGGTCCAACGCCCGGCCTCCGCTTCGGACTGGCGGCGGTCAAAACGGTAGGGGAAGGGGCGGTAAGGCCCCTGGTCAACCGGAGAAAGGAAGACGGCCCTTACGAATCAATTGATGATTTCTGCAGCCGCGCCGATGTCAGCGGGTTGAACCGGCGGACGCTGGAAAGTCTGGCCAAGGTTGGCGCTTTCGACAGTATGGGTTCCCGGGGAGCCGTTTACACCGCCCTGGACCAGATTATGGCTACGGCCCAACTGGAGACTCGCACTCGCAATACCGGCCAAACCAGTCTGTTCGGGGCGGCGGCCAAGGAAGATGTGCCGAATATTTCCGGAATCAATCTGGACGGCGCCGACATATCCAGCGAGGAAAAAGCGGCTTGGGAAAAAGAACTGCTGGGCGTATCGCTGTCATACAACCCGCTGATGGCGCTGGCCGCGATTGATGTGGGAGATGCGGTCAACTCCCTGGACCAGCTTGACGAAGATATGGAAGGGCGGTTTCTGACGCTCATCGGCCACGTATCCTCCATTACCGAAAGGTACACCAGGGAGCAGAAGAAGTTCCTCATCGTCAATTTTGACTTGCTGGGCGGCCCGGTGGAAGTAATTGTGTGGCCGGATGTGCTGGAACGCACTGCCGAATTGTGGAGCGATGGGAAACTGGCGCGGGTTAACGGCAAGCTGCGGATGCGGGGCGACGGTTACTCCCTGGCCTGTGAGCAGGTGGAAGCTTACGTTATCAACGCGCCGGCGGAAGACGCCACCGGCCGACCAGGGTCAATTAAGGATAACGGTTCCCCCAGCTCGGATTACGCCGATCCCCGGCCTTCCGGTGTTGGGGAATCAATGCCGAAAGGCGCCAAGGCGTTGGCTCCTTCGCGGCAGAACGGCTCCGACTCCGTTTCCGGTTATAAATCAAACTCCGGTTCCGGCGTTCGTTCCAGTGGTAGTGGTAGTGGCAATGGTAACGGTAATGGTAATGGTAATGGTAGCGGCAATGGCTATAGCGGCGGCGTCGCGGTCAAAGGCGGCCGCACCGTGTTTCTGGGCATTTCAGAATCCGATGACCCGGTGGAAGACTCCCACCTGCTCCGGGAGGTTATCCGGATGCTGTTGGAGTACCCCGGCAAGGACCGGGTCAATCTGGAAATCTATACCGGCGGGCGGCGGGTAGTGCTGGAATTGCCCGTTGTCAGCACCGGTTACACCGAAGAATTACGGGAAAGGCTGGAGGGGTTGCTCGGCGCCAACTCAGTGTTGCTGCAACAGTCCGACGGCCCGGATCCGGAAGACGTTCCCTTTTAGGCCGGCAGGTCCGAATCTGACACCGTAGGCCAGCTTTACGGCGAAGATAATTGTCGGCCTCCGGTTTTTGCAGCTTGGCTCTCGGCCATGTGCTCCTGGTTCCTGGAGGATGCCTCCCGGTTGCAGGGCATAGATTGCCGAACGTTGTTCTCGACCCCCATTGGATTGAGCGTACCCCCTTATCCCTGGTGTGCCGGTATTGGCGACACCAAGCCGGCGCTGCGGAATCTCTTGGCGTTGCTCACGTAGAAGTCGGTGAGGTCAGTTCCGCACCCCACCTGGCCGCCGGTTAATGGTAATCCTCCCGCAACCGCCACCAAATACGGTTTCAGGCCGTATCTTACTGTTCTCTCCGGTGTTCACGCCGCCACCCTAAGCCTCCCCCGGAGGGAGAGGGAACTATTAAAAGGCCCGGCCAACGGCAGAAGCAAGGAATCCCACAATGGCGTTAAACATGGTATAATTGTATATTAGCCCCTTTGCGCCCAAGAATTTCCGGTCATTATAATGATTCGGTGATGCCCAACTGCGTTGGACTGGTTTAGCCAGGCCTGGTTGGTGCGAGTTGCTTGAGGCGCGGCGGTTGGGGATTAGGAACGAAACCTGCGGTGTAGTCCACCGGCGTGGAACGAATTTCTCCAGGATGTAGATGTTAGCGGAATGACCGTAATTGACGACGTAAAAAGTCGATTGGACCTTATGGAAGTAGTGTCCGGATATGTGGCGTTGCAGCGTTCCGGCCGCGCCTACAAGGCCAACTGTCCTTTTCACCAGGAAAGAACCCCCTCTTTTTACGTGAGTCCGGAGCGTCAAACCTGGCAATGCTTTGGCGCCTGCGCCACCGGAGGGGATGTTTTTTCCTTCGTTATGCGGGCCGAAAACCTGGAGTTTTCCGAAGCCTTGAAGCGTCTGGCCCAGCAGGCCGGGGTTACCCTGCCCAGCCGGGAGCGGCGCAGCGAGGTGGAGGTTTCATTCCGGGTTAACGAAGCGGCCCGGGAATATTTTCAGCAGTACCTGGCTTCCTCCCTGGGGTCCAGCGTCCGGGGTTACCTGGACCAACGGGGACTGACTAAAGAAAGCGCCGATAATTTTCAGTTGGGCCTCAGCCCCCGGGATGGGCAAGGTCTGTTTAGCTACTTGCAAAAGCATGGCTTTACTCCGGAGCAGTTGACCTTGGCCGGAGTGGTATATCAGAGCCAAAACGGCGGTTACCGGGATGCCTTTCGGGGTCGGTTAATGATTCCCATTCGAAACGGCCAGGGGGATTTGGGCGGTTTTGGCAGCCGCGACCTGGATGATTCCGGCCCCAAATACTTGAACACGGCCCGCACTCCGGTATTTGACAAGGGCCGCATATTGTTCGGCCTGCATTTGGCAAAGGATGCCGCCCGCCAGCAGGGCATAGTCATTGTAGAAGGCTACATGGACGTTATCATGGCCCACCAATATGGATTTACCAATGTGGTGGCCTCGATGGGCACGGCCTTGACCGAGCATCAAGTGGCGGAGGTTCGCAGGCTCACCGACCGGGTAACTATGGCCCTTGACGCCGATGCCGCCGGCCAGCAGGCGACCTTGAGGAGTCTGGAATCCTCCTGGCAAGTTTTCCAGAATCGGGTTGCCGGACACTCCCGGGGCACCACCCTGTTCCAACGGCAGGATAATCTGGAGTTGAAGGTCGCGGTGCTTCCGGATGGTAAGGACCCGGATGACGTTATCCGCGCCTCCACTGATGACTGGTCCGATTTGGTAAGCGAGGGAGTCCCCCTCTTTGAGTACCTGCTGCCGGCCCTGTCCGCTCAGGTGGATGCGTCAACTCCCCAGGGTAAGGCCCGGGTGGTAGAATTGCTGTTCCCGTTCATCGCGGCGGTTCAAGAACCAATCCAGCAAGACCACTACTTTCGGATGCTGGCCGACCACCTGTCAATCAATGAAGCTACGCTGAAGGCCAGCGTAAGCCGGTTTGCCGCACAGGCCAAGGCAACCCGCCCCGGCTCGGATCAGCGTGCGCGGACCGTAATGGCCCGATCGGCCTCGGCCTCGGATGGTAGCGCGGAGAGCGCCGGGTCCGCGGCATTGTCGGCCCTGGACCGGGACCGGGATCGGTCGCCTCTTGAGGACTATTGCCTGGCTCTGCTGTTGCGCTACCCGGATTTACCGGCAACGGTCCCCGAAGTTGCAAACTTGTCCCCGGATTATTTTCGCCGTCCGGAGAACCGGGAGATTTTTTCCCGAATGACCCAGGTTTGGGCCGAGGCGCCGGCGCTTTTGATTCCGGAGGAAACGCCGGTGGAGGCATTGAAACGAAGGGTCGCGGCGGAATTGGCGGAGCACCTGGAATTGCTGGCCCGGAAGAAGATTCCGCCCCTGGATTCGTCCGGCCGGGCCGCGGCGTTGCGGGATGCGGTATCCCGACTGGAAGGAAACTATCTCCGGGAGTTGAAGCTGCTGGAGCAGGCGAGATACTCCGGTGATTCGGCGGAACTGCCGGAAGAATTTGAGCAGGAAGCCCTGGATATAAACCGCAAGCTGAAGGCTAACCACAGCCTGCGGAACAGATCAACCCAGAACGCTTTTCGTGGAAGGTGACATTATATGGTAAGACGCAATGCCGGCCGGGAAATCAACGCCGAGGAAGACTACTTCGATATCAACGAGGAAGAGCAGGAGAAGGACAAGCTCCTGGGTTTGGGAGTGCTCGGAAACGTAGTTAAGGAAGAAGAGGACGACTTGGCGGAAGGTAACGGTATGGCGGTTTCCACCATAGAGGTGGCAGTGGATTCCACCGAAGATCAGGATGACCAATGGGAAGAGGGTGAGGTCAAGAAGAAGGCGAGCGGCGCCCAGGAAGAGGGGCCTGCCGATACTGAGGTTGAAGAAGATAACGAAGAGACGGACTGGGAAGCCGAGGCGGACAGCCTTCAAGTTCTGGATGACCCGGTACGAATGTACCTGAGGGAAATCGGTCGAGTCGGCCTGCTTGCCGCCAAGGATGAGCGGGAACTGGCCCGCAAGCTGGAAGGTCAAAAGCACCTGTTGGCGCTGGAAGCGGCGTTGACCGAGGAGAAGGGCCGCGCGCCCCGCAATTGGGAGATAGCCGACGCCTTGCTGCGCCGGTTGGTTGACGCCACCACCCTGGTTGACGCCTTGGGCGACTACCTTGAATTGCACCGCAATCCCGCCTTGTCCCAGATTATCAACAACCAGACATTGGCCGATGCCATCGATGCTCAGGTATCTCCGGAGCTGCTTTCCAGCCTTTCCGACGCCCTTTATATGGACCAGGCCGAGGTTTATAAGCGGGTTGTCGGCCTGTCTCTGGACCGCTGGATCCTCTCTCCGGACACGCCTGACGTGCTTAACGATGCCACCCTGCTCCAGCTTGATGCTACCTTTAATGAAATTGGGTCTCCGCCGGAACTGGTCAGTTACGAGGCGATTTTCCGCAGCTATTTCAACCATATAAAGGCGGAAGGGCAGCGGGCCCAGGCCCACTTGACCGAAGCCAACCTGCGCCTGGTAGTCAGCGTAGCCAAGAAATACATTGGACGTGGCATGGCGCTGCTGGATATGATTCAGGAAGGCAACATCGGCCTGATCCGGGCCGTGGAGAAGTTCGACTACCGGAAGGGCTACAAGTTCAGCACCTACGCCACCTGGTGGATTCGTCAGGCCATCACCCGGGCTATCGCCGACCAGGCCCGCACCATCCGCATTCCGGTACACATGGTGGAGACGATCAACAAACTGATGCGTCAGCACCGCCGTCTGCTCCAGGAGTATGGCCGGGAACCCACGCCGGAGGAAATTGGCGAGGCCATGGAAATCGGCCCGGAAAAGGTCGAGGAAATTATGAAAATCTCCCAGGAGCCGGTGTCCCTGGAGACTCCTATCGGCGAAGAGGAAGACTCCCACCTGGGGGACTTCATTGAGGACCGGAACGCTCCGGCCCCGGCGGATGCCGCCTCGTTCCAGTTGCTCAAGGAGCAAGTATCCGATGTGCTGCAAACCTTGACCGACCGGGAGAGCCGGGTCTTGCAGTTGCGCTTTGGTCTGGAGGACGGCCGCAGCCGAACCCTGGAAGAGGTGGGCCGTGAGTTCGGTGTTACCCGCGAGCGTATTCGGCAGATTGAAGCCAAAGCCTTGCGTAAACTGCGGCACCCCACCCGGTCCCGCAAGCTGCGGGACTTCCTGGAGTAAGCTGCTCCCAAACGAGAAACTGCCCGGCTGACTGTCAGCCGGGCAGTTTCTCTTGAGAGTTGGAAATCGTTGACCGGGGGCCGTCGTTGGGCGGGATGCAGCGCCAGTATGCGGTCAAACTGCCCAATACTGTCCCTATATTTACCTTGTAAGTCAAAAAACCCCAGTGCTATACTCGGTTCAGTTGACAGATGGGAGGTGGTGTGTGGAAGAACATGGTTTGCCTCAATGCCTTAAGTGCAAGGAAGGGCAACTTGTTCCCCTTTCCGATTATGGCGGACAGGGAGCGTCGGTTCATTATAAAGCTTGGGTCTGTATAAATCCGGAGTGCGGGTTCAACATCAAGATCCGCAACGGTGACATCTACCTCAATGAGCCGATTACTCCAGGCGGTATGAATACCCCGAGGTCCCGCTAGGTCCGGCATACCCTCAATTTCGATCCCCGGCTGGGGGGTCCTCTACACTTCGTTTTCTCTGAACGGTGGTTCTCTGAACGGTGGGTGGTGAGGGTGGATGGGTGGTTCAGGGAGTTTCAATTTCCTCAGGTCCAGGCTTACTTAACTGGTTCGGTCATATTCATTATTTTTGTGAAGCGGTGTAGTGGTATGGAAGTGGGTTACGATTATACTTTGGTCGGAGTGGGACCTCCGCGGAGCCCTTGGGTTTTCTCAGCGCTATTCCTG
Organism: Dehalococcoidia bacterium; assembly: GCA_965262595.1. Taxonomy (GTDB): domain Bacteria; phylum Chloroflexota; class Dehalococcoidia; order Lucifugimonadales; family UBA3495; genus CATQHB01. Next base: position 3,108,143 of record OZ253548.1, read on the forward strand.
GTTATCTTCGGTACTTTTTTGCTGGCCGTCGGCGGCGTTTTCTACGGTTTTTCGGCAAACGCGCAAGCGGACCAGACCATGGTTGACGCATCCGGGTCCGGCGAAGCTATTGACGCTGCCAGAGGGGATAATTCGGTTTCACTATCCAACCCCGGCTATGGAGCCGGTAGATTGAGCGGGAGGATTGTACCTCCGTCTCGGATGTCGGACTCGGCCATTGCAGGGCAGCAACTATATCCGGCAGGACTGGCTCAAGTGGAGTTCTGGGTCAATCCTCTGGCTTATGAACCCTAGTCCCGGTTCGTTGGGCGGCAGCCCGGCGCTTTCCCTAGTCCCTGGTTAAAAAGCTGTTAGCTCCCGTACCGAACTGATAAAAGGCTCCGGGCCTCGCCCGGAGCCTTTTATACGTGGTACCATATTAATGTTAATGCCCGTTTCGGCGAAGAACCGATCATACCTCAGTGTGAGCTAACAGCGCCGAAAAGCGAATGATGACCAGGCTGGCTGCGCCGTTTACCCTACGCCGTTTACCCGGTGTTCGTTCCCTGGGCATTAGGGTTCTTGGGGTGGATGCGCAGCCGCTGTATGCGGCGGCCCATTACCGAGGCAATCTCAATGTGCAACTGATCAGTTTCCACAACGTCCCCTAACCGGGGCATTCTTCCCAGGGAGACATAAACATACCCGCCCACGGTATCCACGTCCGGGTTGTCCAATTGCGTGTCGAATAGTTCTTCGATTACGTCGGTGGACACTCCGGCGTAAACCATGGCTGATCCATCGGGTTGCCGTATTACCTCCCGCTCATCGCCGATGGAGAACTCATCCTCTATTTCCCCCACAATCTCTTCCAGCAAATCTTCCATGGTGATTAGACCTTCGGTGCCCCCGTATTCGTCCACCACAACAGCCATCTGGATGGCCCGTTGCTGAAACTCCTCCAGCAGGTCATCCAGCCGCTTGGTTTCCGGTATGAAATAAGCTGGACGCAGCAAATCCCTCAGGGACGACTTGGCGGGGTCGTCCCGGGACAGCAATTCCAGCAAGTCCAAAGAGTGGATAATGCCAACGATATGGTCAATGGTTTCTTCGTAAACCGGAATGCGGGTATGCCCGCTGCTGATGATCGGAGCCGTGGCTCTGATTAAGGGCGTGTTGATGTCCAGAGCTACCATATCCAGGCGCGGGACCATAACCTCATGGGCGGTGGAAGCATCCAGATTAATGATGGACCGCAGCATTGCCCGGTCGCGCCGGTCCATGCTGACCAGTTCCTGTTCGGTGATGTCCAGGTTTTCGGAAGTCAGGTCGTCGTCTTCAGCTCCGTTACCGCCCGAAGACGCTCCGTTGCTGACGTTCCGGGCGCGTCGGTCGGATTGGCGAGTCAGGGCAAGGATCGGCCGGGAGCAGCGGGCGGCGAAGGCGGGCTTGCGTTGGGCCAGAAGATGCGCCAATCGCTGGATGATGGTCAAGCCTACCAGCAGCGCCAGGGAGAGGGTGGAGATGAGGCCCCAATTAAGGCCCAGGACGCCCTGAGCCAGATAGAGGCCGGAAAGGGAAATTGCAATGACGCAAGCGTACTTGAAAGGGGAGAAGAACAATATCGAGCGCTGCGGTGATGGGGTATCCCGCAGAACACCCCCGCCGTTGCCTCCCGAGTATTCAGCGATACTCAGGTAGGAGAACAGGGCCAGGAACCCGATGAAAATCGATAATGGTGGTAAGCTTTCGGTATCCAATAATTAATCAGTTGGCAGCAATTCGGTCTGCCCGTGTTTTCTTGCTCTTATTCTAGCAGGAATCCCGACCGCAAGTAAACCTTGGGGAACGTCTTTAGTTACCACTGATCCGGCGCCGGTCGCCGCATCCGCTCCCACCGTCACCGGAGCTACCAGCATGGTGTCGCACCCGATGAAGGCCCCCTCCCCAATAACGGTTCGGTGCTTGTCCTGCCCGTCGTAGTTGCAAGTAACAGTCCCGGCGCCGATATTGACGTTAGCCCCGATCGATGCGTCGCCCAGATAGCTGAAATGACCGGCGACCGCTCCGGGGCCCAACCGGCTTTCCTTGACTTCAACAAAGTTTCCGAGGTGGACTCCGCTTTCCAGGTGAGCCGCCGGGCGCAAATGGCTGAATGGGCCAACCTCCACGTCGTCCTCCAGTGTGGCTTCTTCCAGCATTGAAGCTATTATCCGGCACCGGTCTCCTACCTGGGAATCCTGGAGCACCGAGTTTGGGCCGATGTCGCAGTCCTCCCCGATTGTGGAGCGGCCCAGCAGCATGGTATTGGGCCGGATTATCGTGTCCTGCCCGATCGAGACGCCGGCATCGATGTACACCGAGGCCGGGTCCTGAATGGTTACCCCGGCCCGGAGCCACTGCTCGCAAATCTGCCAATTCCGGATGGCCTCTACTTGGGCCAGTTGTACCCGGTCGTTGACGCCAAAGATTTCCTCCGGCTCTTCACTGGGCAGGGCGTCAATTTGGTCTCCCTGGGCGGCGCCGATGGCTACCAGCGATGTAAGATACTTCTCACCGTTAGAACTTGGGTGGATTTTTTCCAGGTTATTGGTCAGCCAGGAAAGGTCAAAGCAGTAAACGCCGCCGTTAACCTCGGCCGGGGCCCACTCCTCCCCTTCCCAGTCCGACGCTTCCACCAAGCCGGCGATCTGCCCGTCATCATCCCGGACTATCCGCCCTAAGTCCTGGGCATATATTCCGGAGGCGGTCAGCATCGTCATATCGTTTCCCTGGGCCAGGTGGCGCGCCGTCAGTTGCCGCACCGATTCCGCCCTGATTAGCGGGGAGTCGCTGCCCAGGACAATCAGGTGTTCCGCCCGGCCCCGGAGCGCGGCAACGGCTTGACTTGCAGCATCGCCGGTGCCCCGGGCAGTGGGTTGGATTACATAATCCACGGTGTCCCCCAGTAGGTTGCGAACGGCTTCGGCATTGGCCGGCGAGACCACTACCAGGATGCTCTGCAACCCCTGGCCCTGCAGCAATTCCACCGGATGGCGGATGAGTTCCTTGCCGCATACCCGGTGCAAGGGCTTGGGCCGACGGGACTTCATTCGTTGCCCCGATCCGGCGGCTAGTATAATTCCGGCCCACTGCTCCATTATTTCACCTCTTGCCTCGTTGGGCGTCTTGCCTGATTGGCCGGGGCGGTCGTTCCGGCGCGCCTTCGGGAATATTGTCCGCGCCGGGTTTTGGCCCCGGCCCTAGGGTATAGGGTTCCTTCCCTGGATTATACCAGCCCTTGACCGTAGCGGCAGGGCGAGCCGTCGGGCTGGACCCAATTGGTTTGGATTGACAAGCCGGGGGAGTACGGGCCAAAATGGGGCTGTTTCCACGGGGCGCCCCGGCTCTGGTGTGGCGTGCCATTTATCGGCATCAACCGGGCGGCAGGCGACGCTTTAAGCTCAGTCCTTTATTTTCTTTCTTGTCTCACCCTTCATTCCTTGATTTCCCCAACATGGTTCAGGAGGTTCCCGATGGTTGACCTCACCGATACCGAGATTCTAGCTTTGGCTCAGGCTGCCGGTGTAAATATTCCACCGGAGTTGGTGGCCGAGGTTGGCTACAGTCTTAACGGCTTGCTGGAAGCCCTGGAGAACGCGGATGTACCCGGCCTGGAAAAAATTGAACCTCTCCCGATTATCATCCCCCCAAGCCCGCCCCGGAACTGACGGTAATTTGCCCTGAGGAGGCCGGTAGTATGGATAAGCAGGAAATCCCTTTTCTTTCCGCCACGCAACTTTCTGACCTTATTAGGTCGCGGGAAGTTTCCCCGGTAGAGGCCACCGAGGCCTACTTGGAACGCATTTCGGAAATTGACGGCAAGCTCAATTCCTATATCACCGTATGCCGGGAGGAAGCCCTTGCCGCCGCTCAGGAAGCCGAAAGGGAAATTGCTTCCGGCGGTTACCGAGGCCCATTGCACGGCGTCCCGGTGGCGGTTAAAGACCAGCTCAATACGCGGGGCATACGCACCACCGGCGGCTCCACCATTCTGGCGGACAATGTCCCCGACGAGGACGCAACGGTAATCGCCAAACTGAAAGATGCGGGTTCAATACTGCTGGGCAAGCTGAATATGAGCGAGTTTGCCAGTGGGGACGCTTTTCGTCATCCCTACGGCCGGCCCCGCAATCCCTGGGACTTGACCCGTAACCCCGGCACCTCCAGCAGCGGCTCCGGAGCAGCCACCGCCGCCGGGTTGTGCGCCACTTCTTTGGGCGAAGACACCGGCGGATCGATCCGCGGGCCGGCAACTTTCTGCGGTCTGGTAGGAATTCGGCCCACCTGGGGACGGGTCAGCCGGTACGGTATGCAAGGTGCGGCCTGGTCGATGGATACCGCCGGGCCTATTTCCCGCACCGTTGCCGATTGCGCCATGACGTTGGAAGCAATCGCCGGCCATGACCCCAAAGACCCTTATACTTGGGATGCGCCGGTGCCGAATTATACGGCGGCGTTGAACGGCGACATTCGCGGCCTGAAAATCGGGGTGGTCAAGGAGCGGGTTTATACCGAGGTAGTAGATTCGGAGGTTGGCGAGGCGGTCATCCGCGCCATTGCCCAACTGGGTGATTTGGGCGCCGGAATAGAGGAAGTGTCCATGCCCCTGATGGTACACTCCGCCGCCGTTTCCAGCGCAATTATTATGGTGGACTCGGCGGCCCTGCACCGGAAGACTATCGCCGAACGGCTGGGCGAGTACGACTACAATAACCAGGTGCGCCTGTTGGCCGGAAGCATCCTTCCGGCCCAAGCCTACCATAAGTCTCTGAGGCTGCGTCACGCCATCCGTCAGGAAATACTGGACGCCCTGGACCGGGTGGACCTGCTGGTAATGCCCACCTCGTCAATACCGTCGTCGGTAATTCCGGAGCGGGCGGGAATCGGCAGCAAGCAGGAAGTCCTGGACGGTTATGCCGGGCGGCGCAGCTTCACGTCTCCCTACAATCTCGCGGGTGTTCCGGCTCTGTCAGTGCCCTGCGGATTCACCGCCGGAGGCTTGCCTATCGGTCTGCAAATAGCCGGGCGGCCCTTCGATGAGGGAACGGTGCTTAATGCTGCTTATGCCTACGAGCAGGCTAATGAGTGGTATTTGCGGAGGCCGGGGATTTAGGGGGTTGGTTCAGGTATAATGGTGGCGAAAGGCCACCGCAGGAGAAGTTTAAAATGCCCACCCAAAAATACACCATAGACGAAGTATGCGACCAAGGTGAGAAAATCTACGCAGAACAGATAAAGCACCTGGTAGAACCCCAGGAAAACGGGAAGTTCATCGTTATCGACATAGAAAGCGGCGATTATGAGATAGACGTGGAAGATATCGACGCTTCCCGGCGTCTGTGGGAGTGGCGGCCTGATTCGGTCAGGTTTGGGGCCAGAATTGGTTATCCCTCCGCTTATCGGATTGGCTGGAGGGGGACTTATGGGCTAATAGAGGGTTTGCGAAAGTTCTGAGGCATCCGGTATATTTACATAATCTTGTTGCCGGTCTATGCGGAGGTGGTCTAATGCCAAAGACGTTTGAGGAAACTCTTTCTAACATCAAGAGAAAGAACTTGGGCACTCTTGTAGAAGAGGCGATAAAGCAAACCGTAATTCTACCGCTACTTAACCGGGTTGGTTGGGAAACAGAAGATGATGACGAGGTTAAACCTGAACATCCGACCGGGAAAGGGTTGGTGGACTACGCCCTCCGAATCGGCAATGCCAACCGCGTTTTTGTTGAAGCCAAAGCCGGAGGTGTGGATCTAAAGAACTGCGAAAGTCAGATCGAGGATTATTGTCGCTTTACCAAACCAAGCCTTGCCGTCTTGACCAATGGGCGCCAATGGTGGCTGTATTTGCCGCCCACGAAGGGCAAGAATGCGAGAATCAGGCGATTTCTTGAATTCGACATTACCGATGATGGACTGGGTAAGGTGGAGGAGAACTTTAGGCAATTCCTGGCTCGCGATAGGATGTCGAGTAAACAGTCTGTAAACCAGACCGTTGGAAATGCTCATTCCTTGCTCAGGGAAAGAATAGATGATGCTGTCGTTATGCAGGGCTTGACTGAAGCTTGGAACGAACTTGCAACTGACGAACAGACACTGGAATTTGTGGTGGCAAAACTTGCCGAGCGTCGGGAGATTCAAGCCAAAGAGACCCAATTTAAGCAATTCCTGCATTCAAGGAAGCCGTCCGTTAATACGGTAACGGAAGCAAAGAAGCCCATAAGTTTCCCAAAACCTGCCAAATTCACTTTCAAAGCGGGGGATGGGCAGCCAGTAGTTAGGACTGTACCAAAAAACAAAGGTTGGAATGAACTCTTGGTCGGAGTTTGCGAGCTGATGCTGGAACGACGTCCCGAAGCTTTCAATAAGGTCGTCCTGGAAATGCCTAAATGGTTCTCAAAATCCAGCGGTGGCTTGAAGTACCCGAAGCCAATAGGCGATACAGGAATCTACGTGGAATTTGGCGGAAGAGACGCAATCAATAAACTCATCCCGTCACTAGTGACTAAATGCGGGTATTCTCCAGGCTCTCTAACTATTCAGGAGAAGTGACCGTCTAACTCCGTGGCCAGCCTTGACAATGGCTGCCTTCCAAACTGGACATAGAGGTCAAGAGCGCTATGCATTCCGAAAAATACACCATAGACGAAGTATGCGACCGGGGAGAGCAAATCTACGCGGAGCAGATTAAACACCTAGTGGAACCACAGGAAAACGGTAAGTTTATCGTAATTGACATTGAGAGTGGGGATTATGAGATAGATGAGGACGAAATCGCAGCCGATGAACGCCTGTACGAAAGGCGGCCTGATGCCGTAGGCTACTTGGGACGAATTGGCTGCAAAGCCGCCTATCGCATAGGCTTTGGCGGGGCTAGGATTGAAAATGCCGATTAGGGGGTATGTAGATGCCGGTCGGGAAGCTTGGGTGCCGCTTGATATAGTGGACAACAACGGGCGGTTCCAGTCAATTGAAGCTGTCATTGATACCGGGTTTACTGGATTTTTGACCTTGCCCCGTCAGTTGATTGAGATTTTGGAGCTTCGGAGAAGACGAAGGACCAACGTGGTCTTGGCAAATCGGGTTCGGGACAGGCTAAACGTCTGGAACGCCCAAGTCCGGTGGCACAACAGGCTACGCACCATTCAGATTCTAGAAGCTGAAGGAACGCCCCTACTGGGTATGCGATTGCTAACTGACAGCCAGCTTACCATCCAGGTCCGAGTCGGCGGCAATGTGCTGATAGAGGAGTTGGAGTAACTTGTCCGAAATCGTAGCTCGTGGATTCACAGCGGCGATAAGGAAATAGCCATGACAAATAAGAAATACACCATTGACGAGATATGCGACCGGGGGGGAGCAAATCTACGAGGAGCAAATAAAGCACCTGGTAGAACCCCGGGAAAACGGGAAGTTCATCGTTATCAACATAGAAAGCGGCGATTATGAGATAGACGAGGAGGATATCGACGCTTCCCAACGGCTGAAGGCGCGGCGGCCCGATTCCGTCAGATTTGGGGCCAGGGTTGGTTGCAAGGCCGCTTACCGGATGGGTTGGCGGGGGACTTATGGACGAGTAGAGGGTTTGCGGGATACCTAAATCATCCTGTATATTTACATAACCTTGTCACCGCTCTACCCGGAGGTGGCCTTATGACAAAAGCGTTTGAGGCAGTCCTATCCAAAATCAATAGCCAAGCATCACACCTTGAGGGGCTCGGTGAAAGGGCGGTTGAGATAGGTGTAGTTCAACCTCTGCTAAAAGAACTTGGTTGGGACACTTCTAAATTAAGTGAGGTTTATCCCCAGCCGTCGTTACCCGGAGGCAAGATACCTGACTACGACCTTCGAATTGGTGGCAAGACTCAAATATTGATCGAAGTTAAGCGCTGGAATCATGTCCTTGGGGAAGCTGAAGAAGACCAACTTAAAGGCTATTGCCTTAAGGGAAAGCCGAGCCTATCAGTCCTGACCAACGGTGATGAGTGGCGGTTCTATGTAAAGCCTTGGCCCCGAGGCAAAAACGCGCATATGAGACAATTCCTGGAGCTACACATTTCGAACGGTGAGAAGGATATAGAGAGCAACTTTAAACGTTTCTTAGCGCGAAATAGTATGATAAATGGTCAAGCTGTCAAACAGACAGTGGAGGCAGCAGCAGCTTTATTCGATGAGCACCAAAATCACGGTGCCATCATGGAAGGGCTAACTGAGGCTTGGAACAATCTGGCAGGCGATGACGTAATGATGGAATTCGTGGTTTCAAAACTTGCCGAACGTTACGACATCCAGGCTAGGGCGGCTCAGCTCAAACAGTTCGTCCATTCGCGAAAGCCGACCGTCAACAAAATAGAAGTCAGAAAGCCGATTAGTTTTCCGAAGCCTGCTTCCATCAATTTTAGTTTAAAGGGAAATGACCCCGTTGTTAGAACCTTTGAAGGGCAGCAGGGTTGGAACGAACTCCTGATAGTCGTATGTGAGGTGTTGCACAACCATCACAAGGAAATATTTGGGAAGTCTATCCTTGATATGCCTCAGTGGTTTTCACTATCGCATGACGGTTTCAAGCATTCAAACCCCATAGGCGATACCGGAGTTTACGCAAAATATGGAGGCAAGAAGGACATTGAGGAACGAATACCTATAATATTGACCAAGTTTGGATACTCGAAAACATCTTTGACCATTAAGGAACGTTAATCGTTAATCACTAATAGGAGGCATAACACCATGAAACTTTTTAGACTCTCTCGTATTGACCAGGTGCCCATCGCTACGGCCACGCCGATTGAAGGATGGACCGGCGGCGAAGTCAGCCGCACTCGCCAGCCGTTGTTGGGGGAAGGCGACAGCCAGTTTTTCAGCAGCAGCGTGGTCAACTTCGGTAAGGGCGCGACCACCGGGTGGCACCGCCATGCCACCGACCAGCTTCTGGTAGTCACCAGCGGCAACGGCATCGTAGCCAACGAGGAGGAAACCCACGAGGTGGGGGTTGGCGATATGGTGCAGGTGTTGGCCGGGGAGAACCACTGGCACGGCGCTACCGCCGATTCAATTATGGGCCACATCACCATTACCGGCGTAACCGGCTAACGCCCCGGTTGTGACTGACCCCGGCCATTACTATTGGGGGGAAGCAAGAATCCCCCCTGCCCGCGCATCTATCGGAGTTTCTTAAGGTTCTGATGTGTGGGGGTACAGGGGGTTGGACTCATGCGTCGGGACGGCCCGGGAGGGAAATAATATGCCCCAACCCTACGAACTATCCGCAACGGAGGCGGCTCGCCAAATTAGAAGCCGAGCGCTGTCCCCGGTTGAACTGATGGAATCTCTCCTGGGTCGAATTGACGCGCTGGAACCTTCGCTAAAGGCTTGGCAGCATCTGGACCGGGATGCAGTCCTGGCCGACGCCCGGGCGCGGGAGCAGGAGCTGGACTCCGGTGCGGTTCCGGGACTGCTGCACGGCGTTCCGGTCGGGGTCAAGGATATTTACTACACTGCCGGCATACCTACCACCGCCTGTTCCCTGGTCTATGCCGACTTTGTGCCGGAGTACGACGCTACCCCGGTGGCTCTGTTAAAGCAGGCGGGCGCAATAATACTGGGCAAAACGATAACCACCGAGTTTGCCTGTATGGACCCCTCGCCGACGGTTAATCCCTGGAATGCAGCCCATACTCCCGGGGGTTCCAGCAGCGGCTCGGCGGTGGCGGTGGCCTCCCAAATGTGTCCGGTCGCCCTGGGATCCCAGACCGTTGGCTCGGTGCTGCGACCTGCCTCTTATAACGGGGTAGTCGGCTTGAAACCGACCTACGGCCGGGTCAGCCGCTACGGCGTAATTCCGGTAAGCTGGTCTCTGGATACGATGGGCTGGATGTCCCGTGACGTGGCGGATGCGGCCCTGCTGTTGCAGGTGATGGCCGGGCCGGATGAGCACGACCCGGTTGCTCCGGCGCTGGAGGTTCCCGACTATCTGGCCGGGCTGTCTTCGCCAGCTGCGCCCCGGATCGGCCTGTTGCGCTCCTTTTTCTACGACCAGGCCGACGCCGAAACCCGGCGGCATACCGATGAAGTGGTGGAGCGGTTGGCGCAGGCCGGCGCGGTGGTGGAAGAACTGTCTTTGCCCGCCAGCATGGATACGGCGGTGGAAGACCAGCAAATCATCATGGCAGTGGAGGGCTCCGCTTTTCACGAGCCGATGTATCGCCGCCAGGCCGAGGACTACCAGCCCGGAATACGGGGCATGATCCGACGAGGTCTGGATACCGATGCCGTCACCTATTCCCGGGCCCTGGAACGTCGGCAAAGATTCACTCGGGATATGAAGGAATTGTCGCAAAGGGTGGACGTGCTGCTTACACCGTCAACGCCGACGCCGTCCCTGCCCGACCGGACCAATACCGGCAACACCATATTCCAGGGGCCTTGGACCTCCTGCGGCTTGCCGGCCATAACCCTTCCCTCCGGGTTGGCCGCGTCGGGTCTGCCCATGGGCATCCAACTGGTGGCCGCGGCTTTTGCCGAAGCGCGGTTGTTGGCCGCCGCCCGTTGGTGCGAGGCAATTCTTGACCTGAACCTGGCGCCTCCGTTGATTAGGGAAGCTCCGGCAGGGGAGGAGGCCGAGGGAAGCAATACCGATGAAGGAGGCCAGCTCCAGCTATTCGGCAACTAGCCAGGCGGCAGCAATAACTGATACTAATGCAGGATTGATTTCAGGCTGGACGGCGACTAGTCCCACGGCGTTGATAGATTGGGGTATTAGGAAAGCAGCGGATTTAATAAATTGGCAACAAACCCCTTGACAAGGGGAAAGGGCCTGACTATACTACCGGATACGCACTGACACAGGGTTAGTGCAGAAAAGCACTTTAACAGTTGAATAGTAGAAGGAAGTAAGGTTTTTCTATATAGAGAGTTTGATCCTGGCTCAGGGTGAACGCTGGCGGCGCGCTTAATGCATGCAAGTCGAGCGTGCCTGTGGCTTCGGCCACAATAGGAAAGCGGCAGACGGCTGAGTAACGCGTGAGTAACTTACCCTTTGGTGGGGTATAGCCTCGAGAAATTGGGGATAATCCCGCATAAGACCCTTAAGCCCTGGTTTAGGGGTGAAAGCCTTCGGGCGCCAGAGGAGGGGCTCGCGTCCTATCAGGTAGTTGGTGAGGTAATGGCTCACCAAGCCGATGACGGGTAGCTGGTCTGAGAGGATGACCAGCCAGAGGGGGACTGAGATACGGCCCCCACTCCTACGGGAGGCAGCAGCAGGGAATCTTGGGCAATGGGCGAAAGCCTGACCCAGCGACGTCGCGTGGGGGACGAAGGCCTTAGGGTTGTAAACCCCTTTTCCAAGGGAAGAGAAAGGACGGTACCTTGGGAATAAGCCCCGGCTAACTACGTGCCAGCAGCCGCGGTAATACGTAGGGGGCAAGCGTTACCCGGAATTACTGGGCGTAAAGAGCGCGTAGGCGGCTAGGTAAGTCTCTTGTGAAAGCTCCCGGCTTAACTGGGAGAGGTCAAGAGATACTACCTGGCTAGAGGGCAGTAGAGGAAGGCGGAATTCCCGGTGTAGCGGTGATATGCGTAGATATCGGGAGGAACACCAGTGGCGAAGGCGGCCTTCTGGGCTGTGCCTGACGCTGAGGCGCGAGAGCGTGGGGAGCAAACAGGATTAGATACCCTGGTAGTCCACGCCCTAAACGATGGATGCTAGGTATGGGGGGTATCGACCCCTCCCGTGCCGAAGCTAACGCGATAAGCATCCCGCCTGGGGACTACGGCCGCAAGGCTAAAACTCAAAGGAATTGACGGGGGCCCGCACAAGCGGTGGAGCGTGTGGTTTAATTCGATGCTAAGCGAAGAACCTTACCAAGGCTTGACATGTTGGTAGTAGGAACCCGAAAGGGTGACGATCTCGGGGTAACTCGGGAAGCTTTCACAGGTGCTGCATGGCTGTCGTCAGCTCGTGCCGTGAGGTGTTGGGTTAAGTCCCGCAACGAGCGCAACCCTCGTCGCTAGTTACACTCTCTAGCGAGACAGCCTCCCACAAGGAGGAGGAAGGTGAGGATGACGTCAAGTCAGCATGGCCCTTATGCCTTGGGCTACACACACGCTACAATGGCCGGTACAATGGGCTGCTAAGGCGCGAGCCGGAGCCAATCCTATCAAAGCCGGCCCCAGTTGGGATTGCAGGCTGCAACTCGCCTGCATGAACGTGGAATCGCTAGTAACCGCAGGTCAGCACACTGCGGTGAATACGTTCCCGGGCCTTGTACACACCGCCCGTCACGTCATGGAAGCCGAGAACGATTGAAGTCGCTGAGCTAACCCGCAAGGGAGGCAGGCGCCGAGGTCGGGTTTGGTAACTGGGACGAAGTCGTAACAAGGTAGCTGTACCGGAAGGTGCGGCTGGATCACCTCCTTTCTAGGGAGTATTAACCCCTCCGGTTTTCTGAGACCTTCGGGTCCCGGACGGCGGTCGGGGCCACCTCCTAGGTCGTTCGGTGAGTGTTCCGTTTCTCCAAGCCTGTCGGTTGAGCTTCGGCTCCCCGGTTTGCGGAGACGGTTCCTTAAGAAAACTCACTGTATACCCGGCTCACAAGGGTGAGCCACCTCTCACATTGAACTTTTTCTTCCTTCTACTGTTCAGCGGTTAAAGTGTATCGGTTGTATATCGGAGCCGGGCCTTTTAAGGCCCGGCTTTTTAATTTCAGGGGATATGAAGGACGACCGGCCTAATTTCCTGCTGCTGGCGCAATAAGGCTATCGCCTAATCGGGTAAGCGCGCAGTTCCTCAAATGTCCGAAAGTCGGCTCAAATATTAAGGCGAATATTCTCAAAGGGTCTCATCGCCTTTTCGGCCGTTCTTCACCCTCCTTGTCCCTCCCCTTCTTCCCAAGCTATAATCCCTTGGCGATGCAAATAAAAGACTTGGGCGAATTCGGCCTGATTGAACTGCTTAATGCTTTGGTGACCCGGGAGCGGCGCGGCCCGGACAATGGCGCTGCTTTTGATTTCCGCCTGCTGGTGGATACCGGCGATGATACCGCTGCCTGGAATGCCGCCCCGGCGACCGAGCTGTTTACCACCGATACCGTGGTTGAGGGAGTACACTTCACCCGGAAAACTACTCCCTGGCGCGACTTGGGTTGGAAGTCCCTGGCCTCCAACATCAGCGACATCGCCGCTATGGGCGGCCTTCCTTTGTATGCCCTGGTTACTTTAGGGCTGCCTCCCGAAACCGAGGTGGCCGACATCGAGGAACTGTACCGGGGAATGCTGGAGATCGGCAGCCAATACGGTGTTGCCATCGTCGGCGGAGATATGGTGCGCTCGCCCGGAGTATTCATCACCGTTGCCCTTACCGGCATACAGTCCGGCCCGCCCATGTTGCGCCGCGCCGCCCGGCCGGGTTACCAGGTGGCGGTTACCGGTTACCTTGGCTCCTCCGGCGGCGGGCTTAAACTGATGCTGGGCGGGCTGGAAGCTCCTAAGAATCCGGATGGAGTGTCCGTTACCGAACAAGCGGCAAATTTCTTGCGGCAAGCTCACCGGCGGCCCCGTCCGGCAGTCGCCGAGGGGCAGCTTCTGGCCCAATCCGGCGTGGTAACCGCGATGGACGTCAGCGACGGGTTGGCGGACGACCTGTCCAAACTCTGCTTGTCCAGCCGGGTGGCCGCCCGAGTGTATGCCGGCCAAGTGCCGGTGCATCCCACGCTGCAGAGTGTCTTTCCGGATGATTGCCTGGACCTGGCTCTGAACGGTGGCGAGGATTACTTGCTGCTGTTCGTCGCCCCGGAACCGGTGATGACCCGGGTAATGCCGCAGTTGCCGGAGGGGGCTGCGGTGATTGGCGAAATAACCGACGGCCCCGCCGGACAGGTAACCCTGGTGTCTTCCGACGGCGGGGAGGATATAGTGGGCCGCGCCGGCTGGGACCATTTTGGCTAATGACGGTTGATAAAGGTAGCAGGATAACGGTGGCCGGATAAGTATGGCTGACTATTTGCGCATTGACACCGGCGCACCGGAGGAAACTCAGGCGCTGGGTCGTATCCTCGGCGAACAAATCGTGCCTGGGGATGTGTTTCTGCTGACCGGTCCGCTGGGCGCCGGCAAGACTTGTTTGACTCAAGGCATCGCCTGGGGATTGGGAGTAACCGAGTACGCCCGCAGCCCTACCTTTGTTATAATGACTCGCTATCGGGGAAGATTGACCTTGCACCACTTTGACTTGTACCGCATCAACGACCCCCTGGAAGCCTGGGATTTGGGCCTGGACGAGCAGCTTTTTGGCGATGGCGCCTGCGTGGTGGAGTGGGCCGACCGGGCGGAGGACGTTTTCCCGGCGGGCTGCCTGTGGGTGCATCTTGACTACGCCGCCGCCGGTGACGGACGTAGTATTACCTTCGTTGAACCCCCGGACCGGTATCTGCCGATGCTGGAAAGGGTGGCCCAGGTTTTCGGGTCGGACGGGCCGGAGAAGGCGGTTGGTCGAGCCGGTCGGGGTGGCGATGCGTCGATACACGAGGAGACGGTCGAATAGATGCTGCTGGCGATTGATACCTCTACCAGGTATGCCGGGGTAGCCCTGGCCGATTCCGGTCGGGTGCTCTCGTGCCGCTCCTGGTACTCGGCGGTCAACCATACTTCGGAGTTGATGCCGGCCGTGGCGCAAACGCTGGAGGGCGCCGGCCTGACGGTCAGCGATCTGGACGGAATAGCCGTGGCTCTGGGGCCGGGCGGGTTCAGCGCCCTGCGCGTTGGGATGAGCGTGGCCAAGGGGCTGGCAATGGCTTCGGGCAAGCCCCTGGTGGGCGTGGGCACCCTGGACCTGGAGGCCCATCCCTACCTGGACTCGGGCCTGCCGGTCTGCGCCTTGCTGGACGCCGGACGGGGCGAGGTAGCCTCGGCCTACTTTCAAATTGGACCAGGTAACGTACCCGTACCCGTACCTGAAACCGATGCGGACGCTAAAGGGCAGCGTGTCCGGGAAGACTTGATCTGCGACCCGGAGGAGCTGCTGTCTGGGATAGATGAACGGACTCTTTTTTGCGGTGAAGGCGTCCATCCCCACGCCGAGCTAATCCGGGAGCGACTGGGTCGCCGCGGGGTTGTGGTCGGTCATTCGCCGGTAAGTCGGCTGGGGTCTCTGGTCGAACTGGGACGGCAACGGCTGGAATCGGGGGAAAGGGACGATGTGGCTACGCTGCAGCCTTATTATTTGCGGATGCCCAGCATTGGCGGCCCCAAACGCCGGGACCGGGTGCCGCAAAAGACCTGGGGATCGCCGGAGAGGGCCGAAAATTAAAGACTTGCACCTACATTTACATTTGCAAAGGACGTTAACTTAAACTATGGAACGGACATTGGTATTGGTTAAGCCCGACGGGGTACAGCGCGGCCTGGTCGGCGAAGTAATATCCCGGTTGGAACGGAGAGGGCTGAAGCTGGCTGCGCTGAAGCTGATGCTGGTGGATGATGCCCTGGCTCGCCGGCACTACGCTGAACACCTGGAACGCCCCTTTTTCCCCGGGTTGGCCGCGTTCATCACCTCATCGCCTTTGGTGGCAATAGTCTGGGAGGCGGACAATGCGGTTAGTATCGTGCGGCAGACTATGGGAGAAACCAACCCGGTCAACTCCCCGGCGGGCACGATCCGGGGAGACCTGGGCATAGACATCGGCCGCAACCTGGTGCACGGCTCGGACGGGCCGGAGTCGGCGGAGCGGGAGATTAGTTTGTTCTTCGCTCCTGGGGAGATTCTCAGCTATGACCGCAGCCTGGAGCCCTGGATTAGAGAATCCTGACCACCTGCTGGGCCCGGCCCCAAAGCCGTTCCAGGCCGTAGAACTCTCGCTCTTCCGGCCCAAAAATGTGGACGATGATGTCGCTGAAGTCCAGCAGTATCCAACCGGAGCCCAAAGTTCCTTCACGGTGGAAGCGACTCACGCCGGCCTCTTTCATGGCTCTGGTGATGTCGTCTTCCAGGGCTTCAATTTGGCGGGTGGACTCTGCCGACATTATCACGAAGTAATCGGCGAAAGAGGCAATCTGGCGCAAGTCCAACAGTACGATGTCTTCAGCCAGTTTCTCTGAGGCCACTTCTACAGCCATTTGGGCTACATCTGCCGAATTCAGGTTATCACCTCGTAATAATGTTTAATTGCCGGCCGGTTGATTGCTGATCCCAGGTTCGGTTTCCAATTGCTATTTTCAAGTATAGAACAAGCCCCAGTTACGGTCAATGTCGCCGGGTAAATGCGCCGCAGGGTGGCCCGACGACAGAGGAAAAGAAGTGCGGTGGCCGCCGGGATTGACGGGTTTATTGGCGGGCAGCATAATGGCGGCAGCGTCACTTTAGCAAGGTCATATCGGCTCATTACTCCGTTGAACCACTAAACCAGGGGAGGCAAACGCGCATGGCAACTTCGTTAACCTTAGCCCGGAGGCGGCAACTGGCTCGTCCCGTTTCAATCGTCGGCGCCGGTATGTCCCAGTTTGGCGCCTTCCGCGATAAGACCGTTCGAGACCTGTTCGTCGAGGCGTTTCAGGATCTTTTGGAACACCTGGATCACGGTATCGACGTTGAGGATATAGAGTGCGGTTTTATTGGTAACTATTCCTCCGACTTGTTTGAAGGTCAGGGACATACCGCGCCCATCCTCGCCGATTGGTTGGGTATGACTCCGGTGCCGGTAACTCGTATTGAAAACGCCTGCGCCAGCAGCGGGAGCGCCTTCCGGGAGGGCATCACCGCCATTGCCTCCGGGATGTATGACGTGGTATTGGTGGGCGGTGTGGAGAAAATGACCGGCTTGCCGACCGAAGGGGTAACCGATGTTTTAGCCTCGGCTGCCGACGGGTTGTATGAAGTGCCGGCCGGCCTGACCTTCCCCGGCATTTACGGCGCCCTGGCCAAAGCCCACATGGACCGCTATGAAACCAACCTGAGCCACTTCCTTAAAGTGGGTATCAAGAACCACAAAAACGGCGCCCTTAATCCCAAGGCCCAGTTCAATTCCAGCCTGATGGATATGATGGAACGGCGCAAGGCCCGGGCCGAGCAGCGGGGAGAGCCGGTTCCCGCCTGGCAGGACGAAATGGACTTTTTGAACGACCCTCAGGCTAACCCGTGGATTGCCTGGCCGCTTCGTTTGTACGATTGCGCTCCGATTACCGACGGCGCTTCCTGTGTGTTGCTGGTGGCCTCGGAGATTGCCGGCAATTTTACCGACAAGCCGGTTCACATCGCTGGCACCGGTCAAGCCTCCGGCCGTCCCCTGCACGATGCCGACGAGTTGACTTCGCTCTCAGCCGCGCGGGAAGCGGCCGCCCAGGCTTATGCCATGGCCGGAGTGACGCCGAATGACATCCAGGTGGCCGAAGTTCACGACTGCTTTACCATTGCCGAGATTATCGCCACCGAGGATCTGGGCTTTTTCGAACCGGGCGAAGGCCCGCGCGCCGTGGACGAAGGCCGCACCGCTCGGAACGGCGATCGCCCGATTAATACCTCCGGCGGACTGAAAGCCAAGGGCCACCCGGTAGGAGCCTCCGGTGTAGCCCAGATTATCGAGACCTTCCATCAGCTGCGCGGTGAGGCCGGCGCCCGTCAGGTGCCGAATGCCAATCTGGAACTGGGCTTGACTCACAATGTCGGCGGCACCGGCGGCACTTGTGTAGTAAACATTTTGCGGAGGGTGTAGGGGCCGCATGAGCACGGCAGAGGAATCCAGAGAGTTTAACGCCGCTTCCTTTTACGCCTACCTCTTGGAGGGGCGCTTTATGGGGGTGCGCTGCCGGGCCTGCGGCAAGCTGGCCGCTGAGGCGCGCCCGATGTGTCCGGCCTGCCACAGCCGGGAAATGGAGTGGTTCCGGTTCAGCGGCAGGGGACAACTCAGCGCCTTCACCTGCATCTCCGTAGTGCCGGTGGCAATGGCCGAAAAAGGCTACGGCCGCAACAACCCCTACTGCTCCGGTATCGTAACCCTGGAGGAAGGGCCGCGCATCAGCGCCCGCATCCTGGGAGTTGACGCCGCCAACCCGCAAACCATTATCACCGGAATGAACTTGGCCCTAAGCCTGGAAGACCTGGACGAAGCCAAGCCGGCGTTGGCCTTTGGGCCGGCGTAGAATAACGTGGCATAGCAGATACGTGTAGTATGGAAGGCCGGGTTATGGTCACCGCCGACCGGCAAATCTTGTCCATCCTGGTCGTAGATATTTGAGCCCCACTATGGCGAAAGAACGGATTAAGCCAAAGAGAAACCGCGCTACTGCCCTGGTTATCAAGGAAGGTAAGCTACTGCTGGTGAGGGAGCGCGGGGCCAAGCACTGGAGCCTGCCCGGGGCGGCATGAAAAGAGGCGAATCTTCGATTGTTGCGGCTTGCCGGGAACTGGACGAGGAAACGGGCCTGAAAGTGCTCAATTCTTCCCACTTGTTCGACTATGAAAGCCCAAGCCAACACCATCATGTCTGTCTGATTTCGGCGGAAGGCAATGTAAATTTGCGACAAGTGGAACTGGGCGATTTCCGTTGGAGGGACGGCCTGACCCAACTCACTATCATCCCTTCGGCTACGGAAATTATTGGGCTGGCGACGGCCGGCGGGTATCTGAAGATTGGTAGTAACGCATTGACAAAAAGCTTGGTGTAGCACAATGATACAAACCAATAGACGGCAGCTCTTTATTTCCGCCCTCATTTGCTTGACATCCATTAACGGTACGACGACAATAACTTCAGTCGGTTGCCAGAAACGGTACCGAGGCTAGGTTTGGTCCAATGCGGCCTATCTAGCTGGGGCTGTTGCCCCCCCGGATGCCAAATCCGCACCGGAGAGGAATTGCCATGCTTAAGAGTACCTTTGTCCTAGAAACCGCCTCTTTTTCCCGCCTGTTTGTATCGCCCTCTTCTGATAAAGGTAGCCTTCGCCGGTACTACGCTGTAGTCCCGGTTTCTCAAATACCTCCCGAATGGGAGAATTGGCTTGAGGTAAACGCTAGGGAGTCGACCAACAAAGGCCGGGTACCTAAGGCTATCCGTCAAACTTTAACCGGAAACTCCGATTGGTTTGCAGAATATAATCGCGGTTTAACGATCGTGGCCTCGAAAGTCGCGTGGGATAGCAAGACCAACCTGTTGACGCTCGTATTTAATGATAAGGAAATTGACGGTATTTTGGATGGCGGCCATACTCTAAACGCTATTTTGGAGCAGCTCGAATCTCAACGGGAACAAGAAGAAAACGGCTCCGGTCCCTATCTTAACTTGGAGATTTTCACGGGATTACAATCTGAAGTTATTCCAAATGTAGTGGAAGCTCGGAACACTTCACGCCAAGTAGCCTCCAAGAGCTTATTGAATCTGGATGGTCGATTTGAAGAGCTTAAGTCAGCAATCGGTCCGGACTTTACCAAGTTAATCAGCTGGAAGGAAAACGAAGACGGTGAACTGGACGTGCGCGAATTCATAGGCATACTAACGGCCTTGGATGCCGAGTCGTTTACAGGAAACAGTCACCCGGTAGTAGCGTACTCCGGAAAGGAAGCGTGTCTTAAGCGGTTTTCTACGAAGGAGAACGAACCTAAGTTCTTAAAGTTGCAAAAGGTAGCTCGGGACGCATTGAAGGTTTGGGATCTGATTCAATATCACTTGCCGAACCAATACAATCAAAAGGGCCCGAGCACTGGTACAGGGTATGGTAGGTTTGGCGGGCTCGCTGGCGTAAAGACCCTTCCTGCAAAGAAAAAGAAGTTACTTCCATTCATCAATGAATACGTTGAGTTCGAAATGCCTACCGGCTATATTTACCCGATTTTGGCTGCTTTCCGCGCCATGTTAGATGAAGAGGAAGGTTATTGGGTTTGGGGTAAGGGCTTGGATCCGATAAAGATGATCCAGGAAGGGTTTGCAGCAGACCTTTTCATTGGGTCAGTCCGTGATTCCATAAGCACCTACCACAACGCAAATCGCACCGGAAAAGACGTTCAAGCTTGGACAAACGCGTATTTGGCGGGGCGGATATATTACTTGGAGCACCGTTAGTAGACTGGTCCTTATTGCGCCAGTCAGTTCCATTGCCCTTACACGGTCAACAAACGAAACCCGGTGGAATAAACTCCACCGGGTTTCTTGATTAATAAATGCCGGAAATTCAGGTTCAGCCCCTAGTCCAGCCCCCGCGTCCCTATCCAGCCGGTCTCGGAGACGTCGATCATCTCCCCGTTGGGGCCCTCGTACTTGGTCTCAACGTTTTGAGTCCGGGGGCCTCCCATGCCGACGTGCAGGGCCTGGTTGACTTCATCCATGGGCTTGGAGTTGGCGGCAGCCAGTCGCGCTTCGATGTCTTCCAGGCTCTCCACCTCAAAGCCGATGTGGTGAATTCCTTCCCAATCCTGGCCGCGCTCCCCGGCTACGGCGTCGTTCTGGAAGTCCAGTATTGCCATGTTTATGTTGCCGTCGCTGAGCATATAGCCCTTGGCGTTGTCGCTGTCCAGCTTGGCGACCTGGCGAAGTCCGAACACCTCGGAATAGAACTTGGCGGTAGATTCCGCGTCATTGGTAGCGATGGCGATATGTTTTATCTGGGCCATTTCGGTTTCCTCCTGAACGCAATTTTCTTGAGAACCAGCGCACGGTTCCCGGTGGTGGAATGGCCGGACTGAATTGCCTATCATCGCCTCGGCGACGGATATTATTGAGCAGGCAACGGTTGGCGGGTATTTGGAGATAGGCAAGTCGGGCCCTGTCTGTTAAAGACGGCGGTTACTGTGAAGTGACTGATGGGCTGGATGAGTATTGAATCATCCGGCCTTTTGTTTTAGTGGAGGGTTAGGGGTGCTGGCCGTTGGCATTGACGCCCGGTGGCGGTTTCGGCAGGGGTTCGGTGAACCCTTCATCGTTGGCTTCGACCTGTCGCTTCCGCTCTTCCCGCTTATGGTTCCTTCAGTCGGCGCAATTCCGCTTCCAGTTCGACGATGCGGGCCTGATCGGCGGCGGCCTGGGCCTCAGCGGCGGCGGCCCGGGCCTCGGCAGCCAAGCGCGCATCCGCTTCCTCATCGTGGCTCTCAAAGTAACGCCCGGAGACTGGATCCCACCAGCGCAGTTGTCCTTCCTCCCAGCACAGGTCCAAGCCCAGGATGTCGCTATGACCCCATAAATTCCTGTCGCCGTCGCCAACGATATTGATGGGCTGATAGGCGCCGTCAACCAGCCGGTCTCCCGCCAGGGGCGCGTCGTAACGCCGTCCGCCCGTAGGGTCGAAGCGCCAGTATTCGGGTATGCCGAAGGCGGCGTAGTCCTCCCGCTTTTGGGTGTAGTCGTTGCGGGCGGTGCTGACCGAGGCTACCTCCAGCACGAAGTCCGGTGGCTTGCCCTGTTCCTCAATGGAATAGCCATTGCGGGCGATGGCAATTGCCGGATTTACGTTGAAGGCAACCAGCAAGTCGGGTATGCGGGCGTTGCGGCTGGGATACCAATAGACCGGCATTTCGCAAAACACCAGGGTTATTTCGGAGTTGCCCAGATGCCGACGCAGCGCTACGGCACGACCGTCTTTATAAAGGTAGAGAAAGTTCTGCATATCGTACCTGGGGGGAAAGTCCGGGAAGATTTCGAGCTTCCCGGCGGCAGTTGTGTGGCGCGAAAGTTTGCTGGTCATGGTCTTCCTCGCGTTGCTGCGCTGCGACAGGTGGGGACGTTATTATACCGTAGTTGGCCATCCTGGCGGTGCGGTGTTTCCTGGCCGCTTCGGGCCATATTCCTCCGAAATTCCATGACTGAACATATATGGACAGGAAAATCAGGACAATTAGCAATTACAAATTATCCTGTATATCCTGTCCATCCATGTTTAAGTCCGCCCTACGCCCGATTGCGCCGGGCGCGGATTAAGGATACTTGCCTAGTCCAAACCCCGCGTCCCTACCCAGCCGGTCTCGGAGACGTCGATCATCTCCCCGTTGGGGCCTTCGTACTTGGTCTCAACGTTTTGAGTCCGGGGGCCGCCCATGCCGACGTGCAGGGCCTGGTTGACTTCGTCCATGGGCTTGGAGTTGGCGGCAGCCAGGCGCGCTTCGATGTCTTCCAGGCTCTCCACCTCAAAGCCGATGTGGTGAATTCCTTCCCAATCTTGTCCGCGCTCCCCGGCTACGGCGTCGTTCTGGAAGTCCAGTATTGCCATGTTTATGTTGCCGTCGCTGAGCATATAGCCCTTGGCGTTGTCGCTGTCCAGCTTGGCGACCTGGCGAAGTCCGAACACCTCGGAATAGAACTTGGCGGTAGATTCCGCGTCATTGGTAGCGATGGCGATATGTTTTATCTGGGCCATTTCGGTTTCCTCCTGAACGCAATTTTCTTGAGAACCAGCGCACGGTTCCCGGCTGGGTACTGGTAATAATCAAGATAACACTTTTGTGGTTTTACGGCTACCCCGTTCTGTAAATGCGAGGTTTTTCAAAAATCACAGTCCAAGCAATATTCAGCTCGCCCGGAGCTTGTCCGAGGGCCGATACCAAACCCCGCTCATTCTGAGTTTGTCGAAGAACAGGTTCACCATGATCGGTTTTCCAGGGACGAGTGAAGGGTCTTGGCTAATCGCAGAATACTCGGCGGGTAAGCGGGCTGCCATCTGATGGCACCTCCCAAACCCAGGCAATGACGAAGGCGGCGGATAACGCAGAATCTTCGGCTGGAACCGCGGGATATATGAAACGGCGGCAAACCCGTGTTAGAATGACTTAAACTTTACCGCAGATTATGGAAACAATTGATGGGAGGGCTTCTCAATGACAGTCTCGAATAACGGCGCGTCCCAGCGGATGAAATTTGGGGTCTTTATGGCTCCCTTCCACCGGGTTGGCGAGAATCCGACCCTGGCCTTGGAACGTGACCTGGAATTGCTGCAATGGCTGGACGTGCTGGGCTTTGATGAAGCCTACATCGGAGAACATCACAGCGCCGGTTGGGAGACTATAGCCTCTCCGGAGGTGTTCATCGCCACCGCCGCCGAACGCACTCGCAACATCCGGCTGGGCACCGGCGTCATCAGCCTGCCCTACCACCATCCATTGATGGTAGCCAACCGAATGGTGTTGCTGGACCACCTGACCCGAGGGCGGGTTATCCTGGGTGTCGGCCCGGGCGCCCTGGCCTCCGATGCACTGATGTTGGGCATTAACCCGGCGCGGCAACGGGAGATGATGGACGAGTCCCTGGGCATAATTCTGCGGCTGTTCAACGAAACCGAACCGCTAACCTACAAGAGCGACTGGTTTGAGTTAAACGAAGCCGTCCTCCAGCTCCGCCCCTATCAGGAGCCGCATCTGCCGGTGGCGGTGGCCTCGGTTCAGTCCCCGGCGGGAGTGACTCTGGCCGGAAAACACGGGGCGGCGGTACTTTCGATGAGCATCCCCCGGGACACGATTCGGGCAACCAGCCTTAAAGAGTTGTGGTCTATTGCCGAAAACTCGGCGGCGGAACACGGCAAAACAGTACACCGGGAAGACTGGGGTCTGGTAGTCGGTTTGCATTTGGCCGAAAGCCGCGAGGAAGCCTTTGAGGACATACGCGTGGGCGCGGGCCGGGTCGTAACCGAGTATTTCGGCAATACCCTGGGCAATGAGGTGCCCAACGTACCGGCCAATCAGATTGTTGACCACATGGTGGAAAATAACCAGTGGATTGTAGGTACGCCGGATGATTGTATCGCCGGTATCAAACGGCTGCAGGAGATGAGCGGCGGCTTTGGCAGCTTCATGATCCGGGTAGAGGACTGGGCGCCTCGAGATAAGATACATCGCAGTTATGAGCTGTTGGCCCGCTATGTGATGCCCCAGTTCCAGGGCAGCCTGGCCGGTATTGTGGCCTCCAACAGTTGGGCCGCGGATCGAAAAGACGCATTGCAAGCCAACCGGGTAGCCGGTCTGAGGGTAGCCACCGATTCCTATTACGCGGGCCGCAGCTGAGCCTTGTGAGGTAATTCGCCATGCGAAAGACCAAGATTATCGCCACTATCGGCCCGGTCTCCCGGGACCCGGACACCTTGGAACGGCTCATCCTTGCCGGAATGGACTGCGCCCGGCTCAATTTCTCCCACGGGACTTTTGCCGAACACGAGGAAGTAATCAACAATGTTCGCCGCCTTTCGGAAAAACACGGCCGCCGCGTGGGAATCCTCCAGGACTTGGGAGGCGTAAAGCTGCGCCTGGGCCGACTCGATGAGCCGGTCCAGCTTCACCATGGGGAAGAATACCGGATAACCCCGGACGAATCCACCAGCGACACCGGGATAATACCCTTTCCGGAGCCCAGTGTCCTGAAAAGTTTGAGCCAGGGCAACCTGATTTTCATCGCCGACGGCACTGTTTGCCTGGAGGTGCTGGAGACCGACGGCCGGGAAGTATCAACCCGCGTTCGTAACGGCGGCACCATCTCTTCATATAAAGGGGTTAACCTGCCCGGTGTATCCATCGACCTGCCGGTGATTACCGAGGAGGACAAGGCCGCTCTGCGGTTTGGTGTGGAGCAAGGGGTGGACTGGGTAGCGGTTTCCTTTGTCCGCACCGGCCAGGACGTCCGGGACGCCAAGGCATATTTGGAGAGTATCGGCAGCAATGCTCCGGTTATGGCAAAGCTGGAACGGGGAGAAGGGATCGACAACCTGGACTCTATCCTCCAAGAAGTGGACAGCGTAATGGTGGCCCGGGGCGATTTGGGCGTGGAAATTCCGATGGAACGGGTGCCGATTGTACAGAAAGAGATTGTAAGAAAGGCCAACGAGGCGGCCAAAGTTTCCTGCATCGCTACCCAGATGCTTTGGTCGATGGTGGACTCTCCTAACCCCACCCGCGCCGAAATTTCGGACATCAGCAATGCGGTGCTTGACGGCTGCGACTCCATCCTGCTTTCCGACGAAATCGCCATTGGTCGCTTTCCGGTGGAGGCGGTCAGGGTGGCCGACATTACCATTCGGGAGGCGGAGACGATTTACCCCTTCCATAAAGACTTCCGCACCCATGACCGCACCCAGGCGATTGCATTGGGGGCCAGCCGGCTGGTCCACGAGTTGCATTCCAAACCCATCGTGGTTACCAGCACCGGCCGGGCTGCTTTTGAAGTCTCCCGTTATCGTCCCGAAGGCGACATTATCGTCTTTGCCCACGACGAAGAGACGTTGCGTAAACTGTGTATGGGTTGGGGCCTCCAGCCCAGCGGCGTCATCCCCCCGGAGCAGGATATTGCCAAGCTGGTATCCATGCTGATTGGCGGTTCGCTCTCCACCGGCCTGGTGACCGAGTCTGACGTGGTTACCATTGTCCACGGCTATCTGACCGGCGTTTCCGGCACTACCAACACTATCCAGGTCCTAGACGTTCAGGAATACCTGAGCCGGTCGGACTTGGCGGAGGCGGTAAGCGTAGGTAACTCCAGCCTCTTAACCAGTTTAGTTCCAAACAATCAGCCGTAACCAGCAACGGGGCGATGAGTTCATCGCCCCGTTTTGTATTACGCAAAATTTATTTAAGGAGTTGTTGCCGGGAGGTTAGCGGGTCGGCATCGACCGGGGCAGGCCGGTCTGCCCGACCAGGTAGCCATCGATTCCCCGGGCCACCTCTCGGCCTTCGGCGATGGCCCAGACCACCAGCGACTGCCCTCGGGCCATGTCGCCGCCGGAGAAGACTCCGGGAACGCTGGTCATCTTGTTTTCATCGACCTTGACGTTGCCCCGGGGGTCCAGCTCTACTCCCAACTTGGTGAGCATGCCTTCGTGTTCGGGGTGCAGGAACCCCATAGCCAGCAGCACCAGGTCCGTCTCTACTTCCATCTCGCTGTTGGGAACCTCGGTCATGCTGGGACGCCCGTCCTCTCCGGTAGCCCACTCCACCCGCACGGCGTGCAGTTTTTCCAGTTGGCCGTCTTTGCCGGAAAAAGACTTGGTCAGGATGTTGTAGTCGCGGATTCCGCCCTCCTCGTGGGCCGGCGACGAGCGGAGGATATTCGGCCATTGCGGCCAGGGATTATCCTGCCGGCGCTGTTCCGGGGGTTCGGGCAGCAGCTCAAACTGATAAACTACTTCGGCCCCTTGCCGGTGGGCGGTACCCAGACAGTCCGCCCCGGTATCGCCTCCGCCCAGAATGACAACCCGTTTGCCCTCGGCAGTAATGTGTTCTTCCGGGTTTATTGTCTCACCGGCCAGCAGCTTGTTTTGCTGGGGCAGGTAATCCATTGCCAGGTGGATGCCGTTCAGTTCCCGGCCCGGCACCGGCAATTCCCGCGCCTGGGTGGAACCTCCGGTGAGGCAAACCGCGTCAAACCCGGCCAAGATCTCCTCCACCGGATAATTAAAGCCAACGTTGACCCCGGTGCGGAATTCTACCCCTTCGTCGGCCATCAGTTGAATGCGGCGGTTTACTACTCCCTTGTCCAGCTTGAAATCGGGAATCCCCAGCATCAGCAGGCCGCCGATGTAGTCGGCCCGCTCAAATACGGTGACCGAGTGACCGGCGCGGTTAAGCTGCTGGGCTGCGGCCAATCCCGACGGGCCGGAACCGACTACGGCAACTCTCTTGCCGGTGCGATGTTCCGGCGGTTGCGGCCGTATCCAGCCTTCCTTGAAGCCCCGTTCCGATATTTCCTTCTCAATGTATTCGATCGTCACCGGGTCGGCGTCGATATTGAGAACACAGGAGGCCTCGCAGGGGGCCGGGCAAATCCGGCCGGTGAACTCCGGGAAGTTGTTGGTGCTGAGCAGAACGTGAAGGGCTTTTTCCCATTCTCCCTGATATACATGGTGGTTAAATTCCGGGATAACATTGCCCAAAGGGCAACCCATATGGCAGAAGGGAACGGCGCAGTCCATACAGCGACCGCCCTGCTCCCGGGAGCGGGCCTCCGGCCAGTCCAGGTAAAGCTCCTGGTAGTCTCCTTTTCTCTCGGCTACGGGGCGGCGATCCGGAGGCTGTCGCCCGGATTCCATAAATCCGGTAGGTTTACCCATGTCTTGATACTTCCAGTTCTTCGGCTTTTTTGCGTTCTTCCAGCACCCGGCGATAGTCCCGGGGCATTATCTTCTTGAACTTGAACAATTCCCGGTTCCAGTCGGCGAGTATCCGCCGGGCCGGGGAACTGCCGGTATATTGCAGGTGGTCTTCAATCAGGCTACGGAGGGTCGCCACGTCTTCCGGGTCCGAAACCGATTCCAGGTCGGCCATGCCGCCGTTGAACCGGGTGTTAAAGTCGCCGTCGCCGTCGTAAACGAAGGCAATCCCGCCGCTCATACCGGCGGCAAAGTTGCGGCCGGTTGGGCCCAGCACCACGGCGATTCCGCTGGTCATATATTCGCATCCGTGGTCGCCGATGCCTTCTACCACGGCCTGTACCCCGCTATTGCGTACGCAGAACCGTTCGCCGCCCAGCCCGTTGATGAACACCTGGCCGCCGGTGGCTCCGTAAAGCGCCACGTTGCCGATGATGATATTCTCTTCCGGTACCATATCGGACTCGGCCGGCGGGCAGACAATAATCCGGCCGCCGCTCATACCCTTGCCCATATAGTCGTTAGTATCACCCTCCAGCCGGATTTCTATTCCTTCAGCCAGGAAGGCGCCGAAACTTTGTCCCGCCGAGCCGGTAAGGCTTATCTTGATAGTTTCGGGGGGCAGGCCGTCTTCGCCGTAACGTTTGGCAATTTTGCCGCTGAGCATTGCGCCGACGGTGCGGTTGGAGTTGTGGATGGGCAGGTTAATTTTGACCGGTTGCTTTTGCTCAATAGCCGGCGCAGCCTGGGCAATCAAAACGTGGTCCAGGGCGTTTTCCAGCCCATGGTCCTGGGTTTCGCACTGATAAATAACCACTTCGTCCGACTTGGGATGCCGGTAGAGCAACCTGGAAAAATCCAGACCCTGGGCTTTCCATTGTTCGACGGCGTTCCTGGAATCCAGGGCTTCCACTTGGCCGATCATTTCCTGAACCGTTCGAAAACCCATTTGAGCCATAATTTCCCGCAGTTCCTCGGCGACGAAGAAGAAGTAGTTAATGACAAACTCCGGTTTGCCGGCAAACTTCTGGCGCAATTCCGGGTCTTGGGTGGCAATCCCTACCGAGCAGGTATTCAGGTGGCACTTGCGCAGCATAATGCAGCCACTGACGATGAGCGGCGCGGTGGCAAATCCGATTTCGTCCGCTCCCAGCAAGAAGGCAATGGCGGCATCCCGCCCGGTTTTGAGTTGACCGTCGGTCTGCACCACGATGCGGCTGCGCAGGTTGTTGGCTACCAAAACCTGCTGCGTCTCCGCCAGTCCCAACTCCCAGGGCAGTCCGGCGTGTTTTATGGAGGATTCGGGGGAGGCGCCGGTGCCCCCGTCGTGCCCGCTGATCAGCACCACGTCGCCATGACCCTTGGATACACCGGCGGCGATTGTCCCTACGCCAACTTCGGCTACCAGCTTGACGTGGATGCGGGCGTCCGGGTTGATATTCTTCAAGTCGTGAATCAGCTGGGCCAAGTCCTCAATGGAATAGATATCGTGGTGCGGCGGCGGCGAGATCAATTCCACTCCGGGAGTGGTATGGCGAACCCAGCCAATAACCTCGTCCACCTTGTGGCCGGGCAATTGCCCGCCTTCGCCCGGCTTGGAACCCTGGGCCATCTTGATTTGCAAGTCGGTGGCGTTTACCAGGTAATTGGGAGTTACCCCGAACCGGCCCGAAGCTACCTGTTTAATGGCGCTATTGCGCGAGTCACCGTTGTCGTCGGGAGTATAGCGGTGGTAATCCTCGCCGCCTTCGCCGGTGTTGCTGCGCGCCCCTATACGGTTCATTGCGATCGCCAGCGTCTCGTGGGCTTCCTTGCTGATTGAGCCAAAAGAGGCCGCCCCGGTGGCAAAGCGCCGCACAATTTCCTGGGCCGGCTCTACTTCTTCCGGCGGAACCGGGGTACGGTCCGTCCTGAACTCCAGCAACCCCCGCAGGGTGGCCAATTGACGGCTCTGGTCATTGACCGCCTGACTGAACTGCCGGTAGGACTCCCAGCTATTGGAGCGGGTGGCATATTGCAGCTTGGCGATTGTGTCCGGATTCCATTGGTGGACTTCGCCGTGCCGCCGCCACTGGTAAGCGCTGCCCGGTTCCAGTTCCGGTTCAGCCGGAATCGACTGGTCCGGAAAGGCAAAACGGTGCCGCTGCAATTCCTCTTGTTCGATCACGTCCAGGCCGATGCCCTCGATACGGGAGGGCGTACCGGTGAAGTACCGGCCGATCAATTCCTGGTTCAGGCCAACAGCCTCAAAAATCTGGGCGCCCCGGTAGCTTTGCACTGTGGAAATACCCATTTTTGACATGACCTTGAGCAGGCCCTTTTCGTTGGCCTTAACAAAGTTGGTTACCGCGTATTCGGGCTTGGTCCCGTTTAATTCTCCCCGCTTCGCCAGGTCCTGAACGGCGGCCATTGCCAGATAGGGATTTATCGCTCCGGCGCCGTAACCCAGCAACAACGAGAAATGGTGCACCTCCCTGGGTTCGCCGGACTCCACAACCAGGCCGACCTTGGTGCGGGTACCTTCCCGTATCAGGTGGTGGTGTACTGCCGAGGTAGCCAGCAGGCTGGGTATTGGCGCCTGCCGGGCATTCACGCCCCGGTCGGACAGGATAATTATCGAGTAGCCGTCCCGTATGGCTTGGGACGCCTGCTCACACAGGCGGTCCAAGGCCTCTTCAAGGGAAGTTTCTTTTGCCTCGCCGGGCTCGGGAACGTCGAAGAGGGCGGAGAGGGTTAGGGAGCGAATATCGCCCACGTTAATCCGCCGGATTTTCTCCAGTTCTCCGTCGGTAATAATCGGAGATTTGAGCCGCAATTGATGGCAGTGCTTGGGAGTCTCCTCAAAGAGGTTCTGTTCACTGCCGATAAATGCTTCCAGGGAGGTAACCAGCTCCTCCCGGATCGCGTCCAGGGGTGGGTTGGTAACCTGGGCAAAAAGCTGCTTGAAGTAGTTGAACAATAGCTGGTTCTGGGTGGACAGCACCGCCAGGGGAGCGTCGTTACCCATTGAGCCAATCGCCTCATACCCGTTGGCCGCCATTGGCGTCGTGAGCATCCGCAGCTCTTCCATGGTATAACCGAAGGCCCGCTGCTGCCGGTTCAGTTCCGAATTGGTCGGTCGATCAGCGGCGGCGGCCTCGGGCAATTCATCCAGAGAAACCTTGTTTTCCTTCAGCCATTCGCCGTAGGGACGACGTCCGGAGAGTTTCCGCTTCAGCTCTTCATCGCCGATGATACGGCCTTCTTCCATGCTGACCAGGAACATCCGACCTGGCTGCAGCCGGCCCCGCTGCTTTATCTGAGCCGGTGGAATGTCCAGCACCCCGGTCTCGGAGGCCATGACCAGCTTGTCGTCCTTGGTGATAGTGTAGCGGAAGGGTCGCAGGCCGTTGCGGTCCAGGACGGCGCAAATGTTCCGGTCGTCCGCGGCCACAATCATCGCCGGTCCGTCCCAAGGCTCCATCAAGCAAGAGTGGTACTCGTAAAAGTCCTTCTTTTCCTGGGGCATGGACTCATGCTGTTCCCACGCCTCGGGAATCATCATTAACATGGAGTGGTCCAGGCTGCGCCCGGTCATCAACAGCAGTTCCAGGGCGTTGTCAAAGCCGGCGGTGTCGCTGGCCGCCGGGGTCATAATCGGGGAGATTTTCTTGATGTCTTCTCCGAAATGGGGCGACTCGAACTGGGCTTCCCGGGCGTTCATCCAGTTGATATTGCCCCGGAGCGTGTTAATCTCTCCGTTATGAGCCAGATATCGGTACGGGTGGGCCAGTTTCCAGTGGCCCAGGGTGTTGGTGCTGAAGCGGGAATGCACCAGGGCAAAGGCGCTGACCAGAGATTCATCATCCAGGTCCCGGTAAAAGCCGGAAATCTGGTGAGACATCAGCAGCCCCTTATAGACTACGGTATTGCTGGACAGGCTGCAGATATAAAAATAGTCGGCGTCGTCCTCGCTGAGCTCGCAGTCCTTCAGGGAGTTCTCAATAACCTTGCGAAGCGTGTAGAGCTTGCGCTGTAGCTGTTCCGGGTCGCCGACCTGCGCCGCGCCGCCTACAAATACCTGGCGGATTTTTGGTTGAACCGCCTGGGAATCCCGGCCTATGTGACTCGAGTCCACCGGCACGTCGCGCCAACCCAACAGTTCCAACCCTTCCGCGGCGATGCAGCGGTCGATCAGCTCCCGACATTTGGTCTGAGCAGTTTCTGCCGGGGGCAGGAAAACCATGCCCACCCCGTAAGCGCCCGGTTCCGGCAGGTTGATACCAGCGTCGGGGCAAACCTTTTGGAAGAAGCCGTGGGGCATCTGGATCAGGATACCTGCGCCGTCGCCGGTTTCCGGGTCGCAGCCGCAGGCGCCTCGATGGCCCAGATTGACTAGCACCTCCAGGGACTCGGTGATTATTTGGTGGGACCGGTCGCCCTTGATATTGGCAACCACTCCTACCCCGCAACTATCGTGTTCCAGGCAGGGAGAATAAAGCCCATGTTGGGCCAGTTCTCTTAAATTATTCATTAGCGCGACCCCCACTCAAAGAGTTCACGGGTGTCAAACTGGCTTCCCCCGATTGGACGAGTCCGAAAAATATTATAATTACGGATACTACAACTACCGGAAAGCTGGTTCAATACATATATCTCCAAGCATCAGGCCTGGGGATTTGTTAAATATATCACAATATCCAGATGTTGAAAATGCCCCGAAGATATTGCTCCGATATTGGCTTCGGCTACCTTTGACCGGTGGCGGCCCGGTGTGCCATAATATAGTGGTTATGGGGACGCGCGGGTTCGACAGGAGCGTCCTGTGGCAGATTGCAAGCCGAGGTGCCATCACCCTCGTTAATCCGGTGGCAAACGCTTAACTGGCGAACGTGAATTCGCTCTAGCCGCCTAGTAGCGGCTAGCGTCTGCTCTCTACTATTCCCGGAGGTAGGGAAGCAGGCGCCATTAATCCGGGATGCGGTAACCCTGATGCCAATAAGGGCTGCCTAAGACTTATCGGCTGGCCCCTGGGGGATTTGGTCGGCGGAAGCCCCTGAGCGGCGAGACTTAAAGCGTCGGACAAGCTTGTAGTATATCTAGTCAGGGGGCCTTTTGGACGGGGAGTTCGACTCTCCCCCGTCTCCACCATCCTTCCTAAAACCATACCTTCTCCAGGAAGGATCGCTACGTTTCCCCGCTCCGCAACTCCTAGTATTGACGCGAAAAAGACATCCTTCGGAGCCAATACGACAACCCGTTTTCTCCCAGGTGGGCATAGACGGCGTGAAGCATTGTTCTCAAGCGCCGGTTCCGCCGGGCAACCGATACGGTTCCCCGGAAAGTCCCAAAAGCGTGTCGGATTTTCCCGGCCTCAACCGCATCGTCGAACTCCGGCACGTAGGCGCTGGCCGGAAATCCCCCCGCCTCTTCCTTGACTTTGGTGAAACCCTGCCGGGTAAGCTCCCCTCCAGTTAGAAGTTCCGGGCTCACCCATCCGACCTTCTATGTTTTGACGCTTTTTCGGGGATCAGAGGCAACCGGCATGAGCTTCGTCCAGCTCGATGCATTCGGCATTCGGCATTCGGCATCGCATCTCTCGTACCCGAAAGGGTGTGCGCCGTTAAAAAGTCCTTGTTGGGCCCTTTCTTTCATGCCTTTCTTCGTATGTCCCGACAGCGCGTCCGAGAAATACTGGCCAAATGCCCCCAGCATCGTCATAAAGAGCTTGCCTTCGGGTTTGTGATAGTCAATCTCCTGGGTGAAGGGCACCGGGCTAAAGTGCTTCGCCTCTATCCCTGCCATTCCTAATTTGACCGGGTACTAGGCAGAAGATTGGCATACTGTGAAGATGGCTTATTTCGAAAAAGCGTTGATCGTAGCTTTTTCAGTCTCTTTTCAGTGACTCCTTTCAGTGACTCCGAAGTCCCAAGGGGAGTTATAGCAACGTCAGGAAGTGCAAGTTGCTTAGAGCGCCAGAAAGTCGAAGGGGCAATATATGGCATTGATCGAGCGTTGGAATCCGTCCCTATCCCGTATGCGTGTTGCAAGACATGGGCAGATAAAATCCGTACGGTGGATGGTGCAGGTGCTATAATCAGGTGGACTGGCCCTACATTGGCCGTCATGTTTCTTTGATTGCTGAACCAGATTGGAAGTTCGTTATTGATGTGTTGACGGGAGGAGAAATGCCCACTTTCGAAGAAGGTTTTGCCGCAGCGGAAAGCGCGGCTGATTCGGTGCTCAAATCCCTCGGCGACGTTGCTAAGCTGACCCGGCAATTGCGTAAGGCCGCCCAGGATGGCAACATCGCGGCAATTAGAAGGGCAAGTGAACGTCTGGACGCCAACGTCAACCAGATCCGTCAGGAAGCGGCCAACGCCGCCAACGCTTGGCCCTTCACCGCGGAAGCCGAGCGGGGCTACCTGGAAGGCCGCTATGCCGAGGAGCTTAAAGGGGAAGCGCAAAAGAAGGGCTTGCAAGTTTTCGATAGGGACGGCAGGTTAATTGCTCACCCGTCGGTAGTACAGGTAATGCCCGGCGAGCGGGCGGTGCAAATCAACCGGAGGCAGATGTCCACCATCCGCCCCAGTAAAGTCGTCGGGGTGTTGGAAGGCCTCCAGAAAAAACCGCCCCGGTTCCGACCGCAACCGTTTCTGGAGTCGCTTTACGATGCTTACCTTGCCCTCTCCAGCTCTGACACCGCTGATCGACTGAAATTGGGTGAGGTCGGCCGGGTAATCCGATTGAACCGGATTTACAACCTGTTCACCGGCCTGCCCGGGAGCAGACGCGAATACAGCCTGCTGGACTTTGCCCAGGGCTTGTACGCCTTGCAGACCAGCGGCGTGCGGGAAGTCAGGTCGGGGGCAAGGGTATCTTTTCCAGCTTCTACCGGCACCAGAAGCGCCTCCGATACCATCCCATTCGTTGGGCCGGACGGGGAACCAGTTACTTACTACGGGATTCAATTTGCCGGAGCCAGCCAATGACGAATATACTGACCGTAAAGGAATGGTTGGGCGTAATTGAACGCGAGTATCTTCAGGGTTTCGTGAATGACGGCGGGTCGGCAATCAAGTTCGCCGTGCCGGCGCAGGACAGCTTAACCCCGCTGGTTAAGAAAACGCTCCAGGATGTGGCTGCCAACCTCGGCT
Organism: Dehalococcoidia bacterium; assembly: GCA_965262595.1. GTDB lineage: Bacteria > Chloroflexota > Dehalococcoidia > Lucifugimonadales > UBA3495 > CATQHB01. The sequence continues at coordinate 3,142,329 of OZ253548.1, forward strand.
ATCTGGTAGTTAGCGTAGATGCCGCGGAGACCGGGGTGCATATGCCCCAGGAGATATTCTTCAATATAGCTGCCCAGCTTGATTGGAGACTGCTTGCCCGGCGGGTAGTGCTGCGGCTGTGCGAGGGGCTTCCCTACCGGACCGACACCATCGACCCCGCGCAGAAAACCCCGGTACTTGAGGCCATCAGTGTCGCCAACGCCGTTGAGGAAAGCCAGATAGCCCTTGAATTGCGCCGGGTTTTGCCTGACGCCGTTACGCGGAATCGAAATATGTCGCGGGATTTCCGATCGGCAATGACTCACCTGTGCTTAACCGAAATGGGCAGCGCCGGAAACAACCTGGAGGCAGTACCCCTTGAAGACTGGCTGACCGGCCGCAGCCGCCGGGTTGCCAACGTCCGCGGCTATTCCATCTACAACGGCATTGTACGCACCAACGCGCGGCATTTGTTTGAATCGCTGCTGTATTGGGTAAGGTTCGTCGGCTACGCTGGTACGGTGGTCATCCTGGATAATTCCCGTGTTACGCTGCGGCGAAATCCCAAGGACGGCCAACGGTTCTACACCCGCGCTGCGGTGATGGACCACTACGAACTTTTGCGGGAACTCATCGACGGCACCGACCGGCTGGAGGGACTCTTGGGGGTCGTGCTGTCCAACGAAGATTTCCTGGACGAAGATACCCAGGGCAAAGGCTACTCCATCTACCAAGCCCTCCGGGGTAGGATTGCCGACGAGGTACGCGACCGCAGCCAAGCCAACCCGATGGCTACCCTGGTTCGCCTTTCCGATACCGCGCAACCGGAGTACGCGCAAGTAGTCCTTGACCAGTAGGAGTGATGCAAATGGCAGAGGGTGCAAACACAGCGCAGTTGAAGAACCGCCGCGCCCTGGAAGCGCTGCGAAACGGCGTACCTAACGGCGATGCGGTCTCCGCCCTGGGGTGCAACCAGCCGATTGCTGAGCGCGAGTTCGACAGCCTGCTGTCCCGCGCCTCGGATGATACGGACGCGCCCGAATCCAGCCTGGGAATGCTGGTGGCAGGGGATTTCGGCGCCGGCAAGTCGCACCTGTTGGGCTACCTGGAAAGTCAGGCCCTGGCCCGGAACTTCGTGTGCAGCCGGGTCGTCATCAGCAAGGAAACGCCTCTGTTCGATATGGACAAGGTCTTTAAGGCCGCGGTTGAAAATGGAAGGGCGCCGGGAATTACCGGCCATCTGGTGGAGGAAATTGCCCAAAAGCTGGACTATGATTCTCCAGGTTATGCCGAGTTTTTCCAGTGGGCCAACCGGGAAAACAACGGCCTGCACCGGATTCTGCCCGCTACCTTGGCAGTCCATGAAAATTATGACGACCACGAGTTGCTGAACGAGATAACCTGGTTCTGGTCCGGCGAAAGGATTCAATTGAAGCGAGTGCGCGACGGGTTAAGGCATATCGGGCAGGCCCAGTCTTATCCCTTCCGGGCGCCGGTGGTCAGAGATATGCCGCCGCAAAAGCTAAGGTTCCTGTTGGAACTGATCAAGGCCGCCGGCTACCGGGGCTGGGTGGTCCTGATGGACGAAATCGAACTGGTAGCAAACTATAGCGTGCTGCAAAGAGCGCGATCTTACGCTGAGCTAACTCGTTGGATGGGCCAGGCGATGGAGGAAAAGTACCCCGGCCTGATTGTAGTGGGAACGGTTACCGCCGACTTTGCATCGGTAGTCCTTGACCAGAAAGAAGACCGGGACAAGGCGGCGCCCCGCCTGAGGGCAAGACAGCGGGATATAGACAACATCGCCGCGGCCCGGGCCGAAACCGGGATGCAGCTCATCGAGCGCCGGGTGCAAAACCTGGAAGAACCCAACGACGCGATGCTCTCCGAACTTTATTCCCGTCTGAGGAAGATTCACTCAGAGGGCTACAACTGGGAAGCTCCCGACATAGAACACAGAATAGCCCCGGGAGGACGCAGAAGAATCCGCACTTTCGTCCGGCGCTGGATCAACGAATGGGACCTGCGGCGACTGTATCCCGAAACCGAGCCGGAAATCGAGGAGACGGAGCTGACCTTCAGCTACGAGGAGGACACGACGCTGGAGCAGGCCCACTCGGAAGATGACGGCTCCAGGTCCGCAGGGGAGTAAAGGCCGTTATGACCATTCCCTTCCGGGACCCGGCTGGGAACGAACCAAATGCTGCCGTAGCCTACCTGCGCTTCCTGAAGGAGCCGGTCAGCGGTGGCATTCGGGGGGGCCTGTTCGTCACCAGCAGCCGGGGAGAGCCGCTGGAATTCTGCTTCACCCGGGTGGAGCCCGGGTCGGGTCCACTGTGGGAGCCGGACCAGGCTTACCGGGGGGCAGTGACCGCCCTTGCCAAAGCCCTGTTTAACGCGGCCAGCCACCTGCCTGACCTGGTGTTGGCCCTGGCCGAGGAGACCCCTTCGGAAGTGTTTACCGAGGATGTGGTGGTCCAGGTGCCGGTATGCCTGGTCGGTGCATTGGGGATCCCACCGAATGAAGAATCACCCAGGGGTGACCTTGCCTCTCTTGATTGGATAGCTGACGAACCGTCCGAGGGTTCGGCGCTGGCCCGGCTGGTTGAAACGCTGCGCTCCCGCCGCCTGTTGCTGGAGCCCCTGGAGAGGGCCGCCAAGGGAATGGCAGAGGCCTTTGCCGACCGATGATTGTGCCGGAGTGGCTGCGAAGGGTGGGCACCAGGGGTTTGCGCCGCTTCATCCTGGGGCAACAGCGCACCGGAGGCCACCTGGCAGGTGCATCGAGCGCCGTGACGGTCAAAATTGCCGCCGTGACGGTTAACCTGTTTCCTGAACGTGTTCCTGAGCCGGTGGAGTGGTTCTCCGTCGGCTCAGTCGGTGCCGCTGAGCCGGTCAGGACTTTTGTGTTTGACCGGCAGTCGGAGACGTTGTCCCTGATGGGCTCGGCAAGTCCTGCCAGTCCTGGAGAACCCTCCAACGGCTACGATTGGCCGAGTCCCCCCGGCGGTGCGCCGCAGGACAGTTTGCACTCCCGGCTCTGGCGAGTGCTGACTGCAACCTATATCCCCTTTCTGCCAGGCCCCGACTCGGTGATTGAATGGCCCGGTGAGCTGATGCCCTTCCAGCTCGAAGGGGCAAAGGTCCTGTTGGAAAGGCGCCAGCTTCTCCTGGCCGACGACATGGGCCTGGGCAAGACGCTGCAGGTAATCGTTGCGCTGCGGGTCCTGTTTCTCAGGGGCGAAATCCAGACGGCGCTGTTGGTGGCCCCGGCCAGCGTCCTGGACCAGTGGCGTCGGGAACTGCTGAAGTGGGCGCCCGACTTGAGAGCAATGGTAATCCGCGGTTCCGTGGCCGATCGGGGCTGGCAGTGGGCGACTCCGGTTCATGTGGCAATGGTGAGCTACGATACATTGAGGTCCGACTTCAGCGACAGCCCCATGTCGCCGGCCGGCCGGCGGACCTGGGACGTGGTGGTGGCCGACGAGGCTCAGCGCATCAAGAACCGCAACTCCACGGCTGATGCGGTAAAAGGGCTTAAGCGCCTGCGCTCCTGGGCTCTGACCGGTACGCCGGTGGAGAACGATGAAGAGGAACTCGCTTCCATCATGGAGTTTGTTGATCACGATGAAGGGGAGGCGCCAAGAAGATACGAGGCGGGACCGGCGCTCCGGCAGCGACACCGGGAACTGCAGCTGCGGCGTAAGAAGTCGGACGTGCTGACCGACCTGCCCCCCAAGATTGTCACCAAGATTCCTCTTGAGCTGGGGCCGGCACAGCAACGCAGCTATGAACGAGCGGAACGGGAGGGTATTGTTCACCTGCGGGAATTGGGCCGAGACGTGAGAGTGCAGCACGTCCTGGAGTTGATCTCGCGCCTGAAGCAGATTTGCAACGCCGAGCCGGAAACCGGGGAGTCCAGCAAGTTCGAGGACATCCGCGGCAGAATGGAAACGTTGGCAGCCCAGGGAAACCGGGCGCTGGTTTTCTCCCAGTACCGGCGGGCGGGATTTGGCGTAGAGGCAATTGCCGAGGCCCTGCGGGAATTCCGACCGCTGACCTTTACCGGAGCTCAGTCGCAGGAGGAGCGACGGGACATCATCAGCCGGTTTCGACGGGACGACGGGCACAAGGTACTGGTGGTGTCATTGCGGGCCGGCGGGGTGGGACTCAACCTTCAGGAGGCTTCCTACGTGTTTCACTTGGATCGCTGGTGGAATCCCGCGGTGGAACGGCAAGCCGAAGACCGCAGCCACCGCTATGGCCAGACCGTTCCGGTCCACGTCTTCAAGTACTCCTGTCTGAATACCATTGAGGAGCGGATAGACCGGATACTGGAGCAGAAACAGGAAATCTTTGATGAACTGGTGGATGACGTTTCCATCGACTTGGCGGCGGTTCTCACCGGAAGGGAGTTGTTTGGTATTTTTGGACTGGAAGCCCCCGCCAGGGCGAGTCGCTAGTCACCCAAGTGAGAAGGCGGCTGAGCCGTGGGGGTCTCAAAAAATTCGTGCTGCATTTTCGCACGGTTTCATTGCTTGATGATTCTAACCGATATCGTGCAGATTCTTGCTCTCAATACGTTCTCTAACAAAAGTTTCAGCGTTCACTGGTGAGGGGGCGTTCAGAAATCGGTCGCCTTCGATCAAGTCAACGACCACCTGGAGAGCGCAGACCGATAGAATCCGGATATTGAACCCAACCGTGGCCCAGATATAATGTCATTGACTGTAAGGTAATGTTTGTTAGGTTACGGAAGGGAGGCGGCCCGTCATGCAACAAATAACCGCTCGCGTACCCGATGCCCTGGTCGAAGCGTTGGACGCTGCCGCCGCCGGGCTCAAACGGAGCCGGGCCGACATCGTCCGTCAGGCCCTGGAACAATATCTGGAGGATTTCGACGACCTGAATGTGGCGGTTCAACGGCTCCTCGACCCTGCCGATCCGGTGCTCGATTGGGACGAGGTCAAGAATGCCCTATTCCCTTCAGATTAAGGAGACCGCGTCCAGGGAGTTGGCCCAGGTTCAAGCCCAGGATCGACGGCGCATCGTTGAGGCCATTGATGGCTTGGCTGAGAACCCCCTCACGGGGTCCCCCTCAAAGGAACGTCCCGGGGCCTTCGGCGCTTGCGAGTGGGAGCCTACCCCGTCATTTACGAAGTGTTAAACGACGCTTTAATAGTACTGGTAGTTTGGATTGGACACCGGAGGGAGATCTACCGACGCCGGTAAGACCGGCTATCCAGTCTGCATCGATTGTTTGAGTCCAACGCCCTGAAGAACTTTGAAACTGTGCTGAAGGACGGATTGCCGTCCTTCAAGCGGGCTTTGTAGCGGGCCTCCACGCCCAGGCCAGGTTTTTCGAGGTAGCGCTGGGCGGCGGTTGACCGGTTGGGGCGGCGCCCAGCGTGACTGCCGTGAAGACTCTGGCCTTCACCCCGTCCTTCCGGCGAAAGCAGGAACCTAAACGTTGTGGGCCGGGGTTCCTGCCTGCGCAGGAAAGACGGGTAGGGGTAAACACACGACGGGCAGGGGTGAACACCCTACGGGTGGGGGTGAACCCGGCCCACTCGAGAACTCGTGGCCCAGACTCAAGTGAACACCCTACGGGTGGGGGTGAACCCCCAGGGCCGCGGCCATTGGCGTCAACGAGCCGCTGCGTGGGCGGCTCCCAGGAAACTTAGGGGGTAGGCGTAGGCTCCCAGTTCGGCGCGGTTGGAGATGCCCAATTTGCGCAGCGTATGACTGACGTGCTTGCGAACCGTGTGGGCGGTGATTCCCAGCTCGGTTGCTATCGCCACGTTGCCCAGCCCGTTGGACACCAGGACCAGCACCTGCCGCTCCCGGGCCGTCAGGCCGCCCAGGTTGACATCCCTGGTGAACACCTGGGAAACACGCAGGGTGATCTCAGCCACGTCCGGGGTGAACAATAGCTCTCGCCTCCCGTTGGCGCGCACCACGCGAACGAAATCCGACCGGGAGGCGTCTCTGGGCAGAAACCCGGCGTACCGGCCATCATTGCGTTGGCGACCTCCGCTGCATCTAACGGTGATGATTCCAGCACAATGATCCGGGCGTCAGGAACGGCGGCAGCAATACCCCGGCACGCCGTGAATAGCGCCACGCCGGGCAGGCTATTGCTCAACAGGACCACGTCGGGGTTAAGCTCGCCCGCGGCGCCGACCGCATCCGAAAGGTCCTGGAAATCGCCGACCACCACCAGGTCGGCTTCGGCCTCGAGGTAAGACCGCAGCCCACCGCGTTGGAGATCGTTCTCGTCCACAATTATCGCGTATCGCGCTAATGGGTAATTCTGTTACCATCAGTTTGGACTCTAATTCTGCGCTGAATTGACCTTGGGTTTGGATTGTGTCCGGCGCCGGCTTCGACTGGCTAGGTCGTCGCCGGCAATTAAAACCCGCGGAATGGAGACGCAAATTTCGAGTGTACCCAACTAACGCCATTCTACACTTCGGCAGGGCCGGAATCATATTAGTCAGTTGACCCATATGCTCGATAGCGGTTTATCTAATTACATATATGATTACTTTTCGTTATGATTGTATTTTATAGTGCTGGTATTGTGAACTGTCGGCTGGTTGGCAATATGGCTTTCGGCACCCAGGCAGCCGGTTGACTTGAGGGATACCCTTTGAAAGAGAGAGCTAATAGTTTTCGGAGTCATTCCGGGAGCCAAACTCATCCAGGCGATGCTCGGAAAAGGCCGGGGACGCTTTTGCAGTCAGGGATAATGCGCTTCCGGCCGCGCCGCGCTGATCCTGGTTGCCCTGGCCCTCGCTATCGCCATCACCATCACCGGTTTCGCGGCGCTGCTCACGACGCCGGCCCCGGTCCAGGCCGAGGAAACCACGCTCTGGGAGGGCACGCTGACGGTGGGGAAGCAGGGCGATGCTGACCGATGGGGTTACTTAGCTGGCACGTTCGGTGAAATTTCGAACAACTCATTCACTATTGGTGGAACCACATACAACGTACAAAGGCTTCTCGATAATCGGGAGCATAATAAACTAGATGTTAGACTGGCGCCTAATATATCAAATGCTCTAAAGCAAATCTTGGTGTTAACCGTGGGAGGCGAAACGTTTAACTTTAGTTCGAGCTCTCTGGTATCCAATTCCCTCAGTTGGCCCATGACTAGCCAGGGCTGGATAGTCGGCACCGAGGTCGCTGTTTCTCTGAAGGCGACCGTTCCGGGCGCGCCGACGAGTTTCTCGGCCAGCGCAGGCCCAGCCAAGGTAGCCCTCGCCTGGGCCAACCCGAACGACACCACCATCACGAAGTATCAATACCGGCAGAAAGAAGGGAGCGGTGCCTTCGGCAACTGGAAAAACATCTCTGGCAGCGACGCCAGCACCACCTCCTACGATGTGACCGGTCTCACCGTCGGTACCGCCTACACCTTCCAGGTCCGGGCGGTGAATGCCGCCGCCCCGGCGCCGCGACCGACACCATAACCGCGACGGCGGCTGCGCCGGCTGCGCCCTCGACCTTACTTGCGGGCGGCCGAGATGGGATCGCGAATTTGTTCTGGGGCGCCGCCGACGACAATGGCGCGGCCATCACTGGCTACCAGTACCAGTACCAGTACCAGTACAAGGAAGGCGCCGGCGATTTCGGCGACTGGACCGTCATCACCGACAGCGCGCCGTTGGGGAAGAACGATCTCTCCTTCACGGTGATGGGTCTCACCAACGGCGCCACCTACACCTTCCGAATTCGTGCGGTGAACAATATCGGCCCGGGGGCGGCGACCGGCGAGAAGTCCGTGACTCCGCAGGGGCCGCCGCCGGCGCCCACGGACTTCAGTGCGACCGGAGGCGTTACGAGTGTAACTCTGAGCTGGACCGCGGCCGTCAGTGTCTCGCCCATCACCAAGTACCAGTATGCGCAGGACGGCGGCGCCTGGAACGATATCGGCAACAGCGCTCCGGACGAGACCAACGCGGTCTCCTTCACGGTGACGGGTCTCATCAACGACAACCCCTACACCTTCAAGCTTCGTGCGGTAAGCGCCATCGGCGATGGGGTAGCGACGGGCGAGAAGACCGCGCCGCCGCGCACGGTCCCGGGTGCGCCCCGAAACGTTGCGGCGGCGCCAAGCGATGGCGTCGCGCTGCTGACCTGGGAGGCGCCTTCGGCGGACGGCGGGGCGCCGATCACCGGGTATGAATGGGGCGGCGACAATTCGGGGGGTGGCTGGCGGCCGGTTCCCGGAGGCGACGGCGACACCCACAGTTACCTGGTGACGGGCCTGACCAACGCGACTTCCTACACTCTCAAAGTGCGGGCGATTAACGCTGCCGGGGTGGGTCCCGAGACCGCTGCGCCGGCAGTCACGCCGAACGTGCCGCCGGCCGCGCCGAGCGGTCTGATGGCAACGGCCAGCAGCAGTGGGGTCAGGCTCAGCTGGACCAATCCGGGGAACTCCTCGATTACTGGCTACCAAGTCCGGCAGAGCGACAGCGTGGACAGTGCAGGCGATCGGGTTTGGGGAATTTGGGAGGATTTTACAAGCGGCGCGTCGACCGATTTCATCACCGTGAGTGAGCTGACCCACGGCATCGAATACACGTTCCAGATCCGTGCGGTGAATCGCGTCGGCGAGAGCCTAGAGTCCAACACCGCGACCACGACGCTCCTGCCGGCCAAGCCGGTCGTTACCGGGCAAGCCGGCGTCGGGCAGCTGACGCTCAGTTGGCCGAATCCGAACGATGGCACCATCACCGGCTACCAGGTTCAGCAAAGCACGGACGGCGGCACCACCTGGGACCCGGCCTGGACGGCGATTGCGGGGAGCGATAAGGACACCACCACCCACACCGTGACCGGGCTCACCAACGGCACCGCGTACACCTTCCAGATCCGGGCGATGCAGGGCACTGTCGCGGGCGCCGAGTCCGACACCGTGACCGCGACGCCGTTAGCCAACCCGGCGCCGGCCTTTGCACCTGACATGGGTATTCGTTCCGTTGCCGAAAACTCGGTGGCGAATACGGAGGTGGGCGCTCCCGTCACCGCCACCGACGAGGTCGGCGACCCCCTGTTCTACTCCCTGTCGGGGACCACCTTCGCCATCGATAGCGCCACCGGGCAGATCACCGTGGGATCAAGCACCACCCTGGACTATGAGTCCAACACCAAGAGCTACTCCGTTACCGTCTCGGTCAGCGACGGCCAGGACGACACGGCCAATAAGGTCACCCTGGCCGTCACCGTGACGGTGACCAACGTGGAGGAGGCCACCATCCTAAGCGGGCCTTCTGCAGCTTTTTACGCCGAGGACGGCACAGCGCCGGTTGCCAGCTACACCGCCGCCGACCCGGAGGGAGAAACGATCATCTGGACCCTGTCGGGGATTGATATCGAAGACTTCTCGATCAACGGCAGCGAAGTGGAATTCAGGAGCCCGCCTGACTACGATAATCCAGCGGACGCCGACACCGACAACATCTACCTGGTGACAGTGGGGGCCACGGCCGGGACGACCGCTAAGGTCACAACCGAGGTGACGGTGACGGTCTTCACCCCGGTAGCAACCACCGGCAACCAGGTGGTCGGCGGCGTTCCCACCGGAGCGCCGACCATCGTCACGTCTGACGACGGCACCCTGGGGGTCGGGTTCCCCGGCGGGGCGGTCGACACCAGCGGCGGGTTCCAGGTCTTGATCGCCCCGAACGTCGAAGATTGCGGAGTACCCGTTTCGGGCCGCAGGTTGACCAAGTGCGTTGGTGTGGCTATCTATGGTCTGAACGGCAATGAGTTGGCCGAAGTTGCCCTGGGGGAAGCCTTCGGTTCGGCGGAGATTGACTTGGAAGTGGGGACCGGGAGCATAGCCGTGCACAAGCGCGAAGACTCCGGCCAGCCGTGGCAGTCGATACCCCGGTGTTCCGGCTCGGGTGAGTCGGATGAGAACGAATGCTTCGTCGTTTCCGGCCGCACCTTCTCAGTGCAAAACGTCCGGGACTTTAGCGAGTATGCGGTGACCAGGTCTCAGGCACGTAGGTCATCTTCGGGTCGCGACGACGATGACGACGACAGGGGGGGCGTCTTGACCCCGGAATTCGCCGAAAGGGTCAGCGCGATCCGGGAACTGGCGGAAAACAGCGTCGCCGGCGGCCCTGGTGGGCGGCCCGCTGACCGCCACCGAAAGTGAGGGAAGGCAGCTCAGCTATAGCCTCGGCGGGGAAGACGCCGCCCTTTTCAGCATTGATCCGGAGACGGGTCAAATCCTGCTGGGCAGCGGAGTCGTCCTTGACTACGAGTCTGGAAGGCGCACCTACACCGTGGATGTGGTGGCCAGCAGCTCGGTGGGAGGCATTAGCAAGACCTCGGTAACCGTCGCGGTCACCAACGTGGACGAGCCCGGTACCATCTTCGTATCTCCGGACACCGGCCTAATGGCCGGGGCGACGCTCACGGCAAGGTTCACCGACCCCGATGGCGGGGTAACCGGCGAGGCCTGGCAGTGGCAGCGGTCCACCGACGGGACCACTTGGACCGACATCGGAGGCGCAGCCTCGGCGAGCTATTCCCTGACCGCGGCAGATGCCGGAATGCTGCTACGGGCAGCCGTGTCCTACGCCGACGCCCTCGGGACGGGGTTGAGCCTGGCCGGAGAGGCTTTGCCAAGAGTTGAGGCCGCTCCGCAGCCGGCTCTTACGCCTCAGCCGACTGCCATACCTACACCTGGGCCTGCGGACACTCCGGTGGCCGGGGCGGCGCCGGCCCCAACGGCCACTCCGGAGGCTCCGGTCCTGGGAGCGACTGCCGTATCCACACCAACCGCCGTGGTTCCGTCAGCTGCTCCACCGGCAACGCCTACGCCGTGGCCGTCCGTGGCCCGTGCAACCCACCACTGCGCCGACCATCGCTCCCCAGCCTGCCGCTGCGCCATTAATCGCGGCCCAACCCACCAGGGCGCCTGCCCTGCCGCCTCCGGTGCAGCAGGCGCCGCCCCCGGCTGAGTCTCAAGACGGGTTCCCGCTTTGGGCCATCGTTCTGATCCTCTTCGGGTTAGGCGTGTTGGCCGTCGGCGCGTCGCTAATCTACTTACGGCGACGGTAATTGACTGGCAGCTTCCCGGCTAGCCCCACGCCGGGGAAGGGCCAGGTCACCAATCGCGAGCGGGCGCCTGGATATGGGCGTCCGCTCCCGGTCCAGTTGGCCAAGGCGTACCAGGCAGGCCATCAATCCTGGTAGCGCTGCTCCCGCTGACTCGGGGGCGATCATCGCCCTCTGAAACGCCTTGTCGTGCCGGGTCTTTTAATAGTTCTCTCTCCCTCCGGGGAAGGTTAGGGTAGGGGCGTCTCCCCGGTGTGTTGATCTATTGATCGATGGAACCTCTGAGTCGGACAGAGGCGCTCCATGACAAACTCCACACCGACTGACACGTTCCTCCAGAGGCTGGGACGCCCGACGTCTCAGGATAGTCCCCCACCCTGGACGGGGAAAGACCGTTTTCTCGCGGAACCTACCGGCTGGCTGCACCATCGATATACCGGTCACAGTGAAACCACCAACTCAAAGGTTTGTAAAACAGTACCGCATGGCAAGGCGAACGGGGCAAAATTAAGAACTTTCAAGTTGAGATTCAGTTTGGCGCTGTAGAATCAGCGTTAATGCTGACTCATCAAGCGGCCGCCCAGCTTTCCGACAGCGCCTCCGCCTGTTCCAGGACGGTCAGCGTCGCCTTCTCCTGCTTGTCGGGCGGGTAGCCGTGCTTGCGGAGGATGCGCCTTACCAGCACACGAAGTTGGGCGCGGACATTCTCCCGCAACGTCCAGTCGATGGTGACGTTTCGCCGAACGGTCTCTACTAGCTCACGGGCAATGATTCGCAGCGTCTCGTCGCCCAACACCTGGACGGCGCTGTCGCTGGTTTCCAGGGCGTCGTAAAAGGCCAGTTCGTCCTCCGATAGGCCCAGCTTCTCGCCGCGGGCGTTCGCCTCCCGCATTTCCTTAGCCAGCTCTATCAGCTCCTCGATGACCTGCGCGGCCTCGATAGCCCGGTTCTGATAACGACGGAGGGTCTGCTCCAGCATATCGGCGAAGGAGCGGGCCTGGACCACGTTGCTTCGCCGCCGAGCCGAGAGCTCGCCCTTCAACAGCTTCTGCAACAGCTCCACGGCCAGGTTACGCTGGGGCATGCCCCGCACCTCGGCCAGGAACTCGTCCGACAGCACCGAGATGTCCGGCTTCTCCAACCCGGCTGCGGCGAAGATGTCCAATACCCCCTCGGAGGCCACGGCTCGGGAAATGATCTGCCGCACGGCGTGGTCCAGGTCCTCCTCTGCCCGCGCTTCGCCTGGGGCCTTCTTGACCAACCCGGACTGCACCGCCTGGAAGAACCCGACGTCGTCGCGAGTGCGCAGCGTCTCCTCATGGGGCACGGCCAAAGCGAAGGCCTGGGAAAGCTCTCTGACGGCGTTGACGCAGCGCTCCTTCCCGTTCTCCTGGGCCAGGATATGCTCCTGCCCAGCGGGAAGCAGAGTCAAGCGCTCTTGAGGTGCGCCCGTTGTCCACTTGGACCAGTCGAAGCCGTGGAACAGGGCGCAGCACACCTCATGCTTCTCCAGCATCACCGCTACGGCTTCTTCCTGGTCAATGGCCGTCTGTCCAGTGCCGCCGCTCTCGGTGTAGGTGGCCAGCGCCTGCTTGAGGTCCTGGGCCAGGCCGAGGTAGTCCACCACCAGGCCGCCTGGCTTATCCTTGAACACCCGGTTGACCCGGGCGATGGCCTGCATCAGCCCGTGACCCCGCATTGGCTTGTCCACGTACATGGTGTGCAGACTGGGCGCGTCGAAGCCGGTGAGCCACATGTCCCGCACCAGCGCGATCTGGAAGGAGTCGGATGTGTCCCGGAACCGCTTGGCCAGGGCTTCCCGCCGGGGCTTGTTACGAATGTGCGGCTGCCAGTCCAGGGGGTCGGTGGCGGAGCCCGTCATTACCACCTTGACAGCGCCCTGATCGTCATCGTCGTGGTACCAGTGGGGGCGCAGGCGCACCAGTTCCCGGTAGAGGTCGACGCAGATGCGGCGACTCATGCAGACCACCATCGCCTTGCCGTCGAGGGTCTCCAGGCGCTGCTCAAAGTGGGTGACGATGTCCTGCGCCACTTGCTTCAGGCGTTTCTCTGCGCCGACAACCGCTTCAAGCTGCGCCCACTTGGTCTTGAGCTTCTCCCTTCGCTCCACCTCCTCACCCTCGGTGGCCTCATCGAACTCCGGGTCGATGGTTGGTTTCTCGTCTTCGTCCAGGGTCAGCTTGGCCAGGCGGCTTTCATAGTAGATGCGCACCGTAGCCCCATCCTCGACGGAGCGGTGGATGTCGTAGATGCTGATATAGTCGCCGAACACGGCGCGGGTGTTGGCGTCCTGTAGCTCGATGGGAGTGCCGGTGAAGCCGACAAAGGAGGCCCGGGGCAGGGCGTCGCGCATATGACGGGCATAACCGTCGACGAAGTCGTACTGGCTGCGGTGCGCCTCGTCGGCAATGACGACGATGTTTCGCCGCTCCGAGAGCGCCGGGTAGTGGTCGCCCCGCTCCTCCGGGAAGAACTTCCAAAGCACTGGCTACGCCCCAAAAGCAAGTTCAAGCCTCGTTGTTCAGAGGTTCCCTAGATTTTATGGCAGGCAGCCCAATGTTGGTTCATTACCTCACGCCATTCGGGATCCTGCTCACGGCAAATGGCCGACTCTTGATAAATAGGGCAACGGGGATGAAACCGGCAACCAGATGGCGGGGAAATGGGACTGGCGACCTCCCCCTGGATAGTGTCACCCATGGGGATGTCGGGATCGGGTCGAGGCACCGAGGACAACAAAGCCTGAGTGTAGGGATGGCGGGTGTCACCATACATTTCATCTTTTGGGGCCAATTCGACCAGCTTTCCAACATACATTACCCCGACCTGATGGCTCATGTGCTCGACAATTGCCAAGTCATGGGAAATTAGCAGGTAGCTCAAGCCTAAGTTCTCTTGCAGTTCAACCAGGAGGTTCAGTATTTGAGCGCGGATGGACACGTCCAGCCCGGATACCGGCTCGTCCAGGACAATCAGCTTGGGTTGCAAGGCCAAAGCGCGGGCAATGGCGATTCGTTGCCTCTGGCCGCCGCTGAACTGGTGCGGGAAAAACCCACCCGTGACCGGATTCAATCCCACGTTCTCCAGCAGTTCACCCACCCGAGTTCTCAAAGACTGACCCCGCAATCCTTCGTGCACTTGCAATGGTTCCCCAATGATTTCCCGTACCCGCATACGAGGATTCAAGGAACTGTAAGGGTCTTGGAAAACCGCCTGTACCGACCGTTTGTACTCCCTAAGCTCACGGCGGCTAAAACTGTTAACCTCCTTACCTTGAAACCGGACTGACCCGCTAGTGGGTCTTTCCAACAACAGCACATTTTTGGCTACGGTAGTCTTACCACACCCGGACTCGCCGACCAGGGCAAAGGTCGTTCCCTCTTTCACCGCGAAGCTGACACCATCAACGGCGCGAACCAGGACCGAGCTTCTCCGAAGAAAACCGCCGGGCCCCGGAAAATGCTTGACCAGGCCTTCAATCTCCAATATCGGTTCAGGCACGGCCATTTATTTCTCCGCCAGCCAGCAGTGCACGAAATCATCGCCGCCGAGGGAAGTTCGGGGAGGATATTGCTCTTTGCAGATGTCCATTGCGGAGGGACACCGGGGCCAGAAAGGACATCCTGACGGGATACTACGCAGGTCCGGTGGTTGCCCGTCAATCTGGTAAAGTTTGGACCGGCGGTTGCCCATAACCGGAACGGAATCCAGCAGGGCTTTGGTGTAAGGATGCTGGGGGGCTTTGTATATCTTGCGAACCTCAGAACTTTCCACAATGCGCCCAGCGTACATTACGTTAACTCGGTCGCACATCTGAGCTACGATTCCCAAGTCGTGGGTTACCCAGATAACACTGGTCTTGTGCTCCCTCTGTATTTCACGGATTAAAGCCAGGAACTGGGCTTGAATCGTAACATCCAAGGAAGTAGTTGGCTCATCGGCAATGAGCAGTTCGGGGCTGGTCGAAAGACCCATGGCTGCCACTACCCGCTGCCGCATACCGCCGCTGAACTGATGAGGATACTGTTTTAGTCGGGTTTCCGGGCTGGGAATACGCACCGAGTATAGTGTTTCCAGCACCCGCTCCAGTGCCTGGCGTCCTCTTTCCTTAAGATGAAGCTTTATGGGCTCGGCAACCTGGTCGCCAATCGTAAAGACCGGATTCAGAGAAGTTTGGGGATCCTGCATAATCATGGCTATTCGGCGGCCCCGGTACTCCCGCATCTCGTCTTCGGTTAGGTCCAGCAGGTTCTGGTTGTCGAACCAGACTTCTCCCTCCACAATGCGCGCCGCCGGCCTGGGAACCAACCGCATTAGCGAAAGGCAGGTGATGGACTTACCGCTACCTGATTCCCCAACCAGCCCTACTACCTCGCCCTTTTTGACCGTGAAACTAACCCCATCCACTGCTTTCAGGGCACCGCTGCGTTGGAAGAAGTAGGTCTTTAGTCCCTCCACTCGCAGAAGCGTTGATTCATCTTTACCAGAGGCTCTGTTCATAATTTAAAGCTAACTCCCACCGGCTCTGGCGAAAATCACTGTCCTTGGTTTCCAACCATCATAGTTGACGGCGCCTGGGATCAATAGTATCCCTCAACCAGTCGCCAAACAGGTTCAGCGACAATACCGTGGCCAGAATCGCCAACCCCGGGAACAGGGTTATCCAATAAGCACTGGTTATGAACTCGCGGCCATCGGACACCATAAGGCCCCACGCCGGGTTTGGCGGGGGTACCCCCACCCCCAGGAAGCTCAGGGAAGACTCCAGAAGGATTAAGTGACCTACTTCAAGGGTAGCCAGGACGATTACGGTATTAAAGACGTTGGGAAGAATGTGCCGCCATAGTATTCGGTAGGTAGGGGAGCCAATCACCTGGGCGATAGCCACATAGTCACGTTCCCGGACAGTCAGAGTTTCACCCCGAATAATGCGAATGAATCGAGCGGCCAGGAAAGGAACCAAGACAAACATCACACTGGTGAAGCTGGTGCCGAAGGTGAATACAAACACCAGGGCTACCAGGATAGTAGGCAACGCCAATATCAACTCCACGAATCGTTGGAGGACTGCATCTGCGGTCTTGCCCAGATAGCCGGACAAGATTCCAAGAAAGGTGCCGGCGCCGCCGCCGATAAAAATAATAAGGAGAGAGAGGGTAAGGGAAACACGGGCACCGTAAATGAGGCGACTCAGCACGTCCCGGCCCAGCTTATCGGTGCCGAGGAGGTTGTTCCAACTTCCGTCTTCATGCCAGACCGGCGGGCTGAAGGAGTTGCCGACATCAATCTGCCTAGGGCTATGCGGAGCAATGACCGGCGCAAGGATTGCAGAGCAAAGCAGTACGGCCAGCACCGAAGAAGTTATAAGTGGCGCTCGCCGAACGCCAGACATAACTATCCTAACCCGTCCCTGCCAGGTTATCGCTCCGTTTTCCACAGACAATTCAGTACCGATGCCGGCCATGAAAATTCCTCTAACTGGAAGTGTATTTAATGCGGGGGTCGATCACGGCGTAGAGAATGTCCACAATGAGATTGATGATAATGAAGAAAGCGCCGAATACTATCACCACTCCCTGCACCACTGGAAAGTCCCTGCCCAATACGCTGCTCAGCGCCACGCGACCTATGCCCGGCCAAGCGAACACCGACTCAACTACTACCGAACCGTTCATAAAAGCGCCAAATATAAGACTGGCGTAAGTGATTACGGGTATCAACGCATTTCTAAGGGCGTGCTTACTCATCACCATTATCTCCGGCAAGCCCTTGGCCCGGGCCATCGTAACGTAGTCGCTATCCAAAACGTCCAGCATACTGGAGCGCATCAGACGGACAATGCCGGCCATGGCCGCCCAGCCCAACGTAAACCCGGGAAGTATGTAAGACCCTATCCCCCCTTTTCCGGCAGGTGACACCCACCCCAGGATTACGGCAAACAACAGAATAAGCATCAAACCAAGCCAGAAGGAAGGCATGGATTGACCCAAAAAAGCTACCACCTTGGCTATCCAATCAACCGGGGTGTCCCGGTAAATGGCGCTTAAAACTCCCAGCGGAATCGAGAAAACAATTGCGATTCCGATGGCGCTCAAAGCCAGTGAAAAAGTGGCCGGCATTCGCTCCTTCAAGATTTGGGTGACCGCAACATTGCTTCTGGCGGAAGTACCCAGGTCTCCCTGTATCAGATGGCCCATATAGATGACATACTGCTTGTAGAGCGGTTGGTCCAGGCCCAACCTTTGGCGCATCATCTGTTCAGCTTCCGGCGCAGCCAAGTTGGCCGTAAACAGCTCTGCCGGGTCCCCGGCGGCCCGGGACAAAGCAAAAACCAACGTGGCAATAAACCAGAGGGCCAGGACTGCCTGAAAGATACGGCCTGCTAGGTAGCCAACCATGAGTCTCCTTCCTGGAGCATGCTAGCTGGCGGAGAGTAGCCCCTCCGCCAGCACTATGAGTCATAGCCAGTTGACTTGGCTGACTTACCCTTACCTGGGAGGACGAATAGACCAGTGGTTGTGGGCGAAAGGACGTCCGTTGACGGTATGCCAGGTGCCAACCTTTTCCTTGTCCACGGCAAACACCGCCACCGCCGACAGCAGGGGCGCGTGCCAGTATTCCCGATTCATGTGCAGCTGATACTCGGCCAAGGCATCATGTTGGTCGTTCAAGTCAAAGGCAGCAGCAGCCTTGTCCAGCAGCGCATCGGCGATATTTGGGTCTTGATTGTACCCAAACTTGCCTTTGGAGTGATGCCAGATATAACTGGTTCGGAAGGTGTGATATCTGGTGTCACTGCCGCGGACGCCCAGAACGTAAGGCGGCTCATCGGCCAAACTCTTCTTGAGCGCTTCGGGGTCCAAGTTGGAACCGGAGAAAATTGCTTTGAATGCCTGGCCATCGACTACCTTTACCGTAGCCTTTATGCCAATAGCTTCCAGGTAACCGACCACCGCCTCAGTCAGTCCGGGCAGGTCAATGAAGTCGGCATCTCCCACGTAGGTGTACACCTCAACCTCAAAGCCATCTCCGTATCCCGCTTCTACCAGTAGCTGCTTGGCCCGGGCCGGGTCATAGGGATGCGGCACTCCATTGTCGGGGTAGCCGATATTGCCCGGCACGGCATAAGCGCAACAAATCGGGTCAGCCTGACCGGCATAAAGGCCGTCGCCAATGCCTTGTCGGTCAATGGCGATCGATAAGGCTTCCCTGACCCGCTTGTCATTGAAGATATGCCCACCCTTCCAGTGATGGTTGTACCACATCCAGGATACGTTGGCGCCGGGCACCTGACGAACATCGAAGCCATCCTCCTCAAGCTCCTCAACATTGCGGACCGAAGCGGAAATCAGGTCGGCGTTCCCGGTCTTGAGTAATGATATACGAGTTGTAAGCTCGGCTACGTCCCAAATCTGCAAGTCCTTATAGCCGGGGAATTTCTCGTAGTGGTCTTCGAAGGCAGTCAACTCCATATACTGTCCGGGAACACGCCGCACGAACTTGTAAGGTCCGGTGCCGACCGGGTTTTCGGTGAAGCCGCCTACACCCTCCCCCTCAAAGTAGGATTGAGGGAAAACGGTCGAACGGCTGGGCGACACTGCCGTAAAGTTCATAATTATCGTAGATGACGGTTCCTTGGTGGTGAACTGAACGGCGCCCCCTATTGAGACAAAGCCGGCGGTGACCGGGTCCAGCAACGGAGAAACTTCCAAACCGAACCCACCCAGAGAGTCGGGCGATATCGAGCGGTTCCAACCCCAAGCGGCATCTTCGGCGGTCAATGGGGTTCCATCGTGGAACAAAACTCCATCCCGAATGGTTAGTGTCCAAGTCAGGAAGTCCGGGGATACTTCCCATTTCGTGACAAAGCCCGGTTTGAGGCTTCCGTCCAAGTTCTGGTCAATCGGGTATTCGAACAGCTCGTTGTAGTATATTTTTGTGGAGCTGTCTTCAGAGATATTGGTGTCCACACCCATGAACCCCCAGTAGTGACCTACAGACACTAAAGTGCCGGAGGGAGTCACCTTGGAAGGCGGAAAAGCCAGGGGATGCGGAGTCGGGGTCGCCACGACTGTTATTTCCTTGAGAACTTCTTTTTGTACGGTGACTTCCTTCCCTACCGTTACCTCTCTGACAACTTCTTTCACGACCTCCCGGTCCACCGGGACTTCTTTTTCCACCACAAGTGGGTCAACCGGCGCCGCTGACCCGCAAGCCACGCCGAGAGCCAAAAGCGCCAGAACAGCAATAACTATCAAAGTTTTGGGGCTAACCAGCCAATTAACCTGCATTAGGGAACCTCCATACCTCTTCCAATTGTTGGCATCATTTCAGGTTCGAAATTGGGAGCATATCGCGTTGATATTATCAGCATTTAGCGGCAAGTCCTGATTCCCTGGGCAGTTTAACTTGAAGCTATAGATTTGGCAACCAGAAAATCACATGGGAACGCTATCCAGTCGCCTTTCTATCATTTGAGGTCTAAACAAGGTTAAGGTTGTAGAAATCATTTCCGCTTTTCATATTAACCTGAGTTCGGGAAGGTTATAAGGGCTGAGGTAGAGGCTGAAGCTGCTGGCCTGAGAGGTGGAGCGAAGGTTTTTTCTCTTGGCAGCAGTAGGCGATCAGGCCGCAGACCAGGTTGACCAGGAAGTTGGCTATACTCCGGTGACGGGTAGGTTCAATTTGGGAAATGTTCTTCAGTTGGTCGTTGATGGTCTCAATGATGGACCGCTTCCGCAACAACAGTTTGTCCTCCGGGGGCATCAGGCGCTTCTGCATATTTTTGCGTCTGGGCGTAATCAACTCCAGGCCCTGGGCCAGCAGTTGGTCAAAGAGCGGTTGGGAGATGTAGCCTCCGTATCAAGTACGGGGCAGGCTCTTGTCTCCGAAGAGCTTGCCGAATAGGCTCTTGGCCAGGTAGGGCAGCGGCTTGCGGTCATCTATATTGCCCGGCGTCAGCCGGCAGGCCAGGATTTCGCCCCGGTCAGCGCAACTTCCTCGTCGCGCGACACGGTCGCCCATGGGAACGATGAAGCTGAATTGGAGACATTGCTAGGGTCCGTTGACCAGGAGCCACCAACCCAATCCCGCCGCCGAACATGGCGGCCCTTCCGTCCCAAGCTGTGAACCCGCTCAATACCCTGTGGGCAGTGGACACTCTTCCTTCTCTTGCGTTGGCCCTGGCAGAGAAGCCCGTTTGGGTTCCTCCCCGACCTCCCATCGGCTATAATAGGACCATCCAGGTCCCGAACCCGAAGGAGGTTTTGCGAAACAACGTAGAACCTTCCGGAATCCAGAGCAAAGCGCAATGATTCGAAAACTTCTGAAGTACGTCGTACTCGGTGTGGCAGCCGGTATCATCGGCTACATCGGACTCACCGCCTACGGTGAAGTAACCCAAACCGAGGCCGCCAAGATGTCCGAATCGGTCCAATTGGCGCAGACTCAGGCCCAGAACATGAACCAAGCGCTGGCGGACGTCAGTGACTTTGGGACCGCCGACCAGCAACAGCACGCCGACCCGGTCGGAACTCGGCAGCAACTTACGGCGGTGCAAGACACCCCGCCTAAGTCCTTCGCAGACATTGACAGCAATCAAGCCACCGGCGGCGCCGGGCTCGCGTCAGTAACCCAACCCCAGCCAACCACGCAGCCCGACATCGCCAACATAACAAGCATAGACGTACTCATCGCTGAGTGGCAGCCCCCCTACGATGCGGCCAAGGTCGCCTACGTCAAGTTCGAGGCATCGATCAACAACGCCAAGAGTCAGGCCGCCGGTTACTTCGTCAAGCAGCAGGCCTTAACCGAGCAGATTCGAGACCCTGATAATCAGGCTGAAGCCCGCCAAGAAGACGAATGGGAAATGAGCCTGTACCGGCAATGGGAGTCCAAAGCCGACTCCGCCCTACAGATGGCCTCGGAAATCGGCATCCAGTTGGATGACATGGATGCATCTCTCAGGAAGATGGAACTACGTGCCGGTTTCGTGTTCGACTCGTCCGGATTCCAGGAAGTACCAAAGGCCATCAACGACCTGAACCAGCAATTGGTCGACTTCCAGGCCGCCAGCGAAAACATCAAAGCCGCCACCGGCTCAGCATTCGAGGCAAAATAATCATGGATAATGAAAGCCAAACTATGCAGTCCGGTAACGCTGACCGCACCAGGGCCAGGGAAATCGCCACCTTGGCCGTCAGGCTTGCCTTCTTTGCGCTCACGATAGTGCCGCTGGGGGCACTCCTGATGCCGTGGATAACTCTGGACGGCACCGGGGAGACTTATACGGGCATAGCGACGGTAGCATTGCTGGCCTCGCCGGTAAGTGCCTACCTGTACGAGGTCACTCCCCTGCAGGCAGCAACACTGACCATTGGTACTGCTCTGATTGCGTTATTGTCGATGCTCACTGCCTATTACTATCACCGGCGCAAGTCCATTTACTGGGCGCCGTTGGTGATGTTGGCCCTCGCCCTCGCCCTCGCCTATGGAACGAGCGACTTAGTAAACGCAACACACACCGGCCTGTTTGTGGTCATGGCCACCGCAGTTCTGCTGATACTGCACCAAACCCTGATACGATTGCAGGTTGCCATGCGACGCAAGGGCAAGTTGCCTAAGGTCTACCGATCCCTGGCAATTGCAGGCGGTATTGGCTACTACCGTTGGCGCGGCATATAGCCACCAGTGGAAGCCGAACCCGATATCCTGTGCAACGGATGCTAAACCGCTCTCACCGGCGTTGGAAACTCTGGAAGCCCAAGAAACCCATAGGCCATTAGGTTTCATCATGCCGCCAAGGCGCCCCAGGAGACGAGGAAGCCGGATAATGCCTGCCGTTATTGCCGTAGTTGTCGGCCTGGCGGTGGCCACCGGCATTTACTGGCAACAAAACCCCGGTGTTAAACTGAAGATGCCCCAAGGCATAGTCAGCCAAGCCACGACACAAGGTCCACAGCGAAACGCAGCTCCCGAATCATTTGCCGCAATAACGGCGACAAACACGCCCGGGCCGCCGACGCAGCAGGCGCCGACAATGCAACCCAGGGAAACCAACGACTCCCGAAATGTCCTCGAAGAGATCTCCCGGACTTTGTACGAACCAAAAGAAGAACGCCAAGCCCGGCAAGAAGCGGAAACAGCCGCTAAGGTGGCAGAGTTAGAACGCAAGGTACACGATGGCATTAACGCGGAACGAGCCGTAAAGCGGGGGTCACCACAGCTGCGATGGGATGACCGTTTGAATGCCATCGCACGAGCCCACAGTGAAGATATGACCGAACGGGGTTACTTCAGCCACGACACACCGGAAGGGCTGGGCCCAACAGAACGCGGCGCAAGAGCGGGCTACAACTGCCGAAAAGGCTTCCATTATGGGCTTGCGGAAAATATAACAATTGAGCTGATGTCCAAAGACATGGCCGAGCTTGCTGCCGCAGCAGTTCAGGGCTGGATGGACAGCCCGGGGCACCGGGCCAACCTGTTAGACCGCCAATATGACCGCACCGGAATCGGCGCATCCTTCGGCAAATGGAGAGGCCACAACGCGGTGTACTTGACGCAAGTATTTTGCTAAGGAGGTTCCGTTTGCTGGTAGGGTATCAGGAACTTTACGATATAATCGTAGAGTTGAAAGAGGCGTCCCAAAAGGGCCATACCCTGATAGCAAAAAGATACCGGCACGCTAAATCTCTTACCAGTACTGAGGAGAAAATGAACACAACGGCATTGAAGAAAGATTGGCTTGCCGGCAGTGCCGTGATTGCCTTCCTGGATGCGCTTATGCTGGCACAGACCGGCGACCATCGGGCGGCGTTTATGAACTTCCCTTTAACCTGACGGTCCCCGCCTTCCCGGACCCCATGTCCTTCACGATTGCTGCCTTACTCTTCTTCTCGTCGTTCGCCCTTGCCCTAGAAACTCGGACGGAAACCCTTGTCGGGAAGAAGGATTTGGTCAGGGAGGCCGACGCGAGCAGGGTGAGGGTCCGAATTTGCCCGAGCCACGCGGCCCCGGTATTGGCGGCGGAGTTGCCCATGCCAGCGGCCAGGGCGCTGCCGGCCCTGGGACCGGAGCGGGTTTCTCCGGTCAACCCGGCTTTGGCGGCCACCAGGGTCAGGTTGGCCACCGTGGCGGCCAAGTACAACTGGAACCGGGTTTTGGCACGGCCGAGGTAGCGGGACTGGCGGATTCCCGGTTGGACCAGCCGTGCCAGCCGGTGCTCCACCACCACGCGGCGTTGCCGATACTCAGTAAAACCCTCGCTGTGCCGCAGGGCGCGGGGCTGCTGCAATAAAGCTTCCTGCGGGTGCAGCCGGACCGTCCGCCCCGTACCCGGTTTTGCCGCCAGGCACTGGGACCGCAGCGGGCACGCTCCACAGACCGCCGCGTCGAATCGGAAGGCCTTCAACCGGTAAGTTCGACCCATTTGGTCGGTGCGCCGCCCTGCCGGAACTATCGTCCGGGTAATCTGCCCCGCCGGACCGGTGCAGGAACCCGACTCCAGATCAATCCGGAAGTCCTCCTTGGAGAAGTGAGACCGGTTCGGGCGGCCCGGCACTCGGGCAATCAGGGTGCGTCCCGCAGCGGCGAAGGCCTGACGGGTATCGCCGTCGCCAGTCGATGGCCGCTTCGCCCTTGACGCTGGAACCCAGGTATCGATGGTATCCCTGACTCTTCGCCCATTGTCCGACATTGATTCCCTTCAACGGTGCCAGCGCTCGCGCCAGTTTGACGATCCCGTCGGTCAGCAGGTTGCAGGTGTCCTTCACCGCGCCACGCCCCAGGATGTTGGTCGGGTCCAGCGCCACCTTCATGCCACGCTTTTGCAGATACCCCGACTCCCGGGCCAGCCGCAGACTGGACTGGAATACCTTCCGCACCTTGTCGTGCAGGATCAACTGGGCGCGGAACACCTGCAGTGTGCTCTTGGCAAAGGGCCGGTCTTCCACCTCAATTCCCAGAGCTACTTTCCACCGGAGGTCAAAGTCGGCTCGGGCCTTGGCCTCGCCGTCGCTGACCTTGTCGTGGGACTGGAGCAGCAGGGCAGTGGCCAGCAGGCTGGGCGGCACGCTGTCCCGGCCGTTGTCCGGGCAGTAGAACTCGGCGAAATCGGAGTCCCGGAACAGCCGGCCCCGCAGCGAGGCCAGCAGACCATAGAAGCTTTCCCGCCCCACGTGATCCAGATACAACCGGTCCGCTTCCCAAAGTCCCCTCTGGTCCGAACGCTCTCCCAGCATGCTCCTCCCTCGCTTCACTTGTTGACCCCAAGTATAGCCGCTTACCCGGCCACCGCCACTTTCCGGCCAGACTACTAGTAGTCCAACAGCTTTGAAATGACGGCTTGCAGGAGTATTCTTCTAAACATGGGATAAACAGGATTGGGTTGTAGGGTGATGAGGATGTCAGTCAAGAAATACCGGGTTAAGTTGACCACTGAGGAGCGACAGGAATTGAAGGCGCTGGTGTCCCGGGGGCGGGCGGCAGCATACAAGCAGACCCACGCCCGAGTTTTGCTGCTGAGCGATGGAAGACGTGCTGGAAGTCTAGCAGCGCCAGTATGGGGACAAGGAAGTTCCGGTCTGCCTGGACGAGACCGGCAAACAACCGGTGAAGGAGACCCGTCTGCCGCGTCCGGCCCGGCCTGGGGCGGCCGGCAGCGAAGATTACGAGTACGAATACGAGCGCAACGGGGTGAGCAACCGGTTCATGTTGTTCGCGCCGTTGGAAGGGTGGCGCCGGGTGGAAGTGACGGACCGGCGCACCAAAGCCGATTGGGCCCGGGTGGTCCAGCAACCGGTGGACGCGGACTACCCGCACAAGGACCGGATTGTGCTGGCGCTGGTGCTGGTGATGGACAACTTGAACCCCCACCACCCGTCCTCGTTGTACGAGGAATTTGAACCGGCCGAAGCGCGGCGCATCGCCGAACGGTTGGAGATTCACTACACTCCCAAACATGGGAGTTGGCTGGATATGGCCGAGATTGAAATCGGGGTGATGGTTCGACAATGCCTGGACCGCCGTATTCCCGACCAAAGCGTCCTGCGGCGGGAGGTGGGAGCGTGGCAGCAACAGCGCAACCAGGACGCAATACGGGTGGACTGGCGCTTCACCACCTCGGATGCGCGCATCAAACTGAAGTCCCTCTACCCGTCAATCCAACACTGATGGACTACTAGTATGATTCGTAGAGATATGGACGGGTGCATACACATTAAAAATGCCGAAGTGATATGGCTAGAGTCCGATGCGGTTGGTGTGTGATGTACCGCAGTTATTCTAAGGTTTCCATCAACCAGCGGCAAGCCAGTGTACTCGTTCACCCAGGGTCTTTCGATTATTGGATCGGAGCGCCGATAAGGGTCAGGAAATGAGCAGGTCTAGTGGCGCAGCGACGAAGTGCGACGGCGATGTTGGGCTCCTTTTCCAGTCTTGATATGCTGGGTAAATTGAGGCTCGGATGAAGCCGTAGGCTGTTTTCGAGACCTCTCCGTCTTCCCCGGACCATCTTACACTCTTTGAATTCCGTGGCCCTCGGTCCCTTTGGCGAATCCTTCAGCAATCTCCCACGCCGCTACCAGGAATTACAATCCATCATTTTTGTTTAATGAAATTGAGTGCTCGACACTTAACGAAAATATCGTTAAAGTGCGAACCATGAACAATCAGCTAAATCCCGCAAAGCATATTGTCGAACGTTTCGGTGGTCAGTCCGCATTGGCCGCGCTGCTTGGCAGGCGTCAGAGCACAGTCCAGCATTGGGTCAGGACCGGGAGGATACCCGCCCAGTGGCACGCTCGACTGCTGGATCTGGCTCGCGAACGAGGAATCGCCATTGAAGCAAGAGATTTCGTGTCGACAACTACACCCAGCATAGAGCCGGCGGACGGCAGACTTGGGGTTCTCCTCGTGGGTCTTGGCGCAGTCTCATCGACCCTCATTGCCGGCGTAGAACACATAAGGAGCGGCAACGGGCAACCCATTGGTTCGATCAGCCAGATGGCGACCATTCGCCTTGGCAAGAGAACGGATGGGAGGACTCCGCTCATACGAGAATTCGTTCCCTTGGCGGGACTAGATCAGCTTGTCTTCGGCGCCTGGGATCCGATACCGGACAATGCTTACGAAGCTGCCCTCAAGTGCGGAGTTCTGGACCGGTACGAAGAGATCGAACCCATTGCTGAATTCCTCAAGTCAGTTGAGCCGATGAAGGCCGCCTTCGCCAACGACTACGTTAAACGAATCAAGGGCGAAAACGTCAAATCCGTTCATACCAAGTTTGAAGCAGTCGAAGCTATTCGACAGGACATTCGTCGCTTCAAGTCGGAGAAGGGGTGCGACCGGCTTGTTATGGCTTGGTGCGCCTCTACCGAAAAATTCATTACCGAGAACGATATTCACCAGGATATTGAAGGCTTTGTCGGAGGCATCCGAGACAACGACTCAAACATACCGCCGTCGATGGTCTACGCCTACGCGGCTCTCCTGGAGGGGGTGCCATTTATCAACGGCGCCTCCAACTTGACGGTAGATGTGCCCGTGCTGGAGAAGCTGGCCAGAGACGAGGGCGTACCCATCTGCGGAAAGGACTTCAAGACCGGCCAGACACTGGTAAAGACGGTAATCGGGCCGATGCTTAAGGCTAGAATGCTGGGGATTGACGGCTGGTTCTCCACCAACATTCTCGGGAACCGGGACGGGGAGGTGCTGGACGAGCCCGAGAACTTCAGGACTAAAGAGGAGTCCAAGCTGGGGGTATTGGAGTACATCCTGCAACCGGATATGTACCCCGAGCTCTACTCCGAGGCATATCATAAAGTCCGCATTGAATACTACCCGCCCCGCGGCGACGCCAAGGAGGGGTGGGATAACATCGACCTGTTTGGCTGGCTGCGCCATCCCATGCAGCTTAAGGTCAACTTTCTCTGCTCGGACTCGATACTGGCTGCCCCTTTGGTGCTCGACCTCATCCTCTTCATGGACCTGGCCCAGCGCGCCGGCATGGCGGGGATACAGGAGTGGCTCTCCTTCTATTTCAAAAGCCCTCAATATGCGCCAACCGTGTACCCGGAGCACGACCTGTTTATACAGCAGACCAAGCTCAAGAACACGCTGCGCTGGCTAATGGGCGAGGATCAGATCACCCACCTCGGTAGGGAGTACTACTAGGAGTCGATATATGCCACCGGGTTCGAGCCTTCAACTTCGACCTCACGTTACTCGTTCCATGGTGACGGACTGCTCCTAAACAAGGGAAACACTTCCCGACTTCTGGTATTGCACACGTTAAACGATGATCGCATACCGGCTGTTTCGCTGAAAGATACCATTGGTTGACTAAAGATAGCGAGCTTTTCAGCAACAAAGGGCCTGGTATCTCCTCTGAGCTCCCGGTGTTGACCGGGACATTCGAATCTCAACTTCGGTTTCCTACCAGCGGACTAAGTTGGTGTTAAATTTGGACGCGCTATCGCGCTGACGACAGCCAGCATTCCCTCAGGTATAGCTCCTCTGGTCATGATCCTCTGGATTTCAGGTCAAATGATAAGCGTGTCGGAACCCTTAATCTTGCTGTTTGCGCTGGGGATAGGAGTGTTCAGTGTAATTGACCTTTCCCCCTGGAACTGTACCAACACTGACGAGAGTTCCCCGGTAGAATGAAGAAGACGGAGGACTGGACGTGAAGAGCGGACGATTCACCGAGGAACAGGTCATCGAGGTACTCAAGGAAGTCGAGGGGGCCCCGAAGGTCTCAGATCTGTGTCGGCAACACGGCATCTCCGAGGCCACCTTTTAGCGCTGGAAGTCCAAGTACGGCGGGATGGAGGCCTCAGAGGCCAAGCGGCTAAGGGCCCTGGAAGAAGAGAAATGGCGTCTAAAGCAACTGGTGGCCGATAAAGAGCTGGACATCCTGGGTCTACGGGCGGACCGGTCAAAAAAGTACTGACGCCTCCACAGAGGAAGGAA
The DNA here is from genome assembly GCA_965262595.1 of Dehalococcoidia bacterium. Taxonomy (GTDB): domain Bacteria; phylum Chloroflexota; class Dehalococcoidia; order Lucifugimonadales; family UBA3495; genus CATQHB01. Next base: position 3,170,382 of record OZ253548.1, read on the forward strand.
GCGGTGGACGCGATGAGAAAGGTGGGAGTCAGCGAGCGGAGGGCCTGTGTCCAGGTGGCTATCGGACGGGGGACCTACCGGTACCAGGGTAGGGTAGCGGCCGATGAACTGGTGTTGCGATCCCGTATTAAAGAGTTGGCCCAACTGCGGCCCCGGTTCGGGAGTCCCCGACTGAGTGCGCTGGTACGGCGGGAATTGGGAGCGGTCAATCACAAGAGGGTGGAGCGGATCTACGTCCCGGAGGGGCTGCAGCTCCGCGGCGGCGCAAGGGAAGACGCCGGGGCGCCGGACGGGTGGTCCCCTTGGCAGCTTTGACTGGTCCGAACCAGCGTTGGTCGATGGACTTTGTCCTGGACAGCACGGTGGGTGGAAGGAGAATCCGGGCCCGGACCATTGTGGACCAGTTCACCCGGGAGTGTCCGGCCATTGAGGTGGATACATCGATTACCGGGCAGCGAGTGGTCCGGGTGCTGGACCGGCTCAGTGGGACCCACTGACTACCCCAAGCGCTGGTGCTGGACAACGGACCGGAGTTCACCAGCAAAGCCCTGGTCGCCTGGGCCAAGGACAGCGGGGTAAGGCTGCATTTTATTACACCGGGCAAACCGACGGAGAACGGATACATCGAGAGTTTCAATGGCAAGTTCCGGGGTGAGTGCCTGAACCTGCATTGGTTCCTGGGCCCGGCCGACGCCCGGATGACGATTGAGGACTGGCGCACCGACTACAACCGGGACCGGCCCCATAGTTCATTGGGATACCTGACCCCGCTGGAGTTTACGCAGGATCTGCACCGGAACCTTTCATTGACGGTGGTATGACTCTTGGGGGAAGGCCATTCGTGCTGAGATTCAGGTTGGCGCCTTAGCTATTTAGCCTCTACATGGTAGAGGTGTAGGGTCCCGAAACCTGCGGCATTCGGTACTTATGCTTGGGCGAGGTTTGAGTTCAAGGGGAGAGAATCAACTCGCGGGGCGCCGAGTCCAAGCTGACGTCGGCGCTCAGGCCCTGCCTCGTTCGGCTCCAAGGGCGGCAAGACCAGCTATATAGATACCATTAGAGCTCAAGAACTGCGGTTGTCCCGACATCGGCTTCTTCCGGGCGTCAGACACGGATAGTCAAAACAATCACCTGTGGGCCGGGGCCAGGATGGACCAGAGGATTGAGTGATCCGATTCTGACACAGCTTTTGGGTTATCCCAATCAGCCGGTACTTCCAATCCCGGATTCAACCGAAGTCTGCCGGATTTCCGACGAAGGCAGTCCCGAGGCCCCGGCCCCCTTCCGCCAGTCCCTCTCCGTATTGCGCCTCATAGCCTCGGGTCAACCGGCTCGCTTTCAAGAGCCAGCACTGCAAAGGCGCACTGATGCACTCGGTAGAGGGGCTCCCGCTCGACAAACCGTTGCAGCCCCTCTATTCCCAGGGCGAACTCCCGCAGCGCCAACGACCTTTTGGCCGACAGCCCCCGGTTCCTCAGACGCTCGATGTTTTCCGGGAGGGTGTATTCCGGTCCGTAGATGATGCGAAGGTACTCGGGGCCGCGGCACTTCATGGCGGGTTGCACGAGACCTCGTTTGCCATTGGCGACAAAGGCCATCGGCTTCACCACCATGCCTTCTCCGCCCTGGCTGGTGAGTTCGTCCCACCATTGAGTAGCCTCAATTTCGTCCGAGGCATCTGAGGCATTCAGGTCCACCACGATATGCTTGGTAAGCTGAAAGAGCGCGGGGTCGGCTTGACACAGGCGTGAGGCTACTTTCATGTGCCACAGGTGGTCCTCGTCGGTGCGCACCCGGCCCTCGCTCGCCAGCAGATGGAATGGGGCAAGGCGGATGTCGGCGAGGGACGTTACCGGCCAGCAGTACCGGGCGTAGGAGTCGCTGTAGAGTTGCGCCAAGCGTAGCCGCTCTTCGACCCTCAGCAGGGTCTCACCGGCGTCGATGCCGCGCGCTGCGGTCTGCTGAAGGAGCTCTTTCTGGGCTGTTAGAGTGACCTGCGCTGCCATACCGACCGCCGCGTACTGCTCCCGAAGCAGCTCCTGCGCTTTTACTGACCAGGGCATCAGCTCACAGTCCAACACTACCCAGTCAGTCTCCAACTCCTCCCAGAGTCCGGCGTCGGTTATCGCCCCACGGACCCGCTCCATAAACTGAGCTTCCAGGGGGCCGTCTTCAAAAAATCTTCGTCCCGTCCGGGTGTAGCAGGCGCCTAAATCTTCCCCGGCGATGCCGAACCTGCGCTCAATGACTGAGGCATCCCGTCCCACCACCACGATGGCCCGCGACCCCATGTGTTTCTCTTCGCAGATTACCCTGGACACGCCGCCGTTGCGGAAGTAGCTAAACACTTCTGACGGATGTTCCAGCAGGTCGGGACGTTTGGACGTGTCACACGGAGAAATCGTTGGCGGAAGGTACACCAGCCAGCGGGGGTCCAGGGCGAAACGGCTCATCACCTCCAGCGCCGCCGCCGCGTTTTCCTCCCGCACCGTAATATTGCCTCGCAGCCGCGTCGCCACGATTCGCTTCCCCATCACATCGTCAATGTCAAGGAAATTCCCCTCACGGGCTGGGGCGGACAAGGAGGGTCCTTCCGGCTGGTCGGGATCAACGAGCGGTTTCGCCGGCTCGTAATAGACTCGGGCCGCTGGGACTGACACCAACTCATTCTCCGGGTACCTGAGGGCGGTCAGCTTACCCCCAAAGACACAGCCGGTATCGACATTGATCGTACGGTTGAGCCAGGCAGGCTCCACCACCGGAGTATGGCCATAGACCACCATGGCCCGCCCCCGATAGCTGGCGGCCCAGTTGGAACGCACCGGCAGACCCCACTCGTCCGTTTCCCCGGTGGTCTCGCCGTAGAGGCAGAAGTCCCGGACCCGGGCGGAAGCACGACCCTGGTATTCCTCTTTCATACCTGCGTGGGCCACTACCAGTTCCCCGCCGTCAAGGACATAGTGGCTGATTAGCCCATCCAGGAAGGTCGTTGCCTGCTGCTGGAATTGCGGAGGCTCCATTTCCAGCTGCGCCAGGGATTCTTCCAGTCCGTGGGAAATTTGCACGTTCCGGCCCCGAAGCTTACGGAGCAGCTTGGACTCGTGGTTTCCCGCAACGCACAACGCCGCGCCATCCGCCACCATGGTCATGACCAGCTTGATCACTTTGGCGACGCCCGGACCGCGGTCAACCAGGTCTCCGACAAAGACGGCCTTGCGCCCCTGCCGGTGGGTGACTGAAAGGCCGGTTTCCTCAAGTGGGCCGGCGCGGGTTGTAAATTCGTACCCCAGCCGCTCCAGAAGAACAACGAGCTCGTCGTAGCACCCGTGAACGTCCCCGATGATGTCAAAGGGCCCGCGCTCGTGCTGAAGGTTGGTCCACATAGGAACGCGTTCGATGGTGACCGCATCCACCTCTTCAGGCGAGTCGAGCACAAACACGGAACGGAAACCCTCGCGTTTCAGCCCGCGGAGCGACCGTCTGAGCTGTTCCGCCTGTTGCCGCACAACCCTCCGACCGAAGGGACGGTCGGGACGTCCATAGTTGCGGGCCGCGCACACCGCCTCCGGTATATTCAGCACTATAGCCACCGGCAGACAGTCGTGCTCCCGGGCGAGTTCAACCAAAGACTTGCGCGCCTGTGTCTGTACGCTGGTTGCATCGATGACGGTCAGGCGCCCAGCCCGCAGCCGTGTCGCCGCAATGAAGTTGAGCAATGCAAAGGCATCGGGCGTTGCCGCCTGATCGGTGGCGTCATCCGCCACCATTCCTCGGCAAGCGTCGGAAGACACTACTTCGGTGGGCTGGAAGTGTTTGGCGGCGAAGGAGGACTTCCCCGACCCGGTCGGGCCGATTAGCGCCACGAGAGATAGCTCGGGAATGGTGATTTTCATTGGGTGAAGACGCCCATCTGGGTCGGCGCTCCGTATTCGTCGTGCTGTGTACCAATGTCCTGGAAGCGCACTTCGTACTTGCGGCGGGCCGCGACTTGGCGCGACCAATCCTGAAATTGCACCCGGGTCCATTCAAAACGGTGGTCCCTATGCCGGAAGGAGCCGGCGGGCAACCCTTGAAAGAGGGTGTTGTACTCTGCATTGGGCGTCGTGATAAGCACCGCACCCGGCTTGGCAGCGCCGAACACTGCCTCCTCAAAGGCGTCAAGCCTGGGGGTGTCGATGTGCTCGATGACTTCCATGGCTACCGCCGCGTCATAACCGGCCAGCCGTTTGTCCCGGTAGGTGAGCGACCCGTGCAACAGGGTGATGCGTTCCCGCTGCTGATTGGGCAGGGTATCCAGGTGCAGACGCCGGCTCGCCACCTCCAACGCCCGGTGCGAGACCTCCAGGCCGGTTACTGACTGAATGGCAGGTTCTTTGACCAGCTCGGTAATCAGCCTTCCTTCACCACAACCCAGGTCCAGCACCCGGGTTGCGCCAATCGCGCGGAGCGTTTCCACCACCGCCTGGAGCCGCTGCTCCCCCAATCGAAGGGGGGCTTCAAGTTGCTCCTCTTCTTGTTCGTGACGCGCCGCGGTGATACTTGGGTCAGCCTGACCGGCGTCAAGCAGTTGGGCCAGCGCCTGCCGCATCAGGTCCCGCTGGTGTTTCAGGTAGCGACTGGAGATGAGGTCCCGCTTCGGATGGCGGTCCAACCAACCCTCTCCGAAGCGCAGCAGCTTGTCTACCTCGTCGTCTCCGACCCAGTAGTGTTTATCATCGTCCAGCACCGGCAAAAGGACATACAAATGCACGAGCAGGTCCCTAAGACGAGTTTCAGACTTGAGGCCCACGGTGAAGTAGGGGCTTTCACCCCATTCCGGAAAGCGCTCGTCCAGCGGGTGTCCCTGGATCTCGACGGTATAACCCAGCGGCTCGAACAGGTCGCGGATGAGTTCCGCCCCTTCCCGGCAGGGTACTACTGAGATACTGGCCTCAAAGGGGATGGCCCGCTCCACCAACTCCGGACGCTCGGCGCTGTTGCCGGCGAGAGCGCTGCGGAAGACGGTAGCAATCGCCACGCTCAAATGGGAAGAGGCGACGTAGGGGCGGTCATTCACGTATTGCTCAAGCCAACCGCTGGCGCTGGACGCGCCTCGCTTTGGACGCACCAGGCTAATGGGGTCTATGTCCAGGAGAAGGGCAACGGTGCAACGGTCGCTCGCTGCTTCGGGGTAGAACACATTGGCCCGCCCGAAAGGGAGCGTGAACGACTGAAATCGGCTGGGGTTTTTGTGCACCAGGAACCCCAGGTCGGTGGCGGGCTTATGCGTTGTGGAAATAGTGAGCAGCACAAAGTCAATGCTAGGATATCCGGAGCCAAATTGCAAGACAAATGCAACTTCAGACGGGAACGAAAGCCGCCACCGGAGCGCCAATAGGCCGGGGGCGATTAGCACGCCAGCGGTGAGCATCACTACGGCAAGGTCAACCGAATAGGCTTGGTCTCGAAGCGGGAGAACCGGCGCACTCGGGGGCCAAAAGCCGCTACACGATCTAACCAGGAATCATTTTAAATGAAGCTTTCTCCTGGCAAGATGTGTGGTCAAGAAGGGGGCTCAGGCCTGGGATGGGGGGACGGGTCCGGCCCTAGCAGCGACTATCGTGCTACAAATCCGGCCAATGGTCGGGTCATAGAGTCCGGCGCCGGACTCAACCTCCGGGGTTGGGCGCCGGCCGGCAGTAGCCGAACCGGGAGTCGCGGTATAGCCCGATTGGAATCGGGCAATCACCGGCTTCCGGGCTACCAATTGCGGCGCAATGTGGCAGGTACAGAAGTCCCTAAGCCTCCGGAATCGGCCTTCCGATTAAGTGAGACTGGTTGACTAAGAAACCTCTGAATGAGTCCGTGACTTGGTTGTTTATCCCTACCCGTCGTTCCTGCGAAGGCAGGAACCTAAGGAACCTCTGAATAAGTCCGTGACCTGGGTGTTTATCCCTACCCGTCGTTCCTGCGAAGGCAGGAACCTCGGTCCACAGCGGTTTAGGTTCCCTAAGTTCACAAACGAAGTTCAACACTTGGTTAAGGTGTTGCCATGGGAAACAAATATCAACAACTCACCATTGAAGAACGATGTGAAATTTCCCGACTACGTACCGCGGACACTCACAGCGCCAAATCGCGGCAAGTCTGGATCGCGCGCCATCGACGGTTGCTCGAGAGTTGATGCGCAACTCCTCAACCTCCACGAACGCCACTCCCGTCTGCTCATCGCCCGGCGCGCCCCAGGCAAGGCCGCTGACCCCATCGTCCAGGCAATGGCTTCCATCCTGGCTCCCTCCCACCCCAGTGGCGCCGGAGTGTCACCTTCGACAACGGCACCGAGTTCGCCCGGCATCACCAACTCCATGCCTTGGGTATCCAGACCTTCTTCTGCGATGTCCGCTCCCCCTGGCAGAAAGGGGGGGTGGAGAACGCCATCGGCAGAATGCGCCGCTTCCTGCCCCGCAAGACCGACCTGGCCACCCTGACCCAGGAGCGCTTTTGCCAACTGGTCCAAGCCTACAACAATACCCCGCGCAAGTGCCTGGGGTATAATACCCCTGCTGAAGTTTTCTCCAACCAAATGTTGCACTTCGTTTGTGAACTTAGGGAATGTACTCAGACACCTGGATGTAAACGGGATCATCCTCCAGTGTTCGACTTTCCTCTTCACGAATCTTTTCGACCAACTTCTGTTGTTTCTCCAGCGACTCAGTGGCAGCAAGTTTCTGGAACAACAAATCACTGGCATCAAGAACCTGCTTCGTACTGGCAGCGATGGGCAAGCGCTCATAGAAGTCGCTCATTAGCTTGTAGGAATCAGTCCCGTAAATATTGCCGTAGTCCTGGCCAGACAATCCCTACGCGAACGGTCGAATTGCGTACACTTGGCGAATGATAACCGCATAAAAATAATGACATTGAATACGTGCAGTTCGGAAACCAGACCAAACCATGGAAAGATTCACAAGTGTCCCGGGCGGACATCCCGTGCAAACAAGTCGTCGGAGAGAATGACGTTATTTGCCTGGAGAGCAACGACCGGACACAGGTCACCAATGGAATCTACCGTTGTTCTCCACGACACGACAAAGCTTCTGCCGGGGCTGCTTGGTATCGAATTCGCGGTCGGCTGCCCCTGTCTTGATAAGACGATAGTAGATGTTGATCCGCCCTGAAGAGTCTTGGGATTGCTGTTCTGCCTCTGGAGGCCCTTGCGGTACCATTGCCAGCCGCCCCGCCGGGTCCGGCACTGGCTACAGGTGAATCAGCGTGGTCTGTATTGACCGATGGCCCAGCCACCAGCTCACGTAATTGATGGGTACACCGTGCAAAAGCAGGTGCCTGGCTTAGGAATGCCGAAAGGTATGCGTTCCGCGTGATGGCCCGCCTTAGCGCCCCCAGGGCCACTACCCGGGTTGCCGCCTCCTGCACCCACCGCCAGGCCGTAGAGCGATTGACGCCGATGACTCGGCCCTAGCCCAAGTCGGAGAACTGCAGCACCGCAACCAGGGCGCATAGAAGCTCTGGATGTACCGGAACAATCAGGTTGCGGTTGCCCTCGCCCTTGCCCTGACGGACACGCAGGCCGGGGCGATTCGACAATTGGGGGAAAGCAGAAAGCAGAAACGGGGCAGCGACTTAGACTGCGGAGGTAGAGTGTCACTCTGGGTCAACCGTGTGGTGAGGGGGCGAGGAGTAAACGGTACCGGGTCAGTGCATCCCAGTGTCGGCGAACAGAGGGCTTTTTGCCAGGGCGTCCTGGGTCGGTGGGGGTAACCGCCCGGGACAACCGGATTTTCTTGAACGGTGTTCTGTGGGTCCTGCGCAGCGGCGCTCAATGGAAAGACCTGCCGGCAAAATACGGCAACTGGAAAAGCGTCAACAAACGCATTACCCGCTGGGCCCGGGCTGGGCGGTGGGAGCGGTCTTCCTAGCGCTGCTGGAGGGCTCAGACAACCGCCGCGCTTCGGCCGGTTCAAATTCCTCGTACAGCGAGGACGGGTGGTGGGGGTTCAAGTTGTCCATCACCATCACCAGCACAATCCGGTCCTTGTGCGGGTAGTCCGCGTCCACCGGTTGCTGGACCACCCGGGCCCAATCGGCTTTGGTGCGCCGGTCCGTCACTTCCACCCGGCGCCACCCTTCCAACGGCGCGAACAACATGAACCGGTTGCTCACCCCGTTGCGCTCGTATTCGTACTCGTAATCGTACTCGTAATCTTCGCTGCCGGCCGCCCCAGGCCGGGCCGGACGCGGCAGACGGGTCTCCTTCACCGGTTGTTTGCCGGTCTCGTCCAGGCAGACCGGAACTTCCTTGTCCCCGTATTGGCGATGGTAGACTTCCAGCACGTCTTCCATCGCACAGACAAACGCGGCGCTGCCTCCCGGCGGGAGGCACCAGCACTCTTTCAGCCAGGGCTTGAGTTCGTTTTTTTCAGCGTTTGACGCACCGTCTCAGGGCTGATGCTCTCCACTATCTCGCATTCGACCAGCCGGTCCGCCAACAATTTCAGCGTCCAACTCGCCCGTCCCGGAGCATGCCCTGAGCGGAGCCGAAGGGGCGGTTCTCCGCAGGCCAGGGCAACCAGAGCCTGCCCCGTACTGGATACGGGGTGGGCTTCCCCCTGACCGTCCAACCGCTTCTGCCTCCGGTTCAGTTGCTCCTTGCGCCCCAGCGCCGCCTCAATCCCTTCCTCCACGCAGCGGCGGCGCACCCGTTCCACCGTCGAGCAACCAGTCCGTAGGGCCCGGGCAATCTCTTCGTCCTTCATGGCTCCGTCCCCTTGCCCCTCATCGCTCAGCAGCAAAACTCGGGCGTGGGTCTGCTGGTATGCTGCCGCCCGCCCCCGGGACACCAGCGCCTTCAATTCCTGTCGCTCCTCAGTGGTCAACTTAACCCGGTATTTCCTGACTGACATCCTCATCACCCCACAACCCAATCCTGTTTATCCCATGTTTAGAAGAATACTCCTGCAAGCCGTCATTTCAAAGTAGTTGGACTACTAGAGCCTAAGGCAAGGTGAAATGCGCAGATGGTGGGGGTCAAACGACGGAGCCGGTCATTCTCCAAGTACGGATGAGAGGGATTCACCGGCGCAACCCAGCTAATCATCATCGCCACTTAAATGTACATCCCACCTTGGCTTTAGTTTAGGACTTCAGCTTGATTTGTCGCCTCTTCATAAATTTCCACTAAACTGTCAGTCAACCGGCTTCAAAGTAGCTGGCTGAAGACACCACCAAGGTCTTCGCGAAGGAAGAGTCCAAGCCCATTCTTAGTGAGTAGTAGTTGGAATCAGAATCGAGAAGCTGGGCAAGTTCCCGGTATTCGTTTACAAGGTTCGTGATGGGATCTGCTGGCGGGTTTCCTTCCATTACCTTTGAGCCAGCGATAGAATCTCACAGGCGCGGGAAAGCCTGGTTTTGACATTGGACACATCAGATGTTCGGCTTTGTGTAGCGGCTCTGAACTTCGGGGCGTCCTTCAGTGTCTTTAAGCTCGTATCGTCAACCCGTCCGGCAATTTCTCGATTCTCAAAATAGGCCCCACGACACGTTGCGACAAACACTGATTCGAATATCATTGGGCTGAATCTGCCCTGGGCACTATGAAAAGCATCAGGGGGTAAGTCTTTACAACTCTCCAGGAATTGGTCCAGTAGCCGTTGCAGATTGACTAGTTCATCCCCTTGAAACGTCCTTGCGTGCTTTGAGAAGTTGTTCAGGAACTTGACCATTGACGGCCGGTAGTCGTCGCCATGGATGAGCATAGCAAAGCCGCGGAGCAGTATTTCAACGTCTTTCATGTGGAGGTCAGAGATCGGGGAGCCGACCAACTTCCTCCATTTCTTGTCAAGGTTGGTACGGTAAAGCATTTCGTAGAACGCGGAGTCAAACATGCAGCGCCGGATTTCTTGGGGCGTCAAATTAACTTCACCTGAATTCAGGCGATTGAAGATCTCGTACATTGCGTCGTCCCCAGACGGGGCTACTTGCCTGACGCGGATGCTCCTTATAGTTCTGAGGTCAAACGCAGACTGATGCTCTTCGTCCAAAGTTGAGTAGGTACGCCTATGGAACTTGTTGATTTGACCTGGAATGGTCTCGGGTAGATCTAGTCGGAAGTCCGTAAAGTACTCGTCATTTTTGAGATAATCCGCTGGTATATCGCTCTGACCCTGGTGCCTCAATCGGAGTTCAGCTAGTTTGTCCTTACGTGGAAACCGCTCCTTCGCAAAGTAGTAAATGGACATCAGCCGTTGCTGCCCATCGATTAACAAATCTCTGTTGCGCCCCTGCTCGTAAACAAATATCTGAGGCACCGGAAGGCCGACTATAATAGACTCTATCAACCTTGAGGCTCGTTTTATATCCCAGACGTAGTTTCTCTGAAAACCTGGGATAGCGACGACGCCCGAGTCGATGTAGCTTATAAGTGTCTTGGTGTTGAAATCGTTGGGAGAGGATATCAAGTCATACTGGTAAATAGGGTAGGAATCGTCTGCCTGATCGCTCCCGTCCTCTGCGTCTGGCTGGTACCTCTTCTCTTCATCCAGTTCTTCCTCAACGTTGTATGATGCCATTCATCTACCTCCGTCCGTACGGGTGTTCCAAGCCTCGGTTCCTTAGCAACGCATTAAAGTCTAACACTACAGGTGTCTCTCCCCATCGTACTGTCTTCGACAGGTTTCAACTTTCTCCTCAGCGTCCTCCAGGGACAGGAACCATTTCTCCTTCAAACACTGAGGTGGACCCGGGAAACTGGATAGGTAAACTTAAGGCGGCGACAGCTACCAAGGAGTGGGAAAGGTCCCCAGGACGGAGAAAACACAGTCCGGCTTTAGCTCGTGAGTTCTCACAATACGGTACGGCCCACCATCCGCCCATTAACCTGTACACACGTAAGGTTTGGGAGGGCTGAAACCACGGTGTTCCTTGGAAGACTACGGGGAGACACTTGATAAAAACATACCTCGGCGACTTGGCGGCATACATAGCTATAGCCTCCTTTGCTATAGCGGCACTTGCCCTTGTATTCGTCATCCGAGGCGACCGACGCAAGACTGGAATAGACATACGCTGTGATTTCAGTGTGGCCAGTTCGATCTGGTCCACAGAACGATGGGTTTCCGAAGTGAGACTGGAGAACGTAAAAGACCGCTCCGTAAGCATCTACAAAATCTACTTGGAGATCGGTCATGGTCCATACATAGAAGTAGAAGATTTTACTGACAATCCACTGACGTTGGACGCCCACAGCGTGTTCCAACGAAAGTATGACCCCATTGAATTTTACTCCGTTGGAATGAGATGCGTGGCTGGTTTCCTAGATGGCAAGAACACCAGGCAACGAATCGTGGTGACGACCTCTGAGGGGCGCTATAACCCCAAGCATGAGATGGACCAAGACATTCGATGACCCTGTCCTTGATACTATACTGAAGATCTGTACGCCCGGAGTGGTACGCCCGGAGCGTTGGCTACATAAAGGCCACTGCTACGGGTCGGAGGCCAAATTTGTTGTCACATTCGCCAATGGTGATGGCAAGGACGAGGTGGTACCGATCTACGCACGTGATTACGAAATAAAGAAATTCCCCAACTTTACGCTGACCAGAGAGGCCATAGAATCCAAACTGGCCTTAGAGGATTTCCTGCGAGAACAGGTCACCGCTGGCAAGCTTTCTTGCCTCGACATTGATGTAATTGAATTGGAAGCTTACAAGCACGAAGTATTCAAGGACTATTCTGAGAACGTAACGGTGATTCCCCAAGGGTGGTTTAGCCATAAACTTTTAGGTAAGTGCTTGACACTCTGGGAGAAGCTGATCTCGAATCGCAAGAATAAAAGGGTTAGGGTCCCGTAGGGGTTAAACGCTGGCTCTCCTCAAGACGGGAATGCCTCTGGCCCGCTCCTGGGGCAGCCGCCACCGGCGGGCGAACTTCTCCAGCGAATCCCCGGACCGATCCTCCGGCCGCCCCGCGAAGTCCTCTGGAATGTGCGGAAGAGGAAGGTCGTGATCGTCGCCGGGCCCGACGGGGACCAGGCCGTGTTCGGCCCCCAGCTGCTCGCCTCCGACTTCCCGGCGCGCCGGCGGCGTCCGGTGGTGGCAGGTCCATGGTTGTTGAAGGCCGGTGGTGCGATGCTAAGGAATGACGACATGGGGCCGAATACATCGACGGCATGGGGTTCCAGGCCGTAATCTAGGAAGCCGCCGTCTGATTCCATTTCCACAACTACTTAACCTATTTTCAAACTTGGAGACCCGACATGAGACTTACTGAGCCAGTGGAAACACAAGGCGTCTTTTGGCTTCCTGATTGCCCAAATGACCGGTTGCAAGGAGTTCTCAGAATCTCCACACCGGGAGCCGTCACGCTTGAGCTGTCGGGTGTGTTTGGCGGAGTGATCAGCGTCCTAACTGATGGAGGAATCACACTTGATCCACCAGCGCCGACTATCAAAGCAGATCATCAGCGCATCATAGGTGTAATCGAAGGGGGCGTCGCCGTCACATTGGATCAATGTGTCGTCACCAATCAGCGGGTGACGTTACTCGGTCGTGGTCATTCGAACTCCACAGTATTAGCCCGTGTAGCGATGATTGGCATTAGCTACGAGAATGCAGAAGAGCTAGCCTTTTCGAGAGTCACCTACACTGTCGATGGGCTCGCTGAATGGTTGTCCGTAAGCGGAATCGAACCACATTTGAACCCAAGCGATGTCAGTGGGTCCATAAACTTCGGGTTCCCGAAAACATCTCAGCTCGGATACCCGACGGTGTTGAGTTGCAGTTCGAGTTTGCGGTTACAGGATCAATTCCGCCGAGCCCAATCACTGCTGTCAGTGTAGAACAGACTGTGCATATGAGCCTGATCGTCGACCAGTCAAAAGCAATCACATTCTTTTCCTCCCTTTGTACAAAGATATGCGACTTCCTTTCGCTTGCACTAGATCAACCGGTGACCATAAATGCGGTCAATGGATTTCCCGGAGCTAGTAGTAGCATGGCCTCCAACGATGCGCAGCGAGTCGACCTATATGGCCGATTTTCACCTTGGACTGAAGCAGCAGCAACTATCCGAGTGAACAACATTCTGTTTCGATATGGTGGGATAGGCAACCGTCTCGACGAGGTGCTCGGAAGATGGTTGAAGGCCTACGATTCACTAGGTCCAGCTATTCACCTTTACTTCGCATGCAGAACCCAACCTACGCAATTCATAGACTTCAAGGTCTTGTGGCTCATACAAGCGCTTGAGTCGTGGCACCGTCGCAGTTCCGACGAAGTAGCCATCGAAAGGGCAGAGTTCAAACAACTCATGATGACCCTCACTGAGGCATGTCCAGACGACAAACGGAATTGGTTGAGGGAGAGGCTCCAACACGCATACGAACTGTCCCTATCCGCGCGCCTGCATATCCTCATCGATCCCTTCGAACGCTGGTTCGGCAACACCCAAAGCCGTAAACAGTTCGTTCGACGGGTCGTCGATACACGGAATTACCTGACCCATTACAGTAGCGAATCCAAAAGAGGAGCGGCTCAAGGTATTGATTTGTTACCACTTTACGCAAAGTTGGAGGCTCTGTTTCAGCTTCAACTTCTGCGTTTAGTCGGCTTCAGTGATGCGGTTATTGACGAGGTCGTGCGAGACAATCAAAGACTGAGCAATTCACTCCGTCGCTGACTTCGGCCTTTTAACTAATACCATTCACCTAGCTAACATCTGGACCACAGTCGCATATATATTCTATGTCTATACATTGTGATTCGACATTGTGATTCGACATTGTGGAAGGCCGGCTGCATGATGATTTATAGTAAGACAGCGTACTACCCCAACAGGCAGAAAGAGAGAATATGCCCGCCAAGGCCAGGAATACCGACACCATCACCTTCTCCCTCTCACCTGAGATGGCGCAGCTGCTACGTCAATCCCCCGTACCGAGATTGATAGCGGCCCAACAAGCGGGCCGCCATGTCCTCAATCTGTGCATCCGAAAGAAACCTGGGAGGCATCATTGTTCCGACTCCCGCTCCTGTATAAGCTTCTGCCATTCTGAAGGTGAACGAACGTCGTCCCCTAAGGACCTCAGAAATCTAACAGCCCCCGGGTTCCGGGAAAGAGTTTCAGCTATGTCTGAAGGTATTTTCCCGGCTAGAGTAATCAGTTCGTCGGCCAACTCGGTCTCGTCCCTATCCAGCTCTCTTGCCAACTCCCGCGCTATGCCCTTGAGGACACCTTCACTTGGCGGTTCAACCCGGCTGTTTTCGATCTTGCTAAGGTAGGTGAAGTCCACCCCTATCCGTTCGGCCAAGTCCCGCTGGCTTAGCCGGGCGGCCCTTCTAAGAGACCTCAATTGCTCGGGGAATGACATGACGCCACCTCGGTTGGGATTATAGCCATTATTTGAGTTGATTGTCAACGCTTATGATAGTATGATTGAGCCAAGGGCAGGGTGCGAATCCGAGGGTGTCTTCCACCCAATAGCATATCCTCCCTTGGTAATCCAAAATCGGGCGAGGCACAGGAATGAAGCTAGAAGACCTCACAACTAATGCCGCCGTTAGGGGCGTCCTCGCTGATAGTCTGGTCACCGTGGTCAGCGTCAAGTGGTACGGTGACTCGGCTGTCGAACTTACCTATAAGACCCCCACCGGCCGGGTCGCCAACGAGCTGTTGTATCGGGATGTCGAATCTCGGATGGAGGTTGTTGAGCAGGGCAGGCCCTGGAGCTTCGACGGGGACGGGGCGCAATTCCGGCTGGTCTCCGAGGCTCAACGGATCCGGCTTGCCCATCTCTTTGACCCGGTATTGGCAGTGCATACGTCTGACGTGGAGCCACTGCCGCACCAGATTACCGCCGTCTATGAATCCATGCTTCCCCGGCTCCCTCTTCGGTTCCTGCTTGCCGATGACCCCGGCGCTGGTAAAACAATCATGGCCGGGCTGCTAATCAAGGAACTGATTGCCCGGGGCGACATCCAGAGGTGTCTGGTCGTCTGCCCCGGCGCTCTCGCGGAGCAATGGCAGGACGAACTAGCCCAGCGTTTCCAACTCCCCTTTGAAATCCTGACCAACGACAAACTCGAAGCGGCCCATTCGGGGAATTGGTTCCTGGAAACCGACTTGGCAATCGCCAGGTTGGACAAACTCTCGCGCGACAAAGACGTGCAACAGAAGCTCCAAGCTCCCGATTGCGAATGGGACCTCGTAATTTGCGATGAAGCCCACAAGATGTCCGCCAGCTTCTTCGGAGGCGAGGTCAAGTACACCAAGCGGTATCACCTGGGAGAACTCCTGTCCGGTCTTACCCGCCACTTCCTGTTGATGACGGCAACTCCCCACAACGGCAAGGAAGAAGATTTTCAGCTTTTCATGGCCCTCATCGACAACGACCGTTTCGAGGGTAGGTTCCGCGACGGGGTTCACGCCGCTGATGCTTCAGACCTGATGCGCCGGATGGTGAAAGAGAACCTCCTGAAATTCGATGGCACCCCGCTATTCCCGGAGCGGGTGGCTTACACGGTCCCCTACAAGCTGTCGGACGAAGAGGCCCGGCTTTACAAGGCAGTGACCGAATACGTCAGAGAGGAATTTGACCGGGCCGACGCCCTGGCAAACGACAAGCGCGCTGGAACCGTCGGCTTTGCCCTTACTATCCTGCAGCGCCGCCTGGCCTCCTCACCGGAGGCCATCTACCAGTCCCTGCGGCGTCGGCGTGAACGGCTGGAGAGCCGTCTTCGGGAGCTTGAACTGCTGCAACGCGGCGGTCAGCCGGTCCTGGTGCCAACCATGGCAGACGGGGAGTTGGACCAGGACGATATCGATGACCTGGAAGACTCCCCGGAAAATGAGGTCGAAGAGCAGGAGGAAAGGGTCCTGGACCAGGCCACCGCCGCTCAGACTATTGATGAATTGAAGCGGGAAATCGAGACGATAAAGGGCCTGGAAACAGCCGCTAACGGTGTTCTCCGAAGCGGTGGCGACACCAAGTGGACCGAGTTGGCAACCCTCCTCAACGAGACTTTCACGCCTCAAGGAGTAACCGGCAGGATTGGAGAGCCTTCGGCCAACTACGGCACGACGGACGTTCCCCGTCCCGTTTCCTCGCCTCAGCAGAAGCTGGTTATCTTCACCGAACACCGGGACACCCTTACCTACCTACACCACCGCATCACCGGTCTGGTGGGGCGAGACGAAGCAGTCGTCACCATTCACGGCAGTATGCACCGGGAGGACCGTTACGCCGCCCAGGAAGCCTTCCGGCACGACCCCCGCGTCCAGATATTGCTCGCTACCGATGCCGCCGGAGAAGGGATCAACCTCCAGCGTGCCCACCTTATGGTGAATTACGACCTGCCCTGGAACCCCAACCGCATCGAACAGCGCTTTGGCCGGATCCACCGCATCGGTCAGACCCAGGTCTGCCATCTGTGGAACCTGGTGGCCGAAGAGACCAGGGAAGGAGACGTATATCTGACCCTGCTGGCCAAGCTGGAGCAGGCGCGGAAAGCCCTGGGCGGCCAGGTCTTCGACGTATTGGGTAAAGTCCAGTTTGAGGGCCGGCATCTACGGGAGCTGTTGGTCGAGGCGATCCGTTACGGCGAAAGGCCCGAAGTCCAGGCGCGGCTCGCCACCATCGTTGACGATGCCCTGGGCCAGGATCGACTCCGGGAGCTCTTGGAAGACCGCGCGCTGGCCCCCGATGCCATGGACACCACCCGGGTACAGGGAATCAGGGAAGACATGGAACGGGCCGAAGCCCGGAGGTTGCAACCTCACTACATCGAGTCCTTCTTTCTGGAAGCCTTCCAGCGCCTCAGTGGCACGGCAAGACAACGGGAGTCACGCCGTTACGAGGTTACCAATGTCCCGGCTTCCATCCGCAACCGCGACCGGGTAACGGGCAGAGGGCGTCCCGTCCTGCGCCGGTACGAACGGATTGCCTTTGACAAGTCCCTGCTCGGTAACGGCAGCCAACCTGCCGCAGCTTTTGTCTGCCCCGGCCATCCCCTGCTGGATGCCGTGATCGACATCACTTTAGAGAGCAACCGCGACTTGCTGCGTCAGGGGACAGTCTTGGTAGATGATCTGGACCCGGGGGCCGAACCGCGGGTTCTCTTCTTCCTGGAACATTCAATACAGGACGCCAGCGTGACCCCGGCCGGAGCGCGCCGGGTGATATCCAGGCAGGTCCTGTACGTGGAGCTTGACGCTGCCGGGAATACACGGCACCTGGAATTCGCCCCCTATCTGGACTATCGGCCCCTGGGCGAGGATGAACCCGGCCACGAAGCAGTTCTCGCGCGCCCCGAGTGCGCCTGGATCGGAAGTCAACCGGAGCAGATGGCCCAGCAGTACGCCGTTAGCCAGGTGGTGCCGGCACATCTGGAGGAGATCCGCAACGCCAAACGGCCCTTGATCGCCAAGACCAAGGCCGCGGTCCAGGACCGGTTAACCAAAGAGATATCCTATTGGGACTACCGCGCCGAGGACCTGAAGGTGCAAGAGCAGGCGGGCCGCACCAACGCCCGCCTCAATTCAACCAACGCCCGCCTCAATTCAACCCAGGCCCGCCGCCGGGCCGACATCCTGCAGGAACGGTTGCAGAAGCGGTTGGCGGAACTGGACCTGGAAGACCAGATTTCGCCGTTGCCGCCGGTGGTATTGGGAGCGACTCTGGTAGTGCCAGCGGGTCTCATCCGTTCCATGACCGGCGCCGCACCTGATCTTGCAGCCTATTACCAGGTGGATACTCAGGCGGTGGCCGCCAAAGCCCGTGAAATCATCATGGCCGTGGAACGCGGCTTGGGCTTCGAACCTACGGACCGGGAATATGAGAAACTCGGCTACGACATCGAGAGCCGAGTTCCCCACACGGGCAAATTGCGGTTCCTCGAAGTTAAGGGCCGGATTAGCGGCGCCGACACCATCGTAGCGACCCGCAACGAAATCCTGTACTCGCTGAACAAGCCCGAGGATTTCATCCTGGCAATCGTGGAGTTTCTGGGAGAGGACCAGCACCAGGTCCACTATTTGCGCCAGCCTTTCCAGCGAGAGCCCGACTTTGGGGCGACCAGCGTCAACTACGACTTCGCGGGGCTGCTGGCGCGGGCCGGCGAGCCGTCGTGAAAAATAGAATGGAATACGGGTTTACCAGGCAAAAAGAAACGCCTCCCCGTAGGGGAGACGTCGGCCCAACAATGCTATCGTTGGGGTGGTGAACCGAGTATATCCGCTAACGCATACTCTTTCAAGAGTTTAAGCTGGTGATTTGCATCTATGGAGTCCAACTGGATACAACGGGCGACCAAGTGACCAAGGCCGACGGTTACACGTTGATCAAACCTCCGGAATGGAGTTAAGGAGAACCCTTGGAACAGGTTAAGACACGCAAGAAACTCATCGAGGTAGCCCTGCCGCTGGAGGCCATCAACGTCGCTTCCGCGCGGGAGAAGTCGATCCGTCACGGCCACCCCAGCACACTGCATCTGTGGTGGGCGCGGCGGCCCCTGGCAGCGGCCCGGGCGGTGTTGTTCGCCCAGATGGTGGATGACCCCTCCTCCCGCCCGGAGCTTTTCCCCGATCCGGAGGACCAGGTGCGGGAGCGGGAGCGGCTCTTTCGCATCATCGAAGATCTGGTCAAGTGGGAGAACACCACCAACGAAACGGTGCTGGAAGCGGCCCGCCAGGAGATTCGCCAGAGCTGGCGGCGCACCTGCGAGGACAACCAGGACCATCCCCGGGCGGCGGAGCTGTTCAACCCGGACCAGCTCCCCGCCTTCCACGACCCCTTCGCCGGCGGCGGCTCGATACCCCTGGAGGCCCAACGCCTGGGCCTGGAAGCCTACGCCAGCGACCTGAACCCGGTGGCGGTGCTGATCAACAAGGCGATGATTGAAATACCGCCCAAGTTCGCCGGTCGGACGCCGGTGAACCCGGAATCCCGCCAGGGCAAAGGCTCCACCGACGCCGTCTGGAAGGGGGCAACCGGCCTGGCCGAGGACGTGCGCTACTACGGCAAGTGGATGCGCAACGAAGCCGAGAAACGCATCGGCCACCTCTACCCCAAGGTGGGAGTTACCGAGGAAATGGTCCGGGAGCGGCCTGACCTGAAGCAATACCAGGGACGGAAGTTGACCGTCATCGCCTGGCTCTGGGCCCGCACGGTCAAAAGTCCCAATCCGGCCTTCGCCAACGTGGATGTGCCTCTAGCGTCCACCTTCTTACTCTCTACCAAGAAAGGAAAGGAAGCCTACGTCCAGCCAGTGTTCGAGGATGGTGGCTATAGGTTTACGGTCAAGGTGGGGACGCCGCCCGAGACCGCCAAGAGCGGCACAAAGCTTGCGCGTGGTGCGAACTTTCAATGCGTCATGTCGGGCACAGTCATTAATGACCCTTACATCAAAGGGGAAAGCATGGCCGGACGTATGGGCTGTCGCCTGATGGCCGTAGTGGCTGAAGGTAAGCGGGGTCGGGTCTACTTGGCCCCTACTCCTGAATACGAGGAAACGGCGAGACAAGCCCAGCCGTCATGGAAGCCTGACCAGGAAATGAACCGAGACACTTCCAATTTAGTGAGTGGCCGCGGGTATGGTTTCTTCACCTGGGCAGACCTTTTCACTAACCGCCAACTGGTAGCCCTGACCACCTTCTCCGACCTGGTAACGGAGGCCCGCGACCGCATTCGCGCCGATGCCGCAGCCGCCGGAATGCCGGAAGACGCCACGCCCTTGAGGGACGGAGGTGTCCGGGCAACTGCGTATGCCGAGGCGGTGGCGGTGTATTTGGCGTTAGCGGTGGACCGAATGGCCATGACTGGCAACACGCTTGTTCGTTGGAACGGAGTCGGGCAAAAAGCACAACATTGCTTCGGTAGGCAGGCTTTGCCGATGGTTTGGGACTTCGCGGAGCCAAACTTCATGGCCGCCGCCACTGGCAGCGTTGATGCGGCGATTTTCTACTCGTGCGATCCACTTCAATGGTTCCAAGGGACTCACGAGGGGTTTTCCTGTCAAGCCAACGCCATCTCTCAAGTTAATGCCGACTACAGACTTGTTTCGACAGATCCTCCTTACTACGACAACATCGGATACGCTGACCTTTCCGACTTTTTCTATGTCTGGTTACGTAGGTCACTTCTGGCGAGCTTTCCCGACCTCTTCGCCACCTTGGCCGTGCCCAAGGCCGAAGAGTTGGTGGCTACACCCTACCGGCATGGAAACAAACAGAAGGCAGAGGATTTCTTTCTTGATGGCATGACTTCGGCCATGCAGGGTCTGGCCAAACAGTCTCACCCTGCCTTCCCCATCTCAATTTACTACGCTTTCAAGCAATCGGAAACGAACGACGTTTCAGGGATTACTAACACCGGCTGGGAAACCTTTCTTGGAGCAGTATTCAAGGCGGGTTTTAGCCTTGGCGGTACTTGGCCAGTAAGGACCGAGATGAGGACCCGTCAGGTCGGTATGACCACTAATGCCCTCGCCTCAAGCATTGTCCTGGTTTGCCGCCCCCGCCCTGCTGATGCGCCCTTAATCACCCGGCGGGAATTCATCGATGCCCTAAAGCCCGAGCTGCTCGAGGCGTTGAGGAAAATGCAGCAGGGCAACATCGCCCCGGTGGATTTGGCCCAGGCGGCTATTGGGCCGGGCATGGCTATCTTCACCCGGTACTCCCGAGTCCTGGACGCCAGCGGAGAGGCGGTCTCGGTCCGGGAAGCCCTCTTCCTCATCAACCAGACCCTGGACGAAGTTTTGGCGGAGCAGGAAGGCGACCTGGATTCCGATTCCCGCTGGGCGCTGGCCTGGTTCGAGCAGTCGGGGTTTGGCGAAGGAGATTACGGCGTGGCGGAGACCCTCTCCAAGGCCAAGAACACCAGTGTTTCCGGTATGGTGGACGCCGGGATTGCGCGCTCCGGCGCGGGCAAGGTCCGGTTGCTCCGGCCCGAGGAGCTTCCGCCAACCTGGGACCCGGAGAAGGACAACCGGGGTTCGGTCTGGGAAACCACCCATCACCTGGTGCGGGTTCACGGGCAGCAGGGCGAGTCCGCCGCCGGCGAATTGTTGGCCAAGCTGGGCTCCGACGCCGAGTCCGCCCGCGACCTGGCCTACCGACTCTACCGCATTTGCGACCAGAAGAACCGCTCCCAGGAGGCCCTGGCCTACAACGCCCTGGTTCGCAGTTGGGGCGAGATTTCCGGGTTGGCCAGCCGTATCGTTCCCGAGCGTCAGGGCAATTTTTTTGAAGGTGATTAAGTAATGGCAGATACCAACAATGAAAGAGTCGGCAAGGCTCTAGACCTGCTCAAGGAAGGGCTGGCGCCCTTCGTGGACCGGGAAATAAAGTCTGCCATGGAGTCCAACTTACTGACGGCGGACGATTTTCGGCGCTTCACAACCGGCTCGATGCTGTCCCAAAAACCAGTGGTCGAGTGGGACGTTGCCGGCCTGCTGGCGCTGATGTGGGAGACCTGGAATCAAGTCTTTCGCCAGACCCTGGGGCCTTCGGAAAGCGGACTAGTGGGCGAGATGCGGGGGCACCGCACCAGATGGGCGCACCAGGAACCCTTTTCCACCGACGACGCCTACCGGGCCCTGGACTCGACCCACCGGCTTCTCACATCGGTGTCGGCCCCCCAATCCGGTGATGTCGAAAAAATGAAGATGGAACTGCTCCGGTTGCGCTTCGCCGAACAAGCTCGGTCCCAGCGCCGCCGCACCACCGGCCCCGTGGTGGAGAACCGGTCAACCGCCGGGCTGTCGCCCTGGAGGGAGGTCGTAAACCCGCACCAGGACGTCGCCGGCGGACACTACCAACAAGCGGAGTTCGCGGCTGACCTTTGGCAAGTGTTTATGGGCGAAGGAGTCGCCGAATACCAAAACCCTTCCGAGTTCTTCCGCCGCACCTATTTGACCGACAGTCTGCGACGCTTGCTGGTCAACGGGGTCCAGCGTTTGTCACGTAACGAGGGTGACCCGGTGGTCCAGTTGCAGACCAACTTCGGCGGTGGCAAGACCCATTCGATGCTGGCCCTGTACCATCTGTTTTCAGGCGCACCGCATGGCCAGTTGTCCGGTGTTGATGACCTGATGCAGGAAGTTGGGACGGTCCAACTTCCTGAGGTTAACCGGGTGGTCTTGGTGGGAAATCGGATTTCTCCGGGGAACCCGGTGACCAAGGCGGACGGCACCCAGGTCAGAACCCTGTGGGGGGAACTAGCCTGGCAGTTGGGACTTGCGTCCGGCGGCGAGAGTGAAGCTCGGAAGGCATACGAACGGGTGCGGGCTGATGACGAACGGGCAACCAACCCAGGAGACACCATACGGGAACTGCTCAACGACTATGGGCCTTCCCTGATCCTCATTGATGAGTGGGTAGCCTACGCCCGCCAACTTCACGACCAATCCGATCTGCCCGCAGGAAGCTTCGAAACTCAGTTTACCTTCGCTCAGGCCTTGTCTGAATCGGCCAAGTTAGCCAGGAATTGCCTGCTGGTGATTAGCCTGCCCGCCTCGGAGACGACCGACGCCACTGCAGCCGAAGAGGTGGGAGGTCTCCGCGGCAGAGAATCCCTGAACAGCTTGAGAAACGTTATCGGCCGGGTTGAGTCTCCGTGGCGGCCGGCCAGCGCTGAGGAGAGTTTTGAGATTGTGCGGCGGCGCTTGTTTCAGCCTATCACCGAAGAGGCAAACTTCGTTCAGCGGGATAACGTGGCCCGGGCCTACGGCGATCTCTACCGCAACAACCGGCAGGAGTTCCCTCCCGAGTGCGGGGAGACGGCCTATGAAGAGCGCATTAAAGCCGCCTATCCCATCCATCCGGAAGTGTTTGAACGTCTGTATTCCGATTGGTCGACATTGCAAAACTTCCAGCGGACTCGCGGAGTCTTGCGCCTGATGGCTGCGGTAATCCACAGCCTCTGGGAGAACGGCGACCGCAGCCCGTTGATAATGCCGGCGAACATCCTGGTGGACGACCCGTCGGTCCAGTCGGAGCTCAATCATTACCTGCCCGACAACTGGCCGCCGGTGATCGAGCGGGATATCGACGGGCCTAACTCTCTGCCAACACGGACCGACGGAGAAGTACCCAACCTGGGAAGATACGCCGCCTGCCGCAAAGTCGCCCGGACGGTGTTCCTGGGGTCTGCGCCGATTCCGTCGGCGGCCAATCAAGGGTTGGAAGACCGGCGAATCAAGTTGGGCTGCGTCAACCCGGGCGAGCCGGCTGCCGTATTCGGCGACGCTATGCGCCGGTTAGCCAGCACCGCGACCTACTTGTACCAAGACGGGACGCGGTATTGGTACTCAACCCAGCCGACCGTGGCTACCCTGGCCGAGAGCAGGGCGGAAGAATTGCGCCGCAACCGGGACAAGGTGGACGCGGAGATCGAAAAACGGGTCCGAGAAGAGGTGAGCAACCGTGGAGACTTCAAAGCAGTCCATGTCTTCCCGGCGTCGGGTCAGGATGTTCAGGACGACTATGATGCACGCCTCGTCGTTCTCGGACCCAACTACCCCCACACCCGGGGCCAGGAGCCGGAGAGCCGTGCCACCACTGTCGCCAAGGCCGTTTTGGAGTTCCGGGGCAACACGCCCCGTTCGTTCAGGAACGGGTTGGTGTTCCTGGCGGCGGACCAAGCGAGGCTCCAGGACTTGGAGGATGCCGTGAGGCGCTACCTGGCCTGGGACTCAATTTTGAGTGAAAAGGACAGGCTGGACCTGCCGCCCCACCAGGTCAGGCAAGCGGAGACCCGTAAGCAGGAATCTGACAACGCGGTTAAAGGGCGCATTGGGGAGACCTACCAATGGCTGCTTGTCCCGGGACAGGCGTCCCCTGCGGACGGCGTAAAGTGGGAGAGCATCAGGCTGACCGTGCAGGGGGCCTTGGCAGAACGGGCCAGCAAGCGGATGCGGAACGACGAGTTGCTGATCACCAGCTACGGCGGGACCCGGCTGCGCATGGAGCTGGATAAGATTCCTCTGTGGCGAGGGAACCACGTATCCATTCGTCAACTGGTTGAAGACTTTTCTAAATATTCATACCTGCCCAGGCTGCAAGGACCCGCGGTATTGCTGGAAGCGGTCCGGGGCGGCCTATCCTTGATGACGTGGGAGCAGGACACCTTCGCCTATGCCGAAAGCTACGACGAAGAGGCGGGGCGGTACCGTGGGCTACGGGCCATGCAGACCTTCCCGATCGCGGAAGGGGATACTGGGCTATTGGTCAAGCCAGACGTTGCCCGGCAGCAGATGGACGCAGAAGCGGCAGCGGTTGCCGTTCCGGCGGAAGGACCTGGCATTGGTTACGATCCTCAGCCCCCCGATCCGGGTAAAATCGGCGACGATTCGAACGTTGCCCTCATCAACCCACCGCGAGCTAGGCGGTACCACGGTTCGGTGATGCTTGACCCCACTCGCCCAGGGCGTGACGCCGGTGTGATCGCTGACGAGATAATCGCTCACCTAACGGCGCTGGTCGGGGCCAACGTAAAGATAACCCTGGAAATCGAAGCTGAAATCCCCGGAGATGTGCCCGACAACGTAATCCGCACCGTCACCGAAAACAGCCGGACCTTGAAGTTTGAAGCCAGCGGGTTTGAGAGCGAGTAGCCGTAGCATCCGATTTGTTGCTGGGAGTCCCATGTAAGAACCTCAATTGACTTCGTTGCTTAGACGGGAGCGGTTCAGGCACACCTGACCATCATGCAGGGCGTGATCCAAAGGATGACGGAGAATAGCCGTTCTAGTAAGGTCTGGTGCATCACCCTTGTGTCAGCGGTGTTTGTGCTGGTGGCGAGAACTGGCAACCCGCATCATGCTTTAACCGCCATAGTGCCGATCGTGTTATTCCTTGTGCAAGACACATACTATCTCGCTCTGGAAAGAGCGTTCCGTAGTTCTTATGAAACCTTCGTCCAAAAACCTCATGGAGAAAGCCTTACATCGCTTGACCTTTACGAGGTTAGGCCGGAGGGTTCGGTGCCGCGCCATTTCCTATCCAGCCTTCGGTCGTTCTCAATTGAGGAATGCGATGTGGTGGTGATCCTCATCGGGCAAGACACGCACAACGCTCCGGGTATCAAGACGGAAGTCCGTATCGCGCGGCGTCTAAAGAAGCCGATAGTTCAAGTAAGACCTAAAAGGCGGCCTTACACGGGCTTTCCAGGCTTAGAAGCTC
Organism: Dehalococcoidia bacterium; assembly: GCA_965262595.1. Taxonomy (GTDB): domain Bacteria; phylum Chloroflexota; class Dehalococcoidia; order Lucifugimonadales; family UBA3495; genus CATQHB01. The sequence continues at coordinate 3,195,555 of OZ253548.1, forward strand.
CGATTCCCTGGAGATGGAGTCGCATAAATCAGCGTTTAGACGCTTTGGCAGACGGTTAGACCGAGACAGAAAATGGGTTAACTTATGGGTAGGCGCGTAGAGGGTTGGTTGGGAGGTTAAACCGATGAAGACTAGGCACGGGAATCCCCTCCGAATTGACGGCAAAACGTACAACGTCACGTGGGTCTCGCCAAGTGCCTAACGGCAAATAGTTATCCGGGTCGGCAGTACTGGAAAACCTGAGGACACCGGGATTATCCAACGGTATTTGAGGAGGCCGGCATGAATCTTGGGGAGCCGAAACCAGGGGAAACCTTGGGTTTCGACATCGACGACGGAACCGGGCTTCGGGTGGCCCGCGCCCGGTTCGAGTCCGAATTCAGGTTTTCTTGGTCGCTGTTCGATGGCTTCGACCGTATTCGCATCCTAAGTGTACCGTAAGCCGTCATGTGGCAAATAGAGTCTTATAGACACTCTAATGACCTCTATGTTCGGAAAGGCTTACAGCGTCGAAAAAAGGGAATTCACGAAAGGTAGCCTCCGGGACATCCAATACGCATACAAGCGTTTCCCCGCCGTTTTCGATGACATCGGCTGGGCTGCCATTCGAAACCATGGCGAGGACGTAATCAAGGATGAAATACCCCCTCTGGTCCCCCAATACCCTTGTTTCGTGCTGTCGATGAACCAGGAGCTAAAGGCGTTTAGCGACCAAATCGTCAAGCGCAGCCTTATGATTTACATCACCACGGCGCTTCCCTCCTACAAGGAGAACCTACGGCACGACTTACACCTGAAAGTACAGGAAATGCGTCGGAGTCTATCCACTCATCTCTACGGCGAATACTTTAAGAGGGTCCTGGGTGGACTCGACCAGAACCCCCAACCCGAGGACTGTCTGGAGTTTTCCTCTACCATTCTCGCTGAACTCATAAAAGAACACTTGGACGAAAGCCCGCCCAAATGGTGTACCCCCATCAAGTGGAACGATTACGCAGACAAGCGCCACGAAAGGGTTAAAGCCCAGATCGACCACTTGTTAAGGGCGGCCAAAAGAATGAAAAAGGAGGGCGATCAACCCACAGGCTGGATACTGGAGGGTGACAGGGTAATCGTGGTGGAACAGACGGACACTTTCGGGCGACGAGAGTTCGATTGGAAAAACGTTCCATCCACTCTCATAGACGAGAACGCCAGCGTCGGGGGGGACTGTCTTGGACCGCCCCGCGCCGGAGGAATTCCTGGGCAGGAATCTCAGTGGTCGCCGACACGGTTTGATGACCTGGTTATTTGGAATAAGATGATTAGACGGCATACCGATCCTCCTGGCTATGCCTCAGATTCAGGTTTTCCATACTGAGTTCAGGGAGAACGCGAGCGCAGAGTTAGGTGGGCCCCGATATTCGGACAGGTAGCTAAGTGAGGGTTCTGCTCCTAAACTAAGAGCAGCGGGAGCTGCGAGGACTGGAAAAGGTCAACGGGGAATGGCTGCTCATCTGCACCGCCACAACCTGCTCAAGCTGTTCCGCTTCGGTCGACCGGCCCCCGGATGAGCATGGGCCGCCTGGCTAACCGAGCGCCTGGGGTGTCCACCCCACCGATTGGGAACGACGTCCCATGCACCGAGCCTCCCAGAGTGAGCAACGTCAACCGGCATGAATGATGGACCCCGACCCATCGTGGCTTGCCCGGGAGACTGGTTAGTCAATACTCGGACTCGCTCCGAGGTTATAATAGAAAACATGGAACTCGGAGGTGGACCCCATTAGTTGGACAGAAATGGGGCTGATTTAAGAGAGAGTCCCGCCGGTCCCGGATCGGTTGCCAACACTGGTTCCTGCGCCCACCCCCTATTTGATATTCTATCGCCCACTGCTTCTTGATGTCCGAGACGGTCGAATTACCTACAAAATGGGTATCAAAACGGCGGACACCCTCTCCGCCAGATGCCCGTATCCCGTTAGTCTCAATAACTTCCGTTATATGCTAGTCGCGCCCGGTTTCCCGGGGTATTCCAATTGCCACGGCCGCCGCATCAAGAGATATGAGGGACATAGGGACCGTTCGTAATCTCGTGCAGTAAAGCGCCCTGGCCTGGTCTTTCGCGTTCCCGTTACAATTGTCAGCTTAGCCAATAGCGCGAGGCCAGGCCGAGTTCATATTTGCCCAAAGGCAGCAAGAGGACGTATAATTTCCGTTAACCGATGCAAAAAGCAATTTGCTGCAGTGCTCGGTTCCGATGTCTAACCGGGGAAAAGGGCACAATAGGTTGCCTCACAATTTTTTGCAGAGGAGATAAATATGCCAGCGACAGTCAAAGGCCTCGGCCATATTGGTTTCTACGTTAATGACCTTGATCTCATGAAAGACTTTTATGCCAATTTCATGGGGATGACTCTGACCAAGGTCGGTCCGCTTGGAGCGTTTTTCAGTGCGGACCCGGAGGGCGTCGACCATGAGATCGCACTGATTAACGGACGGACTTCGCTCGAAGACCCGCACTGGATTCAGCAGATTTCCATGCGCGTAGATTCCCTCGATGACCTCCGTGACTTCAAGAGTCGCATCCATGAGCACGGTTACCAGTTGGACCGCATCGTCACTCATGCCAGCGCTATCGGCTGCTACTTCCGCGATCCGGAGAATAACCCTACCGAGGTGTTCTGGCTAACCGGCTATCAGTCATGGGCCCAGGTCGGCATCCCCATCGACGTTGATCAGTCGGACGAAGAGGTTATGGCCGAGGTGCGTCGGTCCTGGGAGGCGGTCCAAGACGTGGAAATGGGCAAGGTAGCCAGCCCGGAAACGCTCAACGCCATCCGCGAGCTGAACTCGGCTGCGGCCGCCAGCCGCTAAACCCGCGCTTCGACCCAGATCAGCCGCTTCGGCCGCGAGTATTTATGGACCAAAGCGTGGTCAATGTCTTCGTAAATGGAAAGCGGTGTGCCGCGGTGCGAGTCTATTCCGGCCGGAAAGATAGCGCCGGCGTCTCGTTGCGATCCCCAGGTGCGGGCGCTGAGTCGAAGTCGCTGGATTCGTATGAGACGGAAGCATCTACGAGCATTGGCGCACGACGGCAGGCCCGCACACCCTTCTGAGATGAGAAGGTGACGGCGATGACCACACGAGATTTGCCGGAAGAAACCGGTCACCAACCGCCACCTTCGGTCTCTCACTCATCACATATCGCTAAGTCGGCGCCCTCTGGGCAATTTCACACCCGGGAATTGACGAGTTAGCGTACCTCTGAAAAAGTCCGTGACCTGGGTGTTTATCCCTACCCGTCGTTCCTGCGAAGGCAGGAACGACGGGGTGAAGGCGCTGGCGTTTAATGACTTATTCAGAGTATCCTTAGCAGTTATTCGCCTTTCTGCACCATTGTAATTGCAATTTAGCAGGAGCTATCGAGCAAAAGGTCTGCCCCTCTTAACCTTTTGACGGTCTCCGGTTACTGGCGTCTTGGCGGCAGAGTGAGGGGGAAGGGCACGTTGGGGTATTGGTTCACGACTCGGTTCCATACCGAGTGACCGATTTCCTCCGCCCGCCGGACGATGTAGGGCTCATCGATGGTCAGCGCCTTGCCATCTCGCATCACCCACTTCCCATCGACCATCACGGACTTGACGTCGGCGGGCTGGCCGTTGTGGACGAATGCGGAGACTATCCGCAGGGTTGGCACCAGGTTCGGGCGCATCATGTCGATTATGAACAGATCGGCCTTCATTCCCACTTCCAGGGAGCCGGTCTCCGAGCCGATCCCCAGGATGTTCGCCCCGCCGGCGGTTGCCCACTCCAACACGTCCTCGGGCTGGGGATCCATCTGATCGTTGCGGCGGACCCGCTCCTGGAACAGGCCGGCGCGCATCACCTCCACCATGTCCTCGGCCATGTTGTCCGACCCCATCCCCATCCGGCAACCGGCGGCCATAAGCTCTTTAACCGGGGCGGCCGAACCCCGCCGGGCGGCAATGGCGGCATTGTTTGAAACGGCCGCGCCCGTCTGTCCCAGCAGCGCAATCTCCGATCGGTTCACGTAGCGGCAGTGGGCGGCCACCAGTTTCGGACTCAGGAAGTCGTTGGCGAAAAGGTAGTGGGTCGGCAGAACACCCCGGGTGCGCCTGACGGCTTCAATTTCATCGTAGCTCTGGGACAGATGAATGGTATAGCCGACGCCCTGTTGTTCGGCCAACTCCCGGCTGGCCCGCAGCAACTCGGGCGAGCACGTTTCGGGCGCGTGAGGGGCGATGAAGCAGGTCACCCGCCCGTCGCCCTTACCGTGCCAGCCCTCTACCAGTTCGGCGCTGCGTCTCAAGCCGTCGTCCCGCTTGGAGGCGGAAAACTCGTAAACGCCGTTTCCTGGTCTTTCTTCCACGACGTCGTTGATACTGTCCGACAATACCAGCCTCAAGCCGGTCTGCTCCAACTCCGGCGCGTAGTCTTGCACCCCGGTGGATATTTCCAACAGGCAGGTTGTGCCGCTGCGCATGGCTTCAAGGGCAGCCAGGGTTGCCATTACCTGCCTTTCTTCCGTGGTCAGCAGGGAGCGGGCCGATACCGGAAACCGCAGCGTGGTGGGGAAACCGAAGTCTTCCAGGATGCCCCGGTCGGCGGTGGCCAGCAAGTGGGTGTGACAGTTGACTAACCCGGGGAACAATGCGTGGCCCGCCGCATCGACCCCTTCAGCCTGGGGATAGGCTGCGATGATATCGGAGGAGGGGCCGAGGGCCGCAATGTTGGCTCCCTCGATGGCGATGGCGGCGTCGTAGAGGATAGTGCGGGCCGCGTCGCCGGTGACGATAGTTGCGTTGCTGATCACGGTGGTCATGGACTTCCTCTACTTCGCAGGTACTCCGCAGGCTGCACAATACCGCCAGCATACCGCCAGCCAACGCCGGATGGTCTGGCCGGGCGGCGGCAAATATCAGGGTGCGCCCTTCGTTCTCCGGACGAGCCATGTTACCATAGCCCCTGGCCGGGTCACAATTGGCGGCCTGATATACCCGTGATTAGTTTCAACTTGAGGATCGACTTGCGAAGGAGCGTTCTATGCCGGAGATAGAGAATAAGCTGAAAGAATTAGGCTACGAGTTACCCCCGCCCCGGCGGCCTGGGGCCGGAAATATCATCCCCGCGGTGCGTACCGGAAACCTGGTCTTCCTTTCCGGCACCGGCCCGGGGCTGCCCGAGGGCGGACTGCTGCACACGGGCAAGCTGGGCTCGGAGGTTACCGTCGAACAGGGTTACGACTGCGCCCGGCTGACCATGTTGAACCTGCTGACCAATCTGAAAGGCGAGATTGGCGACCTGGACAAAATAAAGCGGGTCGTCAAGCTGCTGTGCATGGTCAACGCCACACCCGACTTCGGAGATACCCCCAGAGTAGCCAATGGCGCGTCGGACCTGCTGATAAGCCTCTACGGCGACCAGGGACGCCACGCCCGGTCTGCCGTTGGTATGGCTACGCTGCCCGGCGGCATGCCGATCGAAATCGAGATGATCGTCGAAGTGGAAGACTAGGAACTGTGCGCCCTTACACCCCGCTGGGCCGGCGCTGGGCCCATGGCCTGGCGCGCTCGAAAGCCGCGGAAGCCTTTAGTACCGTTACTTCATCGCCGCGGCGGCCCACTATTTGCAGGCCGATGGGCAGCCCTTCCGACGAAAAGCCGCACGGAATGCTGGCCGCGGGTTGGCCCGAGAGGTTGAATGGCCGGGTCATCGGAGAGAAGCCCCCGCGTACCGGCACGTCAACGCCCGCGATGCGGTCCGGCGGCTGTCCCACCGGAAACGCGGGTACCGCCAGCGTCGGCGTCAGGAGCAGATCGTAGTCCTCCATCAGGTCGTCCAGCCGGGCCCTCATTTCGTCAACCGCGCGAATCGATCTGGCGTAGTCGGTTCCCGTTACCCGCCGGGCATGCTCGAAGCAGGTCCTGGCGTTGTCGGAAAGCAGTTCGGGGCACTCGTCCAGCAGGTGGCCGTAGCTGACGTAGTTGCCAATGTAGAAGATGTTGAGGAAGGGAGGCACCGGGTCGTCCAGCGCCAGCCCCGGCTCGTCCACGCGGCAACCCAACTCTTCGAATACTCGCGCCGCTTGAGACGTTATGCTGACAACTTCCGGGTCGATTGCGGCATAACCCAGGTTGGAACTCCAGGCAATTCGAAGCCCGGAGATACCGGCTTCCAGCCCGGCCAGGAAGTCGGGGGGCGTCTCTCTCATTGACGCCGGGTCCCTTCGGTCGGGGCCGGCCAGGGCTTGCAGCAGCAGGGCGGCGTCCCGGACCGTGCGGGCAATGGGGCCGGATTGGGAGGTGAGGTTGGGCGCCGGTCGTCCCAGGCCGCCTGCCCTGGGGACTCGGCCCAAGGTGGGCTTGATGCCAAAGAGTCCGCAAAAGCTGCTGGGGTTTCGTATGGAGCCTCCGCCGTCAGTGCCGGTGGCGACGGGGCACATTCCGGCGGCCACCGCAGCTCCGGCGCCTCCGCTGGAACCGCCCGGGGTGCGGGTCGGGTCCCAGGGATTGCGGCAGGGTTCGCCCAATCGGTTCTCGGTTGTCCCCTGGAGACCAAATTCCGGAGTATTGGTTTTGCCAAGCAGCACCGCCCCGGAAGCTTTCACTCGCTCCGAAACCACCGAGTCAATCTCGGGTACGGTGTTCTGAAACGCCAGAGACCCCATGGTTGAGCGGACGCCCCTGGTGGCTTCCAAGTCCTTTATGGATATGGGAATGCCCAACAGGGGCATCCCCAGGGGGCCGCCCTTCAGCTTGGCGTCGGCGGCTTGGGCCGCGGCCAGCGCTTCGTCGCCGGTGACGGTTAGAAAGGCGTTCAGTGTCGGGTTGAGCGCCTCGATCCGGCGTAGATAAAGCTCAGTTAGCTCCCTGGATGAGACCTCCCGGGCATCCAGCATCCGGCGAAGCTCATATACGGGCGCATAAAGAAGGTCGTTGTCAGGCATGATGTCTCCTTTAGCCCTAACGGGTCTATCGGGCCAATCGTTGGTACCGGAATGTAGTGGGCGTTAGGCCATTTTACGTCCTCTGCCTGCCCAAAGGTGTGTATGACGTACCAATTCTTGAGATTGCTCCACTGCCGCACCGGTGTCATGGTACGCCACTGGCTACCGGCCCCAGAAGGTATTAGGGATGCTCTGAATAAGTCGTTAACCCCCAGCTCCTTCACCCGGTCGTTCCGGCGAAGGCAGGAACCTGAAACGTTGTGGACCGAGGTTCCCGCTTTCGCCGGAACGAAGGGTAGGGTTCAATACCCAGGTCACGGACTTATTCAGAGGTTCCATAGAACGGTTGACCTCAGCGCCCCTCGAGGATTGGCCCAGGTCGGTCAAAGTAAACCATCGCTGCGCCGCCGCCCGGGCCGGGTTGCCCGCCGGATGTACTGTCGGATGTACTGCCGGATGTGCTGTCGGATGTACTACCGCTATTATCAGTCCATAAGTTATCGAATGGATAAGGGTTTGGGGCGGCCAAGATAAGTTTACTCCAAAATTGCTTTTCCCGTATTGCCCTATTATTCAAAGGGAGTTGGATGGATACCGGGGCAGCTACCACAGCGTCTTTTTGCTCCAAGGGCGAGGGTTGGCGAACCCGGCTGTTCAGTAGGTATTGGAGGAAACCCGGATGACAGCGATTTTACAGTCCAATAAGTTTCGCTCAGGCAGTCTGGTCAATGTAGAGATGCGCCGAATTGACAAACGCCAATGGTTCACCTGCTATTCACCTGTAGGGTGAACAATGGAAGTTAGCTTCAGGACGAATCAACTTCGACGGCATTCCAAGAGTCGGCGATGGCGAATCGGACATGGGGATGGAAGTTGGGCGGAGGTACATCACCCGCGTAAACGAACTCTTTGCTGTTAGAGATTTACAAGAGGCGTACAACATCCGGTCGATGCGACTGCACCCTTTGAAAGGCTCGAAGAGAGGTGAATTGTCTGTTTATCTAACCGGTAGGTGGCGCCTCATTGTGACCGAGGGTGAAACGGAAGAGAACGTAGTTATAAGGGAGGTGAGCAACCATTATGACGACTAAGAACGACCGCATATTTTCTGACTTGCCGATTCCTCCCGGCGAAATACTGGAGGAAGAGCTGGAGGCGCGCGGCATGACTCAGAAGGAGCTGGCGGCGAGGCTCAATCGGCCGGCTCAGGCCATAAGCGAGATCATCAATGCCAAGAAGGCAATCACTCCGGATACCGCAATTGGATTGGAGAAGGTACTCGGAATTGACGCCCATTTCTGGACCAACTTGGAAGGTAATTACCGCATGACCCTGGCACGTAATCGTGACAATGATATGCTTGCAGAAAAGGTGAAATGGCTGGAAGACTACCCGATTGGGGAGATGGTCAAGAGGAACTGGATACCAGCCGGGCGCGATAGACCGAGCAGGTTGAGGGCATTACTGGGCTTTCTGGGACTAGCCAGCGCTGAGCCTGGGGCCTATCAGAAAGCTGTTGGGTTTCGGATTACCGAGGCCGCCCAGCGAAAGGTCTCACCCGGCGCTTTGGCAGCCTGGCTTCGCAAGGGAGAACTTGAGGCACAAACGGCGTCCACTGCCGAATATGACGAGAGCGCTTTCAGGGAGGCGCTCTCGCAAATCAGGCAGATGACAATGCAATCTCCCGGGGATTTCATCCCGGCGATGACGAAGCTCTGCGCGGAAGCGGGAGTCGCCCTCTGTATGGTGCAGGAATTGCCAAAAAGCGGCGCCAACGGTGTCACGCGCTGGCTGACCGACCGAAGGGCCATGATTCAAATGAGTATCCGGTATAAGTGGGCCGACATCTTCTGGTTTACGTTCTTACACCAGGCATGCCACCTGCTCAAACACCGAACACGAGGCCGGATCATGATAGATGGAATAGGTGGAGACCCGGAATTGGAAGAGTTAGAGGCAGAGGCCGATCGGTTCGCCAGAGATTTCCTCATCTCGCCAGAGGAGTGGAGCGATTTTTGTGGTGAGGACTACTTCACAGCAGACCGCGTTAGGGAGTTCGCACAATCTGTCGGGATAGCTCCATTCATAGTCGTTGGAAGGCTCCGGAAAGAGAAACGAATTGGCTATAACCAGCTTGCATCCCTCAATGAACGCTACGAGTGGTCAAATGACCACAGTGATTAGCTGCGCTGGCGATGATTTGGAGCAATGCCCTGATGGGCGCGGGGAAAGTTTCAACTCTCCCCGCGGTTTTTTGTGGCCGCCAAAATAGCAAAAAATACCCGGTAAAGCGGTTCAAGTAACGTGTAGGTTTCCCCTTTTATCCCCCGCTCTGCAAGAATCAGGAAGTCGGAGGTTACCGAATTTCCCGCGTTACCGAGTGGGTGGAGCCGCCGAAGGTGGGTATCCAGGAGGAATGCTTGCCCGGCCCGCCCAGCACGATGATTGCCAAGTCGTCCGGAGTGTTGACCATCGGCACCGGTTCCTCCGGTATATGGCCGAACCGCTCCAGCATCGTATCCCGGGTGTAGCGTTCCAGGGGAATCCGCGCCCGCCGGTGCAGCCACTCCGCGACGTCCCGCTTGCTCAACCCGTCCCGGGCGATGGTGGCGGCGTGTTCCGGCCCCAGGGCCAGCAGCGTTTCCCCGCCGGTGTAGGCATTGTTGGCCCCGGTCACTGCCATCGCCCCGGCGATAATGGTCAATATGTCGTCGGCGGAGCGGCCCGTGTGGTCGTTGATATTATGGGGCGGCTCTCCGGCCAATACCGTCACCGCATTCTGCTCCGGTCGAAAACCCCGCTCCAGGTGCAAGGGCTGCCAGGGGTTCTCTTCCTCATTTTCCGCCACGCAGTAGGTATATTTGGACGGAGCGCCCTGGGTGGACATATCCCCCACGCCCGGATAGCCGCCGCCGATGTTCAGCAGGGCCAGGCGAATTGCCCGGCCAATGGTGGCGTTGGGCTGCCAGCCCGGCCCGTAGGCTCCCGAACCGGAGTTGAACCCCAGTTCCGTCCGAATCGGCCCGTTGATAATGAGCAAGGGGGCGCAGGGGTGGGTGGTGGCCTGAATGGCATAGAAGTTGAAGGCCGGGTCGCCCATGGCCTCCACCGCGGCAACGATGATTGGCAGATACTCCGGACGGCATCCGGCCATGACCGCGTTAATCGCCAGCCGTTCCACCGTGGCCCCGCCCCAGTTGGGGGGAATCTCGGCTATTACTTGTTGGGGAGTGAAAAGCGAGGAATCCAGGGAAGCCAGCATCGCCTCCACCCGTTCCGGCGTGGGCGGTACTATCGGCAGACCGTCGCTCCAGCCCCGTTCCAGGTACAGGTTTTGCACCGCCTCAAAATCGTCGGCTACCTCAATTCGCTGCGAGTCCAACCGAACCACCGGATACCTCCAAGGGGAGAATCAGGGATACTCTGAATAAGTCATTAAACGCCGGCGCCTTCACCCCGTCGTTCCTGCGAAGGCAGGAACCTCGGTCCACAAAGTTTTAAGTTCCCGCCTTCGCAGGAACGACGGGTAAGGATAAACACCCAAGTTACGGACTTATTCAGAGGTTGCTTAGCGTAGAAGAACGGGATATGCCGGCTGGAATAAATTATCCCGTATTTCCGTTTCATCCATGGGATTTATTCAGAAGCGAGTGGGAATCGTGGGTGTCGCCGGGTTCAACCGGCGGTTAGTAAACTCGTTAACCCGTCAATTACCTCATCCAGCAAGGCGTCGGCTTTGGCCAGTACTGCCGGCGATTGCAGCCCGCCAATGGGGTGGCCGGTGACTGCCATCGGCAAGTCGGGCATACCCAGGGAACGCCGTTCCACCTCGCCCAGCCGCCGGAAAAGATGGCTGCACACGGTCACCGTAGGAACTCCCCGCTGCTCCAGCTCTACCGCATCGTGGATACTCCACGACGTGCAGGAGCCTCAATCGCCCAGTCCGACAATGACTGCCTTTACTGAGTCGGCCAGCTCGTCCAGTACCAGATTGGTGGCGGGGATGGATGCGGTGGGCTTGCTCCGGTGGACAACGCCGGAAATCTCGTACTTCTGGCGCAGCAGTTCTTCCAGCCGTCCGAAGAGAATGTCGCCGTTGGGCTTGCTATTCCAGAGGAACCCGACGGCCTGGCCGCGCAGGTCGGGGAGCCGCTCCGCCAGAGAAATCCGCAGCTCCCGCGGCGGTGCGGTGGGGTTAAGCACCAGGACGCTGCCGGTGTTGCCGTTGCCGTTGGCTTCGGTTGGTGACATCGGTTTTACTCCGTGGCTTGTGGTTCGGGATGGGGTTTGGTAATCGGTATTGGCGGATGTGGGTTAAGGAGAAGGTTATGGCCTGCATCACCTGGTGTCAAGGGCGCGGGTTCAGCGGGGGACGGGCAATCACATTCAGGGCTTTATGTCGCGGATTGGCCTCTTCGATTCCGGCCCGCCGCCCTGCCGTCACTCCGGAGAAATCTGAAGTTCAGAAAAGCCCCGGCATCGGCCAACCCTCCTCCGCCCGGACTATCCACATTCCGGCATACGCCGGAAAGACGATTGCCGGGGACTCTTACCGCTCTGGCTAACAACCGTCGGGCAATGCCGAGGGTACGTCCAAAGAGGGTGCGGCCAAATAGGTAGAGGCCCTCCAACAAGCTCAAGCTGAGCCGGTTGAAGGGCCTCTGATGGTTTTAGGAAGACCTTCAGGGAAGTCCTAGAAGCTCGACCGCCGGGCTTCCAGGCCGGTGTGGATGTCGATTAGCACGGTGCGTCCCTCGGCGTTGTGCTGCTGGGCCTGTTTCAGGGCCGCCGCTACCTCGCCGGGCTGGGTTACGGTGATTCCTACCGCGCCCATGCCCTCGGCGATTTTGGCATAGTCGCCGGTCATTCGAGTGGCGCCGTAAAGCTCGTTGGCAACGGGATAGCCGCCCGGATAGGTAGCCATACCGCCGTTGTTCAGGAGGATGGTGGTGATGGGAGCGCCGGCCCGCACCGCCGTCTCCAGGTCCAGGCCGGACATACCAAAGGCGCCGTCCCCCATAAAGTTCAGGCAGAACTTGTCGGGCCGGGCCAGCTTGGCCCCAATCATCAAGGGAATGCCGTAGCCCAGGTGGGTGGTCTTGCCCCAGCCGATGTAGCTGTGGGGCGTCGTGCCGGTATAGAAGGGCATCATCGTGTCTCGGGGCGCGCCGGCATCGTGGGTTACGATGCTGTTCTCCTTGTCCAGCGTCCGCTCCAGCTCGCCGATAACCCGGTAATGGCTGATCGGCATCTCGTCAGTCTTGAGAATGTCGGCCCACTCGCCCATCCAGGAGTCGCGCAGGTTGGCAATCTGTTCCGACACATCGGAGGTTCCCTTGCGTCCGTTGTCGCCGGCCTGGGCCTTGACCTCGGCAATCATCGCTTGCAGCGTCAGCTTGGCGTCGCCGGGCAACCCGACGTCCACGGAAAAGTCCTTGTTGATATCCTCAATGCTTTCCACGTTGTGGATGATCACCTTGCCGTCGGGGATGGGCTGTCCGTAGCCGGTGCGGGTCATGCTGGAACCGACGGCAAACAGCACGTCCGACTCCTGCAGCCAGGTGCGGGCCGGCAGGGAGGTGGCGCTGCTGCCCGAACCCAGGGCCAGGGGATGCCGTTCGTCAAAGGAGGATTTGCCGGGCATGGTGCAATAGACCGGAATCTCGGTCAACTCGGCGAACTCTTGCAGTTCCTTGGTGGCGCTGCCCATCAGTACGCCCATGCCCGACCAGATTACCGGCTTCTTGGCATTAAGCAGCAGGTTTACCGCCTGTTTAACGTCGCTGGCGTCCGGGGACTGGCGCAGCCGCTTGGGGGGATGGTAGCTCATTGCTGCATCCGGTACTTCCAGCGTTCCCACGTCGGCGGGAATCTCAACGATTACCGGGCCGGGGCGGCCATTGCGCAGGGCATGAAAGGCGCGGCGCATCACGCTGGCTACCTGGCCGGGCTGGGTGATTACCTCGCCCGACTTGGAAACGCTGGCATAGGTTCGCACCGGTGAGAAGTTGGGCTTCACCGAATACTGGCTCAGCGCCGGGCCGCCGGGCAGGTAGAGAATCGGCACGTTATCGCTGTAAGCCTGGGCCAAGCCGCCCATAGAGTTCTCCGAGCCGGGGCCGCCCTGGGTGATGGTTACGCCGAACTTTTCCCGTCCGTTGAGCCGGCTGTACCCGTCGGCGGCCATCAGCGCGCCCCGCTCCTGGCGGAACATTATGGTGCGGATGCCCTCCTGGGCGGCGTGTTCAATAAGCTGGTTGGAGGGGAAGCAGGAAATCCATTCCACCCCCTCTATTTTCAGGATTCGGGCCACTGCTTGCATTACATTCATTAAAGGCAGTCCTCCGCTGCTAAAATTTCTATTAACCGGTGGTGATTTTAACACAGACACGCAGCAGGCGCAGGGATTCTACGAGGCAGCCCCGGGCAATCGGCCCCATGTCCACCTGACCGGAACGCATCTCGTGATTCTACAAGGCAGCCCCGGGCAATCGCCTTTGGTGCGGCCCTAGTCCCCGGTAATCGTCTTTCCGGCGCAGGTCGGAATTCGGACAATCTGACCATAGGACAGTTGGACTGGGCCGGGGATTCTCCGGAGTGACGATCGCAGACCGGAATCGCAGAGGCCAATCCGCGGGGTAATGAATCTCTATCTCGCCCTGGTTCCTTCCGCTCCCAGACCTGGTGTTGAAGGCGGCCCGCGGCAACAAAACGTGATAAACTAGGCGCAAACAGACACGGAAAGGAGGATAAAATGGCTGACGTTATAGTTGAAGAGAACCTGGTTGTTCCCAGCACTGACGGTTACGAGTTGCGGGTAGATGTTGCCCGTCCCGCCGACTCATCCGTTCCGGCCCCCGCCTTGCTGTTCCTGCCCGGCGGCGGTTGGGTAACCGCCAACCGGGAACTGCTCAAGGGGCGGTATGGCATCCCGATGGCAGAGCGGGGCTATGTCTGCGTCACCGGCGAGTACCGGGTTATGGAACAGGCCATCTGGCCGGCCGCAATCCAGGACGTTAAGTCCATCCTGCGCTGGATGCGGGCCAACAGCGATCGCCTGGGCATTGATCCGGAGCGCATTGCCCTGGGCGGCAAGTCTGCCGGAGGACATTTGGCCCTGCTGGCTGCGAGTACTAACGGCCTTACCGAGTTTGATGGCGACGGCCCCAACGCCGCCTTCAGCAGTCGTATCTCTGCCGTAATTGGTGTGGCCCCGGCTTCGGACATCCGAGAACACTGGCGTCGTCCCCCACTGGAAAACTATACCGCCGCCGACCCTTCCGACGCGGCCCTGACCGCCGCCAACCCGATTGAGCGGGTCAGCGCCGACTACCCGCCGACCTTGCTAATCCACGGCACCGGCGACGACCGCGTTTCGCACCAAATGACCCTGCGTATGTTTGCGGCCCTGGAGCAGGCCGGCGTCCCAACCGACCTTAAACTTTTGGCCGGTGAGGGGCATATGTTTGACGGAGATCCGCAGTTCAGCGCAGCCATCGTCGAGGCTATGACCCTGTTCCTGGGCCGCTACGTAGCCGCGCCCGCTGCCGCTGAGGCCGTGGCTGCCGACGACTAGCCCGCCCGGGGTAGCCCCTTAGCCGGGGGCGTGGAGGAAACAGAAGCCGACGATTAGCCCGCCCGGGGTAACCTCCGTTGCGACGCGACCTGGCCGGGTGGCCGATTGTATGGCTTATTGTGGGGGTGATACCCCTTTCCCGTTAGGGCTGGAACCCGGTTCCCAGGGAGATTCATACTCCATATTCCGTTAGGGGGAGCCGGTCTTACATAGAGACAACCGTAGAGGCATGAATGATTAGGGGCGGGCCGGATATACCCGGCCCGCCCCGTTGGCGTTTAAGGGTTGGGTTGGGGTGGGTGAAATTTGGGGTTAACCGGGCGGTATTGCGGCTTGGCGGGCTTTGATCAGGTTGTTGCGGGTGGCCTGGGTGCTGGGGTGGTCAACGCCCAACACTCGCTCCCGGGCCGCCAGCGTTTCCTGGTGCATCCGAATTGCCTCGGCGTAGTCTCCGACGGCATGGTAGCAGTTGCCCAAGCTGCCCCGGCTGCGCAGCGTGTCGGGATGCTCCGGTCCCAGGGTCCGCTCCCGGCGAGTCAGTGTTTCCTGAAACAGCGCAATAGCCTCTGGGTAGTGGCCCGCGGCGTAAAAGCTGTTAGCCAGACCGGTGCAGCTGCGCAGCGTTTCCGGGTGGTTGGGGCCAAGGGTGCGCTCCCGCTCGGCAAGCGCCGCTTGATGCAGCCGAATGGCCGGTCGGTAGCGGCGCGAAACCCGGTGAAAGCGGGCCAGATTGTAGGTGACGTTGTAGGCTGGATGCTCTTCGACGCTCATCCTCAATGCTCTTCGGCGGGTTACCTCTGATTGCTGCGCCGGCGACTACGCTTATCCATTTCGTGCTTGTCCGGCCCGTGCTTATCGTGCTTATCGAGGCCGGTTCTTCTTCAGTACCCGGTGGCGGCGGAAATGAGCGCCCGAACTATCGGCCCGATTACTCCCCACAGCAGGCCCCAGTTGAGCGCGTAGTCGGCCAGAATTAAGCCCAGCAGAATTAGCGGGCCGTATCGTTCGAATCGGGCATAACCCGCCGCCATACTTTGGGGGATTAGTCCGCCGACTACCTTGGAACCGTCCAGGGGCGCCAGGGGAATCAGGTTGAATACCGCCAGCAGGAGGTTGAAAAAAATGACCACCCCGACGATGTCGGTCAGAGCCTCCCGGAAGCCGCCGGTCAATACGAAGGTGGTTCGGCCCAGGGACAGTCCGCTCCAGCCCAGCAGGCCCAGCTTAACCGGAATGGCTAGCAGGAAGGCCAGGGCCAGGTTCGACATCGGCCCGGCAGCGGCCACCAGGGTCATTCCCAACGGCCCCCGCAGTTGGTGATGATTAACCGGCACCGGCTTGCCCCACCCAAAGCCAACCACCAGCAGCATCAAAGTTCCGCTGGGGTCGAGGTGTTTCAGCGGGTTCAGCGTCAGACGGCCCAACTGACGGGAGGTGTTATCCCCCAGACTGCTGGCTACCAGAGAGTGGCTGAATTCGTGAATGGTGACGGCAACCAATAGGGCAAATAACGCCAGAACGGTCAGGCGCAGAAAGCCGGAAGGGTCGTCCAGTAATAGCTGATAGGAACCAAGTAACATGAAATATTAGCGATTATTGTCGAAAATTGGTGTGTTTTTGTTCTAGTCAGCCAGAGGCTGGGCCGGGTCGGGTCGGGCCGGGCGCCCGTTTACCGCTGCATCAAACCCGAGGCCGGGGTCTTTACTATCTATAAATCTTGCTACTTACTCATTTTACTATTCGTAATCATCGTCATCGTCGTCATCATCTTCCCGCTCCGGAGTTGGGGCGGCAGAAAAGGCCATGCCGGGCACGGTGGCCCGCATCCGGTCCCGACGCCGGGAGCGGGACCGAGGCATTGCCAGGAGCGCGGCTTTGAGACCGGCCAAAGCTTCCGGGCTGACGGCGCTCAGGTCCAGAATCAGGCCGCTTACCCCCATATCGCGCAGGGCTTCCAGGTCTTTCCCGCCCGGTGCGTTGGATACCTGCACCAGGATGTACTTGTCCGTCCGCCGGCTGTTCGCCCCCACGTTGACCAGGTCTTGCAGGGTCCACGGGCCGGAAACATCGCTCATATCCAGGACCAGGGCATCCACCGGCAGGCCGGATATTGCCCGCAGTTCCGAGTCTTCCAGGTTCGAGGCAACGGAGAGAATACGGGCCAGGTCAGCCTCGCCGGTTATCGCCGCCGCGGTGGTGCCTTCCAGCGCAAAGGCTACCAGGTCGCCGCCGCTATCCTGGCAGGTCTGGGACTCGTCCTCGGTCAGCTTGACGCAGCAGGTGCCCCAGGGGATACCGGCCAGCGACGTTGCCAGGTCTTTCAGTTGGGCCGAGTCGTTAACTCCCGACACCATTACGGCATCCACTCCCCCGGCGGCGGCCCCTTTTACTCCCGCGGCGTGGTTTTCGGACACCAGTCCCACCAGGACCATGCCGGGCAGACTACCGGTGCGGGCGGCGCCAAACCCCATAGGAGCCGGGGAGCCGCTCCTAATCCGTTCCATCAAGTCCAAAAGTTTACTCATCTGTTTTCGCTCACCATATAGTGAATGTTCCGACTGATCCGGCGGGATAGACCACCCAATTGCCCGGCGCGGACGGTGAAATATACCAGGCTGCCGGATACCAGGCTCCGGAGGAATATTCCGGGCCACAGTGTGCCCGTAATGTATCCCCCAAAGGACCCGGTTGGCTAACCTACCGGATTATACCCCATACGGCCCGATTTGTCGGCAGTTGCGCCGGGTAACCCGGGAAATGCCGAATGTGCCGGCGGCGCACCATCTGTGTTAGGATTGCCCTCTTAATTAATACTTCGACAGTTTGGTAACTCAACAGCGGGAGAGGTGGTTGGCAGCGTATGGCTAATTTGGGCTTTATCGGGTTGGGGACTATGGGCGGCAAGATGGTGCAGCGGCTGCTGAATGCCGGGCACACGGTTACCGGATATAACCGGACCAAAGCGCGGGCCGATTGGCTCTTGGCTAAGGGTATGCTCTGGGGCGGCTCGCCCCGGGCGGTGACTGAAGCCGCCGACGTTATCCTGAGCATGGTCAGCAATACCGAGGCTTTGGAGGCGATAACCGGCGGCCCGGACGGCGTGTTGGCCGGATTGCAACCGGGCCGGCCGGGCAAGGTCTATATTGATATGAGCACCGTCAGCCCGGCGGCCAGCCGCGCCCTGTCGGTGCAGGTGAAGGAACGGGGCGCGCAGATGCTGGACGCTCCGGTGTCGGGCAGCGCAGTTACCCTGGAAGCCGGACAGCTTTCGGTGATGGTGGGCGGCGACTATGCGGTATATGAAGCAATGAAGCCTATCCTCCAGGACATCGGCCCGACAGTGGACTACGTGGGCGAGAACGGGCTGGCGGCGACGATGAAGGTGGCGGTTAACCTGAGCCTGCCGATTCAGATTCTCTCCTTCAGTGAGAGTCTGCTGCTGGCCGAAAAGAGCGGCATCCCCCGGGCGGCGGCAATGACGGCCCTGCTGAACAGCGTGGTAGCCTCGCCGGCCCTGAAGTATCGCTTTCCCCTGGCGGTCAACCCGCCCGACGAGCCGCTGTTCGATGTGACGATGATTCAGAAGGACTTGATGCTGGCCCTGGATATGGGCCGAGAGCTGGGAGTCCCCATGCCCACCAGCGCCGTCACCAACGAGTTTCTCAACGCCGCCCGCGCCCAGGGCCTGGCCGACCAGGACTTTGTGGTGCTGTACCAGGTGCTGGAAAAAATGGCCGGGCGCGGGGAGTAACCGAGGCAACAAGAAGGGTTGGCCTCACGGCCGGTGATGCGTCGCGAGGTAGAGTTAACCTTCGAATTGCGAAAAATGGTCCGGGGAATGTCCCGGGCCAGTTCGTACCACAGCTCATTTAGGGAAATTGGGTATCAGCAGACGGGCGTCGTAAATCAACCCGCCAGCAGCCGGGCCACTGCCTGTTTGACCAGATTGGTCGCCATTACCACCTTGTAGCCGTTGTCGGTCATGGGGCGGGCGTCGGGAATGGACAGGGTTCCGGCGTAGGCTGCATCCACCGCGTCGGGGGCCTTGCCCCGCAGATACTCCTCGACTTGCGCCGCCCGGTAGGGTACCGGAGCCACACCGCCCAGAGCTACCGCCGCTTGCTCAATTACACCGCCGGAAACGGCTATCCGCGCCGCCACACTGACCAGGGCAAAGTCTCCGGCCTCCCGTTCCCGTGCCTTCAGGTACAGGCTTCGGGAGGGTTCTCCGCCCGCTCCCAGCGCCGAGGGCCGGGGCAGGATTACCCGGGTTACTACCTCGCCGGGTTCCAGGACGGTTTCCCGGGTTATGTCCGCGCCGGGGCCGGTGAAAAAGTCGCCGATGGGCAAGGTGCGCAGGCCGGAGCCACCCGCAATCTCGATTTCCGCCTCCATTACCGACAGGGCCACCGCGGTGTCCGAGGGATGGACGATATAGCAGCGGTCGCCGCCGGTGACGCACAGGTACTTGGTATTTCCGGCCAGGGCATAGCAGCGGTCGCCGCCCTTCTTGAGGCAGGGAATCAGCGGGTGGCGGTAATACCAGCAGCGGGGCCGTTGGTTAAGATTGCCGCCCAGGGTGCCGACGTTGCGTATCTGGGGCGTCGCCAGCCCACCGGAGGCCTCGGCCAGGGCGGTATAACCGGCGCGAATGACCGGATGGGCGGCGATATCGGCGATGGTGGTCATCGCGCCGATGCTCAACCCGTCCCCGTTCTCGGACGTGAACTCGACAATACCGGCCAGGTCGGCGATGCCGGCCAGGCTGACCACCCGGCCCGGGGCGATAATCCCTCCCTTAACTTCGTCCAGCAAGTCGGAGCCGCCGGCGATAATGCGGGCTGTCATACGAAGATCGTGCTCCGGCTCGGCGGTCAGCAGGGCAACGGCGTCGGCGACGGATTGGGCTTCGATATATTCAAACGGCTGCAACGGGGATGCCTCCTAGTTTTGGGTTCACTTTACGGTTCCTGGTTGTCGGTTCCAACCGGCAGCGGCAGCAGCAGCGGCCAATTCGTCCCATCGGTCCCATCGGCCCCATCGGCCCCATCGGTCCCATCGGCCCCATCGGCCCCATCGGTCCCATCGGCCCCATCGGCCCCATCGGTCTTATCGGTCTTATGACCAGGGACTTGGCGATTGCCCAACTTCCCGGCTCCCTACCCCCCGCTCATCTCCCGTATCACCCGGTCCGGCGTTATCGGCAAGCTGGTCAGGCGGAGGCCGACGGCGTCATAGACGGCGTTGGCAATGGCCGGCGCCACTCCCGGGCAGGGCACTTCGCCCAGTCCCTTGGCGCCCAACGGCCCGACCGGGTCCACCGTGTCGGCGAAGATTACCTGGATGTCCGGGTAGTCCATAATCGTCGGGCTTTTATGTTCCAGGTAGCTGCCGTTCAGGGTTACGCCGGTGTTCCCGTCGGTTACCAGTTCTTCCGAGAGGGCAAAGCCCAGCATCTGGGAAACGGCTCCTTCCACCTGGTTCAGGGCGGTTTGGGGGTTGATGATACGCCCCGAATCCTGGGCGGCCACGTAGCGCACTACCCGCACCCGTCCGGTGTCGGTATCCACCTCTACCTCGGCAAAGTGGGCGCCAAAGGAGTTGACGATGTAATCGGCGCTGCCCGGCGTCGCGATGGTAACCTCTTCGGTGATGGCGTCGTCGTCCATGCGCCCGGCCACATCGGTCAGGGCCATAGACCGCTCCGGGTCGCTCTTGACGAAAACCTGGCCGTCCCGAATGTCCAGTTCCATCACCGGCGCTTCCAGCCCATCGGCGGCCAAGTCCAGCAATTGGCGCCGCACCTCGGCTGCCGCTTGCACCAATGCGCTGCCGGTGGAAAAGGTTGCGGTGGAACCGGCGGTGATCGGAGCTTCCGGCGTGGTGGCGGAATCCCCGAAAACCGTTTCGATGTCGGTATCTCTTACCCCCAGAATCTCGGCGGCCATTTGGGGCAATACGGTGGTGGCGCCCTCGCCCACGTCCATCAGCCCGCTGATCAGGGAAATCTTGCCCGACTTGGCGACGCTGACCGTTGCCGCCGAGGTGGAGCCGGGGCCTCCCCGGTAAATCATCATACTCATACCTTTGCCGCGTATCTTGGCGGGGTCGGTGGGTTGGGTCAGGGGAGTATCCCAGCCAAAAGCGGCGGCGCCCCGGGTCAGGCACTCCTCCAGGCCATAGCTGGAAAAGGGGATACCGCCTTCAATGGGCTGGCTGTCGACAATTTGTTCCGGTGCGGAACGACGAGGGCCGGGCTGTCCCTCCGGGGGCACCCGGTTCTTGAGCCGGAACTCCAGCGAGTCTATTCCCAAAGTCTCGGCAATCCGTTCCATCAGCGTTTCCAGGGCAAAGTGGCCCTGGGGCGCGCCCAGGGCGCGGTAGGAACCGGCGGACGGGCAGTTGGTATAGGCCAAGTAGGACTCATAGCGCACGTTGGGACAGTGGTAAAGGTAGATGATGCCCTGACCGGCGCGGCGGGCCACCCCTGGCCCAGAGGCGGCATAAGCTCCGGTGTTGAGGGTGGAGGTTCCCTGAATGGCGGTGATGGTTCCATCCTGCCTGGCTCCTACCTTGAGCTGAATTCGTCCGGCGTGGCGAGTGCGCCCGGCGACGAACTCATCCTCCCGGGAGTACTCAATGCGCACCGGCTTTGCGGCCTTCCGGGATAGCAGGGCGGCCAGGGCGGCCAGGCGGCTTTCGTCCTTGTTGCCGAAGCCGCCGCCCAAAAAGGGGCCGATAATCTGCACCCGGTTGAGGGGAATATCCAATGCCTGGGCCAGGGCGGCCTGGTCAGTGTGAACCCCCCGGGTGGATTTCCACACGGTCAGCCGGTCATCTTCCCAACTGGCCAGGGCCGCCCGGGGTTCCATCGGCGTGGCCGAGTGGCAGGCAATGTTATAGGTTTCCTCCATTACCAGATCGGCCTCGGCAAACCCCTGTTCCACGTCGCCCCGTCCGATGGACAGGGGAGGGTTAATCGCCAGGTTGCCCCCGGGGTGAATCGGGACGGCATCGGGGTGCAGGGCCGCGTCCGGCTCCAGGTAAAAGGGCAGCGTCCGGTATTCCACCCGGATCAAGGCCAACGCTTGCCGGGCGGCGTCATCGTCAACGGCGGCCACCGCGGCCACTTCGTCCCCCACAAAACGGACTCGCGTATCCAGGGGCAATGTGTCCGCCGCAATGGACGACACCGGACGGCGCGGCACGTCAAAGGGAGTGATTATCGCCAGCACGCCGGGGACTTGGGCCGCGGCGTCAGTATCGATGCTGATGATGTCGGCGTGGGGGTGGGGGCTGCGCAGGATGTGACCGTAGAGCATTCCCGGCAGTTTCAAATCGGCGGAATACTTGGCTCGCCCGGTCAATTTCTCCGGCAAATCCCGCCGGATTACGCTCTGGCCTACAACGGATAAGGTGGTCATGTGGTTGCTCCTTAATAGTTCTCCCCCAGTAAATATAGACTGCTTGCCCGACCCTTATCCGGTCACCCTGAACGGAGTGAAGGGTCTAAAATCCTAATCAGGAGTACCATTCCATTGACAAATCCGCCCACCTGGGGTTGACGGATTCTATCAAGTCGTCTTTCCGCTTGCGCAGCCAACCCTTTAGCCGTTTCTCCCGGGTTATGGCAGACTCTACGTCGGAACTGATTTCATAGTACATCAGCATTGATATGTTGTACTTGCTGGTGAACCCGTAGGACAGCTTGTTCTTGTGTTCATAAACTCTACGCGTCAGGTCATTGGTGATTCCAACGTATAGAGGTCGGTGGCGGCGGTTGGTCATAATGTAAACGTAGTACTGGCGGCGGCGCATTTTAGATTCTTCACTCCGTTCAGAATGACAACCAAGAAACGCTGACAACCAAGAAACGCTGACAACCAAGAGACAGGTGTATAACCCGGTCGGATTGAAGGGCATAGACCCTGGCTGGCTCGGTCCAGTTTGCAATCGGTTGTAGCAAGGGCGGGTTCGAAACCCGCCCTACAGGTGCAGCTATATGGATTAGCGGGAACGTCCGCGTTTGGCCTACAAAATATGGTACATCAGCCGGTGGTCGCGGAGCACATCCTGGGCAAAGTCGTTTTCCACGTCCCGCCAGACGGAGTGAATATGATTGGCGCCGTTCTGGATGTTGTCGAACTCGACAATAAAGCTGCCGCCGTGGATCCGGTAGTAATGGTCCCGGCTCCGGTCGGTGGCTCCGGCCCAGACCAGCCGGAAATTATCCACGCCTTCCTTCAAGATGGCGTCCAGCTTCTCTTTGGCTACCTCGGTGCGTACCTGGCTGACGTACTCGGTAATCAGGGCCAGCAAAATCTCTTTCTGGGTGCCGGACAGTTCCGAGCCGGCCAGACCCTCGTCTTCGTGAACCGCCGCCTTGGAGGAGTTATACATCAGGATGTCCCAGGGCGCCTTGTCGTGGATTATGGCCTTGGCCCGCTGCGCCTCGTCCAGACTGGATATCAGCTCAATAGCCAGGTCTTCCCGGTGGCCGAGGATGCGCAGGCCCTGCTTGGGGCCTTTGGGCACCTCTGCCGGGTTGGCGCCGAAAAAGAAGGGAGTCACTGCGGTAACCTCATCGCCCCAGATGCTGAAATGCAGGGAGACATGATGTCCCTCGGCGCGCCAGCCCCAAGGGTCAGCGCCGCCCGGTTCTCCGAACACCGTCCAGTAATAGAGCAACGGATTCCGGTCCCAACCGGCGGTTCCCTCCTCTACCTCCAGCGGGCCGAGGACTAGCTCGTGCTCCATAATGGCTTTGGCGCGCTCGTAGGCGGTGGCGTCCAGGGTGCTTTCCATAATCCCATAGGCCAGGTCCCGCTGCTCCTGGTCCATATCCCGCAGGGGAAGCCCGTGGCGGTTCAGCGGCGGGTAGTACCAGAATTGCCGCTCCCCGTCCAGATAATGGAAGGTAGCCTTGGCTTTCTGCTCGGGGGACAGGCCGGCCAGCCACTTGTTGGCGGCTTCGGCCATCTCGCCGGTAGCCGTAGAGTGTTCGTGATAATGGGTGTGCCGCTCACCGTGCGTATGTTCCAGTGTTGCTGTCATGTAACGCTCCTTTTATCCTTTGGTATGCCGGGTAATTGGGGTTATGGTTGAGTTTAGTATTGGGCTATTGAGAGTGTCAACCGGGGTATTTATCCACGAATAGGCACGAATGGGATTTCTGCAGGGGTTAGTTTCACCGCAGAGGTGGAGAGTTAGTCTGGGGGCGCGGGGATACGCAGAGGGTTATTGCTGGCGGGATTGACTGATTTCTCTTACCCGGTCCAGGATGGTTTGTACGTCGGTGTTGACTTTGCTTCGGAAGTCGTCAATGCGGGAAATGGGGTCTGGCGTTCTCAGGTATTCATCCGCGCCGACGTACTGGTTGTAGATGTCGCCGGGGATGGATGGCGTGAACGGGAAGCTCCGGTCAACCCTGCGGGCGCGGGCCACCAGTTGGTCGATTTCATGGACATGGGGGTAGGTTCGCACCCGGGCGGAAATCAGGGCTTTGAGGGCGTGTTCCATGGCGCCCTGGGCGTGCTGGCCGATCATTGAGTCATCCATACTCCCGTCAATCATCAGGTGGAAAGCAGCCAAGTGATTTTCGGCGTGACGCAGCCGCTCCTCGGTTAGCGTCCACTCGTAGGTGTAATCTTCCTCTTCATTGTCGTAGTTGCGGCCATTGTAGGCCGGGTCGTCGGACATCAGGATTCCCTCCCGCAGGGCGTGGACGGTAACGTGGTTGACGGTGCGGCGCATTTGGTGGAACTCTTCGGTGGTCTGCCAGACAAGCCGTACCGGAGTATATTGGCTGTAGATGACCTCGGCCCAGGCCGTAGCCTCCTTTTCTATTGCCAGTTGCTCCTCCCGCGGGGGCAGGGTTTCCTGAACCAGCATAATGTCAATGTCGGAGCGGCCGTCAACGTAATCACCGCGAACCCGGGAGCCGAATAGAATAGTAATGTTCGGGCGCACTTCCCGGTGCAACTGCCGGGCGATTCGCCGGGCGCGGGGGTCGCATTGGGTTTGGGTGGTGGTCATGGGGTGTCTCCGCCCTTGCCGAGGGCGACTATTTCAGCAAACTCTTCTCTAGTGACTATCTGGAGTTTCGTTCGCCCGCTTTTTGTGACCAGCATCATATCCTGCAACTTAGGGTTCCTTTTAATTTCCTGTAAGGTTACAGGGTGGTTGAACTCCTGGTCGGCCTGAATAATTTGCACAGACCCTAGAATATTGTGTGTCCCCCTCATCACTCGGGCAGTGCCTACCAACGCTGGCGGCTTGGCATTGCTGTGGTAAAACAGGATATGGTCGCCTTGCTTGAAGGATGTTCTGTATTTGTTAAACATATATCCGGGGGCCAATTGATGGTATAGAATGTCCCCAGCACCGGTGTGGTTCTCTTTTAATAATTCACTGAATCTATATTTAGTGACGTCGCACCTAAACAACCAATACCTAGGTTCGCTATCCCGGCTCTCTGGTGCTTCCAGGCCAGCCCTGGTCTCTTCTATTTCCTGGCTTTTCTGGCAATACTCTGCATATTTACTGGCTCGACGGTCGTCAATTATCGTAGCTTGGTCGCTACCCCACAGTTTGTCGAACCTATGCTGTGTCCGGTCAGCCAAGCCTTTGTCCCCGGTGCAATCGACCCACAGGCCATGCTCTTCATTCCGCTCAAGGGCGTTTTGGGTCAGGTTGAAGGAACCCGTGAGAAAAGTAACGGAATTGCCTGAATTGGAGATGAAGAGCTTGGAGTGGAGGATGGCATGGCGATGTCCTTTGATGTAATACTCCTTGCACTCAAACCTGGCCCCTTCCTCCTCTGACAATTCCACCATTCTCTTGACGGCGTCGGGGTGGGTGCTTCCGCTCTTGAGGTCCACCAGCAACCTGACTTTCTCTACCTTACTCGGTGTAGCTTTCAAGCACTTCTCAATTAGATTAAAGCCATATCTGTCAACGTAGGCGACGGCAATACTCAATTCGCCACCCAAATCAAGCAGGGCCTCAATGTCCTGCTTCCCTTTAGACGTACAAACCTCAACCATAACTCCCCCGTACACGGGCCATTAGTGAACATTCGTGCCTATTCGTGGATAAGAGAAGAAGGCTACCCCCGCCGGGCGGCCCTTACCGACTCAATAATGCGGCCGTAGGCGTTGCAGCGACACAAGTTGCCGGACAGGGCCTGGCGTATTTCCTCGTCCGTGGGGTTGGGGTTGGTGTCCAAGAGGGCGCGGGCCGACATAACAAACCCCGGAGTGCAAAAGCCGCACTGGCCGCCGTCATTCTCCAGAAAGGCCCGCTGCACCGAGTCCAAATTATCGATATCCGCCAGTCCCTCGCCCGCCGGCCCTGCAACGGATAGCCCCTCGCGGCCCAGTCCTTCGATGGTAACCACGGGGCGGCGGCCCACCTGCACCGCCAGAATCTGGCAGGAATAAACCGGCTTGCCGTCCAGCAATACGGTGCAGGAGCCGCACTCGCCTCGGTCGCAGCCCCGCTTGGAGCCGGTCAGGTCCAACTGCTCCCTTATTACATCCAGCAGAGTCCAGTGGTGGCGCACCTGAACCGAGCGGCTCTGCCCGTTAACGTCCAGGGTCAGGTTGGCGGTTGATACTGTGTTGTTAGCTGGCATAGGGGGACAATCTCCTGGCCGGGGTAGTGAGGTAGTTGCCTGCTATCCTACCCCACCGGACAAGGCAGGGCAAGGGTTGCTTGAAGAAGGCAGTGATAAAAGCTACTTGACTTTTCAATCATCTAAATCATAGAGCTTTGTCGTGCCCCGGTAGCTCAATTGGACAGAGCGGCGTTCTCACTAAGCGCAAGATGCAGGTTCGAGTCCTGTCCAGGGCACCTTGAAATTTAATGGCATTTGCGGTTGACGCCAAAGGCGGTGTGTGATACCGTTATATTGCTTAGTGAGAGCGCGGCAGTGACGTCCTTTTGAGAGGCCGAGGGTTGCACCGGGGCCGGAGTTTGAGAATCGTAAGGGAGCGAAAACTTCGGCTCTTTTCTATTTCCGCCTACCCCTCCCACAGCACCTGCTGCAATGCTGCCTCCAGTTCGGTCAGCGTGGCAAAACCCTCAAACCGCTGCTCAACCAGCCCGGCATCGTTCAGGATATAAACCCAGGACTCGTTGAACCATTCGGGCAGGTCAGTGAAACCCCATTCCCTTACCGGGCCGGCCAGCTCCGCCCGGCTCAAGTCCCCCTGAATCTCCTCCGGGCGGTCATAAAGCTCCACGTGGACAAAGTCGGCCCGACCCCGGTAGGTCTCCTTTAACTCGGTCACGGCGTCCACCTGAGGGCCGCAGGTTGCGCTAACGCAAAAGGCCGGGGAGGCAAACACGATCACCGCTGGGCGGGGGCTTTCAATAGCTTCGGCTACGGAAATCCGGTACAGGTCCGGGTCCGGCTCATAGTCGGTGGTCAACTGGGCAATATCGTCAACTTCGTCCAGGGTCTTGGACCGGCTCAAGGGAGGTCGGCTGCCAATACCCGGCACGGCAGACTGCTCCACAACCGCCACTTCCAGTTGGGTCGCGCCGGAAAAGTCCCCATCATCCACCGTAACGTCCAGCCGCCAGCGGCCGGGGCGGTCGAAGTTGAACTCGGTGCTGTAGGCTCCCCGGATGCCGTAGGGCCACAGGTGAAAGATAGCCTGCCGGGTTTCCGCCGGAGGGTTTGCCGGGGCGTCTTCCCCGTCGCCGGTAGCGCCTTCCAACCCGGTATTCCCCAGGTCGGTATTCCCCAGGTCGGTATTCCCCAGGTAGGTAGCGGAGACCGTAGCTTCCGGGGCCTTAATCAGGGCTTTTTTGCCGCTGAGCAGGAAGGACACCCGCTGCGTACCCACATCCAAAACCCGGGTAGCCAGGATGGGAGTGATTTCCTGGCCGCCGCCGCCGTTAATATTACCGTTGCCGTTACTATTACCGATGCCGGCAGGCGGGTTGGACCGGGCAGCCGCGGGCGGTAGGGAAGTGGGAATCGGCGCCGGTGTGGGCGGTGCGGCGGCGGCGCAGGCGATGGTCGCCATTGCCAAAGTTAAGGCGGCCAGCGCGGCGGCCAAAACCGGAACCGGCCGGCGGGCCTCTGATGTTTTTGCTTCAAATAACCGCAAGTTCAATAGCCTTGACTCCAATGGCCTTGACTCCAATGGCCTTGACCCCAATGGCCTTGACTCCAATGGCCTTGACCCCAATAGCCTGGCCGAAACGAGGAACTTCGGAAATGACAGCAGCGACAGTAGCGGTAGGGAACGCAGCATTAAGGTCCCTCCTGATAGACGCCAAAGGTAAAGGCAAAAAGGCCAAAATCCGCTGAGTTGGAACTGAGCCGCAGTTCCTTGCGCTGAGTGTAGAACGGGTTGTCAATTATCTCATAGAGGCGGGGTTCGTCCACCGGCAAATAACTTTCGCCGTCCTCGGCAATGCGGATGTCCAGCCCCTTGTTAGCCTCGGTCAAGTATTCGCCGTCCAGGGTAACCCGCACCCGGTATTCCTGGCCGGAGTCGGAGGTCAGGACGGCGTTGACGCTCTTGGCCGAATAGTTCAGTGCGATGAAGTCCTCGTGGTCGGAGTTTTCGTTGGTGGTGCGGGCGTGTTTGGCGCGTTCCGCCCCCACCAGCCAGGGGCCGTCGAAGTAGATTAAGTGGGGTTTCAGACTCTCCGGAGACACAAAATTCACCACCGCATCCGGGTTCTGGTAGAAAGCCTCCTGGATAACGTAGGGCCGGATGCCGGTCATTATGGTGCTGAAGTTGCGCTCGTAGCCGGCATAAAGCTCCGGCGTGACCTCGGCGTCCAGCGCGTTCAGGAAAGCCGGATCCAGTTCCTGGTCTTCGGGCAGTACCAGGTCGTCGGACAGGTCGGCCCCGGCCTCCGCCAGCAAGGTTCGAATCTGTTCTTCGGTTTCGGCGTATTTACCCTCTCCGAAGTGGGAATAGCGGACCACGCCATTTCGGTCAATCAAATACTTGGCGGGCCAGGCGCGGTTGTTATAGGCTTCCCAGGTGCCGTACTTGTTATCCTGGGCCACCGGCCAGATTATCCCGTTATCTCGGGTAGCTTGCAGCACGTTTTCATAGTCTTTTTCGAAGTCAAACTCCGGCGTATGCACCCCCAGAATCACCAAGCCGTCGTCAGCGTAGCGGGAGTTCCAGAGCTTGAGGAATGGAAAGGTGCGGATGCAGTTGATACAGGTATAAGTCCAGAAGTCCACCAGGACTACCTTGCCCCGCAGCTGCTCAATGGTCAAAGGGTCGCTGTTAATCCAGGCGTCAATGCCGGTAAACTCCGCCGCCAACGGCCCGGCGGAGCTATCCAGGGACGGTGCGGCCCCGTCCGTCGGGTTCGTTTCAACCGCTGAAACCGCCTCAATCGTTTCAGTAGTTTCAATCGCTTCGGTTGCGCCAGTCGCTCCTGTTGCTGCCGTTGCTTCGGTGGTGTTGGTTGTCTCGGCCATTCCCGGAGTTTCAGTCAGGGCGGCCAGTTCATCGGTGGCAGCCGTGGCGCTATTGGACCCCGAGTCGGTGGGTAGGGCAGCCGTAAGCGGGGACGTTGTCCCGTCGGCGCCGCCGCCCGCGCTTGAGGCGCAGCCGACCGCGGCAATGGTGGCAAATAATAAGATGCCGACCAGGCCAAACCATAACCGCCGTGACGGTTTAAGTGGCGATGACCTGAGCGGCTGGAAGATTTGGCGTTGTTGCGGTGATTTCACAGTCAATTCCTGCATTGCCTCCGGTCAATTTCCGGCATACGGGACTTACGGCGCCCCTGCTTACCTTGATGTACGATTTCACCGGCCCGGCGGATGCCTGAGGGCCCCGATTGACCCGCAGCCGCAAACCGGCCCGCAGCCACATTCGGAATTGAGTTGGGGGAGGCTCGATGCCCCAACCGGAACTGAATTGTTGAAGAACCGGCGCCACAACCGGAGTAGTCACCGGGATTGCCCCACTGAGCTGCGTGTGCCGGGCGTAATGTTGACCGTGTGGCGGCTTTGAGTTGCTCGGCGATTGCCCGGCGTTGCCCGGGCAAGTGCATTTAAGACTTTATGCTTTGGATTGGCTTCTTTGGATCCCGCTCGCTACCGTCTTTCCGGCGGAACCCGGGATCCGGAAAAACCCCGGCATCGGCCAACTCTCCTGGGCCAGACTACCTGGATTCCGTCCTGTCCTATTAAGGATACTCTGAATAAGCTATTAAGCCCCAGCTCCTTCACCCCGTCGTTCCTGCGAAAGCAGGAACCTAAAACGGTGTGGACTGAGGTTCCTGCCTTCGCAGGAACGGCGGGTAGGGATGAACACCCAGGTCACGGACTTATTCA
Organism: Dehalococcoidia bacterium; assembly: GCA_965262595.1. Lineage (GTDB taxonomy): Bacteria > Chloroflexota > Dehalococcoidia > Lucifugimonadales > UBA3495 > CATQHB01. The sequence continues at coordinate 3,225,408 of OZ253548.1, forward strand.
GAGGTTCCTTAGAATGCGGTTGCCCGGCGGTGTTGGCCTTGAGGTGTCTTGACTGGCCCGCTTGTGATAAACTCGAATATGTCGGTCATTTTCATGAGGCCGCAAGTTTGAGCGCCGAGTTTGAAGGAGGAACGGTTTGCAGGATACCACATCCCCGGCCCAGGTTGCCCGCCGTATTATCGAGAACGTTGCCAAGGTAATTGTAGGCAAGACTACGGTGGTGGAACAAGCCCTGGCCACACTGATCGCCCAGGGGCATATTCTGGTGGAGGATGTGCCGGGCGTCGGCAAGACGACCTTGTCCAAGGCCCTGGCTATATCGGTTGGTTGCTCCTTTCAGCGTATTCAGTTCACCCCGGACTTGCTGCCCAGCGACGTAACCGGAATCTCGGTTTACAACCAGCAGAGCGCCGAGTTCCGCTTTCGTCCCGGCCCCATAATGTCCCAGGTGGTGCTGGCCGATGAGATTAACCGGGCCACTCCCAAAACCCAGGCCGCCCTGCTGGAAGCAATGGAAGAGCACCAGGTTACCGTTGACGGCGTTACCCATATATTGAATCCCCCCTTTCTGGTGGTGGCCACCCAGAATCCTATTGAGTATGAGGGTACCTTTCCCCTGCCCGAGGCCGAGCTGGACCGCTTTTTGATGCGGCTCAGTCTGGGCTACCCGGACTTTTTGGAAGAGATGTCAATCATCGAGCGGCAGGAGCAGACCCATCCGATAGATTCTCTGGAAGCGGTGTCCAGCCCGGAGGAAGTGGTTGCAATGCAGGAGGCGGCCAAGGCGGTTTACGTTGACCGGCTGGTTCGCCAATACATTGTAGCGTTGTCGGAGGCCACCCGCGACCATCGGGACGTGGCCCTGGGCGCCTCGCCGCGGGCCAGTTTGGGCCTGTTCCGCGCCGCCCGCGCCCTGGCCCTGGTACAAGACCGAGACTATGTGGTGCCCGATGATATTAAAATGCTGGCGCCGGGGGTTATGGCTCACCGGGTCGTGCTGTCCCCGGCGGCGCGGATGCGGGGCATCCGCAGCGAGGACATAATTACCGACCTGCTAAACCAGGTTACCGTCCCCGGCATGGCCCAGGGCATGGCTCAGGCTTAACCGGACCAGAGCAGTACCGGCCCGGTCACCATGCGCCATGCGCCATGCGCCGGAAATTGATAACCGGAAGCCAACCCGGGAAGCACCTGTCGAGAACGGGCAATTGGCGACAAGCAAATGAGCATTGATAATTGGGCAGTGAAACCTTTGGAACGGACGTAACTCTCCTCACCCGGATACTTTTGACTAGGAACGGCAACATTGAGCAAGCGGACTGTCGGTATTTTAATCCTGCTGGCCGTGGTAACTTTTTATACCCTGGGTACTGGATTCCCTTTCTTTTATCGTTTTCTTTATGTTATTGCCCTGATTCTGGGTATCGGCCTTTTCTGGGCCTGGATTAACTTGCAGGGATTGGAGGTTCGGCTGACCCGTCTGGCTAATCGTGGTCAGGTGGGCGGCTACCTGGAAGGACAGATACAGGTGGTTAACCGGCTCCGCCTGCCCAAGTCCTGGCTGGAGGTTAAGGAAGTATCCGACCTGCCCGGCTACACTACCGGAAGGGGTATCGCCCTGGTTCGGGACCAGTCGCGCGCCTGGCGCATCGAGACCTACCTGGCCCGCCGCGGCGTCTTTCAGACGGGACAGATTGAGGTGACCGGCCAGGACCCCTTCGGCCTGTTCCGGCTGCGACGGCGCTTCCTGGAACCCCAGCAGTATGTGGTGTTTCCCGCCGCCGAGCCTTTGCCTGACCTGGACCCCCGCTTTTCCAACCTGCCCAGCGACCGGCGAGTCACCCGCCGCTCCGACCACATCACGCCGGAATCCTCCGGCGTCCGCGAGTATGTCTATGGCGACAGTTTCCGCCAGATTCACTGGCCCTACACTGCCCGGATGAATTCCCCGATGGTTAAAGAGTTCGACATGGGCGTGTCCGCCGACGCCTGGGTGCTGCTGGATATGCAGCGCAGCGCCCACCTGGGCGATGACCCGGTGGATAACACCGAGGAGTTGTCGGTGACCCTGGCTGCTTCCGTCATTTCCCGGCTGGAGCAACTTTCCATTTCGGTAGGATTGGCGGCCAGCGGCGACCAGACCTGGATGATGCGGCCCAGCGCCGGCCCGTCCCACCTGGGCTACCTGATGGAGGCCCTGGCGGCGGTGCGCGCCCTGGGCAACCTTACCCTGGAGCGGTTCATCTATGACCTGCAGCCCCACCTGAGCCGGTTCAACACCCTGACCGTCATCACGCCCACCACCCGTACCGAGTGGATACCGGCCCTGGCCAGCCTGCGCCGTCAGGGAGTGAATGTGTCGGTAATCTATGTTGACCCCACCGATTTTGGACGGGCCGCCGAAGTTCAGTCTCCCACCGATTTCCTGTTTTCCAACGAGATTCCGGTTTACCGGGTCCGGCGGGGCCAGCCCCTCAACGAAGCTTTAAGCTACCCCATTTATGCTGGTGAACCTTACCGTTATGCCGGATACTCGCGTCACTCGGGGGCATCGAGTTATGCCTGGTCGGGAATCGCCGCCGGTTCCACCACTTCGCGCGCCGGGGCCGGACGTAACGAATTTAACGAATCCGGCACGACAAACGGCGCCGGTTCCGAGCCGGCCGGCAACTCGGCAACGGCCCCGGCAACGGCCCCGGCAACGGCGCAGTCCCCGGCAACGGCGCCGTCACCGGAGTCGGAGGTGGCCCCATGACCGGAGGCAGCTCAATGACCGGGGATGCTGCAATGGTTCGCTCCGAGACTCGCTCCGAACCGGGCGGAGCTGCCCTTACTTCCCCGGGGTTTAGCGCCGATTCGCCGGGGCGCGGCTTGCTGGCCGTTCTGCGCTATTTGCGGCCATCCGACGGCTGGGCCGCGGTTGCTCTGTTGGCGGTCAATCTTATCGTGGTGGTCTGGTCGGTGGAGCATGCCGACTGGGTGCCCACGCCCAACCTGGTCTCCTTAATCATGTTGGCGATGCTTACCGGCCTGGTATTGGCCCGGGTTCCCTTGTGGGGCCTGCTGATTCTGCCGGTGGGCGTGGTTATCGGTTTGGGAGTAATCGTCTGGCAGATAACCTCCTTTGAGGCGCATGGAATGGAGCTGGCCAACGCCGCCGAACTTTGGGAACGGCTCAAACTCTGGTTTGTGGCGGCTAAAACCGGGAACATTAACATTGACCGCGAACCCTTTGCCTTTGCCCTCATGTCCGCCACCTGGCTGGCCGGCTACCTGGCCGGTTGGGTCTTCAACCGCTACCGGAACTTCTGGGGCGTCTTTGTTCTTGGTGGCGCCGGATTGCTCTCCAACCTCACTTATTTGCCCGCCGAAGGAAGCGTTTATCTGGGTATCTATATGCTGACCGCGTTGTTGTTGGTCGCCCGGATACAGGCCGTCCGCCGGTTGCAGGAATGGAGGCGCAACGGTTTCCAGGCCGACGGTCACCTGAGCCTGTTGTCCCTCTCCGATAGCGTGCTAATGTCATTTGTGGTCCTGCTCATCGCCTTTTTGGTGGTGCCCACCGGGCGCTTCTGGGATCCGGCCCACGATGTTTACGAATATATGCGCTCCCCGCTGGTGCAGTGGGAGGACGACTTTAACCGGCTCTTTGCCGGACTTCCGGCGCGGCGGCCCCTGCCCTACCGGATCTGGGGCGACGTGATGGCCTTTCAGGGTACGATTAACCCGACCACCACGCCGGTATTGCAGGTGAATTCGCCGGTTGGTATGTACTGGAAGGCCCGCAGCTATGGCACCTACACCCCCAAGGGCTGGATTTCTGAAGACACGGTGCTGAAATCTACCGACTGGACCCCCACTCACGCCGTGCCTCGGACCTACGCCAAGCGATTCGAGGTTTCTCACACCCTTACGCCCAACTACCGCACCCGGAACCTCTTTGCCGGTGGGCAGATTATCTCTTCCAGCCAGGACGTGATCGTCGAGACCTACGATTCGCCGGTCTATAACCTGGACTTGGCTACGCCCACCTTGCCGGGACAAACCTATCCCAAGCTGGAATTGGCCGCCCTTAATATGGAGCAGGTCATTCGGCAAAGCGGCCTCACCGCCAGCCGGTCCCAGTTGTCCCAGGCCGTGCCCCGGGGTTTTGAGCTGGTGGACGTGCGCCGGGAGGATGACCTGGTGCAGTCGGTGTCTCTGGCCGAGGTGCTGCCGGCGCATCCGGACACTCTGTCCCTGCGCACTGAACGCAAAGAGTTTAAGCAGGGAGAGGCCTACGAGGTTACTTCGTCGGTTTCCCTGGCAACTGCCGAAGACTTGCGTCTGGCCGGCCTGGATTACCCTACCTGGGCCCTGGCTAAATATACTCAGCTTCCGCCGGATCTGCCCCAGCGGGTACGCGACCTGGGGGACCAATTGGCCGCCGGGGCCGAGACTCCTTACGACAAGGCCAAGGCCATTGAGGCTTATCTCAAGACTTTCCCCTATTCCCTGCAACTGGAGCCGCCGCCCTTTAATGCCGACGGCGTTGATCATTTCCTGTTCGACCAGAAGAAGGGTTACAGCGAATATTTCGCCTCGGCGATGACCGTACTGCTCCGTACCCAGGGCATACCGACCCGGATGGTTACCGGCTATTCCGTGGGAGACCGGTTACCCGACTACGACATCTACATCGTAACCGACAGCCACAGTCACGGTTGGGTAGAGGTCTTCTTCCCACGCTATGGCTGGATTGGCTTCGAGCCTACCCCGGGCGCGGCCATCCCCATGGCCGTGCAGCCGGTGGTTGCGCCAGCCGGGGCGGCCCTTGATTTCCCCGTCGAGGACACGGAAGTTCCGCTGTGCGACTTTCAGGACGAGGAAGAGTGCGACGAGGATTTCCTGGCTGACCGGCTGCCAGCCACGCCACAAGAAGGTCTGCTGACCAGCCTGGTACGAAGGTACTTGCCCTGGGTGGTGGGCTTTATGATCTTTGTCGCCCTGGTCCTGGTCCTGGCCTGGTTCTTCTGGCGCCGCTACCTGGTGCCTTCCACTGACCCGCTGGTAACCTTCCGTCACCTGGCCTTCCTGGGTCGGCTGAACGCCGTCGGTCCGTCGGACAACCAGACACCCTACCAGTACTTGAACCTGCTCCAGAATGAGTTGCCCGGGCACCGGGAACAGCTATCGGTCATCGTGGGCAGCTACGTCCGCAGTTTGTACGGCAGGAAGGAGACCACCGAGGAGGATGACTCTCGATTGACCCGGGCCTGGCTGGAGCTGCGTCTGCCCCTTCTGTTCCACCTGCTCCGTAGGAGGGACCGCGAGATTGCGCAAGTATAAGCACTCTATTTTCCCTTCGCCTCACGGCTGGATTGGGCTAATCGGCAGTGACCTGGGTATTTGTCGCCTGAGCCTGAAACCCACGCCGGAAGAAACCCTGGAAGACTTGGGCGATGCCCTGAAAGGAACCGTCCAGGACGATGCGGCCTTTGTTAAGACGCAAGACTGTCTGGAGCGATACTTCAAGGGGGATATAGAAGCGTTGTCGGAGATTGCCCTGGACTTGAGCGGCGCTCCGCCCTTCTACGGCGCGGCTTGGGATGCCTGCCGCCGCATCCCGGCCGGAGAGACCCGCAGTTATGCCTGGCTGGCTGCCGAGGCCGGGCGTCCCCGCGCCGCCCGCGCTGCCGGGCAGGCGATGGCTAAAAACCGGGTGGCCCTGGTCATCCCCTGCCACCGGGTAATCGGCAGCAGCGGCGACCTGCACGGCTACGGGGCCGGCGGACTGGCCGTAAAGGCCCGCCTGCTGGAAATGGAGCGGGTGCAAGCGCAAGCATAAGCTTAAGCGTGAGTCCCCTTGGGCCGTTCAATTGTCCCCGGAATACCGCTGATGGTCAGCCGGTCGAACCACCGCCCGGAATGAGCGGGGTTAGGGTTGAGTAGTGACAATTGAAAGCCCCCGGCCTGCTCTTGGGCCGGCCTTGACCACCTGACCCGCGCCGCCCGGGCGTGACGACAAAGAGCTGAAGTCCGTCAATAAACCCGGAGGCCGGCGCGCTTCGGTAAACGCCATTACCTGGGCCTGGCAGCTAACCTGGTTTCGCTACCAAGGTTTCGCAACCAAAAAGACACCCCCGGATGTAGTGTCCAGGGGCGTTGTTTTGTAAGAAACACTTGCCTGTTACAATGTACCAAATTGCACTCTCGAGGACATTCCAATGTCAACTACGGAAGAAGAGGGACTCCAGGTCGACGAAACTGAGGAAACAGACGACGAAGAAGTCCGGAGTACAAAGGTTGTCATTACCTCATACCCTGCGGACTATACATTGAAAGTCCTCTACGATAAATGGAAGTCGAATCAGATCAAAATTCCAGATTTCCAGCGAAGTTATATTTGGAAGAATACCCAGGCTAGTAGGCTGATCGAGTCATTTCTCCTGGGATTGCCCATACCTCAGATCTTCCTATATAGAGAGCGATCTAGTCCGGTTCTTACCGTCATTGACGGCCAGCAACGGTTAGGGGCAATAGCCCAGTTCTATAACGAAGAATTGCGTCTTAAAGGTGTTGATAGTGCGTGGGAAGGAAAGAGTTATAGTGAACTCGATGATTATGATCGTTCTCAGTTTGATGACGCTACGTTGAGAGCTATTGTAATTCGGCAGATTCAGCCAGAGGATGACTCCAGCGCTTTTCAGATTTTTGAACGGCTCAATACCGGCGGAACCCAGCTCAATGATATGGAAATAAGGCGGGCAATCTTCCGAGGGAAAGCTAATGGGTTCTTGGAAGAACTAAACAATAACGATGACTGGCGTAAACTTATTGGGATGGCTGAATCAACACCGAGATTTCGAGACGTGGAGTTAGTGCTGCGAGTATTAGCCCTGGCTGAAAGTTGGCGGGATTACTCTAAACCTATGAAGCATTTTATAACTGCATATATGCGTGAACTTGATAAGAGCAACGGGGATGAATTAAAGGAATTAGAGGTTCGATTTACCAATGCCTGTAGTGACATTGTGACCCAACTAGGCGCGAAACCCTTCCATTTGCGGGGCAACAGATTGAATCTAGCTGCCATGGACTCTGTAATGGCATGCTCGATAGAACTAGGCGAATCGCTTGGCCCTAATTTGGCTGAGGAGTACGATCGGCTAAAGAAAGAAATGGATTTCCTGGAGTTTGTAACGCATAACACCAGTGATTACGTTGCCGTGACAGGGAGGTTTAAAAAGGTACATTCTGCCTTTGGTTCAAAGTAATATGGCCGACCTTTTACCATTGACTGCGTTGGCAATTGAAGACTGTCGCGACCATATGTCCCGGCATCTCGACATTGACCAAGTCATAGTTGACTACTTGGTTAGGCATGTGAATGCTCTATTGTGCGCGGAGATAGAAAGAGAAGTAAGTCGCCTAATTCGAGAAAGGCTAGAAAATGGATGTACTGATGCCGAAACACTTAATTACGTTTTAAGATACATACGTCACGGTGCAGTGCAGAATGCGACCTTTCAAGAAATTAAGCAAAAACTCTCGTACTTCGATGACAGTTTTGGAGAGAAGTTTGATCGCTTAGTACGTGATTCTATAGGCGACGAAGGCATCGGAAAATTGAGCCTGGCAGTGGAGAAAAGAAACGCAACCTCCCATGATTCTCCTCCCAGTATAACTTTTGGAGAGTTGGACGACGCATTTTCTGCAGCAACTGTCCTGTTAGACTCTGTCCGTGCCACTTTAGCCGGTTAGACTAGACCCCTGCTTTCGTTAATACGCCTTTCAGATTTTATGCGCCCAACATCCTCCTACCGCACCGGGCCGCCCAGGGGAGAGCGCGGCTCGCCGCCCTCCAGGAAGGCACCGTAGCCTGGCTGTTGCGCCAATGTCCCCTGATTGAGCAGGGTCTGTCCCCGCAGCAGGGTCATATAGGGGCGGCCCTGTACCTGCCAGCCCTCAAAGAGGGTATAGCCGGCGTTGCTGTGGTGCTCGTTAGAGGTAATTACCCGGTCGCCTTTGGGGTCCAGGATCAGCAAATCGGCGTCGGACCCCACCTGAATTATGCCTTTGCGGGGGTACAAGCCAAAAATCCGGGCCGGGTTCTCCGCCATCACCCGCGCCAGCCACCAGATGGGCAGGCCCCGTTTGACCACTCCCTCGCTGTACATCAGCGGCACGATGGTTTCCACTCCTGGCGAGCCGAACGGCACCGACCGGCCCTCGGAGTCCACAAATATGTTGTCCCACCCTACCTGCTTCAATTCCTGGGGGTAGGGAGCGTGGTCGCTGGCGGTGATGGATATATGCCCCTGCTCCAGGCCGCGCCACAGGGCATCCTGGTCCGGGCCGTCGGCTGGGCGCAGCGGCGGGCCAATCTTGGCCAATGGGCCGTATTGGGCCATTTCGGCATCGGACAGGAGCAGGTATTGGGGGCAAGACTCGGTCCAGATGCGCTGCCCCTGGGCCTGAGCCTGCTTGATGCGCTCCAGTCCCAGTTGGGTGCTCAAATGCACTACGTAAGTGGGGCAGCGAGTGGCCGCCGCCATGTGCACCGCTCGGTTAATCGCCTCTTCTTCGGCCCAATCCGGGCAGGCCGCCGGAAAATCGGTGGGGTGAGTATGCCCCTCGGCCAGCAGCTTGTTTTCCAGGTACTCGATAATGTTGCCGCTCTCGCAGTGGAGTTGCAGTACGCCGCCGCCCTTGGCCACCATATCCATTGTCTGGCAGATGAAATCGTCGTCGCACATCCGGTAGGGCCGCTTCTTGTAGGTCATAAACATCTTGTAGGATTTGACGCCCATATCCAGGGCCTGGGGCAAGCTGTTCAGAATGCTGGGCCGGTTCTGCAGGATGAAATGAAACCCGAAGTCGGTAACCGCGGTGCGCTCGATTTCCTCCCGAGAGCGGTTGATGGCGGCAGGCAGCGTTTCGTCACCCTCCAGGTTATAGGTGCCGAAGGGGACCAGGGTGGTCAGTCCGGCGTGGGCGGCGGCCAGCGACCCGATGGCGTAGTTGTCGTGGCCGTCCAGGTGGACGTGGCAGTCAATCAGGCCCGGCAGGACGTACATCCCCGAAGCGTCGATATAGTTATCGGCCCGGGGCAGCAGGTTCTCCGGCCCGATGGCGACAATTTTCTCGCCGGAAATGGCGATGGACGCCGCATAAACCTGGGAAGAGGAAACAATCTGCCCCCCAACCACCAGGGTATCCACGTGCCGGTCGTTGCGTGTTGAGGTCATTGGACGCCTCCTTGAGGGTTGTTAGGTGGGGAAACGAGGTTCTGGAGATAATCAAATAACCGGGCGCAATTGGGTGCAGCGTCTCGTACCTTTGAGGGGTCTATACTTGCCAACAAATCCGGGGCGTGCCTGGTTTTGTGATACTTGCCTTTGGAACTTGAAGCGGTGGTGATTGCCAATCCGTTCAATACATCATCCTTAGGAACCTGTTCCACTAATTGGTTGCCTGGCAAGCGATTCTCCAGAAAGCTCTGCCCGTAGTAAGCTCTCAGGGCTTGACGGTCGGCCAGGAACCACGCCTCTATTAGCTGCACCATAAAGTTAATTTGGGCGTCAGTTACTTGAGCGCCCGCGCCGGCATCCCAATGGTCATGTTGTCTTACTTCCCGCAATAGGCTAGGGGTGTATGACCCTTCCGAGTCAATGAGCAGTATGCTGACTGCATTGGGGTGTTCCTTTAATCCGTCCATAAACTTATCAACGCCGTTTGCCCCGCAGGGAACCAGAGTTAGATGGGTACCCGAGTGGTGAAACTCGCCAAAGAAGGTCCGGAAACCGGGGAGCAGTTTACTGTCCCCCTCAAAGTGTAATCTTATTTCGGTTGCCATTCAGTACCTGGTGCCGCCAATATGCCCGCTTCGCCAAAGTTCGCCCAGCTCATATTTCTCCAGGCTGGACTTGAACCGCTCTTTGTTAAGGCGCGTAACCTCGGTGCCTGTGTCTGGGTATAGGTCGAAAGTCACGATACTTTCGGGGTCTTCCCACAGCAGGTCCAGCAAATCCGCCGATTGGGTAGTAACGATTAGCTGGGTGCGTTCGGATGCCGCCAACAGCAGTTTTGCCACCAGGTGCATTAAATCCGGGTGTAGCCCCAACTCTGGTTCTTCAATACAAACCAGCGGTGGCGGATCGGGGTGGCAGAGAATTGTAAGTAAAGCCAAAAAGCGCAATGTGCCGTCGGAAAGACGGGGGACTGGTACGGGGTTATTGATCCCCTTTTCCCGAATCCAGAGCTGCGCTGTGTTGGCGGATATGGTGACGCCGACTTGCTCGTAAGTTTCGTAAAAGCGTCCGAGTTGCTCATCTATGACCGACATCGCTTCCATGCCCTCCAGCCGTTTCAATACCGGGGCCAGGTTGGTGAAATCCTCATCCAGAAAGTCGGCGGGCAAATCCGTGGGTTGAGGTCGGCGAATCGGGCTGTTGGGCCCCATGTTCCATTCCCGGTACAGCCGGATGGCATCGAACTGCCGCCGCACGTAGTCTATTTCCGGGCCGGGTTCGCCATATTTTTCCGGTGTCAGGAGAGACTTTCCGGCCAGGTCAGCCCCGGGGCCATTAGGGTAGCTGAGAGCGGTGTTGGGGTTATCCAGTCTCTCCTTTACGATGTGCAGTTGGTCCTCCCGGGCTGCTACGGTCAGTGTGTAACACAGGGGCAGGGGCCCGTCGGCATAGGCCACGGCCACTTCCACTGTGCCCGAGTCCCGTCGGTCAGAGTCCGGCCTCTCGCCCCGGTAAAACCAATCGCCTACGCCTCCGCTCCGGCTGAAAAACCCGGCTAAATCCCGGGGCGCCGCCTGCAGCAATGCCATAGTCTCAATCAGGTTGGACTTGCCGGAGGCGTTGGCTCCGACCAGGACGTTCAAGGGCCGCATTTCCAGTTCTACGTCCCGGAAGGATAGAAGTCCGCTGATTTTGATAGAGTTGAGAAGCATTTTCGCCCCCTTCCCGCGACGACAGTTGGCGGTTGACCCATTAACAACGGCTATTATACATTATCAACTGGCGGCGTACGCGGCGGCAGCAGCAGCAGCCAACCGGCGTCCACTCTGAGGTGTGGAGGCGTAAATATGGAATTGACCGAACTTATTGCCAACGCCCCCTGGCGGGAAGCGGTTACCTACCGGGATACCTGGCCACACGAGTATGTGCTTACTTGCAAGGACAATTGCGCCGACCTGGTGGACCGCATTGTGAAACGCTGGAAAGCTGGAGAGGGCGTGAAATGCCGGTTCTTCCGCATGGAAAACACCTATCTCTTCATAGGTGATTACAAGTACTGGATAATGGTCCCCTACGAGGAGTTTGACCTGGAAGTAGCGCGACGGGAGGATTACGTCCTGAACCGCGCCCCTCTCTACCAGGACCGCCGCGACTTCGTAATCCAACCCGGCGACACGGGCAAGGCAGAGGACTACCCAGCGGTGCCGGCGCGGTAGTGGTAAAAGAGTTTGTGCACGAAGGACACGAATTTTCACTAATGGATTCAACCCGTCATTCCGGCGCAGGCCAGACTCCAATATCTTTGAATATGGGAAGGCATTAGATGGAAAACAGAGAGATCGGACCACTTGAGAGAGTGGAGTTGACCGCCATTTGGAAGGATGAACCAACTTTTACCCAGTGGCTCGCGGAGCACTTAGTTTACTTGCAGCCAGCGGTCAACGTAGATCTGAAATTGGTTCAGCCGGAACACCAGCAACATCGCGCCGGACGAGTAGATATACTAGCCCAGGACGTTAAGAGCGGGCGCACGGTTGTGATAGAGAATCAGTTTAACGGCGCTGACAACGATCACTTTGCTCGGATCGTTGGATATGCGGCAAGCCGTGAAGCTAGGTTCCTGATTTGGATAGCGCCCGAGTTTTCCAAGTGGCACTTAGACATCATGCTCTGGTTGAACGCGGCGGGGATTGAGATTTTTGGTATAAAAATTAGTGCATACCGGATCGGTAACGCTTATGCTCCCCTCTTTGAGTTGGTCGCAGGGCCTGACGACTCAGCGAATCTTACTGAATCCACGGCGCCAGACGGCCCCAACATTTACTCGCGTTTCTACCGTCCCCTCGTTAAGAACCTAAGGGAAGAAGGAATTCGCGCCATGAGCGGGCGTGATCATGGGTTCGTGGGAAGGTATCGCAGATACCGGTCAGGAACTCTGCTGGAGGACGCTGGAATTACCTATTACTCAACATTGGGTCGGGGTGATGAGCAATGCAAAGTTGGCCTACTTCTTCACGGGGGTGAGCATTCGTTTCCTTACAGTGCGCTGTTTGACCACCGTTCCAAATTAGAAGACTCAATGGGATGTATTGAGATCGCATGGAGTGAAGGGGAAATGGAAGATTCCATTTCGGTCTCTAGTGCCGGGATTCCTGACGAAGAAGAAGCCACCCTGGAAAATACGAGAGAGTGGATGAAGCTAACATTATTGTGTCTTCGGGACAATTGCGAACCAATGCTCCAGGAAATCATTACAGGTTAAAGCTAATCAGATTTGAGCCCTAATTGTAAGGAGGTACGAACGTTGGCGCTTAGCTATGCCACCGCCCCACCCCCTCCCTCAACCGCTCAAACCCCAACTCATCGCACAAATCCTGGTAGGGTTCGCGGAGGACGCCCTGCCATTCCAGTTGGGGCAGGTCTTCGGACAGGGGCACGTCGAGGCGCAGGGTCGCCAGTTGGCGGTAGAAGAGGGCAGCCTCACGGTTTTCGGACAGGCTGGCGGCCAGGGCCTTGGCTCCGCGCACGGTTACCGCCCAGCCCGCCGGGTCGTCGGGGATATGTTCGATGTGGCCGTAACGCTCCAACACCTGGGCAGCGCTTTTCGCGCCCCAGCGGGGAATGCCGGGGATGCCGTCGGCGCTGTCGCCCACCAATCCCAGGTAGTCGGGAATGGAGGCGGGCGAAACGCCGAACTTTTCCCGCACACCGGCCTCGTTCATCACCGTGTCCTTGCGCCGGTCCAGAGTCACTACCCGGTCGCTTCGTACCACCTGGGCCAGGTCCTTGTCCGGCGAGCAGATGACTACCTGCTCGACGCCGGGGGAGTCCTGCCAACGGTGGGCCGCCGCGCCCAAGGCGTCATCGGCCTCAAACTCCACCATCGGCCAGACCACCAGGCCCAGAGATGCTGCCGCCATTTCCGCCAGGGGAAACTGGCCCAGCAACTCCGGCGGCGTACCCTCTCCCGTCTTGTAGCCGGCGAAGAGGTCGTTGCGGAAGGAGTGGATAACGCTGTCGAAAGCCACCGCCACATGGCTTACCTCGGGCTGGCGCAGCAGGGTCAGCATAGTTTGGATGAAGCCGCGCACCGCGCCAACCTCCCGCCCGTCCGGGGCGGAAATGGAGGGCAGGGCAAAATAGGCCCGGAATAACTCGTAGGTGCCGTCAACCAAGTGAATCTTCATGCTGTTCCCTTCATCCACGAATGCGCACGAATGACCACTAATTTATTCCATTCGTGCCGGTTCGTGTCCATTCGTGGATAAACCTACAAACTCTCCAGCACCCGCGCTATCCGCTCTACCCCTTCCAGCACTCTTTCCGCAGGAGAGCGCATCAGGGCGATACGGAAGTGGCCCTCGCCGCTTTCACCGAAGCCGGAGCCAGGGGTTACCACCACGCCCTCCCGCTCCACCAGCAGGTCGGCCAGTTCTTCCGAGGACCGTTCGCCGGAATATCGAGGAAAGAGGAAGGTCGCCCCTTCCGGCAAGGGGCAATGCACCCCCGGGACCTGATATAGACGGTCGGCGGCACGGATGCGCAGTTCGTTGCAGTCTTCCCGCCACTGCGCCAGGTGGTCTTGCGGCCCTCGGAGCGCGGCAAGTCCGGCCATCTGGACAAAGGGCGAAACGAAGCTGGCGGTCTGCTCCTGGATTTTTAGCAGCGGCTCCAGCAGCGCCGCCGGAGCTACCATACAGCCCAGCCGCCAGCCGGACATGGCGTAGGCTTTGGTAAAGGTGTAGCTGGTTAGCGTGCGCTCGGCCATGCCGTCCAGGGCGGCCAGGGTTAAGTGTTGGTTGGAATCGTAGGTAAAATATTCGTAGGTCTCGTCGCAAACCGCCAACAGGTCATGCTCCCGGGCCAATTGGGCCACCGCCTCCAGTTCCTGCCGGGTATAAACCCGTCCGGTGGGATTGTTGGGGTTGTTGATAATCACCATCTTGGTCTGGGGAGTGACATACTGTTGCAGCCCTTCGTAGGTCAGGTAATACTCCTCCTCCTCGCTCAGCGGCACCGCCACCGGAACGCCCTCGGCCAGTTCCACCTGCTGCCGAAAGCTGACCCAGGTCGGTTCGATTACCAGAACCTCGTCGCCCCGCTCAATGTAAGCGTTAATCGCCTCATACAGCCCCATCTTGCTGCCCGGCGTAACCAGAATGTCCCCCTGCGGATCCACGGAGCGGCCGTTATGCGCCGCCAGCTTGTCGGCCAGCGCCTGCCGGAACTCGGGCAAACCGCGGGACGATTCAATGTTAGTCATCCCATCGTTCAGCGCCCGGATGCCGGCGTCGATGATGTGTCGCGGTGAAGTGTGGTAGGGGCTGGACTGGCTGAGGTCAATAATATCCTGGCCCTGGCGGGCTAGCTGACGCGCCTTTTCTCCGGCGGCCAGGGTTGCCGGGGGTTGCACCCGGCTGATGCGAGCGGCTGGAGTAGGGGCCATAATTTGCTCCTTTAAGTCACTGGACGACGTTTTTCATACAGGCGCAAAGGTATGAGCAGAGGGTAAATTGCTCTCTGCGGCCCTCCGCGTTCTCTGCATGGAACTACTTTACACCGGAATGAAGGTTTTATTCCGTGAGGAGACGGGGTGTTCCCAATAACGTCAACCGTCCGCGAATCAGGCGGCGGTTTCTGGCGTCGGCGGCTAGAGCGAAGGCTTCCAGCGTCATAGCGCCTACCAATGTGGTATCCTTGTCCGGGCCAAAAACGGCGTAAACTATCCGCCTTTGACCTTCCAACTGCATCGCTACCAACCCAACCGCAAGCTCTACTTCAGACCCATCGGCCAGGAGAAACGGCTCTGTGTATTCCCGTTCAATCTCCAGTTCTTCGAGGATTGACGACGGAACTACCGAGTAAGCCGCCCCGGTGTCCACCATACCGTTAAGAAGGCGAGATTGTGGTGTGTTTGGGTTGCTGACGATGAATTCGACGTTGAAAGTCCCCACTTCCCCTCCGACAGTGGTTCCAGGCAGTATGATCCAGGGTTCCGGCCTGGATCCGTCCGGAGAATCATCCACCTCACTATTAACGTTATTCATTGCGCCCAGCCTCCGGTGGCGGTTTACGCCCCTGATTTGGCTTACACGTTGCGCAGCTTGGGGTCCAGGCGGTCGCGCAGCCAGTCGCCAAGCAGGTTCATCGACATCACCGACAAGAGAATGGCGACGCCGGGCATGGCGGCCAACCACCAGGAAGTTACCAACAACTCTCGACCGCTGGCGATCATCAGTCCCCAGGCCGGAGTGGGCCGGGGTAGTCCGGCGCCCAGGAAGCTGAGGGTGGACTCCAGCAGGATTACCTGCCCCACCTCCAGGGTTGCCAGGACGATAATGGTATTCACAATGTTGGGGAAAAGGTGGCGGCTAATGATGCGCACATTGGAAGCTCCGGCGACCCGGGAGCGGGCCACAAAGTCCTGCGCCTTGATGCTCAAAGTCTCTCCCCGCACCAGCCGGGCATAACGGGACCAGAAGATGGTCACAATTACGATGATCACGGTCTGGAAACTCGGCCCTAACACAACCGCCAGCGCCAGGGCAAAGAGAATGGCCGGCATGGCAAGGCAAATATCCACTGCCCGCATAATCAGATGGTCTATATTGCCGCCGAAGTAGCCCGCGATCAAGCCCAAAGAGG
This sequence comes from Dehalococcoidia bacterium, assembly GCA_965262595.1. GTDB lineage: Bacteria > Chloroflexota > Dehalococcoidia > Lucifugimonadales > UBA3495 > CATQHB01. The sequence continues at coordinate 3,241,286 of OZ253548.1, forward strand.
TTCCCAATAGCCCAGCCAGGAAAATGGATATGGCCGCCACGGTGAGGGAAACCCGGGCGCCGTAGATGATGCGGCTCAAAATATCCCGGCCCTGCTTGTCCGTTCCCAGTGGGTGTGCCACCGAACCGCCGGGGGTAGCATAAATGCCCTCTCCCGCGGCATCCACCCAGAAGGGGGGAACCAGCCGGTTGCTCAAGCTCCCTTGTACCGGGTCGTGGGGAGCGACCCAGTTGGCAAAAATGGCCGGCAGCACCAATACTATCATTAGTATCGTCACCGGGAATACCGGGTAGCGCCGCGCCGTTCCCATGGCGCGCCACACCCCGGAAACGCTGCGGGCTCCGGGCAATCTGCTTGGTATTGCCAAATTTGCCATAGGTCAATCCCTCTCTATCGCTGAAAGCTCCAGGTCTTAGCCGCCTTAATGGGTGTAGCGAATCCGCGGGTCCAGATAGGCATAAATTATGTCCACCAGGAGGTTGGCGGCGATGTAAATGCCGGCGAAGAAAACTACGACCGACTGCACCACTTGAAAGTCTTTGGCCCGCAGCGCGTCAATCGCAAGCTGCCCCACTCCGGGATAGCTAAAAACGGTTTCAATGACGACCGAACCGGTCATTGCCCCGCCCAGAATGAGGCCGAAATAGGTAATCGGCGCAATCAGGGCGTTGCGTAAGCAGTGCTTCCAGACGACCCACCGCTCCTTCAAGCCCTTGATGCGCGCCAGCTTTACATATTCGGTATCCAATACCTCCAGCATTGAGGAGCGGGTCAGCCGCATTAGCGCCGCCACCTGGAAATACCCCAGGGCAATCCCCGGCATAACCAGGTGCTTCCAGGTACCCCGTCCGGAGGTGGGCAGCCAGCCCAGATATACCGAAAATACCCACATCAGCATCAGGGCCAGCCAGAAATTGGGCAGAGATTGACCCAACAGTGCAACCAGCTTTCCGGCCAGGTCTATGCCGGTATCCTTCTTCACCGCCACCACCACCCCTAAGGGTATGGCAATCAACGCGCTGACCACCAAGGCGATGATTGCCAGCTCCAGGGTGGCCGGCAGACGGCCCAGCACCAGCTCCATGGCATCTTGCCCCTGAAAGCGAATCGATTCGCCGAATCTTCCGGTCATGATGTTGCCAACGTACCTCAGGTACTGAACATACAGCGGCTGGTCCAGGCCCCAGTAGGCCCGCACCCGGGCAAAGTCTTCCGCCGTGGCGTCCACGTCCAACAAGGTATCGAGAGGGTCGCCGGAGAGCCGTCCCAGGCAGAAAACAATCATGCTGACGGCGACGAGGGCGATTATCGAGTGAAACAGCCGGATCACTATGAAGCGTTGCATTGGCTACTCTCTTGTCGGTCCTGTCTGTTTCCCTGGTGTCCGAAACTTCGGCGCGGCGATTGCCGGCCTCACTTTATAGCTGACAGAAACTAAGAACTCCCCATTGCTATGCAGGAGATCTGCCTGCGCAATATATTCTATGCCAAATTGTATTGTCAATACTTGCCTCAGTTGACCAAGGAGTTTCCAATAGTCGCTACCCCGGTTCGATTCGATAATCCTGAGCCGGTTGAAGGACCGGCCAACCATGAGCGGGTTTCCGAGGCCAACCGGGTTTCCAAGGCCAATTGAACCAACTGTCTTGAAAGACCGGCAATCCAGGTAGGGCATCCTTCCCGGCCGCGGGGCGCCCCGGTCTATTGTCACTCCGGCGCAGGCCGGAACCCAGGCAGCCAGGCGGCAGGTGGTTGCAGGAAAGTTAGTAAATACCTGGGATGTTCCAGGTTCCGACTTTCGCCCTTTCGCCGGAGTGACCCCGGAGCGTAACCACCTGAGGACTACCTGAGATTAACCTTGCCCCTCTATACGACCGGTCAATCCTGTTGGATTGCATCGGGCCGGTTCCGGGTAAAGGCCAGGGCAACCCGCCGCAGCCCGGGGCAACCCGCCCCCCAACTGTTCCTCTGCCCCGTCATTCCCCCGGCCTATCGCAATAGCCATAAAGAGGTATAAAGGTCTATATCTATAAGGTAACCAACAGTGTAATGACGTAAAACGAAATCAAGATAGCAAGATGAAGAAATATAACGTTTATGGGATATACTAGCGATGCTTTTCACGGATTAGGGCGTGTTCACACAAAACTTGCTGCCGGTTCCCTTACTATGTCATTCTGAACGGTCAAAACTGTCATTCTGAACGGAGTGAAGAATCTAAAATGGTCAGGGTCCGGAATGTTTCTTATAGCAAGGATTTTAGACCCTTCGCTCCGCTCAGGGTGACATTGCATTGGGAATAGCTACGATTTGTGTCAACAGGCCCTAGCCGATAAAGATACTAACTATTGACAGAATAGAAATGCCTCGTCTATACTTCCTCAAATTTGGAGGTTATCCAGCCACATCCATCCGGAACCCGAAGGCCATAAACCTGAAATTTGAGAGGTACCAACCATGTCTTACCACTGGCTAAGCAAACCCAAATCAGTAATCTTCTGCTCTCTGGTTCTAATCTTGACCTTGGTGGTGGCCTGTGGCTCCGCCGCTCCTGAGGTGGTAGAGAGGGAGGTCATCAGAGAGGTCGAGGTACTAAAGGAGATACCGGTGGAGACGGTGGTCGAAAAAACGGTCATCGCCACGCCGACCCCGATACCGGCGGCCTCGATGACGCAGGTACAGGCTAAGGTAACCCGGGTGATTTACGCCCTGGGCGAAGTGCAGGAGAGTAACCGGCACTGGACCGTCAGCCGTCCTTCTTACTACCAGTTCGACCCCTACTCCGAGACCCTGGTCGGTCTGGATGCCCAGACCAACGAACGCATCCCCCGCCTGGCCAAGAGCTGGGAGTGGAGCGAAGACGGACGGGAGTGGACCTTCCACTTGCAAGAGGACGTGCCCTTCCACTTCGGCTTTGGCGAGTTCACCGCTCATGACGCGGTGGCGGCCCATCACCGTGTCCTGGGCGAAGACTCTCAGTCCGGGGCGGCTTCCTTCTTCCGGGAAGCGAGCAACGTAGAAGCTATCGACGATCACACCGTGAAATATACCTTCAATTCCCTGGCCCTCGACACGCCGGCCATCCTCTCCCGAGGCTTTGGCGGCGGCGAGGTTTTGATGTTGAGCAAAAACCAGTTCGACACCGAGGGATTGGAAGGGTTTGACGCGAAGCCCGCCGGCACCGGCTCCTATATGTACGGTGGCACGGAGTTGGGTCAGAGCATCTGGTTTGAAAAAGCTCCCCAACCCCACTGGCGCGGTGAGAATCCCGACTTCCAGGAAGTGGAAGTACGGTGGGTTCGGGAAGACCTGACCCGGTTGGCATCCTTGCTGACCAGCGAAATCCACATCGCGGCCCTGTCCCGGGCGCTACAGGTAGAGGCCGGCCGACGTGGAATGAAGCCCGCCGAGGCCGGCGTCCCCACCAACTACCTGTCCCTGTTCCTGGGCGGCCTGTATTTCTCCGAAGGCGACCCGGCCTATGACCCCGGCGTGCCCTGGGCCAACCCGGTCACCGGCAAGTTGGTGCGCCAGGCGATGAACCAGGCCATTAACCGGCAGGAAATGCTGAACCATGTTCTAAAGGACGATGGCGAGTTGATGTACAACACTGCCTATCACCCGGTGCTGGGCGATGGCTACAACCCCGAATGGGAAAAAGATTGGGAAGGGCTTTACGGCTATGATCCGGACGCGGCCCGGGAACTGATGGCCCAGGCCGGCTTCACCCCGGACAACCCGATGAAGTTCACCTCCTACAATTACTTCTCGGCGGACGAGCCGGAAACCGCGGTGATGCTGGAAGCCCTGATTAACTATTGGAAGCCGATCGGCATCGACGTGACCCTGCTCGACAGCGAATGGGGCACCGTTCGTAAGAACTACCGGGACAAGGGTGATTTCATCAAGGCCGGTGGCTGGGGCAATGTAATTACCATGCGCTCCTTGACCACCCGACTGCGTGTCTGGAGCTTCGCCGCCACCGGCAACGGCGGAGGGTACGAAACCGATCTCCAGGATGCGAACTACCAGAAGTACCTGGCCCTCCAGACCATTGACCACGACCGGATTAACGGTCTAATCCGGGAAATCGGCGACGACCGGTTCTACAACTTCGCCGACATCCCCTTCTTCTGGTTCCGCCTGACGGTAATGTTCAACCCGGATGTGGTCGAAAGCTGGACCTTCCCGGGGACCTCCGGCTCCAAAACCAGTCACTGGGACTTGCTCAAGGCGGCTCAATAGGCAGTGTATCCCTTACCCGTCCTGCTCAACAGGACCGCGTGACCAACCAAGCGGCCTCCCGGGGTTTCCTCGGGAGGCCGCTTAATTACCTGGCATCCGGGGCAGAGAGGGGTTCAACGCCGGGACCGGCCCGGTGTCTGCCCGGGCCGCGCCTCCGGATGCGGTTTCAGCCAAAAGCTGTCGCAAGAACGATAGCAGTCAAACAATAGCAGTCAATAGATAATCAGCAAGGAGGATTAATGGCAACGCAAACTCAGGAAATCAAAAATATGCGGCTAATCTCCCACCATGACCTCAACGGCTACGGCAACATCGGTGAGGGCGTACACCTGCAACAGACCAGCGACGGCCGCCGGGTGCTCTACCTGGCCCACGAGAGCGCCCCCAAGGATATTACCAGCGTGGACGTTTCCGACTTGTCCAATCCCAAGCTCCTGGCCCAAACCGAGTTGGCCTATGGACACCTTCGCTCCAACTCCCTCTCCATCGTGGGCGACACCATGCTGGTCGCCTACCAGTCTCAGCAGCCGGGGCAGCCGGGCACCGGCATGGGCGTTTACAACATCAGCAACCCGGAAGAGCCGCAGCAGATCGGCTTCCTGGACACCGGCGGCCAATACTCCCGGGGCTGCCATTGCCTCTGGTGGGTGGACGGCGACTATGCTCACCTTTCCACCGGCGCCGACGACTTTCAGCCCCGCAACCAGAAAGACGACCAGTTCTATATGATTGTGGACGTTAAAGACCCGACCAACCCCAAGGAAGCCGGCCGCTGGTGGTTCCCCGGCACCCGCGAGGGCGACGCCGAACCGATGCCGGCCCGCCATCCCCAGTTTGATGCCGGCCACCGCTTGCACAATGCCAACGTCTATCCGGAGCGTCCCGACCGGGCCTATTGCGCCTACATGGACTCCGGCGTGGTTATTGTGGACATCGCCGACGTGGCCAACCCCAAGATGATCAGCCACATCAATTACGCTCCTCCCTTCCCCGGTTTTACCCACACCGTCCTGCCCCTGTTTAATCGGGACTTGATGGTGGTGACCCAGGAGGCGGTGCGGCAAAACGGGGAAGACTATCCCAAGCTCATCTGGATGATGGACATTCGGGACGAGACCAATCCGATTATCATCGGCACCTTCCCGATGCCGGACACTGAGGATTTCTTTAACCGCCCCGGCCGGTTCGGCGCTCACAACGTTTACGAGAATCAGCCCGGGCCCACCAGTTTCCACTCCGACACCCTCATTTATGGCACCTTCTTTAACGCCGGAGTGCGGGTGTACGATACCAGCAATCCCTTCCAACCCGAAGAAGTAGCCTACTTTGTGCCGGAGATGCCCGAAGGCGCTCCTTCCAACGGCGTCAACGACGTGTACGTGGACGAAAACGGGATAATGTACGTCGTTGACCGGCTCAAGGGCGGACTCTACATTCTGGAACTGACCATCTAATGCTGTAACGGCCAGGCTGTCCCCCGCCCGGCGATGCGTTGCCCGGCGGGGGACACCACCAGGGTTGCCCTGGATTACGAATTGGTGGCCCCCGCTCGGGGGTGACCCGGTCAATTGACTGCCTTATCCGGCGGCCTCTATAATCACCACAGATAACCCACCGGCAGAACTCCCGTGCCAGAACGGCATTACGCAAGTGGCATACCCTAAAGGAATACCCGAATGGGAGGATGATATGGCAGAGATATTGGGCGTTGGCGCTACTCACTATCCCCCTGGGTTGGTGCCCGACGAGTACAAGCCCTGGCCCCTGATCCGGATGCTAAAGACCAACCGAATCCCGGAGCACATGAAGAACCCGGCCAACTGGCCGGCGGAGATGCAAGCCGAATGGGGCGACGACGAAGGAATTACCGCGCACAAGGCCCATCGGGCCAAGGTCTTCGCCGCCTTCCGCAAAATCCGCGAGGAAATAGATGCCTTTAACCCGGACTTTATCCTGGTTTGGGGCGATGACCAGTACGAGAACTTCCGGGAGGACATTATTCCCCCCTTCTGCGTCCTGGCCTACGACCAGATTGACTTCCAGCCCTATCACCGGATCGGTGACCGGCCCAACATCTGGGGCGAGCCGAAGGACAAGGTTTTCAGCGTTCCCGGCCATCAGGAAGCCGGCCGGTACTTGACCCGCGGCCTGATTGATCAGGGAGTGGATATGGCCTACGCTTACAAGCCGCTCCACGAAAAGGCCGGCCTGGGCCATGCCTTTGCCAATACCCTGCTGTTTCTGGACCTGGACCGCAAGGGATTCAACTATCCGGTGTTGCCGGTGGCGGTGAACTGCTATGGCAGCAACGTGGTCCGGATGCGCGGCGGGTCGGAAGTGTTTGAGGAGGAGTTGGATCCGCCTTCGCCTACCCCGCGCCGCTGTTTTGAGGTGGGACAGGCTACCGCCCGGGCGCTCAAGGATAGCCCCTACCGGGTAGTGCTGTTGGCTTCCTCCAGTTGGTCCCACGCCTTCCTGACCGAGAAGAACAGTTGGGTCTATCCCGACCTGGAGGCCGACCGGGTGCTGCTGGAGGCCCTCCGTAAAGGCGAATACAATACCTGGCGGGACTGGACATTGCACCAGGTGGAGGAGTCGGGGCAGCAGGAGACGTTGAATTGGCAGTGCCTGGTTGGCGCCATGTCTGAGCTGAACCGGAAAGCCGAAATTCTGGAGTGGGCGGAGACCTATAGTTTCAATGCCCCCAAGTGCCTGGCATTGTTTAAGTAAGCCTAGGCCCTCTTAACCTTATTCCAACGATATTCCAACGGTGTTGTGGGGGCGGGTTTCAAACCCGCCCCTGTTCCTATGCGTTTCTTGTCCGTTTGTAGTAATTGTAGTAAGCCGGTCGAACCACCTGGTCTTTTACCATTACCTTGCCATTACCTTGCCGTTACCATTCCTTACCGCGCTGCGGCATCCGCCTCCGACCCGGTTTCGGATTCAGTCGTCGCGGAGGACGGGCCGGGATGCTCCGGCCGCCGGGCCAGGGCAAACATCACTGCGCTCAATACAAAAGTGGGAGCAAAGGTTGCCAGCACTATCTCGTAGCCCCCGGTGTTGTCCCGTATCCAGCCGGCGTAGATGGGCGCAATAAACATACCCAAATTGTGGAAAATGCTCATCGCACCCATCAGGCTGGCGAACCGGCTGCGGCCAAAGTAGTCCCCCACCATTATCCAGTTCACCGAAGTGATGCCTTCTACAATGGCCAGACCCAGAATAAACACAATCAGCGCCGGCCATTCGGGCAGCAGCCACATCCCCAACAGGCCCACGGCCCCCAGGTTCATCCCATAGAAAAGCAGCTTGCGCGGCGAAAAGCGTCCGCCGGCAACGCCCAGCAGAAAGCGTAACGGTATCGCCATAAAGAACATTACCGAGGCGGCGATGGTAGCGGTCTGTTCGTCCACCCCTTTCCAGGCCAGCAGAGGGAACAGGTGGATGATGATGGAGTTGGTGGCCGATACCCGGGTGATTACCCCGGCCAGCAGGAACCAGAAAGCCGGGGTACGCATCGCCTGCCGCACCGTAAAATCCTGCTCGCCGCCGCTGGCGTTGGCGCTGATACTTGAAGCCGGCGCGTGGTGGCTGCCCGGAGTGGTTCGGGCGGCGGGACGCGGGGCGCCGCCGGGAGTGGGCCGGTCTCCGTCGGGCAGCAGCCCCAGATCCTCCGGCTTGCTGCGGATAACGTAGGCTACCGGCAAGGTCAGCAGGGCCACGAACAGACCGATGATAAATACGGTCTGCCGCCAATCCAGAAAGACGATGCCCAGGTGCAGCAGGGGAACCACGATAGCCCCGCCGCCGGCAAAGGCGGTCATCAGGGTGGACAGGGCCAATGCCTTGCGCCGCACGAACCACTGATTCACCGTAGCCATCAAGGTCTGGCCCAATCCGGCGGTCTTGCCCACCGAGATCACGCCGACAAAGAGCACTATCAGGTGCCAGTATTCCGTGGCGAAAGAGAGGAGCATCAGGCCGATGCCGGCGGTGAGGCCGCCGAAGAGAATCAGGGGGCGGGAGCCGAACTTGTCCACCAGCCAGCCTACCAGGGGAGCGCCCATGCCGCCCTCGGCCCGGGCCAGGCTGAACACCAGGGACATCTGGGTATAGGATAAGCCCAGGCTGCCGCGAATCGGCTCGAAGAAGATGGGAAAGCCGGAGGAAATGGCTCCGTTGCCGAACATCCCTTGCAAGCAGGCCACCGCCACCACGCGCCAGCCATAAAAAAAGCGGCCCTGCCGCTGCTGAAAATCGCTGGCTTCCGTTGGACTGTCGGCTGGGGTATCCGGTATAACGCCGGTAGTAGAGTTAGTCTCGGAAGAAGTATCGTTCATTGCTGCCCCATAATATCCCGCAGGCAAATAATTAGTCAAGATTAATATCAAGGAAGCAGAGGCGATCGCCTTTGGAGCTTTTAGCTTCGAATTGGCCCCATTGGTTCCGGCCCACTCCCTACCGTCATTCCGGCGGTGGATAAACGGCGGCGGATATGCCAAAATGCGGGCTATGCGAAACCCCTCCTTGCCGGAATCCTCTCTGATCGAAACTGCCCTGAAACGCGACCGGGTAGTAGTTATTGTCGGGTTGGGGGCGGTGATTCTGCTGTCCTGGGCCTATCTGTTCTATCTGGCCCAGGGTATGGGCGGTATGGCCGGTTCCGCGATGCCCGATACGAATGGCCCCGCTATGGCCGGTTCCGGCTCCGGCTCCGGCTCCGTTGGTTCGGTCGCCGCCCCGCTGGTGGTGGCCTGGGGTCCGGTGGATTTTACCCTGACTTTTCTGATGTGGGGAGTGATGATGGTTGCCATGATGGCTCCGTCCGCCGCTCCAATGATTCTTACCTTTGCGACGGTCAACCGCCGCCGGCGAAATCACCATCCCTTGTCGCCCGGCACTGCGCCCCGGACGCCCATTGTCCCAACCGGGGTATTTCTGGCCGGTTACCTGCTGGCCTGGTGGGCCTTCTCTCTCGCCGCGACCCTGGCCCAATGGGGGTTGCACTCCGCTGCCTTGCTCTCCCCGATGTTGTCGAGCGTCAGCCCGGTACTGGGCGGTATCCTGCTCCTCACCGCCGGGGTCTTCCAATGGAGTCCGCTCAAGTATGCCTGCCTCAATCACTGCCGGACTCCGATGAGCTTTTTGACGGCCGATTGGCGGGAGGGCTACCAGGGCGCGCTGTCTATGGGACTGCGCCACGGCTGCTATTGCCTGGGTTGCTGCTGGGCCCTGATGGGTCTGTTGTTCGTCCTGGGAGTGATGAACCTGCTTTGGATTGCGACGCTGGCAGCCTTGGTGCTGGTGGAAAAAGTCCTGCCCGCCGGTCACTGGGTAGGCCGCATCGCCGGGCTGGGCCTGATCGCCTGGGGTCTCTGGCTTTTAATAGTGAGCCTTGGGTTCTGAATTGCCAAAGGAAGCGATCCGCCTGGTAATTCCTGGCTGAGCCTGAACATTCCTAAAGGGAAAGGGGGAACTATGCCGAGCCACGCCGATATTCACGACCTGGACAAGCTCGACCGCTGGCAGAAGGACCTGGCCGTCGCCGCTCCCGATGCCCCTCCGGTATATGCCCTGTTTCTGGTATCCGAGGCAGACCGGGCGGCCCACGACATCTTCCGAGCCTTCCGCAGCAGCTTCGAGTCACGAAACGCCGGGTTTGCCCATCTGGTAATTTTCGGTCAGCATGGGGTATCCGACACGGTAAACCGCCTGCTGGCCGAGCTGAACCTGCCCCCGGATTCCTGGCCCACCCTGGCATTATTTACCGGGTCGGCGGAAGCTCCGGCGACTATTATTCCCTTGCCCGTGGGCAACCCGCCCTACGGCGCGCCGGAACCGGCGACGGTGCTAGAACCGGAACCGGGGTCGGTACTAGAACCGGGGTCGGTACCGGAACCGGAACTAGAACTGGAACCGGAAGATGGTGCTTCGGAAGGTCATGGTTCGGAAATGCCCTGGCAAACTGCACTGCGCCGGGCCGAGGAGGTATTTGACTCAGGCGGGGCGGCCTTGCATACGGTCAGTACCGTTGCAGAAGACGAAGTCATAGATCGGACCACAAACGGCACGCTGGCCGGCGCCCTTACCGATATGGTGCGGCGCATACTAGCCGAGTAAAGACCGAATACTAGCTTGGCGCCGGCGGCGGGTGAATGCCGATTGTAGCCGATAAGGTTGTCAAGGCCGTGTGGCAGTGATAGCATTAACTTTAAAGCTGGATTGCGCCGGAGTCGATTCCGAGACAGGCAAGCCTTTCCCGGCAATCCTATCCAACCAAAGGCCAGCCTCAAAAAGCTATCCCAAAGGATAACAGGAGGGAGATGTATGTCTCTGATATCTAACCTGGGCCACGTGGGAATCATTTGCGACGACTTTCTGAAGATGCGCGACTTCTATACCCGCGTTCTTGGTCTCACCGTCACCGACGAGGACCCGGACCGGGGCAGCTGCTTCCTTAGCGCTGACCCGGAAAATGAGCACCACGAGTTGAACCTGGGCCAAGCGAATGAAAACCGCCCCCGCACCGAGAATGTCGGTCAGGTTTCCTTCATCGTTCCCAGCATGGACGCGCTGCGGGAGCTAAACCGCCGCTTCAAGGTAGAAGACACTCCGATCCTGCGCACGGTTACTCACGGCATCTCCCACAGCATCTATTTCCACGACCCCGAGGGCAATGTGGGCGAGGTCTATTACAAGACCGGCTTCATCGTCAAGCAGGGCTTTGGCCGTCCCATCGACCTGGAAGCTCAGTCCGATGAGGATATTCTCTCCTTCTCCCAGAGCTTTGAGGCTACCGAGGGTCCCTTCCAGGGGGCCAAGCTGCCGGTAGGTCAGGCCGACTAACAACAATTCCAGCCAGGTTCTAAATTGGGGGGCGGGTTATTTTGAACCCGCCCCCCTTAATTTGCTCCAGGCACGAATTATCACGAGTAGAGGAATAGGGTAGAATATCCGGGGCTATTCCCGTCTATTCCCGTCTATTCCCGTCTATTCGTGGATTAACTTTTCCCTTGGGGAGGTTGGCTATGGTCTTGGACATTTCCACCGCCGTCGGCGCAATGACCGGCGCCCGTTACATCGAAAGTCTGCGGGATGGACGGGAGGTTTGGCTGGACGGCGAGAAAGTGGCCGACGTAACCACCCATCCGGCCTTTACCGGCATGGTCCACGAGTTGGCCCGCATCTATGACCTGCAAGACTCCCCGGAGTTTCGGGATGATATGACCTTTGTCTCCCCCGATACCGGGAACCGTTGCAGCTATTCCTGGCTGCTGCCTCGCTCCGCCGCCGACCTGAAGCGCAAACGCCGCAATAGCGAAATCTGGAACCAGCAAAGCTGGGGTCAATTGGGCCGCAGCCCGGACATTCTCGCTCCCCATATTATTGCCCTCTACGCCCTCCGCGGCTCCCTCGGCGCCATCAAGCACCCCAAGTGCGACTTCGGCGAAAACATCGTCAACTATCATCGGTATTGCCAGGAGAATGACCTGTTCTTAACCCACGCCCTGGGCGACCCGCAGGTTGACCGCAGTCAGCAGCCCCAGAACGAGCAACGCAACATCATTGAAGAAGAATTGGCCTTGCACGTGGTGGAGGAAACTGCCGAGGGCATCATCATTACCGGGGCCAAGCAGCTCGCCACTGCCGCCCCGATTAGCAACGAAACCTACGTTTCCCTCTCTGCCACCTTCCTGCGTCGCTCCGACCCCAAATGCGTGCTGGCCTTTGCCATTCCCACCGCCAGCCCCGGTATGAAGATTCTGTGCCGCGAGCCGGTATCCCAGGGCTTTGGCGGATTCGGCCATCCCCTGGGCCGGCGCTACGACGAGCAGGACGCCATGCTTTTCTTTGACCATGTGCTGGTGCCCTGGGACCGGATATTTATGCTCTACGACTCGACGCCTTTGATCCAGCAATTGGGCAGCCCGACCAATTTTCAGGGCTGGCCGAATGTCTGCCGAATCCATGAGCGGATGAAGTTGATGACCGCGGTGGCAACGCTGATTGCCGAGTCGATCGGCGTGATCGAGTACCGGGAGGTGGCCGCCAAGCTGGGGGAGATGGCAACCTATACCGAAATGTGGCGCCACTCCCTGGACGGGCTGGAACACAACGCCTTCTTGACCGATGACGGCCTGATGTCCCTGGGCGATATGAATGGGATGAACATCTTTTTCACCCAGATGTCGGCGCGGATGGTTGAGTTGCTGCGCGAAATTTGCGGCTCCGGCATAATTATGCAGCCCAGCGAGAATGACCTGGCGAATCCCGAGTTTCGGGCCTACCTGGACAAGTATATGCGGGGCAAGGACGTGGATGTGGAGTATAAGTCCCGCCTCTATCGCCTGGCCCATGACCTGGCGGTTTCCTCCTTCGGAATGCGGCAGGAAGTGTACGAATACTGGCACGGCGGCGATCCCAACCGCAACCGGATAAACTTGCTCCGTATCTACGATCAGGAAGACGTAACCCGGCGGGTCAAGGACTTGCTGTCCCGACCGTTGGCCCATGAATAGGAGCCGGACTGTTCCCCGCACCCCTTCGATATTATGGCCCTCCATGCCCGGTACCAAACGGTACCCTGATGCTTATTAACACGGTTTAATTAAAGAGGGCCTTGGTAATGTTGGCGTTATGCGGTCTGACACTAGTGATGACTGGGATGGACTGCAACTATCCAGGCCCGAGCTTTGAAGACCAAGTATTCGAGATCGAGCAGGACGCGCCCAAGTGGACACCGGACGGCTCCCAGATAGTGTTTCCCTATGCCAGGAACCTTTTCGCGGTTGAATCGGACGGTTATGGGATCAGACGTTTGACCGGTTCGGGAGACCAGACGGTTGGGAAATTCTCAGAAATCAATGTGTCCCCGGATATTTCTCCGGACGGCTCCCAAGTCGCCTATACCAATTTCGAAGAGCCCCACTTTAATATTAAGACCGTCAAGCTAAAGGGATGGTTCAAGCGGAAGCGGACACTGGCGAAAAGTGATGGGGATGACATAAATCCAGTCTGGTCTCCCGACGGCACCCGAATTGCCTTCGTGTCTCCCCGGTCCAAAGACTACGGCTTTCATATTTATACTATGGCGGCCGACGGCTCCGATGTTAAGGGAACTGCGCCTTCGGTTCCGGTCCCTCCAGGAATCTCGGGGACTCCGGTGTGGTCCCCGGATGGCACACGCCTGGCCTTCCTGGGTAGTGAACCAGAAGGGGAAGGGGCAAATTTTTGCATCTCCATATTGTCGGAACCGACGGCTCGGAGCTAACCCAAATCGGAGTATCGGGAAGTCGGCCGGCCTGGTCTCCGGACGGCCTTCGGGTCGCCTTCATTGGGCATGTCGGAGAGGATGAGGGGTTGTTCACGGCTGCGCTCAATGGCTCTCTCCCAACCAAGATTCTTGACTATCTAAAGGAGTTGAAAGGATCACCTCAGAATGTCTCCTGGTCTCCAGACGGCAAACGCTTGCTCCTGACCAGTGGACAAAATCATAGCTACGTCATCAACGTCGTCAACGCAGCCGGTTCCGATTTCAAAACGCTGACTCCCTCCCGTTTTTTCGCACCGGGGAAACGCCTACTTCATGGTCACCCGACGGTTCCCGGATCGCGGTAAAGGGGCCGACCAGGTTGATCAGGAAGAGAGACCTTAATGTTAAAGGGGCCATCGTCCTGGTTACCATGGACCCTGACGGGGAGAACGTTCAGGTGCTGGCTAGAGTTGGCTTCAGTGACTTGATTGCCGAAAGTGATTGGGAGGAACCCGAAAGCAACTCTGGCAGGAATACCGGGCCCGGCTCCTAGTTTGAACCGGACGGAAAATGCCTGCAACGGGGTATCCCGCGGGAACTTCCTTACAATCTTAATTTGATGCTTTGCCGTAACGTATCAGAGGCTTCGCTTCAAATGTTGCAGCGACAATACCGGCCGCTATTCGTAGCTATTTTTGGCGGAGGGAGTGGGATTCGAACCCACGATACCCGGAGGTATAACGGTTTTCAAGACCGTCGCATTCGTCCACTCTGCCATCCCTCCGCAGTGAGCGCCCCCGTTCCCATAACTATCCTGAAGGTTTGCCCGTTCCGCCCCCGGTGAGAGGGCAAGCTTCAGGCTCCCGGGCTGGGGAATCCAGGAGTATCTATTCTAGCCTCGCCCTCGAAGTTCCGTCTAGCCGCTTCAGGCCGGAACCGGGCAATCGCGCTGAGAACTTTCAGCTTGGGGGCGGCCTATTTTATTCCCGCCTGCGCCGGAAAGACGGGTGCGGTTGGCGGCCGGCCTGAAAGCGCTCTCCGGCCCTTACCGGGAGAAACGAAAAGCCCGGACTCCGTACCCCGGGCAAGGAATGAATCTCCCGGTATCAGGATTGGCGCTTATAGCTTAAACCGGCAGGGGCGGTTCTCCCGACGGGTGGGCCAGGCCCAAATCCACGGCGTTGGCGTTGAATGCCAGCATCGCGTAGAAGCCCATCAAGGTAGTCAGCTCCACCACGCCCTGGGCGCCGAACTGGTCCAGGGCCAAATTAAAAGTCGCTTCGTTCACCCGGTTGGAGCCAAAAAACTCCATGCCCAGGTTGATTACTGCTTCCTCGGCGGCGGACAGCGAAGGCAGCGGCTGCCGGTCGCGCAGGGCGTCCACCAGGGCATCGCTCAGGCCCGCCTTCCGGCCCAGGGCAGCGTGAGCGTTCCAGATGTAGGGGCAGTCCTTGGCGCGGGCCGTAGTTAACATTGCCAGTTCCCGCACCGTCTGGGGCAGCGAAGACTCGTTGCGCACGTACTCAAACAGGGGAATGGCGCGGCGGGACAGCTCCGGGCTGTGCTTGATGATGGACATTGGGCCGGTGCCGACGCCGCCGGGGCCGGAACTAACTTCGTCAAACACGCTGCGCAGGTCTTCGGGGACACTTTCACGGGTAACCGGTGGTATGCGGGCCATGTCAAAACACCTCGGTTCCTTTCAATTTTGCCGGGTCCGGTTGTAGCCTTCCCTCGGCCTTCCATCAATATTGGCTCGCTCAGTGTACCCGTTGGCGGGGCCGGTTTCAAACCGGGCGTCCCGTTGGTTCCGGGTTGCTGCGGCTGTAGCCCGGCGCGGCGGCCCCAGGGTTATTGATTGTCCCGGTTCAGGCGTATATCCGCTCACCCGGAGCTTGTCGAAGGGTCGGATTATGGTTCGACCGGCTCACCCGGAGCGGCTGCCCTTGGCTATCCACAGTCCCAGCGCGGCGGCCCGGCTTTGCTTGACAAAAACCCGGCCAAATGTTACAAGCGTAAAATGATTTTCCAGTGGTTCAGGACTATTCCTTTCAGCTTGCTCTCCTTTGCCCTCGTTTTCAAAAGAAACTAGAAAGTAGCCGTAACTTATATGGTGACTCCTGCTTCACCCCAGGGGAGTTCAACCCTCGATGCTTCCCCCGGCCCCCGATCCAATGCCCGGCTGGAAGTCAAAGACTTGCAAACCTACTTCTATACCCGCCGCGGGGTGGTCAAGGCGGTGGATGGGGTTAGCTTTACCCTGGAACCGGGGGAAACCCTCGGCCTGGTCGGCGAATCCGGTTCCGGCAAAAGCATTACCTGCCTGTCGATTCTCCGCCTGGTCCCGGAACCTGCCGGTCGGATTGTCGGCGGTGAAGTCTGGTTGGGAGACCTGGACTTGCTTCAGGTATCCCGTCAGGAGATGCAGCAAATCCGGGGACGGCATGTATCGATGGTGCTGCAGGACCCGATGACCTCGCTCAATCCGGTCTTTAACGTGGAAAAGCAGGTGGGCGAAGGGGCAAAGTATCACCTGGGAATGCAGGGAGTCGGCCTGAAAGAACGGGTGCAGCAGCTCCTCCGGTGGGTGCGAATTCCGGCCCCGGAAGTCCGCGCCAACGATTACCCGCACCAGATGAGCGGGGGAATGCGCCAGCGTATCGTGGGAGCCATTGCCCTGTCCTCCGAACCTTCGGTGCTGATTGCCGATGAGCCGACCACCTCCCTCGACGTGACGATTCAGGCCCAATACCTGCGGCTGCTCAAGGATTTGCAGGAAGAACACCGTTTTTCCATGATTTTCGTGACCCATGACTTTGGTATCGTGGCCCGGGTCTGCGACCGGGTGGCGGTAATGTACGCCGGCAAAATCGTGGAGATGGCCCCGACTCAGGAACTGTTCAATTCTCCCAAGCACCCCTACGCTCAGGCCCTGATCCAGTCCCTGCCCGACCCGGACCTGGAAGTTGAATGGCTGACTACCATTCCCGGCCAGCCGCCATCCTTGTATGACCTGCCCCCGGGCTGTCCCTTTGCTCCCCGCTGCGCCCAGGCAATGGACATCTGCCGCGAGGAGTACCCGCCTGCTTTTGAGACCGGCGGGACCGGCCCGGCGAATAGTGGTTCCGGCAATTTCGGCGGCGCCGTTGCCTCTGCCGTCAGCCATACCGCTGCCTGCTGGCTCTACCGGGAGGACGGAAAATGACCACCGGCGACGCCCTGGGCAGTATGAACGCCGGCGCCGCGGACGGTCCCAACCCGGATGACGTACTGCTGGATGTCCGGCACGTGCGCAAATACTTTCCGGTGAACAAAGGGGTGCTCCTGCGCCGCCCGGTGGGTTGGATTAAGGCGGTGGACGACGTGGCCTTTACCATCCCCGAGGGGCAGACCTTTGGCCTGGTCGGTGAATCCGGCTGTGGCAAGTCCACCTTGGCCAAGCTCATTCTGCTGCTGGAACCCCTGACCTCCGGCGAAATCAGATTCCGGGGCAAGTCGGTGGCGGAGCTACAAGGTGAAGACCTCAAGGAGTATCGGCGCGCAGTGGGCGCGGTGTTCCAGGATCCTTTCAGCTCCTTGTCCCCCCGGATGCGGGTGATGGAAATCGTCGGCGATCCCCTGGTAGTCACCACCAATACGCCTCGCCAGCAGGTGGCGGAGCGGGTGTTCGAGGTTTTGGAACAAGTGGGCCTCAGTCCGGCCAGCGCATCCAACTACCCCCACGAGTTCAGCGGCGGCCAACGGCAGCGTATCGCCATTGCCCGCGCCTTGTCCGCCTCGCCACGGTTGATGATTCTGGATGAGCCGGTGTCCGCCCTGGACGCTTCCATCCGCGCCCAGATTATTAACCTGCTCAAGTCGTTGCAGCAGGAGCTTGGCCTGAGCTATCTACTGATTGCCCACGACCTGGGCACCGTTCGTTTCTTGAGCGACCAGGTGGGTGTAATGTATCTGGGGGAGTTGGTGGAAAAGTCCAGTTCGCGGGAAGTGTTTACCAACCCCCTGCATCCCTACACCCGCGCGCTGCTATCCGCCGCGCTCCCGGTGCGCCCGGACATTCGCCGGGAGGAGATAGTCCTCCGGGGCGAGGTGCCAAGCCCGTTGAATCCGCCGCCCGGCTGCCGGTTCTCCGCCCGATGCCCCAATGCCATGTCCGTCTGCGAAACGGTGCCGCCGGTGCTGGCCGAGGCGGAGGATGGGCATCTGGTAGCGTGCCACCTTTACCCGACCAGCCAACCGAATGGGACGGGGGAATAGAGCGGGGGCAGGATTAGCGGAAGGAACAAATGACAAATGCAGGCCTGGATGCTTAACGGACTCATTAAGCTTATTATTGTTCAAGGTGAAAGCCCGGCATAAACTCATTCTCAAATCAATCTGAAACCGGCGAGGTAGTTGCATGAAGAAATTCAGCGGTCTAAACTTTTTATCCGTATATCTGACGGTTGCCCTTATCGCCCTGCTGGCGGTAAGCTGCGGCAGTTCGACCAACCCCCCCGCCCCCGAGCCGGCCGCTGCGCCGGCATCGTCGGCAGCGGCTCCGGCCCAGGAGCCGGCGGCGGCATCCGAACCCGCCGCGGCCCCGTCCACTGATTCGATCGCTCCCCTACCGGCGTCCGCCGCCTCCCAGCAGCTGGACTCCGCCCCCCAGCCTACCCAGGTTCCCGAACCCGAAGACTCCATGCGGATGCCTGAGGGTTTGTTGACCATTTCCGAGTTTGATTTCAGTACCGAGTCCTGGCTCCCCTGGGAGGATGTGACCCAGCGTTTCTACTGGGAGCGGGTGTTAGAAACTTTGCTGCTCCTCGATCCGGAGACCTGGGAGTTCAAACCCGGCCTGGCCGATAGCTGGAACCTTTCCGCCGACGGCCGGACGGTAACCTACACTTTGCAGCAGGGCGTTCAATTCCACGGCGGATGGGGCGAGTTTACCGCCTCCGACGCCGCCTACAGCCTGGATGAATGGCTCTTTAACCCAGAGTCCACCCACCCTTCCGTGGCCGCCCAGATGCAGTCCGGGCCGGAAGTCCGCGCCCTGGATACTTACACCGTGCAGGTGGAATACAGCAAGACCCCCTTCCTGACTGCCTTTATGGACCTGTCCTCCGGCAACAACGGCACCGGAATGCTCTCCCGCGCCTATGTGGACTCGGTGGGGTTGGATGTAGCCCGCCGCAAAGCGATCGGCACCGGCCCCTACGAGTTCGTCGAGCATAAGCTGGGTGAGTCCATCGAGGTGGAGGCAACCGCGGGCAAGCATTGGCGTATTGTTCCCCAATGGCAGACTATGAAGTTCCTGGTGACGCCGGAGGCTTCCACCCGCCTGGCCCAGGTCCTGAGCCAGGAAGTGGACATCGCCCTTTTGCCCGGTTCTTTCAAGCGCCAGACCGAAGCCGCCAATGTGCGCACCATCCTTAACCCCGGCGTGGCCGGAGTCTTTCTGGTTCCGGTGGTTTACATCCCCGGCACTACCGGAATAGACGCCCCCGACCCCAACAACCCAATGGCCAACATCAAGGTGCGCGAGGCATTGAGTTTGGCGATCAACCGGCAGGAGTTGGCTGATGTGGTATTCTCCGGCGGGGCCGTCCCCACCGGGATAACCGACCTTTCCCCCATATCCCTCGGTTACGACGCGAAATGGGAGGCGCCGGCGCCCTTCGACCCGGACCGGGCCAAGCAGTTGTTGGCCGAAGCCGGTTACGCCGGACTGTCTTTTGAGTTCCAGCAGCGTCCCCTGGGCGGCATACCCGAAGGGCCACAGTTGGGCGAGGCTATCGCCGGTATGTGGGAAGCCGCCGGCATGAACGTGGACTTGAAGCTGAATATGCAGGGCAGCGCCCACTCGGAACTGCGCCGTGCCCGCTCGCTGGAGGGCGTAGTCTGGATGATGCGTCTGGGACACCTGACCGACACCACCCGCCGGTTGGTTTCTCAGTACCGTTGCACCCAGGAGAGGACGGCCCTCTTTGCCTGCAATTCCGACCTGGAGGCGTTGGCCCCGAGTATTCTGGCCTCCACTAACCTGGAGGAAAAAAACCTACTGATTCGCCAGGCCTATGAGATAATTCTGGGCCAGCGAGTGGTTATTCCGGTAGTGCAGACCGCCAGTCTGTACGCCATCGGCCCCCGGGTCGGCGCCTGGAAGCCCCGCATCGGCGAACGGTTCACCACCGAACTGGAAAGCGTGGGCCACGCGCCTTAACAATACGCCCCTCCCTCTCATAGTGAGCTTGTCGAACTATGCCGTTGCGTCCTTCGATAGGCTCAGGATGATCGGGGGGGGGGGGTGAAGTAAAACCCTGTGTTACCTCCGCACTTCCGCGTCCTTGTGGTGAAGGGCCCTTCACCACAAGGGCGCAGAAAAGAAAAAAATAGATTAAGGAGAAGTTGTTGATGTGGGAAGGCGTCCTTATCGGAGCAGGGGGTAGTTGGGCTGGCCGTCTTAGTGTTCAGCATAGCTATATTTGGATCAATCATCAGTGATAATCGGAAAACGACCCGCTATGCCGAGCAAAACGGGTGGGAACGCACACCCGAGGGCTTTGCCAAGGAGTGGACCGGGAATGCCAGGTTTGTGGCCGTCAGCATCGTTGACGGCAAAATAGTTTGTTCAATTCGTCCATTTCGAGGCGGGGCAATTCCAGTAGAGGGATTCGCTAGCGTAATATATGCAATGAGTTTTGCCGACTCCTTTATGGAACGATTCGTGAGTATGCAACAAGATCAACCCATTACACGCGACCTTGTCCTGGCTCACCGAGCGGCCTACACTCCTACCTTGCATTGACCTGAAGTTGCTTCGCTATTACCTATTCATCAGTGGGAGGCCCTGAAAAAATGTAGCAAGGAAAGTGATATATTGAACAATGATAAAGAACCGGAGCGGGAAAGCATCTGGAGCGTTGCTCGACGGCTAAGGCCCCTGTTCTCCGTCATACTCATCGTCCAATTCCTGGCCTTTCTGGGGATAAACGCTTATAAAGTTATAACGGTGGATAACCCGGGAGACCTGTTTGATATAATAACTGGGGCTTATGAAAGAACATCTTCGCAATCGTTCAGCATATTACTCGCCACCTACACCCTAACGGAGGTAATCATGCTTGCGTCCTGGCTGAAGGAAAGGGACCGGAAACGGGAACTGGCAGCGGAAGAAAGGGGCCTGGAAGAAGGCCGAGAAGCGAAAGACCGTGAGTGGCGGGCCTGGTACGAACGTTACCAAGCCGCTCAGCGAGAGGGCCGCCCATTCGACGAGCCACCGCCATCAGCCCCTCATAGCAAGAGCGGCAATAACCGAAATGGCGAATCCTGAAAAACCCTTCGTGGTTAAATAAAACTCGATGCGCAGGTACATATTAACCCGGCTGCTACAGGCCGTCGTCAGCATGGTAGCCCTCAGCCTGATTGTATTCTTCCTGGCCCGCCTTACCGGCGATCCCCGGGACGTGTTGCTGGGTGACGACTATTCTCAGGAACAATGGGACCGGCTGGGCGAACTGTGGTACCTGGACGAGCCGATATATGTGCAATACGCCATCTTCGTGCGCAACGCCCTCACCGGCAACTTCGGTGAATCCATTTTCTGGAAGGAACCGGCGGTGGAGATGCTGGTGCGGCGCATTCCGGCCACGGTGCAGCTCACCGTAACCGCCATGTCCTTCAGCGTGATAATCGCCATACCAATGGGCGTCCTGTCTGCCATCAAGCGGGATACCTGGCTGGACTACGTGGGTAAAAGCATTGCCATGCTGGGCCAGTCGGTGCCCCCCTTCTGGCTGGGGATCATCTTAATCTGGGTCTTTGCCGTAAGCTGGGGACTGCTGCCTACCTCCGGGCGAGACGGGCCGCTACACTATGTGCTGCCCTCGCTTACCCTGGGCTGGTTCGTGATTGCCGGCATCATGCGCATCACCCGCTCCGCCATGCTGGACGTGCTGGACAGCGAATATATCAAGCTGGCCCGGGTCAAGGGCGTGCCGGAAAATATGGTTATCTGGAGCCATGCCCTGCGCAACGCCGCCATTCCGGTAGTAACCTACCTGGGTCTCATCCTGGGGAACTTCCTCACCGGCTTTGTGGTAGTCGAGACTATCTTTTCCTGGCCCGGCGTGGGGCTGTTGGCGATCCGCGGCATACAAGCCAACGATTTTGCCATTGTGCAGACAGTGGTAATGTTTGGCGGACTGCTATTCATAACCATCAATTTTATGGTGGACATCCTGTACGGTTACCTGGACCCGCGCATCCGCTATGAATAGGGATCTAAAGAGGGAAAAGAGGCTCGAAGTTTTGCTATGTCAGTCGGGGCGGGCCGCAGGGCCGATACGAACAGGAGGAAACCCTGGCTAATATAACCACACGCTTGGTTCGAGCGCGCCGCTGGGGTTTGTCATGGCGGGAATTTCGGCGGCTGCCCTTTCTGCCTGCCGTCATCCTGCTTCTGGTAGTATTTTGCGCCCTGTTCGCCCGCTTTCTGGCGCCGGAGGCTCCCAACTTTGGCAACCTCCGCGACGCCTTCCTCCCCCGGTCTGGAGCGAGGGAGGCAGTTCCGCCCACTTGCTGGGCACCGACAGCCTGGGCCGCGACGTTTACAGCCGCATCATCTATGGGGCGCGGGTCTCCCTGATTGTGTCCATCTTTGCCATCTTCATTGCCGGCAGCATTGGCACGGTGCTGGGCCTGATGTCCGGCTACTTCGGCGGGCGGCTCGACGGGCTGATAATGCGTCTGGTGGACATTGCCCTGGCCCTGCCTACCATCCTGATGGCCCTGGTATTGGTGGCGGTGCTGCGGCCGGGCATCCTTACCGTTATCATCGTCATCGGCTCCCTGAGCTGGGCTAATTATGCCCGCCAGATTCGAGGTGAAGTGCTCTCGGTCAAGGAACGGGACTTTGTGATTCTGGCACGTTCCATTGGCTCCTCCCCGGCGCGGATAATGTCCCGCCATATTTTGCCCAATGTGTTCAACACCTTAATCGTCCTGGCGACGCTGCAAGTAGGTTCGGTAATCCTGTTGGAGGCTACGTTAAGCTTCCTCGGCCTGGGAGTGCCGCCGCCCAATCCCTCCTGGGGTCAGATGGTGGCAGAGGGACGGGGCTTTATCGTGATTGCCTGGTGGATGGCGATGTTCCCCGGACTGGCGATTATGCTGACCGTGCTTTCGATGAACCTGATGGGCGACTGGCTGCGCGACCTGTTGGACCCCCACCTGCGGCAGATATAATTGGGCGTATTTTCTAAGCCGGTGATTGTCCGGGTTGCAGAAGATTGCGGTTTCCTGTCTGCGTATTTGCTGGAGGTGGCAAGTTGCCATTAGACAGTTTTTCACCCGAGGTAACTGCGGAACTCAAGTGGTATGTTTACCGACTGATAGACCCGCGCAATGGTGAAACCTTCTATGTCGGCAAAGGCCAGGGCAACCGGGTTTTCGACCACGCCAGGGGCATTATCCGCAATGCCGACGAGTATGTTTCCGACCCAAAATCGCAGCGCATCAACGAAATACGCGCGTCGGGTCTCGACGTGGGCCACATAATCCACCGCCACGGCATAACCCTGGAGCGAACCGCCTACGAGGTGGAAGCCGCGCTGATTGACGCCTACCCCGGTCTGGTGAACAAGGTGGTCGGACACCGTTCCAAAGACTACGGCAGCCGCCACGTTGCCGAAATCGTCGCAGAGTACGAGGCTGAGCCTTTCACGGTCGAGGAGCCTCTCATCTTGATCTCTATAGGCAACCTTTGGCGTGAACGTGGCATCTACGGAGCGGTTCGGGGCGTCTGGAAAATAAACAAAGAGAAAGCCGAAAGATACCAACTGGTATTGGCGCATATCAGAGGGCTGGTTAAAGGCGCCTACATACCGGAAGGAGAGTGGCTTATCGGGAGCAAAAAGGACTTTCCCTCAGAAGATAAAGATCTTCTCGATAAATATGGGTTTAACGGAAGGGAAGCCGACCTCGAAGTTTGGAACAGATACGTCGGTAAACGTGTACCGGACGAGTACCGTAAAAAGGGCGCTGCCAATCCCGTCAGATACTGCCACCCGCCGAAACGGTGATAGCAGCATCCCCTCTCTTCGTGCCCGGCGAGTTCTTTGCCGGAATTTGCAGAGGGCGCGGAGTTGCGTAGATATTGGTAAATTGCCGCTCTCTGATACAGTAATCAGGGTGTAATATATTCAGTTGCAACCTAAATTCGGAGATGACTTATGACGCGATCCCCCAACACCGTCGCGGATAGGGCCGGTTTTGCCTGGTTTGCCGCGCCCGGGATGGCGTCTAGTCCTGGGTTGAGGGTACGGCGGGAGGCGGCTCGTCGAACTGCTCCCCCCGGGATTCGGCGGCCAGGCGGCGATTATTCCAGTCCTGCCACTTCCGCGCCATTTTAGCCGCACCTTCGGCCAGTCCTTTGACCTCACCTTCGGCCAATCCTTTAGCCACCCCTTCTTGGTACCGCCGCTCTTTGTAACGCTCGGAAATCAGCAAAATAACGTCTCCAGTAGCCATGAGCAGGATAGTGATAGCGACTGCCGCGGCCATACCCAACGCAATGGCTGCGGCAGTTTTGGGCCAAGCCACGGTCCGGTAGAATAACTCGTACAGCGCAAACAGGACACTTATCGTCCAAGCCATGATGACGGATACAACCAGATATCTAATCAGCCCGTCAGCTTGGTCAGGCACAACACTCTCCTAACAGTTTATTTATTTCAGATTGCTCTTGCAAGGTATCAGTCAATTATCCGGTTAGCAAGACCCAACTGTCGGTAATAGCGAAACGCAGTATAATGTACCCAAATTCCCACTTTACAACTTCAGCTTAACGGAGAGGACTTATGACGCAATCCGGCAGTATCCTTATTGACTCCCATGCCCACATCGTGCCCCCGGCCCTGGTGGACGAAGCCCGCAAGTCCGGCGCCGCTCTGGGCATTACCGTCGAAGATACGGACGGCGGGCCGGCCCTTCAGTTTGAGGGGTTGACGCACCTGCGCCCGGTAGGCGGTCTGGCCCGCCTGGAACCCCGCCTGGAATGGATGGAACAACAGGGGTTGGGCCTGCAAATCCTGGGATCCTGGCTGGACATTCAGGGCTATACGCTGTCGGCGGATAACGCCGCTACCTGGGCGCATCTGTTCAACGAGCATCTGGCCCAGATTATCCAGGCCCACCCCGGCCGCTTTGCCGGCCTGGCTACGGTGCCGGTGCAGGATGGCGCCCTGGCCGCCCGGGAACTGGAGTACGCCGTTAAGGAACTGGGGTTCCTGGGCGCAATGCTGGCTACCGACCCGATGGAGCAGGACCTGGCCAAGGAGAGCTTTGAACCGCTGTGGGATGCCGCGGAGGCTCTGGACGTTCCCCTGGTGATGCATCCGCCGACCCACGGTTTCGGCGCCAGCATCCGCCCTTCCTATCTTGCCTTCTCCCTGGGCCGTACCCTGGATACCACCATTACTACCGCCAAACTTATTCTGACCGGCCTCTTCGACCGCCACCCCAACCTGAAAATGATGCTGGTACACGGTGGGGGTTACCTGCCCTACCAGGCGGCCCGAATTGACAACGGCTATCGCGGCGGCAACGGCCGGCCCGTGGAGTTGCAGCGAGACAAACCCTCCGACTACTTGCCGATGCTCTACTATGATAACGTGGCCGTCTCCACCCCCGCCGTCCGGATGATGGCCGAGATTGCCGGGCCGGAGCACCTGCTCCTGGGGTCGGACTACGTCTTCTCCGGCAACCGGGCCCCGGTTACCGATAACATCCTGGACGCCGGGTTTACCACGGATCAAGTAAATCTGATTTGCTGCGGCAACGCCCGCCGCTTGTTTCTAAAGGAAGAATAGCGGACAATTGAAGCGCGACCCAACAAACCGGAGCAAAACAGGCAATGGCAACCAAAGAAGAACTATCGGAACGCTACCTGAGCATCAGCCGCCGCTACCTCCGGCAGGCTGAAGAAGAGCTACACCAAAAGGGCGACACCCTCCAAGCCTCGGAAAAAATATGGGGCGCAGCGGCTCTCGCCCTCAAATCAGTAGCAGCACTGAGGGGCTGGAACCACAAGAGCCATCCGTTGCTGGGCGATATTGCCATGCAGTTACGGTTGGAGTTTGGAAGCATCCGGTTATACCACTTGTTCAGCTCTCTGGAAAGTACCCACAACAACTTCTACGAGCATCGCTGGGGTGAAGACCAAGTAGAAGAACACCTTAACTGGGTCGGAGAGTTCGTTCAGCAGCTCGATGAGATACGCCAGTTGCCGCCCCAACGCTTCACCCCGGCCACAAGGACGCAGGAACGCCGCCTATTCAACCTGACCCGCTCCAGACCCCATGAGCCGGATGATGACCTGAACATCGCCACCCTGCCCAGCGTGGACTTGGAATCGCCGGAGCTAGGGGCCGCCGGCGGCTAATCCGATACTGTCCAAATCCTGATTACTCAACCCCGGACTAAACAATGGAGTGTATCAGAGCTATGCCGATTGTTGATACTCACAGCCACGCCGGCGTTAACTGGTTCGAGCCGGTGGAAATGATTCTGCACCAGATGAACCTGAATAACGTGCAGCAGACGGCCCTCATCCAGCACGCGGGCAACTACCACAATGAATACCTAATCGAATGCGTTAAGCGTTTCCCCGGCCGCTTCGGCGCCGTTATCTGGGTGGACGTTAGCGACCCCCATGCGCCGGATACCCTGGAGGGGCTGGCCCAGGAAAAGGAGGTCGTGGGGGTGCGCCTGCATCCGACGGAACGTTCCCCGGAACCGGACCCGCTGGCTATCTGGCGCAAGGCCGCCGAACTCAACCTGCCGGTAAGTTGCTTCATCCGCAGTGCGGCGGACGCGGCGGCCCCGGAGTTTCAGGCCATTGTGGAGCAATTCCCCAACCTTACGATTATTCTGGAGCACTTGGCCGGGGCTTACCGTCCGCTAAGCCCGGATTCGGTTACCGCTCCCTACACCGCCTACAAGGAAGCCCTGACTCTGGCTCGGTTTCCCAACACCTACATCAAGTTTGGCGGCTTGGGCGAGTTCTGTATCCGCCCGCGTCCGCTGGCCGCGACCTACGGTTTTGAGGAAATCCCGCCGTTGATGGAGCTGGCCTACGCTGCCTTTGGCCCACAGCGGATGATGTGGGGCAGCGATTTTCCGCCGGTCGCCGGGCGGGAAGGCTATCGCAATTCCCTGGAAGCTTTGAAGGAATACCCCTGCTTCAAGAACCAGGAGGAGCGGGACTGGGCCTTTGGCAAAGCCGCGATGGCCGCCTTCCGGTGGGATTCTTCGAGCTAGGGCGGGCTAATGCCGGGCCTTTCGAAAGTGACGGCCCAAGCATACCTCCGCTCACCCTGAGCTGGTCGAAGGGCCGGGTTACCCTGCGCGGTTTTCCCGGGGCAACAGAAAGCAAAACCGGCCGGGGATTATCCCGGCCGGTTCTGGTGTGCTGCAGCTTTAGTGTGCAGGTTTTAGTCGTCGGCCGGGGTCGGCATTGCCTGCCGGTTCTCTACCAGGTCGGCGGTGCAGGCCGAATCGCTAAGCAGCCCCCAGCGCACCATCCAGTTATAGGTGTCCTCTACAATCTCTTCCGAATAGTAGGTATCCTTGGTATAGCGCAGGCGGGGCAGGTGGAAGTCCTCCGGGGTCACTCCACCGTACTTGGCCGCCACTCGAGCAAAGCTGGGGCTGTCAATCATATAGTGGAGGTACTTGCGCTTGTCGGCGTTGAACATATCAATGGCCCGGCCCACCGCCCGGTTAATTGCGGCGAAGGTCTCGGCGTCCATATCGTCGCTGGCATTCTCGGCGCCCAGGTAGTGACCCTCGGCCAGGGACTTGCAGCCAATCTTCTCGCCCAGGGTAATCCACGGCTCCATCACCACGCAGGCATCGGCCTCTCCGTTCATCATCGCCTCAAAACGACGCTCGGGCGAGCCATAGGAGACCAGCTTGATTTTCTCGTTGGGGATATAACCCTCCAGCAGACGCAGGGCCACATAGTGGGCGGCGGCGTGGAAGGATACGGCTACCGGCCGATTGCCCAGGCTGCCCGGATAGTTGTGGGGGGAGTCCGGCCGCACCATCAGGGACTGGCTCATTACGGCGGCGCGCAGCGCAATTATCTTGGTGTCATCCCGCTTGCTTTCATAGGCCCGACGGACCTGACCTTCTTCTCAAGCGCGGTAGATGGACACCAAATTGTCTTCGTAGGGGACGTGGCCCAGAATCGGATTGATATCATTGGGGTTTTCCGTGATCTGGTTTCCCCGCTCTCCCTGGGCCCGCACGAAGTTCATGTCAATGCCTTCTGCTTCAAACAGGCCGTGGTCCTTGGCCATCAGCCAAGGTATGCTGAACACAATTCCGCTGATTTCGCTGACTACCTTTTTCATAACGGTTTACGCTCCCCTACAGCATTTTTGATTTCTAACTGTAAGCTTTTTGTTTGGGCTTCCTATATATATGGGCAACATCTCGTTACCGGGATATTGTAATACCCCAATCCTTATAAATCAATCCGCTGCTCTTTCCGTCACGTCGGTGCAGATCCGGGGCGGGTTTAGGGTCGTTTCAGCCGGGACTTAAAGGCGTTATAGGCGATTTAACGCTATATCGGCAATTTAATGGTGAGATAAGGGCTAGTATTTCGAAAATCAATACAGATTTGCTTTCGGCATACTATTGACAAATAAAACACAACAGTCTATTGTAGGCCTCAAGGCTTGACCTAAAGATCAAGATAACTTATGGGAGGAGAAGGTATGCTGAAAATCGGACATGAGGTTGTTCGACCGGGCAAGAGCCAGGGCGATGCCCCGGTGACTATTCCGGTACCCGTAGAATTGGAAACCGAACCCGGCATTCCCAGGATTCAGCGTGAAGTTGACTGGTACGCACGGGAATACCCCGTCGAGACCATGAACATCACCGAGCGCGCTTCCCGGGACTGGGCCAACACCATCCGCGACCAGCATGTGGAGATGCGGGAAATCCGCAAAGAGCACGACAAGCTCAACCGCTCCCTGATTATGGCCGCCCGTCTTACCGGCGACCTGGAACCCACCACTGAACCCACCGGCGAGGATGTCAGCGAGCTGATTAAGCAGAAAGCTCGGGACCTGGGATATGTGGAAGTAGGAATCACCGCTTATGATTCTCACTACACTTACCAGAGCAAAAAGGACTGGGTAAAGTTCCCCCACGTCGTTTGTCTGGCTTACGAGCAGGACTTCGAGCCCACCCAGACCATCCCCAGCGTCGATGCCGAAATCGTCCACTCCAGCACCTACCGCACCGAAGGCGCCGCCGGTCTGGAACTGGGCAACTTCATCCGCTCCCTCGGCTATCATGCCCAGGTACACAGCCCCAATGACAACACCGGCCCCTACATCCCGATGTTCGTGGCTGCCGGTCTTGGTCAGTTGGGAGCTTGCGGTTACCTGTTGACCCCCCACGTCGGCTCTCGCTGCCGCTTGATGATGATTACCACCGATGCCAACATCACTCATGATACGCCGGTGGACTACGGTATTCACGCTTTCTGTCAGGTCTGCCAGGTCTGCGTCAACCGCTGCCCCGGCCGCGCCCTGATGCGTGACAAGATCTGGTGGCGTGGAGTTGAGAAGAACAAGCTCTATTTCAAGCGCTGCCGCCCGGTCATGGCCCGTTACCTGGGCTGTGGTGTCTGCATGAAGGTTTGCCCGATCCAGAAGTACGGTTTGAAGAACACGATGGATCACTACGCCGCCACCGGTCAGGTGTTGGGCAAGGGCACTCACGACCTGGAAGGGTACAGCCTGGAAGGCAAGGGCTACTTCGGACCCGGCGAAATGCCGGTATTCGACGGCGGTTTCTTCGATATGCCTCAGGGTGATACCGAAGACTGGGCCTTCACCCAGTTCAAGAAGAAGGCGATGGCTGCCGGTGGCATCATCTCCGATGACCTGATGGCAGAGTTCCGTGAGGAAGTCGGGCGAGGCTTTAGCCAGAGCCGCGACAACATGGAAATGATGGAAGAAGTGGACTACATCTAGCCCTCTATCCCCGGTAAGTTAACAGGCGGGGGCCGACATTAGTCGGCCCCTTTTCTTTTGCACGGCAAAACAGTCGTGCTGACACGGGCATATTGCGGAGCCGGTCAGGTATGGCTAAAATGGCTTGTTGCCATCCAGTAAAACCTTCGTAGCTTGCCCGGGCATATGGCGAAGGTCCCAGCAATTCCAGAGACTTGTTTATTAAAGCAGTCCTCTAAACATCTCAGGGAGGTTAAGAAATGCCATTGCCACTCATCCCCATCGCCGCTGGTATGGCAGTTGGCTCGTCGGTTATTGGAATTAGCCAAGGTTTTCGTATCAATAAACAGAAGCAAATCTACGAGGAAGCCCGAACTAATGCTGAAATGACCGAGCAACTCGTCAAGTCCACTGAAAGGGACTTCAATAAGAGCAGCGGGGAGTATGGATATACCAAAGCCCAAGCTTCCGAGACGCTGCAACAAGCTGCCGAGTTTCTAAGAAAAGCGAAAGTCAAGAATCGGGACTTCTATGTAGGAAATCCTCAAGAATTTACTCTGCGGTTAGAACAACTTCAGCTCCAGGCGGAAACGTTCCAGACCATTCTCCGAACTGTCAGTGGCCCGGCCGCGGCCGCTGGCGCTTATGGCGCCCCGGTCGGGGTTTATAACGCGGTAGGGCTGTTCGGACACGCTGGAACCGGCGCTCGCATCGCCGGACTCAGCGGCGCCGCCCGCCATAGCGCAATCCTGGCCAACATCGGACGCATGGTAGGAATAGGAGGCGCCGGAATGTCCGCCGGCGCCCAAGCGCTGTCAGCCATCTCTTTCTGTTTGAATATTATCAGCCTGCCGATAAGCATCGGAGTCACCTTCTGGAGCGTTAATAAGGCCAATAAAGTAAAGGTTCAGGTCGGAAAAGCAGTTAGCGACTTAAAATGCGCCGAGGAGAAAATGGCCGGCCAGATTTTAACGATGCAGGCCGTAATGAGACGGATGGACGAAGCAGCCCGGTCAGTAATCTCATCCCGATATACACTGGCCAAGCAACTGGAACTCGCTGCTTACAAACCGGCCGGCCGGTTGAGTTGGGTCAAGGTTACCATCCAGTGGATTGCAGACCAGCTGAGCCGGATATGGTCGAAGCTATCCGGTCAAACCTCGGCCCGAGATATACTGGCCCAGCAACACGCCCACGCCGTTTACAAACTGGCCGACCTCTTGGGCCGGGCCATGGATGCCGAGGTCATCACCAAGGAGCAAGCCCAAATCCTTGGCATAGCAATAAATGCCCCCGCCCTGGAGGGATAGAAATGGCAATGTTTTCAGGTGCAAACGCGATTCCAATCCTGGTAGAAGTCAGTAGGTCTATGTTGGGCCTAGCCCACCACGCCATAGAAGCTGGCAAGGGAACTCACGAGATGGAGCTTCGATATCAGGCCTACCGCGACGCGCTTAACGCTCACCGGGAAACAGCGGAACACTACCTGGATCAAGTATTCGCGGAACGGCGATTCACTCTGGAGTCCTTCTTTGACAAGCTCGACACCGCCGTGAAGCAACAGGACTATCAGGCTATGACCCTTTTGATTGGCGGCATCCTGGCCGTCCTGGAAAAGAACCCGCTGCACGATTTCGAAAAATTCAAGGCTGCTCTGGACGACCCGTACACCGTCCTGGAATTGTAGCGTTGCTATCAGCGAAACCCGCCTTTAGTTCACTACCCGTTGCCAACGCCGGGACGGGGCTAACCGCCCGGCCCTGGACCAGGCAAGAACCGAAAGGCCAGCGAGAAAGTTCTCGCTGGCCTTAACTTTTGCGGACATTTGCCGGGATTTGGATGAATGCGAACTTTCCGCCAAGTCGCGGGACAAAGGAGGCATTAGGGGAAGAGCTTGAGAAAAGCGACTCCAAGAGTGACAATTGCCAGAACAACACCGGTCATTTTTACTATAATGCGCATTTCCAGCGCGGCCATTTCGGTCCGCAGAGAAGCTATATCGGCCTTGGTTTCTACCCGGAGAGAAGCTATATCGGCCTTGGTTTCTACCCGGAGAGAAGCAATGTCGGCCTTGACTACAGCAATATCAGCCTTGACTATAGCGATATCAGCCTTGACCTCAGCGATGTCGGCCTTCGTTGCTACATTCTCGCTCATTGACCTGCTGACCGTAGCCACTACGGCTTCGGCCTGGGCTTCAACGAAACCCGCTTCGGTCAGTTCCTTAACCGCTTGGTGTGTATCAAACATAAGGATTAATAGCCATCCGCTTCCTTTGGGAAAGGATAACACATAGCGCGGCAATTGCATAACTAGATAGCCGCTCCCGGTTTAACTGCCTACAGCTGCATACTGCCGCCGCCGCCGCTCAGCGACGGCTTGCCCGCGGCGGCAGGCTGTACCTGCTGCAACTCCGCAGCCAACTCCGCAACTCCCTGCCGGTAGGACTCCGTATCCTCGGCGTAGCCTGGCAGATCGAACACTTTGTGCTCGGCGCTGATGCTGCGGGCGAAGCGTTCGC
Source organism: Dehalococcoidia bacterium (assembly GCA_965262595.1). GTDB lineage: Bacteria > Chloroflexota > Dehalococcoidia > Lucifugimonadales > UBA3495 > CATQHB01. The sequence continues at coordinate 3,273,324 of OZ253548.1, forward strand.
GGGGCGTGGTCAGGAACCCGTCTCCGGTCACCATAAATAGCAGCCACTCATCCCGGCTCTGCTGCAAATTAGTGGCCTGGATGATGTCGTTGCGGATTGTCTCACTGGCGAAAGCCTCGGTGGTGCAGACCAGGATCAACTTGTCATAATGGCGGATCCACCGCTCGACTTCCTCCTCCTCCGAAGTGCTGCGACGGTCCACCAGGGCGCTGCCCCGGGCGTTCTCCGGGAAGAGCCAGCACCGCGCCCCGTTTGCCCGCAGGTCGGCCTGAAGTTTTTGGGCAAAGCCGACATCGCCCGCCGCGCAGGATATAAAATAGTCCCCGGAAAGGGCCGGAACGTCGGACAGCGATTGCTGGAAAGCCGCCAGCGACTCCGGGGAGCCTACGCCGGTGAGGAAAGGCTCGGGTATTTGTCCCCCGGAACGGAACAGGGAATCGGCGCCCAGGGTGCTTGGGGCGTCGTGCCGTACCAGGTCCAGGCCCTGGGCGCCGCTGAGGTCGCAGTTTTGGAACACGGTGTAGCCCATAACGCTGCCGTCAAAATTTGCTCCGGCCAACCGAGTAGTGTTGAATACCGCTTCAAAGAAGTCGCTCTGCTGAAAATTGACGTCGGTCAAATTGGTGCGGGTCAGGGCTGCTCCATTGAGGTTGGCCCCGGTCAAGTCGGCGCCGGTGAGATTGGCCCGGTCCAGGTTGGCTCGGGACAGGTTGGCGCCCCGCAGGTTAGCTCCGGCTAAATTGGTGTCGGACAAGATGGCCCGGTCCAGATCGACGCCCTGAAAGTCGGCTCCCCGTGCGTCCGCGCCCCGCAGGTTGGCCCCGTTAAGCAGCGAGTTGCTAAAGTTGGCCTCCCGCAGGTCGGCGCGGTACATATGCGCCGGATTGAGCCGGCAGCCCGAGAGGTTGGCCCGTCGCAGCATCGCCCCCATCAAGTCGGCGTTGCGCATATCGGAGCCGCTCAGGTCGGCCTGCGGGATGCGGGCATGGCTCATATAGCAGGCGTTCAGGTCCAGAACCTCCCCGGGATGCTCCTCCCGCCAGCGGGCCACCGCGTCCCGCCCCTGTCTTACTATCTGCACCTGTTCCATATTAGCCATAATCGTTTCTCCACCAACAGTCAGAATTGTTTTCGCCGGTTCGTTCTTCCGGATTCAGTAGATTTAAGGGCCGAGGACTTAATATATAAGATTGCCGCATCCGGGCACCGCAATATCAGCCAATGGTAGCTAACGGAGAAAGGGCCCGTCAACTCGGGGGATATTCTTCAAGCCGCCCGATACGCCGGCCTAACTACGGTATCCGGTTCACACTGGCCCGATTTTAGCACAAGCCGGCCCGCGGCGGTAATGGCTGGTCGGCGGTGGAGGGCCAACTGCATCAATAATATACGCGTAAAACGAACTCCGGAGGTTCCGGATGGCTTAACCGCGCGGCCTCGGTCGGCCCCCTGACCGTAGAGAAGCGCAAGTTCTGTGGAAGCTCCGGATCAGGGCCGGTGTCCGCTGCATTGCAGGCGGCCTACCCCGCTCGTTCCCCGCTCATAACCGCGCGGAAGGGCTGGAATCCCCGCCCATCCTGAGTTCTTCGAAGTACCGGCTCACCGTTAGCGGATCTCCGGGGACTCTTGAACGCCCTGGAGCAAAGAGGGCCGTCATTGCCCCGCTTAAGGGCCATACTGTATAATCGGGGCAATTCAGTAGCTTGAGTACCCTGGACTTGACCCTGCTACGGCGGACCTGGACGGACTATCCCGATGTTGTTGACTATTGACATTGGCAATACCGTGGTCACCTTGGGCGTATTCGACGGCGACCGCCTGGTCACCACTTTTCGCGTGTCCACCGACTCCCGGCGCCTGGCCGACGAGTATGGCCTTCAATTGGTCAACCTCCTTCATCTGCGGGGTATTGACCCGTCTCAAATTACTGCCGCCTGTATCTGCAGCGGAGTACCGCCCCTGACCGTGGTCTTTAACGAGCTTTGCCGCACCTACTTTAACGCAACCGCCCTGACCGTTTCCGCCGGCGTCCGCACCGGCCTGCGCATCCTCTACGATACGCCCCGGGACGTGGGGGCCGACCGTATTGCCGACGCAGTTGCCGCTCTTGAGCTTTACACTCCGCCGCTGATTGTGGTTGACCTGGGCACCGCCACCGTGTTTGACGTGGTATCCCGGGAGGGAGAATACTTGGGCGGAGCCATCGCCCCGGGCATCAGTCTGGCCGCCGACGCCCTCTTTTTCAACGCCTCCCAACTGCGGCGGGTTGAGTTGGTGGCTCCCAAGTCGGTGGTGGGCCGCAACACGGTCAACGCCCTCCAATCCGGTCTGGTATATGGCTACGCGGCCCTGGTCACCGGCATGGTAAATCAGATTAAAGCGGAAATCGGGCTGGACGCTCAGGTCATCGGCACCGGTGGTCTGGTTCCGGTTATTGCCGGCGAAACCCCGGTATTTGACGACATCAACCAGGACTTGACCCTGATCGGTCTGCGGATAATCTATCAAATGAACCGCCCGACTCAGCAACGCCAAAAGGCGGCACAGAGCGCCGATTAGCCGATTGGGAGCTGCTACAAGTCTGCTGACGCTTACCCTGTAGCGCCACCTGGGCGGGCCACCCGACAATTTCGTTGAATCCCATAATAGGGCCACATCCAGAAGCCACCGAGGAAGGGAGAACCGTGACCGGACCGCTGGCCGATAAGCACATTGTCCTGGGCGTTACCGGCAGCATTGCCTGCTACAAGGCGGTTGACCTGGCCAGCAAGCTGGTGCAGGCCGGGGCGCTGGTGGACGTGGTTATGAGTTATGGGGCCACGCGGTTTGTAACGCCCCTGGCTTTCCGCAGTATCACCCACCGGGAAGTGGTAACCGATATTTACGACACCGGCTCCGAGTTTGCCAACGAGCACGTGGCCCTGGCGCGCCGAGCCGATATTGTAGTTATTGCTCCGGCGACGGTGCACTGCATCGCCAAGTTGGCCGCCGGGCTGGCCGATGACCCGTTGACCACCACCGTAATTGCGACTCAAGCTCCTTTGCTGCTAGCCCCGGCGATGGACGCCGCGATGTACGACCACCCGGCCACCCAGGAAAACCTGGAAAAGCTGCGTCAAAGAGGAGTCGGCATCGCCGGCCCGGCCCCCGGCCGGTTGGCCTCCGGTCTGATCGGCATGGGCCGTCTGCTGGAGACTCCCGAGCTGCTGGGACACATTGCCGCGGCGCTGGGACAGTCCGGCGACCTGGTCGGGCGCACTATCGTCATCAGCGCGGGTGGCACTCAGGAACCGATTGACCCGGTACGGGTAATTACCAATAACTCCTCCGGCAAGATGGGCTATGCCCTGGCCGAGGCGGCCCGCGACCGGGGCGCTAAAGTGGTGCTGGTGGCGGCTCCTACCGGCTTGGCCGACCCGCCCCTGGTGCAACTGGTGAGGGTGCAGACGGCGGGGCAAATGGCCGAGGCGGTCTTGCGGGAGGTCGGGCAGGCCGATGCGCTGATAATGGCGGCGGCGGTGGCTGATTACCGTCCGGCAGCGGCGGCGGAGCAGAAAATCAAGAAGGCGGACGCCGACCTGAATATTCAACTGGCTAAAACCACCGACATCCTGGAGGCGGCCCGGGGCGACTTCGTCAAGGTTGGGTTTGCCGCCGAAAGCGAAAACCTGGTAGCCAACGCCTCCGACAAGGTGCGGCGCAAGTCCCTGGACTTAATCGTAGCCAACGACATCACCGTCGCCGACAGCGGATTCGGCTCCGACACCAACAAGGTGGTGCTGATTGACCGGGAGTTGCAAGTAGAAGAGCTGCCTCTGCTGACCAAGTACGAGGTAAGCCAACGGATTTTAGACCGGGTTCAGCCTCTGTTGCCGAAGGTAAGGCCGGAGTGAGGCTTGAGCCAAGGATCGGCAAGGTCCCGCCGGACGTTCCGGTGGCATCGGGTGGCCGACGTGCTGTCAGAAGCGCCCTACCCCGGCGAACTCCGCGATGGTTGACTATGTTCTCAGGGAGTAGTCCGTGAATCCTCAACCCGTAAAGCTGTCCGGTCAACATATCCGGCTGGAACCCATTGGCCTGCAACACGCCGAGGACCTGTATGCGGTAGGGACGGACGAAGCCATTTGGCGCTACCTGCCGAGACCGGCCTTCGCCGATTTGGATGATGCCAGGGAGTGGATAAGGGGCTGCATTTCCCTCAGGGAATCCGGAGCGCGTATTCAGTTTGCCGTGGTGCTGGCGCAGGAGGAGCGGGCGGTCGGCTCCACCGGCTATTTGGATATTGACCGGCCCAACCGGGCATTGGAAATCGGAATGACCTGGTACGGGGTTGAATACCAGCGCACCGCGGTAAATACCGAATGCAAGTACTTGTTGTTGCGCCATGCCTTCGAGGACTTGGGGGCGCTGCGCGTTTGCCTCAAGACCGACAGTCGCAATGAGCGTTCGCAGCGGGCGATCGAGCGAATCGGCGGGGTGCGTGAAGGAGTGTGGCGGAATCATCGGATTACCTGGGATGGAGTAAACCGGCACTCGGTGTTTTACAGCATTATTGAAGACGAATGGCCCAGGGTGCGCCAGGAATTGGAACGGAAGCTGACCGGAGCTTGAACGCGTTGCGCCGAAAAGAAATTGGAGCAATAAACCGGCATCTCCCAGCCGATTAGTGCTTCCGTCGGATCCCCGATCTTCGCGCTTGTCCGTCCCGCCACACCCGGCGCGGGGAGCCTGATTTTCGGCAAGATAAAAGGGGCGGGTGTATTTCACACCCCGCCCCTTAATTGCTTCAAGCCCGCTCGCGGCGAGCCTGTCGTATAACCCGCTCGTGCAACCTGCTCGTACCTGAGCTTGTCGAAGGATGCTCGACTAGTCTTCCTTGACCGCCGGAATCACTTTGGTGCCCAGCAGTTCCACCGATCGCATGACGTCTTCGTGGGCCATGTTGCCTTCGTTGCCGTAGATCAGCATATACCCCGGGTCCAGGGTCTGCTTGATGTACCGCAACTTCTTGATAACCGTTTCGGGGCTGCCGACGATGATGTTGTGAGCTTCTTGCAAGTCCTCGTAGCTCATCCGCACTCCGATGGTGCCGGTGCCGATGGTGGGGCGGGACATCTTTATCCGCAGCGCTTCCCGGGACTGATACCCAGGCGGGTCGTTGAACTCTATCGGGCCTCGCTGCCGGTGATTCTCGGTCCACAGGAAGGTTCGGCCCACCTCCTGCGCCTTTTCGTCGGTATCGGCTACCAGGCAGCGTATCAGGTATCCGAAATGCTCCGGCCCCGGCTCGTAACCTTCCTCCCGGGCCGTCTCAAAGTAGATGTCCTTCAACTGCTTGGTCAAATCCAGCAGCGAACCCAGGTTCATATAGGGATACTGCCGCTTGGCCGCCCAGATGACGCTTTCCGGGCTGCCGGTGCCGGGGAACCACACCGCCGGATGGGGCTTTTGGATTGGCACCACCCAGGGATTGACCATCCGGTGCGGGAAATAGCGGCCCTCCCAGCGGAAGGGGCCGGGCGTAGTCCAGCACTTGACGATCAGGTCGTGGGCCTCCTCAAACCGGTCCCGGTTCTCCGTGGGGCTGATGCCGGCGTGCAGCGTTTCCACCGCAGTACCGCGCACAAAGCCGGAAATTATCCGCCCGCCGGAGATGCAGTCCAGCATGGCGATTTCCTCGGCCATTTTCACCGGATCGCTGAGGGCGATTACGTTGCCCAGCATCGCAATCTTAACCCGTTTGGTCACTTTGGCGATTACCGCCGCGTCCACGTTCACCGAAGGCTTCATGCACCAATAGGAGGAGTGGTGTTCGTTGGACATTATGCCGTCGAAGCCCATCTCATCGGCCAAGGTATATTGGTCGTGGTAGTTGCCGTAAAGCACGTGGGCCTTTTCCGGGTCAAAGTGGGTATTGGGGAAGTGCATCCGCCCCGACTCATAGGGGGCCAAGTCTTCATCGGTTACATGGCCGTAAGGTTGTTCCGAGAACCAAAAAACTTCCGTCATCGCTCGCTCCTTTCCGTGCTGTAATCCGGTTTCCAAAGGCAACCGTGGCTGCTAACAAAGTCGCTAAACCATAGGCCGTTAAACAATGCCCGTTTCAGTCATCCAAATAATAACAATCCGAAAACCGGCGTTCGCGCCACCCCGGTTCGGGCCGCTCCCAATAATTGTGCCAGGGTTAACCACCGCTTTTATTTCCCCGACAAAAACTCGTTAACCACCGTCAGGAAGTCGGCGGGTTTTTCCAGGGCTGGAGAATGGCCGCAATTATCAATTACCCGCAGCGTAGCGTTGGGCAGCGCCGCCTGAAACAGCTCCCCGCATTCCACCGGAATTATCGCATCCTGCCGACCCCAAACCAGCAACGTCGGAGTGGTTACCTGGGGCAGATAGAAGGGCAGGCTGGGGTTGTACAAGTAGGGACGCCAGCACAGCCGGGATGCCATCTCCTGGTTGGTATGGGCCACCAATTGCTCCTCCGGCGTCAACTCGCCTTGCTGGTATTGCTCGGCGTTGGGAACCTGGCTGATATCGTAAAACCGCTGGTTCATCCGGGTTTCGGCGGACACCATAAAAATCTCGGCGATGTCCGATTGCTCCGGCTTAATCCCGGCGGCCCCCACCAGAATCAACGCGCGGAGATCGCATTGGCACATTGCGGCCATTTCCGCTGCCACCCATCCGCCCATTGAGGAACCCATCAGGACATATTGTTCCAGGCCCAGGGTTCGGGCCATTGCCAGGTTGAAATGGGCCACGTCGTTAATGGTATAGACCCAATCGGGGCGTTCCGTGCCGTTGAACCCGGGTTGAGAGGGAACGTACACGGTGTAGGTCTTGGCCAATTCCTCGTGGTAGGGCTGCCAGCCGGCGTTGCCCCCGGCTCCGTGCAGAAAGAGCAAGGGCGGGCCGGAGCCACCGGAGAACAGCTCCACCGCGGTATCGGCTACGGTAATCATGGACTTATTGTGGCTCTGGGTCGTTGTCATCCACTGACTCCTATCTAACTGTTGTCGGGATTCAGCCGGTTAGCCGGATTCAGCTATGCGGCTGTTGTAAGCCAAGGCGAAGTTGCCGGGGCAAAACGAGGAATTATTCGCATTTTGTTACAGACGCTTATTATTGTCAAGTTTGCCTTGGACGTAGGCAGGACATTCGCAATTCCTTGTCCGAATGCCCCGGAATTCGTCCTTCCGGCGCAGGCCGGAATCCAGGCAGTCGGTCCAAAGTACAGCGGGCCTATACCAGCGGCACTATACCAGGGATTCCATGGATTAGGGATTTCTCCGGAATGACGGCAGCGGGACCGGAACGAAAGGAGCCAATCCGAGGTATAGAGAGCCAAATGCGATCGCCCTGGGCGTGGGCGCAGCTTTGCTTGACACTCCTAGGGGCTGATGCTAAAATCCGGCCAAAACTGCCTTGGCTTTTCCTTAGACAAATTCTTGCAATCCAAGCTGTTCCCGGTTGTCCAGCTCGTACCGCTCTGCGCCGCATTTTCAAGGTCAAGGGCCGCTGAGCCACGGTGCAAAGGGCGCAAAATGGGGAGCGCTGGAGACACCTGGCAGGAGGTTGGTTAATGGCCCCGGAGATTAGGAAGGGACTAAAGGATGTTTACCTGGATACCACCACAGCCAGCTTTATTGACGGCGAGGAGGGAAAACTCCTCTACCGCGGCTACAACATCCACGACTTGGCCGAGAAATCGACCTTTGAAGAAGTCATCTATCTTTTGCTTTATGGCAAGCTCCCGACCCGGCAGGAACTGGAAGCCTTTGATCGGATTCTCCGTGCCAACCGCCACATACCGGACGAGGTTATCCAAGTCCTGGACCTGGTCAAGACCAGCCACCCGATGGACGCACTGCGTACCGGCCTTTCCGCCCTTTCTGCCTTTGACTCGGACGTAACCGACAATTCCGTTGAAGCTACCATACGCAAGGGCATCCGTCTTACCGCTATGGGGCCGACTATCGTCGCCGCGCACCACCGCCTGCGCCAGGGTCTGGAGCCGGTAGCTCCCAACCCGGACCTGAGCCTCGCCGGGAACTTCCTCTATATGCTGTTCAATGAACTGCCCGACGAGGAGACTACCAAGCTGCTGGACGTTGATTTTATCCTCCATGCCGAGCACGGGGCCAACGCTTCGGCCTTTGGAGCCCGGGTGACCGCTTCCACCATTTCCGACCTGCACTCGGCGGTAGTCACCGGCGTCGGTACCCTTAAAGGCCCAGCCCACGGCGGGGCCGCCGAAGAAGTTATGAAGATGGCGCTGGAAATCGGCCAGCCGGAAAACGCTGAGGAGTATTGCCGCAACATTTTGGACAACGGCGGCCGGATTATGGGATTTGGGCATCGGGTTTACCGCGCTGAAGACCCCCGAGCGCGCCACCTGAGGGAACGCTCCCGCATTCTCAGCGAAAAAGTGGGCCAGCCCCACTGGTTCCAGATACTGACCTTTGTGGAAGAGAACGCGATGGTGCCCTACCGATCCCGGGGCATCTTTGTTAACGTGGACTTCTTCGCCGGTTCCATCTACTACCTGCTGGGCATTCCCGACGACTTGTTCATTTCCATCTTCGCCCTGGGCCGCATTCCCGGCTGGACGCTGCAATGTGTGGAGCAGTATGAGGACAATATCCTCATCCGCCCGCTGCTGGAGTACACCGGCGAAATGGACCTGGAATATGTGCCGCTGGAACAACGGGGGTAGCCGCCTGAAGCGGTTGGCCCGGCTCATTCAGGCCTTTGGATTTAACCGATAAGACCGATAAGTCGGATGAACGGTTAGCCGGCGTCCGGCCCGGCGCCCTCTTGGCGGCCTACGCATAGAAGCTGGTTGTAGATACCGGGTTTCCCGTAATCCGGCATTTATAGTTTCTGCCGCGTTTCTTCTCAGACGATGTTGGGCAACGTGGGGCCGGGACGATGAATCCCGCAGCTACTTTACGGCTGCCTTACTTGGCAGGTTGGCAGGTATAGCCCGGATAACGGCCATTCGGTAGAGGCAGCTCAACTTACGGTACGGTACGGTCCTTTCCGGTAGAACCTCTAAAGCGGCTTCCAGACCCTTCCCGGTCTTGTCCCGCTCCCAGTCTGGGCCTAACCCCACGCCCGCGCCGCTTGCCGTATACTTGCCGTATAATTGAAGCCATGACCCCAGAGCAGGAAATCCGCCGCCGCATTCGGGACTCCGGAGCGGTTACCTTCGCCGAGTTTATGGAGGTGGCTCTCTACTGGCCTGACGGCGGCTACTACAGCTATCAGCCGGGGGCCGCCGAACCCTTTGGCGCTGCGGGAGACTATTTCACCAGCCCCCTGGCTCATCCCACCTTTGGCGCCCTGCTGGCGGCGCAGCTTTACCAGTTCTGGCAACTTATGGACGCCCCCAACCCCTTTACCGTGGTGGAACAAGGGGCGGGCAACGGGCTGCTCTGCCACGACATTGTGACTGCCGCCGCCGGGTTGCCCGACGGCTTCGGCCGCTGTCTCCGCTACCTCTGCGTTGACCGACGCAGCGTCCCCGGTTCCGGATACGGCTACGAGGTCGGGCAGCCCGGCGTTAACCGGATGGCGTCGTTGGGCTTGGCGTTGCGAGGTGTCCGCGGCTGTATCCTGTCCAACGAATTGCTGGACGCCTTCCCGGTGCACCTGGTGCGGAAGGAGCGGGGACGGCTGCTGGAAGTTTACCTGACTCTGGACCTCGGCACTGGCGACCGGGTTAGCGCCGACGACGCTCAATTGGTGGAAACGCTGGCTGAGCCGAGCAACCCCGGGTTGGCGGCGCGCCTGGCCGAGGCCGATATTGAGTTGGCCGAGGGGCAGACCGCCGAAATCAACCTGGTGCTGGAGGCTTGGGCCGAGGGAGTGGCGGCGTCGCTGGATGCCGGGTATGTCCTGACCATAGACTATGGCCGGATGGCAGAGGAGCTTTATTCGGCAAGGCTGCGGCCCCGGGGAACGCTGACCACTTTCTACCGTCACGTTCAGACCGACGCTCCGCTGCGGGACATTGGCCGCCAGGATATGACCGCGTATGTGGATTTTACCGCAGTGGTTAATGCGGGCCGCCGGTTTGGGCTGACCCCTTTGGGCTTCACCACCCAGGGCAGGTTTCTCCGCAACCTGGGTTTAGACCGCTACCGCCGCCGGTTGGCCGCAGTTCCCTTGTCCCGGGGCTTGGCCGAAGCTAACCGCGCCGGATTGGCCGCCCTGGCCCGTAGTGGCGGGCTGGGCGATTTTCGGGCGCTGGTCCAGGGCAAGAACGTGGGCAACGGCAACGTGGGCAACAGCGTGGAAATAAACTCGGGAATCGGCCCGGGGCGGCCAACGCTGTGGGGATTCGGGCAAGCTCCCGCGGCGCAGGCGTTGGAACTGGCCGAAACCCTACCTGTCCCGCTGCTAACCGACCGCCACATTGCCCTTCCCGACGCCTGGCCTCGGGCCGCGGAGCAGGAGTTTGAGTTTGATCCGGAGCGGCTGTGGCCCGGGCAAGGGGGGTAATTCCCTAACCGCAGGAATGCCCCGAGAAGTGTTGCCGGAAATTCTCGATGCAGACCAATGCCGATGCTCGGAACTTTAGCAATCTGCCGAAGTGGTTAGGGAATTATCCCTCTCACCTTGGGCCAGGGAGTTGACCTTTGGAGAAGGGGCCAATGGCGCGGACAAGGGATGGCCTTGGCGCCGGCAATGGCAATGACAGTGGCAATGGTTCCAGTTGAATTTACTTGCTACTACTCGGTTGTTGATTCCGCCGTCAGGCCGATCCGCTCCGCAATCGGCTTCATGCTTTCCACGATGAAGCTGATATGCTCGTCCAGGTCCACCCCCAGCTCCTCGGCTCCCTTGCGAATGTCCTCCCGGTTCACGTCTCGGGCAAAGTTCTTGTCCCGCAACTTCCGGTGCACCGACCGGGGCGACAAATCATCCAGGCTCTTGCCAGGGCGCACCAAGGCGACGGCGCGAATGAAACCGGACAGCTCGTCCACCGCGAACAAGGTATGCTCCAGCAATGACTCCCGGGGGATGCCGGTATGCTCCCCGTGGGTTAGCACCGCCCGGATAATATCTTCCGGGTAGCCGTGTTCCCGCAGAATGTTGGCCCCGAAAGTGGGGTGCGACTCCGGAGTGGGGCAGATTTCCCAGTCAAAGTCGTGGAGCAGCCCGGCAATGGCCCAGCGTTCTTCATCCTCGCCGTACTTGCGGGCGTAACCCCGCATCGCCGCCTCCACCGTGAACAGATGCTTCAGCAGCATATCCGTCTGTACGTGCTGATCCAGAAACTCCAGCGTCTGCGCCCGATCCATAACATCCATAGTCAGGCAGCCTCCCCAAAGATAAACTTTAGCCAAAATATAGAAAGTAAAGTTGGAAGCGCGGATTTACCTGAGCCGACGGCCGGACGGGGAATCAGGACTCCACCGGCGGCGCCGGGTTGCTCACCGTCCCGATTACCCGTGGCTCGCAGCGCACCGCCGACGTCAAAAAGCCGCTGTGGGCTACCATCCGGTGCTCCGGCCGCACGCTCCGCTCGGTTACGTGCCAGGGTCGCAGCAACGTTTCCACCGTCTCAATTAGCTGGAACCGCCCGTCCTCCTGGAGTTGGCCGGCCAGTTGGTGCACCTGCAATATCGTTGGGAGAAAGCTAATCATAATCCCTCCCATAACCAGCGCTTCAGCCATGCCGCCGACCGCCTGCCACGGCTCCGGCACGTCCAGCACCACCCGGTCCACCTGCCGTTCCTTGATACCCTGGTAGATGTCTGCGGTGGTCACCGTCAAATTGGTTGGGTTGGGCATAAAGCGGCGGATATTATCGAGGGCGCGGGGCTGCACCGCCTCGTCAATCTCGTAGGTAATGACCCGGCCCGAGTCGCCCACGGCACGCAGCAAGGCGGCGGTCAAGGCTCCGGAACCCAGGCCTCCTTCAATGACCGTAGCGCCGGGGAAGATGTCGGCAAAGGCGATGATGTTGCCCAGGTCTTTGGGGTAGATAATCTGCGGGCCGCGAGGCATCTCCCGTACAAAGTCACCGAGGGTCGGACGCACTGCCAGCATGGTATGGCCGCGGTCGGTGCGATACCAGCCTCCAACGGTGTGACCGATTAAGCCGTCGTGGCCCAGCCGTCCCAGGTGACTATGAAATACCTGGCTCTCGGACAGGGTGATCATGTAGCGGCGATTCTTCCGGTCCAGCAGCAAGGCCAAATCGCCGTCCTGAAAGCGGTTCTTGTCAGCGTTCACGCGGCTCCCCTGAACTTTCCTCTAGGCGGTATGCAGGTTGTGAGTATGGGTTGGTGAGCGTTATCGCTGCTATGGTAACGGTTAGCGGTGACATTGTCACCCGGTTAGGCGGGCCGTTGCGGAGGAACCGGGAAGCGTAAGGGGGAAACCCATCTTGTGCCTGCCCCGAGTCCCGGCCCGGGCCAAGGAGGGTAAATTGGGAGACACGGCAGCAGTGGCAGTTGCAGTGGCAGCGCTAGTAAAAGTAATAGTGGTGGCGGGGGTATGGAGGCATGGAAGCATGGATGCTAGCTACGAATGGAGCGGGCGATGGGATTCGAACCCACGACTTTTTGCTTGGGAAGCAAACACTCTACCACTGAGTTACGCCCGCTGGCCTGTACGTCAATTATACCAGAGGTTAAGGGCAGTTGTCAGGCTGGCCGGGACTCTCCGATGCGCTTCAGGGTTTCCTGGTAGTCTTCTTCTAAACCAAGCCAGATATAGGCCCCAATGCCGAGAATCTTCTCCAAGCTTTCCGCGAGTTCACTATTTATCTCGCGGCTACCCCGAAATACTGCCCTAATGTTGTCCACCGATTCGCCGCAAAGGTCGGCCAGTTCTTCTGCGGATATGCCGCGGAACTCGGTCTCCGCTTGCAGAAAATTACCCGGAGGGCTTGCATAGTTGGAATAGAGCCGGTTGGTTTTGTTTGACATAGCGTTGCCAGTATGGGGTTTGCCGGCGGGTTTTGCAATGTCCTGTTGCTAATGGGATGGCTGCGTCGCAAGGCACAACTCTAGTTGACTTATTATTTGTTGACATTAGTGTATGGTTGGTGTATATTTGGTACAGCCGATAGGGCCCTTACCGGTTGGTCCGTTGGACTTTGGTTCAGTCGGCTCTTTTTTATGCATATAGCATACTTGGACGAGTCAGGCACTCATAAAGAAGCTCGCTACTTTGTGGTAGCGAGCCTTGTTGCTTTTGAGCGTAATACTCATCACCTAGCCCGTGAAATGGACCAAATACAAGCCAAGTATTTCCGCGACTGGCCTGACCCCGTATTCTTCCACGCTTCGGCTCTCCGCGCTAAGGAAGGAAGGGTACCCGAGCCTTTCAACCAGCTTTCCCCGGAAGAACGGGCGAATCTTTTTTCAGATGTGTACCAAGTAATTGCCGATTCCCACGCTCGTATAATTGCTGTTGCCATTGAAAAGGCAGCAATGATGACAGACCCTTACGAACGAGGTTTCGAGCAAATAGTAAGCCGATTTGATATGCTCCTTAGCCGTATCCATCGTGACCTCGGCGAGGACCAGCGCGGCCTTATTATTTTAGCTGAGTCCAGCTATAAAGACAATCTCGAAATGTTGGCACGACGAATCGCTGCTGAGGGACATCGCTGGGGGAACGTACACAACATCGCCGATATTCCATACTTTGCACCAGCCAAGAATACCAGGCTCTTGCAATTGGCTGACTTTATATCTAACGCGGTCTTTTCAAATTACGAGACAGGTCACTCCAAGTATTTCAACCAGATTGCGCCTCGCTTTGACCAGGAAAATGGGCGTATTCACGGTTTGGTGCATATCACCCGAGATAGAGATAGCTGCTTCTGCCCTAGCTGTGTTCAACGCCGCGCTAATCCAGGCACTGATTTTGTATAGTCGCTGACAATACTAGAGCCATCTTTCCAGATAGGAAGATTTATCCAAGACGGGGTTCTACCCCCGCCGCGGCTCATCCCCCCAGGGCACGTCGGCCAGGTTGCGTTGGCGGCGCAGTTCGTTGATGGTTACTACGCCCCGATCCAGCAACTGCATCTCCCGGCCTACCCGGCTGTTTTCGTCCTCCTGCATCGCCTCGATGGCGGCCAGGTCAAACTCCAGCTCCAAATCGGGATAGCCCAGCCGGGGCAGCAGCATCCGGTTAAGCTGCTCCTCCAGAAATCGTAGCTCCGGCACGATGGTGTTGCGCCAGAAGATCCGCTCGGCGGCGTTGACATTGGCGAAGGTGGCTCGCTCCAGGTCCGATAGCAGCGGCTTGGGCACTCCATAGGCCCGGCTTACCTCCTCCAGACTCCACCGCAGACCGCGGATGAAGTCCATGTCCCGGTGGCTCAACCCCAGTGTCTTGATGTCCCGTACAAAGTTGGCAATGGCGGGACGGTGGGCGTTCTGTGTTCCACGGTAGCGAGCCTCCCAGCGGCTGTAAAAATCCTCAATCTCGCTATCGGTCATTTGAGTGTCGGTCAGCAGCACGAAATCGGGTTGGGCCGAGTTGCGCAGAAAGTTGCGGTTGAACCGCATTGCGTCGCTGCCCATATCCACCGACAGCCGCGCCGGGGCCAGCGGAGACAGGCCGGCGTATTCCTCCAACGGGTTGTAGTAGCGCAGCCAGATTATCTCGTCGGGAGTGTAGGCCACCGGCCCGCCGGTCCGTCCCCGGTACACAAACCCCCGGATGTGGCGGCGGCGGTCGGGCAGGACGGTAACCCGGTCGGGGCGCAGGGGCCAGATTTCCCGGCGGCCCTCCTCATCCCGCTCCAGAGACCAAAAGGCCTGCCCCCACAGGTTCAGATAAATCTCCGTGGCCCGCCACAGGTCGCCCCGGGTGTACCAGGGGTTGACCCGGTTGAGCAATTGTTGGGCCGGATGAGACGGCTCCACCGGCCGTTTAATTCCTTCCGGATTGCGGCGATAAATCTGGACCGGCGGGCGGCTTACCGCCTCGGCCCGCAACTTGACGGCGGCATAGACCGATACCGACGTGGCGTAGTAAGCGCCGTATTCCGGGTTGGCCCAGCCGCCGCCGGCTCCGAAAGTCTCTCCCATCGGGTCCAGGTCTGCCGCTGCCGCCCGGTTGCCCCGCCAAACCACCTCCCCACCGTCATTCCGGCGCAGGCCGGAATCCAGACCCCTAATCCGCTCATCCTGAGCCTGTCGAACCACCCCCAACCCCACCAGCCCGGCCAGCTTGCCCGGTAAACTACTCCCTTTGATTTTCATGCCTATCTATCTCCTTTAATAACAGGACTTACGCAGTTGAGAAAAACTGTCATTCTGAACGGAGTGAAGAATCTAAAATGCTCCGGTTGAGACGACTTTCAGATAGGAAACATTCTTACCAATTGCGATTTTAGATTCCTTCCTGCGGTCGGAATGACATATCATCCGTAGGGTCTCCTATTCAACTGCGTAACTCCTAAATAAAACACAGTGAATCTTTGAGTTCCTCTGCGACCCTCTGTGCCTCTTTGTGAACCCCCGCCCAATTCGTAATTCCTAATTCGTAATTCCCAATCACGTCCACAGCCGTGCCCGACTCGCCGGAGCGACGAAGGCCAGCATCAGCGCATCCGCCTTGTCCGGCGAGGGAATTCCCCGCTGCCGCATCGACTCTTTGCTTTCCATCAAGATACGGCCCTGGCTGTCGTAGCTGTAACGCAGGGCGGCCAACTCGCCCATCAACTGCTGGTCCGGAGGGATGCTGATTTCCCCGGCGGCGAACAGGTCGCGCAGCCGCCAATAGCCTTCGGCTCGCAGGTTGGCGAAGATCTCTTTTTGCCGGGCGGCGTGGCCCACGTTGATGCCGCGTACCCCGTAGCCCTGTTCCCGCAGCCGGTCCACCACTCCGGCGCCGATGCCCACCTCGTCAATACAGGTTTGAGACGGCTGAAACTCGCGGATAGCCGCCGCAACCCAGCCGGTCAACTGCATCGTGTCCATACCGTTAAAGGTGCGAATCTCCTCCACCCGCCGGCCGCGGCGGCGCAGGATTACGCTGTGGTCGGAGCCGAAACGGGCTACATCCACCGCTAATACCACCGCTTCAGACGCCCCGGTCCCGGAGTCTGAGGACGACTCGCCCGGATCAGGATGGCCCGGATCGGGGTTCCTATTAGCGGTATCCGTTCCGGCTGCCGACGGAGCGGCGAGAGCCGTGGCGGCTTCCACATCGGACAGCTTGATCAAGGTATCCTCGGCCTGGTCCGGGAACTCGCCCAGCACCCGGGCGCGGTATAACGGGTTGTCTTCGCCCCAGATCTGGCGCCGCTCCTCCACCCACCGCGCGGTGGTCAGGCCGGGGATAACCGTCTGCCCCGACTCCACGTTGGGGCTGTCCAGGGCGGAGATGGTAATGCAATGGTAGATCTGCCGTTCCTGGTAAAAGGCCCGCCGGAACACACCCGACGCAGTGGTGGGGTTGCCGATGAGCAGGAGGCGCGGTTCGTCGGCGGTCATTACTGCCTCAATGGCCTCATATATCTCATCGCTTACCCCCTCCGCCTCGTCAACCACTATCAGCATATTGGGGCTGTGGAAGCCCTGAAATTGGTCCGCCGTATCGGCGGAGAGACCCATAGCGTAACGGTCTTCGGCCAACTCCCAGCGGGTGTCCAGCAGTTTGCCGCGAAGCGTGTCCGGCGCGCGGCGGTGCAGACTGTGAATCTGCCGCCACAGGATATGCCGCACCTGACGAAAGGTGGGGGCGGTGCTGAGGACGATGGCCGGGTCGTGGCGGTGCAGGAACCAGAGGACGGCTATCGCGGCGCTGAAACCCTTGCCCAATCCGTTGCCGGACTTGACCGCAACCCGCCGGTGCTCCGGCAGGGCGGCCAGCACCTCTTCCTGCTTGGCCCACAAGTCAACGCGCAGCACCTCCCGGGCGAACTCCACCGGAGTCAATGGGGGAGTCGCCGGGGTCAATGCCGTAGCTGGCGGAGAATCGGGAGATTCAGCCGGGTCTTTGAGCCTGCGTCGTGGCATCAGCCCTTACCCTCGCCGGCTAGGCCGGCCGGCCCGGCCCGGTCTGGCCGCAGCAGTTTTGTCGTGACCGGCCCTATCGGGAACATCGGTCTCCGGAGCAGGTCCCCCGGATAATCCGCCGGACTTTGACGGGGTACCCGGACTGAACAGGAACCCGCAGCCCGTGCAGCGAAATACCGGGTTGTCCTGGGTACATAACCGCTCCAGTTCAACCAGTCGGACCGACTGACATCGGTGACAATGCAAAGGCCCACCTCCTTTAAGCTCCAAATGAGAAAGACCGACCCAAAATCGTCGGGTCGGTCCTGACCTTATTCAGGCTATCGAAGCGTTATCCCCGGCGTCAATCGGCCCAGCGTCACCGCGTATTCTTTTTTCTATTCCGGCTCGCTGGGGGCAAGCGAGGATACGGCGGTAAATACGCATCCAGCGTTACCGGTCGAATAGCTTGAAATCCGTAATTGAGGTGCGAAAGGGGTTGAATGGCCGTGTATGATTTGTCAGGGACATCCGATTATTCCCGTTATTCCTGGAAAACCGCTAAAGGCAAGCCAGTCCTTCGGCAAACTCAGGGTAAACGGATATATGCCGGAGCGGTAAATTTTGAAAGACCCGGCACAAATTAACCGCAAGTCTTGTCAGTCCGGGAAAAATTGGATAGACTAGGTTATGCTTCGGCGAGATACAATGGAGGAGGTCTCAAGATAGAGCATTATGTTTGATCAAAAGTCTTTAGAGAGTTTGTTTGACGAGCTTCGGGACGAGTACGAACTGGAACCGGAATGGGAAGACATTCAGCGGGATGCCCACTTGGCCGTGGCTAGAGTTGACGCCGGACAGCCCATCGGCGACGTTGACGCTCGGGTATCTCCCCTGGTGGAGAAGCACAATCCCGGTTAGTCCGGGTTAATTACTCCAAAGGTTTTTCAGTTTTTCCGTAGTGAGGACGGGGACGGACTTAATGTCTGTCCCCGTTTTTGTGCGCCGCCCGGTTTAGCCACGAATGGATGTGAATAAGCACGAAGGGTTACGTTTGCTTATGACGGATAGTTTAAACCCTAAGAAAAGAGATGGCTAATGTCCTCAACGCCGTCCTCTTCCACCACTTTGTTTGTCAAGATCAGATTGTAACCATTGGTATGATTCTGATACCGTGCCAACATGGGAACTGCGTCATGTGCTATCTTGATAGCAAGGCGGACGGAATAATCCTCGTTAAACATTACGGCAATTACAAAATCAAACCCGTGTTGTTCGAGCTTTCTTATCGAACTGAATTGAACTGAATTAGCGATGGAACGTCTCCCCTTGATTTGATACCGAATGCCTTGAAGGTCGATAGCGTCAAATGCTGCTTGAGAGTTCCCTTGAACTTGCAACCCAAGGCGATTGCACACCAACCACTCCGTATAGTCGCCGATGGGGTTGTTTTCC
Source organism: Dehalococcoidia bacterium (assembly GCA_965262595.1). Lineage (GTDB taxonomy): Bacteria > Chloroflexota > Dehalococcoidia > Lucifugimonadales > UBA3495 > CATQHB01. Next base: position 3,291,761 of record OZ253548.1, read on the forward strand.
GTCCTAACGACGCCGCGGCGTCGTAATTCGGCGATGACCGTACTGTGGGTCTGGAGCAGTCCAACCTCGGACATTGTCCGCAATTCTTTCATGGTTATCACCTGCTTGTACGGCTTTCGCCAGACCCGATTCCATCTTCCAGACCCTTGTGGTTGCCCTGTTACCACCCCGGAATGACGGTGTAGAGCATAAATCACCCGGAGGGCGCCCGACGCTCGTGGTACAGGTAGAACCCAATTATGGCTACCGGGATTGCCAGCACTAACAGGCCCAGAATAATTACGATAACCCACGGCTCCAGCGTTATCACGTGGTCCAGCTGCGCCTTAATCCATTCCAGAAATGCCGGGTCCGGTATTTCATCGTGATGCCCCGCTGCCGACAGCAGCAGATAGGGAAGGGACAATATCCAGGAGAGGCTCAATGTAAACATTCAATCCACCAAAATACCAGCGGCGCTCCAACCGGCCCGGCAAGCCGCCAAACTGCCGCCCGGACATTACCGGTGGGGCAGCCTGATTATTCTGCGGCTCCGATTAGTCTCCCGCTGCCGGCACGGTGGCCGCCGGAGCTTGCACCGGCACGGGATTGAAGCGGGAAGAATACTTGCGCTCCTTGATGGAGAATGCGAACAGCGCCGCCGGGAACAGCAGGGCGCCGGAGATGGCAAAGGGGATGGTATAGGAGCCGGTTAGGTCGAAGAGGTAACCGGCTAGCCAGATGCTGATGCCGCTGCCAATGGCGTGAACCAGGAAGGCCACGCCGGAGATGGTACCCAAAGCCCGCACCCCGTAAACGTCGGCAATCAGAGCGGTAGTCAACGGCGCGGTGGCAATCCAGGAAGTTCCGGCTACTATGGCGAATACTATAAGGGCTGAAGTCCCCAAGCCGAACACCTCCACCCCGACCAGCATCAGGAGGTAGGCGGTGCCTCGCACAAAGTAAACCAGGGTCAGCATATTCTTGCGGCTGAACTTGTCCGACAGGATGCCCGCCCCAATGCTGCCGGCCACGTTCAACCCCATCATCAAGGCGAAAATGAAGGCGGCCGTCTGCGGTTTTATGTCCAGGGAGGCGGCAAAGGGCACAAAGTGGACGGACAGGACGGCGGTGGTGTACCCGCAGGCAAAGTAGGCGATAGTCATCTGCCAGATGGGCATGGAGCGGAGGGACTGGGCCCAGCGGTCGGTATCCAGTATCCCGCCCAGGCGTCCACTCCCCGAACCCGGGGTCTGCCCCGGCAACGTGTCTTCTCCGTCCGGGTTCAACTTCATGTCCTTGGGGTCGTCCCGGAGGAACAGGAATGCCAGCGGCACCGAAAGAACCAGGATCAGCGCCCCGAAAGCAATCCAGGTGATGCGCCAGTTGGTGGCCTGGAGCAGATACATTCCAAAGGGAACCAGCAGCAACCCGCCCGCAGACAGGCCGGCGGCGTTCAGACCAACCACGGTCGCCCGCCGTTTTTGGAACCAACGGGACAGCAGGGTGCCGGTGTTGTTCAGCGACATCCCGCTCAATGCCACTGAGGATACAAAGCCGAAGATAAAGATGAGGAAGAGGTAGTGGAAGGTAAGGCTGAGGGCTACAGTCGAAAGCCCGAATATCGCCAGGCTGGATATTATTACTTTGCGGCCCCCGTACCGGTCCAGCAGCTTGCCCATAAAGGGTTGGGTCAGGCCGTTAACCAGGAAGCCCAGGGCCGCCGCAAAAGAGATAGTCCCCCGGCTCCATTCAAACTCCTCACTCATCGGCAGGACGAAGATTCCGAAGCTGTTGCGCGCTCCGTTGGTAACAAAGGCCAAGAAGATACAAGTGGCTACAATGTACCAGCCATAGTAAATAGGCTTGCGCTCAGCGTTTTGGCCCTTAATCTTCATCAACACCGTCTGAAGTCGGAATATGGCCCAGTATACACCCTGTAGGAGTAAAGAGTAATCCCGTTGCGCCCCCAGGTCCGGGCTTTGAAGAGTGCGAGGCAAACCTGGTGGTTGTCCCGAGTTGCCGGCTTAAATATTTACCTGGGCCGACCGCAAATCGGGGCCGACTTTTTTGATTGCCAGGATGGGTTGGACGCCAACCTACCCGCCCTGGAAGCGGTCGCCAAATCCCAGGGCCAGCCCGGCGTTTCCGGTGTAGGTCAACCGGCCGGAAGCCAGGGCCGCTTCCGGCGTTAACCGCCCATACATTACCATTACGTAGGTTTCGCCGTCGCACCGGAAGGTTACGTCGGCGTCCTGCCCGGCCCCCTCATTCTCGGACGGGCGAAGGACGGCCCCATCGGTGGAAAAGATGAGGTCATAGGCGGCCGGCGGTTGGGATATCCGGAACCGGAGCCGGATCGGATGGGCCAGGTCCGGGTCGGGGCGGAAGGCTCGCCGTACCGCTCGGGGCACCGTATCCATCAGCGCCCGCACGCTGCCGTCGGACAGCCGGTAGTCGGCGTCGAATCGGGAATAGATATCCCAGGCGTGCATCGCCAACTCGCTGATGCGCATATCCAGCATCACTCGCGCCGGCTCCGGCCCCGGCGGCCAGTAGCACAGCGTATCCCACTGCTCCGGGCCAATGCCGGAAAACACCTGGACCGACTCATCCAGCCTTTGGAACAGGGTACCCGCCAACCGGTCGCCGACCTGCTCTCGGGTATTAAAGGCCCGGTGGAAGATGTTTTCAGCAAAGCGGTCCTCGTCGTGGTCGGTCACCGGCGGCGCCCCCTCCGGCGGGGAAATGTCCCCCTGCAGTCCGCGGGTAATGCGGAGGGCAAAATCCTGTCCCACCAGGTGGGCTGCCACGTCCGCAACCGTCCAACCCTGGCAGGCGCTGGGCTGCTCCCAGGCTTCCGGCGGCAAATCGGCCAGGCGATTCTTGAAATCCGCCACTTCCTGCCGCAATGTTTCGACCCGTTCCTTGGCCGTGTCCATCCAACTCTCTCCCACTGGTGATTATCCCGGCTCATTCATGGATAAACTGAAGCTCGCCCGTCCGTACAACATCAAAATAAACCGCTCCACGTCCCACCTTAAGACCGACTCCGCCGCGCCATCTACCGCCGGCTCCACCTTCGCCCCATCGCCGGTTGGCACAACGTCATAGGCGGTGTCCACCGCGCCGCTCAACTTAAACCGCACCCGCTCCGCCAGCTTCAGGCCCGGCTGCGGTCGCTGCACCACCCGCTCCAGCAATGCCGGCTGACATTCCGGTGACAGATGGGCATCCGGCTCCAGGTGTGATTGAATATCCCAGGCGTGGACTGCCAGCTCCTGCACCGTCAGGTCGGCCAGGGTCCAGACCGGCCGGTTGCCGGAGTGGTAGAAACAGGGTCTTTCGTAGTCGTCCGGGGTTAGCTGCTCCAGTACCTTGCCCAATTCGTCAAAGCGGCGGGTGAAGGTAGGCAACAGGTCATCGCCCAGGCTCTCCCGGTACTCAAAAGCCTTGAGGCTGTAGAAGTCCTCCGCCGGCACGTTGGCGTATTGAGCATCCTTGGGCGAGCCCGCCGGCGCGGTCAGGTCGCCGGCCAGGGCGCGGGTGATAAAGGTAACGTAAAACTCGCCAATCCAGACCAGATGCGCCACCACGTCGCCAACCTGCCAGCGGTCGCAGGCGGTGGAGTGGTTCCAGCTCTCTTCCGAAAGCCCCTGAAGGTAGGAGGCCAGCCGTTCCGCCTCAAACCGGGCCAGGTGGGTGCGGGTTTGCATTTCGGTGATGGTTGGCATGGTGGTGCTCCTTTAACTGGTTAGGAGTTCTTGTAGTTTTAGGATGCGGGGGGAGTTGGCGGCGATGAGGGCGTTAACTACCAACTGCAATTTATAGAGCCTATCGTTAATGACCCTATGTAGCGACTTAGGATTGACCGGCAGACTATAGGGAGCCTCAGCTATTGAAATCCCCGCGTCTCGAGCGGATCTTATGAGCCATCCCTCTAAGTCAGGACGAAGAACTATAACCTGATTGCTCATCCTACCATCAAGGTACTGCAAAATTCCCCATTGCGAGAAATCCTCTCTCTTCAACATTCTGCCAAACTGGATTGGTATAGGAGAGTTGGGGTCTTCGTCCACCATACCCAAGGAGTTTGAAGTCTCAGATATTCGCTTCAGGACTTCGTCCTTATTGAGTTCGTGGCTTACGTCTCTCCTTGTCAACCCCAAGTGCCTGGCCAAGGCTTCGTCGGCCGTACATTCAACGTAAAGCACTATTCTTCGAGGTACCTTTTCAAATTGGCAAAGATGTTGATTTCAAACAGTTCAGGTAGTTCCTCTGCCGCGAGCGGCCTAACCTTCGTTTGGTAGTCCTCGCTGTAAACGATGTTGATAGCAATGTCGTCCTTCGGTGCCTTGCTCAGCAGTGGCATAAGAAAATAGGGATTGTGGGTAACAATAAAATACTGGTTGCCATTCTCATCCATGGCGATTTGTTCGGCCAAGAGCTTGGTTTCGCCGGGGAACGAGTGGGCTTCGGGTTCTTCAAGAACAATCACTGAGTTCTTGTTGGTTTCTATGGCAGTGGTGTAAAAGGTTATGCTCTGGAGAGTCTCTGACACTAAGGAATATGGGAATGAAGTAATTACAATGTCATCCGATGCTTGTGCCAAGTCTATTTGGTTTTCGTGTGGCCTGAGCCACAATCGGTAGCCTAATGAAGAGAATGGCAAACCTATAGTGTCTCGAAGTTCCTTATTAGTAACCAAGAGCGAGATTAAGTTGCATCCCAAAGGCGGCAACAGGTAATCACTGTCAGAGTGAAGAAATCTGTTGGTTGTTGGTCGCCGGTAGAATCTTATCCAGCTTGGGTATGTAAAGGAGCCTCTGTATTCCTCAAAGTCGGGTCTGTAAAAGTGAAAACTACCGAAAGTGTCGTCTGCTCCATCGAAATCGACTATCCTATCTGGCTCTATATCAGGATTATTGGGAAACGCTCCTTCGCATATGCCTTGATAAAATCCATTGTGGTGGCAGATGTAAAGAAGCAGACCGTCCCACCTGATGCGAACATTCCTGCCGACTTCCTGATCGTAGAACAAGTTTGAAATCCGTTCATGCCGCACAAACCCGTCCAGCTTGGCCTCCGGCTGGTATTGGCGGACGCCGACGAAGGACAGCAACCCCAGCGCCTCCAGAATGTTGGACTTGCCGGTGTTGGGTTCGCCGATGAAGATGTTGAACCGCTTGCAGGGCAAGGTCAAATCCTTAATCGACTTGAAGTTGTGGATTTCCAGCTCTTGAATCATGCCGTCCATCCTCCTTGCCCTGCACCGGTTTGAGCGGGACCCCTCTCCCATGGGGGAGAGGGGCTTGAAGTGAGGGCGTCCTTAAATATCCTTCAGCAAATTAGCGTCCTGGGCGGCGCTGGCGCGGGGACGAAAGTGAACGGGCAACGCGAGATTCAGCGGGAAAGTCTCACCTGAAATTCCCTTTGGGCTTCCTTGAGCAGGTCAATGCCGGGGGAGGGTGTGAAGCACTTGAAAAATTCCTTGGCCCATTCCAAAGCCAGTTCATTAGCGCCGGCGACCAATTCGAGCCTCGAAAAGTCAGCCTCGCATGACCACGAGGGTTGCTGGCATACTGGTATCCAGCCCGCTTCCGATGACAGAGCAGGTAGGTGCAAACGGTGGTCCTGGATGTTGCCCACCAGGATTGCCAAGTGGGTGCCATCGTCTCCTGCCTCAGAGAGTGTCAGCCGCGTGGCAAGCTCGAATATCTCGGTGAATCTCGCCACAAAATCCCTGATATAAGACCACACTGCCTTACGCGCGTCATCGGACGTTGACTGCCGGTGGGCGGCCTTCCAGTCTTCCGGTATGGCGAAGTAATGAACCAACTGGCTGCTTTGATAAAAGCGCCACATCTCTTGAATTTCGCCCGAAACTATTTCCTGCCCAACCCAGTCCGGCCCCTGGTCTAATTCGCGGAAGCCGTCAATATGAGGGAAGTTCCAACCCTTAAGTTGCACCGAGGTCTTTTCCAGGATGCGTTGGAGGACGTACAGGTTTGGAACCCGGTCCTCGACGAAAGTCGTGGGCCGGATTACTACCCGCCAATAACCTCGGGACTTGATCTTGGTAAGAAGTTCGCTCATATAAGGTCTCCCAATTGGGACTCAAACCGTTCCTGGTCGTTGGGCGAGGAAGCCAGGGTCGCGGGTGAAAACAGTCCTACCCGCCTGGCCCAATCTAGCTCTTGCCTAAAACGTTTTTCAACGGCCAAATTCAGCAAATCCCGCATATCAGCTTGGGTCGGAATCTCCGAGGTTTCCGGCTTCCGGCGGGACCGCACGTAGCAGGCTCCCTCCCGCAAGTCTTGTGTCCCGCGATAGCTGTAATCCCGCTTGCATAACACCGGAATATCGTCGAATTCCTCTACTAGAATCACTACGTAATTGCCTCCATTATACTCTCTTATTTCCAGTTCAAAATTGATGTCGGGGTCAGCGTAATTGGCAACTTGATCTGCTAGCCTATCGTATTTCCATGTAGCCAACTCGTTAGGGGCGACTCCAACCGGGTTGGGCGAACCGTCATTATCCGCCACGCCAATTACAACACTACCCCCATCCCGTCGGTTTGCCATGCCTAATATCGCCTTAACTACCTGAGCTACGAATATACCGGAATTTTTGCGAGCATTCAGAGGGCCAGACGCTTTGAACTCAACGCCAGTCCGTTCATGCCCTAAAGCTACAATTTCGGCAAACTCTACGTCAGTCAACCAACTCTCCGTACTTGTACAAGAGACAGGGCGTATGACCTCATCACCCTGTCCCTGATTTACTTAGTTCAGAGGACTTGTGCCCCCTAAATATCCTTCAGCAAATTGGCGTCCTGGCCGGCGCTGATGCCCGACAGTCGGCCAAAGACCATGCCTGCCGACAGGCCGGAGCCGCCGGGGTAGTTGTAATAGAACAGCCCGCCCACCATTTCACCGGCGGCGTACAGGCCCGGTATCGGTTCCTGAGCGTTGGTTACCACCTGGCCCCGGTTGTTAATCTTTACTCCGCCAAAGGTAAAGCTGATTCCGGTGGTTACCGCAAAGCCCAGGTAGGGCGGCGTGTCTAACGTCTCGGCCCAGTTGGTCTTGTCCACTTCCAAACCCTCGGTGCGGCGGCCGTCCTTCACCGTCGGATTGTAGGGAGTGTCCGTTTGCACCGCGGCGTTATACTCCCGCACCGTGTCAACCAAGCCCTGGGGGTCAATATCCAGACGGGTGGCCAACTCCTCGATGGTATCAGCCTGGGCCATGGTGACCTGGGGAATCCAGTATTCGTCCCGCAGCAGGTGCTTAACCTTGTCGTCAAAAATCTGGAAGGCTACTCCCTGGGGCTGGTTCAGCAGCGCGCGGCCGTAGGTGACGTAGGTATAGTTACGGAAGTCGTACCCCTCGTCCAGGAACCGCTCGCCGTTGATGTTGGTGATGATGCCAAAGGGGTAGGAATGCTTCTGGAACAGCTCGGTAATGGTGCGGTCGCCGAAGGGAGGCGCGTTCATATCCCAGGCCACGGCGTGGCAACTGCTCCAATGGCCGTGGGATTGGGCGCCCACGTCCAGCGCCATGCGGATGCCGTCGCCGGTGTTGTAGGGTATGCCCCGCACCTTGACCATCTCCCAGCCGGGGCCAAGATAGCGGCAGCGCATCTCGGCGTTGGCCTCAAACCCGCCTGCGGCCAGCACCACCGACCGGGCCGGGATATCCTCAAATCCCTCCGGGCCCAACACCTGGAGGCCGTTAATCCGTCCCTTTTCGTCCTGGAGCAGCTTGGTCCCCTGGGTGGCATAGCGAATTTCGATACCCATGCGCTGGGACACATCGAACTGCTGGTCGGACAGACCCTTGCCGGCGCCCACCGCCTCCACCACCAGGCCGCCCCAGAAGCGGAACTTGTCTCCGTCCTTAAAGGCCTGGCGGCCAAAGGAAAGCACAAAGCGCACCCCGTGTTCCTGGAGCCACTTCATCGTGGGGAGGGAGTTGCTGACCAGGATTTGAGCCAACTCCGGGTCGGTAAGGCCGTGGGTGACCCGCATCATATCGTCGTAGTACATATCCTCGGTATAGGTGCCCACCTCGATGGAGTTCTCCTCCGTCTCGGACATATCGGGGATGATGGACTTAATATCCTCAATGCCGTCAAAGGCGAAACGGATGATACCGCCGGTGAAGTAAGTGTTGCCGCCGCGGAAATACTCAGGAGCCTTTTCCACTACCAGTACCGACTCGCAGGTTTCCCTGGCCGCAATGGCCGCGCTAAGGGCCGCATTGCCGGCTCCCACCACAATTACGTCATACTCTTGAGCCAAGACACACCTCCGCAGGGTTATAAATAAATAGGCAACGGGTCGCTAACATCACAATGTCAACTTTTACCGTTGCCTATAATAACCCGCCGGAAGTTACGGGGCAAGGAAGGGGAGAGCGGGGCGCAATCCGGCTTGAAGATGCAAAAGACTTCCACTGGCAAGAAGCCTGCCTTCGGCGATATTAACCACCCCCCTACCACCTCCCTACCACCACCCCAATGCCCGCCCCGTTCCGACGACCGCTGCCAGCAGTCCGCCGCCGATTACTCCGCCTCCGCCCAGGCTGCCCAGCGTCCTGCGGCTGATGCGAATGTTGATGCTGGCCCCGGAGTCGCTGCCCGAGTCGCTGCCCGAGTCCGGACCGGCTTCACCTCGGCGTCGGCTTGCGCCCCGCGGCCCGGCGCCGGCATCGGCGGCCAGGCCGTAGTCGGTCCGGCCCTCCAGCCGCTCCAGGTGGCCGCGAGTATGCCGCGCCTCCGTCTCCAGCACCGCCAGCCGTTCCCGTATGTTTTCCAGCGATAACCATACTTCGTGGGCAAAATCCTGGGTTGATAGCATCCCGTCATACCTCCTATGCCTTGCACCCTTGCACCCTTGCACCCGCGCACCCGCGCACCCGCGCACCCGCGCACCCGCGCACCCGCGCACCCTTGAACCCTCGCAGCCTTATGCCTTGCGCGCCAGCCAGCGGGCGGTTACCTCGCCGGTGCGGGCGGATGCGTCCAGTTCCATGCCCTCAATGAAGAAATCACCGTTTATTCCCAGGCTGCTGCCTCCATTACCGCCGTTGCCGCCGCCGTTGCCGCCGCCGTTAGTGCCGCCGTTGCCGCCTTGGTCGCTGCTGATCACCGTAATCCGGTCGGAAAGGACCCGGTGCACCATTTGCACCAGGTTGGCTCCATCGCCGTTGGGCAAAGTCAGGGTCAGGCCGGTCCGCCGGACTCCTTTCCGCGCCAACCGGGCCTCGGCTCCCTTCCGGGCTGCAGCGTAATTGTCGATGAAGCGACAGTTCACCGTACGGGAGCGTACCCCGCAATCGTCCTGGCTGCCGGTAGCCTCCGCCCGGTAACTGGTGGCCGCATAGTCCTGGTAGGCGCTATCTGCCTGGAGCCGCAGCAAGGTGATGTAGGCCGTGGCCGTGGCGTGGCCGTTCTCTACCCGAACCAGCGCTCCTTTGCCCTGATATTTAGCTTCGTCGCCGGCGCTTTCGCCCCCGGAGGCATAGGGCAGGGATACCGTCACCCCATCGGTTAAGTCCGTCCCCAACCCGTCGGCCTGGCTATTGGCGGTATAATCGGTGGAAGCCAGGGGCAGGTTGACGCCGTCCACCACGTCGTATCTGCCGCTCTCCGCCAGAAAATCGCGGGTCTCCCCGGCGGGTATGGCCGGTACCTCGCGCAGCCGCCAGATTTCCTGCAAACCCCGGTTAACGCCTAACTGATAGCGAAAGGTTATGGCGTTCTCTACTTCCTCGGCTCCGTCATCCCAGACCAGGTGCGAGAAGTAAGGACTGTCGGCCAACCGGTCGCGCAGCGTGGCTCGCGCCCCGGTGTGCGGAGCCGATTTGCGGTGCGCTGCGGATTCCAACCGGAAATGGCCCCGTCCGTCCAGGTAAACCAGACCGTCCTCCTCCTCTTGCAGAGCGTATAGCGCGGTACGGGGACTGGTGTTCCACAAGGCCCGCGGCTCGGCGGCAATCAACGTCCGCCCGTCCTCCGTATGCCGGTGGTCGATGCTGAAACCGGCCCAGGTCAGGACGCGATTGGCGATGGCTCCACTATTCAAACTGGTCCCGGTCAGCAGATTAAACAGCCTGATCCGGCCCAGCCGTTCCAGCTCGTCGGCGGCCCGCAGGCGGCAGACGTCTCCCAATTCCGTATCCCGTCCCGGGGCGATGTGTTCCAGGGAACCGTAGAAAAAACTGCGCCAGCCGCCGTATTCTCCCCAATAGTCGGTATCTGCATCGGTGTCTGAAGTAGCAGCCGGGTCAGTACCGTCGTGCCACAACCCGTGATCGGTGGCGGACGGATTGCCTGCCGCGCCCGATCCGTCCAGGATTTGCTTGCGTTCCGCGCCGCCGCCGTCCAGGTCGGTGGCGAATAGCCGGACGGAACTGCCGTGCATTTCTATCTCGATGAAATAGTTGATCCCGGCGGTCAGGGCCGCGCCCCGGCTGAGGTTGGTCGGATAGCCCCAGGTGATATCTTCCAATACCGTGCCGGTGTCGCCGAAGCGCACGCGCAGGTGGTCCAGCAGGCTGACGTAACGCAGAATTACCCCGCTGTGGCCGTCGCTGCCCCGGCGGTAATAGAACCCGACCTGCGCGTCGGCTTCGCCGAAGTCCAGGGTATAGATGGCCGTACCGCCGCCGGTTACCGCCCGGACCCGGCGGCTGAAAATCTCAAAGCCGCTGCTGCCGGAGGTCTGTTTGGTCCAGGATAAACCGGCGCCCACCGGCGTTGACCGCCCTGACAAATCATCCAGGTCTGCGCCGTCAAAATTGTCGTATGGATAGGCAAAGGCGGCCCAAACTTTCCGCCCGGCTTGCACCTTGCCGGCCAGGGTTGACGCCGCGTTGTCCGGTGAATATTTCCCATCGTGGTTGCGGAGGGTAAGCTCCAGCCCGGCGGCCCCGGCCCGGTCTAGCCGATTAGACGAGTTGCGGGACGAGTTGCGGGTTGGCCTGCGCCCGGCGCTATTCGCTGCGCCCAGGGACTTGCCCCAGCTCCAGTGCAACGCCATCACGTCGGCGGTCAAGTCCTTGCCGGGGTCGCTCCAGACGCCGTCAGCGTCCCAGTCAACCCATATCCGCCATTGGGGATTTGGCATATATCACCTCCGGTTGCTTAACATTGCCTTCTGATCCGGCTACTTCCGAAACATCCTGCTGCCATGGGTTGGCGGCGTCTTGCCGGATAATTAGCGGGGAATTTAGGTCACTCCCAGACGTTGACCGTCACCGAGCCGGACTGCCGGAAGCGGGCGGTAAAACGCACCGGATTATCCGCCCCGCCTCCCCTGCTGCCCATACCGACGTTCAGCTTGCCAATGATTTGATAGCTGAGGCAGAGGAACTCGCCGGTGACTTTACGCTTCCCGACGCCGTTGCCCGCCGGGCCATAACTAACCGTTCCAATTTTTCCGACAATGCCCGACAGCGTGGCATCCGGCCCGACGACCGGAATATCGTCAAACAGGCCGTACAGAGAAAACTCCTGCGACGGCTCCGCCCCGGCGATAACCTGCTGCGCCCGGTCGTTCAAGCCGGTAACGTCAAAATAAGACACCTGCCGGCCCAGAGGTTCAATCTCGTCAACGTAGGGGGACAGGTTGCGCGGGACGCCCTCGGCGTCGTCAACCTCAATGTAGCTGTGTCCGGCCACCGGATATTTAGCCATAACTTGCCTCACCTTTTACCTGGGAATACTCTGAATAAGTCCGTGACCTGGGTTTTTATCCCTACCCGTCGTTCCTGCCTTCGCAGGAACGACGAGGTGAAAGCGCTGGCGTTTAATGACTTATTCAGAGGTTCCTTAGGCTCTTTTGATTGCTGTAGTTTTGACCTTCCGACTACCAAGCCGACCTTTGAGCCGCGCGCCGGTGGTTACCCGCCGGTGGTTACCCGCCGGAGTAGGACTGGATCAGAAAAGTGACGCCCCAGTAGGCAGCCCGGTTGTAGCTGACCCGCCCGGCTCCGGTCGCCCGTACCACCCGGAACCAGTCGGCGCCACCGGCTCTAACCGTTGTCTCTTCCTCCACCGCCGCCTTGATCGAACCGGCGCCCGAAGGGTTGAGGTAGGTTTCCAGCTCCTTCCAGGCTTGCGCCTCGTCCGCCGACTGCGTCAACAGCAACGCCGAAAAGCGATAGCTGGCGTCGGAGCCTCCCATGGTCCGGTCGTACTCAACCAGGGGTTCTTCCGGTTGGATGATGGCCGCCGGTAGCTCCGACACGCTGTCCGGTGGATAGGGATATACCCGCAAACCGCCGATGGCGCCAAGCCGGGCCGCCAGTTCGCCCCGCACCGCAGTAATTGTCATAACGTGGGCCTCCCCGGATCTTATTTGGTTGGATTGGTTGGATTGGTTGGATTGGTTGATGGGTTGGGATCTAAAGCCCCATGCCTACGGGCAGCTTGCGGTAGGCGTCCAACAGTCGTTCCACCGCCAGACCGCGCCCCGGCCCGCCGCCAACGCCGGCCCGACCCCCACCCGCGGCGATGGGGGTATAGCCCCGGTCATTCCATAGTTGGGATGCCAGTTGCAGACAAGCCTCCGCCACCGCTGTGGGATAGCGATAAACCGCTAATGCGGCTCCGGCGTCGTGACTCGCCGCAGTAGTGCCGTTGACGCCGCGCTGCACCGTCAGTTCCGCCTCCATTTGGCCGCTTTGGCCGCTTTGGCCGGTAACGTATAGCTGTTCCTCGCCGATTGCCAGGGTATGCCCCGCCGACACCGTTACTGCGTCGGCATTGCCCGTCGTAGCCGCCTTGACCATCAGCCGGGTATCCGCCGGGCCAATGGGGGAGTTATCCTCGATTACCGTCCCGCTGTCTGCGGTAATCCCCTGAAAACCCCACTTGCCGGCGATTTCCACTGTGGCGCTCCCTTGGGGAAAGCGGGACTTGGCCGAGGAATCCGGGTTTACCAGCAGGCGAGTATAAGGGCGGCCCCAGGGCTGTCCCGGTTCGGCATTCAGCGGATAGAGCCGGTAATCGTCGGCGCCCCAAACTTCTCCGGCTCCGGCTCCGGCTCCGGACCCGGCCGGGTTCCCGCTTTCCCTACCTTCCCTACCTTCCCCGCCTTTGAGGGTTTTGAGTGAGGTCACGCCGACCAGGTCCGGAACTTGCAATTGCCGCCCGCCGCCGCCGTCGAACCGGCGGGTCGCGTCCAGCAAGTAGAAATGGCGGTTACAGTAGGCATCAATCCAGCGAGACGACTCCTCCAGCAGGGCCAGCAAGCGGGCGTCATGGGCCGCCCCGGTAATGTTCAACGCTCCGCCGGATTTCAACGTTGCCAGATCGCAATAAGCATTGGTCATTAGCGCCTCCTCAAAAAATCAGGACTTATGAAATCGGGAACCAAACGATACCGGGCGGCCGGATGGGGGAATTGGGTTGCTAAACCGGCGAGGTTTCTTCATCCCGGCCATATCCCAGCCATATCCCGGCCATATCCCAGCCATATCAAGGTTCTGCGGGTAACATTCCGGCTGGCCCGAGATATGGCCGGGATGAGGATATTATTTAGGCGATGCCACTGATGTTGTATTGCAGGGCCGTGTGCGTCGCCGCAGTGCGGTCTCCGGTGCGTTCCATAAAGGCCAGCCGCATGCTGACGACCATGATGTTCTGCCGCTTTTGGATGTCCCGGGTGGTTTCAATCATCAGCTCCCGCCGGTAACCTACCCGCCATTGGGTGCGGTTGGTTATCAGCAGCCGTCCGGTGGTGGTGACGTTCCCGGCATCGGTGACCTTGCCGTCGGTATCCGCCGGAGCCATTTGCTCCGACACAATTACCGGAATGCCCTCCACTGCTCCCAACTGACCCCGCAGCAAAGTTGCGCTGGGCCCCAGCTTGTCCAACGTGCGGAAGTTACTCACGCTCAGCGACTTGATGTAGGTATTGACGTCCATAATGTAGGCCAACTCGGAGGGGCGCACCCCGTACTTGCCCAGCTTGCCTCGAATCTCATTGAACATATCGTCGGAGACCGCTGCATTGTGGTTGTTGGCCTGGCCGGTGTTGTCCACCAGCGGCAGGTGCAGCAGGCCGTCGAACCCCAACAGCCATTGGGCCTTGCCGGCGGCGCCGGTGGCAAGAGTAGCCCCGTCGGCGTTGATGTTGTTGGTAGCGGTGCTGTCGGCATTCAGCAGCACGTCGTCAATGACCTCTACGGCGTTGCGAACCAGGGAACTGCGCACCTCTTCGGCCATGGCGATAACCGCGTCCTCGTCCAGGGTCAGCGACCAGGGCACCTCGGCCACCAGCTCATAAGCGTTCAGCGTCTGCCGCGCCGTGGACGGAGCGGTGCCGGTAGTGGCCAGGTTCTCCGTCCCCGGGTACCAATTGACCCCGCCCAGTTGCAGGGGAATCTCAAAGGGATTACTGGGCATATCCACCCGGGAGAACAGGGGCGCCACCAGAGTTTCCAGGTTAACGTCGGCCCATAATGCCGCCGCCTCCCGAGTGGACACCAACTCATCGCCGGAGCCGGCGGTCGAGCTGTCCAGCGCCGCCTTGAGATTGTTTTGCCAGTCCTCCAGCATCCGGGGATTAAGCCCGGAAGGCTCCCGGAGCTGGGCGTTGAGGACGCTGCGGATGTAGGCCAGGGACAGCGAGTCCATTCCCTTATACTTGCCGTGGGCTACCCGGGGCCGGTCGTCGCCGCCGAACTTTGCCAGCATGGAACGCTTCGCCCCATCGCGCCAACCTTCCTGAACCTGTCCCAGCTGCGCGGCGATGCGGCCTACCTCCTCCCGGAGCGGCGGCAATTCGGCATCCATACGGGCCTGATAGAAGTCCCGAATGCCAGCCACCTCCCGCTTGATCAGGTCAATATCCTGAGTGCCAAGAGTCATAAAGTTCCTCCCCGTAAATATAGATAGCGTCTTGAAACAACTTTGCGGTGAAACGGGCTGCGCCGCGGGCAACCAGGGCCAGCGCACTTGCAACTCTATGCCCCGGATTGGCCGCTTCGATTCCGGCCCGGCTACCGCCATTCCGGAGAAATCCGGAATCCAGAGAACCCTCTACCTGGCTTACATCGGCTTGCTCTCCTTTGCCCGGTCGTAGGCGGCGCCTCTACGACGACGCCAACCGCAGCGCGGCCAGCACCTCCGCCAGGCCGGGCCGGGGCAGGCCGGCTTCCCCTTCCAGCCCCGGCCCCGGCTCCCCTGGCTCCCCTTCAATCCGCCTCCCCGCCGACGGCTCCGGCTCGTCCAGGTAGCGGCCTCCGGCGCGGTACAGATAATCTCCCACTCGGGGCGCTTGCTCCATTGCCCGGCGCAGGGCGCTGCGGTTGGCCGGCACCGGCACGGCGCTAACCTCCAGCAATTCCTGCTCCAGAAAGCGGATGCCCAGAAAGGCGCCGGTCTTTTCCTGCCGGCGTTCCTCGTAGCGCAGCGGCTTGAACCCCACCGATACCCCCTGTTGGTATCCGTTGCGGTAGAGCGAGGCCACTTCCCGGGCAAAGTCCGTTGGAGCAAACTCCATCCGGGCCAACAACTGCTCCGGTTCCGGCCACACCGATACCGCCCGTCCGATAACCGGGCGGGTGTAATCGTGGGCCCACAGAAACACCGGATTTCGTTGATAAGCGGCCAACCGCCATCCCTCGGCCAAAATTACGTCCCCGTGCCGGTCCACCTCCTCGCTGGAGATCACAAAAGTCATTGGCCGGTTTTCCGCAGCATCGCCCTGGTTTCCAGCCTGGTTTCCAGCCTGGTTTCCAGCCTGGTTTCCGACGTGGTATTCACTCTGGTATCCACTCCCAATTCCAGTTGCGCCGCTATTGGCGCCGCTATTGGCGCCGCTATTGGCGCCGCCATGGGAGCCGCCAATGGAGTTCCGGCAGGAATAGCGGCCAGCGCTCCCACCGGACTGAGACGGCCGGTCCGCCGCGCCGGCCGGTCCGCCGCTCCACTTGCGGAGCAGCGGGGCGTCGCTCAACCCGCGCCGGTAAGCTTCCAGCGACTCTAACAATCGTTCCCGTTCCCAAGCGTCTTCCCTGGTTTCCGGCAAACTTTCACCCCCTTCGTATTTGAGATGTTCTGAGCTGGTCTATTCCAGGTTTCAGGTCTAGCCGCATACCGGATGGACGACAAAAGGCAACAAAAAAGGACAGACCTTTGTCGGGGTCTGTCCCTCGCAAAACAATCCGGAGCGCTATTTAATTGTCTTAACCGTTCTGCCGGCCAGTCGTCGGCTAATCGTCGCCAGCTTGGTCGTTGACCGGCGGATGGACGGCCCGGCGGCTTACCTGATGCTACCAAGGTTAGAGGAGGGTTTTCCGGCCTGTCAACGCCGCCCTGACATTAAACCGGCGACTTCTCTTTTGACCTTGCCGGGTCTTTTCGACTCTTTCCCGGCCGATTCCTCAAGCCTACCCGGCAATCGTCCTTTCGGCGCAGGCCGGAATCCGGACCGTCTGACCAAAGGCCGGTTGGCCGATGCCAGGGATTCTCTGGATTCCGGATTTCTCCGGAATGACGGCAGCGGGGGCGGGATCAAAGCAGCCAATCGGAAGCATAGAACTCCAAAGGCGATTGCCCGGTTTAATGTATCCGTTGCCGTGCCAACCTGGCTGCCTTATAATGATTTCGCTCCACCACTGAACGTCCGGGTTTCCGGCGTAGGTTGAGGGACTTCGTCCCGCCGGTCCTTTTCACTGAGGAAACTCTCAGTGGCCGCCCGTTATCATGGTTGATCGTCCTTCTCGTTTTCCATCCTGGATATTCCAGGAGACTCAAAAATTTCGGCAAAGCCCTGGTTCCTATATTTCGGGAGGGCAATGAAAGGTTCACAATATCGGGGGACGTGGCCGGTCGGGGCAATTGCGCTGGTTGCCTGGTTGCTGCTGGCGTGTGGCGGAGCCGCTGCGCCGGAATCGGCCCTGGCTCCCGAAGTTGCCGACCCGGCGGCGCAGACCACCGCATCAGTAGTCCCGCAAGCCTCGGCCAACCCGGCCCCGAAGGCCAATCCCCGGCCCTCCGCAGTAACCTCGGCGCGCGATTCCATCACCCTGGTTATGCCGGAAGAGCCGGTAAATGTTAATTCCCTCTACCGTATTGGCGCTGCCCTCAACGCCACGGTCACCCGCGGCAATCTGCAAGACCCCCTGACCTGGCAATCGGGCGACGACCTGCGGATTGTCCCCACCGGCGCCACCGAAAGTTGGGAGCAGATTGACGCCGATACCTGGCGGTTCCAACTGCGGCGAGGGGTCAAGTTCCACAACGGCGAGGACTGGAACGCCGACAACTCCCTGCCCAGCTTTGCCGTCCAGGGCGGTATTGCCTCCGAAGGCGGCGGTTTCAACTACACCGGCCCCTTTGAGGCGGTCAAGGTGGATGATTACACGGTGGACCTGAACTGCGCCGCTCCCTGCCCCATATTCCCCAACACGGCCTTTTCCCTCAACTTTGAGGCTCCGGGTTGGCTGGCCGGCGCCACTGCGGATGATTTGGCGCGCCGGAGCGTCGGGTTCGGCCCCTACCGGCAGGTGGAATGGAAGCCGGGCGTGTCGATAACCCAGACGGCTTACGAGGACTACGTTCCCGCAGGCGACCACTTTGAGTTCCAGAGGCCCTTTATCCCGAACGTTACCTGGATCTGGCGTCCGGAGCCGGCGGCTATCGGCGCCTTGGTGAGAACCGGCGAGGCCGACATCGGCTGGGACATCGGCGCGAGCGCGGTCGGCCTCTTCCCGCCCGAAATGATCCGGGCCGGCGCTTCGGCGGAGACCTATTCGCTCAGCATCAATACCATCTGGCACCCGGAGTTGAAAAAGCAAGCGGTACGTCAGGCGATGGCGCACGCGGTAAACTGCCAGGAAATGGTGGAGTTTCTCTATAACGGACTTACTGCCTGCCGCGGCAGCATCATCTGGCCCGGCGTCATTGGCGCTACCGAAGCCAACACCGCCCCCTATGAGTATGAACCCAATAAGTCCAGGCGCCTCTTGGCTGACGCCGGGTACAATCCGGAGAACACGATAACCATCACCACCCAATTCGCCCGAGTAGCCAAACAGGTGCAAATCTCCGAGTTCATCCAGGCTTATTTGACCGACGTGGGGATGAATGTGGAGTACCGGGTGGTCTCGCCTTCCGTGTGGAGTTCCATGTCCCGCTGCGGCATCGGCCAGGCAGTGCAGGAAGTCATCGCCGCCTCCGGTCGAGACCCGGACCAGGCAATACCCACTTCCGGGGATCTGCGGGCGGCTCTGGATAAGGGCGTGTCGAACTGCGCCCCCTATGATATTTTGGGCCGCCAGCCCTCCAACGCGACGCTGGACTTTGGCCGTCATTTGCAATACTACATGAACTGCGCCAGCGTCCGGTCGATGGTTTGCGATCTCAACCAGGGCGGAATCCAGGGCCGGATTTACGACGCCCTGGCTTCCACCGGAGCCGGGCGGCAGGGGCGGCTGGAAGTCCTGGCCGACCGGTTCCATGACGACGTGTTCTTCCTTTCCCTGTTCGACCTGCCGATAATCTACGCGGTTGACCCCCAAGTAAACTGGCAGCCGCGCCAGGACCCCAACGTCCGGGTCAGCGGAATCTGGTTCAGCGAGTAATACCGCAGCGCCGCCAGCGGCCAAAAGGCCGGCAAAAGGCGACTCGGAGGGCAGTAGGCAGCCCTACCCCACCTTTTTCTGCAGGAACTTGTAAGCGGTAATGACCGGTAGATGGCTGAACCCGAGGCGCCAACTCCCTGCGATTGCCCGATTGGTATCGCGGCTAACAATTACCAATTGACTATTGCCAGGCAGGTATGTTAGCCTAGCCGGTAGCAGAAGCTCTTTTGCACTCTTGCACTCTGCCAAATTAAATGGAGTGGTGAATCATGGAAATTACCCCTCTGGCCATCGAAAAGCTCAAGGAAGTTATCGAACAGGAAGAAGACAAGGCCAACTCCCTACGCGTTATTGCCATGCCCTCAGGGGACGGCGGTCTCCAGTATATGCTCACTATGGAGAAGGAGACCCAGCCCGATGACACCATATTCAGCGCCGAGGGGCTGAGCTTCCTGATGGACTCGGACAGCGCTCCTTTCCTGGAAGAAGCCACCATAGACTATGTCGAAGAGTTCGGCGGTCAGGTCGGTTTCGTAATTAACAACCCCATGTTTGCCAGCGGCGGCGGTTGTGGCTGCGGCAGTGGCGGCTGTGGTTGTGGTAGCGGCGGTGGCGGCTGTGGTTGTGGTAGCGGCGGTCATTAAAACTCCCGCTGAGCTACGCCCAACCGGCTGACCTCACCCCTTGATACGGTTAAACCAAACCGGGGACTCGGTTCACCAGAGTCCCCGGTATTTTTTGTCGCCATGACTGCCCGGTAGCAATGCTGATCCTCCCGTAGAGTCGGATAGCCTAACCGGAAGGGCAATCCCGGCGGTTTTCATAGTTTCCATAATTTCCGTTGCCCCGCCTAGATTTGACTGAAGCCGGTGCCCGGCAAGTTTAACCCCCGGCCCTGGCCGCCGCTGATCCAGCCAAACTCCTGGAGAATCTGCTGACTGTAGGTCACCCGCCCGGTTACCCGGTCCAGCGGTTCCGTGGCCAGTAGCAGGGCGGCCTGGGCCATCAACTCCGGCGGCTCGCCACTGGGGTCATCCATACCGCTGACCAGGTTGTGAAACACCGTTCCCGGGGTCGGCACGATCAGCGAGGGGGACACACAGGTCACCGAAATGCCGTACTGGTAAACCTCGCTGGCTAGCCCCTGGGTAAACCGCTCCACCGCCGCCTTTTCCGCGCCGTAACAGGTGGCGCCGATGATACCGGTGCTGGCTGCATCCGGGTAGGGCCCTCGGCCCGGTCCGACTGCGGCCCCGGAGGAGATATTGACGATGCTGCCGGAACGCCGGGGAATCATCAGCTCCAGCGAAGCTTTGCTGAGGATAAAGGGAGCGTGGAAGTTCACTTCCCAAGACCGTATCCAGCGACCGGTGGCAAAGTCCTTAACCGGAATAAAGTAGGTCAACGCCGCGTTGTTAACCAATACGTCCACCGGGCCATAAATGTCTGCGGCCTCCTGGATTAGCCGCTCGCACTCCTCTGCTTGCGCCAGATTCACCGCTACCGGCGTGGCCTCGCCGCCGGCCCCGCGAATTTGGGCTACCGTTTTTTCCAGGGAACCTTCCAGCGGGTGGTCGCCCTCTCTCAGGGTTCGGGCCGCGCAGATTACCTTGCCGCCCTCCTGGGCAAACTGGGCCGCAATCTCTGCTCCGATGCCCCGGCTGGCTCCGGTCACCACCACCACTTTGCCATCCAACTTACCCATTTTTTATCCCCTTCCGCCGGCCCGGCCCGCGACCATTTTCAACTGTACCTTTTCAACTGTACCTTAATTGCCGGTGCGCCCGTTATTTAATCGGAATTAGTCGGGCAGGTCAAGGAATCGGGCAGCGCGCGGCCCGGCGGTATAATATCGGTTAGCGCTATCTACCAGGGAGGCATCAAGACCGTGACTCAGCACCGCCTATACGATGATTTGGCCTACTTGTGGCCGTTGTTCAGCCCACCGGAGGAGTATGTAGATGATGCCCAACACTGGAGGGAGGCCCTGCGAGAACGACTGGGGCCGGGAAGGCATCCGGTACTTGAGCTGGGTTCCGGCGGCGGCCATACCCTGTCCCACCTGACTGCCGACTTCGACGTTACCGCAGTGGACTTATCCCCGGAAATGCTGGCCCTTTCCGCCCGGCTGAACCCCGGCGTGGCGCACCACCAGGGGGATATGCGCAGCGTCCGGCTGGGCCGAACCTTCCGAGCCGTGCTAATTCACGACGCCATCGGCTATATGCTCACCGAGGCCGATCTTACGGCCACCTTCACTACGGCCAAGGCCCACCTGGAGCCGGGCGGCGTGCTGCTCATTTCTCCCGACTATTTCAGTGAAACATTTTCGGGCCCCACCGTGCTGCACTGGTTTTGCCCGGCAAGAGACTCGGCGGCGGAGCCGGAGCCCAAGCCGGAACCCAAGCTGGAAGCGGGGGCTGAACCGGAACCGGAACTTACAGTTATCGAATACTGCACCGACCCGGACCCGGCGGATACCACCATCGAGTCAGTTTTCTTCTTTATCCGGCGGGAGCAAGGGGCGTTGAGAGTAGAGCAAGACCGGCATATAACCGGCCTGTTTCCGGCGGATACCTGGCTTAAGCTGCTGGCAGAGGCCGGCTTCACCGCCGAAAGAATCACCCTGCCCGGCTATGAGGGTGGCTACGGCTGCCATCTGCTGGCGGCAACCCTGGATTAGGGACTGCAATCCTGAGCCGGGGAGCGACCGGCGGATGGCGAAATCGGCGAGGCATCCGCCAGGGTAACAGTCGCTCCCCGGCGGCGTGCTGCCCAATGCCCCAATTGCCCATTGCCCATTGCCCATTGCCCCATTAAGGAAGGTCGCCGGTTATTTTCCCTGGCCACGCCCGCCGCAATCGCTGATGCGGTAACGGTTGCGCGCCACCCAGCGATAAACCAAACCGCCCAGCCGGTCAACCCCGGGCAGCCACAGCAGCGGCGCCAGGGGAATCAGCGGCAGTAACCGCAGAGAGAGCCTTCGGCAGGCATAATACCCCGGGTACCACTGGGGCGCGCTGCCCTTTCGCGCTCCGGTATCCAGATAAACTTCCCGGTTCAGGTCTTCCCAGGCCAACCCCTCGGGCGGCGCGGCCAGTTCCTGAAAGGGAATCCAGGTCACCTTACGGAAAAAGTCCATCCCGGCAAGGAGGCGTACCGCGGCGATGCAGAAAGGGCATTCGCCGTCGTAATAGAAAAGCCAATGATTTTTTGGTATCCTTTCAACCATAATTCAATTGTACCCTGTCGGCAATTTGACCGCAATTTAGCTACGGTTTGGCCCCAGGGACTTTTAATAGTTCCCCCTCCCTCCGGGGGAGGGTTAGGGTAGGGGCGTCTCCCCGGTGGATGCAAAGCTGTTGGAAAGCAGGACTTCACCCTCACCCCGGCCCTCTCCACCAAGAGAGAGGCAGAATTAAAAGACCCTGCGGAGTTAACAAAAGCGGCTAGCAGAAAGGACGTTACCTGGGGGTTAATTATGGGGCTGTTCAAGTCGCGCGAGGTCATCCCCAACTTTTACCAACTGGCCTGGGGCTTTACCAGTGTCTTCGTTCTGGTGGAAGAGCGGGTTACCGTTGTTGATGCCGGTTGGTTCGGCGACGGCCGTCGAGTGCTGGACTTCCTGCGTCGGCAGGGACGTTCCCCCCAGGATATTTCCTACCTGATTTCCACTCATTACCATCCGGACCATATCGGCGGAATGTCCTATCTCAAAGCCAATTCTCCGGGCCAAAGGGCGGCCCATGCGGAGGAAATGCTTATATCCAGCGCGGTCCGGGCCAGAAACTTCCCAATCCGCTGAATAACCCGACCCTGGCCCGGCTGACCGCCCCAATTTTTTCCCCGTTCGACCCGCCGCCCTTTCCGGTGGATTTGCCCTTGCAGGACGGCTCGATGCTGGATTCTTTCGGCGGTATGGAGGTTATTCACTCGCCGGGACACACCCGGGGCAGCATCTGCCTTTACCTCCCCTATTACGGGCTGCTCATCGCCGGGGACTCGCTGCAGTGTCCGGGCCGGGGGCCGCACCGGAATTTTGACCTGCCGCGGGCCTGGTTCACCGAGGATATGGAGCAAGCCAAGGAATCAATACGCCGTTTGGCCCGGTTGGACTTCGATGTCCTGTGCCCCAGTCATTTTTCGCCCTGGGTGGGCGGCGCCGACCAGGCCTTGCGCCGCTTCGCCGACCGGCTGGACTGACCGGGCGGACACCGTCCCGTTTCCGTTCTATGCCGGGCGCCCCAAGGTTTGCCGCCGGACCTTTTTGAAAAGGTCGGCAGGGGTTGGCGTTACCGGGGCGGCTCTTCCCCGGCCTCGGCGTACCGGCGCAAATCCTCGGCGCCGGCAACCTGTACCCCGGCGGCCACATCCACAAACTTCAGCGTTATCACTCCGGCGATAATCAACATCATTATGGATAGCACCGCTACTCGGGAATCAAGCACGCCGGTAACCACCACATAGAGAATTGGCCCGACAACCGACGAGATCCGGCCCATAAATCCGAAGAAGGAGAAAAACTCTCCGCTGCGGCTCTGGGGCGCTATCTGAGCAAAGAGGCTGCGGGCCAACGCCTGGCTGCCCCCCATTACCAGACCGACGGCCACTCCCAAAACCAGCCATTGGTATTCGGCTTCCAGCCCCAGCGGCTGCCATAACAGCCTCCGTACCAGGATGGGCCACCGGTCTATCGCCCCGTCTCCCAGGGAGGAGCGGTGCAGCTTGCCCACGGCGGTTTCACCGTCCGGCCCGCCGCCGGTTGTCGAGCCGCTCCCGTTCCCGTCTCCGCTCCCGTTTCCGTCTCCGCTCCCGTTTCCGTTCCCGGTTTCCGAGCCGGTTAAAGATACGCTATAGGCGGTGTTCTCCGAAGTGCGGACGCTTAGCAGCAATTGCTCCGCTTCGGCCCGGTTAACCGTATCGCCGGCGGCAAGAGAACCAAGGGAACCTGCAGCAACGCCGGAACCTGGGGAGCTGTCGGCGGAACCGATGGATGCCAGCTCCTCCCGCCAACGTTGGTTCAACACCGAATCCCCCAGTTCCGGCGCGCGTTCTACCAAATACGCCCCGCCCGTATTGTCCGGGGTCTCGGCCCGGTAGCTGAGTTGATAGTCAAAACTCCGGTGCTCGGTCGGAACCAGGGGCGCCACTGCCACGCCGAGCAGTATGATGACAATCCACCCCAGCAGCGCTACGCTCAGCGCCCCCTTGGTGGTGATTCGGGCGGCCAGCCAGGCGAAGGCCATTGCCCCGCCCGCAGCAACAAACTGGATAATCAGAATCGTCGCCATGTTGAACACCAGGGGAATGCCCAGGGTGTCGGCGGCAAAGGCGCCGGAAATTGCCAGCACCGTCTGGATTCCGTCGTTGAACAGCAGGTAGGAAGCCAGGTAGGTGACGATTACCTTGAACTCGCGCAGCTCCCGGACTGTCTTGCCCAGCTCGCCAAGAGCCAGAGCAACGGCCCGGACCGGCCGCAGACCGCTGACCTGGCGGGGTATGTGAGGTTCCGGCACTACCTTCAGGGTCCACCAGGCCCAACCGAGCCACCAGACGCCGACCGAAGCGATGGCGATGCGGGTGACCAGGTCGGCGTAGTCCGTTCCGCTGGTAGTTACAATCAATACCAGGTGCGCCAACAGCAGCAGCCCGCCGCCAATGTACCCGTAGGCAAACCCCCGGCTGCTCACCTCGTCCATCAGGTCCCGGGGCGCAATGTGGGGCAGCAGCGTGTTGTAGAAAATCAGGCAGCCGGCAAAGCCCACGGTAGCCATGACGAACATCCCGAGGAACCAGAGCCACGGGTGGGCGGTATAGGCCGAGAAGAACATCAACACGGTGAAAAAAGCCCCCGCCGCCGTGTAGATACCGAGCAGGGTCTTTTTGATCGGCACCCGGTCGGCGATGACGCCCAATATCGGGCCGGTTAGCCCGGCGAAAATGGTGGCCAGGGCAACGCTCAAACCCCAGGTGGAGCTGCCGGTCAGGGTAATGCCGAAGAAGGTGGCCGATTCTCCCAGCGCATCCTTGAAGAGAAGGACGAAATAGACCGGGAAAATAGCCGCCCCGCCACTGGTGGCAAAGCCGGAATTGGCCCAGTCATAGATGCACCAGGCCCGGATTATCCGGCGCTGTTGGACCGGCAGGTCGCCGCTTTTCCCCGGAGTCACTAAGTTCCTTCGCTCCAAATGTGCCGGGTCGTCAGAACGCCGGCCCACCGAAAATTCTTGGGTGGCTCATAATACCGATATTCGGATATTCGGAGCGGTTCCCTTACCGGCCAATCTGAAAAGATTAGGCAAGTTTCCTATTCCGTTGCCGACGCAGGCGGGTGGAGCAAACTGGTCACCGTGCAGGTCACTATACAAGCCACCATGCAGGTCACCGCGCAGGTCACTACGTAGGAAACCGGCCTGCTCGCTCCACCCGGGGCAATCACAAGGGTTGTCCCTATCCGGCGACGGGCCGCTCGGCAGGGGCCGTCAACCAGGAGGGTTGCTCCTAAACCGCTTTGACCAGGTTTTCCAGGTTAGCCAGTTCCGGCGTATCCGGGTCTCCGGCCTGCCAGCCGGTGGCCGCTCGGGTCAGGCTCTCCAGGGCGGTCGCCGCCTCTCCCTTGCCGGCCATTACCCGTCCCAGCCAGAAAGTATCCCGTACCGTTTCCCGCCGGTTCAGCCGCTCCCGCAGCATTTCCTCGGCCCGGTCGAACTGTCCGGCGCGCAGGTAAGCTTCCAGCAGCGTATCCTCGAAAACCTCCCGCTGGGCATGGCTGCCCCCGATGCGGGTCAGTTGGGGGAAAACCGGCTCCAGGAAGCGGACGGCCCCGGCGTAGTCCTCCTGGGCAAAGGCGTCGATTCCCTGAGCCATCGGCAGGATAATTTCCCTGGCAAAGATGCTGCCCTTTTCCACGTCGGCGCGCAGGCGTTCCAGCATCGTGTCCATCATGGCGCGGTCACCGCTGGCGGCAAAGGCCAGGGCGGCGTGGGCGTCGCGGAAGGCCGGGCCGGGCCGGCTGGCGGCGGGCGCGGCCTGCTCCTTCACCTCTTCCCAGGGCATCGGCGGGGGCGTACCGCCATAGATTTGCAGCCGCCACAACAGGGAGGCGCTGTCGGCCAGGGCCGAGATGGTCTTGGCGGTTACTGCCGGGCGAATCCAGTCCTCGTAGATTTGCAGGGCGCTTTGGTAGCGGCCCTGGGCCAGCTCAAACAGGGCTTGGTGCCACGACAGATGTACGTAATAGGTGGCGCGGTTGTCGAAGGTTTTGAGCCATCCGCCCAGAAAATCGCCCCCGGTAGCCGCGTCGCCCCATTCAAAATAGGAGTGGGTAACCGAGTGGGCGGCCACGGCGTTGGTGGGATACTGTTCCAGAGAACGCTCGGCCAGCCGCAGCGCCTCATCCAGAATGCCGACTTCGTGGTGGGCAAAGGCGTACTGTCCCAGAAAGGCCCAATCGTCGCCGCAATGGGGAGCCGCCTCCTGCATCAGGGCAAACAGGGCCGGCGGAAAGTCGGCCACCCCGGCGCCGCTGCAGCCCAGCATATATAGCCGTTGCGCCAGCCGCAGCATCAAGGCATCCCGGGGACACTCGGCCAGATGTTCCCTGGTCCGCTTGAGGGCGTAGGGTCCTTTGCCGTGGGCCCACATGCTGACGGCCTCAATATGGCGGCGTTCCCGTCGGGTTATCCCGTCGGCCAGGTCCAGGCCCTGCTTGGCGCTCTCCCGGGCCTCGTCGGGGCGGGCGCGGAGCATGTGCATATAGGCCAGACAGCCGTGGGCCAAGGCAAAGCCCTCGTCCAGGTCAATGGCCTCCTGAAACTTTTCCTCCGGCCCGTAGTTCTGGGACAACAGCAGGTCAACGCCTTCTCGCCAGCGGTCGGCGGCGGCGGGGGAATTGGTAGAGAGGGTCATTCCATAGCGGTCTTTGATATTGCCTGGCATCCCTGACCTCCCGAAAACTTTAAGGTTGGTATATATCAACTATCGGCTTGGCTCAATTCCGTTGCGGATTACCTCCGTGGGTTCCTCTGTGCACACCTATTGATAGCGCCGGTGGTGAACGATTAACCGCCGGGGTTCTTGTGGCTGTTGGTTCAGGCATTGGGCAGGCGAATGACGGATCGCAGGGTCTCGCCCCGTTCCATCGCCTCAAAGGCGGCCTCGGTATCCTCCAGGCTAATAACCCGGGACACCATCCGGTCCAGGTCCAGCTCCCCGGAAAGGTAGTAGTTAGCCAGCAGCGGAAAGTCCCGGGAGGGGAGATTGTCGCCGTACCAGCTAACCCGCAGGGACCCTCCCAACCCAAAGAATTGCAACATCGGCACTTCCACCACCATTGTAGGGTCGGGAACGCCGATGAGGACGCAGGTGCCCGCCAGGTCGCGAGACCACAGGGCTTGCAGCAGGGTTTGGGGCATTCCGACGCACTCAAAGGAATAGTCCACGCCGTGCCCGCCGGTCAATTCCTTAATCGCCTCCACCGGATCGGCGCTGCCGGCGTTAACCACGTCGGTGGCGCCGAACTCTTTGGCCCAGGCCAGCTTATTGTCGGCGATGTCCACGGCGATAATCCGGCCGGCGCGGGCCAGTTTCGCCCCCATGATTACGCTGGAGCCGATGCCGCCGCAGCCATAGACCGCCACACTGCTGCCCCGGCGCACTCCGGCGGTGTACAAGACGGCACCGACGCCGGTGGTTACGCCGCAGCCCAACAGGCTGGCTTGTTCCGGTGGGCAGGCGACAGGTACCGGAACGGCCTGCTGCGCCGCTACCACGGTATGGGTGCAAAAAGTCCCAATGCCCAGGGCCGGGCTTAACCTGGCGCCGTCTTTCCGGGCGGACATCCGGGGCTGGGCGTTGAGGCTGGCCGAGCAGAGGTTGGGTTGCCCCAGGGCGCAGAACCGGCAGTAGCCGCAGGGAGCGCGCCAGGCCAGCACCACGTAATCGCCCACTTTGGGGTCGGTGACGCCCTCGCCCACCGCCTCGACGATGCCGGCGCCTTCGTGGCCCAGCAGATAGGGAAACTCATTACTGATTTTGCCCAGCTTATAGTGCAGGTCGGTATGGCAAACGCCGCTGGCCTGAATGCGGACCAACACCTCGCCCGGCCCCGGGTCGTCAACAACGATTTCTTCCAACCGGGCCGGCGCTCCGGCCACCCGGGAAACAACTCCCATTCCGGTTATAGGCACGGTTAATCCTCCGTCGTGTGTTTAGGTGTCACTATGTTGCGAATTGAAGGACCGCGGCATTGCTGCTGCCTTGCTCGGTGTGGCTGCTTGGTCAACAGCATCTTCCGAGGATTCGGTTGCGGCCTTCAGAATCGGCAGTAGCAACTCGGCAGCGTGTTCAATTAGTACGCCGTTAGGCTGAGTTTTCTCCATGTCAAAAAAGACAGTAACATTCTCCGTTATGTCTTCCCCCACCGGCGTAGGCAGCTCGTTGCTCAGCCAAAGCGTGTCCGTATCCTTAAAGTAAGAAATTTTCAGTTTCATGGTCTCCCCCAAATTCTCCGCTTATTGTGGTCAATAAAACGATTGTGCAGCTTTCCATCCGCAACTATCACCCGAATCCAGTGCCCCAGTTCGGGAACGAAACCATAATATCTGATTCTACCGTCATCCTGTTGCGCAGTATAGTACGGATTATCCAGTACGCGTTGCACCCATTCGTCTATGATTTCCGGGTGGTTTTGCCTTACTTCTCGTTCGTAGTAGTCGGTGGTTTCCATTTGGGAATTATACACTCAACCGCCGAGTTAAACCGCCCCCTCCTCCTCTAACCCCACCAGATCCTCCTCCGTCAACCCGCCCAACGAACACAGCACCGCCCGGTTATCCTGGCCCAGCGTGGGCGGGTCGGTGGGCGGAGAGGCGGCGCAGCCGGTCAGGCGCAGGGGAGTCCTCAGGGAGCGGAATTGGCCGCCCAGGGTGTCGCCGGTTTCCACGAACATTTGACGGGATTCCAGGTGCGGGCAATGGGCCAGGTCTTCGATGGTCTGGGCCACGCCCATAGAGAAACCCAACTCGGTCAGCTTTCCCGCCACTTCCCACTTGGGCCGGAGCTGCGACCATTCCTCGATGGCCGGTATCACGTTGCCAGTGATGAACTCGCCGTCGCCCTGGCCTAAATAGCGGGGGTCTTCGGCCAATTCCTCCCGTCCGATTAACTGCCACAGGGCGCGCCACCGTTCCGCCAGACGGGCGCCGGCCATCACCACGTAGCCGTCGCCGGCGCGGAAGGTCAGGCCGGCAGTAGCCAACCGGTCCCTGTCCCGTCCGACGACTTGCCCGGTGGCCTGGTAAGTGTTCATATTGCTGACGGTGTGGGCCACCATGCACTCATACATCGCCATATCCACGTGCTGGCCGAAGCCGGTCTTGCGGCGCGTTTCCAGGGCCAGGACGATGCCCAGAGCCGTCCACACGCCGGGGACGGAATCTCCGATGTTATCGCCGACACTCTGGGGCGGGCCGTCCGGTTCTCCGGTCAGTTCCATCCAACCGGCCATGCCCTGAATCGCCAGGTTGTTGGCCGGCCAGTTGGAATAGGGGCCGCGCAGGTCGGGACTGTCGCCGTAGCCGGTGATGGTGGCGTAAACCAGGCCGGGGTTCAACTCACTGAGCCGGTCGTAGCCCAGCCCCAGACGTTGGAAAGCCCCCGGCCCCCAGTTATCCAGCAGCACATCGGAGGCCCGCACCAGATTCTCGAAGGCCGCCTTGCATTGCGGGTGGCGCAAGTCCAGGGTGACGCTCTGCTTGTTGCGGTTGACGCCCAGGTAGCGGGAACTGACCCGCTCTCCGCCTTCCCCGCCGGTAATGTACGGCCCGCGTCCCCGCGCCAGGTCGCCGGCGCCGGGCCGTTCAACCTTGATAACCTCGGCGCCCATGTCGGCCAGAATCAGGGAACAGAAGGGGCCGGCTACGATATGCGTCGCATCCAGCACACGGATGCCGGTAAGGGGCAGGGGGAGGGGCAGTCCTTCGGGCCGGTCAAGCCCTTCGTTGAGGTTGGTCATAACAAGTACCTACCTTTACCCAGTCTTTACCCAGGTACCCAGTCTTTACCCAGGCGGCAGCCCGGAATTAGCGCCCTCAAACAGACCAGGGACGGATTGGGCTATCCGTCCCTGTGATACGCCGGTACAACCTCCCCGGTTCGTTTCAGCCGGGCCGGCCCTGGAGATTTGCCCCGCTCTAGGTAGCGGTCACGTCGGAGGGGGCGGCGCCGAACCGGGCTGCCTGTAGTTGTTCGCTGGTGGCCGGTTCGGTGGCGGCCAGCTCATCGGCCAGACCTTCCGGCGGCTTCACGTCCTTCAGGGCCGGGATTACCTCTTCGCCCATCAGCCGGATGGAGCGCATTATTTTTTCGTGCTCCAGGCCGCCGAACATCATCCAGTTGCTGACGTTGGTTACGCCCAATTGGGCCGCCTGCTTAAACTTTTCGGTGACCGTATCCGGGCTGCCGAAGTAAAGGCGCTGCATAAAGCCGTCGTCGTCCAGTTCTCCGTCATAGGGGCCAACCTGGACGCGGCCGTCGGAGACCTCCAGCCGGTTCAGGGCGCGTCCGGCCCGGTTCTGCCACCGGGCATAGCTCAGTTGCTTGCGAGCCTCGGCGTCGGTTTCCGCTACGTGGGTTATGGCCTGGATGCCCAGCTCCAGGCCGTGGATGGATTTGCCCAGGTCCTTGCGGGCGTGGATCAGGGAGGCGAAATGGGTGCGGACTCCCGCATCTCCCAGCAGTCCGGTGGTCAGGGGCATCATGTCCCATTCCGCCGCCAATTTCATGGATTCGACGCTGGTTCCGGCAATCCAGAAGGGCGGGTGAGGTTTCTGCAGCGGTTTGGGCCAGACGGTTACCGGGTGGGGAATCTTGACCTGCTCACCGTCATAGGTAAAGGACTCGTCCTGAGTCCAAGCCTTGACCAGCACATCCAGACTTTCGATGAACTTCTGCCGTGAGTCCTCCAGGGTGACGCCAAAACGGGACATCTCATGGGGTTGGTAACCCCGGCCTACCCCGCAGATAAACCGTCCGTCAATCAGATTATCCAGCACGGCCACTTCCTCGGCCAGACGCAGGACGTCCCAAATGGGAACAACCAGGATGCCGGTGGCTATCTGAAGCCGCTTGGTGCGCTGACCGATGTAGAGGGCCTGCAACAATGGCGAAGGGGAGTTGCCGTAGTTGGAGAAATGGTGCTCGGCGATCAAACAATAGTCGAAGCCCATTTGTTCCGAGTATTGGATTTGCTCAACGCCTTCTTCAAACAGAGTCTTCCAGTTGCGCAGGGTAGGATTCGGCCATTCATAAAACAGGCCAAATTTCATCGGCGATATTCTCCTTCTCTCTTCTTGGGGGGTTGGCGATAGGTGGCTGGCGGGTAATCAAGATAAATCGCCCCGGCCGAAAACAGCCGTGACGGGTAATTGGGCAATTTCCCGATAATTGCAGTGGGAAGTTTAACCAGCCCGGCTATCCGGCGTCAACCGGGCGGCAATTTGCCTCGACTTTCAAGACGGTTGCTTTCGAAAGCCCTGGTCAAGATGTATCCCCGCTCACCCCAGGGCCTATCGCACGTAGGTAAAGAGTTAATACGTCGTTCCTGCGTAGGGACGAACCTTAAGGCTTTGACGACAGAGGTTCCTGCCTGCGCAGGAACGACGAACTGTAATCTTTCGTTCTAATGCGGTAGCCATGCCGCTCGCCCTGACCTGGTCTAAGGACGGACATCCACCGCCGCTCACCCTGAGCCGGTCGAAGGGCCCCGGGATTTTCCTGGGCAGCGGCAAGGCGCGGGGCAGGTTACGGAAAGACCCCGCCCGTCCCCGTTGCCCGGTTATTGCGGTTTAACTCCGCTGCCGTACAACCGCAGCGCCCCGGACTCCGGTATCAGGCCGGAGAACAGCTCCGGATGTATCATCTCCGCCATTATTTCCAGTCCCACGACTAAACGCGGCCCGGAACGGCTGGTATATGCGCCGGCGTCGATGGCATACACCCGGTTGTTTCGTACTGCCGGCAGCGACTCCCAGCCCTCCCGTTCCGCCAGCAGCGGCACATCCTGCAACGCCCGTTTAACGTCGAAACCGCAAGGCATCAGGATGATTACCTCCGGCTGGCTGGCGACTATCTCTTCCCATTCCAGGCGGAATGAGCCGGTTTCCTTGTCCCCGAAGCAGTTGACCCCCCCGGCCATTTCCACCATCTCCGGCACCCAGTGACCGCCGCACATCAGCGGGTCAACCCATTCCAGGTGCAAGACTCGGGGCTTGGCAACCGACCCGGCCGACTCGACCGACCCGGCCGACTCGACCGACTCGGTAATCCTGGCGGCAACGGCATCGATCCGGCGCTGCATCTGCTCGGCCACCGATTCCGCGACGGCTTCGGCTCCCGTAGCCCGACCGACCCGGCGGATGTCTTCCAGCACATCGCCCACATATTGGGGATCAAGGGATATGACCTGAGGTTCCTTGGGAAGGCTGACGCTGACCTCGGCAACCTGCCGAGAGGATATGGCTCAAACCTCGCAGATGGCCTGGGTCAGCAGCAAATCCGGCGCCGCGGCCTGCATCACCCCCTGGTCAATCTCGTAAATGCCCAAACCCTGCTCCAGCCGCTCGGAGATCACCCGGCTGATTTCGCCGCTGGTCGGCTCGGTGCCGTCAAAAACGCTGCGCACCACCCAGGGCTTGCCCTTGGCCTCCGTCGGGTAGTCGCATTCATGGGTTACCCCGAAAAGCTGTTCCTGCAAGCCCAGAACGTAAACAATCTCCGTGGCGCTCGGTAAAAAAGAGCAAATACGCATAATGCCTCTCCTTCTATTGGCCTACTGGCTCGGTATAGCGGCCTGCCGGTTTCTTTTCACCCCAAACTTGATCCAGACCCTGGCCGGACCTCAACCTGCCGGCCAGAAAATTATACTCGCCGCTCTCCCATTAAACTAACCCCCGCAATCTAGGCATCGTCCGTAACCTCGAGGCGTTCCTCATCGGGAAGTTCCTCGAGCGCTCCGGTGTCGGAAGGGAGATGCGAGTCCTCGTAGCGATAATCCGGCTCCGGCAGGTTCTGACCGTGGTGGTCGGCGCCCAGGAAGGTGCGCCGAAAGGTATCTTCCAGGGTGCCGTGTATCTGAAAGGCGGCCAGGGCCACGCCGACGGTTACGCCAATCAATATCAGCGCCGGAATGGGCGTCGCCACATTGCCCAGGGACAGCAGCCGGGCTACAAAGGGGACGCTCCAGATGGTCGGCAGGATGAGAATGAGAATCAGGATGGTGTTGCGCAGCACCACCCGCAGGCTCTGTTGTCCCCTGGGATTGTGCGATGCGGTCCACCGGGGCAGCACCTGATTCATCACCGCCTCGGTAAGCTGCCGCAGGTTCCGCCAAACCGCGACGCCGGAGGGGATGCACAGGGCCAGCACCGACCCGCCGGTGATTAGTCCGACCAGTCCTTCGCCCACGTTGATCCACCCCGACAGATTATCGCTGAATTGCAGTATCACCGTGCCCAGGGTAATTATGACCACGATGATTCCCATGTTGAGCATGATGAATTGCACCGAATGCTTGATTCGGTGGCCCAATGGGGTGTTTAGAATGAAGGCCCGGCGCGAAGCGGTGAGCCACAGGAAAAGAACGCTGGCGTATTCCTTCAGCCAGAGCGGTGATATCCGGTCAATGAAATTGGCCACCCTCGCATGGGAATGGAAAATCAGGGGATAGAACAAGGCGGTAATGGCCGTGGCTACGGTGATTACCGGACTGATAAAGGCGCTCACCGCGCCATTTTCCACGCCCGTCTTAATCATCGCCAGGGAAAACTCCCCGACTTGCGGCATACTCATACCCACCCGCAAAGAGGTTCGACCGTCGTGCCCCGACAAAATCGCTCCGGTGGTGTCCGACACCACCTTGCCCAGAATGAACACCGCCGAGATAATCAACGCCGGCACCAGGAAATCGACGACGGTGAAAATATCCATCAGCATTCCAATGGATACGAAGAAGAGGGCGGCAAACATGTCCCGCAGCGGGCTCATTACCCGGCTGATATCTTCCGAATGCTCGGTATCGCCCAGAATCATCCCAATCAGAAAAGCCCCGGCGGCGGCGGACAACCCCAACTCATAGCCGGCCAAAGCCAGGCTGAAACACAGGGCCAGGCTGGTTATCAGGGTTACCTCTTCCGACTCGAACCGGGCGATGTAGCGGATGAGCCTCGGCGCCAGCAGGGCGCCAAACGCCAGGGCGGCCGTTCCGAATATCGCCAGCTTGGCGGCCAGCGCTCCGATGTCCCCGATGTTGGCCCCGCCGGTGGTAGCTATACCGGACAGGACGGTCAGCATTATGACCGCCACAAAGTCTTCGACCAGCAGCACCCCGACGATGATTCGGCCCTGCGGGTCGAACAGGGTGCCCGTATCGCGCAGCATCTTGATTAGAATGGCCGAACTGCTGATGGACAGCGCCGCCCCCAGGAATATCTGCTCCAACGGAGTCCAGCCCAACAGATAAGCTATCTCGTAACCCAGCACAAACATCGTGGTCATTTCCACAAAGCCGATGATGATAACCCGCAGGCCAATCTGGCGGATGCGCTGCCATCCGATTTCCAGACCGATCCCGAACAATAGAAAGACCAAGCCCAGGTCGGCCAGCAGCCGGATTGTTCCGAGATTCTGCACCGGCCCCCGAAGGTCGGTAAAGGGGCCGAAATTGATTCCGGCAAAGGTAAAAGGACCGACGATTACCCCGGCCAGCAGATAGCCCAGAACCGGAGGCAATTTAATCCGGCGAAACAATACCAGGGCGGCCCCGGCTACTGCCAGGGTCACGGCAAAGTCGCGGACCAGCCCGATACTCTCCTGGTCTTGCTGGGCTAAAAGGAACAGCAGGGTTTCGATAATGCAAATCTCCGGCCAATAATCCGACAGCTAACTTGCGTTCGGCGAAGTTATGCTTACTTGCATTGTACCAGATGGTTGAAATCGGCCGTCTTTTGACCGTCATCTTGTAGCTGGTTTAAGGTTGCGCCCAGTATATGATTGCCGTTAAGATTACCGGGGAAAGGCCAACGTCGTTTACTGCGGGGCGTCCGCGCCAAGTTTACGGCGAAGTTTACAGGAGGAGGTTGGAGACATGGCAGAACTAAACCTGGCTTACCGGGTAAGAAGCTACAGCACCGGCACCTTGGGTCGGGCCATCTGCAACGCCCGCAACCACCACTTTGTGGCCGATGGCTCCGGTGGTGAAGAAGTCGGCGCCGGCGAACTCTTCCTTTCCGGCATCACTGCCTGCGCCGTCAATATGGTGGAGCGCATCGCCCACGACGAGCAGATACCGGTGAATTGGATGGACGTCAGCATTGAGGCCTACCGCGACCCCGGCAAGGAGCAGGCCAGCATCACGGTGTATGACGACATTAAGGTTCACTTTCAGATTTGGGGCCTGGACGACGACCAGGGTCAATACCTGGTTGACCAGTGGAAAATGCGTTGACCCCTCTACGGTTCGGTCGCCGTGGCGACCCCAAGCACCAGCGTAACCGCCGAGATTTACGCCGAAACCCACTGATAGCCGACCCACCAATCTACGATCCACCAAAAACAGACCCACCAAAAACAGACCCACCAACAATAGGCCCGCCGACGGCCGGTGATTCCGGCCGGTCCGCCATTGGCCGGGGCAGATGAACGGAACGCATCTTAGAAAGTTCCGCCCCGGCCAATGGCGCCGAATCGGTTGCGGTATCGTGTATTCGGAAGACCGGAACGCCGAGCAGGACTAAGATAGCCTGCGGGGCGCCAACCCGTTGGCCCACCAGCCAGGCAGAGCCGGTTGACCGCCGGTACTACCCTGCCTGGGCGTAATGAGGTCTCCAACGACTCCACCACGCCACGCCAAGCCAAGCTCCGGAGCTTACCCCCATCGCAGCGTCAGCGAACCCGGCAGCCGGTCGCTGGGGGTAGTAGCCCGTCTCTGGGGTGACAGCCCGTCTATCAAGCCCAATGACCCAAGAAACGCCGCCAGGAGAAGGAACGGCGCCATATCAGGCGGCCAGGTTTGAGGCTCGGTTGCGCTAAGGAAACACTGATTAGTCATTAAACGCCAGCGCCTTCACCCCGTCGTTCCTGCGAAGGCAGGAACCTTGGTCCACAACGTTTTAGGTTCCTCCTTTCGCGGGAACGACGAGTAGGGATAAACACGCAGGTCACGGACTTATTCGGCGGTTCCTTAGCTTGGCGCCGGTGTGCTAAAATTCGCCCCGCGCCGGTATTACCGCCGGTAAAAAGGTACTCAGAGCATCTAATATCCGTCGTTTCTCGCCGCAGACGGGGTAATAGTGCTCCGAATACCGCAAAAATCGCTCAACTCCGTGTCAAAACTTCCTTAACCCTCCACATTATGTTATGCTCTAGCTGGCCTAGTCTCCCTTTCGTTAGAAGGTTGGCTACGGCCTTGGCTCCAGTTTATTTGGAGCAATGCTACTCATAATAATCTCTTAATCATCTTAATTTATTCCGGCGTTGCTCCGTTGCGGTGATTACCCAGCGGTTAGTATCGGCTCGGGGTGTTGGCAAAAGTTGGGGAGGGACTGATTATTTAACCAACGGGCGGTTTAATGAACCGGCCAACAGAGCCTGCATAGCAGTGGGAATTGTCGTCAGTCGGTGTTGGAGCGCTGGGAGGGGAGTTCAGGCTAGTGTTTGAGTTATGGAGCCTCAGAGTGATCGGCGCTGGTGGGTTCGGAGTGCTGGGTTGGCGCCTGGGTTCTTATGTACCGGAATTTTCCTCAGATGAAAAACAGTTTCTGCCTTGGGGGATAATCCTCGCCCTTGCCGGATTGCCGGTTGGCGCAATCGTCACCCCGATCCTCGTTCTCAAGCCTTGGCGCAGGCTAATCGGCTATCTTAATGGCATTCCCGGCTCAACCTTGCTGTCGGCCTCCCTGGGAGCGTTGTTTGGCCTGATTTTCGCCGCCCTGATCTCTATTCCCTTCTATACCCTGAGCAGCTGGATGGCTTGGGGTATTCCGATTATTGTCAGCATCACCCTGGGATCGGTTGGCCTTTTGCTTGGCGGTCTGCGGGGGCGGGACGTGCAGGCGGCTTTCCCGACCCTGGAGCATAACAACCACACCAACGGAGTAGCCAAGGAAGGGCGAAACGGGAAGATCCTGGTGGATACCAGCGTTATCATCGATGGCCGCATCGCCGACCTGACCGGCACCGGCTTTCTGGAGGGCACTTTGGTTGTCCCCCGGTTTATCCTGGACGAGCTGCGGCACATCGCCGACTCCAGCGACCCGCTCCGCCGCAACCGGGGCCGCCGGGGACTGGAAGTCCTGGGCCGACTCCGTCAGGATGAAAAGGTTACCCTCGACGTAATGGACGTGGGCATTACCAACGGCGAGGAAGTGGATTCAGTGCTGGTGCAGATGGCCCGCTCGATGAATGCCCCCATCCTCACCACCGACTATAACCTCAACCGGGTGGCCGAGTTTCAGGGAGTCCAAGTCCTCAACGTCAACGAACTGGCTAACGCCATAAAATCCATTGTCCTCCCCGGAGAGGAAATGCGGGTCAATATCGTGCAAGAGGGCAAGGAGCTGGGCCAGGGCGTGGCCTACCTGGACGACGGCACGATGGTGGTGGTAGAGGGCGGACGGCGTTATATCAACGCTTTCCATGACGTAACCGTAACCCGGGTGCTCCAAACCGCTGCCGGACGCATCATATTTGCCCAGTCCCGGGGCCATTAACCGGCGTACCTGGTGACCGGCGACCATACAACTGATTTAACCGGCTCAAGCCCGGCCGACGCTCCCCGAGTCGGCGTCGTCGTAGTGGCCGCCGGGCAGAGTTCCCGAATGGGCGGAGTTGACAAGACTTTTGCTCCGGTACGGGGCCAACCCCTGGTGGCCCACACCCTTGACCGGTTTGAGCAGTTCCCGCCGGCAACCGAAATCGTCCTGGTCGTGTCCGCCGACTCCTGGGAGTTGGGTTGCGCCCTGGTGCGCCGCCGTAAATACCGCAAGGTTTCCCAAGTCTGTGTCGGTGGAGCGCGCCGGCAGGACTCGGTGCGCGCCGGTCTGGACGCCCTCCAACCTTGCGACTGGGTAATGGTCCACGACGGCGCCCGCCCCGGCCTCGACCGGGCTTTGCTGCACCGGGGGCTGGACGCGGTTGCCCAGTTCGGCGCCGTAGTTGCCGGAGTGCCGGTCAAGGATACTATCAAGGTTATTGCTCCCGGCGGGGAGATAACCGCTACGCCGCCCCGGGAAACCCTCTGGGCGGCGCAAACCCCCCAGATTTTCCGCTACGACCTGCTCCTCCGGGCCCACGCCCAATTCACCGGCGAAGCAACCGACGACGCGATGATGGTGGAAAGCCTCGGCCATCCGGTACGAATGTTCCTCGGCTCCTACGAAAACCTGAAAGTAACCACCCCGGAGGACTTGGTGGTGGTAGAGGCAATTTTGAAGGGGCGCGGCGGCCCGGTCTGAACACCCGTCTCTCCTCCCCCGCCGGGCAAACGCCTTTGGAACATTACGCCTCCGGGTATCCCTTTTTATTCCAGCCCGTAGCTCCCCTTTCCGGCGTCGGCCAAAGGCTAGTGGTGCGAAATCTTTGTAATGATGGGTAATTTGGTTGGTGGGATTACGTGGACAAGCATCAGACTGAGAACCCGTCTGGAAAAGCAATCCATCATTTCAAAGTAGTTGGACTACTAGTATATCCCAGGCACACTCCCGCTCATCCTGAGCTTGTCCAAGTACCGGTTCACCATGAGCGGTTTTTCAGGAACAATCTAAAGGCTCTGCTGCCGCTCTCCGGGACTGCGTCGGCGCAGGGGACACCGGGCGTGGTATATTTGATGCAATGGACTCACCGGACTACCGCACCGGCATTGGTTTTGATTCCCACGCCCTGGCGCCGGGGCGACGGCTGGTGCTGGGCGGCGTAACCGTCCCCCACGACCGGGGTCTGGTGGGCCACAGCGACGGCGATGTGCTGGTGCACGCCATAATGGACGCGCTGCTGGGAGCGGCCAACCTGGGCGATAAGGGTCAGCATTTCCCCTCCGACGATGCTCGTTACAAGGACATATCCAGCCTGGCGCTGCTGGCCCAGGTTGGCAATCTGCTGGTCGCCAACGGTTGGCGTATATCCAACGTTGATGCTACAATGTTGGCGCAAAAACCCCGGTTGGGGCCCTTCATCCCGGCTATGAAAGATCAGACCGGCGGGGCCCTGTCTCTGCCGGTCGAGCGGTTAAGCATCAAGGTTACTACCACCGATTTTATGGGATTTGTCGGGCGGGAAGAGGGTATCGCCGCCGCTGCGGTGGCGACAATTCTTCGACAGTGATGAAGCTATGAGGCTATATAACACTCTTACCGGCGAGGAACGGGACTTCGCTCCTGCCGATGGCAAGACCGTAAAAATGTACGTCTGTGGGGTGACGCCTTATTCGTCAACCCATGTAGGCCACGCCCTGAGCTATGTGGTTTTCGATACCCTCCGCCGCTACCTGGAGCATCAGGGGTACCAGGTCAAGCACGTCCAGAACTTTACCGACGTGGACGACAAAATAATTCAGCGCGCCCAGGAAGCCGGGATTAGCGAGGATGAACTGTCGGAGAGGTATATTGAGGACTTTTTCCGCACTATGGACGCCCTCAATGTCCGCCGCGCCGACATCTACCCCCTGGCTACGCAGGAGATTCCCAAGATTATTGACACCATCCAGGACCTGGTGGACAAGGAGTATGCCTACCCGGCCGGCGGCGACGTTTACTTCCGGGTTAAACGCAGCAAGGAGTACGGCAAGCTGAGCCACCGGACCCTGGACGGGATGATTGCCGGCGCCCGGGTACAGGTGGATGAGGACAAGGAGCACCCGATGGACTTCGTGCTCTGGAAGGGCGCCAAGCCCGGCGAGCCTTTCTGGGACAGCCCCTGGGGCCCCGGCCGCCCCGGCTGGCATATCGAATGCACCGCCATGTCCCTCCGCTACCTCGATTATCCGCTGGACATTCACGGCGGCGGTCAGGACCTGATCTTCCCCCACCACGAGAACGAAATCGCTCAAAGCGAGGCCCATACCGGTATTGTGCCCTTCTCCCATCACTGGGTGCATAACGGCCTGCTCCAGTTAGGCGAAGACAAGATGAGCAAGTCCCTGGGCAACCTGGTATCGGTGGAAGAGGCCCTGGAACGCCACAGCGCCGACGCCCTGCGCATTTACTTCCTCAGCTCCCACTACCGCAGCCCGCTGCAGTACAGCGACGAAGGTTCCGCCGCGATGGAGCGCAGTATGGACCGCTTCCGCCACGCCCTACGGCTCGACACCAATCCGGATGCTGCCGAAACCCTGGACGCCACCCCGTTCCACGAGCGCTTTATGGCGGCAATGGATGACGACCTGAACACTCCTCAATCCCTGGCGTCCCTGTTTGACCTGGCCCGGGAAATCAACCGGGCCCGGGATTCCGGCAAGGGAATAGCCGCGGCCCAGGACACACTGCGCCATTTGGGCGGCATCCTGGGTATGACCTTTGAAGTCCGAGCTGCCGGAAACGAAGAATTAGCCGCCAGGCCCTTCATCGACCTGCTGGTGAACACCCGCACCGAACTGCGTCAGGCCCGGCAATATGCCCTGGCCGACCGTATTCGCGACGACCTGGCGGCCCAGGGGGTGGTTCTGGAAGATACCGCCCAAGGCACCCTGTGGGAGTACCACCGCCCCGCCTGATCCGGTTTACCCCAGTCGAATTATGCCGGCAGTTGAGCCTGGCCTCGCCTGCCGGTAGTTCTTTACAGTATTTCCCGCTTTAGCCAGAGGCGCTCAATGCCGTACTTTCGGCTGCCCAGCACCCCGATGATGCCGGCGATGGCGAACCAGAGAATGGTTACCTCGCCGCCGTTGGCTCCGGGTCCCCCGTCCGCCGGGTAAATGTGGGGCCAAACGCCGTTGCCGGCGTGTACTACGAAGTAGGCGGCGACCGCGGCCACCACCAGGGCGCCGGCTCCCAGCCGGGTGAAAACGCCAAAGGCGATGAGGAAGGCGGCAATCAACTCCAGCCACCCGGCAATATCCACCAAGACGCCCAGGGGATGCGCTGCGGGAAATCCCCAAAGCAGGAAAGCCTTCTGCGCCCCGTGCAACGCCACGATGAAGGCGAAGATAAGCCGGAACAGCAGGTAGAACTCATCAGCGTACCGTAAGAGAAAACGTCCGAAAAAGGAATTATCACCGGTTGCGTCCATTGCGTAATCTGCGGCCATAAGCCTCTCCTGCCGTGATGTTTTGTGTCTTTCCCGTTTCCCGTTTCCCGTTAGTGTTGCCAATATCTTGCCGGTACCGGGCAAGCGCATTTGGGCGGCCAAAGTTCCCGGCAATCGTCTTTCCGGCGCAGGCGCGGATTCGGAAAGTCCGGCCGAAGGACGGTTGGCCTATGCCAGGAAATATCTGGATTCCGGATTTCTCCGGAATGACGGCGGCGGAGTCGGAATCAAGAGGGCCAAATCCAGGTATGAAGTTTCAAATGCTATTGCCACTTTCTTGCTGCCGCGCTGAACCCACTGGTACGATATGGGGCGCCCAGGATTGTCGCCCCGTATGACCCCATATCCCCTTAATACCCGATACGTTCCAGCCCTTGCCCTTTTACCTGGCCTTTGCCATAATTCTACCTTGTTACGTAACCTATTTTGAGCAGCTCTTGTAATTATTTATGATTGAAACCTCAATTGTAGAGTCCCTGTCCCGCATTGTGGGCGAGGCGAACTTGTTGTCTTCTCCCTATGACCTGGACCGCTATTCCGCCGACGCGCTTACTCCCTTCCGGGCCTATCGCGCCGGATACGCCTTTGAGCGGCTGGCCGATTTGGTGGCGCGCCCGTCTACGGTGGAAGAGGTATCCCGGATTGTGACCCTGGCCGCCCGGGAGGGGATACCCCTGGTGCCCTACGGCGGCGGCACCGGCGTTATGGGCGGTGTGTTGCCGGTGCGCGGCGGCATCGTCGTGGACCTGAAACGGCTCAACCGCATTCTGGAAATCAGCCCCCGGGATATGACCGCCACGGTAGAGCCGGGCGTGGTGCTGCAAGACCTGGAAGATGCCCTGTCCGAGCAGGGTCTGATGCCGGGTCACGACCCTTATAGCGTCCCCATTGCCACCGTCGCCGGCACCATCTCCACCAACGGCGTGGGCTACCGGGCCGGCGCCTATGGCCCGATGGGACAGCAGGTGGTGTCCCTCCAGGTAGCCCTGCCCGACGGCCGTATTCTGGATACCCGCCCGGTGCCCAAGTATTCCTCCGGCCCGAACTTGAACCACCTGTTCATCGGCAGCGAGGGAGTCTTTGGCATCATCACCCGGGCCACCATCCGGGTCTTCCGGTTGCCGGAAGCCCAGGTCTTTGCCACCGTTGCCTTTGACAGCTTCGACCAGGGGTTTGACGCCGCCGCCGAGCTGATGGCCCTCGGCCTCCATCCCACCCTGCTCGACCTGACCGAAGAGGAAGCCGAGAACGGGGAAGGAAACGAGGTCAAGCTGTTCCTGCTTTTCGAGGGATACCGGGAGGGGGTGGCCGCCCAGGAGCAGCGGGCAATGCAGGTCTGCGCTCAGTTCGGCGGTCGGGATATCGGACCGGGCCCAACCCTGAATTATTGGGAAGCCCGCCACGAGTCCGGCGAGCGATACAAGCTAAACGCCCTGGGCCGCCCCCGGGAGGAACGCTGGACCCGGCAGTGGGGCCGCAGCTTTGACTATCTGCACATGGCGCTGCCCACTTCCCAGGTGCTGGAGTACCGCCGCCGCTGCGACCGTATCCTGTCCGATCGGGGTGTTCGCGTCGTGGAATACGCCATCTGGAGCCGCCCGGAGCTTTTCTCCATGATGGTGGTGCCTGAAGACCCCTCCCGGGAAGGCTCGCGGGAGAACCTGGCTGAAGCGGTGGAGGAAGTGTTGACGTTGGCCCAGGACTTGGGCGGCGTGATGGAATACTGCCACGGCGTGGGAATGAAGCTAAATCACTTGCTGGAACGGGAGCAAGGCGTAGGCCACGGAGTAATCGGCGACCTGAAGCAGGTCCTGGACCCGGCAAATATTATGAACCCGGGCAAGCTGGGCCTGTAACCCGGTCAGGTGTCGGAGCAGGCCTGCATTGCCGCTAATCCAATAATTTTAAGATACCGGGGATACGCTGAATAAGCCATTAAACGCCAGCGCCTTCACCCCGTCGTTCCGGCACAGGCAGGAACCTAAAACTTTGTCGACAGAGGTTCCGGCCTACGCCGGAACGACGGCTAGAGATAAACACCCAAGTCACGGACTTATTCAGAGGCACCCTAGAACGGCAACTCCTGGCCGATGCCCTGCTCTCGCGCCTTGCGGTACACCAGTTGGGCCGCTGCTATGTCTTCCAGCGCCACGCCCATTGACTCAAACAGGGTTACGGCCGGTTCGTTGGGCCGGCCGGCCACCCGGCCGGCAATCACGTCCTGCAACTCGCAGACCATATCCCAGCGGAACTCGCCCCGGCTTTCCGGCCACATCAGGTCGCCGCACTCTATTTTCGCCTGGTCCAGGTCATCCACCGCGATAACCTCGGACCGCAGCACCGTCGCCTCGTCCACCTCCCGGCGAATCCAGTGATTCCCGCCGGCGGCGTTGACGTGGGTTCCGGGCGCCAGCCACGCCCCTTCCAGCACCGGGTCCCGGGCCGAGGTGATTGTAACCGCCACCGCCACGTCGGACACGCATTCCTGAGCGCTGTCCACCGCCTTGATTTCCAGGTTCAGCCGCTCCCCCATCCGCTGGGCAAACTCTTCCCGGCGCTCCGGGCGGCGGCTGTAAACCTTGGCCTGCTTAATGTCGCGGACGGCGCAAATCGCTTCCAGTTGGCTGCGAGCCTGGAAGCCGGATCCGATAACGCCCACGCTGTCGGCGTCGGCTCGGGCCATATAACGGGTAGCCAAGCCGGAGGCGGCGCCGGTGCGAATCTGTCCCAACCGGCCGCCCTCCATGCAGGACAATAGCTCTCCGGTGGTGTAGTCATACAGCATCACCAGCATCTTTGCGCCGCCGGCGAAGGACGGGTATGCCTTGTAGCCAAATACTTGATGGTCGGCGTCGGCGGCAGCCATAAAATGGAAAAACCCGCCCGGCATCCGGATGCGGGAGCGGGGCTTGATGTCCACCTTGCCCGCCCCGGCGTGGGCGAATGCCTCATCCAGGACGTCCACACACTCCGCCATCGGCAGCAGTTGAGTTACTTCTTGCTCGTTCAAAAACAGGGCCATTATTCCTCCAGGGTCTGGGCAAAATACCGGATAAGTATAGCATCAAGCTTATGGCTGGAAAATCGCCGGACGTTTGGTTACAATTCCAGATACTTTCTACTATTTCTTGCGGAACCTGCATTGGGGACGAGGCAGAGCCGATTATGAGCGGTCTCAAAGTGTTTGTCACTCGCCGGATTATGCCGGAGGCTCTCGACTTAATCGCCGGGACCGCCGATGTCGCTATGGAAGTGTGGCCCGAGGAATACCCCCCGGCTGCGGAAATCCTGCGGCAAAAATCCGCCGACGCCGACGCCATCCTGACCAACATTATGGACCGGGTGGACTTGGCCCTGCTGGATGCCGCACCCCGCCTCAAGGTCATCAGTCAGATGGCGGTAGGGCTGGATAATGTGGATGTGGCGGAGGCCACCCGCCGAGGTGTGCCGGTGGGCTACACTCCCGGCGTGCTGGCCAAGGCAACGGCGGACGCAGCTTTTGCCCTATTGATGTCCGCCGCCCGGCGTATTGGCGAAAGCGAAAGATGGGTTCGCA
Organism: Dehalococcoidia bacterium; assembly: GCA_965262595.1. Taxonomy (GTDB): domain Bacteria; phylum Chloroflexota; class Dehalococcoidia; order Lucifugimonadales; family UBA3495; genus CATQHB01. The sequence continues at coordinate 3,336,194 of OZ253548.1, forward strand.
GCGGGCAATGGACCCTGGCCTTTCATCCCCTGCGCTGGCTGGGTGCGGACGTTCACGACAAGACTCTGGGCATCGTTGGTCTGGGCCAGATTGGCCTGGAAATGGCGAAACGCGGTCACGGGTTCGATATGAAAATCCTCTATAACTCCCGCACCCGCCGCCCGGAGTTGGAAGCGGAGCACGGTCTGGTCTATGCCGACCTGCCTACCCTCCTGGCCGAGTCCGATTTTGTGTCCCTCCACGTCCCCCTGACGCCGGAAACCCGCCACTACATCGGCGCGGCGGAACTGCGGATGATGAAGCCCTCCGCCGTCCTGGTAAACTCCGCTCGCGGCCCGGTGGTGGATTCCCGCGCCCTATATACCGCCCTCAAGGAAGGCTGGATTTACGCCGCCGGGCTGGATGTGACCGACCCGGAACCCATACCGGCGGATGACCCCTTGCTTACCCTGGAGAACGTGGTTATCGTCCCCCATATCGGCAGCGCGTCCCTGACCTCCCGGAGCGAGATGTGTCTGCTGGCGGCCCGCAACCTCATTGCCGGTCTGGAAGGAAAACCGTTGGTGCAATGCGCCAACCCGGAGGTCTATTCCCGGCCCGGCGCGTAAGCCAGGGGTCGCCCGATTTGTACCGCGGTAGCAGCCGCAGCAACCCAGTCCAATGAGAGCATAAGGAACGAAAAGTGCGGACCAGAAACATATTGATAATAATCGGCGTGGTAGTCCTGGCGCCGGTCGTCGTGCTGGCCTGGTGGTTCCTGTCGCCCCTGGTTTTTAACCAGACCGTGGATGAGGAGTTTCCCCTGGCTGCCAACGCGGTGGTTCCGGCGATGATGACGACGGCAGAGGTAAATAGCCTGATGGTCAGCATGGCTAAGGTTGACCAGCCGCCGATGGCCGACGCCATGCCCCAGGAAATGGCGCCGGATACGGTTTCTGACGGTTCTGCCAGTTCTACGGAAGCTATGGACGCTGCGGACGCTGCCGGTGGGCCTCAAATTATCGCCTCCGGCAATTTCCGCGACGCCGACTCCTTCCACCAGGGCAGCGGCGCCGCCACCATCTACCGCAGCGCCGACGGTTCCGGCTTGCTGCGCCTGGAGGACTTCCGGGTTACAAACGGGCCGGATTTGCACGTCCTGCTGTCTCCCGCCGCTGACCCGGTTAGCCGGGAGGAACTGCAAGCCGCGAGCTACGTTGGCTTGGGCAAGCTGAAGGGCAACATTGGCAACCAGAACTACGAAATACCGGCCAACATTGACGCCAACGCACAGGGCAGCGTCATCATCTACTGTATGCCCTTCCACGTAATCTTCAGCGTCGCCCCGCTGGCCCCGCCGCCCAATCCCTAGCCTCCGGTATCGAATCCGGCTGGTCACCCCCTTTACGTTCTCAACTTGCAGGTCGAGGTTGACAATGGGCCGGAGGATGCCGCCTCGCCGAGTACTCTGGGCGCCCCTGGCGGTCCGGTTCATTGGGAGTTGCAGCATCTATTATTGGCTATTGGCCCGTGATGGAATCGAAGGTTCCGGGCCGATATGAAGGAGCGCCTACCTAAGCCGGTTTTGTGTCCGCCAGGCAAGTATTATCGGGACTGGAAATCGGGCCGGGCGGGAGTCAGATGCGAGGGATGAGGAGCGCCGAACCGACCCGGATTGTCGTCCACCCCGGTTCGCCCCGGCTGCACTATCCGGCCAGCTAGGAGCCGGACGGCGGCGTTCTGGTTCACGCGCTCTGCTGTTGAAGCAGCCACTCGGGACGCTGCTTCCAGGCAACGGCTAGGACGAAGAAGCCGGTGGCAACCAGCGCCATAACCGGGCCAGACGGCAGATTGTAGTAGAAGGATAGGTATAGTCCGGCAACCGCCGAAGATACACCGATCAGGACCGCCGTTGCCATTGCCCGCACAAAGTTCCGTACAATGAGCAGCGCCGCCGCCGCCGGCGTAATCAGCATGGAAATAACGAGGATCACCCCCACGGCTTTTAAAGCCAGTACCACCACCACGGATAGCAACGCCAAGAGCAGGTATTCCAGCTTTTCCGTGGGCAGGCCGACTACCGATGCGCCGTCCGGGTCGAAGCTGGCGAATACCAACTCTTTATGCAGGCCCAGGACCACGGCCAGCACCACTCCGGCCAAAGCCGCAGTCACGTACAGGTCACCCTGCGACACCCCAAGCACCTTACCCAGCAGGATATCTTCCAGGTCCACCGAAACGCTTCGGGACAAGGTCAACATCACCACTCCCAGGGCAAACAGGCCGGCAAACAGGATGCCTACCGAGGTGTCCTCGCTGACCCCGGCCCGCCGGATGAGGTAGCCGCTAACCAATGCCGTAGCCAGGGCCATGGGGATGGCGCCGAAGAAGGGGCTTATCCCCAGAATAAAGGCGGCCACCATGCCGGGCAGTACCGAGTGGGCCAGGGCGTGGCTCATGAACCCCAGGCCCCGGACTACCACATATACTCCCAGCAGCGGACACATCAAGCCCACCAACATCGAAACAACCAGCGCCCGCAACATGAAGCCGTACTGAAACGGGCCGGTTACGGCTTCAGTGATGATGTCCATCGGTGTCTCCGGCCAGCCCGTGGCCGTGGGTGGGAACGGCCCCAAAGGGACCGTAAAGCTCGGTCAGAACCTCCGGGGTCAACACTTCCCCGGGTGTGCCGCAGGCGCAGACGTGGCAGTTGAGGCACAGGCACTCGTCGCAGTAGTGGGCCAAATGGTTAACATCGTGGGAGGAAAGCAGAATGGTGCGGCCCTGGTCTCGCAGCTCTCTCAGCAAGGCCACCATTACTTCCTGCGATGGTATGTCCACCCCGCTGAAAGCCTCGTCCAACAGCAGAATATCGGCTCCCTGAGCCAGGGCGCGGGCGACGAACACCCGCTGCCGCTGCCCGCCCGACAGCTCGCCCACCAGGGAGTTTCGCCGCTCCCACATACCCACCTGGCGCAGCGCGTCCTCGACGGCGGTGCGGTCGGCGCGTCCGGGCCGCCGAAACCAGCCAATCCGCCGCGCTCTCCCCTGCATCGCCACGTCCCACGCACTCAGGGGCAGCCGCCAGTTCATCCGCTCCTGCTGGGGCACATAGGCCACCAGGCCCCGGGTCTCGGCGGTGGACTTGCCGTGGACCAGCACCCGGCCGGCGGTGGCGGGCAGTTGGGATACGATGACATTGAACAAGGTGCTCTTGCCCGCCCCGTTGGGGCCGACGACGCCCATCAGGCAGCCGGGACCGGCGGTAAAAGACACCTTGTCCAGGACTCGGACGCCGCCGCGGTCCACGGTCAGTTCCTCGGCGGAGAGGGAAGGGGCTAACGGTGCGGATGTCAAAGCTATTTCAGGGCCTCCACGATGGTCCGAACATTGTAACGCATCAGGTCGAGGTAGGCGCCTGCCTCCCCATCGGGTTCACCCAGGGACCCGGAATAGAGTCCGCCGATGAGCTGAGCGCCGGTCTCCTCGGCAATGCGTTTGGACAGCCGTTGGGAATGGGACTTCTCGGCGAACACGGCGGGGACGCCCTCACGCTCTATGGTCTGGATTAGGTGGAACAATTCCTGCGCCGTCGGTTCGGTTTCAGTGGTGGCGGCGGGTATAATGGTTCCGACTATCTTGAAGCCGTACCGCAGGGCGAAGTACTGGAAGCTGTCATGGGAGGTGACCAGCAGGCGGCGTTCCTCGGGCAGCTTTGCCACTTCTTCCACTATCCAGCCATCGAGGGCGTCCAACTCCCGGTTATAGGCGGCGGCATTATCCCGGTAGAACGTCTCGCCCTCCGAGTCGAGCGTCGATAGTTGGTCCGCAATGAGACTGACGGCCTGCTTCACTCGATGGGGGTCAAACCAGAAGTGGGGGTCTAACGCGTCGTGGTCGTGGTCGTGGTCGTCATCCTCATCCTGGTGGTCTTCCTGGCCGTGCTCGCCGTTGCTTTCCTCCTGGTCCAACAATTCCACAAAGTCTATCGGGTCCACGTGGTCACCGACGGCTACCAGCCCGCTGGATTCCTGGGCGGCGTTGGCTACCAGGTCGTCCAGCCAGCCAGCCTCAAGGGACAGTCCGATGCTGAGTATCAGGTCGGCGTCGGCCACGCGGGCGACATCACGGCCCCCCGGTTGGAAGGCGTGGGGGTCGGCGTTGGCGGGTAGCAATGGGAAAACCTCGACGCGGTCTTGCCCGACAGCCCTCACCCAATCGGCCAGCAGGTTACTGGTGGTTACGACGGCTATCTTACCCCCGAGCCGGTCTTGTGTTCGGGGCACGGCGTCCGGCGCTATGCCGCCAGGGAGTCCGGCGGCTGGATCGGATGCAGGGCCGGAGGCAGGAGTATTGTCCGCGGTGTTGTTGGAGCAGCCCACGGCAAGCAAGAGTAATAACGGAACGAAAAAAACCGCAAACAGTTTCAGGGTGGATCTAATCATGGGCCGGTCTCCCTTTTGCGGCTTAATCTCATTTAATAATAGAAATGATATTTAGTATCAATACGTTCCGAAATACCAGGCGCCGGAGCCTTCCTAGAGACGCAGTTCCGACGGCGGCCATTGGGTAGAAGTCTATGTCATCCTGGCTCAATGCCGTCTTGAGGGAAGGTGGTCATAAAGAGGCGCCCATCAATACGTTCTCGACGTCATCGCCGATAAGGTCTTGGGATAAGCCGCACTGGACGCAAAGCTGGCGGCATTGATGGCCCCAGCGGCACGACCGTTCCTCAAAATCGCCGTCTTCCAAGAGCGCACGGCGCGGAACTTCAGCTTCCGCCCGGAACTTTTGCGTGCAGTAAACTGCGCCCCTTCCCGTTGGAGAAGCCAACTGCCGGCGCATTCCCTTCGGCGGTGCATCGCCGGCTTTGCTTCCTGACCGACTCTGCCAGTTCGCGGTGTGGAGCTGTGAAGCGGAATCCCCCTCTCCGAGGCCCTCCAGGGTGCTTTCAAAGACGGTAGAATTGCGCTCGGACAAGGCCATTATCACCCATTTGAGACGTTATTGATACTACGTATCTAATACACAAATCATACACCCCTGGCCCGGTGTTGTCAACCTACGCGCCCTTCCGCCAATGAAAGACTCTATCCCAATTGCTGCATCGGGCCGTCCTCGCGGCGGGGAGGCATTCGCCGGGTCGTCTATTCTCAGACCATCGGGGCGCTTTGCAATGGCCGGCCTGGCGGCGCGTTGGGTTCGGCCCGGCGCGTATTCCGGGGCCAGGAATACACCAGATGTTCTCGTCACTGGTCAGTTGCGTTGCTTTCCGGCGGACTACCGAGCTACTCTCCCTAACCGCGCATCCAGTCCTGCTTGCTTCTTGGGCCGCCTTCAAAATTTCTTCAAGATCGGCCAGCACAGTAGCAAGCAAAGATTCCATTCCTGACAGACCAATCCAAATCGACCAAGTAGGAGGAAGCAATGGGTGATATCACGAAGACTTAACCGGCGGCGGCGGCTCCGGCGATGAGAACCAGACCGTGGACTCCCTTCATCCGCGGAGTCCAGGCGGTGGCCCTCGCAGCCGGGGTCGTTTTCGCCGTGGCCTGTTCGGGCGCCGAGCCATCTGCGGCTACTGCGACGGCGCCATTGCCCGCGACAAGGCTAACGGAAGCAACCCCGGCATCGGCGGCGGCCGAAAACGCTCCTGTGGTCACGTCGTCCGATACCGTGTTCGCCACCGCAGATACGCTGCCGGCGAACGATGCCAGCATATCCGAGCTTGCGGCGGCCTTCGAATCGGCGGGAATCAGTAACGCGCGGCGTTGGGCTCGAGAGGTGGATGAATACCGCCCTTACTCAGTTGACGACACCGGTTACACCAAGCTGCGCGGCGAGCTGGCGAAGTATAATCCGGCTTCCGGTGTAGTTGACGCTATTGTTGCCCGGCTACATCTGCCGTGATGCGGTTCGCGCTGGGTGGGAATGTTATCGGGACCCTTAGGGCGGCGCTATTATTGCTGGCCGGCCTGGGAGTGGTCGGAACCGCCGCCGAGCTGGCAATGGAACGACACTGGCAAGGTCCCTGGCAGTTGCTGCCCTGGCTGGCCCTGGGGATGATCGCCCTGGCCCTGGGTGTTCTGCTAGTGCGGAGGACGCGACCGGCGGTCCGGTTCGCGCGCAGCTGCGCGGCGCTGGTCATCTTGACCGCCGCCGTGGGCCGTCTGGCGGCACGTCCAGGAAAACTACGACACCGCGCCCCTGGAAGCTCGCTATACCGACCCTTGGGAGACGATGTCCAACGTCCAACGCTGGTGGGAAGTCGGGAGGGGTTCCGTCGGCCCGGCTCCTCTTCTCGCTCCTGGGGCGCTCCTGTATATCGGCGTTGCCCTGGCCGCAGCGACCAGTGGACTGGGAGGGCCGCCCCATCCAATAACTGAAGGCGGCGAGCGGCGGGCGAACCCGGTCGGGGAATGAGTGGCGAAATATCAAGATTGAGCCGGTCAGCTTCGGCTTCAATAGTTAGTACAATTAGAACAATTAGGAACGCCTCAGCCGGTCCAACTTACTGACGAGCAGGCCGCTGCGCCGTCGGCTTACATGACGCCCCGCCGTTTCGATAAGCTAACGGCGGGGCGTCGTTCCGGCTCTATTGGGTCGGGGCGCCGGTTTGCTTTGCTCTTGCCGGCTGGATTGTGTTTGGTTCCTGCCGAGCTTGACCCTACCCCTTTAAATGGGTGGCGAAGAACTCAAGAGTGAGCGGCCACGCGGCCGCCGCCGCCTCTTCGTGGTACCTGGCGCCGGTTCGGTCCAGGAAAGCGTGGCCCGCCCCCGGATAGGTGCGGAACTGGTGCTCCTTGCCCAGTCTGGTCAGTTCGGCATCAAACGTCCTCAGGTCGTCCTGGGAAGGATTCGTGTCTATTTCGCCAAAATGGAAAAGCATCGGGCAATTGATCCCCTCGGCCAGCTCTAAGGGTGTTTGGGTAGCCGACCCCACGGTAGCCATTATGTTTCCGCCGTAGCAGGGAACCACCGCCCGGTAGTAGGAATTGGTGGCCGCCGACAGCCAGGCAATCCGCCCGCCGGAACAGAAGCCGATGACGCCGATTCGCTCGCCGTCAATGGCCGGGTGGTTGCGCAGGAAATCCACCGTGGCGTTCATGTCGGCAATCGTCTCCGAGTCGTTCAGGAACTGACCGGCAGCGGCGCCTCCGGCTAACATTTCCTCGGTTACCCGGTGAAAACGATTGGGGGCTACCGCCGCATAGCCCGCCTCCGCCAGGCGGTCGGCGATGCTTTGCGTAAACTCCCCGACCCCGCTGGCCGGGTGGGCGACGACAACCGCCGGAAAGGGTCCTGTGCCGGAAGGGACGCTGGCATACAGATCCATTTGCAGGTCTCCCACCTGGACTGTCTCCCAAAAAGATGGCATATCACCTACCTCCAACGGACCAGAATGTTGGGCTGAACGCCCAGACGATTTTAGCAGAAATGCTGCGCCCGTTCACCGCCGATGCTCCAAGAAATGATCGGAGAGTACCCTTCCGGTGAGGACAACGGAGCTATTACGGCGATGCGCCTGCTGGCACCAGCATCCACCAATGCTTCTAACGTTATCGCTGACTTCTGCTTCAAACTCGAAGAAGAAATGAGGTAATTGGAGCATCAGTGTAGAAGCAGAAGTGTACCGGCGTTTAAGCAACAGGGCGGCCGACAAAATCTGGACGGAAGATGATGCCGTAAGGATGTTGCGTCACCTTACGGCCAACACCGAATGTATTTCGGGATTCGGGCACGAGTGGCAAGCTCATATCCAGGAGGACACCGATTTTGACTACACGGAGGCAAGGATAGACCTGTCTGACTTGCGGAATACCCATCCGAAATGGGACTACCCATCCGAAATGGGACGCTTCCTTCTGCAGGTGGTGCGGGACGTTGGTGATGGTTGAGTTCAACGATGAAAATGCCATGAGGGCGCGCTACGACATGGTGGTTTTGATGCAGCGATGGCTAGTTGCAGCTCGACTGTAATACCCTCTGGATTCGACGGGTTTACGGGCGACTATGCAGTTGAGGGCAAAGCCCTGAAGGCATCATCCGACCCCGGTTCGGTATGCTGGACGATGCAGAGGTTCGGTTAGACATCCACATTTGGGTCCATTCTCCGCCGATACCAGAGCCGTAAACCGTCCGTAAACCTAACGCCGGACCGCGGCGGGAGTTACTGCCCCGGTTTCTTGGTGTATGCGGCAGACCGGGGATAGCCTGGTCATTGGCACCAGAGGCGCGGAGTGGGATTCAAACACGAATGAGGCGGTGAAATGGGCGAAATGGGTACAGAAAGCGGGAATTATCTGGCGGAGAGGGAGGGATTCGAACCCTCGAGAGGCGGGTAGCCCCTACGCGATTTCCAGTCGCGCCCGTTCGTCCACTCCGGCACCTCTCCACAGCTCTAAAGCGAAGGACGTTTCGCCATTATACCCAGCCCCATTTGCCTTGTCCACCTGCTCGCGGCATCCGCCGGGCAGCACGGGGCGGCCACAGGGGTTGCATCTACCCTCGGCGTTCGCTCCTCACACCGGCCTTTATATCTGCGGCATAAGTGGGATTTTACCTGCATTGACAACCGATAGACCCGGTATTGCAATCTTGCACCGGTTGAATCTACCCCTGATAAACCTGCGGCAGATTGCCATGCGGCCAGCCGTTTCCTTCATGAGATCTTCCCTGCCGGGCGTCGGCTTTACCTGAGTCCGTTCCTGGTTTATGCCATCTTGCCCCAAGCCCTGCCCCACTTCGTAACCTACCTCCTCTACCGCTGGGAGGTAGTCGTACCGGCTAGGGTGGTGGATGGGATTGTGATTGGCGTGGATTTGCTGAGTGGGTGGCTGCGCAAGCTGGCGCGTTTCATCCAGGGCGTGCCGTTTAAACCGAGGAGAGGCGGGTGATAGCGGGGCGAACCAGGGCAACCTTAGGTGTCGCCCCGGCGCCCTGAAACCGGCCTTCTAGAATTGGACCGGGTAGATGACCTGGATCACCCGCCCGTCGCGCAAGGCGTCAAAATAGCCGTGGGAGGCGGAGGGATTTTGCAGCCACCGCCGGACGAAGTAGGCGCACATATTAGCCAACTGGGTGCCTACTGATTCCGTTCCCGAGGCATAGCAAAAGCTCTCCAGCACTGCCGGTGTGGGAATTTCCACCTCGGAATGGAGGAATTGAGTCATGAACTCCGGCTTTACCGACTTGCCCGTTTCCGCCACCACCAGCGTATAGTCCTTCACCGGCCCGGTGGCTTCCATAAATTGTTCCGGGTCCACGTCGGCCATCGCCGCCTCATCGACGAACATATTGAGGGCGAACAGGAACTTGGTGATGAGGGCTTCGGTGGTAGTGTTCCAGCCGGAAGCCTGTTCGTTGCCGTTTTCCCAGGCATTAGCCAATTGGGCTTTGTCCACATAGCAGACGATTACCGGGGTTTCCCGCCGTATCAGGATGTTCAGGCAGTCCTGAATAAGCTCGGCTCGTTTTTCCGGATTCCACGAGTTGAAATAGCCCCGGCCCTGGTAAACCTCGGTGGCCCGTAGTCCGGCGGGAGTTTCCGCGCCGTCCAGCGGATTGCCAAAGTGTCTTCGGCACAGCGCGTTGAACTCTCCGTTGACCGCTACAAACTGATTCTCGTGGATTACCAGCCCCACATAAACCTGGTGTGACTGATTAGGGTCGTTAAGACTCATCCCGGTGTTTCCCGATTCACCCATAAAGACCATGTACATGGCGCTGCCTCCCCGCAATGCCTCGGAACAAATAACCGTAACCGGCTGCCAACTAATAGCCTGGGGTTTTCGCCACCCTGTGCTGTGCCCTGGCTGGTGGCAACCTGGTGGTTAGCAACTCTGGGAATGGTGTCCTGTTACCTGGGAACTGCCAGTCTTGGCCCTACTCCGGCCGGGCATCATCTCCGGCGGCGTCTTCCATTGCCGCTTCGCCGGAGAGCTGGCCGGAGTCAACGCGCACTACGACCGCTTCCGGGTCGGTTGCCAGTTCCACGTCGGTGGGCAGGAGGATGTCGGCGGCCCTGATGATGCTGTTGGGGTCAACCAGCATCGCCAAATCCACGTCTATCTCATTGGGCAGTTGCATTGGCAGGGCGCTCACGTTAAGGGTAAATAGGACTTGAGCCACGGAACCGCCGCTTTCCCGCACTCCCGGGGACTCACCCACCAGGCTTATCGGCACCTGGGCTGACACCTTAAGGTTTGCATCCACCGCCAAAAAGTCCACGTGGAGCACGTTGCCTCGTACCGGATTCCACTGGATTTCCCGGGGAAAGGTCAGCCGCTCCCCGGTTTCTCCCCGCACGGAAATGGCGATTGGGTTGGTATTGCCGGCTTGGGACAAGGCCCGCAACAGCAGTTTCTGGTCGCATTGCAACGGGCGCACTTCAACGCCCGGCCCGTAAAGGTGCACCGGAATCGTGCCGGTGCGCCTAAGCTGCTTTACCTTCTTGCCCAGAATTTCCCGGGGTTCTATTTCCAGCCTGATTGCCTCGGTGGTCATCTAATCCTTACTCCTTGCTGAACCGGGTCCCGCCCGGTTCTACAATGTATTGCATTTGTAAATATAAGCCCAAGTCAGTTGAGCATTATAATAATAGCACCGACCTGAAAGAAAAGGAACCTGGGGCTTGCGGCCCGGCAGGGTCTTTACAAAGTCCTGGTTCAGGAGTATCGCCGCTCACTCTGCGCTGTTGGTTCGACCGGCTCACCATGAGCGGATTGCACTTGATGATTGGAAGGCCCTGGGCCGCCTGCCCGGTCTATTCCAAGCTGGTTGACAGCCGGGTTATTATGGGGTTGATGAAGGTTGGCAGCGGCTGACGGCCCGGCTTCGGCCCGCTCCTGGAATCGGCTTTGGTTAGCGGGTTGGCGCCCCGGCTTCACCGGCTTGGCTGTATCTACATTTACCCACCCGGAGGTTCTGTTATGGCTTCGCATTCCTTGGGACTTACGCTGTATCAGGCAGCGCGACAGAAGGGAGTTACTTTCACCCGGGAGAATGAGCCCAAGGATAGGAATGTCCAGGTTAACGGGATGAACTTTCACTATCTGGAATGGGGTAATCCGGGGAACCCCCTGCTGGTCATGCTGCATGGCGGCTCGCAGCAATCTCACAGCTGGGACTTTGTCAGCCTGCCCCTGTCCGAGGATTTTCACATCATCGCCCTGGACCAGCGGGGTCACGGCGACAGCGCCTGGGCCGAGGAAGGCGATTACTCCATTGAGGCCCACCAGGGAGACGTTGACGGCTTTGTCCGGGCCCTGGACTTGAACAACTTTAACCTCATCGGCCACTCAATGGGCGGGCGCAACAGCTATGTTTGGGCCTCCCGCCACCCGAACAAGCTCCGGTCGCTGGTGATTGTTGATACCGGCCCGGTGGCGCAACCCCGGGGCCGCAACCGCATTCAACAGTTCCGTGAGCTGCCCGATGAGTTGGACTCCTTTGAGGAATTTGCCACCCGGGTCCAGGAATACACCGGACGCTCCCGGGAGCAAACCCTGGGCGCCCTGAAGTACAGCATCCGGGAGCGGCCCGACGGCATGTGGTCCTGGAAATATGACAAGTTGCTGCGCACTCCGGGGCACCACAGCCCGGTGTGGTCGCCGGAACAGTTGTGGGAAACGGTAGGCAAAATCACCTGCCCAACCCTGGTAATTCGGGGAGGCGACAGTGACATCTTTGCCGATGAGACGATGCAGCAGATGCAGCAGGTCATACCCAACTGCGAAACCGTAACCGTACCCCGGGCCGGTCATCTGGTAGCCGGAGACAACCCGGTGGACTTCCTGGTTGCCGTCCGCGCCTTTCTGGGCAAGCTGGGCAATTAGAACCTGGACCATTAGAATCTGGGAGGCCGCCGCCGCTTGCCGTTTGCCCCTCCAACGGGGTAGCCGGAGTGACCAAAGAGGTCAGGGGCTAGGGAATTAGCCGGGGTATCACGTCGCCCAGGGCGAAGCCGATTCCGGCGGATACGGCCCCGATTCCCAGAATCTCCAGTCCTTGCAGGATGGGCGACTTGCCGACCATCCGGCCCTTGCCCATTCCCAGGATGAAAAGTCCCAACAGGGACCCGGCTACCGAAATGCCAATGGCCGGCCGGCTTTCCAGGAACAAATAGGGCGCAATCGGCACCATGGAAGCCACAACAAAGGATGTTCCCATGACCAGGGCATCCTTGATTGGGTTGGTTGTCTCGTTCGGGCTGATGCCCAGTTCCTTTTCTACCAGGGTGCGCAACCATAAATCCCGGTCTTGGGAAATTTCATCGGCCAGGGCATTGGCCTCTTCGTAGGTTTTCCCCTCCCGCTGGAATATAACCACCAACTCGGCCAACTCCTCGGCCGGGTTTTCTTCCAACTCCCGGGCCTCTCGGAGAATCTCCGCCCGCTGCACATCCTGCTCGGCCCGGGAACCCAGATAGGCCCCGCTGGCCATAGAGATCATTCCGGCCAGGGCCGCCGCCAACCCGGCCAGCAGCACCGTAGAACTGGAGCCGAGTGCCACGGCCACCGAGGTTACCAAAGCCACGGTGCTTAAGATGCCGTCCTGGGCGCCGAATACCACCTCCCGCAGCCGGCCCAGATTGGCAACCCGAAACCGCTCCCGGTCCACCTCCATGGTGGCGGCGACGTAGGTATCCAAATCCAGCCCGGATCCTGGCCGGGACACGGACCCCGGCCGGGACACGGAACCGGCTAACCGGCCCGCCCCGGACGCGCCGGAAGTTCCCGCTGACCGAGCTGTTCCGGCAGCCCCGTCCGGCGTTGAAGGAGTTGAAGGAGTTGAACCGGCTGTTGCCGCCGGGTGTGTCGGTGACGCTGCTGGTGACGCTGTTGGCGCAGGCATCGGCGTCGGAGCGATGGGAGTGGAATGCGCTTCCGCGCCTTGGCCCAGCCCGGGATCAGCGACGAGAGTCGTACCGGCGCCGGTCGTTCCGGCTGCCGGGATAGCCGGGTTGGCATCGGGCAATCCGACGCCCAACTGGGCTTGACGCTGCTCCAACAGCTCCAGGGCGCGGGAAAAGACCTCCAGATGGTGCCGTTCCCGTTCCAGGGCCAGGGCAAAAGAATCGGCGGCATCCTGCCGGCCTTCTTGCAGGGCGTCGCTAATCATTCGCGGGTACACAAAGCTGAACTCTTTAGATTCGCTGACCGCGACGTTTCGCAGGTTGTCCAGAGTTGGTCCTACCTCGCCGGCCACCCGCAGGTGATTCAGTCCGTGAATCGTCTCGGCCCCGGCCACTTCCTGGAAAATCTGGGCCACCTCCGGGTAGCCCTCCTCCAGGGCTTTATGCGCGTAGGCATTGTATTTCAGGTATGCCAGCGCCTCGCTAACAATGGCATTCCATAGGTTTCGTTCAGTCCGGGTGAGCGACGGCGGTTCTAAACTCATAATGAGCGTCTCATCCTTTGCTTTCGCATGGCGGCGACAGTATAACAGTATCTATGTTCAATATATCCCATCTATATCCGGTGGGAAAGGCTGGGGTCTTGACCGCAGCGTCTTTTGGTAGTCACGGTAGTTCCGCTCATGGTGAGCCGGTCCTGCGACAAGCTCATGCTGAACCGGGTTACGCCCTAGTGGAGACACCCGAGGGGAGACAATTGGATGACTCTGCCGAAACTCCCGCCGGTTTGCCTTTTGCTGCCCGGACTCCCGCCGGGCCTCAGTCGGCTTGCCCCTTGCGGCAAGCTGACGGCTACCGGATAATGGGGGCGCGTCGCCGGGCTTCGGGTCGTCCGCCGGTTTACCGGATTGTCGTTGAAGTGCGGCGATTGCGGGAACGGAACGGTTTACTTGCTAATGGGTTCACTTGCGAAGGAAAGAATGGAGGCAACTATGAAGGTAGGATTTATCGGGCTGGGGACTATGGGCGCCAGTATGGCTTACAACTGCTTGCAAGGCGGCAACGAGATGATTGTCCACGACATCCGGCAGGAGGCGGCCACGCCGCACCTGGAGGCCGGCGCAGTCTGGGCCGACACTCCCCGGGAGGTTGCCGAGGCCGCCGAGGTGGTTTTTACCTCGCTGCCCGGCCCGACCGAGGTGGAGGCGGTGGCCCTGGGCGAGGACGGAATGCTGGAAGGGTTAAGCCCCGGCAAGGTTTACTTTGACCTCAGCACCAACTCTCCTACCGTCATTCGCCGCATCCACCAAATCTATGCCGACCAGGGTATAAATATGCTGGACGCTCCGGTCAGCGGCGGCCCCCGAGGCGCCCGCAGCGGCAACCTGGCGATCTGGGTAGGTGGCGACCGGGAGCTGTTCGACCGCTACAAGCCGGTGCTGGATGCCATCGGCGATAAGGCCTACTACGTTGGTCCCATCGGCTGCGGGGCGGTAGCCAAGCTGGTGCATAATTGCTCCGGCTATATCATTCAGTGCGCCCTGGCCGAGACATTCACCATGGGCGTCAAGGCCGGGGTGGAACCGCTGGCGCTGTGGCAGGCGGTGCGGCGCGGCGCTCAGGGCCGAAGGGGAACCTTCGAGGGGCTGGCCGAGCATCTGCTCCCCGGCAACTTTGACCCGCCCGACTTTGCCCTCCAATTGGCCCGTAAGGATGTGGATCTGGCGGTGGGTGTGGGCCGGGAGTTCAACGTTCCCATGCGTCTGGCGAATATGGCCCTGGCCGAACTGACCGAGGCCATCAACCGGGGCTGGGGTCAGCGCGACTCCCGGGTTGCCATGCTGCTTCAGGAAGAGCGGTCGGGAGTCGAGGTGCGGGTGGATGAAGAAGTTTTGCGGGCTGCGCTGGAGGAGGAACGGGGGTAGTTGCCGACAGGCATTCGGGGCGGACGGTTCGCCTGCTGTCCGGGAATAGCCCCCCGGGAATAGCCCGCCGGTCTTATCGCGTTGGTGGCCGCAGCGTCCGTGGAGGGTAACCTGGGCGCAGCATCAGGTTCCGATGTTGTGCGGGTTTACAATGCCGGTGGATACACGGATAATGATGACATGACTATCCCATCGGCGTCCGCCCGGCGCCGGCTGAAGTCCTGGTCCGACCCGAAAAATATAGCTTGCGAAATATGGACTAGCGAGGTGTAGTATGCCAATCGAATTGAACCACACCATCATACCGTCCCATGACAAGGAGGCCGGAGCGCGGTTCTTTGCCCGTATATTTGGTCTGGAATATCAGGGGCCGGCGGGCCATTTCGCTCCGGTGCAGCTAAACCATGCCCTGACCCTGGACTTTGACAACCGGGACGATTTTGAGAGTCACCATTACGCCTTCCATGTGGAAGATAACGACTTCGACGCCATCTTCGGACGGATTAAGGGCGAAGGTATTACCTACGGTAGCGGCCCTCGCAGCCTGGAAGATATGGAAATCAACACCCGACGCGGCGGTCGGGGATTCTACTTCCGCGACCTGGACGGCCACGTTCTGGAACTGCTGACCCGCACTTAAGCCCTAACCCAAGCCGACCGCGCCGGGCGTTCAATTCCATTGGGGAATCGGCCCAATACCGGAACAAGGGTGTTGCCGGGATTCCGCCGAACCAACCCGGCGACTGCGGGCCAGGGGCGTTTCTCGAAGTCTCAACGAGGTTTTAATTGGGGGGCCGACGGGGATTCCGACTGAAGGTATGACCGAAGGTCGGAGTGAATCCAAACCGGCCCCTGGAAATAAAGCCGGTTGGCCGTTTGACCGGGACTCTCCGACTGACGCCAATTTAGTTGGCCGCCCGCGCCGGCTCTGGCGCCGTTCAATGACGGATGGATGACGGATGGATGACGGATGGATGACGGATGGATGACGGATGGATGACGGATGGAAGTACATCGGTAGCGTATCCGGTGTTCCGGTTAGCTGCCAGCCTGCCTTGTCCCGCGCCGCCGTGCCCACGGCTCAGGGGGTTGAAGCCTAGCCGGCAAAGCCGTCGGTAAAGTCCCCTGCGGGTATGCTCTCATCCACCGGCTCGTAAACCAGCTCCGGCTGATAGCCATAACCTTCCAAAGGGGCTTTCCCGTCGTTGCCGTCTAAGCCGTCGTTGCCGTCAGCCGACTTTGGAGTCTTTGGCTTCGCTTTAGAGTCCGGTTCCGGGTCGGGTTCCTCCGGAGCTGACCGGGCTTTCTCCGCACTCCGGACGCCGGGCATCTTCTTTTCCATCAGGGACAGAGCGTCAAGGATGCGCGGCTCTAATTCCGAAAGCCGTTCGCGTTCCTTTTGGTAGGTTACTTCCCCGGCCGGAACGGCGCCTTGGCGGACATTCCGGTATGCCATCAACTGGTCCTTCAGCTTCGCGGCCAGCTCCAACATTCGGACGGGTGCAACCGTTTCGGAAAGGAGGTCCGATGGCCGGGAAGCGGCGTCCCGCTCCAACGATTCCAGCTCCGACATAAACTCGTCCTGAAGGCCGGCGAACTCTTTTGCCAAGCCGTTTACCCGTTCTATTTCCGCCGCTTTTGCGACCATGATTTCGATGACCGCTGCCGCAAAGTCCGGTATTGCCTCTACCCATTCCGGGCCGCCCGGCGGCAGCGACTGCAAGTATTCCAGGCAACGGGCGAGGATAGAGTCGTCGTAGTAATTACCGGACTGTACCGGAGCAAATTCCGGTGATTCCACCTGCGGATTGGAAGCAGTTTCCGGTGAATTCTCCGGCGGCGCATTGGAAGTACCGGCAGCAGCGGCCCCCAGAAGCAAGTCATCGTCCCCGGCCTCCCCGGCGAGGCGGGACGGCTCCTGCCGGGATACCTCTGTAGGGCTGCTCGCCGCCGGCGATTGATCCGCCGGTGATTGGTCTGCCGTTAGTGGGGAGTCGGGCAGCCGGTCTTCGGGAAGTTGGGTTGTCGGCGCCACGCCGGTTGGCGAGCCGATGGTCTTGCCCGAAACATAGCACAGCATCAGGGCAACATCGTCCTCATCCCACTCCCCGGGCAGTTCTACTATCCAGTCGAGTTCCCGTTGCCAACTCTCCCCGTCCCAGAAACTCCGAAAACCGTCTTGTGAAAAGTCCGGGTACTCATCCGGTATATTCCGGCTATTCAGATGCTCTGCTACCAGGCGCCGCATTTCTTCCCGGGATTCGACCCAGACCTGAAGTACGGCCCCGGCCAATTTCCCTGACCGGCACACCGTGTTTGAAATTGTTTCGAGCAGGGTTGCCGCCGGGACCAGGGAAAAATCGCGGTAGTTGCGAAATCGGATACTGCCCCGGATCGCTGAATCCAACTTTCTTCCGGAGTCGCCTGACGCCTGCGGACGGTAGCGCAATACCTGTCCGGTTACCGCATTCCGGTACTCCGGGCTAAGGGCGTCGAATAAAGCGGCGAACTCCAACGATTCGCCGGTGTAGGTGTCCTTCGAAAGATTGTTCGGCATAGTTTGACCTCCCGGTTTAGCGAGTCAGTCCCCCTGCCGTGAACCTGGTATTGAACTTTGGGCTGATTCCATGCAAATTGAACCCGGCGGCGCCCGCCCCGATTCGGTCAAGCTCCTCGGTGGTTTATTATATTGTAACACGCCTACCGGAAAGGCTTTTTCGGACGGGAAGCCGCCATTCCCGCCCCGGTCATTCCTGACTATTCACCGATTACATCCAACGTGCCGGAGACTGTTGGGGACACCCTTAATGCTTGCCTTGGGCCACTTTGCCGAGGCCCGGGGGATTGCTCGGTAGTTAACGATAAGAGCTTGACAGTGCCTTGGCCCAAAGCTAAAATGTGGAACGGTCTTGAAACTGGAATTAAATATAGGAGAGGCACTTAAAGTAACTTATGAAGGGAAAGAAATATATCCTTTTCTTGTCGATGGCCTTGGTTATTTTCGGGTCGGTTGCCTGCCAACAGCAGGCCGAATCCACCGCCGTACCGGTGGCTCCGGAGGTAATGGAAGAGGAACCGATGGACAGTCGGCTGGAAAGGGTAAAAGAGCGGGGAACCCTTATTTGCGCCAGCAATAACGGCCTGTCCGGCTTTGGCTTTGTGGACAGCGCAGGCAACACCAAGGGATTCGATATTGACCTTTGCCGCGCGGTAGCCGCCGCCGTTTTGGGTGACCTGAACGCAGTGGAGTTTCGTCCCACTGTCGCCGCTGAGCGCGGGCCGGCCATGCAGTCCGGCGAAGTGGATATCATGTCCCGCAACACTACGCGGACCAGTTCCCGGGATGCTCAGTGGGGCAACTTTGCACCGACTATGTTTTACGACGGTCAGGGCTTCATGGTCCCGGCGAGTCTGGGCGTTTCGGATATGGCCGACCTCAAGGACGCCAAGATATGCGTGCAGCAGGGCACGACTACTGAACTGAACCTGCAGGATTTCAGCAATCAGAGCAGTATGAATTTTGACGTGGTAACGTTCCCGGATAACATTGCTACCAGTGAAGCTTATCTGAGCGGCCAATGTGACTCCATGACTACCGACCGTTCGGGCTTGGTCAGCACCCGGGCCGGCTTCGATGCCAGCGCGGGAGAACATTTGATATTGCCCGGCACCATCTCGGAAGAGCCGTTGGGCCCGGTGGTTCCCCACGGCGATGAGCAGTGGTTTGACGTGGTGCAAACGGTAATGGCCATCCTCATCTACGCCGAGGCTTACGGTATAACCCAGGGCAACGTTCCTGCTGCGGTCACCGGCAACTCCGCTGTTGACCGAATGTTTGGACTGGAAGGCTCTTATGGTCAGGAATCTATTGGACTCGCCGATACGGTGGCCCAGGATGTAATCAAGGCCGTGGGTAACTACGGTGAGATTTACGACCGCCATCTGACCTCACTGGGTCTGGTACGGGAAGGCAGCCGAAACGCTCTATGGTCTGCTGCCCCTTGCTCCGACTGCCCCAAGGGCGGTCAGGTTTACGCCGCGCCCTTGCGGTAACCACCGCACGCGATGACTCCGGCGAGCGTGGAGCTCGCGCCGTTGGAGTCTTTGTCGTGCCGCCTTCGGAAATGCCATGAGCGCAAACCGGGTAAAGGATGGCCGATAGGACCGATGGCGCCTCGGCCATCGGTCCTATCGGCCCTGCAAGTGGCTGGACCAGGGCCGGGCCAAGACCGGAGCGCAAATGCGTCGCTTGTCCCTTAGCTGCCGCTAGTTTAGCGTTCCGCAAGCGGACCTTCATTCTGCGGAGGGATGCCGGATTCTATGGCAACAGTGCCAGTACCGCGAATGCTAACTTATCAGGATATACCGGTCTGGCGGCATATCCTGATTATTCAATGGACGGTGCAGATTGTTTCCGGCGTCTTGGTGGTGGCGTCGGTGGTCTGGTTTTTCGCCAATATCGCCGATGCCATCCAGGAACGAGGAATCCCCTACGGTTTCAGTTTCCTGTCCCGCGAATATCAAACCCCCATCGGGGAACACTTCATACCTTATGAATCCTCAGACACTTTCCTTTACGCCCTTTGGGTTGCCGTCACCAACACCCTGATAGTGGCTGTCGCCGGTGTTATTCTGGCGACGATTCTGGGCGTTCTCATCGGTGTCGCTCGTCTTTCCGGCAACTGGATTTTGGCTACCCTGGCGAAAGTCTATGTCGAATTCTTTCGCAATGTGCCTTTGCTGGTGCAATTGCTTTTTTGGTTTTTCCTTATTTTAACGCTGCCTCCGGTGCGCGAAGGGTATGTCCTTGGCGGAAGATTGTATATCAACAATGGAGGAGTATCGCTGCCCTGGCCCCACGCTTTCGGCTTTGCGCCGGCAATAATCTGGATCGGACTGGGGGTCGCCGCCGTCGTTATTGGCGTGTTTGTATGGCGTCATTTGGCCCGCCGCGAACTCATGACCGGCCGCTCCTCATATCCTTTGCTGTTCGGCATTGCTGCCACCATCGTTATTGGCGCATTGGCCTGGCTGGCCCTGAGCTTCACCGTTGGCGACTCGCCTTTCTTCATATCAACGCCGGAACCGGAAGGGCGGTTCGGACGTATCGTCGGCGGCTTAACCCTTCGTGCCGGGTTGCTGGTGCTGTTGATCGGCCTGGTAATTTACACCGCCTCATTTATCGCCGAAATCGTGCGCGCCGGTATTCAGTCGGTGAACCGGGGGCAAACTGAGGCGTCCCGAGCCTTGGGGCTTTCCCCGATGAACACCTTGCGCAACGTAACCTTTCCCCAAGCCCTGCGCGTTATCATCCCGCCGCTGATTAGTCAATTCCTGAATTTGACCAAGAATAGCAGCTTGGGCGGCGCCGTCGGCTATACCGACCTGACCAATGTTGCCTTGACGATGACGCAGACTGCTCCGGCGGTTTCCATTTTCGTTATGATTATGTTGGCCTATTTGTTGATGAGTCTGACCTGGTCTCTGATCGGCAATTTATACAACCGGCGCGTTCAATTCGGTGGAGGGTAAGTGATGGCTTCCCGTTTCACCACAGCCTCCCCCCCGTCTCCGGAAGATATGCTGCCGCCCCGCTCCGAAATCGGGATTACCGGCTGGCTGCACACCAATCTGGTCGGCTCCTGGTACAACAGCCTGCTTACGGTTGTTTCCGGAATTGCGTTACTCCTGGCCTTGTGGTTTGGGTTGAAGTGGGTCTTTGTTGCTGCCGAATGGTCCGTGGTGGCAGAGCTGGGCGGGCGTTTCATAATCGGCCAATTTAATACCGTCAACGCTTGCCCGGGGCAAAACTGTTTCTGGCGGCCTCAAGTATCCCTCCTGATGGTAATTGCATTGCTGGGCATGGCTTGGGGTATGAGTGGAAACCGGGTGGCCCGAAACATTGCCGTTCTGACAACCGGAGCAATAGCGGCCTTTGCCTTTCTGCCCTACTCCCTGGAAACCATGGGGCTGGATGTGCGCCTGCTCCTGCTGGCTAACTTGCCAGCGTTGGCGGCAGGCTGGGCCCTGGCCCGTTACACTCCATTGGGAAGCGGGACGCGGATTGCTCTGCTGGGTGTGGGGGTATTCCTGCTGACCCTCGTATTGTTGCGGGGAGTTCCGGGTGTGCCCGGCTTGCAGCCGGTATCGGTTATTTACTGGGGCGGCCTGATGGTGAACTTGCTGCTGGCGGTGGGCGGTATTACTGCCAGCCTGCCGATCGGTATTGCCCTGGCCCTGGGGCGCCGCAGCCGCCTGCCGGTGGTAAAAGTGCTTTGCGTAACGTTTATCGAGGTATTTCGGGGAGTGCCGCTGATAACCTTGCTGTTTATGTCCCAAGTACTGGTGCCCCTGGCTTTCCCGGCAGACTTTCCCCAAAACTCGCTATTCCGCGCCGCCGTCATAATTACCCTGTTCAGCGCCGCATATATGGCCGAAAACGTGCGCGGCGGATTGCAAGCCTTGAATCGGGGACAGGCGGAGGCGGCGCGGGCCTTGGGTCTTGCCGGCTGGCAAACCATTCTGATTATCTCTTTGCCTCAGGCGCTGCGTAACGTTATTCCGGCCATTGTGGGGCAGTTTATCGGCCTATTCAAGGATACCAGTCTGATATATATCATCGGTATGGTGGACATCGTGGAAGTCGGGCGGGTGTTCGTTCAGGGCAATGCGGAATACCGAGGCAACGCACGGGAAGTCTTCGTCTTTCTGGCGGTGGTCTTCTGGATTTTTACCTATGGAATGTCTTACGTCAGCGGCAAGGTGGAGCAGCGCCTGGGCGTCGGCCGCCGGTAGCCGGCGCGATTATCAAAAGGAACCGGCGAGCAGGAACCGACGAGTAGGAACCGGCGGCAATAGGCGGGGGGGGTTATGACGGTTAACGGGCAGGCATCGGAAGCGGGGGCGGAGGATATCATCGTCTGCCGGGAAGTGCATAAGTGGTACGGCAATTTCCATGCCCTTCGCGGCGTTTCCACCACGGTCCGGCGGGGAGAAGTGGTGGTGATACTGGGGCCGTCCGGTTCGGGGAAGTCAACCTTTATCCGTACCATCAACCGACTGGAGCAGCACCAGCGCGGCGACATAATCGTGGACGGCATCGAGTTGAGCGGCGACGTGCGCAACATCGACGCCATCCGCCGTGAAGTTGGAATGGTCTTTCAATCCTTCAACCTGTTCCCCCACCTTAGCGTGATGCAGAACATCACCCTGGCTCCGATCAAGGTCAGAAAATGGACCCGCGCCCAGGCGGAAGAAGTAGCCAATGAACTGCTGAAACGGGTGGGCATTCCGGAGCAAGCCGACAAGTACCCGGCCGAGCTTTCCGGCGGCCAGCAGCAGCGGGTAGCCATCGCCCGGGCCTTGGCGATGCAACCCAAGATAATGCTTTTTGATGAGCCTACCTCCGCTCTGGACCCGGAAATGATCAAGGAAGTGCTGGACGTGATGCGGGAATTGGCCGGCTCCGGTATGACTATGTTGATCGTCAGCCATGAGATTGGGTTTGCCCGCGAGGTTGCCGACCGGGTAATAATGTTCGACGAGGGCAGCATCGTTGAGGAGGCGGCCCCCAACGATTTCTTTAATCACCCCCAGCACGAAAGGGCGCAGATGTTTCTGTCCCAGATCCTTTCCTGATTTACTGACGCGCTGCCGCAGACCGGGGTTATACTATCCCTATGCGACTACCGCTTTCCCGGCTAGTCATCCTTCCCTTGTTGGCCCTTGCCGTCCTCCTGTGGGGCTGTGTTGCGCCGGTTACGCCCACGCCCGACATTCTGGCTACTATCCCCGCCGCAGTGGAGGCCGCACTGCCGACGGCAACCCCGGCGTCTGTCGGAACTCAGCCAACTCCACCAACGGCGGTACCGGAACCAACCGCCGAACCAACCGCCGAACCGACCGCCGAGCCGACAGCCGAACCGACAGCCGAACCGACCGCCGAACCGACAGCCGAACCGACAGCCGAACTCAGGCCGGCGCCGGCCCCTACCCCCAAGCTGATACCTATGCCAACGAGCATACCCACGCCTACTCCAGCGGCTACTCCTAACCCCACGCCGACGCCTACACCTACCCCCGTACCGCAAACACCGACCCCAGCGCCGCCCACGCCGACTCCCACGCCTAAACTACACCCCGGCTATGCCGACTTGCAGAATGCCGGCAACCTGGAACAGACTAACCAGGCTGCCGCCCGTGCTATCCGCAATTTGCCCTGGGTTGCCGACGGGGTTGTCCCGGCGGAGCAGGACGCTGTTGAGACTCTTATATACCTGGCAGCCAAGAGTCCGTCCCTTTTTAGTAACCTGGGCGGAAAACCCTGGGTAAGATCTGGCAGCCTTCCGGAATTGGATACCGCCCTGCATTACCTGGAGCGCATATTTTCCCTCGACCCGGCGGTTGCCGAGGAAATAGCGGCGATGCAATTCCTGGACCGGCTGGAACCATCAGACCTGGTAGCCTTGAAATCCCTGAACCGCTTGGCCGATGACGACAACGGAGCCTTTCGAAGAGTTATGGCCCACCGGAACATCAGGGACGGCATTTTCGACCAGGAAGCTGAAATCGTCGCCCTGCTGTCGGGAGTGAACCGCATCAATCCGGACCTGTTGGCAACCCTGCTGGGCTCCCCCCGAACCACCCTGGAGCGGCGCACCATCAACCTGCCCCGCGCCGGCCGGGTTAATTTGGCCATTATCCGTACCGGCCCCGGCGCCGCCCGCAGTATGGACTTGTTGGAATATTCGGTACGAACTATTGAGGATTTGCTTGGCGCGCCCTTCCCGCAAAAATATGTTGCCCTACTGTTTGAGGATGCCGTCAGTAGTTCCGCAGTCGGAACCAACTTCGGCACCCACATGGCGATTCTCCCCAAGTACGATGTTGACGATAGCAGCCATGAAGCTGATTCAGCAGGCAGAGTTATTGCTCACGAAGTAGCCCATTATTATTGGAGCGGCGCCGAGAATTGGCTGGATGAAGGAGCGGCGGAGTTTACAGCGGCCATTTCAGAGCAGGCCCGGGTGGGTCTTCCCCCGGAACCGGATAATTACCCCTGCTCACTGGTATCCAACATCAAGGAACTGGAGCAACAGGGCTACTGGCAAGGGGAGGCAGAATTCAGGTGTAATTACTCCCTGGGTGAGCGACTTTTCCTGGACTTGTACCAGGGCTTGGGGGAGTACTTTTTCCGTCCGGGGTTGGCCCGTCTTTACCGAGCCGTCGAGTCCGGAAATGATTCCCGGGAAGTTAAGGCAGGCATTGAGGAAGTCCGGGCTGCTTTCGAAGTCAATACCACCAGCGAATATGCTGCCGTGAACCGGGCGATACTTCGCTGGTATGACGGGACTGGGTCCTACGATACCCAATACTTGGACGGCAGCCCGGTGGTTGCCCGGTTGCCCAGCGTCAACGGCTGGATTGACCGAGCCTATGTAACCCTCAGCCGGGGAGGAGAACCGATCGCCCGCTTTTCCGCTAAGGAAGTGAGTGATGGGCTCCGGCTGACCCTGGAGTATTCCTATGACCTTCAGGGCAGCTCGCAGGAACTGGAACTGGAACTGGAAATTGTGGAGTATTTTGAGGACGGGTTCCCCTACCTGCGTCACACCTTTTCCCTGGTGGCGGAGCGCAGGTACAGCGGCGGCGCCTTATGGCAGAGTGTTGGGCCCGGGCCGGGGCAGGAGTGGGCGCCCGGCCGTCACTGGATTTACGTTTACCACCAGGGCCGCAAGGTGGCCGAAGTAGATTACCTGGTAACCCGCTAAGAACCCGGGGAGAGCAGGTCAATTGTTATGCAGCTTGCCACCCAACGGACCATCCTGCGGGACTTCGTTTTGGACGATTGGCCCGCCGTGCTGACCACTGGCGCGCCAGTGAGAAAGCGGAACTATCACATCAGGAATACAAGCGACTCGTCGTTCCTGCTTTGGGAGGAACGACGAGTATTGGTGGCCTCGTCCGGTCAGCTTGCCCTGACTACAAATCCTCGGCTTTTTGCCGGTTACGCAGCTTATTCATACCAGCCCGAGCCGATAATTATCCCATCGTGGAGCACGGCCCAGGAATGTTTGAATCCCTCTTCGCCGGTGGCCGGGTTAACGAAGATGTAGTCCACCCAGCGCCCGGCCTCGGTGACTTCTATCTCCCCCAGATTCTTCCCGTTAACGTCTGCGCCCAAATCGCTTACATCCCGGCCCACCAGGGATTGGTCTCTATTGGCGATTAGACGCTTATCCTCATCTACCATAAAGACATACCACGGCCCGTCCACGCTTTCCGGGCTGTTGAAATACTCCACCGCTCCCGCTCTACCGTGAGCCTTGTAGTACCGGATGGCCCGGTCCACTACGGCTATGGTGTATTCCGCCGGGTCGGACTTGGCAGCGTCCAGGGGTGAAGTGGGCATGACCTGATACCAGCCGGAGCCGAAAATCAGCCCATCGCGCTTGACCACCCAGGAATGTTTGAACTCCAGGTTGCCGGTTCTGGGGTTATGGAAGAAGTAATCGACCCATTGTCCGTTTTCATCGGTGGCGAGTACG
Organism: Dehalococcoidia bacterium; assembly: GCA_965262595.1. GTDB lineage: Bacteria > Chloroflexota > Dehalococcoidia > Lucifugimonadales > UBA3495 > CATQHB01. The sequence goes on from OZ253548.1 coordinate 3,361,504, forward strand.
ACGTCACCGAAGCGGTATCCGGTAATATCGACGCCAAAATCGCCCCGCAGGTCTTGGCCTACCAAGGATGGATCGGCCCCCACGGCCGCCACCAAACCGTTCTCGTCATCGATAAATACATACCATTCTCCATCGACGCTTTCCGGGGAGTTGTAATAGCTCAGGGTAGCCTCCCGGCCGTCGGCGGCGTAACGCTGCATCGCCCGCTCCACCAGGAAGACGGCATAGTCGGTGGGGTTGGACTTGGCCGGCGGCGGCGTAACCGGCGGAACGGGATCCTGTATCGCAACAATGAGGGCGATGATTGATATGACCACGCCAATGACGGCCAGCGACACTGCCGCTCCGCCAAGCATCCAAAAGCTACGCAATTTTATACTCCCTAAATTAAAGCCAATTTGAATGTCCGGATTAAAAGAGGGCTATCGGGTTTACCGGCGAGCCGGTGCCGCCCACCACCCGCAGCGGGTTGACCGTCAACATAAACTCGTAGCGGCCCTCGGCGGCGCAGGCTTCGGCCAGCGGTTCCAGCAGGGCGTTGTCCAGCAGGCCGATACCAAAGGCGAAAATGGCCCCGTGGACACTCCAGGGAAGCCCATAGCCGTCGGGCGCAAAGTCCATCATGTCCCAGACCAGCAGGCAGCAATCCGACTCCCTCAGGAACTTGAGGCAGGAGGCATGCAGTCCCGGCCTTCCCGCCGGATCGCCGCCCCAGATTGGGTTGACCTCGCCCCATTTCTCGCGTCCGCCGTACACCACCAGCGCATCCCCCGGCTCCAGGGTGATGCCTTCGGCCCGGGCGATGTCCTCCAATTCCCAGCCGTGGATCGGGTTGTCCATCGTAACAAAGGGTTCGCCCCGGTGCTTGGGCACGTCCAGCAACACTCCCCGGGTAATAATGCCCTCCTTCCAGTGTTCGATCGACCCCCAAGTGGCGCCGTCATAGTTAATTACATCCTCGGCACGGCGTCCGTTCCACATACCGTTCTCATCCCAAACGTGGCACAAGGCGTCCAGGTGGGTATTGGCTTGCCCGTGGTAGGACACGCCATAGTAGTCCACCGCCGAGCCGCCCCCCGGTTCCCGGGGGTTGCGCCGCATGAAATGCTGGGCGGGATTCGGATTATTGGGCGCCGGAGTTTTGGGATAGACCCGGCTCAGTGACACGGCCCGCCCGCTGGTTACCAGCCGGGCAGCGGCCACCCGCTTTTCCGCTGTCACCAGGTTCATTGCCCCCATCTGATCGTCGTCGCCCCACCGGCCCCAATTGCGGTCTTCTTTCAGGTAGGCCAGGACTTCATCCCTAGTGGGTACCCGCCGTTCCATAATAATCTGCCCTCCTTGCCCTCCACCGGGCTATCTGCTTCGGTTCCGCGCGGCCAGTGATTTCCAGGTATCCAGGGAGCGCGGATTTAACGCCTTGACCGGCTGATTGGTTAAGGTCTAGTTGGTTAATGGTCGGGTTGGCTAATTGGTCAATCGCTTGATCGGTCAATCGGTCAATTGGCTTGCTTGACCGATTCTTGCAGGCAGGTGAAGAAACGGTCCAACATCCCCTTTGCCACACTTTCCATCATCCTCTGCCCGACTCGGGCCACCGTGCCCCCGGCTTGGGCTTGGCTGCTGACCTGCACCAGAGTCTTGCCGTCTTGCTCCTCCAGGGTCACCAGGGATTCGCCGTTGGCAAACCCAATGGAGCCGGTGCCGCCGATAATCAGCCGGTAGGACTGGAAAGGGTTGGTATCTTTGATGACGATGTTGGCGCTATAGCGTCCTCGTATCGGCCCCACGCCCACGTTTACCACCGCCCGGTACTCGCCGTCCCCGGCCGGTTCGAGGCTTTCGCAGCCCGGCACACAGCTAGCCAATGCCTGGGGGTCCATCAAAGTATTCCAGACCAGGTTTGCCGGCGCATCGAACAGATACTGGGCGGAAATCTCCATTATTGGCCCTCCAGGCAAAGCTTGAATTGTTCGGCCAGTATAACTGATTCGGAACCGGATGAGTAATCTTCGGCGACTAAACTCAGGCTGATCCCTTTGGGGCTTTATGCCTCGGATTGGCCCCCTTTGTGGCTGAACGCCGGCATCTTGAGGGCGAATGCCGGAACCCGAAAAGTCCTGAATTCGGCCGATTTCTCCTGGGCAAGAGAGCCTGGATTTCGGACTGCGCCGGATTGAGGATTCCCGGTGACTTTCACCGGCCAATTGGGGCAGCCCGGCCTTTTGAGGTTCACCGGCAACCGGCTTAAAGACAGAGCGTTCCGACGGGTTACCACCTCGCTATGGCCGGACTAGAAACGGGTGTCGGCCAGGAGAACCAAGTTCAACAGGACTTGCGCTCCGTTGGCGCAATCCTCCGGCGGGGTGTACTCCTGCGGGGCGTGGCTGATGCCGTCAATGCTGGGGACGAAAATCATACCGGCCGGGGTAATGGCCGCGATCGCCTGAGCGTCGTGGCCGGCGCCGCTGGGCAGCGTGCAGTGGACCAGACCGGACTGTTGCGCCGCCTCCGCCACCATTTCCTGCAACTGCGCGGGCAGCGGCACGGCGGGAGTTGTCTCCAGCTTGTTGATCGCGACCGAAACCCGGTTAGCTTCGGCTATCTCGATGGCGCTGCGTCGGAACACGGTCTCGGCGGCGGAGAGGGCATTAACGTCCAGGTCTCGAAACTCGACTCCCATACTGACCTCTCCGGGGACCACGTTGACCGCGTTGGGCCGGACTTGCAGGTTGCCCACGGTTGCCACCCGGCAGATTTCCGACTCGGTAGCCAGTCGCTGCGCCGCCAACACCAGATGCGACGCGGCGACCAGGGCATCGTGCCGGTCGCCCATCGGAGTCGTGCCGGCGTGGTTGGCCTTGCCCTGCACCGTCACGGAGAAGACCGCTCGCCCGGTTATGCCGGTTACAACTCCGATGGGAGTGTCGGTTCGATGCAGCGTGGGCCCTTGCTCGATGTGCAGTTCAAAGTAGGCGGCCAATTCCGCCGGGTAACGCCGCGCTTCGTCAATCCGGGCCAGGTCGCCGCCGACGTCGGCCAGCCGAATTGCAAGGGAAACGCCCTCATCGTCAACGGCGGTATAGTCCTCCGGCTCCAGCAGTCCGGCCATGGCTCGGCTGCCCAACAGCCAGCGATGGAACCGGGTGCCTTCCTCGTTGGTGAAGATTACCACCTCCACCGGGTGCCGCAGGGCGTGGTTGTTGTCGGCCAGGGTTTGGACTACCTCGATGGCGGCCATGACCCCCAGCGCGCCGTCATACTTGCCGCCGTTGGGCACGGTGTCGGTGTGGGAGCCGAGGGCGATGGCGGGCAGGTCGGGATTCAACCCGGAACGTGAATCGGATGCGGAGCGGGATGCGGAGCGGGGTTCGGTGTGGGATGCGGAGCGGGAATCGGAGCGGGGTTCGGTGCGGGATTCAAAGCCGGAGCCGGGTTTTCGGCCGATGATATTCCCCGCCGGGTCAATACGGATGTCCAGCCCGGCCTGTCGCATCAGAGACATGGCATATTGCCGGCCCGCAACATCGGCGGGCGAATAGGCCAGCCGCTGCATCCCCTGGGTGGTCTCGCCAATGTGTCCCAGCTCTGCCAGGGTTCGGTTAAGCCGGGAAGGGTTTATAGTTATGGTTGGTGGTGGCATAGTTAGTTCCCGCCGGTTGGCCGGGTTGCCGCGGGATAGCTGCCGCTTACTGCCGTATTGCCTGTTCCGGCCTTAATCCGCTCGCCAGGCTGCATCAATTCACCGCGCTTGCCAACAGCAGCATTGACTTCCATTTCCAGGAGTCCTCCGTGAGTCACTGAGTGCTGATTCGCCGGTAGTTTTACGTCCTCGATAACTGCTGTCCCTGGTTACTGACGCTTTAAACGGAGCGTCGGTGGCGCCGGGTCTGCCGTGGTGGAGTCCAGGGCCAACCGCAACATACTCTCGCCAACTCTTTGGGTCTCTGCGGCCTCCCAAGCTGAAGCCGATTATACTCCACTCTATACCAACACCCGGAAGCCGTAGCCGTCGCTGTTTGGCTTACCTTCCTCAAAGCGGGATCGGCGCAGCGGAGTAATATCTATGGTGGTCGCGCGGCCGTCCAGGATTAGCTCGGCCATTAGCGCTCCCACCATCGGCGACAGCTTGAACCCGTGGCCGCTGAAGCCGGTGCAAATATACATTCCCTCGATGCCCTCCACCGCGTCGATTATGGGATGGGAATCGGGCGTTGAGGTGTAAAGGCCGGCGTATCCGGCGCTGAACTCGGCGTCGGCCATCAGCGGAATACGCCGGGCCAGTCGGCTCCAGACCTCCCGGATGAAGTCCGGCCCGGCCCTTTGCCCAAACACTTCCGGGTCGTCCACCACTTCTTCCATATTGCCGTTGCCCACCAGGGTCAGGTCGGAGCCTTCGGGCCGGAAGTAGATGCGGTTGGCGATGTCTCCCCCGCCGGGGTGATAAGGCAGCCGTTCCAGAGGCCGCCGCAGGTGGATAACCTCGTGGCGGGTGGCCTCCAGGGGCAGGTCGATGCCGTGCTGCAACAGGAACCGTCGGCTCCAGGGGCCGGTGGCTACAATTGCCCGTTCCGTCGCAATTCGCCCAGCGGCGGTATTCACCCCGGTTACCCTTCCGCCAGTCACTTCGATCCCGGTGGCCGGAGACCGGAGCAGCGTCCGCGCTCCCAATTCCCGGGCCCGGTGGGAGTAGGCGTAGGTAACCGCCGAGGCGTCGGCATGACCGGAAAGGGGTTCGTAGGCGATGGCGGCGCAGTCGTCCAGGAAAAAGCCCGGAGCGATTCTCCGGGCCGCATCCGGGGCAATGATGTCCGTCGCGATGCCCAAGTCCTGCTGCATAGCGACGTTGGCCCGAAATTGAGCGGCGTCCTGGTCGCCGGCGAAGACCAGGTAGCCGGTCTGAACATAGCCGCATTCGCCGCCGATGATCTCACTGAAATTGCGGAAAATTTCCAGGCTTTGCCAGGCCATTCGGGCGTGAACCGGCGTGGAGTAGTGCATCCGAAGGGCGGAAGAGGAACGGCCGGTGGAGCCGGAACCCAGTATGTCTCGCTCCAGGAGCAACGAGTTCTTGAGTCCCCGGGCGGCCAGGTTGTACAGAATGCTGCAACCCATTACCCCGCCGCCGATGATTACCGCGTCTGCCGATGTTGCTGATGTTGCCGATGTGGTCATAGTTGTTGGTTACCCGTTACCGGCGGTTGTTGGCCCGGCGCACCCGGAACCCGCCTGGACTTTTTTGCTTGCGTACCCATTTCAAGTAGTCATGCACTTGGTGGTTGGCCTGTAGTCGGGGAATGGAGTTAAGCTCTTGAGCCAGGGTTGCCTCGGAGAAAAGGGCGTGGAGTTGGCGGTGACAAGTGGCGCAGAGTTTGGCCTTTGGCCCGAACCGTCCGCCCTTGGCCCGGGGCACCAGATGATGCACCGTATAGCGGTCCACTTCCCGTCGGCAAAGTTCGCATTCAGCGACTTCCGCGCGGGACGGGAGCGGTTCCGCATTGCGCTGTCTGGAAGGCTGTCGGGCCAAGCGATCAACCTCCATTGCCTGCCTTGTCGCTGGCATTCCTGCGGTATTCCTGTAGTTGCGATTAGGGCTGTGATTGCGCCGCGGCGCTGCTGTTAGCTGCCGTGCCGCCCGCGCCGTATTGCCGAAGGAGTCGGTTGCGGAGGAGTCGGTTGCGAACCCGTGACCCCTGCCTCCGCCGGGCATCGCTTTTTCCACTGAACTGCAAAACTGACCGTACTAGGAGTCCATGAACCGCCAGCCGGGCAAGTCAACCTGCCATTCTCCTTCTTCCAATATCATCGGAATGACCAGCCCGGACATCATCCGGCGGTGGGACACCGTACTCTCGTCGTCGATGACGCCAAAGGGCAAAAAGGCAAAGGCGTGGACATCGTCAACGAAGTTGGTGGGAGCCACCCCCAGGTCGGTCAGGTCTTCCAGGGGCCAGAGGCGCAGGACCGTATCCCGAAAATCCTTCATCATCGAAGGGCGCATATCGTGGTCAAGATCATAGGCGGCGCGGTAGGCATTCTGCATATCGACGTTGTTGCGGGTAGCCCACACGCCCATGCGCATACCACGAGTTTCCTTGGAGAGCATATCCCAGGCCAGGTTCATATTGCCGTCGCGTATTGCCTCGGCAAAAATGCCGGCGCGGTTGCCGATGTCGTCCGGTTCTTGGCTTCGCTTGTGCCCTGGGATGCGCATAAATAAGTACTCTTAATAGCGTAGGGAAGCAGGAGTGCGCTCTTGCTGATACGCTCTCTGTTAATCTTCCAAATGAGGGGGCTGCAATGATATGGAATCTAAGAAGTTCCGGTCCATCTCCACCCGTTTGTCCGCTGCCATCCAAAGTTCATTAGCGTACGCGCTGTTTCCTGACTGATAGGGACCGTGAAAGAGCCAAGTAGAGATACCTTCCTGTTGCGCAACTTCGACCGCAGGGATCAAGTCCGAATCTCCGTTAACTAGCGCTGCATGGGTAATACGGTTCTTGCCACTAAGTAGAGCAAAGTCTAATCCTAACAACAAATCAACCCGTTTCTGCTGAAATATAGGTCGTCCATTATTGTTCAGCCCGCGAAACATCAGGCGTCCTTCTCGGACAGTATAGCTGTCTAATCTTCGCAAGACATTAAACCTATTCTCTTTTTGACTTATACGCCGCCTTTCCTCATCCGTTGGAGGATTGCTCTGATAAGGCAAGCAATCGTAATAATATGTTCTCAAAAGGTCTAAAGGTTCTGCTGTTTGTTGAGCGATAGATTGAGCTATTCCTTCACTTAGCTTACCATTGTCTATTCTTACATGGAATTCATCCCTTGCCAGTACATCGAGGTAACCGCCGTCGATGAAGATTGCTAATCGTGCCACTCGTTAACACCTGTAAAAGTAAAGAGCCGAGCAATTTGGAACTGCCCGACCCTTTAGAGAATTTATTGCCTGACGTACTTTACCCATTTTCTGGAGAACGCCAGGGGATATTAAAGTCTTATAATCCTACACAGAACCAATCGAATTGTCAATCCCCCTATAACCCCACCGCATAACCGTCCCGGCGCGGGTCGGCGGCCCCGTGCAGCGCGCCGGATTCCGGGTCAACCTGAATCATTACCTCGCTGCCGCCCGCTTCCCAGCCACCCAGCAGGTTGAGTTCATGGCCCCGCTGTCGGAGGCCGTCCAGCGCCGCCGGGTCAAACCGGGACTCTACCAACAGCTCATCCGGGCAGGTGTGAGGAATGTAGGACTCGGTGGGGTTTTGGGTGTTGCGCCAGCGGGGAGCTTCCACCGCCTCGGCCACGGTCATCCCAAAGTCCAGTACGTGGGTGATCACTTGCAGGTTGGTTTGTACCTGGGTATCGGCGCCGGGGGTGCCGCAGACCAGGGCCAGTTGTCGAGACGTTCCGCTGCCGCTGCCGCTGCCAATGCCAATGCCGTTGCCGCCTGACCCGGAGGCAGACCCGGTCCGGAACACCATCACCGGATTCATTGTATGGCGCACTCGCTTGCCCGGTTGCAAGCAGTCCACGTGGTCGGATTCCAGGTGCCAGTAGGTCATCCGGTTGTTGAGCAGAATGCCGGTGTCCCCGGCGATGAGACTGGAACCCCAGGCGCTCTGGATACTCTGCAACTGGCAGATGGCGTTGCCCTGGCCGTCCACCACCACAAAGCAAGTGGTGTCCTCCTGCTCCTGGCTGACCCCGGCCTTGCCGGGGGCCGATTTGGGTTGGCCTTGCTGGAATTGCCAGGGGTTGCCCGGCTTGACGTCGTAGGCGGCCCGCCCCAGGTCGATGCTCCGTGCCCGCTCTTTGGCATACTCCTTGGAAATCAGGCCCTCCACCGGCACGTCCACATATTCCGGATCGGCTACATAGGCTTCCCGGTCAATGAAGGCCAGCTTCTTGGCTTCCACCATCAGGTGGATGCTGTCGGCGGTATTACAGCCCATTCCCTTCAGGTCGAATTGCTCCACCAGGTTCAACTCCTGGAGCAGGATGTGGCCGCTGGAGTTGGGCGGCGCTTCGTAAACGGTGTGGCCGTGGTAGGTAGTGGCAATGGGGTCTTGCCAGCGGGCCCGGCAGTCGGCCAGGTCCTGCAAGGTCAGGATTCCCCCCTGCTCTTCGCTGAACTTGACGATGGCCCGGGCGATTTCGCCGCGATAGAAGGCGTCCCGGCCTCCATCAACAATGGCCTGGAAGGTGCGGGCCAGGTTCTTCTGGTAGAGGATTTCCCCGGGCTGCAATGGCCGCCCGTTACGAGTGAAAACGGCCTGGGAAGTAGGGAATTGACACAGCAGTTCGTCGGCGGCAATGGCCCGGGAAAGCACATGGCTTATCGGAAAACCGTTATCGGCCAGGTCAATGGCCGGAGCCAGAACTTCCGCCAGGGATAAGACTCCGTGTTTTTCGTGGACGTCGAGCCAGCTATTAACCAGGCCGGGAACGGATACGGATTGGATGCCCTTGAAGGGGATTCCTTCCGGCAGATAACGCTCCCGGGTGACGGCGTAAGGAGCGGCGCCGGTGCCGTTGGACACCTCCATTCGGTCGGTGTCCTTGCGGTAAACCATGATGAACCCGTCGCCGCCGATGCCGGACATCAGCGGCTCGACCACGTTCAAGGCCGCGGCGGTTGCCAACGCGGCGTCGGCAAAGTTGCCCCTTTTTTGCAGTATGCCGATTCCGGCCTGAGAGGCCAGGGGATGCCCCGACGAGACCATTCCGTTGCGCCCCATGACGACGGGACGATAGGATTCGTAGCTTATGCCGTGGGGTGACTGTACCATTGGGAGCCTCCTTGTGTTGGCTGTACTGGCTGCCGGCCCCAGGGCAATCGAGTCTTAATCCGGAGCGCCCTGGCGGTGTCATTCTGGGCGCAGCGGAGTGGAGCGAAGAATCCCAGCCCTCCCTGCAAATAACCTGCTGGACCAGAGAAATAACTCCGGCGGGAGTTGGGATTCTTCACTCGGTTCAGAATGACCCAGTGTAATCAGAATGACCCGGTGCAAAGCAGTCGCTTCAGTGAGTCAATGGCAGTTAGAGGCTTGGTTCGGCAGCCGGAAGTTAAAACGCGATTGCCCTACTGCCAGCCCAGGCTACATTGCATCGGATAAGCCGTCGGGTTATATTAATCCGGCCATAATCAACAACGCAAGAGCGCAAGAAGAGTAAGCATGATTCCAACCCAACCGACTCAATGGCTCTCGCCATCCACCATCGTCCCTCTCTCCCTGTTAGTGATTGGCTTGTTCTGCCTGGTGGCTTGCGGGTCGCCCGATGCGCCCCAACCTCAATCCCCGGCTCAAGTGCAAGTCCAGCCACAGGCCCGGGCTTGTGGTGACCGGGCCCGGACGCTTAACGTGGGCTTCTACGCCTATTTTGCGCCGGTCAGTTATAGCGAAAGCGATGATTCATCCTCAGCCCAATTCAACGTGCATCAGGGGTATGAAGCGGATTTGTTGACCGCTGTGGAAACTATGGAAGAGCCGAAACTGTCCTTTTCCCGACAAGGCATAGCGCGCTGGGACGACATCTGGCTGCAATCCGCTACCGGCCAGTATGATATTGTCGGCGGCGGCATTACCATTCTGGACAGTCGAACCCGCGATGCGACGGGCAATGAGGTGGTGACCTTTACTTCCGGTCACATCAAATTCCGCCAGTCGCTGCTGGTGCGCGCCGAAGACACAGAACGACTGGCCGGTTATGCCGACCTGACTGGCGATGTGCGGGTTGGCGTCCTGTCCGGCACAACGGGAGAACACCGCTTCCTGGAAATAATGGGCCTGGTGGACGCCGCGGGTGCACTGGCCGACGGTGTGCGGGTTGACACTCCGCAGGGCACGGTGGTTGCCGACGGCAGTAAGAATTACAGCATCACCGCTGCTGAAGCCTCGCCCATCCTGGCCGGCAGGACTCACCTCTACCCGCCCTCCGGCGCCCAGCCCCAGGTGGCTTATCTGGGAAGCGAAACCGGCGACGCAGCGCCTCTGGAGGCACTCAGCTCCGGTAAGATAGATGCGATAGCCCGGGGCGAAATCGGCAGCCGGGACGCCGCCAGTGTTTCCGGCGGTGTTTTTGTGGTCGCGGCGCTGAATGACCAGGTAGAGACCGGCGGCTTTACGGTGGCGGCGGAAGATACGGAGTTGGCCGCCTGCCTTAATGAGCGGCTTAACCGGCTGACGGATAACCAGCGTATCGCCTATAAGGAATGGCTGGAGGACCCTGCCGTATTTATGCGCCGCGCCCAGCAGTGGAACGATGGGACGTGGAACGATGGGGCGTGGAACGATGGGACGTGGAACGATGGGACGTGGTAACTGCACAAGTGAACCTGCGCCTCTTTGTGAAAAACTGCTTCACCAGGCGTTATAACACCTTCCCCCGGAAATGGGGTAAAATAAAGGCAGATTAGCGAGGTAATTATCCAAGAGGAGTGACATGGCAGATAATGACATCTTGTTGATGGCTCACCTGATGCGCCGCGCCGGGTTTGGCGCCTCCTACGCGGAATTGGAACGACTGGCGGCCAAGGGCTATGCGGCCACGGTAGAGGAACTGCTCTTCCCGGAGGCGCAGCCGGACCTGGATATGGATGTGATGCAGCGCTATATGGGCTGGCGGGACATGGGCTACCTGGCGGCCAACCAGGGCTGCTGGACTTACCGTATGGTTAACTCGCCCCGTCAATTGGAGGAAAAGCTGTGCCTGTTCTGGCATAGTATCTTCTGCGTCGGCGACTCTAAAATTATGGCTCCCCACAACATTCTGGCTCAGTTGGACAAGTTTCGAAGCCACGGCCTGGGCGAATTTGATGGCCTGCTGCTGGAAATGTCCACCGACCCGGCGATGCTTTACTACCTGGATAACCAACTCAGCCACAAGGATGCGGTCAACGAGAACTGGGGCCGGGAACTGCTGGAACTCTTCTCCATGGGCGTGGGCATGGATGGTCACCCCAACTATACCGAAGAAGACGTAAAAGCCTGCGCCCAGGCCTTCACCGGCTGGACCGTGGGCAACGGGATACCGCGCTACCCCTATGGCCGCCATTTTAACCAGTTTCTCTATAACCGCCTCGACCACATTGAAGACACCAAGACCTTTCTGGGCGAAAGCGGCAACTTCAACGGCCAGGATATAATCCGGATAATCGCCCGTCAGCCGGCCACCGCCCGGTTCGTTGCCCGGCATCTTTACAACTACTTTGTGGCCGACGAACCCCAGGTTCCGGCCTGGCAGGACACGCCGCCCCGGGACCCGGAGGCAATCCGGTTGCTGGAGGAGGAATACTTCCGCTCCGGCTTTGAAATCCGCTCCATGCTGCGGGTACTGTTTAACTCGGATTACTTTAAGAACGCCCGCTTTTCCAAGGTTAAGAGCCCGGCGGAACTGGTGTGCAGCACCCTGCGGTTCCTGGGCGACTTTACCACTCCCAAGCCTCGGATGTATGACATGGCCCTGGAAATTCGGTACATGGGTCAGGACTTGATGAACCCGCCCACCGTTGAAGGTTGGCATACCGGCAAGGAGTGGATTGACAGCGGCACCCTGGTGGAGCGGGTCAACTACGCCTCCGGCGAGATGAGCCGCATTGACGCGCCGGGTATTCGTGCCACCGTGCGCCGGTTCAGCGACTCCGGTCCCACCGTTTCGGCGGAAGCGCTAATCGAGGGTTGTCTGGAAATGCTGGGTGGTTACCAACTGATGACCGAAACCCGCGACCTGTTTCTCACTCACCTGGGGCAGGACCGGGACATCGAGACTCGGGACGAGGGGTTCGCCCATAAGGTGGCGCAGATGCTCCAGCTCATTGTCTCTACCCAGGAATACCAGTTTACTTAGCCGTCGGTCCGGCCTTTCAGTTGGCGATCCGGTAGAGGGTCCGCTGGTCCGTCGTTGCACCGATTAATTGATTGATGCTCGACCGGCCGAAGTTCTGCCGGGAAATGAGTTGAGACCCGGGATTATCGCCAAAAAGCACACCGGCCACCGGAAACATCCGGTGGCCGGTTTCTATTGATCTCTTTAAGTGATTCTGCAGTTTATCGGCGGTACGTTTGTTGGTGGAAAATTGGTGCCGGAGGAGGGACTCGAACCCACACATCGATTAAGATAGCGGATTTTAAGTCCGCCGCGTCTGCCATTCCGCCACCCCGGCTAAACTTAAACTTTGGAGGTTGGGTACTGTAGGCTGACCGCAGGAAACGGGAAAAGTGACATCAATACTAGACTAGACTAGAGGAATGCGCTCTGGCCGTTTATGAGTCTGTGTCTATGGGAAGAGTAAGGATTTGGAGGCGACGGGCGGATTCGAACCGCCGAATAGAGGTTTTGCAGACCTCCGCCTTAGTCCACTTGGCTACGTCGCCTCGTTTGGGTCTGCCTACGTCGGGCCGCTTTGGTGCCGAGGGCGGGACTTGAACCCACACGAGCTTACGCCCACGGCCCCCTCAAGACCGCGTGTCTACCAATTCCACCACCTCGGCCTATCGGTTGGTAACCGAGATATTATACCACATCACGCAGCCAACACAAGATTTAAGCTCCGTCCAAATCCGGTGCGGCGGCAGAGCATTCCAGGGCAATTTTCAGGGTCGCTCCTACCCCGGAAAGCGTCTCAAGGCGATGAGCAACCCCCTCTGGTTGCTTATCATCAACTGCTTTCTACCCGGCCACTGTAGTATATAATAGATACGGACAATTTCTACGGAACGCCCAACCGAAAACTGAAAAAGGTTTGCGATGTCGTCCCAGCGTCAAAGTCGCCGCAAGCAGATTGTGTTGACCGTTTTCAATAATGAACCCCTGGCTTGTTTGGCGCAACTGCGATTGCAGCAAGTGGGCATTCCCTGCCTGATCCGGTCTCAGTACGGAGGCCCCGGACTCTGGGGTTCGGCCTACAACCTGCCCCATGCCCTGTATGTTTATGATTCCGACGAGGCGCAGGCGCGGGAAACCCTGGCCTTGCCCGGAGAGGGACAAGCGGCGGAATGGCCGGCGGATTCGGCCGGGCCGGAACCGGATTCAGAGTCTCCACCCGGTCCTCCGGGGTTGCGCGGCATCGCCCTTTGGCTGCTGGTAATCCTCTTTGCCATCGCCCTGGGGTGGGGCCTGTTTTACGCCGTTTTCGCCAACCTCTAGCCGCCGGCCTGCCGACATCTTGCCCCGTTTGAGCCGCCATTGCGTTGACATTGACACCCGGCAACGCCGTCCCTAGAATTCAGCCGGGTAATTCAGGTAACTCAGGTAACTCAGCCGTAGCCGGGCCGGTTGCGGCTGCCGGCCTTGGCGCAGCTTGCCGCCATACCGAACCGGCCCTTGGAGAATGATCGTTGTCCATCAGATATGGCATATCCGTAATTCCCCAGCCTCGCTTTACCGCCCGGGTTTATCGCGCGCGGCAGCTAATTTGCGGCCAATACGCAAGCTGGGCGGCGGAAATGCACATGGTGCATCTGCCCCTTTTTGAATACTTTTCCTGCCCCGACGACCTGGTCCAGGCGTTGGAATCCGGCCTGGAAGGAGTGGCCAGGGCGGCGCGGGATTCTTTTCGGGATCCATTCCACGAACCGGGATCGGACGATGGCATTGCGCTGGCCCATCGGGGAGTTGCGGCGGCGCCCGGCGATTCCGGCAACATCTTTCTGGACTTTATGGCTGAAGAAGCATCCCGCCGGGGTGAGAGCGACACTGTTCGGACGATCAATCAACTGCGGGACGCAGTCGCCGAAATCCTGGAGCCGGTTTATGGGTCGGCCTCCGACCCGGATATGGAACGGATGCAAATAGACCGGGGGAACCATTCCTACCGCATCGCCCTGATGCTGCACGCCAACCTGCCGTCCCCGGTGTTTGCGAGCGCCCTTGCCTTTGCTCAAAGCGTGGTTGCCGACCTGGAGGTGCCGGAAGCATCCACCGCCTGGCAGTTGGTTCTCATTCGGTTTGAGTCCGACGCCGCCGGAGCCGACTGGGCCGATTGGAACCGGGGCCTTTGGGCTGCCGACCTGCGCTGGCAGGTCATTAACAGCTATCCTCTGTCTCCTATCCGCTGATATTCGCTGACTCGCGATTAGTTAAAACCATCAGGAGGACATAATCATGAGTACCACGGCCAAACCGGTCACAAACACCAAGCCTACCGCCCGGCTGCGGCAGCTGCTGGCCGCCGATGGGCTGATTGTCGCCCCCTTCATAATGAATGCCCTGCACGCCCGCATCGCCGAATCCGTCGGCTTTGAGGCGGTGTATATGACCGGGGCCGGGACCTCCGCCGAAAAGGGCTTTCCCGACGTGGGGATGCTGACCATGACCGAGATGGTGACCAATGCCAAGTATATCGCTAATGCGGTGGACGTTCCGGTGATTTGCGACGCGGATACCGGCTACGGCAATGCCCTGAACGTGCAGCGCACCGTCCGGGAATATGAGGCGGCCGGGGTTGCCGGTATTCACATCGAAGACCAGAGTTTCCCCAAGAAGTGCGGCTTTTTCGAGGGCAAGCAGGTAGTTCCAATGGAGGAACATGTCCAGAAGATCCGCGCCGCCCTGGACGCCCGCACTGACCCGGACTTTGTCATTATCGCTCGCTGCGACGCTTACGCCGTTACCGGCTGGGAGGACACCGTCCGCCGCTGCCTGGCCTATAAGGCGGCCGGGGCCGACCTGGTATTTGTGGACGGAATCAAGTCTATGGAAGATCTGGAGCTTTACGCCAGGGACTTGCCCGACTTGCCCCGGATGTACAATGGCGACCTGGCCTCGACTCAGGAGGTAGCGGCGATGGGCTATAAGCTGATGATCTGCGGCAGCACCATCTGGCTGATCTACCGCCAGTTGCATGATGCCTTTGAAGAATTGAAGCAGACCGGCAAGGTGAATCCGGAGCGATTCGGCACCCGCTGGGATGTGGCCGGCCTGTTGGGTCTGGACCAGATTTATGAGCTGGAGCGCAAATACAGCGTTTAAGGCTTTTATACGCCGAGACGCAGACAGTCACCGGGCCGAACTCCCAGTATCTCTGCGCCTCGGTGTGCAATGCCTATTGCTCTTCCAACGGTTCATCGGACGCAAGAAACTCTTCAACTTCCGGGGTAAGCGGCAGCACTCGTACGCCGTTCATATCTACGCCGAACCTTTTATAGGCTTCTCTATTGCGGTCGCGCTGTTCTTTGCGACCTTGACGCTTCAGTTTCCTGATTCTGTCCGGGATTAGCAATACCATAAAACCCGTCACCTCAACTGCGACTGCCAGAAACACAGCTGTCCCTGCCGATACGGTAAAGGAATCGGCAAACAGGGATAGATCGTGTAACTGCTTAAAGTCATGCCTCCATAGCAAATAAACCACGCATATAGCATAGGTTAGGTAGTAAACTAACCAATACCTGCCGCGTACTTCCCAAGCCTTTCTCATTGTAACACGGCCATTCTGCGCTTCACTCCTTACTCCTGCGGTATCAGGGGCATTACCTCCCGGGAGAACTGCTCCATCGCCTCCCGTTGCCCGTCCACACTGTCACCGGGGAAGCTCAGGATAAAGTTTTGTACGCCCAGGTCCTGGTATTGGCGCAGGTCGGCGGCAATCTGTTCCGGCAGACCTTCCATCATTCGGCGCGACGGCCCCGGTGTCCGGTTAAATGTTATGCCGGTGCTGAAGCAGGGGGTCACCGCGTCTTCGGCCCGCCCGGCCCGGACGGTCAGGCGGCGGAGCTGGTTAATCTTGGCCGCCATTTCCTCCGGTTCCAGCACCGCCGGGGGACGCAGGCCGATGGGCATCCAGCCGTCGCCCAATTCGGCGGCGCGGCGCAGCGCTGGCCCGGTATGGCCGCCAATCCAGATGGGCGGGTGAGGCTGCTGCACCGGCTTGGGCAGAAACCCGGTCCCGGAGGTCTGCACAAACTTGCCGCTAAACTCCGGGTTTTCCTTAGTCCACAGCTCCTTGAACAGCCGCAGATATTCGTTGGTAACCGCGCCCCGGTCGGCGAAAGTGTCCAGGCCCATCGCCAGGAACTCCTCTTCCATCCAGCCCACACCCACGCCCAGGGTTACCCTCCCCTCGGACAGGGTGTCCAGGGTGGCAATCATCTTGGCGGTCAGCACCGGATTGCGATAGGGAATAATTAGTACATGGGTGCCCAGGCGCAGCCGGTGGGTGCAGCCGGCCAGGAAATTCAGGGTGGACAGCGGGTCGTAATACGGCTGATCGGGGTTGAATCCCGGCACTCCGTCCGGCGAGTAGGGATAGAAGGAATCTACCTGCCGGGGCAGGATGATATGGTCGCTGACCCAGGCCGAATCGAAACTCAATTCCTCGGCGCGCTGGGCTAGAGAACGCAGGGCTTGGGGGCTGGCCATCGGCCCCCGGCTGGGCAAAGAACAGCCAAAAGTTACGGGCATAAGTTTGCCTCCCTTTTCTCTTTGTCATTCTGAAGGAGCGGAGCGACTGAAGAATCTAAAATGGCAGCCGTCTGGCATTCACTCTTGGGAGACATCGCTGAAGAAAGAGCAAAGGCAACCAGGATTTTAGATTCTTCACTCCGCTCCGCTACGTTCAGAATGACAGAGGTTTGTTTAGCTTGGAATAGCAGGTTTTTGTTGCGATTAAGGCAACGGGTTTGGGGCAGGCATAACTGGGTGCAGGTCCACGTTGATAAAGTCCCTTTCCCCTTCGCCCATCAGGCTGATGCCGGTAATCTTGAAGCCGAGGATGTTGCCGGCGGCGTCCCTTAGGGCCTGCACTCGGTCATCGCCGGTAGAGGTGTAGTCGGTATTGAGTTTGGCTGCCCAATACACTTCGAAATAGTCCCCGGCCTTGTCGGCATGAATGCTGATGTTCTTAATTTCCACCGTGCTCCCAGCTTGGACTATCGGATGGACATGGACTAGCTGGGCAGTTGCCAGTGCGGCAGCCGGTTCCGGTTGCAGTGTCAGCTCCGGTTCGACCGGCGTCAACTCCAGTGCGGCAGCCGGTTCCGGTTGCAGTGTCAGCTCCGGTTCGACCGGCGTCAACTCCAGTGCGGCAGCCGGTTCCGGTTGCAGTGTCAGCTCCGGTTCGACCGGCGTCAACTCCAGGTTGACAATCTCCCCTTCCTTTACGCGCGTTACTCCCCAAACCATGAACCCGGACAGGTTGCGGTCATCGTCCACCAGGACATCTACCCGCTCGTTGCTGGTAGGCATAAAGTAATTGCCGGCCTTGGAAACCCAAAAAACGTCCAAGTAATGCCCGGCATTGTCATACCAGATATTTATACATTCGATTTTGTCCATAATATCTCACTTCTTTTCGTGCGGTGCGTTTGCATGGCAGTCAGCACGTAGGCATCGCCATCAAGCATTTTGACGGACACCATCACCCATTTGTCGTTGGATTTTCCCCAATTGTACCACCTGTAGTATAGCCTCCCTGTGTTGGGGTCGGTGGGGTCTCGGAGAATAAAGTCCGGGTCTAGCAAGGTTTCGGGAATGGTATGCGGTATAGCCTCCATATCTCTATGCCTACTGATGATATGCTGCCAACGTTCCTCAGGAAAGCGTATTTCCCTTCCCTGATAGTCTATCAGCATCGCTCGCATATAGGCTAATGCTTTCTACGGCGCCAGCACCGTAAAGGGGTAAACCGGCACGTTCCGAAACACCCAGAAAGCTATAATGGCCGTCAGCAGGCCCCAAATCAGGGCGGGGTGAATGAATACCGCAGGCAGTCGTTTGCCGTACGCAGACAGTAGCAGCGCCGACAGGAAGGCATAACCGATAACGGGCAAGGCCAGCATGGTATAGGGGTTGTAGCCAAAGGCCGCAATCAAATTACCGTGCAATAATTGGTGCACCCCGCGCAGGGTGCCGCAGCCGGGGCAGTGCAGGCCGGTCAGGGCATAAAAGATGCAGGGAGGGTAGATCCCCTGCTCTTCAGGGTTGCGCGCGTACACCATCGCTAGACATGGCAAGACTGCCAATCCCAGCAGGACAAACCGCCAACGCCAGAGAGATGACCCTTGGCATAGCTCCAACCCTCTTTCAGCCGCGGTAGTCATATAAGCTATTGCATCCCGGCAACTATTCCCGCCAGTCCAAAAATAAAGAACACAAAGATGTACACAACCACCCCAAAAATCCCTAGCCCCAAAGACACCCAGCACCAGGTCCTGGCGTTTCTGGATGCTCCCAATGCCCCCGCATAATCTCCGGAGGCCAGCTTACCGTTAACCTGTGCGGCAAACACTATTGCCACGATGCCGGTCGGCAGGCAGCAACAAATGGTAGCCAGAATTGCCCACACCAGGTAGTTGGGGACATGGGCCGCCCCACCATAACCCGGCCCGCCCCCATAAGGCATCCCCGGCGCGTAAGCCGGGCCGCCGCTCCCCCGCGGGTCGGTCACCGCCCCGCAGTTGGGACAGAAACGGGCGTCCGGCTCTATTTCGGTCCCGCAGGTGGAGCAGTAGGTTGGTTGATCCTGGTCGTCATAGTCGTAGGTCATTGCTTTCTCCTGCCCGGCTTAGCTTACTCAGTTGCGAGGTTAGGTATTTGAGCGGGCGGCCCGGTTCAGGTCGGACTGTATCAGGAACCAGACCACCGGGGAAAATACCAGCCACAGGATGAATATGGCGATCCCCGGGTATTTGTCGTTGACAAACCTGGCGTACTGGTTGGAGTGATGCCAATAGGCAAAGAATTGAGCGATAGGTATCAGATAAAGGATAGTCCACAGGCAGCCGCTGCCCTCTTCATTGCCGTTGGCTCGATACAGCTCATTCAGCGTTACGTGAAACCAGTAAATGCCGTAAATGCTCAGGGTGATGATAAACAGGATAACCTGCATCACCATATTGCGATACTTGATGTGGTCAGTACGTCGAGGCGGGCCGCCGGGCGCGATGTTCCCGCCGGGCTGCCGGAGATTGGCGGCCCCGCAACTGGGGCAGAACCGGGCGTTGCCCTCCATTATTGCGCCGCAATTGGGGCAAAATATTGCGGGGGAGTCGCCGAGGGCGTTACTTTCAGCCATTCTCTTCTCCGTTCGCGGGGGTTAACCCATATATTGGACGCTTGCCGCCCGGTTAAGTTCTCGCTGCACCAGGAACCACACTATCGGGTCAAGGACCAATTCCATGATAAATATAACTATCCCGGGGTATTTCCCGCCGCTGAAGGCGGAATACTCCTGGGCATAGCGCCAGAGGGCAAACAGATTGGCGATGGGTATTAGCAGCAGAACAGTCCACAAGCCGCTGCCAGCCCCGGCTTTCCCGTTGGCGACGTGCATTTCCTTCAGAGAAACGTAAAACCAGTAAATGCCGTAGAGGCCCAGGGTAAAAATGAACAGGATTACCTGCATCACCATATCGCGCCGCTTGATGTGGCCGTACTGGAACATAAAACCCTCTCTCCGCAGTTAAAAAGCTGATTCCCGCTCCTAACCACGCGCTGTCAATTGTACTCCGCCAGGTCAAACCGATTCCAGACCTAATTCGGCCTGCTATAATTCGTTCCAGGGATACTCTGAATAATTCATTAACTGCCAGCGCCTTCACCCCGTCGTTCCTGCGAAATCAGGAACCTCGGTCCGCAACGTTTTAGGTTCCTGCCTTCGCAGGAACGACGGGTAGGAATAACCACCCAAGTCACCGACTTATTCAGAGGTTCCCTAGCTAAACCGGGGAGGCTCCAATTCTTATGACCGAACCAATGACTGACCGCAATGCACTGGCCCTCGACATTCTGGCCCGGTTGGGCGCCCAACCGGCCACCTCTTTTCGCGAGGACGGCGTTGCCAACGTAGTCCGAACCATCCTGGCCGAGCTGGAAGTGCCGTACCAGGTTGACGACTATGGCAACATTATTGCTCGCCGGCCCGGCAAACCGTCGGCCCCGGCCGGCGCAGCCCCGGCGGGCCGAAGCGATGTCCCTCCCATCGCTTTTGTAGCCCACCTGGACCACCCGGGCTTTGAGGCGATAGCGGTGGACGGCGACTTTCTGGTAGGAATGGCAATGGGCGG
This sequence comes from Dehalococcoidia bacterium, assembly GCA_965262595.1. Classification (GTDB taxonomy): domain Bacteria; phylum Chloroflexota; class Dehalococcoidia; order Lucifugimonadales; family UBA3495; genus CATQHB01. The sequence continues at coordinate 3,381,510 of OZ253548.1, forward strand.
GGTGCCCCCGTCCTCCTTTGAGTCCGGCGTTCGTCTGCAAGCGCTGTTACCCGACGGCCAACGCTGGGGCGCGGTTACCGCCGGCCCCTACGGTGAGGGCGCGGAACGCAAGGCGCTGATTAGCCTGGACGACCCGGCCCGGCTGTCGGAGCTTTCGCTCCCGGCCTCGGTGGTGTTCGACCTGGTGGACTTTGAGCTGGACGACGAGTTCATCCGGATGCGGGCGGTGGATGATCTGGCCGGCTGCGGAAGCATTTTGGCGATGCTGGCGGCCCTGGCCGATGATACCCCGGACGGCGATGTCTATGGAGTGTTCACCCGTGCCGAGGAGGTGGGCCTGGTGGGGGCCCGCCTGCTGGCCGAGGCCGGAACGCTGCCGCCGGATACGCTGGTAGTATCGCTGGAATCCAGCCGAACCCTGCCCGGCGCCGAAATTGGCGGCGGCCCGGTCATCCGGGTCGGCGATGCTGGGTTCACCTTCAACGCCGACGCCGAATCGGCCCTGATTCGCGCCCGGGAAACGCTGCAAGCCCGCCCGGAGGGGTTCAAGGTGCAGCGGCAGTTGATGAGCGGCGGCACCTGCGAGGCCAGCGCCTTTGCCCTTTATGGTTACCGCACTACCGGCATTGCCTTTCCCCTCGGCAACTACCATAACGGCGCTCCCGAGGGCCGCATCGAGGCCGAGTATATCCACCAGGAGGACTTTCTCGGCGGCGTTGAGCTGATGCTGGAAGCGGTGCGCCGGTTGCCGGAACGGGAGGACACCGCCTTTCGCCGCCGCCTCCGGGAAATACCGGAGGAGTTTAGGGAGCGGTTGCGGGGGTGATAGACATAGGGGCTGGGATTGACTATTGTTGACATATATGATAACTTTCTAAAAAAGGAGGTGTAATATTGATTAGGTGGTGTTGTAAACAATATGGACAGAGAATTTCTCTTGGAGGGACAAGCGTTCAGCGTTTACACTTTGTGCTGGAGTCACAATGCAGTTGAGCATTGCCCAGCAGTAGAATTTCTTGACGAGATATCGGAACCCTCTCGTAAATCTTTGCTTGCTTTAATGCAACAATATGCAGAAAGAGGCCCTATATTGAACTTGCGAAGGTCGAGACCTTTGGGTGACGGTATTTTCGAGTTTAAGTCCCGTCAGGGAGACCGGATGTTGTACTTCTATCCTACGGGTCAAAGAGGAGATACTATCCTCGCCCATGGTTTTCGGAAAGGCTCACGTCTTGGAACCGAAATAGCCCGAGCAGAGGCGCTCAGAGCAGAATATCTACAGAGCTTTTCTTAACTACTTACTTTTTCTTATACATACCTCTTACCAAATTACTATGTTAGAAAAATATTACTCCAAATACGAAAAGGCCCCCGACTATATAGCCGAGGGTATGTCTATAGCCATCATCGAGAACGCCCTGCAAATAATGAAGCAAAAGGGCATCAGCCGCTCGGACCTGGCTAGGGAAATGAGTGTGCCTAAATCGCAAATTTCCCGCATATTCAATGCGCCGCCTAATCTAACCTTACTTTCCATAGCGCGCATTGCTATAGCATTAGGAGTGGAGCCGCAAGTGTTGCTGAACAAAGACACCTTGGTAAAGGAAGCCCACTCCGTCCCTAAACCGGCCGATACCGATTAACTATGGGCAGCCGCCGGTCTTTCCCGAAGGCCCGGGGAGTTATCTTGACTCCCGGCGGAGCTTGTCGCCGCTTGTATTCGTTCCGGTCCACAAAGGATATGACCTGCCGCACCGCCGCCGGGTCGTGGCCCATATCCACCATTTCCTGGTAGCTGTAATCTTGCTCCACGTAGGCCTTGATGATGGGGTCCAGCCGGTCGTACGGCGGCAGAGTGTCAACGTCCAGTTGGTCGGGCCTCAACTCGGCGCTCGGCGGCTTGTCGATTATCCTCTGGGGTATTACCGGATGGGGCGAGCCGGTTTGACTGGCCGGGTTGACCGGATTGTTGGGATTGGTCGGGCTGGCCGGGCTGGCCGGATTGTTGGGATTGGCCGGGCTGGCCGGGCTGGCCGGCTTGGCCGGATTGTTGGGATTGGCCGAACTGGCCGGGCCGCTCGGGCTGGCCGAATTGTTGGGATTGGCCGGGCTGGTCGGATCGTTGCGGTTGCGCCACCGACACAGTTCATAAACCAGTGTTTTTGGCACGTCCTTGATAACCGCAAAGCCTCCCGCCATATCCCCGTACAGGGTGGCATAGCCCATCGCCATTTCGCTCTTGTTCCCGGTAGTCAGGACCATCCAGCCGAACTTGTTGGAAATGGACATCAGCAGATTGCCGCGAATCCGGGCCTGCACGTTCTCCTCGGCCACGTTGGGTTCGGAATCTTGAAAGTAAGGCTCCAGCATGGCTTCAAAGGCGGTATGCGCCGGTTCAATCGGCACCACCCAGCAATCAATGCCCAGGTTGCCGGCCAGTTCCCGGGAATCGTTGACGCTGCCCTCGGAGGAGTAGCGAGAGGGCAGGGTGACGCCGACCACGTTTTCTTTGCCCAGCGCGTCAACGGCGACGGCGGCGGTTAGGGCCGAGTCTATTCCACCGGACAGGCCGACCAGAACCTTGCCAAACCCGCTCTTGCGGATGTAGTCACGGACGCCGGTTACCAGAGCTTGATAAACTTCCTCCACCTCGTCCATTGCGGCGGCTGGGGTCGCCGGTCTGAGCGCCGGCCGGGCTGTCGGCTTGAATCCCGATACCGACACCACCTTGGGAGTCCCGATTTCCTGCAGAATAACCGGGTTCTCCTTGCGGGGACGGGGGTCTCGGAGTCTGGCCCGGAAAACCGCCTCAATGTCCAGGTCGGTTACCAGCAAGTCCTCGGCAAAGGCCGGGCCGCGGGCAATCAACTCTCCGGTCATATCGCAAATCAGGCTGGCCCCGTCGAAAACCAGTTCATCCTGTCCGCCCACCATATTGAGATAGGCCACGAAAAGCCCGTTGTCGGCAGCCCGGGTAGCAATCATCTTTTCCCGGTAAGCCCGCTTGCCGGCATGAAAGGGCGAGGCGTTAATGTTGACGATGAGCTCGGCTCCGGCCTCCCGCTGCACCGCAATGGAACCCACCGGGTACCAGATGTCCTCGCAGATATTAACCCCTACCCCGGTACCGTTGATGCGATAAACCGGGCAGTCGCCGCCCCGCCGGAAATAGCGGTCCTCGTCAAATACCCCATAGTTGGGCAGGTACATCTTTCGGTAGCTGTCAACTAGCTGGCCGTCGTACCCGATCGCCGCGGCGTTGGCGATGTCGGCCCCCATTTCCACGTAACCGACCACCACCGCTATGCCCCGGGAGGCGGCGATTACCCGCTGCATCGCTTCCACATTGGCCTGGAGAAAAGTGGTCTTGAACAACAAATCCTCGGGGGGGTAGCCGGTTATCGCCAGCTCCGGAAAGGCCACCAAATCGGCCTGAGCCGCTCGCGCCCGCTCCACGTACTCGATAATTTTGGCCGTGTTGCCGTCGATGTCGCCTACGGTGGGATTTATTTGGGCCAGGGCCAGGCGAAACTTGCGTATCATGGACACCCCAATACCGAGTTGTGGTTGGTAAATATCGGCTCAGAAAGGACTGGGTTAGTAAAGACCGAACCGGCGATTTTCGCCTTTAAGCCTTGACTACATCTTAACTCTCCGGGCGATTAACTGCATCCCCGGCCCGGTTGACACCATAGGTAACGGTCAATATCATACCCGGAACGGCCAACAGGTAACGGCCAACAGGTAACGGCCAACAGGTAACGGCCAACAGGTAACGGCCAACAGGTAACGGCCAACAGGTAACGGCCAACGAGGAGAAGTAATGTTTGAAAAGATCTTGCTGCCCTTGGACGGGTCAGAATTATCGGAGCAGGCCGTTGCATCGGCCCGGGGCATGGCCCAGGCCTTTAACTCACAATTGCACTTGCTGCAAGTTCTTTCTTTAGGAGACCGGTTTGCCTTGACCCGGGGAATGGATTACGGAGCCGTGAGTTCAGGCTTGTCCCAGAGTCTGATGGACGAGGTAACTGCCGCCGAGACCGCCAAGGCTGAGGAATACCTGGCCGCAGTGGCGGTCAGGTTGAGGGCCGATGGCCTGGATGTGGTGACGGCCATACCTGACGGCCCGGCTGCCGAAAAAATTATCGAATATGCCGAAGCCCAGAGCATCGACTTGATAGTTATGAGCACCCACGGACGGGGCGGTATTCAGCGTTTGCTGGTGGGCAGCGTCACCGACCGGGTAATACGTTCCTCCACTCTCCCGGTTTTGGTAGTACGTCCCGACTAACTCCGATACCGGCTCACTATAAGCCGGGCCCCGGTAAACCGGAGCTGAGATGAACCGGGCCCGACTCGACCCGACTCGACTCGACCCGACCCGCCCAATGATCCATCCGACGCGGAGTCATAATTTTTCACCTAAGCAGTTCCTTGCGCCATCGGTTGGCCCATTCGCTGCCCTTTTATTACGGATGGGTCGTCTTCTCTGTTGCTGCGATTGCCAGCTACTCCTCCAGGCCGTTAATGGCGGTGGCCACCCTTTCCGTATTTGCGGTGCCGATGACCCGGGAGTTTAACTGGTCTCTCGGCTTGTTTTCCGGCGCAGTAAGTCTGGGAGGATTATGCGCCGTAGCTATTTCTCCTTTTCTAGGCCGTCTCATTGATCGCTACGGCTCCGGTGTAATCCTGGCAACGACCTCCCTGGCCGTGGGCGGTATTGCCGTTGGGCTTTCGCTGGTCGGCCAGGCTCTGGCTTTTTATGCCCTGTATGTGCCGGGACGGATGGCCTTTGCCAGCCCGCTGGAATTGGGTACTAATACCGCAGTGAACAACTGGTTCATTCGGCGCCGTTCCCTGGCCCTGGCGCTGCTTACCGTCTGCCAGGGTACCGGACTGGCGGCCATGCCCCTGGTGGCGCAATTTATCATCAGTGGGTGGAACTGGCGCGTCGCCTGGGTTTCCCTGGGCTGCTACACGCTGGCAGTCGGCGTATTGCCCGCTCTGTTGCTGATGGCCCGCCGCCCGGAGGATATGGGTCTGGCCCCCGACCCCCGACCCGGGGAATCCCGCACCCTGGTTTCTCCGCCGGCCCAGGCTCAGCTTACCGACTCCGCAGCTGACAACGGAAGCCGGGAGGAACCAAGCAACACTGACGTTGGCCGGGCGCCGGAGCTGTCGGAGGTAGTGGAAAGCTCCTTTGATGCTCCAACTTGGACGCCGGCTTCGGTTGTGGAGCCCGATTTTACCGTGGCCCGCGCCCTGCGCACCCGGGCTTTTGGGGTGCTGGCCGTCTTTTCCGGAGCCGGCTTTATGGTGCAAGCCGGGGTCAGCCTGCACCAGGTATCCCACTTCATCAATCAGGGATTGGGCGGGTCGGCGGCTGCCTTCTCCGCCGGAACCTTTGCCTTTTGCCAGGTGTTGGGCGGGCTGCTTTGGTCCGGCCTGACGACCAAAGTCCCCATACGCGTATTATTGGCTTTGTCGGCCTTTTGCCTGTCCATCGGAGCGGCGGGGATTGAGGCCAGCTCGAACCTTACCTGGGGACTGCCGGCGGCGGCCATTCTGGGCGTAGGAGTAGGAGGCTTGCATCTGCTCTTGCGGCTGGCCTGGGCCGAATACTACGGGCGGGAACATCTGGGCAGCATAACCGGGCTAACTCTGCCGGTACAGGTAGGGGGGCAGGCCCTGGGGCCGGTCATTGCCGGGTTTATGTACGATGCCACCCAAAGCTACCAACTTCCCTTTCGCATCTTTGCCATTGCCGTTTTTTTGGCCGGTCTGTTGGTGCTGACCGCCACTCCTCCCAAACCCCGGGAGTAATATCGGCTACTCCGGCAGCAGTCCGCCACTCTCCGGGCCACCCGCTTTAGCGGCAGCCACCAGGAATAGCGGGTCTCCCGGCGGGCTGTCTTCCGGGTTGACCAGACCGCTCCGGATATTCTCGAAGTTTCCGGCGCCTTCCAGGTAGGTGGTCACCAGGTCCAAATGGCCGCGGTCGGTGGAATAGCGCCAGATGCGTATCGCCTTGGTGGCAAACATCCGGTTGGAGAAGGTAACGATAAACACTCCGCCCGGCTTGAGGATGCGGTTGACTTGGCGGAAGGTCTCAATGGGTTGGGTCAGGTACTGGACCGATACCGTAATTACCACGGCGTCGAAAGTGTCGTCGTCAAAGGGGAGTTCCGGGTTTCGGTTGATGTCCTGAACCACATATTGGTCCAAATCCGGGTTTTCCGCCATTTCCACGGCGTTCATTCCCAGGCCAACCAGCTCCTGTTTTGGGTGACCGGCCGGCCAATGCGAGCGCCAACTGCTCATCAAGTCCAGGGTCAGGGAGTTGGGCGGAATCAGGCTGCGGAAGACCTGGCTTACCGCGGCAATGGCCCCGTCGTCGATATGCACTACCAGCCGAGGTTGGGTATAGAACAAACTGTCGTCGCTCTCATCCTCGCGGCCAAAGTATTCCGGTGGAAACTGCGCTGCCGTATCCGGCCTCCCTGAATATCACCGGACAACCGCCGTCGGGCTGCGGCCGACCTGGTTGCTCCGGTTAGGTTGGATTTTGCCGATTTGTACCGGATTTGTACCCGATTAGACCCGATTAGACCCGATTGTACCATGCTTGCCGCCGGACGGTCAGGCCGGGGAAGGTGAAAAGCGACGCCAAAAGGACTACAATTTCGGTCAGCAAGCAATCCGGAAACAATCCGGTTAGCAGTAGAGAGAGGAATCGCAACTATGACCCAACCAACACAGCCGTTGGAAATCCGCCAGGGCCACCCCTACTATATGCACGATGCCATCCTGAGCCAGCCCGCAGCTATTGCCGAGATGCTGGGAAAACACGCGGCCCAGGCCGATGAAGTAGCGGCGATACTGGCCTCCAAGCGCCGGCTGTACCTGGTGGGCATCGGCACCTCCTGGCACGCCGCCCTGATTGCCGAGCATTGGTTCCGCCGGTTGGCCGGTTCCCGCGTCGAGGTGCAGGGCTGGCATTCCTTTGAGTTTTGCGCCTACCCGCCGCCGCTGAGCCAGGATGATGCGGTCATTATTATCAGCCATCGGGGCACCAAGACCTATTCCTTCCAGGCGCTGGAACTGGCCCGGGAACGTGGCGCTTATACCCTGGCGGTCACCTCGACCGATCCCGGCCCCCGGATTCGGGTAGCCGACGTGGAGTTCAACACCGTGGCCCCGGAACGCTCCGCCGCCTTTACCGTTAGCTATACCGCAGCCCTGACCGTCATGGCGATGCTGGCATCCGCGTTGGGCGCCAAATTGGGAGCTGCCTCAGGAAGCGATAGCGACGCCGGCGGGAACCCGGCCCAATTGCGCGCCCAATTAGAGAGCGTACCCGGTGTCGTCGCCGGAATTATCAACCGCAGCGATGCTGTAGAACGGGCGGTACAGCGTTTTCAGGAACGGCAACGCTTTATCTCCGTTGGCTGGGGGCCGAATACGGCCAATGCTTACGAGGTGGCCTTGAAAATCAAGGAAACCAGCGCCGCCGACTGCGAGGGGTTGCAGGTGGAACAGCTATTGCACGGGCCGTTTTGTTCCATTGGCCCCGACTGCCTGGTAACCTTGATCGCCCCGCCGGGGCCAGGCTACGAGCGGGCCCTGAACATCGCGCGGGCGGCGGCGGCGGTGGACGCCCCGGTATGGGCGCTGGTCCAGGAGGGGGACGAGGAACTGTCGGCCCTGGTAACCGAGAGTTTTCCAATGCCGCCCCTGGCGGAGCTATGGTCTCCCCTGGCCTACGTGGTTCCCTTGCAGCTTTTCACCTACTACCTGGCCCTGGCCCGGGACAAGCACCCCGACCGTTTTCAGCAGGACAATCCGGCCCAGGCGGAGGCCCGAACCCACTATGAACTGTAGGTATGAACTGTAGGATGAATCGATAAGCAGACCAATCAATTGAACTATATAACCGTATAACCGTTTGAAAGATTGAAAGGAGCGGAGAATGTCCACTAACGAAACTGAGGCGTTCCTGGAGGCCCAGTCCCAGCACCGGGGTTACACCCTGGAAATGCACCGCATTATGGCTGAGGCCGATCTGGAATGGGCCAGGAAATACGGCGAGTTTATCGAGGCTACCTACACCGGGCAGCGCACCCTGGACCGCAAGACCAAGGAGTTGCTCCAGATCGTAGTTGAGGCGGCGCTAAAGGCCGACGTGGAGCAGATTCAAGCCCACGTGCGGGTGGCTTTGCAGGAAGGGGCAACTCCCACGGAAATCCTGGAAGCCCTTCAGGCGGTTATCGCTCCGATGGGCGCCCTGGCCTTTCGCCGCGGTCTGCAAGCCTGGGCGCGGGAGACCGGCTACCTGCCAAACGAATAGTGGGGGTGTTGGTTTGGGGCAGGTGGCGCCGGCAGTCTCAAAGCCATCGTCCGGTATCGGGTGCGGCAACGAGGCGCCTATAACTTGGGCGCCCACCCGATTATTTAACGTGAGGTCGTTCCGAGGGACGTATACCACTCGGCGATGGCCGTTCCAATCTCGAGGGGAGAGTCTTCCTGGATGAAATGAACGCCCGGCACGGTAACCTCCTGCTGGTTGGGCCAGCCGCGGCAGAACTCCCGCTGCGGCCCAGTGAGGATGGCCCCCGGTTCGGCGTTGATGAACAGCTTGGGCAGGTCGCTCTGCGACAGCCAGGCGGCGTAGTCTTCCACCAGGGCAACCACGTCGGCAGGCTCGCCTTCAATGGGTATTTCCCGGGGCCAGGACAAAGGCGGGCGGCGCGATTCGCCCGGTTCTAAATAAGGTTGCCGGTAAACCTCCATCGCCGCGTCGCTGATGCGGTTCAAGACGCTGCCGGGCAGGACCCGCTCCACGAAAAGGTTGTTGGTCAATACCATTTCCTCCCCTGCCGGCGAACGGAAACCCTGGAACACTCGCCGCGCCGCTTCCGGCCATTCCTCCCAAGTCAACGGCCGTACGATGGCCTCCATGTAAACCAACCCTTTAATGCGCTCCGGGTGGCGGAAAGCCCAGTGAAAGCCCAACGCCGACCCCCAGTCGTGCAGCGCCAAGGTCACCGGTCCGGTGGGCGCTACTGCGTCGAACCAGGCGTCCAGGTGGCGGGAGTGGTCGGCAAACCGGTAGGAACCGTCCGGCGTCTTGCCGGAGTCGCCCATTCCCACCAGGTCCGGGGCCAGGCAGCGGGCCAGCGGCTCCAGGTGGGGTATTATGTTCCGCCACAAGTAGGACGAGGTGGGGTTGCCGTGCAGCAAGACAATAGCGCCAACACTATCGGTCACGGCGCCGGTGTCCACGTAGGCCATCTCAACGCCCCCGGCGTCCACTCGGCGGCGGGGGTATGGGTCATGGGCGGAAATTTCAGGCATAGTCAAGGGAATTACTCCTTTGGAGCCGGTGTCAACGATTAGTCATTCTAAGGATACTCTGAATAAGTCATTAAACGCCCGCGCCTTCACCCCGTCGTTCTTGCGAAGGCAGTAGCCTGATACGTTAACGCCGTCAGCTCGTCGTTCCTGCGTTCGCAGGAACCTGAAACGTTGTGGACCGAGGTTCCTGCCTTCGCAGAAACGACGGGCGAGGGATAAACAGCCAGGTCAAGGACTTGTTCAGAGGTTCTTTAGATTATTTCGTGGGATATTCATCAGATTCTTGCTGGCGAAACGCCCAAGCGTGAGGGCCAGTTTACCATAATCGTAGCTCCGGGCGCATTTTCGTTTTGAGGAAGCGCAGCAGCGCAGCGGGCGCCTTTCTCACGACTGCCTGGATTCCGGCGCCGGCCGCTCCATTCTAAAACAGGTTTTTCAGGCGCGGGCGGCGTTCATACTTTGTAGCACGCGACGAAGTGGCCCGATGCCTTTTCCTCCGTTGGAGGGTGCGGGTTGTCGCGACAGAAGTCGGTGGCGATGGGACACCGGTCGTAGAAGCGGCACCGGGGCGGAGGGTCAATTGGCGCGGTCACGTCGCCCTTAATGTCGGGTTCGGCGCGGCGGTGTGTCGGGTCGGGAACCGGCACCGCGGACAGAAGCGCCCTGGTGTATGGGTGGAGCGGGTTGCGCAGCAGTTCTTCGGTATTCGCCGGCTCCACTATTTTCCCCAGGTACATTACGGCGATTCGGTGGCACATATAGCGAGCCACCGCCAGGTCATGGGTGACGTACAGGTAGGTAATTTCCAGGTTCCGGGCCAGCTCCTGCATTAAGGCCATGATGCCGGTGCGGCTGGAAACGTCCAGCATGGAGGTGGGTTCGTCCGCCACCACAAAGGACGGGCCGATGATCAGGGCGCGGGCAATCGCCACCCGCTGCCGCTGCCCTCCCGAAAGCTCGTGGGGGTGCCGGAACAAGAAGGTATCCGCCGGGGTGAGTCCCACCTGGTTTAGAATGTCGGTCACGCGGCCCACCCGGTCCAGCACGTCGCCGATTCCCTGGACGGACAGGGGTTCGGCAACGGTGTCATAAATGGTCCGCCTGGGGTTTATTGATTCGTAGGGGTCCTGGAAAATCATCTGGGCCTGCCGGCGGAAGGCTTTCAACTGCCTTCCTCGTAGCGTGGACGCATCCACCGGGCCTTCCGGGTCGCCGTCGCCTGCGGACGGGTCGGGAAAGCGAAAAAATATGTCCCCTTCCGTGGGTTCCAACAGCTTGACCAGCAATTTGCCTACGGTGGTCTTGCCACAACCCGACTCGCCGACCACACCCAGGCTTTCGCCGCGGGCCAGTTGGAAAGAGACCCCGTCCACCGCGTGGATGAAGCTGGAGGGCTTCCGGAACAGGTTCCGCGTCACCGGGAACCGCTTGGTCAGCCCTTTCACTATTAACAGGGACTCGGGGTTCACTTCATTCCGGTCGGAAGTTTCCATTGCCTACCTATTGCGCCTATTCCGACGCATTATCCGGGCCGGTGGGAGACAGGGTTTCGTCCAGGGGATGCCAGCAGGCGGCCCATTGACTGCCCCGGCTAACCCGGGGAGGCCGTTCTTCCCGGCACACCTCGGTAGCGTGGGGGCAACGGGGATGGAAGGGGCAGCCCGGTGGTGGATCTATCAAGTCGGGAGGCCGGCCCGGGAGGCCGGCCGGGAGGGTAGCCAAGGGCCGTTTCTCGCCGCTGACGCTGGGGTCTGACTTAAATTAATACAAAGGTGAAATGTGCATACGGATTTAGGTAAAGGAGAGAGTTTAAAAGGTGGTGTCTGGCTGTTATCCAAGCTTGGACAGAAGAACTTCTCTGGCGTGCCCCAGCCAATCCTTATCGTCTCACAAATGTAGATTCCACCTTTGTATTAGCTTAGGTACAGCTGCCTTTTCACTGTAGGAAAATCCCTCAGTGGCAAGGTCATCACTTGCAGCTATAAACCGCAATGCCCCTCGCACTCGTTGATAAAGCCGTTAACTTCTTGGGTTTGGCTATCAAGCTCAATAGCTTCAGCCAGCGGTATGCGGCGGTGGTGGAGGTAAGCCAGCTTGCGGAACATACGCCCGGCGTTGTGTTCGGGGGATCGGAGCATGGTGTCAATTTCTACGGCTTCTTCATATAGTTCGGGTTCGCTGTTTTTGATTTCAACCCAGCTAGACGAACTGCGGAACGGGCAACCGATGCAGGCACTGCGGGTGAGGCTGCGTCGAGGATAGTGGAGGTTGAACCATTCCAGACATTGGTCTCGGCTCATGGGTACATCATTAATCAGCGGGTAACGGTGGTTTATCCACCATTGGCGGCTGGGCTTAATCCTCATGGCTTCATCGGTAGTGATGCCTAACCACATCTCGACGTTGGTTCCATTAGACATTGGTTGTCGAGGATTCAGACCTAGCAATTTCTGGACTTTGCGCTGAATTGGGGCGATTTTGTAATCGCTAGTGCATTGTCGCCAATTGACACCTGCTGGGGTGTTATCCCTTTCGGCGAGATAAACTGGAATCGTCAACCACGGTCGTCCTCTGACATTGACTCCATCCTTAACGTCGTTCTTGAGATTCCGGCCGCTGTCGACTTTATAAATAGGAAATGAGACTTTACGCTTCAGCCACTGCAAGTTCCTGTACACTGCCGACGGCTCCCAGCCGGTGTCGGCAAAGATAGCGCAATCCGGCTTCGGACCGAAGGCTCCCTGGTCAGCCAGCAATGCCATCACCGTGCTCTGTACGCCCCCGCCCAGACTCAGGACACGGAGGGCCGGAGGTGATTTCAGATCTGCTTTGATGGCAAAGGTGCTTTTGGGCGAGGCTTGGCCTCCTCTACAATAGCCCGTATATTACCGTCATCCAGTGTACCCAGGTCGATGGCTCCCCCTCGTTCGTTGATGTTGGCTAGCCATTCACTGGCAGGCACAGCTCTCGTTAGAAACCCCCGGTGTTCATCGTCCAACGCAGAGTCCCAAATGATACCCATTAGCTTGGAATTCGCCAGCAGATAGGGGCGCCGGAGGGTTTGATGAAAGAGTCCTACGTTGGTGTCGTCTGCGCCTGCCAGCCCGTTCAGCAATTCTTCCACAGGATGATCTGAATAAGCAACGATTCGATGGGCCAGAGTATGAAGTGTGAATAGCCTCATGCTAGCATTGGATTCCCGATTGGCTGTGTTAGCTTTCAACCAATGAGCCGCCACGAACTCCCTTTCCACAGTTCGCCTAGTTCTTGCTGAACTCCATCTGATTGGGACATACTGTCCCAGAGCAAAGCAGTTGATAGTTGCCCACAACCTTTCATTATGCCATTCCCGAAGGCTCAACCCAGGTAAAGCTTGACCCAAGATGAGGGCATTGAGGGCGTCATCCACAGGCCCCTCTTTTGGATTTTCATTCAGTGGGGCAAGTGAAGTGTCCAAATTGATTGTTTCAGCCCACAATTTGTCCTGGCTTCCTTCCTTCGTTACTCCAACCATGGCTTCTTTGAGTTTCTCATGATCCGGCGAAGTAAAGAGGTCCGGTCGGCGTTTCGAGAGAGCATCAAGGGCTTGGTAACCGATGTTGCTGACGATCTGCAACTGTTCCATCACAGTAAATTCTCCTTAAGTTGCTTCGGTCAGCAATTTCTCAAAAGGCTTGCCGAAAATAATTTGTGCCATTCGGAAAGGTTCAATACCTTCCTGTTGCCGCTCTCGCAACCGGTGAAACCATCCTTGGGGATAGGCATCTTCCGCATCTTCCGGTGAAGTACTATATACGATACAACAGGCTTGCACTAATGCGCTCATGTAAAAACTTGCCAAGGCAATAGGCTCGTCGTTCCGTAGCTGAAGGACCTGATTGTAAGTCGTTTCGTGCATGATGATCTTTATTTGGCGGTCGGTAATATTGGTGACAATGTCGAGTTCACCCGGTGGAATTTTCCCAGACAGGTCTTCCTCAAAAGCCATAAGAGGATCTTCTCTGCTTTGGTCTCTCTGAATATTGAACTCCTGCCTTTCGGCTGCGGCGAGCGGTTGCCTTAAGCTCACATCCAAAGGAACGCCCAATTGAACGTACTCTGGATGAATGTCGCTGCCGGCCAGCGAGATTGGTTCAATGCTGATAACGAACGAGTGGACTTCCACGGTTCCGTCCAGTTGTTCTTGTGGGATATTGGCAGATATGGTGAATTCTCCGCTTGGGGCTTCATAATCGCCACGGTACAGAGTGCTGGTGCAGTAAATCATTGCCTTACATTTGGCTCTGCCCTCCCGCACGCATTGGCTAAGAAATGGTTCTTTCAAATGGAATTGAATGGTGAAGGCGATTGTACCTTCAGGGTCCAAGACAGGCGGCGTGAGGGTGGTTGTGAACTCACCATCGGGATAGTCGTCATTGTTAGGAGAAAGCACAGGATATAGCAGATGTCTCTTAGCGTCGTATTTCACTTCGATGCCTCGCCGGACTTCAAATAGAATGACTTCAGCGATTGACCATTCTTGGTGACAGGCTCTCTAGTGTGAAACTCCATCACCACCCTATTCGTACCGTTCTGTGGTTTTAAAGTCCGGATGGCGTCATTCTTGGTACTGACGGTTTTACCATTTACTTTGGCGGTTGCCTGAAGTCCAACGGGCTTTTCGGAACCGTCCTCCCCCACCGTAACCAGTTTGACGTTGGTTAACTCTCTGCCGGGATCATCGAAAGTCACAATTAAGGAATGAGTGCTGTTGACATCCTTTTGTGCCATCCTCAGCCCGCCAAAGATATGCGGCTGGTTCAGGACGCGACGATTAAGCTTCTTCTTTGTTGGCGTCCGTACTCCGCCTCCTCCGGTCCCTCCTCCGGTCCCTCCCCCACTACCTGAACCGCCGGGCACAATTACGTTTGTTAGTCGCCTAGAACGACTCTGGAAAGGGGAAACGCCACTAGTCACCAGTTTGGGAGGCGTAATTGTGATATGGAATTGTGGGGCACCACTCCCTTCGGCAGGGTCGGCCTCCCCTTCCAAAGATATGTACTTATTCAACTCGTTGGCTTCTCCAACGCGGCTAGTAATTTCCCGATGGGTCTTTTCTCTCAGTTGTGCCTTGACCCAAGTTGCCAACTTACCTAGCTGCCTATCGGCTTGACGGCGTCGGACCTGGTCGATGATATTGTCCGTGCGAATCTCGTCGTGACTGGTAGATTCTGAGTCCTTCAAGAGCGATGTGTGGTCTGGAGAAAGGCACTCGATAATAGCAGTGAAACCTTTGGCTTGGCGAGGAAAGCTGCTTTCTCGCCTCATACCCCGTAGGTTCATGCGGGACAATTGATCGGTGATAAGCATACCTGAGTCTCTGACTATGGCGACCTCCCGCTGGGTACGCTCAGGGTCCTCGTACACGGTTAGGTAGAGATTCACTTGGCCTATACCGTCTATGGAAATGGTTTCGATAGGACCTTGGGTGGTCGCCACCATGAAGTTGAGGGTTTCTTCGTCTAATGAGTCCTGGTCGATGCTCGCTATCTCCTTCGCTTTCTCCATGATGTTGTTGGCATTGACGACAACACCGGAGATGTCGAACACGACCTTGCCTTTGATGATGCTGTGAAAGAAGTTGGTGATTGCTGCTGCGGTTGCTAATCTCCGCCAGTCTTTTTCCTCCGGTACCTGGAAGCCAACTATGTAAAGGTCTAGGCCGGGGGATTCTTTACGGAATCGTGGGTGAATGTTGCCGTCTTCCAGAGCGTTGAAGCCTGTATCTCCCAAATAACCTTCATGGCTGTAATGAGTCTCCTTTTCTTCGTGGGATACCAGCATGGAGCGACCAATGAACAGGCTCTTGGAAGCCTTATTGTTGCTGGTCTTGAAGTTCGTCGAGTAGAGAACTGTTCTGGGGACGCTGATGGTGTAGGGAGCGTTTTTACCGATTCCGTGGGAGCCGCCGCTATCCGCACTTGCTTTTACGTCTACTCCCTCCGCGTTGGTCAGTGCTTCCCACATACTGGCCCCGTCCTCTTCCTGAGGGATGTCGGAAGCTCCAGTGGTGTTATCTTCGGAAATTATTAGAGTGGGTATGAAACCGGCCTGGACAGATTTTTCCATGTACGCCAGTAGGGATTCTAAATGAGGCTTGTCGTGGGGGACCTTGGAAGTGCTTACACTCGCCTTGATGTGCCTCAGCAGGCTTTCTCCGCCAATGTGGTCAACATCCAAGTCTTCCTGCCGGATGCTGATGGTAACGGGGGTGTCGTGGTCTGCCACGGCGTCCAGCGAGTTTTGCACTGTTTCCCGGATGACATTCTGAAAGCGATCTCCAGTAAAGTGAGCAGCTCCCTGATTGTTGAACCCTACCCTCTTCCGGTTGAGATTTTCCGGGAATTGCCAAGTGTTTTCAGGCACAGTCCACCCTCCTGACCTAATGGTTGGGCTACCGGAGTCACCACATCACAAAAGGGTATAAGGGTCTATGAATCTGTGGATTGCTTTGGCTGTCAGGAAGGTATTACTAAACTAAAGCCAAGGTGGAATGTAGGTTTGACCCTCGACGGTTTCCTCCCGAAGGGCCGATGGGAAATCCGTCGCAAGGGAGGGTATCCAGTCAAATCGCTGATCGGAGTAGGTGTATAGTCCGGGCTTGGCGCCCGCCAGAACGTACCGGTTCCAGATGGTGGTATCCGGGCCCAGGTAAGCCCAGGTGTTGGAGGTGGTCAAGTCCTCAGAAATGCCTAGTTGGTAAACATTTTCCGCACTCCCGGAACCGGCCTCAGTTGCCGCGGGCGGCCGGGTTGTTTCAGTTTGAGGAGTGGTGACTTGGGAAGGTATAGTCGGCGCAGGCGCTGCCTGGGATGCGCCGGTCGGAGAGGTGTCAATAGCGGATGCATCGGTTTGAGCTGCGGCCGCGGGGCCCGGGGTGGGCGTAACGACCACTTCCTTGATCCCTTCCACTTCTCGGGTGCACCCCAATAGGAACAACAGGGCCAGGATAAGGCTGAAGCCGACAAGCCATCTGGTTGTATGTACCATCACTGCTACCCCTTATGGAAAGCAAAAATCCACCCTGGAGTTAACAGGAAAGCGTAGTCCGGTCAAGAATGAAGTTCGGGTTGTCCCACGTCCGTTTCCTCCGGCGGCGATTTCCGGCAGTTTACGTAACGTCAGGTTGAGTGCAGGCTTCGGAGTGGTGGTCGGTGGTGGTCGGTGGTGGTCGGTGGGTGGTCGGTGTCACGGAAGCGGTTCAACCCCTCAGTTATCAGCTTCAGCTTCACTTCAGCATCACCGGCACACATTTTGCCCAATTATCCCATCGGAGAACCTGCCAAGTCGCGGTGGAAATCCCCAATAGCCCCGCCCAACGCCGCCCGTTGGTTGACGGGAGATTGAGAGGCATTTAGACTCCAGACTAGGAATGCCGCCGGTCTCCTATCCGAGAGATTAGCCGGTTAGTCGCCCGGCCGGCCATTGGGACCGGCCCTTGGCCTTTGCCAGGGCGGGCAAGCCGGAGACCAGGCCGCTGGAGGGGTTAGATGTCCGGATCAACCGCCGCCGATTACGTTACCAAGGTCAGGAAACCCAACGACATTGACCGGTTCTGGGAAGACGTGCTGGCCCAGACTGCCGCCATTCCCCTGGACCCGGAGCTGGTTCATGACCCCTTGCGTTCCTCGGCGGAAGTTGACGTGTTCCGGGTTTCTTACACCAGCCTGGACCGAGTGCGTATCGCCGGGTGGTATGCCCGGCCCAGGGAAAGGGATGGTATCTTACCGGGGCTGCTGCAAGTCCCGGGCTACTCCATGGAGCCGCCGATTCCCAAGGTCTGGGCCGCCCAAGGTTACGCCGCCTTCAGCGTTGCCCCGCGGGGGAAGCTGGGCAGCAACCGCCAGTTCAACCCCGGATATCCGGGTCTGCTTACCTACGGCATTGTGGACCGGAACACCTACTCCTACCGGGGCTTCTATATGGACGCCTGCCGCGGTGTGGACTTTCTCCTGAACCAGGACGAAGTGGACCGCAGCCGGATCGGCGTTACCGGTCATAGCCAGGGCGGTGGTCTGTCCGTTGTCACCGCCGCCTTGCGTCCGGAGATAAAGACAGCCACCGCCGGCGCTCCGTTCCTGTGCGGGATCATGGACGCGGTGGAATTGACCGACTCCTATCCCTACCAGGAGATAGCCGACTACTTGAGGCTGAATCCGGAAAGACGTCCGCGGGTGGAAGAGACCCTGGCTTACTTTGACGGTATCAACCTGGCCCACCGGATTACCTGCCCGATAATCGTCAGCGTGGGGCTGCAAGACAGTACTTGCCCCCCGGAAACCGGCTATGCTATGTTTGACGCCATTGGCAGCGCCGACAAGCGGATGTACGCCTACGACGGACACGGTCACGACGCCAATAACCACCAGCATGGGGCCGTCATTGACGCCTTCCTGGACCAGCATCTGAAGCATTAACGGACTTGACGATATGAGTACGCCGCAGGACCGGAAGCCCGAAGGATTTGATAGTTACTGGCAGGCAACCCTGGAAGAGTTGGCCGGGCTGCCGGTTGCCCCGGAAGTGGCGGAGCTGCCGCTGCGCTCCACGGATTTTGCCACCGCTTACAGCGTTCGCCTAACCTCCACCGGCCCTTACCGGATATTTGCCTATTTGAGCATTCCCCGGGGCCAGGGACCCTTTCCGGCCCGCTATTTCTTGCCCCGTTACGGAAGCGTGGTGGACCTGGTGCCGCAGGGATCGTCCAACGGCCAGAGGGCGCAGTATGTAACCTTCTCGGTCTGCGCGCGGGGGCAGCGGCTGTCCGACTGGCCCTATGCCGCCGGTTTTCCCGGCCTGCTCACCGACGGAATTGCCGACCTCGAAACCTACATCTACCGAGGCATCGTCGCCGACTGCTGCCGCGGGTTGGAGTACCTGGCCGGACGGTCGGAGGTTGATGCTACGCGGCTGGCCGCCATCGGAACGGACCTGGCCCTGGTAACGGCGGCCCTCTGCCCCCCAATAACTCACCTGGTATGCAGTCCGGTTAATTCCTACCGGGCCGCAGACCTGGCCCCGGGCACCCGAGCCTACCCACTGGAAGAGATTAACGATTACCTGAGGCAGAACCCGGCCCAGCGGGAACAGGTGCGGCGCACTCTGTCCTACTTTGACCTCCGATGGTTCGCGCCGCAGGTCAAGGCCAACACGCTGCTGATGGCTGAAGCGGACAGTAATTCCCTGGACGCTGCCGCGCTGGACCCGCTGGTTCAGGCAATTGAAGGCGAAACTCTGGTGCACAAATCGGAACGCTCCGGATTTAAGGACGGCGTGTACAGCGAGGAGTGGTTGACCCGCCAATTCGGGCTGGCCGCGCCCAGCCTGCCTCCCCATTGGCAAACCCAGGGATAGCCCCGGCAGCGGCGGCAACCGCCCGATTGGCATTGGGCAGTCCGTCCCGTTTGTCCCCTTGGATAGGGAAGCAATTAGGGCTTTTCAATTGTCTTTGGAAAAACCGCTCATGGTAAGCCGGTCCTTCAACCGGCTCAGGATGAGCGGAGGGGTATGCGCGTCGGCGCTTTGACCGGCTCAGGAAGAGCCGACTTGAGTCTGACCGCCGGATTATTGCCGGACTATTGGAAGAACCTGGGGAAGCAATTAGCGCCGGCTCAGGTCGGCAGACGTTTCAGGAGGCGCAAACGCAATGCCCTACCTAGTCCTACCGGGCGTTGACCTGTGGTATGAGGATACCGGAGGTCAGGGGACGCCGGTTATTTTTCTGCACGCCGCTTCCGGCACCTGCGAAAGTTGGGTACACCAACTGCCTGCTTTTACTTCCGCCGGCTATCGGTGCATTACCTACGACCGGCGCACTTGGGGGCGTTCCCGTCCAACCGACCCGGCCCAGCAGCCGGGGTTCCCCGGAGATGATCTGCACGCCTTGATTGGTAGTCTTTCCCTGGATCGGGTTCACCTGGTTGCCACTGCGGCGGGTGGAATCACCGCCCTGGACTATGCCTTGGCCCACCCGGAGCGAGTTCGCAGCCTGGTGGCGGCCAACACCATCGGCGGAGTCCAGGATGCAGACTATCTGGAGCTGCAGCGCCGACTCCGGCCCGCGGAAATCCAGAATCTTCCGGTGGAGTTGCGGGAGCTGGGCCCTTCCTACCGGGGTACCGACCCGGAAGGGGCAAGCCGCTGGCTGGAAATTGAGCTGGCCAGCCGACCGTACGGGACAATGCCCGCCCAACCGCTCCGCGAGCCAATTACCTACGCCAGGTTGCAGACGATGGCGGTTCCGACGCTGGTACTGTCGGGGGAGGCGGACCTGTTGTCGCCCTCGGCCCTGATGCGGCTGTTGGCGGCGCATATCCCGTCCTGCCGATTCACTTCCCTCCCTGATGCGGGACACGCCGGCTTTTGGGAGCGGCCTCAAGTCTGGAACGGGCTGGTCCTGGAGTTCATCGGCCGATACTAGGCTGCGCCCCGAGACCGGACAGACCCATTCCCTGGCGGGTGTATGCCTCGAATTGACCTCTTGGATTCCTGCCCGCTACTGTTCTGTCTTTCCGGCGGACGCCAAAATCCGGCGAATCCCCGGCATTGGCAAACTGTCCTTCCGCAAGGCGGTCGGGATTCAGGCCCGCGCCGCAAAGACTTTTCCCGGGGTCTTTGACCGGCCGGTGACGATGGTCCTGAGGTCTGGATTGAGAAAACTTGCTAAATCCTACCGGAAGTGGTACCAATTGGCGTAGGGAACAATGTCTGTGCGCAATTGGCGCGCCCAAAGACCCTTAATTTCAGCAAATCAGGTGAAACTATGCCGCGAATTACAGTCAATATCGGGGAAGCATCCGGTAAGGCGGTCACGGGCGCAACCTGGCGCTACGCCATCGGTTACGTGCCGGGAGAAGCTAACGAGGGGTTGGTGGCCCAGGGAGCGGGCAGCCCGGCGCGATTGCCCGACTACGACGATTCAGGCTGGGAAGTGTGCGACGACCTCCCGCAGCGAAACTCCCACGGTTTCAGCTTCGTCTGGTATCGCACCAAAGTTACAATCCCTGAAACGGTGGAAGGGCATCCGACCCCAGGGATGCGGGTCCAGTTCGAGACCTGCGTTGACGACTACGGCGAAATCTGGATTGACGGTGAATGCAATCGCGACCGGGGGACTATCCAGGGATTCAACGTGGCCCAGCGGGTGCTGTTGACTTCGGACGCCCAGCCGGGAAGCCAACATACCATAGCAATTCTGGCGGCTAACGGTCCGTTGGGCGCGCCGGGCGGCACCGTGTTTGTGCGCTACGCCAACCTGGGGTTTGAGTGGACCGGGGATTAAGTTTGGGGGACTCCCCTTAACTGTTGGTTTCCCTTATTCCTTAGTCGATGGCTACCTCGGTTCCCCGGCTCGACGCTTCCTGAATCTTGTCAATGAAGTGGTGCAGTCGTACCGCCTCGTCGAAGTCGGGCTGGCAGCCGTCGCCTTCGCGGATGCCACGTCCAAACTCATAGTACATCTGGCCTACGTTGTAGGGCGTTCCCCGGGGCATTCCCTCCAGCACGTAGGTATATTTGGCTGGAATCGGCAAGTCTTCGAGTTGGTTTCCACCCTGTACACCCTGGACGCGGACTCCATCGTGATTGGAGGATTCGTTTGAGGATGCCACCAGCGTACCTTCGCGGCCGTATATTTCCATGCGGTAGCCGCTGCCGGCCCAGGGATTGCTGGCAATGTGGACCGATGCCACTCCCCCGCCGGCAAGCCTGCCGCTGACCAGGATATTGTCCGGTGAGGTGACTTCCACCATCCGGTTAGTGTCGGTTTCGAACCACTCGCCGGCCTGCGTACTCACCACTGAAGATACATGACTGAAGTCGCCAACGACGAAGCGCAGCGCGTCGATGGTGTGTCCGCAAGAAATAGTCAGGGTGTTGGCCCCCAACTCCCGGTCCCTTTGCCAGGTGCGGTCGGACGTTCGCTCCAGCGTCCCTTCGGCGATGCGGCTGACGTGGCAGGACATTACCTCTCCGACGTAACCCGAAGCCACCAGGTCCTTCAGATACAACATCGCCGGATTGGCCCGCGACTGGAGCCCGACAATATTCCGAACCCCTTTGGCTCGGGCCAAGTCGGCCATTTCCTGAGCCTCGGCGGTGGTGCGGCCCAGGGGCCACTCCGTATAAATATGCTTGCCCGCGTTGAGCGTGGCCAGCGTCGGCTCATAGTGCGACGGGACCCTCAAACACACCACGGCGGCGTCTATTTCCGGGTGCGCCAGCATCGCGTTATAGTCGTCGAAGGCCAGCTTGGCGCCAAAAGCCTGACGAGACTCCTCGGCGCTTTCCATCCGGGTAGTACAGACGGCGGTCAGCTCGAACTCCGGGCTGGCAACCACGGCTGGCAAGTGCGACCGAATCGCCCAGCCCCGGTGAATGTTGGCGCCAATAATACCCAGGCGAATCTTGTCGGCCATTTTCCCTCCCTGTTTCTGCTCTTTGGTGCTACTTATGCGGGCCAGCCGATTACCGTCCCGGTGCTAATGCCCGCATCCGATCCCATTCACCCCGCGTCTGTTGCACTACGTCGGCATCCACCTGCGACCGCACTTGGAGCACATTCTGCCAGAGAAAATCGCCGAATTGAAGTGCGTACACGGAGCGCGAGAATCCATCAGTGGCTTCCGTGTGACTATTTAACTCAATGGAGAGGATATAGGTTAGCTTCCCATAGGCCTGATTGACCCGCAGAACTGCGTCCCCCCGCTTGAAGTTCGTCCAAGCTGTATCCGAGATTTGTTGCCAGCCGTGCAGTTCAGCGTATTGCCGAGCTTCCCGGTAAAGGTGACGCCTTTCAAAGCCACCCCAAATCTTTAGAACTACTCCGGCCAGCAAAGCCATCCACCAGTAGGCCCAAAGCAAAAGGGTTGCGCCGAGCCAAAAGGCCTCCCATCCGCCCTCGATATCTGGGGACAAGGGATCGCCGGAAACTCCAAACCCCACAAAAGCAACAATGCCCGCTGCACCAGTGGGCAAAAGAGAAATCAGTAACCAAGTTCCGACCTTTGACTTTTCCAACTGCATAATTTCCCTCCTTTCGACGGGGCTGTGGGAGGGATGTTGGGCGATGTTTCCGTTGATACACTTTGCGGCCTTCAATAAGGTGGACGCGCCACAGTCTCTATGGTTCGGAAACAGCCACTCCTTAGCCGGATCTTTCAGCTGATCAATTAACTACTTTAATGTAGCGTGGCATATTATAAATGCCCTTTGGAACAAAGATTTGCACCCCGAAACTCAATTCTGGACAGTTTTCATATTGCTCTTTTGTCTCGAACCTGACATATCCAGAGGGGTCGAATAAGGCGCATGGGAAAGCTTTCATGCGCTGATACCAATAGCCATCTACGTGATACCCACCGTGGCGCACGTTCACTTTCCACTTGCGGCTTAGTTCCTTCCAGTTAGTCATGCTTCGTACCTTACCTAAATAGGTCTGGCTGGTTATCTCGGCCTTCTCACGTTCCTTGGCGCCTTCGATGCCTCATGCCCGGCGAAAGCCAGCCGGTAAAACCGCTCCGGCTTGCAGAACTCCCAGACCGCTTCCCACCAAAGCTCCAAGAATGGCCCGGTCTTCAATCTCGCGCAGCCGCTCCCGGTCCAGAGTCCCTTGCCGAAAGGCAGGCCTGGCTTCCTTTACCTTGGCTGGCCGCAAAAGGCTGCCCACGTGGTCAGCTCGATATACCTCCGGCATGGTTCACTTCTCCTCGGTGTCGGTTAACTGCCCAAAAATGTCAGCCCAGCGCCGGAGCGTGCAGTTCCTTTATACGGGGCAAGACCTGCCGGCCGAACAGCTCAACCTGCTGCATCACCCCCTGGTGGGACATACCGGGCTGCTGAAAAGCCAGATCAACTACGCCGACGCCGCATTGGGTATGGAGTTCCTGAAGCTGCCTCGCTACCGTGTCGGGGCCGCCGACAAAGTTCAGCAATGCCCGGGGTATGCGGGGCGCCGAGGCCGGGGGTTCGGTGTTGGCCCGCGAATCATAGCGTTCACCTACGCGGGCCGCCTGTACCGCCCGGGCCAGGGAAGTGCTGATGGAAAGCCCGCGCTCCGCACCCCGGGCGCGAAGGCCATTCAGAAAGTCCTCCGCCTTGGCGTCAGTTTCCCCCAGGAATATGCCGCCCCGATATACTATCTGGTCCGGGGTTGGCTGCCAGCCGGCCTCCCGGCACCAGCCGCAATACTTTTCGACAATTCCGGCGGTGGCCTCAACGCTTTCATAGGCGATTCCCAGGCCCAATCCATTGTCGGCGGCATATTTAATGGTGTCATCGCTGCGGGTAGCTACGATAATCGGAGGCAGAGGCTGCTGCACCGGCTTGGGCCAAACGGACACGGTGCGGTAGTGGTAATAACGGCCCTCCCAGGAAAAGGGCTGGGGTTCGGTCAACGCCCGCAATACCAGGTCCATTCCTTCCAGCAGCTTGTCCCGTCCCTCCACCGGGTTCAGGCTGTACACCTGGTCCTCACTGAGGGTGCCCCGCATGAAGGCAACTACCAGCCGCCCCTCGGTGAGGTTGTCCAGCATCCCGATTTCCTCGGCAGCCCGGACCGGGTTGAGGATGGGCAGCAGTTGGCCCAAAAGGGCGATCTTGACCCGCTGGCACTGCTGGGCCACCGCCGCGGCCATTACCGCCGGGTTGGGGGTGGTACGGTTACCCGAATAGTGGTGCTCGGAGAGGCTGACCCAATCGAAGCCTGCTTCCTCCGCCAGCCGGCATTCGGCCATTCCGTCTCGGTAGGATTGCATGGCGACTTCCGGGTCATAGTAGGAGGGTGGAACCGGCCAACCGGCGGGGAACTTATCCCGTTCCTGGTAACCCATGCAACCGAAGTAAGAGGCTTTCATTCGTTCATCATCCGTTATTCGACATTTCCGAGAGTTCACTGTCGGTAGGGCAACCACGTTTCAATATCCGGAGCAGAGCAACCACTTGGATGCTTGACACATAATCGTTCCGACCCTGCACCGTCATTCCGGCGCAGGCCGGAATCCAGGAAATCCTGAGGTTAAGAACCTGGTTATATCCAGAGGCGGCGCTGGATTCGGGCGCAGGCCGGAATGACGTATTAAAGCGCGATTGCCCTTTAGGCTGACCCTTGATCGTCGTTCTTGCGCAGGCAGGATCTAGGGCGTGTTGACACAAAATTGCTCCCGGTTCCCCTACTATGTCATTCTGAGCGGAGCGAAGAATCTAAAATGCTGAAGTTTTGGAATGGTTCTTGTAGCGAGGATTTTAGACCCTTCGCTCCGCTCAGGGTGACATTATATTGGGAATAGCTACGATTTGTGTCAACAGGCCCTAAAACCTTGAGGCCAGAGGTTCCTGCCTGCGCAGGAACGACGGATAACTTGCTTCATCGTTGAACGCGGAATTAGTTGGAACAGATGGTTTCAAACTCGCCCGTTCCAACAAATTCACCAAATTCACGTCGTACCCCAAGGCAGACACACCGACCAGCCCCTACGACCAGGCAATTGACGTATAGTTCCTCACCCTGCCGGCGGTCCCACCCGCCAACTGCCCCGAAAAACATTCGTGCCTATTCGTGCCTATTCGTGTCCATTCGTGGACGAACAAAAAGGCCGATTAGCCGGTTAGCCGATTAGTTGGTTAGTTGGTTAGTTGGTTAATTGGGAGTCCAGGCCAGGGCGCGTACCTCGGTGAACTCCTTTTTGATTTTGTCCCAGCTATCGCCGCCGTCCTGGGTGCGGTAGAGTTCGCCGTAAACGCTGTTAGCCAGAATCAAATCGGGGTCGGCCGCGTTGGTGGCGAAGTTCCACACCGGCGAGTTGGGTTCTACCGGCAGGGGCCGCTCCTCCCAGGACTGGCCGCCGTCGGTGGAGCGCCGAATCGTCCCGGTATTGCCGACCGCCGCGTCGCCGTTGGCAACGAACAGCACTTCCGGGTTGTCCGGCTTGACCGCCACCCACCGGCAGTAGGGCATGGGGAGGGAAGAGGAGGTCATCAGGGACTGGAAGGTTTCTCCGTCGTCTTTGCTGGCGAAGATTTCCCGCGGCGTGCTGACCAGGACGGTCTTCTGCTCGCCCAGGCTGAAGGCCATGCCGTGGATGTCCGGGTTGGTAATGCCCTGTACCTGGTTCCAGGTGTCTCCGCCATCGCGGCTGCGGTACACGCCGTCAATCTCCACGCCGGCCAGCACCGTGTCCGAGTCCACCGGGTCCACCACCAGCGCCGTAATTCGGGGCAAGCCGATGGCGCATTCCTGGGCGATGGCCGCCGACAGCTTTTCCCAGCTCTTGCCGCCGTCCCTGGTGCGGAAGAGGAAGGGCGGGCTGGTGCCGGCGAAGATGGTGTTGGGGTCGGTGGGGTTAATCGCTATGGCCCAGATTTTCAGCCCGTCCATCGGGGAGTCCAGTTTGGCCCAGTTCATCCCCGAGTCCTCCGTGCGGTATATGCCGTTGTCTGCGCCGGCGTACACCACGTTGGAATTCTTGGGGTCAACGGCCAGCGCCCGAATCTGGGATTCGCCGGGGAAGGGGCTGCCGATGCGCCGCCAGTTTTCCCCGGAGTCGGCGCTGTGGAATAGCCCGGCGCCGGTGGTTCCAACCAGGATGCTATAATCTTTTTCCATTGCCCTTACCTCCCTATCTGTATTTCAGACCGGTGGTCCTGTTGTTCCCACCCCGCTCCGGCTTTACCGAAATGGGGTTAATGAAATATACACCCTTATGGGGTCAGGCGGTTACTACCCGGTCACGGGCGATGTCGGCGTCCCACGGCCCGGATAACCGGCCCTTCATAGTACCGCCAATCATATAGCCGTTTTCGTCGTGGCCCCACTCGCTGGCGGGCATCTCAAAAGAAAGTTCTATCCCGTTGCCGTCGGGGTCGTGAATGTAGATGCCGATAGCGTGGCCGTGATCCGATACCCGCTCGATGGGGATGTTCTTTTCCTTGACCCGGTGGTATAGCTCCTTCAGGTCTTCCAGGCTGTCCATATACCAGGCCATGTGGTTAAGGCCTACTTGACCCCGTTGGGGCCCCGGGGCATTTTCCCCCACTTCGATCAGGGCGATTTCGTGGGAGTTTCCTACGTCGGCGCTCATAAAGGCGGCGCGGCCGGGGGTGAAACCGTGGGTGTGAAGCCCTAGCAGGTCTTCATACCAATCGCGGGCCCGTTCAGCGTTGCGCACAAAAATGTTAACGTGGCCTAACTGTCTCGGCGTGTACCCCATAATCCTCTCCCTTTTTCAGATAATCTTGGTTTCTCCCGTAGATTATATCAACCTGCCTATCAGGAAACAATCACGGAATGCGTAACTCCGAGGGCCGGCGTACCTGAAACCGTATCTCCCGGGTTAGCCAACCCTTCCTTTCGGTTACCTGCCTTCGCTCCCCCAAAAGGCGGGATCCAGGGCATTCCGTGGCGGTCGAAGCTGCGAAAAATATCGCCGGACCGCCCGGGGACTGTTATGATGAAATCGTGGAGCGGGCCTGGCTCAATCGAAGTCAGGCGCTTGTGGGCAGGCATCCGTGAGATTGGCATCCGTAAGATTAAGGATAGCCGGGGCGGCTCTTTGACGGGCTGCGACCGACAGGAGGAAGCAAAGATGGCAGACTTGGTGTTGCGAACCGCCGTAGGGAACTACGGCCACACGACTCCGCTGAAGGACGGGACGGTAACCTCCGGGATGTTCGACATGGAACATATCGAGGTGTCCCCGGTGACCAGCATCTTCCGTCGTATGGTGCGCAGTTTGGAGTTCGACGTTGCGGAGATGGCCCTGTCAACCTATATGTGCGCCCGGGCCTATGGCAAGCCCATCACCGGAATACCCGTCTTCCTGACTCGCGCCTTTTATCATGGCGGGCTGGTTTATAACCCGCGCAGCGGTATCCAGTCACCCAAAGACCTGGAAGGACGCAAAGTCGGGGTACGAAGCTACACGCTGACTCCCGGCGTTTGGACTCGGGGCATTCTGCAGACCGAATACGGCGTGGACCTGGACGCCGTGACCTGGGTCTTGGCCGGCGACGAGCACGTGGCCGAGTTCGTCGCGCCGCCTAACGTGGTCTCGTCGCCCAACAGCGACCTCGGCGAGATGCTGCGTTCGGGGGAGATAGACGCTGCCATTGGAGCGGGGCCGGTTGATTCGCCGGAAATCCAACCCCTGTTCGCCGAACCGGACCACGCCGACGCTGCCTGGCACCACAAAACCGGAGTCTATCCGATTAGCCATATGCTGGTGGTGAGCAACGCGGCGTTGGAATCGAATCATGGCCTCGGCCAAGAGCTTTTCGAGGTGTTCAAGGCGGCCAAAGCCCTTTACTTGGAGCGTCTTCACTCCGGGGATGCGGCCGGTCCCGCAGACCAGGCGTTGCTGAAGATGGCCGAGGTGGTGGGCGGCGATCCCGTACCTTACGGCTTCGAGAGTTCGCGGAAGACCCTGGAAACCTTCGTCGATTTTAACGTCGAGCAGCGAGTAATCCCGCAGCGGGTTGACGCGGAAGAGCTGTTCCCCTCCGCCACGCTTGCGTTGGTCTGACGGTGCCGTCGAGGATTGACCTGGCTCATATTCTTCCCGGGCAATACGCCGCCGCCGGTTTGCCAGGGAAGCGTACCGCCTGCGCCAGAGGTAAACTACCGGGCTGGGAATCGGCGATGGTCCCTTCCCTATGCCACGCCGGTAATCCCTCAGTGGAACGGGTTTTGCGCCGGAACGGCTACTTGTCGCAAGCAACGGTTTTCGATATCATAGCCTCCGCTCAGGTTTGCCGTCGGGAGACGTTATGACGCAGTACTCGTTCCGAATTCCTAACGCAGATTACCTGGGGTTCCCGGCCACGCCGGAAGCGATCGTTGAAACGGCGTGCAAGGCCGAAGAGTTGGGGTTTGACGCCTTGTTCGTTAATGATCACGTGATTGTCGACGATTCCCCACGCAACTCCCCCTGGCGCAATGTTTATGACCCGTTGATGGTCCTGGCCTATGTGGCGGCGCGGACATCCCGGGTGCGGCTGGGAACGTCGGTGCTCATTATGCCGTACCGCAATCCCATTGTGACGGCCAAGATGCTTGCCACACTGGACCAAATGTCGGGGGGCCGGGCCATAGCGGGAGTGGGAGCAGGCTGGAACGAGGCCGAATATGATGCTTTGGGCGTACCCTATCAAGAACGCGGGGCGCGAACCACTGAGTATCTGCGTCTGTGGCAAGCGTGTTGGGAGCCGGGCCCCACTACCTTCCATGGCCGGTTCTTCTCCTTCGACAATATGCACGTGAACCCCAAGCCGGTCCAGCAGCCTCACGTGCCCCTATGGATCGGCGGGTCCAGCCACGCTTCGTTGCGGCGCGCGGCCCGGTTTGCCCAGGTGTGGCAGCCCACTCCCACAGGGTTGGGCAACTTAATCCGCAACCAGGCTTATTTGCGGGATGCGTGCGCCGGGATTGAGCGAGGCGACGTGCCGCGCACCCGGATGAGCTTCCGGGTCAACTTCAGCCATATCACCGGCAGTTCCGGCAGCGGGGTTGACCGACCCACCGGCCAGGGCAGCCCGGAGCAGGTCGCATCAGACCTGAAACGCTACCGGCAGGAGGCCGGTCTGGAGGAGTTTCAGATTAACTTCAACGGCTGCCGCAGCCTGCAAGAGCTGCTTGACTCCATGGATGTGTTGGTTCAAGAGGTGATTCCAAGGGTGGATGTTTAGGAAGCCGTCAGCAGGCGCTCCCGCTCCCATGGCCGGTTCCGGCCGGTTCCGGCCGGTTCCGGCCGGTTCGGCGGCGCTCTCACCGGGTCTGGGGAGACCGGAGTTTTGCCTGGCAGTGACCGATAAACTTGAAGGCCTTTCCCATCGAACGAAACGAAAAGCTCCGGGTCCTGATGGACGCGGTGGCGAGGGTACGCCCCACGTTGGAGGCGGGCGCCCGGGAAGCTGAGGAGACCGCCACCCTGCCGCGGGCATCGGTGGACGCCCTCTATGAGTCCGGCTTGTTCCTCCTCAAGCTGCCCCAGGCGCTGGGAGGCGCCGAAAAACTATCGCTTGCCAAAGCCGGACGACTTCCTTGCCGGGGATCTGGGGATACTCTGAATAAGTCGTTAACCGC
This sequence comes from Dehalococcoidia bacterium, assembly GCA_965262595.1. Lineage (GTDB taxonomy): Bacteria > Chloroflexota > Dehalococcoidia > Lucifugimonadales > UBA3495 > CATQHB01. Next base: position 3,410,977 of record OZ253548.1, read on the forward strand.
CAGCGCCATCACCCCGTCGTTCCTGCGAAAGCAGGAACGACGGGGTGATGGCTGACATTGTGGAGATCCTGGCATTAACTCCCCACGATTGGGAGGAACCGGAAGATTCGCCGCCTTTAGAGCCGCAAAGCGGAAACCAATGGCTCCTGACGACTTCGGGGCGCACCAACGTGCGCCCCGGATTGCATACCCGAACCTTGCCCCGCTGGCAGCTACTTCTCCCAGACCACCGGGTTGCTCAGAGTTCCGATGCCTTCAATCTCGATGTCAATAACGTCGCCGTCCTTCATGTTCTCCGGCGCCCCGTCGGTGCCCATCCAGACAACATCCCCCGGGAATAAGGTCAGGTACTGGCTCATTCGGCTGATATATTCCCGCACGCCGAAAATGGCGCCGGACATATTGTAATTGCTGATGGACTTGCCGTTGAGGACAATCCGTACCTCGCAGTTATCCGGGTCAATTCCGTCGGTGACGATGAAGGGACCCATCGGCTTGAAAGTATCCGTGTTCTTGCCGCGCCACATGGTCCGGTCGCCCCGCTGCCAGACGCGCTCGCTGACATCGTTGCCGATGGTGTAACCGAGCACATAGTCCAGAGCTTCTTCCTCGGAAACCTTTTTGCACTGCTTGCCAATGACCACCACCAACTCGCCCTCATACTGGAGCAGTTCGTGGGCGTCGCTGGGCACTACAATAGCCTCGCCGTCGGCCACCAGCGCATTGTTGGCCCGATAACCCACATCCGCCGCATCGGGAAATTGGGGTTCTTCGCCCCGCTTGGCCGCCATCTCCGTCACGTGCTCCCGGAAGTTAATGCCCGCCGCGTAGAAGGTTGGCGGAACCACCGGCACCAGCAGTTTCACTGCGCTGAGGGGTTGAACATTAGCCGTCCTTTCGTAGCTGTCAAAGGGGGTGCCGGACACCTCAATGACGTTATCGCCGTCAATGATGCCATAGGTCGCCTTGTCCCCGGATTGGAACCTGCACCACTTCATAATTAGTCCCTCCGAAAATCTCCGGCGTCAAAGCCGGGTTGGGTTAAGCTTTCCCAATTCTGGCATTATAACTACCGGCGGTCAAGGGTCGTTTCTTTCTGCCGGCTTTTTCACACAGATACACAGAGGGCACAGAGATACGCCGAGTTTCACAGAGGGAATCTGCTCTCTCTGCCGTGAAACGAATCTTAAAGTTAGGTTATACTGACAAGCGGCGGCCAGATATTATAGAGCAAGGAGAACTATGGGCAGCAGGATAATCCGCAACAAGGACGCGGACACGGAACGTGTCTATAAGGCAGCGGAGCGATGGGTAGAGTGCGCTTTGCTGAGTGATGACTCCCTCTTTACCCCCGGCACGGCTATCTGGTCAAGCTGCTGGCTGGGAGAGCTTCGCCAAAAGCTCCAAGATCAGCCGGGCAACTTCCTGAACAATTTACAGCGTCAACTGGCCGGCAGGCCGCCGGAAGTTTATCAACTGGTGAGCGAGGCACTATATTTCTACTATCTCATTGACGCCAGTACAAAAGGCACAACCAAGCAAAATAACATTGCCAAGGTGATTAGTTGGTCGGAGGAACCGGTAGAAATTCCGCAAGGGCTAATTGACAGCCTCTCGCCTGGACTTGTCGACTCTGGAACAACCAAGCCATTCCAGAAATTCCACGTCGGTTTCCTCATTGAGGTCGTTGAACACTGGAAGGAAAAAGAAAAAGAGGAGCAGAATCGGCTGCTGAATGACCCGTGGGCCTTCAAAGACTTCGTGACGCAACTCGGTTTCCGGAGCGAGTTGCTTAAGGGCGCTGGTAACGAACCACGCGCTCAGCGGGAAGGTCTGCTACATCTGGTTTTTCCTGATACTTTCGAGGCAATCGTCTCCCACAGCGATAAAGAAAGCATTGCCAATTCGTTTGCCAATCTTGTTAAAGACCCGAGTGGAGATGTTGACCGCCGACTGGCGCAGATTCGCCCGGGCCTTGAAGCCAAATACGGTATTAAAGATCATCTTTTCTATGTTGTACCCGAGATTTATAATAAGTGGAAAGTCTGGAACGCTCCGAACTTGGCAGACCCTTGGTCTCTCCCCAAAATAGCCAAACTGGCCGACCAACTCCTGTGGCCGCCCGAATACTTACAGGAAATTATCGACGACCTCCAGGAAAAGCGGCAGGTGATTTTCTATGGCCCGCCGGGCACCGGCAAGACCTACGTTGCCCAGGCCATCGCCCAGCATTGCCAGGAGAACGGCGGAGGCTTCGAAATTGTCCAGTTCCACCCCTCCTATTCCTACGAGGACTTTGTTGAAGGTTTCCGGCCCACCCTTACCGACGACGGCCAAGCCGGGTTCAAGCTGACTCAAGGCCCCCTGCGCCGTATTGCTGAAAAGGCCGAGGCCAACCAGAATGCCACCTTCATTCTGGTCATCGACGAACTCAACCGGGGCAATGTCAGCAAGGTGTTAGGCGAGCTCTATTTCCTGCTGGAATACCGGGATAAAAAAGTCCGGCTCCAGTACGGCGGCGGCGCTGGAAAGGGCGGTGATGATAGCGAAGGTTTCAGCCTGCCGTCCAACCTCTGGTTCATCTGCACCATGAACACAGCAGACCGCTCCATTGCGCTGATGGACGCTGCCCTGCGGCGCCGCTTCTACTTCGCGCCCTTCTTCCCCAACGAACCGCCCATTGATGGCCTCTTGCGCCGGTGGCTCAACCGGCACAGACAGGCTACTTGGGCCGCCGACCTGGTGGACGAGGCCAACAAAAAACTGGACCGAGACTCCGGCATCGGCCCCAGCCACTTTATGGTAGAGGTTCAGACGTTGGACGAAAACCGTGTGCGTCGCATCTGGAACCGGGCGGTCATACCCTATGTTGAGGAACAGTGTTTCGGCGACGCTGACAAACTTGCAAAGTTCAAATTCGAACGGCTGAAAGGGCAACTGCCCGGCTCTACGCCGTTGGACGCCGCCCTTGAGCCGGTTGAGGGCATTGACTTGCCACAGGCAGATGCCGATGCAACTGACGCTTAACGAATACCAGCCTCGCGACGTCAACCTGCCTTTGGATAAGGGAGAAATTCAGGGCCTCAAGAACGCTCACATTGAAGTAACCCCCTCAACCGAAGCAGGGATTAATTGGACGCTCCGGCCATCCTCCTACATCGGCACAGTGCGCTTGGGCGACCGGTCAATCATCGTGCGCCCCAAGATTCCCATTGACCGAGTGATGTTCCTCATTGCCTACGCCATTGACCCAAAGGAATGGAAGAACTACTTTGACCTGTCCCCGGCCCCGGATGTGCTGGAAAGCATCATCCCCGCCTTCGTACACCATACCCGCCGGGCCGTACAGTGCGGGTTGCTGCAAGGCTACCGCCACGAAGAGGAGGCGCTCCATACCGTCCGGGGCCGCATCCGGTTCGCCGAACAGCTTAACCGGCGCTTCGCCATACCCTTACCTATTGAAGTCGCCTACGACGAATTTACCGAGGACATTGAGGAAAACCGTCTGCTCAAGACGGCCCTGCACCGCTTGGCGCGCCTGCCGGTGCGGTCAGATACGAGCCGGAAGGACGTTAACGCCCTGCGTCCGGTGTTTAACTCCGTTGAGCTCGGCGCTTACCGCCGCGGCACACCGGAAGTCCAATATACAAGGCTCAACAACCATTACCGCCCTGCGGTGGAACTGGCCCGGCTGATTATAGACAACTCCAGCTTGGAACTCTTTCACGGCGAGGCAGCCGGGGCTTCCTTCCTGCTGGATATGAACAAGGTTTTCGAGCGGTTCCTGTTCGTCGCACTGCGGGAGGCGCTGGCTCTGTCGGAAAGGGAGTGGAAGCGCGGCGCTCACCTGACCCTGGACGTAGCGGATGCTATCAGGCTGGAACCCGACCTGTCCTGGTGGAACCGAGGGTGGTGCCGTTTTGTGGGCGATGCCAAGTATAAGAAACTTGAGCAGGAGGGATTCCGGCACGCCGACATCTACCAAATGCTGGCCTACTGCACGGCAGCCGACTTACCCGCCGGCCTGCTGGTCTATGCCGCCGGCGAGGCCGACCCCGCCGTTCACCGCATCGAACACGCGGACAAGACCATTGAAATAGTTTCTCTCGACCTGAGCGGCTGCCGGGAAACTATTCTGAACAAAGTCAACCAAATCGCTCAAAAGGTCAAGTCCCTGGCTGACTTGGCCTAGAACTCTGAGTCCCTCTGCATCTCTGCGTCTCCCTGTGAAAAAACCCTTGCAAAGAGCTACCCAATTTGCCCAGTCCTCCCATCTATGTTACCTTCCCTATACCGACAAGCAAGACAGGAGAAGGAAATGCGCCTGGAAGGAAAAACCGCCCTGATTACCGGGGCCAGCCGGAACATTGGCCGCCAAGTCGCCCTGACCTTTGCCCGGGAAGGCGCCGACCTGGTATTGAACACCCGCCAAAGTCGGCAGGAACTGGAGGAAGTAGCTGCCCAATGCCGCGAGCTGGGAGTCAACACCCATATTGCGATGGGCGACGTTGCCGACCCGGACACCGCTGCCGGCATCGTAACCGACGGTATCGCCGCCCTGGGCAAAGTTGACATTCTGGTAAGCAATGTGGCGATTCGGCCGCACAAGCCTATCCTGGAGATTTCCAATGAGGAATGGCGGCAAGTAATGGAAATTAACCTTTTCCCCGCCTTCTACCTCATCAAGGCGGCGCTGCCCGGTATGATGGAGCGGCGCACTGGCAGCATCATTGCCCTGGGAGGGCAATCGGCCATTACCGGACGCCCCGAAACTGCGCTGGTAACCACCGCCAAGACCGGGCTGCTGGGTTTGATTCGGGCCGTGGCCGCTGAGATGGGACCCTATAACATTCGGGCCAATATGGTTAATCCCGGCTCCACCGACACCCGCCGCGCCCACCCGGAATGGTATCCGGAGTTTCAGGAGGTAGCTCGCGGTTCGGCGGAGCACGTAGCCGACATTCCCCTGGGACGCCAGGGTTCGGTGCAAGACATCGCCGATGCTTGTCTCTTTTTCGCCTCTGACGAATCCGGCTACATCACCGGAGACCGGATGAACGTGGTAGGCGGCCGCTACATCGTCTAGCAGCCGGACCGATTCGTTCTGGGCAGGAAGGGCACCGCTACGATCGAGTCGGCCCGGGTAAGGGACCGTTCTTCGACCGGCTCAGGAAGAGCAGACTTAAGCTTGAGCGCCGGATTATTGAAGGACCCGGTGGCGGGCGCGGGACGGAGGGCGACGCTGTTGGCGAGGCGCCGGACTACCGCGCCCTAGCCGGCTAGCTCTGCGTTATCCCAGACCAGGCAGGCCGCTCCCAACATCCCCACCGCGTCCCCCAACCGGCTGGGTTCCAGGCGAAAGTTCTTGTGCCCCTCGCTCATGGCCCGTTGCAGCATCAGCGAGTAAATCTGCGGCAGTAACCCCAAGCGCACTAACCCGGCGGTCACTCCCCCGCCCATAACCAGCAGGTCCGGATTGTAAAGGTGGAGAATGTTGGTAAAGCCCACTGCCAGCGCCTGCACCACATCTTCGACAATGTCCTGGGCCAGCGTGTCGCCCTGCTCGGCGGCATCAAACACCGTTTCGGAAGTGATTAGGTCAAGGTTTCGGTTGGAGCGTAGCAAACTTTCCGGAGCCAACTCCGCTCGGCGGCGCGCAATCCGGGCAATCGCAGTACCCGAAGCCAGCGATTCCAGGCAGCCTGCGCCGCCGCACTGGCACCGGGGGGCGGCGGCGCTCCGGTCGATTGTCATGTGACCCACCTCGGCGGCCAAACCGTGAGCGCCCAGAAGAAGCTGCTCCCGGTCGATAACTCCGCCGCCGATGCCGGTGCTGACGGTAACGTAAACCAGGGTCTTTGGGGCGTTTTGGCTGCGGCGGGCCTCCAGTCCGGCGCCATACCGGAACTCGCCCAGGGCCGCCAGGTTAGCGTCGTTGCCCACATACACCGGGAAGCCCAGTTTCGGCTCCCACCGGGCCTTGAGGGATACTCCGTTCAAGGCGGGCAGGTTGGGCGGGTCCTGGAGGGTGCCGCTTTCCCCGTCAACCGGCCCGGCGGCGGCAACTCCCAAACCGGCGATAGTCCGGCTGCCGCACCAGTCCATTGCCTGCCGAATCAGCTCTTCGGCATCGCTGATTAGCCGCTCTTGGGAGGCGTTGGGTACGTTGTTCCGGCGGGAACGCCAGAGGATTTCCCCCTGCCGGTCGGTCACCGAAATCCGGCTCCAGGTGCCGCCCCAGTCCATCGCCAATGCTACTTGCGCCGGTCGAGTCATCAGTCCTGCTTCAGGGCCGGGTACCCTCTGCCGATTTCCTGCCGAATTGCCCGGCTGGCCTAGCCAATTTAACCAATCTTATACGCAGCTCGGCGAAATTGAAACATCAATCTGGGTGGAAATATAGATGGAAATATAGATGGAAACAGCGGGACGCCGGCATCCTTTAGCGGCCGGGTCCCTCCTCCGCCAGCAGCCGGTCCAGCGTTTGGCGCAGAGTATCGGCGGACATGGGGCCGACGAACTTTTGCCGGATCACGCCATCCCGCCCGATGAAGAACTTTTCCGGAATGCCGCGTACTCCGTAGTCAATGGCGATAACTCCGTCGGTGTCCACCCCGCTGGGATAGGTGAGGCCAAAGTCTTTCACGTAGGTGTTGGCATTGTCTTCCAGGTCCCAGATGTTTACCCCAATGAACTCCACCTGCGGCCCGGCATACTCCCGGTACACTTCCTCCAGTGCCGCCGCTTCCTGCCGGCAGGGGGGACACCAGGAGGCCCAAAAGTCCACCAGAACTACCTTGCCGCGCATTTCCGACAGTGAGACACTGCCGCCGCTGATTCCATCTTCGCCGCCGCTTATTTCACTAGAGCCGTCGCCGTTCCCGTCTCCGTCTCCGTCTCCGTCTCCGTCCCATTCCCCTTCCCCTTCGCTATCCATGCCGGTCATCAATTCCAGGGAAAAATCTTGGGCCGGCTTGGGTTTAATTTCCACCACCCCAAAATCGGTGTTGATGCCCATGCCGCCCGGCGTTCCTCGAGTTTGCAGCGAGGCCCAGACCAAAATAGACAGAAAGGCTAAAATCGGCAGCCCAACGCCCAGCAATATCCAGCCGCGCCGGTTCACCTAGCCGGGCTCCGCTCGTCCCCTGCCGGATTGACGGGATTACTGGGGCCCATAGAGTCGCTGGAGTTGGCCGGGTCGCCGGGGTTGGCCGGGTCGCTGGAGTTGGCCGGGTTGTCGGTCAGCCGTATTTGGCCCAGCAGCCGTTCTCGGTGGGAGCGGTATTCCGCCTCGGGCAGCCGGCTCTGCTCGAATCGGTTGTCCAGGGCGGCAATGGACTGTATCAGGGCCTGACGCCGAAATTGAGCGCCGGTATAAGTCACCGGCCCCTCGGGGACTGTTGCTACCCGCGGCCCCCGGAACCAGGCATAAATCAGCACGGCAGCGAGGGCTATACCCAGCACTATGGGGATGGCAGTCTGCCACAGACCGCCGTCGGTGACGGCCCGTTCCATCCGGGACAGCAGGCCCGGTTGGGGCAATTGGGACAGTTCCAGCGTTACGCCCTGGCGCGGCGGGAGGTCGCGGCTTTCCCATACGCGATAGACCATGCCGTTTACGTCGATGTCAGGCATTGCCTCCAGCGGCGCCACCTGTATGCCTTCCAGCCGCTTCGGCGCCAGCACCTGGTACACCGAGGCGCCCTGAATCAGACGCTGATTGAACGTTACGGCATCGTTCTCGTAGGGGAATTTGTAGCTATAGTTGATGCGGTAGTCGCCTGGAATAACCGGCGATGTGATGGCAAAGCCGGTGCCAATCGATATAATGTCGCCTCCGCTCAAGTTGGACTGTACGTCCAGGTCGGTGGCCTCGGAAGGCAAGGAAAACCGGAGAAAGCTGATTTCATTGGGGTTGGTAATGTTGGTCAACTCCGGCAGCAAGGTCCGGTCTCCGGCGTTGGTTATGCTCAAGAACTCGAGAGCGGTTATCTGCCGGTCACCCTGGTTCACGTCGGCGATAATCATCGCCTGCCGCTGCACCTGCACCACCGACACATCCCGGGTAGTCTCATACACCGTCAACGCCACCGGCTTCGATTGAGAATTGGACAGTTCCTCCGGCTGCAGCATCGAGCTGTAGCGCATACCGTCAAAATCCATAACCAGGGCATAGCTGCCATCGTCCAGGATCGCCACATTTTCAAACCGGAACCCGCCGTCCGGGCCGGTAGTTGCTTCGATGGTGGCTACTCGCCCGGCCACCCGGTCAATACTGTGGAGCGTTATCGGCAGACCCGCCGGCGCAGCTCCCCCGCCGGTGCGGTTAACCGCCACACCTAGCACCGTAACCGTAACCGTAACCGCGACCGCCGCCGTAGTGTCTCCCGTATCATCTGGCGTGTCCTGGGCTGCCAGCGTGTCGGCTCCGGCCCCGGCGGCAAATATAATCAGGGACAAACTCAAGCCAAAGAGGCCAAGAAAAAGCCTGCGAACAATCATGGCTTAATCCCTTGCCGGTCGCCGGACTGCTCGTTGGGTCTGGGCTGGGGCGGAACCGGCAACTCTACGGCGCATTCCGGGCATAGCTTGGCCCCGGCCGGTACCGGAGCAGCGCAGTTGGGGCAGCGCACGGCGTTGCCAATCTCCCGGCGCAGGCCGGCCCGCGCCACCCGAATTTCCTCCTCCAGCGCCCAATCCGCACTGAAAGGCTGACCCGCATCAATAGTAGGTCCTGAGGACAGGACCTGGCTCCGGGTTTGTTCCCGCAGGGCTACTGCCGCCTGAATGCGATAACCGTTAAGCTGTTCCCGGTACAGCCCTTCCGGGATGTTGCCCAGTTCCCGCTCCAACTGCAACGTTTGGATGGCGTCATAGATGGATTCCAGCCCTGGAGTATCCGCCTCGGTCTCCGGCAAGCCCCCTTGATCGCCCTGGCCTGGCGTTTCCCTGGTTTCCCTGGTTTCCCCGGTTTCCCTCGGTGCCCCGGCTTCCTCGGCCAGGCCGTACCGGCGGCGCTGGACAAAGGGAAACACCGCTACGGCGACGCTCAATAATGCCAATATCGTTCCGAGGATTAACGCCATCGCTCTAGTTGGGCACCTGCCTTATGGGAATTGGGACATTACGAAATTGGAGAATCAATCAATTGATCGGGCTGAAGTCAGGCCGACGTGGGAGTTGACGGAGTGTAGGGAACGGAACCCGCCGCGCCGGTCGGCAAGTATGCCGGTAAGGGTACCTGCGCCGTTTCCCGTCTCCGGTCCGGCCACAAAGACACCACCGTACCCAGCACCAACACCGGCCCGGCAACCCACAGCCACCAGATTAGCGGGTTCACCAGGATGCGGAACCCTACCGAGCCGTCGGGCAGGTTCTCGCTGGGCACCACGTAAAAGTCCTCCACCGGCGTGGAACGTATTGCCGCCAGCGTAGAGGCCATGTTGAAGGAGGGATAGAAACTGCGCCGGGCCTGCATATTTTCCAGCAACTTTCCGTCCCGGTACACCTCCAGGCTTGAGATATACTCGGTGCGGTCCGACTTAAGCTCCTGTGTAGTGTTGACGTAACGCAGCCGGTAGTTGGCGATTTCGTAGCTCTCCCCGGGGGCCAGCACCACGTCCCGCTGTGTCTCAAACAAGGACCCGCCAAGTACGCCCAGGGCCACCATCACGATAGACAGGTGGACGATGTAGCCGCCGTACCGGGGCCGGTTGGCCGCAATTAACCGCAAGAAAGCCAGCGGGTAATTGTCTCCGGTGGAGCGATGCCTGGAACGAGCCCCTCGCCACCACTCCAGGAAAATCCCGGCGGCGACCAGCGCGCTCAGGCCAAACCCGATCAGGGCAAAGGGCTGCCGGGTTACCAACGCTCCCAGGACTACCACCACGGCCAGGGCAAAGGAACCGGGCAATAGCAAAGACCGGCGCAGGCTGGCCCAATTGGCCCGGCGCCAGGGCAGCAGCGGCCCGACACCCATCAGGAAAATCAAAGCCAGCAACAGTGGCCCGTTGACCTGGTCGTAGAAGGGGCGGGCAATGGTTATCTCCTCGCCGCCGCCTAGTCGAGCGAACAGGGGGTAAACGGTTCCCCACAGGGTGACAAAGGCGATACCCAGCAGCAGCAGGTTGTTAATCAGAAATGCCGCTTCCCGGGACAGCATGGAATCCAGGCTCTGCGCGCTCTTCAACCGATTGTACCGCCAGAAAAAGACGGCAAAGGGGACCAACACGCCAACCGCCAGGAACATCAGGAACACCCAGCCCAGGTTGGACGCGCCAAAGGAATGCACCGACGGCACCGGCCCGCCCCGGTTCATAAACATCCCGTAAAGGGCCAGACCGAAGGCCACGTTAATCAGGGCAATGTTCCACATTCGGAACATTCCCCGCCGTTTCTGCACCATTATGGAATGGACGAAGGCGGTCAGGGCCAGCCAGGGCATAAATGCGGCGTTCTCCACCGGGTCCCAGAACCAGAAACCGCCCCAGCCCAGGATGGTATAGGCCCACCAGGAACCGAGCAGCAATCCGCTTGCCAGCAAGGCCCAGGTGATTATTCCCCAGACCCGGCCCGCATCAACCCACTCATCCCGGCTCTTGCCGCCGACCAGGGAACCCAGGGCAAAGGCAAAGGGAATGCTCATACCAATTAGTCCCGACATCAGCGCCGGCGGATGGAAGAACATCCCGAAGTGGGTTAGGAGCGGATTGATGCCCTCGCCGTCTAGCGGAACGAAGGGCAGCTTGTCGAAAGGGTTGGCCATAAACCCCATCACGGCGATGAAGAAGGTCAGGATCACCATCAGCGTTGCCGTGGTATAGGGCAGCGTGTCCTTGACCTGTTTCGGCGCCCATCGGATCGCGATGGCCGACATTATCGACAGCACAAAGGCGATGTAAAGCAGGGAGCCTTCGTTGCCGGCGTAAAAGGCCACCCAGGTAAATATGTCCGGCATCGCCAGGTTGCTATGGGCGGCTACGTAGGCGATCTCAAAGTCCCGATTGATAAATGCCCCGACCAGGCTCAGGGTGGCCACCAGCATTACCAGGGTCAGCAGATAAACGGAGCGTCGGGCGCTCACGACCAATGCCGGCACGCCCCGGATGTGCCCCAGCGCCGACCCGATGGCGGCGTAAGATGCCAGGGCCAGTCCAATCCACAATGAAATTGCGCCCAAATCAGCCATTATTTCCGGCTTGCCTCTACGCTGCCTTCGACTCTGCCTGTTCCTGCCTGGTTTCCGGTCTTGGACTCAGGTATTCCTTTCCGGGTTCAGGTCCTTACCCAGGGAACCTCTGAATAAATCCGTGACTTGGGTGTTCATCCCTACCCGTCGTTCCTGCGAAGGCAGGAACCTCGGCCCACAACGTTTGAAGTTCCTGCTTTCTCAGGAACGACGGAGTGAAGGCGCTGGCGTTTAATGACTTATTCAGAGTATCCCTGTATCCCTGTATCCCTGTATCCCTAGGTTACGTCCTCGCCATCGGTGTCGGATTTGCCGGCTTCATCCCTGGCGCTGTCCTCAATGCCTTCGCCGTTTCGCCATTCAGTCGGATTCGACCCGGTTGACTCGGTAGGCTCGGTTGATTCGGCGGCATCGGGGGTCAGGGCCAGGCGGCGGTCAACGGCCGCCAGATAAGGTTCAAGCTCCCGGTCGGGCACGGTTATGGACGGTGAGGACGAAGCAGACACTCCCTCCCCATTTCGTACGGTCATCGCGCGGATTACCAGCCCCCCGGCGGCCAGGGCGGCCAGCACGCCGGCAATAGGCAAGATCCAGGCCAACAGATTCAGTCCCGACTTGGGCGGCGAGGCCAGCACATCCAGTCCGTAGCGGTCGGCAAAATAATCCAGGATTTCACTGCGGCTCGCCCCTTCAGCCAGCATTTCCCGCACCCTTTGCCGCATCTGGCGGGCCAGGGGCACCTGGGCTTGGTCGATGGATTCGGCGGGGCATACCGGGCACATCAGCATCCGGTCAATCGCCTGGGCTTCCGGTTCGTCAACTTCTTTCGCTGCGTTGGGGGAGTCATCCGGAGTCTGGGCATGGGCCAAATCTATTGAGGCCAGGCTAACTACCAGGCTAACTACCAGGCTTACTACCAAGAATAATTTCAGACAGCCCAGGGTGATGGAAAGCAACGCCACCCTTTCCCGAAGGCTGGACAATGGAACCGGAACCGGAACCGGCCATTTATTGGCTAGTTTAGTATCCATAAGCACATAACCAGGCGGATAAACCGGTTCCGAATTGCGGGCAGCGGCGCATGGGGGCAAAATATTAACGAAGCAGGAGACAGGTTTGAGTGTCTATTGGGACAGGCTCATCACATAGTCCGATATGGCTTGCACTTCGTCGTCGGTCAGCAGGTTGGCAAAGCTGGGCATAACTATTATACCGGACATCATAAAGGATTGAACTCCGTTGATGCCCAGAACTTTGACCGTTTCGGAGGTCAAGTCAGGATCAATGGACGGCACGTAGCCGTACTGTTCCTGCATCAAGGTCAATACCGGCCCGTCGCCGCGGCCTTGGGCGCCGTGGCACATGGAGCAGTTGACCTCAAACAAATGCTGCCCGTCGTTGGTGAAGGAAGTGGCTTGGGGCGGCGGAAAAAAGGGCACCGCGCTTTCGGGCGCGCTCAGCCGGGGCGGCTCGGAGGGCTTGTACGACGGCTGATAATGCATCTCATAAAAGATGTCCAGGGGATAAGAACCCTGGGAGCAGCCCAATGCCAGGATGCCAACCAGCAACGCCAGCCCGACCAGATAAGTCCTGACCCGCAAGCGGAGCCGACGGTTAACCGGGGTAGCCGGATGATTTAGTTGTCCCGAATATTTGCTCATTCTATTGATTAACCGTGGCCCGGTTTGGATTTTTCCTTAAGTCTTGATTGCCCAGGGTCGGCTGCCTTTGGTCCAGGGCTTGACCGCGAGGGGGCTAGCGCCGCCGCAAGCTACGGCGAGGACTCCCGTTTTACCTCTACCGCGCCGGCCTGGCCCAGTACGCCTTCCACCTGACCATGCTGCGATTCCTCGGTATTTACCAGCACTCCAATATAGCCCTCGGTAATACGCTCGTCGTACAGACCGACCTTGAGCTTGGGCAGCCGCGATTCAAAGATGATGCCCAGTACGGTAAACAGTATCGCCCCAAGCATGGTGCCTTCGTAGGTCACGACCGCCATGGGAGGCAAGGACAGAATCGGCTTGCCGCCGGTGACCAACGGGTAGGCCACCTGAGTCATCGAGGTCAGCAGGATTCCGGTGGTCAACCCCAACAGCGCTCCCACAAAGGGAAATATATACAGCCGGTGCTTTTCTTCCCGCTCCCCGAAGGCCCCTTCAGGATAGGGAGCATCGGTCAGGAAATCAAGATCGTTGTCGGGAATACCGGCCTGCCGCAGGGCATCGCCCGCATCAGCGGCGGTATTGGCGTTGTCGAACAACCCCAATATTGGACGTCTCGCCATAATTCAACCTCTCTACCTTTGCCTCAGTTGCCTTAGTTGCCTGGGTTCCTGCTCACTCCGGACCGCCTGCGGTATCTCAGAGCGAAGGCGGTATCTCAGAGCGAAGCAGGAGAGTTACTAATCTTCCCGGAATACTGCCGGAACTCTCCGGCGGCCCACCTGAACCGTGGTCTTCAGTATCTCCCCTTCCTTGACGTCGTACAGCGGCACCAGGGGGAACACCCGACTGAACAACAGCATCAGCAGGGTAACCAGGGCGAATGTAGCGCCAACGATAATAGCTTCAATTGGGCTTGGCGTATAGTCGGCCCAGGTAAAGGTGAACACCTGCTTGTTGACCAAGCCGGGCACGATAATCAGGAACCGCTCCAGCCACATACCAATGTTTACCGAGATACAAGCGACGGACATAATCCACAGGTTGCGGCGTCCGGTGCGGCTTAACCACAGCGCCACCGGAATAAAGTAGGTGGTAGCGGTGAACACAATGAACCAGGCGCTGTAGGGCCAGTGGGTAAATTGCAACTGCCGTACTGCCAATTCGTCCGCTTCCCGTCCGTACATACCGAAGAGGACTTCCATCACGAAGAAGTAGAACCAGCCGGTGGCTACTACTACCAGCAACCGCCCCAGAGCGTCGATATGCTCGTGGCGGATGTAATCCTGCCAGCCGTAGGCTTTTCGCAGAAGTATCAGCACAAAGGCCACCGCCGAAACGCCGGAGTGCACCGCGCCGACCACAAAATAGGGGGCAAAGATGGTGGAGTGCCACGACTTGACCGACACCGCCATACCGAAGTCCCAGGACACGATGCTATGCACCGACACGAACACCGGCAGAATCAGTGCGGACAGGAGCACGCCGGCGATGATTTGCAGCTTCCATTGGCGGGCGTTGCCTTCCCAGCCCATTGCCAGGAGGGAATAAACCCGGTGCGCCATGCCGGTAGTGTGGTCCCGCAGCACCGCGAAATCGGGAACCAGCGCAATGACTACAAACAGAGTACTGGAGGTTAAATAGGTCAAAATTGCGCTGGGGTCCCAAACCAGAGGAGTACGGATGTTGGGCCAGATACCCCGGGCAAAGTCGTAAGGAAAGACCCAGTAGAGGATACGCCAGGGCCGACCGGTATGGACGATCGGCATAATCATTGCCGTCATCAGCGAAAATAGGGTCAGAACCTCGGCGGCCCGGGTCGCCGGTCGCCGCCACTCCGCCTTGGCCAGCCTCAAGATGGCGGAGAGCATCACCCCGGCGTGGCTGATGCCGATCCAGAACACGAAGTTGGTAATGAAGAAACCCCAGGCTACCGGCCGATTCAACCCGGTTACGCCCAACCCGCGGTTAACCATTATACCGATGGCGATGGAGGCCACCAGTAGAATCAGGCAAAGAACCGTCACCACCGGCCAGAACCACCGGGGCGAATCCAGTATTGACCGGAGCAAGTCCTGGTTTATTTCTCGAGTACTTAGGGTTCTGCCTTCCTGCATGGAAGCTCCTGCCTTCGTGTACCTTTTCTTCGTTTCGGAGACGCCGACATTCCGACGGCTGCTCCGTTAGCTAATCCATTATTTTGCTGTAGTTGCGCCGACGTTGGTTACCCGAATCATCGAATCATCGAATCATCGAATCATCGCGCCGTTAGTTACTCCGGTTTTGCCAGTATCATGTACTCGCCCTTCATAAAAGTACCCATCCGCTGGTACCTGGTTCCTTCCTTCACTTCCCAGATGGACATTATCGGTATTACTTTGGCTGCCAGCAGATATACCAGCGCCGCGAGACCCAAGCCGCCCAGGATGATAAATATGTCCCACAAATCGGGGAGCACCGCCGCCGGTACCCGGGACAGCACAAATTCATAGTGCTCGCCGGTATTGAACGCCGCCCCAAAGGTTCGGATATTGAAAAGGAACGACCCCAGCAGGGCAAAGCATCCCGCCAGCGGCGGCCCCCAATCGCTCCGGCGAATGGGGTTCCAGATAAGCAACAGGAAGGGCGTCACGAAGCTGAACAGCATATTGCCCAGGAAAATTATTAGATACGGTTCGGTAAAGAGGTAGCGGAGAATGTTCTGCTCGACCTCCAGCCGTCCGTACCAATAGGTTATAAAGAAGGCAAACAGGTGATAAGTCCACAGCAGGGTCAGCCCCAGCAGTATCTTGCTGGCGGACCAGAAAGGCGATATCCCAATGTAACCTTCAAACCCGCCCCAGCGCCGCAAAACGAACATTACGATCAGAATCATGCTCAAAGCCGACTGGAAGCTCATAACGGTGTACATTGGCGGCAATACCGAGTCTTTCCAACCCGGCACCATGCTCATCGCATAGTCGGTCACGAACAAGAACTGGACGAAGACCAGCAGCATAAAGTAGAAGGCGCCCAGCATCGCCAACCCGGCTTTCTGGATGATCCATTGCCGACTGGTACCGTACCACCGGCCCGCTAACATACCGTAGAGGGCGCGACGGAACCCGGTGGCGCCGGCCCGCGACTGGGCCATATCCGGCATGGCGGAAAGCCACAAGATTGCCAAGCTGCATACGGCCAGCCCGACCAATCCCAGAAAATCCCACAGGTGGGGAGCGCCGAAGGGGACTTCAAACCAGAGAGTCCGGCGCACTTCCAGTTCGGTTCCCTGGACGTCCGCGTTTTTTATTGGAGGCAGCGCCAGCATCAGAGGAATAAAAACTATGACGTTTACCACGCCGACCAAGGCGAACAGCTCAGATATGCGGGATACGGGCCGCCGCCAGTGACTCTTGGTAAACCGGAATGCCGCAGCCACCAGGGGCGCCGCTCCGGTTATCATAAACACAAAGGAAAATATCCCGGCGTAGAATCCCCAGGGTCCGGGACTGCCGAAGCCGTCGGCATTCAGGCGCAGGATGAAGCCGATAACTCCCAGAACGGTTAAGATGGCAGCCACTCCCAACGCCAGCTTGTACTTGGACGATATGGAAAAGGTCTTGCCGCTCACATGGGGCGTTACTTCCTCCGATACGGGGAATACCCACATTCCGGCGTT
The DNA here is from genome assembly GCA_965262595.1 of Dehalococcoidia bacterium. GTDB lineage: Bacteria > Chloroflexota > Dehalococcoidia > Lucifugimonadales > UBA3495 > CATQHB01. The sequence continues at coordinate 3,427,487 of OZ253548.1, forward strand.
GTGTCCCCCGCCGTGCTGGCCTGCGTTGCCGCCACCGCTGCTGTCACTAGCCATTATGACTGCCGCCATTCAAGGGGTTTTTATCAACCTTCTTCAGGTAGATCACACTGGGCCGGGTGTTCATCTCTTCCAGCAGCCGGTACCCTCGGGTCTTGCGGTCATGCTCGTGGTGAATATCGTATTTGTTCACGTCATCAAAATAAGGCCGAATCCGGCTCTGCTCGTCGTTCTGGTCGCCGAACATCAAGGCGTTGGTCGGGCAAGCCTGAACACAGGAAGGCATATAATTGCCGGCTTGCAGCGTCTCATCGTTCAGCTTCCCGCCGCGCTGCCGTTCCACCTTAAGCTCGGCCCGGCGCAGGCGCTGAATGCAGAAGGTACACTTTTCGGTAATGCCGCGGGTCCGCACCGTCACATCCGGGTTGAGCTGGTTCTGGAGCCGCTCCGGCCAATTGGGATGCCAGTAGTTGAAGAAACGCACCTGATACGGGCAGTTGTTGATACAGTACCGAGTGCCGACGCAGCGGTTGTAAAGCTGAACGTTAAGGCCGTCGTCATTGCGGTAAGTAGCAAATACCGGGCATACCGGCTCGCAGGGCGCATTTTCGCAATGCTGACAAAGCACCGGGATAAAGCGGGCTTTGACCTTGGGGTACTCCCCCTCCCAATAGCGTTCAATGCGAATCCACTCGTAGGCGCGGCTCTGGAGGAACGAGTTCTTGTCGTTGATCGGCAGGTTGTTTTCCGCCTGGCAGGCCACCACACAGGCCTGGCAGCCGTTGCAGCGGTCCAGGTCAACCACCATGCCCCATTTATGATCGGCTCGACTGGTAACCATTGTCCTCCCCATTTCGGGCCTTGACCTGGCCCTGCCTTATTGCGTACCGGGGTTTTACCTTATCTTGTTGCTCGCCGGTTCCCGTCACGGAATCCGGCTTTAATCATTGGACGACGGGCCTAATGGTCCGTAGTTTTAATTATCTCTTCGCCCTCGGTAATGGCAATCTCCCGGGCCGGGAAACTACCCTCAAACTTGGACACCTTCAGGCTTTCTCCCGTGGGGACTATCCGCACCCGGTTGGCGGCCCAGGCCAAAGCCCCGGTCTCCGCCGTATGCTCCGGCGACAGCAAATCCATCACGTTGGAACTTTCCCGCGGGTCGCTTCCGCTGACGTACTGGGAGCCGCTGTGCCGCCCTTGACCCAAAGGCACCGCCACCACGCTGGGGGGCAGGGCCGGGTTGGGGTAAACCAGCGCCGTAATGTACCCGTCGGCAGACTCAATGCGCACCACATCGCCCTCCCGCAGATTCAACTCGGCGGCGCGGCGGTGGTTTATTTCCACCCAGGTCTGCCAGGTAATCGTGGTAATCGGGTCGGGAACCGCCTGCATCCAGGGCAGGTGGGCGTTACGGCCATCCAGCAAAGAGTTATGGGCGAAGGGCAGGAGATAGTAATCGCCGCTGCCGGAGAAGCCGGGTTCCGACCCGCTGGCGGCTATTTGGTTTAGCAAGCCGTTGGGAGCGTTGGGCGTCGGGCCGGTATCACTTTCACTCCACCAGCCGCCCTGTTGCAGCATCAAGCTCCACAAGGCGCCGGCTGAATCCACCTCCCGGGAAGTTCCCCGGTTCAAGTCGAACAGGCGGTCAACGCTTTCCCGCAGCGCGGCCTCAACGCCGCTCCAGGGCAAGGCGCTCTCCTGCCCCATTTCTTGAGCCATGCTGAGCATCAGGTCGCCAAAACTACGGGGGTCCAGGTCGCTCAGCGGGTTAACCACCGGCTGCTGCATTCCGATTATCTGGTGCCCCGGCCCGGGCTCCGGTATGTCGTCGCCCCAATCCTCCAAAAATACCCGGTCGGGGAGGATGAGGTCGGCCATTATGCTGGTCTCATTCAGGAAGGGCGAAAAACTGACGATAAATACTTCATCCCGGTTCAGAACGCCGGCAAAGTCCACCGAAGCGGGCAGTCCGTGCACCGGGTCGGCGTCGTGCAGCAGCACCAACCGGGTTCGGCCGCTGCGGATACTATTGGCTACTTCGGCCCAATCCTGCAGGGAGCCGACGTTGGCGGTGGCGGGCAGGTCTCGCAGCGGACTGCCCGGATTGAACCGGATACCGCCGGTTTCTCCCACGCTGCCCACCAGGTAGTTGAGGGCGTAAATAGCTTGCAAATTGAACAGTCCGTTGGTATGCGCTCCGGCGTTGTCCCCGCCGATGGCAATACTGGGACGGTGTCCGGCAAAATCGTGGGCCAGCTCCCGCACAAACTCGGCGGCGGAATGCCCTTCATGAATTTCAGGCGGCAATTCCAGCATGGCGGCAACCGCTTCGGGGCGGTAGGCTTCCAGGGCCGCTGCGCCCTGTCCGCCGGTTAAGGCGTCAACATTCACGCCGGGAGCTTGCAGCCCTTCGCTGATTATCACGTAGGACAGGCTCAAAGCCAGATAGCCTTCCATCCCCGGCTTAATCGGCAGCCACCGATCGGCATTGGCCGCGGTCAGGGAAAAGCGCGGGTCAACCTGTACCAGCGTACCCCGATCCTGGCGTCCGGCGCCCTGGCGAAACTCGCCATAGGCCGTGGACAAGCGGGTGGTAGAACCCCAGGTGGAAAGGAAGTCGGCGCCAAAGGAAAGCAGGAAATTGGCGTTGGCGATATCAAAGTCGGGCAGCAAGTCCTGGCCGAACACCTGCTTAATCGCCGCCCGGTAAGTGGTATTGTCCAGGGTCTCGAAACCCAGATGTTTCCCGCCGATGGAGGCGGCGAAACGCTCGGCAATCATACCCAGGTGACCCCGCAACGGCTCGGTAATTAATACCATATCCTGGCCGTGGTTCTGAAGTTCACGCTTCAGGATGTCCAGCGCCTCCGGTTCCCAGGCAATAGACTGGAATTGACCGGAGCCTCGGGGGCCGGTGCGCCGCATGGGGCCGCTAATCCGGTCGGGATGATACAGGGCCTGCAGGCCGGCCTCGGAGCATACGCCCTGCTTGCCCCGGTTAACCGGGTATTTGGGGTTGCCCTGGATTTTCTTGGCGCGGCCTTCCATCACCCGAACAATCACGCCCTCGCCCCCGGTTGATTGCCGGCCCAGAGTGGCGTACCAGTTATCCCGGCCCTTAACCAGGTCCTCGGGCAAGTCCCGGGGACTCTGGATTCTCAGCTCTCCCTCCTGAAAAACGTCACAGGCCATCGCTCCCACTGCGGAGAGGCCGGCCCAGGCCAGGAAGTTGCGCCGCGTTAACTTCATAAGTTGATGCCTTCGCTCAGAATCACTTGTGACAAATGGTGCAGTCGGTGCCCACGTTCAGCTCTCGGTGACAGTCCACGCAGGTGCCCATTTTCAATGACTGCCCGGCCTGGGGCTGGACCTCGGTCATGCTGGCCACGTCGCCATGACAGACCGAACAGGCCTGACCGACGGGCAACGGCAGTTGCATCGGCTCCCCGCTTCCGATCGGCATGGAAACGGTCCGTGGCTCGCCCTGGGTCAGGAACCGCAGGTGGGCCTCATGGACGAAGCGCACGTGGTCCGGCAGCCGGTGTACCCGTTCCCAGTCAATCGGGTCATTATCGTTGAACTTATCCACCACTCGCTGCATCTCCGACAGATTGGCGTCGGAAGAGCCGACCAGATTTTCGGCGTTCACCTGCTTGTGGCAAAAGAGGCATTGTTCCACCGCCGGCACGGTGGCCGCCGCTCCGGTGGTTACATTGCGGTGACAAAACTCGCAGGCGATACCGACGCCGCCCTCCTCGGGAGAACCGGCGTGCACCGTATGGGGGAAAGCGATAGGCTGGGCCGGAGCGTTACCCAAGCCAAAAGGCGGGCTGGAAAACCAGGACATAAACAGAACAACGACAATAAATCCTACTATGCCGGTGACGACCAACCCAACTATAGCCAGTGGAATAATATTTGCGCTTGGCCTCATCGGCGCCAAAACCTGCCTATTATATGAGTATCCGGTTAGGTTATCAGTACCCGGACTACACTAAACTGCTATAACTAAATCAAGAATCGGTCGTAGATATTGCCCAGGGCATGGGGAGTTAAAATCATTATGAACGCCATCAATACTATGGCCGCCGCCAGCAAAAGCAGGGCGAAAGCGGTCATGGGCAGGCGAAGCCGCTCTGCCGACGGGGGCAGGTGACCGGTCTGCACTGCCGAAGGAATAAAGGCATGGGCAATCATCAGAGTAAAGGCAAAGACGATGACTATCGGGAAATAAATCCAGTACATGGTGAGCCAGTTGCTCAGGTTGGCCCAGTCTATGTTGGTCAAGGCATTTGGATCGTTCATCAATGTTGCCTTAGTACGGCCTTAATTTCGTCCCTGGGTCGTTAGTTTTTTTGGGAGATACCCCAGCCGAAAACCTAGTGAAAATTATCACAGTCTCCCCCCGGTGTCAAGAGTCTTTCCGGTACAATCCGGCTTGTCTCCGGCCCGGCCGGCCGGTTACCGCGCCGCCGACCTGATGCGAAGCCGCAGTGTGGTTCAGCCGGTAACTTCGACCCGGCATTCATTCCGGTCATATTCCGGACTCCCAGCGGTTTGCGGCCTTGGGAGCCAGGATATATAATTGCCGGGAGGCTCAGGTTTTCTTGGCAGGTTCGCTCAATCGTTATTTTGAATACCGAATTACTGATGCTCCGGTCCAAAGCCGGGGAATATGTTTTCGATATGACGACAAAACTACTAAAGCAGCCAGGATATTCTAATCGAGACAAACCAACCGAGATTATCCGGCGTGGATATGCCCCATACCTGGAAACCTGGATTCATCTTCGAAGAGATTGCCACCGATTTCCGCCGGGGGGAGCGATGACACAAACCAGTAATCAGACCGCCGATAATCAGGCGGCCCATACAATGGCAGACGGTAATCAGGCAGAGAGTAATCAGGCAGACGGTTCCCGCCAATTGCCCGAAGGCATTGCGCCCCAGGACTTGGTGGACTTCTACGGCCGTATGATTTTGGCGCGTACCCTGGACGAGCGCATTTGGATGATGAACCGTCAGGGCAAGGTACCCATCGCCGCCTCGGCTCAGGGTCACGAGGCCGCTCAACTGGGCAGCTTGTTGGCGGCGGAAAAAGACGGCGATTGCTTCCTGTTTCCGTATTACCGCGACTTGAGCATTAAATCGGCCGTCGGCCTGACTCCTACCCAAGTCATGCTGTCCTTCATGGGCCGGGAGGGCGATCCTTACAGCAACGCCCGCCAGTTTCCGCTCCAGGGCGCCGACCTGGAACACAAGATAATCCAGCTTTCCAACGTGGTTGCCGCCGGCTTGACCCAGTCGGTGGGCTATGCCCTGGGCTGCAAGCTGATGGGGGATGAAACGGTAACCCTGGTCTATTTTGGCGATGGCGCGTCCAGCCAGGGCGAGACGCATGAGGCGATGAACTTTGCCGGGGTTCACAAGCTGCCGGTGGTATTCATTTGCGAGAATAACGGCTATGCCATTTCTGTTCCGCAACGGCTCCAAATGGTCATAAGCGACGTGGCGAGCCGAGCCGAGGGCTATGGTTTCCCCGGTATTGTGGTGGACGGAATGGACTTTCTGCAGTGCTACGAGGCTACCCGAGAGGCGGTCTCCCACGCCCGGCGGGAAGGGCCGGTACTCCTGGAAATGAAGGTGGAGCGGCTGATGCCCCATACCACCGACGACGACGATACCCGCTACCGGCCCCGGGAGGAAATTGACGCCGCCAAGTTGCGCGACCCGGTGGCAAGCATGGGCGCCTATATGCTGGCGCAAAACTTCCTGACTCAGGAGCAGGTGGACGAAATAAAGGCTCAGGCGCTCCGGGCAGTTAATGAGGCCACCGACGCCGCCGACGCCGCCTTGCCTCCCGACGCCGCCGGATTGAGCAATAACGTTTACGGCCCTTAACCGGCCCGTTGGCAATGACCCCGGCGGTAATCGACCCGGCTGAATAGAAAAGTCCATAACTCCAGAAACCGATCCCATAAACTTAAGGAACGTTATGCCGGTTAAAAGTGTAATTGAGGCAGTCCGGGAAGCCCTGCGGGAAGAGATGCTGCGGGATGAACGGGTGTTTGTAATGGGTGAAGACATTGGCCGGCGCGGCGGGGTGTTCCTGGCGACTCAAGGCTTGATTGACGAGTTTGGCGAGGCCCGGGTTATCGATACTCCCCTGGCCGAAGCGTCGATTATGGGCATTGCGTTGGGCGCATCTTTCCGCGGTCTGCGTCCCGTCCCCGAAGTGGAATTCGCCGACTTTCTGTGGCCCGCGGTTAATCAGCTTATTGGCGAAGCGGCCCGGGTCAGTTACGGCACCAACGGCCATCTGAACGCTCCGGTAACCATTCGTATTCCCTACGGCGGCGGCATCCGTGGTGGCCTGTACCACTCGCAGAACGTAGAAGCCTACTTCTTTCACACCCCCGGCCTTAAGGTAGTTGCCCCGGCCACTCCCTACGACGCCAAGGGTCTGTTGAAAGCCTCGATCCGGGACAACAACCCGGTAGTGTTCCTGGAGCATAAGAAGGCTTATCGCCTGGTTCGGGGAGAGGTGCCGGAGGAAGAATACGTCCTGCCCATTGGCAAAGCGGAAGTGAAGCGGATCGGCCAAAACATCACCGTGGTCAGCTACGGGTTGGTATTGCATTACTGCCTGGCGGCGGCGGAACAGTTGGCGGCCGAGGGTGTAGCTCAGGTGGAAGTGGTGGATTTGCGCACCCTGAAACCCCTGGATACGGAAACGGTGCTGGAGTCGGTCAAGAAGACCGGTAAGCTGTTGATTGTCCACGAGGACAATATCACCGGCGGCGTTGGCGCGGAGATTGCCGCCCTGGCTTCCGATGAAGCCTTTGACTACCTGGATGCGCCGATCGGCCGGCTGTGCGGCCCGGACGTTCCCACCATGCCCTTTGCGCAAACCCTGGAAGATGCGTATATCCCCAGCACCGAAAAGATAGTTGAGGCCTTGCGCAAGTTGGCGGCCTATTAGCCCGGCGGTCGGGCAGTCAACCCGCTGTAATGTCACTAAACCCCGGTAGGGCCGCTAAACTGTGGTAGGGCCGCTAAACTGTGGTAGGGCCGTAAATCCGGAGCAGCGGCATTCTCGGCTAGTCGCGTAATTCAGCACAACGGACGGTGTTACCTTGGCTCAAACCATAGAACTCCCCCATGTCGGCGAATCCGTCGTCGAAGGTACTATCGGCAAGTGGCTGAAAAAGCCCGGCGACAAGATCGAGCGTTATGAGCCGCTGGTCGAAGTTGTGACCGATAAGGTAACCATGGAAGTTCCCTCCCCGGTGGACGGTTCCCTGGTCAGAATCCTGGCACAGGAAGGGGAAACCATCCCAATGGGCGCGCCCATTGCCGAGGTGGAAGTCGCCGGCAGCCCAGCCGATGCCGCACCGGCTGCCGCTCTTGGGGCGGCTCCTGGGGCAGTAGCAGCCAGCGCACCGGCCCCGGGACTGACAGCTATGGCGGGGGAGACTTCTGCGGTCCCGGCCGCCTCAACTGGGGCAACCGCCCCGGCGCCGGTTTCCCCGAGCCTTATCGGCTACCTGAATACCTCCGCGACCATGGTTGGCCCCACCGGCGCCGGGTCCGGTGACGATAGCCCTCCGGATGCTCCTCCTCAGCCGTCGGAATCGGCGACGCAAACCCCAGTCCAGTCCGGCCCGGCTGCTCCGGCGTCCGTTCCGCCGGGCCAATCCGCACCTGCCGGAGCAACTAACCCTGATGGCTCATCCAACGGTACGCCTCGTCTGTCTCCGGCAGTGCGGCGGCTGGCTCACGAGCACGGTCTTGACCTATCCGGGATAAGGGGCACCGGCATGGGTGGCCGCATAACTCGCGATGATGTGCTCCGGTATCTGGAATCGGGAAACTTGGAATCGGGAAACCTGGAATCGGGAAACCTGGAATCGATAGAGAGTGCGGCAGAGAGTGCGGCGGCATCCGCATCGGCTTCGGAGATGGAAGCCAAACCGGCGGCGGACGAAGAGTATGTTCCGCTGACCCCGGTGCGCCGGATGATTGCCGAAGCGATGGTGCGCAGCGTCTCGCAGATTCCCCACGCCTGGAGTACGGTGGAGGTTGACGTTACCGGCCTGGTCGCGGCCAGGGCGGCACGGCGGGAGGCATTTCGGCAGCGGGAGGGCGTTGACCTGACCTATCTCCCATTTGTTATCCGCATCCTGGTTGAATCGCTGAAGGAGAACCCTACCTTCAATGCCAGTTGGGGCGGGGACAAGATTATCCTGAAGAAGCGGCTGAATATCGGGTTGGCCGTCGCCGCTCCGTCCGGCTTGGTAGTGCCGGTTATCCACGACGCCGACCGGTTGAGCTTGTCCGCCCTGGCCCACGCGGTGGCCGACTTGACCCAGCGGGCCCGGCAAAACAAGCTTACCCTGAGCGATGTCCAGGGGGGCACCTTTACCCTGAACAACACCGGCGCCCTGGGTTCTACCGTGTCTCAGCCGATAATCAACTATCCTCAAGCGGCCATTATGACCACCGAGGCGATCCAAAAGCGTCCGGTGGTAATCAACGACGCCATCGCCATCCGCTCGATGATGAACCTGTGCCTCTCTTTTGACCACCGGATCAACGACGGGGCCGAATCCAGCGCCTTTATCCAGTCGGTCAAGCGTCGCCTGGAGTCGATCAGCCCGGATGCCGACCTCGGCTAGGTCCGGCGCTGAATGCGGCGTTTAAACCGTTGCCGAAATCAACGCCGAGACCAACGCCGAAATCAACGCCGAGACCAACGCCGAGACCCTTGTCAGAACTGACACCGAAACCGTTGCCGAAATCAACGCCAAGACCAACGCCGAAATCAACGCCGAGACCCTTGTCGGAACTGACACCGAAACCGTTGCCGAAATCTGCACCGGCCCGAAATGCCGCCATGACCCTTTTGCCTGTCTGCCAGACAATATCCCTCGGCAGGGTGGAGTACCGCCGCGCCTGGGAGCTGCAAACCGAGTTGGTGGCGGCGGTGCATGATGGCAAGCGGCCCAACACCCTGTTGCTGCTGGAACATCCCCACGTTTACACCCGTGGGCGACTGGCGCCGTCCGACCATATCCGGCTGACTGCGGCCCAACTGGAAGCGGAGGGCATTGACGTGGTGGAGACGGATCGGGGCGGGTTGGTGACCTACCACGGCCCGGGGCAACTGGTGGCCTATCCGGTAGTCAATCTGCGCGGCTGGGGCGGCCCGTTGCAATACGTCCGGGCTTTGGAGCAAATTATTATTGGTGTCCTGGCCGACTTTGGGATAGCGGCAGGCGTGGAAGCAGGTATGACCGGTGTTTGGGTAGAGGGAACTAAGATCGCCGCCATTGGCGTGAAAATCAGCCGCGGCGTGGCCCATCACGGGTTTGCCATCAACGTCAACCCGGACCTTACCAAGTTCAACCACATCATTCCCTGCGGCCTGGCCGATCGGGCCGTAACCTCAATGGCCCAAATACTAAGGAAAGATACGCCGCAAATGGTGGCGGTGCAGGATAGAGTAGTTAAACACCTTGGGGAAGGGATGGGACTCAGGATGGTCAATACGACCGGCCCTTTCTTGACAAGCTGAGTGGCAGAACATAGGATTACGGCAATTCAACAAAGGTCTATTTGTGGTGAATTATAGTATAATAGAGTGTGCGAGAAGGAATAATGTCATACCGTATCGGAGGATGACATGGAAATACTGAAACATGATCAGAGCGTGGTGGTGGACTGGGAAGGGGTAATCGAGGAGTTAAGGACCCTTGGTACGCAACCATCCTCAGATGATTTGCGTCAGGCTATGTCAGACACAGTCCAAGTCTTCTACCGAGGGCAATTAACTGAGTTGGAGCTTAGGTTAGTTTTGTCTGTGCTGGCAAGTCAATTGATTGACCGCAAATTTGGTGAAGTTATAGGTAGCTTTGGGCGGGGGTTCCACGAAGAACCGAGTTTTGTCCGACGCAATTTCAAGCCATCCACAATTCTTCGTGGGTCGAGGTTCACTCGTGCCTGAAGAGCAACTTCCTGCGGTACCTAACGAAGAAGGATCGACTTCTCAAGGCGATTCTCCGCTAGAAGATAACGCTGAAATACCAATTCCTTCAGAGGTATTGGAAAAATTACCAGTCGAAATGAGGGGGGTCATAGCACAGTCTTTTTCTGCATCTGCTATGGTTTCGGGGCCAATGCCCAATCCGATGCTGGAAAAGCTGACTTCAGAGCACATTTCTTCTTTGATAGAAGCAGTGGACAAAGACGGTGAAAGAGCACTGGAAGACCGTAAACATTCTCGGATATGGCAGACGGTTATTGTAGCTTTGTTGGTAATACCCATAGCCATTTTGCTCGGATATTTTGCATTCCTTCAGCAAAACACCTTGGTTATGGAGATAATTAAACTGGCCGCAGTTGCCTTGGGAGGATTCGGCATTGGATTGGGTTATGGTAGGTGGCGCAACAGTCATTAGTTTTTTGGCGTAGAGTTACTGAGCATCGGGGGCACCATTATTGGCGCCCCCGTTTGTTTCTGACAGGAATCCGGCCTTTGCCCCCTACGCCGCCGGCCGGTTCCCCACCTCCGGGTCCACTTTGCGGCGCTGGAATTTGCCGCTGTTCTGGCCGATTTTTAGCTGTCCGTCCTCCACCGCCACCATGCCCCGCAGGATAGTCAGCGTCGGCCAACCCTCTACCTCAAAGCCGTCCCAAATGCTGTAATCGGAAATATGAAAGTCATTCATGGTCAGCGGCCGCTTGATGCTGGGGTCAATCAGCACCAGGTCGGCGTCGCTGCCCGGGGCGATTACACCCTTTTGCGGGTAAAGGCCCATAATCTTGGCGGCGTTGGCCGAGGTCACGTCCACAAACCGTTGCAGGGACATCCCCCGCTTGGACACGCCTTCGCTGTAGGTAATTCCCAGCCGGGTCTCGATGCCGTTGTGGCCTCCGGTAACGTCGGTTACCAGCTTGCCGGCGATTTTCACGTCCCAGGAAGTGCAATATTCGTCGGTGGCCATTGCGCTGAGGCCGCCTTTGACCACTCCGTCCCACAGGGACCGGCGGTCTTCCTCCGATTTCAGCGACGGGTAGGTATGATACTTCATGCCATTTTCTTCCCGATAATTCTCGGCGTTGAAGCAGCAATAATTGTGCAGGGTCTCCCCGTACACCGGCATTCCCTTGGCTCGGGCTTCCTGCACCGCGGCCAACCCCTCTCGGGCGCTGACGTGGACGAAATAGACCGGCGAGCCGGTCCACTCGGCTACCCGCAACACCCGTCGGAAAGATACGTCCTCCGACTCGTTATTATGTACCAGGTGCATATTCCACCAATCGGTATTTTCCTGTTCGGCCAGCTTGCGGTACATATGCTGTACCATGTCGTCGTCCTCGGCATGCACCATCAGCATCGCCCCGTGTTGTTGGACCTGTTCCATCAGGTCGTGCAGATGGCCCATCCGTACCATCCGCGGCTCGCCGGACATGCTGGGCGGGCGGATATTGGTGGTAAAAATCTTGACGCTGGCAAACCCGTCATGGATATGCTCTCGGAGCTGACCCAGGGTATTGTCCGATATATCCCCCAACAGCATCAGGTGATGGGCATAGTCGGCGTAGGAGTTGCCCTGCCATACCCCGGTACGTTCCTGAATAGCCTGGTTGATGTCGATGCCCGGGTATTGGATCGCAAAGTCGAGGATGGTGGTGGTTCCGCCGAAAACCGCCGCCCGGCTTACCTGTTCCGGCGGCGCGGTTTTCAGGTCTCCGTGGCCCATGATGGGAGCGCTAATATGGGCGTGGGGCTCAATGCCGCCGGGCACTACCACCTTGCCGGTGGCGTCAACTACCCGGACCGATTCGTCGGTTAGAGTATGATGCGCAGCCACGGCGACGATTTTTTCCCCTTTAACCGCTATGTCCCAGTCGCCCACGCCCCAGGGAGTTACAACCTGACCGCCTCGGATTATCAAGTCAAACATAGCTCAGCCCTCCTTG